>NZ_JAINWL010000009.1 GCF_021021475.1 Citromicrobium bathyomarinum | reverse complement strand
ATTGAAGCAGTGGTAATAAGCATGACGCTGCTTCTTGCCCTTGGCCCAGCAGCTCGTCAGCGGCTTGCCGCAATCGCCACATTCGACGAAGCCACGAAGCGGGAAATCGGCACTGTTGTCCTTGCGCACGATGCCCTTGGTGGGGCCTTCAAGGCGCTTCTGAATAGTTTGGAAGGTCTCGAAGTCGATGAGCGCCGGGTGGTGGCCGGGGCGCAACGAGACATCCCAGTTCGGCACCTCGACATATCCCGCATAGAGCGGATTGGTGAGGATGTTCTTAGCCATCTGATCGGGAACACGGCCAGTGGAGCGTTTTGGGAAGTCGGGCTGGCTTTGCAGGAAGCGCGCGACATCGGCCTGTGTTTGCAGATGTCCGCAGGCGAAAGATTCAAGAGCATTCTGAACGACAGAGGCGACAGGCTCATCGCGCTCGATCAGCGCGCCTTGGCCTTTGACCTTGTAGTATTTGTAGCCGTGAGGGAGTTGCAGACACCAATAGCCGTTGAGGCACCGCGCTCGCATCCGGGCGCGGGTCTGCTCGGCATTTTTGCGGCGGTGTTCGCCAGCGAATGCCGCCTCGATTACTTCAAGGATGTCGTCTTCGGGATCGTCGGCAAACACACGCTTGGGGGATTCCAGTTTGCCGCCTGCTGCGGCAATGGCATCGCGGATTGTGAGGTGGGTTCGCACGCTGCGCGCTAGGCGGTTGAGGTCATCGATGATGACGATGGTGGTGGTGTCTTTGCTCTGCTGGAGAGCTGCGATCATCGCCTTGAGGCCACCGCGTTGATCGGACTTGCCCGTCAGGTCGTCGCAGATCACCGCCTTGACGGTGTAGCCCTTGGCCTCTGCATACTCACGGCAGGCTGCTTCCTGCGATGCAAGGCCGTTGCCGTCGCTCACCTGCTTCTTGGATGATACGCGGCAATATATGATGGCGCTTTGCGCGTGCGATGTTCCCATGTTTTTAAGACTTTCTGCCGCCGGATCGCGCATTGAAGGCATCAGGCAGGCTCTGCTTCCATTCTACCACACGACTGCTCCGAACTGAATCGGAAACTCCAGCGATCCCCAAAGTCTGTTCGAGCGGGGCATTTTCCCAAGCAGCGCGAACAAAGTAGTCAAGAAGGCGTGCAAAATAGCTGAGATGCTTTCGCGCACTCTCCTCGCTGTAACCGAGCCCTTCGTAGTCGGAGCGGTATTCGTCATAGGGTAGCTGCATGGCGCGAGTTTCCGTTCGCGCTCGGCACGAGGCGGCGCGGCTGAGGGTTCAAATCTGATTGAGAATCTAGGTTGCCTATCCGGCCAACATGGGGGGATAGAAACGCAAAAGCCCCGCCGTGTGGGTGCGGGGCTTCTCAGTTAGCGGATACAAATCCGGCTATTTGCCAAAAGTAGAACATAAAAAGTACA
>NZ_JAINWL010000008.1 GCF_021021475.1 Citromicrobium bathyomarinum | reverse complement strand
AGCAGGAAGGCCAGCGCCGCGCCCAGACCCGCGCCCACGATCAGCGAGAGCAGGATGTTCATCAGCAGGTTGGGGCTGGAGGGGGCCTGCGGGACATCGGCCGGATCGATGATCGAGACATTGTTGACCCCGACCCCGCCGGCAACGCCGATCTCCTTGAAGCGCTGCAGCAGCCCGTCATAGAGCGCGCGGTTGGTATCCACCTCCTGCTGGTAGATATTGTACTGGATCGAGCGGCGACGCAGGTCGAGATAGTCCGCCTTGAGGCGATTGACCCGCGCCTGGAGCGTCTGTTCGCGCTCCAGCGCGGCGCGGTAATCGCCCTGCAGCGAGCCCGAGACGCGCGCTTCCTCGCGTGCGATCGCCCGGTCGAGCTCGTCGATCTGCGATTGCAGCGCGCGCGCCTGCGGATAGCCCGGCTCGAACCGGACCATCAAAAGCTCGTACTGGCCGGCCAGATCGGCGCGCTTCTCGCGCAAGTTGTTGATCGCCGGGTTGGAGAGCGATTCGGTGGAGGAGGAGCCGCCGCCCGCCTGGCGTGCGCGCGCCTCGGCCTGGATCCGGTCGGCGGTCGCCTCGGTCAGCGCGGCGTTGAGCGCGGCCAGATCGTCGGCCACGATCGA
>NZ_JAINWL010000007.1 GCF_021021475.1 Citromicrobium bathyomarinum | reverse complement strand
GCCCGCCTGGCGTGCGCGCGCCTCGGCCTGGATCCGGTCGGCGGTCGCCTCGGTCAGCGCGGCGTTGAGCGCGGCCAGATCGTCGGCCACGATCGAGCGTTCCTGCGTGCGCCCGTCGGCCCCGGGCTGCGCGGGCAGGTTGATGATCTCCTCGTTCGAGGCATAGGTCACCAGCTGGCGCTGGGACTCATCGAGCCGTTCCTTGTAGTCGGCCAGCTGCGCCTGCAGCTGATCGCGCCCGTAGGAGGTCGCCTGGACCTTGCGTTCCAGGTTGGACTGGATGAAGTTTTCCGCCCAGCTGTTCGAGACGCGCGCGGCGAACGCGGGATCGGGCCCGGTAAAGCTGATGTCGACCAGCCGCGAGAGGCGCGCGGGCGCAACGCTGATATTGGCGAGCAGGATCTCGCCCGCGATCCGCTGACGGTCCTGGCGGCCCTGCGCGGTGTAGCGCCCGTTATCGAGCGCGAAGGCGGGGTCGTCTCCGCCTTCCACGCCGTAGGATGCGAAGAACTCGGGATTGTCGATCAGGCCCAGCTGGCCGGCCACCCGCTCGGCCAGGGTGCGCGCGCGCAGCAGGCCGTACTGGGTCTGGTAGAACTCCTGGTCGGAGATGGAGACCTCGCGCTCGACCCCTTCGAAGTTGGTCACCTGGCTGCCTTCGCGCGAGATCTCGATCGTCGCGGTGGCGGTGTATTGCGGGGTCATCAGCAGGGTCGCGACCAGGCCCAGCGCGACGCAGGCCGCGATCGAACCCAGGATCAGCCAGCGCCAGCGCTGCGCGATCCGCAGATAGTGCTGCACGATCGAGGGACCATCGCCCTCGCCCGGCTGGCCCGCCTGCACGCCCAGCGGATTGCCGCCACCCTGCGGGGGCTGGTCGGAAGGGCCGGACTCGCTGCCGAACCGGGAGGCCTGGATGTTCATGCTCGGCAAAAACCTTGTTGCAGGCGCACGATTGCGCGCGCCCGGAAAAACCTACTGCAAAATCGTGACCAGCGGCGATGCCAGCAGCGGCGCCACCGTCAGGAAGTCGCGGAACAGACGTCGCTGGGGGGAGTCGCCCACCACCACGATGTCGTTGGCGTAAATCGCGGGGTCGTCGTACAGCCCGCGCTCGATCGCCTCAAGGCTGTAGAGCCCGGCCATCCGCCGGCCGTTGACCGTGCGCAGGATCACCACCTCGTCCTTGCGCGCAAACTCGCTCGTCCCGCGCGCCGCCGCGATCGCACGCAGCAGCGTCGTCTGGTTGGTCAC
>NZ_JAINWL010000006.1 GCF_021021475.1 Citromicrobium bathyomarinum | reverse complement strand
CAGCACACACAATAGCAATATCAATCGATGCATCGCCAATCCCTTGCGGGCTTCTCCCCCCATGCGGGCGCTTGGTTAGGCCAAGAAGCCGAAAGAATAAAGCCCTCGCCAAGACTTGCCGCATGCAGACCCGCCGGGGTTGCGCGATTGCGGGACGCGGGCGGACAAAAGAGATGCGCGGATGCCACGCCTTTCCTAACGGCTTAAATACACGGTTGGAAAGCTTCGGCGGCCCGGCTAGAGGAGCGCCGCATCGGGCGCTGTGCTGATTGTGCGGGTATTGAAAATGGGACAGAACGCTGTTGACGCGGCATGCTCGTCGCGGGCGGCGGGCGCGGTTGGCCGAAGACGGCACACGACGCGGAGAAAAATCAAACGTTCGGTGACGGTCAGCTTGCTTGCAGTGCTGGTGGCGATCCTGCTGCGCATCGTCATTTTCGGCATGCCCGAGGCGAGCCTGTTTCAGGTCGGCTACGCCTGCCTGGCGGCCTTCGCCTCTTCGCTGATCGGTGTCCTGCTGATCGAGAACGTCAACCGCTATCCAGGCGTTGAGCGCGCTTCCGCAATCGTTCCGTCCTTTGCGGCGGCCTACGGGCTGATCGCGATCGGCCTGCTGATGTTCAAGCTCGATTACAGCCGCTTCGTGCTGATCGGCAGCTTCGTGGCGGTGGTGCTGCTCTCGTACCTCGAACATTTCCGCTACAAGGATGAGCTGGTGCTGCGCATCAGCGTGCTTGCGCAGCCCGACGGGGCAGCGCTCCCGCAGCTCCCCTCGATCGACTGGCTGAAACATTCGGACCATGCCGGCTTCGACCATGCCGATGCGATCGCGGTCGACTTCCGGCTCCCGCTGAGCGACCGCCAGAGCGAGATGCTGGCCGACGCCGCGCTCGCGGGGATTCCGGTCTACAACCTGCGACATCTGATCGAATCGGTGACCGGCGAAGTGACGCTGGAGCATATTTCCGAGACCGCGTACGGATCGCTCACGCCCTCTCCTGTCTACCAGACGATCAAGCATGTGCTCGATCGTCTGATCGCGCTGGTCGTGCTGATCCCGCTGCTGCCGTTCCTGCTGCTGGCGGGGATCGCGATCAAGCTCGACAGCCCGGGCCCGATGATCTTCCGCCAGAGCCGGATGGGCTATCGGGCGCAGCCCTTCACCGTCTACAAGTTCCGCACCATGCAGCATTGCACCGCTCCCACGCCTGCCGGGCTGGACGATCTGGTGACCAAGGATGCGGATGCGCGGGTCACCCGGATCGGCCGCATCTTCCGCCGCACACGGGTCGACGAACTGCCGCAGATCGTGAACATCCTGCTGGGACAGATGAGCTGGATCGGCCCGCGTCCCGAGGCCGAGAAGCTGTCCCGGTGGTACGAGGAGGAAATTCCCTATTACCGCTATCGCCACGTGGTGCGCCCCGGCATCAGCGGCTGGGCACAGACCGTTCAGGGCCATGTCGCCGATGTCGACAGCGTGAGCACCAAGCTCAATCACGATTTCTTCTACATCAAGAATTTCTCCCTTTGGCTCGACCTGCTGATCCTCGCCAAGACGCTGCGCGTGATGGTCAGCGGGTTCGGCTCGAAATAGCTATCATCGACCTGTCACACGAAGCGCACAGGCGGGCGGCCGATGCCCTTCGCAAGCGCGAACCGAGATTGAGGAACACAGCCATTGCATAGCCAGCAACTGATCGATCGCCTGACCAACGGCACCGCCACAATCGGAGTGGTCGGCCTCGGCTATGTCGGCCTGCCGCTGGTGCTGCGCTATTGCGAAAAGGGCTACAAGACGATCGGGTTCGACGTCGATGCCCGCAAGGTCGAGAAGCTGGCCAAGGCGCAAAGCTATATCGAGCATATCTCGGGCAAGGATATCGCCGCGGCAAACGAGGCCGGGTTCGAAGCGACCACCGACATGGCCCGGATCGACGAGGTCGATGCGATCATCCTGTGCGTGCCAACCCCGCTCAACAAATATCGCGAACCCGATCTGACCTACGTGCTCAACACGACCGAGGCGATCGTGCCGCACATGCGCGCAGGTCAGGTCGTCTCGCTCGAAAGCACCACCTGGCCGGGTACCACGGACGAGGAGCTCAAGCCGCGGATCGAGAAATCGGGGCTCACGGTGGGCGAGGAAGTGTTCCTGGTCTATTCGCCCGAGCGCGAGGATCCGGGCAACGAGAAGTTCGAGACCGCGACCATTCCCAAGATCGTCGGCGGGGTGACCGAAACCTGCCACGCAGTCGGCCAGGCGCTCTATGGCGGGGTGATCGACACGGTGGTCCCGGTCAGCTCGACCAAGGTTGCCGAGCTGACCAAGCTGCTCGAAAACATTCACCGCGCGGTCAATATCGGGCTGGTCAACGAGATGAAGATAGTCGCCGACCGGATGGATATCGACATCCACGAGGTGATCCGCGCGGCGGCGACCAAGCCGTTCGGCTTCGTGCCCTATTACCCCGGCCCGGGCCTCGGCGGTCACTGCATCCCGATCGACCCGTTCTACCTCACGTGGAAGGCGCGCGAATTCGGCCTGCACACCCGCTTCATCGAGCTGGCGGGCGAAGTGAACAGCTCGATGCCCGATTTCGTGGTCAACAAGCTGGCGCTGGCGCTCAACGGCAAGCACAAGTCGATCGCGGGCTCGAAGATCCTCGTGCTCGGCATCGCCTACAAGCCCAATGTCGATGACATGCGCGAATCCCCCTCGGTCGAGATCATGGAGAAGTTGCGCGATCTGGGCGCTGACATTCACTACAGCGACCCGCACATCCCGGTCTTCCCCGAAACGCGCGAGCATGATTTCGACCTGTCCTCGGTCGATCTGACGGCGCAATCGCTCGCCGGGTTCGACGCGGTGGTTGTGACCACCGACCACAAGGCCTTCGACTACGACCTGATCCTCGAACACGCCGCCGTCATCCTCGACACGCGCGGCAAGTTCGATCGCAACCACGAAAAGGTGTTCCCGGCATGAGCAACACGCGCATCGCCCAGATCGGCGTCGGCCACTGGGGCAAGAACCTTGCGCGCAATTACGCGCAGCTGGGCGCGCTGGCGGCGGTGGCCGACTATCACGCGCCGACCGCGGAGCGGATCGCACAGGAGCACGGGACCGAGGCGCGCAGCTTCGAGGATATCCTCGCGGATGACAGCATTCACGGCGTGTCGCTGGCGACACCGGCGGAAACCCATGCCGATGTGGCGATTGCCGCGCTCGAAGCGGGCAAGCATGTCTATGTCGAAAAGCCGCTTGCCCTGCTGCCCGCCGACGGAGAGCGGATGGCGGCCAAGGCCGAAGAGGTGGGCAAGATCCTGATGGTCGGCCACCTGCTGCAATACCACCCGATCTTCCGCAAGGCGAAGGAGCTGGTGGCGGGCGGCGCGATCGGCCAGCTGCGCTATGTCTATTCCAACCGCCTCAGCCTGGGCAAATTCCGCACCGAGGAAAACGTCATGTGGTCCTTCGCGCCACACGATTTCTCGATGCTGCTCGCGATGGTGGGTGAAGCGCCCGATGCCGTGACGGCCGAAGGCGCGGCGTGGATCACGCCAGGCATCGCCGACTGGTGCACCGCGCACCTGCAGTTCCCCGGAGGTGTGCGCGGCCATGTGCAGACCTCGTGGAGCCATCCTTTCAAGGAGGCGAGGCTGGTCGCCGTGGGCGATGAGGGCATGCTGGTGTTCGAAGACAGCGCGCCCGAGTGGGATCGCAAGCTTGCGATCTATCGCCACGGGATCGACCGCTCCGGCCCGGCCCCCGCACCGATCAAGGCCGATCCGGAATATATTGCGGTCGAACAGGGCGAGCCGCTGCGTTCCGAATGCCAGCACTTCATCGATTGCATCGAACAGGGCACGCAGCCGCTTACCGATGTGGCCGAGGGACTGCGCGTTCTCAAAGTCCTCGACCGCGCGGAAGCCGCGCTGCAGGCCTCGCTGGGAGAAAACAAATGACCGACAAGAAGCCCTATTTCGCGCATGAAAGCGCCTATGTCGACGAGCCCAGCACGATCGGCGCTGGTACCAAGATCTGGCATTTCAGCCATGTCCTGCCCAACACCACGATCGGCGAGGACTGCGTGCTCGGACAGAACGTGGTCGCCGGGCCCGATGTGACGATCGGCGATAACTGCAAGATCCAGAACAACGTCTCGCTCTACAAGGGTGTCGAGCTGGCCGACGGGGTGTTCTGCGGCCCGTCCTGCGTCTTCACCAACGTGCTGACTCCGCGCGCGGAGATCGAGCGCAAGTCCGAATTCGCACCCACTCCCGTGGGCCGCGGCGCGACCATCGGGGCCAACGCGACCGTCGTGTGTGGCCACCGGATCGGCGATTATGCGATGATCGCGGCCGGTGCCGTGGTTACCAAGGATGTAGCCGATTTTGCGCTGGTCGCGGGCGTTCCGGCAAAGCGGATCGGCTGGGTTTCGCGCACGGGCGAGCGTCTCGACGAGACGCTGGTATGCCCGCGCACGGGCGAGAAATACGAATATGACGCGAGCAGCGACACACTCCGGCTGACGGAAGAAAGGGCCTAACCCCATGCAATTCATCGATCTCGCCGCGCAGCAGCAGCGTATCCGGCCTGCTCTCGACGCGCGCATCGCCGCCGTGCTCGACCACGGCAAATATATCATGGGCCCCGAAGTGGCCGAGTTCGAAGGCAAGCTCGCCGAATTCTGCGGCGCGAAGCACGCGCTGGGCTGCGCCAACGGCACCGACGCGCTGCAGCTGGCGCTGATGGCGCTGGGCGCCGGGCCTGGCGACGCGGTATTCTGTCCCACCTTCACCTTTGCATCCACCGCAGAAATCGTGCCGATGACCGGCGCGACCCCGGTGTTCGTCGATGTCGACGAGCGGACCTACAACCTCGACGTCGAAAGCCTGAAGCGCGCGATCGCCTTCGCCAAGGCCGAGGGAATGAAGCCCGCCGGAGTGATCGCGGTCGACTTGTTCGGCCTGCCCGCCGACTACGACGCGATCGAGGCGGTTGCGCAGGAAAACGGCATGTGGGTCGTGAGCGATTCGGCGCAGGGCTTCGGCGCGGATTACAACGGCCGCCGCACCGGTTCGATCGGTACCATCGCGACCACCAGCTTCTTCCCGGCCAAGCCGCTTGGCTGCTATGGCGATGGTGGTGCGGTGTTCACCGACGACGACGAGCTGCGCGCGCTGCTCGATTCCTACCGCGTGCACGGCAAGGGCACGCACAAGTACGATAACGAGCGGATCGGCCTCAACTCGCGGCTCGACACGCTGCAGGCGGCGATCCTGCTGGAAAAGCTGGCGATCTACGAGGACGAGATCGAAGCCCGCCAGGTGGTCGCCAACCGCTATACCGATGCGCTGGGCGACCTGCTGATCACCCCGCACGTGCCCAATGGCTGCCGTTCGGTGTGGGCACAGTACACCGTGCGCACCCGCGACGGTTCGGGCCGCGATGCGGTGATGGCGACCCTGAAAGAACATGGCGTTCCCTCGGTCGTCTACTACCCGCGCCCACTGCACCTGCAGACCGCCTATTCCTCCTTCCCCGGCGACCCCGAAGGGCTCGCCACGTCGGAGCGGATGGCCAATGAGGTCTTCAGCCTGCCGATGCACCCCTACATGGACGAAGGCACGCAGGCACAGGTGATCGAGGCGCTGCGCGCGGCGGTCGTCCCGGCCTAGCGGCGGAGGGCCCAGGTGACAGGCGCAAATCGTGGTGCAGGACGAGGCAGGGATTTCCGGTATTCGCGAGATCGGCGCGCGCATGGTCGCGGCGACACCGCAAGATAGCGCGAATTTCTTCGGCTTTTACGATCTCTGCCCGTTCTCGCCCGATGGGCGCGACCTGTTGCTGCTCAATTGCCCTGCCGACTGGGTGACCCTGCCCGTGGGGGAGCCTGCACTGGTGCGCCGCTGGCGGCCAGAGGATGCCACTTTCGAGACGCTCGGCGAAACGCGCGGCTGGAACTGGCAGCATGGCGCGCGCCAGCAATGGCTGCGCGACGGATCGATCCTGTACAACGACGTCGACGGGCAGGGGCATGCGGCTGCGCGCCATGTTAGCCCGGATGGCACGCCGATCCGGACGCTCGATATGGCGATCGGCGCGCTGTCCCCCGACGAATCGATTGGCGTTGGGGGCAATTACGCGCGCCTCGCCCGTCTCGACCCGACCTATGGCTATGGCGCCGCCGTCGATCGCCATCTCGGAGAGGGGCCGACGCAGGACGGGCTGTGGAGCGTCAGCATGGCCGATGGGGCCGTGTCGCTGCTGCTCTCCTATGCCGAACTTGCCGAGATTGTAGGTTCGCCCCATTCGGATCGCCGGTTCGTCACCCACCCGGTCTTCTCACCCGACGGGACCCGGCTGGCCTTCTTCGTGACCGATGCGGGCGAGGGCGGGACCACCTATGCCCGGCTGCTGGTGCGCGATTGCGCCAGCGGCAAGGTTCGCGTGGTCGCGCAGGAAAGAGTCAGCCATCCGGCGTGGATCGGTGAGGACCGGATCTGGTATTGGGGCCGCAATTCCGGGGCGGTGCGCGCGCTTGCGACTAATCGGCTGCTCGCCAACCCGGCGGTGCGTGCGGTCGCCAGGTTTGCCCGTCGCCTGCTGCGCGCGCGGATGAACCAGCTGGTGGCCGAAGGGTTCTACGTGTCTGATCTGAACGACGACACGCGCAAACGGGTCGCCGAGCATACCCTCACCGAAGATGGCCATTACAGCTGGCGCGGACAGGGATCGGTCTTGCTGGGCGATACCTATCCCGACGAAGACGCGTGGCTGACCCTGTTGCTGTTCGACCTCGCCTCTGGCCAGCGGGTGGATCTGGCCCGCATCCGGCACGAGGTCGCGACCCGGGAAGAGCCCATGCGGTGTGACCTCCACCCGCGCTGGGATCGATCCGGCACGCGGGTGTGCATCGACTTCGTCACCGACGGATGCCGCCGCACCGGCATTTTCGATGTCGGCCCTGCGCTCTCCCGGCTGGCAACGGCCAGCGCATGAACGAAGAGCCGCCTGTGACACCCGCGCCCGATTCTGGCGCGACCCCGCCGATTGGGCGGATCGCGGCGCTGCGTGGGCGCGTGTCCGCGCTCGCCCAGCAGGGGCTGGTTCGTTCCACCGGGGTGCTGATCGGTGGCACGGTCGGCGCCAATCTCATCACCGCACTCTCGCTCCCGGTGGTGACGCGCCTCTACACCCCCGTAGAGATGAGTGTTCTGGCGGTGTTCGCCAGCCTGCTCCAGACGCTGTACGCGTCGATCTGCCTCCGGTTCGATGTCGCGCTGTCGATGCCCGAGAACGACGAAGACGCGATCAATCTGCTCGCGCTGGGGGCGTTCTTCGCGGTCGTCCTGTCAGGTGTAATCGCGCTCATCCTGCTCGCGCTGCCGGCGTCGGCCTATGATGCGTTCGGCCATCCCGAGCTTGCGGAGCTTATCTGGTTTCTGCCGCCGTCGCTGGCGCTGGCCGGGATCTATAGCCTCATGCAGCTGTGGTATGTGCGGCGAAAGGGCTTCGGCCCGATCGCGCGAAGCCGAATGGTGCAGGCCGGCAGTGGTGCCGCGACCCAGATCGCACTGGGTCTGCTGCGGACCGGACCCTTCGGGCTGCTGCTCGGCTATGCGATCAATTTCAGCGCCGGTTCTATCCTGCTCGGGACACACTTCCTACGCAGCGAGTCGGCGCTGCTGCGCCAAGTTTCGGCGCGCAAGATGCGGGTGTTGTTCCGGGAGTATAGCCGGTTCCCCACCTACTCGGCACCCGAGGCGCTCGCTCATGCTGCGGCTTGGCAGTTGCCGATCGTGCTGATCGCGGCGATGGCGATCGGGCCGGAAGCGGGTTACCTGACCCTCGCGATGTTCGTCGTCCAGGCGCCGATGTCCCTGCTCGGCAACGCATTGTCTCAGGTCTACCTGTCCGAAGCCCCGACCCGTCACCGTGACGGTGCGCTCGGCCCCTTCACCGTCCAGGTCGTCGGCGGCCTTATGCGGATCGGGGTGGGGCCGCTGATCGCGCTGGCGATCGTATCGCCCTTTGCGTTCGCCTTCGTCTTCGGGTCCGAATGGTCGCGCGCCGGCATGCTGGTGGTGTGGCTGACTCCCTGGTTCATCGCGCAGCTGTTGACCGCACCTGTCTCCATGGCGCTGCAGGTCACCAACCGCCAGCGTACCGCCTTCATCGTGCAGTTCGTCGGCCTCGCCCTACGGCTGGGGCTGGTCGTCGCGGTGGGCACGCTGTCGCCCCGTTTTATCTCGGAGGCCTATGCGATTTCAGGTGCGATCTTCTATTTCGGCTACCTTGTTTTGCTGCTTCACGCGGTCGGTGCCCGCGCGGGCGATATTGCGCGCGAGCTGCGCAAGGCTCTGCTGCCGATCGCGGCTTTCTGTGTGCTTGGTGTAGTCGGCGCGGTCGGCGTGCACTGGCTGGACATCGTGCTGTGAAGCGCCGCGTGTTCCTTGGCGCGATGGCTGCGATGCCGCTGGTGTTTGCCGGTGGAGCGTGGACGAGCCGTGCGCGGAGCGTGCGCTGGCTCGATCTGCTGGACGAGCGACGGCGCCGCCAGGTGCTCGTCGGCAGGCCGGAGTTCGATGTTGCCGCCAGCCTGCGCCAGGCTCTCGAATCCCTGCCCGATAACGCAACGCTCGACGCGCGCGACCTGACCGGAGTGGTCGATCTGGCGAGCGATCCGTTTCCGCAGGCCCAGCGCCGCGCCTTTGCGCTTCGCACCGGCGAGGCGACGTTCCGCTTCGATTTCAATCAGGGTTCGATCGCCTTGCCCTCACGCGCGACCTGGCAGGGTGAGCGCACACGGATCGAGCCTGCCCGCCCGATCGAGCGCGTGCTGACCGACGCCTCGCCCGCGGGAGGACTGGTCACCACTGCCATCGCTCCGGGCCTGTGCAGCGGGCGTGCGGGTAGCGACACGATCGAATTGTCGCATCCGGTCGAGGCGCAAAGTCTGATGCCGGGGATGCGGGTCGCGATTTTCGGCCTGCGCGAGACGCCATCGCTGGCAACTTCGCTGGCATCCTCGATCGGACCGCAAACCCAGGAATTCGCCTTCGCCGGGAATGTCGATTCAACCATCGGGGCATCGCAGGTCTATCTGAGGATCGGCGAGGAAATCGTGCTCGGTACGGTCGCACAGGGTCGTCTGCTCGTCTCCGCCGATGGTCGCGGTGCGCTGGGCACGCAGCCCGCTTCGCATCGGGCCGGGGCGCAGATCGTACCGCAGCTGAGCTTCCTCGCCTCCATCACCGGAGTGACAGGCACAGCGGTGACGCTCGACCGGCGGCTACCGCGCACTATTGTGCGGGCGCCGTTCCGTGCCGGTTCGGTCGGTTCCCGGCTGGTGGGCCGGTTTGAGATCGACGGCAGCTACCAGGGCGGCGAGGCGGGGGCGTTTAGCTGCCTTGCCTCGACCCTCTCTCAAGATTTCATGGTTGAAGGAGAGATCGCCCTGTCCCGTGCCTCGCACGGCGGGTTCATGGGCTTCGGCTGTTCGGGCGGGCAGATCGCGCTGGCGAGCGTGACCGCGATCGGCCGTCCGGAAAAGCAGTTTGGGGGCAGCATCTGGCTGTACGGGTCGGCGAGCGACAACCGTGTCTCGGCCGGAATTCTCAGCGACGGCAATGGCGGCATCTTCATCGACGACAAGTCCTACGGCGTGTCGCTCTACGCGCTCGAAGGGCCGAGCGACGACAACAAGGTCAATATCGGCCAGATCCTGCGGCACCGGGTCGCAGGCCAGATCAGCGGGTCGAGCGGCAATGTGGTGGCGATCGGCCTCGCCCAAGTGAGCGATACCGCGTTCATCGTCGATCGGGGGGTGGGCCAGTCTTCGCAGGCGGTCAGGACCGATCGCAACATCGTCGAAATCGGCAAGCTGACCGGGGCCAACCGGGTGTTCGGCGACGCCCTGGGCGAAACCGAAATGCGCGGATCGTTCCGCATTGAGCAATAGCGCGATGGGAGGATTGGTCACGCTGGCAGGCTCTGCTAACCCGAGCCGGTTCAAACTTTTTTCCGATCCAAGACAGCCGCGTCACCGCGTGACGCGATACAGCGGAACACCGTCATGCTAAATCCTGCCCAGCCAACCGTCGCCCACCGGTCGCCGACAGCGCGCGCCGGCCAGGTTCTGCTGGAAACGCTCGATTCAAGTACAGCGGTCGTGATCTGCTCGTTGATCTTCGCGTGGACCATCCACCAGGCGCATATCACGATCCTCAATCCCTACTGGGACTATGTCGGCTTCACCTACATTGCCCCCACACTCCCTGCCGTTGGCCTCATAATACTGCTGATCACGATCGGTTCGATGGCCATGCCGGTTCGGCTAGAGCGGCCTTCGTCGGTGATCCTGCTGTTTCTCCACGTGACCGTGTTCGTTCCCGGAGTCACCATCGCGCTGTGCCTGCGGATCGACAGCGTGCAGGCGTTCGCGCCGATGTTGATTGTGCTTACCCTGGTTCATGCCCTCACGGGGCTGGTTTCGCGCAACGGGCCGGCGCCGCCCGACGGCGAACACTTCGTGCCGGGCCCCCAGATTACCCTGCTGCTGATAGGGGTGTGGGCGCTTGTTTCGCTGGTACTCGTGTATGTCTATCGCGACATCATGCAGTTCGCGAGCCTGGACGATGTCTACGTCCAGCGTTTCGCGGTGGATCGCGGCATCAGTATCATGGGTTACGTGCGTTCCTACTATGCGAACCTCATTTGCCCGGCCCTGATTGCTATCGGTCTGTTGCGGAAGAACGTTCTGGTCGTCGCGATCGGCACCCTCGGCTGCGTACTTTCCTACACGATCGATGCGCAGAAGACGGCGCTGGCTATGCCGGTTCTGATTATCGGCATGTATTACGCGCTGGTTTACGCTGGCAACGTCGCGAAGCTGGTGGTTGTACCGATTTCGTTCCTTGCCTTCGTAACGCTCGTCGCCGTGCTGATCCGCAGCACCGAGATCGGGTTCTTCATCCAGTCGGTGTTTATCACCCGCGGGATCGCGATCCCTTCGCTGACCCTGGTCCAGTATCAGGAGCTCTTTGCCACTTACGGCTATACCTGGTGGAGCAATATCACCGGACTTTCGCTGATCATCCCTCCTCCCCCCGGGTTCGCGACCGATCCTGCGTGGCCTGTTCTGGGCCAGATCGTGGGGGACCACTATTATGGCGCAAGCATCAACCTGAATGCGAACGCAAACCCCTATTCGGGCGAGGGGCTGGCCGCGGGCGGACTGATCGGCCTGACGGTGATCGGCATCGTCATGGCGATCTTCCTGCGGATCTACGACCTGTGCGTTGCCGGATGGGATCGTCTGTTCGTCCTGCTGATCGCGGTGCCGATCGGCTTCGCGCTCAGCAACGCGCATCTCAGCACTGTGCTCGTGTCTTTCGGCCTTGGCGCGTGGCTGCTGATTTTCAGTTTATACAAGCCCGGCGGGGCGAAGAGGATCTGATGAAAATCTTCATGCTGTGCGATTTCTTCAACGAAGAACTCGAATATCAGGAAAACCATCTCGTCGATTACTACCGCCGCCATGGTCACGAGGTCATCGTGGTGTGCTCGCTCTACGAGAACGTGTTCGAATATTACACCGACAAGAAGGTCGACGGGCCGCGCCGCGATTACGAAGTCAACGGCGCGCGGATCGTCAAGCTGCCTTACCGGTACAACATCCTCAATCGCATGCGCGCCTATCCGAAGATCGATCGCTTGCTGGAGGAGTTCGAGCCTGACCTGATCTTCGTCCACGACATCATGCTGAACCTGCCGGAATGCATCGCTTACGTGAAGAAGCACCCGCGCACGAAGATGATCATGGATTATCACGCGGACTATTCGAACAGTGGCAAGAACTGGGTTTCGCTCAAGATCCTGCACGGGGTGCTGCGCAAGCGCTTTCTCGACAAGGCGCGCCCGCACCTGTCGATGATCTATCCCATCGTCCCCGCCGGGATCGACTTCCTGAACGAGGTCTACGGCGTCCCGCGTGACGAGATGAGCCTGCTGCCGCTGGGTACGGACCTGGAATATGGCGCGCAGGTGCATGCCTCCGGTGCGGGCCGGGCCATCCGGCGCGAGCTGGGCATTCCCGAGAATCACTTCGTCATTTTCACCGGGGGCAAGCTGACCCCATTCAAGCGCACCGAAACCCTGATAGAGGCGGTGAATTCGCTGGGGCGGGACAACGTGCATCTGCTGGTCGCCGGGGCGGCCGGACCCAATGAGGCGGAATATTTCGCCGGGCTCGAACAACTGGCCGAAGGCAATCCGCGTATCCATTTCCGCGGCTGGCAGGACAAGCTGGGCGTGTATCGCCATCTCGACGCGGCGGACATCGCGGTGTTCCCGGCCAGCCAGTCGATCCTGTGGCAGCAATCGATCGGCATGGGGCTGCCGGTGATCGTGGGCGACCGCTCCGAATTCATGGTTCCGTCCGATGCCAGCTATCTCAACCGCAACGGCAACCTCATCGTGCTCGACCACGAAGAGGAGACCGCCCCCCAGATCGAACGGCTGCTGCGCGGCCTGATCGACGATCGCGCAGCGCTGGCCAGGATGGCCGCAGGCGCGCGCCGAACCGCGGATGAGATGCTCGACTGGAACAAGCTGATCGAAGAGACGCTCAGCCATTTGCCCCAGGAGGTGGATTCTTGACGACGGCACTTGCGAACGACGTTCGAACCGTAACGGGCTCGCATCGCCCTGTGAAAGCTCTCGCGATGAAGAAAAAGTCGATCCGCCGGGTCGATCCGCACGAGCCCAAGGCTCGCTGGTGATGCGGCTCTGCACCACCCCTGCACGGGCGGGCTTTCGGGGGTTGGTAACGCGGGACTTGTCCGCTATCAGCCCGCCGAACATCCCTTGAGGTTTCCCGAACATGTCCGAGACCCCGGCCCAGGCGCGGCCTTACCAGATATGTACAAACTGTATCATGGACACGAGCGATTCGAAGATCGTGTTCGACGAAAACGGTGTGTGCGAATACTGTAACAACTATTACAGCAACATCCTGCCCAACTGGCACACGGACGAGCGCGGCGAGCGCGAGATCATGGCGCAGATCGAGAAGATCAAGCGCGACGGCGAGGGCAAGGATCACGACTGCCTGATCGGCCTCTCCGGCGGGGTCGATTCCAGCTACGTCGTGCACCACGCGAAGGAAAAGTTCGGCCTGCGCCCGCTGCTCTACCACGTGGATGCCGGCTGGAACTCGCAGCAGGCGGTCAATAATATCGAAAAGCTGGTCGATGGGCTCGACCTCGACCTCTATACCGAGGTCGTCAACTGGCCCGAGATGCGCGACCTCCAGCTGGCCTTCTTCAAGGCGCAGGTGCCGCATCTCGACACCCCGCAGGACCACGCCTTCTTCGCCGGGCTTTACAACTTCGCGGCCAAGAACAAGGTCAAGTACATCCTGACCGGCGCGAACTACTCGACCGAATGCGTGCGCGAGCCGCTTGAGTGGCATTACCACGCGTCGGACCTGCGCCAGCTGAAGGACATCCACAAACGCTTCGGCACGCGTCCGCTCAAGACCTTCCCTCTCGCAGGGATCTTCAAGTTCAAGATCTACTACCGCTACGTCCACGGCGTGCAGGTGGTGAAGCCCTTGAACTACATGCCTTACCACAAGGAACAGGCGATCGAGGAGCTGGTCGGGATCTACGGCTGGCAGCGCTATGCCCACAAGCACTATGAATCGCGCTTCACGCGGTTCTACGAAGGCTACTGGCTGCCGAGCAAGTTCGGTTACGACAAGCGCCGCGCGCACTTCTCCTCGCTGATCCTGACCGAGCAGATGAGCCGCGAGGAAGCGCTCGAAAAGATCGCGATCCCCGCCTACACGCCGGAGCAGATCGCCGAAGACTTCGAATATATCGCGACCAAGCTGGGCCTTACGGTCGAAGAGCTGCAGGCGCTTCACGACGGGCCGAACAAGACCCACTTCGACTACAAGAACAACACTGCCTTGATCGATCTGGGCACCACGGTGATGCGCAAGCTCGGCCTGCAACGTTCGGTGATGCGTTGATCACCATCGTCGACTACGGCCTCGGCAATATCGCCGCCTTCCTGAACATGTACAAGCGCCTGAACATTCCGGCGCGGGCGGTTCAGACGGCGGCGGAGCTGGCAACGGCGGAGCGGATCGTGCTCCCCGGCGTGGGCGCGTTCGACTATGCGATGGAACTGCTCGATGCATCGGGCATGCGTGAAACGCTCGACGAGATGGTGACGCAGAAGAAAGTCCCCGTGGTAGGCATCTGCGTCGGCATGCAGATCCTCCTCGATGGCAGTGACGAGGGCACGCGCGAAGGGCTCGGCTGGGTGCCCGGGCGGACCCGCGCCTTTGCCAAGCGCAACGATATGGAAGGCCTGCCGCTGCCGCATATGGGCTGGAACGACGTGACGCCGGGAAGCGGGCGCGTGCTGTTCGATGCGCTGGACGAAGATCCGCGCTTCTACTTCCTCCATTCCTATTACGTCGAGCCGGCGGAGCAGTCCGACGTCGCGGCGACCGCGCATTACGGGTTCGACTTCGCCTGCGCGATCCATCGCGACAATGTGTGGGGCGTGCAGTTCCACCCGGAAAAGAGCCACCATTTCGGCGCCGCCGTGCTGAAGAGCTTTGCGGAGCTGTAAGACCTGATGCTGCGTCCCCGGATCATCCCCTGCCTGCTGGTGCACGAAGGCGGCCTCGTGAAGACGGTCGGCTTCGGCAACCCGAAATATGTCGGCGACCCGATCAATGCGGTGAAGATCTTCAACGAGAAGGAAAGCGACGAGCTGATCGTCGTCGATATCGACGCGAGCGTGACCGGCGCGGAGCCCGATTTCCAGATGATCGCGCACCTCGCCGCCGAATGCCGCATGCCGCTGTGCTATGGCGGCGGGGTGAAGACTGCGGCGCAGGCCAAGCGGATCGTCAGCCTGGGCGTGGAAAAGGTTGCGGTCAGCGCCGCAGCGGCCGAGCGCCCGGCACTGATCGGCGAGATGGCCAACGAGGTCGGCCGCCAGAGCGTGGTCACCGTGATCGACTACAAGAAGCGGCGGCTGCGCGGCGGCTACGAAATGGTCACCCACAACGCGACCCGCAACGCCAAGCGCGATCCCGTGGAATTCGCGATCGAAGCCGAGGCGCAGGGCGCGGGCGAGATCGTGCTCAACTCGGTCGACAATGACGGCAAGATGACCGGTTACGACCTGACGCTGGCCAAGCAGCTGCGCGAGAAGGTCGATGTGCCGATTACAATTCTGGGCGGGGCTGGGTCGCTCGACGATATTGCCGAGGCGATCCGCGAAATGGGCATCATCGGCCTGGCGGCGGGCAGCCTGTTCGTCTTCAAGGGCAAGCTGCGCGCGGTGCTGATCAGCTATCCGCAGCCCGATGCCAAGGAACAACTCATCCGCGACGCCATGGCGGCGCGCGGGCAAGCGTAAGCCGAGGGGACACGCGAGACATGTTTACCGACAAGACCCTGCTGATCACGGGCGGGACCGGCTCTTTCGGCAATGCCACGCTGCGCCGGTTCCTCGATTCCGACATCAAGGAAATCCGCATCTTCTCGCGCGACGAGAAGAAGCAGGACGATATGCGCAAGGCCTATGCCAGCGACCGGCTCAAGTTCTACCTCGGCGACGTGCGCGACGAGGCGAGCGTTTCCGCCGCAATGCGCGGGGTCGACTACGTCTTCCACGCCGCTGCGCTGAAGCAGGTGCCGAGCTGCGAATTCTACCCCATGCAGGCGGTCAAGACCAACGTGATGGGCACGGAGAACGTGCTGCGCAGCGCGATCGATGCCGGGGTCGAGCGGGTGGTGTGCCTGTCGACCGACAAGGCCGTCTACCCGATCAACGCGATGGGCATTTCCAAGGCGATGATGGAAAAGGTCATGGTCTCCTCCTCGCGCAATCTCGAAGGCTTCGACACGACCATCTGCGGCACCCGCTATGGCAATGTGATGGCCTCGCGAGGGTCGGTGATCCCGCTGTTTGTACGCCAGATCCTCGAT
>NZ_JAINWL010000005.1 GCF_021021475.1 Citromicrobium bathyomarinum | reverse complement strand
GCTTCATGATGACGCTCGACGATGCGATCGAGCTGGTCCTCTACGCGTTCGAGCATGGCAATAATGGCGACATCTTCGTCCAGAAGGCACCCGGTGCGACTGTGGGGATCCTCGCCGAGGCGCTGCGCCAGATGCTTGGCAAGCCGGAGCACGAGATCCGCATCATCGGCACCCGCCATGGCGAGAAGCTGCACGAATCGCTGCTCAGCCGCGAAGAGCGCGCGGTGGCCGAGGATCTGGGCGAATATTACCGCGTGCCCCCCGACGGGCGCGACCTCAACTACGAAAAGTTCGTCGACGAGGGCGAGAAGCGCCTGAGCACGGGCGAGGAATACAACTCCCACAACACCCACCAGCTCGACGTCGAAGGGATGAAGCAGCTGCTGATGAAGCTGCCCTTCATCGTCCGGCTGGTGAATGGCGAAGACGCCGAGATGGAGCTGCTGGGATGAGCATTGCGCTGGTGACCGGGGCCGAGGGCTTTATCGGCCGCAACCTCACGATCCGGCTGGGCGAGCTCGGCCACGAAGTGATCCCGATCGGGCGCGGCCACGATGCGTCCGATCTCGCCGACGCGGCGAAACGCGCCGATTTCGTGTTCCATCTGGCAGGTGTGAACCGGCCGCAGGACCCGGCGGACTTCGCGACCGGCAACCGCGATTTCACCAGTGAGGTGTGCGAAGCGCTGGCCGCAGCGGGCAATACCGCGCCGATCGCCTATACCTCCTCGATCCAGGCCGCCGCCGATAATCCCTATGGGGAGAGCAAGCGCGGGGCCGAACAGGCGCTGGAGCGCCACGGCGAGGCAACCGGCGCGCCGGTGCTGATCTATCGCCTGCCCAACGTGTTCGGCAAATGGGCGCGCCCCAACTACAATTCCGCGGTTGCGACCTTCTGCCACAATATCGCGCACGGGCTGGAGATCACGGTCAACGATCCCGTCGCGCCGCTGCGGCTGGTCTATGTCGACGATGTGGTCGCCGCTTTCGTCGCGCTGCTGGAAGACGGCGCGACCCGCGACAGCGGCTTTCACGAGGTGCAGCCGGTTTACGAGACCACGGTGGGCGAAGTCGCGGAGACGATCCGCAGCTTCCCCGGCAGCCGCGACACGCTGGTCTCTCCGCGCGTGGGAACCGGGCTTACCCGCGCGCTCTATTCGACCTACCTGAGCTATCTCGAGCCCGAGCAGTTCAGCTACGGCCTGCCGATCCATGCGGACCCGCGCGGGGCCTTCGTGGAGATGCTCAAGACGCCCGATGCCGGGCAGTTCTCCTACTTCACCTCCGGCCCGGGCGTGACCCGCGGCGATCACTACCACCACACCAAGGCGGAGAAATTCCTGGTCATCCAGGGCACCGCCCATTTCGGCTTTCGCCATATCGTCACCGGCGAAACCTACGAGGTGGTGACGAAGGGCGGCGAGGCCAAGATTGTCGAGACCATTCCAGGCTGGACGCACAATATCACCAATATCGGCGAGGACGAGCTGATCTGCATGCTCTGGGCGAACGAGATTTTCGATCGCGACCGGCCCGATACCATCGCCGAGAAGGTTTGAGATTATGGGCAAGATGAAGGTCATGACGGTCGTCGGGACACGGCCCGAGATCATCCGCCTGTCGCGCGTGCTGATCGCGCTGGACGAGGCGTGCGAGCATATTCTGGTCCACACCGGGCAGAACCACGATTACGAGCTGAGCCAGGTCTTCTTCGACGATCTGGGCATCCGCAAGCCCGACCATTTCCTCCACGCAGCCGTTGCCGGAGCGCCGGTCGCGACGATCGGCAACATCATGATCGGGATGGAAAAGCTGCTCAAGGAGGTCCAGCCCGAAGCGCTGCTGGTGCTGGGCGACACGAACAGCTGCCTGTCCGTCCTCCCGGCCAAGCGCGCCAAGATCCCCGTGTTCCACATGGAGGCGGGCAATCGCTGCTTCGACCAGCGCGTGCCGGAGGAAATCAACCGCCGGATCGTGGACCACACCGCCGATATCAACCTGACCTACAGCGATATTGCGCGCGAATACCTGCTCGCCGAAGGCCTGCCGCCCGATCGCGTGATCAAGACCGGCAGCCCGATGTACGAGGTGCTGCACGCCTATATGGACCGGATCGACGCGTCCGACGTGCTCGACCGGCTCAAGCTCGAGGAGCATGAGTACTTCGTGGTCAGCGCGCACCGCGAGGAGAATATCGAGAGCGATGCGAACTTCCTTCGGCTGGTCGCGATCCTCAACCGGATCGCCGAAACCTACGACCGGCCGGTGATCGTCTCGACCCATCCGCGCACCCAGAACCGGATCGACCGGGCGGGGGTGGAATTCCATCCCAACGTGCGCCTGCTAAAGCCGCTGGGCTTCCACGACTATGTGCGGCTGCAGAAATCGGCCCGCGCCGTGCTGTCGGACAGCGGCACGATCACCGAGGAATCCTCGATCCTCAACTTCCCCGCGCTCAACATCCGCGAGGCGCACGAGCGGCCCGAGGGGATGGAAGAAGGCACGGTGATGATGACCGGGCTCAGCATCGACCGGGTCGAGCAGGGCCTCGAAATCATCGCCTCGCAGGCGCGCGGCGAAGAGCGCGATCTGCGGCTGGTTGCGGATTATTCGATGCCCAACGTCTCGGCGAAGGTGGTGCGGATCATCCATTCCTACACCGATTACGTGCGCCGCACGGTCTGGAAGGAATACTGACGCGCAGGCCGACGCCGGGCCGCCTGCATGGACTCGCAGGGGCCGGGGGCATATATCGACCTGCGATACGCGGCGGAGCGGGGCCGATAATCACGCCGCGGAGCAAGGAAATCCGATGAACGAGATGGTGACGCAGAAGAAGCTGGCGGATGCCCAGATCGAAGCCTTCTACCACGACGAATTCGTCGAAGATCAGGTGCGCGACTTCGGCAACCTCAACGACGCGGATTCGGGCGCCAAGGCGATCGTCGATATCGGCGGCGGCTGCGGCTTCTTCGCGCGCAGCCTGACCGACGTCCATGGCTATCGCACCCGCGTGCTCGACATGGACACCCGCTCGGTCGCGAAATGCCACGAGATCGGCGTCGACGCCGAACTGGGCGATGCGCTTGCCCCGGAGCCGACCGGCGACGAGGACGTGGTCTGCTTCAACCTGATCCTCCACCACCTCGTCGGTAAGAACGAGGCGGAGACGCGGCGCTTGCAGATCCAGGCGCTCAAGGCGTGGCACGGCAAGGCCCGGCGCGTGTTCGTGAACGAATATATCTACCAGAGCTTCGTCCCGCACCTGAGCGGGCGGTGGATCTTCGAAATCACCTCGAGCAGCCTGCTTTCGGCAGTGGGCAGCGCGATCGGCAAGGTTGTGCCCGCACTGCGCGCCAACACCTTCGGCGTCGGCGTGCGCTTCCGCTCCAACGAGCAATGGCGCGAGCTGTTTGCCGAAGCGGGATACAAGGTGGTGGGCCATGCCGAAGGCAAGCCAGAGCCGATCTCACCGCCGCTGCGTGGTCTGCTGATCAAGACGATCCGCCGCGACAGCTACCTCCTTGAGCCGATCCCCGCCGCCTGACACGCAAAGGGGGCAAGCGATGAACGATATCCGCCATCCGGCGGCCCAAGGAGCGGCTGATGTCCCCGCGGATGACGCCCGCAAGCTGAAGATTCTCATCCTCAGCCAGTATTTCTGGCCCGAGGGTTTCCGTGTGAACGACCTCGCCAGCGAACTGATCGCGCGCGGCCATGAGGTCACCGTGCTGACCGGCCTGCCGAACTATCCGGATGGCGAGGTCTTCCCCGACTTCCGCGACCATCCCGAGAAATACGCCAGCTTCGAAGGAGCCCCCGTGCACCGCGTGCCGGTGATTCCGCGCGGGAACAGCAGCTTGAAGCTGATGCTCAACTATCTCAGCTTTGCGTTTTCAGGCACGATCTTCGGCCCCGGCAAGCTGCGCGGCCAGCGCTTCGACGCGATCTTCGTGTTCCAGACCTCGCCGATCACCTCGGCGCTGCCCGCGCTGTGGATCGGCTGGCGCAAGCGCGCGCCGGTGCTGATGTGGGTCCTCGACCTGTGGCCCGATACGCTTTCCGCCATCGGGGTGGTCAAATCGCCCGCGCTGCTGGGGCTGGTCGGCAAGCTGGTCAGCTTCATCTACAAGCGCTGCGCCCGCATCCTCGTCCAGTCGCGCGCCTTCTACGACAATGTCGAGCGCTATGCGGGCGGCACGGACACGATCCGTTATTTCCCCGGCTGGCCCGAGCCCGTGTTTCAGAACGCGGTCGACGGGCTCGCCCCTCCGCCCGAGCTCTCTCCCTATGCGGACGACTTCAAGGTGATGTTCGCCGGTAATCTGGGCCAGGCACAGGACATTCCGGCGATCATCGAAGCAGCCGACGTGCTGCGTGACGAGCCGGGCCTGCGCTGGATCATCGTGGGCGACGGGCGTGCGGGCGAAGATGCGCGCGCCGAGGTCGCCAGGCGCGGGCTGGGGGACAAGGTGATCTTCGCGGGCCGTCACCCGCTCGAACGCATGCCATCCTTCTTCAGCGCCGCCGACGCGCTGCTGGTGACGCTGCGTGACGAGCCGATCTGGTCGATGACCATCCCCGGCAAGGTCCAGTCCTACCTTGCCTCCGGCCGCCCGCTGCTCGGCATGTTCAACGGCGAAGGCGGGCGCGTCATCCGTGAGGCCGAAGCCGGGATGACTGCACCCGCTGGCGACTACCGCACACTGGCAGACAATGTCCGCACAATGATGCACATGTCGCGTGAAGAGCGCGCCGAGCTTGGCAGGAACGGGCGTGCCTACGCACAGGCCCATTTCAACCGCGCTGCGTTAATCGCCAGTCTGGAAGAATGGATCGTCGAGCTTGGCGACGAGACGACCGAGGAGCGACAGCATGCCTAATCTCGCCGATCTCACCCCTGCCTTCCTCGACGAGTTGAGCGAGGCGGCGCTCCGGTCCGACCGGCGGCGGATGCACTATTGCATCCACGCCGACCACTCCGACCCGGTGCAGATGATGGTCAATGCGGTTGCGTCCGACAGCTACATCCGCCCGCACCGCCATAGCCTCGATCCGAAAGTCGAGCATCTGAGTGCGCTGCGCGGAAGCTTTGCCTGTTTCGTATTCGACGATGCGGGAGAGGTCCTGTCCAGCAAGATTTTCGGCGAGCACGGCGATGCGCCTTTCGGCATTACCCTGCCGCCCGAGGCGTGGCACACGGTGGTCGCGCTGGATGATGGCGCAATCCTGCTCGAAGTAAAGCAGGGGCCGTTCAGGCCCGAACTGGCGAAGGAGCCTGCCGACTGGTCGCCTGAAGAGGGCACGGCGGAAGGTGTCGCGCTGATCGAGCGGCTGCGCGTCGGGCTTCCCCCGCTCAGTTAGAGCCCGCGCCGACCCGCGTGATCGTGGGGCTGGCGAAGGACGTGTTCTGCGCCTGGAATCCGCTCGACTGGCGCGCCGTGAGCGTCAGCGTCTGCTGCGGGCAGTCGGCGGGCACGGTGAAGGCTGTGCGATAGGCCTGCGTGCCCTGCCCTTCGGCCAGGTCCGCCATCGCGAAGGGCTGGCCATCCGTGCAGGCGATTTCCCAGCGATAGGCGGAACGATCGCTTCCCTGCGGCGCCTCGAAGCTGCCCGCAAGGTGATAGCGGCCCGGGGCGAGCCGCAATGCCTGACTGGCGACCGCACCCGATGATGATGGGACCTTGCTCACGTCGAGGACGTAATCGTCCCCCGAACGGATAATCGTGGGCAGGATGCCCGTCGGTTCGTCCAGCTTCCAGTCGAAGGATGTCGAATAGGCCCGCGTCTGGCTGAAGGGCCGGATCGTGCCTGGCTTCCGGTTGATCCGGCTGGTGTAGTAATCCCAGGCGTCCTGGCGGAAGCCCCGGTTGTACAGGTTGGTCGCAAGCAGCTGATCGGCGGGATAGGCGATCTTGGTGCCCGCACGCCGCAGTTCTTCGACCAGCAGCGCGATATCCTTCGGGTTACTGGCGCTCATCGCCGCAACATTGATGAAGTTCTGACCCCATGGCGGGTTGCTGCGAAACAGGCGGATGAGTTCCTTGCGCACCAGCGGCTCGCTTGCCGCACTGGCCAGCGTCGGGAAGAGGACGTCGGTTGCGTTCTCTTCGGTCCGAAGCGCGAGGTCGTAGTGCTCCAGCGCGCCGCGGATGTCGCCCCGCATGGCCGCCTGCTCGATCGCCCAGATATGCGCGCGGGTCTCGCGGCGCGACATCCGCAGCGCATAGGCGAATGCTTCGTCGGTTTGCGCCGGTTGGTTGTTGAGCTGGCTCGCAAGGCCGATCGCGACCGCAGCGTCGACCGCAGTCGGGTCTTGCTCCAGCGCGCGCGCAGCGACTTCGCGAAAATTGGTCGGACGATCACCTTGGATCGGGTTTGATACCTCGGAGAGGGCAAAGCGGCCCGCGATCACCGGATTGGACGGATCGACCGCATAGGCGAGATCGATCGACCGTCGCGCCATCGCCGAACCCAGCGAATAGACCCCGCTGGCCACGCCGCTCAGCACTGCGAGGGCAGCAATGACGTAACGGGTCCGTCTGCCCAGCGGCAGCGAAAAACCGGACGCGGAAGCTCCGCCCGCGGCCGAGGCACTCGCTTTCGCGGTGCGAGCTGGTTTGGCGTCAGGCACTCTTGCCTTCGTCCTCCTTGCCGTATGAGTATCCGTATTCGTAGCCGTAGGAATAACCGTAGGCGGATTTCTTGGCTTCGAACTTGGTGAGGAGG
>NZ_JAINWL010000004.1 GCF_021021475.1 Citromicrobium bathyomarinum | reverse complement strand
GCTATTTGCCAAAAGTAGAACATAAAAAGTACAATGTGTCTACTATTCATTTTAGGGATGGCTGATCGCGGCCCGATTGCAGTTGCCGAACCCCACCAATGTGTTTCACTTACACCTAGCATGGCAAGGTCAGTCGGGACGCGATCAGCCATGCTTGATGTCGGGGACGGTTAAGAGTGGGGTTCAAATATGTCTGATGGAACGGATCGACCGTCGGTGCTGTCGGATATCAACTTTGAACGCGTCTTCCGCTTGGCCGCAGGGATCAGTTCCCTGCTCCTTCTTCTCGGATTCGTTGTGTCCACCGTTCTCAACCAGTTTGTATTCTGGCAGTGGAACCTCAGTTTCATGACTTTCGCGGCCCCGGTGGACGTCATAATGTCCGGGATAAATTTGGTTTATGACGCGTCTATCACTGCGATCATCTCGCTCGTCGTGATATTTGCGGCTGAGCACTACTCTGGGATAGTGGAAGAAGCCGACAGGAAGCGCGGTCCTTGGTTATACACAGGTCTGGCAATTCTGCTTTTCATGTTTGCGCCAATCTTTTCGGCAATAGCGAGCGCGTTTGAGACTAGCGGACCAAAAGATTGGCCTTTCGCTTTCAACGAAGCTGCAGGGATCGCAAACACACAGATCAGTTTCGGAACGGCACTCGCAGCCGTGCAGTTGTGGCGACTGCGCAGGATTTTGCCAACGGATCACCTCGCTCGCTTGGGCGCATTGTCTGGCATCGTTTTTGCACTCATCGCTGTTGTGAGCGGCGGCATCAATCTGGTCCAGATCCGCGCATCGGTCGGCTATGAAACACGATTGCTGGATATTGTCGGCCTGCCCGACGAGACCTGCAAGGGACGCAATCCGATCGCTTATTGGGTCGGCTCGAACTATATCGTCGCTCGCTGTCCAGGTGAATTCGAACATTTTGTGATTAAGACCGATTTGGCAGAGCGGTTCGAGTTATCCAATGAACGAGCTTTTTGTCGCAATGACGAACCCGGCCTTTGGCTCAGTTGCATCGTCCCTCGAACGATCTTGGATGACCAACCAGCAAACCCTTTCGGTACACCAGATGTGAGTGCGCCGTCGCTACCGAGCGACCGTCAGGATGAAGGTCCAGTCTCCTAGCGGGGCGATGGTCTCGAAGCCGAAATCGAACAGAGGTCGTGGACAAACTTCGAAAGGCATTTGTGCCATTCAACCCTGCCGGGAACATCGTATTTGAAGCGAGGCAGCTCTTCTCTCCCAGCGGCAAACCCGACCGTCCGTTTCCACCTCAGCTCATGCGATTTTGATCCCCCCAAGATAGCGTATCACTCCGTCGGCGTATTGGGGGAGGTGCGCGAGTTGTGGCGGGACCGGAGCGGTAATGACATCTTGCCATCTGCTACCAAGACGATGACGCAGCCGCACCTTGTCGTGCGGCGGATGGAATGGGTTCGGCAGCCAGAGGCCGTTGAGTTCTTTCTGGTCGTCATAGTGCCGCTTACACGAGAAGAGCGGATGCAGATTGAGGCCTGAGACGAAGGTGATTTGACGGTCTTCCTCCATCGCCAGAATTTCGTCCGGTGTCATAAGCGGGCGCTGCATCTTGGATCGCATCTGTGCTGCCCGGCGATAATGCGCGTAGTCGAACGCTGCGCCTTCGTCGCCGCCGATCATGAAGCGCCGTAGAGCATCGCGCTGATAGCGCTCGGCATTCTCCTGCTGGCGCTCGTCGTCATACTCAAGCGTGGCATTGCCGAGCATATTGCTGATGAGCTGTGCGGTCTGAAAATCCCTCACGCCGAAGAAGGTGCGCAGCTGTGCCGAACCGATGAAAGATTGGAGGGTCGCGGGATCGAAGTTGCGGATGATCTGGCCGACATCTTGGAACAAGGCGATGGTGCGGACCCCTTCGCCACGACCGAATGTGAAGGCCTGTAGCAGGGATTCAAAACGACCCATCTGTCCCGCCTCGTCGACGATCATCGTCAAACGCGGCGCTTGCGGAGCGCGGCCTTTGTAGAGACGGCTGACGGTGAAGAGCACCCGCAACAGCGGAGAAAGAATCCCGATATATTCCATCGGCACGAGAGCGAAAAAACTGGTGGTCTGCTGTGTGTCGGTGAGATCGCGGAGCGAGAGGTCCGCGCCGTCCAGATTGGCCATGACGGTCGGGTCATTGAGGAAGTGCAGGTGCGCCTTGATCGTGCCGAGAATCGCTCCGAACTCGCGCGGCGCGTTCTGCTGCTTCTGCCAGATTTCTCCGGCTGCCACACGAACATCGGGATGGATTGAGGGCTCCATCGCGGACAGCTCCGCATCCCAAGCGACGGGATCGCTTTCGATCATGGCGAGCTGGCGGGCGAGTACCGGGAAGCTGGTGTGTCCGTCGCGCTCGACGCGCGATTTCAGGAGGGCATCGATCCATTGCCGTGCCCGCAACTCGAAATACTGGCCGTTGGCGCTTCCAGATAGTGGAATGAGCGATGCGGAAATAAAGGCGCAGTCGGCATGCAATCGCGGATCATTGGCCTGCAAGATATCGAGCGGGTTGAGGCCGTGGTTAGCAAGGCCGTGCAGCCGATAAGGATTGAAGCTGTAAACGAAGCTGCGCACCTTGGCGAAAGCCAGAATGGTCGTGGCGAGCAACTCACCGCGTGGGTCGAGCACCCATAGTGGCCGACGTGCCAGCGCATGACGAATGATCGCCTCTATCCCCCAATCTCTGGCCTTGCCCGATCCCGCCCCACCAAAAATCAGGCCGGGGGAATCGGACTTCAATGCGAGGCGGCGATTGCCGCTGTAACCGATGTGGAGGCCATCCGGCGTAAGGAGCCCTGCGTGGGCGATTTCCTCTTCTGTGCTCCAGCGGGCCGACCCGTGGCGATAATACTCGTTGTCAGACATGCGATGGTATTCCCCTGAAACAAAAAGGGCGACCCGAAGGCCGCCCTGAAAAGGTGGTTGGATTTTCTCGGCTATCTTTAGCCGAGCATGGCGGCGACGATGATGATTAAGAAGACAATCCCTGCGATCTCGCCGCCTGTCAGCTTGCGCTTCCACTTGGCGTTGACTTCGTCGAGCTGCATATTGCTCATAGCTATGTCCTTTCGTGTCTGACCGCCGTCCGACTTGGTGCGCGGATTGGCTAAGGACATAGCCGCCGCGATTCGCTCTCTTGGGGGGTTAGACCGTGAGCATCCCGCCGATGAGCACGCCAAGCATGAAGCTGAGAAAACACACTGTGGGCCAGTCGGGACCGTAAGGTCCGAAAGGGCCAATCTCACGTTCCGGGATGCAGGTGTAGTTGAGCCTGTGCATGATGGGTCTCCAGCGATTACGACTGGATGGACCTTGGCAGCAGGGATCGACGGGGCTGGGGGGATAGATTCGCTCAGAACAGGCTGTATTGCCTGCTGGCCTCGACGTAGCTCTTCCAAGCCTTGCTCTCGGCTTCCTCGTCCAGCCATGCCACCATCTGTGCAACCACATCGCCGCCGTGGGCCTCGATCGTTCCGGGCTCGTGGAAGTGCGAGCGATACCCCGTTTCCGTGATCGGCAAGGGCGCACGGTCAGGATCGATGCTGTGGATTTCGAGGTGGGCGATCACGTTCCATTTGAGGGGCGTGTAGGTCGCCTCGATCTCGATTCCTTGCCATGTGAAGCGGTGGACTTGCGTTTCCATCTCACAACCCCGCGAAGACATGCACTTCATCGAAGGCGGTCTGGATGGTGAACACATCGCCGGACAGTTCGGCATCGCGTGCCATGGCCTGCCAGTCGATGTAAAAGCGCAGATGCTCGGGAATGGCGCTGCAATCTTCGGTCAGCTCCTGCACATAGTCGGCCAGGCTTTCGAAGCTGCCGTGGTAGCTCTCATCCAGCGCCTTGCGCGCTTCCTCGATATCATCGAAATGCTGGAGAAGCTCCGCGCCAAGCTTGCCATGCTCACCGATGAACGCGGCCAACTCGGACACCCGTTCCATGCCCTCGTATTCGGCAATGGCGACACCTTCGAAGCCTTCGTAGTCATGGATGGCCCATTCTTCTGCATCGGCAATGGGTGAGGCATCCAGCATCGCTCGGATTTCGCCGTAAATCTCCCATGCTTCCTGCTGCGCATCGATCCAGCGTCCATGCAGCCTGCCGTTATTGTAAGCGGCCAGGCAGGCCACATAGATTCTGATTTCTCCTTTGCTCATTTTGATCCCTCCAATGGGTTAGGGGTTGCTCATGCAACCTTGCCCATCGGCGAGATCGGGGTGTGCAAACGGAACGAACAAATCGGCGGCGGGCGCAGGCCCATCGGGCCGAGCCTCGGGAGACCGCCTATTTTTCGTGAAGTGCGCCGAGGGGCTGGCCCCTAAGCTCTGCGCGAGGGATTGAAGCCGAATGGCCGAGACAGCTCGCTGGCTCGGTTTACGAAAGCCCGGCCCGAAGGGCGCGGCTATTGTTCTTGTTCTGAATTGGCAATTGCTTCGCTAGAGGAAGATTTATTGTGATATCTTTAGGCATGAATCTTCTTGCAGCAACCAGCTATATTCCGGGTCATCCAGATGAGAATCAGGTGCCGGGTGTTAGTCGCCTTCCAACGCCGATGCCGCAGATTATTTATGCATTCGCTTTGCCCGACTGGAGAGATAACGAAGTCACACCCTTCCAAGGCTTCGCTCCCGGTCTCATTGACCTTGTGCCATTGATGGATTTTATTCCGCCGCTTCCAGCTGACGTCTTCGAGTTCACGATGGAGCCAGCTGATATGTTGGCTAGGCGCAGAGCGGGCGAAGGGGCTTGGTACTGGACGCCGGTAAATCTCTCGACGCTGCTGGCAAAGCGCAGCCCCAAACCTATGCAGCCGTTCGTGGTTGTTTTTTCAGGAGACGCAGAAACGGCCAAAGCGGTTAGCAAATGGCGAAAGGGCCTGAGGATCAGGCCGCTGCACGTTAGTGCTCAAAAGGTCGGTGGCGCACTCCATCCCGCAGACCTTACTGTCGATCGATTGAATCAGCATTGTCGCTATGCTCTCCGACAAGCGTGTAAGGCCGAAAAGCGCCTAGACGGCACTGACATCGATGCCGCCCTTGGTGAGTGGAAGACGATAGAGCGTCGACCGTGCAGTCTCACCTATCATTCCCACAACGTCACGCGACCGAATGAACTGACGCTGGTCGCTTCGGGCGAACTTCCGGCCGACACAGAAGAGGGACATTTGAATGCCTCACCGCATCCCCACTACGTACAAGGAATAACTGACTCTGCTGCGGCAGTTATGGATCTGTGGCCTCAAACCAAGGATCGACAGGCGCACCTACTGGATCCGCCACGCCCGGACCTGTTCTTGATTGCACCTGCGATGGCCCCAAGTGCCGCCAAAGCCATCGAAAGGGCATTGCCGGATCGCAAGGCGGTACATGCGTTGCGAGCGCTTCAGCGGCAGCGCGATTATACGATGCAAATTGAGGCGGACGAAGATGATCTGGACAAGATCGGTCCGATACTTAGCTTGCGTGGAGCGGAAACCAAAATTCTTACCACGGCGGTGGGCCTGCGAACTGCCTCGACTGTCGCGGCCACGATCCGCTTACCACCTGCGGTAGCGAGAACAGGTGGTGTTGTTGGCCAACTTGCGCGATTTCTGAGAAAACATGAAAACCCGCCAGCCATAAAGTCTGCGCGGGTATTTCGCGCAGTCCAAGATGCATTAGCGGCGACCGTACCTGACGAGCACCTTGAATTAATCAAACGGTCGGAGGCAGGAATCAAGATCATCGCCGATGCGCCACTCGAATGGCTTCCCATCGACGGGCTGCCTTTGGGAATCCGATATGACGTTTCGCGCATAAACGCGACGCCGGGGAATCTTTTCCTCCAGCATATCCGCGCACCGATGACCCAATACATCCCGCCAGATGCATTTCGCGATTGTCTAGTGCTCTCAATGTTCGATGAAAATGACAGAATTGCCTACCATCTGCGCGTCGGCGTCTCCGGGGCCGGCGACGGCTCGTCTAGGAAAATGCGAACGCAATATGCTTCACCAGAATCGGTCGACGAATTTGTGGAAGCCGTAAATCAGTTTCGTGGGCCAATGTTGATCGTCGATAGTCACGGCTCACACGATGAAGGCGATGGGCCGGGAGGTCTAATTATCGGCGGCAAGAGCGTGGATGTTTGGAGCCTAAGCGACAGGATACGGATGCCGCCAATCGTTCTGCTGAGTGCGTGCGACACACACCCTTTTGATCGGTCTCACGCAACGATCGCGAATGGGTTTCTTGCCTGTGGGGCAGTTTCAGTGATCGCTACCGCGCTTCCGATACGGGCGAGACAGGCTGCTCGGTTCGCGATGAGAGTTTTGAATCGCGCCATCCACTTTGCCGATATCGTGAATGATATGGGGCGAAGCGTTCCTTGGACCAACGTGGTCGGCGGCGTTTTGCGGATGGAGCTAGCGACAGATATTATCCGTGGCTTCAGCGAAGCGGGTTTCTACGATCAAGATGCCGTGAACGAACTCATGCTGGAGACTAACAAAGATTTGAACCCGTTAAGGTCGGATTGGTTCGAAAGGCTCTCTGAACGTATTATAGAGGCGACCGCCATTGATGAAGGTGAATGGCAGAAGCGTAGCGCCGACATGATCGCAAGCAGCGATGCCATTAGATATCTACACGTCGGAAATCCGGAATCTCTTCTCATCGCCGACAGCCGCGTTTTGCAAGACAGCCAAGAGTAATTTTATAAAGCTCTTGTGCGGTTCAGGTGGTACACCATTCGGACAATGGGCCTGCCTCGGTCTTAGAACTATCCTTCACTTTGATCCTCCGTTCATGGAGTGAAAAAAGAGCGATTCGTGGAGATCTGCACGTGTGAAAATTTTGCGGGTTTGCGGACCAACTTCGCGTAAACTCGTTAGAGCTTGCCCAGTGCCCGTCTGCGGTATTTGAAGGTGGCGCAGGCGATCCTAGGTGGCGCGCCCCCTTGGTGCCACAAGCGCTGCAACCATGCGCGCTAGGTCGATAACTAGCTTTTGTAGTTTTCCTGCGCTTGTTTTCCGAACAAATCGGAAACATACTCTATGTCCAAAGAGGTGAGAAGTGGACATAGAAAACGCTCCGGAAATCGATATCGAAGCAATCTTGAGGGAAATGCAACCGCCCAGTTTGCCGCGCGAGCTTTATGAAAAAGTTCCCCAGATCAAAACCTTCGTTGCAGGACTCGACAAGTTAGACGCACTGTCGGTGCTTAGCGGCTTGCAAACTTTGCCGGAGTTTCAGGCCAACGCGGTTCGGCTCGATTGGGCGATGAGGTTGGTCGCAGCAGAAGCTCAAGGCACGCGGAAGCTCAAGCGGGCCGATTGGCACACATTTCTGAATAACCTGCTTGGAAAAGCTGGTGTTACCCGCTTGGAAGACCCGATTGAGGATCTGTTCGTGGCCCCCGTTCTCACGAGTGAGGGTGAATTTGTGCTCATCCAGTCCTGCTGGGAAAACCCCGCGTTCCATACGGAGCAGTTGATCGAGGCGTTTGCCAAGTTGCCCGATGGCGGGCCAAAAACGGACGTGCTGGCAAGTGTGTTTGCGCTTCTGACGCTTTGTAATGCGTTGGTTGAGCGGGCAGGACTTGATCGGAGAATGACGGGTGCGGGTGACGAAGCGTCACGCATGAAACTACCAAGCCAGGGTCGCCTTAATATGATGCACTCAGTTGTGCGTTTCACTTGGGGGGAAGTGGAAAAACTGGTTGGCGATATCCAGCTTCTGTTGCCGTTTGTTCTTCCGCCGGAAGAAGCTCAGCAAATTTCGGATCAGGAGATCGGCAATTCTCTGATAGACTTCAAGCCCCTGTTTGCTTCGTCCGAAGGCATTACCGTGATTGCACCGGGGGCGACCAGCACGGCCATTCGAGGCATACTGATCGATACTGCTGTAAAGCATGGCATGGGGCGCAGGCTGCAAAAGCACCTTAACGACCTAAACGCCAAAACCGTCAGGGTGGCAGGATTGGATGATCTTACCGAGGCGCCCGACATGCCTGTTGGTGAGCTGCTTATCCGCCAAAGTGTCAAGGAAATCTCTGCCGGGCGATATGTCCACGTCGTCCTCGCCGTCGACGGATTTGACCGTTGGGGGGACCAAGGTTTCAGCGGGATTACGGCTTATGACCAGAGCTTCGCCGACGCAGTGTTCGAAGGACTGCGGTTCGCGAAGGCGGCGGCGGAGAAACGGCCCGGCTTCAAAGAAGGGCTTACCATTTTGCTTCTCGGCGGCTGGGGGCAAGGCCGATCCTTGGAGTTCGAGGTTCCTGAAGATCTGCGTAGCTGGCAAATTGAACATATATCGCCAAGTGAGGCATCGCTGTTCGCTGGCTTGGACGACACCAAGCTTCCTGACCTGTGGCGTATCTGGCGACTTGCACGTGTCGTGCAGGGCATGGGCTTCGACTTGCACAACCCCAGCGGGTTTCTAAACCTTTTCCAATGGTGGATGGAAAGCGACCATGCCTTCGTTCCCGAAGGTCATCACGATATGACTCCGCCGTGCATGATCAACTTTGGGTCTGATCGTTTGCTGAAAGCGCGCGAGAAGGCCGCTCACTCTATTGATCGCCGCCTCGTCGAGCATCCGGATGGATTGGCCCGGAAGGTCATGCGCGTTGACCCCCGCTCGGTTTTCTCGCGCCTAGAAAATATCTACGCGAGCATCGATGATATTGAGCGCGGTGAACTTCTAGGCACGGTCCAATCCAACGGTGCCCCGGTCTGGGTTTCGCTCAAGGTGGTAGGATCGCGTTCCCCGGATGAGTACGAAAATTGGCGAACGATCCTTCGTTGGCTCGAATTCTTGATGCTCCCATTTGAGGCGAAGTTTGGAGTTGGAGCAGGCCAGCCTGTGTTGATCGAAGTCGATGTCGAATGGCCAGACTCAGCAATGTTGGCGGGTGGCCTCGAACCTGACGCACTTTCAAGCACGATCGAAATTGCCGTAAACGATGAGAATCGCACTGCTGAATTGCGAATTCTAAGAGACTGGCATCGCGCCCTAAACAGCAAGGATAATTACGCAGAGCGCTTTCTTTCCGAACAGCTCTTGGTCTGTGTGGCTCGTCTGCGCGGGATTGAAGCGAAGACTGTTGAGATAAGTGAATTGATCGAATCTTCGGTTGGTTCAAATGATTTCAGGTGGCGGCATGCATTTTTTGTCCATCGTCCTATCGAAACGATGGGGGCAAGCGGATTGTTGGGCGATCGCTTTAGACCCATCCCGACATCTGCAACGGCTCTAATAAAATGCTGTTCGGCTTTGTCGGTCGATGGCGTGGAGCCTGGGCAAAAAATTGTCGGCGCGGAAGAGTGCTTCGCTTTTCTCCAAGCAATGCATTCCAGCTTGCTCGATACGTTATGCGCCGCAATTCAGTGCTACAATCGCGAGTCGTTAGTGCTCGCCGCGCTCGACCGTTACCAATCTGCTTTGTCTGAGGAACGTAGTTGGGCCATGACGGCGCGCGCTCTGCAAGCTATTCATGGCGTGGAGGAAGATCGAGCCGCGAGTTTTGAACGGCGCGGAGAGATCAACGCCGTCATTCGTGGAAGTTCAATCCTCGTGGAGATCGCAGCATCGCATGCATCTGCGGATGGCGGTTTCGCGGTGGGCGATTTTGACATGGATGATTTTCTTGCTGCGGCTCTACAGGTTTTCTCAATCGCCGACCTTATTCCCGCGCTCCGCGGTGGACAGCTGAACCCGGAATTGGCCGTCAGCCCAACGGGCCACCTTTTGTATGACCACGATTTTCACGAGACAGCCCTCAGTTCGACGGTGCGGGTTTTGCATTCAAAAGATCGGGTCGAAAAAAGCAACGCTTACGCCAGATTTTTCTCGAAAGAAGAGACGGAGACGCCATCTCCGGAACAGCAAAAGCCATTTCATGATGCTCTTCTGGCCGAATACGGCGCTCCGGCGAGCATGTTCTTCGATTTCAGTTACTACTTGGCCGATCTGGCTGTGGAGCAAAAACAAGCGACGTTCACGATTTTGCGGTCGCAACTGATAAGCTGGCTCGATGACCGGGAGATCGAAGGCAAGCCAGATTGCATAAACCTGATTGATCGATTGACGTTACCATCGCGCGCGGGCTGGAAAACCTTTCCAGAGGGAACATCGGCGCGAGATTTTGATGTTAGCAGGTTTGATAGGCGCTATTCCCTCATCGGGCGTCCGATCGTTGCGCTGAACGCTGATACCGATCCTCTCCTGGCGATAGCACCTGCAATCGTCGAGCGCGCTGCGCGACACAATATTGGGGGCGCATTAGCGGGTGGATTGCAGGGTGAATTCTGGGTCAGCAAAAAGATGCGAAGCTATGCTGGCGGTGCGGGCGAACGTGCCGGCCTTGAGTTCAACGAACGGGTCGCCGAAGTAATCCGAGAATTGGGGTTGCAGGCAGACCATTCCGTGAAGCCATCCTCGTGTCTGAATCTTCAAGCCACTGAGGCCCTGAAGCTCCTCGGTGACATTGATGTGCTGGCTTTCACGCCGGATGGACGTCACGCATGGGTGATCGAGGTGAAGGACATTAAGCTATGTCGGACACTTTCGGAGACGGCTAAGCGCCTCTCGGAATATCGAGGTTTGACTCTGGCGAATGGCAAGCCGGACAATCTTCTAAGGCACCTTAATCGGGTCGAATTCGTCAGAGCCCATGCGGCTGACCTCGCACAGCGGAATAAGCTTCCTCAAACTCCGAGCGTTCACGGGTTAGTCGTTGTGGACGTGCCTCAGCCTATGACATTTGTAACGGCGAGCGACGCATTGGATGCGCGCTTTGTAACTGTCGATTCACTTAGCGAGTTCGATTGGAGCGGAGCTGAAAAATAGCAGGGCACTCTATTGAGATGTCAGGTGGGCCCTGTCGAAACTCGTTTAATTGACGGAGCCGAGTAGGTCCGTTGTTGCATGGTTCGGTGCAGGTGGAGAGGCAAATCTCCAAGTCATGCCGCGCATCCAATCGGCGCACGGTTGGTCGAGGGTTTCCAAAGGGGCTGGCGAAACGCCCATTCCGGTCATGGGGTCGAGGGGAGCAAGAATGCTCATCTTGCCGCGCTGGAAGCGGCTGGGTTACAAGGGGCAGGCACGCCCTTTGATCGATGGGGGAGAGCCGTGAGGCTCAGTTGGGGAGAGCGAAGTCTCCCCGATGGCACTAACCCGCCCCTGACCAGAAGGTTGGTCTGGGATCGGCGAAGTGCCATTGAGCCGGGGGAATGCAAACGGGGGCGGCTATAGCGCCCCTTTGCCAAGATGCATGGTATTACCATGCACATCTTGCAATTAGCCTATCATGCAAATCTCGCAATCAGCCTATCAGGAAAATACGGAATCTTTCATATCCGAAGAGACAAATTGCCATAAGTCACTTTGAACGTGGCTTCGTTTCCTAAGTGTATGAAGACCAAGCAATTCCAGACTGGGTTATTGAGTTAATTCCAGAATTTCTTGAGCTATCATAAAAATATGGAGTTTCTTGCGGAACAATCAAAATAGGACACCGGCTATGCTCAACGGCTTTTCCATCATCGAAAATTCTAACAAAAATTAATTCCGCGCATTTTTCTAAATGGAAACATACATCCCGGCCAAGCGGGAGACCAGCTGGCCTACGGCTCCTTCCTTTGGTGACAAAAACTAGCTCCCTATCTACCGGAAAGAACTCCACACGCACGAACCCAACTTTAAAATCGCGATTGTGGAATAGTACAGCTTTTCCCTCGGCATTGACTGCCACCTCGATATCGAGGGCCACCGTGCCTTCGAGATCAGCATAGTCAGTAAGATTGTCTACGTGTTGAGCGTGCGGGTTGGAGCCCTCAAGTATGGATAATTCCTCATGGCTTATGCCTAGCGCAACGACGAGAGCATCAATGGTCTTCGGTTGAGGACTAGCTACCTTCCCGTTCTCCAAATCTGAAATTCGCGATTTGAAATTCTCATCTCCAAACGCTTTCGTGGCGAGCGCCTGTTGCGTCAGGCCTTCAATACCGCGCTTCCTCTTGACCAGTTTCCCAAACGTCTCACCAAAGCTCATCGTCAAAACCGTAACTTTCCAGAACTCGCAATCTCGCACGTGTCGCTAGGCGAGAGCATATCGACTCGCCGCTGACAGAGGCAAGTCATCCGTTCGGGAGAATGACGATGTATTTTTGCCTCGCTTGCCTTAGCTCGGGTCGCTGCCTTAAGAAAATCGCCTTGACGGTTTCGGACGATGAGTTGCGCAATCCAAAGTTTTTGACCGATGTGCGGTTATCGGCGCGCAAAAAGAACGTCTCGAGCCATCGCTGGCTGGACTACCTTTGCTCTCTCTACCGCGATTACGATGGCACCATATTCGATCACGATGGAAAGGAGGTCTTGCTGGACTTGGAGGCGTTTGAATCGGTTCAAATTCGAGAATGGTTCCGGAGCTGGATTTCTGCGCCGGACGCTGGCGACAAACCGCCCAGATTGCGTAGCGAATCTAGGGAGCGCGTACGCCTGCTGGCAACAATATTGAGGGCCGCATTCCCCGGCGAGGCGCGTCTTTGGGGTGTTGAGCCTGCAAACGATAACTAATTGGTAAGACAGGCTATCGCAATGACTTGCGGAAATTTATGATATAGTTTATCGTTAACTGTAACGATGGTTGATGATAAAGAATACATAACGGGGACATTGAAAAGCCTATTTGATGCGCAAAATCGAATGAACGATATTGCAAACCATCTAGATTCATTTTTTGCTGAAGCCCTAAATTCCGAGCAAGGACGAGGGTTGGAAAACGATGACGGTTTCTTGCTCGAAGCGAAAGGCCATCAGTGTTCGACCCTTCGTACACGAGTACCTGATGCACACGGTATCTCATCGGAAATTGTGATCGATCTTTTTGCCGAAGGCCGGGCTAGCGTCACTGCCACTTGGTATGAGGGCAAGACTATGGATGTTGGAAACCGCGAAGCCCGCGACCTGTATTTTTCTGGTTCGGAGACTGCCTCAAACGTTGCCGGGCGAGTGCTCTCAGCGATGCTGGATTGCAGGGAGAATGAAGTCGCGGAAGAAATGCGCAGGTTTGTCGAGGCTAAAGGCCGAGAAACAGGCTTGGAGCCAGCAGCGTAACATCTATCAACGAGCGTTTTCTTTATCGTGGCTACGCATGTTTACACCGTTTCCCTTCAGGGCAGCGCTGACAGTTTGGCAAAATAGCGTCCGACACATCGATTGGTTCAGTTCGTAGCAGTGTGTCTGATCGAAATTGATCGCAATACTGCGGTTTCAATTGGCGTTTGCCGCTCCGCGTCCAACAGGCCTTCGGAGGTCTTCCTAATCGGACGCCACGCTTGCGAGCACTTTCCAATCCAGCCTTGGTGCGCTCGGATATCAGGCTCCGCTCAAGCTGGGCGATTGATCCGAGAAGATTGTAAGTGAACAGGCCCATAGGCGTGGACGTATCGATCTTGTCGGTCAGCGACTCAAAGTGACAGCCGCGTTGGGTCAGATCATCCATGATATCGACCAGATGCCGCAAGCTGCGGCTCATGCGATCGATCTTCCAGACGACAAGCGTATCGTGCTCGCGTAGCGCGGCTATGGCTTGGTCGAACTCCGGACGGTTGCGTTTGGCTCCGGACAGACCTTCATCGGCAAAAATCGGATCGCACCCGGCCTCGCGCAGAGCATCCAACTGGAGATCGAGGCGCTGGTCTGCTCGGCTCACTCTCGCATAGCCGATCTTACGGGGCGCATTGGTCTTGGTGGTCATGGTTCATTCCTCCTTTGGGGTTGAAAGAGGAATGACGGTGCGCGCACATTTGCGGGTCACCGGATGCGAAAAACGGTCCTTTTCGAAACGGCCAATTTCGAGCCGATCTTGGGAGGAGCGTATTGGCGCTAAAGCCTTGGAAATCCTCTCATTCCAAATTTACGCTGGCATATTACACCGTTGCGTATCATAACGCAAGAAAAACGACCGTTTTCAATAAGTTAAGCGCTTGATGCCATTGGCCGATTTCCTCTCGTTTCCCGCGAAACGAAGGAGGCCGCGATGGCTGCACCAAGAATCAAGACTGCGTTATCTGCCTTTGCCGGAGCAACTCTGGCTTTGACGCCCTTGACGGCAGCTAACAGCCAGCAGGTCGAGGCCCAGCCAGTTGCTTATCAGGTGATTTCCGACGCGGACAGCGCGGCCAATCGCTGGGTAGAGCGGAATCCGCACATGGTTGCGGTATCCGTAAGCATTGGGGCCGATACGAAAGTTCCACAGGATGTTTTGGAGCGCACTCTGCGCAGCGACTTCGCTGCCAATGGAGTGGGTAGTGTCCAATTTTTCTACGAGAGTGGCGGAGCAGGCAGCTCCGTTGTGGCTTATCATTCGGATGAGTTTGTGTCTGACCTATATCCGCTCGCTATTGCGCGAAATCACGTGCCGGAATTTGCCCGTCAGTTCCGCTATAATCGTCAATTTGCAGCGAACCTCACAAATTAACCCAATCCAAAAGCAGCGGCTTCTGCATCAGCGGGTCTCGCTTGAGCAATTTCTGACCTCTGCTCGTCGGTGATCTCATCAACGGGCGATGTGTCTAGTCCCTTGGCTTGCATGCCTTTCTCGACCTGCTGCCGCTCATTATTCGATATCTCTTCAAGACCTTCATAGGCAGCCTGACGCTCTGCCTCGGTAGCATTCGGATCGTTCGCCACTCTTTCAGCCTGCTCGATGCGGCGATCCGCACTCTGCTTCTCGCGCTTTAGCTCAACGCGCTTCTCAAATAGCTCTGCGTCCTCGTTCCCACGGTACTCCGGTCTGAGTTTGCCCGTGGCCGGATCGATCAGCTTGTCTTCGATCGCGTCTTCAACGCGCTCGCGATAGTCCTTCATGCTTTCGCCTTCGCGGCGTTCCGGTATCTCGTCGGGGTCGAGGAACTTGTTGGCCAGCGTCTCGCGCCAGGCATCACCATATTTAGCCTCGAACTGGTCATCGATCTTGCCGATTTCCTTGCCCAGCCAGACCGAGTATCCACGCGCCTGATCGAGCAGCATTATGAAACGGGTGTCTTCTGCGGCTTTCTCGGCCTTCTTGCGTTGCTGTTCAGCTGCAACCTTGGTGCTTCCAAGAGCCGCAACACTCACGCCGCGATCCTCGCCAGCTTCAATCTGGCGAGAGGCCGCAACGATGCCGCGCTGGGCGCTGGCATCGGTAATGACGCCCGCACTCGCATCGCGTGTGTTCTCATCGATTTCAGGTTCAAATTCGATCGCCATGTGGGCATGGCCGAATGATTGACGCAGACTGCCTTTCAGACCGTCTGCCGCGTCACGATAACGCTGTGCATCCCCCACAACACTCATAATCTCCCCATTCTGCCCGTTATCCGGGCTATCTTGTTGTTCATGCGATCTAACGCCGCTTTGAAAGCCGGTTGGAGGCAAATTTGCTCCAATCACCTTATTATGATAGACAAAAATAGTTAAAAAAGATTATGGAAATGATAAAACTTGAGATAAATTCGCTTAAAAGTTTATCTATTCGGAGTGGACGTTGGGCAAGTACTTGTAGTGCGCGATAATATATTCCAGATATGCACGTTCTGCTGACTTAACATTTCCGAATATCCAGTTGCGCACAGTGTCCTTGCTCAAGCCCTGTGGGATATCCTCAAGCTGGTCGAACAGCTTGTTATAAGGAATGCCTGTGCGCTTCTCCTCGTTGCGAAGGTACCGCCAAATTTTCTGAGTGATTGGAACGTAGTCAGCGCCCGCACGGGCGAGGTGAGCGGGAATCTGGCCATCGAGGGTTTTCCTGCTTTCTGGCGGGCGGTGGTTGCGAAGGCCTGCCTTCGATCCCGCGTCCCGCGTGGGAGAGGCGCGTAACAACGCTAGCAGGTCATCCCAAAGCTCTTCATCAATGGTGTCGAGAACACCATCTCTCAGACGATCGACGGTCGCTTGCGGTAATGGCGAGAAACGCTGCGCGAGCCTTCTCTCGATCATCGTGATGCTCAGTTTGGAGCGTTCCAGCTCAGAGCAAAGCGTCTGCCTCATATCTTCGTTGACAGGGGCACGATCCGACATTTTGCGTGCGGGCTTGGCGGTATTGGATTGGCTGGAGAGAAAATCGCACATCGCCGCCCACTGATCCTCAGAGAGCTGTGTTCTCGTGCCTTTGAGCAACGAGCGCATTTTGCCTGCGCTAAGCTCGCTTTGGGTTCGATGGCCCACCTCGCGTGCTAGGACATGAGGCTCGATTCCGGTACGCTCTAGCTCCGCCGCAAGATGGCTGCGGTCGGGCTCGGTCAACGTGTAAATCTTCTGCCTGTCTCGGCTGTTCGGCATTGGTCGGCGAGGTTGTTGTTATCGTTCTGGCCATTCGATTTTAACGGGATTCGGGCTTCGACATCAATCGGCTTATCCCCCCATTCGTGCCGGGCCGCGAGATTAGGGTCTCCCCGAAAGCGGAGCATTGGGTTCCGCTCATTGGGAGACCCGCTCATGATCGGTAGGAACCAAGACAAGGAAGCCGCACGCAGTATCTTTATGAGCTCGGCCAAAGGGCTCGCGAACGTGGCGGCACTCGCTGCTGCGTTTCTCCTCACCCCGCAATTCCATGCATGGACGATCCCGTGGGTCACGGAATTCACGGCCCAGAACTATGGCGAGGGCTGGGCCGACACGTTCTGGTATCTATGGTGGGGCATTTGCGCGGCTGGCATCTTCTTCCTAACACGCGCCACGCTCGCCACGGCCATTCTGTTTGGTGCATTGGCGATCGCGACGCGGCTGTTTTAGAAGCTGGAGAAGGTTACAAGAACGGAAAGGGGCGGCTGGAAAGTCGCCCCTTTGTCACTCGGGCTCCATCCCGACATCAGGATCGATCTGCGCATCGCCGCTTCGATCCTTTCCAGTGCCGCGCCGTTGGCTCTGTAGCCACGCAAGGCGATCGCTGCGGTCAGCTCTGGGAGCTTCTGACCTCCTTGCATCTTCTTTTCCTCGTGCTTCCTGCCGCTGCTGGGACGGCTGATTGGCCTTAAGCCAAGCGATGCGAGCAGAGCTGCGATCCGGCACAGCTTCTAGCTGGTGCGAGAGATCGCGATAAACCTCATCGATCCGCGCTTCGTGGCGCGCTCGGACCTCCAGGATTTGGCTTTGCAGGGTACGGCGCTCGGCTAGTTGCGCCTCAATCATTGCCTGCCGCTGACTCTGATCGCGCTTCAGGGCCTCATAGGCTTCACGCTCGTTCTGACGGCGAAGTTCGGCCTTGCGGCCTGTCAGCTTATCCCAAAGCCCAGCCACGCCAATGCGGAAGCGTTCCGCTCGCGCACGCTGCTCGTTCTCGTGCCGGGCGGATTGCCCAGCATCCATCCGCTGTCGTTCAAGTCGGTGTTTTGCTTTGAGTTCTTGCCGCTGCTGGTCGAGGGGCAGCATTGCGTTGTCTCGCTTGGCTTCTGCCTGCGGAACAAGCTTGGCGATGGCAGGACCGACGGTCTTTGCGATGTGGACACGAGTTTGTTCGAGGCTTCGCAGCTCCTGGTCTTTTCCAAGCCGCTCGCGCACATCCTTGGTCTTCCGGTTGAGGAGGCGCGGTAGCGCCATGATCTCTCCCCTCCATGTGGACACGACGAAGCGGCCCCTTTCTCCGCGCGCGAGATACAGTCCGCGCTGTTCCAAGGCGTGCTGCAAGCTCTCTCGATCGTCCGAGGTTGCCCACGCTTCCTGTGCGAGCATCTTGAGGCGTTTCGGATCACGGCCCTCCCGTTTGGCTTGCTGGTAGAGGGCAAGGTCAAAGTTTCGCGGGTCTCGGCTATCGCGGTCAATATACCCATGCGGAAGCCGCCATCCGTTCTCCAGAAACGCTGCCTTCGATATCTCTTTCAGCTTCATTTTGAAGAACGGCAGCGGGATGACTGCCATGCGCTCCGGATCGATCCGGCTGACCACGAGATGGGCGTGCCTCCGGTTCTCCTTTTCATGGAATATGAGGGCATGGGGCTGACCTTTCAGGCCATTCGCCTCCATGATCTGATCCGCCGTGCGTTCGAACAGAGCGACGTCGGCTGATGCCTCTTCTGGGGGCGAAAGCGAGACGCTGAAGAGAGGCTTTTGGGAGCGTATACCGGCACTCATCGCCTGCACCTCGAGCATGGCTTCGCTCAGGTCTGTCGAAAGAAAGCCTTCGACCCGATGGGTCTCGATTTGGTCGTTGTCCCGCTCATTCAACAGATGCTTTGCCAAAGCCATCGGTGTGCCGCGCGCTGACGCTTTCAGGATCATGATGGATCGCGAATGCCGAGCGCACGCATCAGCAGGTTTCGGATTGTTCGAAGGTAGCCGACCGCTTCCTCGATCATCGCCTTGGTCCTATCATCCGCCACGAACGAACCGGAATTTGCTGCTTTGGCGAGTTGATTGAGATTGTTCGCGATGCGCGAGATGCCGAGCAAAGCAAGAATGCGTCCGAGCGCTTCATGATCGCGCACCGGGAACTTGCTATGAGAGCGCGGCGGAGGGCTTTCAGGATCAAAGATGCGCCACTTGATATAGCCGCCAAGGGACATTCCATGCGCAGCCGCATTCTGCTCGGCGCGCGCACGCTGTTCACCTGTCAGGCGCAGGCAAAAAGGAGAGGGGCGTTTGGATTTATCGGTCGGCATCGTCTGCAAAGAAAAGGCGCACCACACCAGCAGCGGTGAGATGCGGGCATGATGCGCTTGGTTGTCGTTGGAATTGGGGGCTTAGGGGAAACTGAGCACTTTACGGCTCAGGCGGGTCTGTGCCGTCGAAAAAGCCTTCTGGAAGCTTCGCTAGCGCGCTACTCCAGTCCGCTAGCGTCTCGAACAGGGTGTTCAAACTCTCTCCGTCCGGGCGCACCATTCCCATTCGACGCAGCGCGCCATGCTGTGCGCGGAATTTTCCCAAGATTGCGAAAGAACCTGGACAGGCGGCCGTCGGCACGTCTGCCTTCGGGTGGTGCTTGCCCGACCTATTTCCGGGCGTTAGCGTGCGATTGCCTACTTGGTAGGTAATCCTTGGAGGTTTTCCGGTTTTCACCAAACGGGTCCATCGCTTTATCGAACAGGCCTGTGCTGCGGGACCGATCGTGGCCGTCTGCGCGCCGCCCGGGTTCGAGACCAGGCGGCTGCTGCAATCGCTTGCCGAGCCGGAAGCGGGGGAAGGGGGCGTCTCCTACTTCGACAGGCTGGACCATCTGGCCGATCCGACATGCGCCGCCCAGGCGGTGATGGACATGGGCCACGCGGCGCGCCGGATCATCGTCGAGGATGCGGATCTGTGCGACGCCCGATGGCTCGGCTCGGCCCTGCAGAGGTTCGCACGGGGCGCAGGGGCAGGGCAGATCTTTCTCGGGATGAGCAACCCGCAGGGCCTCTCCGTTCTGGAAGAGGGGCTGGCGCAGCCGATCCCGATCGTGGGGCCGGCGGTGCTCAGACTGACCCGAGCCGAAGCCGCGCGTGCCTTTCGCAAAATCGCCCGGCCCGCCAACCGGACGCGCATTCTCGATCTGATCGGGGGCTGGCCGCACGCGGCGGTCAGGCTTTCGCACTGGGCGGCCGGCGCGCAGACCGATGCGTGGGGCCGGGAAGATATCGACATCCTGCGCGATTGCGGGATCTATGACGTCGTAGAGCATCGCGTGCTGCCGCTGCTGGATGACAGCCAGAAGCAGGCTCTGGCTGCGGCATCGTTGGTGCCCTGTCCCGATCGAGAATTGCTGCATGACGAGGTCCGGTCGGACCGCGTGCTGGCGTCGGTTGCGCAAGTCCTGTCCGGCCTCGTCGACATCGAAGGGCGGCACTATACGATCAATCCCGCGCTTGCGGCATGTGTGCGCGAATGGTCGCTGTTGCAGGACCCGGCCGGGCACAGGCACCGTGTGATTGCCCTTGCGGACCGATGCTCGCGTAACGGCAGGCTGACCGATGCAGCGCGCCTGGCCGGAGAGGCCGCAATGCCGGAGCGGGTCCGCGCCTATGCGGAAGAACACGGGGCGCTGCTGATTTGGGTGCTGTGCGGCTTCGCGGATCTGGCCGCGCTGGTGAAGAACGCCAGCGACGAGGTGATCGCCGCGTCTCCCGATCTGCGGATGATGCGGTGCATCGTCAACCTGAAGTCGGGCCGGATCAATTTGGCGGAGCAGGAACTGCGCGATCTGTCCGAAGACCCTCGCGTGGCGAACTCGATGCAGCGGGAGATCGAGATCGTCCGGGTGACCCTGCTGGTCTATGGCTGCGCGCTCGCGCGGCGTGACGATCTGGAGTTCCTGACCGAGCTTCTGTCCGAACAGTCGAGCGAGCCGGGCTGGCAGACCTTCCTCGCGACGCTGGCCTGCGTCCTCAATTCGCAGCGTGCCCGTTTCGATGCGGCCGAAGCCAATCTGCGCGAGGCGCGGCTGGAGGGGGAGCGCGCGGGTTCGCGCTACAACCTCATGTTTCTGCACGCCCACCAGGCCACGATCGACATTGCGCGCGGCAAGCTGGTCGAGGCGCGCGCAAGCCTGGCCAAGGCACGCAAGATGTGGCGCGACGAATTCTCGACCGATCAGGGCGTCGAGACGGTAATCGCCGCGCTGGGGGCCAAGGTGGAATTCGAGACGGGACGCCTGACCAGCGCGCGCAACTCGCTGCGCAAATCGGCCCAGCGCATGCCCGAGGCAGAGGCGTGGTTCGACATCTACTTCGCGGCCTACGAGCCGATGACCCGTATCTATGTGAAAGATTACGGGATCGCGCGGACGATCCAACTGGTCGAGCAGGAGCGGGCCAAGCTGGAGGCACGCGGGCTTGGCCGCATCGGCAACCTCCTCGGCGCGGTGATGGCCTGTCTGGTGGGCGAGGCCCGGCTTGGAGGAAATGGCGTCGATGTCGAGCCGCCTCTCACCGACTTTTCCGGGCTGGCCGCATCGAGCTGGCAGGAGCGCGAGCTGTTCTCTCTCGCCGCCGCGCATGAGATGCACCGGGCAGGCAAGACGGAGGAGGCGATCGCGCTGCTCTCCGCCGCGCGCGAGGAAGCGGGCAGGAGCGGGGTGGTCCATTCGGTTTCGCGCATGACCCAGCTGCTGTTCGCACTGCGGCATGCGTCGGGCGACCGCGAAGGCGCGCTGCGTGAGCTCGCCGAGCTGGCGTCGCTAGGCATTGCAACCGGGATGCGCCAGACCTGTGCCGATATGCTTGGCGGCTATCTGGCCGATTACGTCGAGCAACTGGCCGCGCATCCCGATGCGGACGAGGCGCAGCTGCAGTTCCTGCGCAGCGTGATGAACCGCGACCGCACGGCGAGGGCGTCTGCCAGCGAACTCAGCAGGCGCGAGATGGACGTTTTGCGCGCGCTGGCGACCGGCGGATCCGACAAGGAACTCGCGCGCGAGCTTGGCATTTCGGACCATGGTGTGCGCTTTCACCTGAAAGGCGTGTTCAAGAAGCTGGGCGTGCACGACCGGCTTTCAGCCGTGGTCCGCGCGCAGGAAAAGGGCTGGATCTGACGGCGGACCTACTTGTTTCGGTAGTGTCCTAAGCTGTGCCGGATTTGATGACTACCAAGTAGGCTTGCCAGCCTCCACACCGCTTCAATTGCTCTGCGTGCCGTGACGGGCATGCTCCCAATCGACCATGAATGGGAGATCGGGTTTGCGCATAGGGGTAGACGTAGGCGGCACCAATACGGATGCGGTGTTACTGTCCGATCGTGACGTGCTCGCGACGGTGAAGGTGCCTACCACCAGCGATGTGGGCAGTGGCATCGTCGCCGCGGTTCGCACGATTCTTGAGCAGGGACAGGTCTCCCCCGCAGCGGTCGAGGCGGTAATGATCGGCACGACCCACTTCACCAACGCCTTCGTCCAGCGCCACGATCTGGCCAAGGTGCATTGCCTTCGTCTGGGCCTGCCCGCCTCGCGCGGTGTGCCGCCCTTCGCCGGCTGGCCGGACGATGTGCGCGATGCAGTCTTCGCCGGGCGCACACTGGTGCGTGGCGGCTACGAGTTCGACGGTCGCACGATCGGCGAACTGGACGAGGCTGCCGTGGAGGAGGTGGCCCGCAATCTTCAGCGCGATGGCGTCGGGCAGCTCGCGATTTCGGGCATCTTCAGCCAGATCAACGACGATCAGGAGCGGCGCGCGGCGCAAGTCGTTCAGCGGGTCGCGCCCGAGATCGAGGTGTCGCTGTCGTCGGAGCTGGGTCGGACCGGTCTGATCGAGCGCGAGAATGCCGCAATCATGAATGCGAGCCTGCGTCCGCTGGCGGAAAAGGTGGCCACCGCCTTCGCCGATGCGCTCGCCACGCTGGGCCTCGATTGCCCGTACTACGTCAGCCAGAACGATGGCACGCTGATGAGCGCGGATCACATGCGCAGCTATCCCGTGCTGACCTTCGCTGCGGGGCCGACCAACAGCCTGCGCGGTGCCGCCTGGCTTACCGGAGCGTCGGACGCGATCGTCGTCGATATCGGCGGCACGACATCCGATGTCGGCGTGCTGGTGAAGAACTTCCCCCGCCAGTCGAGCGTCCACGTCGATGTCGGCGGAGTGCGCACGAATTTCCGGATGCCGGATGTGCTCTCGGTCGGCCTGGGAGGCGGATCGCGGGTTCGCGAGCAGGATGGCGTTGTCACGGTGGGCCCGGACTCGGTGGGCTACCGGCTGACCGATGAAGCGCTGATTTTCGGCGGCGAGCAACTGACGGCGAGCGATATTGCGGTGGCCGGGGGCTGGGCCCAGATCGGCGATCGCGAGAAGCTGGGCGCGGTCGATGCCGCTCTGGTCACGGGCGCGGCCGAGGCGATCCGGCAAATCGTTGCGACGGCGATAGATAAGGTCAAAACGAGCCCGGACCCGATGCCGATGATCCTGGTCGGTGGCGGCGGGGTGTTGGTGAATCAAGAGCCGCCGGGCGTGTCCGAGATGATGCGGCCCGACCATGCAGGCGTCGCCAATGCGATCGGCGCAGCGATCGGGCAGGTCAGCGGCGAGGTGGATTCGATCTTCGCGATTACCGATGCGGCCGAGCGTGAACACGCGCTGGAACAGGCGCGCAAGGAAGCAACCGACAAGGCGATCGAGGCAGGCGCGGCCGCCGGAAGCGTGGAAATCACCGATATCGAGACCTTCCCGCTCCAATACCTGCCGGGCGGGGCAACGCGCGTCTTCTGCCGTGCCGTCGGCGATCTGGCCATTAGGGAGACAGTTGGTGGTTGAGGCAGTCACGCTCGAAAATATCGAGCATCTCGCGATAGGCTCGGCGTTCCTCGGCACCGGCGGCGGCGGGGACCCTTATCTGGGCTCGCTGTTGTGCCGCGAGGCACTGGCCGAATACGGGCCGGTGAAACTGGCCGATCCGGCAGAGCTGACCCACAGCGACTCCGTGTTCGTCGCTGCGGCGATGGGCGCGCCGACGGTGATGCTGGAAAAGCTGTTCTCGCTGGAGGATCAGGATCGCGCCGTTCGCTCGCTCGAACAGCGGCTCGGCTGCCAAGCCAGCGTGATCACCTCGGCGGAGATCGGCGGGTGCAATTCCATGATGCCGGTCGCCTACGCTGCGATGCGCGGCCTGCCGCTGCTGGATGGCGACGGGATGGGCCGTGCCTTCCCGCAGTTGCAGATGACCAGCTTCAATATTGCCGGTGTTGCGGTGGCCCCGATGACGCTCGCCGACGAGCATGGCAATGTCGTCACTTTCGAAGCGGAAAACGGCAAGAAGGCGGAGGAATTCGCCCGCCCCGTCGTCGCCGTGATGGGCGCGGCGGGCTGTCTGTCGTGCTATCCGATGACGGGCGCGCAGGCGCGCACGGCCTGTGTGCGCTATACCATCAGTGCCGCGATCGAGATCGGACAGGCCATTGCCGGTGCGGCCTATGGCGATCTGCCGCCGATCGAGCGGCTGCTGCGCGCGCTCGACGATCACCAGTATTACAACACGCCGACCGAGGTCTTCAGCGGCAAGATCACTGCGGTGGAGCGCACGACCAAGGATGGCTGGGTTACAGGCGAATGCCATGTGGAGACGATTGCGGGCGGCAGTTCGGCCGTGGTCGCCTTCCAGAACGAGAATCTGTCGGTTCACGTCGATGGCACGCTTCGCGCGGTCGTTCCCGATCTGGTGACCATCGTCGACAGCGAAACCGCTCATGCGATCCCGACCGAGCGACTGGCCTATGGTCAGCGCGTGTCGGTGATCGCGTGCGAGGCTCCGCCTGCGCTGACCACGCCCGAGGCGCTCGCCATCGTCGGACCCGACCAGTTCGGACTTTCGGAACAGTACCGTCCGCTGGGCAAACTGCAGGAGGACGGGTCATGAGCGGAATGCACGTGATCCATTCCGGGATGAGCGCGGGCGCGCGATCGTTCGCCGATATCGACCGCCGGGTCGGCCCCGGACCTCAAACCAGTCATCCCATTTTCGAACTACGACCCAGCCGAGGAGCCAAATGATGCGCCCAACAATTCTTGCCAGAACCGTCAGCGCCCTTGCCATCGCCAGCGCCGCGAGCATGGCTGCACCCGGCTTCGCGCAGACCGTCGCCGACGACGAGAGTGGCGATGAAGAAGGCCTCGGTGTCATCGTGGTCACCGCGCAGACGCGCAACCAGCAGTTGCAGGACGTGCCGATCCAGGTGTCGGCTTTCGGCGAAGAGCAGATTGCGGACGCGGGCATCGATTCGACCCAGGATTTCATGGACCTGGTCCCCAACGTCTCGTTCGACGACAGCTTCACCTACCTCAACAGCTTCGTCGTCGTGCGCGGCGTCACCCAGATCAACAACGCCGATTCTCCGGTCGCGGTGATCGTCGACGGTGTGCCGCAGAACAGCCAGAAGCAGCTCAAGATGAATCTGTTCGATCTGGAGCGGATCGAGGTTCTGAAAGGCCCGCAGGGCGGTCTTTACGGGCGCAATGCGATCGGCGGTGCGATCAACATCGTTACCAAGCGCCCCGGGGACGAGTTTTCCGGCATGGTTCAGGCGACCTACGGCAGGGGCGATTTCGTCGACCTCAACGCAGCAATCTCGACCCCGATCGGCGACAGCTCCGGCCTGCGGGTTTCGGGCAACTACATTTCCGACGGCGGCCGGATCGAGAACAGCTTCACGGGCAAGAATGTCGATTTCGTCGATCACGACTACACGCTGCGCGGTCGCTTCGTGTCGGATATCGGGGCTGCGACCAAGCTGGACCTGCGTGCATCCTATCGCGATTTCCAGGCGGGCGGGATCTACGATTCGCAGGTCAGATCGGGCAATGCGGACGATATCGTCTACCCTGCGGAGAACATCGAAGGGCTGACGTTCGGCGATATTGTCGAAGGGGCCATGAAGTGGGATTTCGAGATCGGCAACGGCACTCTGACCTCTATCTCCGCCTACACCGACCTTGCGGAGAACGTCCGCGGCGATCTCGATTTCTCGAATGCGATTGATGATCCCGGCGGCTTTGCAGGCCTGGGTATTCAAGCCGGGCAGGGCCAGGATCTCTCGGTCGAGTTGATGAGCCAGGAACTGCGCTACGTTTCCGACGACGCGCTGCCGTTCCGGTGGATCGCGGGGGTCTATTATCTCCACACCAACCGCGACCTGCTGACCCGTGCCTTCATCGATGCCGAGGGCACCGCCGGCGGCATCGGATCGCGCGACCAGATCGATAATCCCGCGCTCAGGCTGATCACTCTCAACGAGAGCAACCGGAACGACGCCTATGCGGTCTATTCCAACTTCGAATACGACCTGACCGGCTCCCTGATACTGTCGGGTGCGCTGCGCTATGACCTCGACGAGCGCCGGCAGACCGACCTTGAGAATGGCGGCGTGCGGAGCGAGAGCTTCTCCGCGGTCCAGCCGAAAGTGACGCTGACCTACCGGCTGGACGACGACAAGCTGGTCTACGGCACCTACTCGACCGGCTTCCGGTCGGGCGGGTTCAACGCCCCGACGGTGTCGATCCCCGTCTACCAGTCCGAATATCTCCAAAACTTCGAAGCAGGCTTCAAGTCGAGCTGGATGAACAACCGCCTCATCCTCAACGGAGCGGTCTATTTCGCCAAGAGCGACGATTTCCAGTTCTTCTATATCGACGCGCTATCGGCATCGCAGATCATCGGAAATATCGACCGGGTCGACATCTTCGGGGTCGAGCTGGAGATGCAGGCACTGGTCGCCGACGGGCTGCAGATCTTCGCGGCGCTTGGCACGACCGATACCCAGATCAAGGAATATGCTCTGGACCCGTCCTTCATCGGCAACCACACGCCCAAGTCGACCAGCTTCACCGGTAATCTCGGCTTCCAGTACAAGGCGCCGATTTCGGACACATTCGATCTTCTCGTGCGGGCGGATTACGAACATCGGGGCAAGAAGTACTGGCAGGTCGACAATCTCGACGTGCAGGGGCCGCTCAACCTGCTGGGCGCGCGGATCGGGATCGAGAATGACCGCATGGGCCTGTTCCTGAGCGCCAGTAACATCTTCGACGAGAAGTATTACGCGGACTACAATCCCAAGGAATTTTCCGGCCTAACCACCGATATCGGCTTCCTTGCCCAGCCCTCGACCTGGGCGATCGAGGCGACGCTCAAGTTCTGACTGTCCTCGCGTCATGTCGGGTTGCTCGCGGAACTCATGCCGTGCCTTCTGGTTGAAGGGACACCACATTCCGGAGCCCCCTTGTGAGCAGTGCAGAAGCGATTTTCGAACGTCCGAGGCGGGGCGATGCCACCCGGCATAACCATGGAGAGCTCCCCCTCGAAACCCGCGAAGACGCGACGGAATAGTGGGTCGCGAGGGGGACAGCGACGGGTCGAACAGTGCCATCGCCGGTGGCACCGGCCCCGACGCGTCCGCAGAACCCGGCATCTGGCGCTATGCGATCGCCGATCGTCTGGCGGTGGTCATCGATGGCGAGGATTACTTCGCGCTGGTCCACACCGCGATGTACAACGCGCGCGATCAGATCGTTCTGATCGGATGGGATTTCGACACCCGCATCTCGCTGAGGCGTGGTGAGGAATGGGACAATGGCGATGCCGATCGTCCCGCGCGGCTGGGCGATTATCTCCCGTGGCTGGTCAAGGAGCACACGGACCTCGACATCCGCATCCTCAAGTGGGGGCTGTCGTGGGTCCAGTTCCTCAAACGCGGGCGCATGGCCTACGACATTGCGCGGATGTGGATGGTCGACGGGATCAGCTTCCGCTTCGACAGCCATCATCCGACCGGGTGCAGCCATCACCAGAAAATCGCGGTGTTCGATCGCAAGCTGGCGGTGTGCGGCGGGATCGACCTGACCTACGACCGGTGGGACACGCGCGAGCATCTGGAAGACGACCCCCGGCGGACCAACTGGCCGGGCAGCACCCATGGCCCGTGGCACGACATCACGCTGATGATGGAAGGCCCGGTCGCCGGCGCGCTGCACGACCTGTGCAACACCCGCTGGCAGGTCGCGGGCGGCGATCCGTTGGCACGCCCGGCCGATAATATCCGCTCCCCCTGGCCCAAGCCGCTCGAGGCCGGGTTCGAGGATGTCGAGGTCGGCCTCGCGCGCACGCGTGCCGAATGCGGCGACGTGACCGAAGTCAACGAGATCGAAACGCTGTTCCTCGCCCACATCGCGCGGGCCAAGCGGTTCATCTATATCGAGAACCAGTATTTCACCTCGCGCAAGATTGCCGAGGCGATCGCTCTGCGGCTGTCGGGCGAGAACCCGCCCGAAATCGTCATCATCCATCCCAAACACGCCGATGGCTGGGTCGAGCAGCAGGCGATGGATCATGCGCGCGATCTGGTCGCCGAAGCGGTCGAGGCGGCGGATGGCGACGAGTTTTTCGAAATCTACGTGCCCTATACCGGCGAGACCCCGATCTACGTTCACGCCAAGCTGATGATCGTCGACGACGAGGTGGTGCGGATCGGATCGGCCAACCTCAACAATCGGTCGATGGCGCTGGACAGCGAATGCGACGTGATCCTCGATGCCAACCGTCCGCACAATACCGGGCGCGGGCTGGAGGAGGAGATTCGATCGATCCGCGTCTCGCTGCTGGCCGAACATTGCGGCGTGGCCGAGGATGCGATGGCGCAGGCGCTTGAGCGGCATGGCACGATGCAGGGCGCGATTGGCGAGCTGGGGCTTGAGGGATCGCGCCGGCTGGTACCCTATCGCCCGCCGGAGAAGAACGGGGTGACGCGCTACCTCGCCGAATCGGCGATGCTCGACCCGGAACGTCCCGACGATCTGCTCCGACCATTTGCGCGCGGCGGACTTTTCCGCAAAGGCGGCCTGCTCGCGCGGTTGCGCGACAGGGTGAAGCGCAAGGTGAAGGGACGGTTGAAGAGATGAGCAGTCTGGTGGGGCCCGACGAGGACCGGGAAGACGGCAAGCCCGCAGTGCCCGAAGACGTGCAGGCGGCAATCCGCACGCTGATCGAATGGGCGGGCGACGATCCCTCGCGCGAAGGGCTGCTGGATACGCCCAAGCGCGTGGCACGCGCGTGGAAGGAATATTGCGTCGGCTATACCGAAGACCCCGCGGTGCACCTGTCGCGCGTGTTCGAAGAGGTCGGCGGCTACAACGACATCGTGCTGCTCAAGGACATCCCGTTCCAGTCGCATTGCGAACACCACATGGCGCCGATCATCGGCGTGGCGCACATCGCCTATCTGCCGACCGATTTCGTTGTCGGCATCTCCAAGCTCGCGCGCGTGCTGCACGGCTTCGCCCGGCGGCTGCAGGTGCAGGAACGGCTGACCGCGGAGGTCGCCGAGTGCATCTGGGACAATCTCAAGCCCGAGGGCGTGGCGGTGGTGATCGAGGCGAGCCATGCCTGCATGACCGCGCGCGGCGTGCGCACCCCGGGGGTGACGATGGTGACCAGCCGGATGATGGGCGTGTTCCGCGACGATCCGCGCAGCCGCGAGGAAGTGCTCAAGCTGATGGGGCACTGAGCGGCGCGGGGCCACCGATTACGCTTCGCGGGGGCCGATGCCTTCGCTCAGGATCGTGGCGGCGGCCTGTGCTGCGCGTTCGGAATCATCCCCGTCCCCATTGCTCCACACTGCGTAACGCAGGCCGAGGAAGACGTTCATCCCCATGATTGCCCACGCGTGGGCTTCGTCCAGATCGCCGCGTAGCTGACCCGCCGCCGCGCCCGCGCGCAGACGGCCCAGAATGCGCTCTGCGGTCTTTTCATAGTGCAGGCGGTAGCTTTCCGGATCGACGAATTCCGATTCGTCGATGATCCGGTAGATTTCCTTGTGCTCGCGCGCGAAGGCGAGGAACGCGCCCAGCGCGGCGCGCTCCGTCTCTAGCGCATCCAGCTCCCGCTCGGCCAGGCTCTGCGCGGCGGCCTGCCGCACGCCTTCGCTCAGGTCGCGGACCAGATCGCGGAAGATCGCCTCCTTGCTGCCGAAATAGGTGTAAAAACTGCCCAGTGCGACACCCGCGCGGCGGGTGATCGAGGCGATCGACGCTTCGTGAAAGCCCCGCTCCCCAAACTCGATGGTCGCCGCATCCAGCAGCTTGCGCCGCGTGCGTCGCCCCCGCTCGGTCGCGGGCGGGGCGGGGGAAATATCCGGATCGGTACGTGCCATGATGGCCACAGCCTATGGAAACTCCACCGCGCTCACAAGACATAACTTGAAACATGGTTCAGGTTTCAATATGTCTTCGGAATAAGAAACGAAATGGAGAGGGAATTTGAGGATGCGTAGCGCCAAGAGTCATGCCTTGCGTGCCGGCCTGCTGGCTGGGACGGGTTTTGCAGCCTTCATTGCGGCGCCTGCCATCGCGCAGGATGCGTCCGCCGAGGACGCGATGCCGTATTCGGAGGAGGCACCCGCCGATCCCGATCTCAACGTCATCACCGTCACCGCCCGCCGCCGCGAAGAGCGGCTGATCGATGTGCCGATCTCTGTCACCTCGTTCAGCGGCCAACAGCTGGAGGAGCGCGGCGCGGTCGATATTACAGACATCGCCAACTACGCGCCCAACGTGACCCTGGAGGCGAGCCGCGCGACCAATTCGACGCTGACGGCTTTCATCCGCGGCGTTGGCCAGCAGGATCCGGTCTCAGGTTTCGAGCAGGGCGTCGGCGTCTATCTCGACGACGTTTACCTCAACCGCCCGCAGGCCGCGGTGCTGGAAATCTACGATGTCGAGCGGATCGAGGTGCTGCGCGGGCCCCAGGGCACGCTTTACGGGCGCAACACGATCGGCGGCGCGGTCAAGTATGTCAGCCGTCGCCTGCCGCAAGACTTCGCGCTGAAGGCCAAGGCCAGCTACGGCACCTATAACCTGGCGGAAGGCGTGGTCACCGCGTCTGCTCCGCTCAACGATCTGATCCGCGTCGGCGGTTCGGTCGCGCGGCTTTCACGCGGAGGCTTCGGCGACAACCTGACGCTGGGGACGGAGAACTACAACAAGGACATCTGGGCCGGCCGCGCCAGCTTCGAAATGGGCGGCTACGGCGAACCTGTGTTCCTGCGCATCCAGGGCGACTACACCAAGGACAAGAGCAATCCGCGCGGCGGCCACCGCCTGATCCCGGGTCTGAACAGCGGCGCGCCGATCCTCGACAACGTGTTCGACACGCGCGGCGGGCTCAACGACCCGGAGCAGCAGGTCGAATCCTACGGCCTGTCGATGCTGGCGGAAATCGACATGGGGGCAGGGCTGACGCTGCGCTCCATCTCCGCATGGCGCAAGGACGACAGCAGCACGCCGATCGATTTCGACGCGCTGCCCGCGGTCGATCTGGACGTTCCCGGTCTCTACCAGAACGAGCAGCTCAGCCAGGAACTGCAGGTCCTGTACGATAATGGCGGCCCGCTGACCGGCCTGATCGGTGCCTATTACCTCGATGCGAGCGCCGACACGTTGTTCGATACGCGCATCTTCACTACCTTCGCTGGACTGACGGCCTTTACCCAGGCCGATGTCGATACCGAGACTTTCGCGATCTTCGGCGACTTCTCCTACGATTTGACGGAACAGCTCTCGCTGTCGGTCGGCGGGCGTTACACCTGGGACAACCGGCAGGCGTCGATCCTGCGCCAGAACTACCTTGGCGGCGGGTCGCCCGTGTTCGGCGGTGCAGGCGTTCCCTTCGGCGCGCCCGGCACCGATTTCGACGGCGAGCGGGACTTCAAGAAGTTCACTCCGCGCGCCTCGATCAGCTTCAAGCCGACGCCGGATCACAATATCTACGCGAGCTATTCGAAGGGCTTCAAGGGCGGCGGGTTCGATCCGCGCGGCGTCGGCTCCAACGCGCCTGACCTGAACAATGACAGCGTGCGCTCCGACGACGAGATCGCCGCCTTTCTCAGCTTCGCCCCGGAAGAGGTCGATAGCTACGAAGTCGGCTACAAGGGCAGCCTGATGGGCGGCCGGATCAATGTCGCGATCGCCGGGTTCTACGCCGACTACAAGGACGTGCAGATCCCGGGATCGGTCGCGTGCGAGGTGAACGGCTTGCCGAACTTCTGCGGGATCGTGTCCAATGCCGGCAAGGCGACCTTCAAGGGGCTGGAGTTCGAAGGATCGGCGCGGTTGGGCGCAGGCTTCGTCCTGTCAGGCTCGCTCGGTTATATCGACGCGCAGTACGACGAGTACATCACCAACATCAACAACACGCCCACCGACGTGGCCGATTTCCGCGAGGTGCAGAACACGCCCAAATGGACCGGCAGCGCGACGCTGGCCTACAACGGATCGATCGGAACGGGCGACCTTTATGCCGGAGCAACCGTCAGCTATCGCAGCAAGACCTACCAGTTCGAGATTCCCAATCCCTATCTCGACCAGGATGGCTATGCGCTGCTGAGCGCGGATATCGTCTACACCCTGCCGGGCGACCGGATCACCATCGGGGTCCACGGCAAGAACCTGCTGGACAAGCGGTACAAGACCAGCGGCTACACCTTCGTCGCGACCAATCCGACGACCGGCGAGATCATCAATGGCGCGAACGGTTTCCCGATCCCCACGCTTGGGCCGGAAGGCACCCTGACCGCGTTCTACGGCAACCCGCGCGAGGTGTTCGCGACGGTCGGCTTCAAGTTCTGATCCGACCCGCCGGGTGACACAAAAAAGGGGGCGCGCCTTCAATGCGAAGGCGCGCCCCCTTTCTGTTTATCCTGACTTGAAGCTTAGAGCTGGCCGAGCATGTATTCTGCGCTGGAGACGCTGAAGTCGCCCGGCTTTTCGACGTTGAGCTTGCGCACCTGGCCGTCGTCCACCAGCATCGAATAGCGCTGGCTGCGCTGGCCCATGCCGAAGCTCGACCCGTCCATCGTCAGGCCGACCGCTTCGGCGAAATCGCCATTCCCGTCTGCCAGCATGGTCACATCCTTGCTGCCGTCGGCCTTCTGCCACGCGCCCATCACGAAGGCGTCGTTGACCGAGATACAGGCGATCTCGTCGATCCCCTTGGCCTTCAGCTCGTCTGCCTTTTCGGCGAAGCCGGGCAGGTGCTTGGCGGAGCAGGTCGGAGTGAAGGCACCGGGCACCGCGAACAGCGCAACCTTGCGGCCGGCGAAGTATTCGCGGCTGTCGACCTGTTCGGGGCCGTTTTCGGTCGCCTTGGCAAGGGTGACCTGCGGGATCGTGTCGCCTTCGGAAATCTTCATCATGTCTATCCTTCGCGGTTTGAGTCGTGGAGCGCTGTGTGGCGCGGTCTTAGGCTTCGGGCAATCCTGAAGGGATCGGCGCGCGCGCAACCGCGTTCAACAGAACATACGGCTCGGCACCGCATTCTTTCCCGTTTGGGCGCTTTTCGTCGCACGCAAAGAATTTTCGGGCGCATTCACCGGCGCACATCGCTTGCAGATATAAAGAAGTCTTTATATGGGCCGTATCAATCTGCGCGGCACCTCAACGCCCGCAACGGAACATTCCCCGGGTTCCCTGCGCCTTAAAGGGCGTATGCCCACCAAACCCAAAGGAGCTAGCATGGCTACCCCCGCAAATATTATCGCAGACATCGGCCTGGCAGACTACGGTCGCAAGGAAATCGCGATCGCCGAAACCGAAATGCCCGGCCTGATGGCGCTGCGCGAACAGTATGGCGACAGCAAGCCGCTCAAGGGCGCGAAGATCGCCGGTTCGCTGCACATGACGATCCAGACCGCGGTGCTGATCGAAACGCTCGTCGCGCTGGGCGCGGACGTGCGCTGGACCACCTGCAACATCTATTCGACGCAGGACCACGCCGCCGCAGCGATTGCCGATCAGGGCATTCCGGTGTTCGCCGTGAAGGGCGAAACGCTGGCCGAATACTGGGACTACGTCGCGCACATCTTCGACTGGGGCGATGAGCCCTGCAACATGATCCTCGACGATGGCGGCGATGCGACCATGTTCGCGCTGTGGGGTGCCCGGATCGAAGCGGGCGAAGAAATGCCCGCACCGACCAACGAGGAAGAGCGTGAAATGCAGCGCGCCCTCAAGGCCTTTATCGAACGCAAGCCCGGCTACCTGACCAAGACGGTCGAAACCGTGCGCGGCGTGTCGGAAGAGACCACCACGGGCGTCAACCGCCTCTACCAGCTGTCGAAGGCGGGCAAGCTGCCGTTCCCGGCGATCAACGTGAACGACTCCGTCACCAAGTCGAAGTTCGACAACAAGTACGGCTGTAAGGAATCGCTGGTCGACGGGATTCGTCGCGGCACCGACGTGATGATGGCCGGCAAGGTCGCCTGCGTCGCGGGCTACGGCGACGTTGGCAAGGGCTCGGCAGCCTCGCTGGCCGGTGCCGGAGCGCGCGTCATGGTCACTGAAATCGACCCGATCTGCGCCCTGCAGGCCGCGATGGACGGCTACGAAGTCGTGACCATGGAAGAGGCGACCAAGCGCGCCGACATCTTCGTCACCACGACCGGCAACAAGGACGTGATCACCGTCGATCACATGCGCGCCATGAAGGACATGGCGATCGTCGGGAACATCGGCCACTTCGATAACGAGATCCAGGTCGAAGGGCTCGGCAACATGAAGTGGACCGAGATCAAGCCGCAGGTCGACATGGTCGAATTCCCCGATGGCAAGCGCATCCTGCTGCTGTCCAAGGGCCGCCTGCTCAACCTCGGCAACGCGACCGGCCACCCCAGCTTCGTGATGAGCGCCAGCTTCACCAACCAGGTGCTCGCGCAGATCGAACTGTTCACCAAGGCGGGCGAATACGAGAACGCGGTCCACGTTCTGCCCAAGCACCTCGACGAAGAGGTTGCCGCGCTCCACCTCGCCAAGCTCAATGTCCAGCTGACCGAGCTGAGCAAGGAACAGGCCGACTACATCGGCGTGTCCCAGGAAGGCCCGTTCAAGCCCGAGCATTATCGCTACTAAGCCAGCGATCATCTCACGGGCGGGGAAACTCGCCCGTCTTGCAGGCCCGGCGTGGTTGCCAAGCGACCATTGCCGGGCCTAGCTGATTCTCATGGACTTAGGCTCAACCGCGCTGGCACTGCTCGGCCTGCTGCTCGCGGCGTGGACCGCTGCTGCGGCGTGGCTGATGATCGCCGCCGCCTCGCGTTCGCGCGGGGCCGAGGCCGCGCGCCGCAATGCCAAGCGGATGGCGCGCCTGCTGGACGAGGCACCCGCCGCCGCGCTGGTGGTGCGCAGCGACGGACGGCTGGAAGGCAGCGACAGGCTTGCCCACTGGCTCGGCTTTGATCAGCTGCCGCAGTTCATCAGCGAGCTGGCCAAATATCCCGATCGCGGGCTCAGCCGCGAACAGCTCGACGAACTGACCCAGAAGGTCCGCCTCGCGCAGAAATCCGCCGCGCCGTTCCGCATGGCGGTGACGCTGCCCGGCTCCTCGCGCAGCCTCGCCCTGCGCGGCAGCCTCGCCGATCCGCAGGTCTCGCCCGCGGGCGCAGCGCTGATCTGGGTGTTCGATTTCAGCGAGAGCGAGCTCGAACTGGGCCGGATGCGCAAGGAGGCAGCGCGCGCCCGATCCGATTTCGCCGCGCTGGTCGGCCTGATCGAGGCCGCACCCACGCCGATGTGGTTCCGTAACGCCGATATGGAGCTGCAACTGGTCAACAAGGCCTATGTCGCAGCCGTGGGTGCCGATGACGCGCAAAGCGTGATCGACCAGCAGATCGAGCTGGTCGAGGCGGTCGACGGGGAGCCGCCGGCCGAGATCGCGCGGCAGGCGGCGGAAAGCGGCGCGCCGGTCGAACGGGTTGTTTCGGTCACCAATGTCGACGGGATGCGGCGGCGCTTTCGCGTGTCCGACCTGCCGCTGGCCGAGGAAGGTGTCGCGGGCTACGCGGTCGATATTCAGGAACAGGAAGATCTGGCCCGCGAACACCGCGCCTATCGCGAGGCGCAGCGGTCCATGCTCGATCGTCTCTCGGTCGGGGTGGCGCAGTTCGACGACCAGCGGCGGCTCACCTTCGCCAACCAGCCGTTCCGCCGCCTGCTGGGCGTGCGCCCGGGTGCCAGCGGGCTGGGCACGCCGTTCGAACGCCTGCTCAGCGATGCGCGCGACGAAGGCCGCCTGCCCGAGGTGCGCGACTTTCCCAGCTGGCGAAAGGACCGCATGGCCTGGTTCGAGGCGGGCGATACGCAGGAGGAAGACTGGCCGCTGTCCGACGGTACGCACCTGCAGGTGGTCGGCCAGCCGATGCCAGATGGCGGGCTCGCGCTGATCCTCGAAGACCGGACCGAACAGCTGAGCCTCGCGGCCAATCGCGACACGCTGCTGCGCACGCGCACCGCCATGCTCGACAGCCTGTTCGAAGCGCTGGCGGTGTTCGCGCCCGACGGTCGGCTGCAATTGTGGAACCACAGTTTCCCTGAGACCTGGGGGCTGGAACCCGATGCGCTGGACGAACACCCCTCGGTCGATGCGCTGCTCGGCCTGATCCAGCCCAATCTCGCCCGGCCCAAGCAGGCCAAGGGCGTGGGTGAGGTGATCCGCTCCGCCACGCTCGACCGCAAGGAGCGGGCTGGGCGGCTCCAGCTGGCCGACGGGCGGACGATCGAATTTGCCGGCATTCCACTGCCCGATGGCAACGGCCTGCTGACCACGCTGGACGTGACCGCCAATGAACAGGCCGAAACCGCGCTGCGCGACCGCGCCGAAGCTCTGGAGCAGGCGGACAAGGTGAAGACCCGCTTCCTCGCCAACATGTCCTACGAATTCCGCACGCCGCTGACCTCGATCGGCGGCTTTGCCGAGCTGCTGCAGGCCGAGGTTGCCGGGCCGCTGAGCGATGGCGCGAAGGAATATGTCGCCGCGATCATCGAATCGGTCGCACGGCTGACCGACCAAGTCGAAAACGTGCTCGACCTGTCGCAGAGCGAGGCGGGGCTGCTGCCCATCGCGCGGCGCGAATTGTCGCTGCTGGCCTTCGTCACCGGCGTGGCCCGGGCACGCGAGGATGTGATCGAGGCGAAGTCGATCACGCTCGACCTGCGCGGTAGCCAGGCGCTCAAATTGCAGGCCGATCCGCGCCAGCTGGGCCGTGCGATCGGGCAATTGCTCGACAATGCGATCGAAGCCTCCGGCGAAAAGGGCCGCATTCTGGTCGATCTGGCGAAGCAGGATGGCGGGGTGCGGATCGTGATTTCGGATAATGGCCGGGGGATGGACGAGAACGAGCTGGCGCTGGCGCTCGACGGGATGCGCTCGGCGAGTGAGGGCGGGGCGGAGGCGACCCGTCGGCAGGGGCTGGGCCTGCCGCTCGCCAGGCAGCTGATCGAGGCGCATGGCGGGCGCTTCGATATCCATTCCGAAAAGCGCATCGGCACCAGTGTCAGCCTGTGGTTGCCGCTGGCATGACGCGGACAGCGATCGACCTGCCCGATCTCGCGTCGATGGAGGCGCTGGGCGCGCGGATCGCCGCTGCCATGCGCCCCGGCGACGTGATTGCGCTGTCCGGCCCGCTGGGCGCGGGCAAGACCACGCTCGCCCGTGCGATCCTCCGCGCAGCGGGGCACGTGGGCGAAGTCCCATCGCCGACCTTCACTCTGATCGAGATGTACGAGGCGCTCCAGCCGCCGGTCGCGCATGCGGATTTCTACCGCCTCGAAGATCCTGCCGAGGTCGAGGAACTGGGCCTCGACGATTATCGCGATGGCGCGGTGCTGATCACCGAATGGCCCGAACGCGCGGGCGGCTTTGCACACGAACCAGCCTGCCTGACCATCGACGTATCTTTCGCGGGGGCAAATGCGCAAGCCGGTCGCAAGGCGATTGTCGAAGGCGGGGCAGATTGGCTAGGACGCGCGCCATGACGACATTGCCTGACGGTATTCACGACTTCCTCGGCGCGGCAGGCTGGGCCGGGGCGCAGATCGCACCGCTGACCGGCGATGCCAGCTTCCGCCGCTATTTCCGGCTCCACCATGAAGGCAAGAGCGCGATGCTGATGCACGCGCCCCCGCCCGAGGAGCCGCGCGAGTTCCTGCATGTCGGGCGCTGGCTGCTCGACCAGCAGATCCGCGCGCCGCAGATCTATGCCGAGGATCTCGACAATGGCTGGGTGCTGATCGAGGATTTCGGAGATGCGCGGATGCGCGACTGGCTGGACGAGAATCCGGCCGCCGAGGACGAGGCCTATGCCGCCGCGATCGACACGCTCGCCGATCTGCACCGTAAGCCCGCCGGGCCTTTCCCGCCCTATGACGAGGAAACCTATCTGCGCGAGGCGCAACTGTTCACGCAGTGGTATTGCCCGGCGCTGGGGCTGGATGTCGATAGCGACGGGTTCGACGCTGCCTGGCGCGAAGTGCTCGCCCCGCTGGCCGCGAACCAGCAGCCCGGCGTGACCGTGCTGCGCGATTATCACGCGGAGAACATCATGCTGCTCGCGCCCGATAGCGGTGCGGGCAGTCAGGGCGTGATCGATTTCCAGGACGCGCTGGTCGGCCACCCGGCCTATGATCTTGTCTCCCTGTTGCAGGACGCGCGGCGCGATGTGACGCCCGAACTGGAGACGCGGATGCTCGCCCGCTATCGCGAATGTGCCGATTGCGGCGACGAGTTCGATGCCGATTACGCACGGCTCGGCGCGCAGCGGAACACCAAGATCGTCGGCATCTTCGCGCGCCTCAACCAGCGTGACGGCAAGCCGCGCTATCTCGCCCTGATCCCGCGCGTGTGGGAGGCGCTGGAGCGCGATCTGACGCACCCCGCGCTGGCTCCGGTGGCGCAGTGGTTCGCGGCCAACATTCCCGCGGACCTGCGCGCGCGCAACGGAGCGCTGGAGGCATGAGCAGCCTCGCCTCCGACACCGCGATGGTGATGGCGGCAGGGCTGGGCAAGCGGATGCGTCCGCTGACCGCGACCATGCCCAAGCCGATGGTTCGTGTCGCGGGCAAGCCGCTGATCGACCATACGCTGGACCGGCTGGCCGATGCGGGCGTCGCGCGCGCGGTGGTCAACGTCCATTACCTGGCCGACGCGCTCGAAGCGCATGTGACCGGGCGGGCGAATCCCAAGGTCACCATCTCTGACGAGCGGGACGCATTGCTCGAAACCGGCGGCGGGATGATCAAGGCGCAGGGCCTGCTGCCCGATCCGTTCTTCTGCCTCAACTCGGACAACATCTGGCTCGACGGGCCGCGCAACGCCTTTGCCGACCTGTCGATGCTGTGGGATGCGGAGCGGATGGACGCGCTGGTGCTGGTGGTGCCGCACAAGCGCGCGGCCAATTTCGACGGGCCGGGCGATTTCCATCTTGATGCGGCGGGCAAGGTCTCGCGCCGCCAGCCGGGGCGTATCGCGCCCTTCATCTACACCGGCATTCAGCTGGTCTCCCACCGCCTGCTGCGCGATGCGCCCGAGGGCAAGTTCTCGACCAACATCTTGTGGAACCGGGCGATCGAGGAAGGGCGACTGTTCGGCCTGCCGTTCACCGGCGACTGGTTCGAGGTCGGCACGCCGCAGGCGATCCGCCCGACCGAGGAGGCGCTGTCGCGTGGCTGACGCTGCGCGACCGCAAGTTTTTTCGATCGCAGCCCATCGCGGGTTCGCCGATGCGCTGGTGGCGGGACTGGTCCCGCGATATTCCGAAGACGGCCTGGGCCTTGCGCGGCTGACCCTGCTGCTGCCGAGCGGGCGCGCGATTCGCACGGTCAGCGAAGCCTTCGTGCGCCATATGGGCGAGGAGGGCGGTGCGGGCCTGCTGCTGCCGCGGATGGTGACCATCGGCGACCTGTCGCTCGACGAAGCGCTCGGCCCGCTGCTCGATCCGCTGGGGGCCGACGAGATTCCGCCAGCCGTCGACCCGACCTTCCGCTGGCTGAGGCTCGCCGCGCTGCTGGCCGAGGAGATGGGCAAGGATGCCCCCAAAGGCCCGCCGCTGTTCAGGCAGGCGCGGATGATCGCCGAAACGATGGACCGCCTGCTGGTCGAAGAGATCGCTCCCGAAGATCTGCTCGGAGACCGGGTGCTCGACGTGGTCGGCTCGGTCGCCGGGCACTGGCAGGACAGCCTGCGGCGTTTTGCCAGGGTGCAGGCGCGCTGGCTCGCCGAATTGCAGGCGATGGGCCGCGTCGATTCCGCCACGCGGCGCAACCAGCTGTTCGCCCATGCCGCGAAAAGCTGGCGCGCCGAGCCGCCCGTCACGCCGATCGTCGCCGCAGGCGTCACCAGCGCCGCGCCCGCGCTCGCGCGGCTGCTGCGGGTGGTGAGCGAACTGCCGCAGGGCGCGGTGATCCTGCCTGATCTCGACCTCTCGCTGTCAGACGCGGCGTGGGACGAGCTTGGCCGCGCGGGGCAGTCCGACGATGCCGATGGCGAGCGGCTGGGGCGCCATGATGCGCCGACCCATCCGCAATATCACCTCAAGCTGCTGCTGGGCCGGATGGGCGTCAATCGCGGCGAGGTGCGACAATGGCACCGGCGCGGGTTGACTGCGGCGAACCCCGACCGGACCCACGCGGTCAGCGCGCTGTTCCTGCCTCCGCAGGCGAGCAAGAGCTGGGTCGAGTTGCCTTCCGAAAAGCGCCGTCTGGCGGCGGTGCAGCTGCTCGAAACGGGCAATCCGGAGGAGGAGGCGCAGGCGGTCGCGCTGGCGGTGCGCCGCAAGCTGGAAGAGCCGCAGAAGCGCGTGGCGGTGGTCACACCCGACCGCTCGCTCGCCCGGCGGATCGTCCATCACCTGCGCCGCTGGGATATTCAGGCCGACGATTCGGCGGGCGCACCGCTGTGCGATACCGCTGCGGGCCGCGCTCTGCTGCTGCTCGCACAGGTGATCGCGGACCGCGCCGCGCCGGTGCCGCTGATCGCCTTCCTCGGCCATCCCTTCGTCAGGGTCGCGGGGGCGGAGGATTCCGATCGTGCCCGCGCCGACTGGCTCGATGCGCTGCGCCGGTTCGAGGACTGGCTGCGCGGCCCGCGTCCGGCACCCGGCCTCGCACCCTTGCGCGCCATCGCTGCGAAGGCCGATGTCGATGCATGGTGGGGCACGGTTGCGGACAGGCTCGCCCCGCTGATGGAGCGGGACGAGGACGCGCCACTGGCAGACCTTCTCGGCTCGCTGGCTGAGGTACTGGAGGCATTCTGCGGCGAGGCGGTGTGGGCGCGCGAGGATGGCCGCGCGCTGGGCAGCTTCGTCGACGACCTTCGCGAGCAGGCGAGCGCGGCGGGCACCATGATCGACCCGCGCGACCTGCATGATGTGCTGACCGATGCGATGGAGCGGGTCGCGGTGCGCCCGGCCTATGGCGGGCACCCGCGCGTGGCGGTCTACGGTCTGCTCGAAAGCCGGATGGCGCGGGCGGACTTGATCATCTGCGCGGGCCTCAACGAAGGCACCTGGCCGGGCGGCGCCTCGCCCGATCCGCTGCTCGCGCCGCCGGTGCTGCGCGCTCTGGGCGTGCCCGGCGGCGAGTTCCGCATCGGGCTTGCCGCGCATGATCTGGCGGGTGCGCTGGGCGCACCGCAAGTGCTGCTCACCCGGGCCGCGCGCGATGCCGACGGCCCTGCGATTCCATCGCGTTTCTTCCTGCGGATCAAGGCCTTGCTGGGCGATCTGGCCAAGCGTCATGAGGAAAGCGAGCTGCCCGCACTGGTCGACGCCCTGCGCGATGCCGATCCCGCGCCGCTCTATCCGGTGCCCCAGCCGCGCCCGCCGGCCGAGGCGCGCCGGGTGACGATCAGCGCGACCGCGCTCGACCGGCTACGCTCCGATCCCTACCAGTTCTACGCCAATGCGATCCTGCGGCTGAAGGAGCGCGACCCGCTCGACGCGGAGCCCAGCCCCGCGTGGCAGGGCACGCTCGCCCACGCGATTCTGGAGGAATGGCACAAGCAGGGCGGGGCGCTGGTCGATCTGGCGACCAAGCATCTGGGCGCGATGGACGCGCATCCGCTGACCCGCGCTTTGTGGGAGCCGCGCCTGATGGCCGCGCTCGAATGGATCGAGAATGAGGTCGGCTCCGATCCCGATCGCCGGATCGTCGCGGTCGAGCAGAAGGGCCGTCACCTGTTCTCTGGCATCGAGATCACCGGCACCGCCGACCGGATCGACCGGCTGCCGGACGGCAGCTACGCGATCGTCGACTACAAGACTGGTGGCCCGCCATCCAAAAGAATGGTCGAGGAAGGCTTCGCGCTGCAGCTCGGCACGCTGGGCCTGCTGGTGGAGGAGGGCGCCTATGCCGATCGCGGTATCGAAGGCGTGCCGACGCGGTTCGAATACTGGTCCCTCGGGCGCGATGCGAAGTCGGACACGGGATTTGGCTATGTCACCACGCCGCTGAAGATCGGCAATGCCCGCACCGGGATGGAGCCCGACGATTTCCTGCCCGAAACCCGGCGCTACCTTGCCGAAGCGCTCGACACCTGGATCCTCGGCGATGCGCCCTTCACCGCGCGGCCCAATCCCGACCTCAAGCTGTATGCCACCTACGACCAGCTGATGCGGCTGGAGGAATGGCTGGGCAGGGAGAGCGAACCGGGGGCCACGCGATGAGCGACACAATCCACACGCTTTTGCCGGAACAGGGCCACGCGGCGGACCCGGGCCATTCCGTATGGCTTTCCGCCAGCGCGGGCACCGGAAAGACGCAGGTGCTCTCGGCGCGCGTGCTGCGCCTCCTGCTGCAGCCCGGCGTGGAGCCGGGATCGATCCTGTGCCTCACCTTCACCAAGGCGGGCGCGGCGGAGATGGCGACCCGCGTGAACGAGACGTTGGCCCGCTGGGTGCGGATGGAAGAAACCCTGCTGGCCAAGCATCTGCGCGCCATCGGGGCGAAGGTCGATCCAGCGACCCTGGCCCATGCCCGCACGCTGTTCACCCGGGTGCTCGATTGCCCCGGCGGCGGGCTGCGCATCGATACGATCCACGCTTTCGCGCAATACCTACTCGCCGCGTTTCCCGAGGAGGCGGGGCTGGAGCCGGGCACGGTCGCGATGGACGATCGCACGCGCGGACTGCTCGCGCGCGAGGTGCTGACCGAACTGGTCGCCAACGCGGACGAGGCCGATAACAGCGCGCTGGCGATGCTCTCGCGCAGGCTCGGCCCCGACGGGGTCAAGCAGTGGCTGATGGCCTGCGCCAAGGCGCGCGAGCTGTGGGAAGGTCCGCAAGGCTGGCAGAGCCCGATGCGCCCGCAGGTGCTCGCGATGCTCGGCCTGCCGAGCGATTTTTCCGAGGCCGATCTGGTGCGCGAATGCGCCGACGACCGCTTCGACTGCGGCTCTCTGCGCGCATGCCTTGCGACCTTGCAGGACTGGAACACCAAGAGCGGGCGCGACGCGGCGGAGCCGATCTCTGCATGGCTCGCCGCCGATCCCGATCGGCGCCTCGCGACGCTTGCCTGTTTCAACGGCAGCCTGCTCGTCGCCGACGGCTCCAAGCCCAAGAACCTTACCAATCTGGTCAAGCGCGACCCGACCTACGAGGGCAATGTCGCGGCGGTTCAGGCCAGCCTCGATGCGATCCGCGAGAAATTCGCGCTGCTCGCGCTGGCGGAATATCTCACCCCTGCGCTCGAACTGGGGCGGCGCTTCGCTTTGCGGTGGGACGAGGCGAAGCGGGTGCATGGCCTGGTCGATTTCGACGACCAGATCGCACGCGCGGCCACGCTGCTCGGCAATTCGGAAATGGCGCAGTGGATCGGCTACAAGCTCGACCGCAGTTTCGACCACATCCTGGTCGACGAGGCGCAGGATACCAATGACAGCCAGTGGGCGATCATCGACGCGCTGACGCAGGATTTCTTCGACGGGCTGGGCGCGGCGGGTGCGCGGCTGCGGACGATCTTCGTGGTCGGCGACTACAAGCAGGCGATCTTCGGCTTTCAGGGCACCGAACCGCGCCTGTTCGTGGACAAGCGCGAGCAATATGACGCGCGGATCAACAGCGCGATCGCCAATGCCGAGGCGCTCGCGCATGAAACCCGCGAGGCCCCGCTGGTCCCGCTCGCGCCGCTCGCCCGCCTGGGGCTGGAGCGCAATTTCCGATCATCGCAGGTGATCCTCGATTTCGTCGACCGCGCGGTGGCGCATGTCGGCACGCAAGCGATGGGGATGCCGCGCGAAGAGGTGCAGCACACCGGCGAAGACCGGCCCGGGCGGGTGACGCTGTGGGCACCGATCAGGGCCGAGGAAAGCGACGATCCCGAAGCGGTCGAGGAAGACGGTGCGGAAACCTGGCTGCCCGCTCCCGAGCGCCGCATGGCGGACCGGATCGCGGCGCAGGTGAAGGCGTGGCTCGAAGACGGCCACGCGCTGACCAAGGGCGGCAAGCGACGGGCCAGCGCGGGCGACATCATGATTCTGGTGCGCAAGCGCCGCGCGCTCGCCGGGCTGATCGTTGCGCGGCTCCACGCGGCGGGCGTGCCGGTGGCAGGCGTCGACCGGCTGCGGCTGGGCGCGCCGCTGGCGGTCAAGGATCTGCTCGCCGCGCTGCGCTTCGCCGCGCAGCCGCGCGACGACCTGATGCTCGCCAACCTGCTGGTCTCTCCGCTGGGCGGCTGGTCGCAGGACGACCTGCTGGAGCATGGCCTGCGCGACAAGAGCGTGGGCCTGTGGGACCATATCCGCCGCAGCGATGCGCCGCTCTGCATGGCGACCGCCGACCGCCTGCGCGCGCTGCTGGCGCGGGTCGATTACGAGCATCCGCAATCGCTGCTCCACTGGTTGCTGACCGGTCCGTGGGACGGGCGCCGCAAACTGGTGGCGCGGCTCGGGCGCGAGGCGAACGACCCGATCGACGAACTGGTCGGCGCGGCCTTCGCCTACTGCGGAGAACACACGCCCAGCCTTCAGGGCTTCCTCAACTGGTTCGATGCCTCGGACGAGGAACTGAAGCGCGAAGCGGCAGGCAGCAGCGATGCGGTGCGCGTGCTCACCGCGCATGGCTCGAAGGGGTTGCAGGCGCCCATCGTGATCCTCGCCGATGCGACCGGCAATCCCGATCGCGGGCCTGCACGCGCGGGCGAGCTGGCGACCGATGACGGGCGCACCGTCCCGCTGCCCTCGCTGCCCAAGGAGGCAAAGGCGGGGCCGCTGCTGGCAGCGGAAGAGGCCAAGAAGGCGCGCGAGCGCGAGGAGCACTGGCGGCTGATGTACGTCGCGATGACCCGCGCCGAGGAAGCGCTCTATATCGGCGGTGCGCTGCTTCCGAGCGACAAGGACGTGCCCGAGGCGAGCTGGTATGCGCAGGCCGCGGCGCTGTTCGACAGCGAAGGTGGGGGCGAGGGCGGGGGCGTCTCCGACCCGATCTGGGGCGAACGGCACGATCTGGGCACGCTGGCCGATATTGCGCCGCCCGCTCCCGATGCAGCGAGCCGAGCACAGCGCCCCGCGCTGCCTGAATGGGCCACCCGCGCTCCCGGCGCCGAGCCGAGCCCGCCGCGACCGCTCGCGCCGTCTGCCGCCGGGGACGACCTCGCGCCGAACCCACCGGGGCTGGCGACCGGGGCCGAGGCGGCGCAGCGCGGTACGCTGATCCACCGCCTGCTCGAACGCATGCCCGATATCGCGCCCGAGGACCGCGAGGCGCGGGGCTCGGCATGGCTCGCCGCGCAGGCCGGCGATCTGTCGGAGGGGGCGCGCGCGGCGATGCTGGAGCAGGCGCTTGGCGTGCTCGACCATCCCGATTTCGCCGCGCTGTTCGCGCCCGGTGCGCTGGCCGAGGTCTCGCTCGCCGCGACGGTTGAGGGGCAGGTGGTCACCGGGAAGCTCGACCGGCTGTGCGTAGGCGAGGAAAAGGTGCTGGTGGTCGATTACAAGACCACCCGCCGCGCGCCCACATCGCTTGAACAGGTGCCCACCGCGACGCTGCGGCAGATGTCCGCCTATGCCCACGCGCTCGCCGAGATCTATCCCGGGCGGCGGATTTGCGCGGCGCTGCTCTACACCCAGACCCCCCAGTTGATCGTGCTTCCGCACGCGGTTCTGGCCGCTCACAAGCCCGGCTTGGGGGACAAGCAGCTAAGTTTGCCCGGCTCCGCCTTTGCGTAATCGCTTCGCATCCCTAGATATCGGGCCAAGAAACAGGAGACATCCCCCATGGCCACCAAAACCGTCACCGATGCCAGCTTCCAGTCCGACGTCCTGCAGAGCGACAAGCCCGTGCTGGTCGATTTCTGGGCCGAGTGGTGCGGCCCATGCAAGATGATCGCGCCCGCGCTGGAAGAAATCAGCGACGAACTGGCCGACCAGGTGACCATCGCCAAGATGGACATCATGGAAAACACCGACACCCCCGGCAAGCTGGGCGTACAGGGCATCCCCTATCTGGTGCTGTACAAGAATGGCGAACGCGCCGCCGAACTGACCGGCGCGCGGCCCAAGAGCCAGCTCAAGGCGTGGCTCGAAGAGCAGCTCTGATGTGTGCTCAGGCGGCTGGCTGGTAGCCTGCCGCCGACAGCCGGACGACCAGCTGGTCGAACAAGTCGCGGCTCGCCGCGCCGACCATCCCCCTGCGACCATCGTCGACCCGGTAGGGTGTCCCGTCGAGCCGCAGGCATGCGCCGCCCGCTTCATTCAGGAACAGCGATCCCGCCGCGTGGTCCCACGGCAACGTGCGCTCGTAGATCGCGACGTCGTGTTCGCCGAGAACGGTCAGCGGATATTGCTCGCACGCCGCACCCGGCGCGTGGACCAGCGTGTAGTTGGGCGCGATTTCCAGCTCGAACCGGCGGCGCTGCTCGGGCGTCATGAATTTCTTCATCGCGGCGAGGCGCGGCGGGTTTGCGCCGCTCGCGCGCGCTGTCACCGTCTCTCCGTCGATCATCGCGCCCTGGCCGCGATGCGCCGCGCAGAAGCGGTCGCGCTGCGGGTCGTAGATCCAGCCGCCTTGCGCAAAGCCTTCTTCGGCCAGCGCGACCATGATCCCGAAAGGTCCCGTCCCGCTGGCGAAATTGCTGGTCCCGTCGATCGGGTCGATGATCCAGCAGGTGCCGGAGAGGCGATCCATCACCGACGGGTCGGCGTGGACCGACTCCTCGCCGACGATGGCCGCTTCGGGGTGCAGTTTCGCCAGCCCCTCGGCAAGCGCGACCTCCGCCTCGCGGTCGGCGATGGTGACGAGGTCGTCGTCCGCCTTCTCGATGATTTCGGTCGCCTTGAGCGCCTGGTGGCGCGGCATGATGATCCGCTCCGCCACATCGCGCATCAGGGCCAGAATTTCGCGGTCGAGTACGCTCATGAGTTTCTCCTCAGGAGCGATAATCCGCGTTGATGTCGATGTATCCGTGCGTCAGGTCACAGGTCCACACACTGGCGCGCCCTTCGCCGAGGCCAAGGTCCACCTCGATATCGATTTCCTGCCCTGCGAGATGCGCGGCGACGGGCGCTTCGTCGTAATCCTCAACCGGCTGCCCCTCGCGCGCGGCCCAGTGCCCGCCGAAGCCGATCGAGAGCGTGTCGCGATTGGCAGGCTCGCCCGCCTTGCCCACCGCCATGACCACGCGGCCCCAGTTGGCATCGCCGCCTGCGATCGCGGTCTTGACCAGCGGCGAGTTCGCGATGGCGAGGCCGATGGTCCGCGCGCTCTCATCCGACACAGCGCCGCTGACATGCACCGCGATGAACTTTTGCGCGCCTTCGCCGTCACGCACGACCAAATGTGCCAGCTCGCGGCAGACGTCGTGCAGCGCGGCCATGAAGGCATCCGCGCCGGGATCGTCAAAAGAGGTCAGCTGCGCATGGCCAGCCTTGCCGGTCGCGAAGGCGAGCACGGTGTCGCTGGTCGAGGTGTCGGAATCGACGGTGATGCAGGAGAATGTCTGCCGGTTCGCGGCGGAGAGGCATTCCTGCAGGAAGGCAGGCGAGACCGCCGCGTCGGTGAAGATGTAGCCGAGCATGGTCGCCATGTCGGGTGCGATCATCCCGCTGCCCTTGACGATTCCAGCGATCTCGACCCGCGTATCGCCGATCATCGCGCTGGCATGCGCGCCCTTGGCGAAGGTGTCGGTCGTGCTGATGGTGTTGGTCGCATCCTCCCAACCGCACGGCTCGGCATCCAGCACCGCCTCCACGCCCGCGCGCGCCTTGTCCTTGGGCAGCGGCACGCCGATCACGCCGGTGGAGGAGACGAATACTTCGCCGGTTGTGCAGCCGAGGTGGTCCGCCACCTGGCCCATGATCTGCTCCACCGCCTCGCGCCCGCGATAGCCGGTGAAGGCGTTGGAATTGCCCGCGTTGACGATCAGCGCGCGCGCGCTGCCACCCTTGATCTGCTCGCGCCCCAGCTCGACCTCGCTCGAACAGCACACGTTCTTCGTGAACACGCCCGCGACGCTCGTGCCCTCTGCCAGCTCGGCGAAAGTCAGGTCGCACCGGTCCCATTCCTTGTAGCGAGCACGGGCGATGCGCAGCGTCACGCCGTCGATGGGCGGAATCGCGGGGAAGGGCAGGGCGAGCGGGGAGCGGGCGAGGTCCATAGTGATCGCGGGTTAGGTTTGCTCTCCGGGCGAGGCAAGCGGCTTTCGTCCCCTAGATCGACGCGGTAGGAGTGCCACATCGAGAGAAGGGGGCACGATGCTGGACTGGCGGATGATCTGCGCTGCGGCGCTGTTTGGAGTGGCAACACCGGGGGTGGCCCAGGTCGGGCCACAGCCGAGCAATCCAGCGGCATGGATTACTCATAGGGACTATCCTGCTGCTGCCATAAGTAACGGCGATGAGGGGAGGGTCAGCTTCAAACTCACCATTTCGTCCGAGGGGTTGGTTACGGGCTGCGAGATTACCGGGGGCACAGCATCCGATAGTCTCAAGCAACTGACCTGCCAATTGGTCCGCGAGAGGGCGCAGTTCAATCCCGCTCGCAACAGCAAGGGGGAACCTGCCGAGGGCACCTATGAGGCCACAGTGGCTTGGGAAATCCCGGCGGCCGGGGAAGTGCCTAGCAAAACCTACGCCCTGCCGCCGATCCCTTTCCGGATGGGCGCGAATGCGCTGCTACCGGAGCCGGGCAGGACGGAAATCGTCATGACGATCAGGCCCGACGGCACGGTGATGGATTGCACATGGGAGACGTTTGGGGGCGCTGTGGATGGGGACATGCCCGAAGGCCTTATGAATACCCTCTGCGAGCGGTTTTCTTTTGCGCCTTTTCCCGACGGCTCCAGTGATCCGCGAACACTCCGGATTGTGACGACGATCGAAGAGATCGAGAACGAATAGGTCATTGAGGTTTGTACCTTGGACTTTCTCCCGCGTTTGACTATGTCTGACCGCATGCTTCGGCTCCTTCTCACCTGCCTTGCCTTTCTGACCGGCCTCGTCGCCGTCGGTACGCCTGCAAGCGCGATGTTCGCGGAAAGCTCTGTGGCCGGTGCGGCCGCCGAGGTCTGCGACAGCGACAAGGAAGATGCCCGTTGCGAGTGCCGCACGACGATTCGCGTGCGCGATTGGCGGCTGGCGCTGGAACGGGTCTGCCGTCCGCGCGACCCCGTGATCTTCCTGCCGACCGTACAGCTCGGCCCCGATCGCGCGCTGGAATAGCGCGCCACCCCACACATTTCGTTTCGCGTTCGCAGGACCGCCCGGCACTCGCAGTGTCAGGGCGCTGCACAGCATAATTCCATTATCGCAAGGCCCGTATTCCCATGTTCCAGTCCGTGATGAAGTCCGTCTTCGGCTCTTCCAACGATCGCTACGTCAAATCGCTTCACAAGATCGTCGCGCAGATCAACGCGCTCGAGCCCGATATGCAGGCGCTCTCTGATGACGACTTGCGCGCGCAGACCGGCAAGCTGCGCGACCAGCTGGATGCTGGGGCCAAGCTCGACGACCTGCTGCCCGAAGCCTTCGCCACCGTGCGCGAAGCCTCGGTACGCGTGTTCGGGATGCGTCACTTCGACGTGCAGATGATCGGCGGCATCGTGCTCCACCGCGGCGAGATCGCCGAGATGCGCACGGGTGAGGGCAAGACGCTGGTCGCCACGCTGGGGACCTATCTCAACGCGCTGGAAGGCAAGGGCGTCCACGTCGTCACCGTCAACGACTACCTCGCCCGCCGCGATGCCGAGTGGATGGGCCAGCTCTATCGCTGGCTCGGCCTGTCGGTCGGCGTGATCGTGCCCAATCTCAGCGAGATCGAGCGGCGCGAGGCCTATGAGGCCGACATTACCTACGGCACGAACAACGAATTTGGCTTCGACTACCTGCGCGACAACATGAAGCACGAGCGTAGCCAGATGGTGCAGCGCCCGTTCAACCACGCGATCATCGACGAAGTCGACTCGATCCTGATCGACGAAGCGCGCACCCCGCTGATCATCTCCGGCCCGACCGAGGACAAGACCGATCTCTACGTGACGATCGACCAGGTGATTAAGAACTTCGTCGCCGATCACAACGCGATCCCCGACAGCTCCAGCGAAGGCGTGGGCTTCTACGACACCGACGAGAAGAGCCGCACCGTCTCCCTGACCGAGGAAGGCGCGGAAGAGATCGAACAGCGCCTTGTCGCGTCGGGCCTGCTCGAAACCGACAATCTCTACGATGTCGAGAACACGCAGGTCGTCCACCACATGAACGAAGGCCTGCGCGCCAACCTCATGTTCAAGCTGGACGATCACTACATCGTGAAGGACGACAAGGTCGTCATCATCGATGAATTCACCGGCCGCATGATGGATGGCCGGCGCTGGTCGAACGGGTTGCACCAGGCGGTCGAGGCCAAGGAAGGCGTCAAGATCGAGCCCGAGAACCAGACGATGGCCTCGATCACCTTCCAGAACTTCTTCCGCATGTATCCCAAGCTTTCCGGCATGACCGGGACCGCGGCGACCGAAGCGGCGGAATTCTGGGACATCTACAAGATGAACGTGGTCGAGATCCCCACGAATGTTCCGGTCCAGCGGATCGACGAGGACGACGAGTTCTACAAGAACACGCTCGACAAGTTCCAGGCCATCGCCAAGGCGATCAAGGAGAAGTCGGACATCGGCCAGCCGGTGCTGGTCGGCACGGTCAGCATCGAGAAGTCCGAACTGCTCAGCCAGTTCCTCGACAAGGAAGGCGTCAAGCACGAGGTTCTGAACGCCCGCCAGCATGAGCGTGAGGCGCATATCGTCGCGCAGGCGGGCCGCCCGGGCGCGGTCACCATCGCGACCAACATGGCCGGCCGCGGAACCGACATCCAGCTGGGCGGCAACCTCGACTTCCTGATCGAAGACGAAGTCGGCGAGATGCCCGAAGGGCCGGAGCGCGACCGGGCGATCGAGAAGATCAAGGCGCAGGTCGCAGCAGACAAGGCCAAGGTGCTGGAGGCCGGTGGCCTGTTCGTGCTCGGCACCGAACGCCACGAAAGCCGCCGGATCGACAACCAGCTGCGTGGCCGCTCGGGCCGTCAGGGCGACCCGGGCCTGTCGCGCTTCTACCTGTGCCTGGAAGACGACCTCCTGCGCATCTTCGGGCCGGACACGCTGTTCTCCCGCATGATGAACTCCAACCTCAAGGATGGCGAGGCGATCGGGTCCAAGTGGCTCTCCAAGGCCATCGAGACCGCACAGAAGAAGGTCGAGGCGCGCAACTACGACACCCGCAAGCAGGTCGTCGAATACGATGACGTGATGAACGACCAGCGCAAGGTGATCTACGAACAGCGCGCGGAAATCATGGATTCCGAGACGGTCGACGATGTTGTTCTCGACATGCGGCACGACACGATCTCCGCGATCGTGTCCGAAGCCTGCCCGCCGGGATCGTACCCCGAACAGTGGGATATCGCAGGCCTGAAGGCGCGGGTCGAGGAAGTGCTCGGCCTGACGCCGCCGATCGACGACTGGCTTGAAGAGGACGCGGTCGAACCCGAACTGTTCGAAGAACGCCTGCGCGCCGAGACCGACGAGCTGATGGAGCGCAAGATCGAGCAGAACGATCCGCAGCTGTGGCGCCGGGTCGAGAAGAGCATCCTGCTCGAACGGCTCGATTTCCACTGGAAGGAACACCTCGCCACGCTCGACGCGCTGCGCCAGGTCGTGTTCCTGCGGGCATACGCGCAGAAGACGCCGATCAACGAGTACAAGCAGGAAGCCTTCGGCCTGTTCGAGAAGATGCTCGAATCGCTGCGCGAGGACGTGACCGGCATCCTGCTCAAGAACGAGCTGCGGATCGCGCCGCCCCAGCGTGCGCTGCCCGACCTGCCCGATTTCCTGACCGGGCATATCGACCCGCTGACCGGGCTGGACGACACCAATGACGGCGACGGTTCGGAAAGCCGCGCCGCGATGTTCGGCTCGCTCGCCGGCTCGACCCGCGCCAATGCCGGGCCGGGCAATACGGCCGAGAATCCGTGGGCGGGGCAGGATATCAGCCGCAACGCCCCGTGCCCGTGCGGTTCAGGTAACAAGTACAAGCACTGCCACGGCGCGGCCAAGGCTGTTGCGGGAGCCGCGGGATCGGCCTCGCCGCCCTCCTCGCCGCCTTCTGCGTAACCGCACTGCTCTATGCGTCGGTCGGCTTCGGCGGTGGATCGACGTATAGTGCTTTGCTGGCCCTGTCGGGGATGGACTACCGGCTGCTGCCGGTGGTCTCCCTGCTGTGCAACCTGGTGGTCGTCAGCGGCGGCACGCTGAGGTTCGCGCGCGCTGGGATCACACCATGGCGCGGGGCGCTGGGCCTCACCGCCATCGCCGCGCCCGCCGCCTTGCTGGGCGGGCTGACCCCGATCAGGGAACAGGCCTTCATGGCGCTGCTGGGTGCGAGCCTGTGCCTTGCCGGAGCGCTGCTGCTGGTCCCCCAGACCAGTGAGCGGGCCGCACCGAACGGGGAGCCTGCCCCGCGCTACGGAACCCGCGCCATGCTGCTCGCCGCCGCACCGCTGGGCTATCTTGCCGGGCTGGTTGGGATCGGCGGCGGCATCTTCCTCGCCCCGCTGCTCCATCTGGTCCGCTGGAACGGCCCGCGCGCAATCGCGGCGACCGCCAGCCTGTTCATCCTCGTCAATTCGCTGTTCGGCCTCGTCGGCCAGCTGACCAAGAACGGCGCGGACATGCTGGGCGCAGCGGCGAGCACCGGCCTGCCGCTGATGATCGCGGTGGTGATCGGCGGCCAGATCGGCAGCCTGTTCGCGGTGCGCCTGTTCAAGCCCCAACTGATCCGCTGGCTGACCGCGGCACTGACGCTGTTCGTGGGCGTAAGGCTGCTCGCGGGCGGCTGAAGCGTGCATTTGCCCCGTCCGAGGCGTTTGGCGGGCCGAGCCCTGACACACAGTCCAGGGGATGGAAAACTCCCTCCGCGCGGAATGCCTGTTGAGAGGCCTTGCTGGACGGGCAGGGGAGAGGTGCGCACGCGCCATCGTGCGCGGGGTTTAGCGGGCGGGGGCGGAGTAGGAAAATGGTCGCAAATACGCGATGACTATCACCGGGAACTGACGCCTGACACCGACGCATTAACTGCTGAACGGCAAGGCGGCTTTTTCCCGCGACATGGCCATGCGGTTCGAGGACGCGTTCGGCATCAAGGCGGATACCCTGCTGCGGATGCAGGTGGCTTATGGCCTTGCGCAGATCGAGATGGCCGAGGATCGAGCGGGTGGGAGAGTCTGTTTAGGATAGTTGGCGTAACCCGAGATCCTGTAACAGCGCCTACTTAGGCGACGCTTCTAAACCGGTGATGACTGCCTTCACGTCGGCATCGAGCTCGATTTGATCGGGTGTGTGGACACAATAAAGCCCTGCACCCGAAATCTTATTACTTTCGGGATCTCCGAAGAAGCGCGGGGCAAGTTCACTCAAATACCGGGTTTCGGGAATATAAAAATTTTCATCATTTTTGTCGACACATTTGAAAAGAGAATGTGCGACTAGATCGGCCACTTGAAAGAGTGCCTCTTCGGATTTGTCTATGGCCTCAATTGCTTCTATATCAATATGCTTAAGTTTAGCGGTCATGCTGTGTTTTGGGTTCGATTGCAGTCGTCTGAGAAACTTCCGCATCATGTTATAGTCACAATTGGCTTTCTCAAAGACGATGTCGACATCTTTGGCCTCAATTCCGCGTAATTCAAGAAACCATCCAACCCTTTCAAGAAGGTATTGAGCGCACTTATTGTAATATTTGTTATGGTCCCCGTCAATATGAGATGTGTAATCTCTTAGTGTGTGCTTGTAAGATATCACGCCGAAAAAACGCAATAGATGCTGAATTATTTGCCTAGAGAAGTAAACAATCTGAGAGTGTCTTAGATTGGAGCAATGCAAATTGCTCTTTCCGATCCGCGAGGTCACAGAAAGTAATTTATCTTCAATCTCGGCTCTCTCGCTATTAGGAATGAGGGCAGCACCAAACGCCATGTAAGGTGAAGCTCCCTTCTCCGATTCTGACCGGATTTTACGCAGTCCCCACTGCCCGCTTTCATCTATAAGCAAAGTATATTTTCGGGCCATAAGCTTAGCCTGCCCCAAGGCATTTTTTCTGGCAAGTAATGAGATGCTCTGACCAGAGGATTGGCATCTGCTTGATCTGCGTCAGTCCGCAGGGTCGAGCCGGTGACGCGCTTGTGAGTCAGCGTCAGCGCGCGGCCAATTTTCCAGCGATTTAGTGGAAAATGGCTCCCCGAGTTGGATTCGAACCAACGACCAAGTGATTAACAGTCACCTACTCTACCGCTGAGCTATCGGGGAGCAGCCTTGTCGGCAGGCCCGCGCCTATATGGGGGTGCTCAAATTAACGCAAGCCCCTGCTGCAAAATCATACGACGAATTGTTCTGCGACGATCCGGTCGTCCAGCGCGTGGCCCTTGTCGAACAGCAGGGTCAGCTCGGAATCGCGTGCGATTTCAACGTGAACCTCGGCCACGTCGCGCACTTCCTTCTGGTCCGCCACGGCGGCCACGGGGCGTTTGGACGGCTCGTTGATGCGGAAGGTCACCTTCGCGCGGTCGGGCAGAATCGCTCCGCGCCAGCGGCGGGGGCGGAAGGCGCTGATCGGGGTGAGGGCGAGCAGCTGGGAATCGAGCGGCAGGATCGGCCCGTTGGCAGACAGGTTATAGGCCGTTGACCCGGCGGGCGTCGCCACCAGCACGCCGTCGGCCACCAGTTCCTCGATCCGGGTCTTGCCGTCGACCAGAATCTCTATCTTCGCCGTCTGGCGCGTCTCGCGCAGCAGGGAGACTTCGTTGAGCGCGCATTCCACGCGGGTGTCGCCGTTCTGGTTGATCGCTTCCATCCGCAGGGGAGAGATGCCGACCGGGCGGCTGCGGTTGACTCGCTCCACCAGCGCGCCCTTGGGCCGGTGCTTATTCATCAGGAAGCCCATCGTGCCGCGGTTGACGCCATAGACGGGCAGGATGCGTCCGCTGTCGAGCATCTTGTGCAGGGTTTGCAGCATGAACCCGTCGCCGCCCAGCGCGACCACCGCCTCCGCCTCTTCCTGCGGCACCCAGTCATGCGCATCGCGCAGCGCGGCGGCGGTGTCCTGCGCCAGCGCGGAGTTCGATATCGCGAGCGCGAGCCGCTCGTATGTCGGTTGGCCGGCCATCAAAACCCTCTCTCAAACCCGTACGCCTGCCTATGGAGGCGATGTCTGCTTGGCAATGCAACCTGGCGATTGGTGGGACAAGCGCAGCTTGCAGGCTTCCCCAAAACGCAGGGCCTTGCGATAAGGCGGCGATGAGTCCGACGGAACATCCCGCGAGCGAGCGCCCGACAGGGCTTGTCGATACCGAAGAGGCGCGCGAGATCCTCGGCATGTGGCTTGCCGAGGGGGAGGCGCGGGTCCACGCGATGCTGCTGGTGCTGGGCCGGTTCGATAGCGTCAATCTGGCCCACGGGGCGCAGACCGGCGACTATGCCTTGGGCGAGGTCGGGCGGCGCATGGCGCATTTCGCGCAGGACGAGTTTGCGCGGGCATCATGGCTGGTCGCGCGGATCGACGGGGGCAAGTTCCTGCTCGCCACGCGCGACAAGTGCAGCCGGGAGCGGTGGCAGTTTTTGGCCGAGACGCTGGCCGACGGGGTCGCGCAGCCGATGGCGGGCAGCGCGCTTGGCGTGCCGCAGCTGTGGCCCCATATCGCGCTGATCCGCGCGCTGTCGGGCGACGATCCGACTACGGTGCTTGCCCGGCTCGGTGATGCGCAGATCGCGCTGCGCGGGGAGTCCGGGCGCAGGATCGTGTGGATCGACCGCGATCTGGCGCCCGCCGGGTTCGATGTCGGCCAGATCGAGGCAGAGCTGCGGCGGTCGCTGGAGCGCGGGGCGATCTCGCTGCGCTTCCAGCCGCAATTCGCGCTCGCCGACGATGCGCTGATCGGGGCGGAGGCGCTGGTGCGGTGGGATCAGCCGCTGCTGGGCGATATCGGCGGAGAGGCGCTGCTGCGGATCGCCGCGCGCGCCGACCTGACCACGCAGCTGACCCGCAAGGTGATCGAGGCCGCGCTGGATGCGGTGCGTGGCTGGCCGGAGGGGCTCAAGTGCTCGATCAACATCACCGCTGCCGATCTGGCGGTGGTGCGCTTTCCCGATGACCTGTTGCGGATGGTGGAGGAGCGGGGCGTCGACCCGGCGCGGCTGACGCTGGAGATCACCGAACAGGCGCTGCTGGGCGATCTGGACCTTGCGGCGCGCTCGCTCGGCCGCTTGCGCAATGCGGGGATGCGGATCGCGCTCGACGATTTCGGCGCGGGGTTCTGCAATTTCGGATACCTCAAATACCTGCCGCTCGATTTCATCAAGCTCGACCGGATCATGCTCGATGGGGTGGCAGAAAGCGCGCGCGACCGCGCGGTGCTGCGTGCGGTGATCGCCATGGCCCGCGCGCTGGAGCTGGCGGTGATCGCCGAGGGGGTCGAGGACGAAACGCAGCGCAGGATTGCGCTGGAGGAAGGGTGCAGCGCGTACCAGGGCTTCCTGCGCGCGCGCCCGCTGCCGCACGAGGACTTCCTCGCGCTGGCGAGCGGGCAAGCCTAGGCTGGCGTCTTCTCTTTCTTCGCGGCGCGTTTGGCGATCGCGCTCAGGCCCTTGGTCAGCTGGAACAGGCCGTTGAGGCGGCTTTGCGGATCGCCCCAGGCGCGGTTGACGACCAGTTTCATGTCCGGGCGCAGCTTCACCGCCTCGGCCCGCTTGTCGACATAGGCGAGCAGGCCCACCGGATCGGGGAAATCGTCCTTGTGGAAGGTGACCAGCGTGCCGCGCGCGCCGACATCGATCTTGGCGATATTCGCCTCGATCGCCTGATGCTTGATCTCGATCAGGCGGACGAGGTTCTGCGTCGCGGACGGAAGCTCGCCGAAGCGGTCGATCATCTCGGCCGCCAGCCCTTCGATCTCGGCCTTGTCGCTCGCCTGGTTGAGGCGGCGATAGAGCGCCATGCGCACGGCGAGGTCGGGCACATAGTCCTCGGGGATCATGATCGGCGCGTCGACCGTGATCTGCGGGCTGAAATCTTCGGCGGGCTTCTCCAGCCCCATCTCGCCCGCCTTGGCGGCGAGGATCGCGTCCTCCAGCATCGACTGGTAGAGCTCGAAGCCGACCTCGCGGATATGGCCCGACTGTTCGTCGCCCAGCAGGTTGCCCGCGCCGCGAATGTCGAGATCGTGGCTGGCGAGCTGGAAGCCCGCGCCCAGCGAATCGAGATCGCTCAGCACCTTGAGCCGCTTCTCCGCGACTTCGGACAGCGCCTCGTCCGCAGGCGTGGTCAGGTAGGCATAGGCGCGCAGCTTCGCGCGGCCCACGCGCCCGCGCAGCTGGTAGAGCTGGGCAAGGCCGAAGCGGTCGGCGCGGTGGATGATGATCGTGTTGGCGCTGGAGATGTCGAGCCCGCTCTCGACGATCGTGGTCGACAGCAGCACGTCGTATTTCTTCTCGTAGAATGCGCTCATCCGGTCTTCGACCTCGGACGCGCTCATCTGGCCGTGCGCGGGCACCACCTTCACTTCGGGCACGTGCTCGTGCAGCCAGTCGAGCAGCGGGTCCATGTCCGAAATGCGCGGCACCACGATGAAGCTCTGGCCGCCGCGATGGTGTTCGCGCAGCAGCGCCTCGCGGATCACCATGTCGTCCCACTCGATCACGTAGGTGCGCACCGCAAGGCGGTCCACCGGAGGGGTCTGGATGGTGGAAAGTTCGCGCAGGCCGGTCATCGCCATCTGCAGCGTGCGCGGAATCGGCGTGGCGGTGAGCGTGAGCATGTGCACGTCCGCGCGCAGCTGCTTCAGCTTTTCCTTGTGGGTTACCCCGAAACGCTGTTCCTCGTCGACGATCACGAGGCCAAGGTCTTTGAACTTGGTCGACTTGCTGAGGATCGCGTGGGTGCCGACCACGATATCCATCGTGCCGTCGGCCAGCGCATCGCGCGTCTCGCTACTTTCCTTGGCCGAGACGAGCCGGCTGAGCCGCCCGATCTTTAGCGGGAAGCCCGCGAAGCGTTCGGAGAAATGCTGGAAGTGCTGGCGCGCGAGCAGCGTGGTCGGGGCGACGACTGCGACCTGCTGGCCGCCCATCGCCGCGACGAAGGCGGCGCGCAGCGCGACCTCGGTCTTGCCGAAGCCGACATCGCCGCAGACCAGCCGGTCCATCGGCTTGCCACTTTCCAGATCGCCCAGAACATCAGCGATCGCGCGTTCCTGATCCTCGGTCTCTTCCCACGGGAAGCGGTCGACGAACTGGTTGTAGCTGGCGTGATCCGCCTCCAGCACGGGGGCCTTTTTCAGCGCGCGCTGCGCGGCGGTGCGCATCAGCTCGCTGGCGATCTCGCGGATGCGTTCGCGCAGCTGGGCGCGGCGTTTCTGCCATGCCTCGCCGCCCAGCCGGTCGAGCATGACCGCATCCTCGCTGCTGCCATAGCGGGAGAGGACTTCGAGGTTTTCGACCGGGATGTAGAGCTTGTCGCCACCCTTGTACTGCAACATCACGCAGTCGTGCTTGGACTTGCCCACGGTGACCGGTTCGAGGCCGAGATATTTGCCGATGCCGTGTTCGGTGTGGACCACCAGATCGCCGCGCGACAGCGCCTGTAGCTCGCTGAGGAAGGCATCCGAATCGCGCCGCTTCTTGCGGCGGCGGACCAGCCTGTCGCCGAGCAGATCCTGCTCGGTCACCAGCTCGATATCCTCGCTCGCGAAGCCGCTGTCGAGCGGGAGGATCATCGCCGTGGGCTTGCCCCCACCATTCCTGGGCGCGGATTTGCCCAGCGCTTCCTGCCAGCTTTCGGCCAGCGCCAGCTCGGTGCCCGCTTCGCCCAGGATCGAGGCGATGCGCTGGCGGCTGCCCTTGGAATAGGCGGCCAGCAGCGGGCGCTTGCCTGCCTTGGCGAGCTTCTTGAAGTGCTCGGCCGCTGCCTCGTACACATTGTCGCCGCGCGCACGTTCGGGCGCGAAGTCGCGGGCAGAGCGGAAGCCGAAGTCGATCACGCTGTCGCTCTCGGGCTCGTCGAACCCGGTCGCGCGGTGGACCGGGCGTGCCTCGAGCGTGGTGCCGATCTCGTCTTCGGTGAGATAGAGCGCCTGCGGGTCGAGCGGGCGATAGCTGCCCGCCTTCTGGCCCGCGGTTTCGGTGCGGGTGCGGCGGTATTCGGCGATGTCGCCCAGCCGCTCCTCGAAGGCGGCCAGCGCGCCGACATCGATCACCACCGGATCGCTGCCGCCCAGATGGTCGAACAGGGTCGCCAGCTTCTCCTCGAACAGAGGCAGCCAGTGCTCCATCCCGGCCTGCCGCCGCCCTTCGCTGACCGCTTCGTAAAGCGGGTCCTGCGTGGCGTTCGCGCCAAACCGCTCGCGATAGCCTGCGCGGAAACGCTTGATCGTCGCGTCTTCGAGCAAAACTTCGGACGCGGGCAGCAGAAGGAAGCTGTCGAGCGTGCCGGTGGTGCGCTGCGTGTTCGGGTCGAACAGGCGCAAGCTCTCCAGCTCGTCACCGAAGAAATCGAGCCGCAGCCCCTGTTCGAGGCCGGAGGGGAAGATGTCGAAGATCGACCCGCGCACCGCGAATTCGCCCGCGTCGATCACGGTGTCCGTGCGGCTATAACCCTGCTTCTGCAGCAGCTGGGTCAGGCTCTCGTGCCCGATATGCACGCCCGGCTTCAGCTCGCGCACCGCCTCGCGGATGCGGAACGGGGTGAGCATGCGCTGGACCACGGCATTGGCGGTGGTCACCAGCAGCTGCGGCGCGCCTTTCTCCGCCTGCAGGCGATGCAGCGCGGCGAGCCGCTGGGTGCTGATCGAGAGGGCAGGAGATGCGCGGTCGTAGGGCAGGCAGTCCCACGCGGGGAACTCGATCACGCTGAGTTCGGGCGCAAAATAGCGCGCCGCATCCGCGACCGCGCGCATCGCGCTGTCGTCCGGCGCGACGAACACTGCGCGCTTGTCGGCCGCGCGGGCGAGATCGGCCATCACCAGTGGCTGGCTCCCCCGCGCAAGATTGGCGAAGGTGAGCGGTTGTTTGGCGGAGAGGATGCGGGAGAGGTCGGGCATTATGGCGTAAGTCGATCCGTGCTGTGCGTGTTCCGCGCAAACGAAAATAGCCCCCTGCTCGCAAAGAGGAGGGGGGCCGGGGTTCGGGGTGGGACTAGCGGGCGGTGGCGCAATGCACCAGCCCGCATGGGCCAAATCCTAGCGGGGAATATCGACGTAATCGAGCTTCTGCATGATCGCGATCCGCTCCCCCTGCATTTCTGGCGGGATCGGCTGCGTCTTGAGCGCCCAGGCCATGATCTCGACATCGTCGTAATCGAGCAGGGTTTCAAACCAGACGAGGTCTTCCTCGCTCCATTCGGCGTGGTAGCGGTCGAAATAGCCGCCGATCATGTAATCGGCTTCACGCGTGCCACGGTGCCAGGCGCGGAACTTGGCACGGGCGAGGCGGGATTCGAAGCTGGGGGAGGTCATGGGGAGGCTCTAGCCATTATCTCTCCCTTCGTCATCCCTGCGCAGGCAGGGATCCAGATGACGCCGGTGGCTCGCGATATCGACAGCTTATCTGGACCCCCGCCTACGCGGGGGTGACGACCAGATTTGAGGTGGGGTAGGGATCGGCCATGCGGCCCGAAATCCTCAATCCCCTGTTTGCCGAGGTCGACACGCTCGATGGTGTCGGGCCCAAGCTGAAGAAGCCGCTGGAAAAGCTGCGCTGCACGCGCGTGCGCGACGTCGCCTATCACTGGCCCGACCGCTTCGTGACCCGCCGCCCGGTCGAAACGCTCGACGAGGCGGGCGAGGGGGAGCAGATCATCATCGCGCTGACCGTGACCGAGCATCGCTCCGGTGCCTCGCGCCGCGCGCCCTATCGCGTGCTGGCGACCGACAGCGCGGGCAATGTCCTAGCGCTTACCTTCTTCGGGCGCGCTTCCTACACGGCCAAGAAGCAGCTGCCCGTCGGGGAGAAGCGCCGCGTGGCGGGCAAGCTGGAGCGGTATGGCGACATGCTCCAGATGGTCCATCCCGACCATGTGATGAAGCTGGACGATGCAGGCCTCGGCCAGATGCGCGAGCCGGTCTACAGCCTCGCCGAAGGGCTGACCCAGCCGCGCATGGCGAGCCTTGCGGCGCAGGCGCTGGAGAAGCTGCCCGACCTGCCCGAATGGATCGAGCCCGGCATGCTCGCACAGCAGAAATGGCCCGCCTGGGGCGAAGCGCTGCGCAGCGTCCATGCGCGCGACGACGAGACCGCGAAGGACCGGCTCGCCTATGACGAGCTGCTCGCCAACGCGCTGGCCTTGCAGCTGGTGAAGGCGGATAACCGCCGCAAGCGGGGGCGGGCGCTGGCGGGCGACGGGCATTTGCGCGACAAGCTGCAATTGCCGTTCCCGCTGACCGGCGCGCAGGAACGCTCGATACGCGAGATCGAGGGCGACCTCGCGCAGGACGCGCCGATGCTGCGGCTGCTGCAGGGCGATGTCGGCGCGGGCAAGACGGTGGTGGCGCTGCACGCGATGCTGGTCGCGGTGGAGGCGGGCGCGCAGGCGGCGCTGCTGGCGCCGACCGAGATCCTCGCGCGCCAGCATTTCGAGACTCTGAAGGCGATGGCGCGGCCCACCGGGGTCGAAGTCGCGCTGCTGACGGGCCGCGACAAGGGGCGGGCGCGCGAAAGCATCCTGATGGGGCTGATGGACGGCAGCATCCAGATCGTCGTCGGCACGCACGCGATCTTCCAAGAGGCGGTGCAGTACCGCGACCTCGGGCTGGTGGTGGTCGACGAGCAGCACCGCTTCGGCGTCTCGCAACGCCTGCAGATGGCGGGCAAGGGCAAGCGCCCGCCGCACACCTTGTCGATGACCGCGACCCCGATCCCGCGCACGCTGACGCTGGCGAACTACGGCGAGATGGAGGTCAGCCGGCTCGATGAATTGCCGCCCGGCAGGCAGGCGATCGACACGCGCGTGGTCGGGATGGACCGCCTGCCCGAAGTGGTCGAAGCGGTCGGGCGGCATCTCGCGAGCGGCCAGCAGGCCTATTGGGTGTGCCCGATGGTCCGCGACGAAGAGGGCATGGAGAAAGCCGCCGCCGAGCAGCGCTACGCAGCGCTCAAGGCGCGGTTCGACGATGCCGTGGTGATGGTCCACGGCCAGCTCGACCCCGAGGTGAAGGACGCCGCAATGGCGCGCTTCGCCAGCGGACAGGCGAAACTGCTGGTCGCGACCACGGTGATCGAAGTCGGCGTGGACGTGCCCGCCTCTACGCTGATTGTGATCGAGCAGGCGGAAAGCTTCGGCCTCGCCCAGCTGCACCAGCTGCGCGGGCGCGTGGGGCGGGGGAGCGAGAAGTCGACCTGCCTGCTGCTGCGCGGCAACCAGCTGTCGGAGACCGGCCAGCGCCGCCTCGCCCTGATGCGCGAGACGCAGGACGGGTTCCGCATTGCCGAGGAAGATTTGGAACTGCGCGGCGGGGGCGAACTGCTCGGCACGCGGCAATCGGGCGATACGCCGTTCCGGATCGCGACGCTCGACCAGATGCAGCGCTTCCTCGACCCTGCCACCGCCGACGCGAAACTGCTGATGGACCGCGATGCCGGGCTGGAAGGCGAGCGCGGCGAGGCAGCGCGGGTGCTGCTCTACCTGATGGAGCGCGACATGGGCGTGCGCACGCTTCGGGGTGGGTGACAAACACTCCCCTCCCCACGGGGAGGGGTTGGGGGTGGGGGCTCCAAGCCATCGGGCAGAGTGCACCCCCACCCAACCTCCCCCTCAAGGGGGAGGAGTATCTTGGTCATCGGCACAGCCGCTTCACCAGCGCCTTCGCCGCCGCGTCGACATCCTCCCACGTATATTCGAACTGCTCCTCGCCGTCATGGTAAGGGTCCGCAATCGCCGCGCCCTCGCGGCCCGGCACCAGGTCCATCAGCAGCGAGACATGCGCACGCGTTCCCTCGGGCCGCAGCGCCTCGATATTGCGCAGGTTCTGGTGATCCATCGCGAAGATATGCGTGAAGCGATCGAAATCCTCGACCACCAGTTGCCGTCCGGAATAGCCCGAAATGTCGATCCCGTGCTTCGAGGCTTCCTCGACGCTGCGCGGATCGGGCGGGCTGCCGACGTGGTAGTCCGCCGTGCCTGCGCTGTCGGCCTCCGCCTCCAGCCCGGCCTTCTCCGCAGCGTCTCGAAACGCCGCTTCGGCGAGCGGGGAGCGGCAGATATTGCCAAGGCAGACGAACAGGATCGCGGGTTTTTCCATGGCCCCGGCGTACTGGACGGGGCCAGGCCAGCGCAATAGAGATCGCCCAGCAAGGGGAGACATCATGAAGCACCTGTTCGCCGCAACCGCGCTGACACTCACCATCGCCAGCCCGCTGACCGCCGGCCCGGTCGAGGATTACACCGAACTGCGCGAGGATGTCTGGCAGGACATGCTCGACGACAATCCCACGCTGGCGACTTCGGTGGGCGACCGGCGCGGGGACGGGCAACTGGGCGACCTCAGCATGGCGGCCTATGATCGCAACGTCGCCGAAGACCGCGAATTCCTTACGCGGCTGAAGACTATCGACGAGAGCGCGCTGCCTGAGGACCTGCGGGTGGACTACGCGATCCTCAAAAGCTCGCTCGAAGATTCGATCGAGGGTTCGCAGTTCGACCAGACCCGCTACGTGCTGTTCACCAATCGCGGCGGCTGGTTCAGCTGGATCGCGTCGCTCCCCTACAGCTCGCCGCTGTTCACCAAGGCCGATTACGAAAGCTACGTCTCGCGGCTCGAAGCCTATGGCGCACAGAACGCCGCTGGGATCGCGCGCAGCCGCGAGGCGGTGGCACGCGGGCTCACGCAGGCATGCGGGCCGATGGAAGGCGTCGAGGACCAGATCACCGGCCAGATGGCCGACACGCCCGAGGAATCGGGCTTCTGGCGGCCATTCGCAAAGCGCCCCTCGACCATTTCGGAAGCCGACTGGGCGGCCTTGCAGGCCCGCGCCCGTGCCGCGCTGACCGATGTGGTGTTCCCCGCCTACGAAGATTTCCTCAGTTTCTACACCGAGGAATACGCGCCAAAATGCCGCACCGGCCTGCCCGGTGTCGCCGAAACCGCCAATGGCGATGACTACTACGCCTACCGCGTCCGCAGCTTCACCACGACCGAGATGACGCCCGACGAGGTCCACCAGCTGGGCCTGTCCGAAGTCGCGCGCATCCGGGCGGAGATGGAGGAGGTCGCGGCAGAGGCGGGCTTCGACACCCGCGAGGCCTTCGTCGAACACCTGCGCACCGACCCGCAATATTACATGACCGACGAAGCCGAGTACGAACGCTATGTCGGCGCGCTGGCCAAGCAGATCGACGGCTGGATGCCCAAGCTGTTCGGCACCCTGCCGCGCCAGCCCTATACGGTCCAGCCGATCCCCGCCGCGCAGGCACCGGGCAACACCACCGCCTATTACGAGCCGGGTTCGCTCGAAACCGGGCAGGCGGGCATCTACCGCATCAACCTGACCGAGCTGGACCAGCGCCCGCTGTGGGAACTGCCCGCGCTGGGCGTGCACGAGGCGGTGCCGGGGCATCACCACCAGATCGCGCTTCAGCAGGAGCTCGACCTGCATCCGCTGCGTCGCAACGGCACGTTCTTCACCGCCTTCGTCGAGGGGTGGGGGCTTTATTCCGAACGGCTCGGGATCGAGATGGGGCTGTACGATACCCCGGCCAAGCAGATGGGGCGGCTGAGCTACGAGATGTGGCGCGCCACCCGGCTGGTGGTCGATACCGGCATCCACTCGAAGGGCTGGACGAAGCAACAGGCGGTCGATTTCATGACCGAGAATACCGCGCTCAGTGCCGCGAATATCGATGCCGAGGTCAACCGCTACATCACCTGGCCCGGCCAGGCGCTGGCCTACAAGATCGGCGAGCTGAAGATCCGCGAGTTGCGTGGGAGGGCCGAGGAGGCGCTGGGCGACAGGTTCGACCTGCGCGCGTTTCACGATGCGGTGCTGGAAAACGGCGCGGTGCCGCTGGATGTGCTGGAAGAGCACGTAGACCGCTGGATCGCGGAGCAGCAGGCGGGCTGACTTCTCACCCTAGTCATTGCGAGCGACCAAAGGTCGCGCGGCAATCCATGGTGTGGCATCGCAGCGTCGTCGGCCCTGTTGGGGGGAGGCGAAGTCTAGCCATGGATTGCTTTGTCGCCCGCGGGATTCTCGCAATGACGAATTTCTAGGTAGCTGCCGTCCGCTCCAGCACATCGCGCACGATGGCGTGGATGTTGACCACCGCACCGATCCGCGCGCCGAGCAGCGCGGTGCCGCTGACCTTGCGCTGGACGAACAGGGTTTCGGCGGGCGGGATGTGCCAGATCGCCTTGTCCTGCGCGATGGCCATGCCTTCGTCGCGCAGCGCGGGCACGAAACCGCGATCACCGAAGTCGAACGGCGCATCCTTCGCCATCTCGCCGAGGATGATGTCGATCATCCGGTCGATCGCCTCGCCATGTTTTTCGACCACGGCGGGCGACATGAATTGCGCATCGATAGCCGCCTGACGAACGCCCGCATGGTCGCGGTCGAGCCCGGCGCGCAATAGTTCGCGGTAGGATTGCTGGACATCGCGGTCGACCTCGCGCGTGGCCCCGAAATCGAGCAGCACGATCTTCCGGTCCGCCTCGCGGTAGCGATAGTTGGCGAAATTGGGGTCGGTCTGCATCAGGCCCCATTCGAACAGCTCGCGCGCGACCAGCTCGATCACCTCCGCGAACACGCTGTCGCGGACGTCCTGCGGCTGGTCGCCCAGCTGTTCGACCGGGCGGCCTTCTTCGTAACTCATCGCCAGAATGCGATCGCGGGTCAGCTCTTCGTCGAGCGTGGGGACCACGAAGGCACCATGCCCGGCGAGCAGCTCGCCATAGCGCTGCATCATCCGCCCCTCGCGACGGTAGTCCGCTTCTTCGTGCAGCTGCTCCTTCGCCACAGCGAGCAGCGGGGCGATGTCGAGTTCCTTGGGTAGAAGGCCAGTGACGCGCAGCAATGTGGCTACGTTATCGACGTCCGAATCGATGCTCTGCGCGACGCCGGGATATTGCACTTTGATCGCGAGCGTTCGCCCGTCGCGGGTCAGCGCGCGGTGGACCTGGCCGATGCTCGCGGCGGCGATCGGGCGCGGCTCGAACCGGCGAAAGTTTTTGCGCCAGTCGCTGCCCCATTCCTCCGCCAGCACCCGGTCGAGCTGGCGCGGTGGCATGAAGTCGGCATTGTCGCGCAGTTTGGCGAGGATTTCGGACAGCTCGGAGGGCAGGGCATCGCCTGCATCCATCGAGAGCATCTGCCCCATCTTCATCGCCGCGCCGCGCAGGTGCGAAAGGCGCTCGGTCAGACGACCGATATTGCCAGGAGTGAGAACGAGATCATTCATCCGCACCCGCTCGCCCGAAGCCACACGGCGCGCACCCTCGGCCAGCATTCCGCCAGCGACTCCGCCGGCGAGCCGACCGAAGCCGCTCAGTCTCCCGATCCGGGACGAAGGGACCGCGCGATGGCGACCCTTCGCGTCATCGTCCCGCGCCATGGCCTTAGGCGTAGTTCACATAGAGCGAGTAGATCAGGCCGGGCACATAGAAGATGAGCGTCAGGATCAGGCTGATGAGAAACTGCGATCCGAGACCATGCTTGAGCGCGACGCCCAGCGGTGGAAGCAGGATGGTGGCGATGAGGATGATGATAGGCATGTAAGAAACTCTCCTTTGCCTGATCAACCGCGCCTGAACCTGCCTGTTCCGGGCGAATGTGCAGAATGGCCGCCTTGCAAAAAGAGCGGCTTAGCTCACGACGCGGCGGCCGCGTCCGCCAGATCTTCCAGACCGACCACGATGATCGTGCGCCCGCCGCCGAACTCTTCGCGCACCACGATCAGTCCCTGCCGCTCCATATGCTCCAGCAGGCGACGGATGCGGCTGGGCGAGGATGTGCCGTAGACGCGCGCAAGCTCGTCCTCGTCGGGCGCGGATGCACCCCTCGCGACCGACACCGCCAGCGCGAGATAGGGGGCGAGCACGTCTTCGGGGACAGCCTGAGACAGCTCCTCGATCGTTTCGCGCAGCTTTTCCGGCAGCTCGTGCAGGCCCGCGGCGGCGAAGGCGAACAGGCGGCGGAATTCGAGCATGTCGACATGCGCGCTGGGCACGCCCTGCTGGCGGCAGCGCTGCGCGAAATTGCGGAACAGCGCGGCGGAAGACTGGAAGGTCGCGCCTTCTTCCGCCGCCAGTTCCACGATGACCCGGGTGAGCGCGGCTTCCTTGTCCTGCGGTGCGGCTGGTGCCTGATCTTCGGGCGAGGATTCATCACTCGCGGTGTCTTCGCCAGTCTCGCTGCGCTGTGCCTGCTCGGCGGCGCGCGCGGTGATCGCCTGCTCCAGATCGGCGGCGGGTTTCGGCGGGGGAGGGGGCGGCGGTGCGGGCTTGGCGGCTTCCTCCGCCAGTTCGGAATGGAGCAGCGCCTCCAGATCCTCGCCCGAGGCCTGGGGCAACGGCATCAGACCTTCGGCGGCGTTCTTCCCGCCGGTGCGCACCTCGCCGATATGCACCGCGACCGGGCGGCGGCTGATCGCCGGGCCGAGGCCGAGGAAATGCCCGCGCTGCAGATCGCGGATGCGCTCCGCCTGCCGCCGGTCCATCCCCAGCAGATCGGCGGCGCGCTGCATATCGATGTCGAGGAAGGTGCGCCCCATCAGGAAGTTGGAGGCTTCCGCGGCAACGTTCTTGGCCAGCTTGGCGAGGCGCTGCGTCGCGACGATTCCCGCCAGACCGCGTTTGCGCCCCCGGCACATCAGGTTGGTCATCGCCGAAAGCGTCATGCGGCGCGTATCCTCGGCCAGCTCGCCCGCAGCGGCAGGGGCGAACATCTGCGCCTCGTCGACCACCACCAGCGCGGGATACCAATGCTCGCGCGGGGCATCGAACAGCGCGGTGAGGAACAGCGCGGCACAGCGAATCTGCTGTTCGACCTCCAGCTCGTCCAGCGCCAGCACGACCGAGACGCGGTGCTGGCGCACGCGCCCGGCGAGCGCCTCGATCTCACGCACCGAATGCGCCGCACCGTCGATCACGATATGGTCGAACGCATCGGCCAGGCTGGTGAAGTCGCCCTCAGGGTCGATCACCACCTGCTGGACGAGGCCGGCCGTCTGTTCGAGCAGGCGGCGCAGCAGGTGCGATTTGCCTGAACCCGAGTTGCCCTGGACGAGCAATCGCGTCGCGAGCAATTCCTCGACATCGACGCAAATGCCTTGCCCGGCCGAATCCGTGCCAATTTCGATCTGCGCTTTCATATGCATCACGAATAAGTGACCACCGGCACCGCGCAAAGGTGCAGCCGGCAGTTATCCCGCTCTGGTTTGCCGCGCGTGCTGTCGTACCTGCCGATACCGCAGGATTCCCGCTCGTTTCCCCAAGGGAGAGGAATACGGCGGGCTCATGCGGATTGTTATGCGAAATGGCGCAAATTGGTCGGGGAGAGAGGATTCGAACCTCCGGCCCCTGCCTCCCGAAGACAGTGCTCTACCAGGCTGAGCTACTCCCCGACCGATGCTTGCGGGGCGGACCCCGCGAGGCAGAGGCGGCCCTATAGGTGTGGATCACCGCACACGCAAGCGGACATTGCAGACAAGTTTGTCCTATCGCTGATCGCCGAAAGGATTAGGCCGATCACCGTGACCGAATCGCACTACGAACAGCAGTATCTCGACCTGATGGCGCGCATCTGGCGCACCGGCGACGAGCGGGTGGACCGCACCGGTATCGGCACGCGCTCGGTATTCGGCGCGCAGCTGCGGTGCAGCCTTGCGGAAAATGCCGTTCCGCTGCTCACCACCAAGCGGGTCTACTGGAAAACCGCCGCACGCGAGATGCTGTGGTTTCTGACGGGGGCGACCAATATTCGCCCGCTGGTGCTGCAGGGGGTGAAGATCTGGAACGAGTGGCCACACGCGCGCTACGTCAAAGAGACGGGCGACGACCTGCCGCTCGACGATTTCGTCCAGCGAATCGGCGATGACGAGAGCTTCGCCGCGCGCTGGGGCGATCTGGGCCCGGTCTATGGCAAGCAGTGGGTCGACTGGCCGACCTACCGCTATCGCCCAGATGGCCTGTACGAGAAGGGCGAGGGAATCGATCAGGTCAGCCAGGTGATCGAATCGCTGCGTACCAATCCGGGCAGCCGCCGCCACATCATCGAAGGATGGAACGTCGCCGAGCTGGACCGGATGGCGCTGCCGCCGTGCCACAAGACCTACCAGTTCCATGTCGGAGCGAATGGAACGCAACTCAACTGCCTGCTCTATCAGCGCAGCTGCGATGTCGCGCTGGGCCTGCCGTTCAACCTGTTCGGCGCGGCGCTGCTGACGCGGATGATCGCCCAGCAGACCGATCTGGAGCCGGGCGAACTGGTGTGGATGGGCGGGGACACGCACCTCTATCTCAATCACGCGCACCTGATCGAGGAACAGCTCGAACGGGAACCGCGCGGGGCCCCGAGGCTTGAGATTACAAGGCGTCCGCCGGGCATCTTCGACTACGCAATCGAGGATTTCTCGGTCAGCGGCTACGATCCCCATCCGCCGATCAAGGCACCGGTGGCGGTCTGAGCGGTCGCGGGGGAAGGTCTGGGCGCTTGACCCTTCGGGCCTTGCGCAATATCCGGTCGCCGATGTGAAAGATTGCGTCTCGGCAAACAGAGGCGCGGGAGAGAGACGCATGGCCGATCGGCCCGAGCGAACCGACAACAAGCCGCAGCTTTCGCTGCATATTCCTGAGCCCAACTATCGTCCCGGGGCGGACGAGGTGGACTTTTCCGCCATCGAAATCCCCGAGGCGGGTGCCCAGCCGCGCCCCGACGAGGCCTGCGACCCGACCGAAACCCACGGCCTGTGCACGGACCTGATCCGGGTGCTGGGCGAGGATAACCGGGCGCATGGTCCGTGGGACCCCAAGCTGGACCCCGATACCTTGCGCGAAATGCTGCACCACTTCTCGCTGGTGCGTGCGTTCGACGAGCGCATGTTTCGCGGGCAGCGGCAGGGCAAGACCAGCTTCTACATGAAGTGCACCGGGGAAGAGGCGACCAGCATCTCCACCTCGATGGCCTTGCAGTCCGACGACATGGTGTTCCCCAGCTATCGCCAGCAGGGCGTGCTGATCGCGCGCGGCTATCCGCTGATCGAGATGATCAACCAGATCTATTCGAACAGCGGCGACAAGCTGAAGGGCCGCCAGCTGCCGATCATGTATTCGAGCCGCGAGCACAGTTTCTTTAGCATCTCGGGCAACCTCGCCACGCAGGTTCCCCAGGCGGTCGGCTGGGCGATGGCGAGCGCGATCAAACACGACACGCGCATCGCCGCGACCTGGGTGGGCGAGGGGAGCACGGCGGAAGGCGACTTCCACGCCGCGTGCACCTTTGCCAGCGTGTATAACGCTCCGGTGATCCTCAACGTGATCAACAACCAGTGGGCGATTTCCAGCTTCTCCGGCTTTGCGGGCAGCGAGCGGGCGACCTTCGCCAGCCGCGCCATCGGCTATGGCCTCGCTGGGCTAAGGGTCGACGGCAATGATCCGCTCGCCTGCTATGCCGCGCAGCGCTGGGCGGCGAACCGCGCGCGCACCAATAGCGGGCCGACGCTGATCGAGTTCTTCACCTACCGCGCCGAGGGGCACTCCACCTCGGACGATCCCAGCGGCTATCGCAGCGCGCAGGAGCGCGATGCCTGGCCGCTCGGTGATCCTGTGGTGCGGCTCAAGAACCACCTCATCGAACTGGGCGAGTGGGACGAGGACCGGCAGGCCGAGATGGACCTGAAGGCAGCCGAAAAGGTCAAGGCCGACACCAAGGAAGCCGAGAAGAACGGCATCCTGGGCCACGGCATGCACCAGCCCTTCCACACCATGTTCGAAGATGTGTTCGAGGAAGAGCCCTGGCACCTCAAGGAACAGAACGCGCAGTCGCAGGCTGAACGCGACAAGAAATATCCGGACGGGGTGCCGCACTGATGAGCGAGACGAAAGAAAAGCCCAAGCAGGGCCGCGACGCGACCGGAGACGATCGCCGCCTCAATATGATCGAGGCGATCAACGACGCGCTCGACGTGGCGATGGGTCGCGACGACAACGTGGTCGTGTTCGGCGAGGATGCCGGCTATTTCGGCGGGGTGTTCCGCTGCACCGCAGGCTTGCAGGAAAAATACGGCAAGACGCGCGCGTTCGACACGCCGATCTCCGAATGCGGGATCATCGCCACGGCGATCGGGATGGGGGCCTATGGCCTGCGCCCGGTCCCCGAGATCCAGTTCGCCGACTATATCTACCCCGGCTACGACCAGATCATCAGCGAGGCGGCGCGCCTGCGCTATCGCAGCGCGGGTGAATTCAGCGCGCCGATCACGATCCGGTCGCCCTTCGGTGGCGGCATCTTCGGCGGACAGACGCACAGCCAGAGCCCCGAATCGCTGTTCACCCACGCATCGGGCATCAAGACGGTCATCCCGGCGACGCCCTACGACGCGAAGGGCCTGCTGATCGCCGCGATCGAGGACAATGATCCGGTCATCTTCTTCGAGCCCAAGCGAATCTATAACGGCCCGTTCGACGGCTTCTTCGACCGTCCGGTGAAGAACTGGAAGTCGCACCCCGACAGCGTCGTGCCCGAGGGGCATTATGCAATTCCGCTGGGCAAGGCGCGCCTCGTGACCGAGGGCGAGCAACTTACCGTGCTGACCTACGGCACCATGGTCCACGTCGCCAAGGCGGTGATGGAGGAGAAGGGCGTCGAAGCCGACATCCTCGACCTGCGCACGCTGGTCCCCCTCGACATCGAGGCTGTGGAAAAGTCTGTGAAGAAGACGGGGAAATGCCTCATCATTCACGAGGCGACCCGCACCTCCGGCTTCGGTGCGGAGCTTTCCGCGCTGGTGCAGGAACGCTGCTTCTATCATCTCGAAGCTCCGATCGAACGCGTGACCGGCTTCGACACGCCCTATCCCCACAGTCTCGAATGGGCCTACTTCCCCGGCCCGGTGCGCATCGGCGCGGCCCTCGACAAGCTTCTGAGCGAGTAACACCGACATGGCGAAATTCACCTTCAACCTGCCCGACATCGGCGAAGGCATCGCCGAGGCGGAGATCGTCGCTTGGCACGTCAGCGTTGGCGACATGGTCGAGGAAGACCAGCAGATCGCCGACATGATGACCGACAAAGCGACCGTCGAAATGGAAAGCCCGGTCGCGGGCAAGATTATCGAAGTCGCGGGCGAGGTGGGCGACACCATCGCGATCGGATCGATGCTGGTCACGATCGAAGTCGAGGGCGAAATCCCGGACGATGTCGCGGAAGAAAACGCCGCTGCCGCCGATGCAGAGCCCGCTCCGGCCCCCGCGCCGAAGGACGACGAGGTCGAAAAGCGGATCGAGGTCGAGAACCCCGACGCGAGCGATGCGGACGACGCGCATGAAGCCGATCCCGAGCCTGCGCCCAAGCAGCCGGTCGAAAAGAGCGCGCCCGCAGCAGCCGAAACCAAGGTTCTCGCCAGCCCGGCGGTGCGCAAGCGTGCCAAGGATCTGGGGATCGATCTCGCGCAGGTAAAACCGGCCGAGGATGGCCGGATCCGCCACGGCGATCTCGACCAGTTCCTCGCCTATTCGGGCGGCTATTCGCCCGCGACCGGCCCGCGTTCGGACGAGACCGTCAAGGTCATCGGGATGCGCCGCCGAATCGCCCAGAACATGAGCGCGTCGAAGCGCAACATCCCGCACTTCACCTATGTGGACGAGGTCGATGTGACCGACCTCGAAGCGATGCGCGCGCAGCTCAACGAAAATCGCGGCGATCGGCCCAAGCTGACGATCCTGCCGCTGCTGATCACCGCGATCTGCCAGTGCATGCCCGAATTCCCGATGATCAACGCCACTTACGACGACGAAGAAGGCGTCGTGACGCGGCATGGATCGGTCAATATGGGCATGGCGGCGCAGACCGATGCCGGGCTGATGGTGCCGGTGATCAAGGACGCGCAGAGCCAGAACCTGTGGCAGCTCGCGCGCGAGATCGGCCGCCTGGCCGAGGCTGCTCGCACGGGCAAGGCCAAGTCGGACGAGATGCAGGGCGGCACGCTGACCGTCACCTCGCTCGGCCCCCTTGGCGGGATCGCGACGACGCCGGTTATCAACCGGCCCGAGGTTGCGATCATCGGCCCGAACAAGATCGTAGAGCGTCCGATGTTTGTGAAGGGTGCCGATGGTGTCGAGCGGGTCGAGAAGCGCCTGCTTATGAACATCTCGATCAGCTGCGATCACCGAGTGGTCGATGGCTGGGATGCGGCGAGCTTCATTCAGGCGCTCAAGCGTCGGCTCGAAGCGCCCGCGACCATTCTCGCGAACTGATCAGCGGACCACCGCGCTGTAGGTAAGCACGCCGCGTCCCCTCGCGGCGCGCGGGTTGGCGACATCCCAGCGCACATGGGTCACGTCGGCGGAGGTCGCCTTGCGTCCATCGACACGCAAGGTCTCCAGCGCGCCCCAAGTGCGCCCTCCGTCGACCGATACCTGCGGCGCATCGCCGCCGCTGGCGCGGAAGGCGAGGGTGCGGGGCACCCTGCTCGAAATGGTGAAGGGTCTGTCGTGCGGCGTGCTCCACGCGAGCATCAGCACCACCGTGTCCCCACGCTCCAGCGTGTCGGCAGGGGCGAGAATGCGCTGCGTGCGTCCACCCTGCTCCTGAGAGCGCTCCACGAACACCTCGCGGTCGATCTCGACCAGCGATTGGGCAGAGGCGATGGTGGCGGCGCACAGCGCCACGCACAGGGCCACACTTCCGGTTAGCATTCCGATACGCATGAAACGGCTCCCCATGCCGATTTTCAGGGCTCTGGGGGTGCTCGCAGAGAAAGCTCAAAATGCGGTTAAAACGCTCCTAACCATCTTTTCTCGACAGATGTGAAAAAGGGGTGCGCGAATCGATTGACACCCTGCGAATGCTGGCCTAATCGCGCCCCTCCCACGCAGCGGAGACACTCTCTCCCACGTGTTTGCGCGGGTGTAGCTCAGTTGGTTAGAGCGCCGGCCTGTCACGCCGGAGGTCGCGGGTTCGAGTCCCGTCACTCGCGCCATTTCCTTTCTCATGGAATGGTGCATCGCCCCCCGATTTCGGGCACGGGCCGCTTGCGCCCATACGCGCCATTGGGCACCTGACAGGCAATCGACCGTCAGGAGACCCGGCCATGATCACGCTGCACCACCTCGAATATTCGCAAAGCTTCCGCATCCTCTGGCTGCTGGAGGAAATCGGCGCGCCGTATGAGCTGAAGGTCTACAAGCGCGATGCCGAAACGCGCCTTGCGTCGGCCGAGTACAAGGCGCTCTCTCCGCTCGGCACCGCGCCGGTCATCACCGACGAGAACGGGCTTGTGCTGGCCGAGAGCAACGCGGTGATCGACTACATTCTTGATATGCATCCCGAGAGCCCACTGCGCCCTGCGCCGGGCGAGGCAGCCCGCGTGGATTACCTGTTCTGGTTCCACGCAGGGGTGGGCAGCCTGATGCCGATGCAGTTCTTCAACGGCCTGCTGACGATGATGAAGGCGCGCAGCCCCGCGCTGGTCCGCTCGGTCATCGGCCTCGCGACCGACAAGGTCCGCGAAATGCTGGTCGCGCCGCGCCTGAAGGTGATCTTCGACAAGCTGGAGAGCGATCTGGGGCGCAACACCTGGCTGGCGGGCGATCGCCTGACCGCAGCGGACATCTCCATGTGCTATTCGATCGCCTCCGCCGACGCACAGGGCAAGCTGGAGGGACGGCCCAACTGTCAGCGCTGGATGAAGCAGATGCGTGAGACGCCATCCTTCCAGCGCGCGATGGAGAAGGACGGGCGCGAGACGTTTGTGTTCAGCTTCTAGGCGCTATTCCTGGTGGCGGGTGCAGTGATAGGCGCTGCGCCCGCCCACCTTGGTCCTGACGATCTCGCCGCCGCATTGCGGGCATTCGGCACCTTCGTTGCGGGTATGGATCAGCCAATCGTCGGGCAGCTTGCTGTAGTCCGCTTCCGTATCGACCACCGCGCGCAGGATGTCGCGCATCGCGTCATAGATGTCGCCTAGCTGGCTCTCGGAGAGATCGGTGCCCTTGCGCTGCGGATCGATCCCGGTGCGGTACAGGATCTCGTCCGACCACAGGTTGCCCACTCCGGCCAGCTTCTTCTGCTCGATCAGCGCGGATTTGATCGCGCCGCGCGATGTGCCGATCACCTCCGCGAAGGCGTCCCTCCCGATCTCCAGCGCATCCGGGCCGAAGCCGATCCGCTCGATCTCGGCCTCCGGACTATCGACCACGCGCACCCAGCCGAGCTTGCGCGGGCAGCGGAAGGCGAGGCGGCGCTCGCCTTCGAAGCGGATCAGGAATTTTGCATAATCGGGCGGGCCATCCGCCTCGTCGAACGGGCGCAGCGATCCGGTCATGCCGAGGTGGACGCAGATCCACGGGCCGCTTTCGCTGCCAGCGAAGATCAGCTTGCCATGGCGGTGGGTGCGGGTGAACTGGTGGCCGACCAGCCGGGCGCGCTCGTTATCGCCGGGCAGTTCGATATAGCTGGTGTCATCGCCCGGCTCCGCCGCCTCGATTGTGCGGTGGAGGCAGTCGCGCTCCACACGCAGACGATTGGCTTCGGCTTCGGGCAGTTCGGGCATGAACGCAGAACGGCGTCCGCGCTCAGGCGGTTCCGGTCAGTTGCGCCGGCCGCTTTCCATCCAGATCAGGAAGCGCTTGAGCGGCAGCAGCCAGATCAGCCCCAGCACGAGGTAGATAACGGTCTGGAAGACGACGTGCCAGCCGCCGATCAGGCCGGGCATGTAGCGTGCGATCAGGATCGCATAGACCGACAGGCCTGCAAGCAGGATCAGCATGCCCACCGGGATGCGCCAATTGGGTTCGTGGCTCATGCGGCCATCTCGTACACGCGTTGCGGGGTGACGACCATGTGCAGTTTGCGGTCATGCTCCTCCATTGGAACGCGATCGACCTTCTGCGCATCCCAGGCGAGCCCGATCCGCAGCGCGTCAGGGTTCGCGGCAATCCAGCGGTCGTAATATCCGCCGCCCTGGCCCAGCCTGCCGCCATCCTCGTCGAAGGCGAGCAGGGGGACGAACACCACGTCGGGCACCAGCAGCGCGGCATCTTCGCCCGGCTGCATCAAATCGTGAGGGCCCGCTTCCAGATCGCTTTCTCCCAGCGGATCGCTATGCGCGGCGAACTGCATCGCCCCGTCTTCGCCCGAGAGGCGGGGGAGGGCGATCGGGTGGCCGTTCTCCATGAAATACTGCGCATAGCGCGCGGCGGGCGCTTCGGACCCTTCCGCGCGGTACACGCCGATCGTCGCGCCTTCGGGAATGCGCGCCAGCACTGGCGCGGGCGGGCGCGAGAACACCAGCGTGCGCACCGCCTCGGGCAGCGCGGCGGCGGCGGCCTTGCGCGCGGCACGCATATCCTTGCGAAGCTGCGATTTGATCGTGGCGTGATCCATTAAATGCTTCGCTATTCTGACAATGACGAAAATGGGAATTGGTACTCGACCGATGGAGTGGCGGAACCACCATGGGTCGGTGCCTGGGAAATCCTCTGACGCAAAAGGTCAGGTGGGTGCCGTATACCCCGGTCCCACAGCCGAACTGGTGGACCAGGACAGGGACAGCTCCCTAGGATAAACTTATAGCCTCAGGGATGTTCTACGGCTCGTGCCGGGCAGTCCCGCCGACCCCTATCTAGGCGTTCGCGGGGCCACCCTCAAGCTTGTCTGCGCAGGATTCGAGCAGGCCTGCGAAACGCTCCAGCGCGGGCAGCAGCTCTTCCCCGGCCGAACGGAACGATCCGCCGGTCAGCGGCAGCTCCTGCATCTGCGCGTCTTCCAGCCTGTGCTGCAGGTCGGCGCAGCGTTTCTCCAGCGTGGCGATCCGTTCTGCCTGAGCGCTGGCCTCCGCATTGCTGCGGCTATCCGCCTCTTCGCGTGCCGCACGCAGATCGCGCTCTAGCCGCCCGCGCGCGTCGGTAGCCGATGACAGCGCGGTCTCCAGCAGATCGCGTTCGCGCTCCACTTCGTCGAGCCGTTCGCGCAGCTGCGCCAGCTCCGGATCTTCGCCCGGCGACACGCCCGCCTTGTCGAACACTTCGTCCGCCGCCAGCAGGCAGGCGAATAGCAGGTTTTGCGAGAAGCGCGGGCTGCGCGGCTGATAATGGCCGTCGATCGCTTCGGCGAGCGAACGCACGCGCGCCTCGTCCCCCGGCCCGCAGGAGATCGGGAATTCGCGTCCGCCAATCGTGATTTCCACCGTGCTCACGCGAATCGTCTCACTGTTCCAGTTCGCCGATGACCCGGTCCAGCCGGTCGAGCTCTGCGCGCACCTTGCTGCGCATCGCCTCGTGCCGGTCGGCCAGGTCATGCGTGGGTTTGCTCCCACTCGCGGCGGCATCGGCTGCCGCGCCGATCCGCGCCAGCGCCCGCTCGATCCGCTGGATCGTCTGTTCGAGCCGTCGGTCCCTCATCTGCAAAGCTGTAATCGCCTGCGGCCATATCCCCAAGAGCGCGCTCGAATTTTTTGGACAGTTTGCGCATCGCGGCACCGGCAGGCGCGCCCTTCTACGCAAGCGGCAGAGGGCAGGGGGCGGGCATCTGCGCCGCCGCCCGCCTTGACCTTCGCGCCCCGCGCGGCGAAGGCATCCCGGCAAACGAATCGCGGCCCGGACGCGCCGCGCAGGAGTAAACCCCGCATGAGTCTCGACCCCGCCCGCATGATCCCGATGGCCAATGCCATCCGGGCCCTTTCCATGGACGCGGTGCAGAAAGCGCAGAGCGGTCACCCCGGCATGCCGATGGGCATGGCCGACGTGGCGACCGTGTTGTGGTCCAACTATCTCAAGTATGATTCGGCCGCGCCGCATTGGGCGGATCGCGACCGTTTCGTGCTGAGCGCTGGCCATGGATCGATGCTGATCTATTCGCTGCTCCACCTGTCGGGCTACGCGCATCCGACGATGGAGGAGATCGAGAATTTCCGCCAGCTGGGCAGCCCGACTGCGGGCCACCCCGAAAACTTCCTGCTGCCGGGCGTCGAATGCACCACCGGCCCGCTGGGGCAGGGCCTTGCGATGGCCGTCGGCATGGCAATGGCCGAGCGGCATCTCAATGCCGAATTCGGTGACGAGCTGGTCGACCACCGGACCTGGGTGATCGCGGGCGACGGTTGCCTGATGGAAGGCATCAATCACGAGGCGATCGGACTTGCCGGGCACCTCAACCTCAGCCGCTTGGTCGTGTTCTGGGACGACAACCAGATCACCATCGACGGCAGTACCGATCTTTCCACCAGCGAAAACGTGCGCGCCAGGTTCGAGGCGACCGGATGGTTCGTCAATGCGTGCGATGGCCACGACTATGCCGACATCGCCCGCGCGATCGACGAAGCGATGGAGGCGGGACGCCCCGCACTGATCGCCTGTCGCACGATGATCGGTCGCGGCGCACCCAACAAGCAGGGCACGGCGGCGACCCACGGCGCCCCGCTCGGCGCGGAAGAAGTCGCTGCGGCGCGCGAAGAGCTCAACTGGCAGGCCGCGCCGTTCGAAATTCCCGATCAGGTGCGCCAGGAATGGCGTTCTGCCGGATCGCGCGGACACGAGACCCGCAGCGAGTGGGGCACCCGGCTCGACAAGAGCGAGCGCAAGGCGGAGTTCCAACGCCGGATGGCGGGCGATCTGCCCGAAGGCTTCGACCTCAGCGAGTTCATCACCGGCCTGATCCGCGAGCCGGCCAAGGTCGCGACCCGCAAGGCGAGCGAGAATGTGCTGGCGGTGATCAATTCCAAGCTGCCCGAAACCATCGGCGGCTCGGCCGACCTTACAGGCTCGAACAACACCAAGACCGCCGGGCAGGAGATTTTCTCCGCCGACGATCGCTCCGGCCGCTACGTCTATTACGGGATTCGCGAATTCGGCATGTCCGCCGCGATGAACGGCATGGCGCTGCATGGCGGGGTGATCCCCTATGGCGGCACCTTCCTGGTGTTCAGCGATTACTGCCGCCCCGCGATCCGCCTGTCCGCGCTGCAGCAGGCGCGGGTTATCTACGTGATGACGCATGATTCGATCGGGCTGGGCGAAGACGGCCCGACCCACCAGCCGGTCGAGCATCTGCAATCGCTGCGGGTGATCCCCAACCTGCTGGTGATGCGCCCGGGCGATGCGGTCGAGACGGCGGAATGCTGGGAAATCGCGCTTCAGCAGAAGAAGCGCCCGACCGTGCTCGCGCTGTCGCGGCAGGGGCTGGCACAGTTCCGGACCGAGGCAGCGGAAGAGAACCGCTCGGCGCGCGGTGCCTACCGGATCAAGGATGCCGAGGCGGATCGCCGGGTGATCCTGATTGCCACGGGCTCGGAAGTCGGCCTCGCGCTTGAATGCGCTAAAGACCTAGAGGCGCGCGGCATTGGTGCGGACGTTGTTTCCATGCCCTGTTCCGAATTGTTCGACGAACAGAGCCCGGCCTATCGCGACAACATCCTCCCCAATGTCGGGCCCGAAGAGATTCTGCGGGTCAGCATCGAGGCAGGCACCACCTTTGGGTGGGAACGCTACACGATGGCGAACGGGTTGCGGATCGGCATCGACAGTTTCGGCACCTCGGCCCCGGCTGAGGACGCGTTCGAGAAGTTCGGTTTCACCAGCGAGGCGATTATCCGCAAGGTCGTCGCCAAGCTCGAAGAGTAGATCAGGAGTACACGACATCATGGCGACCAAGGTTGCAATCAACGGTTTCGGGCGCATCGGGCGGCTTGTCGCGCGCGCGATTCTGGAGCGGACCGATCACGACCTCGAACTGGTGGCGATCAACGATCTGGCCGATGCGAGCGCGAACGCGCTGCTGTTCCAGTACGATTCGACCCATGGTCGATTCCCCGGCTCGGTCGATGTCGACGGCAATGCGCTGGTCGTGAACGGCAAGAAGATCGCCGTCACCAGCGAGCGTGAGCCGGGCAAGCTGCCGCACGGCGAGATGGGCGTGGACATCGTGCTCGAATGCACCGGGTTCTTCCAGTCGGTCGACGCCGCCAAGCCCCACCTCGACGCCGGTGCCAAGCGCGTGCTGATCTCCGCCCCCGCCAAGGGCGACCTGAAGACCGTGGTCTTCGGTGTGAACCATGATGTGCTGACCGCAGACGACCTTATCGTTTCCAACGCCAGCTGCACCACCAACTGCCTCGCGCCCGTCGCCAAGGTTCTGAACGACCTCGTCGGGATCGAGCGTGGCTTCATGACCACGATCCACTCCTACACCAACGACCAGCGGATGCTCGACCAGATGCATTCCGACATGCGGCGTGCCCGCGGCGGGGCGCAGAACATGATCCCGACCACCACCGGCGCTGCCCGCGCGGTCGGCCTGGTCCTGCCCGAGCTGAATGGCAAGCTGGACGGTTCGTCGGTCCGCGTGCCGACGCCCAACGTCTCGCTGATCGACCTGGTCTTCACCCCGGGCCGCGACACTACGGCGGAAGAGCTGAACGAAGCGCTCAAGGCTGCTGCGGAAGGCCCGATGAAGGGCGTGCTCGACTTCACCGACAAGCCGCTGGTCAGCAGCGACTTCAACCACCAGCCCGCCAGCTCGACGGTCGACAGCCTCGAAACCGCGGTGCTCGAAGGCAAGCTCGCCCGCGTGGTCAGCTGGTACGACAACGAATGGGGCTTCTCCAACCGGATGATCGACACCGCCGGCGTGATGGCGAAGCTGATCTAAGGTCGGCGCATCCTTCTCCCGATGGGAGAAGGACAGCGCAGCTTGTCGCGAACGCGACTAGCGAAGCTTGGATGAGGGTATCGGGCGCCGAGACCCTCACCCAACTCCGCCTAGCGAGCATACTCGCAAGGCTCCGTATCCCTCTCCCACGGGGAGAGGAAAGGATGTTACATTGGCCAACTTCAAAACCCTCGACGATCTGCCTGCCGATCTTTCCGGCAAGGTCGCGCTGGTGCGCGTCGATCTCAACCTGCCGATGAAGGATGGCTCGGCCACCGACGTGACCCGGGTCGAGGCGGTCAGGCCGACCATCCTCGAACTGTGCGATCGCGGGGCGAAAGTGCTGCTGCTCGCCCATTTCGGGCGGCCCAAGGGAGAGCGCAACTCGACCATGAGCACCAGCTACGTCCAGGGTGACGTGGCCGATGTGCTGGGCAAGGAACTGATGTTCATCTCCGAGGTCTCCGGCCCCACGGTCGATCAGTCGATCGGCATCCTGCGCAATGGCGACATCGGCTTGCTGGAAAACACCCGCTTCTGGGCGGGTGAGGAAGCCAACGACCCCGATTTCGCCAAGGCAATCGCCGCGCACGGCGATTTCTACGTCAACGACGCCTTCTCCGCCGCGCACCGCGCGCATGCCAGCACCGAAGGCCTCGCCCATCTGCTGCCCGCTTTTGCCGGCCGCGCGATGGAGGCCGAGTTGAAGGCGCTGGATGCGGCGCTCGGCAACCCGGAAACACCGGTTGCGGCGGTTGTGGGCGGCGCCAAGGTGTCGACCAAGCTCGACGTGCTCGAAAACCTCGTCGGCAAGGTCCAGCACCTGATTATCGGCGGCGGGATGGCCAACACCTTCCTCGCCGCGCGCGGGGCCGATGTCGGCAAGTCGCTGTGCGAGCACGATCTGGTCGACAAGGCCAACGCGATCATGGACGAGGCGGACCATGCGGGCTGCACCGTACATCTGCCCTATGACGTGGTCGTCGCCACCGAATTCGCCGCCAACCCGCCGTCCCTGCGCACCAGCAACGTGCATGAGGTCGCCGCCGACGAGATGATCCTCGACATCGGCCCGCAGGCGACCGAGGCGCTGGCCGACGTTCTCAAGACCTGTAAGACGCTGGTGTGGAACGGCCCGCTGGGCGCGTTCGAGACCGAGCCGTTCGACCAGGCGACAGTCAGCCTGGCGCGCACCGCCGCCGCGCTGACCAAGGAAGGATCGCTGGTCTCCGTCGCGGGCGGGGGCGACACGGTTGCCGCACTGAACGTCGCCGGCGTGGCCGACGATTTCTCCTATGTTTCCACCGCCGGGGGCGCGTTCCTCGAATGGATGGAAGGCAAGACGCTGCCCGGCGTTGCGGCACTGAAGGCTTCCAAATGAGCGAAAATCAGGGAGTGGGCGAGAGCGGCAACGGCCTCGTCGATGTGCACGAAGGTGAGTTCGCGGGCTGGCAGGTGTGGCAGTCCGACGCGTTCGAGCAGCGCGCCGGGCCGTTCTACGAGCGGCGGCAGGACGACGGCACCATGCTGACCGCGTTTCGCGCGGAAGCCCGCCACATGAACGGTGCGGGCTTCATGCATGGCGGCTGCATGATGACCTTCGCCGATTCCGCCATCTTCACCATCGCGCGCGACGCAATGGGCGACAGCCACGGCGTGACGCTCACGCTGACCGGCGATTTCCTCGATCCGGCACGCGAAGGTCAACTGATCGAGGCGACCGGCGAGGTCGTGCGCGCAGGCGGCAAGACGATCTTCGTCGCCGGAATCGTGAAGGCGGACGGCAACCCAGTGCTGCGCTTCGACGGGATCATCCGCAAGGTGCGCGGGCAGCGCTAGCGATGTCGCAAGCGCGCTCGCTGTTCGCCACGCCTTTTGTGGTCGACCGGTTGCAGAGCGCGGAAGGGCTTCGCCTGCTGAGCGAGGCGATCGAGGCCGAGCGGTTGCGCGATCCGGCAGGGATGCAGATTTCCAACGTCGGCGGCTGGCATTCCAACACCGGAATGCTGGAATGGGGTGGGGAGGCGGCGCGTGCGCTTGCCTACAAGGCGATGACGATGGCGGACCAGTTCACCGTCGATGCGCGCAGCCCCCAGCAGAACCGTTTCGAATGGGTGCCGGAGATGTGGGCCAATGTCAGCGGCAAGGGCCACGCCAATCAGTATCACGCCCATCCCGGCAGCTATTGGTCGGCCGTCGCCTATGTGGATGATGGCTACGACGGTTCCGAGGAGGCGACGCTTGGCGGTGAGCTTCAGTTGCTCGATCCGCGAATGCCGATGATCCGCATGACCGCCCCCGATCTGTTTCTGACCGACGGGCAGGGCAGCGGCCAGCCCAACGAATATCTCCATCGGCCATCTACGGGCGAGATCGTGCTGTTTCCCAGTTGGTTGCAACATGCGGTGCGTCCGTTCCACGGTTCCGGCACCCGCATCTCGATCGCGATCAACCTGATTGCGGCACGCAAGGGCTAGTCGTGGTCCGCCTCGGCGGCATGTGCCTTCCTCGTCTGACGATTCGATCGGCTGTTTGCGAGCGCCCACGGCTTGCGAGCCCGGTTCGGGCTGGCTAAGCGCCTTGCAACGCATACGAATGTGAGGAAGGCGAACTCTCCCATGAATTTCGAACAGATGAAGGCGAAGATCGCAGCGGGCGACGGATTTATCGCGGCGCTGGATCAGTCGGGCGGTTCCACGCCCAAGGCGCTTGCCGGGTACGGCGTCGGCGAAGACGAGTATTCAGGCGAAGACGAGATGTTCGCCAAGATCCACGAAATGCGCTGCCGCATCGTGGAAAGCCCGGCCTTTACCGGTGACAAGGTGGTTGGCGCGATCCTGTTCGAAAAGACCATGGAAGGCTGCAACCCGGAAGGCATGCCGATCCCCGAACGGCTTGCGGGCAAGGGCATCGTCCCCTTCCTGAAGGTCGACAAGGGGATGCACGATACCGAAAACGGCGTGCAGCTGATGAAGGACATGCCCGAGCTGGCGCAGCAGTGCGCGCGGGCGAAGGAACTGGGCGTGTTCGGCACCAAGATGCGCTCCGTCGTGCACGAGGCGAACCAGCAGGGCATCGCCGATGCCGTCCGCCAGCAGATGGATTTCGGCCTCGAAATCCTGAGCCATGGCCTGGTCCCGATCCTCGAACCCGAAGTCAGCCTGAAGTCGGAAACGCGCGGCACTGCCGAAGCGCACCTTCTCGCCGCGTTCCTCGATCAGCTGGAGCGGGTGCCCGAAGGGCAGCAGGTCATGCTCAAGCTGACCATCCCGAGCGAGCCGAACCTGTACCTGCCGCTGGTCGAGCACCCCAAGGTGCTGCGCCTGGTCGCGCTGTCGGGCGGTTATGAGCGGGACGAAGCCTGCCGCGAACTGGCCAAGAACCGCGGCATGATCGCCAGCTTCAGCCGTGCGCTGCTGGAAGAGCTGCGCGCGCAGATGGACGATCAGAAGTTCAACAACGCGCTCGAAACCGCGATCGACGAAATCTACGCCGCGAGCGTGGCAGGCTAACGATCCTCCCCGAAAAGGGGAGGGGGACCACGAAGTGGTAGAGGGGCACCCGCTGAGGCTCAGTGCCGAGGCGGGTTTGCCCTTTAGCCGGTATCCCTAACCGCCGTCGAACGCGAAGCGGTACTCGGCCGATTTGACTTGCGAATCGGCCCGCTGTTCGGGCGTCACCGAAACCAGCGTTACGGTGACGCCGCGCACGGTGTGCGGCTCACCCAGGGTCAGCGGCTGCGTCTGGCGCCAGCCGGGCCCGTCGATCCGCGTTTCCACGACCACCCGGCCGGCCTGAATGCACTGCACGCGCTGCGGGCAACGGCTGTCTTCGGTCACGCGCATCGGCGTCACCACAACTGTGCGGCCCAGCTGGACCGGCTGCAGCAGCGGCACCACGCTGCCCTGCTGCGCCACCTCGCGCGGCGAATCGACCACCGGTCCGGCGTTTGGGACGACCGCACAGGCGGCCAGTGACAAGATCGCTCCGGGCAGGAGCGTGGCGAGCAGGAGGGGCTTTTTCATCATCCTTGCGGCTCTAGCGCGCAGCTCGCTTGCGAATAGCTGAATGGCCCTGCGGCAAGATCGGCTGCAAAAGATCGACTGGCGGGCTCGCGAGCGCTAGGTGCGGCGGTCATGAGTACCAGCAATCCCGCGATCCCGCACATTCCGACCCAGCTTTACCTGATCTCCCCGCTCGACGTGGGCGGCGATTTTCCCGAGCGGCTTGCCCGCGCGATCGACGCCGGGCCCGACCACGTCACCGCGTTCCAGTTCCGGGTGAAGGGCTTCGAAGGCTCGGCCGGCCAGCACGAGGCGGCGGCGCTGGCCGCACCCTTGCGCGAGATCTGTGCCGAGCGCGAGGTCGCCTTCATCGTCAACGACGACATTGCGCTGGCCAAGCGGCTCAAGGCCGATGGCGTCCACCTCGGGCAGGACGACGGCACCGTGGCCGAGGCTCGCGATGCGCTGGGCATGCAGGCGCAGATCGGCGTCACCTGCCACGCCAGCCGCCATCTGGCGATGGAAGCGGGCGAGGCGGGGGCGGATTACGTCGCCTTCGGCGCGTTCTATCCCAGCACCACCAAGGACAAGGGCGATGCCGAGCGGCCCGAGCCCGAAATCCTCGAATGGTGGTCGCAGATATTCGAGCTTCCCAGCGTCGCGATCGGTGGAATTACGCCGGATAACTGCGCGCCGCTGATCGCCGCGGGGGCGGATTTCCTCGCGGTATCGGGTGCGGTGTGGAACGGTGACGAGGTTGCCGCCGTTAAAGCCTTCGTAAAGGCGATAGAGGGGTAGCCGAATGATCGACGGGCTTAGATCTGCTAAACGCAAGGCCATGGGCACCGTTGATCGCATCGTCACCATCCTCGTCACCGCGACGATCACCTCGATGGTGTGGATCGTGGCGGGCGGCAGCCTGATCGAGATGTCCGGTGCGGACAGTCAGAGTGACAAGACCCGCCCGGGCGCTTCGGCGAGCGAGGCGGCCCGTCCGCTGACGCAGGAAACCGTGGCTGCGGAGGAGGGGGACGAGGATAGCGCGCCCCAGGCCTCCACCGCGCAGCGCGCGCGCAACGTCGCGTCGAACGATCGCGCCACCGCGACCCGCCCGCAGATGCGGCAATTGTCGCAGATGGTGATCCCCGTGCTCAACGTGAGGCCGGACGAGCTGTCCGACAGCTTCCTGGCGGAGCGTGACGGAGGAGAGCGGTTTCACGAGGCGATCGACATCATGGCACCCAAGGGCACCTCGGTCATCGCCGCCGCGCCGGGCACGATCGAGCGGATCTATCAGTCCGAAACCGGCGGCAATTCGCTCTACGTGCGCTCGCCGGACCGCGAGACGATCTTTTACTACGCGCACCTCGATCAATATGCGCCGGGGCTGAAGGAAGGGCAGAAGGTCCGCCGGGGCCAGCGCCTCGGCACAGTGGGCACGACGGGCAATGCCGCGCCCGATGCACCGCACCTGCACTTTGCGATCATGCGCACCACCCAGGATGCCGAATGGTGGGAGCCGACCAACGCGATCAATCCTTATCCCTATCTGACGGGCGAGGATCGCTGAACCGGTCGAGGCCTGCGGGGGCGTATATTATCGGGGAGGGGAGGTCAGCACGCAGCGCATTGGGCCCAGTTCGCCTTTCTCGTCGCGCTCGCGCAGGATCCGCTGGCCAGAGCGTTCCAGCATCATTCCCTTGAGTGGACCGCGGGTAAAGGTGAGGTGGGTGCCGCGCAGCAGGTAGACCCCGCGTTCCCCGCTGGCCTCGTAACTGGAGGCGTTGAGGATCGTGAAATCCCGGCCCGGAATGCGGTGCCACGCAGCGCCGCCGGCATCGCCGGGAAGAGTGCATTCGTATTTGCCCAGCGGCAAGGTATCGATCGGCCCGGCCTGCGCCATCAGCGGCGTGGCAGCGAGCGCGAGAGCGAGCGATGGGCCGAGTGCGGGTACGGCACGAAGCGCGCGGGTGAAGCAAGAAGTCCTGTCCATGTGCGGCCATATAGCGTTGCTTGCCTTGCCTGACCATGAGTGCTCGGCTAAGGCGCGCGCTTTGCAGCTGCGGCGCTGGTTTCGGCCCCGATCGGCAGCCCCCGTTTCGCTAAACCCAAGGTATCCCCATGAAGATCAGCGGCGTCGATATTCGTCCCGGCAATATCATCGAATATGAAGGCGGCATCTGGAAGGTCGCCAAGATCCAGCACACCCAGCCCGGCAAGGGCGGTGCCTACATGCAGGTCGAGATGAAGAACCTGCAGGATGGCCGCAAGACCAACGTGCGCTTCCGCAGCGCCGACACGGTCGAGAAGGTCCGCCTCGACACCAAGGACTACCAGTTCCTGTACGAGGATGGCGACCAGCTGGTGTTCATGGACACCGATACCTACGAGCAGATCAACCTGCCGAGCGACCTGCTCGGCGATGCGCGCCCGTTCCTGCAGGACGGGATGACGGTGACGCTGGAGCTGTGGGAAGAAAAGCCGATCTCGGTCGCGCTGCCCGAACAGGTCGAGGCACAGATCGTCGAAGCCGATGCGGTGGTGAAGGGGCAGACCGCCTCGTCCAGCTACAAGCCCGCGATCCTTGACAACGGCGTGCGCATCATGGTCCCGCCGCATATCGAAAGCGGCACGCGGATCATCGTCGACGTGTACGAACAGACTTATGTCGGAAAGGCTGGCTGATCATGCCGTTCAAGAATAGCATCATCCTCGCCGCGAGCCTCGGCCTCGCCGCTGCGCCCGTCGCCGCGCAGACCGCGCCCGAAGCGCCTGCACCGGTTACGGAGCAGGAACAGCAGACCATGTCGCGCGCGGGCACCATCTTCAGCCTGTTCGCCAAGGCGATGGACCTGGAAAATATCGCGGAAGATGAAAAGGACGCCCTGATCGGGTGCCTCTATTCCAACACGCTCAAGACGATCAGCGAGGCGACCGGCAAGGCGCTGGCCGAAAATCCGCAGATCGATGCCAGCGACCCGACCAATGTCTATCTGGTCGCGGCGATCGTGTGCGGCGCGCGTGAAGCGGGTGCTCCGTCGGCCGACGCTCCGGCTGCGGCTCCTGCCGAACCTGCAACGCGCTAGGACGGGCCAAGACACGACATGGCAGCAATCACCGGCCTCATCCGCGTAATGGAACGTGCCGCACGCCGCGCGGGCAACCGCCTGCGCCGCGACTTCGGCGAGATCGAACACCTCCAGGTCAGCCGCAAGGGCCCGGCCGATTTCGTCAGCAAGGCGGACATGCGGGCCGAACGCTCGCTGTACGACGACCTGTTGCAGGCGCGCCCGGGCTGGGGCTTCCTGCTGGAGGAAGCGGGCGAGATCAAAGGCGAGGATGGCCAGCCGCGCTGGGTCATCGACCCGCTCGATGGCACGAGCAATTTCCTTCACGGCATCCCGCATTTCGCAATCTCGATCGCGGTGCAGGAGCGCAAGCTGGATGGATCGGGCTGGGGCGATGTCACCGCCGCGGTGATCTATCAGCCGATTACCGATGAAACCTTCTGGGCGGAAAAGACGCGCGGCGCATGGCTGCACGACGGCCGCCTGCGGGTCTCCTCGCGCGCTCGCCTGAACGAAGCGCTGATCGCGACCGGCATGCCGTTTCAGGGCCACGGCAATATTGCCGAATGGAGCCGGATTTACGGTGCGCTCGGCCCCGAAGTCGCCGGCATCCGCCGCTTCGGCGCCGCCTCGCTCGACCTCGCATGGGTTGCCGCAGGGCGCTTCGACGGGTTCTGGGAAAGCGACCTGCAACCGTGGGATACCGCCGCAGGCTGCCTGCTGGTGCGCGAGGCGGGCGGCTTCGTGACCGATTATCGCGGGCGTAGCCAGCCGGTCCATCACGAACAGGTGCTGGCCGGCAATGACGGCCTGCATTCGAAGATGCACAAGGTCGTCGCCAACGCCTTGCGTTAGGCTGCGGCCTCGCCTTATGGGTCGGTCAGACCCAGTGCCCCTGTGGTGGAATTGGTAGACGCGCTCGACTCAAAATCGAGTTCCTTACGGAGTGCCCGTTCGAGTCGGGCCAGGGGCACCACATTTTATCGCTCGCAATCATCGGTGCATGATCGCACGCGATATGCGCGTCCCCGATTGCCTAGCAGGGCCTCGCCCCGCTATCGCAGGGTTCAGCAATGCTAGAAGCCCCTTCCTTTCACGCGATTGCCGCGATGGTGGTCACGATCGCGATGTTCATCGGCTTTGCGCGCAGCAGGCCGTCGACCGAGATCGTCTCGCTGATGACCATCGCGGTGATCGCGGTGTTCCTTTACTTCTTCCCGCTGCCCGACACGCGCCCGACCGACGGCCTGTCGCTCGCCTTCTCGGGCTTCGGCCATTACGCACTGATCACGATCTGCGCGCTGATGATCATGGGCCGGGGGCTGGTGGTGACCGGCGCGCTGGAGCCTGCGGCGCATCTGCTTGAGCGGCTGTTCAAGTGGAACCTGCAGATCGGGCTGCTGGTCTCGCTGGTGGCGGCGATGGCGCTGTCGATGGCGGTCAATGATACGCCCGTTCTGGTCCTGCTGTTGCCGATCTTCGTCAGCCTCGCCGCACGCGGCGCGATGCCTGCCTCCAAGACGCTGATCCCGCTCAACGCGGCGGTCCTGATCGGCGGGATGGCGACGACCATCGGCACGTCGACCAATATCCTGGTCGTCTCCATCGCAAGCGATCTGGGGATGCCGGAAATGAGCGTGTTCCATTACACGCCGATCGTGCTGGTCGCTGCGGCCGTCGCGCTGCCCTATCTGTGGCTGGTGATGCCTCGGCTGCTGGGGGACAACCGTCAGGAAGACACGCGCCCCCGCCGCCATTTCCAGGCGCGGCTGAGAGTGAGCGAGGATGGCCCGCTGACCGGAGAGCCCCTGTCCGACATCCTGCCGCGCCTGCCCGACAGCGTGACCGTGCACGATGCGCCTGACGGCAAGCTGCAGCCGCAACAGCGCCTGCTGATCTCCGGCCCGCAGGAAGCGGTGGAAGAGGCGATGCGCACGCTGCGCGGCGAGGCGGCGCCCGACTGGGTGCTTTCGAAGATCAAGCGCAAGGCGAGCGCGCAGAACGAGGACGTGATCGTCGTCGAGATGGCGATCACCGCAGATTCGCGCCTGATCGGGCGCACGCTGCCCAGCTCCGGCGTGGCCGATCTTTATGGGGTTGCCGTGCTCGGCGTGCATCGTCCCGAACGCTGGACGGGCATGACCGACGAATTCAGCGATTATTCCGCCGGCGACATGCGCTTTGCCGAAGGCGACGTGCTGATGGTAACCGGCCTGCGCGCGGACCTGGAAGAATTCGCACGGGGCGACAGCCTGCTGATGCTGGAAGGGATGCGCGAACTGCCGCGCCGGTCCAAGGCGGTGCTCTCCGCAGTGATCATGTTCGGGGCGGTGTTCACCGCCTCGATCGGCCTGTTCCCGATCGCGATCTCCGCGCTGGCGGGCGCGATCCTGATGTTCCTGACCGGCTGCGTGAAATTCGACCGGGTCGGGCGCGCGCTGTCCGCCAAGGTCATCGTGCTGGTCGCGGCGAGCATCGCGGTGGGCTCCATCGTCGAGGCGAGCGGCGCGGCCGCGTGGCTGGGCATGGCGCTGTCGCTGGGCCTGTCATCGCTGCCCCCCGCGCTGGTGCTGGGCGCGATCATGCTGTTCGTGACCACGCTGACTAATTTCGCCTCCAACGCGACGGCCGCCACGGTCGGCACGCCGATCGCGTTCAGCATCGCGACCGAGCTGGGCCTGCCGCCCGAACCGCTGGTGCTGGCGGTGCTGTTCGGCTGCAACCTGTGTTACGCGACCCCGATCGCCTATCAGACCAACATGCTGATCATGGGCGAAGGCTCATACGAGTTCTCGGATTACATCCGCACCGGCGTGCCGCTGGTGCTGCTGATGGTGACGACGCTCTCCGTCCTGCTGGTGCTGACCTATCGCCTCTAGCATTTCCTACCCCCTGCAAATCTGCGATGGGTCAGTTATGATAGTGCGCGCAGCCAGCCATTCATCGACCGGATCGATCAAAGGGCGGCTACATATCGACTGGAATTGAACGCCTGGACTGTGTGTCAGGTGTGTCAGGTGTGTCAGGCAAATCGGGGCAAAGGGGAGTACGGGGTATGCACAGGCAGATTCGGACAACGCGCGCGGCACTGATGGCGGCGGGCGCGCTGCTGTGCTCCACCGCCGCTTTCGCGCAGGATGATGGCCTGCGCGCGGGCGTGCAGGAAGACATGCCCGAGCTGATGGAGCTCTACCGCGATCTCCACGCCAATCCCGAACTCAGCTTCGAAGAAGACGAAACTGCTGCCAAGCTCGCCGCACGGATGCGCAAGCTGGGCTTCGAAGTGACCGAAGGTGTCGGCAAGACCGGCGTGGTCGCGGTGATGGAGAATGGTGAAGGGCCGACCGTGCTCATCCGCGCGGACATGGACGGCCTGCCGGTGGTCGAACAGACCGGGCTGCCGTTTGCCTCCACCGTCAAGGCGACGCCCGCGACCGGCGTGGAAACCGGCGTGATGCACGCCTGCGGGCATGACACGCATATGACCGCGTGGATCGGCGCAGCGCAGCAGCTGGTGGACCATAAGGACGAATGGAGCGGCACGCTGGTGATGATCCTGCAACCCGCCGAAGAGGTGGGCGAGGGCGCGCTGGCGATGCTGGAAGACGGGCTGTTCACCCGCTTCCCCAAGCCCGACTACGCAATCGCCTTCCACGATGCCGCGCAGTTCCCCGCCGGGACGATCGGCTATTCGCCGGGCTATGCGCTGGCCAATGTCGACAGTGTGGACATCACGGTGAAGGGCGTCGGCGGACACGGTGCCTATCCGCAATCGACCAAGGACCCGGTCGTGCTGGCGAGTTCGATCGTGATGAAGCTGCAAACGCTGGTCAGTCGCGAGCTGTCTCCGCTGGAGCCGGGTGTGGTCACCGTGGGCAGCTTCCGCGCCGGGTCCAAGCACAACATCATTTCCGACGAGGCGAAGCTGCAGCTGACCGTGCGCAGCTACACTGACGAGGCGCGCAAGCTGCTGCTCGACGGGATTGCCCGGATCGCGCGGGGCGAGGCGATTGCGGCGGGTATTGCGGAGGATCAGCTGCCGGTGGTGACCGTGGCCGATCCCTACACGCCCTCGACCTTCAACGATCCCGAGTTCACCGAAACCGTGATGAGCGGCTTTCGCACCCGCTTCGGCGAAGAGCGGGTGATGCAGGTGCCCAGCGTGATGGGTGGCGAGGATTTCAGCCAGTACCGCCGGGCCGACCCCGATGGCGTCGAATCGCTGATCTTCTGGATCGGCGGGGTGCCCGAGGACGAGTGGCAGGCGGCGCAGGCTGGGGAGGGCACGCTGCCCTCGCTCCACAGCCCGTTCTGGGCGCCCGATGCCGAGAAGGTGATCGAGACCGGGGCGGAGGCGCTGGCCGCCGCCGCGATCGACCTGATGCCCGCCAAGGGCGGCTGAGCGCTACAGGCTGTAGCGCTCGTCGATCGGGACGAAGCGGTTCTGCGCATCGTCGTAGACGTCGACCATGCCGGTCGCGATGTCGTATACCCAGCCATGCAGCTGCAGCTCGCCCTGGGCGAGCCGCAGGGCGACGGTCGGATGGGTGCGCAGGTGCTGCAACTGCAGGACCACGTTCTGCTCCAGCAGCAGCCGCATCCGGTCCTTGTCGCTCTTCCCGTTGCCCAGCGCATCGGCAATATCGACCGCGGCGCGGCTGTAACCCAGCCATTCGCGCACGTGAGGCAGGGTATCGAGCGAGTTGGAATCGTCGTGCAGCTGCATCGCGCTCTTCATCGCGCCGCACTCGGTATGCCCGCACACGATGATGTGCGGCACTTCGAGCACCGCGCTGGCGAACTCGATGCTGGCGGTCATCCCGCCGGTCTGATTGGTATGCGGGGGCACGATATTGCCCGCGTTGCGGCAGATGAACAGCTCACCCGGATCGGTCTGTGTCATCATGCCGGTTTCGATTCGCGAATCCGAGCAGGTGATGAACAGCGCCTCGGGCGACTGGCCCTGGCTCAGTTTCTCGAAGAAGTCCTTCCGCGCGGGGAATACATCTCGCTGGAATTTCAGCACGCCGGGGGCGAAACGGGGAATGGCCACGCTAGTCTCGATCTGCAGCTAGTAAAGTGGCCGGGGGTCTAGCCGGTCATCGCCCGAATGCAAGCGGGCGCGCGAGGCCATGGTGACCTCGCGCGCCCGGATGGTGCCAGTGCGGCTGCCTATTCGGCGTCGGGAACGTAGGTCCCAAGCCGGTGGTGCAGCGCGTTGATCTTGGCCAGTTCCTCGCGGTCTTCCGTGGTCCGCGCGTGGCTCGCAAGAGCGGCGCGCAGCAGGCGGAAGTCAGCGGTGGAGAGCAGGGCGCGGGCGCGGCCGGGCTCTTTGGGGGTGTCGGTCTCGTCGGTCATAGTTGAATCCGCTCCGTGGGTTTGTCCGGACGTCGCCCGGGTCGTGAGGCCAGCAATGCCGACCCCGCGACCCGGTGACAAGTCCCGAACCCGTTATCGCCTAGGCGGCAAACTGATTCATGGTGTTGTCCTTGCCGCCGGCCTTGAGGGCCGCTTCGCCGGCAAAGTACTCCTTGTGGTCGTCCCCGATGTCGGACCCGGCCATGTTCTGATGCTTCACGCAGGCGATCTGCTGGCGGATTTCCTCGCGCTGGACGTTCTTGACGTAGCCCAGCATCGCCTCCTCGCCGAAGTAGCGCTTGGCGAGGTTGTCCGTGCTGAGCGCGGCCGTGTGATAGGTCGGCAGCGTGATCAGATGGTGGAAGATGCCCGCACGCTTCGCGCCATCGGCCTGGAAGCTCTGGATCTTCGCATCGGCCTCTTGCGCCAGATCGGTGCCGTCATAGTCCACGCTCATCAGCTTGGCGCGATCATAGGCGCTCACATCCTTGCCATCTTTCTCCCAAGAATCAAACACTTGCTGGCGGAAGTTCAGCGTCCAGTTGAAGCTGGGCGAGTTGTTGTAGACCAGCTTCGCATTGGGCACCGTCTCGCGAATCTTGTCGACCATCTCGGCGATCTGCTCGACATGCGGCTTCTCGGTCTCAATCCACAGCAGGTCAGCGCCGTGCTGAAGCGAGGTGATGCAGTCGAGCACGACCCGGTCCACACCCGTGCCGGGGCGGAACTGGTAGAGGTTGCTGGGCAGCCGCTTGGGCGCCAGCAGTTTGCCGTCGCGGCTGATGAAGACCTGGCCGTTCTTGATGTCGGACGGATCGACTTCGTCGCAATCGAGGAAGCTGTTGTACTGGTCGCCCAGATCGCCCGGCTCGGTCGAGTAAGCAATCTGCTTGGTCAGGCCCGCGCCAAGACTGTCGGTGCGCGCAACGATGATCCCGTCTTCGACGCCCAGTTCGAGGAAGGCGTAACGGATTGCGCGGATCTTCTGGAGGAAGTCCTCGTGCGGCACGGTGACCTTGCCGTCCTGGTGGCCGCACTGCTTCTCGTCAGACACCTGGTTTTCGATCTGCAGCGCGCAGGCGCCCGCCTCGATCATCTGCTTGGCGAGCAGATAGGTCGCCTCGGCATTGCCGAAGCCCGCGTCGATGTCGGCGATGATCGGAACCACGTGCGTTTCGTAGTTGTCGATCGCGTTCTCCAGCCGCTTGGCTTCGGTCGCGTTGCCCGCTTCGCGCGCTGCATCCAAATCGCGGAACATTCCGCCCAACTCACGCGAGTCAGCCTGCTTGAGGAAGGTGTATATCTCCTCGATCAGCTCGGGCACGGCGGTTTTCTCGTGCATCGACTGGTCGGGCAGGGGCCCGAATTCGCTGCGCAGCGCGGCAACCATCCAGCCCGACAGATAGAGGTAGCGGCGCTTGGTGCTGCCGAAGTGCTTCTTGATCGCGATCATCTGCTGCTGGCCGATAAAGCCGTGCCACGCGCCCAGCGACTGGGTGTAGTTCGCCGGATCGGCGTCGTAGGCATCCATATCTTCGCGCATGATCTTTGCGGTGTACTTCGCGATGTCGAGCCCGGTGCGGAAGCGGTTCTGCAGGCGCATGCGGGCCGCGCTCTCGGCATCGATCGCGGCCCAGGCGTCACCGCCCTGGCCGATGCGGGTCTTCAGGTGCTCGGTTTCGCTTGCGTAGTTCGAATTGCTCATAGGGGGCTCCGTAGGAAATGGTCTCTGTGACCCCTTACGTAGGGCTCGCACGGGTTTCCCGACAGAGTTTATTACAAACGATCTTGTCTCAAATGCCTCATTCGCTAGTGAGCGCTTGTGTTCTTGTGAAGATGTTTACAAACGAAAGCTAGCCCAAAGCCATGAGCGAACCATCCCTCTATGCCGGTGCCGCGCTGCGCCGCCTGCGCCGCCGCGAAGGTCTGACGCAGGCAAGCATGGCTCAGCGCCTGTCGATCTCGCCCAGCTACCTCAATTTGATCGAGCGCAACCAGCGCCCTGTCACCGCACGCGTGGTGCTCGAGCTGGTCGACCAGTTCGACTACGATCCACGCTCCCTGCAGGAAAGCAGCTCAATCGGCGGTGTCGACGGGCTCGCCCGCCGCCTGGGCGACGACCGCTTCGCAGATCTGGGGATCGACCGTGCGGAAGTGACCGAATTCCTCGCGGCCGCGCCACAGGCCGCCGCTGCTTTCGCCCGCCTGTTTGACGAGCGGGGGAGGGCGGGCGCGCAAACCCGCCCGTTCGAGGAAGAGGTGTGGCGCGCGATCGAGCGCTGGCGCAACCACTTCGCCGATGTGGACGAGGCGGCGGAGAATCTGGCCGACGAGCTGCGCCTTGCCCGCGCGGATATCGGCGCAGCTCTCACCGATCACCTGCGCGAGCGGCACGATCTCGCGATCCGATATCTCCCGCGCGCCGTGCTGCCCGAGGCGAACCGGCGGCTCGACCTGCATGCGCGGCAGGTCCAGCTATCCGAAATGCTCTCCCCCGCGGCGCGCAATATCGAGATGGCCAAGCAGGTCGCCGAACTCGAGCAGCGCGAGCTGATCGCGGACATCGCCGATGGCGCGTCGTTCGATCACCGCGAGGGGCGCGATGCCTTCGCCCGCTATCTTCGCGCCTACTACGCGCGCGCGCTGGTCATGCCTTATGGCCGGTTCCTGCGCGCGTGCGAGGCGACCGCTTACGAGCCGCAGGTGCTTGCCCGCCGTTTCGCCACCGATGTGGGCGAGGTCGCTCGCCGTTTCACCACGCTCCAGCGGGTCGGCCAGCGCGGTCTGCCGTTCTTCGTGGGGCGGATCGACGGATCGGTGCAATTGTTCGAACGGCTGCTGGGCGCGAGCGGGACCAGCCTGCTAGACCGACGGCCCGGCTGCCCGCGTCTGGGTCTGGAGCGGCGGGCCGAATGGCATTCGCAGGCGATCATGATGGAAAGCGGTGCGTTGGGACCGGAACACTGGTTGGTCGCGCATATCGCCGCGCCGCCCTATGCCGACGAACCGCGCACCGACGTATTGCTGTTGGGCCTGGAGGCGAAGTTTGCCGATGCCACCGCGATCGGTCGTGGTGTCTCGCTGAAGGAAGATGACGCGACGCCGATCGGCCCCGGCTGCCGCACCTGCCGCCGGATTGAATGCCCCGCGCGTTCGCTACGCGGGCCAATCCAGACGGCGGTCGCGTGACCCTTGCACGGAACCGCAAGGCATCTTGCGCTTTGTGCAAGTCAGTAAAACCGCAAGGGGCGCATTCGCCATGACCGAAGAACGCATTACCGAACATACCGATCAGGACGGCCACACCCACACCACGCACACCATCGTCACCGATGGCGAGCGAAGCAAGAGCGGCGGCACGACGATCGTGCTGCTGATCGTCGCCCTCATCGCCGTCGTCGCGGCGATCTATCTTTTTTCCAACATGAGCAATGCCGAAGTCGCGAAGGACAACGCGGTCGAGAACGCGGCTAACCAGGTGGGCGACGCAGCCAACCAGGCCGGTGACGCGATCGAGAACGCGGCAGACCGGGTCGCCCCCTCAGAGTAATTGCAGCACCCTGCCGGAGCTTTTCGGCAGGGTGTAAAATTTACCGACATTTCATCACTCGCCCCTAAGCCGAACCTCCGCAGAACGACGCGGAGAAGGGTTCCGGCAGGGCGCGATGATCAGGCTGTTCAAGCACTATATCCCGCAGGCCGTGTTGCTTTACGGCTTCTGCGACCTTGTTTTGCTGCTGCTTGCAGGCGATCTCGCGTGGCACCTGCGCGCGATGCAGATCGGGATCGAGGTTGGCCCGTGGACCGAGCGGCTTCCGCCGATCATCGGTTTTACAATTATCTGCTCGCTGTCGCTAATCGCCTTGGGGCTCTACAGTCCCGAGGCGCTGCGCAGCCCGCGCTATGCCTTTGCCCGTTCGCTGGTCGCGCTTTCGCTCGCCGGGGTAGCATTGGCGGTGCTCGACTTCGTGCTGCCGACCGTCGGATTCTGGCGTTCTACGCTGCTCTATGCCCTTGGCCTGGCCCAGGTCATGATGGGCCTAACCCGCATTGCACTCAGCCATGCGGTCAACCGCGAGAACCTCAAACGGCGCGTCGTCGTAATGGGCGCCGGTACCCGCGCCGCCCGGCTGAAGGCGCTCGAAGAGTGTGGCGACAGCGGTTTCAAGATCGTGGCCTTCATCGCGATGAACGAACCCCATCGTATTCTCGAACAGGCCATAGGGCGCGACGAGCTGGGCGATCTGGGCGCTTTCGTCGAACGTGTCCGCGCGACCGAGGTGGTGCTCGCCCTGGAAGAACGTCGCAATGCGCTGCCGCTGGCGGATCTGGTCCGGGTGCGCACGAAAGGCGTCCCGGTGCACGAGGTCTCCAGCTTCCTCGAGCGCGAGACGGGACGCGTCGATCTCGACACACTCAATCCCAGCTGGCTGATCTTTTCGGATGGGTTTTCCGCCGGGCGGCGCTGGTCGAGCATCACCAAGCGAACCGTGGACATCATCGCCAGCCTGATCGTGCTGACCATCACCCTGCCGGTGATCGCCCTGTTCGCCATCCTCGTGAAGCTGGACAGCAAGGGCCCGGCCTTCTTTCGCCAACAGAGGGTCGGCCTCCACGGGCGGCCCTTCGTACTGCTCAAGCTGCGCAGCATGCGCACCGATGCGGAGAAGGACGGTGCGCAGTGGGCGACCGTGGGCGATCCGCGAGTAACCCGCCTGGGCCGCTTCATTCGCAAGGTCCGGATCGACGAGCTGCCCCAGACCTGGAGCGTGCTGAAGGGCGAGATGAGCTTCGTCGGCCCGCGTCCGGAAGTGCCGAAATTCGTCGGCGATCTGGAGGACCAGCTGCCCTTCTATGCCGAACGCCATATGGTGAAGCCGGGGATCACCGGGTGGGCGCAGATCAACTACCCCTACGGCGCGAGTATCGAGGATGCACGGCACAAGCTGGAGTATGATCTCTACTACGCGAAGAACTACACCCCCTTTCTCGACCTGCTGATCCTGCTCCAGACGCTGCGGGTGATCCTCTATCCCGAAGGCGCGCGCTGATGGCCGACGCGGGATTGTGGCATGTGATCGCTCTGGCTAGCCATACCGTATGCGCCGCGGCCTGCGCTCTGGCCGCGATCTGGCTGTGCCGCAGGCCGCTGCCCTGGCGGCGCGAGCGGATCGCGGGGCTGGTCGCGCTGTGCCTGACGGGCGTGTGGGCGGGCGTGCTCGCCGCGCTCGGCCCGGCTGCGCTGGTCACTGCGGGGGCCGAGGTTCTGCGCAATCTCAGCTGGCTGGCGCTGGTCCACGCCCTGTTCGCGGGCGGGGTGGATCAGGAGAGCGCGCGCAAGGTGCGCTTCGTGATCGTCAGCCTGGTGTTCGTGGAACTGTTGCAGGGTGCCGTGCTGGCCGCAGATGCACTGATCGACGCAGGGCCGGAATTTGCCGCCTCTGCACTGCGAGTATCCTCGCTGTTCCACATGCTCGTTGCGATCGGTGCGCTGGTCCTGCTGCACAATCTCTATGTCGGTGCCTCGCATCGCGATCGCGCGAGCACGCGGTGGGTCGCGATCTCGCTGTCTGCGCTGTGGCTGTTCGAATTGAATTACTACGCCGCGACCTGGCTGTCGGGCGAATTTCCGGACCAGATCGCGGCGCTGCGCGGGGTCGTGGTCGCAATCGCATTCGTGCCGCTGGCGATGGCGCTGGGCGCGGATGTGAGTGCCCTGCGCCTTCGTGCCTCGCGCAAGGTGGCGTTCCGTTCGCTCTCGCTGCTGCTGATCGGCGGCTATCTGCTGGCGATGGCGGGTCTCGCGCGGGTGCTCAACCTGATGGAGGCGGATGGAGCGCGGCTTGCGCAGGTCGGCTTCCTGGTCGCGCTGCTGACCGTGATGGCGCTGTGGCTGCCGTCCGAACGGTTTCGCGCGTGGCTGAAGGTCACAGCGCAGAAGCATCTGTTCAGCCATCGCTACGATTACCGGGCCGAGTGGCTGCGGCTTGCCGATACGATCGGACGTGGCGGAGAGGCTGGCGATGCGCTACATCTGCGCGCGCCCAAGGCGATGGCGGACATTACCGAGAGCCCGTCTGCCGCGCTGTTCCTGCCCGATCCCGAAGGCACGCTTGTCCTTGCGGAGACCTGGCGCTGGCCCACGCTGGCCGATGATGTGGTGAGCCTGCCGGATCAACTGGCTGGCTTCCTTTCGCAAAACGACTACGTGATCGATCTCGAACAATGGCGTTCGGGAAAGTCCGAGGCAGGCGATGTCGACCCGCTGCCAGCCTGGCTGGACGCGGACAGCGCGAGCTGGGCGATCGTGCCTTTGCGCCATTTCGACCGGTTGCAGGGCGCGGTGCTGCTTGCCCGGCCGCTGATCGATCGTCAGCTCGATTGGGAGGATTTCGACCTGCTCAAGGTCGTGGGGCGTCAGCTGGCCAGCTATCTTGCCGAACAGGCGGGGCAGCACGCGCTGATGGAGGCGGCGCGGTTCGACGAGTTCAATCGGCGGATGGCCTTCGTCCTCCACGATATCAAGAACCTCGCCAGCCAGCTCTCGCTGCTGTCGCACAATGCGCAGCGCCACGCGGATAATCCCGCGTTTCGCGAGGATATGCTCAAGACGCTGGGCACCAGCACCGCCAAGCTCAACGGACTGATTCAGCGGCTTGGTCGCTATGGCAACCAGCGCGTGCCTGAGATCGAGCGGGTCGAGCTTGCGGCCCTGATCGGGGACGTTGCAGCCAGCTTCGGCCCTTCGTGGCAGGCCCGCGTCTCGATCACCGGCGATGAGGCTGCGATGGCCGATCGTGAGGGGCTGGAGCAGGCGCTGGTTCACCTGATCCAGAACGCCTTCGACGCAAGCCCCGCGAACGCGCCGGTCTGCGTTGCGATCCACGGGGACCACATTGGCGCCAGCATCGATATCGTCGATGTCGGCGAAGGGATGGACCCGGCCTTCCTGCGCGACAAGCTCTATGCGCCCTTCGTCAGCTCCAAATCCGATGGCTTCGGAATCGGCGCTCTGGAGGCGCGCGAACTGATCCGTGCGATGGGCGGGCGGTTGCTGGTCCAGTCGCGGGTCGGCCTGGGCACGCGCTTCACCATCGAACTGGTCGGCGTCGCAAGCGAACCGGTCGACAAGAAACTCTCCCGCGAGGCAGCCTGATGAGCGATCCCAAACCCAAGCTGCTGATCGTCGAAGACGACGAAGGCCTGCAGACGCAGCTCAAATGGGCTTTCGAAGGCTATCAGGTGTTCGTGGCCGGCACGCGTGAGGATGCGCTGGCGATCCTGCGCGCGGAGGCACCGCCGGTGGTCACGCTCGATCTCGGCCTGCCGCCCGATCCGGACGGTACAAGCGAGGGCTTCGCCGTGCTCGACGCGATCATGGCACAGGCGCCCGCGACCAAGGTGATTATCGCCAGCGGGCACGGCGCGCATGAAAGCGTGCTCGATGCGATCGGAGCGGGGGCGTATGATTTCTATCACAAGCCGGTCGACATCGCGGCGCTCGAACTGATCGTATCGCGTGCGCTCAACCTCCACCGGATCGAGGCGGAGAACCGTCGCCTGGCGGAGAAGGTCGGCAAGACCAAGACCGTGCTCGGCACGTTGATCACCGGCGCACCCGAGATGGTGAAGGTCGCCCGAACAATCGAGCGCGTGGCGAACACCGACGCATCGGTAATGCTGCTGGGCGCGAGCGGGACGGGCAAGGAACTGCTCGCACGCGGCCTTCACGACGCAAGTCCGCGCCGCGGGGGGGCCTTTGTTGCGATCAACTGCGCCGCGATCCCCGAAAACCTGCTCGAAAGCGAGCTTTTCGGGCACGAGAAAGGCGCGTTTACCGGGGCGGTCAAGACGACCGAGGGCAAGATCGAAGCCGCCGACAACGGGACGCTGTTCCTCGACGAGGTGGGCGACATTCCGCTGGCCCTGCAGGTCAAGCTGCTGCGCTTTTTGCAGGAGCGCACGATCGAGCGGATCGGCGGGCGCAAGGCGATTGCGGTCGACACGCGGATCGTGTGCGCCACCCACCGCGATCTCGACGCGATGATCGGCGAGGAGACGTTCCGCGAGGATCTCTACTACCGCATGGCGGAGATCGTCGTGCGCATCCCCTCGCTCAGCGAACGTGCAGGCGATGCTGCGCTGCTGGCCAAGGCCTTTCTCAACCGCTTCGCGCAGGAAATGAACCCCTCGGTAAAGGGCTTTGCGCCCGATGCGCTCGCCGCGCTCGACGCGCACAAGTGGCCGGGCAACGTCCGCGAGCTGGAGAACCGGGTGAAACGCGCGGTGATCATGGCCGACGGCAAGCTGGTCGGCGCAGAAGACCTCGACCTGGCATCACCGAATATGGACGATGCCGCGCCGCTCAACCTGAAGGGCGCGCGCGAGCAGGTCGACCGGCAGGTGATCCGCAAGGCGCTGGCGCGAACGGAAGGCAATATCTCGGGCAGCGCAAAGCTGCTCGGCGTGTCGCGGCCGACGCTCTACGATCTGCTCAAGCAGTACGATCTGCAGAACTAGGCGGTTTCGCGCTCGGTGCCGTGCTTGCGGTTGTAGCGCATCGACCACAGCAGCGAGATGCCGATCAGCACTGCGCCGATCAGACCGGTGATGCTCTCCGAAATGTGGAATTTCGCCGACAGCAGCATGATCAGGCCCAGCGCGATGATCGCCCAGAACGCACCATGTTCGAGGAAGCGATACTTGGTCAGCGTGCCCGCGCGCACAAGGTGGACCGTCATCGAACGCACGAACAGCGCCCCGATGCTCAGCCCCAGTGCGATGATCAGCATGTTGTTCGAGAGCGCGAAGGCCCCGATCACCCCGTCGAAGGAAAAGCTCGCGTCGAGCACTTCGAGATAGAGGAACCCGCCGAGGCCGGATCGCACTGCGCCCTCGGCCATCTTGCGGCGTTCCACCTTGTCCAGCACCGTGCCGATCGCATCGACCGCGATGTAGGTGACCAGGCCCAGAATGCCGGCGGTCAGGAAAACCATCCCCTCACCCTCGGGCAGCATGGTCGAAATGCCGTAGAGCATCAGCAGCAGGATGCCGATCTCCGCCGCGCGGATTTCGGAGAAGCGGCGCAGCGCCAGCTCCAGCCCGCGGATCCAGTCGACATCCTTGTCGCCGTCGAAGAAGAAATTCAGCCCGACCATGGTCAGGAAGGCACCGCCGAAGCCTGCGATACCGACATGCGCCGATGATACGATCGCCTCGTAGCGCTCCGGATCGTTGAGCGAGAGGTCTATTGCGGACAGCGGATCGAGGTTGGCCGCTACGGCCACGATGGCGAGCGGGAAGACGATCCGCATCCCGAACACCGCGATCAGGATGCCCCATGTCAGGAAGCGGCGCTGCCACTTCTCGTCCATTTCGCGCAGCACGGTCGCGTTGACCACTGCGTTATCGAAGCTGAGCGAGATTTCGAGGATCGACAGAACCAGCACGATCCACAGCACGTGGGCCACGCTGCCGACACTGCCGCCCGCGTTCCAGGCGTAGAACCCGGCCGCGATGAAGCACACGAGAGTGAAGAGCAGCGAGCCCCAGTAATGTCGCAGAAGTGTGTTCACGAAGTTGGTGTCCGTGCGGTGCCGGGGCGATCCGGTGGGTTGAGGGGGAGACTAGCTCTTGGGCTGGTAGGTCTGGTCTTCGGTCGGGAAGCTGCGCGCGCGCACTTCGCTGGCGTATTGCTGCACCTTGTCGGTGATCTCTTCGGCGAGGTTGCCGTATTTCTTCACGAAGCGGGGCACGCGTTCGAACATGCCGAGCATGTCGTCCACCACCAGCACCTGCCCGTCGCACTGCGCGGAAGCGCCGATGCCGATCACCGGGATTTCAAGCGACTGGGTCAGCGAGACCGCGATCGGTTCGACCACGCCTTCGACCACGACAGCGAAGGCACCTGCCTCCTGCACGGCCTTGCCGTCTGAGATGATCTTGGCGTGCTCTTCCTGGCTGCGTCCGCGTGCGCCATAGCCGCCCAGCGCGTTCACCGCCTGCGGGGTGAGGCCGATATGCGCCATCACCGGGATGCCGCGCTGCGAGAGGAACGAGATGGTTTCCGCCATCGCCTCGCCGCCTTCCAGCTTCACCGCCGCACAGCCGGTTTCGGCCATGATCCGGCTCGCGCTTTCGAACGCCTGTTGCGGGCTGCCCTCATACGCGCCGAAAGGCATGTCGACCACGACCACCGAGTGATAGCTGCCGCGAACCACGGCAGCACCATGCGCACACATCATGTCGAGCGTGACCTGAAGCGTTGAGGGCAGGCCGTAGATCACCTGGCCGAGCGAATCGCCGACCAGCAGCAGGTCGCAATGCTCGTCGAGCAGTTGCGCCTGGCGCGCGGTGTATGCGGTTAGCATCACCAGCGGCTCTTTGGTTTCCCCATCCGCCTTGCGATTCTGGATCTTGGGGACCGTCAGCCGCTTCATCGGCTGCGGGGTGGGGGTCGCGCGGCTGGTCGCCGTATCGATCTGGAAGGTTGTCGACATGGAGCGCGTGCTAGCCCCTCGGCGGGACAAACGCAAAGCACAGCACTCGACGTGGCGGAAGAAACATTGCAAAAGCCCCACCAATGCAAAGGGTAAACCGCACCCGGGAGGTGCGGCAGGGAGAAAGTTTTAATGGTCGCCACAACGACAACCACGTCGGCTGAGGGCTGGTCCTCGCGCTCGGCATTCATCCTCGCCGCGATCGGCGCAGCGGTGGGGCTGGGCAATCTCTGGCGGTTCCCGACACTGGCCGGCGAGAGCGGGGGCGGGGCCTTCGTGATCTTTTATATCGGCTGCGTGTTCCTGCTGGGCCTGCCGCTGCTGCTGGCGGAGATATTCATCGGCCGCGCAGGGCAGACCGACGCGATCGGCTCCATCCGCCGCGTTGCGGAAGAATCGAACGTCTCCAAAGGCTGGGTCTCGTTCGGTGCGATCGGTGCGCTGGCGGCCTTCCTGATCGTTTCCTTCTATTCGGTCGTTGCAGGCTGGGTGCTCTACTACGCGGGCGTTTTTGCTGCCGATTTCGGTTCTGCGATAGCTGCGGGCGATCCCTTCCGGGGCGCGCTGGAAGGGCAGAGCCAGGAAGAAATCGCCAACCGCCTGACCAACCTGTTCGCCAGCCCCAGCCTGCTGCTGGGGATGCACTTCGCCTTCATGGGCGGCACTCTGTTTATCGTTGCGCGCGGCGTTTCGGACGGGATTGAGAAAGCGGCGACCTGGCTGATGCCGGCCTTCTTCGTGCTGCTGATTGGGATCACCATCTACGGCGCCGTCGTCGGCGATGTGAGCGAGGCTGCGGCCTTCCTCTTCACGCCCGACTGGTCGCGACTGACCCCGGATGTGATGAATTCCGCGCTGGGTCAGGCGCTGTTCTCGCTCTCGCTCGGCGTGGCGGGGATCATTACCTATGGCTCCTATATCCGCGAAGGCACTCCGCTGGGATCGACTGCGGTCACCATCGCGATCGCCGACACCGCGGTGGCGCTGATCGCCGGGCTCATGATCTTCCCCATCGTGTTCGCGGTGGGGCTCGACCCCGCAGCGGGTCCGACGCTGGTGTTCCAGACCCTGCCCTTCGCGTTCGAGGCAATGCCGGCGGGCTCGCTCATCGGGTTGCTGTTCTTCATTCTGGTGCTGGTCGCCGCGATCACCAGCTCGATCTCGCTGCTCGAAGTGCCGACCGCTTACGGGATCGGAGAACTGGGCTGGAGCCGGACGACCTCCGCGCTGGTCTTTGGCGGGGGCGCTTTCCTGATCGGCATCGCCTGCCTGCTGGGCTATAACGTGTGGTCCGATGTGCGCCCGCTATCGTTCTGGCCGATCTTTGCAGACACCGACATCCTCGACACGGTGGACGGGTTCACCGGCAAGATCATGCTGCCGCTTGGCGCGCTGCTGACCTCGATCTTCATCGGCTGGAAGGCGGACCGGCGGCTGCTGGAGACGACCACCCAGCTTTCCGCGCCGGTCTTTGCGCTGTGGCGCTTCCTGCTCGCGTGGCTGTGCCCGCTGGCGGTGGCGACCATCCTGGTCACCGGATTGTTCCCCAGCCTGTTGAGCTGAGGCAAGAATCCAGCTTCCCGAGGTCTTCGAGTTGTAATATTGACGCAGACGCGGTCGGCAGGGCGGGGAGGGCTCGCTTCCGGACCGTGGATCTGCGCCCATGATTTTCGGCCGCGTAAAGCCGCTCGACGCCATTCTGGCGACGGCGGAGAAGAAGTCTCTCCATCGCACTCTCGGTTGGTTCCAGTTGATGCTGTTCGGCATCGGCTGTGTGATCGGCACCGGGATTTTCGTTCTGACGGCGGCAGGCGCGCAGAAGGCTGGACCGGGCCTGATGCTCGCCTTCGCCATCGCGGGCGCGGTCTGCATCATTGCGGCGCTCTGCTATGCAGAGATCGCCTCGATGATTCCCGTCGCGGGCTCTGCCTATACCTATAGCTACGCCAGCGTGGGCGAGCTGCTTGCGTGGACCGTAGGCTGGGCGCTGATCATGGAATACGCGATCGCCGCCGCTGCCGTGTCGGTCGGCTGGTCGGGCTATTTCAGCGGGACATTCCTCAACGAGATTCTCGGTGTCCAGCTGCCGGCCTGGCTTGCCGCCGGGCCGCTGGTGCTGGGCGGCGCGCCGGGCGGGCTGATCAACCTGCCCGCGCTGATCATCGCGCTGCTGGTGACCGGCCTGCTGATCGTGGGGACGAGCGAGAGTGCCAAGGTCAACGCGGTGCTGGTTCTCATCAAGGTCACCGCGCTGACCGCGTTCATCGCGCTGACCTTCACCAGCCCGGATTTCGACGCGAGCCATTTCAACCCGTTCCTGCCTGCCGGCGTGTTCGGCGGTTTCGGTTCGGGGCTCGGCGCAGTCGGCGCGGCGGCGACGATTTTCTTCGCCTATGTGGGCTTCGATGCAGTCTCCACCGCGGCGGAGGAGACCAAGAACCCGCAGCGCAACGTGCCCATCGGGCTGGTCGGATCGCTGCTGTTCTGCACGGTGTTCTACATCCTGGTCGCGGCGGGCGCGATCGGCACCATTGGCGGGCAGCCGATCATGGGGCCGAACGGCGTGCCGTTCCCGACCGGGTCGGAAGAGCTCGCGCGCCAGTGCGCGACCTATGCCGCGGACCAGCTGCCGCTGGTCTGCTCGAACGAGGCACTGGCGCATGTGCTGCGGCAGATCGGCTGGTCGAGCATCGGCAACCTGCTCGGCATCGCCGCGTTCCTCGCTCTGCCGTCGGTCATCCTGGTGCTGATCTACGGGCAGACGCGCATCTTCTTCGTGATGGCGCGCGACGGGTTGCTGCCCGAAAGCCTCAGCCGGGTGCACCCGAAGTTCAAGACGCCGCATATCGTGACCATGCTCACCGGCGGCGCGGTTGCCTTGGGTGCAGCGTTCTTCCCGGTCGGCAAGCTCGCCGATATCTCCAACGCTGGCACACTCTACGCCTTCACGATGGTGGCGGTCGCGCTGCTGGTGCTGCGCCGTCGCGATCCTTCGCGCAAACGGGCGTTCCGCGTCCCGGCGGCGTGGTTGATTGCGCCGCTGACGATTGCGGGCTGCGTGTTCCTGTTCCTCAACCTGCCATACGAGGCGATGCTGTTCCTGCCCGGTTGGGGCCTGCTCGGGATCGTGATCTACTTCGCCTACAGCCGTTCGCGCAGCCATCTGGGGCGCGGGATCGTGGAAGTGGTCGACGATGTGGCGGGTGGGCAAACGATGGTGCCGATCGAGCCGCCGCCGGCCTGATGCATGAAAAAGGGGCGCAATCCTCGCGGATGCGCCCCTTTTTGACGGGTTGGAAAATGCTCGCTCAGAGCGACGTTTCCTTGACGTGCTTCTCTTCCGCATCGTCGTGGACGTTCATGCCCAGCGCCATCTTGGCGACGTCGAGCAGGCCCATATCGCCGTTCCAGATTTCCGCATCGCCAAGGTCCATTCGCAGGAACAGGATGTCGGGATCGTCCTTGCCGCCATCGTACCAGGCTTCGACGAAGTTATTCCAGAACTGGTCGAACCGCTCCTGGCTGGTTTCCTTGGTCAACGTGCCGTGGAAGCGCGCGAACATCTTGTGGTCTTCGCCCTCGAAGGTCGCGGTCGCCGCGCCCAGCTTGGCGAAATCGCTCTTGGTATGGGTGAAGAACCAGATCGAGCTGTTGGCATCCTTGTCGAGCTGCGGCGACATCGGCACCGCGCTCTTCGGATCGGTGTCGAGCTGGAGGAACAGGTAAGGGCTGTCGGCCAGCGCCTTCCAGAATTTCTCGCGCAGTTCGTCGGCCTTGCCTTCATTGTATCTCATTGTGATCTCCTTTGTTTCTCCAACGGCGAGGAGGAGAGATGGTTTCGTGGCCCGGACCGAGACGGCCTTCGTCGGATGCTTGCCGTCAGGAATAAAATGGAACATAAAAGGAACATATGAGTCGTTCCGCCATGATCCAAGACAGCCTTCCCACCGCCGCCCAGCTTGCATCCGATGCCACATCACAGCGCTGGCAGCCCGGGCTGGATGCCGTCGCGCAAAGCGAAATCTTCGCCTCGGGGCGAGAGGGCAGCGGGGCGGGCGCGGCGCTCGCTCTGGCGCTGGACGCGTGGCGACACCGGGTGCGCGAAGAGGGGGAGGAGGCGGAGGATCGCCGCGCGGTGGTGTGGGTGCAGACTCGCGCCGCGGTGAAGCGCGGCGGGCGTCCGTTCCGGGCAGGCCTGCCGCAGGAAATCCGTCACCGCCTGATCCACGTGCTCGCCGAGAAGGACGAGGATGCGCTGTTCGCGCTGGAAGAGGCGGTGCGTTGCCGCGACATTGCCTTCGTGATCGGCGAGATCGTGGGCAGCCCCCGCGCGCTCGATTTCACCGCCTCGCGCCGGCTGACGCTGGCTGCGGAAAAGTACGGTGTCCCGCTGACGCTGGTGCGCCTCGAGGGGACGCGCGATCTTTCGTCCGCGCGGCAACGGTGGGCGGTACAGGCTGCTCCCTCGGCCCGTCCGAAGTGGAATCGTCAGGCACCGGGTGCTCCGGCGTGGCAGGCCGAACTGTTCCGCGCGCGAAAGCATCCGCCGGGCCTGTGGCGATTGAGCGAGGATGCGAAGGCGTTGGTGGCGGAGCGCGAAACCTCTCTCCCCGCAGGGGGAGAGGATACGAAGGCTAGGTCGCATAGCGACCTAGCCGGAGTTGGAGAGGGGCGAACTAAGGTTCCAAATGGCAAGTCCCCTTCTCCAGGCCCTGTGAGCTCCTTCGGAGCAAGTGTCGCCATCCTCTCCCCCGACGGGGAGAGGGTTCTTGGTTGAGTATGGCGCCCCGCCGCATCCTCTCGATCTGGCTCGCGGCTTTCGCGATCGACCGCTGGCGTCTCGCCGAAGGCTGCGCGCGCGGTGAAGGTGCCGACGCGCAGCCGCTGGTCCTGATTGCCGAGACCGCGCACGGCCCGCGCATCCAGGCGACGAACAGCGCGGCGCGAAACGCAGGCGCGCGGATCGGCACCATGCTCGCCGATGCACGCACCCTGTGCCCCTCCATCGTCGCGGTGCCGGGCGATCCGGCGGGCGATCTTGCCGAGCTGGAAAAGCTTGCCGCGTGGGCCATGCGCTGGGGCCCGTGGTCCGCGCTCGACCCACCCAACGGCCTGCTGGTCGATGTGACCGCCGTGGCGCACCTGTTCGGCGGCGAGGCAAAGCTGCTGGCGGATGTCCATCATGCCTTCACGCATCGCGGCTTCGCCATGCGCGCGGCGATCGCGCCTACCGCTGGCGCGGCATGGGCGCTGGCGCATTACGGGCCGGATCGCAGCATTCTCGCCCCCCAAGACGATATGGAGGCGCGCCTTTCCGATCTGCCGGTTGCCGCGCTGCGGCTCGACGACGATGTGCTCACCGTGCTGCGGCGGCTTGGGCTCAAACGGCTCGGCGAACTCGGTACAGTCGGTCGCGACGCACTCCATCGCCGTTTCCGCAACCGCAGGTCGCCCGCCGCCAACCCGCTGGTACGAATGGACCAGCTGCTCGGCCGGGTGCCCGAACCGCTGCTGCCGGTGGTGCCGCAGCAAGTGCCGCTGGTGCAGCGCAGATTGATGGAGCCGATCCGCCACCGCACGCTGCTCGACACCGTGCTGGGGGATCTGGCGGTCGACATGGTTCGCGAACTCGAAGGAGCAGGGCAGGGCGCACGTCGCCTCGACCTCGGGCTGTGGCGCGTCGACGGAGAGGTCGTCGTCAGAACGCTCGAGCTCGCCGCAGCGACGCGCGATGCAGACCATATCGTGCGGCTGTTCGGCGAGAAGCTGGGCGATATCGACGCCGGCTTCGGGATCGAGCTGGTCCGCCTGCGCGCCAGCTGGGCGGAGGCGCTGCCCGCCAGCCAGAACGACATCGAAGCTGCTGCCGAACGGCATGGCACCTCGCTATCCGCCTTCGTCGACCGGCTGACTACGCGTCTCGGCTCCAAGGCGGTGCGCCGCCCGGTGCTGAAGGGAAGCCATGTGCCCGAACGCTCGCAAGCCTGGCAGCCGCCACTATCGCCCGAACCGCCTGAGCAGGAGGCTTTTCGCTTCCACGCGCGTCCGCTCAAGCTGCTCGACCGTGCGGAGCCGATCGCGGTGCTCTACGCCACGCCCGACGGTTTTCCGCAAAGGTTTCGCTGGCGCGGCGAAGTGCACGAGATCGCGCGGGTCGAGGGTCCGGAACGGATCGCGCCCGAATGGTGGCGCGAACGCGGCAGCGCGCGGCTGCGCGACTATTACCGGATCGAGGATGATGCCGGGCGCCGCTACTGGATTTATCGCTACGGTATTGCGGGCGACGGACGAGGCGGGGTGCCTGAGTGGTTCTTGCAGGGCCTGTATGCCTGATGCGATCGCGGCCCTATTAGCTGCCCGAAAAGGTCAGCTGCCCGAGAAAGGCGTCCCGAACACCCCCACCGCCACCTCGGCCCATACCAGCAGCAGCACGGCGAGGATGCCGAGCACGGCGGCCACGCACCAGACGGGCCGGCCGATGGTGCGGATTGCGAACTCGATCGCCAGCGCAGTCGCGCCCAGCAGCACCGCCGCCACAGCAAAATCGAAGGGGGTCCAGTGTACCTCGCCGGTGAATTGCATCGCGACCAGCGGTGCAATCAGGATGGCGAGAAAGGAACCCCACAACGCCACGCGCCAGATGCGGTTCGCAATACCCGACGTGATCGAAAGATCATCCATGTCGTACTCTCCTCCAACGCAATCATGCGTCAATGGACACGAGAGCGCAAGATGCGGATCACAAAGGGCTTTTGTACACCGACCGCGCGTACGATATTCCCAGGCCCGGGATCGCCAGGTGATGGCTAGAAGGAATATTCGAGCCCGATCAGCGGCGCATGTCCTACCTTGTCCGGGCCGCCCGGCTCAAAGTCCTGCTGGCGCAGATAGGTGAGGCTGAGTTCGACCCGGTCGCTCACTTCATATCCAAGCCCGATCTGCGTGCGCAGGCCGGTAATGCCATCGTCACCGCCCGAGCGTGTGCCGCGAAGGGTCCAGAACAGTTCCGCATTGGCACCGGCCGACCAGCGTCCGGCTTCATCCAGTGGGAAGGACACGCCCACCCGCGGGCGCAGCCGCAGCCCCCTGCGGTCGGCCCCGTCGGCGAAACGCTGTTCGAACCGTAGCCGCGTGCGCAGCACACCGTGTCGGCCCGAAAGCTGCTGCATGGTACGGGTTTCGTCGCGACCGCCATTATTGATCCGTCGCTCGACCGCGCCCGCTAGGGTGAACGCGTCGGTCAGATCCTGCTTCAGCCACAGGCGAAAGAAGTAGGTGTCGACCCGCCCGTCGTCTGCACTGCGCAAGCGCTGAGCGGTCTCCAGCTCGACAGCGGTGTCCGCGTCGAGATCGGTTGAGATGGACGGGTTGAGCCACACTTCGAACCCCTCGTCAGACGAGTGGGCGGGACTCGCGATGGCCGCCGCCACCGCGATCGCAGGTACCAAATGTCGCATTATGTCAATTCCTCGCTGACACGGCCCGGTCGGCACGCGCGCAGGGCCGCTGCGTGATGTCGACACAGGTGCCGACCCCGCTCAGGGGGCCGGCACCCATCGGTTGTCATGGGCGGTCAGTCTGCGGGAGCAACAATCAACCGGTTGTTGGCGGGCTGGATCGAACGCGCGCTCATGCCGAGCGCCTGCTCCATGACCGCGATCTGCGCCGGGCTTGCCTCCAGCACCTCCTCGACGACATGCCAGTTGACGTTTTCGCTGCACGGCGGCGTGGTTAGCGACCCCATGTAGCGATAGACCTGCAGCTCCTCGGGCACCATCTCGGCCAGGTCTATGTCGAAGCTCGCCTTGTTGCCCTGCGGCAGCGCGTCGATGATTGCCTGCAGCCCGGGATTGGCCTCGCCTTCCTCGAACATCACGCCCAGAACACCCAGCGTGCCGTCATCCGTCGCGTGGACGAAGTGGGCCACCAGCGGATAGCGCTTGCCGTCGATCGCATGCTCAGAGGGGGTGTGGAAGTGCACCTGAATCAGGGTGAACTGGCGGTCGCCCGAAACCATGCCCTGGCCTGCTGCAGCATCGATCTGCACCTTGTGCTGGCCCAGGCTGAGCTTGGCCTTTGCCGGGCCGTAATTCGTCGAAAGTTCGATATCGCCGATCGCATTGGCCTGGTTGAGATCTATCGGGCTTTGCATCTTGCCCGCATCGCACGCAGCATAGCTGGCATTGGCCTTGGCCCAGTGTTCGGACGCGGTGCCGTCGGTATAGCGCCAGTCGAGCGACTGGGCAGTCACGGCAGTGGCGGTCATCATTGAAATTGCGGTGAAACCAAGAACGAAACTTTTCACGTCATTCTCCATCCCTTGTGCGTGCGATGGAGTAATCGGAAAGATCGCTTTCCCCGGTCGCACGCGCATCTTCATCCAGAGGGCTGGTGCAGCCCTTCGACTAATGATGCGGTCCGACATCACGCGTCATTGACGCGCCAGAGGGGCCCGGTCCCGCGGTTGCACTATATGCATGAAAGAGGCGATCTTACAAGAGGGCTAGGCAGGAAGGTAAAGTGAACATATAAAGAACATATGAGCTCTCCGATCCTCGACAGGCTGAAGATTCTCGCCGATGCGGCCAAGTATGATGCGTCATGCGCCTCGTCCGGCACGGCCAAGCGCAACAGCAAAAGCGGGGGAATCGGCTCGACCGAGGGGATGGGTATCTGCCATGCCTACGCGCCCGATGGCCGGTGTATCTCGCTGCTGAAAATCCTGCTGACCAATCACTGCATCTTCGATTGCCACTATTGCATAAATCGCAAGAGTTCCAATGTGCAGCGCGCGCGCTTCACACCGCAGGAGGTCGCGGACCTGACGCTGAGTTTCTATCGCCGCAATTATATCGAGGGGCTGTTCCTCTCCTCGGGCATCATCAAGAGCTCCGACCACACGATGGAGATGATCGTGGAGGCCGCGCGCATCCTGCGCGAGGAGCACGATTTCCGGGGCTATATCCATCTGAAGACGATCCCCGAGGCGGACCCCGAGATCATTCACCGCGCGGGGTTTTACGCCGATCGCGTCTCGATCAATGTCGAACTGCCGACCGATGCGGGGCTGACGCGCCTCGCGCCGGACAAGAATGCGCGCCAGATCGAGGGCGCACTGGGCAAGACCAGTAGCGATATCGTCGAAGCGAAGGATGCGAAGAAGCGGTTCAAGCACGCGCCGCGCTTTGCGCCCGCGGGCCAGTCGACCCAGATGATCGTCGGTGCCGACGCGGCGAGCGATGCGGATATCGTGGGCCGGGCGAGCCGGCTGTACGACAGTTTCGGCCTGCGCCGCGTCTATTACAGCGCCTTCTCGCCGATCCCCGATGCCTCCGCCGTGCTACCCTTGAAGCGCCCGCCGCTGATCCGCGAACACCGCCTCTACCAGTCCGACTGGCTGATGCGGTTCTACGATTACCGCCCGCAGGAGATCATGCAGGCGGCCGAGGCCGACGGAAACCTGCCACTCGACATCGATCCCAAGCTCGCCTGGGCGCTGAAATTCCGCGAACGCTTTCCGGTCGACGTCAACCGCGCGAGCCGCGAGGATTTGCTGCGCGTGCCGGGACTGGGGGTGAAAGCGGTGCACCGCATCCTCGCCTCCCGTCGGCACCGGACCTTGCGGCTCGACGATGTGGCGCGGCTGACCGTGTCGCTGACCAAGGTGCGGCCCTTCATCTGCACCGTGGACTGGCGCCCGACGATGCTGACCGACCGCGCGGACCTGCGCACGCTGCTCGCACCCAAGACCGAGCAGCTGGAGCTGTTTGCGGCATGACCATCATTTCCCGTCACCCCTGCGAAAGCAGGGGCCCAGCTAACACCGCCGGTTCGTGCTACCACTCTTATCTGGACCCCCGCCTGCGCGGGGGTGAGGGCTTGGAGCATGCGTCGTGACCGCGCTCCAGCACGTCAAACCCCACGCGCATTACACCGTCCAGCTGCCGCGCAGCGACGACTTCGCTTTCTGGCGCGAACGCGCGCGGGCGCTGATTCAATGCGATATTCCGCCCGGCAAGATCGCGTGGGTCGAGCCGGGCGGGACCGACGATCTCTTTTCGAGCGGCGGCATGCGCCTGCCAGAGCCGCCCGCCGATGCCCCTCCGGTCCGCGCGAGCAAGCGCTACCTGAGCCTCGCGAGCAATGCCGCGCTGCACCGCGATCCGGCGCGTTTCGCGCTGCTCTATCGCCTGCTCTGGCGGCTCCAGCGCAATCCGCGGATCATGGAGGACAAGGCCGATCCGGATGTCGGCCGCGTCGAGGAACTCGACAAGAACGTCCGGCGCGACAGCCACAAGATGCACGCCTTCGTCCGCTTCCGACAGGTCGAAGCAGAGGATGGCGAGCATTACGTCGCCTGGTTCGAGCCCGAGCATCACATCCTGCGGACCAATGCGGGCTTCTTCCGGCGCCGGTTCGCGAGCATGCGCTGGTCGATCCTGACGCCGCAGGGCACGCTGCACTGGGATGGCGAGACCATGCGCGAAGGCCCGCCCGCGCAGAAGACCGACGCGCCGCACGGCGACCCGGTCGAGGACCTGTGGCGCACCTACTACGCGTCGATCTTCAATCCCGCGCGGCTGAAGGTGGGCGCGATGCTCTCCGAGATGCCGCGCAAGTACTGGAAGAATCTGCCCGAGGCCGCTCTCATCCCCGAGCTGATCGCAGGTGCGCAGCAGCGGGAAAGCGAAATGGTGGCGGCAGGAGAGCGCGATGACGGCGTACGTCCCGAAAGCCTGGAGGCGATCGGCGAGGCCATTCAGGCGTGTCGCAAGTGTCCGATCGGTTGCCTCGATAACCGCGCGGTAATGGGTGAGGGGCCGGGCGATGCGGCCCTGATGATCGTCGGCGAACAGCCGGGCGATCACGAGGATCAGGAAGGGCGGCCATTCGTCGGCCCTGCCGGACAACTGCTCGACGTGCATCTGGAACGCGCGGGGATCAACCGCAGTGCGGCTTACGTCACCAATGCGGTCAAGCACTTCAAGTTCACGATGCGCGGCAAGCGGCGGCTGCACCAGTCGCCCACTGCCAAGGAGATCGACACCTGCCGCTGGTGGATCGAGGGCGAGCGCGAAATGGTGAAGCCCAAGCTGGTGCTGGCCATGGGTGCCAGCGCAGCACGCGGGATGCTGGGCAAGACCGTCAGCATTTCCAAGGTTCGCGGGCAGGCCATCCCGCTTGAGGACGGCAGCGAGCTGTGGGTCACCTCTCATCCTTCCTACCTCCTGCGCCTCGATGGCGAGGCGCGCGAGAAGCAGGCCGCGTTGTTCGATGCCGATCTTGCTGCAGTACGCGCGCGGTTGGCGGAATTGGTCGAGCAGTGAGCCATTCCATTTTTCTCGTCACCCCCGCGAAGGCGTGGGTCCAGCTTCTTTTGCAGGTCGGTGCGCCGAGAAAAGCTGGATTCCGGCCTTCGCGCGAATGACGGGGAGGGCAGGACAATCCACCCATGCCCGACGCACCACTCACCCCCGACAAGCGCCGGATAGAGATCGACCCGGATGGCGTCGATCCGCCACCCCGCGCGCCCTTCGTCGAGCTGGGTCTCGTCTCGTGCTTCAGCTTCCTGCGCGGCAGTTCGGACGCGGTCGACCTCGTTACCGCCGCGCGAATGCTTGGCTATGACGCGCTCGGAATTGCCGATGCCAATACGATGGCTGGTGTGGTCCGTATTCACACCGAGGCGAAGACGCTAAAGCTGCGGCCCGTGATCGGTTGCCGGATCGAGACGGTCGAAGGCCTCGCCTTTCTCGCCTACCCGAAGGATCGCGCGGCTTACGGGTGCCTGTGTCGTCTGATCAGCCAGGGCCGGATGCAGACGCTTTCGGGAAAGTGGCAGGAGAAGGGTGTGTGCGAGATCGACCTCGCGATGCTCGCCGACCATGCTGAGGATGTGCAACTGATCCTGCTACCGCCGGACGATCTCGGTGCACGGTTCACGATTGCGGTGCCCAGCAATGTGATCCCCTTTCGTCATCCTTCTTCGGAGCTGCAGAAGGGAAGCGTTAGCCCGGATCAGGTCCGGGGTAACGACAAGGTCGAACTGACCGCGCCATTCCCCCGGCTCCTTGCGCACCTGACCGCGCAGTTGCCGACGCTGCGCCACCTTGCCGCCGCCTATCTCTATCGCGGCGACGATATCGCGCGGATCGATCGGTTGGGCGCGATGGCGCGCGAGCACGGCTTGTTGCTGCTCGCCACCAATGATGTGCATTACCACGCGGCCGAGCGCCGCCCGCTCAATGACGTCATGACGGCAATCCGCCACAAGACGACCGTGGAGGCCGCCGGCCACCTGCTCCACGCCAATGCCGAGCGGCACCTCAAATCGCCCGAAGAAATGATCCGCCTGTTCGCGCGCTGGCCCCATGCCATCATGGCGTCACGCGATATCGCGGATGCCTGCACCTTCAGCCTTGAAGATCTGAAGTACGAGTACCCGAAGCGGGCTTATCCCGACGGCATGACCCCGCAGCAATATCTGGAACAGCAGACCTGGGAGGGTGCAAATTGGCGTTATTCCAACGTGATACCTGCCAAAGTTAAAACCACGCTTGAGTATGAGCTGGAGCTGATCGGCAAGCTCGATCTCGCCCCCTATTTCCTCACCATCAAGGAAATCGTCGATTTCGCGCGTAGCCAGGCGCCCCCGATCCTGTGCCAGGGGCGCGGCAGCGCGGCCAATTCCGCCGTTTGCTTCTGCCTTGGCATCACCAGCGTCGATCCCGCCGAGCACCAGTTGCTGTTCGACCGGTTTCTTTCCGAAGAGCGCAGTGAGCCACCCGATATCGATGTCGATTTCGAGCATGAGCGGCGTGAGGAAGTCATCCAGCACATTTACAAGGAGTATGGACGGGATCGCGCCGGCTTGTGCGCCACCGTCATTCACTATCGCCCGCGCATGGCGATCCGCGAGGTGGGCAAGGCGATGGGCCTGTCGGAAGACGTAACCGCGTCGCTCGCGCGGACCGTGTGGGGTGGCTGGGGGCGCGAGATCGGCGAGGATCACGTCACGGAAACGGGCATGGATATCACCGATCCGCACTTGAGGCGCGTTCTCACGCTCACCAGTCAAATGATTGGAATGCCGCGACATCTATCCCAGCATGTGGGCGGTTTCATCCTCACCGATGGGTTGCTGACCGAGACCGTGCCGATCGGTAATGGCGCAATGGCCGATCGCAGTTTCATCGAATGGGACAAGGACGACATTGACGATCTTGGCATCTTCAAGGTCGACGTGCTCGCGCTCGGGATGCTGACCTGCATTCGCAAGGGCCTCGATCTGCTGGAGGACCATTACGAGCGGCCACTGACCCTCGCCACCATCCCGCAGGAGGATCCTGCGGTTTACGACATGCTGTGCAAGGGGGACTCGCTCGGCGTATTCCAGGTCGAGAGCAGGGCACAGATGAACATGCTGCCGCGCCTGCAACCGCGCAAATTCTACGATCTGGTGGTGCAGGTCGCAATCGTGCGCCCCGGCCCGATCCAGGGCGATATGGTCCACCCCTATCTCAAGCAGCGGCGATTGGCGCACGCGGGAAAGACCGATTTCCAGCTTCCTGCGCCCGCGCCCGAGCATGGACCGCCTGACGAATTGTCCTCGATCCTTGGGCGCACTTTCGGGGTGCCGATCTTTCAGGAGCAGGCGATGAAGATCGCCATCGATGCGGCCAAGTTCTCTCCGGCAGAGGCCAACCGCCTGCGCCGGGCGATGGCCACCTTCCGCAGCCGGGGAATGGTGCACGCGCACGAGGAAATGATGGTCGGGAGGATGATCGAGCGCGGCTACGACCCCGACTTCTCCCAGCGCTGCTTCGACCAGATCAAGGGTTTCGGGGAATACGGCTTCCCGGAGAGCCATGCGGCCAGCTTCGCGCACCTCGTCTACGTCTCCAGCTGGCTCAAGTGCCACTATCCGGCGGCCTTCGCCTGCGCGCTGCTCAATTCGCAGCCGATGGGCTTCTACGCGCCCGCACAGATCGTGCGCGATGCGGCGGGGCATGGGGTCGCGGTGCTGCCGGCGGATGTGAATGGGTCGGACTGGGATTGTACGTTGGAGGACATTCCTCCCCGTGCCGGGGAGGATAAGGGACCCATGGCCCTGCGTCTCGGCCTGCGTCAGATCGACGGTTTCCCTGAGCATGTCGCGGCCAAGCTGGTGGCGGAACGGATCGAAAACGGCCCTTATCGTGATGTGGCAGAGCTACGCGATCGCGCAGGGCTTGCTCCCTCGCATGTCGAACGGCTCGCCAGCGCCGATGCCTTCCAGTCGCTCGACCTGCCGCGCCGGCAGGCTCTGTGGGACGCGCGCAGCCTGATCGCCGCACCCGACCTACCGCTGTTCCGCGCGGCGGCAGAGCGTGAGGAGGGGGCGGAAAAGGCCCGGACTGCGCTGCCCGTGATGCCGCTCAGCGAAGAGGTCGTCGCCGATTACCAGACCACCCGGCTCAGCCTGAAGGCACACCCGATGGCCTTCCTGCGCGCCGATCTGGCCGAGCGTGGCTTCGTGCGTGCGTGCGACCTGCGCGAGCGCAAGTTCCGCTCCATGGTCCAGGTCGCGGGAGTGGTGTTGATCCGCCAGCGACCGGGCAGCGCAAAGGGCGTGTGCTTCATCACGCTGGAGGACGAGACGGGGGTGGTGAACCTGGTCGTGTGGCCCGATCTCAAGGAAAAACAGCGCAAGGTGGTGATGGGCGCGCGGCTTATGGAGGTGCGCGGGCGGGTGGAGTACGATGAGGAGGTGATCCACGTCATCGCCCACCACATGACCGACGCGACGCACATGCTCGCGCGCCTGTCCGACGATGCGCTGCAATACCAGCTGGCGCGCGCCGACCATGTGAACAGCCCGCTGCCGTCAGGGAAGATCAATCCGCGCGACAACCTGCGCGATGAGGGCACTGAAAACGAGATCTACCCCCCAATTCGGCCGCGCGATCTGATCGACGAATTGCCCGGCACCGGCGGCCATCCCCGCAATGTCCGGATCATTCCCAAGTCGCGCGACTTTCATTGAGGATGAGCGAGGGCAAGCGACATTCCCGATGGCCGCGCGGCGTCGTCCGCGTGCTGAGGCCGCTCGCCAGCCTCGGGACCGACCGGCGCGTGCTCGCAATCCTCGTACTGCTGGCGCTGTTCGTCGGCGGGCGGGCGTGGCTGGCCGAGAATCCGGGCAGCAATCCGTGGGCCCCGCTCGACCTGCGCGACGAGCCGGGCTGGGCGACCCGCTCCAAGATTGCGGCGCTGCGGGACGACCCGGCGCAATGCCGCGCGGTGCTGGAGCGCAGCGAGGTTGCCTTCACCGCGCTGGAGCCGCTGGGCGAGGCGCCATGCCTTCGCACCAGCCGCACACGGCTTGACGAATTCCCCTACGCTGGCAAGCGGCCCGACACGACCTGCGCGACTGCCGCCGCGCTGGAAATCTGGCGGCGTGATGCCGTGCAGCCCGCCGCGCGAGACATCTTCGGTCAGGAAGTTGCGCAGATCGAGCATTTCGGCAGCTTCAGCTGTCGGCGGATGTACGGACGCGACGAAGGCCCGTGGAGCGAGCATGCCACCGCCAACGCGATCGACATCGCGGGCTTCGTGCTGGCGGACGGTACCCGGATCGCGGTGGTCAACGACTGGCAGGGGGAGGGCGACAAGGCCCGCTTCCTGCGCGCAGTGCGCGATGGGGCATGCCGAGCCTTCGGCACCGTCCTCTCACCCGAGTACAATGAAGCGCATCGCGACCACTTCCACCTCGATCAGGCGGCGCGCGGGTTAGGCGGTGTGTGTCGGTGATTTTCGGGCCATGAACCAGAGCCAGCCAACTGCGCCAGCCATCACACCCAGCCACACATAATATCCGGTATGATAGGTCATGATCTCGTTCATGCCTGAATCGTCCGGAACATTGCGCCAGAACAACGCGCTGACGATACCCAGCGCAAGCAGCACCGCACTGATCCGTAAAATCCGCCGCCCGGCCTCTTCGCCGCGCCAAGCACTATAGGCCAGAGCGAGCAGAAACACGGGATTGGCATACGCTGCGAACTGGAGGGGCATCCAGCCGAAAAGCGTGCCGAGGAACAGCACAATCCAACCCGCAAAGGTCTGATTTTCGTTTATGTGATCGGTGGTCGCAACCGGGAGGAACAATGCGCCGGTCCAGCCCGCGATCAGAACCGCCGGGACCGCATAGCGCGGCCAACCACTTGTGCTCACACCGCCTCGAGCGCGTATCCGGCGGAGCGGACCGTACGGATCGGATCGCTTGCGCCTTCCAGCTCCAGCGCCTTGCGCAGCCGCCGGATATGCACATCGACCGTGCGCAGCTCGATATCGCTGCCGGTGCCCCATACGCCGTCGAGCAGCTGCCCACGGCTGAACACGCGGCCCGGGCTCTCCATAAAGAACTTGAGCAGACGGTACTCGGTCGGCCCCAGCTGCAGGTTGCGCCCGCGCCGTTCGACCTTGTGCGCGACGGGGTCGAGCCTGATATCGCCGACCTCGATCGTCTCGCCGGCCAGCGCCGGGCGGATGCGACGCATGACGGCGGCTACCCGGGCGAGCAGTTCGCGGGGGCTGAACGGCTTGGTCAGGTAATCGTCGGCGCCGGTTTCCAGCCCGCGGACCCGGTCATCCTCCGCCTCGCGCGCGGTCAGCATGATGATCGGGACGTGCGCGGTACCCTTGTCCCTGCGCAGGCGGCGACAGACCTCGATCCCGCTGGTCCCCTCGATCATCCAGTCCAGGATGATCAGGTCGGGCACGTCCTCGCTCGCCATAAGCAGGGCTTCGTCGCCATCGGCGGTTACACGGACCTGATAGCCCTCGTTGGCGAACCGGAATTCGAGCAGCTCGGCAAGTGCCGGGTCGTCTTCGACAAGGATCAGCTTGGCAGAAGGCACTGGGTGTCTCGCTAATATGCGGCTGATTTGCCTGTTATGGCGGACCAGCCGTGGGTCAATTCTCGTCTTCGTCGAGCGGGTAATCGCCGGTCGCGGCGAAATAGACCATCTCCGCCACGTTGGTGGCGTGGTCGCCGATACGCTCAATATTGCGGGCCACGAACAGCAGCTGCGCAGCGCTCGAAATGGTCGCAGGATTTTCAACCATGTGGCTGACAAGATTGCGGAAAATGGAGTTATAGAAGGCGTCGACCTTCTTGTCCTGCGCGATCACTTCGCGGGCCAGCGCGGCGTCGCGCGCGGCATAGGCGGTCAGCACGTCGTGCACCATCTCCGCCGCGACGTCGGCCATCGCGGGCAGCAGCGTGAGCGGCTCGAACCGCGTGCGCCCTTCGATCCGCCCGACGCGCTTGGCGATGTTCTTGGCATAGTCGCCGATCCGCTCGACCACCCCGGCGATCTTCAGGGCGGCGATCACTTCGCGCAAATCGTCGGCCATCGGCGCGCGCAGAGCGATGATTTTCACCGCGAGCCGGTCGACCTCGCTCTCCAGCGCGTCCAGCTTGCGGTCGTCTGCCACGATCCTCTCGGCAAGGACTTCGTCCCCGCGGATCAGCGCGTCGAGCGCGCCTTCCAGCGCGGTTTCGGCCAGGCCGCCCATCTCCGTGATGAGCCCGCGCAGCCGCGTGATGTCCTCATCGAAGGCTTTGACTGTGTGTTCCGAGATCATCCGTAGCGTCCGGTGATATAGTCTTTGGTTCGTTCTTCGAGCGGATTGGTAAAGATCTGGTCCGTCGGACCATATTCTACCATCTTGCCGAGGTGGAAAAAGGCGGTCCGCTGCGAAACGCGCGCCGCCTGCTGCATGGAGTGTGTCACGATGACGATCGCATAGCGACCGGCCAAATCGTCGATCAGTTCCTCGATCTTAGCGGTCGCGATCGGGTCCAGCGCAGAGGCCGGTTCGTCCATCAGGATGACTTCGGGGTCGACCGCGATCGCCCGCGCGATGCACAGGCGCTGCTGCTGGCCACCGGAGAGCGCGGTACCCGATTCGCCCAGGCGATCCTTGACCTCGTTCCACAGACCGGCGCGCTGCAGCGAGCGTTCGACGATCTCGTCCAGCTCGCCCTTGCTCTCCGCCAGACCGTGGATTTTCGGGCCGTAGGCGATGTTTTCGTAAATCGACTTGGGGAAGGGGTTGGGCTTCTGGAACACCATCCCGACCCGGGCTCGCAGCTGAACCACATCCATACCGCTGGAATAGATGTCTTCGCCGTCGAGCTCGATCTGACCCTCGACGCGGGCCGAGGGGATCGTGTCGTTCATGCGGTTCAGTGTGCGCAGGAAGGTCGACTTTCCGCAACCCGACGGCCCGATAAAGGCGGTGACGAACTTCGTCGGGATGTCGATCGACACATCGTCGATCGCTTTCTTGTCGCCATAGAAGACCGAGACGTCGCTTGCGCGCATCTTGGGCTCGGCCTTGTCGTCCATGTCGTGGATTACGGTCACCAGGTTTTCTCGAACTTGTTGCGCAGATAAATGGCGAGGGCGTTCATCACCAGCAGGAACAGCAGTAGCACGATAATCGCCGCGCTGGTCCTTTCGATGAAGCCGCGGTCGATTTCATCCGACCACAGGAAGATTTGCACCGGCAGCACCGTAGCGGGCGAGGTGAAGCCATCGGGCGGGGTGGCGACGAAGGCGCGCATCCCGATCAGCAGCAGCGGTGCGGTTTCGCCCAGCGCGCGCGCCATGCCGATGATGGTGCCGGTGAGGATGCCGGGCAGGGCGAGTGGCAGGACATGATGGAAGACCACCTGCACGGGGCTTGCGCCGACCGCCAGCGCACCGTCGCGGATCGAGGGCGGCACGGCCTTGATCGCGTTGCGGCCCGAAATCACGATCACCGGCATGGTCATCAGCGCCAGCGTCATCCCGCCTACCAGGGGGGCGGATCGCATATTGGGGAAGATCCACAGGAACACCGCGAGGCCGAGCAGGCCGAAAATGATCGACGGGACCGCCGCGAGGTTGTTGATCGAAACCTCGATAATGTCGGTCCAGCGGTTCTTGGGCGCGTATTCTTCCAGATAGAGCGCAGAGAGCACGCCGATCGGGAAAGCGAGCGCGAGCGTCACGATCATGGTCAGGATCGATCCCTTGAGCGCGCCCCACACGCCAACCTGTTGCGGGTCGGTCGCGTCGGAGCGGGTCAGGAAGCCCCAGTCGAAACGCTTTTCCAGATAGCCTTCGCGTTCAAGCTGGGCGGCCAGCGCCTGCATTTCGGGCGAGCCTTCGCCGTCCATCCCGCTTGCCAGATCGCCGCTGGCTGGCAGCCAGAAGGTCTCCTGCCCACGCAGCATGGCAGGGTCGGCGCGCAGATCCTCGGCAACCTCGCGCCAGGCATCCTGGCTGAGCTGTTCGGCACCTGCCGCGCCCATCCGCTGTTCGGCGGCGAAGGAGACGATCTCGGGCAGGCCCTGCATTTCGAGCGTCTGCACCGCACCGGGCTGGCTGAGCGAGGCGGCATCTCCGGCGAGGCCCGATTCGGCAAAGTCGATCGGCACCTGCAGCTCGGCGCGCTGGAAGCCGCCGACGCCGTTGATGGTCATGTTGCCGAGCAGCACGAACAGGATCGCGATCGACACGATGATCGCAAACAGGCCGAACAGCTTGAATCGCCGTTCCTGCGCGTAGCGCTGCTTCAGGCGCTTTTCGAACGCCGCGCTGCGGGTCGGCCGGCGCGCTTCGGTATCTGCGGGACTGGTCATTATTCGTACGCCTCCCGGAAGCGCTTCACGACGCGCAGGGCGATGAAGTTGAGCAGCAGGGTGACCATGAACAGCACGAAGCCGAGCGCAAAGGCGCTGAGCGTTGCCGGATGGTCGAAGCTGCCTTCGCCGGTCAGCAGGGCGACGATCTGCACCGTCACCGTGGTCATCGCTTCCAGCGGATTGGCGGTGAGATTGGCGGCGGTAGAGGCGGCCATCACCACGATCATGGTTTCACCGATAGCGCGGCTGACGGCCAGCATGACGCCGCCGACAATGCCCGGCAGCGCGGCGGGGATGAGGACCTTCTTGATCGTTTCGGACTTGGTCGCGCCCATGGCCAGGCTGCCATCGCGCATCGATCCGGGCACGGCCGCGATACTGTCATCCGCCATCGAGGACACGAAGGGGATGATCATCACCCCCATCACCAGCCCGGCGGCGAGCGCGCTTTCGGAGGATGCGTTCTGAATCCCGACGGCCTGGGCCGCATCGCGGATCGCCGGGGCGATCGTCAGCGCGGCGAAATAGCCGTAGACCACGGTCGGCACGCCCGCGAGAATTTCGAGAGCGGGCTTGATGATCTTGCGCCAGCGAGAGCTGGCATATTGGGTCAGGTAGATCGCGCTCATCATGCCCAGCGGAATGGCCACGATCATGGCGATAATCGCGCCGATGAAGATCGTGCCCCAGAACAGGGGGATCGCCCCATAGCGGTCGCCCTGCGGTGCCGCTGGATTGGACATGGGATCCGGGTTCCAGCTCAGCCCGAACAGGAAATCGATCGGGGAGACCATGCCGAAGAATCGGATCGTCTCGAACACCAAGCTGGCAAGGATGCCGAAGGTGGTCAGGATTGCGACCAGCGAAGCGAGCAGCAGCACGCCCATCACGGCGCGCTCCACCTTCACCCGGGCAGTAAAGGCGGGCCGCACCCGGGTGAACGCCCACAGTCCCAGAATGACCGCCAGCGCAAGGGCGAAGCCGAAGCCGACCAGCGTGTAGAAGCGCGAAGCCTCGCGAAACGGCTCGACCAGCGCGGCGGCGTCGGGATTGAACACGCCCGCCGCATGGCCGTAAGCGACCGCGCGCGCTTCGGCGAGCATCGACTGACGCTGGAAACCGAAGGTGGGCAGGCTCTGGCCCGCCGGCGTTGCGAGCACCCACTGGTCGACCAGAATGGGCGAGAGGATGCTCCAGAACACGGCGAACAGGGCGAGCGGCACCGCTACCCAGATCGCCACGTACCACGCGTGATAGCCGGGTCGCGAGACGATCCGCGGTGCATCCTTGTCGCGGCTGAAGGCACGGGCCTTCGCGCGCCCCGCGAGCCAGCCGGCCAGCCCGAGGCCGATCGCAAGCAGGAAGAGAAAGACGGGTGACATGCGGTTGGCGGCCCCTTGAGTGGTGTTCGGAGATGCCGCCGCCAGCGCGATCATCCCCTTGTTTGAGAATCAGAAGCGAGTGAAATGCCGCGTGTCTAGCGGGCCCCGGCTCGCGTTGTTGAAACTATGTGGCAGGGTTATGACAGTCTGTCCGGTTCGTCTGGAATTGAGTCCGGCTGTGCCGTTCGGGCAAACCGTTCCAGCACCGCATCGGGTGCCGGACGGCTCCTGCCCAGCCGCGGCAGGCGCACGGTCACGATGGTGCCGCGACCCACTTCGCTATCGATGTCGAGCCGCCCGTGATGGCGCTCGACGATATGCTTGACGATTGCGAGGCCCAGTCCGGTGCCGCCGGACTGGCGGCTGCGGCCCGGATCGGTGCGATAGAAGCGCCGTGTCAGGTGCGGCAGGTGCTCCGCCTCGATCCCTTCGCCGCGATCTTCCACCTCAAGCTTGGCTTCGCCCAGCGCCGATTCGCTCAACCGGACGGTGACCGGAGTGCCCTCGCGCCCGTATTTGAGCGCGTTGTCTACCAGATTGCGGACCAGCTGCTCCAGCTGCTGCGGATCGCCAAGAACTTCGAAGTCCTCGCTCGCCTCGAAAGCCAGTCGCTCGACTCGGTTTGGCCCGGCCCCTTCGCGTGCGGCACGTTCGACCAGCGCGTTGAGCGGCACGGGCTGCTCTGGGCGATCGTGCTTTTCCGCTTCCACGCGCGAGAGAGACATGAGGTCGCTGACGAGATTCTGCAGCCGCTGCGCCTCGCGGTGGATGGTGTCGAGGAACTTGCGTGCGGTCGCCTGGTCGATGTCCTCAGGGTTTTCGCTCAGCGTTTCGACATAGCCGATGATCGAGGAGAGCGGGGTGCGCAGTTCGTGGCTGGCATTGGCGACGAAATCGGTGTGCGCGCGGCTGATATCGGATTCGGCGGTCTTGGAGACCAGCTCGACCACGCTCGAGCGGTCGTCGATCGCATAACGGCTGACCCGCCACACATCCTTTCGGCGGACCAGCCCGGTGACGATCGCCTCGCCATGCTCATCGGAATCGAGCAGCGCGATCGCTCGCGGGTGGCGCAGGGCGACGCGGATATCCTGCCCGACGACATGATGGCCGAGCAGCTTGCGGGCCGAGCCATTGGCAATCACCACGCGCTTGCGGTCGACCAGCAGCAGCGGGGAATAGGCGTTCTCGATCATCTCCGCGAGCCGGGCGCGCGAAATCCCCTCTGGTCGCGGATCGGGTTCCGCGCGCTGTTCGTCGGGCTGGGTGATCCACAGGGTCAGCGTCCAGACAAGCCAGACCGCCAGTGCATAGCCAACGCCGATCCCCGCCAGCATCAGCAGGAAGACGCTGCAGGTGGCGATGATTACACCGGCCCAGGGGAATGTGAGCGGCTTGTGCATGGCGGCCTGCCTAGGGTGATTTATCGGCCTGCGCCAGAGCGCGGGCACGGACGCGGAGTTGGCTTGGGGAAAATTCGGTTCGTGACACGCAAGAGCACGGCCGCAGGTGCGCAGCACACAGCCTCGCCTGGCCCCTGAAGGTGAGGGGAAGCCTGCATATTGTCGGGAGTAAAATCGCCGGCGATCGTGCCAGCATCCGGATGGTGACCCCTACGGGAATCGAACCCGTGTTTCAGCCGTGAAAGGGCCGCGTCCTAACCGCTAGACGAAGGGGCCACATCCGGAACTGCTTCTGGCGGAGCGGCGAAAAAGCCGGTGACCGCCGAAGCGAGCCGCGCATCTAGGGGCGTCGTTTGAAGCGGTCAAGCCCCGTCATTCGCAATTGTGCAGGTATTTTACGGTTCGATGAAAGCTGCGTCCTCAAGGTGCAATTCCGCACGGGGCGTATTGGCCCACGTATCGACCTTTGCGCGCCCGGCGAGCCACATCCGCGTGCCCGGATGCGCGGCGAGCAAAGCCTGCCCCCAGTCGCTGTCTGCTGCGCGAAAAGCGATCGCCTTGATCGAGCCGCCATCGCGCGATCCCGCAACCAGCCGCACATGATCGCTGCCGACCCGGTCGACCTTCACCAGATGCACAGGGCCGATTGCGATTCGCGGGCCGGGCCAGCCCATGCCGTAGGGCCCGCCGCGCTCCAGCGTCTCGACCAGTTCGACCGTCAGGCCACGCGGGCCGAGCGAGAGGTCGAAACCGAGCGAGGCCTCCGCGCTTGCGGCAGCGACCTGTCTTTCGAGCCGCGATTCGAGCCATTCGGCAAACGCCTCGATCTTGTCCTCATGCACGGTCAAACCGGCAGCCATCGCGTGTCCGCCGCCCGCTTCCAGCAGGCCTTCCTCGCGCGCTGCCATGATCGCCGCGCCCAGATCGACGCCGGGAATCGAGCGGCCCGATCCCTTGCCGAGCCCGGTCTGACTGTCGCGCGCGATTACCAGTGAGGGCCGCCCGGTCTTTTCCTTGATCCGCCCCGCGACGATCCCGATCACGCCTGGGTGCCAGCCATCGCCATGGACGATTCGCACCGCCCGGTTGCCTTGCCCGGCCAGCTGCGCCTCGCCGGCTTCCTGCACCTCCGCCTCGATCGCACGGCGTTCCTCGTTCAGCTGCGATAGCTGCGCGGCGATCTGCGCGGCCTCTTCCGGGTCTTCGGTCGTCAGCAGGCGTACGCCGAGCGTCGATTCGCCCACGCGCCCGCCAGCATTGATTCGCGGGCCGAGCGCGAAGCCCAGATCGGACGAGATCGGCGCGCGGGTCAGCCGGCTCGCATCGATCAGCGCGCTCATTCCGATATTGGCGCGCTTGGCCATCACCTTGAGGCCCTGCGACACGAACGCCCGGTTGAGGCCATGGAGCGCGGCGACATCGGCAACCGTGCCCAGCGCCACCAGATCGAGCAGGCCGCGCAGGTCCGGCTCCTTGCGGTCCTTGAAATAGCCGTGTGTCCGCAGCGTCCTGACCAGCGCGATCGCGACCAGGAAGGCGACGCCGACCGCGGCAAGATGGCCGTGGGCCGCCGCTTCGTCTGCCTCGTCGAGCCGGTTGGGATTAACGAGGGCGAGGGCGGGAGGGCGCTCGGGCGAGCATTTGTGGTGGTCGATCACGATCACCTCCACGCCCGCATCGCGCGCGGCGGCCAGCGCCTCATGTGCCATCGCGCCGCAATCCACCGTGACCACCAGGCTCGATCCCTGTTCGCCCAGCTTGACCAGCGCCTCTCCGCTGGGGCCGTAGCCTTCCAGCAGGCGGTCGGGGATGTAGTAGTCCGCTTCGTGCCCCAGCATGCCGAACAGGCGGATCAGCAGCGCAGCCGAAGTTGCGCCATCGACGTCGTAATCGCCGTAGATGGTCACCTTCTCTCGTGTCAGGATCGCCTGGGCGAGCCGTTCTGCCGCCACCTCCATGTCCTGAAAGATCGCCGGATCGGGCAGGAAGGCGGCAAGCTTGGGTTCGCGCTGGCGTTCCAGATCGTCGCGGGTCACACCGCGAGCGAGCAACAGCTGGGTCAGGATGTCGTCGCCAAGTCCTGCTGCCGGGCCATCGTACTGGTTCGGCCCTCCGCGCCAGCGCCAGCTGCGCCCGCCGAGCGAGCGCTCGACCCCGCAGACGAGGGTGGCGTTGGAATTTGGAGCAGTGGTGGCCATGGGGCTTCCTAGCGCGCCTTGCAGGTAGAACAAAGCGCGGCCCCGTTGACTTTCGACAGCGCGGGCGGAGGGTAGACACGATGGCCGATCCCACTCTTCTGATCGCATGGCACAGCCGCACCGGCGCGAGCGAGGCGATGGCGCGTGCCGCCGCCAACGGGGCAGGCGATGCGGTGCGCTTGCTCGCCGCGCACGAGGTGATGCCCGAGGACCTGCTGGAGGCAAGCGGGTATCTTTTCGTCTGCCCGGAGAACCTCGCGACGATGAGCGGGATGATAAAGGAGATGTTCGATCGCTGCTATTACCCGGTGCTTGGCCGAATCGAAGGCCGCGCCTTCGCGACGATCATCTCCGCCGGGTCCGACGGGGAGGGCGCGCAGGCGCAGATCGACCGGATTGCGCAGGGCTGGCGGCTGAAACGCGTGGCGGATCGCATCATCGTGAACATGCAGGCGCAGACGCCTGAGGAGATTCTGGCGCAGAAGACCGTGCCAGACGATCGCCTGGCAGAATGCGAGGCGCTGGGCGAGGCAATGGCCGAAGGGCTGCGGATGGGCGTGTTCTGACCTTTCTCAACCTGTTCGACTCCGGAGCAATCCTGCGCCGCGGCACTCGACGTAACGCGCCGTTATCCGCAAGGGATGTACCCGGGCGTTTCCGGCGGTGATGCGCCGGGCTAGGGGATCTGCATGTCCGCTCATTCTGACGATCCGGCGCGACCGGAACCGGCCGACGATCTGCTGATCCTGGTCCCACGTGGGGCGCGGCCGACTGCCGCCGCGATCACGCAGGTAGCCCGTAATGCGCCATGGCTCGACCATGCCGGGCCTGAGCTTGGCGGCACTGCGGGCGGGACGATCGCGTTGCAGCGCGCCGGGCTGGGCTTCGACCTTGCCGGTCTTGCCCCCGGCGTGCCGCTACCCGTGCCGCACCCGCTGTCCGCGTGCGAGCTGCCGGACGACTTCGCGCCTGCCAGCATCGCCGCTGTATCGCTGCGGCTCGGCCCGCATATCGAGGCGGGGCGGGGCAGCCTTGCGATCCTGCGCGAGTGGTTCGCGCTTGCCGCCGCGCTGGCCGATTCGCTGGGCGCATCGGGCATCGTTTGGACCCCGGCAGGCCTTGCACTCGGCCCCGCGCTGCTTGCCCGCAACCTGCAGGCATGGGCCGCGCGAGGGGAGCTGCCGGTGACGCTGCTCGCCAGCTTCAACCCCACGCTCGACGGGGCGGTGCAGAGCAGCGGGCTCGCCTTCTTCACCGGGCAGGAGTTCCGCATCGAACCCCAGCTGGTCGGCGGAACCCAGCAGGTCGACACGCTCGCCCGGCTGCTGTTTCGCCACCTGGTCTATGCCGGGCCGCAGTCGGAAACCGGGCATCTGTCCACGCCCGATGGGCACCCGCTGCGGATCGAGCCCGCGGCAGACGGACGCACGATCCGCGTGTGGCCCGGCTGAGCCGCTAGTAGGGTGCAGATGCCTCGTCGAGCGCGGCCTTGGCTTCCTTGTATTCACGCTCCAGCCGGTCGACCATGTCGGCCACACTGCCGACGGACTTGACCGCGCCGATACCCTGGCCCGAGCCCCAGATATCCTTCCACGCCTTGGCCTTGGAGTTGCCGCCGCTGCCGAAGTTCATCTTCGACGGATCGCTTTCGGGCAGGTCGTCCGGGTCGAGCCCGGCAGCCTCGATCGAGCTGCGCAGGTAGTTGCCGTGCACGCCGGTGAACAGGTTCGTGTAGACGATGCCTTCAGCGCTGCTGTCCACGATCCCCTGCTTGTAGCCCTGATCGGCGTTGGCTTCTTCGGTCGCGATGAACGCGCTGCCGATGTAGCCGAAATCAGCGCCCATAGCCTGAGCGGCGAGCACCGAGCGACCGGTCGCGATCGAGCCGGACAGCGCGATCAGCCCGTCGAACCATTCGCGAATCTCATGCATCAGCGCGAAAGGCGACTGCGTGCCCGCATGGCCGCCCGCACCCGCTGCCACCGGGATCAGCCCGGTCGCGCCCTTTTCGATCGCCTTGTGCGCGAAGCGGTTGTTGATGACATCGTGCAGCGTGATCCCGCCCCAGTTGTCGACCGCCTGGAACACCTCTTCACGCGCGCCGAGTGAGGTGATGACCAGCGGCACCTGCCACTTCTCGCACACCTGCATATCCTCTTCGAGGCGGGCATTGGAGCGGTGGACGATCTGGTTGACCGCGAAGGGAGCGGCGGGCCGATCGGGATTGTCACGGTTGTGCGCGGCCAGCTCTTCGGTGATCTGGTGGAGCCATTCGTCGAGCACGCCCGAAGGCCGCGCGTTCAGCGCCGGGAAGCTGCCGACGACCCCGGCCTTACACTGGGCGATGACCAGTTCCGGCCCGGATACGATGAACATCGGCGAACCGATGATGGGTAGGCGAAGGCGATCGAACGGGGCGGGAAGGGGCATTGGTGATCTCTCCGGATAAGCTCTTTGCGAGGGGTCTATGCGCCGATTCCGGCGGTGTCGAGATTGCCGTTACGTCAACTCGAGCAGATGCTCGATGTCATAGACCCGCGCCGCATTGCCCGCGAACAGCGCGCGCTTCTCGTCATCCGAGGCACCTGAAGCGAGCCGTTTCAACGCGTTCCACACCGTGGCGTAGCTGCCCGCCCACTTGTCCACCGGGTAGTTGCTTTCGAACATCGCGCGATCCGGGCCGAACGCCTCGATGCAGGTGTCCACATAAGGCCGCCACATCTGCGCCAGTTCGTCGGATGACACGCTGTCGGTCGGCCCTTCGGCGGGCATCCCGCAGAACTGCATTGCGAGACCGCCCAGCTTCACGACCACGTTCTGGCACTTGGCAAGCTCGCGGATCGAGCCACGCCAGCGCTCGAAGTTCTCGTCCAGCTTGCCTGCATAGCAGGCGGTACCCAGCGGCGTGCCGCAATGGTCGAGCACGATGGTCTGGTCGGGGAAGGCCCGCGCAAGGTCGATCACGTCGCCCAACTGGGGTTCGAGCACCCAGGCATCGAAGGTCAGCCCGCGCTTGCCCAGTTCGGCAAAGCCTTCGCGGAAGGCGGCATCGCAGTAGAGCCCTTCGGGATGGTGGAACGCGGGGCCGAGCACGCTGGGGTCCGCATCCCACGCCCCGGCATGGCGGATGCCCTTGAACCGGGGGCCGCCTGCATCTGCCAGTGCGTCGAGCACGTCGCCGGCCTCCGCACCAAGGCGCAGGTCCGCATGGCCGACGATGCCCGCACAGGGGCGGTAAGGCCCGTAGAGGCCGCTAGCGCCCTGCGCGGCCACTCCGCGAACGAACTCGACCTCGCCCACGACCTTCATCGCCTCGCTGCGTGACGCATCGTAGAACGCGCCGCATTCCATGAAGACCGTGCCGATGATCCGGTGGCCGCTGCTCGTGTCGGCGAGGAACTGGTCGAAGGTGTAGTGGGCGAAGAGGCCAACCGTTTCGAGAAACGGATGAAGCGGTTCGGGGAACGAGCCGAGCAGCGCGCGCAGATCCCACAAGTGGTGGTGCGGGTCGATGATCGGCAGGTCGGGTTCGATGATCGCTTCGGGCGGGGTCATGCGCTCTCCTTGGTCCGTATGGCACAGTGACCGGGCGTATCTGCAAAACTGGTTTCGAGGGGATTTCGCCTTGGGATCAATCGCATGGGCGGCACAGCGGCGCGCGCAGTGTCACCTTCCGCATTTTGTGGGCGAAGCCTCGTTTGCATCCTCTCTCCGGTCTCTTCTGTGTGAAGTAGATCCATGGGGCGCAGCCTGCCGCAACCGGGCCGTGTAGGGAAGGGCCGTTATCCCAGCGCGGCCAGCGCATCCTCGGCGCTCTCCACGCGCGGCCAGTCTTGCGGAGGCTGGTGCCGCAGCCAGGTATATTGCCGCTTGGCATAGTTGCGGGTGGCGCGTTGGCCCTTCTCGATCATCTCTTCGCGCGACCATTCGCCGCGCAGCCAGCCTGCAATCTCGCGCACGCCGATGGCGCGCATCACGGGCAGATCGGTGTCCAGATCGCGCGCCAGCAGCGCCTCCACCTCCGCCACCGCGCCCTCTTCCAGCATCGCCAAGAACCGCGCATCGCAGCGGGCGTAGAGCCACTCGCGCTCCGGCAGCAGGATGACCGGCGACAGCGCGACCCGGTCCGCGATCCCGCCTTCCTTGCGCTGTTGCCACTCGCCCAGCGTCAGCCCGGTCGCGCGGACCACCTCCAGCGCGCGGGCGATGCGCTGCGTGTCGCCCGGATCGAGCCGCGCGTGGCTCGCCGGGTCTGCAGTCGCGAGCTCAGCAAAGGCATCGGGCGTGGGCAGGGCCCGCACCGCGTCGCGGACATCGGCGGGGATCGCCGGGACGGGCGCGATCCCTTCCATCAGCGTGCGGATATAGAGCCCGGTGCCGCCGACCAGGATCGGCACATCGCCGTGGGCGTGGATATCGGCAATCTCGCGCTTCGCAGCCTCGGCCCATTGCGCGGCGGAGCAGGCCTGCGACCCGTCCCACGCGCCATACAGACGATGCTCTGCCTGCGCCATTTCGTCTGCCGAGGGGCGCGCGCTCAGCACCTGCAGGTCGGCATAGACCTGAGCGCTGTCGGCGTTGACGATCACGCCCTTGCGGCCTTCGTTCTTCAGCCGCTCCGCCAGGTCGAGCGCCAGCGCGCTCTTGCCGCTGGCGGTCGGCCCTGCGATGAGCATCAGAGGCCCTTGCACCGCTTTTCCGGAGATCTCGTTCGTGCTCATCGCCCGTGTCCTAGCAGAGCCCGTGCCCTCCGAGGCAAGCCTGCAATCGCTGGAGGCCGCATTATCCGCCGCCGGACAGCCCTTTGCCGAAGCGATGATGCTGGAACATTGCGGCGAGGTGCTGGAAATCTCCATTCCCGAGGGCACCCGCGATGTCGTCGCCCCGCTGGTGGAAGAGCATCTCGTGCCCGTCGCCGCGCTGTTCGCCGACGATACGATCGCGATTCCCCGCCTGCTGGTGAGCGACATGGATTCGACCATGATCGGGCAGGAATGCATCGACGAGCTGGCCGATTTCCTGGGCGTGAAGGCGCAGGTGGCCGAGATTACCGAGCGCGCGATGCGCGGCGAACTCGATTTCGCGGGCGCGCTGGATGAACGCGTCGCCCTGCTCGAAGGACTGGAGGAAACCGCGATCGAGCAATGCCTGGGGCAGCGGATTTCGCCCACGCGCGGCGCGGGCACGGTGATTGCCACGCTCTCCGCCCACGGCGCGCGCTGCGTGCTGGTGACCGGCGGCTTCCACCGCTTTGCCGACCCGATTGCGGAGCGGCTCGGGTTCGATCGGGTGGTCGGCAATCGCCTGCTGATCGAGGATGGCAAGCTGTCGGGCAAGGTCCAGAAGCCGATCTGCGATAGTGCCACGAAGGAGCGGACCTTGCGTGAGGAATCCGCCGAGCTGGGCGACGGGGCACGCACGCTCGCGCTCGGCGACGGGGCGAACGACACGCCGATGCTGCGCGCGGCGGATTACGGCGTCGCCTACCGCGCCAAGCCCGCAACCCGCGCGGCGGCGAACGGGTGGATCGATTGCGAGGATATGACCGCGCTCCTGCTGCTGCTCGGAATCGACCGGAAGAGCTGGGTCCGGCGCTGAGGGCGCTTGTGCGAAAAGGCCTTGAACAGGACGCGAAGAGAGTTTACTTACACTGGTGTCAGTAAGGAAAATCGCATGACTGAAGCCAGCTCTGTTGATCCCGCAGCCTCCGCAATCGAATGCGCGCGCGACGGTACGCCGCTGCGCGATCCGGCGCGCCCGGTGCCCAAATACCGCCCGCTGACCGCGATCCACCACTTCCGCGAGCTGCTGAAGGACAAGGAAGATACCAGTCACGTCTTTCGCATTTTCGAGGCATTGCCGCACAAGAGCTTCATGCCGCGCATGCGCGAACTCACGCTGAGCGAGCAGGGCGAGCGGCTGCGCGCCGAAGAGCCGTATCTGCCGCCGATCCTCGACGATCACGAAACCTTGCGCAAACTGCCGCAGGGCAGTGTCGCGCATGCCTATTGCGACTTCATGGAGCGCGAAGGGCTGTCGGCCGCCGGGCTGGTGGCCGAGGCAGACAAGCTCGGCCGGCAGAAGTTCGACGACCTGGTCCAGTGGTTCGCCTTCCGCAGCCGCGACACGCACGACCTGATGCATGTGCTGACCGGCTATGGCCGTGATGCGCTGGGCGAACAATGCGTGCTGCTGTTCACCTATGGCCAGCAGCCCAGCCATGGCCACTTGCTGATCGGCTATGCCGGGGCGTGGAACATCAAGAAGATGACCGGGCGCAGCAAGGCGCCAGTGTACAAGGCGGTGCGTCAGGCGCAGCGGACCGGAACCGCGTGCCCCGCGCTGGTCGGCATGTCGATCCGCGAACTGCTGGCGATGCCGCTGGACGAGGCGCGGGCCAAGCTCAACATTCCCGAGCCGCACTGGTATCGCGAATGCCACCGGGTGTGGAAGGAAGAGGGGATCGACCCCTACGACCTTCTCGGCAGCGAGCCGCAGGGCACGCCCGCCGCGGCGTGACCCGCTAGAGCCAGCTGGCGATCCGGCTGAGCGGCTTTTTGTCGAGCGCGTGCTCCGGCACGGTGGCATCGGCTGCCGGGTGCCCCGCGACCACGATCATCAGCGGCTTCTCCCACTCGGGCCGCCTGCAGATCTCGCGCAGGAAGCCCATCGGAGAGGGCGTGTGCGTCAGCGTCGCCAGCCCTGCCTCGTGCAATGTCGCCAGCAGCATGCCACACGCGATCCCCACGCTTTCGGTGACGTAGTAGTTCTGCGTGCTGCCATCCTCCGCGATCCCGCCCTTGCGCTGCGCGAAGCACACGATCAGCCACGGCGCGGTCTCGAGGAAGGGCTTGTCCGCATCCGTACCCAGCGGGGCGAGAGCATCGAGCCATTGCTCGCCCGCCTTGCCGGCATAGAACGCGCGCTCCTCTGCCTCCGCCGCCTCGCGAATCGCGCGCTTTTTCTCGGGCGAGCCGACGACGGCGAAATGCCATGGCTGGTGGTTCGCGCCATTGGGCGCGGTGCCTGCCGCGCGGATCGCATGTTCGATCACTTCGCGCGGTACGGGCGTGTCGGCAAAGCTGCGGCAGGAGTGGCGGGTCTTCAGACGCTCGTACGCGGCGCGGGCGCGCGCGATTCGCTCTTCGTCGGTGAGGTGGGGCAGTGCGGGGAAGGGAGGATGGCGCTCGCTCATCGCCCCTCCTTATCCGCGCCGCTCCTGCGTGTCGAAAGGCTCACCGCATCCGCGCCGTGGTCTCTCCGGTGGAGCCGTTATAATACAGCGCCACCTGGCCCTGCATCTCGCAGAAGTTGATTTCCGGCCACGCGACCTGCTCGCCATCGACCTCGTAGACCACCAGAATGTCCCACCAGCAGGTGTCGGCAGAGCGGGAGAAGTCGATGTTGAGGACAGCGTCGTCCTCCAGCACATCGAAGCCGAGCAGGTCTTCTTCCCAGTCGTCGGTGCCGGTGGGCGAGATGTAGATTTCGGAAATGGTGTAGCCGGTGCGGTTGGTGACCGACAGCATCTCGTCCTGCGCCAACGCGGGCGCGCAAAGCGCCATGCTGCCCGCCAGCCCGGCGAGCATTGCCCAGTGTTTCATAGATCGAATCCCCTCCAAATCGAGGCGACCCGGGCCTGCATCTAGCAGCGAGCAGATCGACCGGGAAGCCGATCCGGCCTGCGCGTCACCGCAAATCCTTGCGGATCACCAGTTTGAGGCCCGACCATGTCTCGTCCACCGCGCACACTTTCGTGTCGACCAGCCCGGTCGGCAGCGCGACCTCGCGGATCGTGTCTTCGGAGACATCGGTTGGCACCTTGGATGCCTGCTTCGGCCAGCTCACCCAGATATGGCCGTCGGCTGCGATCTGCTTGCGCAACGTGGCGAGCAGGCTGCTCAGCTCTTCGCGCGTGGTCACGAAGATGTGCGCCGCGTCGATTCCCTCCGCAGGATCGGCGACGAAGATCAGGTCCAGCGCATATTCGCCGATCTCGTCCTGCACATTCTCGGGCATGGCGTGGAACCACACCCGCTGATCGTCGCGCAGGTTGAGCTTTTTCGCCAGCGGCGTTTCGGAGAAGCCTGCGGGCATGCCTAGCCCTCCATCCACTCCTGGAAGAACGCCTCGTTCGCGGCGCGCAGGTCTTCCACCTTCACGCCCAGCAGGCTGTCGCCGCCGACCGTGCCCAGGCGCCGGAAGCCGACCAGCGCGGCAGCCTCGCTCTCGGGCCCTTCGGCGACGATCGCGTTGAACGCTTCGACCTTGTCGGGGCTGACGGTGACGACGTAGCGGCTCTGGTCCTCGCCGAACCACCACTGCGCGGCGGTATAGGCGTCGTTCGCGGTGACCTCGGCGCCGATCCCGCCTGCCAGCGCCATTTCGGCCAGCGTCACGGCGAGCCCGCCGTCCGAGCAATCGTGTACCGCGCTGAGCAGGCCTTCGTCGATCAGCTTGAGCACGATCTGGCCTGCGCCGCGCTCGGCCAGCAGGTCGACCGGCGGCGCACGCCCTTCGTCGCGGCCGTGCACTTCCTTGAGCCACAGCGATTTGCCGAGGTGCGAGCGGACCGGATCGGGCTTGGCCCAGAACTCGGGCGCAATCAGGTAGATCGCATCACCTTCGCCCTTGAAACCGATGCTGGTGAGCTTGTCGTAATCCGCGATCAGCCCGACGCCGCCGATGGCGGGGGTGGGGAGGATGGCAGAGCCGCCGCCGGTCGCCTTGCTTTCATTGTAGAGCGACACGTTGCCGCTCACCACGGGGAAGTCGAGCGTGCGGCAGGCTTCGCCCATGCCCTCGAGTGCGTGGACGATCTGGGCCATGATCTCGGGCCGCTGCGGGTTGGCGAAGTTGAGGCAGTTGGTGATCGCGAGCGGCTTTGCGCCGACCGCGCAGAGGTTGCGAAACGCCTCGGCCACCGCCTGCTTGCCGCCTTCGTAGGGGTCGGCATGGACATAGCGCGGGGTGCAATCGGTGCTGATCGCGAGCGCCTTCTTGGTGCCGTGCACGCGCACCACGCCTGCATCGCCGCCGGTCTGGAGCGTGTCGGCACCCACCTGACGGTCATACTGCTCGAAGATCCACCGGCGCGAGGCGAGGGCGGGGCTGCCCATCAGTTTGAGCAGGTCGGCACCGACATCCGCGCTGTCGGGCACGTTGGTCATGGGCGTGATTTTCGCCCACTGCGTGTATTCCTCGCGGCTAAGGTAGGGTCGGTCGTAGAGCGGCGCATCGTCGGCAAGGGGGCCGAGCGGAATGTCGCACACCGTCTCGCCTTCGAAGTCGAGCACCATGCGGCCGGTATCGGTGACTTCGCCGATCACCGCAAAGTCCAGCTCCCACTTCTCGAAGATGGCGCGGGCCATGTCTTCCTTGCCGGGCTTCAAAACCATGAGCATCCGCTCCTGGCTTTCGCTCAGCATCATTTCGTAAGGGGTCATCCCCTCTTCGCGCTGAGGCACGTCGTCCATCTTCAGGCGAATGCCGACCTTGCCGTTGGTGGCCATCTCGACGCTGGAGCTGGTCAGCCCCGCCGCGCCCATGTCCTGGATGGCGACGATCGCGTCGGTCGCCATCAGTTCAAGGCACGCCTCGATCAGCAGCTTCTCGGTGAAGGGGTCGCCCACCTGAACCGTGGGGCGCTTGGCCTCAGCGTCTTCCTCGAAATCCGCGCTCGCCATGGTCGCGCCGTGGATGCCGTCGCGCCCGGTCTTGGAGCCGACATAGACGATTGGATTGCCCACGCCGGTGGCGGCGGAATAGAAGATCTTGTCCGCGTCCGCGACGCCGACGGTCATCGCGTTGACGAGGATATTGCCGTCATAGGCGGGGTCGAAATTGGTCTCGCCCGCGACAGTCGGCACGCCGACGCTATTGCCGTAGCCGCCGATCCCCGCGACCACCCCCTGCACCAGATGCTTCATCTTGGGATGGTCGGGCCGCCCGAAGCGCAGCGCATTGGCATTCGCCACCGGCCGTGCGCCCATGGTGAAGACGTCGCGCAGGATGCCGCCCACGCCGGTCGCCGCGCCCTGGTAGGGCTCGATATACGAAGGGTGGTTGTGCGACTCCATCTTGAAGATCGCGGCCTGACCGTCGCCGATGTCGATCACGCCCGCATTCTCGCCCGGGCCGCAGATCACCCATTCCGCTTCGGTCGGCAGCTTTTTCAGGTGCAGGCGCGAGCTCTTGTACGAGCAATGCTCGCTCCACATGACCGAGAATATGCCGAGTTCGAGCAGGTTGGGCTCACGCCCAAGCGCGTTCAATACACGCTCGTATTCCTCGGGGCTCAGTCCGTGCTGTTCGACGACTTCGGGGGTGATCTCGGATGTGGTAGTAGTCATGGCACGCGCGCTTAAACCGCTCCGCGTTTCAGCGCCAGTCCTACGCTAGCGTTTCGCACGCCGCGTGTGGCCCAGCCACCATGCGCCAAGCGTGGCGAGCGCGTAGGCGACAAACGCGGTGATCGAGATCGCGGGCGTCACCGCCTCCGGCTCCGGCCCGAACCAGTTGACCGCCTGCAATCCCAGCAGCAGCACGCCGAGTACGATCGCAGGCCCGGCGGGGCCGCCCGTGCGCGACAGGAAGAAAGCCAGCGCGCCGAAGGTCAGCGCCAGTTCCAGCGGCATCTCAATCGCCGGATAGTTCCACAGGCCGAGGCCGAGCTTGGGCGGATCGCCTGCCAGCGTCAGGTCTGGCCGGTGGACGATCAAATCGAGCAGCCAGTGCGACAGCACCACGCACCCCGACAGCACGCTCGCCAGCCGGTCGCGCGTGATCAGCCATGCCAGCACCGCGAACCCGACTGCGAACCCCGCGCTGCCCAGCAAGCTGTGCGTAAAAGGCATGTGGTAGAGGTCCATCGGGTTCATCGCGGTGATGCCGGGGGAGACACGCATGTCCTCGATACCCAACAGCAGGAAGGCGAAGAACGCCCAGTCGACCGCCTGCGCGGCGAGGAAATACAGCCCCAGCCGCGGCCGCGCGGGGCTCACCGCCGCAGCCACGAATGCAGGCGCGAAATGACCGATGAACATGCGCTTCTTCCCCAAACCCCGCGTGCGCTTGCTTGACCCGGCTTCGGCGGGGCGTCAATGCTCGCCCGCGATGGCAGAGGATGCACAGAACATTTCCGACATGAGCTTCGAGGAAGCTCTCAGGGCGCTCCAGCAGGTCGTGCGCCAGCTGGAAGACGGGGAGGTGCCGCTCGACCAGTCGATCGCGCTGTACGAACGCGGCGAGAAGCTGAGGGCGGCGTGTCAGGCGCGGCTCGACGCGGCGCAGGCCCGGATCGAGGCGATCGTGCTCGATGCGAAGGGCCAGCCGAGCGGTACGAAGCCGTTCGACGGCTCCGAATGACGCAGGCTTCCGAGATGGATTTCGAGGATACGCACGGCGCCCGGCTGAAGATGGCACTCGCCACGATCCGCACGGATGTGGACGATGCGTTCGACGCCTTGCTCCCGGTGCCCGGCGACACCCGCGCGCCGCTGGTCGAGGCGATGCGCCACGCCGCCATCGGTGGCGGCAAGCGCGTGCGCCCGCTGCTGCTGGTGGCGACCGCGACCATGCTCGGTGTGTCGCGTGAAGCGGCGGTGCTGGCGGGTACGGCGGTCGAATCGATCCACGTCTATTCTCTGATCCATGACGATCTGCCGTGCATGGACGATGACGACATGCGCCGCGGCAAGCCGACCGTGCACAAGGCGTTCGACGAAGCGACCGCGGTGCTGGCGGGCGATGCGCTGCATGCGCTCGCGTTCGATATTCTGACCGACAGTTCGGTGAGCAGCGATCCCTTCATCCAGGCCGAACTGGTCCGCTGCCTTGCGCAGGCGAGCGGGATGAGCGGCATGGCGGGCGGGCAGGCGATGGACATGGCCGCCGACAGCGCGACCTACGATCTGCCCACGATCACGCGCCTGCAACAGCTCAAGACCGGCGCGCTGCTGACCGCGAGCGTGGAGATGGGCGCGATCCTCGCCCGTGTGCCGCACGATGGGCGCGGGCACCTGATCGCCTATGCGCGCGACATCGGCCTCGCCTTCCAGATCGCCGACGATCTGCTCGATCACGAGGGTGATGAGGACAAGGCCGGCAAGGCGCTGCGCAAGGACGATGAGCAGGGCAAGCAGACCTTCGTGACGCTGATGGGTGCCGAGGGCGCGCGCGCGCAGGCGAAGGCGCTGGTCGAACAGGCCTGCGGACATTTGGCCCATTACGGCGAGGATGCGGGCGTGCTGTGCGACCTTGCCAGATATATTGTGGAGCGGGATCGTTGAGTGAGCGTATAGGCATCTACCCCGGCACCTTCGACCCGATCACGCGGGGGCACGCGGACATCATCCGCCGCGCCGCGCGTCTGGTCGACCGGCTGATCATCGGAGTTACCACCAACCCCTCCAAGAACCCGATGTTCGACACCGAGGAGCGCCTGGCGATGGTCAAGCGCGAGGTCGCGAACATGAACCTCGATAATGTCGAGGTGATCGGGTTCAACGCGCTGCTGATGAAGTTTGCCGAGGCGCAGGGGGCCAGCATGATCGTGCGCGGCCTGCGCGCAGTCGCGGACTTCGAATACGAATATCAGATGGCGGGCATGAACCAGCAGCTCGACGACGAGATCGAGACCGTGTTCCTGATGGCCGACGTCTCTCTGCAGCCGATCGCGTCCAAGCTGGTCAAGGAAATCGCGCTGTATGGCGGGGACATTTCCAACTTCGTCAGCCCGACCGTGCGCGACGATGTGGTCGCTCGGGTCGAGAAGATCGGCCTCAAGGGTGACTACTGAGAGCCGCCGGGCCGCCGCATTCGTTCATTGCGCCGACAGCGCGCGCTTAGTATCGCCGCGCCATTCCTCCACAATTCGTTTGTGAGACACATGCTCAAGACCCTTTTTTCCGCCGCCGTCCTTTCCGCGATGGCCGCCACTCCGCTCGCCGCACAGGATATCGACGCCGATGCGCCGCCGGCCCAGCGGCAGATGTCCGACTATGCGACGATCGACTACAACCTGCAGGAGGACCGGGACAATATCCTGTTCCTCGACCTGTCGAACGGGCAGCGGGTCGCGATCCGCCTGATGCCCGACTGGGCGCCGCACCATGTCGAGCGGGTCAAGACACTGGCGCGTGAAGGCTTTTACGACGGGGTGATCTTCCACCGCGTGATCGACGGGTTCATGGCGCAGACCGGTGATCCGACCGGCACCGGACAGGGCGGATCGGAGCTCCCCGATCTCAAGGCAGAATTCAACCCGATGCCGCACGTGCGCGGCACCGTGTCCATGGCGCGCGCGCAGTCGGAAGACAGCGCGAACAGCCAGTTCTTCATCGTGTTCTATCCGCGTTTCAGCCTGGACAAGAAATACACCAATTTCGGCCGGGTGATCGCCGGGATGGATGCGGTCGACGCGATCGTGCGCGGCGAGCCGCCCAGCAATCCGACCCGGATCGTGCAGGCCTCCATCGCATCGGATAATCGCCCCGCGCCGAGCCCTGCGCAGATGGCCGCGCCCGCGAAGACCGACGCGCGCACGATGAGCGTGGACGAACTGAACGCCCCGATCGGGGAGTGACCCGGTCGCTTCGACGCGCTAGCGGCAGCCCCCATGCGCGCCCTTCGACAAGCTCAGGATGATCGGGGTCGACTTTCATGAAAGTCGATCTGTTCGATTTTGACCTCCCGCCGGAGAGGATTGCTCTTCGCCCCGTCTCCCCGCGAGACGCGGCGAAGATGCTGGTGGTGGACGGCGCTGCGCCCTTTGCCGACCGGCAGGTGCGCGACCTGCCCGACCTGCTGCGCGCAGGCGACATGCTGGTGTTCAACGATACCCGCGTGATTCCCGCCCAGCTCGAAGGCGAGCGTATCCGCGAAGGCGCATCGGGCGCGGCGATCGGCGCGACGCTGCACAAGCGCATCGATGCGCGCCGCTGGCAGGCCTTCGTGCGCAATGCCAAACGGCTGCGCGAAGGCGACACGATCCAATTCCCCGATGGCGTCTCGGTAACCGCGGAAGCGCGGGCCGAGGATGGCAGCTGGACGCTGGCCTTCGCGGGCGAGGAGCCGGTCGAGGAACTGCTCGCCCGGGCAGGCGCGATGCCCCTGCCGCCCTACATCGCGCAACGCCGCGCGGCGGACGAGCGTGATGCTCAGGATTATCAGACCCTTTTCGCGGACAAGGCCGGAGCGGTGGCAGCACCCACCGCCGCGCTCCATTTCACGCCCGAACTGGTCGAGCGGCTCGATGCGGCGGGGATCGTGCGCGAAACGCTGACGCTGCATGTCGGCGCGGGCACCTTCCTGCCGGTGAAGGCGGATGACACCGCGCAGCACAAGATGCACGCGGAGTGGGGCGAGATCACCGCGGAGGCAGCCGCACGCCTCAACGCCGCGCGCGCCGAGGGCCGCCGGGTGATTGCGGTCGGCACCACCAGCCTGCGCCTGCTCGAAAGCGCGGCGGACCAAGACCACACGATCCAGCCATTCGCCGGCGACACCGACATCTTCATCACGCCGGGATATGAGTTTCGCGCAGTGGACGGGCTGATGACCAATTTCCACCTGCCCAAGTCGACCCTGATGATGCTGGTCAGCGCGCTGATGGGGCGGGAACGGATGATGGAGGCCTACGCGTACGCGATCGCGCACGAATATCGCTTCTATTCCTACGGGGATTCCTCGCTGCTATTGCCGCCACGATGACCCGCCGCCCGGGCGGCATCGCGCGAGCGGGCGGGGCGATATTGCAGGCAATCGGCGAATTGATGGTTAAATCGCTGACCGGTTCACTTGTAATACCTCCGCCTTGCGCCAAATAGTCGCGCATGCCTGAACCGATCCTAGAGCTTGCCGGCCTCACAAAAGTGTTTCCCGGAGGGTTCAAGGCGCTCGACAATGTCGATCTGACCATCAATCGCGGCGAGATTTTCGCGCTGCTCGGCCCCAACGGCGCGGGCAAGACCACGCTGATCGGCGCGGTGTGCGGGTTGGTGCGCCCGACATCGGGTACGATCCGCGCCTTCGGGCAGGATACCAAAAGCGACTGGCGTCAGGCCCGCGCGCGCATTGGGCTGGTGCCGCAGGAACTGAGCACCGACATGTTCGAGCCGGTCCTGCATGCGGTCGAATATTCGCGCGGCCTCTTCGGTCTCGCACCCGATCCCGCGCGGATCGAAGAAATCCTGCGCTCGCTGAGCCTGTGGGACAAGCGCAACAACCGGATCATGGAGCTTTCGGGCGGGATGAAGCGGCGCGTGCTGATCGCCAAGGCGATGGCGCACGAGCCCGACCTGCTGTTCCTCGACGAGCCGACCGCAGGCGTCGATGTCGAACTGCGTAAGGACATGTGGCACCAGATCGATGCGATGCGCGCGCGCGGTGTCACCGTCATCCTGACCACGCATTACATCGAGGAAGCCGAGGAAATGGCCGACCGGGTCGGCATCATCCGCGGCGGCAAGATCCTGATGGTGGACCAGAAGGATGCCATGATGGCCCGGCTCGGCCGGACCGAGGCGCATGTGATGCTCGCACAGCCGCTCGACGCATTGCCGCCCGCAATCGCCGCCTTCCCGGTCGAGCTGGAGGAGGGCGGTCAATCGATCTGCTATCGCGGCGGCGACGGCACGGGCAAGGGCCGCGAGGAAGTTGCCGATCTCACCAAGGCGCTGATCGCGAGCGGGATCGACTATGTCGGCATCGATGTGCGCGAAAGCAGCCTGGAGGACATCTTCGTCTCCCTGCTGGGCGATGAAGAGGAGCAGGCGGCATGAGCTTCAACGCGCGTTCCGCATGGTCGATCTACCGGCGTGAGCTGTGGCGCTTCCTGCGCACGGCGTTCCAGTCGGTGCTTGCACCGGTGCTCACCACCTCGCTCTATATCCTCGTCTTCGGCAGCGCGATCGGCGACCGGATGCCCGACGTGGGCTCGGTCGATTACGGGGCCTTCATCATCCCCGGCCTGCTGATGCTGACGCTGCTGGGTGAGACGACCAGCAATTCCAGCTTCGGCATCTACATGCCGCGCTTCACTGGCACCATCTACGAGCTCCTGAGCGCACCTGTCGGCGTGGCGGAAACGCTCGCCGGTTTCGTCGGTGCTGCGGCGACCAAGAGCCTGATTCTGGCGGCGATCATCCTCCTGACCGCGCGGATATTCGTGCCCTACGACATCGCGCATCCGGTGTTTGCCTTCGTGTTCATCCTGCTGGTGGCGGCCAGTTTCAGCCTGTTCGGCTTCATCCTGGGCATCTGGGCGGACAGTTTCGAGAAGCTGGGCATCATCCCGATGCTGATCCTGACCCCGCTCACGTTCCTGGGTGGCACCTTCTATTCGATCGCGGACCTGCCCGCGCCGTGGAACACGGTCGCGCTGGCCAACCCGATCGTCTACCTCGTCAGCGGGCTGCGCTGGACATTCTACGGCTCTGCCGATGTCAGCATCTGGGTCTCTCTGGCGCTGACGCTGGCCTTCCTTGTGGTCTGTACAGCGATCATCGCATACATCTTCCGTACCGGGTGGCGGTTGCGCAATTGACGCGTTAAGCGGCTCGCCATGCCGACCAGAACGATTGCTGCCGCAGCACTATGCGGCCTGTTTGCAACGCCAGCCTTCGCCGAAGTCCCGCCCGACGTGCAGGCGATGATCGACGCCGCCATCGCCACCGGCGACAAGGCGAAGGTGGAAACCGTGTTCGATCTGGCCAAACAGACCCAGCCCGATCACGCCGAGGAGATCGAGGCGCTGGCGGTCGACTGGCGGGCCGATCAGGAAGAGGCCAAGCGGCTTGCCGAACAGCACAAGAAGGAAGAAATCCGCCAGGCCGGGCTGCTCGACCTGTGGTCTGGCGAAGGGCAGGTCGGTGCCTTCCTGTCGACCGGCAACAGCGAGGATGCGGGCCTCTCGGTCGCGCTGAACCTGAAGCGTGAGGGAATCGACTGGACCCATGCGCTGCGCGCGAGCGCGGACTACCAGCGCTCCAACGGGGTGACGAGCCGGGAGCGGTATCTGATCGCCTACGAACCGCGCTTCGAGATGGGCGAGAACCTGTTCGCCTACGGCCTCGCACAGTACGAGCATGACAAGTTCCAGGGCTTCGACCATCGCTACGCGGTTTCAGGAGGGATCGGTTACACGTTGCTCGATAGCGATTCCGCGACCCTCTCGATCAAGGCTGGCCCGGCCTATCGCGTGACGCAGCGCACCGACGGCACCAGCGTCGACCGGATTGCCGGGCTGTTCGGGATGGACTTCGACTGGAAGCTTTCCGACCGTATCACCTTCACGCAGGACGCCAATGCCGTGGCCGAAACCGGGGCCGAGGCGCTGCTGATCGTGGACAGCGCGAACACGACGTTCAATCTGCTCAGCGGCATCGATTTCAAGGTCAGCGACCGGTTGCGATCGCGCCTTTCCTATCAGCTGGAATACAACAGCAATGTCCGTGCCGACCAGAGCAGCACCGATACGCTGACCCGCTTCACGCTGGTCTACGGTTTCTGACCGAAGCTAGTTCGCGGGGCACACGCGGAACGGCACCTCGTCGCGCTCGGCGCTGCCCACCTCGAGGAACAGGGCCATCACGCGGGCGAGGTTTTCCGGGGGCAGCGGGGCCAGTTCGGCCAGCAGGCGGTCGGCAATCCGGCATCGTTCCCCATCGAAGCCGCGCGCGATCATGGTTGCGGCGGCGGGTGCGAGCGCAGCCTTGGCGACGCCTTCGAAAGGCCCGTCCACCGGCAGACGCGAACCTGCCAGCCGCTGCGCGATTTTGCGCGCACGCGGCCACGCCCGCTCCGCCTGCGGGGCGAGCCTGGTCTTGAGCGAAGCCGAGCGCGTGCCGAGGAAGGGCTGGGCGGGCAGGGCACCCGCGCAGCGCTGTTCCAGCGCGCCGACAAGCTCGGGCATGACATAGGCGACCAGCGCCTCGTTCTCCGCAGGCGAGATGCACGGGCGCGCGGGGGTTTGCGCCGCGGCAGTGGTGCTCGCGGCGAGCAGGCAGGCGAGGGGGGCGAGCTGGCGGATCATAGGGCGCAAGGGTTCCATGCTGGTCGGTCGGCCTGCGTTGCAGTGCGGGCACTGAGCAAAAGGTGAATGCGCTGGCGGATCGACAGCGCCGCCGCGCTGCATTAGCGGAGGATCGCGATGAGCACCCGTTTCCAGTTCGATATTTCCGTCCGCAGCGGTGCGGCCCGCACCGGCACGATCCAGATGATGCGCGGAGAGATCCGCACGCCCGCCTTCATGCCAGTCGGCACGGCCGCCACGGTCAAGGGGATGAAGCCCGAAAGCGTCCGCGCAGCGGGCGCCGACATCATCCTTGGCAATACCTACCACCTCATGCTGCGCCCCGGGGCGGAGCGGGTCGCGAGGCTGGGCGGGCTGCACAAATTCATGAACTGGGACCGCCCGATCCTGACCGACAGCGGCGGCTATCAGGTGATGAGCCTGTCCGATCTCAACAAGCTGACCGAGGAAGGCGTGGAATTCCGAAGCCATCTCGACGGCTCGAAACACATGCTCACGCCCGAACGCAGCATGGAGATCCAGCGCCTGCTGGGCAGCGATATCGTGATGGCGTTCGACGAATGCCCCCGCGCCGACCGCCCGCTGGCCGAGATCGAGGCGAGCATGGAGATGTCGATGCGCTGGGCAAAGCGCAGCCGCGATGCCTTCGACGCGGGCGGCGAGCACGCCGCCCGCGCGGCGCTGTTCGGCATCCAGCAGGGTGCGCTGGACGAGACCCTGCGCCGCCGCTCTGCCGAGGCGCTGAGCGAAATCGGGTTCGATGGCTACGCGATTGGCGGGCTTGCGGTCGGGGAAGGGCAGGAGGCGATGTTCGCCACGCTCGACTTCGCGCCCGGCCAGCTGCCCGATAATGCACCGCGCTACCTGATGGGGGTGGGCAAGCCGGACGATCTGGTCGGCGCGGTGGAGCGCGGGGTCGATATGTTCGACTGCGTGCTGCCGACCCGCTCGGGCCGCAACGGGCAGGCCTTCACCTGGGATGGCCCGATGAACCTTCGCAATGCGCGCTTCGCGGAGGATACCGATCCGCTCGACAGCAAATGCGCCTGCCCGACCTGCGCGACCTACAGCCGCGCCTATCTGCATCACCTGATCAAATCGGGCGAGATGCTGGGCGCGATGCTGCTGACCGAGCATAATATCGGATTTTACCAGCAGTTGATGCAGGCGATGCGCGATGCCATCGCGCAGGATCGCTTCGCCGCCTTTGCGCGCGGCTTTCGCGATACCTATCTTCGGACAGGATGAGCTACCTCGCAGAACAGGACCGGCAGCAGCGGATCACGCTGCTCGTTATTCTCGGTCTGGGATCGCTGATGATCTGGCAGGCGCCCTTCGGCGCGCTGCTGCTGTATCCCTTCACCATCCTGTCCACGTGGTTCCACGAGATGGGCCATGGCCTGTCCGCCATCCTGATGGGCGAGCGGTTCGATTCGCTGGTGATCTATCCGGACGGATCGGGCGTCGCGATGTCGCTGGTCTCGCCCGATCGCACCGCGCTGCAGGATGCGATCATCGCGGCGGGCGGGCCGATCGGCCCGGCGCTGGCAGGCGCGGCGCTGATCGCTTCGTCTCGCACGCTGAAGGGCACGCGCATCGCGCTCGCGGTGCTCGGTTCGGCCTTGCTGGTGACGACGGCGATCTGGGTCCGCAGCATGACGGGCTGGCTGGTCCTGCCGATCGCCGGGATTGCGATCCTAGCCATCGCACGCAATGCCAATGCGGACCAGCAGCGCTTCGCGATCCAGCTGCTCGGCGTGCAAGCGGTCATCAGCGTATGGGCGCAGTCGGGCTACCTGTTCACCCAGGGCGGGATGCTGGGCGGCATGCCGCAGATATCGGACACCGGCGCGATCTCCGCCGCGCTCGGCCTGTCTTACTGGTTCTGGGCGATCGTGCTCAGCGCGATCAACATCGCTATCCTGTGGTGGAGCCTGCGCTACGCATTCCGGAGGTGAATGCGTGGCCCCCATGCGGTGGGTTTCTGCGCAACGCCCCGGCAACTGCGGGCGCCCCCTTGCGCGCGACGAGCTGCGTGACCTGTTGCAGCGGTGCCGGTTTGCCGAAGAAATAGCCTTGCAGATGCGTACATCCCAGATCGCTCAGCAGGTCTCGCTGCTCCTCGCACTCGACCCCTTCGGCCACGACTCCCATAGACAGCTGCCGCCCAAGGCCGATCACCGCCTCGACGATGGCGCGCGCCGTCTTGGAGCTTTCGATATCGGCGATGAAGGATTTGTCGATCTTCACCTTGTCGAACGGAAACATCTGAAAATAGCTGAGCGAAGAATGCCCGACCCCGAAATCGTCCATCAATATCTGGATGCCGAGGCTGCGCAATTCCTCTAGCTGGGTGAAAGTCTCCTGCGTGTTCTCGATCACCAGGCGCTCGGTAACCTCTAGCTGGAGCCGCCGCGGATCGACACCGGTACGCTTGAGCGCTGCACGCACAGTCGGAACCAGGTCGCCCGATTTGAACTGCTGCGGCGATAGATTGACCGCGACCCGCACCTTTTCGGGAAGGGCAAGCATGTCTTCGCACGCCCGGTTGAGCAATTTACCGCCCAGCTTGTCGATCAGGCCGCAATCCTCGGCCAGCGCGATGAAGATTTCCGGACTGATCGGTCCGCGGGTCTCATGCTCCCACCGGGCGAGCGCCTCCACGCTGCTGACCATCCCGGTACGGACGGACATCACCGGCTGGTAATGCAGCACGATGTCGTCTCGATCGATCGCGATGCGCAGATCGCTTTCCAGCATCCGGCGATCGCGAACCTGCGCATCGAGCGTCGCATCGAATAGGCATATCCTTCCGCCGCCCTGCTTCTTGGCGCGATCCAGAGCAAGTTCGACCCTGTCGCGCAGTGCTTGCGGGAAGCTGGCGTCTTCGGGGAAGAAGGCCACGCCCACCGACGCGCCGATATGGCAGAAGGTCCCGTTGGCCACGATGGGCGCGGCAGCGGTGCTAACGATCTTCTGGGCGAGCTGAATAGTCCGGCTTTCCAGCCGGTCGCCCTTCAGAAGAATGATGAATTCGTCACCGCCGACCCGGGCGATCGTCGCCTGCGCGCCGCAGAGAATCTGTAGCCGGGTGCCGATCTCCTGCAAAACTGCGTCGCCTGCCGCCTGGCCGAATTGCTCGTTTACTGCCCTGAACCGGTCCAGGTTGACGCATAGCATCGCGAACGGCGTGCCTTCGCCCACACAATCCGCAAGCAGTTCCGAAAGGCTTGTCCGGTTGAGCAGTCCAGTCAGCTCGTCGTAGCGCGCGAGCCACTTTTTCTCGGCTTCGGTGCGGCGAAAATCGGTCATGTCTTCGCCCACGCCGAGGACATATTGCCCAGGACGATCGGGGCCATCCATCACGATGCGGCTTGTCCGGATATCGAAGGACTGGCCATTCTTGCTGACAAATGTGCTTTCGTAGCGGAACGGTCGCTTGGTCTGCGCCGCCTTCAGGTCGCGTTGCTCGAATTCTTCGCCGATGGCGCCGAACAGTTCACGGTCGCTTCGACCGATGACTTCACTCTCCGGCAAACCGATAATTTCACATGCCTTGTCGTTCACGAGGACGTATTTCTTGGTCGAGAGATCCTTCACGAACAGCAGCGAGGGCAAGTTGGCGACGATCGCGTCGAGCAGATTGCGGGTGTGGTTGCGGTCTGTCTCCAGCGCTTTTCTCTCGCGGATATCGCGGAAAATGGCTGCGAAGCCGCCGGCGCAGTCGTGGCCTCCCCAGCGGGCGAGCGACATATCGGTAAGCAGTTCCTCCCCGTCAGCCGTCTGAACGGGCAGTTCGCCGAAAGTTCTCAACTTGCCCATCTGACCCGAGGCGCTCGCACGGGCGAGCCGTTCCTTGTGCCCATGGCGATAGCGTTCGGGCATGAGAATCTCGATGCTCTTGCCCAGCACGTCTGCCGCAGGGTGGCCGAACATGTCCTCCGCGCCGCCATTCATGAGAACGATCTTGCCCTCGCGATCCGCAGCGACGATCGCGTCGGTGGTGGCATTGATGACCTTAGCTGCAATTTCGCCGGTTAGCCGCTCGCGCCGCGCGATGAGCAGGCTCGAAGCGAGGCTGGCGAGCCCCTTGAGCAGACCGGCACCCTTCTCGTCGAAGTCGGGCCGCGGGGCGGGGTCGATGACGCACAGGCTGCCGATGCACGAACCATCGTCGAGGATTAGCGGAGCCCCCGCGTAGAAGCGAATTCCGCCCTTGGCCGTCACAAGCGGATTGTCGCGGAAGCGCGGATCCTGCGCCGCGTCGTTTACCACCAGAAGGTCGCGCTGTTCGACGGTATGATGGCAGAACGCGATATCGCGGGGCGTTTCCGCAAAAGGCAGGTTAACCCGTGATTTGAACCACTGCCGATCGTGATCGACCAGGCTGATGGCAGCACTTTCAACCCCGAACGTCGACGCGGCAAGCGCGGTCAGTTCGTCGAATTCGGCCTCCACCGGCGTGTCGAGCACCGCCAGATCCGCCAACGCTTCAAGGCGTCGGTCCTCGTCGCGCGCGTGCTTGTCGAGATCGGGTAAGTCCATCCGACCGCGATAACGGGAAACTATTAGGAAATCGTTCGCGTCGATTTTCGCTCGCTTGTCGTCGGAACCTCTTGATCCCACGCACAAAAAAGGCGGCCCCGAGAGGCCGCCTCTTGTTGTCAGCTTAGCGAACCGATCAGCGCGAATAGAATTCGACGATGAGGTTCGGTTCCATCGTAACCGGGTAGGGCACTTCGTCGAGCTTGGGCACGCGGGTGAATGTCACCTTGTCGGTGCCGTCGGGCGCGACATAGTCGGGAATGTCACGCTCGGGCAGGCTCTGCGCTTCGATGACCAGCGCCATGTCCTTAGCCTTGGCACCCAGGCCGATCACGTCACCGACGACGACGCGGCGGCTCGGGATGTTACACTTGCCGCCGTTGACGGTGATGTGGCCGTGGTTGACCAGCTGGCGCGCGGCGAAGATCGTCGGCGCGAACTTGGCGCGGTAGACGACCATGTCCAGACGCTGTTCGAGCAGGCCGATCAGGTTCTGACCGGTATCGCCCTTGATACGCGCGGCTTCCTGATAGGTGCGCTTGAACTGCTTCTCGGTGACGTCGCCGTAGTAGCCCTTCAGCTTCTGCTTGGCGCGCAGCTGCAGACCGAAGTCGCTCATCTTGCCCTTGCGGCGCTGGCCATGCTGGCCGGGACCGTAGGAACGCTTGTTGACGGGCGAATTCGGGCGACCCCAGATGTTCTCGCCCATCCGGCGATCGAGCTTGTACTTGGCGCTTTTGCGCTTCGACATAATCCATTCCTTCAATTTGCTGGCCCACCCCAGTGGTGAGCATCGAACCCGGCATCGCACCGACGGGAGTAAATCCACGTCGCGGCCACCGCTTCACCGGGGTGCGGGGCCAATCTCGTGAGGCTTTTAAGGAAAGCTCGCGAAGCGAAGCGCGCACATAGCAATATTCGTGCGTGGGTCAAGGTCTCGACAGGATGGCCGGGTCAGGGCAGAGGCAATCGTGATGAGCGAAACCGTAAAGCCCCCCGAAGACTGCGAAACCATGGCCGAAGTGCGTCTCGGCGTAGATACGCTCGACCGCGAACTGATGCGGCTGATCGCGGTAAGATTTGGCTACATGCGAGCGGCCGCGCGGATCAAGCCGGAGCGGGGCCATGTGCGCGACGAGGCGCGCAAGGCGCAGGTGATCGACAACGTGCGCGAAGATGCGCGTAGAGAAGGCATCCCCGAAGCCGCACTGGGCGACATCTGGGATGCCCTGGTCGAAGCGTCGATCGCTTACGAAATGGTCGAATGGGAGCGGTTGCGGAGCAGCTAGCCCCGCGTTCGCGTCAGTTTCCGCCGGCGCCGCCGGTCATCGCACCGCCAGATTTGATTTGGATCTCGGCACCGACTTCGCCGGATTCGAGCGCGGCCCACTGCGCCTCGGTCATGCAGACGCGTCGGCCCATGCGCGAACCGGTCTTCGCGACCTTGCGGCAAACCTTCTTTTCCTTGGCCGGCTTGGCCTGCGCTTCCGACTGGGTCGTGCTGCTATCGCTCTGATCCCGTTCGGATTGTGCCATCAGCGACACAGGAGCGATCAAGACCGCCAGAGCGACGGACCGTGCAATCAAGGACATAAAATAGAACTCTCTGATAACTGAGGTTTTCGGTTGTTAGCCGCTGCATGTGCTATGTCACAGGCAAGGGTTTGTCTAACGAAAAGCCGAACCTCCGCTGGCCGAGAGGTGCCGCCCTGCAACTCACGATTGCAACAGTTCGAGGCTGTGGCGTCCGCCCGCGAAAAAGCCAGATCGGCGATGCCTTTCTAGTCGGGGCGTTTGCTGCCCATTCCCATCACGCTCGAGGTCCTTCCGGAAAACGGGCTCCATGCGCCCATATCCGTATTATCGCCCTTGGTCATGATTTCGTCGTCCACGTTCCGCGTTGCCGCCGCGTCCCATTGCGATTGCAGCATGCAGACACGTTGGGGCATGCGCGTGCCCGTCACCTTGATCCTGCGGCAGACCTTCTTGTCTTTCTTGGCTTCGACTTGGGAGCCATTGGTCGCATCGTCGGGCGCGTCCTGAGCGGACAGGGCGACGGGTACGACAAGCATTGCGAGTGCCACTATTTTAGCGATGGGAGTCATGATATTCTCCTGATCTCGCCTTTTGCGTAAGATCAGGAAGTTCATATCAGTATTTTTCGCAATTGTCTAAATCGCGTTTGGCAATGATACCTTCGGGCCTTGCAGGTACTTAGCTTCTCTTCGCAGACCCGGGGGCACCCCGCCCAGGCTCCCTTTCCAGCGAAGACAGTACACCGCGCAGGGTGCGCACCTCGAGGTGGTTCCAGCCCGGCTTGGTCAGCACGCCGCGAAGCGTGCGCCGGGTCGCATCTGCCCGCGACTCGGGCAGGAAATAGCCCTTGGGCTCCAGCATCCGCTCGAGATGCGCGATCAGCCCTTCGAGTTCGTCCTGCGGGGCAGGTGGCAGCAGATCTTCCTTGGTCGGCTGCGCCAGCCCCTTCCGCTTGGACCATTCGTACGCGCACAGGATCACTGCCTGCGCGAGGTTGAGCGATCCGAATTCCGGGTCGATCGGCACGGTCAGGATCGTGCGGGCGAGCGCGACATCCTCGGTCTCCAGCCCCGAACGTTCCGGGCCGAACAGAAACGCGCTGCGGCCCGGTTCGGCGTGGATCGCGTCTGCGGCCTGCTCGGGCGTCACCACCGGCTTTGTCACGCCGCGCTTGCGCACCGTGGTTGCGAACACATGTGCGCAATCGGCCACGGCCTCGGCGGTCGTCTCGAAAACCTGCGCCTTGTCGAGAATGAAGTCCGCGCCCGCCGCTGCTGGCCCGGCCGAAGGGTTGGGCCAGCCATCGCGCGGGGTGACGAGCCGCATCTCGCCAAGACCGAAATTGGCCATCGCGCGCGCCGCCTTGCCGATATTCTCGCCCAGCTGCGGGCGGACGAGAACGATGACGGGTTTCTCGCTCAGCGCTTGATCCGGCGATAGAGCATGTAGCCGGCCCCTGCCACGAGGCCGACCGGCCAGGTGATGACCGGCAGCAGAGCCGCGCCGACCACGCCGACCGCCGCGCCGGTCAGCACAGGCTTGGTGGAGGGATGATCCATCCCCTGCTTCATCATCCCGCTGAGTTCGGCGCGGGCGTCCTCGACCCAGTCCTGGCCGTTGCCGGGTTCTTTTTCGTCCATGTCTTATCTCCCGGGATAGACGGGGAAGGCCGCGCACAATTCGCCGACTTCGGCGCGCACGGCCTGTTCGATCTGGGCATCGCCCTCCGGCCCGTTCTTGGCGAGGCCTTCGACCACCCGCGCGATCAGTTCACCGATCTTGGTGAACTCGTCGGTGCCGAAGCCGCGGGTGGTGCCCGCCGGGCTGCCGAGGCGGAGCCCGCTGGTGATGAAGGGGCTGCGCTTGTCGAACGGAATGCCGTTCTTGTTGCAGGTGAGAAAAGCGCGATCGAGGCCCTTCTCGGCGTCCTTGCCGGTCACGTCCTTGGCAGTCAGGTCGACCAGCATCGAGTGATTGTCCGTCCCGCCGGAAACGATTCGCAGCCCATGCGCCTCGAGGCTGGCGGCGAGCGTGCGGGCGTTGTCGACCACGCGGCTCGCGTATTCCTTGAACTCCGGACGCAGCGCTTCGCGGAAGGCGACCGCCTTGGCTGCCACGATGTGCATCAGCGGGCCTCCCTGCATACCGGGGAAGACCGCCATGTTGAGCGGCTTGGAGTACTTCTCGTCATTCCACAGGATCACGCCCGAGCGCGGTCCGCGCAAAGATTTGTGGGTCGTGGTGGTGACGATGTCGCAATGCGGGAAGGGGGAGGGGTGCGCACCGCCCGCGACGAGGCCCGAGATATGGCTCATGTCGCACAGCAGGATTGCGCCCACTTCATCGGCAATCTTGCGGAACGCCTCGAAGTCCCACACGCGCGAATAGGCGGTCCCGCCGCAGATGATCAGCTTGGGCTTGTGCTCGCGAGCGGTCGCCGCAACCGCGTCCATGTCGATCAGCTCGTCGCCTTCGCGCACGCCGTAGGGCACCGGGTTGAACCACTTGCCGCTCATATTGACCGGCGAACCATGCGTCAGGTGCCCGCCCGAATTGAGGTCGAGCCCCATAAAGGTGTCGCCCGGCTGCAGCAGAGCGAGGAACACGGCCTGATTCATCTGGCTGCCGGAGTTGGGCTGCACGTTGGCGAATTCGCAGCCGAACAGCTGCTTCGCGCGGTCGATCGCGAGCGTTTCGATCACGTCGGCATATTCGCAGCCACCGTAATAGCGCTTGCCCGGATAGCCTTCGGCATACTTGTTGGTGAACACGCTGCCCGCGGCTTCCAGCACCGCAGTGCTGGCGATGTTCTCGCTCGCGATCAGCTCGATCTTGTCGCGCTGGCGGCCCAGCTCGCTGCGAATCGCGGCGTGAATCTCGGGATCAGCATCGGCGAGGGTGTCGTGCCAGAAGCGATCTTCGGGGGTGCGCGAATCGCTGGTGGGGGCGGTCTGTGTGGCCATGGTGTCAGGCGCCTTCGGTAGCGGTGGGGTTGGAGAGCTTGTCGACACGGCGCTGGTGCCGGTCGCCCGCGAACGCGGTTTCGAGGAAGGTCTGGATGCAGGCCTTGGCCTGTTCGATCCCGATCAGCCGCGCGCCCATCGCGATCACGTTCGCGTCGTTATGCTCGCGCGCGAGGCGGGCGGAAAGCTGTTCGGATACGAGCGCGCAGCGCACCTGCGGGTTGCGGTTCACCGCCATCGAGATGCCGATACCGCTGCCGCACAGGGCAATGCCGCGCATCGCGGTGCCATCGGCAACCACGCTGGCGAGCTTGTAGCCATAGTCGGGATAATCGACGCTGTCGGGAGTGTGCGGGCCAAGGTCGGCGACCTCATGCCCCTTCTCGACGAGCCATTCGTGAAGCGCCGCCTTCATATCGAGCGCGGCATGGTCTGAAGCTATCGCGATACGCATGGGGGGCACATAGTGTCTTCCTGCGCGCTACGCCACCCGCCGAAGCGCGATCATATCCACACTCGTTATGCGCGGTGTCGAGCGTGCAGCGAGGGGAAGGCGTCGGATATCCGAACGGGTTGCGACGCCATTCCTGCGGAGCGAATTAAACGCTTAGCTAGCCGAGGTTCCCGGCTCAGCCCCCTTGTTTCTGAAATACTGCATAAGCCGTTCCGTCAGGTCTGCCTGAGCTTCGGGAAGATTCGCGTTGACCTCGTTCATATAGGCCTGATTGGCGGCTGCGAAGTTCGGCTCAGCCATCACGGCGGCGGACCGCTCGAAGAACTTCTGGCCGCTCGGCGTCGATACAAAAGCGAGGATGTCTTCCAGTTCTTCTTTCGTGAAAATCGCTGCGTAACTCAGCGCCCAAGCATTCATCAGGTTGGGAATATGAGAGCGGAGGATCGTCTTCCCGTCTGCGATATACTCGGCAAGCCACTCGTCTAGGATCGCAATCGCGCCCGGATCCTGTTCTTCGATGTTGGCCAGGACACTCTCGCGCATCTGCATGGTCATCTGATCAACGGTCGCGAAGAACATCGCCTCGCGCCGCTCTTCCGGAAAGCCAAGGTCGATAATCTGCCGCGCTATAGCAACTTCGTCCGCCGGCTGCGCAGAGGCGGCCGGCCGGACCGGTGGCGTCAGCGTTGGGGCAGGAACCTGGGCGTGAGCGGGAGTGACAAGTGCGGTCGCCGCCAGGCTCGCGAGAGCGAATCTCCGGAAAACCAACACCTACTGATCCAAGAAACTGCGCATCTTGCGGCTGCGGCTCGGGTGCTTGAGCTTGCGCAGCGCCTTCGCCTCGATCTGGCGGATACGTTCGCGCGTCACGCTGAACTGCTGGCCGACTTCTTCCAGCGTGTGATCGGTGTTCATCCCGATGCCGAAGCGCATGCGCAGCACACGTTCTTCGCGCGGCGTCAGGCTGGCGAGCACGCGGGTGACGGTTTCCTTGAGGTTGCTCTGGATCGCGGCATCGACCGGGATGATCGCGTTCTTGTCCTCGATGAAATCGCCCAGGTGCGAATCCTCTTCGTCGCCGATCGGCGTTTCGAGGCTGATCGGCTCCTTGGCGATCTTCATCACCTTGCGGACCTTTTCGAGCGGCATGGAAAGACGCTCGGCCATTTCCTCGGGCGTGGGCTCGCGGCCCTGCTCGTGCAGGAACTGGCGGCTGGTGCGGACCAGCTTGTTGATCGTCTCGATCATGTGGACCGGGATGCGGATCGTGCGCGCCTGGTCGGCGATCGAGCGGGTGATCGCCTGCCGGATCCACCACGTCGCATAGGTGCTGAACTTGTAACCGCGGCGGTACTCGAACTTGTCGACCGCCTTCATCAGGCCGATGTTCCCTTCCTGGATCAGGTCGAGGAACTGCAGCCCGCGGTTGGTGTATTTCTTGGCGATCGAGATCACGAGGCGCAGGTTCGCCTCGACCATTTCCTTCTTGGCGATGCGTGCCTCACGCTCGCCCTTCTGGACCATGTTCACGATCCGGCGGAATTCTTCCAGCGCCATGCCGGTCTGGCTGGCGATGTCGGAAATTTCGGTGCGGATCCGCTCGATCGACTCGGCTTCCTTCTCTGCGAAGGCGGCCCACTTCTTGTCCTTGGCGCGGCTGGTCAGCCACTCGTCGTCCATCTCATTGCCGAGATACGCGTCGAGGAAGTCGATCCGCTTGATCTTGTGGCGCTCGGCAAGCCGCAGCATCTGTCCGCCCAGCGCGGTCAGGCGGCGGTTGAAGGCGTAGAGGTTATCGACCAGGAATTCGATCTTGGTCGCGTGGAACTGGACGCTTTCGACTTCCGCCGTCAGCTGCTCACGCAGGTCCTCGTACTTCTTTTCCTTCGCGGCCGGGAAGGCATCGCCGCGGCCGAGCACATCGACGCGTTCCGCCTGAAGCTTTTCGAACTTCTTGAACAGGTCGGTGATGCGCGCGAAACGCTCCAGCGCATCGGGCTTGAGCGCGGCCTCCATCTGGGCCAGCGACATCGTGTTGTCTTCTTCGTCGTCGTCGTCGCGGCGTTTGCTTTCACCGTCGCCGTCTTCGTCGCCCTCGGCGGTCTCGTCATCGTCGTCGTCGTCATCCTCGCGGATGGTCGGGCCGGCGGTTTCTTCGGAGATTTCGCCGCTGTCGTCCTCGTTCTCCTCCTCCATCTTGTCGACGGGAGGTTCCTTGGACAGCATCGCATCGAGATCGAGGATCTCGCGCAGCTGCATTTCGCCTTCGTTGAGGGCGTCGGACCACTGGATGATCGCATGGAAGGTGATCGGGCTTTCGCACAGCCCGATGATCATCGTGTCGCGACCCGCCTCGATCCGCTTGGCGATGGCGATTTCGCCCTCGCGGCTGAGCAGTTCGACCGCGCCCATTTCGCGCAGGTACATACGCACCGGATCGTCGGTGCGCGCGTCGACGGTTTTCTTCGGCGCGGCAGCGGCGGACTTGGTATCTTTCTTCGCACCCGAATCAGGAGCGATTTCCTCGACCTCGTCCTTCTCGGATTCAACCTCATCGTCCGATTCGACGATCTGGACGCCCATTTCCGAGATCGCGGCCTGGATGTCCTCGATCTGGTCGGAGCTCATCTCTCCTTGCGGCAGCGCTTCGTTAAGCTCGTCATAGGTGACGTAGCCGCGCTTTTTCGCCTTTGAGATGAGCTTCTTGATCGACGCCTCGTTGAGGTCGATCAGAGGAGCATCTTCGGTCTCTTTGGTCTTCGCTTCGGATGCCATGGGCTATTGAAAATCCGTTTCCTTGCCGATGTGTTCCCCGTTTTCGTCAGGAACAGCAGCGGCTTTTGAATCTCGTATCGGTGTCGCTCGCGCGATCCGTCTCGTCGCCATCTGGCCCAAGCGAGCGTCGAACGCCAGCTTCCGCTTGAGCAGACGCTGCTGTTCGGCGAACGCGCCTTCGGGATCGTGTTCGAAACGCTCCGTCGCGGCAGCCAGCGCCTTTTCAAGCGCCGGCCCTTCGACCAGCAACTCGATGGCTTCGGCCAGGTCCTCGCGCGCGGTCGCTGCATCGTGGGCTTCTCTAGGCAAGCCAGATACGGATTGTTCAGCGGACCGGGAGCCCCAGCGCTCGTGGAATATGGCCTTTTTACCGTCGGCTTCAAGCGTTTCTGCGCGTTCGAGCACAGGATCGAACAAAGAAAATGTCGCAGGGTCGATCTCGCCCAGCTCTGCAAGCGCCTCGCGGTGGCTCTCGACCAGCTCGGGAAACTGGGCGAGCTGGCCCACCACATCGGCCAGCAGGCGCTGCCGCTGGCCGCCTTGCGAAAGGTTGGCGAGCCGCTTGGCAAGCTCGGGCGAAAGCGGCTCCGGCTCATCGCGGCGCCACTGCTTGCGCGGCTGAAACGGCGCTTTTTCGCGGCGCGGGAAGGCGAAGGCGGAGAACTTGTCGAGCAGGTCGCGGCGGTAGAGCGAGCGGACGTCGGGCTCTTCGATGGACTCGATATGGGTCATCAGACGCGCCTTCAGTCCCGCCTTCGCCTCCGGCGTATCGAGCGGCGCGGCCTGCATTTCGAGCGTCCACAATGCCTCCAGCAGCGACTGCGCGCTGCCCAGCACCTGTTCGAAAGCTGCAACACCTTTTTTCTTTATCAGGTCGTCCGGGTCGAGCCCGGCGGGCAGCCATGCGATCTTGAGCGAGTGCCCCGGCTTCAAAAGAGGCAGTGCCCGCTCGATCGCGCGGCGCACCGCGCGCTGGCCTGCGGCATCGCCATCGAAGCACAGGATCGGGCAGGGAACGTGGCGCCACAGCTCGGCGATGTGATTCTCGGTCAGCGCCGTGCCGAGCGGGGCGACGCCTTCGGCAATCCCTGCATTGGCGAGCGCGATGACATCCATATAGCCTTCGACCACCACGATCCGGTCGCTCTTGCGCGCGGCCGGGCTGGCGCGATGGATGTTGTAGAGCGTGCGCCCCTTGTCGAACAAAGGCGTCTCGGGCGAGTTGAGATATTTCGGTGCGCCGTCCTTCGCCGTCAGGATGCGCCCGCCGAACGCGATCACTCGCCCGCGCACATCGTGGATCGGCAGCATCAGCCGGTCGCGGAAACGGTCGTAGGGATCCTTGCCGTCGATCGCGATCCGAAGCCCGCCTTCGACCAGCAGTTGCGGCGGCAGCGTGCCGAGCGCGGTGGCGAGCGCCTGCCGCTCGTCCGGGGCATAGCCGAAGCCGAACTCGCGCATCGTCGCCTGCGAGAAGCCGCGTCTGTTCAGATAATCGCGCGCTGCGTTGCCCCGCGGGCCCGCCAGTTCGCGCACGAAGAATTCCTGCGCGGCGCCCATCGCGTCGTGCAGCCCGGCACGGCGCTTTGCCTTTTGCGCCTCTCGCGGGTCGGGTGCGGGCATTTCCATCCCCGCAGTCACCGCCAGTTCCTTGACCGCATCCATGAAGGTAAGGCCGCGCTGGTCGGTCATCCAGCGGATCACATCGCCATGCGCGCCGCAGCCGAAGCAGTGGTAGAAGCCCTTCTGATCGTTGACCGTGAAGCTGGGCGTCTTTTCGTCATGAAAAGGGCAGCACGCCTTCCACTCGCGCCCTGCGCGCTGCAGCTTGGTCGTGCGCATGATGACGCTGGAAAGCGTCACGCGCGTGCGCAGCTGATCGAGCCATTGTGGAGAGAGCGCCATTTGATGCCGTCCTAGCCGTTCGTACCGGACCAAGTCGAGACACGAACGGCTTGCCGGTTCAGCGAGCGGTGTCGTCCTGCTCTTCGACCTTGGGAGGGAAGGGGCCGGTCGCCATCGCGATTTTTTCGTCCGCGCGCAGTGTGTAGGCTTCCGCGGGTCCTTCGGGCGGAAGAGTGCTCTGCCAGAAGAAGGTGATCGGCTCGCCCGTGCCCCAGTTATTGCCACCGACCGCGCGCCACACCAGCGTGCCGTTGTCGTCCTCGACCCGGATCACCCCATCGGGGCCGAGTGCCTTGGCCGCCTGCTTGCGGTCGTAGCCGATCGCGCCGGTAAATCCGTAAGCCTCGCGCACGGTGCCGAACACCGTCGCCGCCTCCACCTCGTCCAGCCCCACGGGCCGGGTGAAGGGCGGATCATTGGGCTCGTCCGTGCCCGGGGTCACGATATGGACATAAGTATAAACAGTCCCCTCGGGCATATCCTCGGGGTCGCAGGTGTCATATTCTTCGGGGCACGCGACATAGCTGACGATATCGCCGATCGACCGACCGCCCGCTACGATCGAAGCCTCAACTTCCGGCCCCACGGGGCCTTCGATCTTCGGCCCAATTTTGAGCTCGCCGAAATCGGACGCCACCAGATTGCGCGGTTCCGACGGCGCATCGCTGGTCAGCGTGGGCGAGGGGGTAGGGGCGGGCTCCGCCTCTTCCGATCCGCCCGAACAGGCGGCCAGGGCCAGCAGCGCGGCACAGCAGGCGAAGCGTGAAATCACTGCAACGCCTCTTTCACCCAGCCCGAGGTGCGGGTCATGTCCAGCGTCGCGCCGTGGCGCGCCTTCAGCTCCGCCATGACCTTGCCCATCGACTTGATGTCGGCTGCACTCAGATCGGTCTTCACCTGGTCGATCGCGGCGCGAGTCTCGGCCTCGTCCATCTGCTTGGGGAGGAATTCCTCGATCACGGCCAGTTCGGCCTCTTCCTGCGCGGCAAGCTCTTCGCGACCGCCGTCGCGGTACATCGCGATCGACTCTTTGCGCTGCTTGGCCATCTTCATCAGCACGTCGGTCACCAGCTCGTCGTCGTTGACCTCGCCCTTGGCGGTGCGCTGCTCGATATCGCGATCCTTGATCTTGGCCTGGATGAGGCGGAGCGCGGCCGTCCGCTCCTTGTTGCCGCCCTTCATTGCGGCGATGGTTTCCTGCTTGATGGTCTCGCGAATCATGGTTTCCGGTTTGCCTTTATCTCTTATCTCTTCAGACGAGCGCCTATAACAAATGTTCCTGTGGGTGGGAGACGCTTCGCGCGCTTGACGGGCGCGGAGTGCAGGCCTAGCCGGATGGCTTAGCACACATCGCCGGACAAATTTAAAGGAACGGACAAGCCCATGGCTTCAGCCGAGATCACTCCTGCGCAGCCTGAAGGCGCGACGGGCCTGTTGCTTCTTGCCGATGGTAGGGCCCTGTGGGGTGTCGGCTGCGGAGCCGAGGGAAGCGCGGTTGGAGAGGTGTGTTTCAACACCTCCATGACCGGCTATCAGGAAGTGATGACCGACCCGAGCTATGCCGGGCAGATCGTCACCTTCACCTTCCCGCACATCGGCAATGTCGGCGCGAATCCGGAAGACATCGAGAGCAAGGTGGAGAGCGCGCTTGGCTGCATCATGCGCGAAATCCCCACCGGGCCGAGCAATTTCCGGTCCACGCTGGATCTCGACACCTGGCTGAAGGGCGAGGGCAAGATCGGCCTCGCGGGCGTCGATACGCGCGCGCTGACCCGCCTCATCCGCCTGAACGGCGCACCCAATGCGGTGATCGCGCATGCAGCGGACGGCGTGTTCGACCTCGACGCGCTGTTGCAGAAAGCGCGCGAGTGGCCGGGGCTGGAGGGCATGGACCTCGCTCGGCGTGTGTCGCGCAAGGCGCACGAAGGCTGGCGCGGCGGCGCGTGGGAGCTGGGCAAGGGCTACGGCGAGAGCGCTGCGGAAAAGCCGCACGTGGTCGCGATCGACTATGGCGCGAAGGACAATATCTTCCGCCAGCTGGTCCGCGCGGGCGCGCGGGTGACGGTGGTGCCCGCCGAAACCTCGCTGGAGGATGTGCTGGCGCTTTCTCCCGACGGCGTGTTCCTCTCCAACGGCCCGGGCGACCCTGCCGCGACCGGCGCCTATGCGGTGCCGGTGATTGCCGGCCTGCTGGAGCGTGATGTGCCGATCTTCGGCATTTGTCTCGGCCACCAGCTGCTCGGCCTCGCGGCGGGCGCGAAAACGTCGAAAATGTTCCAGGGCCACCGCGGCGCGAACCACCCCGTCCAGCGTGTCGGCGAAGGGTGGGGCGATGCGACCGGGCTGGTCGAGATCACCAGCATGAACCACGGCTTCGCAGTCGACGGCGACACGCTGCCCGCGAATGTCGAGCAGACGCACGTCTCGCTGTTCGACGGCACCAATTGCGGCATCGCGATCAAGGGCAAGCGTGCGTTCGGGGTTCAGTATCACCCCGAGGCGAGCCCGGGCCCGCAGGACAGTTTTTACCTGTTCGAGAAGTTTGTGGGGATGCTGGGGTGAAGTCCATTCTTCTCGATCAGGCTCGGTGGGACGAGGCGTGGGATGAAGACCGCGTCGTCCTGACCAGATTGAGAAGAAATGGGGATGTCCCCGACGTCACGCGGCCTGTCGATGTCTCGTTTCGCGGGGATCTGACGGATTTGCAGAGAGTTGCGGAAGCGAGCGCAAACTGGGGCTTCGAGGTTCTGGAACTGATCGAAAAGGACGAGGACGGGAAGCCGTGGCTTTTTTTGGTCCGGCCTCAGAAAACCGACGATGAAACAATGCGCGAGATGGCGATAACCTATCTGCAGATCGAAGATGCCTTCTCTGTGCGGTGTGATGGATGGGGCTGCCTGGCGACAAATGAGCGCGGCCCAATCGATGACACCAACCCTTCGGAGTATCGGGAAAATTGCGGGGGCATTCTGGTCAGCGGTCCAGTTGCCAACGAAGTGGAACGAGCCAAGGCGACGCTGGACCTCATTCGCGATGAGGGTAGCGATCTGACCGTGGCCCGACATGTGGTCTATTTCTTCTATGGGGACGATCTCGACGCGCTTGCCGAAGAGCTGCGATCGTTGGGCTTGCAGGTTCACCGCAAAGGCGATGAGCAATACTGGCACGTGGATAAAAGACATCGTTCTATCGCGGAGACCGGGCGAGATGTTGAGTGGCTGGTCAGCACGGATTGTTTGATGGCGGACAGGTTAGAAATTATCGATGAGCCTTGGCGAACCTCCACGCTTCGGGACCTTTATCTCCTCGCCGAGAAGCACAATGCGATCATGGATGGCTGGCATGCACAGCTCGATTGATGCGTATTTCAACAGCGGACACCGGACCGAGAGGCCCAAATATGCTGACAGTTGCTTCTCTGTCGTCATTGCTGCGGGGGCTATTGTCTTGCGGCAGGATCGCGAGTTCTAACAGGATGTTCGCGCGCTCTCTCTCGATGCTGGCTCTCGGCCTTGCAGCGGCAGCCCCCGCGCACTCCCAAGCCCCCGCGCCCGCGCAGGAGTGGCCCGCGGTCGAACTCGCGCCCGGCGTGGTCTTCGCCGCCGATGGCTCGGTCGAGATCGAGGCGGGGCCGGGCGGGGTGCCGGTGGTCACCTTCTGGCGGCCGGTGCTCTTTCGCGAAGAGAGCAAATATCCCGTCGGCGGGCGGATGGATTGCCGCGTGGTTGCCGCCACGCAAGGTTATAGCGACGCCGCCTTCGACCTCGAAGCGACCTACGAGGCGGAAAGAAGCCAGCGCAAGCGCGAGGGGCATGTCGAGGAAGACCGCGCCCGCGCCTATGACGGCGATGTGCGCGAGCTCGACATCATCACCCGCCGCCGCAAGCCGCACGATCACCACGTCTTGAGCTACATCGCGATCAAGCGCGATACGCAGCTCGTCCAGATTCGCCGCAATTGTTCCTTCGTTCACGGCTATGATGTCGGCACGGTCGACTATCTCGCCTATGTCAATCGCTATACCGGCCTGCGCATCGCGGCCGCACCCCAGAGCCCCCCGGAGTCCTGATGCCCAAACGTACCGACATTTCCTCCATCCTCGTCATCGGCGCAGGCCCCATTATCATCGGGCAGGCGTGCGAGTTCGATTACTCGGGCACGCAGGCGATCAAGGCGCTGAAGGAGGAGGGCTATCGCGTCATCCTCGTCAATTCGAACCCGGCGACGATCATGACCGATCCCGAGTTCGCCGACGCGACCTATATCGAGCCGATCACGCCCGAGGTGGTCGAGAAGATCATCGCCAAGGAGAAGCCCGACGCGCTGCTGCCGACGATGGGCGGGCAGACCGCATTGAACTGCGCATTGAAGCTGTTCGAAAGCGGTGCGCTGGAGCGGCACGGGGTGCAGATGATCGGCGCGGATGCAGACGCGATCGACAAAGCGGAGAACCGCCAGCGCTTCCGCGAGGCGATGGACAAGATCGGGCTCGAAAGCGCAGCCAGCGGAGTCGCGCGGAGCGTCGATCAGGCGTTCGAGGTGCTCGAGCGCACTGGACTCCCCTCGATCATCCGTCCCAGCTTCACGCTCGGCGGGACCGGCGGCGGGATTGCCTACAACAAGACCGAATTCGAACGGATCGTGCGCGAAGGGCTCGATGCGTCGCCCACCACCGAGGTGCTGATCGAGGAATCGCTGCTCGGGTGGAAAGAATACGAGATGGAGGTTGTCCGCGATCGCAACGACAACTGCATCATCATCTGCGCGATCGAGAACGTCGATCCGATGGGTGTGCACACCGGCGACTCGATCACTGTCGCGCCCGCGCTGACGCTGACCGACAAGGAATACCAGATCATGCGCAGCGCCAGCATCGCTGTGCTGCGCGAGATCGGGGTGGAGACGGGCGGCTCGAACGTGCAGTTCGCGGTCAATCCCGAAAACGGCCGCCTGATCGTGATCGAGATGAACCCGCGCGTCTCGCGCTCCTCCGCGCTGGCATCGAAGGCCACCGGCTTCCCCATCGCGCGCGTCGCGGCGAAGCTGGCGGTCGGCTACACGCTGGACGAGATCACCAACGAGATCACCGGCGCGACCCCGGCCAGTTTCGAGCCGACGATCGACTATGTCGTGACCAAGATCCCCCGCTTCGCATTCGAGAAGTTCAAGGGCGCCGAACCGGTGCTCTCGACTGCGATGAAGTCTGTCGGCGAAGTAATGGCGATCGGTCGTTCCTTCCCGGAAAGCCTGCAGAAGGCGCTGCGCGGGCTGGAAACCGGGCTCGACGGGCTCGACCCGGTCGAGGAGCTGGAAGACGCGTCGCACGACCAGATCCTCGCTGCGATCAGCCGCCGCACGCCCTCGCGCCTGCTCGGCATCGGGCAGGCGTTCCGCGCCGGTCTGCCGTTCGAAACGATCCGCGAGACGACCACCTATGATCCGTGGTTCCTGCGCCAGATCGAAGCCATCGTTGAGGCGGAGAAGCAGGTCGCCGAAAACGGCCTGCCGCGCGATGCGGCCGAGCTGCGCAAGCTGAAGGCGATGGGCTTTTCCGATGCCCAGCTCGCACGGCTTGCGGTCCAGTCGGTCGGCGCGGCGCCGGGTGCGCAGGCTGCCCGTTCGGGCCTGCTGCACGATGCGATGCAGGCGATGGCGGGCGCGACCAGCGCCGAGGAAGTGCGTAAGCTGCGCCACAAGCTGGGCGTGCTGCCGGTCTACAAGCGGATCGACAGCTGCGCCGCCGAATTCGAGGCGGTCACGCCCTACATGTATTCGACCTACGAGGCCCCGGCCTTCGGCGCCCCGGCGGACGAATCCGATCCCTCGGATCGCAGGAAGATCGTCATTCTGGGCGGCGGTCCGAACCGGATCGGGCAGGGCATCGAGTTCGACTATTGCTGCGTCCACGCCTGTTTCGCGCTGAGCGAAGCCGGGTTCGAGACGATCATGGTCAACTGCAACCCGGAAACGGTCTCGACCGACTACGACACTTCCGACCGCCTCTATTTCGAACCGCTGACTGCGGAAGACGTGCTCGAGATCCTCGCGCGCGAGATGGTGAAGGGCGAACTGGTCGGCGTGATCGTCCAGTTCGGCGGGCAGACCCCGCTTAAGCTGGCGCAGGCGCTGGAGGACGAGGGCATTCCGATCCTGGGCACCAGCCCCGACGCGATCGACCTGGCCGAGGACCGTGAGCGCTTCGCCAAGCTGGTCAACAAGCTGAAGCTGATGCAGCCCGACAACGGCATCGCCAAGAGCCGCGATGAAGCCGCCGCCGCTGCGCGCAAGATCGGCTATCCCGTGCTGCTGCGCCCGTCCTACGTGCTGGGCGGCAGCGCGATGCAGGTGGTCGATTCCGAGGCCCAGCTGGACGACTACATCGCCAGCGCGGTGAAGGTGTCGGGCGAAAGCCCGGTGCTGGTCGACCAGTACCTGCGCGACGCGATCGAATGCGATGTCGACGTGTTGTGCGACGGGACCGACATCGTGGTTGCGGGCGTGATGCAGCATGTCGAGGAAGCGGGCGTACACTCGGGCGACAGCGCCTGCACCCTGCCGCCCTATTCGCTGAGCGCGGAAGTGGTCGAGGAAATCGAGCGTCAGTCCGAAGCGCTGGCGCGCGAGCTCAAAGTGGTTGGCCTGATGAACGCGCAGTTCGCGGTCAAGGAAGGCGAAATCTACCTGATCGAGGTCAACCCGCGCGCAAGCCGCACGGTGCCGTTTGTCGCCAAGACGATCGGGCAGCCGATCGCCAAATATGCTGCGCGGATCATGGCGGGCGAGAAACTGGCCGACCTGCCGCCGATCACGCGCGAGCTGGATTATGTCGCGGTCAAGGAAGCCGTGTTCCCCTGGGGCCGCTTCCCCGGCGTGGACCCGGTTCTCTCACCCGAGATGAAATCCACCGGCGAGGTGATGGGGCTGGACCGCGAATTCGCGATGGCCTTTGCGAAGGCGCAGCTGGGCGCAGGGATGATCCTGCCGCGCGGGGGCAGGGCGTTCGTGTCCGTAAAGGATAGCGACAAGCCAGCAATCGTCGATGCGGTGCGCGAACTGGTGGAGGACGGGTTCGAGATTGTCGCGACCGGTGGCACCCACGCCTACCTCGCCGATCAGGGCCTCCCGGTCACGCTGGTCAACAAGGTTGCGCAGGGCCGCCCGCATATCGTCGACCGGATCATCGACCACGAAATCGACCTGATCCTGAACACGACCGAAGGATGGCAGAGCCTGCGCGACAGCCAGTCGATCCGCGCGAGCGCGCTCGAACACAAGGTGCCGTACTTCACCACTGCATCCGCCGGTCGTGCAGCTGTGGAGGCGATTACCGCCCTTACGTCTCAACCGCTTGAAGTTCGCTCTCTGCAATCCTATTATTCCGGGACCTGACGTCCGCTCTCCTCCCCGAAAACCGCTCCTTGCCTCTACCGCCCCGATCCGGGCGCGGCGCAGGCGGGACTTTCGGAAAAGATGTGGCGGGCGTGCAGACCATTTAGGATAGATCGGGGGTACCCATGGAAAAAGTTCCGATGCTGGCAGAAGGCTATGAGCGGCTTACGACCGATCTGAAAGCCCTGCGCGCGGAACGTCCGAAGATCGTCGACGCGATTGAAGAAGCGCGTGCACATGGCGATCTTTCGGAAAACGCCGAATATCACGCCGCGAAGGAACGTCAGGGTCAGGTCGAGGCGCAGATCGCCGAGATCGAGGACCGCGTAACCCGCGCGCAGATTATCGATCCGTCGACCTTGTCTGGCGACAAGGTGGTGTTCGGGGCGACCGTGACCCTGCTCGACGAAAACGACAAACCGATTAAATACCAGATTGTCGGCCAGACCGAAGCGGACGCAAAGTCAGCCCGCATCTCCTACAATTCGCCTTTGGCGCGCGCGCTGATCGGGAAGAAGGTGGGTGAAGAGGTCGAGGTGACGGTGCCGTCGGGCGACAAGTTCTACCTCGTCGACAAGATCGAATTCATCTGAGCCTGCCGGCCTGACCCGCTTGAACTGCGGTGTCAGGCCAGGGCCTTCTCCATCGCATAATTGTGGATCGGCACGCTGCGGCCCGCGTGTTCGATCCTGAAGTCGCGTCTGTGCTCCACGCGATAGCCCGCCCGCTCGAACGCAGGGCGGGCCAGTTCGCTTGCTTCGGTGTAGAGCCGCGGTGCGCGCGCATCCCGGGCGAACCGTTCGGCGCGGGCCAGCAGCTGTCCTGCCAGACCACGCCGGGTGTGGTCGGGATCGCAGTAGAGATGGTCCACGTGGCAGCCATCGGCCTCCGGTACTTCCAGAAGCGTGTAGGCGCAGGGGTGGTCGCCTTCGTCCGCCGCGATGAAGATCGTCTGCCCATCGCGCACCCGCTCGATAAAATAGCGGTCGTCGCCATGGCGCGCGGCCCACGCCGCCACCTGATCGCGCGAATATGCGCGCGGACCGATCAGCTCGATCGCGCGCACCGCGATGGCCGCCAGCGCATCCGCGTCATCCTCGCGGAAAAGACGGATGCGATAGCTCATGCGTGGGCAGGTCGCGCGCGGACGCTCAGGCTGCCGGTTCGAGCAGCTTGTGAATGTGGACGATCACGTATTTCATTTCCGCATCGTCGACCGTGCGCTGCGCATTGGCACGCCAGGCTTCCTCGGCCTGTTCGTAGGTGCTGAACACGCCCACCACGTGGATGCTTTCCGGGTCCTGAAATTCGACCGAGCGAGGGTCTTTCACCCGGCCGCCCATCACCAGATGGAGGAGCTGGGGGGAGGTAGTTTCCTGAACGTTGTTGTCCGAATTTTGCGACATCGGGGGCCTTCCGCTGAGTTTGAAATGGATATGAAAAGGGCCCGCACGCCTTAACGCGCGCGGGCCCAAAAACAACAAGCTGTGCAGGAGCAATCCCGCACGCGCGTTATCCGACTAGAAGGGCAGGGCGGACTTGAGATCGCGATAGCCGCGCCCGGCCTTGCGCGCTGCGCGGCGACCGGCGTGACGCGCGGCGTCCTTCTGGCGGTCGGCATAATACGCCGCGTTGCGACGCGCCGCACGGCTGCCGAAGGCGACATCGTCGCCGAAGTCGACCAAGCGGTCACCGCCGTGGCGGGTGGCATCGCCGACCTTGCTCGCCATGCCGCTGGCATAGGCCATCCCAAGATCGGCCAGGTGATCGGCAAAGCCGACCGCGCGACCTGTCAGTTCGCGGCCCTTGGATGTGCGCGAGCCGATTGCGAGACCGATGAGGGCAACGGCACTGACGGTCAGGATCGGGTGTTCCTTGACGAATTCGGTCGCGCTGTCCGTCGCGTCGCGCGCCATGTCGGCAAGGCTGCGTTCTTCGTTGCGGCGTTCGCTCTGTTCGATCTTGCGGCGCAATTCGTCGCGCTGTTCCTGGGTGCTCATGCTTGGTCTCCAGCCTTAAAAGTGTGCTTTGATTGTAAAGCGCTGGGACGGCGCGAGAGTTCCGGGTTTAACCCGGCGGTCAGTCGATTTCGTCCCACGCATAGTCCTCATCGTCCGATTCATCGGACCGGCCACCGCCCAGCGCCCACCAGCCGATCACCGCCGCGATCACGGCGCCGATGCCGTAGGAGGCCGGTTTGTGCTTCTCGGCCAGCTCCTTGCCTTCTTCGAAGATGTCGGTCGCGCCGAGCAGGGCGGAACTGGCGATCCGGGCGACGATGCCCTTTTCCTCCACATCGCCCTTCAGGTGATCAATGTCATCCTTGACCAGCGCGCGCGCCGCATCGCGCAGCGCGCGGTCTTCTTCCATCCGGGCCTTGTGCGGCTTCATGCGCCGTCCCCCTTGAAGGCCTGGCTGACCCGCTTGAAGCGCGAACGTGCGACCAAGCCGACGATGATCATCAGCACCAGCAGGGTGCCGACCACCGCAGCGACCGCGACGAATGGCCCGATGATCGGCGCAAGCGCGATAATCAGCCCCACGACCAGCCCGATGAGGGCCAGGTGCAGGAAGGCCAGCGCGCCCAGCGCGAAGACGATACCCGACCCGGTCTCGCGCGAGGCATAGCTCGCCCGCGACTTCTGGAAGGCGACTTCGGCCTCCAGATAGGTCTTGCCGTCCTCGTAGAGCGCATAGGCATCGTCGAACAGCGAACCCAGCGGCTCTTCGTGAGCCCGGGTCGTCTCTGGATGCGGTGTTTCGGGGTTCAGCTTCGGGTTAAGGGAGCCTGCCGCATCGTGAGACGCGGCAGGCTGGTGGTGATGATCGTTTCGATCCGGCACAGTCCCTCCTCGCCGGCTCCGCTCAGCGGCGGAACATGCGGGCGAGGACGTAGCCGCCGAAGGCCGCGAGGCCGACGGACAGGCCGGGGTTCTTGCGCACGAACTGGCGCGCTTCGTCACCCAGTTCGTCGTAGGACTTGGTGTCGATATGGCTCGCCGCATCCTGCAGGCCGCGGGCGGCGTTGCGGGCGTGGTCGCCATATTTCGGGCCGAAATTGTCGTCGATCTTGGCCGCGTTCTCGGCGACCAGCCTGCTCAGCGAGGTGAGCGCTTCGCTCGCCTTGTGCTTGCCTTCGACGGCCAGTTCGCCGCCCTTGGCCAGCGCCTGATCCTTGTATTCGCTGCCCTTGGCGGCGGCCTGTTCCTTGTAGACCTGCGCACGCTGGCTGGCTTCGCCGCGCAGCGCCTGGGCACCGGCCTTGGCTTCGTCGAGCGCGGAGTTGAAGCGCGACTTGGCTTCTTCCTTGCCGCCGAGCGTTCCCTCGGCGGCGGCCGAGCCGGCAGGGGCACCCGCGGCATCGGTGGTCAGCGGAACCGCACTGGTGTCGTTGATCTTGTCGTCAGTAGCCATGGGTGTTTCCCTGTTATTGCAATTCGTATTCGACAGGCCGAACGCGGCTCCGTCCTCGTATGTTGCAACGCAGCTTGCATGGGTTCGTTCCACCGCATAAGCCGCGCCGAAACCAAGGTCGGCCCGTATTCTTCCGGCCTGGATAGCATGACTGAGACCGGAGGCCCAATGACTGCCATTATCGACCTGCACGCGCGCGAAATTCTCGACAGCCGGGGGAATCCGACCGTCGAAGTGGATTGCCTGCTGGAAGACGGCAGCTTCGGCCGCGCCGCAGTGCCCTCTGGCGCGTCGACCGGTGCGCACGAAGCGGTGGAACTGCGCGATGGCGACAAGGATCGCTATCTGGGCAAGGGCGTCACCAAGGCGATCGACGCGGTCAACAACGACATCACCGATGCCCTGCTGGGCGTGGACGCGGAGGACCAGCGCGACATCGATACGATGCTGATCGCACTCGACGGGACCGAGAACAAGAGCCGTCTGGGTGCCAACGCGCTGCTGGGCACCAGCCTCGCGGTCGCGAAGGCCGGTGCCAATGCGCGCGGCCTGCCGCTGTGGAGCTATGTCGGGGGCGTGTCCGCGCATGTCCTGCCGGTGCCGATGATGAACATCATCAATGGCGGCGAACATGCCGACAACCCGATCGACATCCAGGAATTCATGATCATGCCGGTCGGCGCGCCCACGCTCGCCGAAGCGGTGCGGTGGGGCGCGGAGGTGTTCCATACGCTCAAGAAGGAACTGAGCGCCAAGGGCCTTTCCACCTCGGTGGGCGACGAAGGCGGCTTCGCCCCCAATATCGGCAGCACCCGCGATGCGCTCGACCTGATCATGCAGTCGATCGAGAAGGCCGGGTTCGCACCGGGCAGCGACATCGTGCTGGCGCTCGACTGCGCATCGACCGAGTTCTTCAAGGACGGCAAGTATGTGCTGGCAGGCGAAGACGCGACGCTCTCGGGCGTCGAGATGGCGGACTACCTCGCCGCGCTGTGCAACGACTACCCGATCCGCTCGATCGAAGACGGCATGGCCGAAGACGATTTCGAAGGCTGGAAGGCGCTGACCGACAAGATTGGCGACACCGTCCAGCTGGTCGGCGACGATCTGTTCGTGACCAACCCGGCGCGTCTGCGTGACGGGATCGCGCGCGGCCTCGCCAACTCGCTGCTGGTCAAGGTCAACCAGATCGGCACGCTGTCCGAAACGCTCGACGCGGTCGATATCGCGCACCGCGCGGGCTACACGGCGGTGATGAGCCACCGTTCGGGCGAGACCGAGGATTCCACCATCGCCGATCTCGCCGTCGCCACGAACTGCGGGCAGATCAAGACCGGCAGCCTCGCCCGGTCGGACCGGCTCGCCAAGTACAACCAGCTGATCCGGATCGAGGAAGAGCTGGGCGACAGCGCGCATTACGCGGGCCACGCCTGCTTCGGTCGCCTGGCGCGATAATCGCGGAAGGGCGGGGGCGGTTTTTCGACCAAACCCGCCATTCTTTCGACGAGCCGCGATTGCGGCAGCCGAATCAGGGGCCTAGATCGGCCCTCGCAGAAGACCCGACGCTCTGCCGGGCCGCGAGGATTCCCCTATGAAAACACGTCTCATCGCCGCGCTCATGCTCGGCACCGCTGTCGCCGCGCTTGGCCCTGTCGCCTGCAACAGCCCCGACGCGAGCGAGCAGGTCGCCTCCACCCCCGGCACCGAGCTGGGCATCCGGCCCGACTGGATGGATACCTCGGCCAATCCGGGCGACGACTTCTTCCGCTATGCCGACGGCAAGTGGTACGATGAGACCGAAATCCCGGCAGACCGGTCGAGCGTGGGCGGCTTCTTCATCGCCGACCAGCAGACCGAAAAGAACATCGCCGCGCTGATCAAGGAGATCGTGAGTTCCGATCCCGAGCCCGGCACCGACGCGGCCAAGGTCAAGAAATTCTACCAGGCCTTCCTCGACACCAAGGCGATCGACGCCGCGGGCATGAAGCCGATCCAGGCCGACCTGAACCGCTTCGAGGGCATTTCGGACAAGCAGCAGCTGGCCAAGGTGCTCGGCAGCCAGGTCCGCGCCGATGTCGACCCGCTGAACGCGACCGATTTCGAGACCGAGAACCTGTTCGGCGTGTTCGTGACGCAGGCGCTCAAGGGTGGCGAAGTGGTCCCCTACATCCTGCAGGGCGGCCTCGGCCTGCCGGAGCGCGAATATTACCTCTCCTCCGACGCCAAGATGGCCGGGCTGCGCGGCGATTATCAGACCTACATCGCCAATCTGCTCAAGGCGGCGGATATCGACGATGCCGACGCGAAGGCGAAGCGGATCTACGATCTGGAAATGAAGATCGCCAAGGCGCATGTCAGCCGCGAGGATAGCGACGACTGGGCCACCGCCAGCTCGCTATGGTCGAAGAAGGACTTCGAGGCGAAGGCGCCGGGGATGGACTGGGACTCCTTCTTCAAGGCGGCGCAGCTCGATGGTTTCAAGACCTTCGACGCCTATCACCCGAGTGCGATCACCGGGCTTTCCAAGCTGGTCGAGAGCGAGCCGCTGGAGGCGTGGAAAGACTGGCTGGTGTTCCACCAGATCAACGCCAACACCGCCGTGCTGCCGACCAAGCTCGACCAGATGAGCTTCGATTTCTACGGCAAGACCCTGTCGGGCACCGAGCAGCAGCGCCCGCGCGACAAGCGCGCGCTGGCCGCGGTCAACACCTACATGGGCGATGCGCTGGGCAAGCTCTACGTCGAGAAATACTTCCCCGCCTCGGCCAAGGCCGAGATCAAGGGCATGGTCGACAATATCAAGGATGCCTTCGCCAACCGCATCGAAGCGGTCGACTGGATGGCGCCAGAGACCAAGGCCGAGGCCAAGAAGAAGGTCGAGACCATGGAAGTCGGCGTCGGCTATCCCGATGAGTGGACGGACTACGACAGCCTGACGATCAAGGAAGGCGATGCCTATGCCGACGTCCAGGCGGCGGAAAAGCTGCGTTACCGTCAGCAGCTGGCCAAGATAGGCAAGCCACTCGACAAGGGCGAATGGTGGATGAACGCGCAGCTGGTCAACGCGGTGAACCTGCCGGTGCAGAACGCGCTGAACTTCCCCGCCGCGATCCTGCAGCCGCCGTTCTTCGATCCCAAGGCGGACCCGGCCTATAACTACGGCGCAATCGGTGCGGTCATCGGCCACGAGATCAGCCACAGTTTCGACAATAACGGCGCGGAATTCGATTCCACCGGTGCGATGCGCGACTGGTGGACCGATGCCGATCGCAAGAAGTTCGAGGAAGCGGGCAAGGCTCTGGCCGCCCAGTACGATACGTACGAGCCGTTCCCCGGCCTCAACGTGAAGGGCGAGCTGACACTCGGCGAGAACATCGCCGACATCGCAGGGCTTCAGGCGGCCTATGATGCCTATCACGCCTCGCTCGGGGGCAAGGAAGCGCCCGTGATCGACGGGTTTACCGGCGATCAGCGCTTCTTCATCGCCTACGCGCAGACCTGGGCGACCAAGATGCGCGAAGCCGCGCTGCGCCAGCGGATCGCGACCGACGGCCACGCGCCGGGCCAGTACCGTGCGCTGACCGTGCGCAATATGGATGCCTGGTACAAGGCGTTCGACGTGAAGGAAGGCGACAAGCTGTACCTGCCGCCCGAGAAGCGCGTGAAGGTCTGGTAACAGCGATCAGGCGGAGGAGGGCGCGCGGCTCTCCTCCGCCTCCACTTCCTTTTCAGCCTCTTGCTCGAGCCGTTCGAGTTTCTCGATCTTCTTCCGGCTCTTGGGGCTGAGCAGGTACTGCCACACGCCCCATGCGTTGATCAGCAGCAGGATCGCGTTCATCGCCGCGATGGGGATGGCATTCTCGATCAGGCCTGAGGCGACCCACGTCACCGCGACCGCGCAGAACAGGACGAAGCCCCAGCCGGTTGCCTTGCGACCGAGGTCGGCGGCAATCAGTCCTGCGGCGATCATCGTGCCGATCGCGGCGATCCATTCGAGCGGTCCGTTCATGACCGCACCAATTCGCGAGGCGCGAGGCACGCCCCGCAATTAGGGAAGGTTAGCTTCGGTCGGCGAACCTGCCTGCGATATCGAGCAGCGCGATGGCCGCCTTCGCCGCTTCGCCGCCCTTGTTCTTCTGCGCCGGATCCGCGCGAACCTGGGCCTGGATCTCGTTCTCGACCGTGATGATCCCGTTGCCGATGGCGATGCCGTCCATCGTCAGCGCCATGATCGCGCGGGCACTTTCGCCGGCGACGATTTCGAAGTGATAGGTCTCACCCCGGATGACCACGCCGATGGCCACGAAGCCATCGTACTGGCCGCTCTCCGCCGCGAGCGCGATGGCGCCGGGGATTTCGAGCGCGCCGGGAACGGTCAGCACGTCGGCCTGGTGTCCGGCGTCTTCCAGCGCGGCACGCGCGCCTTCGATCAGCTTATCGTTCAGCTCGGCGTAGAAACGCGCTTCGACGATCAGGAAACGGGCCATCAAATTACTCCGGAATAGGGCGTTCGCCCACCACGGTGATGCCATAGCCTTCGAGGCCGATCACATTGCGGTGGGAATTGGTCAGCAGGGTCATTTCGGATACGCCGAGATCGGCAAGGATTTGCGCACCGATACCGTATTCGCGCAGGTCCCCGCCCGCAGGCCGGCCGGCGACTTCCGCCTGCAGCTTGTCGGGCTGGCCCGGCATCAGGCACACGATCAGGCCGCTGCCTTCATCGCCGATCGTGCGCATTGCGCGCTGCAGGGTGTCGCGCTTGTCTCCCGACCGGCCGAGCACGTCGTCGAACAGAGAGATGCGGTGCATGCGCACAAGAGTGGAGCGGTCGGAATGGACCTGCCCCTTCTGCAGCACCACGGAGACGCTACCATCCACCGTGCTGCGATAGTTGATCGCCCGCCATTCGCCGCCATGCGCGCTGGTGAAGGTGCTTTCGCCAGCACGTTCCACGAGGTGGTCGTGCTTCATGCGGTATTCGATCAGATCGCGGATGGTCCCGATCTTGAGCCGGTGACGACGAGCGAAGTCGATCAGATTGTCGAGCCGGGCCATCGTCCCGTCTTCGTTCATGATCTCGCAGATCACGCCCGAGGGGTTAAGCCCGGCGAGGCGCGAGATATCGACCGCGGCTTCGGTATGCCCCGCGCGCACCAGCACGCCGCCGTCGCGCGCGATCAGCGGAAAGACATGGCCCGGGGTCACGATATCCTGCGCGCCGCGGGTCGGATCAATCGCCACCGCAATGGTCCGCGCACGGTCGGCGGCGCTGATCCCGGTGGTGACGCCTTCGCGCGCTTCGATGCTGACGGTGAAGGCGGTTTCGTGGCGGCTGCCGTTGCTGCGGCTCATCAGTTCGAGGCCGAGCGCTTCGACGCGCTGGCGCTGCAATGTCAGGCAGATCAGGCCGCGCCCGTGGGTCGCCATGAAGTTGACCGCATCGGGCGTCGCCATCTGCGCGGGGATGACGAGGTCGCCCTCATTCTCGCGGTCTTCGTCGTCGACCAGCACGAACATGCGCCCGTTGCGCGCTTCCTCGATGATTTCCTCGATCCCGACGAGCACGGGCGTTTCGTCCTGCGCGTCGAGGAATGCGTCGAGCTTGCGTAGGGTCTCGGCGGTGGGGTTCCAGTCTTCGTCTCCGCAATCGCGCAGGGTGTTGGCGTGGAGCCCGGCCGCGCGGGCAAGGGCGGCGCGGGTCATGCTGCCGGAGGCGATGGCCTCGCGGACTCGGATAATGGTCGATTCGCTCATGGCGAAGGCCGCTATCACATTACGATGTGATATGGGAAGGAGGGGTGCACATTTTCCTGATGCGAAGCTGCCGGCGAGGCGCACCCCCGCTGTCTGTGAAGGGACATCAGGTCGAATAGTGGCGACGATGGGTGATGTCGGTGATGCGCGAAGCCCGAGGATACAGCCGCGCGCGAGGCTCCCACGCCTCATCGGAAACATCTTTGGAACCTCGTTTGATCATCGCGTACGGACCCATCGTCCTACCCCCTCACTTTGCCAGCTGCTCCAGCATCCGCTCGTAAAATTCGGCTGGCAGGGTGGTTGGAGCCTCCGCTTCCAAGTCGATGGCCTCCCTCAGCTCATTTGTAATCGCGATTGCCAGCACTGACAGCTCCTGGAGCTGATCTGGAGTGATCGCCGCCTGCTTAAACATATCCGCATAGGCTTTGCGCTTGGTGCGGTGAGCATAGACCCCATTCCGCAGTTTGCGCAGCTTTCCAAAGGTGGCCTCTGCCTCCCTTAGCGCCTGCCTGATCAGTGTCTGCGGGCCATGCTCAGCCTCCAGCTCATCTGTAAGGTGGGGCAGATTGATGGTGGCAGGGTTGGCATCCAACAGAGAGTGCAGCTCAATCACAGCCGTGAATAGCTGGCCATGCTCCAGGAACCTGATGTGCTCCCAATGATCCGCCAGCACCTCTCTGTGCCTGGCTCTCCCTTCCACCCCAGCAGTGAGCCTCCAAAGCGCGAGATGGGTGTGACAGCGCAGAGCCATGCGCCCAGCGGCGATGATCTGCTCTTTCAGAGGGAGGGGCGCAGCCATGGGGCATGGTTATGGAGGATATTGCCGCGCCCAGGAAGGGGTGCAACCCGGCCAACCTTTGCAAAGCAAAAGCTACCTACAGCGCTACCTAGCGTCAGATCAGCGCCCTTTCTGCTGCGTAGCCGACGCCAGAGTTTCACAGCGATTTCAAGGGAAGAAATGGTGGACGCACTAGGGTTCGAACCTAGGACCCGCTGATTAAGAGTGCGGCATAGCGGGGTCAACGGGGGTCAATCATGGTCAGTTAGGCGCTCGCGGGCCAGTAAAACCGCGACATTCCAGGCAATCAGCGTCAGCGGAGGGCAGCCAAGGGTGGCAGCCGCTCGGTGCTTGGCGCGGTAATTGAAGGAGAATGTCGCCATGGCCGTGACGAAGCTGACCGAAGCCCGCATCCGAGACCTCGCACTAGGGTCCGGCATCCACAGGGACACCGAGGTGAAGGGCCTGATGGTCATCTGCCACAAGACCACCAAGTCCTATGCCGTGCAGGGGGATGTGAGGCGGAACGGCCGCCACGTCCGCACGGTGCGGGTCAAGATCGACCGGGTCGACAGGATCGGGTTGCGGGATGCCCGCAACCGCGCCCGCGTGCTGATGAGCCAGATACAGAGCGGGGTGGACCCGACCGACGGCCCGGACGAGACGGGCATCACGCTTTCCGCAGCCCTAGACGCCCACTTGGAGGAGAAGCAGCGGAGGCCGCGGACGGTCGAGGGCTACCGCTACCACTTGAACCACTACCTGAAGAACTGGCGAAACAAGGCCGTGGCCGACATCTCCCGCCAGATGGTCCGTGATTTGTTCGCCGACCTGAAGCGGAAGCACGGGGAGCCGACCGCCGCCTCGGTCATGCGGACGCTCAGGGCAGTCATCAACACGGCCATGCGCATCGACGAGAGCCTCGAGGGCAACCCTGTGGCCGCGCTGCGGGTGCCGACCACTCGCAGGCGCAAGGTGGCGCCGCTGGACCTGAGGGAGTGGTGGGGCAAGGTAATGGAGCTGACCCCTGCCAGGCGCGACCTCCATGTGGCGATGCTCCTGACCGGAGCGCGCCGGTCCTCGATCCTGAACGTACGCAGGCAGGACGTGGACGTGGAGCGCGGTGTCCTGACGCTGACACACATGAAGACCTCCGACGAGCCGCTCAGCCTTCCGATCGGGTGGCGGCTGTCCAAGGTGCTCAACGCTCGGATGGAGGCGGACAGGCCGCTGGGTAGCGAGTGGCTCTGGCCTTCGCCGACCAGCCGCAGCGGGCACATCGAAGAGCCGAAGGAGCGGGGTCTGCCGAGCCCGCACGAGTACCGCCACCACGCCCGCACGCTCTATATCCAGGCGGGCGTTGGCTACGCCGAGAGCGCGCTGCTTCTCGGCCAGAAGCTACCAGGCGCTTCTGGCGGCTACGTACACGCCGAGCACCTCGTCGAGCACCTCAGGAAGCACGCACAGGCGCTCGAAGACCTGGTCTTCGCGGCAGCTCATCCGGGCTTCACCGAGACATCCGATGGCCGCGTGGTGGACCCGATGGGCTTCACGCCTGCGCTGCCCGCGCCCGAGTGATGGGTTAGTTCCGGGTCGCCGCCGTCCACTCGTCCGCTCCCAGCCTAAGGAGGGACGAGTGGACGGACTGACGATCGAAGACGTGCGCCTAGCGGTGCGCCAGGAACTGGCGAGGGCGCAGACGCCGTGGCTCGATAGCGAAGGCGCCGCAGCGTATCTCGGCACTAAGCCCGGCACGATGAAGACCTGGCGGGCCGAGGGGAAGGGGCCGCGCTACCACGTCATCCAGGGTCGGCTGGTCCGCTACCACCGGGACGAGCTCGACGAGTTCGTCTGCAGCGGCGGCTGACCATGATTTGCTCAAGCGATTAAACGTTGGTCCCACGCCCGCGGCACCGGGCGTAGGGGTGCGCATCCGCTCAGCAGAAGCAAGGATGCGAGAGATGCTACAATCAGTCATCGGCCTATCGGTCGCAGAGAGGGAGGCCGCGCGAGAGGCGCGTCTCCGAGAAGGGATCCTTACACCGATCGAGGCCGCCGAATACCTAGGACTGAGCGAGGCGTCCCTCCGCTGGTACAGGTGCAAGGGCAAAGGGCCGCGGGCCCACAAAGACGGCGGGCGGTGGTTCTACCTGCGCCACGACCTGGACGCCTACCGGCAGGACGTCTCCCAGTGACTGCCGCAAAGCAAAAGGGCGCCCCCGCTGGACAAGACGGGGACGCCCTCAATGCAGAGCGAGGGAATGGAATGGCCTCGCGAACAGACAGCGACTGCAGCCCCATGACGAGTAGGATTTGGAAGTGTCTGACGAACTGACGAATAGCCCCGCCGACCGGGCCGAAGCACCAGCATTCTTGAACGAAGCCACCTTCATCGCCTTGGACGGCAAGACGCCGGTCAAGAAGGGGTGGACGACCGACCCAGCCGCCCGCTTCGGCGCGGACGAGGCGTACTCGCGAGTCGCCGCAGGCGGCAACGTGGGCGTGGCGCTCGGGCCCGACGACTTGGTGCTCGACGTGGACCCCCGCAACTTCGACAAGGGAGACGATCCGTTCGAGCGGCTGAAGGCGCAGATCGGCGACGACCTCTCCGGGTTCCCGGCTGTCCGCACCGGCAGCGGAGGCTGGCACGTATACATGCGCCTCCCGGAAGGGACCGGTCGCATCAAGCGCGACCTGGCCAAGGACGGCTTCCCCGGCATCGACCTCAAGTTCGTCGGAGGCCAGGTGGTCGCGCCCGGCTCGGTGCACCCCGACACCGGCAAGCCCTACGTGGTGGAGAGGGACCTCGACCCGCTCGACGAGGGCCTGGGCCTCCCGGTCGCGCCAGCCGCGCTCATGGAGCTCGTGAAGCGTCCCAAGCGATCGGTCCGTACAGTCGCGCCGGGTGCCAAGTCGCCCGAGTGGCTGGCGCTGGCGCTCGAAAAGTTGCCGGTCGAGGACTACCGAGACCATGGCAGGTGGCTGGAGCTGATGATGGCCTGCCACGACGCGACCGGCGGGGCCGCCTGCGACGAGTTCGTCCAGTGGTCCGCCGGCGACCTCGCGTATGAGGGGCACGAACAGAGCAACGCAAGGCGGTGGGACAGCCTCGACAGCAGCAAGGACGGGCGCGTCACCTTCGCCACGCTCCGCAAGCACTTGGTCGACGCGGGCGTCAACCTGGAGGTCGGGCCCGACTACGAGGAGGCGGCCGCAGACTTCGCCGACTACGACGAGCCGCCGCCTGCCGGAACGATCACGCGCAAGGAGGCGAAGGTGCAGGCCCGGCTCCACCGCCAGACCAAGCTCCCGCAGACGGTCGAGGAGGTGAACCGGCAGGGCTACATCGCCACCAAGGACGACGGCGGGTTCCGGGTCTACAGGCAGGTCTGGGACTACGAGCTCGACCGCACCTACTGGGAGGTCCAGAAGAAGCAGGACTTCCTCGACAACCTCGCAGGCTACTCGGTCCCTGGCGAGACGCCGCAGGGCCGCGAGACGACCGTGCCGGTCGCCAGCTCGTGGCTCCGGTGGCCGGGGCGCAACCGCGCCACGGCGGTCAAGTTCGACCCCGCAAACCGCATCCCGGCGAGCGCCAAGGTGCTCAACCTTTGGACCGGGTGGACGGTGAAGCCCGCGCCCGGTGACTGGTCGCTGATGAAGCGCCTCCTGCTAGAGGGTCTCTGCGACGGGAACCAAGAGCTCTACGACTACGTGCTCGACTGGTCGGCCTTCATGGTCCAGCACCCGGACAAGCCCGCCGAGGTCGCCGTGTTCTTCGTGGGCGAGAAGGGCACCGGCAAGGGTACGTACTGCCGCGCCCTCTGCGAGCTCGCGGGCCGCCACGGCATGCACGTCAACAACCCCGACCACTTCGGCGGTCACTTCAACGCGCACATGCGCGACTGCATCTTCCTCTTCGCCGACGAGGCACTCTGGGCAGGGGACAAGAAGGCGGAGGGCCAGATCAAGGCGCTCATCACCGAGCCTACCGTCGTGATCGAGGGGAAGGGCAAGGACGCCGTGGTGTGCCGCAACTACCTCCACGTCATGGGCGCCTCGAACAACCCCTGGGTCTGGCAGGCGACGGAGGACGAGCGGCGCCTGGTCACGAACCGCGTCAGCAGCAAGTTCAAGGGCGACCACGCGTTCTTCACGGCGCTGCGCAAGCAGATGGACGAGGGCGGCAAAGCCGCCATGCTCCATGAGCTCTTGGAGCGCGACATCTCGGACTTCCACCCGCGCAAGAGCCAGCCGAGGACCGAAGAGCTCAAGCGGCAGATCGACCTCTCCCGGCCGCGCGTCATCCAGATACTGGAGGCCGCGCGCGAGGAGGGCCTAGAGCCGTTCGAGCCCGGCCGCGACCTGATCGCCATGCACGAGGACATCCTCGCTACGAGGGAGGTCCAGAAGTCGATCGACCGGATCGGCCACACGCAGGTGAAGCGCCACGTGGAGGAGTGGCTGCGGGAGATCGGCGCCCAGCCGCACGACCGGTGCACGAAGAAGGGCGGCGGCCTCCACGGTCGCCCGACCGAGCGCCTCTGGTCACTGAGGGACCACGAGCGTTACGCGGGCATGACCGCCATCCAGCGCGCCGACGAGTTCCTGACCCAGAAGCACGACCTCGCGGGCGAGAAGGACTGACCGGGCGCGCACGCGGGCGAGTGCTGTCTCCCGTGGTGTCTCCCGCCTGTCTCCCGGCAAGGCGCTGATCCGTAAAGGAAAAGCCGTACCGGGAGACAGGGGACGGCGGGAGACAGCGCGTTCCGGGTTCCCATGGAAAAAACGCGACGACCGCCCCCACAGTCGAACAGGCACCTGGCGACCCCCACCGGCTGGACAGATCGCCACCCCGTTTTTTCCTGTACGACTAAAAAGCACTGTATCCCTCTCTACCCCTGTCTCTCTCATACATAAATGCTTAGAAAACATAGACTTTCAGGGAGACACTGGAGGGATACACTGGGGAGACAGCACTCACCCGCGTGTCCCGAGGCGGAACGTGGGCCGTGGGGAGTTGGGGCGTCCAGGTGCTGCCATCCGTCCTCCGTCCGATCGCAAAAGGCGCGCGCGGGCGCATAATGCCCGCACACGTGCGCCCGCGTGCGAGGCCCACTGATCGAGTGTCGTGGGAGCTAGAGGACTGTTACCTATGGTTTCCAGCGCGTTGACTTTCCCCTCCGGTCACAGGCACTGGACTGAGTACCGGTTTGAGTAGGGAAGGGTGGACGAATGGGCGTGACCAAAGCGTTCGGTTCGGTGTGGGCTAGAATTGGATTGGGCTTGGCTGCTGTTGCTGCCGTAAGCGTCTTTCTCTGGCCGGATGAGAACTGGCAATTGGATGCTGCGGAGCTTGTTGCTGCGCTCACTGCGCTCGCCCTGTGGATTTGGTCTGAGATCACCTCGGTGGAACGGGCGGTTAGTCCGCACGATCTTGAGCTCTTTGAAAACTTCAGGAAAGCTTATGGCCCTGGCGCGAAGAGTCTTCTGCGAGACCAAGACTTCGGTCACTCATTCGTCTTTAACAAGGCAGATGGCTTGTTCGAGATGTCTCATTGGGACGACGCAACCTACGAATACGTAGATCTCAAGGTACAGGAAAAGTGGGAGCCAGTCCGGGTTAAAACTGAAGAGTTCACAGCCATGGTCGCTAGGCACACAGGCCCCCTCGGTGGCAATTCAAGTCTCGGTACGGTGCATCCCGATCAGGGAAACCCCGACTTTCCCGAAGATTTCGTCGTGAAGCGGATCGACGAACTTAACGATGCCGCCCAATCTCTGTTCGCCAGCCTCGAAGAATTTGAACGATCCGCCCGTAAGCGTCTCAAGCTTTAACTCATTTGCTGGCGTCTCGCGCCCACGCCCGCGCGGCATGTGCCCGCGAATGGCAGGATCACCGAAGAAGCGAGCGAGGCGGGAGAGGGCGGGGGCGATGGCCGACCCGCTGGACGAGGCGGCGCCGCGCCCACCCCTGGCACCGATCCCCTTCGAAGGCGGCCAGCCGACCGCCGAGGCACTCGATGCGATCGCTGCCGCGCTGTCCGAGGGCTACCCCCGCCACCAGATCGCCCGTGCGCTCGGCACGACCGTTAAGACGCTCAAGCGGATCGTGGACGGCAGCGAGGCGCTGATGGACGCGGTCGAGGCCCGCAAGGACGCCGAGGAGGCGGAACTGCGCGACATCCTGATGGGCATGGCGAAGGCGGGCGATACAGTGGCCGCGATCTTCCTGGGGAAGAGCCAGTACGGCTGGCGCGACCGCGACGACGGCAAGGGCCAGGTAGTGCAGGGCGGCGGCGTCCTGGTCGTGCCCGGCATGGAGAGCCTCGACACTTGGATGGCGCGCGCGGAGGATCAGCAGAAGCAGTTCCGGGAGGCGCCGGTCGAGGTAACCGACGAGCTGGCCGACCGGGCCGAGAGCGCGAAGCGCGCCAGTCGCCCGCACGAAGGGTCGTCGGGCATTGAGGGGCTGCGGCTGGTCAAGCCGGGGCGCTGAACCCACTTCGGGTGGGAGTGGAGATAGCCAACCCCGCAGCTACACTAACTCCAAACGCCCAGACGGTATCGAAAATTGGGACGAGTATCGACATTAGCATAACAGTACGGTTCTTACTGACACAGGCGGTCTTATTCGAAATCGATCGCTTTTTGTTCATATTGCTCTCCTCGAGTTTCATTCCGCAAGCGCGGAGGGTGAAAAGGAGGGCGCCAAGAACTAGTGCAGCCAGGGGATTCGAACCCCACCCAACCCCCGAAGTGGTTGTTACGTGTTTACTTAGTGGCGCCGCACTGCTGCGGCAAGCCCGCCTGACACCGTATAGGTGGGCAAGCGCGCTAGAAGCGAAGCCGGTTCAGGGAGTTGGGCTACGCGCTTTCGCGGAGGTACCGTGTTGAGCACCGATCTAACTGGGGATATGTTCTCGGTATGATCTTGCCAAGATCGCGCGCTTGGGTACAATCGGAGACATGCGACGCTTTTTCACTGCGTAGCTTCCCGACAATCAGCCGAGACGATTTCACCAACCGTGTTGCCCTCGGCTGATTGTCGGGAAGCTACGCATGTGCGCGAACGAGCGCTAGCAATCCTCTGGCGGCTCCATTTCGTCGCATGTGAGGGCCTTTTATACGTCATGAGGGGTCTCCGGGATTACTTCATAGTTGAAGTTATCATACTGTTTTTAGGCATTTTTGTCCAGTAGGGCGGGCTCCCAAATCCCCAATATCAGCCTGTGACCCGGACGATATGCTTCATGAACGAGGCGGTCATCTCGAAGATGAACTCGACCTCCTCCTCAGGCAGCTTGTCGTCGTGCTTCACATGCTCGTTCTGATACTTGCAATAGTAGTCCAGCAGGCGGGTGAACATGTTGGTGAACTGTGGGGACGACCCGCTCGCCTTGAGCCTCGCACCGATGGGCTGGACTTGGTTTTCAAGGCTCTTGCCGTTGTCGAGCACACTCTTGAGCAGCAGCTCCAACCCTAGACGCAAATCGTCGATGAGATTGCGCTGGAAGATGCCCGCATCGTACTTAAGCTTGGCCTCCTCAAGCTTCGCGAGTGCGGTCGGGTGAGCGTGAAGCCAGTGGCGGGTGTCGTCGATGAGGGGGACATCGAGTTCGCGGACCTCTTTGTCTGGCCGTAGGTCGCCGAAGCGCGAGTAGAGCTCTGCCTTCAGCTTCATCCGTTCCTGCTTGCTCGACGATCCGACCGGGAAGGAATGATGCTCGCATAGCTCCTCGATGATGAGGAACTGCTGCGGAGGCGCGAAGGCCTGAATGCTCTCAAGCAACGCGGTTCGCTTATTGGGGGCGTCAAACGGATACGAGGGATAGGGCACCCGAACGTCCCACTGGTCGGCATACCCGTTCATTGCACGTACGACGTTGGGGCCCGACATACCCGAGTTGGTATCGGCCAGGAGGTCGCACGCTTTGCTGAGAAAGCCGACAGGGATGGATTCGCTGAACATCTGCAGACGCTAGCAGAAGCCCGGAAGAGAGGCCCACTGATTTGGTATCGGCAGGAGTTCGGGGGACAAGAGTAGCAATCTCAACCTGCTGCGCGAGAGAACTGCCCCGTGGTACTGGAAGGAGTACCGCTTATCTGGACACGTCCAGGTTTAGCAAACGACCCATGGCCATTGTGGAACTACGATATGACAGCGCGAGACTCGGCTCAAACTCTGCTTTATCATGATGTGCTGCGGTCGTGGGTTCGAGTGAAGATTGTTAACTAGTCAGTCATCAAAGGGTGGTTCGCCAGCCTTAAATGGATGAACGCCCGCTTTGATACGACGTCTCACAATGTCATTGATGCGCATGGTTTCGGAGGGGTCGAGTCTGATGCCGCATTCGATGCGATACCCGCTTTTGTAAGCTTCTCGACCGCTGTCTTCCTCGATCCATTCTATGTCGGGGTCCGGGATGAATTCGAACGTGTCGCTTGTCGGTACCGGATAGGGTGTCACGCAGAACATTTCCCCGTCGCGCCTCACCACAGAATGCAAAACATAGTTCCCGTTCTGCGGGCACCATCCGGTCACTTGCTCACAACGACCCTCGGGATCGTTTTCGACCATGAAGCGCGCATTTGCATGGCACTGGTTGGGGGGCATGCGCATCATCGCAAGTCCCTCGGCCGGATACCTCTGGACCTGAAGCACCTGGAGTTCAGAGATACTGGCTGCCAACCTCGCTTCGTCTTCGCTCGGGGCAAAATCCCATCGATCAAGCCAAGCCAGCGTGTCCGCAACTAGCTTTTCTTTCTTTCGTCGTGCTTCGCCCATAAGGCCTCGTTGGTTCTGATAAGATCGCTTTTAGAATTGATCAGAAATAACATCCGGTCAACGGCAACCCCTAATTGCAAATAGGAAAGGCCATTGGGCGGTTTGCATCCCCACCCAATAGCTTGCCCGCCGCGGCGTCTCCTGAAAACCGCGGCGGGCACCGTTTGCTGGTCCGAAAACCCGCCTGCGGAGCTCATCCGTCTTTCCGTGTCGAGTTCGAAGTGACTGCGCTTCGACCGGGTCCGCAGGTGGCGGGCCGTCCGTCTGGGCTGCGCCTGGGCATGGTCGAAACGTTCAGCTTCGGGCGCGACGCCTGAACCTCGACGGAAAGGAACACCATGCCCAACCCCAGCAAGACGAAGGCGAACCTCGGAGCCGCCTGGATGACCGACAACGACATCCGCGCCGCGCTCGCCAAGATCCACCACAACCGCAACCAGCACGACAACATGGTCCGTAAGGCCCACTCGGACCTGACGCGCCGCCGCCAGCAGCTTGAGAGTTCGCTCGACGGGATCGACAAGCGCGATCGCGACTCGATGGTGACCAAGGCGCTCGCCGGTCACCGCAACGAACTGGCCCGCCAGAGCAAGGATGCGCGGCTGGCGCTCACCCGCGAGCTGTCCGCCTTGGCAGACCGCATCAAGTCCGCCGAGGCGCACTACCGCTCCCCCATCCAGATGCTGATGCGCGACACCTTGGGCGACGAGCGCCGCAGCCGCATCCAGTCCCAGATCGAGCAGTCCGGCCCGGTCGAACTGGCGAGCCTCGCCGAGCTCGCCGCAGCCACCCGCGACAAGGAGCTGGCCGCCGCGCTGTGCGGTCGGGTCGGCGGCATGAAGCGCGACGACCGCCCGTTCAACGCGAACGAGCTGGCCGACGTGATGTTCGGCGAGCAGCACCGCGAACTCAATCAGGCCTTGATCGAGGCGGAGCGTCGCGTCCTGGAGGCGTTGCAGGCCGACCAGGAATTCGAGACGGGGAAGGGGAGCCCGCACCGCGCCCTCCAGATCGCCATGCTCAAGAAGCGCGAGGCCGAGATCGGCGCCTACGGCGACCCTGCGTCCGACGACGAAGAAGACGCTGACGATGCACCCGCCACCATTGCGACCGGCGAGGACCGGATCGTCGCGGGCCTGAAGGCCCGCCGCGCACCGGAGCCCGAGCCGACCGAGTAAACTTCATACAGCCCGACACACCGACGAAAGGAAACTAGGCCATGGCCGTATTCATCTTCCATCCCGCCAACCAAGCCGCGCGTCGCGCCGACGGCATCGGCTTCGTGCTCGCGGAGGGTGCCGACGAGGCGTCCGCGCGGGCGTCCGCCGCAGCGATGATCGGCGCGCCCGGCATCGGTGCCTGGTCCGCCGTGCCGGTGGGCGCGGGCATCGCCCCTGTCGCCGTCCAGGGCCTGCCGGTCGGCAAGCCCGGCAACGCCACCTGGCCCGACCGGACGCGCGCCGACCGCGCGCTGAGCGCGTGACCGAGGAGCAAGAGGGGGTCCTTCGGGACCTCCTCCACGACCGCCCCCTGGTCTTCCCGGTCACGGTCTACGGTCTGCTCGGCGGTGACCCGAACGACTTCACCACCGAGGAGTACGTGGCGGTCGTCGGCTGGCTGCACAGGCTGGGCTACGAGCGACGCGTCCGCTCACGCTTCTCGCACGCGCACCTGATGTCGGTGTGGGCGCGGGAGGAGGTCTGGCCCGGCGAGGAGTCGGGCGTCGGTCGCCCCTACGACGGCATCCCGCTTAGGCGCGACCCGGAGCTGCGGATGACGAAGGCGGAGCGGGACGAGCGGCGCGAGCTTAGGCGTCGGTTCCACCGCTACCTCAGCAGCCTGTGACGACGTGGCCCGACCGGCAACTCGGTCGGGCCGCTTTCCCATATATTTATGGGAGTGTCAGCTTGTCACTCGTGGAAGAGGTTGTTTATTTCACTGCCTACTAATCGGGAGAGATCGAGAAATGCCGATGCCGTACCTGGAATTGGATGATCGGCAAATCGCTGTCTATCTTGAGACCAACCAGCAGGTGGATTTGAAGCGGCTCGCGGATTTTCTGGGTGCCATCTCTGAGTATGCTTCGGACTTTTTCGAAGATGATCCGAGGCTAGAGCTCTCGCAACTGCGCACCGGAAGCGTAATTGCGATAATGACAGCTTGGGGTGCGATAGCAGGCGGAGTGGGGACGATGGGTCTTTTCGCTATCGCGCTCGCGGACCGAATTGAGAGCTACCGGCAGCGTAAGGTTGAGAGAAGGGCGGCGGAGCATGTTCTCGACGATGGGGTTGTAAGGTTTGAATTTGGAGCCAAGGGCATTGAAAACATTCTTGTGCCCGCCGCCAACGTCGCGGCCATCCAGACCATTCTTTATGAGCGTGAGAACACAGCCCAGCCCCCACTTGAACAATCCGAGAAAGCTCGAAGTGTTCGTTATCTTACCTCAGATCCCGATGAGCAGACAGCGTTGGACGTCGCTGAGGAGGATGAGGCAATGCGGCAATTGGAAAAAGCCGGGTTCGATTATCTCGTGACAGAAAAGGGCGAGCCGATCGTAACCGAGAATGGCGACGCAATACGCGTAACTGATGCCATGGCAAGTGATGACCCGACAGGCGTTGATGAGGGCCTTGGGTGGATGGAGGTCGCCGGTCAGTTTGTTCAAGCATTTGACGGACGCTTCGCAATGTTCAGATCAGGAGCGCGCCAGTACCGCGTCTACGGACCTGCCCAAGTACTTAGGTCACTCCCGGTCGAGAGAGAAGTGATCGTCGAGGCAAACTTCTCAAAACGGGGTGACCTCGTTTTGAATAGATGGCGTGATGCCAATCTAGGCGAATGGCAAAGCCCGACTACCTAGAAGCCCAATCGAGTGAGGCGGTTCGCCTCCTCTTGCAGTCGCTCCACTGACACCGACAGGGCGTCGGCACGGGGGAGGGCGAGTTCGTTGAGCACGCGGAACGCAACGCGCTCGTCCAAGTGGTCCACGAGCTCCGTGCTGACCCTCTTCTCCCCTACCTCTAATACGCGATGGACCTCGACCCGTCCGGTGAAGCGCTCGCCGGTCGAAGTGGGACCGTCGAGCGCATAGCCGAGCGCTGCGAGCCGGGCGCGGTCCAGTCCGGCGAATGCCTCGACTGCCGGGGAACGCTCCCGACCCTTCTCGCCGCTCTCCCTGTAGCGACGGACCTCGTAGATCGTGCGCTGCTCTCGGTTCTGATTGATGCCTGCTGCTCTCATGTGAAGAGCAAAGTCTCGGGTGGCTCCGCGAAGGAACCTGCATAGACGCTTAGGCTGCGGCCCGTTGCCGAGATTTTTCCACCAGACTAACGAGATGGTCTCCAATCGCTTTACCGAGGAGCGGAGGCACAGCGTTGCCGACTTGGACGTACTGTTCCGTCTTCGAGCCGGCGAACTCAAACGAGTCGGGGAAGGACTGGAGGCGTGCGGCCTCTCTGACCGAGATGGCTCGATCCTGCTCCGGGTGGATGTAGGCACCCCAATGGATGTCGCACTTAGTCAGCACCGTGCATGCAAGCCCATCCCAAGTCATGCGGCCGTAGCGCTTGGTATGGTCGCTCCGCTTCGCTCGCTGCATCCCTGCAGGGAGTAGCTCGAAGGGAATATCCCGCCAGCTGCCGCCCGGTGGGATGTGCTCCAAGCGATCGATGTTGACTTTGCCTAGCTTCGGCGCGGCATGGTTCGCGACCGAGACAGCGTTCCCACGCAGCAGCCGCTGGAAGTCTGACGACGGTGCTGAGGCATAAAGTACGTCACCCCGGTCCTCTCCGTTCTGTAGTGAGGGTAGATCGCCGATGGCGTCCCGGATCGTCACGTATGGGGTGGCACCGGGGCCGTGGGTCGGCTCAGGGTGGCTGATCGGAGCGCCGACGCGATTGCCGATGAAGACCACTCTGCGCCGCTCTTGCGGTACACCGTACTCCTCCGCCTTCAGGACCTGCTCCTCCACGTCGTAGCCGAGTGCGGCCAGTTCAGACTTAATTGCCCTGACCGCCTCTCCTCCGCCGATCGAGTAGATGCCGGTCACGTTCTCCATGACGATCCACTCGGGGCGCATGCCGTCAACGATCCGTAAGTACTCTCTGAACAGAGTCGCCCTGGCGTCGAACATGCTCCGCTGATGGTTGTAGACCGAGTAGGCCTGGCAGGGCGGGCCGCCTACGAGCACGGTGAGTTCGCCCTTCTTGAGACCGGTGGCTTCCATGAGCCGCTCGACTGTCAGCTCCTGAATTGGGCCACCGATGAACTTGGCGTGGGGGTGAGTAGCGGAGAACGTGTCACCGGCTGCGTCGAAGAGGTCGTTGCCGGCCAAGACAGTGAAGCCGGCCATCTCCAAACCCGCCGAGAGTCCACCGGCGCCGCAGAACAGGTCGATTGCGGTGTATTTCATGGCTCCAGACTCGCTCTCGATGTTCTCGCTTTGTGCTGGTCGTATAACAAGGCTTCTAAGCAGGGGCAACGGCGACGCGTCATCCGATCTTGTCCTCGATGCGTCCCTCGAACTCGTCGAGCGAAACCGGCACGCCGCCCGTCAGGCCTTCTATGGCAGATTCCAAAGTAGTGTAGAGCTCCTCGACGACGATGAGCTCCCTGTGCGCGCCGTGTTGAGGTCTGGGGAAGTCGACCAGATACCAGACGATGTCCGCGTTCGAGACCTCGTCGACAGTCCGCATCTCGCCCATCGACTTGAAGAACGGAACGTCGACGACCACGGCCATCTTCTTCCCCCATCTTCGAAGGGTAGGGACCTTGATCTGGAGCTGGGGCATCAGGCGCTTCGGGCCACTGCTCCGATAGTCGGGGCGCCGGCCCGCCTGTGGCATCGAGAGCTCGCCGTTGGTTGCGGCGATGTGCCGGAACTCGATCCCCATCTCTCTGCCTGAGAAGTACACAGCCTGTATCTCGACCGGAGCCCACCTGAGCGGCATGGCGGGCTGAGGCCGCGGGCTCACGAGTATCATGTCGATGTAGCCGACGTCGGCTCCGGGATCGCTGTCCAGGTTGCCTGTGGACTCCAAGAAGCCGACCTCGCCCAACTGCCTCAGCTCAGGGTCGTCGAGCAGCTTGGCGCCGATGTGCCGGAAGACTGTGTTTCCTTGGTGGAAGCGATACGGGCACATGGCGCGGACCATGCCGCGCTCGCCTTCGACGGCGTGTATCTCGCCGCCTTCGTCGGACAGCAGCTGGAACGAGCAGACGCCGCCTGGCTTGGTGCAGGTGGGATGGGCGGTGTCGGTTCGGAAGGGACAGGGCTTCTCTTCTCGGTGCTGCTTGTCCAGTTTGTCACGGAGGACGGCCAAGCGCTCCGTCTCGGAGTGGGTAAGGTCGCCGCCGACCTCCTTCTCTTCAAGGACGATCAGACGCTCGACTTCCGCCTTGGTCAGCGCCGAACCTCCCACCCTGTGCCGGGCGAAGTCGACGCGCTCCTCCTCGGTCAGCTCGAGGAAGGGCCGACCGTACCATTCTGCAATGTGGAAGCGCTCTGCCAAGTCCCGAACCTTTCAGTCGAGGACGTAGCAAGCGGCCCGCAGTCGATCCAGCTTGGCACCTTAGAAGACTGAGGAAATCCGCCATCGAGGCGCCATCACGGTACCTATTCGGTACTCGGCACTCGACAACCGTCTAAAACGTGCAGCGAGCAATCCGTAAATCGCTGAAATGTAAGAGAAAAGGTGGTGGACGCACTAGGGTTCGAACCTAGGACCCGCTGATTAAGAGTCAGCTGCTCTACCAACTGAGCTATGCGTCCACACCGGCCTGCTTGGTGAAGGCCGCGCCGTCGATCACGCTTGCGATTCGTCGGCGGGAGGCGGTCACATACGGCCTGTGGCGAAACGTGCAAGCCCCCAATTGCACATCGACCCAATCAATCGGCCCAATCAGCTCGAAAGCAGGCCTCCACCGTGCCGCTGCGTGTTCCAGCGATAGACCATCATCAGCACGCCAAGGCACATCATGTTGGTCAGCATCGACGATCCGCCATGGCTCATGAAGGGAAGGGGAATGCCCACCACCGGGGCCATGCCCATCACCATCATCAGGTTGATCGCGATGTAGAAGAACATCGTGGCGACCATCCCTGCGGCCAGCAGACGGTCGAACCGGTTCTGCGCATTGCGCGCAACCGACAGCCCCCAGGCGAGTATCAGGCCGAAGCACACGATCACGAACAGCCCGCCGAGGAAGCCCCATTCCTCCGCCATCGTCGCAAACACGAAGTCGGTGTGCGGCTCTGGCAGATATTGCAGGTGGCTTTGCGAGCCTTCGTTGAAGCCCTTGCCGGAAAAGCCGCCCGAGCCGATCGCGATCTTCGACTGGGTGATGTGGTACCCGCTGCCCAGCGGATCGCTTTCGGGATCGAGGAAGGTGGTCACACGGCGCTGCTGATAGGGTTTGAGCGCGAAGCTGTAAGCCAAAGGCACCGCCACCGCGCCAAGCGCGCCCGCGCCCAGGAACCAGCTCATCGGTAGCCCTGCGAGGAACATGACAACCGCACCCGAGAACAGAATCGCCAGCGCCGTGCCGAGGTCCGGCTGCATCAGCACCAGCAGCACGGGCAGGGCGATGATCACGCCTGCGGGCAGCAACGCCCGCCACGAACCGATCATGCCGGTCGGCAGCGTGTCATAGAACCGGGCGAGGGCGAGGGCGACCGCGGGCTTCATCAGCTCCGACGGCTGGATGCGAATCGGCCCCAACTCGAGCCAGCGCTGGCTACCGCCGCCGACCGCGCCTGCTGCCTCCACCGCGACCAGCAGCAGCAGCACGACGATATAGCCCGGATAGGCCATCAGCTTGACGAAATCGCGCGGCATGCTGGCGATGATCAGGGCCATGACCATGGTGATCGCGAAGCGCAGGAGATGCGTGTCGGCAAAGGGCGAAAAATTGCCCCCGGCCGCAGAATAAAGAACCGCCGCCCCGAAAAAGGTGAGCAGGATCAGCGGGGTCAGCATCGCCCATGGCTGGCGCGCGATGGGGGCGGGGATGATCGAGCTCACTGTGCGTTCCCCTGTGACTGCGCGCCGCCATCGGCCGGGCTATCGGCCGCAACGTCGGCATCGGGCCGGCGGGGGCGGCGAGGATTGTCTCGTGCGAAGGCTTCGCTGCGCTGCGCATCGAGCCGGGCTTCGGCCTCGACCTTCGCCTGTATCTCGCGGTCGAGCGGCGGGCTCGCCGGGACAGCCTCACCTGCAGCGCGGGCATATTCGGCGTAGCGGCGCTGGAGCCGCTGCTGCGCGGTGCCGCCCCACTGCTCTTCGAAGCCACGCAGTGCGTCCATCCCCTTCTGCGGGTCGAAGAGGAAGGTCATCACGTCGCGCGCAATGGGGTAAGCGGAACCCGACCCACCGCCATGCTCGATCACCACCGCGCCTGCATAGCGTGGGTTGTCGAACGGGGCGAAGAAGATGAACAACCCGTGGTCGCGATACTTCCAGGGGCCGGTCTTGCCGTTGGACACGCTCAACGAGACGACCTGCGCGGTCCCCGTCTTGCCCGCGATCAGCACGTCGTCGATCGGCAGCCGCGCGCGCCCGGCGGTGCCGGGGCCGTTGACCACGTCGCTCATCGCCTTGCGGATATAGGCGATCTGGTCCGGCTTGAAGTCGAGTGAGGCAAAAGGCTTGGTCCGGTTGCTTTTGAGCAAGGACGGCTCGACATGCCGCCCGGTCGCGATACGCGTCGCCATCACCGCCAGCTGCAGCGGGTTGGTGAGGTAATAGCCCTGGCCGATCGAGGCGTTGACCGTGTCGTAGGGCTGCCACTGCTGGTCATACTTCTTCAGCTTCCATGCCGGGTCGGGCACGGTGCCGTAGAACTGGCTGGCCACCGGCAGGTTGAATTCCTGCCCGAGGCCGAACTGGCGAGCATAGGCGGCAACCTTGTCGAACCCGACCTTCTGCGCGAAGTGATAGAAATAGCTGTCGCACGACTGGTATATGCCCTTGGCCATGTCGACCCGGCCATGGTTGCTCCAGCAGTTGAAGAAGCGGTTGCCGATCCGGCGACCGCCGCCGCAGATGATCGATTCGTTCGGGTCGATCCCTTCGTGCATGAAGGCCATCGCATGCATCGGCTTGACCGTGGAGCCGGGCGGATAGAGGCCTTTCAGCACCTTGTTGCGAAGCGGCACCCGGTCGTTTTCGCTCAGCATCGCATATTCGACGCTGCCGATCCCGTCGGAGAAGCTGTTGGGATCGAAGCTGGGCATCGAGGCCATGCACAGCAGATCGCCGGACTCGCAGTCCATCACCACCACGGACCCGCTTTCGAGGCCCAGACGGCGGGCTGCGTAGTCCTGCAAGGGACCGTCGATGCTCAGCTGGATCGGGTCGCCCTGCACGTCGGGCCGGGTGGACAGATCGCGCACGATCCGGCCCGATGCGGTCACCTCAACCCGGCGCGCGCCAGGTTTGCCGCGCAGGGTCTTCTCGAACTGCTTTTCGAGCCCGTCCTTGCCGATCTTGTAACCCGGCGTGATCAGCAGCGGATTGCGATCTTCCTCGAACTCCTCGCGGCTCGCCGCGCCGACATAGCCGATCAGGTGGCCGACCGAGGTGCCCGTGGGGTAATAGCGGGAGAATCCGCGCTGAGGCACGACGCCGGGCAGCTCTGGCAGGCGGATGCTGACCGCAGCAAACGCGTCGTAGTCGAGCCCGCTGGCGACTTCGATCGGGGCATAGCCGGCCGACTCGTCCAGCTTGGCGCGCAGATCGCGCATCTTAGCATCGTCCAGCTTCAGCAGCCGGCCAAGGGTCGCCAGCTCACGCTCTGGCTCCTGAAGGCGCTCGGGGATGATATCGACACGAAAGTCCGCTTCGTTGGAGGCAAGCGGCGCGCCATTGCGGTCGAGGATCCAGCCCCGGCGCGGCGGGATCAGCGTCAGATTGACGCGGTTGCTCTCGCTCTCGACGCGGTACTTGTCGTTCTCCGCGATCGCGAGATAGCCCATCCGCGCGGCAAGCAGGATGCCGACCGACAGGCCGCCTACGCCAAGCACGAAGCTGCGGCGGTCGAAACTGTTGGTCAGCGTGCTCTCGTTGAGCACTTGCTTGGTAAGGCCGAAGGGCATCAGGCGGCGGTCCGGAAACGCATGAGGCGAAGCTTGTCTAGGCGTGAAACGATAAACGCGATGAACGGGTAGGCGATGAGCGATAGCAGCAGCTGCGGGGCCACGACCGCCAACAGCGGAAGCCCCAGGGTGCTGCCGGAGATCAGCATCGTCCCGACGATATAGATGACGGTGATGATCGCCGCGATCAGCCAGTCCTGCGCGAAGCCGCGCCAGGGGAAGCGGATGTCGATGATCTCGATCGCCATCATGGTCGCCGAGAAGAACAGGATACCCGATCCGAATGGCTGGCCACTGAACAGGTCGTCCCACATGCCGAAAATGATCCCTGCCCAGATCGGCAGCACACCCGGCCGAAGCAGCCGCCACGCGAGCAGGAACAGGAAGCCGATCGGCGGCAGCAGCGGCCCACCGACAGCGATCGGTACGCTTTGCAGATAGGACGCGAGCATGATCGTCGCCCAAGGTACGAAGACCAGCAGGAAGGGGGAGTGGTCCCGGTTGATCTGGCGCCGGTTCCGTTCGCTGCGCTGGCTGTAGGCGCGGCGTTCGATCATGGTGTGACCACGCCGCCGCTCTCCGTAGCGGGCGCATCGGGATTATCGCCGTTACCCGCGTCCACGGTCCGGTTCGATCCGATCGCTTCCTCGATCGGAGTGCGCGCACCACGCAGCGCCTCGGGCTGCCAGGTCGGCTCCACCGCGACGAAATCGGTTGCCGCAGGGTTGCTGATGATCCGTGCGACCGCGCCGTCGTCGGTCAGACTGGTGACGATCGCCACCGCGATGCCTGGGCGATAAAGTCCGCCCGCGCCGCTGGTGACGAACACGTCGCCCCGCTTGAGCGGATTGATGCCCAGGTTGATCAGGCGAATGTTGATCAGCCCGTCGCCGCGCCCTTCGGCAAAGGCGACCGTGTTGTCGCCTGCGCGCCGCACGGGCAGCACGCTTTCAGTATCGGTGATCAGCATGACGCGCGAGCTGTTGCCCGCCGCCTCCAGCACGCGGCCCACGATGCCGCGTTCGCTGCGCACAGGCATTCCGGGCCGCACACCGTCGTTACGGCCCGCGCCGAGATACGCAAAGCGGCGCGTGCTGGAGCTGCTGGAGCCGACCAGGCGTGCGACTGCCACGGGTTTCACGTCGGTTTCGTTGAGGCCGAGCAGCGCCTTGAGCCGCGCGTTCTCCTCTTCGATCGCGCGCGCTTCGGCGAGGCGAATGCGCGCGATCTCGACCTCTTTCTTCAGCTCGGCATTCTGCTGCCCCGCCTCGAGATAGCCCTGCACGGATTCGATGAACCCGCGCCCGCCACTGCGCGCGCCGGCATTGACCGTCGAGACAGGCTGGGTCGCATCGCCGAACAATCCGCGCAGACCGCTGAAAGAGGCCGGCTGGATGATCGAGATGACGATCAGGACAATGCCGAGCAAGATGCCCGACAAGGCGACCACGTAACCGGTGAAGACACCGTACTGCGCCTTCTTGGAATGCCCCGAAACCCGCTGTTTCGAGCCCGACAGGGCCATAATTCCTCCGTCCGGTAAGGTCCCGGTTGCTTTACGCAGTCATCAACACGCCGCGGTACACAGGGTCTTCCATCGCGCGGCCGGTGCCGATCGCGACGCAGGACAGCGGATCTTCCGCGATGCTGACGGGAAGCCCCGTCTCTTCGCGCAGATGCTCGTCCAGGCCGGTGATCAGCGCACCACCGCCGGTCAGCACGATGCCCTGGTCCACGATGTCGGCGGCAAGCTCGGGCGCAGTGTTTTCCAGCGCAATTCGCACACCCTCGACGATCGCACCGATAGGCTCGCTCAGGGCTTCGGCGATATGCGATTGATTGATGGTGATCTCTTTCGGAACACCATTGACCAGATCCCTACCCTTGATGGTGATCTGCTCGCCAATGCCATCTGCAGGGGCCACGGCCACGCCGTAGTCCTTCTTGATCCGCTCTGCGGTCGATTCACCGATCAGCAGGTTGTGGTGGCGGCGCACGTAGGAAACGATCGCTTCGTCCATCTTGTCACCGCCGGTGCGGACAGAGGTGGTGTAGGCGAGACCACGGAGCGAAAGCACCGCGACTTCGGTCGTGCCGCCACCAATGTCGACCACCATGGAGCCCACAGGCTCGGTCACCGGCATGTCGGCGCCGATCGCCGCAGCCATCGGTTCGAGGATCAGGTAAACCGCGCTCGCACCCGCGTTGCTCGCAGCATCGCGGATCGCGCGCCGTTCGACCGAGGTCGATCCCGAGGGGACGCAGATGGTGATTTCGGGATAGCGGAACAGGCTCTTCTTGCCGTGCACCTTGCGGATGAAGTGCTTGATCATTTCTTCCGCGATTTCGATGTCGGCGATGACGCCGTCACGCAGGGGGCGGATCGCTTCGATCGAGTCGGGCGTCTTGCCCATCATCATCTTCGCATCGTCGCCCACGGCCTTGACGCGCTTGATCCCGTTGAGGGTCTCGATAGCGACCACGGAAGGTTCGTTGAGGATGATCCCTTGATCGGGCACGTAAACCAGCGTGTTCGCGGTGCCGAGGTCGATCGCCATGTTCTGAGTGCCGAACTTCAGAAGATTCGAGAAGAAACCCATAGGTACTATGCTTCCGTGCCGATTGTGCGGTCGGCCTTGTCTGATGTTGAAGGGACGATCCCGTAGAGCCGGGCTGCCGAAGCACGGCCACTAGCGTCCCCTAGCGAAAAACGCGATGCCTTTAACCAGAAATTGGGCGTAATTACCCGCAGGCCGTCGAATTTTTCCACCGTCCCGGCTACTCTGCGTCAAATGCCCACAATCAGACGCCTTCCCGAAGCCCTTATAAACCGCATCGCAGCGGGAGAAGTGATCGAACGCCCTGCCGCTGCGCTGAAGGAACTGGTTGAGAACGCCATCGATTCGGGCGCGACTCGGATCACGGTCAGCCTCGAAGACGGCGGCATCGGCGCAATCGAAGTGGTCGATGATGGCTGCGGCATGTCGCCCGAAGAGATGGCGCTGGCGCTGGAACGGCACGCGACATCGAAGCTGCCCGAGGATCTGGTCGGGGAGGGGCACGCGCTCGAACAGGTCGCGACGCTCGGCTTCCGTGGCGAGGCACTGCCCAGCATCGCCAGCGTCGCGCGCTTCACGCTCGAAAGCCGCCCGCACGATGCCGACAGCGGATGGCGCAGGGTGGTGGATCATGGCCGGGTGGTGGAGGACAAGCCGTCCGCCGTTCCCCCCGGCACCCGCGCCCGGATCGAGGATTTCTTCCGCGAGGTGCCCGCGCGGCGCAAGTTTCTGCGCACCCCGCGCAGCGAATTTGCGGCCTGTCAGGACATCGTCCGGCGGCTCGCGATGGCGCGGCCAGATATCGGCTTCACCTTTTCCAATAATGGCCGTCGCAGCCTGCAGCTGCAACGCGGTGAGGCCCTGCCGGAACGTGTGGTCCGCTTGGTCTCGCGCGATCTCAAAGACAATTGTGTCCCGATCGACCTGGCGCGTGGCGATATGACGCTGACGGGCATCGCCGGCCTGCCGACCTACAACCGCGGCGTGGCGGACCATCAGTACCTGTTCGTCAACGGCCGCCCGGTGAAGGACCGCCTGCTGGTCGGTGCGGTGCGCGGAGCCTATGCCGAAATGCTCGCGCGCGATCGCCACGCGGTCCTCGCGCTATTTCTCGACCTGCCGCCGGAGGATGTCGACGTGAACGTGCACCCGGCCAAGAGCGAGGTGCGGTTCCGCGATCCGCAGGGCGTGCGGGGAATGATTGTGGGCGGATTGCGCGCCGCGCTTTCCACCGGCGACAAGCGCAGCGCACAGGCGCCCGATGCCTCGGCCATGGCGAAGTGGCAGGCCGAGCCGGTTGCGCCCGAGCCTCCCGCCGCCTCCATCTTCGACCGCTTTGCCGGGGGCAGCGCTTCGGCGGCAGCCCTGCAGGAACCGCGACTGGACTGGGGCGCGCAGCAAACTGCCGACGCGCTTCCGTCCGGCCGGGCCGAGGAAGCCGCGCCGCTGCCGCAGGAGGCCCGCGACTACCCACTCGGCATCGCGCGCGGGCAGATCGCCAACACCTATATCGTAGCCGAGGCTGCCGACGGGCTGGTGCTGGTCGACCAGCATGCCGCGCACGAGCGCCTCACGCTCGAACGGCTGCGCAGCGCCGACGCGGGCAGCGCGACCGCGCGCAGCCAGGCGCTGCTGATGCCCGAAGTGGTCGAATTGTCGGAGGCTGAATGCGACCGCCTCGAAGCGATCGCCGCGGATCTCGACCGGATGGGCCTCGCAATCGAGCGCTTCGGGCCTGCCGCCATGCTGGTCCGCAGCCTGCCGCACGCACTGCCAAAGGCAGATCCGCACGCGCTGCTGCGCGATATTGCCGACGATATGGCCACCAATGGCGTGGATGGGGAGGGCGGATCCCTGTTACTGACCGAGAAGATAGAATACGTTTTGGCAACAATGGCTTGCCATGGGTCGGTCAGGGCAGGGCGCACGCTGCGCGTCGAGGAGATGAATGCGCTGCTGCGCGAAATGGAGCGCACGCCACGTTCGGGCCAGTGCAATCACGGGCGCCCGACCTGGGTGAAGCTGTCGATGGAAGAAGTAGAAAAATTGTTCGGGAGACATTGATGCTAATCGGGTTGCACGCGGTCGGGTTGCTGGCGCTGGCTTTTGCGGGATTGGGATTGGCGGGCTGCGATGAAGAGCCTGCCAGTACCGAGGCGCAGGATCGCGCGGATGCTGAGGCTGTCGCAGCAGTGCTGGCCCAGCAGACCCCGCCGCCGGTCGAACTCGCTCTGCAGCCGATCACCACCGCAGACATCGTCGAGAACAGCGCGATGGAGGGGGCAGGGTGCTCTTTCACGCCCGGCGGCGAGGAAGATCCCTTCGCAATTCTGGCCGATGGCGTGGGCTTCGTGAAATACGAAGGCAGCATCCAGCGGCTGGCCGCCGACGCGGGTAGCACGGAAGGCCCGTTTGGCACGCGCGAGCAGTACGACGGGCGCGAATATTCGCTGAACATCACCATCGATCAGGCGAAGAAGGAAGGCGAGAGCGAGGCCTCATGGGCCGCGCCTGCGAATCTTACGATGGCCGACGGATACGACCGCGAAGTGGCGATGAGCGAGGGCCGCGTAGCCTGCGGCGGCTGAGCCTCAATCGGCGATGGCGTCCGGGTCTCGCACCCGAATAATGCCATTGCTGATCATCGTCATCACCGGCTCGTCGTGCTGGTTGAAGGTGGTCTGACGGTTCTTGGTGAAGCCCATATGCGGCTTCGACCTCGACTGGCGTTTCTCGATCAGTTCGCCTTCGACCCGTAGCGTGTCGCCCGGATAGACCGGCTTGAGCCAGCGCAATTCGTCGATTCCCGGCGACCCGAGCGACGCCATCTGCTCGGTCGAGAAATGTTCGACCATCATCCGCATGGTCATGGCACTGGTGTGCCACCCGCTGGCCGATAGTCGGCCGAAATAGGTTTCCGCAGCGGCCTCGTCGCTCAGATGGAAAGGCTGCGGATCGTATTTCGTGGCGAACTCGATCACCTCTTCGCGGGTGACCTCGTAATGGCCGAAAGAGACTTTCGAGCCGACTTCCAGATCCTCGTAATACTTCATGCGCGCGCGCCCTTCGCTGGTCAGACGAGCGCGCGTAGCAGCATCCAGATTCCCATGGCAATCATCGCGAGGTTCTCGGTCAGCGACACGAAGCCCAGCGGCACATTGCTGCCCCCGCCGACGCAGGCGCACTTGATCTCGCGCTTCTGCACATAGACGGCGTAGAAAACGCTGACCGCGCCGACCGCGCCAATGAAGAGCGCGATGGGGATCGACAGCCATGGCAGCAGGTGCGCGGCCATCAGCACCGCCGCCGTCGCCTCCAGATAGGGATAGGCGTAGGCGTAGGGCACCCATTTGCGCCCCAGCAGGTCGTAGCCGACGAACATGGTCGAGAATTGCTCGACATCCTGCAGCTTGAGCATGGCGAGCATGCCCATCGACAGCGCGACGAACCATTCGACCGTGCGCATGCTGAGGCCATCGAGCAGGCCGAGGCTGAGCGTAAGCGCAAAGGCCGCCGCAACGGCGAACACCGCTAGTACGGGGCGATAGCTGGTCTCGTCCGGGTTCTTGACCTCCTTGCCGAGGAACTTGCGCAGTGCCTCGTACCCGCCGACCCGTTCGCCATCGATAAAGGTCTGCGGGGTCGTCTTGACCCCGTGTTCGTCCTTGAACGCGTCCGTCTCTGCACGAGTGACAAGGTGATGATCCTCGACCTGGTAGCCCTCTTTCTCGAGAAGCCATTTGGACTTGGTGCCGTAAGGGCACACGTGCTTGTCCATCACCATGCGATAGAGTTTTGCGGTCTTTGTCATCTCGCATCAGATATACCCCAGGGGGGTATTATTCAAGCAGTCTATCGGCCCCCGGTTCCGGTGCGGCAAACAGCACGAGCGCATCCTCGTCGCCATCATTGGGCTGGGGAGCTACCCCAACCAGCGCGGCGAGCAACGCGTAGACGTCCACGTTGTCCAGATTGCGGACCGGCGTGGTCGTGGAGATACGCGGGCCGGCAGCGATGAACAGCGCCTGCATCTGCGGATCCTCGTTGTCCCACCCATGTGTACCGCCGGACATCTCCTCCCGCGGCGCACCGCGCCTGATGGTCCAGCCCGGCTCGGCAAGGCAAAGGATCTCGGCCCCACGCGGATTGGTCCCATAAGCCAGACGCGCGGGGATATCTTCCTTTTGCCAGCACTGCATGTGATCGTGCGGGGTCAGCAGTGCGTCGTAGACCGTGCGGTCGGTTGCCGCTGCGGGCTCGATTGCGGCGAAGGGCCCGCTGTCGACCAGCAGGTAGCTTTCCGGAGCGAGCAGGGCGTCGAGGTCGATCGTCCGCGCCGCATCCACCGCGCGCATTCCGTGGTCGGAGACGACGATGATGTCCGCCTGCTGGCCCAGCGCTGCCAGACCATCGATCAGATAGCCGATCTGGCTGTCGACCTCTGCGACGGCGGCGTTGAGTTCGGCGCTGTCGGGGCCGAAATGGTGCCCGTCCGTATCGATCCTGTCGAAATACATCGCCACGAAACGCGGGCGTATCTCCGCCGGACGGCGCATCCAGTCTAGTACCGTCTCGACCCGCTGACGCTCGTCTATGTTCTGGTCGAAGCGGTTCCAGTCGGAGGGGCGGATCGTGCGGATTGCGACCTCGCTACCGGGCCAGAACATGGTCGCGGTACGAATGCCCGCTCGTTCGGCGGTGACCCACAGCGGCTCGGCCTCGTCCCACCAGAAGGGGTCTAGCGCCTGCCGGGCATCCCCCAGGCTGAAGCGCACGGCGGGGCGGCGCGGGTCGATCATGTTGTTGGAGACGATCCCGTGATGGTCGGGCCTGAGGCCGGTCACCAGCGTGTAGTGGTTGGGGAAGGTCTTGGTCGGGAAGGACGGCTTCATCGGCGCACTCGCCCCGCGTGCCGCCAGCGCGGAGAGGTTGGGGGTGATCCTGCGATCCAGATAGTCCGTCCGGAAACCGTCGATCGATATCAGGATGGTGACCGGCTGCCGGTCCGGGTCGGCGGGCTGGGCCGTAACGGGCGCGGCAGTGGCGAGGAGGGCGAGCGCCGCATACAGCGCTGCCCCGGCGAATCTGGCGATGAAGGTCATGCCGGGTTCGCTAGGGCAGGCGTGTTACAATGCTAAGTGCGGATTTGGGGCCAGGGGCCGATTTACCCCGCGCGGAATTCGGGCACCTTTCCTTCCGAACCCAGATCCGGAATGATCCGGTAACGGGCGAGGATGAAGCTGAAGAGGCCGAACAGCAGCAGGCCGATCGCGGTGATGGTGAACCAGATGCCGTCATCGGCAAGGCTGGCCACCGCATCGCCGATGGTCTTCACCTGATCGCTGCCCTTGGACATGAACCCGGCACCAACCAGCGACCAGCCGATCACCGCGAACACCACCGCCCGCGCGAGGTAACCAGCGCCACCGATCATCCGGGTGAAATCGGGTGCCTGCGGGCTGATCCGGTTCATGAAGCTGCCGGTGACGCCCTTCTTCGCCTGATTGAACGCGGCGATGAAGAAGGTGAGGCCCAGCAGGCCGATCACGATGCCGCCGAATTCCACGCCGAGCACGCCCGCAGCAGCCTCTTGCGCGCCGCCGCCGCCGGAATTCCTGTTAGTCGCAAACTTGAACGCGGACCATGCCAGCGCAAGGTGGCCGATGGCGCTCCCCGCATGGCCGATCCGCTTGCCCCAGCCCTTGGCGTCGGAGCCCTCGTTCTCGATATCGAACAGCGGCGAGCAGAAGCGGAACAGCGCGTAGCCGAACAGGCCGAACACCATGATCCACAGGATCGCGATGCCCGCCGGGAAATCCTCGATCGCCTTGAAGATGCCCGCCGTCCCTTCGGCAATGCGTCCCGCGCTGGTGAGCGCGATCAGCCCGACCACGGTATAAAGCACCGCGCGGCTGAAATAGCCCACCCGCACGAGCCAGCTGAACTTCTCGGATTTATCGACCATGTTGCGTGAGCCCCTGTTTTTGCCGTTGTTTTCGACCCAACGGCGGGGACGCACTATCGTGCCGAAAAGCGTCAGACGTTAAATTTGAACATCATGATGTCGCCATCCTGCACGAGGTATTCCTTGCCCTCCTGCCGCAGCTTGCCGGCTTCCTTGGCCCCGGATTCGCCGCCCAGCGTCACGTAATCGTCGTAGGCGATCGTTTCGGCGCGGATGAAGCCGCGTTCGAAATCGGTGTGGATCTCACCTGCCGCCTGCGGCGCCTTGGCACCGGCGGGGAAGGTCCACGCGCGCGCTTCCTTCGGGCCCACGGTGAAGAAGGTCTGCAGGCCGAGCAGCTTGTATCCGGCGCGGATGATTTTTGCCAAACCGCTTTCTTCAAGGCCCAGCTCGCCAAGATATTCGGCGCGGTCTTCGGGCTCCATTTCGACCAGCTCGGATTCGATGGCGGCGGAGACGACGACGCTCTGCGCGCCCTCCGCCTCGGCCTTCTCGGCCACCAGCTTCGACAGCGCATTGCCCTGCGCAGCATCTTCCTCGGCCACGTTGCATACGTAGAGCACCGGCTTGGCAGTGAGCAGCTGCGCCTGTTCGAACAGGCGCGCTTCTTCGTCGTCACCCGGTTCGACCAGACGCGCGGGCTTGCCGTCCTTGAGGAAATCGAGCGCCTGGCCGAGCACGCTGGCAAGCACCTTGGCTTCCTTGTCGCCGCTGGTCGCACGGCGCTTGGCATTCTCGACCCGCTTTTCGACGCTTTCCAGATCGGCCAGCATCAGCTCGGTCTCGACCACTTCGGCGTCGGCGATCGGATCGACCTTGTTGTTGACGTGCTGGATGTCGTCATCCTCGAAGCAGCGCAGCACGTGGACGATCGCATCGACCTCGCGGATATTGGCGAGGAACTGGTTGCCAAGGCCTTCGCCCTTGCTCGCACCCTTCACGAGGCCCGCAATGTCGACGAAGGCGAGCTGGGTGTGGATGATCTTGGCGCTACCGCCGATCGCAGCGATCTTGTCCAACCGATCGTCGGGCACCGCGACCTGGCCCACATTGGGCTCGATCGTGCAGAACGGATAGTTCGCGGCCTGCGCGGCCTGCGTCTGCGTCAGAGCGTTGAACAGCGTCGACTTGCCGACATTGGGCAGGCCCACGATACCGCATTTGAAACCCATGATATTCCCTGGTCCGGACAGGCGGGCGGCAGGCCCGCGATGATGTGATTGAGATTGGCCCGCCCGTAACGCTCACGCCCGCCCGTGCCTAGTGCGATGTTCGGCAATCTGACGAGCAGCAACAGCTGGCAGGCCCGGTCAGTCGACGTTGTGCACCGCCTTGATGAGCGGGCCGTAGCCCGATCCGCCGAGCCAGCCGACCTGCGTTGCTGCGCTGACCTCGTTGATCTTCATCTGCGGCTTGGCGCCGGGGTGCACTTCGGTGCGAAGGGGGCGCGTGCCCATCGGCATGGCGATGATCTGCGCGATCGCGCGCGGCACATCCATCGGGTCCGCGCTGCGGCCAGATCCGTCCTCGGTTCCCATGCTGGCGACCACCTGCGGGTAGCCATCGGTATGGAGGTCCTCGGCGCGCCTCTTGAGTGCGGCAGTATAGATATTGCGATTGACCCAGACTTCGGTGGGATAGCCACCGGGCTCGATGATCGAGACCTCGATATTATGCGGCACCAGTTCGTAGGCGAGCTGTTCGCTCATCGCCTCGAGCGCAAACTTGGTTGCCGAATAATGCCCTGCGAAAGGCACGATAACGCGGCCTAGCTGGCTGGAGATGGGCACGATCAGCCCTCCGCCCTTCTTGCGCATCCCGGGCAGCACGGCCCGCGCCATCCGGTGTGCGCCCAGCACATTGGTGCCGAAGATCAGCTCGGTCGCCTCCATGTCCTGCACCTCGACCGGTCCGGAAATGCCGATCCCGGCATTGTTGACCAGCACGTCGATCCCGCCGCCATTCAGCCGCTCCGCCTCGGCCACACCGGCGGCAACCTGCTCGTCGGACAGGACGTCGATTTCGATCACGGTGATGTCGAGATTCTCGTCGGCGGCCAGCGTGCGCAGTTCGTCCGCCTCGGGCCGGGGGAGGTTGCGCATCGTCGCGAACACCTTCGCGCCGAGCTTCGCATAGTGTTCTGCCCCGAGGCGGCCGAAGCCCGAAGAACAGCCGGTGATCAGCACGCTATTGCCCGCAAGATCCGGCTTCGAGACGACCATGTCGCCCTGCGCGTGGGTGGCGGTGGCGGCGAGCACGCCGGTCGCGGCGGCTCCGGCAAGCAGGGTGCGGCGGGTGAGGGCGGTCATGGGCTTACTCCGTCGATGATGTGGACTTCTCATCCTGCCCGAACACGCCGAGCCGGTGCATCTCCTTCTGCACATACCACAAGGCGAACACATCGTAGAGCGCGTGGCCGATCATCACCGCCAGCAATGATCCGGTGATCCAGTACACGCAGCCGAAGAGCACCCCGATGACGAGGATGATTGCCGCCACCGCAGGCTTGGCGAAATGCACGACCGCAAACAGCGCCGCGCCCAGCGCGATGGCCAGCGGGGCGCCGACATAGTCGGCCGCCAGCGTCTGCACGCCCGCGCGAAACAGCGCTTCCTCGCCAATTCCTGCGCCCAGCGAAATCCACACGATGGCGGGAAAGGGCATCGGCTTTTCGAGGAAGGCGAAATTTTCCGCCTGCGCGCGGATCAGGTATTCCGCGACTTTCGGCAGGCCGTAGAATGTCGCTGCCGCCAGCAGGACGAGGACGCCCGCCAGCAGCGCTCCGATAAGGAATTCGTCCTGACCGAAGGTGACGAAGGACCGGGCGGGGCGGCCCGAAAGGGTCCACAGGGCGACGCCGACTGCGGTGAAGAACAGCGTTTGCCCGGTCAGCAGCGCCAGCAGGGTCGCCCGGCCCGGCATCGCGCGGCTCAGTCCTGCATCCGCATCGCGACGTCGTTCATGAAGCGCGCATCGTCGCCATCGGCGAGCCAATGTGCCTCGCTCGCCATCGCGCCGAGCATGGTGGCCAGATCGTCCATCTCCGCCTTGGCGTAGTTGCCCAGCACATGGCCGGTCACCCGGTCCTTGTGCCCGGGATGGCCGATGCCGATCCGCACCCGGCGAAAATCGGGGCCGAGGTGCTGGTTGATGCTGCGCAACCCGTTGTGCCCCGCAAGCCCGCCGCCCATGCGCACCTTCACCTTGAACGGCGCGAGGTCGAGCTCGTCATGGAACACGGTCAGCGCTTCAGGCTCCAGCTTGTAGAACCGCAGCGCCTCGGCGACCGCGCGGCCGCTCTCGTTCATGAAGGTCGCGGGCTTGAGCAGCAGGACCTTCTGGCTGCCGATCCGGCCTTCCTGCACCCAGCCCTGGAACTTCTTTTGTACGGGCCCGAAGTCGTGCGTTTCGGCGATGACGTCGCACGCCATGAAGCCGATATTGTGCCGGTGGAGCGCATAGCGCGGTCCGGGATTGCCGAGGCCGGTCCAGATTTGCATCGCGTCCGCCTAGCGGGAGAGGCAGGCCATGCGCAAACTTAACTTGCGCCCGGCACACGATACGCGTCAGGAAGCGGGGGTGGAGACATTACCGATGGGTTGGCGCGACAAACGCGGGAGGGCGATATCCCGCTATCAGGATCAGGAGTGGGCGATCGCCCGAATGGGCGGGTTCGCCAGCGCGATGGTCGGCCTGGCGGCGATCTTCGTGTTCGAACGCCTCACCGGCCTGGGCATTTTTCGGCTACCCTTTTGGGCGCTCATGCTGTTCGTCATGCTGCCGATGGCGGTGCTGGCATTCATCGGTGGGGTCCGGTTGGAGCGACTTTTCGGCGTTCACGATATCCGCAAGGCGAGCCGCCTGGCCAAGGTCGGCTTCATGCTGTTCGGCTGTGTGGTGGCCGCTCTCTCGCTGCTGGTGATATTCGTTTCGAAAGACTGATCGATCATGCGATGCTCGCGATCTAGCCCAGCGTCGCCAGTTCGCGGCAGTCGCTGGCCAGCGGGTTCATCGCCGCGCTGAATTTCACCGCTTCGGTCTCGTTCGGGAAGATCAGGACACTCGAATAGCTGCGGAACGTGGTGGGTGATGCCAGTTTCACCTGTGTACCGTCTTGTTCAAACCGGATGCCACCACCCAGGTCATATTCAGAATTCGGGTCGGTCCTGGCCTGCGTCCCGGGCAACAACGACTTCCCCGTGCGGATCAGCAGCGTGCAGCGCCGAACAAAGCCGATCTGCCGCACGTTGTGGAGATAATGATCGCGGCCGAAGCGGTAATCGTGATGAATTTCCGCCTTGGCAGTGTAGATCGCTTTCAGCTGGTCTGTGATCACTAACTGCGCCCTGTCTATGCTCGTCTCCAGCATCGCCGCCCGCAGGTCGTCTGGCCCAAATTGCGTGTTTCCCAGAGACATCGCAGAGATTGCCGCAAGACAGATTGCCTTCCCGAAAACGCGCATCGCACCACTCCCCCGATGTTTCGTCGGCATCATTGCAGGCGCAAAATGAACGCCGGATTTCGCCTTTCGGATGTCACAAAGAAAAACGCCGGACATCCCGTGAAGGATGCCCGGCGTTCGCATTATTCGTGAAGCTCGGCTTACTCGCCGTCGACGACCTGGTCGTCTTCGCCTTCAACGGTTTCGGCGTGCTGTTCGATGACTTCAGTCTCGGTGACCTCGTCGGAGCCTTCGCCTTCCGCCTTCTTGAGCGCCGACGGAGCGACAAAGGTGGCGATGGTGAAGTCGCGATCGGTGATCGCGGATTCGCTGCCCTTGGGAAGGTCGACTTCGCTGATGTGGATCGAGTCGCCGACTTCCTTGCCCTTGACGCTGATCGTGATTTCGCCGGGGATCTTGTCCGCTTCGCAGACCAGTTCAAGCTCGTGACGGACGACGTTGAGCACGCCACCCTTCTTGAGGCCGGGCGATTCTTCTTCGTCGACGAACACGACGGGGACGCTCACATCCACCTTCGCGCCCTTGGTAAGACGCAGGAAATCCACGTGCTCGGGACGGTCGGTGACGGGGTGCAGCGCAACATCCTTGGGCAGGGTGCGCACTTTCTTGCCGCCGACTTCAAGCTCGATGATCGAGTTCATGAAGTGACCGGTGTCGAGCTGGCGAACCAGTTCGCGCTCTTCGACGTGGATCGGGGTGGGTTCTTCCTTGCCGCCATAAATCACGGCGGGGACACGGCCTTCGCGACGCAGTGCCCGGGAGGCTCCCTTGCCAGCCCGGTCGCGCGTCTCGGCCGGCAGGGTGATGGCGTCGCTCATCGTATACTACCTTTCGAAATGCTGATATTTGCTCGGTCTCGCCACGCCTCCAGGGATGCACATGGCGCCGAAGCGCGCGCTGTTACGGGCAAAGTCGCGGGAAAGCAACCCGCCTTAGCGTACCCTGCGCACGGTGTAGCCCTTGGCCTCGATCAGCGCGACGAGCCCGTCCTTGCCGACCATGTGCGCTGCCCCCACCGCGATCAGCGGGTGGCTGTCGCTCTCCAGCAAGCGGATAATGCGCGGCATCCACGCGGCATTGCGCCGCTCCAGCAGCGCTTCGCGAATTTCCTCGTCCGCCAGCAGGCCTTCGCGGGTGAGCGCGGCCAGCCCGGCCTCGTCGCCCTGAAGGTAGAGTCGGATCGGGCGCTGGCGCTGGTCGCTGTCGGCTTCGGCCTCTTCCACGATCGCGCCCAGCATCGCGCGCTGGGCCCGTTCTGAGAGCCCGTCGAACACCGCGAACTGGCGCGCCGCGCCTTCGAGCTCGACCACCCGGCGACCGTTGAAATCGCGGATCAGCGCGCGGTCGATCCCGTTCGCGGCGTCGGCCCCGGTATCGACCGACTGGGACAGGATCAGCGCCGCGCCCCAGCTTTCGATCCCGCGAAAATCGTCGAGCCCATAGGGCGTATCGTCAACCAGCGCAGTCAGCCTCTCCCGCTGGTTGGCGGGCACGCGGGAGAGCAGGGGAGGTTGCCCGGGAGAATAGGCAAGCGGTTTGAAGGCGCTGGTCACCGCCCGCTGATCGTCGAGGTCGGCAATCTCCACCGCGAGGACGCCTGCCTGCGCGATCGCCGTGTCGACCGAGGCGGTGCGCCACTCTACCCCGTCGGGCAGGGCGTGGATCGTGCCGATCAGCCAGCCCGCGGCGGTCCCGTCGGCCCGGGCGATCTCCCATAGCAGCGGGTTCGGATCATCCGGCGCGACCGGGGGCTTCTTGTCGGGCTGGCCGCAAGCCGCGACCAGCAGCGCCAGCAGCGCGAGGATCGCGGCGCGTATGGTCATTGTACCCGCACTGCCTGAATGCCGCGCTCTGCCAGCAGATCCTGCAGCTTGTTGGTCCCCGCAAGGTGCCCGGCGCCAACCGCCATGAAAATCGTGCCCGGCGTATCGAGCCGGTCGTCGATCCACACCGCCCAGTTGGCGTTACGGGCATAGAGCAGCCGCTCGGCAAGAACGGGGTCGGATTGGAGGGCGTCATTGAGCAGGTGGCCCAGCGCCTCGACATCGCCCTCTGCCCATTCGGCGATCATCTCGTCGAGCATCGGGCCAAGCGTGTCGATCTCCGCGGCGGTTTCGACGAGGTAATCGATCTGCGCGTCCATCGGCAGTTCGTCGAAGATCGAGAATTGGTATCGCGGCGTTTCCAGCGCATCGCGCCCCTTGGTGTCGCCCACGGTCGCCTCCAGCACGGTTTCGGTGCCGTTCTGGGGCTGGAAGCCGGCCTTGGCGAAGGCAATATTGCTCAGCTGCAGGGCCGCGAACCAGGGTTCGAGATTATCGAACGCTTCCGGCGGCACGCCGAGCGAGGCCATCGCTGCCTCATAGGTTTCGCGTTGTTCTTCGCTCATCATGCCGCGCAGGGAGGTTCCCTCAGGCAGGATGGCGATTTGCTGGATCATCGGGCCGATCTCGGCCAGCGCTTCAGGGCTCATGTCGATTTCGGTGACGAGGGTGCTGCTCTCGTCCAGCGCGGTCTTCACCGGGCCGCTGTACCAGTCGACGTCGGAAGGCAGGGCGTGGACCGTGCCGAACAGGTAAATCGTCGTATCCGCGTCCGCCACGCGCCACAGGGCGGGTGCATCCTGCGCCATCGCGCCGGTGGTGAGGGAGAATGCGGCGGCAAGGCCGATCAGGGTGTTGCGGGTCATTCTGGCAAGCATGTTGTGTGCTCCTGGAAGAAAAAGGCGGAAGTCTGAGGAAAGCTGCGATGCATCCGCCTAGCCGCGCAATTTGACGGCAAGGAATGTCAGCATCGTAGCGGCAAAGGCAATGACGAAAATTCCGAATGCGGTGGGGTGGGGCACCAGCCCGCCCATCGCGAGCACCGCCCAGATCGGGTAGCCCGCGACGGCAGCGATGCAGCCGCCGGCATAGCCGATCAGGTTCTGGCGCATCTGGTAGTCGTCGATCTGGGTGAACCCCCAGACCGGCAGCACCGCGAAGGCGAAGAAGAACGCCGCAGCCATCGCGATCGCCGCCCATGCGGGCATGGTCAGCGTCTCGATTTGACCGACGAGGAAGTTTCCTTCCCCGTTCTCGAGCCCGGACAGCAGCGCGCCGATCACTGCACCGACCAGCCCGGCGAAGATCAGGAAAGCCCACTTGCGCCGCTGGCGGGCGCGGTTGCGCGCCTCACCCGGATTGCGGGTTTCGTCGAGTTCGTGATCCATTGTCAGTCCTCCTCTTCGAGGAAAATGGTTTCGATCGGCATGTCGAACACGCGCGATATCTTGAAGGCAAGGCCCAGCGAGGGGTCGTGCTTGCCGGTCTCGATGGCGTTGACCGCCTGCCGCGACACGTCGAGCCTCCCGGCCAGCTCCGCCTGGCTCCAGTCGCGTTCGGCGCGCAAAACTTTGAGACGGTTCTTCACAAGCTGCTCCTCAGCCACTTGAGGTGGAAGCCTACGAAGAAGGCGATGAGGGCGATCGGGCCGACGAACTCGGGGCTGATCATCTGGTCGCGGGCCGATCTGGTCACCCCGTCGACAAACCCTTCGAGGAAGGGGGCGAAGGCGAAGGTGGCAACCACCGCCACGAAGGCGAAGCCGGTGCCGCTGTTCCACAGCTGCTCGATATATTCGTCGCGAAACCGCCGCAGCAAAAGCATCACCAGGCTGACCAGCAATACGCCGACACTCAGCCCGGCCACGAAGTCGGGCCAGTCGAGGATCCGCGAAACCACCATCAGGATGGTCGCGACAAAACCCATCGACGCGGCGGTGAGATACAGGCGCGTGCGCTTGTCCCGGGTCATGCGGCGCTCCCGGAGAACATGACGATCTTCGCCGCGATATTGCCCGCACCATAGCCGGCGAGCACGACGAATGCGCCGGCGGCGATGCGCTTCCAAAGCGGCTGTCGGGTTGGGCTCAGCGTGTTGGTCATCTCGGTATCTTTCGTTTGATGCGAAGGGCTGAAGGCTTTGCGCCGAAAGGGGCGGAGCAGACTTTGGGGCGTCGGCTCCGCCCTGTGGGGGTCACGCTTCCGGATCGATGGGCAGGCCGGCCAGGTGAGCGCCGCGTGCATCGGCCAGAGCCAGTGCGACCTGCGACTGCACCGCGCTGCGGACATCTGCCGCGCAGGTCTGCATTTCGAGGCGTGCGGCGACACCGCGCTGGCCACTGCGGCAGAGATTGCGCACCGCGCCGTCGATCCGCGCATCGAGCATGTCGCGTCCGGCCTGGGTCGAGAGGTCGAAGTTGCCGGTGTCGATTTCGATCGAACGGGTGTGCGCCGATGCGTTCACGGGGACGAGGGCGGCGGCGAACAGGACGGCGGTGAGGATACGGGTTTTCATCAGTTCATTCCTTTTTGGATATTGGGTCCAATGGTCATGCCAACCTTCCGGTATGTCAGGTTGTGCTGACTATATGGCTCGATTCGCTGACGCTGTCAACATGACCTGACATTAAGACCGATATTCCTGACACGTGAGACGGGAAAATGGCTGTATAGCTCTGTATTTACAGGGAACATTTTCCCGCAAACTCTGGGCTATCCATTGCAATAGCGATGCGCGTGCCGCGCACGCTCTTGCGAATCTTTCACCGTTCACGCCGTTGACGCTGTCGCGCGGCTTCGCCATGGCCGCTCGCACCATGAGCCGGTCCCCGCAGTCCAGTTTCCAAGACATGATCCTTGCGCTTCACGATTTCTGGAGCGCGCAAGGGTGTGTCATCCTGCAACCCTACGACATGCGTATGGGGGCAGGCACGTTCCACACCGCGACGACGCTGCGCGCGCTGGGGCCGGAGCCCTGGAATGCCGCCTTCGTGCAGCCGTGCCGCCGGCCGACCGATGGCCGCTATGGCGAGAACCCGAACCGGCTGCAGCACTACTATCAGTATCAGGTGATCCTGAAGCCGAGCCCGCCCGACATCCAGAACCTCTATCTGGAATCGCTGCGGGTGATCGGGATCGATCCGCTCAAGCACGATATCCGCTTCGTGGAAGACGACTGGGAATCGCCCACGCTGGGCGCCTGGGGGCTGGGCTGGGAAGTCTGGTGCGACGGGATGGAAGTGACGCAGTTCACCTATTTCCAGCAGATGGGCGGGTTTGACTGCAAGCCGGTCGCGGGCGAGCTGACCTACGGGCTCGAACGGCTCGCGATGTATATCCAGGGCGTCGACAACGTGTACGACCTCCAGTTCAACGATCGCGGCGTATCATACGGCGACGTGTTTCTCGAAAACGAGAAGCAGATGTCCAAGTGGAACTTCGAGGTCGCGGAGACGGATGCGCTGTTCGATCTGTTCGCCAAGGCGGAGAAGGAGTGCGAGAACGCGCTCTCCAACAACGTCCCCATCGCCGCCTACGAACAGGCGGTGGAAGCGAGCCACATCTTCAACCTGCTGCAGGCGCGCGGCGTGATCAGCGTGCAGGAACGCGCGAGCTACATGGGCCGCGTGCGCGATCTGGCGCGTGGCTCCTGCGAGAAATACGCCGAGCTGATGGCGCCGAAATGGGCCGAGAAATATCCGGAGTGGTCTCTGTGAACGAACGTTCACCCGACAAGAACGCGAGCGACTTCCTCCTCGAACTGCGCTCCGAAGAAATCCCCGCGCGGATGCAGGCGGGTGCGCGCGCCGAGCTCGAAAAGCTGTTCCGGCGCGAGATGGACGCGGCGGGCGTCGCGATGGGCGAGGTGACCGTGTGGTCCACCCCGCGCCGTCTCGCGCTGATCGCGCGCGGGCTGCCGGTCGAGACGCAGGCCATCAGCGAGGAAGCCAAGGGCCCGCCGGTGGGCGCGCCAGACCAAGCCGTCGACGGCTTCTGCCGCAAGAACAATGTGACCCGCGACCAGCTCGAGGTGCGCGACGTGAAGGGCCGCGAGACGTACTTCGCCGTGATCGACACGCCGGGCAGGGCGGTGCGCGATGTGCTGGCCGAGGCGATCCCGGCGATCATCCGCGATTTCGCCTGGCCCAAGTCGATGCGCTGGGGCGCGGCGTCGATCTCGACCGAGAGCATGCGCTGGGTGCGCCCGCTCTCCGGCATCGTCGCACTGCTGGGCGACGAGGTGGTCGAGTGCGAGGTGCATGGCGTCACGAGCGGCGCGGTCACGCTGGGCCACCGCTTCCACCACTCGGGCGACATCACCATCGGCGATGCGGACGACTATGCGGTGAAGCTGCGCGCTGCGCATGTGATCGTCGATCATGAGGAACGCGCCGCGCTGATCCGAGAAGGTGCGGCCAGGGTCGCGTCGGAGGCCGGGCTGAGCCTGGTCGAGGACGAGGGGCTGGTGGTCGAGAATGCCGGGCTCACCGAATGGCCGATCCCACTGCTCGGCCGGTTCGAGGAGGATTTCCTAGAAGTCCCGCCCGAGACGATCCAGCTCACCGCGCGGGTGAACCAGAAGTACTTCGTGTGCGAGGACGCGCAAGGCACGCTCGCCAACGCCTTCATCTGCACCGCCAATATCGAGGCGGCTGATGGCGGGGCAGCGATCGTCGACGGCAACCGCAAGGTGCTCGCCGCGCGGCTGTCCGACGCGCGCTTCTTCTGGGAGGTCGACCAGAAGAAAACCCTCGCGCAGCATGCCGAGGGGCTCAAGCGGATCACTTTCCATGAGAAGCTGGGCACCGTCGCCGACAAGGTCGAACGGGTCGCCAAGCTGGCCCGCTGGCTGGTGGAATCCGATGTCGTCACCGCTCAACCCCGTCATTCCCGCGAAGGCGGGAATCCCGCTTTTTCGGGAGCGAACGCGAAAGGGAGCGGGACCCCCCCCGCCTCCGCGGGGGTGACGAAAGAGGAACTGGCCGACATGGCCGAACAGGCCGCGCGCCTGTGCAAGGCCGATCTCGTCACCGAAATGGTCGGCGAATTCCCCGAGCTGCAGGGCCTGATGGGCGGCTACTACGCCCGCGCCGAGGGCCTGCCCGATGCCGTGGCCGACGCGATCCGCGATCACTACAAGCCGGTCGGGCAGGGCGACGAGGTGCCGACTGCGCCGGTGACGGTGGCGGTGAGTCTGGCGGATAAGCTGGATACGCTTGCCGCATTCTTCGAAATCGCAGAGAAACCAACCGGATCGAAGGATCCTTATGCACTGCGTCGTGCGACGCTGAGTACCTTGCGCATCAACCAGGATGCTGAAATTCGTATCCCGCTGATGCAAGCCTTTGAGCGAGCGCTGGGCGCAGTTCGCGAGGATATTCAATCGTTCAGCAATGCGCAGCGTCTCAAGAAGGCGAAGGCGGGCATGGACGAAAGCATGTCGGTGGTGATGGGTGGTGAAGTCACTTCGTATGTAAGTAAGTCTTTCGGTAGGTATGACGAAAAGTTCTCGGAGACCGCACACGATCTCCTCGACTTCTTCGCCGACCGCCTGAAGGTCCAGCAGCGTGAGGCGGGCGTCCGGCACGACCTGATCGACGCGGTGTTCGCGCTTGGCGGGGAGGACGATCTCGTCCGTCTGCTCGCCCGCGTCCATGCGCTCCAGAGCTTCATGGAGACCGAGGACGGCCGGAACCTGCTCGCGGGGTACAAGCGCGCGGCGAATATCCTCAAGAAGGAAGACTGGCAGGGCGCGGATGACGATGCGCCGCATACCGGCGAGGAAGACCCGCTGGTGATGGTCGACGATCCGGACATGAAGGACGTCGTCGCCGCCCAGATGGCGGAAAAATCCGCTCACCCGTCTGGTAAAGACCTGTCCTACACGCCCGAACCGGCCGAGAAGGCGCTGATCGACGCGCTCGACGCGGCAGGCCCGCAGGCGGAACGGGCAGTCGAGGAAGAGCGTTTTGCCGATGCCATGTCCGCGCTCGCCAGCCTGAGGAAGCCGATCGATGATTTCTTCGAAAACGTCACCGTCAACGATGACGACGAAGCGAAGCGCACCGCGCGCCTCGGCCTGCTGGCGCGGTTCCGTAATGCCGTCCATCAGGTGGCGGATTTCGGAAAGATCGAGGGATAGAAATTTGCGCCTGGACAGTGTGTCAGGTGTGTCAGGGAATACCGGGGTACGATCGAAATGACGCAGACAGTCTACCACTTCGGCGGCAACGCAGACCACTCGGACGCGCGCCAGAAGGACAAGACCATCACCGGCGGCAAGGGTGCGAACCTTGCCGAAATGGCGAGCATCGGTTTGCCCGTGCCTCCGGGCTTCACCATCACGACCGAGGAATGCCTGCGCTACCTCGATCGCGGCGGCGACTTCGCGCCGGAACTGCGCGATGCGGTCGCCAAGGGCGTGGGCCATGTCGAAGCGACCGTGGGCAAGACGCTGGGCGATGCGGCGGACCCGCTGCTCGTCTCGGTCCGCTCGGGCGCGGCGATCTCGATGCCCGGGATGATGGACACGGTCCTCAACCTCGGCCTCAACGACGAGACGGTGAAGGGGCTGGCTGAGACCAGCGGCGACGCGCGCTTCGCGTGGGACAGCTACCGCCGGTTTATCCAGATGTACTCGGACGTCGTGCTCGGCATCGATCACGGCCTGTTCGAGGAAGCGCTGGAGATCATGCGCGAAGACAATGGCTTCTATTCGGATACCGACATGGAAGCGCAGCATTGGGAAGCGCTGGTCGGCGAGTACCTCAAGATCGTCGAGCGTGAGCAGGACGAGCCGTTCCCGCAGGATGTCGACACGCAGCTGTGGGGCGCAATCCGCGCGGTGTTCGAAAGCTGGGACAGCGAGCGGGCGAAGATCTACCGCCGCCTGAACGACATTCCGCATGACCTCGGCACCGCGGTGAACGTGCAGGCAATGGTGTTCGGCAACATGGGTGACGACAGCGCCACCGGCGTCGCCTTCACCCGCGACCCCTCGACCGGCGAGAAGTACTATTACGGCGAGTGGCTGGTGAACGCGCAGGGCGAGGATGTGGTCGCGGGTATCCGCACGCCGCAATACCTCACCAAGGCGCGGCGCGAGGAAGCCGGGGCCGACAAGCCGAGCATGGAAGAGGCCATGCCCGATGCCTACGCAGAGCTCGCCCGCGTGTTCGACCTGCTCGAAAAGCACTACAAGGACATGCAGGACATCGAGTTCACGGTGCAGCAGGGCACCTTGTGGCTCCTCCAGACCCGCAACGGCAAGCGCACGGCAAAGGCGGCGCTGAAGATGGCGGTGGAGATGGAAGGCGAAGGCTTGATCGACCGCAAGACGGCGGTGCTGCGGATCGATCCTATGGCGCTCGACCAGCTGCTCCACCCCACGCTCAACCCCGATGCCCCGCGCGACATTCTGGCGACCGGCCTGCCGGCCTCGCCCGGTGCGGCGAGCGGCAAGATCGCGCTGGATGCCGATACGGCCGAGCAATGGGCCAATCGCGGCGATGCGGTGATCCTGGTGCGGGTCGAAACCTCGCCCGAGGATATTCACGGAATGCACGCGGCCAAGGGCATCCTGACCGCACGCGGCGGGATGACCAGCCACGCGGCGGTGGTTGCACGCGGCATGGGCCGCCCCTGCGTCTCGGGCGCGAGCGGCGTCTCGATCGATCGCAAGGCGCGTACCGTGCGGATCGGCCAGGCCGAGCTGGCGGAAGGCGATGTCATCACGCTCGACGGTAGTAACGGACAGGTGATGCGCGGGCAGGTGCCCACGATCGAGCCCGAGCTGGCGGGCGACTTCGCGAAGGTCATGGAATGGGCCGACGACGCGCGCCGGATGGGCGTGCGGACCAACGCCGAAACGCCCGAGGACTGCAAGACCGCGCGCAGCTTCGGCGCGGAAGGCATCGGCCTGTGCCGGACCGAGCACATGTTCTTCGATGCAGACCGGATCATGGCCGTGCGCGAGATGATCCTCGCCGAGCATGAAGAGGGCCGCCGCGCCGCGCTGGCCAAGCTGCTGCCCGAACAGCGCAGCGATTTCGAGGCGATCTTCGAGGTGATGGCAGGGCTCCCCTGCACGATCCGCCTGCTCGATCCGCCGCTGCACGAGTTCCTGCCCGCCGATGACGGCGACTTCGCCGATCTGGTCGAAGCGACAGGCATGGACGAGGATCGGCTCAAGCGCCGGGTCGCGGAACTGCACGAGTTCAACCCGATGCTCGGCCATCGCGGCTGCCGCCTCGGGATCACCTATCCCGAAATCTACGAAATGCAGGCGCGCGCCATCTTCGAAGCCGTGTGCGCGGTGAAGGAAAAGAGCGGCGAGGCGCCGCTGCCCGAAGTGATGATCCCGCTGGTGGCCACGAAGCGCGAGCTGGAGATCCTGCGAGCGCTGGTCGACCGGGTGGCCGAAGAGGTCTTCGCGGAGAAGGGCACGCGGGTCGAATACCTCGTCGGCACCATGATCGAGCTGCCGCGCGCCGCGCTGATGGCGGGCGAGATCGCGGAAGAAGCGCGCTTCTTCAGCTTCGGCACCAACGATCTGACGCAGACCACGCTCGGCCTGAGCCGCGACGATGCGGGCCGCTTCCTCGGCTCCTACGTCGATCGCGGCATCTTCGCGCGCGATCCCTTCGTCAGCCTCGATGTGGATGGCGTGGGCCAGCTGGTCGAGATCGCGGTCGAGCGCGGGCGCAAGACCGATCCCAAGATCAAGCTGGGCATTTGCGGCGAGCACGGCGGCGATCCCGCCAGCATCGGGTTCTGCGAAAAGGTCGGGCTGGACTATGTCAGCGCCTCGCCCTTCCGCGTGCCGATCGCGCGGTTGGCGGCGGCGCAGGCGGCGTTGCGGAAGGCCTAACCCCAGCCTGTGAGGGAGAGGATTTCGAAGGTCTCGGTGACCTTCCCGTCCTCTTCCCTCAGCGGCTCGAACCCCGCCTGCGCGCGCGCCCAGCTTGACCGGGTGAAAGCGGGCGGGGCATCGGCAAGGATGCCCGTCAGTCCCTGATCGCGCAGGTCCGCGATGAGACGGTCCAGCTCGCGGTATCGGGCGCGGAGCACGCGGCTGTCGACCACCTGCTTGGCAAACCCCGCGCGGCTCATCAGCCCGCTCGCGGCGGGACGATCGATCTGCGGGTGGATGCGGGCATAGGTCCGCGCTCCATCCGCGACCTGCACCACCTGCCGCAGCGCCGGGAGGGTGCCCGCGCCAAGACACTGGGCGATCATCATCCCGCCCGGCTCCAGCGCATGGCGCGCATGGACCAGCGCGCCCGGCAGGTCGTTGAGCGTGTCGAGCAGGCCGAGGTTGAGAACGTAACGATAGGTGCGGGGGAAGGGCTGCTCTTCGTCGAGCACGTCCGGCCCAGCGCTCTCGACCTCGAAACCGCGCGCGCGCAATTCGGTGGCGAGCTGTCCGGTGACGTCGCCGATCAAAAGCGCGGAGCCGGGTTCGGCGCGTGTGAAGTCGAACCGCTCGAGCACATCCTCGATCAAGTCGTCGAACACGAACCGCGCGGCATCCTCGACGCGCTGCCGGGCGAGAGCACGGTGGTAGCGGGCCCGTCTGCGGGCTGGGGAGAAGATGCGAGGGACGCTACGTTCGATGGGGCCTTCAGTCATCGCGCTTGCCTACATCGGGGCAGGGGAGCAGCATAGTCCGCGATGGCCAGCAATGTCGTGTCCTCCGCCTTCAGGCCGCTGGTCGATTTCGTCTATCCGCCACGCTGCCCGCTCTGCGGGGATGGAATCGCGGCAGGGCCGGGATTGTGCGCCGCCTGCTGGGAGGATTTCGAGTTTCCGGGAGAGCCTGCGTGCAGCCTGTGCCACACGCCGCTCCCGCAAGGCGGGCCGGATAGCGTCTGCCGCCACTGTATTGCGCACCCGCCCCAACACGCAGGGATCGCCGCGGCGGCGCTCTATAACGAGCCTGCCCGGCAGCTGGTGTTGAGGTTCAAGCATGGCGGGCGGATCGGGCTTGCCGCGCTGATGGGGCGGCTGATGGCGAGCCGGCTTGCCCATGCTCCCCGCGATTCGCTGCTGGTGCCGGTGCCGCTTCATCCCACGCGGCTGTGGCAGCGCGGCTATAACCAGTCCGCGCTGCTCGCCCGTGCAATTGCGAAGCACAGTGGCCATGCAGTGCGGGTTGATGCGTTGCAGCGGACTCGCGCGACGCCCAAGCTGGGCGGACTGGGCAGGGCAAGCCGTGCCGAAGCTCTGCGCGGGGCGATCCGGGTGAGGGCGGGGCGTCGCGAAGATATTGCGGGCCGTCATGTCATTCTGGTCGACGACGTGCTCACCAGCGGCGCGACCAGCACCGCGTGCACCGTGGCATTACTGGGGGCAGGGGCAAAAAGTGTGAGAATCGCGTGCTTTGCCAGGGTGCCGGAAAACGAAACGCCCGGGACCGAAACGATCCCGGGCGCCGCGTGACGAATTTCCAAATCTGCCCGGCCATTCCCCCGAAAGGCCGATCGGCAGACCAAAACCATCGTCTTCGCACCTCCGGAAAAACCCCCATCCGGAAAATGCATCCCCCTGAACCCGGCGCATCTGCGCGGCGCCTCGGCCTGAAGGGCGACCGTTCCCGGCCACAGAACGCATTCTTCCCAAAGCGACGGGCTCTTGCCAACGGTGCCGTTGTAAAAATGAAAGGATTCACCCCCCGGTGTGGTGGATTGGCAACAATCGGTCTAACCGGCTAGGCGACGGGAAACGAAAGGATAGCATGGCTCACACACATGATGCGGAGCGCGAATCGGGCACGCAGTTCTTGCCGAAATTCGGTGCCGACGGGCTCCTAACAGGCGTGGTGGTGGATGCCGCGAGCCGGGAAGTACTGATGGTCGCGCATCTCGATCGCGAAGCGCTCGACGCGACGCTGAAGACCGGGCTCGCGCACTTCCACTCCCGTTCGCGCGGCAAGCTCTGGTGCAAGGGAGAGACCAGCGGGAATGTGCTGCGGGTGCGCGAGATTCTGGTCGACTGCGATCAGGATGCGCTGGTGATCCACGCCGAGCCTGCGGGCCCGGCATGCCACACGGGCGCGCGCAGCTGCTTTTATCGCCGGCTGACGGACGGCCAACTCGAACCGGTCACGGATTGACCTTTACGTAAAGGGCATATATATTCCCGCCTATGACCCAAGCTGCTGCCAAAAGGCCCTATACCGGGGCCGGAGCCCATCTCGACCGGCCCGATGCGCAGGAGCGTGAGAGCTATTCGATCTCCGACCTTACCGCCGAGTTCGACTGCACCGCGCGCGCGCTGCGCTTCTACGAAGACGAAGGCCTTATAGCGCCGACCCGAAACGGGCTGACGCGGATCTATTCCAAGCGCGACCGCGCCCGGCTCGCGTGGATCATGCGGGCCAAGAACGTCGGTTTCAGCCTTGGCGAGATCAAGGAGATGATCGATCTCTACGATCTGGGCGACGGCCGGGTGGAGCAGCGAAGGGTCACCATCGAACGTTGCCGCGCCCACGTCGCCAAGCTGAAACAGCAGCGTGACGATATCGACTCATCGATCAGCGAGCTTTCCGAGTTTATCGCCCATATCGAGCAAATCGATCAGGACTGATCCCCAAATCCCCGCTTCAGAGGACCTTTGAATGCCCAGCTATACTGCCCCCACTCGCGATTTTCGCTTCATCATCAACGAGATGCTCGACCTCGAAAGCTACGGCAACCTGCCCGGCTTCGAGAACGCGACGACCGACATGGTCACCTCGATCATCGACGAGGCCGGCAAGTTCACCGCCGAGGTGCTGCAGCCGCTCAACCAGGTCGGTGACCAGGAAGGCTGCACCCGCCACGATGACGGTTCGGTGACCACGCCGACGGGCTTCAAGGAAGCCTTCGACCAGTTCCGCGAGGCGGGCTGGGGCACGCTTTCCATGCCCGAGGAATTCGGCGGGCAGGGCCTGCCGCACGTTGTCGCCTTCGCGATGGAAGAAATGATCAGCTCTTCCAACCAGGCTTTCGGCATGTATCCCGGCCTCACCAACGGCGCGATCTCGGCGCTGATCGCCAAGGGCAGCCAGGAGCAGAAGGAAAAGTATCTGCCCAAGATGGTCAGCTGCGAATGGACCGGCACGATGAACCTGACCGAGCCGCATTGCGGCACCGATCTGGGCCTCATCCGCACCAAGGCTGAACCGCAGGCTGATGGAAGCTATTCGATCACCGGGACCAAGATCTTCATCTCCGCCGGCGAGCACGACATGGCGGAAAACATCATCCACCTCGTGCTGGCGAAGACGCCGGGGGCGCCCGATTCCTCGAAGGGCATCTCGCTGTTCGTGGTGCCCAAGTTCCTCGTCAACGACGACGGCTCGGTGGGCGATCGCAACGGCGTGATGTGCGGTTCGATCGAGCACAAGATGGGCATTCACGGCAACTCGACCTGCGTCATGAACTATGACGAGGCGAAAGGCTGGATGGTCGGCGAGGAGAACAAGGGCCTCGCCGCGATGTTCATCATGATGAACGCCGCGCGCCTTGGCGTGGGCATCCAGGGCCTCAGCCAGGCCGAAGTCTCCTACCAGAACGCCGTGACCTACGCGCTCGACCGCCGTCAGGGCCGTGCGCTGACCGGCCCGGCAGAGCCGGACGAGAAGGCCGATCCGATCTTCGTTCACCCCGACGTGCGCCGGATGCTGATGGACGCCAAGGCCTTCAACGAAGGCATGCGCGCCTTCGCGCTGTGGACCGCGCTTCAGCAGGATCTCAGCCACGCGCTGCAGGACGAGGACGAGCGCCAGCTGGCGGACGACCTCGTCGGCCTCATGACCCCGGTCATCAAGGGCTACGGCACCGACAAAGGCTATGACGTCGCGAACAACATGCAGCAGGTCTATGGCGGCCACGGCTACATCGCCGAGTGGGGCATGGAGCAGTTCGTGCGCGATGCCCGCATCGCGATGATCTACGAAGGCACCAACGGCATTCAGGCGATGGACCTCGCCGGGCGCAAGCTCGCGATGCACGGCGGCCGCGCGGTGCAGGCGTTCTTCAAGCTGGTCGACGACGAAGTCGCTTCGGTCAAGGGCGAAGAAGGCATGGCCGAACTGGCCGGGGCGCTTGAGAAGGCGGTCGGCGAACAGAAGGCTGCGACCATGTGGTTCATGCAGAACGCAATGCAGAACCCCAACCACCTGGGCGCGGGCGCGCACCACTACATGCACATCATGGGCATCGCCTGCCTGATGCTGATGTGGGTCAAGATGGCCCGCGTCGCCAAGGCAAAGCTGGCCGAGGGCAGCGACGACAAGGCGTTCTACGAAGCCAAGATCGCCACCGCCCGCTACTTCGCCGACCGCTTCGTGCCGGATGCCGGTGCGCTGCGCCGCAAGATCGAAAGCGGCAGCGAATCGATGATGGCGCTAGGCGAAGAGGCCTTCGCGACCGCCTCCTGATCGCCCGAGTCGCAGCGTCACGCTGGGACCTAGTTGATGAAGTACAGACGCGGGGTGCCCTCACCATAGGGCATCCCGCGTTTGACGTTATATTCTGAGGTTCAAAGAGCCGGTGCGAAGCTAGCAGCGGCGGGGTGAGTAGGAAAATCGGACGTTTGTGAACCCGGACATTCGCTTAAAAGACCTGATTTCTTCGCTGTCTCAATCTTGCGGATCGAGAACCTCGTCGAAAAAGCCCAGCAAAGCTGCCCAGCTCTGCCGGTCCGCGTTCGCATCATAGGCCGGGTTGGGCGCGCCATCGAGCGTGCGCGGGTTGGTAAAGCCGTGTTCGACACCGGCGTAGCTGTGGAAGTGCCAGTCGGCGTCGACGCGGTCCATTTCCTCCCAGAAATCGATCACTTGGCTGCGCGGGACCAGCGTGTCCGCATCGCCGTGGCAAACGAGGATGCGCGGGTGGATCGGCGTTGTCGCCGGAAGCGCGGTTTCGAGCATGCCGTGGAAGCTCGCCACGGCGGCCAGGTCCTGGCCGTCGCGCGCCATTTCCAGCACGGCAAACCCGCCGAGGCAGAAGCCGATGGCCAGCTGCGGCAGATCGGGATGCCGTTCGCGCAGCAGCCGGACCGTCGCCCTCAGCCGTTGGCGAGCGGCCACCGGATCGGCGCGCAGGCGGGTCATCGCGGCAAAGGCCTGCTGCATGTCGGCAGGCGCATCGGGCCCGTAGAAATCGCCGATCAGGACGGCATAACCTTGCGCCGCCAGCGACCGGGCCTTGGCCTCGACCGCCGGGGTGCTGTTCATGAAGGTCGGGAAAATCGCCACCGCCGCCCGGGCATCCCCCTGCGGATGCAGGGCGAGCCCGGTTAGCGGGGTATCGCCGTCGGCATAGGCGATTTCCTCGAACGCGTTCACTCCGGCAGGAAGTCCGGCACCGACAGATACCGCTCGCCGGTATCGTAGTTGAAGCCGAGGACGCGCGAACCTTCGGGCAGGTCGGGCAGCTTCTTGGCGATCGCGGCCAGCGTCGCGCCGCTGGAGATGCCGACCAGCATGCCTTCCTCGCTCGCGGCGCGGCGGGCCATTTCCTTGGCGTCTTCGGGATCGACCTGGATCGCGCCGTCGATCGCCTGCGTGTGCAGGTTCTCGGGCACGAAGCCCGCGCCGATGCCCTGGATGGGGTGCGGGCCGGGTTCGCCGCCGCTGATGACGGGGGAGCCTGCAGGCTCGACCGCCCAGGCCTTCATCTCGGGCCAGTGGCGCTTCAGTTCTTCGGCGCAGCCGGTCAGGTGGCCGCCGGTGCCGACGCCCGTAATCATCGCATCGACCGGGCGATCGGTGAAATCGCCGAGGATTTCCTTGGCGGTGGTGCGCACGTGGACCTGCCAGTTGCTCTCGTTGTCGAACTGGCTCGGCATCCAGGCGCTGGAGTCCTGCTCGACCAGTTCCTGCGCGCGGCTGATGGCACCCTTCATGCCGCCTTCCTTGGGCGTCAGGTCGAAGGTCGCGCCGTAGGCGAGCATCAGGCGGCGGCGTTCCAGGCTCATGCTCTCGGGCATCACCAGCACCAGCTTGTAGCCCTTGACCGCCGCGACCATCGCGAGGCCGATGCCGGTGTTGCCGCTGGTCGGCTCGATGATAGTGCCGCCGGGCTTGAGCTTGCCGGCCTTCTCCGCATCCTCGACCATGGCGAGCGCGATACGGTCCTTGATCGAGCCGCCGGGGTTCGCGCGTTCGCTCTTCACCCAGACATCATGGTCGGGGAACAGGCGCGAGAGGCGGATATGCGGCGTGTTGCCGATGGTTTCGAGGATCGAGTCGGCTTTCATGGGATCTTCTCCTGCAAGGTCTGTTCAGGGGTTTCCTCTTCCAACGACGCAGGCGGGTCGAAGGTCCGGGTGTGTCGCAGGACGGGGAAAATCCGGCTCCACATCGCGACCGTCACGATCGCGCCGACCCCGCCGAAGATCACCGCGCCCGCCGGGCCGATGACGCTGGCGAGGAAGCCGGAGAACGCATCGCCGCCCTCGTTCGAGGCGCTGATGGTCAGCAGGCTGGCGGAAGAGACGCGGCCGCGCTTCTCGTCGGGCGTGTGCAGCTGGATCAGCGACTGGCGGATATAGACGCTGAACATGTCCGCCGCGCCCACGATCACCAGCATCGCAAGGCTCAGCGGCATGAAGCGCGAGAAGCCGAAGACGATGGTGGCAACGCCGAACGCGGCCACCGCCCACAGCATCTTGGGGCCAACATTGGTCTTCAAGGGGCGGAAGCTGAACCACAGCGCGGTCACCGCCGCGCCGATCGCGGGGGCGGCAGCGAGCTGCGCCAGGCCGGTCTCGCCCACCTTCAGGATGTCGTAAGCAAAGGGCGGGAACAGCGCGGTCGCGCCGGCGAGGAACACCGCCATCAGGTCGAGCGTAATCGCGCCGAGCACCATCTTGTTCTGGATCACATAGCGCCAGCCATCGACGATCTGACCGATCGGATGCTGCGCGCCGTTGATCGGTGAGCGCGGCACCTTGCCGATGGTGCTAATCGAGATGATCGCGATCAGGAACAGGCCGCTGGCGATGGCATAGGGCAGGGCAGGGGCCGCGTCATAGGCATAGCCGCCCACCGCCGGGCCGACGATCATCCCGGTCTGCCACGCGATCGAAGATAACGCGATCGCGTTGGGCAGGATCGCCTTTGGCACGAGGTTCGGTGCCAATGCGGACAGGGCAGGGCCGTTGAACGCGCGCACGACGCCCAGCAGCACCGCAACCGAGAACAGCGCAGTCAGGTCGATATGGCCGGTATAGGTGGTCCACGCGAGATAGGCCGCGCCGAGGAACTGGAGGCCGATGGTGAGCCGCGACACGGTCTTGCGGTTGAAGCGATCGGCTGCGAGCCCGGAGAAGGGGGAGAGCACGAACAGCGGCAGGAACTGGAGCAGGCCGATCAGCGCAAGCTGGCCCGACGCCTCGAACGCGTTGAGGCCGTTGCCGCGCGCGATCGTGTATGTCTGCCAACCGATGATCAGCATCATCGCGTACTGGCCCACGATCATCGAGAATCGGGCGAGCAGGTAGGCGCGGAAATTATGGATCCGCAGCGGGGTGGAATCTGGTTTTTCGGTAGCCGTCACACAGGCGCCATGGCAGGCGCGCGGGTGCTACAAAAGCAAATTCTGGGATCGGGCCTTGAAGCCTGGCTTTCCGCCAGATCGGCCTAGCGGCGGCGGCGCAGGCGCGGGTTGGGCTGCAACTCGTCGATTAGCAGCAGGAAATCGTCCACCCGGATCAGCCGTTCGAACTGGAACCCGGCGCGATTCTCCTTGGTCCAGATCAGATAGGCCTCGATCCGGCCGATCACCGGGAAGCTCACGATCACGCGGTCGCCGCGCGCGCCATCGCTGGCGTTGTCGATCATGAAGCCGGTGGCGGACACGTTGCTGATGTGGAACGGCACATCGCCACGACCGAAATAATCCGCGATCACATCGTAATCGACCGGATGACGGATCGCCGCCCGCTGGTCAGGTACACTCAGATGCGATGCCACTTGCGTATTCCTCTCACGGCTCTGACGGGGACTTCCAAGGCCCCGACTTATGCGGCCCAAAGGCTGATTTTGGGTTAAGCCCCCTTGTCCTAATTCGGGACAAAAGGATGCGTTCCGAGAGACTTACGCAGCGCCTAGCGCAGCAGGATCGCGTGCTTCTTGCGCCCCAGCGACAGCCGCCGCTGTTCGCCTTCCGCCACGTTCAGCACCATGGCGGGGTCGCTCAAAACCTCGTCGTCGAGCCGCACCGCGCCCTCCGCGATCTTGCGCTTGGCTTCCTTGTTGGAAGCGGTGAAGCCCAGCGCGCTGAGTGCAGCGGGCAGGCCCATGCCGTCGCCGACCGAAAGCGTGGGCAGGTCGCCGCCCGCGCCCCCGGCGAAGGTTTCGCGCGCAGTCGCCTCCGCCGCTGCCGCTGCATCCTCGCCGCGCACCAGCGCGGTCACCGCATTGGCGAGCGCGACCTTGGCGTCGTTGATCTCCGCCCCCTCGAGCCGTTCGAGCCGTTCGATCTCGTCCAGCGGAATGTCGGTGAACAGGCGCAGGAAGCGGCCCACGTCGCGGTCGTCGGTATTGCGCCAGAATTGCCAGAAATCGTAGGCGGGCAGCATGTCTTCGTTGAGCCAGACCGCACCGCTCGCGGTCTTGCCCATCTTTTTGCCGTCCGCGGTCGTCAGCAGCGGGGTGGTGAAGCCGAAGAGTTCGCCTCCGCCGGTACGCCGCGTCAGCTCGATTCCGTTGACGATATTGCCCCACTGATCGCTGCCGCCCATCTGCAAACGGCAGCCATAGCGCTCCGCCAGTTCGCGGAAATCGTAGGCCTGCAGGATCATGTAGTTGAATTCGAGGAAGGTCAGCGGCTGCTCGCGGTCGAGCCGCATCTTGACCGAATCGAAGGTCAGCATGCGGTTGACCGTGAAGTGCGGGCCGACATCGCGCAGCAGATCGAGATAGCCGAGGCCGCTGAGCCATTCGTCGTTGTTGACCATCACCGCGTCGGTAGGACCGTCGCCGAAGGTCAGGATGCGTTCGAAGACCTTGCGAATGCTCGCAATATTGGCCGCGATCACCTCTTCGGTCATCAGCTGGCGGCTCTCGTCGCGGCCCGAAGGATCACCGATCTTGCCGGTGCCGCCACCCATCACGACGATCGGCTTGTGCCCTGTCTGCTGCAACCGGCGCAGCAGCATGATCTGGACCAGCGATCCGACATGCAGGCTCGACGCGGTCGGATCGAAACCGACATATCCTGGGACAATCTGCTCGGAAGCAAGCAAATCAAGTCTTTCCGCATCGGTGATTTGATGCGTATAGTGCCGCTGGTCGAGCACGTTCAGAAGTTCGGATCGATAGGTGGGCACTGGTTCCTCCGGGGGGAATGACCGGGCCCGCTAGCATGGGGGGTCGAAAATGCAAACGTACAGGTTGAAGCCACATCCAACCACGCCGCCGCTCGACGTGAGCGGGATCTCGGTCACCATGATGCGCCTGATGGGCGGCGAGCTGCTGCTGCGCTATCGCATCAACCAGGCGGCCAAGGTGGTGGTGCCGCGCGGCTTCGCGCATCGTAGCGAGGAAGATCTGTGGCGGCGGACCTGCCTCGAATTCTTCGTCTACGACCAGAACGGGCGCTATCGCGAATTCAACTTCGCGCCTGCGGGTGACTGGGCCGCGTTCAAATTCGCATCCTACCGGAAGCGCGCCGGCGATTATGTGCCCGAGGTGCCGCCGCAGATCGATTTCCAGCGTGGCCCTCAGGTCATCACGGTAACCGTGCGGCTGCCCGCGCGCGTACTGGACGGGGTCAGCTCGGCTTCGCTATGCGCGGTGATCGAGGAAGAAGGCGGGCACCATTCGCTATGGTCGATGGCCCACCGCCGGGACGAGCCCGACTTCCATGATCCGATGAGCTTTGCCATCCGTTTCGGCAGCAGCGCACCGGCCAAACCCAAAGAGGCACTTCAGCACGCATGAAATTCGGGATCGACCGGCTTCTTTCAGAGCCGGACCTGCGCAAACCACTCGAAGGCAAGCGGGTCGCGCTTGTTGCCCACCCGGCATCGGTCACGAGGGATCTGGAGCACAGTCTCGACGCGCTGGTCGCCGCGGGGGTGAACGTCACCTCCGCGTTCGGCCCGCAGCACGGGCTGAAGGGCGACAAGCAGGACAATATGGTGGAGACGGCGGACGAGACCGATCCCACCTACGGCATCCCCGTGTTCAGCCTCTATGGCGAGGTGCGCCGCCCCACGGGTCAGATGATGTCGAGCGCGGATGTGTTCCTGTTCGACCTGCAGGACCTGGGCTGCCGCATCTACACCTTCGTCACCACGCTGCTCTACCTGCTGGAAGAGGCGGCGAAGACGGGCAAGAGCGTATGGGTGCTCGATCGCCCCAATCCCGCCGGTCGCCCGGTGGAAGGCACGATGCTGATGCCGGGGCAGGAAAGTTTCGTCGGGGCCGGGCCGATGCCGATGCGCCACGGCCTGACCATGGGCGAGATGGGCCACTGGTTCATCAAGCATTTCGGGCTCGACGTCGATTACCGGGTGATCGCTATGGAGGGCTGGGAGCCTGACGGCCCCGACCATGGCTGGCCCGAAAGCCGCGTCTGGATCAATCCTTCGCCGAACGCCGCCAACGTCAACATGGCCCGCGCCTATGCGGGCACGGTGATGATCGAGGGCGCCACGCTGAGCGAGGGGCGGGGCACGACCCGCCCGCTCGAGGTGCTGTTCGGCGCGCCGGATATCGACGCCAAGGCGGTCCACGCCGAAATGCGCCGGATCGCGCCAAGCTGGCTGAAAGGCTGCGCATTGCGCGAATGCTGGTTCGAACCGACCTTCCACAAGCATGCGGGCCAGCTGTGCAACGGGCTGATGATCCACGCAGAAGGGCCGTTCTACGACCACAAGCATTTCCGCCCGTGGCGACTGCAGGCGCTCGCCTTCAAGGCGATCCGCGCGCTCTATCCGGATTACGAGATCTGGCGCGATTTTCCCTACGAATACGAGCTGGACCGGCTGGCGATCGACGTGATCAACGGTGGCCCGGCCTTGCGCGAATGGGTCGATAATCCCTCCGCCTCTCCGGTAGACCTCGACCGGATGGCAGCGAACGATGAGACCGAATGGCGCGACCAGATCGAACGGGTCCTACTTTACTGATGAACAGCACCCCCAGCCCCCAACCCGCTATGTCTCAGGACGAGGCAAAGCGGCGGCTTATCGCCAATGGCAGCGATGTCGACGCGATGATCGCGATGGCCGATCACCACCTCATCGCGGGCGACAACCGCGCGGCATCGGGCTATTACAATGTCGGCCTTCAACATCTCCACCGGCTCGGCCGGGCAGGGGAGCCGATTGCGGGCCACGTGAGCGAGATGATGGGCTGGCTCGACCGGCAATTCGCCAACCACCTGGAGCAGGGCCTTGCTGCGATGGGTTTCCCGCGCAAGGACTGGCACCCGCGCTTTGCCAACTCGATCGCAATCATGCAGGGTAAGGCAAGCCGTGCCCCGGTGCCGGTCCGCTATCCGCAAAATCCGCAGACCTTCTTTTACGACGGCTTGCCGCTGGTCCATTTTGCCGATCGCGAAGAGTTCGCCTGGGCCGAAGCGGTCGAGGCGCAGACCGACGCCATCCGTACCGAAGCAGAGGCCCTGCTGGGCGCGACCGGCGGTTTCGATACCTATGTGAAGAAGATCCATGACCGCCCTCAGGGCGATGTTCATGGAATGCTCGAAAATCGGGACTGGACCAGTTTCGAACTGACCGAGAAGGGCGTGTTCGTCGATGAACGCACCGACCTATGTCCGATCACGACTGCAACGCTGAACGAGCGCGCCCCGCTGTGCCGGATTGTGTCGCGCGCGCCAACGCCCATGTTCTCGCTGCTCGCAGCGGGCAAGCGTATCCCGCCGCATCACGGCATGATCAACACCCGATTCATCTGCCATCTGCCGCTGATCGTGCCGGGCGAGGGCGCGCTGCGTGTCGGCCCGCTTCAGAAAAGCTGGGAAGTCGGCAAGCTGATGATGTTCGACGATAGTGTCGAGCATGAAGCGTGGAACAACGCGGCGAAGGATCGGCTGGTGCTGATCTTCGATATCTGGCGGCCGGAGCTGGAAGAGGTGGAACGCGAACAGATCCAGGCGCTGTTCGCAACGGTCGACGCCTACTGATCGGTCGCGCTGAAGCCGCCGGTCAGAACGCCCCGGCGATCCACGCAACCGCCAGCGCGCCGGGGATGAACACCGCCTGCGCCAGCACGGTGCCCGCCAGCCTGCTGAAGCTGATCCACACGATCGTGCGGCGGAACTCCGCCTCGCTGGTCTTCCCGTCGACCACGTCGTCGGTCATCACCGAAATCTGCGGGTCGATCAGCGCGAACAGCAGGATCGTCGCGACCCCGTTGATGACGGCGGAGAGCTGCGAGGCGGTGACCCGGAATTCGGGGTTGAGATAGCCGGCGTAGATCGAGGCGAGCACCCCCACCACCAGCAGCGCCTGCGCCAGCGCATTGGCCGCGAGCACGGTCCAGCTCACCCCGCGCGGCTTGCCGAGGCCGGTGAAGGTCGCGCGCGAGGGCGCGGCGATCGATTCGCGAATGATCCGCAGGCCGGTGGGCGAGGCGCTGCGCAGCAGCATCCGCCCGGTCGAACGATGGCGCTGGAAATGCCCGATCGCGACCGCGAACAGCCGCTGCGCGGTCGGCACCAGCACGATGCCCACCAGCACGGCCAGACTCGCGGAGAGCAGCACGAGCCGGAAATCCCATGCGAGATCGTCGCCCCCGCCGAATTGCAGGCGGTTCTCCACCCTCTTGGCAAGGAACGGCCCCAGGAAGCCGTTTGCGGTGCGCGAGACCAGCACCAGCACGTTGAACAGCGCGAAGCTCATCGCGATGCGCCGCGTGCGCACCCCCGCGATGCGGGCTGCGTAGGCCAGCGTGCCGATCAGATGAATGACGAAGGTCAGCAGGCAGATGACCAGCAGTTGGGCGTCCATTGCGCGCTGCTTTAGGCGCGTGCCGGCTGCTCCGCTATCGGTTTCGCATCCGGGGCTGACGATTTGCCGGGACGCCGGACCGGCTGCACCAGCGCGACCAGCACGAAGCTGATCAGCATGAGCAGGAACCAGCTGCCCAGCTTCTCCGGCCCGACCGGCTGCCATCCTGCCTCCTGCCCGGGATAGTTCCACGCATTGGCGAAGGTCGCGATGTTCTCCGCCAGCCAGATGAACAGCGCGACCAGCCCGAAGCCCAGCAGCAACGGCATCCAGCGGTGTTCGCGGAAATTGCGGAAGTAGATGCGCGTGCGCCAGAAGATCAGCGCGGTCGCGCCGAACAGGAGCCAGCGCAGATCAATCCAGAAATGGTGGAGGAAGAAATTGGCGTAGATCGCGCCCGCCAGCAGCCACGTGGTCCAGGCGGGCGGATAGTGCGTGTAGCGAAAATCGAAGATCCGCCACACCCGCGCGATATAGCTGCCGACGCTGGCATACATGAAGCCGGAGAACAGCGGCACGCCCGCGATCCTGAGCAGCGACGCCTCGGGATAGACCCATGATCCGGCGTAGGTCTTGAACACCTCCATCGCGGTGCCGACCACGTGGAAGATCAGGATGACCTTCGCCTCGTCCCAGGTCTCGAGCCGGAAGGCGAGCATGCCGATCTGGATCGCCAGCGCGGCGAGGGTGAGGAAATCGTAGCGGGCGAGGGCAGAATCGTCGGGATAGAGGAAATGCGTCGCCAGCAGCAGCGCGAGCAGCAGGCCGCCGAACAGGCAGGCCCAGCCCTGTTTGAAGCCGAACAGCAGGAACTCGTACAGCCACAGCCGCCAGCCTTCGCCGGGGTCGAAGGCTTCGAGCCGGGCGCGGATCTGCTGGAAGCGGGAGTGGGGAGGGGAGATCACTCCAATTTCACGTAATCGCTGCGTGCCGCGTCCCATTGGAATGCTGTTCCGACCCCTTCATCGATCAGGTGCAGCCAGCGATCGTCCGCATTCAGCACCTTTCCGACGGCGATATACAAAGGTCCTTTGTCCAAGCGCTTGTCTTCCTCGATCATCTCCTCGGACCCTCGGATGCGCCATCCGCTATCGGGATATTTGTCGCCGTCCTCTGCCATTTCCGGCACTTCGCGATAGATGTAATCGGCGTAAGATCGGCCCTCGACGACGCACGCATCGACGAGGCATCGCTCCCAGTAGGTTCGGCGATACGGTGTGTCGGGCCAGGCTTTGCCGGCTTTGAAGGTTACCGCGATAACGTGAGTGAGAGGAAGGCGGACTGGATCGCCCGCCTTCATTGAAGGCATGTCGAACGGGTCGTTATCCAGTTTTCCGAACACGAAGCCGTCCTCGATGCGCTCTATTGTGACCCACATGCGCTCGGCATCGAACTCGCGCCCACCGGCGGTTTCGCGAAAGATCGCCTTCACACCATCTTCGGGTTCGAGCGCCTCGATCTCCTCGGCAAAAGGCATTTCGTAAGTATAGCGAGCGGACGCGGCGATCGGTCGGGGATCGTTAAGCGCGATGCCCGGCGGCAATTCGATTTCGCTCACCGAGAATGTGCTCAGTTGCCTTCGGCGCGCTGGATCACGACCGGCCCACCTTCCGGCACCGGGCGGATATCGTCCGTATCGTCGGCCATCACCAGCACGTCGCACCCGTCCACATCGCGGTCGACCGCTTTGTAGAGCAGCGGCTCGGCTGCCTCGGCAGGCTGCGTTTCCAGCTTGGGCTGGCCGCTTTCCTCGCGCGCCTGCTCCATTGTGTCGCGGCAGGTGGCGCGGTTCACGAAATCCTTGAGGTCGCCCGTGGCGAGCGGGGCAGGCTTCGAATAGCCGGGCATGTCGAAGGGCAGCGCCTCAGGCGAACCCGGTGCCTGCTCGGCCGGTGCGAAGCCCAGGACCAGAGGCGCGGCAAGGATGATGGCGATACGCATTGGGGGCTGTCCTCCGCCGCGCAGTATATCCTAACCCTGCTTGCGGCTCAACTCGCGCATCGCATCGTCCAGCCCCTCGAGCGTCAGCGGGTACATGCGATCGTTGACCAGCTTCTTCATCATGCTGGTGGACTGCGAATAGCTCCACTGCCGCTCGGGGATCGGGTTGAGCCATACGGTCGCGGGATAGGTGTTGGTCATACGCTGCATCCAGGTGGCGCCCGCTTCCTCGTTCATGTGCTCGACCGAGCCGCCGGGATGCGAAATCTCGTAGGGGCTCATCGCCGCATCGCCGACGAACACGATCTTGTAGTCGTGGCCGAACTTGTGGAGGATGTCCCAGGTCTTGGTCCGCTCCTGCCAGCGGCGGCGGTTGTCCTTCCACACGCCTTCATAGAGGCAGTTGTGGAAGTAGAAGAATTCGAGGTTCTTGAACTCGCTGGTGGCCGCGCTGAACAGCTCTTCTGTCACCTTGATGAACGGGTCCATCGATCCGCCGACATCGAGGAACAGCAGCAGCTTCACCGCATTGCGGCGTTCGGGCCGCATGTGGATGTCGAGCCAGCCCTGCTTGGCGGTGCCGCGGATCGTCTGGTCGATATCCAGCTCATCCGCCGCGCCCTCGCGCGCGAAACGGCGCAGACGGCGCAGCGCCATCTTGATGTTGCGGGTGCCCAGTTCCTTGGTGTTGTCGAGGTTCTTGAACTCGCGCTTTTCCCAGACTTTGACGGCGCGCTTGTTCTTGCTCTCGCCGCCGATCCGCACGCCTTCGGGGTGGTAGCCGGAGTGGCCGAAGGGCGAGGTGCCGCCCGTGCCGATCCACTTGTTGCCGCCCTCGTGCCGCTCCTTCTGCTCTTCGAGCCGCTTCTTGAGCGTGTCCATGAGCTCGTCCCACGAACCCATCTTCTCGATCTCGGCCATTTCCTCCTCGGTGAGGAATTTCTCGGCCACCGCCTTCAGCCAGTCCTCGGGAATCTCGACCGGGTTCTGCCCATAGTCGGACATGATGCCCTTGAAGACCTTGGCGAAGACCTGGTCGAACCGGTCGAGTAGCCCTTCGTCCTTCACGAAGGTGGCGCGCGCGAGGTAGTAGAACGCCTCGGGCGTCTGCTCGATCACATCCTTGTCGAGCGCCTCGAGCAGCGTGAGATGCTCCTTGAGGCTGGCGGAAATGCCCGCTGCGCGCAGCTCGTCGACGAAATTCAAAAACACTGGCAACCGCTCCTTCAGCAGCCTGCATGCGTAGAATGATGGAGGGAATGGGGCAACAGTCCCGCGCTCAATCGCGCTCGGCTGCGTAAATCGCATTGAACCGAATCGCCCGCAGCCCCATCAATGAAAATATGGTTAAAGCGGGCTTTACCATAATCAGCTTGGCGACCGCGCTGTGTGCGGCGCTGCTGCTTGTCACGTCGGCAGGGCGTGTGCTGGAGATTCAGACTTCGGCCAATGCGGCGGAGAATATCGAATTCGTCTCCAACCCCGTGGTCCAGAAAGTGCCGCCGCGGCCGCCGGAGCCGGTGCCCGCCGCCACTGCGACGAAGGTGGACGGCGCGACATTGCCCCCGGCGGTGAACGCGGTGCTCAAGTCGGGCGTGCTGATCGTGATCAGCAAGCCGTCGCAGACGATGTACGTGTTCAAGGACGGTGCGCTGTGGAACAGCTCGCCCGTATCGACCGGCAAGCGCGGCCACACCACGCCATCGGGCATGTTCCCGATTCTGCAGAAGCGGACCTTCCACCGATCCAACATCTATTCCAACGCGCCGATGCCGCACATGCAGCGGCTGACCTGGGGCGGGATCGCGATACACGCGGGCAAGCTGCCCGGCTATCCCGCATCGCATGGCTGCATCCGCCTGCCCGCCGATTTCGCGCGCGCGCTGTTTGCGCTGACCCGGCCGGAGACCACCACCGTGGTCGTGACCGACCAGCGCGTCGGCTCGGACGAGACGGCAAGGCGGGTCGCGCTCAACATGCCCAATCCACTGCCGGGTGCCCGGGGCCATCTGGTCCAGCGGCCCGAGCCGCCGCTGAAAGAGATGACGCCGCTACAGGAGAGCGAACCGAGACTGGCGCGGGCTGAACAGCCCCAGCCCCAAACACCCCGATCCGAGCGCCGTCGCCCCGCGCTGGCCGAGGCCGCACGCCCGGCTCCGCAGCCGGTCGACCTGCTCGACCAGGCCCGCCCGCGCGCTCGCGGACAGACGATCCAGCTGGCAGCCAAGAGCAGCCCCGGCGAGGCGGAAGCCTACTGGTCGCGCATCAGCGCGCGCTATCCCGAACTCGGCGAATACGAGAAGGCGATCATCCCCGCGGTGGTCGACCGGCGGCAATATTACCGCCTGCGCGTGACCGGCCCCGGTGCCTTTGCCGCATGCAGCTCGCTCAAGCGCGCGGGTACGGACTGCTTCCCGGTGCAGTAAGGGGGGGGGCAAGGCCCTCCTGCCAAACACCTAATCAGGCGGGGGAAGCGTGATTGCGGACCCTTCGGGGGTACGCTCGACGCTCGCCATGACGCGGCCCTTCTCGAGCACCTGCATCATCTGATCGAACCCGGGAATGCTCCCGAAGCCTTGGAAAAATTCGGTTTTCATGCCGTTGCCGATCGCGAGGATCACCGGAGGCGGCGTCTTCTTGTCCAGCGTGATATCGGCGGTTCCGACACTGGCTACCGTCCCGGAATCGCCGAACACGATCGCCGAAGGTTCGCCGCTCTCCGCCTCGCGGTAGAACATGCGCACCGGCTTCGAGCGAGCGTCCCGGCACAGGCGCCGGGTGTCGCGCTGACCCGTTTTCTCCGCGATCTGGTCCTGAACACTCTCGTCATAGGAAATCGAAATCACCGTGGTCGCAATGATCCAGTCGGTCGTCGACAGCTCTCGCCGGCCGACCTGCCCGCGCGCGGGCACGTTTCCGCAATCTGCGAGACGGTATGCGGGCGGTGCGGAGTAGGGCGGGGGTGTCAGCGGAAGTCCGGATGCGAGCAGCGCCAGTCGCTTGTCCAGCGTCTGCGCATCGACCTGCTTCGACGACAGGCGCAGCTTGATAAGCCAGTTGCCGGAGCGGAACAGGGCCAGCGCGGTCGATCGATAGGGGCCGTCCACCGGAAAGCTCGCCAGGACGCCGCTATCCTTGCCAATCGCCTCATCACCGAAAGTCGAAAAAAGCGCGCCTTCCGTATCGATGGTGCCCAACCGGTCGTTAGAGGATACCGCGGCCATCGCGGCGTCGGCCATCATGGAGACGTCGTAGCTTGCGGCCCGGTAGACATAAACCGACAGGATCTCGCTGTCGTCGGCGGTAAAATAGGTCGCGCCGACATTGTTCTCGTCCGCCAGATAGCTGACGATCCGATCGCGCGCGAGGTCCCTGATCCGCGCGGGAAAGTTCAGCCCGGTCGGTTCGTGAACCCAGTCCGCCTGCGGATCGACGTCGAGCGGCTGAGGCTCGGCTGCAACCGGCGTCGCGCAACCGAGCGTGATGAAAATCAGAAGTGACAGGCGTGACATATGCTCCCCCTCGCGGGGAAGCATATGGGAAGAATCGCGCTCGACCTAGCTGGAATATGCTGCCCGAAGCAGCCTCAGCTCTGCCGCCGGCTCATGAAGGCGAGCCGTTCGAACAGCATCACGTCCTGCTCGTTCTTCAGCAGCGCGCCGTGCAGCGGGGGGATCGCCTTGTTCGGGTTGGCGTCCTGCAGAACCTCGACCGGCATGTCCTCGTTCAGCAGCAGCTTGAGCCAGTCGAGCAGTTCGCTGGTGCTGGGCTTCTTCTTGAGACCCGGCACTTCGCGGATGTCGTAGAAGATTTCCATCGCCTTGGTGACGAGGTTCTTCTGGATGCCGGGGAAGTGCACCTCGATGATCTCGCGCATCGTCTCGCGGTCGGGGAAGGAGATGTAGTGGAAAAAGCAGCGGCGCAGGAAGGCGTCGGGCAGCTCCTTCTCGTTGTTCGAGGTGATGACCACGATCGGGCGTTCCTTCGCCTCGATCCGCTGCTGCGTTTCGTAGACATCGAAGCTCATCCGGTCGAGTTCCTGCAACAGGTCGTTGGGGAACTCGATATCGGCCTTGTCGATCTCGTCGATCAGCAGCACGGGCAGCTCGGGCGCTTCGAAAGCCTCCCACAGCTTGCCCTTCTTGATGTAGTTGGAAATGTCGTGGACGCGTTCATCGCCCAGCTGGCCGTCGCGCAGGCGGGCGACCGCGTCGTATTCGTACAGGCCCTGATGCGCCTTGGTGGTGGACTTCACGTTCCACTCGATCAGCGGGGCATTCACCGCCTTGGCGATCTCGTGCGCCAGCACGGTCTTGCCGGTGCCCGGCTCGCCCTTGACCAGCAGGGGGCGGCGCAGCGTCACCGCCGCGTTGACCGCCACCTTCAGATCGTCGGTCGCAATATAGTCTTTTGTGCCTTCGAAACGTTCCATCTACCGAGCCCTATCAAGTCCTGTTTCGAAACTTGCTAGGGGCCTGCGCGGCGCGCTGCAAGGGGCCGCGCCTATTCCTTGAGCGTCAGGATGCGCTTGGCGATCATCAGCAGTGCGGTGGTGTCGATCTCGCTCGCGGGGTCCATCTGGCTGATTGCCAGCATGTACCAGCGCCCGTCGCCATCGCGCAGCAGCCACGAGAGGTTGCGCACCCCGGCCTCGGACCCGCCCTTGTAGCCGACATAGCTCCAACCCTCGCGCTCCGCCTCGCTCAGCGCGGTGTTGACGCTCATGATCCGGCGCGCGGTATCCTCTGGCAGATCGGCGAGCAGGCGCATCAGGCCCAGCTCGTCGCGCATGCTGGCGAACCATTCGATATCCTCGATCAGCACCGGCGTGCCCGAGGTGAACACCTCCATTACCCGCTTGCGGGTCAGTTCGTCGCTGTCGAGCGTTTCGAGCATCGCGCGCCGCTCCGCCACGTCCGCCGCAGCATAGGCTTCGCCCATATCGCCCGCCTTGAGCGAGAACATCTCGCGCGTGGTGAGGAAGGGCAGCGTCTTGCCGCCGCCCGCGTGGCCGCTGGCGCGCATCTCCGCCTCCACCGCATCGCGCCCGACCGTGCGCATCACCAGATCGGTCGCGGTGTTGTCGCTGATCGAGATCATCAGGATCGCCGCGGTCTGGAGCGTCACCGGCGTGCCGTCAGGCCAGGTCTGCATGATGCCGCTGGGAAAGCTCTTGGCGTCGAGTGGCACGACATCGTCCCACGCGAGCCGCCCCTCGCTCACCGCGCGCGACAGCGCGGCGAGGACGTAAAGCTTGAACGCGGAGCCCAGTGCGTAGGGCTTTGCCGGATCGCCATAGCTGTAGATCGCCTCACCATCGAGCGGACCGAACCACGCCGCCGTGCTGCCCGAAAGCGCCGCGATGTCCGCGTCGATCTTGTCCGGCCCGTCATCCAGCTGCTGGAAATCCTGCAGCAACAGCGTCTCGATCAGGAAGGGCGCCTGCGCCTGCAGGCCCAGCGGCCCGCTCGCCAGCGCCTTTTCGAAGCGCAGCGTGATTTTGGCCGTGCTGGCATTGACCGGCTCGACCGTTTCGACGCCCATCGCCGCACCGAACTGCGAGGTCATCTGCTGGCTGATCTGCGTGAACTGTTCTGGCGAAACCTGCGCGAGGAACGCCGGGGCGAACACCTCGTCGGCCGGCTTCTCGCCATTGATGACCGCGATCACATCGTCCGCGCGCGCTTCGAGGCGGGCCTGCAGCGCAGCCTCCTCGCTCGCCTCGGTGCCTGCCTGGGCATAGGCCGGGCTGGCGGTTGTGGCGACGCTGGCCACGGCCAGCGCGGTGCCGAGCATCATTGCGCGAAGTGTCTGCATTTGCATGCTGGTTCTCCCCTTGCGGTTGCCTAACGATTTGCGTGACAAAATTTGCACGACTGGGCGAAATGGCTACACGCCATCGCTCAGATTTCTCAGGATTCCCGATATGCCCACCGAACAGATCACCATCGCGACCACGCGCGGCTACGAACTGGCGGGTGCGCTCGAAATGCCGACCGGGCTGGTGCGCGGGGCGGCGGTGTTCGCGCATTGCTTTACCTGCACGAAGCAGAGCAAGGCGGCGGTCGAGGTGACGCGCGCGCTCGCCCGGCAGGGGATCGCGACGCTGCGGTTCGACTTCACCGGGCTGGGCGGCAGCGGCGGCGATTTCGGCCGCGCGGGCTTTGCCAGCGATATCGAGGATCTGGTCGCCTCGGCCGACCATTTGTGCACCCGGTTCGGCGGGCCGATCCTGATGATCGGGCACAGCCTGGGCGGGGCGGCGGTGCTCGCCGCGGCGGATATGATCGGACACGACCGGATCGCGGGCGTGGCCACGATCGGCGTGCCGTCCGACGTTCCCCACGTGCTCGGCAATATCAACGGTGATCTCGCCGCGATCGAGCGGGACGGGCAGGGTGAGGTGACCATCGGCGGGCGCGCCTTCCACCTCAGCCGCGAATTCCTCGACAAGACGCGCGCGATCGACCTGCCCGAGTTGGTCGGCCGCCTGCGCCTGCCGATCCTGATCGCGCATTCGCCGACCGACCAGATCGTGGGGATCGAGAATGCCTCTGCGCTCTACGAGGCAGCGCGTCACCCGAAGAGCTTCATCAGTCTTGGCGAGGCGGATCATCTGCTGACCAAGGCGGACGACGCGCATTTCATCGCGGACATCATCGCCGCGTGGGGCGCACGCTACCTGCCGATGAAGGCCGACTGGCCGCATCCGGAGACCGGCGTTGTCGTGTGCACCGGCCACGGCAAGTTCGGCACCGAGGTTCACACCCCCTCGCACCGCTTCGTCTCCGACGAGCCGCGCGGCCATGGCGGCGACGATACCGGACCCACGCCCTACGACCTGCTGAACGCAGCGCTGGGCACCTGTACCGCGATGACGATGAAGATGTACGCGGATCGCAAGGGGCTGCCCTTCGAGGGCGCGCGGGTGGCGGTGACGCACGAGCGGGATCACGGGCGCGACTGCGACCATTGCGAGGAGGACGAGGCGAAGGTCCAGGCGCTCCACCGCGAGATCACGCTGCTGGGCGACGATCTGACCGCCGAGCAGCGCGACCGGCTGATCGAGATCGCGGACAAGTGCCCGGTCCATCGTACGCTCGAAGGCACCCTGCACATCCATACCACGCGGAGCGAATAGGGCAGGCAAGCTGGTCACGCCTGCTCCAACTCCTCGGCCTGCCGCTGCAGCGCCTTCGCGGCACGCAGGTTGAGCCAGATGACGAAGCCGAAGAAGGCGAGGGTCGCGCCCATCGGTAAGCCGATCCTCTCGATGATCTCGGCTGCCGGGCGTACCCCCATCGCCTTGATCGCGACCGTGCCGTAGACGCCCAGAACACTGGGCACGAACGGCGCGACGTACCACAGCGGAACCTTGCGCAGCGCCTCCGCCTGCCGCCGGTACTGCGCGCTCAGATGGCTGCGGCAGTCCTCTTCCGGACGACGCGCGAGGTTCGATGCGCGGCGGTGCAGGTTCCACAGGACGAACAGCGTCGCCGGGACCATCAGCCCCATCGATCCGGCCAGCAACCATTCGCCCATCCCTGCGAACATCAGGCATGTCGGCACGCTGGCGAGCAGGACGAGCACGCCCGCCGCATATTCCAGGATATTGCGCCGACGGATCTTGCGTTCGAATGTACTGCTGCGGTCCATGAGATTCTCCGGCTTGGTGAAGGTTTCGGCAGCGCCCTCGGCCTGCCAGATCTGCTTGAGATCATCGGTCATGGTCGATCTCCGGAAGTTCGAATTGCGCGGCGAGTTTCTCCCTCAACCGCGAGAGGCGGGTGGCGACCGCGCCGCTGGACAGGCCCGTCACCTCCGCGATCTCCGCGCCCGAATGGCCTTCGAGCCACAGCAGGATCACCTGCGCGTCGAGCAGGGGGAGGGTGCGGATTATGGCGTGGAGGCGCTGGAGCGCGTGGGTCTCGGCCCGCGCAACCTCGCCTTCACCGGTCGCGGTCAGGCTGTCGAGCTCATCGATATCGACGGTGGCAGGCTTACGCGCATCGCGCCCGACATGGTCCGCCGCAACGTTGTGGGCGACGCGAAACACCCAGGTCTTGAGCGCGCACTTGCCATCGAAGCGTTCGAAGCTGCGCCACAGCTCCAGATGGATATCCTGCTCCAGATCGCGCGCCTTGTCCGCATCGCGCTCCATCGCCCGGGCAAGCCGCGCGATGGCCGGCGCGAACTGCTCGCCCGCCTGGTGGTAAAGAGTGGCCTGTTGCCCGGTCATGCGCCTTTAGTCGGCCAAGGAGCGGATTTCTTACAGGGGGCAAGGGATTTTTTTGTCGGCAAGCCCCCTCATCCAAGCATCGCTAGTCGCTGTCGCGACAAGCTCAGCTATCCTTCTCCCAGGGGAGAAGGATATGAAGACTTGGCGACGAAGGAGCCTAGTCGGAGTTGGATGAGGGGGTAAGCAAATGAGAGAGATCAAGCGCGCCCGGGAATTACGCAAAGCTTTAACCGACGCCGAAGCACTGCTCTGGTCGCACCTTCGCAACCGACGCTTCTGCAACCTCAAGTTTCGCAGGCAAGTGCCGCTGGGGCGCTACATCGTCGACTTCTACTGCCACGAATTGCTGCTCGTCATCGAACTCGACGGCGGGCAGCATTCTGAAGAGAGCGACCGGCCCCGCACGCAATGGCTGGAAAGCGAGGGCTACCGCGTCGTGCGATTCTGGAACCACGAGGTGATGGACAATACTGAGGGCGTGCTGGCGGAACTGGAGCGGCAGGTAGGCCCCTCATCCAACTCCGGCTAAGCGCTTCGCGCCACACCTGCCATCCTTCTCCCGTTGGGAGAAGGATGGCAGAGCTTGTCACGCAAGTGACTAGCGACGCCTGGATGAGGGGCAACAACCCTCAAGCATCGATCAACTCCCGATCCAGATCGCCCGCCTTGTTCTGGATGAACTGGAAGCGGTGCTCCGGATTGCGGCCCATCAGCTGCCCGACGAGCTCTTTCACCGCCGCGCGGTCCTCGAACTCAGGGGGCAGGGTGATGCGGATCAGGCTGCGGCTGTCAGGGTGCATGGTGGTCTCGCGCAATTGCGCGGGGTTCATTTCGCCGAGGCCCTTGAAGCGGCTGATCTCGATCTTCTTGCCCTTGAACACCGTCTCTTCCAGCTCGCGCCGGTGCTCCTCGTCGCGGGCATAGCGGCTCTCCTTGCCCGCGGTCAGGCGGTAGAGCGGCGGCTGGGCGAGGAACAGGTGCCCCTTGCGCACCAGGTCGGGCATTTCCTGGAAGAAGAACGTCATCAGCAGCGTCGCAATATGCGCGCCGTCGACATCGGCATCGGTCATGATGACCACGCGGTCGTAGCGCAGCTGATCGGCATCGCAGTCCTTGCGCACCCCGCAGCCGAGCGCGAGGATGAGGTCCGCGATTTCGCTGTTGGCGCGGATCTTGTCGGCGGAGGCGCTGGCGACGTTGAGGATCTTGCCGCGGATCGGCAGGATCGCCTGCGTCTTGCGGTCGCGCGCCTGCTTGGCGCTGCCGCCCGCGGAATCGCCCTCGACGATGAAGAGCTCGGTTTCCTTGTCGCCTTCGCCCGAACAGTCGGTCAGCTTGCCCGGCAGGCGCAGCTTCTTGGCATTCGTGGCCGTCTTGCGCTTGACCTCACGCTCGGCGCGGCGGCGCAGGCGTTCGTCCATCCGCTCCATCACCTCGCCCAGCAGCGCCTTGCCGCGCTCCATATTGTCGGCGAGGAAGTGGTCGAAATGGTCGCGCACCGCGTTCTCGACCAGCTTGGTCGCTTCCGGGCTGGTCAGCCGGTCCTTGGTCTGACTCTGGAACTGGGGATCGCGGATGAAGACGCTCAGCAGCACCTCGGCGCCCGCCATCACGTCGTCGGCGGAAATGTCCTTCGCCTTCTTCTGGCCGACCAGTTCGCCGAATGCGCGCAAGCCCTTGGTCAGCGCGTTGCGTAGCCCCTGTTCATGCGTCCCGCCATCGGGCGTGGGCACGGTGTTGCAGTACCAGCTGGTCGCGGCATCGGAGAACAGCGGCCAGGCGATCGCCCATTCGACCCGCCCGTTGGACACGCCATCGACGCTCGGGAAATCCTGGCTGCCGGCGAAGGGCTGCGCGGTGACGCATTCACGCCCGGCGACCCGCTGGGTCAGGTGGTCGGCAAGCCCGCCGGGGAACTTGAAAGTTTCCTCCTCGGGCACATCGTCGGTCGCGAGGCTGGGGGCGCATTTCCACCGGATCTCGACACCGGCGAAAAGGTAGGCTTTCGAGCGCGCGAGCTTGAACAGCCGCTTGGCGCTGAACTGGCGCGGGCCGAAGATTTCCGGGTCGGGGGTGAAGCTGACCGTGGTGCCACGTCGGTTGGGCGCCGCGCCGACCGTCTCGATCGGGCCCAGCGTCTGCCCCTTGGAGAATTCCTGCGCATAAAGCGTCTTGTCGCGCGCGACCTCGACCCGGGTGTGTTCGGACAGCGCGTTGACCACGCTGACGCCGACGCCGTGCAGGCCGCCCGAAGTCGCATAGGCTTTCCCTGAGAACTTGCCGCCCGAGTGGAGAGTGGAGAGGATCACCTCCAGCGTGGACTTGCCGGGGAACTTGGGATGCTCGTCGATCGGCATGCCGCGCCCGTTATCGGCGATGGTCAGGCGGTTGCCTTCCTCCAGCTTGACCTCGATCCGGCTCGCGTGGCCCGCCACCGCCTCGTCCATCGAGTTGTCGAGCACTTCGGCGGCGAGGTGGTGCAGCGCGCGGTCGTCCGTCCCGCCGATATACATGCCGGGGCGGCGGCGCACGGGCTCCAGCCCTTCGAGCACCTCGATCGAGGAGGAATCGTAATCGCCGCTGGAGGTCGGCGTACCTTCGAACAGATCATCGGACATGGTCGTGAATGTGAGCGCCCCACCCGACTATAACAAGCCGGGAGGGGCGCGATGTCCGCAATTTCCGCGTGCTAGAAGCTCTCGGGCGCGGGGGAGACCACCACGACCTGCCCGTCACGCACCTCGCGCACTTCGAGCGCGCGCTGGGCAGTGCCGTCGCTGCTGAAGCGGAACGCGCCGTCGAGGCCGAGGAAGCCGCCCGCATCGGTCAGCTGACCGGTGGGGAAGGGGCGCCCCGGCTGCCAGCCATTGCCCGCCACCCGCAGCGCGAGCAGCACGCCGTCATAGCCCAGCGTCGCGATCCGGTAGGGGGAATCGCCGAAGCGGCTGCGGTAGCTTTCCGAAAAGCGGCGATAGCGCGCATCGGACAGGGCTGAGAACAACGCGCCCTGCATCACTCCGGCGGCGGGAATGGCGCTTTCGCCGCTCCACAATTCGGTGCCGAGCAGGCGCGGGCCGGCGCCGGTCTCGTCGCGCAGCTCGGCCGCAGCGATGATTGCGAGCCGGGGGCTGTCGGCGATCATCACCGTGTCGAACCCGCCACGTGCACGCAGGCGGCGCGCGGCGCTCGCGGCGGACCCGTCGTTGCGCGCATAGCGTTCGGTCGCGACCAGGCTACCGCCGACGCCGCGCAGCGCTTCGAGCAGTGCGAGCTCGGCCTGGCGGCCATACTCGCCCTCGGGCACCAGCGCGCCATAAGTGCGCGCGCCCTGGCTCTGCGCGAAGCGGACCGTACGCGCGACCGACTGCGAGGGCGACAGGCCCATCAGGTAGACATCGGGCGAAGCCACGCTGACATCGTTGGAGAAAGCGATCAGCGGAATATTGCGCGGGCGCGCCTCCGCCAGCACGTCGGCGACGTTGCTGCCCAGCAGCGGGCCCAGGATCAGCTGGTTGCCGTCCGCCACCGCGCGGCGCGCGGCCTCGCGGGCATTGTCGGCGGTGTCGTAGGTGGTGATCCGCAGGCTGTCGGCATTGGTGTCGAGCAGGGCCATCGTCGTCGCATTGGCGATCGACTGGCCGACGCGCCCGTTATCCCCCGTGGTCGGCACCAGCAGCGCGACCCGGTGGCGGGTGCTGTCGCCCGGTTCCTGCGGCAGAGGGGTGGGGCTGCTGCGGTCGATCGGGGGCGGGGTCCGCCGGTCGTCGGTCGTGCCCTGCTGGCCTGTCGGCTGCGAGGGCGGCGGCGGGGAATAGGGCGGATCGACCTGCGGGATGATCTGGCACCCGGCGAGCAGCAGGCCCATGCCGAGGGTAAGGATCAGGCGGCGGCAGTGGATCAAGCCGGTCTTGGTGGAGCCCATCATGCTTGCGAATATCCCCTGCGTTGGTCCATGGCTGGATTCGTGAACGATACCAGCGACGCCCATCCGAACGCCGCGCTTGCGCCGGGCCTGTATATCGTCGCGACCCCGATTGGCAATCTGAGCGACATAACCTTGCGGGCAGTCGACGTGCTTTCGCGGTGCGACGGTGTTGCGTGCGAGGATACGCGCGTGACCGGCAAGCTGATGAAGCACCTCGGCCTGTCCAAACCGCTGTGGCGATACAACGATCATGCCGAGGAGCGCGACCGGGCGCGGCTGATCGAGAGCATGCAGACCCGCGCGGTGGCGCTGGTCAGCGATGCGGGCACACCGCTGATCTCCGATCCCGGATACCGCCTGGTCAACGCCGCGCGCGAGGCGGGGGTCGAGGTGCAGACGATCCCCGGCCCCTGCGCCGCGATCGCCGCGATCACGCTGGCGGGATTGCCGAGCGACCGCTTCCTGTTCGCAGGCTTCCTGCCGGTGAAGGACAAGGCGCGCGGCGACATGCTGACCGAACTGGGCGGGATCGATGCGACGCTGCTGTTCTACGAAAGCGCCGGGCGGCTGGCGAAATCGCTCGCCGCGATCGACACCGCGCTGCCCGGCCGCCGGGTGGGTGTGGCGCGCGAGCTGACCAAGCTGCACGAGGAATGCCGGGTGGATACTCCGGCTAACCTTACCGCGCATTACCAAGCCAAGCCGCCCAGGGGTGAGATCGTGCTGCTGGTCGAGCCGCCGCAAGAGACCGAGGCGAGCGCGGAGGATGTCGATGCCTTGCTGCGCGAGGCTCTGAAGACCGAAAAGGCTTCGCAGGCCGCGGCCAAGGTCGCAAAGGCGACCGGCGCGGATAGGAAGGCGCTCTATGCCCGCGCGATGGAACTGCGCGGATGACCGCCAAGCGCGAACGTGCCGAAAAGGCTGGTCGCGGCGGAGAGGAAGAGGCTGCCCGCTGGCTCGAGGGCGAGGGGTGGGAGATTCTCGCCCGCCGCCGCAAGACGAAGCTCGGTGAAATCGACCTCGTTGCGCGGCGCGAAAACCTGATCGCCTTCGTCGAGGTGAAATGGCGGCGCAGCGTGCCCGACCTCGACCTTGCGATCGACGAGCGGCGGCTGGCGCGGGTCGCGGCGGCGGTGGGCGCGGTGGCTCATGAATATGCGAGCGATGGAGAGGACATACGGATCGACGTGATCCTGCTTGCACCCGGCGCGCACCCTCGCCACATCGCGAACGCCTGGATGCCGTGAAACATCACCGTTCGTGGTGAGCCTGTCGAACCGCGAACTTCCAGCGCGAGGCCTGTTCGCCCTTCGACAGGCTCAGGACGAACGGAGAAAGCCGAATATGCCACTCAAAACCGCCTTCCAGATGGACCCGATCGAGAACGTCAAGATCGCGGGCGATTCCAGCTTCGCGCTTATGCTCTCGGCGCAGGAGCGCGGGCATGAGGTATGGCACTACGACGTGAAGAGCCTCGCGTGGGAAAGCGACGGCTCGCCCGCCGGAAAGATCACCGCCTTCGCGCGCCCTGTGCGCGTGAAGCGCGTCGAGGGTGATCACTACGAATGGCTGGGCGAGCGGCGCGTGATCGACCTCGCGAAGGACATCGACGTCGTCTGGCTGCGGCAGGACCCGCCCTTCGATCTGGGCTACATCACAGCCGCCTTCCTACTCGACCGGCTGAAGGGCACCACGCTGGTGGTCAACGACCCGCGCGAGGTCGTGAACGCGCCCGAAAAGATGTTCGTGCTCGATTACGCGCGCTTCATGCCGCCGACGCTGATCGCGCGCAGGCTGGCGGACATTCAGACGTTCCAGAAGAAGCACGGCGCGGTGGTGGTGAAGCCCCTGCACGGCAATGGCGGCAAGGCGATCTTCAAAATCGACGAGAGCGGAACGAACCTTTCCGCATTGTCCGAAGTCTTCGACAACCAGTGGCCCGAGGCGCACATGGTGCAGGCCTTCCTCCCCACGGTGAGCGAGGGCGACAAGCGGATCGTGCTGGTCGACGGCGAGGTTGCAGGCGCGATCAACCGCAAGCCGGGCGAGGGCGAGTTCCGGTCCAACCTCGCGCAGGGCGGCTCGGCCGAAGCGGCAGGACTGACCGCGCGCGAGGAGGAAATCTGCGCCGCAATGGGGCCGGAGCTGAAGAAACGCGGCCTCGTGTTCGTGGGGATCGACGTGATCGGCGGCGAATGGCTGACCGAGATCAATGTGACCTCGCCCACCGGCATCGTCGCGATCGATCGCTTCAACGGCACCGATACCGCAGGCGCGCTGTGGGACGCGACCGAGCGGCGGCATCGCGAGATGTGAGATGGACCGCCGTTCGTCCTGAGCCTGTCGAAGGGCGAGAGAAGGGGCGCTGAGCAATCCGTCCGCACTTCGACAAGCTCAGTACGAACGGATTGCGCTGGTAGGTTGGTTGGAAGTCGCGTCCCGGCGCGTTTAGTTCAACTCATACGCCACGGTCGTCACCACCCGCACCTTCTGGAACGGCGTGTTCGCGCCGCTCGAGTCGCAATATTCGCAGTCGACCCCGTCGCGCGCGCTGATCGAGAAATAGCCCTGGCTGGCGGTCTTGATCTTGCCGACCGACGCGCCGCTGTCATTGGCGAATTGCTGCGCACTTTCGCGCGCGCTGCGGTTGGCCTCGGCGATCATGTCGGGCTTCAACTCGTTGAGGCCGGTGAAGGTGTAGTTGACCGACCCGCCACCCATCTCGACCCCGGCACGCAGCAGGTCGGCCTGTTTCGCGTAGGCCGCCCGCGCCTTCATGACGTCATTGGTACGCAGCTGGATCGTGCGTGAGACGGTGAGGCTTTCGGGGAGCGGGTTGCCATAGGCATCGCGCTGCTGATCGCGCATCAGCGAGATGTCGCTGTCGGTGAAATCGCTCGGCTTGAAGCCCGCTTCGGTGAAGAACCTGCGCACCGCCTGCGCCTGCCGGTCGACCGAACCCTGCACGCTCGCCAGATCATTGCCGGTGTCGGAGAAGCGGATCGACCAGGTGGCGATATCGGCGGTTACGTCGCGTTCGGACACGCCCTTCACGGTCACTTCGCGGTCGGCCTCTTTCGCGCGGCGCAATCCATCGCCGAGCAGGAAGCCGCTGCCCATCAGCCCGACCATCACGATCGCAACCGAACCCAGCACCACGAAACGATTGTCCTCGATAAACACGGCCATACCTCATTCTCCTCGACAGGTTCGCAGCGGCGAAGCCCCGATTGGCTGGCTTGCCCTGCGATAAACCGTGCAATCATATCGATGAAACGAGATGAATGGGCGATGAAACGTGCCAATTCATCGGCGAACCGTTTGAGCGCACTAGCGAAAAATCTCCCAAGCCGCGCCGTAACTTTCCGCCGTCCCGTGCATTGGTGCCCCATGGACGAGATCATAGTCTCCATCGTCGAGCGGCTCGGCTATTTCGGCATCGCCGTTCTCATGGCCCTCGAAAACATCTTCCCGCCGCTCCCGTCGGAAGCGATCATGGGCGCGGGCGCGCTCGCGATCGAGAATGGCAGCATGAGCTTCTGGCCGCTGCTGATCTTCGCGACCATCGGGACCGTGGCAGGCAATTACGGCTGGTTCTGGTTCGGCGACCGGGTCGGCTACGAAAAGCTGGGGCCGTTTATCGAGCGCTGGGGCCGGTGGCTGACGCTGGAATGGGAAGACATCGAGCGCACATCGCGCTTCTTCAAGCAGCGCGGCGAATGGGCGGTGTTCTTCCTCCGGTTCTTCCCGGTGATGCGTACGATGATCTCGCTCCCGGCGGGTCTCGCTCACATGAAGCTCTGGAAATTCCTGGTCTTCACCACCGCGGGCGCGGCGATCTGGAATGCGATCCTGATCTACGGCACGCGCTGGCTGGTCGGCACCTTCTCGCAGATCCAGGATCTGGTCGGGTGGATCGTAATCGGCTCGCTGCTGCTCGCGGTGGCAGGGTACGGATGGCGGCTCTACACATGGAAGCCGCGCGCCGAGCGTTAGTCGCCCCGTTCGGGCACCGTCTTCTCTCTGGGATGCGCGTTGCGATAGGTGTCGAGCAGGCTTGCCGCATCCACCTCGGTATAGATCTGCGTCGAGCCCAGGCTCGCATGGCCGAGCAGTTCCTGCAGGCTCCTGAGGTCTGCGCCTGCGCCGAGCAGGTGCGTGGCGAAGGAATGGCGCAGCGCGTGCGGCGTGGCATTGGCGGGCAGGCCGATTTCGCCGCGCACCTGCGCCATCGCCTTCTGCACGAGGCCGGGAGAGAGCGGGCCACCGCGTTGGCCCCGGAACAGGGGTTTGTCGGGTGCGAGATCATGCGGGCACGCGGCGACATAGGCGGCGATGGCGACGCGGATCGCGGGCAGGATCGGGACCACGCGGGTCTTGCCGCCCTTGCCGGTGACGCGGATCGTTTCGGCGATCTGCGCGTGTTCGCCGGTCAGCGACAGAGCCTCGCCAAGCCGCATTCCCGCACCGTAGAGCAGCAGGAGGACCGCGCGGTCGCGCAGGCCGGTCCACTCCTCGCGCCGCTCCTCGCCGATCCTCTCGGCGAGATGGACCGCCTCGTCGGGTGTCACCGGGCGGGGCAGGGTGCGCTTGATCCGAGGCCCGCGAAGGCGCGGGGCCTGCGCGTCGTCGAAGCCTGCCTCGGCGCGTGCGAAGGCAAGGAAGGCACGAAGGGCAGACAGCTCGCGCGCGGCGGAGCGGTTGGACAGGCCATCGGCGCGGCGGCGGGCGAGCTGGGCGCGCAGGGCAGGGGCTTCAAGCTTCGCAACCGCCTGCCAGTCGGTCGCATCGGTCTCCTCGAGCAGCCGGTCGGCGGCGCGGACGTAAGCGCGGACCGTATGCGGCGACAGGCGGCGCTCGCTCGCAAGGTGGCTCTCCCAGCGGGCGAGCAGACCGCTCATGCGGCGACGAGATGCGCCGGGACCAGCTCGGCCAGCAGCGCATCGAGCAGCGGCATGCCCTGCGGGGTGATCGTCAGCCGGTCGCCCTCGCGCTCGACGAAGCCGAGATCGGCGTAGAACGCGGCGCGGTCTGCATCGACAAGCGCATCAGGCGTCGTCCCGAACCGAGTGGCAAGCACCGCCAGATCGAGCCCCTCGGCCAGCCGCAGGCCCATCAGCAGCGCCTCGCTCAACTGTTCGTCACGCGCGAGCGCACGCTCTTCCGAAATGCCGTGCCCGTTCTCGCCGACGCGGCGCAGAAACGCCTCGGGCTTCTTGTGGCGGACCGTCGCGATCCCGCCGCGCCTCCCGTGTGCACCCGGACCGATGCCGACATAGTCGCGGTACCGCCAGTAGGTGAGGTTGTGATGGCTTTGCGCGCCTTTGTGCGCATGGTTGCTGATCTCGTAGGCGGGCAGCCCCGCAGCCGCCGTCTGCGCCTGCGTCTGCACGAAGAGATCGGCGGCTTCGTCCGCATCCATCGGCTCGAAACGGCCGCGCGCCACCGCTCCGGCGAACCCCGTGCCCGGCTCGATGGTGAGCTGGTAGAGCGAGAGGTGCTCGGTCCCGAAGGCCAGCGCCCGCGCCAGTTGCGCTTCCCAAGCCGCGGCGCTCTGCCCGGGGAGGGCATAGATCAGATCGAAGGTCACGCGCCCGAACAGCCCCTGCGCGCTCTCGACCGCTGCCATCGCCTCGGCAGCGCTATGCTCGCGCCCGAGGAAGGCGAGCGCCTCGTTATGCAGCGACTGCACGCCAAGCGAGACGCGGTTGACCCCGGCGGCGCGGAAATCCGCAAACTTGCCCGCCTCGTAAGAGGTGGGATTGGCTTCGAGCGTGATCTCGGCATCGGGCGCGAGGCCCCACAGGCGCTGTGCCTGCCCGATCAGCGCACCCGCCAGCGCGGGCGGCATCAGCGAAGGCGTGCCCCCGCCGAAGAAGATCGAGCCTACGCGGCGGCCTTCCGTCAGCGCGTGCTCGTGCGCCAGGTCGGCCAGCAGCGCGGCCTGCCACGCGTCGGCATCCACATCATCGCGAACATGACTGTTGAAGTCGCAATAGGGGCACTTCTTCAGGCAGAAGGGCCAGTGGATATAAAGCGCAAGATCGTCTGCGGCGGGCATGGAGCGAATCTAGGAGGCGCGGGCCGCGATGGCCAGCGAGTTAGCCGAACTGCTCGGCGACCAGCTTTGCAAAGGCATCCGCGCGGTGGCTGATCGTGTGCTTTTCCTCAGGCTCTATCTCGGCGAATGTCTGCTCGCGCCCATTCGGCACGAACATCGGATCGTAGCCGAAGCCGAGCTTCCCGCGCGGCGGCCACGTGAGCGATCCGGGCGCGATCCCTTCGTAAACCGCATATTCGCCATCGGGCCAGGCGAGCGCCAGCGTGCAGTGGAACGCCGCGCTGCGATCCACGTCCGGCCCCTGCTGCGCGAGCAGGCCCTCGACCTTGCCCATCGCCATGTACCAATCGCGCCCGGGCTCGCCTTCGAACCACTGCCGCTCGGCCCAGTCGGCGGTGTAGACGCCCGGCCGGCCATCGAGCGCGGCGACCGACAGCCCGCTGTCATCGGCCAACGACACGATGCCCGACCCCTGCGCCGCAGCGCGGGCCTTTAGCAGCGCGTTCTCGACGAAGGTGGTGCCCGTTTCCTCCGGCTCGGGCAGGCCGAGCGCACCGGCGGAGATGCACTCGACCCCATAAGGTGCGAGCAGCGCCGAAATCTCTTTCAGCTTGCCCGCATTATGCGTCGCGATGACGAGCTTGCCCGAGCCGATACGGCGAGTCATTTCACCGCCGCATCCTGTGCCTTGAAGATCTCGCCGCAGCCCATTTGGGCGAGGCGCAGGAGGCGCAGCAGCGCTTCTTCGTCATAGGCCGCGCCTTCGGCGGTGGCCTGCACTTCGGCGATCTTGCCGCCTTCGATCAGCACGAAGTTGGCATCGGCATCGGCCGAGCTGTCTTCGTCGTAATCGAGGTCGAGAACCGGGGTGCCCTTGTATACGCCGCAGGAGATTGCGGCGATCTTGCCGGTGATCGGGTCTTCCAGAATCGCCCCCGACTTCTTGAGCCCATCGATCGCCAGACGCAGCGCGACCCATGCGCCGGAAATCGCCGCCGTGCGCGTGCCGCCATCGGCCTGGATGACATCGCAATCGAGCGTGATCTGACGCTCACCAAGCTTCTTCATGTCTACGACAGCGCGCAAGGAACGCCCGATAAGCCGCTGAATTTCCTGCGTCCGACCCGACTGCTTGCCGCGCGCAGCCTCGCGGCTGCCACGGGTGTGCGTCGCGCGCGGGAGCATCGAGTATTCGCCGGTGACCCAGCCCGCGCCCTTGCCGCGCATCCACGGCGGCACGGAGTTTTCGACGCTGGCGGTGCACAGCACGCGCGTATCGCCGAAGCTGATCAGGCAGCTGCCTTCGGCGTGCTTGGTGAAACCGGTTTCGATGGAGATGGCGCGCATTTGGTCGGGCGCGCGGCCTGAAGGTCGCATGGGGGAAATCCTCTGGTCTGTATGGTCGCGAGCGCCCTAGCGACCTATTCATCGGGTGGCCAGTGGACATGCTGCATCACCAGCGCCCCGTTACGAAAGGCATCCCGGATGATCCGCACTTTATCGATTTGCGCGCTGCCCCTCGCCATCGCAGGCTGCGTCACGCCCGCAGCCGGGCCCGGCAGCACGGCGCCGGTCGAGAAAATCGACTACGCCGTGACCCCGTGCTTCGGCTTCTGCCCGTCCTTCACGCTGTCCGTGTCGCAGGATGGCACCGGGACCTATCACGGCGAGCGTTTCGTGCAGCAAAAGGGCGCAGCATCCTTCACCGCCAGCCCGGATGAGGTCGAGGCCTTCGCCCGGCGGATCACCCCGTTCCGCCCGGAAAGTTCTGTCGAGTACGGGTACGAGAATTGCGACGGCCCCGTGGCGACCGACTCCCCGTCGGTAAAAATCACCTGGCACGAAGCGGGCAAACAGCCGGTTACGCTGAACTGGTACATGGGCTGCCGCCAGCCCGGCCTCGCCGAGAACCGCGACGCGCTCTACCAGGCCTGGCAGGAACTGCCCGTGGACGACCTTGTCGGCACCGCCGAGAACCGCCAGATTTACGACCAGAACAGATGAGCTGCGAACAAGGCTGAACCACCGAGCATGAGCACCCCGCCGCTAACCGAACTGACCGCCCGGACGCGCGACATCTTTCGCGTGGTGGTGGAGCAGTATCTGGCGACGGGGCAGCCGGTCGGATCGAAGACGCTGGCCGAGGGTGGGGCGGTCGACCTCTCGCCCGCTTCTATCCGCAGCGTGCTGGCAGATCTCGAAAAGCTGGGCCTGCTGGCCGCGCCGCATGTGTCCGCCGGGCGCAAGCCGACCGAGACGGGCCTACGCCTGTTCGTCGACGGGATGATGCAGATCACCCAGCCGAGCGAGGACGAGCGCCGCGCGATCGAGGCCAAGCTGGGCGATCCCGGCCCGCTGGAAGCGCGGCTGGAGGCGGCCAGTGCTATGCTGTCCGACCTGTCGGGCGCGGCGGGCATGGTGTTCGTGCCCACGGCGGAGCGGCGGCTGGCGCAGATGAGTTTCGTCCCGCTGGACGCCGCGCGCGCGCTCGCGGTGCTGGTCGATGCGAACGGGCAGATCGAGAACCGGCTGATCGAACTAGAGGGGGTCGACAGCGCCACGCTGGACAGGGCGTCCAACTATCTTTCCGCCCGCCTCGCCAATCGCAGCCTTGGCGAAGCGCTGAAGGAAATCGAGCACGAGATCGACGGCGGGCGCAGCGCGCTGGACGCGGCAAGCAGCAACCTGGTGCGGCGCGGGATCGCGATGTGGAGCGAGGCGCCAGACCGCAACCCGGTGCTGATCGTGCGCGGGCAGGCCAAGCTGCTCGACGACGAGGCGGTCGGCGATGTCGAGCGGGTGCGGCAACTGCTCGACGAACTGGAGAACAAGCAGGCGGTGGCCGAGGTGCTGGAGCGCGCGCGCACGGCGCAGGCTACGCGGATCTACATAGGCAGCGAAAATCGCCTCTTCGCGCTCAGCGGGTCGTCTGTTATCGCCTCCCCCTTCCGCGATCGGGAGGGGAACATCGTGGGGGTGCTGGGGGTTATCGGCCCCACGCGCTTGAACTACGCGCGCATCGTTCCCATGGTGGATTTCACCGCACAATCACTGGGCCGATTGACCGGCTAACAGGGCAGAATTCACGTAAAGACTATGCAAGAAGAACATGATCCCAAGGACGAGCCTGTCCGCGACGACAGCAAGCTCGATGCGGAAGCCGAACGTGAACTGGCAGGCGTTCCCGAACACCTGCGCGACCAGGGCGACGATGGCGACGACGAGAGCGAGCAGGGCGTAGCCAAGCTTGCCGAAACGGTCGCGAAGCTCAACGAAGAGCTGGAGACCGCGCGGCAGGAAGTGCTCTATGCCCGCGCCGAGACGCAGAACGTGCGCCGCCGGATGGAGAAGGACATTGCCGACACGCGCGCCTATTCGGCGACCGGCTTTGCCCGCGACATCCTGTCGGTTTCGGACAACCTGTCGCGCGCGATCGATTCCATCCCCGAAGAGCTGCGCGAAGACGGCAAGTTCAAGGGGCTGGTCGCCGGGATCGAGGCGACCCAGCGCGAGCTGGACCGCGTGTTCGGCCAGCATGGCGTGACGCGGGTTGCCGCGATGGGCCTGCCGCTCGACCCCAACGTGCATCAGGCGATGATGGAAATCCCCAACGACGAGGCCGAGCCGGGCACCGTCGTCCAAGAGATGCAGGCCGGCTATCTGATCCGCGATCGTCTGCTGCGCCCTGCGCTGGTCGGTGTCGCGAAGAAGCCGGACTGAGCGTAAAGCTGCGGAACAAAACAGCGTTATCGGGGCTTTCACCCAGCACAAGGTGCAAGGAGAGACCCCCGATGATTGCCAACAAAAGCAAGACCCGTTTCGCCCTCATCCCCGTGGCGATGATTTCCGCCCTCTCGCTCAGCGCGTGTGCGGAAAACTACTCGGCTGAAGGCGGCCTTGCGGGCGCCGCAGCCGGTGCCGGCCTCGCGGCGGTGACGGGTGGCGATATTGCCCGCTACGCACTCGCCGGTGCTGCCGCGGGTGCGCTGGCAGGCTATTTCGTCGACAAGAACGACCGCTGCGACGGTTACGACCGCGACGGTTATCTGGACGAGGATTGCTTCGGCACGCGTGGCTACCCGGCCGATCCGCGTCGCTGATCGCGCAATGCGTTGAATGAAGGGCCGCCCCGCGAAGGGCGGCCCTTTTCGTATCAGTCGACCACCTGCGCGCGGTTCTCGTCGCGGTGCTTCTTCAGATACTTCATGAACGGCGTGCCGCCGGTGCCGACATCGGGGTCGTTCCCCGCGATGCTGCCCGCCTGCTTGTTGATGTAGCTCGCCGCATATTCGAGATGCCGCGTGCGGAACCGCGCCGCCTGTTCGAGGCAGGCGTTGAACGCTTCCTTCAGCGCCGCATTGCGACTGTCGGCGACGAAGCTGCGCAGCGTCGATTGCGCGGCGAGGTCTTCGATGAAGCGCCGATGCTCGACCGGACGGTAGGCGTGCAGTTCGTCGAGGAAGCTCTTGAGCGGGTCGTCGCTGTGACCGACCTGAAACAGCGCATCCATTGCCGGAACGATGGAGGACTGCGACCCGGTCTGCCCGCGAAACGCCTGCGGCTTGCCGCCGAACTTCTCGATCCCTTCGTACACCAGCCCACCATCCAGCGCGGGGTTGTTGGCCCAGCCGTGGATGTAGGGCCGCACGCGGTGGAAATAGACGTACGGATCGCACCGCTCGGGCATCCGCGCGAAGTGGGCGTAGATACGCTCCCACGCTTCATCCATCTCCCGCAGCAGGGTGAGCGCGGTATCTTCGTCGCCATCGCGGCACACGGTGACCAGCTTCGCCGCATTGTCGAGCAGGACGCCTGCCTCCGCCTCGATCGCCACATGGACCAGCACGAACCAGTTCTCGTCCGCACCGCCGAGGAAGTTCTGGTGCATCGCGATGTTATCGAGTGTGACCGGGCCGGACTTGTCGAGCCGGTACCAGTTGTCGAGCACGTAGCCCGAATAGGGCAGCAGCGGCGCCTGGCCGAGCCGGTCGGCCAGCGCGACCATCGGGCGGGCGAGATTGGCGGGAAGGTGCGCGGGGGGATCGTCCTCGCCCCACACATAGGCCTGCACGAGGAAGGAATAGTGCACCATCGCGGTGCGGACTTCTTCCTCGGGCGCGTCCTTCGCCCATTCGCCGATCTGCGGATCGGGCAGCGCGTCCAGCCAGTGGCGTACTCGGCCGGTGGTCAGCAGGGCGGAAAGATTGCCTGCCGCTTCCACGATCGGGGCGAACTGGGTGGGGAGGGTGATCGTGTCGATTTCGTAATGCGAAAGGTAGCCGCGTTCCCGCGACATGCCGTAATTGCTCAGCTCCATTGTTGGGACCATTCGCCGGGCGCGGGTTGGGCCGCCCGGACGGCGCATCGACTAACAAGCGGCGCGGGGCCGCTCAAGCCATGACGCTACGTCATCGCAGATAGATCACCAGATAGCGGATGATCAGCGCGACCAGCAGCACCGCGTGGATCCGGCGGTTCCGAACGAACAGCAGGGCGCCCATCAATCCGACGAACAACGCGGTAATCCCGATGCTCGTCGCGGTTAGCAGATGCTCTCGTAGCTGCGGCAGACTGAGCAGAAAGGCCCACTGCACGAAAACTAGCGAGATCAGCATCGCGATCACCGTGCGGCATACGCGGAAATAATGCGTGTCGAGATCGCGGAAACGCTCCGGGTCGCCGGGGAACACGAGCCTTGCCGCGAGGTAATAGGCGCTCGCGAAGCCGACCACGGCGAGCAGAGTGGCGGGATTGACCGCCATCACATCGCGCACCGTCCACGAGAACATCCAGAACGACAGCAGGTCGAGGATGACGAACACGGCGAGCAGCGGCGTCAGCCAGCCGATCGAGAACCGCTCCCCCCCGGCATCGCTCGCGAAACGCAATTCCAGCGTGCGCCCGAGGCCGGAGAGAATCTCGACCAGCGAGAGGCCGAGGAGCAGCGCGTAGAGCGCGAAGATAAACTCGTAATCGGTCAAGGCTTTGCCCCGGGAAAGCGCACCAGCAGATCATAGGTCTCGCGGCTGGCGATGCCTGCCACGCGCACGCCGTTCCTCAGCCAGAAGGCGTGCTTCACGATCTCCGCCTGCTGCTCGATCCCGTATTTTTCGAGGCCCCAGCCCGGTTTGATGCTGTAGTCGTAGCGGCACCAGGGATGGCGGTGGAGCGGCAGGTACCACTCGCCCCTGGTCTGGGTCTGCCACACATGCGTCATCTCATGTATGAAATGGCCCTGCGAATGGTGATTTCCGGCGGAAAAATCGTCGCAATATCCTGCCGCATCCGGGTGGAAATGCAGGTGGCCGCGCGGGGCCATGGTGGTGTTCTTGGGCTGGAAGAACGCCCACTTGCGCCGCCGGATGGTGACCTTGCGATAATCGATCGCGGTGCCGAACACCGATTGCGCCAGCGCCACCTCGCCCGGCGTCAGCCGCCGCTCCCCACCCGCAGGGCAGGGAGCGACGCGGGTTTCATGCGTCTCGGCATCTATCGGGTGATCCATGACGCTCGTCGATTGGCCGCGCTTCAGCGTTCCGCGTCGGCGGGCAGCACGTCGACATCGAACGACATCGTCTTGCCCCCGGCCATGGTCAGGGTGACCGAGGTGACGCTTTCGGGCTTGAGCTCGGGCGAGAGGTCGAACGCCATCACGTGCTTGCCGCCCGGTTCGAAGGAGACCGTTTCGCCCGGCTGCACGGTGACCACGCCGATCGATCCCATCTCGGTATCGTCATATTCCATATAGTCGTGCAATTCCGCGCTTCCCGCGCCTTCCACGTCGGCCTTGCGGACCGAAATCGCCCTGTCGCCCGGGTTCTCCAGCTTGAAATAGACCGCGCCCGGATTGCCTGAGACGGCGGGCAGGAACAGCTTGCCTTCGCTCGCGGTCAGCGGTGCGGCTGCAACCTCTTCCTCGGCGGGTTTCTGATCGCATCCGGCCAGTGTCACGGCACCAAGGCCAAGTGCGCAGGCGAGGTAAATCGATTTCATGTCAGGCTCCTCCCAAGGTTGTGTCCCGCCTGACGACTAGGCGCTGGCATCTCTTGTGCCAAGAACAAGCGCACCTATATCCGCGGCTCAACCAGAGCTGCCGAGCGGCATCGCCCACTGACGGGGGTGTCGCGAAGGGCAGTGTCCAACATAGCCAAACGGATGCGGGGTATCATGGCAAAAGTAATTGGTATCGACCTCGGTACGACGAACTCGTGTGTCGCGGTCATGGATGGGGGCAAACCCAAGGTCATCGAGAATGCGGAAGGTGCACGCACCACGCCCTCGATCGTGGCCTTCACCAAGGATGGCGAGCGCCTGATCGGCCAGCCGGCCAAGCGCCAGGCCGTCACCAACCCGGACAACACCGTCTTCGCGGTGAAGCGCCTGATCGGCCGCCGGTTCGAAGACCCCATGACCAAGAAGGACATGGAACTGGTCCCCTACAACATCGTCAAGGGCAACAATGGCGATGCATGGGTCGAAGCGGGCGGCGACAAGTATTCGCCCAGCCAGATTTCCGCCTTCATCCTGCAGAAGATGAAGGAAACCGCCGAGAGCTATCTCGGCGAGAACGTGACCCAGGCGGTCATCACCGTGCCTGCCTACTTCAACGACGCGCAGCGCCAGGCGACCAAGGACGCCGGCCAGATCGCAGGCCTCGAAGTCCTGCGCATCATCAACGAGCCGACTGCGGCCGCGCTCGCCTACGGCCTCGACAAGGACGAGAACAAGACCATCGCGGTCTACGACCTTGGCGGCGGTACGTTCGACATCTCGATCCTCGAAGTCGGCGACGGCGTGTTCGAGGTGAAGTCGACCAACGGCGACACGTTCCTGGGCGGTGAAGACTTCGACAGCGCGATCGTCGAATATCTGGCCGAGCAGTTCAAATCCAAGGAAAACATGGATCTGAAGCAGGACAAACTGGCCCTGCAGCGCCTCAAGGAAGCCGCCGAAAAGGCGAAGATCGAGCTTTCGAGCGCGCAGCAGACCGAAGTGAACCTGCCCTTCATCACCGCGCGCATGGAAGGCGGTAGCTCCACGCCGCTGCACCTCGTCGAAACCCTGACCCGCTCGAAGCTGGAACAGCTGGTGGGCGATCTGGTCAAGCGCACGCTCGAACCGTGCAAGAAGGCGCTCGAAGATGCCGGCATGAAGACCGGTGAAGTCGATGAAGTGATCCTGGTCGGCGGGATGACCCGCATGCCCAAGGTTCGCGAAGTCGTGGAAGAATTCTTCGGCAAGAAGCCGCACACCGGCGTGAACCCGGACGAAGTCGTCGCCATGGGTGCAGCGATTCAGGCCGGCGTCCTGCAGGGCGACGTCAAGGACGTGCTGCTGCTCGACGTGACGCCGCTGTCGCTGGGTATCGAGACGCTGGGCGGGATCATGACCAAGATGATCGACCGCAACACGACGATCCCGACCAAGAAGACGCAGGTCTATTCGACTGCCGAGGATAACCAGCAGGCGGTGACGATCCGCGTGTTCCAGGGCGAGCGCGAGATGGCGGGCGACAACAAGCTGCTCGGCCAGTTCGATCTGGTCGGCATCCCGCCCGCACCGCGCGGCGTGCCGCAGGTGGAAGTCACCTTCGACATCGACGCCAACGGCATCGTGAACGTGTCCGCCAAGGACAAGGGCACGGGCAAGGAACAGCAGATCCGCATCCAGGCCTCGGGCGGTCTCAGCGACAACGACATCGAATCGATGGTCAAGGACGCCGAACGCTTCGCCGAAGAGGACAAGAAGCGTCGCGAAGCTGCCGAGGCGCGCAACCAGGCCGATAACCTGGTCCACGCGACCGAGAAGCAGGTTCAGGAAAACGGCGACAAGATCGACGCTTCGCTCAAGGCCGATGTCGAGGCAGCGATTGCCGAGACGAAGACCGTGCTCGAAGGCGACGATGTCGACGCGATCAATGCCAAGGCTCAGGCGCTGACCGAAGTGGCCATGAAGATGGGCCAGCAGATCTACGAGAAGGAACAGGCCAGCGGCGGCGCAGATGCCGGGCAGGCCGGCGATGCAGGCGCATCGTCCTCGCAGGACGAAGACGTCGTCGACGCTGAGTTCTCCGAAGTAGACGACAGCGCTGGCGACAGCGACAACGCCGACCGGTCCTGAGCCGGACGGTCATGAGAAACGGGCTCCGCGCAGACCACCCGGCCTGCGCGGGCCCGCCTATGTTTGTTGCACCGGTGCTCTGAATAATGGCTTCCGAACCCGATCTTTACGAATTGCTTGGCGTCTCGCGCGATGCGGATGCGGCGGCGATCAAGGCTGCCTATCGCAAGATGGCGATGCAGTATCACCCCGATCGCAACCCCGGCGATGCCGAGGCTGAGGCGCGCTTCAAGGCGATCGGCGCTGCCTATGAGGTGTTGAAAGACCCTCAGAAACGCGCCGCCTACGACCAGTATGGCCATGCCGCCTTCCAGCAGGGCGGGGGTGGCGGCCGTGGCGGCCATCAGGCCGACTTCGGCGATATCGGCGATATCTTCGAAACGATCTTCGGCAGCGCCTTTGGCGGAATGCGCCAGGGCGCACGGCGCGGGGCGGACCTGCGCTACGACCTCGAAATCACCCTGGAAGAAGCCTTCCACGGCAAGTCGACCACCATCGAGATCGAAGTCTCGCAGCAATGCGAGGTGTGTACCGGCTCCGGCGCGGAGCCGGGCACCGGCACGCGGGCGTGCAACATGTGCGCGGGCTACGGCAAGGTGCGTGCGCAGCAGGGCCTGTTCGTGGTCGAGCGGCCATGCCCCAATTGCCACGGTCGCGGCGAGGTGATCGAGACCCCCTGCCGCAATTGTCGAGGGGACGGTCGCGTCGATGCGCCGCAGTCGCTCTCGGTCGATATTCCGCCGGGCGTCGATACCGGCACCCGCATCCGCCTGTCCGGCAAGGGAGAGGCTGGTCCGCGCGGCGCGCCTCCGGGCGATCTCTACATCTTCATCCACATCCGCGCGCACAGCGTGTTCGCACGCGACGGATCGAACCTGATTGCGCGCGTCCCGATCAGCTTCACCACCGCCGCGCTGGGTGGAAAGGTCGAAATTCCCGACCTCGACGGGTCGACCAACACGATCGAGATTCCCGCCGGCATCCAGTCGGGCAAGCAGCTGCGCCGTCGCGGCGCGGGCATGCCCGTGCTGCAAGGGCGCGGGCGGGGCGATCTGGTCGCGGAGATCACGGTGGAAACGCCGACCAAGCTGACCAAACGCCAGCGCGAGATCCTCGAAGAATTCAGCGAGACGGAGACGGGTGAGGAATGCCCCGAAAGCCGCGGCTTCTTCGACCGGATCAAGGATGCGTTCGGGGCCTGAAGCCCCGCGCTATCCTAGCCGCGCCTCGATCTCGTCGCGCAAGGCCTTCAGCGTTCCGTCCGCGCAGCGCTTCGCCTCGCGCTCTTCCTCGATGATGGCGAGGAAGGCGCTGCGCAGGATCGCGCGGCGTTCCTCGAAGGGAATCGCCTCGTCGCTGGTCGACAGCACGATGTCGATCATCCGCTCGCAGCCATGCAGGCGGCCCCACAGATAATCGTTCTCGCGATAGGCGCGGCTGAAGAAGGCGCCGAAGTCGTAGAATTCGATTCCCCGCAGCGTCTCCGCCGCACCGCCTTCGCGGATCGCCTGGGCGTCCTCGGGGCTGATCCGGTCGACCTTGACCGGCTCGAACTCGTTCATCCCCTGCGTGCCGAGGATCGGCAGCGTGGCGACATCGTAGAACGGGAAGCCGAGATAGGCATACATCATGCGCCGGCGCAGGCTGCGGGGCATATCGCTCAGCGCGAGCGACAGCGCCTCTTCGGCCTGCGTATCCAGATCCTTCAGCCCGCGCCGCTGCGCAATATGATCGAGCAGCGCGCCCGGATCGGACACCGCATTGCGCGCCAGATCGCGGAACTCCGGGCCCATTGGGCTCAGCCCATCCCGCTCGAAATAGGCGGACAGGATCGTGTAGATCGCCTCGCGCGCGCTATCGAGCGCCTCGTTGGGGATCTCCGGGTCCGCCTCCCAGTCGCGCGCGGTGCGGCGGGCGAGCAGGCGCAGACGGCGGATACGGAACGCCAGATCATAGGTGCGGAAGAAGTCGATCGCCCCCGGGCTCGCCCCGCCGGTCGCCCCGCCGAGCGTTTCCAGCCCCCGCTCGCGCAGACAGGCGCGCAGCACCACCGCGAGCACCTGCGGATCGGGCTCGGCATCCCTGGGCGCGGCCTTGCGCGCCAGCTCCGCGATCCGCTCGACGATCCCGACATATTTCAGCTCGGCATAGCCTGCGAAGGTATAACCCGCCTGTTCCGCCGCCGCCTGCTGCGCCTTCCTGCGCCAGTTGGACAGCCGCTTCGGCGTGGGCCGGTCGAAGAACACCGTGCGGTCGAACAGCTTTTCGACCGCGCCCTCCACCTGCGGGCGCAGTTCGGCGATCATCGCCTGAAGCCGCGCGGCATGGCGCGATTGCTCGCCGATCACCTCCAGGTTGTCGCGGATCGGCTGTTCGCGGGGGAGGGTGGAGAGCGAGCCGAAGATGTTCTCGAAAAAGCCGACCGGCGCGCGCATCTTCTCCCTGTCGCGCATGTATCGCTCGGGCCGCGGATCGACATAGGCAAAGCGCCGCTCCACCTCGCGCACCGCAGGCCGCCCGCGCAGCGCGTCGATCGCGCCTTCGAACGGGCGATTGACCAGCACCGACCCGTCGATCAGCGAGACGCCTTCCGCGGACCCGTCGTCGCAATGCACCGGCATGACTCGGCGAAGGAACCGGTCGCGCGAATGCCACGACAGGTTCTTCTCCGCCGCGATCGTATCGATCTCGCCCACCTGCAGCGGCGGGAAGGCGCCCGGGAAACTGGCGGTCGCGCGCGCGGCGAAGGTCAGTTCGAGCGGATCGGCAAGCCAGCCCCCGGCAAGCTCCGGCGTGCGCCCGGTGAAGGAGATCGGCATGCGATGCTCGCTCTCCAGCACCACCGGCGGACTGTTGAGCCGCAGCCGGGCGAGGTAGCCGTGGAAGTCCGTGGTCGGCACGTAGAGATCGACCGGGTGGCCCGGCGGCAGCAGCGGCCCGTCGGCGGGTGAGCCATCCATCGCCTCCAGCGCTTCGAGCAGCATGCGCGACATCGTCTCGCCGGAGAACGGCGGCTGGAACCAGCGCCCACGCACCAGCTTGGAGACTTTCTCGCGCACTTCGGAGCGTGTCTCGGGCGCGACACTTTCGGACACCAGATTGCCCGGCCGCCTGAGCACGAAGGTGGCGAGCGGCTGCGCCCACACCTTGGCAAAGCGCCAGCCAGGCCGCGCGTCCTCCGCGGTCAGTCGGTCGATATCGGCATTGTCGAGCCACAGGTTGGTCAGCGGCTCCAGCGACCGGCCGGAGAAGATCGCCTGCGCCAGAAACACCGCGTTGATCCCGCCCGCGCTCGCGCCGCTGAAAATGTCGGGCAGCACGCGCAGGCGCAGATCGTGGCGGTCGGCAAGCAGGTCGAGCAGGCGGCGGTATTCGCCCGCGACCCCGTGGCTGGAATGGCCGGGTGTATGGAAGTCGCGGCTGGCGCGCGCCAGGTTCCACACCTCCTTGGTCACGCCATGCATGTAAACGGCGAGGCTGACCCCGCCGTAGCAGACAAGACCGATCCTCAATTCCTTTTGCCGCATGGTCATATTCTAGAGGGGGAGGGGTATGAATGGCAACTTGCGTTCCGCTAATGTTCCACCTAACTCCCCGCCTTAAGGAGGTGGCATGGCCAAGCCGAAGAAACGCTATGTCTGTCAGGCCTGCGGCGGTGTCTCGCCGCGCTGGCAGGGACAATGCCCGGACTGCGCGGAATGGAACACGCTGGTGGAGGATGCACCCGCGACGGTGTTTTCTGCCAAGCACGATCTTTCCGGCGGCGGGCGACGCCTGCAATTCGTCTCGCTGAGCGATGCGGTGAAGCCGCCCGAGCGGGCGACCACCGGCCTCAAGGAATTCGACCGCGCGCTGGGTGGCGGGCTGGTGCCCGGCGCCGCGATCCTGATCGGCGGCGATCCGGGGATCGGCAAGTCGACCCTGCTGCTGCAAACCGCAGGCGCAATCGCGCGCAAGGGCGGCGATGTCGTCTATGTCAGCGGCGAGGAAGCCTCCGCGCAGGTGCGCCTGCGGGCTGAGCGATTGGGGCTGGCCGATGCGCCGGTCCGGCTCGCCTCCAGCACCAATGTGCGCGACATCCTGACCACGCTGGGCGCGCAGGACAAAGCGCCCGACCTGCTCGTCGTCGATTCGATCCAGACGATGTATTCGGACACGATCGAGGGCGCGCCGGGCACGGTCAGCCAGGTGCGCGGCTGCGCGTTCGAACTGATCCGCTACGCCAAGGAACGCGGCACCGCGCTGGTGCTGGTGGGCCATGTGACCAAGGACGGCAATATCGCGGGGCCCCGCGTGCTGGAGCACATGGTCGATGTGGTGATGAGCTTCGAAGGCGAACGCAGCCACCAATACCGCATCCTGCGCGCACTCAAGAACCGCTTCGGCGCGGTCGACGAGATCGGCGTGTTCGCGATGGCGACCGAGGGGCTTGAAGAGGTCGAGAACCCCTCCATGCTGTTCCTCTCCGGACGCGACGCGCCGCTGGCGGGCAGCGCGGTATTCCCCGCGATGGAGGGTACGCGGCCAGTGCTGGTAGAGATTCAGGCGCTGATCGTGCGGCTGCAATCGGGCGCGACCCCGCGCCGCGCGGTGGTGGGGTGGGATAATGGCCGCCTCGCGATGCTGCTGGCGGTGCTCGAATCGCGCTGCGGCCTCAATTTCAGCGCGGCGGAGGTCTATCTCAACGTCGCGGGCGGATACCGGCTGGCGGACCCTGCGGCGGATCTGGCGGTGGCCGCAGCACTGGTCTCCGCGCTTGCCGACCGGCCCCTGAAGGATCGCTCTGTCTGGTTCGGCGAAGTCTCGCTCGCCGGCGAAATCCGCCCCGTCGCCCATGGCGGCTTGCGGCTGCGCGAAGCGGCCAAGCTCGGTTTTTCGAGCGCGCAGGGCCCTTTCATGGAAGAAAAGGCTTCACGCGGCATTCAATTCGACGGAATAAGGCAGCTATCGCAACTGGTGGATCGCGTGATGCGATAGCAATGGCGTGCTAGGCTGAAATTCTATGACCGGGTTCGACATCATCGTGCTGCTGATCGTCGCGGTGGCCGCTGCGGGCGGCTTCATGCGCGGCTTCGTTCAGGAAATGCTCTCGCTCGCCGCGTGGATTCTCGCGCTGCTCGCGATCCGGCAGTTCCACACGCAGGTGCAGGCGCTGCTCGAACCGCAGGTTGGCTCGGCGACCACCGCCGCGATCGTCGCCTTCGCGCTGCTGCTGCTGATCCCCTTCAGCGCGGTCAAGCTGATCGCATCGATGGTCGGCACCAGAGCGCGCGATTCGCTGCTCGGCCCGCTCGACCGGGTGCTCGGCTTCGGTTTCGGCGCGGTGAAGGGCGCGATCATCGTGGTGATCGGCTTCGCGCTGCTGGTGCTCGGCTATGATACGGTGTGGGGCGAAGAGGGCCGCCCGAACTGGATCGTCACCGCGCGGACGTACCCCTCGATCAACGCGGGCAGCGAAGCGCTGGTCGGCTATATCCACGATCGCCGTGCCGAAGTGCGCCGGGCGCGGTCGGAGGATGGTGGCCCCGTAACCGGCGACACAGCCAGCCAGTGACCAAGCTCTATACGCCCGAAATCCTCTCGCTCGCGGTCTCGCTGGCCGATTATCCGCGCCTGTCCGCGCCCGATGCCAGCGCAGAGGCACGCTCGCGCACCTGCGGCGGCACGCTGACGCTCGACCTCGTGCTTAACGCCGAAGATCGCGTGGAGGCGCTGGGCCTTGCCGTATCCGCCTGCGCGATCGGGCAGGCGGCGGCGGCGGTGTTCGCGCAAGCGGCGCAGGGCCGCACGGCGGAAAAGGTGCGCGCCAGCCTCAAGGAAATCGAGGCATGGCTGGCGGATGAGAACGCACAGCTCCCAGACTGGCCGGGCTTCGCCGTGCTGGAACCCGCACGCGCCTTCCCCGGACGGCAAGGCGCGATCCTGCTCCCCTGGAGGGCCGCGACAGACGCGCTTTGCAAGGCCGCGCAGCCGCGTTAGACCAACTCCATAAAACGGAGGGGGAAAATCGGAATATGAGCGCGTCCGCCGCAGCATCGGCCAACCGTGAGCCGACCGACAAGGAAATCCGGCTCGTCATCGCCGCCAGTTCGGCGGGGACGATCTTCGAATGGTACGATTTCTTCATCTACGGCACGCTCGCCGGGCTGATCGGCGCGGCATTCTTCCCCAGTGGTAACGAGACCCTGCAGATCCTGCTGGTGTGGGCAGGCTTTGCGGTCGGCTTCGGCTTCCGACCGCTGGGTGCGATCCTGTTCGGCTTTCTGGGCGACAAACTGGGACGCAAATACACCTTCCTCGTCACCGTCACGTTGATGGGCATCGCCACCGCCGGGGTCGGCCTGATCCCCGACGCGGCGACCATCGGGATTGCCGCACCGATCATCGTGATCGGCTTCCGCATCCTGCAGGGCCTCGCGCTGGGCGGCGAATATGGCGGCGCGGCGATCTATGTCGCGGAACACGCCCCGCCCGAGAAGCGCGGGTTCTACACCAGCTTCATTCAGGCGAGCGTGGTCGGCGGCTTCGTGCTGTCGATCATCGTGGTGCTGACCTGCCGCTGGCTGATCCCGGCGGAGGAATTCGCCGCCTGGGGCTGGCGCCTTCCCTTCCTGTTGTCGATCATCCTGCTTGGCATTTCGCTGTGGATGCGCCTCAAACTCTCTGAAAGCCCGGTGTTCAAGGCGATGAAGGAGGCGGGCGAGACCAGCGGCAATCCCTTCATCGAAAGCTTTACCTACCCCGGCAACAAGAAGCGTATCTTCGTCGCGCTGTTCGGCATCACCGGCGTGCTGACCACGATCTGGTACACCGCCTTCTTCAGCAGCCTGTCGTTCCTGCGCGGGCCGATGCGGGTGGACGAGAGCGTGGTCGAATGGATGCTGCTGGCAGGCGGGCTGATTTCGATGAGCTTCTATCTCGTCATCGGCCGCTGGTCGGACAGGATCGGGCGCAAGCTGCCGATCATTCTGGGCGCCGGGCTGTCGCTGGCGCTGCTGTTCCCGGTCTTCTGGGGGATGGGCCATCTCGCAAATCCGGGCCTGTCCGCCGCCGCCGAGCGTACGCCGGTGGTGGTGACGGGCCAGAACTGCACACCCGACCCCTTCGCCGAACTGTTCGGCCGCGAACAGACCGATTGCGGCAAGCTGCTCGACGCGCTGACCTCCAGCGGCGTGCGCTACGAGTTGCGTGAGGGCGGGGCGCTCGGGCTGTCCGTGGGCGGAGAGGCGCAGCCGCTCGATCCCGCGCTGTTCGCGCAAGGGCCAGCGCTGCGCGACGGCGTGCGCGACGCCTTGAGCGCCAAGGGCTTCGATTTCAGCACGCAGGTGCCGCCGGTCGCGAATATACTCGGCATTGTCGGCCTGCTGCTGGTGATGGGGATGCTCTCCGCGCTGACCTATGGCTCCGTCGCAGCGCTGCTGACCGAGATGTTTCCGCCGCAGATCCGCTATTCGTCGATGTCGATCCCCTATCACATCGGCGCTGGATACCTTGGCGGGTTCCTGCCGCTGATCGCGGGGATCATCGTCGCGCGCAGCGGGGATATCTACGCAGGCCTGTGGTATACGTGGATCGTGGTCGCTTTCGGCCTGCTTGTCGCATGGTGGGGCTTGCCGAGCGGGCCGCCACGTGATTTCGGGGATGCGTGAATACGCACCCGCAAACTCCGCCGCCCCCGACGCTCCGCCTCGCGATCGACACCGCCGCACTGGCGCATAACTGGCGCGCGCTCGACAAGCTGTCGGACAGTGCGCGGGCGGGCGCGGCGGTCAAGGCGGACTGTTACGGGCTGGGTACGCAGAATTGCGTGCCTGCGCTGGTCGAGGCCGGCGCGCGCGATTTCTTCGTCGCGCACTGGAGCGAGGTCGCACCCGTGCTGGACCATGTCGCACCGCAGCAGGTGGCGGTGCTGCACGGCGTGATGACCGGCGAGGAAGCGCGCTACGCCATCGCGACCGGGGTGCGCCCGGTGATCAACTCGCTCCATCAGGCGAAGGTGTGGCTCGATGCCGGAGGGGGCACGTGCAACCTGATGGTCGATACCGGGATCAACCGGCTGGGCCTCGCCCCCACGGAGCTGAGCGACCCGCTGCTCGCCCGGCTCGATGTGCAGGTGCTGATGTCGCACCTGTCCTCAGCGGAAGAGCACTCGGCGGCGAATGGCCACCAGCTGGCCGCGTTCCGCGCAGCACAGGCGCTGTTGCCGCACCGCGAGACGAGCATCGCCAACAGCGCAGGGATTGCGCTGGGCCGCGATTATAGCTGCGACCTCACCCGCCCGGGCCTTGCGCTCTATGGCGGGGTGCCGACGCCCGATCTTGCCGATCACATCCGCCAGGTCGCCTTCCCGCAGGCCGCGATCATCAATGTCCGCCGTCTCGAAGCGGGCGATGCGGTCGGCTACAACCGCGAATTCACCGCCAGCGGCCCGATGCGCGTAGGGACCGTCTCGCTCGGCTATGCCGACGGGTTCCTGCGAAGCTGGGGCGCGAAGGGCTTCCTGAGCCACCAGGGCCGCACGCTCCCGCTGCTGGGCAAGGTCTCGATGGATATGGTGGTGGTGGACCTCGCGCCGACACCCGAACTGGATGTCGGCGACTGGCTCGACGTGCCGTACCACCTGCCCGATGCTGCGCAGCATTCCGGCCTGTCGCAGTATGAATTGCTGACCACGCTCGGTCACCGGTTCGAACGTAGCGTCAAGGCGCATTGCCCAAGCGATGCTGCAAATGCTAAGGCCTGATGCTGCGCAGCATTCAGTACTGGAGCCCGGCACTCTTCATGCCTAACAAGAAATACACCGAGGGCGACACGATCGTCATCAAGAAATACGCCAACCGGCGACTCTACAACACCCATTCCTCAAGCTACATCACGCTCGAAGACCTGGCGAAGATGACGCGCGAGGGGCTGGAATTCACTGTGGTCGACGCGAAGAGCGGGGATGACATCACCCATTCCATCCTCACCCAGATCATCGTCGAGGAAGAGGCCAACGGAGAGCATATCCTGCCGGTCAGCTTCCTGCGCGATCTGATCTCGATGTACGGCAATTCGATGCAGTCGATGATGCCCAGCTATCTCGAAGCGAGCATGGCCAATTTCCGCGCCAACCAGGCGAAGATCGCCGAGGCGTGGCAGAGCGGCATGGCCGGCAACCCCTTCGCCAAGATGGCCGAGACCAACCTAGCGATGATGCGCGCCGCGACCGACGCCTTCACCGGGCAGGCCGGCGCAGGCAAGAAAGCACCGCGCGCCGAAAGCCCGTCTGACGAGACCGCGCAGGAACTCGCCTCGATGCGCGACCAGATGGCCGCGATGCAGAAAAAGCTCGACGAGCTGGGCAAGTAGCGCGACACCTGCCCGCTCAGGACGGGAAGGGATCCGTGATGCGAGGAATATCGATGGCGATGGGCGCGCTGCTCATCGTGGCAATGCCTGCCGGGCCAGTCGGCGCGCAGAACGACGGGCCGGTGATCCGCAACTACCAGATGGAGGGCGACCTCGAGAGCCCGAACGATATCGGCTGCATCCCGATCGATCAGGCAAGGCCCGCCTATAATCCAGTCGATCTCTACCGTGGCGCCGCCGCCTGTATCGCGCGCGAGGAATGGGACGACGCGGCCAGCCTGTTTGCGCTGGGCGGGGTCTATGGCCGCTACGACATGCGCCGCGTGTCCGACCGGACTGCACATCAGGCAGTGCTGGTCGCGCAGATGAGCGCGTTCGGCGATCTCGAAGAGGCGCAGCAGGCGAAGCTGTCCGAAACGGTCGGCCGCATTGCCGACGATCCGGAGGAACTGGGCGCGCTGTGCAGCGCGATCGCCGCGCTCGGCCCGCCGACCTATCAGCCGCGCTACATGTCGCGCCATGGGCTCGGCGCATTCACGGGCAACGAGGGAAGCGCGCCGGAGGGTTTCGACCCGCAGGCCACCTTCAAGGAAGTCATGACCGGCTTCCTCCACTGCCCGGCCGCCGAATAACGCCGGTCGAAGGCTTGGCGCGGGCCGATGCCTCGCCTATCGAGCCTGCCCTACCGATCACCCAGCCAACAGGACGCCATCACCGTGCCCGCAATCCGTCACGCCCTTTCCGTCAAACGCGAAGACGATTTCGCCGCCTGGTATCAGGCCGCCATTGCCGACGGGCAAATGGCCGAGGAATCGGGGGTCCGCGGGTGCATGGTCATCAAGCCGTGGGGCTATGGCATCTGGGAACGGATCCAGCGCCTGCTCGACGACCGGATCAAGGCGACGGGGCACGACAACGCCTATTTCCCGCTGTTCATCCCGCTCTCCAATTTCGAGCGTGAAGCGGACCATGTCGAAGGCTTTGCCAAGGAAATGGCGGTCGTCACCCACCACCGCCTGATCGCGGACGGGAAGGGCGGGCTGATACCCGATCCCGAGGCCAAGCTGGAAGAGCCGCTGGTGGTGCGGCCCACGTCGGAAACGATCATCGGCGATGCGATGGCGCGCTGGGTGCAGAGCTGGCGCGACCTGCCGCTCAAGCTGAACCAGTGGGCCAACGTCGTGCGCTGGGAAATGCGCACCCGCATGTTCCTGCGCACCAGCGAATTCCTCTGGCAGGAAGGGCACACCGCCCACGCCACGCGCGAGGAGGCGAAGGACCACACGCTGACCATGCTCGAAGTCTATCGCGCGATGGCCGAGGACGATCTCGCGCTGCCGGTGATCGCGGGCGAGAAGCCCGAGCATGAGCGTTTTCCCGGCGCGGTCGAGACGTGGTCGATCGAAGCGATGATGCAGGACGGCAAGGCGCTGCAGGCGGGCACGAGCCACTATCTCGGCACCAATTTCGCCAAGGCCTCTGGCATCAAGTACCAGGCGCAGGAAGGCGGCGAGCAGTTCGCGCACACCACCAGCTGGGGCGTCTCGACCCGCCTGATCGGCGGCATCATCATGACCCACGGCGACGACGACGGCCTGCGCGTGCCGCCCAAGCTCGCGCCGTGGCAAGTCGTGATCCTGCCGATGCTGCGCGGTAACGACGACGACGCTGCGCTGATCGAATATTGCGAAGGCCTGCGCGCCACGCTCGCCGGGCAGCAGGCGCTGGGCGAACCGGTCCGCGTGCTGCTCGACACCAAGCCCGGCAAGCCCGCGCAGAAGCGGTGGGACTGGGTGCGCAAGGGCGCGCCCGTGATCGTCGAGGTCGGCGGGCGCGACATGGAGAACGGCGTCGTCACGCTGATCCGGCGCGACAATCTGTGGGACATGGAAACGGGCAAGCTCAACTCGCAGGCCCCGACCCGTGAGAGTGCGGGTGAGACGATTCCGGGCCTGCTGGGCGACATCCAGCAGGCGCTGTTTACCGAAGCCGCCGAACGCCGCGACGCGAATATCGCGACCGGCATCGACAGCTGGGACGGCGTTGTCGAGTTCTTCGCCAATAACGGCAAGTATCCCGGCTGGGTCGAGGTACAGTGGGCCAAGCCGACCGGCGATGCGCTGGAGCAGGTGGTCGAGAAGCTGAAGGATCAGAAGCTGACCGTGCGCAACGTACCGCGCGACACGGCGCCTGCCGACGGCACCTGCATCTTCACCGGAGAACCGGCGGTAGAGCGGATTTACGTCGCACGCGCATACTGATTTTTTTGGGGGAGAATTTCATGGGCAATGCGATCAGGCACGGATTTGCGAACCTGACGAACTTTGCGGGCCGCGACAGCCGCACGCTGTTCTGGTGGTGGGTGCTGCTGATCGTGGTCATCACCTTCGGTCTCAGCTTCATCTCGGGCATCGTCTTTACCGCCGGGGCGATGGGCACTGCGTTTCAGGGCGCGATGTCGGGTGTCGATCAGGATCAGCTCCAGATGGAGATGATGCGCAACATGGCTGGCAGCGTGGAAACGCAGGCATGGATCGGGGTGGCAATCTCGCTCATCGGGCTGGCGCTGCTGATCGCGTCTTTCGTGCGCCGGCTGCGCGATGCGCGCCTGCCGGTGGGAATCGCGATCATCCCCGTGCTGACGACGCTGTTCGCGTCCTATGTCAGCGTGGCGGCGGTCGACGATATCCGCGCCGCGATGATGAGCGACAACATGCAGACGATGAGCGATACTGCCGCTGCCAGCTCCGGCCTCGGACTGGTCGCCTATATCGGCTATCTGGTGGTGATCGTGTGCGGCCTGATCCCAAGCCGCAATGTCAACTGAAGCCGCATAGCGCGGCTCACAGATCGGGGGGCAGGGGGCGCGTGCGGGATAGCACCGCCCCTCCCATGCGTTTAGAGCCATGATATGGCCAAACGCGCAAAAAACCTCCCCAAAGGACTGCCCACCCAGAAGCAGGTCCTCGAATTCATCGAAACGTCTGACAGCACGGTCGGCAAGCGAGAGATCGCGCGCGCCTTCGGCCTCAAGGGGCAGGAGAAGATCGCGCTCAAGAAACTGCTGAAGGACATGGCCGAGGAAGGCCTGATCGACGGAAAGAAGACCGCCTTCCACCGGATGGGCGGACTGCCCAAGGTGACCGTGCTGCGCGTGGTCGAGCTGGACGATGGCGACCCGATCGCGGTGCCCGAGAAGTGGGAGCCCGACGACGGCGCCAAGCCGCCACGCCTGACGATCATCGAGAAATCGCGCGGGAAAGGCTCCAGGGGCATGCCCGCGCTCAAGGTCGGCGACCGGGTACTTGCACGGACGGAAGAGACGCCGCGCGGCTGGCGCGCGCATCCGATGAAGAAGCTCGCCCAGCAGACCGAAGGCCTGATCGGCGTGGTCGAGAAGGACGGTCGCGGCAAGTTCTGGCTCGCGCCGGTGGACAAGAAGGTCCGCAACTCCTCGCCCATTTCCGATGTCGGCACGGCAGAGGAAGGCCAGCTGGTCTCCGCCGAACCGGTCGGGCGCGGCACGCGTTCGGGCGTTCGCGTGACCGAAGTTCTGGGCGATCCGCTGGCCCCCAACAGCTTCTCCATGATCGCGATCGCCAAGCATGGAATCCCGCATGTCTTCCCCGAGGCCGTGCTGAACGAGGCGCAGCTGGCGGCCAAGCTGCCGGTGACCACGGACAAGCGCGAGGATTTGCGGGATGTGCCGATCGTCGCGATCGACCCCGCCGACGCGCGCGACCACGATGATGCGATCTGGGCCGCGCCCGACGAGAGCGAGGACAACGCGGGCGGCTTCCGTGCGATCGTCGCGATTGCCGATGTCTCGCATTACGTGCGCCCCGGCAGCGCGCTCGACCGCGAGGCAAGGAAGCGCGGCAACTCGGTCTATTTCCCCGACCGCGTCATCCCGATGCTGCCCGAAGTCCTCTCCGCCGATGTCTGCTCGCTCAAGTCGGGCGAGGATCGCGCGGCGATGGTGTGTCACATGACAATCTCGGCGGATGGCGAGCTGCTGAAGTGGCGCTTCACCCGCGCGGTGGTGCGGATCGCCGAGGTCATGGCCTACGAGGAAGCCCAGCGCCGGATCGATGACAAGGCTGGGGACGAACGGCTGGACAACCTGTGGAAAGCCTGGGGAGCGCTGTGGAAAGCGCGCGAGGCGCGCGACCCGCTGGACCTCGATCTGCCCGAACGGCAGGTGGTGCTGGACGACAAGGGCGGGATCGACGAAATCGTCGTGCGCGAACGGCTCGATGCGCACCGCGTGGTCGAGGAGTTCATGATCTCGGCCAATGTCGCGGCGGCCAAGGCGCTGGAGAGCAAGAACTCACCCGTCGTCTACCGCGTCCACGAACAGCCGAGCCGGGAGAAGCTGCTCGCGCTCAAGGAATATCTCTCCACCCAGGACAAGAAGCTGGCGATGGGGCAGGTGATCACGCCGACTTTGTTCAACCGCTTCCTCAAGGATGTGTCAGACGAACAGGAAAAGGCGCTGCTGATGGAGGCGGTGCTGCGCACGCAGACCCAGGCCTATTACGGGCCGGACAATCAGGGGCATTTCGGCCTCTCGCTCGGCAGCTACGCGCATTTCACCTCGCCGATCCGCCGCTATTCGGACCTGCTGGTGCACCGCGCGCTGGTCGATGCGTTCAAGCTGGAGCAGCCCAAGCCCCAAGGAAAGATGGCGTCGAAGCTGCCCGAGAGCAGCGGGCTCAGCGATGTCGATCGCGACGATCTGGGCAAGATCAGCGAGGCGATCAGCCGGACCGAGCGCCGCGCGATGGAAGCGGAGCGCGACACGATCGACCGCTACGTCGCCGCGTGGCTTTCCGGCCGGGTGGGCGAAACGTTCGAGACGCGCATCACCGGCGTGCAGAACTTCGGCTTCTTCGCCACCATCGTGGGGCTGGGGGGCGACGGGCTGGTGCCGATCTCCACCATCGGCGACGAGTATTTCCACTATGACGAAGCGGCCAAGGCACTGATCGGCGCGGATAGCGGCACGCGCTACGAGACCGGGCAGCGGCTCAAGATGAAGCTGGTCGAGGCCAATGCGCTGACCGGCGCGCTGCGCTTCGAAGTGCCCGGCGGCGATGCCTCCAAGGCGCGCGAAGGGCGTCCGCTGCGCAGCGGGCCGAAGGGGCCCCGCAAGGATGGTCCGCAGAAGGGCGGCCCCCGCAAGAACGGCGTGCGGAAGGACAAGGCGGGCAAGCACCAGGTCGGCAAGCGCGGCAGGCCGGGCAATATTCGCCACCAGGGGCGCGGCAAGAAGTAGCTTCAGGCGGAACGCGCCGCCGCGCGCTCCGTTCGCATGGGCAAAGGAGTAGATTGCCCATGCTGACCCCCGGCCAGAGCGTGCCCGACCTCGATCTGGAGCTGACGATAGACGCGCGCTTCCAGTTATCGAAGCAGACCCCCGAGAACTTCACCATGCTGGTGTTCTATCGCGGCAAGCACTGCCCGATCTGCAAGCGCTATCTCGAGGAGCTGGGCGGCAAGCTGGACAAGTTCACCAAGCTCGGTGTCTCGCCCTTCGCGATCTCGATGGACAGCCGTGAGCGCGCAATGGTCACGCACGAGGAGTGGAACACCCACGATCTGCCGCTGGCGCTGGGCCTGCCGGAAGAGCAGGCGCGCGAGTGGGGACTGTTCATCTCCGAAAAGCGCGAGGGAAGCGACGAGCCGGAGCGGTTTTCCGAACCCGGCCTGTTCCTGATCAAGCCCGACGGCACGCTCTATTTCGAAGAGGTGCAGAGCGCGCCCTTCGCGCGCCCGCCGCTCGACGAGATGATCAGCGCGATTCAGTTCGTGCTGGAGAACGATTATCCGGTGCGCGGCACCGCGAGCTAGGCAGCGATGGCATTGGCCACTCCCTTACGCGCTCGCGATCCGCTCGATATCCTCCATCGGCATCGCGCCGGGCAGGATCACCAGCGGGCAGGGCAGGCCGCCAGAATGGGCGGAGAAGTGCGTCACCAGCGGCCCCGGCGCACCGTCGCCCCCTGCGCCCAGCACCAGCGCGAGCACGTCCGGGTGGTCGGCCAGATAGTCGCGTACGATCCGGCTCGCCTCGCCCACCTTCACCGCAATCGCGGGCATCTTCCCGCTTTCGGAAAAGACATTGCCCGCCGCACTGGTCGCGATCGCTTCGGCCCGGTCGCGCGCTTCTTCCTCGATGGTCGCCTGCACGCCGCCGAAGGCGTTGAAGTTCTGCGGCTGCACGATCGCGAGGATCTGCACCGATCCCCCGCTCGACTGCGCCCAGTGCATCGCGAAACGCAGCGCTTTTCGCGCCTCTTCGGTTTCGTCGATAATGACCAGATATTTGCCCATTCGGATATCTCCCTGAGGCCAGCATTGGGCACAGATCGTGTGGTAGGGCAAGGTGCTTGCCCCCGCCAATCAAATTGGCCAAAGCGGCGCAAGACGCACACCGTGCCGCTACGGCGGGGGCCAATCTCCCGCACGACGCAAAGCTGACGCAACCGCAGGACACGCCATTTATGCCCACTCCGATCAAGATGCCCGCGCTTTCGCCGACCATGGAGGAGGGCACGCTTGCCCGCTGGCTGGTCAAGGTGGGTGACAGCGTGGCCGCCGGCGACCTGCTCGCCGAGATCGAGACCGACAAGGCGACGATGGAGTTCGAAGCGGTCGACGAAGGCACCATCGCCTCGATCGAGATCGACGAGGGGACCGAAGGCGTAGCCGTCGGCACCGTGATCGCGATGCTCGCCGCCGATGGCGAAAGCGTGGAAGACGCGGCGAAGGCTGCGCCGGGCGATAAGCCCGAGGCGAAGAAGGCCGAAGAAACCAAGGCCGACGATTCCGACAAGAAGAAGAGCGAGGCCCCGCCCGAACCGGCCAAGGCACAGCCGCGCGAGAGCGCCGAGCCGCAGAAGGCCCCCTCAAGAGACCTCGCCGCGCCCGAGAAGGACGGCGAACGCATCTTCGCTTCGCCGCTCGCGCGCCGCATCGCCGACCAGAAGGGTCTCGACCTCAGCGACGTCAAGGGCAGCGGCCCGCACGGCCGGATCGTGAAGGCGGACGTCGAAGGTGTCGAGGGCGGTCGCCCAGCGAACGAAGCGAAGCCCGGCGCGGTTGCAGGCTCTGCCAATACCTCGATGGATGGCGATGCGCCGTTCGAGGAGGAGAAGGTCTCCGGCGTGCGCAAGGTCGTCGCCAAGCGGCTTACCGCTGCCAAGCAGGAAGTGCCGCACTACTACCTCAGCGTGGACATCCGCCTCGACGCGCTGCTCGCCGCGCGTGCCGATCTCAACAAGATGCTCGAGGCAGAGGGCGTGAAGCTCTCGGTCAACGATCTGCTGATCAAGGCGCTGGCCAAGGCGCTGATGCGCACCCCGCAGGCGCATGTCAGCTTCCAGGGCGACACGCTGCACCGCTACAGCCGCGCCGACATCAGCGTCGCGGTTGCCTCGCCCAAGGGGCTGATCACGCCGATAATTCGCGGCGCGGATCGCAAGAGCCTCGCCGAAATCGCGACCGAGATGAAGGAACTCGCGGGCAAGGCGCGCGAGGGCAAGCTGCAGCCGCACGAATATCAGGGCGGCACCGCCAGCATCTCCAACCTCGGCATGTTCGGGATCAAGCAGTTCGACGCGGTCATCAACCCGCCGCAGGGCATGATCATGGCGGTCGGCGCGGGCGAGCAGCGCCCGTGGGTGATCGACGGCCAGATCGCGCCCGCCACCATCATGACCGCCAGCGGCAGCTTCGATCATCGCGCGATCGACGGCGCGGAAGGCGCGCAGCTGATGGAAGCGTTCAAGCAGATGTGCGAACAACCGATGGGAATGATGCTATGAGGATTGCGCTCGTCACGATTGCCACGCTGGGTCTCTCGCTCGCCGCGTGCGAGCGGGCGCCTGCCGACGGAAGCGCGGAAGAGCCCGCTCCGGAAGCGAACACTGAAGTCGTGACGCCAGCCGAGGCTGCGCCCTATGACGGGCCTATCCCGAAGCCGATCCGCGTGGGGCTGAGCGGCCCGAACTTGGATTCCTGCGCGAGCTATGGCGAGGTCTACGATCTGGAGTCCGGGGGCGAAACCTACCTCTCCGTTCGCGACGCGCCCAGCACGCAGGTCAAGGAACGCGACCGGCTCGATCCCGGCCAGGGCGTGCACATCTGCTCCGAAGATGGCGACTGGTTCGGCGTGGTCTACGACAAGGGTGACGAAGGCAAGGATTGCCAGGTCGACGAAACGCTCGACACCCCGCGCAACTACACCGGCCCCTGCGCGCAGGGCTGGGTCGAAGCCAAGTACGTGAACGTCACCGCAGGGTGACAGCAGGCAGCGCCCAATTCTCCTCTCCCCTCGCGGGAGAGGAACATGCCCGCGCGCACCAACGCGTGGGAAGAACACGAGAAGCAGCACTTTGATGGACCGCCAACCCCAGATCCGCGTCACCGCGATGCCGACCGACATGAACCCCTATGGCGGCGTGTTCGGCGGGTGGCTGATGAGCCAGATGGCGCTCGGCGCAGGCTCGCTCGCCAGTCGCGAGGGGCAGGGCAAAGCTGTGGTAGTCTCGGCCACCGACTTCGCCTTTCCCGGCGCGATGGCGCTGGGCGACGAGCTCAATGTCTATTGCGAGATTTTGAAAGAGGGAAACACCTCGATCACCATCGCCGCAGAGGGCATTGCCCGCGCGCGCCACGGCGAGGAGACCAAGCTGGTGTGCAAGGGCACCTTCGTCTTCGTGCTGGCGGACGACGACGGCAAACCGCGCCCGGTGCGGATGCAGGGCGCAGCCGCGCAGCGCGCGCCAGGTCATGCGTCGGACAATGATGGGTGAGGGCCTGTCCTACACCTGTGCAACTGGCCATGGTGGGAGCGTGACCGCCATGACCTTCTCCCTTAAGCGCCTGATCGTGGCCGCCCGTGCGGCCCCTGATTTTCTGGTCCCTGGACTGTGTGTCAGGTGTGTCAGGGCAGTGAACTGAAAAGAGGATTCGATGGCTGAGAAATACGACCTTATCGTGCTGGGCAGCGGGCCGGGCGGCTATGTCGCGGCGATCCGGGGCGCGCAGCTGGGGCTGAAGGTCGCCATCGTGGAACGTGAGCTGCTGGGCGGCATCTGCCTCAACTGGGGCTGCATCCCCACCAAGGCGCTGCTGCGCTCGGCAGAGATCCTGCACTACGCGCAGAACGCCAAGGATTACGGGCTGAGGATCGGGGGCGAGATCGAAGCCGATCTGGACGCGGTGGTGAAGCGCAGCCGCGGCGTTGCGGCCCAGCTCAACAAGGGCGTCACCGGGCTGATGAAGAAGAACAAGATCGCGGTGCATATGGGCGAGGGTAAGCTGACCGGCCCCACCAGCCTGACCGTGAAGGGCGAGAAGGGCGAGGAAAAGCTCGAAGCCAAGCACGTCATCGTCGCGACCGGCGCCCGCGCGCGCGACTTGCCCTTCGCCAAGGCGGATGGAGAGCGGATCTGGACCTATCGCCACGCGATGACGCCCAAGGAAATGCCGAAGAAACTGCTGGTCATCGGCTCGGGCGCGATCGGCATCGAATTCGCCAGCTTCTACAACGACATGGGCGTGGATGTGACCGTGGTCGAAATGCTCGACCGGATCGTGCCGGTGGAAGACAAGGACGTCTCCGCCTTCCTCCACAAGAGCCTGACCAAGCAGGGCATCACGATCATGACCGGCGCGGGTGTCGAAGACATCAAGGCGGACGGCAAGGGCGTGAAGGCCAAGATCAAGGACAAGGACGGCAAGGTGAGCGAGAGCGAATTCTCGCACTGCATCACCGCCATCGGGATCGTCCCCAATACCGAGAATATCGGCCTGGAAAAGCTGGCCGAGATGGAGAAGGGCTTCATCCAGATCGACCCCTATGGCCGCACCAAGAGCAAGGGCCTGTGGGCCATCGGCGACTGCACACCCGGCCCGTGGCTGGCGCACAAGGCGAGTCACGAGGGCGTGACCGCGGCAGAGGCGATCGCGCAGGAACTGGGCAACAAGGATGTCCATCCGCACCCGCTCGACCGTCGCAACATTCCGGGCTGCACCTATTGCCACCCGCAGATCGCGTCGGTCGGCCTGACCGAGGACAAGGCGAAGGAAGCGGGCTACGACGTGAAGGCGGGCACTTTCCCCTTCATCGGCAACGGCAAGGCGATCGCGCTGGGCGAGGCGGAAGGCTTTACCAAGACCGTGTTCGACGCCAAGACCGGCGAACTGCTGGGCGCGCACATGGTCGGCGCGGAAGTGACCGAGATGATTCAGGGCTTCGTGGTCGGCAAGACGCTGGAGACCACGGAAGCCGAACTGATGCAGACGGTCTTCCCGCACCCGACGATCTCTGAGTCGATGCACGAGAGCGTGCTGGCCAGCTACGGGCGCGCGCTGCACATCTGAAACCTGCGGGCCTCTCGCCCGTTGGTAGTGCATGAGCAAACAGGACAAGAGCAGCACGCCGCCGCGCGGCGACAAGCCCGATGGCAAGAACGACAGCGAAATCACGCGCGAACATCGCGCGCTGATGAACCAGAGCTCCGCGAAGCCGGAGGATTACCCGGAAAGCGAGCGCGATGCGCAATCGCTGGTCCAGAAAGACAAACGGCGCGATCAGCCTGACTGATCGCGCCGCTGGTCTTGCATTAAGGCAGGGTCAGACGTTCCTACGCAGGAACGCAATCACCGCCAGCACCAGGAACACGACGAACAGGATCCAGGCGATGTTGGACGATACGCCCGCGATTCCCCCGAAGCCCAGAACGGCGGCGACCAGCGCAATAATCAGAAAGATGATAGCCCAGCGAAGCATATGGTTTCCCCTTGGTAGAACCTTGCATTGAACCTAGCCCATATGCCGGACGGGCGCGGGCGGTGCCGCTCTAAACATTTGTTATGCAAGAAAACGCGGCGATGGATCGGCGGTGGGACGGGGAAATGGCGGACAGGGTGGGATTCGAACCCACGGTGAGCGTAAACCCACGGCGGTTTTCAAGACCGCTGCCTTAAACCACTCGGCCACCTGTCCGCACTGGGAACGTCGGCTAACGCTTCATCGCGCGTTTGTCACTCTCCGGCACGCCGGGTAATTCCACACCATCTAAGTCATTGGCGAGTCATGTGGGGTGTGACACAGATACCGGCATGAGTTTGCGCCGCTCCCTCCTCCCCCTCGCCGCGTGCTTCGCCGCGCTTGCCGCAACCCCTGCCGCCGCGCAGGACATGCCGTTCGATGCCTACATGCAGCTGGTCATCGCCAAGGCGCGTGCCCAGGGTGTGAGCGAGGATACGATCCGGCGGATGACCTCGAACCTCACGCCCAACCCGCGCGTGATCGAACTCGACCAGTCGCAGCCCGGCTCGTCCTCGTCGCCCGGTTATCCGCCACTGAGGCCCTATCTGGACCGTCACGTCGACAATGCGCGGATCGGCGGCGGGCGCTCGGTCTACAACGAGACCACCTATCTCCACGATCGCATCCGCCAGCAATATGGCGTTCCGCCCGAGATCATCATCGCGATCTGGGGGCACGAGACCAATTACGGCGGCTATCGCGGCAATTTCGACCTCGCCCGCTCGCTCGCCACGCTGGCCTGGGAAGGGCGTCGGCGCGAGCTGTTCGAGAGCGAATTCATCGCGCTGCTGAAGGTGGCTGACAAGGGCTATTCGCGTGACCGGCTGGTCGGCAGCTGGGCCGGGGCCTTCGGTAATCCGCAATTCCTGCCGAGCGTCTATCTGCGCCTCGCCACCGATGGCGATGGTGACGGGATGGCGAATATCTTCACCAATCAGGCCGACACGATGGCCTCGATCGCGCGCTATTTCCAGGACGCGGGCTGGCGGCCCGGAATTCCGTGGGGCGTGGGCGCAAGCGTGCCCTCGGGCTTTAATGTGGATGCCCACCGCACCGAACTGGTCGCCCCGGTCTGCCCGCGCGTGCACGAACGCCACAGCCAGTGGAAGACGGTGGAGGAATGGCGCGCGCTGGGCGTTGCGCCGCATCGCAGCCTACCGCCGGACACGCTCGCCAGCCTGTTCCAGCCAGATGGGCCGGGAACTCCTGCGTGGCTGTTAACCTCAAATTATCGCGTTATCCTCGAATATAACTGCTCCAACTATTACGCGATGAGTGTGGGGCTTCTGGCCGATGAGATTGCCCGGTAATATCCGGATTTTGGGAATTGCGTTTGGCCTGATCGCCGGCCTTTCCGCCTGTTCGGGCGGGGGAGGGGGCGGCGATCTGGCACCCAATGCAGATTACTACGCGGTCGATCGCGCCGCGCCGACGCCTGTCGGTGCGATCAATGGGCCGCAGGCGGATTACCCGCAGGTGCTGGGCGAGCCCTATGTGGTCGATGGGCAGACCTACACCCCGGCAGACGTGCTCAGCTACGATGCGGTCGGCTACGCGACGATCGATGACGCTGCCGGGCCGGGCATCACCATTTCGCACAAGACCCTGCCGCTGCCGAGCTATGTCGAGCTGACCTCGCTCGACACCGGGCGCACCATCCTGGCGCGGGCGGAACGGCGCGGGCCGATGACGTCGAGCCGGATTCTCGGCCTGTCGCCGGGTGCCGCGCAGGAACTGGGCGCGGGCGAGGGCGCCCAGATTCGGGTTCGCCGGGTCAATCCGCCCGAATACGAACGCGCGGCCCTGCGCTCCGGCCAGCCAGCCGGATCGCGGCTCGATACGCCCGACACGCTGCTCGCCGTGCTGCGCAAGCAATTGCCTGCCACCGGATCGGTCAGCCTCGCGCGAGCCGACGCGCGCAGCACCTCGGCAAGAACCGGCAGCGCTACAGACACCGATTACCGCACGGTGGAGCGGGAATTCGACACGACCTTCGCCGAAGTCGACCCGGGACCGTCCAGTGCGGTCGCCGACGCTTTTGAGGAATATGAGACGCTTCCGCCCGCTCCCGCGCCCGCCGCGCAAACCCGCTACGCGCTCGCCCCGATTGGGGAAACGCCGACCGGGGCAGGGCGTCCCGCGCCGGTCGAGGTCGCGCGGATGGAAACGCCGCGCCCGGCCCCTGCGCCGCGCGCCACGCCGCCGCCCGCACGAGCGACGCCTGCGCCGCCCGTCACGCGCTCCGTACCTGCGCGAACGACGCAATCGGCGGCCAGGCGTGGACGTTACGTCATCCAGATCGCGTCTTTCTCCAGCAAGAACAATGCGATCGAGGCGGCCGACAAACTGGGCGGCTTCGTGGTCCAGTCGGGCCGCTTCTACCGCGTGCGCACGGGGCCGTTCGCGACCCGTGGAGAAGCCGATGCCGCCCTCGCCAGCGCGCGCAGGGTCGGCTATAGGGATGCGTTCATAGACACGAGCGAATAGCGGCTGCGCCGATCCCCCGACGGCGCAAACTCGCCGTAGCAGGAGCAACCGCATTGTCTTCATCTCTGGTGAACCGGGCCCGGGTGGTGGGTTTTCTCGCCGCCCTGTCGCTCGCGTTGCCAACCGGGCTCAGCGCCCAGCCTTCGCCCCCGACCCCCGAACAGGCTCCGATCGCCTACATGATCGATCTGTCGAGCGGACAGACGCTCTATGCGCGCGATATCGACCGCCGCTTCGTCCCCGCCTCGATCACCAAGGTGATGACCACGCTGGTGGCGTTCGACATGCTCGCAGATGGCAAGCTGCGGCGCGACCAGCGCATGCCCTATCGAGACGCGAGCTTCGACGAATGGCACCGCAAGGGGTCGACCCTGTTCCTCCCGCGCCGTGCGCGGCCCTCGGTGAACGAACTGCTGATCGGGATCACCACGGTCTCTGCCAATGACGCAGCGGTCGTGCTGGCCGAAGGCGCGTCGGGAAGCGTGGACAAGTGGACCGCTCGAATGAACGCCACCGCCCGTTCGATCGGCATGCACGACAGCTATTTCGGAACGCCCAATGGCTGGCCGGACGAGGGGCACACCTTCACCAGCGCACGCGATCTGGGGCTGCTGGCAAAGCGGATCATTCGCGGCCATCCGGACTTTTTCGACTATTACTACGGCCGCACCGGCCTGAAGGCCTATGGCATCGCGCAGGACAATCACGATCCGATCACCGGTCGGGTGGACGGCGCGGACGGGCTGAAGACCGGCTATACCGATCAGGCCGGCTATGGCTTCCTCGGCACGGCGGAGCGCGACGGACGGCGGCTGGTGATGGTGGTTGCGGGGGCCGATCGCGGCCAGGTCCGCAACCGTGCCGCGCGCGACTTCATCGAATGGGGTTTCGACGCGTTCGACAGCACGTTGCTGGTCAGGAGAGGCAAGCCTGCCGCCACCGCGCAGGTTCAGAACGGCGCGGTCGACCAGCTGCCGCTGGTCGCGGCGCAGGATATCCGCGTCGCGACCCCGCGCGGCGATGGGGCACGGCCCGAACTCACCGTCCGCTACGATGGGCCGCTGCGTGCGCCGATCGCGAAGGGCGAAGCGGTCGCCACGCTGGAGATCGCGGTGCCGGGGATGGAGCCTTCCACCCTGCCGCTCTACGCCGCGCGCGACGTGCCCGAGGCAGGGCTGTTCCAGCGGATCGGCAACGGGTTTGCCGGGCTGTTCCGGTGACGCATCACGACATCAAGGCGCGCTTCATCGCGTTCGAGGGCGGCGAGGGCGTCGGCAAGTCGACTCAGGCGAAACGGCTGGTCGAAGCGCTTGCGAGTCGCGGGATCAACGCGCTGCTGACGCGTGAGCCGGGCGGCACCACCGGGGCGGAGATGATCCGCAAGCTGCTGCTCGAGCCGCCGGGCACCGGCTGGCGCGTGCAGGCCGAAGCGCTGCTGTTCGCCGCCGCCCGGTCCGACCATGTGGCCAAGGCGATCAAGCCCGCGCTGATGGCAGGCCGCTGGGTGGTGTGCGACCGCTTCGTATTGTCGAGCCGCGCCTATCAGGGCCTCGCCGGTGGCCTCGGCGATGAAGAGGTTCGCACGCTCCACCAGATCGGCAGCGGCGGCTTGCTGCCGTGTCGGACTTTCCTGCTCGAAGCGCCGGGTGACGACGTGGCCGAGCGGCTGCGCAAGCGCGACGGGGACGAGGTGGACGCCATCGGCGGGCGCGATGCGCGCTATCACGCGGATGTCGCGCGCGGGTTCGCCGGGCTGGCGCAGGATGACGACACCATCATCCAGATCGACGCTTCGGGCAGCGCCGACGCGGTCCATGAGACGGTAATGAGGGAGCTTGCTCCACTGCTTGCCGGCGAAGCGTGACCGATCATCACGCCCCCCAATGGCGCGAATGGCGCGCCGCGCTGGCCAGTCCGCGCATGCACCACGCGTGGATTCTCGCGGGGAAGAAGGGGCTGGGCAAGCACGACTTCGCCTTTGCCGCCGGACGCGAGCTGGTTGCGATCGGGCGCGATGCGCCGGTGGCGGAGAACGACCCCGACATCCAGCTGCTGACGCACCTGCCCAAGGACGACAAGGAAGCGAAGAAGGCGGAGAAGGGCGAGGCTTTCGAAACCAAGCGCAACATCTCGATCGACCAGATTCGCGCGATGCAGGCACGGCTGACCACGCGGCCGACGCTGGGCGCATTTCGCGCGATCATCATCGAACCGGCGGACGATCTGGAGCGGAGCGCCGCCAACGCACTACTCAAAAGCCTTGAGGAACCGCCTGCGGGCACGTTCTTCCTGCTGGTGACCCATCGCCCCGGCCTGCTGCTGCCCACGATCCGCTCGCGCGCCCGGATTCTGCGGTTCAATCCGCTATCCATGGGCGCGGTAGAGGATGCCCTGCGCGCCGCCGGCGACCATGCCGACCCGGCGGAGATCGCGCTGGCGGCGCGCGCCAGCGGCGGAGCACCGGGAGCCGCGCTGTCGTTCATCGCGCAGGATCTGGCCCCTGCCGAAGCGCTGATGCGCCAGATCGCGAGCGAGGGCGACCCGGCTTTCCTCCTGCGCGGCAAGCTGGGCGAAGAGATCGGCGCGCGGCCCGACCGGGCGCGGCTGTCCGCCACGCTCGACCTCGCCCGCACCGTGCTGGCGCAAAAGCTGGAATCGCCCGACTCGATCGACATTCCCGCTCTGGTCGACGCGCATGCGCGTTTGGTGACGCTCTCGGGCCAGGCGCGAAGTTATAATTTCGACCCCGGTTTCCTCGCGATGGAAATCGGCACCTTGCTCGCTTCGGCTGCGCCGAATAGAGCCGCTTCCGATGGCTGAACCCTACTACATTACCACCGCGATCCATTACCCCAACGGCAAGCCGCATATCGGCCACGCCTACGAGACGGTCGCTGCCGACGTAATCGCGCGATTCCAGCGCCTGAAGGGCCGCGACGTGCGGTTCCAGACGGGCACGGACGAGCACGGGCTGAAGATGGCCCGCAAGGCAGAGGAGCAGGGCAAGACCCCGCGCGAACTCGCCGACGAAATGAGCGGCTATTTCCGCGACCTGTTCGACCGGCTGAACATTTCTTACGACCGCTTCATCCGCACCACCGAAGCGGGGCACCACACCGCCAGCCAAGCGCTGTGGCGCAGGATGGAGGCCAATGGCGACCTCTATCTCGACCGCTACGAAGGCTGGTACTCGGTCCGCGACGAAGCCTTCTACGACGAGAAGGAGCTGGTCGAAGGAGAAGGGAGAGAGAAGCTTTCCCCGCAGGGCACTCCGGTCGAATGGACCGTCGAGGAAAGCTGGTTCTTCCGCCTGTCGAAATACCAGGACAAGCTGCTCGACCTCTATGCCTCGCAGCCGGATTTCATCCAGCCCGACAGCCGCCGCAACGAGGTGATGCGCTTCGTCGAAGGCGGCCTGCGCGATCTTTCGGTCAGCCGCACCAGCTTCGACTGGGGCGTGCAGGTGCCCGGTGCCGAAGACCACGTGATGTACGTGTGGGTCGACGCGCTGACCAACTACATCAGCGGCCTCGGCTACCCGGAAGAGGGCGCGGACTGGAAATACTGGCCCGCCGACCTGCACCTGATCGGCAAGGACATCATCCGCTTCCACACGGTCTACTGGCCCGCCTTCCTGATGAGCGCGGGCGTGGATCTGCCCAAGCAGGTCTATGGCCACGGCTTCCTGCTCAACCGCGGGCAGAAGGAGAGCAAGTCGCTCGGCAATGTGACCGATCCCAATGTGCTGGCCGAGCAGTTCGGCGTGGACGCGCTGCGGTACTTCCTGATGCGCGAAATCGCCTTCGGGCAGGATGGCAGCTATTCCTCCGAAGCGATCGTCACCCGCGCCAATGCGGAGCTGGCCAACAGCTTTGGCAACCTCGCGCAGCGCACGCTCTCGATGATCGCCAAGAACCTCGACGGCGAACTGGGTGCCTATGCGCCCGCAGGCGATGACAAGGCGCTGCTGACCACGGTGCAGGACGCCTGCCGCGAAGGCCTGCCCAAGCAGTTCGAAAAGCTCGCCTTCTCGATCGGGATCGAGGCGTGGATGAAGGCGGTCTACGCCTGCAACCAGTATGTCGACGAACAGGCCCCGTGGGCGCTCAAGAAGACCGATCCGGAGCGGATGCGCACCGTGCTGCAGACGCTGTTCATCGCGCTGCGAGACCTCGCCATCGCGATCCAGCCTGTGATTCCGGAGAAAGCGGACCACCTGCTGACCATGCTGGGAATTGCCGAAGACGCGCGAACTTTCGAGGATCTGGCCGATGAGGGCTGGTACGGCGCGCTGGTGCGCACCGGATACCGCGTCGCACCGCCGAGCCCGCTGTTCCCGCGGCTCGAACTGCCCGAGGCGGAAGAGCCGGCCTGATGCTGATCGATAGCCACTGCCATCTCGAATACGAAGGCCTGGTCGAGGATCAGGATGCCGTGCTCGCCCGCGCACGTGACGCCGGGGTTCGGGGCTTCCTGAACATCTCCACCAAGCAGGACGAGTGGGACCAGGTCGTCGCCACCGCCGCACGCGAGCCGGATGTCTGGGCGAGCGTCGGCATCCATCCGCACAATGCCGATGGCCACGCCGATCTGGCGCGCGAGACCCTGTTCGAAGCGACGCAGCACCCCAAAGTGGTCGGGATCGGCGAGACCGGGCTGGATTACTTCTACGACAAGTCCGACCGGGCGACGCAGCAGGCGCTTTTCCGCATGCATATCGACGTCGCGCGCGAGACCGGGCTGCCGCTGATCATCCACACCCGCGATGCCGAGGAGGATACTGCCGCGATCCTTGAGGAAGAGATGGGGAAGGGGGCCTACCCCGCGCTGATCCATTGCTTCACCGCCTCGGAAAGCTTCGGGCGCAAGGTGCTCGATCTCGGCCTGTCGATCTCGCTGTCGGGCATCGTCACCTTCAAGAACGCCAAGGATCTGCAGGAGGTCGCCAAGGTCATCCCGGCAGACCGCCTGCTGATCGAGACCGACAGCCCGTTCCTCGCCCCCGTGCCGCATCGCGGAAAGACCTGCGAGCCGGCCTTCGTCGCCAACACCGCGCAATTCGTGGCCGATTTGCGCGACACCAGTGTCGAGGCACTTGGCGCGCAGACGACGCAGAATTTCCACGCCCTGTTCGCCAAGACGAAGGAACAGGCGTGAAGGTCACGCTGCTCGGCTCGGGCACGTCGACCGGCGTTCCGCGCATCAATGGCGACTGGGGTGCGTGCGACCCGTCAGAGCCGCGCAACCGCCGTACTCGGGTCTCGATCCTGATCGAGAACGACGCGGGCGCGCGCCTGCTGGTCGACACCCCGCCGGATCTGCGCGACCAGTTCCTGCGCAACAGGATCACCAGCGTGGACGGCGTTTTCTGGACCCACGACCATGCCGACCATTGCCACGGAATCGACGATCTGCGCGCGCTGCGATATGGTCGCAGCGGACCGATCCCGGGCTACGGCGTCGAAGAAACCGTGCGGCGGCTGAAGGCGCGTTTTTCCTACGTTTTCGCGGGCGAGCACGGCTATCCGACGATCGTGAAGCTTGAGGTGCTCGACCGGCTGCGGCTGTTTGCGGGCTTCACCGTCAACTGGTGCGTGATGCCACATGGCCCGGCGAAAAGCACCGGCTATCGCTTCGGATGCGATGATAAGTCCATCGGATATGCCACTGATTTCAGTGAAATAACCAGCGAGATGGTGACGCTGTTCAAGGGCGTGGACCTGCTCGTGTGCGATTGCCTCCGCCGGGAAGAACACCCGACCCATGCGAACCTCGCCATGGCGCTGGAGCTTGGCAAGCGCTGCAAGGTCGGCAAGATCGTCCTGACGCATCTTGATAAAAGCATGGATTACAAGACTTTATCGGGCGAAGTTCCAGCGGGTGTCCAGGTCGGATACGACGGAATGGTGGTCGCCGCGTGAACCAGTTCGAAGTCGTCCAGGTCATCGCGCTGGTCGGCTGGCTGATCCTGGCGGTCAGCGCGTTCGCAGCGCGCGGGCTCAACTGGAAGACGTCGCTGCGCCATGCGTTGATCTGGGCGGTGATCATAACCGGGCTGATGCTGCTGGTTACGATGGTGCGATAGCATCCCGACCCGAGGCGCGGCGCGACCCGCGGCGCTCAAGCGAAAACGCCACCAACAGTATCGCGATACCTCCCAGCGCCAGGCCGAAACCGACCCAGCCAGGGGCTGTCCAGCCCAGTCCGGCGGTGATCGCCAGACCCGCCAGCCATGGGCCCAGCGCATTGGCGAGGTTGAAGGCGGCATGATGCAGCGCCGCGGCCATCGTCTGCGCTTCCCCTGCTACATCCATGAGGCGCACCTGAAGGATCGGCCCGAGCCCGCCACCCATGCCGATGGCGAAGCAGACCAGCGAAATCAGCCAGATATTGCTGGCAGCAAAGGTGAACGCGGCCAGAAAGACCGCGCTCCATGCGAGCAGGCCGACCGCCGCAGTTTTCAGCGAGATGTCCGCCGCCCAGCCTCCCAACAGGTTTCCCGCCAGCATGCCGAAGCCGAACACGACGAACACCCACGGGACCGATGCCGGCGCAACGCCGGTATATTCGGTCAGGACGGGCGCAAGGAAGCTGTAGACCGCGAAAAGCCCGCCAAACCCGACCGCGCCAGCACCGAGCGTCAACAGCACCTGCGGATGCGCCAGCGCGCTCAGTTCCCTGCGCACGCTTCGACCGGATTCAGCGGGTTGCAGCGGCGCCAGTAGCTGAAGCGCGGCCGCAGTCGCCAGCGCAATCCCCGATACGCCGCCAAACACGATCCGCCAGCCCACCGCAAGGCCCAGCCAGTTGGCCAGCGGCGCGCCGATGACGGTGGCGACGGCGAGGCCGGCCATCACGTAAGAAGCTGCCGCCGCTCGTCTTTCCGGCATGAGCGAGGCGGCAAGCAGCGCTGCTACGCCGAAATAGGCGCCATGCGGCAAGCCGCTCAGGAAGCGAAAAGCCAGGAGCGCGTAATAACCGGGCGCCATCACGGTCGCTGCATTGCCGAGAGCGATCAGGACCATGAGTACGACCAGCAGGCGCCGCCGGGGCCAGTTTGCGCCGAACAATCCGAGGATTGGCGCTCCTACGACCACGCCCAGTGCATAGGCGCTGACCGCATGCGCGGCGACGGGTTCGGTAATTGCAAAGTCCGCCGCGTAGAACGGCAGCAGGCTCATCGCGGCAAACTCCGTCGTGCCGATGGCGAATCCGCCGAGGGCGAGCGCGAGGATGACGAAAGCGATGCGGCCCGCTGAAAGCGGCTGCGAGTTTGCGGTCATTGTGCTTGTCATTCCGAGGGGCGAGAAGAGAGCGTGCTACATTGGGTGCGGCGGCACGGCGTCAAGTCCGGTCTGTTAGCGGGACCTACGCAATCTGCCACCAACCAATTTTATTTAACATAATATATATTATCCATCTGATGTGCTCGCCAATCCGCTGCTGACGCGGCGCGCTCTTGGCCCTACTCGTGCGTCATGACGCACACACCGAAACCCCAGATCGATCGCCTGCTCGCCATCATGGCGCGGCTGCGCGATCCCGAACACGGCTGCGAATGGGATCTGGCGCAGGATTTCGCCAGCATCGCGCCGTACACGATCGAGGAAGCCTACGAGGTCGCCGACGCGATCGAGCGTGACGCCATGGCGGAACTGCGCGAGGAACTGGGCGACCTGTTGTTGCAGGTCGTGTTCCATGCGCGCATGGCTGAGGAGCGCGGCCTGTTCGGTTTCGAAGATGTCGCGCAGGCGATTTCGAACAAGATGGAGGCGCGCCATCCGCACATCTTCGGCGGCAGCGACGGCGCGATGGACGAAACCCGCTGGGAAGCTCTGAAGGCGCAGGAGCGCGAGGCGAGGGGCCAGCAGAGCGCGATGGACGGCGTCGCGCGCGCCCTCCCCGCACTGCTCCGCGCGGAAAAACTGCAAAAGCGCGCGGCGCGCGACGGGTTCGACTGGCCCGATCCCTCCGGCGCGGCGGCAAAGATCGCCGAGGAAACGCGCGAACTGGCCGAAGCGGATGATGCAACGCGCGAGGAGGAAGCGGGCGATCTGCTGTTCGCCGCGGTCAATCTGGTCCGCGCATACGGAATCCAGCCTGAGGCCGCACTGCGCTCCGCGAACGACAAGTTCGAACGGCGCTATCGCGGGATGGAGGCGCTGGCCGAGGGGGAGTTCGCCACGCTCGACCTGGATGCGCAGGAGGCGCTGTGGCAGGCGGTGAAGCGCGCGGAGAAGGGTTGAGCGCCAAAGATAGGCCGTCATCCTGAACTTGTTTCAGGGTCCAGCCTTCCTCGTGTCCGACTCATTCGGATTGAGATCTGGATGCTGAAACGAGTTCAGCATGACGTCACTACGACGAACTCACCCCGAAACTCTCGAATTGGCCGCGTTCCTTGGGGCCGAGGCGGACCAGCAGCCGGTGCCGGGGTGTACCGCCCTCCCCGGCAGGAAGCTCCTCTTCCTCCAGCACGTCGCCGTGTGCGTGCAGCCACGCGATCTCGCGCCCGGCCGATGTCGGCAGCACGAATTCGCACACGCTCGCCTCGCGGGTCAGCGCATCGCCGATCCGCGTCTCGAGCGCGTCCATATTGAACCCGGTTTCGGCGGATAGCGGCACCACGCTATCATCCTCCGCAGCGCGCGCGGCGAGGTCTTCGCGGGCATCTTCGGCCAGCAGATCCCACTTGTTCCACACTTCGAGCATGGGGATCGAGCTGACCGGCTCCTCCCCCTCCTCGCCCCCGGAGACCACGCCGAGCCCGCGCAGCACCTCCAGTACCTGCGTCTTCTGCGCCGCGCTCGCCGGATTGGCGATGTCGCGCACGTGCAGGATCAGGTCCGCATTGGTGACTTCTTCCAGCGTCGCACGAAACGCGGCGACCAGCTGTGTCGGCAGATCGGAAATGAAGCCCACCGTGTCCGACAGAATCGCCTTCTCGACCGCAGGCAGGCTGATGGCGCGCATCGTAGGGTCGAGCGTGGCGAACAGCAGGTCTTCGGCCATCACATCCGCGCCGGTCAGTCGGTTGAAGATCGTCGACTTGCCCGCGTTGGTGTAGCCGACCAGCGCGATCACCGGCCAGGGCGCGCGGGTTCGCCGCTCGCGGTGCAATGCGCGGGTCTTTTTGACCTGTTCGAGGTCGCGCCGCAGCCGCGCCATGCGCGTGCGGATCATCCGCCGGTCGGCCTCGATCTGGGTCTCGCCCGGCCCGCCGAGGAAGCCGTAACCGCCGCGCTGGCGTTCGAGGTGGGTCCAGCTGCGCACCAGGCGGCTGGCCTGATAGTCGAGATGGGCAAGCTCCACCTGCAACCGCCCTTCGGCGGTCGCCGCGCGTTCGCCGAAGATCTCGAGGATCAGCCCGGTCCGGTCGATCACCTTGCGCGCGAGCTTTTCCTCCAGCGTGCGCTGCTGAATCGCGGTGAGCGCGCCGTCGACGATGATCAGCTCGGCCTCGGCCAATTCGGCCTGGGTGCCGATCTGTTCGACCTGCCCCGCCCCGAACAGCGTGGCGGGCCGCACGTCGCGGATCGGCTGGATATAGCTTTCCGCCACCTCGATCCCGATCGCGTGCGCGAGGCCGACCGCCTCGGCGAGGCGCTCCTCGGCCGGCAGGTCGTGGATCTGGCCGCGAATGTCGGGGCAGATGACGAGCGCGCGCGCACCGCGCGTCACCTCGCCTTGCAGGTCATCTTCGAAAATCTAGGTCGTTCCTGTCAATCGTCGTCGTCGTGATCCGGCTCGTCCTCTTCCCAGTCGCTCAGGTCGACGGGTTCGGCGGGCTGGATGGTCGATACCGCGTGCTTGTAGGCGAGCTGCACGTAGCCATCGCGCTCCAGCAGGGTGCAGAACAGGTCGTAGGCGGCGATCCGGCCCTGGAGCATGACCCCGTTGACGAGGAACATGGTCACCTGAACCTCCGCCTCGCTCACCCGGCTCAGGAACACGTCCTGAAGCTGGCGCTGCTTGCGGCTGCCGTCCTGGCTGGAAAACTGCTCCGCATCCATCGCGGAAGCGGGCATGATCGTGCTGATCGCGTGCTTGTAAACCAGCTGCGACTGGCCGTCGCGGCGCAGCAGCAGGCTGAAATTGTCGAACCAGGTGATGATGCCCTGCAGCTTCACGCCCTTGACCAGAAACACCGTGACCGGCGCCTTTTCACGCCGCAGCAGGTTGAGGAAGGAATCCTGCAGGCCCGGCTGCTTGTCGTCCGACGCACGGGCTCCTCGCGGGCGCGCAGGTGCTGGCCGCGCGGGCTTCCGCGCCGGTGCGGGCGCAGCCGCAGTGGACTCGGCCACGCTGGCGACTTCGTCGGCGGCGGCCTTGGGCTTGGTGCGAATGGAGAGCGTTTTTCCTTCGGGCATGACCCTGTTCCTATTGTTCTTGGCCATCCGCGCATTGGGCACGGCTAGCGGGCGCTCATATATCTGCGGATGTCGCGCACGGGGGAAGGCGACAACCGCTACTCAACCGAAAAATGCGCGCCGCGGCCTTGCGTTCCGGTAAGCGGAGTTCGTTAACTCCCGCAAGGCCGGGAAGATGCGCGTTCAGCCGTCGTCCTTGCGATCGGTCATGCCGAGAATCTTCAGCTTTCGGTGCAAGGCCGAGCGTTCCATTCCGATGAAGCTCGCCGTCTTGGAAATATTGCCCGAAAAGCGCCGGATCTGCACGGTGAGGTATTCACGTTCGAACTCCTCGCGCGCTTCGCGCAGCGGCACGCCCATCAAGCTGGACAGGCCGATACCGCCCTTCACCCCGCCCTCGGTAATCTCGCCCGGCAGCATGTCCGGCTCGATAACGCTCATCTGGTCGCGCGGAGAGAGGATCACCGTGCGCTCCACCACATTACGCAGTTCGCGCACGTTGCCCGGCCAGTCGTAGGCCTGCAGCGTCGCCAGCGCCTCCTCGCTCACCTCGGGCGGCGGAAGGCCCTGTTCGGCCGCATAGCGGGCGAAGAAATGGGTCGCCAGCGAGGGAATATCGTCGCGCCGATCGGCGAGCGAGGGGATTTCCACCGGGACCACGTTGAGCCGGTAGAACAGATCCTCGCGAAAACGCTTCTCCTCGATTTCCTTCTGCAGATCGCGCGAGGTGGAGGAGACCACCCGCATGTCGACCCCGATCTGGCGGTTGCCACCCACCCTCACGAAGCTCTGTTCGGTCAACACGCGCAGGATACGGGCCTGGGTGGAGAGCGGCATATCCGCTACCTCGTCGAGATAGAGCGTGCCGCCGTCAGCCATCTCCAGCAGCCCGGGCCGGACCAGCTTGCCCTCCGCCTCTTCGCCGAATAGCTCCTGTTCGAACCGCTCGGGCGTGATCCGCGCCGAATTGACGATCACGAAGCCGCCTTCGCTGCGCGGGCTCCAGCTGTGCAGCAGCCGCGCGGCGACTTCCTTGCCCGATCCCGCCGGGCCGCTGATGAGCACACGGCTGCCCGTGCTGGCGACCCGCTTGAGCGTCGCGCGGACCTGGTTCACGGCGGCGGAATTGCCGGTGAATTCCTCGCCCGCACCGCCATTGTCCTGCCGCAGCCGGGTGTTCTCGCGCCGCAGCCGCTCGGTCTCGGTCGCGCGCTCGACCAGCAGCAGCAGCCGCTCGGTCTCGAACGGCTTCTCGATGAAATCCATCGCACCGCGGCTGACCGCGGAAACGGCCGTGTCGATATTGCCGTGGCCCGAGAAGATGATCACCGGCAGTTCCGGCTCGCGCGCCTTGATCGCGTCGAGCACCTCGAGCCCGTCCATCGGGCTGCCGTGGAGCCACACGTCGAGCAGCACGAGACTGGGCCGCCGTTCGTCGACCAGTCGCAGCGCGGTCCCGCTGTCGCCCGCGACGCGGCATTCGTAGCCCTCGTCGCTGAGCACGCCGGAGACCAGATCGCGAATGTCGCGTTCGTCGTCGACGACCAGAATATCGAGCGCCATCAGCGCCTCCTTCCAAGGGTGTTCGGCATCATGCCGGCGTCTCTTCGGACGCAGGTTCTTCGGGGGTGCGGGCGAAGCGCAGGATCACCTGCGTGCCGCCATCGGGGGCCGGTGCGAAGCTCATCTCGCCCCCGTGCTCCTCCACAATCTTGGTCACGATGGCGAGGCCGAGGCCGGTTCCCTTCTCGCGCGTGGTCACGTAAGGTTCCGCGATCCGGTCGCGATCGGCGGGCAGCCCCACGCCATTATCGGTCACGCAGATATCGACCACGTCATCGCCCGGCGCGATCGACACCGCGATCTTTCCGGTAAAGCCCTTGCCCTCCTCGGCAGCGCGCGCCTCGACCGCTTCGACCGCGTTCTTGAGCACGTTGGTCATCGCCTGGCCGAACTGATGTCGATCGCAGCTCAGCGGCACCTCGCCTTCTGGAGTGTCGAAGGTGAAGGCGATGTCCTGATGCGCGACCTCTTGCAGGAAGACCGCCTGACGCACCAGGTCGAGAGCATTCTCGTCGCGGAAAACGGGCTTGGGCAGCCGCGCGAAGGAGGAAAACTCGTCGACCATTTTGCGGAGCGCGCCTACCTGCCGCACGATCGTGCTGGTCAGCTCGTCGAACAGCGCGGCGTCATCGCCCACCTTGGTGCGATAGCGGCGCTTGAGCCGCTCGGTCGCGAGCTGGATCGGCGTCAGCGGGTTCTTGATCTCGTGCGCGATGCGTCGCGCCACATCGGACCATGCGGCACGTCGCTGGTCGAGCAGCTGGCGGGTGATATCCTCGAAGGTGATCACCTTGCCGCCGGTTGCGGGCGCGATCCGCACCGCTAGCGTCAGCAGGTCTGCGCCCCTGTTCAGGGTCACGATGCCGCGATCCCCGCCCTGCTCCATCACCCCGGCGATCTGCGGGGAGATTTGGGCGAAGCCCCTGCCCCGCCCATCCTGCGAGGCATCGTCGAAAAGCAGCGCCCGGGCCGAGGTGTTCATCAGCTGGATCGTCCCATCCTCGTCGATCGAGACGATCCCGGCGGTCATCGATTCCAGCACCGCCTCGATGAAGGCGCGCCGTTCGTCCAGCTCGCGGTTGGCGCGCATCAGATCGTCGGTCTGCGCTTCCAGCTGCGCGGTCATCCGGTTGAACGCCCGGTTGAGCAGGCCGATCTCGTCCGCCCCGGTGCGCCCTTCGATCCGCAGCGCGAAATTGCCCGCCCCCACCTTGCCCGCGGCGAGCACCAGATTGGTCAGAGGCTCGACCTGCCGGTCCGCGAAGCGCAGCGCGAACCACACCGCAAAGCCGACCAGCGCCAGTGAGACGAAGAACAGCGCCAGATTGAAACGCAGCTGCAAGGCGCGCGCGCGCTCTGTCAGTTGTTGATAGCGGGCGACCACGTCGGTCGCCTTCTCCCACTGGCTGAAGGACAGGGATTCATTGTTGCGTGCATTGTATAGGTAAATGCCCGCCTCGCGATCGATCGGGATGATGGCCTCCACCCGCATCGAGTTTGCCTGCACGACCTCGATCGCTCCATCGGCGAACTTCTTGAGGGCCTTTTCGCCTGCCAGCGCCGGCTGGTTGCCCTCGACCAGACCGATCGCGACAGCGGTGTTGACCGTGCCGTCCGGGAAAGCCTGCAGAATGGCGCTTTCGTTTATCTCGCGCCGCTGCATCTGGTAGTTGTAGTCTTCCAGGAAATCGCGATTGGCGAGATCGTCGGCCGCGCGTTCACGCAGTAGGTACAGCATGTCGCCCGCCATCGCGCGGGTCTCCTGCGACACATCGACTTGGTTCTGTTCGTAGTACCCGCGTGCCAGATTATTGGCGCTATCCATCAATCCGCGCGAGGAATCCGAAAACCAGAAGTCCACGCCCGACTGGAACAGGATCGCCGCAAACGTCGCCACCAGCAAAGTGGGCACCGCCGCGATGATGGAGAACACGAACACCAGCCGCACGTGCATCCGCGCGGTACTGCCCGCCGCCCGGCGAAGCGCCAGCCTGCGGCCCAGCAGCACGAGCAGCGCCATCGCCGGGATCAGCGTACCGACGAGGAGCATAGAGGTCTGCCGGGTGGGCAAGAGCTGGGTCTCGTCGGGAGTCTTGGCAAACGCGGTCCAGGTCGCGACGATCATGATTGCCAGCGCAACCCCGGCGCCGATCTCCAGCCAGCGGAACAGGTTCGCCCGACGCGATGCCACGACCATGCGCCTGGCGAGGCGCGATCCTCGTGGAGTTGTGCCGTCCGAAGCGCTCATCGTTGCCAGTTTACAACATCGCTGTTGCCATAATACAAGTTACAAACGCCGATACGTCCCACTTCGCGTCGCATTTTGGCAACGCTTCGTAGCCTGCATGTTTGCGGGACGGTGGGCTCAGGCAGCGTTGCGGACCAGGAAGGGTTCGTAGAAGCGCTCGATCTCGCCCAGCACCTGTGCGGGATCGTCGATGAAGTTGACCGCCTTGCGGAACTCGGACGAACCGTAGAGGCCCTTCACATACCAGCCCAGATGCTTGCGGGCGATCTTCACGCCGACTTCGGGCGTGTAATGGTCCAGCATCCGGCGGAAATGCTCCACCACCACGGCATATTGCTCGTTGAGCGGCGGATCGGCGCGCTTCTCGCCTGTCTGCCACCAGTGCATCACCTGGCCGAGCAGCCACGGGCGGCCATAGGCGCCGCGCCCGATCATCAGCCCGTCCGCGCCCGATTGCTCCAGCGCCTTCGCGGCATCGTCGACACCGCAGATGTCGCCGTTGACGATCACGGGAATGCTGACCGCGTCCTTCACCTTGCGGATGAAGGACCAGTCGGCGCTACCTTTATACATCTGGTTGCGCGTGCGGCCGTGGACGGTGATCATCTTCACGCCCAGATCCTCGGCAATCCGCGCGAGTTCGGGCGCGTTGAGGCTGTCGTGGTCCCAGCCCATCCGCATCTTCACGGTCACCGGCACATCGACCGCCTTGACCGTCGCTTCCATGAGCCTGGTCGCCAGCGGCACCTCGCGCATCAGCGCGCTGCCCGCCAGCTGGCCGACGACCTTGCGCACCGGGCAGCCGAAATTGATGTCGATGATCGCCGCGCCGTTGCCTTCCTGCAGTTTCGCAGCCTCGGCCATGCTCGCCGGATCGCAGCCGACCAGCTGCATGCTGACCGGCTCCTCAATCCGGTCCCACGCGGCCTTCTGCACGCTCTGGCGCGTCTCGCGGATCGCCGCCTCGCTCGCGATCATCTCGGTCACGTTGAGGCCGGAGCCGTAACGGCGCACCAGCGTGCGGAAGGGCATGTCCGTCACGCCGGTCATGGGCGCGAGGACCACGGGCGTCTCGACACGCACGTCGCCGATGGCGATCGGCTTCGGAGCCGAGGGAGGGGTTGGTACTTGCATCATGGGGAAACGCGCCAAATAGTGGATTGCCGCGCTTCCCGCAAGCGCGTAGCCCTCTTGCCCCGATGCCATCCCCCGCACCAGCCCCCCGCTTCGCCGCGATTATCGTAGCCGCAGGCTCCGGCACACGTGCCGGGCAGGCGATCCCCAAGCAATATGTCCGCTGGCGCGGCAAGCCGGTGCTGCGCCACTCGGTGGAGCACCTGCTCGAAGCAGGCGCAGACCGCATCGTGATCGCGATCGCCCCCGATGCGAAAGACCTCGCCCGCGAGGCGACCGCCGGGCTGGAAAACATTCTGTTCGTCGAGGGTGGCGACACCCGCCGGGCCTCGGTCGCCTCCGGGCTGGAAGCACTCGCACTCGATCCGCCGGAAGCCGTGCTGATCCACGACGCCGCGCGCCCCTCTGTCCCGCAAACTGTCGTTGAACGCGTGTTGAATGCGCTTGAGCACCATGCTGGCGCAACCCCCGCTCTGCCCCTGGTCGACACCATCGCGCGTATGCAGAACGGGGTGATGACGGGTCAGGAAGACCGCTCCACCCTCGCCCGCGTGCAGACACCACAAGGGTTCCGCTTTGCAGAGATTCTCGCGGCACACCGCGCCTGGGACAGCGAAACGGAACCGACCGATGACGCGCAGGTGCTCCGCCATTCGGGCGGTGAAGTCGCCATCGTCGAAGGCTCGCAGCGCCTTGCCAAACTCACTTTCGCAGAGGATTTCGCGATGCAGGCACCACCCGTGCGCACCGGCACCGGCTTCGACGTTCACCGCCTCGCCGATGGCGAGGATCTGTGGCTCGGCGGGCTGAAAATCGATCACGATCAGGGCCTTGCGGGCCATAGCGATGCCGACGTCGCACTCCACGCGCTGGTCGATGCGGTGCTCGGCGCGATCGGCAATGGTGACATCGGCACCCACTTCCCGCCCAGCGACGAACGCTGGAAAGGCGCGCGATCGAGCCAGTTTCTGGCCCACGCGGTCAGCCTGGTGAGTGAGGCAGGCTACCGCATCGGCAATCTCGACCTGACGATCATCTGCGAAGCCCCCAAGATCGGCCCGCACAAGGAGGCGATGCGTGAAACAATCGCGGAAATCGCCGGTGTTCAGGCCGATGCGATCAGCGTAAAAGCGACCACTACCGAAAAGCTGGGCTTCACCGGCCGCGGCGAAGGCATTGCCGCGCAAGCGGTCGCCACGCTGATCAGGGAGGATTTCTAGCGCATGACCGACATCCTGCTCCCCACCAATGTCGTCGAACTGGCCACCAAGGTGGTCGATGCGAACCGGGATGCGAACCGCACGCTCGTGCTGGCCGAAAGCTGCACCGGCGGGCTGGTGAGCGCGGCGATCACCGAAATTCCGGGGTCATCCTCCGTGCTCGATCGCGGCTTCGTCACCTATTCCAACGAATCGAAGATGGAGATGCTGGGCGTTCCGCAGGACATCATTGAAACCTTCGGTGCGGTGTCGATCGCCTGCGTGTGGGCGATGGCGCAGGGCGCGCTTGCCAACAGCAATGCCGATGTCGCGGTTGCGATCAGCGGAGTGGCCGGCCCCGGCGGCGGAAGTGCGACCAAGCCGGTCGGCACGGTCGTGTTCGCGCGGGCCGTGCGCGGGCACGATGGCGAGCCGGAGGGCGAGCTGAAGTCCTTCGGCGACCTGGGCCGCGGCGAAATCCGCCGTCAGGCGACGCTGTGTGCGCTGGAGCTGCTATTGCCGTAGAGTTCGTGGGCGCGTTCCTCGAACGCGGCCATCATCCGGCGAAAGGCACGGTCGAAATAGGCTCCGGCCAGCCGTTCGAAAATCTTGTTCTTGAACGTGAAATCGACGCAGAAATCGATTTCGCACCCGCCTTCCACCGCGTTGAAGCGCCAGTCGTTCTGAAGATCGCTCAGCGGCCCGTCGATATAGTGGACCCGGATACTCTCGGGCCGATGCTTCTCGACCCGCGAGGTGAACTTCTCGCGGATCGCCTTGAACCCGACGACCATGTCCGCAACCATCTCCGTTTCGCTGTCGGACTGAATCCGGGTCGCGATCACCCATGGCAGGAACTCGGGGTAACGCTTCACGTCGGCGACCAGATCGAACATCTGTTCGGGCGTGAACGGCAGCACGCGCTGCTGGTGGATGCCAGGCATCAGCGGGCTCCGGCGTTTCCGGCCTTGCGCGCCGCGTCGCGCTGAAGACGCTCTTCACGCGCTGCCTTCATCTGCGCGAAATCGTCGCCCGCGTGATAGCTGGAGCGGGTAAGCGGGCTCGCCGCGACCTGCAGGAAGCCCTTGGCCCGCGCGATCGAACCGAACGCGTCGAACGCCTTAGGCGTGACGAAATCCTCCACCTTCGCGTGCTTGGGCGTCGGCTGCAGGTACTGCCCCATGGTGATGAAATCGACGTCGGCACTGCGCATGTCGTCCATCACCTGGTGCACTTCGAGGCGCTGCTCGCCCAGGCCCAGCATGATCCCCGACTTGGTGAAGATCAGCGGGTCGTGCGACTTCACCTCTTCGAGCAGGCGCAGCGAGGCGTAATAGCGCGCACCGGGGCGGATCGTCGGGTACAGCCGCGGGACCGTTTCGAGGTTGTGATTGAACACGTCCGGCCCGGCTTCGCAGATCGCCTCGATCGCGGGGCGCATCTTGCCGCGGAAGTCGGGCGTGAGGATTTCGATCGTGGTGTTCGGAGTCTCGCGACGAAGAGCCTGAATCACCTTCACGAACTGCCCCGCCCCGCCATCGGGCAGGTCGTCGCGGTCGACGCTGGTGATGACGATGTGTTCCAGACCCATCTTGCCCGCCGCGACCGCGACATTCTCGGGCTCCATCGGATCGACCAGCCGGGGCATCCCGGTCTTTACGTTGCAGAACGCGCAGGCGCGCGTGCAGACGTCGCCGAGGATCATGACGGTGGCGTGCTTCTTCTCCCAGCACTCGCCGATATTCGGGCAGGCCGCTTCCTCGCACACCGTGTTCAGACTGAGGTCGCGCATCAGACGGCGCGTCTCGTGATAGCCCTTGCTCACGGGCGCCTTGACCCTGATCCAGTCGGGTTTGCGCGGGCGCGGTGCGCGGTTGTCTTGCGGTTCGGGGGCGGAGGAGAGGTCGTTCATGCCCGCCATCTAGGAGCCTCGCCCGGCAGAGGCAATGCCGCGCCTTGCCAGTAGGCCTCCGCTCGCCCATGTGGCGGGCATGACCGAAGAGACCCTCAAGAATATCGCGCTGCTGATCGATGCGGACAACACCACCCCCAAGGGCATCGACCCGGTGCTGACCGTCATGGCCGAGCTCGGCCAGGTCAACATCAAGCGCGCCTACGGCAATTTCGCGAAGAACAACCTCGCCAACTGGGACAAGATCACCCACAAATACGGCATCCGTCCGCAGCAGCAGTTCGATCTGACGGCGGGCAAGAACGCGACCGACATGGCTATGACCATCGACGCGATCGACCTGCTGTATCAGGGCAAGGTCGATGGCTTCGGGATTATGAGCTCGGACAGCGACTTTACCCCGCTGGTCACACGGCTGCGCCAGGATGGGCTGGTCGTCTACGGCTTCGGCAGCACGAACAAGACGCCCGCCGCCTTCAAGAGCGCTTGCACGCGCTTCATCGATATCGACGCGCTGATCAAGGGCGCCTCCGATGAACAGGAAACGCCTAAGGCGCGCGCTGCGAAGGGCAAAGGCCAGATCGACGACGAACTGGTCGAACTGCTCGGCACCGCGTGGAAAGCGGCGAAGCGCGACGAAAACGGTTATGCGCCGATGGGCGAGGTCGGCAAGATCGCCGGCAACCGTTCCAGCTTCGACGTGCGCAATTATGGCTACAAGCGGCTGTCCGACCTGTTTGAGGCGATCGACGAGTTCAAGGTGGAACGGCGCGACAATAGCGGGATGTACGTGAAACGCCTGCGCTGATCTTATCACCGCAAGAGACAAAGAACGGCGCGGAAGGTCTCCCTCCCGCGCCGTTCTTTTATCAGCTTGAAAGCGGCTGAAATCAGCCTGCCTGCTGCTTGGCGTAAGCCGCCCACAACTTGGCGATGGACGCGCGCTGGCCCTGAACCTTGCCCAGGGTCTCCTGCGCTGCGGCATAATCACCTGCCTTGACCTGTGCGATCCCCAGGCGGGTCAGAGCGAGACTGCGATCGACATCGGGCCGTGTCAGCGCGAGCTCGTAAAGCTCGGCCGCCTTCGCACCATTGTCGAAGTTCAGGTAGGCATCACCTGCAGCGACCGCGAGGCTGGCCGACGCGCCGGATGCCTTGGCGTCGCTTTCAAGCGCTCCGAGGTCGGCCTTGAGACCGGCGGTACGCGACTGAGATTCGCGCTGTGCTTCTGCGACGAAGGTGTCGCTCGATTTGAGCTTGCCGGAAGAGATGCCCTCTGCGGTGACAGCCGCAACCTCTGCCGGAAGACGACGGAAGTTGGCCGCATCGATGTAGTCAGTGTAATCGCGCGCCTCACGCATTGCATTTGCGGCGCGCGCAAGACGCAGCAGGTCGAGCATTTCAGCATCAGACCACTGGCCGAAATTACGCTGGATCGCGACCGCATCGGCCCACGTCGTCGCGCTGGGGTAGTATTTCACGAGCATCAGGCTGTAATTGGTCGCGTCTTCGAACAGGTCGTTGTTATAAGCCGTGGTGAGCCCGCGCTTGAGCAGGGTTTCATCCGGTGCGCCGCCGGCGGCAATCTGTTCGTTGATCTGGTCATTCACCGTTTGCAGCGCAGCGGTGAAATCGCCCTCCTCGCTGTAGGTTCGCGCGATCAGCGCACGTGCCTGCTCGACCTCGTAACCAAGCTCGATCGCCTTCTCGAAGCGTGCGCGAGCGGATGCCCAGTCCTGCGAGTTGAAGGCAAGCTGGCCGGCGACGTAGGTATACTGCGGCACGTTGGCCTCGGGCACCTTGCCGCTGTCGAGCATCATGTTCATGCCTTCGAGCTGCAGCGGGACATCGTTGAGCTTACCGCCAATGGTGTACATCGTGCTGCCGTAGAAAAAGCGTTCGTCATCGGTTTTGACCGTGTCCTTGGCAGCTTCGGCCTGCGCGCGCAGTGCGGCGTAATCGGGGTTTTCGCCCTTGATCGCCTCGTCAATCGGCTGGAACGCCGCAAGGAATTCCTTGGAAAACTTGGCCTGCTTCTGCGCGTAGGCGGGCGTGGCGATCGCGGTCGCGCCGAGCGTGCCGACCGCCATCATCGCCGCAGCGATTGCGAACCCGGAACTCTTGGCGGGGAAAAAGGCAAACCTGGCCATACGTATCGTCTCTCCTGTTAAGCCGCGCAGTGTCGCGCAGCGTTTGTCATCTGCTTATCGGAATAACGCGCGGCCTATGCGATAGTGCCACGCCAACGTCCAGAGAGTGGCTGAAACCGGTTGAACCGAGGTTGAATGGGTGCTTCAGGCAAATCGACGCCCAACTCCGCAGAAAATGTGGAAAAACCGCCCTTCAATTCCTATGTCTGGCTGCCATTGCTGGCACCGCCGGACGCTTTCCCCTAGCCTTCCCCGACTGCGCGTCAGACGCATCCGAATAACAGACGGACCGGACATTCCTTGAGCGACGAAACCGACACCCTCACCCCGCCCAGCCCCATGGGCGAATATGACCGCATCGACATCGTCGATGAGATGAAGACCAGCTATCTCGATTACGCGATGAGCGTGATCGTCAGCCGCGCGCTGCCCGATGTGCGCGACGGTCTGAAGCCGGTCCATCGCCGGATCCTCTTCGCCAGCCAGGAAGGCGGCTTCGTCGCCGGGCGACCCTATCGCAAGAGTGCGAAGATCGTCGGCGACGTGATGGGTAACTACCACCCTCACGGCGACAGCGCGATCTACGATGCTCTCGCCCGCATGACGCAAAGCTGGTCGATGCGGGTTCCGCTGATCGACGGCCAGGGCAACTTCGGCAGCATGGACCCCGATCCGCCCGCCTCGATGCGTTACACCGAGGCGCGACTGGAAAAGGTCGCCAACGCGCTGCTCGACGATCTCGACAAGGATACGGTCGATTTCGCGGAGAACTACGATGGCTCGCGCGAAGAACCGACGGTTCTGCCGGCGGGCTTTCCCAACCTGCTGGTCAATGGTGCAGGCGGCATCGCGGTCGGCATGGCGACCAACATCCCCCCGCACAATCTGGGCGAAGTGATCGACGGCTGCCTCGCCTTCATCGCCAACCCCGCGATCACCTCCGAAGAGCTGATCGAGTACATCCCCGGCCCCGATTTCCCCACCGCGCCCCTGATCCTGGGCCAGTCGGGCGCACGCTCGGCTTACCTGACCGGTCGCGGTTCGATCATGATGCGGGCGCGGCACGAGGTCGAAACCGGGCGCAATGATCGCCAATCGATCGTGCTCACCTCGATCCCCTATCAGGTCGGCAAGAACATGCTGGTCGAGAAGATCGCCGAGGCCGCGAAGGACAAGCGGATCGAAGGCATCTCCGACATCCGCGACGAATCCAGCCGCGAAGGCGTGCGCGTGGTCGTGGACCTGAAGCGGGATGCCTCGCCCGAAGTCGTGCTCAACCAGCTGTGGCGCTATTCCCCCGCGCAGGCGAGCTTCCCGGCGAACATGCTGGCGATCCGTGGCGGGCGGCCCGAAGTGCTCGCGCTGCGCGACATCATTCAGGCGTTCATCAGCTTCCGCGAACAGGTCATCACCCGGCGCACCAAGTTCGAACTGAACAAGGCGCGCGACCGGGCGCACATCTTGCTTGGCCTGGTGGTCGCGGTTTCCAACATGGACGAGGTTGTCGCGATCATCCGTGGCGCCGCAAACCCCGCCGAGGCGCGCGGCAAGCTGCTGCGCAAGGAATGGCCGATCGGCGATATCGCGCAGTACATCGCGCTAGTCGAGGCGATCGAGCCCAGCTCCGACGAACACGGCGGCACCTACCGCCTGTCCGAACGGCAGGTGAAGGCGATCCTCGACCTGCGTCTGCACCGCCTGACCGCGCTCGGCCGCGACGAGATCGGCGACGAGCTGAAAGAACTCGCGACCAAGATCGAATACTACCTCTCGATCCTCGCCGACCGGCGCAAGCTGTACCAGGTCATGCGCGAGGAACTGCAGGCGATCCGCGACCAGTACGCAACGCCGCGCATGTCCGAAATCGCGCCCGCGTGGGACGGGGTCGACGACGAAGACCTGATCGAACAGGAAGACATGGTCGTCACCGTCACCCACGGCGGTTACATCAAGCGCACCCCGCTCCACGCCTTCCGCGCACAGGCGCGTGGCGGCAAGGGCCGCAGCTCGATGGCGACGAAGGACGAGGATGCGGTGGTCGAGATGTTCGTCACCAGTACCCACAACCCGGTGCTGTTTTTCACCAATACGGGCCGCGTCTATCGCCTGAAGGTATGGAAGCTGCCCGAAGGCAGCCCGACCACCAAGGGCCGCCCGATGGTCAACCTGCTGCCGCTGGGCGAGGAAGAGCGCGTCACCAACGTCCTGCCCCTGCCGCAGGACGAGGCCGAGTGGAGCAGGCTCAACATCGTCTTCGCGACCGAACAGGGCATGGTTCGCCGCAACTCAATGGACGCCTTCACCAGAATCCCGTCCAACGGGAAATACGCGATGGGCTTCGTCGAGGACAGCGGCGACCGGCTGATCGGCGTGCGCCTGCTGAACGAGGATCAGGAGATTTTCCTCGCCTCCGACGCGGGCAAGGCGATCCGCTTCGCCGCCACCGACGCGCGCGAAACCAAGAGCCGCACCGGCATCGGCGTTCGGGGCATGAAGCTGAAGGAAGGCGACAAGGTCGTCAGCCTCGCCGTGCTCCACCCGCTCAGCCACGACATGGAAACGCGCGAGGCATATCTGCGCGGCGCGGTGTGGAAGAACAACGACACCGCCCATACGCTCGACCCGGATATCGCGGCAGCGATGGAGGAGAACGAGGAGTTCATCCTCACGCTGACCGCAAACGGCTACGGCAAGATCTCCTCGGCCTACGAATACCGCACCATCGGGCGCGGCGGTCAGGGCATCACCAATATCGGCGAGCCTAGCGATTCCAAGCGCAACGGCCCGGTCGTCGCCAGCTTCCCCGTGCGCCACGGCATGCAGCTGATGCTGGTGACCGATCAGGCCAAGCTGATCCGCCTGCCGATCGACTTCCGCCACCTGATTCCCGACGGGTTCGAAAACCACAAGGGCTGGTCGATCTACGGCCGCGGCTCCTCGGGCGTGAAGGTGTTCGACGTCGCCAAGGGCGAACAGATCGTCGGCGCGGCGCGGATCGACGAGGATGCCGATCCGGAAAACGAGGCCGAAGAGGCGATCATGGACGAACGCATGGCGCGCGAGGACCAGACCACCACCCCGCACACCACGCTCGACCGGGACGATCCTACGCCGACGGATGTGTAGGGCTCAGCGTTAGCGCAATTCGAAACCCCGCTCTCCCCGAGCAGTCGTAGGGGGAGCGGGTTTCCAGGGTTAGGTAAAGCGATTATCGCCGGAACCGCCGCAGCGTCTGCACCACTCCGGTCGCGATCAGGAATTGTCCGACGTAGTATGTTGGCCAGACCAGCAGGTCGGGCAGCGGCGCGAGGTCGTACGGGCCAAGGCGGCTGAAGATCAGCCAGTCGGACACGACGAACAGCAGCGCGCCCAGCCCCACCCGCGATTGCGGGAACAGGCTTAGGCACGCGGCCATCGCCATCCCGCCCAGCGCGAGGCCGTAGAGCCCGATCAGGATGTCGCCGCTGAGCCACCAGGCAACCAGCGGAACGCCAAGAAACAGCAGCGTCGTCACCCAGGTACGTGCCACACTCGGCTCCGGCCGCAGGTAGCGGCGGTAGAACAAAATCGCGACGACGTGGCTAGCAAAGAACGCCATGCCCCCCGCAATGAACGACAGCTCGATCGCGAGGTCGCCCAGAGCGCTCAAAGCGAGCGCGAGAACGAACAGACCCGCCCGCAGCCCCTTTGTGCGCTGCGCCGCATAAAGCGCGAGAAAGCCGACCGCGGAGGTCTTGATCGCCATCAGCCAGACCCCGCCCAGTGCGGTCTGTTCGAGCAAGGGCAAGGCGATTGCCGCGAGCAGGCTGAGGGCAAGCCAGGGGCGATACTGGACGAGGGCGCGACGCGGCATGGGCCCATCGTGTAACGCGCACACGATCCGGCCGCTACCTTGCTTTGAACTTTCCTCCGTCAACGCCTACGTGCGCAGGCAATGACACATGACGTACACATCATCGGCGGCGGTCTCGCGGGCAGCGAGGCGGCGTGGCAATTGGCGCAGGCGGGGCTGAAGGTTCGCCTGTCGGAAATGCGCGGCAGCGGCGAGATGACACCCGCGCACCATACCGACGGACTGGCCGAGCTGGTCTGCTCCAACTCCTTCCGCTCCGACGACAGCGACAAGAACGCGGTCGGCTTGCTGCACGACGAAATGAGGCGGCTGGATTCGATCGTTATGTCCGCTGGCGAAAAGGCACGCGTGCCCGCTGGCAGCGCGATGGCGGTCGACCGCGACGTCTTTTCGGCAGAAGTCGAACGCAGGCTGGCCGAGCATCCCAACGTCACCGTGGTGCGCGAACGGGTCGATACGCTGCCCGACGCAGGGCTCGCCATCGTCGCCACCGGGCCGCTGACGGCGCAAAATCTGGCGCAGAGCATCGTGCAGGCGACCGGCGAGGATCGGCTGGCGTTCTTCGACGCCATCGCCCCGATCGTCCACCGCGACTCGATCGACATGAGCAAGTGCTGGATCCAGAGCCGCTGGAACAAGCGGACCGAGGCCAGCAACGAGGATGGCGACTACATCAACTGCCCGATGACGAAGGAGCAGTACGAGACCTTCGTTCAAGCGCTCATCGACGGCGAGAAGACCGAGTTCAAGGAATGGGAGGCCGACACTCCGTACTTTGATGGCTGCATGCCGATCGAGGTGATGGCATCGCGCGGCGTCGAAACGTTGCGCTACGGACCGATGAAGGGTGTCGGGCTCGACAATCCTTACGACACCACCGAAGAGCACCCGCAGGGCCGCTGGCCCTACGCCGTGGTCCAGCTGCGGCAGGACAACAAGCTGGGCACGCTGTGGAACATGGTGGGCTTCCAGACCAAGCTGAAATACGGCGCGCAGGTGGAGCTGTTTCGCACGATCCCGGGACTCGAGAACGCCGAGTTCGCGCGGCTGGGCGGGCTGCACCGCAACACCTTCATCAACTCGCCGCTGGTGCTCGATCGGCAATTGCGGTTGAAGAACGCGGCCCATATCCGCTTCGCCGGGCAGATCACCGGGTGCGAGGGCTATGTCGAAAGCTCGGCGATCGGCTTGCTCGCTGGACTGATGGTGGCCGCCGAGCATCGCGGCGAGGACTGGTCCCCTCCCCCGCGCACGACGGCGCTGGGCGCCCTGCTCAGCCACGTCACCGGCGATGCCGAGGCAGAGACCTTCCAGCCGATGAACGTCAATTTCGGCCTCTTCCCGCCTCTGCACGAGGTGAAGAAGAAACAGCGCAAGGAAGCCTATACCAGCCGCGCAAAGGCGGATCTGGGCGAATGGCTTGCCGCGCGCGAGCGCGTGCCCGCCTAGCAGCTACAGCGCGGCTTCTTCTTCGGCTTGGGCGCGGTGGTCGCGAACTCGGCCTGCGTCAGCACACGGTCGCCATCCGCGTCGGCACCCTCGAACTTGTCGACCGTCGTCACCGCCCATTCCTCGAAATCGAGCAGGTTGTTGCCGTCCTTGTCGAGCTTGCGAAACGCATCGCTGCGGGTCGAGAGCATCTCGTTGCGGGTGATCTTGAGGTCGCGATTGCGGTCGTAGCGGAAGAAGCGCCGCTGTTCGCGCGTCAGCTCGGTCGCTTCGGGAGGAGCAGGGCCGGTCAGGTCCACCGGATCGGCCTGGGGCAGCGCGTCCTCTACCGGGCTTGCAGCAATGTCAGGCGGCGGCGGAGCGGCCTCTTCCACCTGCGCGCGGCCCTGCCACCAGAAAATCCCGACGCCCGCCAAGATCAGCCCCAGCACTGCACCCAGCACCACGCGATCCATCAGCCCTCCCCCTCTTGAAGCCCTTCAGCGGCCTAGCATACCCGCCCGCACCGCCGCGAGGAAGTCTCCGCCTGCCGACATCATCGGCCTGCCCGAACGCAGGCTGCGCAAGCCTTGCGTGCCGAGCACGGCGAAGGGCCGCAAGGCACGCGGCAGCCTGGGCGGCGTCTCGCCAAGCAGCCCCTTTCCCCGCGCCACAGCCCGCACTCGCTCCGCATCCTCGGGCGTGGAGCAATGCTGCGCCAGATCGGCGTAGGACCACAGCAGCGCGGAGTGATCGGGGGACGGAGTCCCGGGGTGGCCTAGCGCCGCTGCGGCGAGCGCCCAGGCATGGGCACGACCTTCGCCGAACGCGGTGATCGCCTCCTCGGTCAGCGGACCTTCGGCCAGCAGCGCCTCCCACCCGTCGACCAACGATGCGAGTTGCGAGACATCCGCGTCCCACGCCGCAAGGCGGGCCAGCAGCGGCTCCCCCTTCGGCCAGTCGCTGCGATCCTGCGCAAAGCGATCGCGCCACCAGGCGAGCTTCAGTTGTGCAATGATCGGCTCGCTCGCCTGCCGCACTGCATCGGCCAGCCGCCGGTCAAGCGCGAAAAGATCGTCGAACACCGGCCGCGCATCGCGCGGGGCGTAGGCCAGCGCCAGCGCAAGCGAAGGGTCCGTTGCCGGACCTGATTCTCCCTCGGTTCTTGCGCTCGCCATGGCACGCCAATGCGCGGCTCTTAACCTCGCTTCAACCCTGATCGGTCAAAGCCCGACAACCACTGGTAGGTTAAGCAGAAGGATGATGGCGGTTAACCATCGTCCGACACGCAAGCCGGAAAGACGGGATCACGAGAATGACGGGGGAAAGGGCAGGCATGAATTTTCTGACGCGCCTGCGCCGTAATATCGCGGGCAATACCGTCGCGATCGTTGCAGCCGCGCTGGTGCCGCTGGTCGCGCTGATCGGCAGCGGCGTCGACATGAGCCGCGCCTACATGGTGGAATCGCGTCTCCAGCAGGCGTGCGACGCGGGCGTGCTTGCCGGTCGCAAGGAAATGGGCAACAGCACCTGGACCACTGCCGCTGCGAACGTCGCCTCCGAATATTTCGAGGTCAACTACGCCAGCGACTACCTCGGTTCGCAGGACGTCAGCTTCGTACCGACCAACCCTTCCGGCACGACGACGGTCGAGGGGACCGCCTCGGTCCGCCTGCCCACGGTCATCATGCAGTTCTTCACGTTCAGCGAGCTAAACCTCGCGGTCGACTGCGCGGCCCGCTACGACGTCGGCAACGCGGACGTGACCTTCGTGCTCGATACGACCGGCTCAATGGCATGCCCGAGCGATGCCGATACGAGCCAGTGCGACAGCTACCTCGATTACTACGGTATTCAGGAAGGGCGTAGCTATGGCAGCCTGTCCAGAACTTCGCGAATGGGCGCGCTAAAAGACGCGATAGACAGTTTTTACAATACCCTCGCCACCGCCTCCGCTGGCAGCGGCGGCCGCATCCGGTACTCGTTCGTGCCTTACACCGGTACGGTCAACGTAGGCAGACTGCTGCCGCAGAACTATATCGTCGATAGTCACGCCTACCAGTCGCGCAAAAACGAAGTCACCGGCACGACGCCGGCGGAATGGGTTGTGCATCGCACGGAATCTGTCTGCTCCGGCTGGTGGAATTGCTGGGTTAATCCCAACGCCGGACAAAACTGCACCTCGCGCTACTATACCTATCATGGGACTAACATCCGGGGCGAATACGCCACGACTTTCTCGGGGTGCATCTGGCGCGATTATCACGAGGGAACCAATACCTACAATACGGTCTACCGGCAGGTCACACATCCGACGTCGAGCTACAAGACCTTCACCGCCACCCCCGACCCGACGGGTGTGACAAATAATAGCTATACGTGGGAAGGTTGTATCGAAGAGCGTGATACGGTCGCTTCGGACTCAGTCACGTTCAACGCTGGCACCAAGACCTTCAGCCCGAACGGGCTTTATGATCTGGATATTGACAGCGCGCCTACCAACAACGCAACGAAATGGCGTCCCTATTGGCCCGAGGTTGTGTATTATCGGGACCCCAACACGACCACTGCAGATAGCGGTAGAAAATCGTCTTCAAGCTGCCCTTACGAGGCCAGGCTGCACTCAGAGTACGGTTCTCTTGCTGCCTTGCGCACATACACCAATAATCTGTCACCTTTCGGCGGCACCTATCACGATATCGGCTTGCTGTGGGGCGCTCGGGTCAGCTCGCCTCAGGGCATCTTTTCCAGCACCGTGAACGCCGCCCCTTCCAACAACAGCTATGTCGGCCGACACATCGTATTCATGACGGATGGCGAACTGGGTCCGGGCTCAAACTATTATCAAGCCTACGGGGTTGAGCAGCACGATGGGCGGATCACGGGGATGCAGACCTCGAATAACACCGGCGCTATCGTTGCCGAGCAGCGCACGCGGCTCACCCGCCGCTACAAAGAGCTGTGCAAGGCGATCAAGGCCAAGGGCATCCGCCTGTGGGTGGTCGCGTTCAACACTACGCTGACCACCGACATGACCGAATGCGCCAGCCCCAACAGCAGCTACACGGCGAACAATTCGGGCGCGCTCAACGACGCATTCGGCAAGATCGCCGAAGAGATCGCCGACCTGAGGCTGGTCGACTGATGCTGGCGCGCGCTCTCAACCGTCTGCGCCGCGACACGCGTGGCTCGACCATCGTCGAGTTCGCCATCATCGCGCCGTCCTTTATGATCCTGCTGATGGGCGTGTTCGATCTCGGCCAGACTGTCTACCTGCGCGCGGTGATGAATGGCGCGATGCAGGAGGCCGCGCGCGATTCCACGCTGGAAAGCGGCCCCACTGCGGAAGCGGCCATCGACGGGATGGTTGAAACCCGCGTCCAGCATGTGTTGCGCAGCGCAGAACTCTCTTTCGATCGCAAGAGCTACTACGACTTCACCGACATCGAGCGGGCAGAAGCAATCAATGACGATAACGCCAATGGCGAATGCGACGCGGGCGAAACCTTCGAAGACGAAAACGGCAATGGAAGCTGGGATTCCGATGTCGGCAGTGGCGGTTTCGGCGGCGCGCGCGATATCACGATGTACACCGTCACCGCGACCTACGATAAGCTGTTTCCGCTCTACGGTCTGCTCGGCCTGCCGCAGGAAGCGCAGATCGAGATGAGCACGGTGCTCAAGAACCAGCCCTACGCCCAGCAGAATGGCAAGGCGGTGCCGGAGACCGAGCCATGCTGACCTCCCTCCCCCCTGTTCCCGCGCGGCTGCGCCAGTTCGGCCGCCGCCTCAAACGCCTGCGCCGCGACAATCGCGGCCTCGCGCTGATCGAGTTCGCGATCAGCCTGCCGATCTTCCTCGGCCTGGGCATGTTCGGAGTGGAGCTTGCCAATTACGCGGTGACCAGCATGAACGTCAGCCAGATTTCGCTGACCATCGCGGATAACGCCGCGCGGATGGGCCAGACCTCGTCGAGCAGCACGACCAAGACCATCTACCGGTCGGACGTCAATTCGATCTTCGCCGGCGCAGCGAAGCAGGGCGAAAACATCGACCTGACCGAGCATGGCCGGGTCGTGCTCTCCAGCCTGGAGACGGTTGGCGTTCTCGACAAGCAGCTGATCCGTTGGCAGCGCTGCACGGGTTCGGCTGCCTACGCGTCACGCTATGGGCCGGAGCTTACTAGCGAGGTCACCGATCCCAGTTTCACCGGAATGGGCCCAACGGGCCGCGAGATCCGCGCGCCGGTCGGCGATGCGGTGATGTATGTCGAGGTGTTCTACGAATATCAGGGGCTGTTCGGCGACATGTTCCTCGGCAACCGCGTGATCAGGCACGAAGCCGCCTTTCCGATCCGTGACGACCGAGACCTTCTGCCCGGTGTCGCAGATGATGGCGCGCCCGATCCAGTTTGCAGCCCTGTGCCGGTACCCGTGCCGACACCGACGCCTACACCGGGGCCGTACCGGGATCACGCTGCTCCTGGAGTTTGTCATACGACCCATTTCGACGGCTATCACTGTCACTGACGAGAAGTGGCAGGAACCGTGCGCTGATGGGCGGCGTGGTGGGGCACCTTGCCGGCGCCCCTACTCCTCGACGTAGCAGACCTTCTTCACCGCCTTCACGATCCGGTCCGTATCGATCAGCGCCATCGCCTCCAGATTGGCAGCGTAGGGCAGCGGCACGTCCTCGTTGTTCACCCGCGTCACCGGTGCATCGAGATAATCGAAGCCTTCTTCCATGCAGATCGCCACGATCTCGCTGGCGATGGAGCAGGTCGGCCAACCCTCTTCGGCGACCACCATACGATTGGTCTTCTTGAGGCTTTCGAGCACGGTTTGCTTGTCCAGCGGACGCAGCGTGCGCAGGTCAATCACTTCGGCATCGATCCCGTCTTCGGCCAGCTTCTCCGCCGCTTCGAGCGCCAGCCCGACCGCGATGGAATAGCTGACGATAGTCACATCGCTGCCCTCGCGCACGATCCGCGCCTTGCCGATCGGCAGCACGTAATCGTCCAGTTCGGGCACGTCGAAGCTGCGACCGTAGACCAGCTCGTTCTCAAGGAAGACGACCGGGTCTTCGCTGCGGATCGCGGCCTTCATCAGGCCCTTCGCATCGGCCGCATCATAGGGCGCGATCACGATCAGGCCGGGGACGCTTGCATACCATGGGCCATAGTTCTGACTGTGCTGGGCCCCGACGCGGCTGGCCGCGCCATTCGGCCCGCGGAACACCACCGGGCAGCGCATCTGGCCACCCGACATGTAGTTCGTCTTCGCAGCCGAGTTCACGATGTGGTCGATCGCCTGCATCGCGAAGTTGAAGGTCATGAACTCGACGATCGGGCGCAGACCACCCATCGCCGCGCCGGTGCCGAGCCCGGCGAAGCCATATTCGGTGATCGGCGTATCGACCACGCGCTTGTCGCCGAATTCATCGAGCAGCCCCTGCGTCACCTTGTACGCGCCCTGATACTGGGCGACTTCCTCACCCATCACGAACACGCGGTCGTCGCGGCGCATTTCCTCGGCCATCGCATCGCGCAGTGCTTCGCGCACGCTGGTCGAAATCATGTTCGTGCCTTCGGGGATCGCGGGATCGCTGGCGGGGGAGCGGGTCGGTTTTTCCGCCGTCTGAGTCACTTCGGCCTCGGACGGTTCGCGCCCGACATCCTTGCCCTCACCTTCGACGTCTTCCTTCTCGTCGGACGAGTTATCGGACTTCGCGGCGGGCGCTTCGACATCGCCGACATCCTCGCCTTCATCGGCCATCATCGCGATGACCGCGCCGACGGAAACGCCTTCGGTGCCTTCCTCGACGAGGATCTTCGCCAGCGTGCCCTCGTCGACCGCTTCGAATTCCATCGTCGCCTTGTCGGTCTCGATCTCGGCGATGATGTCGCCGATCTCGATCTTGTCACCTTCGGACTTGAGCCACTTGGCGAGCGTGCCCTCCTCCATCGTCGGAGAGAGCGCGGGCATCTTCAGTTCGGTCGCCATTGCTCAGTACCCCTCCACCAGAACGTCGGTGTAGAGTTCGGCAGCCTCCGGCTCGGGCGAATTCTCGGCAAAGTCCGCGGCTTCGGAAACCTGAGAGCGGATTCCCTTGTCGATCTCCTTCAACTCGTCCTCGCTCTTGCCCTTCTCGATCAGCGTCTTCTTGATCCGCTCGATCGGGTCGTGGTGTTCTTTCTGGTCCTGCACCTCTTCACGGGTGCGGTATTTCGCCGGGTCGGACATCGAGTGCCCGCGATAGCGATAGGTGTTGCACTCCATCAGCACCGGGCCGTTGCCCTCGCGAATATGCTTGAACGCAACTTCGGCCGCCTGCCGCACTTCGAGCACGTTCATCCCGTCGACTTCCATTCCCGGGATGCGGAAGCTCGTGCCGCGGCGGTAGAACCGCGTTTCCGCGCTGGAGCGCTTGGTCGCGGTGCCCATCGCGTACTGGTTGTCCTCGACCACGAAGCAGATCGGCAGGTTCCAGAGTGCCGCCATGTTGAACGCTTCGTAGACCTGACCCTGGTTGGCCGCACCATCGCCGAAATATGCCAACGTGATGCCGCCATCGTCATTATACTTGTGCGCAAAGGCGAGGCCCGCGCCCAGCGGCACCTGCGCGCCGACGATGCCATGCCCGCCGTAAAACTTATGCTCGGTGCTGAACATGTGCATCGAGCCGCCCTTGCCCTTGGAAATCCCGGCCTGGCGACCGGTCAGCTCGGACATGATGACTTTGGGATCGATCCCGTAGGCAAGCATGTGGCCATGGTCGCGATAGCCGGTGATGACCGAGTCCTTGTCGTTATCGAGCGCCGACTGGAGCCCGATCGCGACCGCTTCCTGCCCGATATACAGGTGGCAGAACCCGCCGATCAGGCCGAGACCGTACAGCTGGCCCGCGCGTTCTTCGAACCGGCGGATCAGCAGCATCTGCTCGTAAAAGTGCAGCATCTGCTCTTCGCTCGCGTCGTAGAGCTTGTTCTTGTCGAACTCCTCTTGCAGCGAATGGAGTACGAAGTCCGGATCATCCACGGCGGCCAGATTCTCGGCCTTGGCGGGGGACTTCTTCGCAGCGGGTTTCTTGGCCAATGGTAACTCCTTCACGCAGGCCGCACGGCGGCCCGGCACGTGTTCCTCAGGGGCGTGGCGTAGCCCCATGACGTAACGTCGCGCGGCTTGCAATGGTTGCGAAAAATCTTGAGCTTTGTGAACCGCGCCCGGATGAAGGCGGCGATCAGCGTGCCGGAGCGTCCGGCTTGGGCAGGATCACCTCGTCGGGATGAACCACGTTGAGATTGCGGCGCATCATTTCCACGACCATGTCCGGATCGGCATTGTCGGGGTCGAGCGCGTCGACCCGCTGGCGCAGGTCCGCCCGCTGATCCTGCAGCTTGGCAATCCGCGCCTCACGCTCGGCCAGCGCCTTGGAGGCATCGCTCCACGCGAAAATCCCGCTCGGCCCGGCGATCGCCATGCCGCCCATCAGCAGCAGCGCCGCGAGAGCGAGGCCCTGGGTCAGGCGCTCACGCCGGGCCGCACGGTTCTGCTTGGCAATGGTTTTCCTGGCGAGGTTCATGGACGCCCTTGAATCACATGCGCCGGGCGGAGGCAAGCCCCTTTGGCGCAAGGGAAATCCGCCCGCACTCATCCCGTCTCAGCGCAGGAACCGGGCATGTCCCGCACCCGTTACACCGATTGACAGGCAGGCTGGTCAGACCTAGCTCGAGCGGGAAACGGCGCGCGCCCTCCCCCGGATACGCTGCTGCCGCCCGCCAAGACACAGTCACTGCTACGGAGGATGCCGATATGGCCGACCTTTTCGAGAATCCCGTGGGCCTCAACGGCTTCGAATTCGTCGAGTTCTGCGCGCCGGAAAAAGGCACGCTTGAGCCGGTGTTCGAAGCGATGGGCTTTACCCACGTCGCCAACCACCGCTCCAAGGATGTGCAGCTGTGGCGGCAGGGCAATATCAACCTGATCACAAATTACGAACCGATGAGCGCGGCGTGGTATTTCGCCCGCGAACACGGGCCGAGTGCGTGCGGCATGGGCTTCCGCGTGAAGGACGCGGCCGAAGCATGGGCGAAGCTGATGGACGCGGGTGCCGAGCCGGTCGACACCCAGACCGGGCCGATGGAACTCTCGATCCCCGCGATCAAGGGCATCGGCGGCGCGCTGATCTACATCATCGATCGCTATGCAGATGATGGCGACGAAGCCCTGTCGATCTACGACATCGACTTCGAACATCTCGACGGCGTCGAGAAGTATCCCGAAGGCGCGGGCTTCCAGCGGATCGACCACCTGACGCACAATGTCTACGGCGGGCGCATGGCCTATTGGGCCGACTGGTACGAGAAGCTGTTCAACTTCCAGGAAATCCGCTTCTTCGACATCAAGGGCGAATATACCGGCCTGACCTCCAAGGCGCTCACCGCGCCCGACGGCAAGATCCGCATTCCGCTCAACGAGGAAGCCAAGGGTGGCGGCGGCCAGATCGAGGAGTTCCTGCGCGAATTCAACGGCGAAGGCATCCAGCATATCGCCCTGATCTGCGACGACCTGATCGCCGCGTGGGACAGGCTCAAGCAGTTCGGCGTGCCCTTCATGACCGCACCGCCGGAAACCTATTACGAAATGCTGCCAGAGCGCCTGCCCGATCACGGCCAGCCGGTCGACGAGCTGAAAGCGCGCGGCATCCTGCTCGACGGGACGACCGAAGGCGGCCAGCCCCGCCTGCTGCTCCAGATCTTCGCGGAAGCGCAGGTCGGCCCGGTGTTCTTCGAATTCATCCAGCGCAAGGGTGACGAAGGCTTCGGCGAAGGCAACTTCAAGGCGCTGTTCGAAAGCATGGAGCGCGACCAGGTCCGCCGCGGCGTGCTGAACGTCGAAGACGCGAAGACCGTGTCCGAGCCGGCAGAATGAACGAAGCGAGCCACCCTGTGAAACTGGGCGGCGTCCACCACGCCGCCTACCGCTGCAAGGACGCGAAAGAGACCGTCGAGTGGTACGAGAAGGTGCTGGGTATGGAATATACCAGCGCCTTTTCGGAGGATCACGTGCCCTCCACGGGCGAGTACGACCCGTACATGCACGTCTTCCTCGACGCGGGGAACGGCAACATCCTCGCCTTCTTCGAACTGCCCAACCAGAAGGATATGGGCCGTGACGAGAATACCCCAATCTGGGTCCAGCACCTTGCCTTCAAGGTCGCGGATGAAGACGCGCTGATCGCGGCGAAGAGCCACATCGAAGGCCTCGGCATCGATGTACTCGGCCCCACGCACCACGGCATCTTCAAGTCGATCTACTTCTTCGATCCCAACGGCCACCGGGTCGAGCTGGCTGCCGACATCGGCACAGACGAACAATATGCCGAGCTCAAGCGGGTCGCGATGCCGATGCTGGACGAATGGAGCGAGACCAAGAAAGCTCCGCAGCACGCGGCATGGCTGCATGAGATCGCTCGCGAAGAACATGCCAAGGTCAAGCCTGCCGAAGAACCCGACTTGCCCTGATTTTCGGAACCGTCCCCGTTTTGCCGCCGTTGGAGCCGCAAAACGGGGAATTCCATGAGCATACCGACGAAGACGCCCTCGGGCGAAACCTACGACCAGACTGTCAATACGCTGGCCACCTTGCAGGACCAGCTGGTGGACATGGCGGAGGGGTTCGTCCGCGCCCTGCCCAATATGGCGATCGCCCTCGTGATCATCCTGATCACCTGGATCGTCGCGCGCATCGCGGTGCGCGGGGTGGGCCGCGCCATCGGCAAGACCGATATGCGCCCCTCACTGCAGAACCTGATCGATACCGTGGTCAAGCTGGGCATCTGGATCATCGGCCTGATGATCGCGCTGATCGTGGTTATGCCGGGGATGACGCCCGCCAGCCTGATCGCCGGGCTCGGGATCGGCGCGGTCGCGATCGGTTTCGCGTTTCAGGATATCTTCGAAAACTTCCTCGCCGGCGTGCTCATCATGCTGCGCGAGAAGATGCGCATCGGCGATGTGATCGAATGCGAAGGGATCAAGGGTAAGGTGGAGCATATCACCTTACGCGAAACCCATGTGCGCAAGCTGTCGGGCGAGCTGACGATCGTGCCCAACTCGATGATCTTCAAGAACCCGGTCGAAATCCTGACCGACGAGCAGGTGCGCCGCCACGAAGTGGTCGCCGGGGTCTCCTACGACACCGATCTGGACCATGCCGCCCAGGTGATCCGTAAGGCAGTGGAAGCGGTCGAGGGGATTGAGAAAGACAAGGGTGTCGACATTTTCGCGACCACCTTCAACTCCAGCTCGGTCGATTTCCTGGTGCGCTGGCACGCAGGCTCGACCCCGCGCGACGGCTGGGAATCGAGGGACAAGGTCGTGCGCGCGATCAAGCGCGGGCTGGACGAGGCCGGGATCGAGATCCCCTTCCCCTACATAACCCACACTTTCAAGGAACGCGTCCCGCTGGGCCGCGAGCCGAACGAAAGCGCGGCGGGCTAGCCCCTCACCTCACCGCGGCGAGATCTTCGAGAAAGTCGCGAATCCGCTGCGCATTCACGCCCAGATCGCCGACCCCGACCCGGCTGACCGAGCGCATGTCGACCAGGCTGCGCCCGGCACCGTCGGGGCGCACGCGGAGCACCACCTCATCCTCGAACCGGATGTATGAGGCATAGGCAGTCGCTTCCAGCCGCCCCGCTTCAGGATCGACCGCACGGATCGTCCAGCCGCGTTCCTTCGCCAGCATCTCCGCATCGCTGATGGTCTGCGCAACCGGCCTATCGAGCACCACGCTGCGCAGTTCGGGGTAGCCGATCTCGTGCAGGCCCACCCATTCCGAAGGTTCGCTTAGCCCGCGCATATTGTCGTCCGGCAGGGTAATCGTCTCGAACTGCGGGACATCGGCAAGGTCGGTGGTGACGTCGTGGATCATCGGTGCGTCGGCCCCCATGGCCACGCGAACCGCCAGCGAACCGATGAATCCGGCCGCGAACAGGAAACCGATGAGCGCCGCCCGGCGCGCAGGCCATCCGGTGCGCCAGTTGAGCAGCAGCGCGATGATGGCGATTACCAGCGCCCCCGCCACGACGGGAGCAGCCAGGGTCAGGTACTTAAAGCCTTCCAGCTTGCCGATGGTATCGAACCGCGCCAGCGTCATCCCGGTAAATGCGGCAATCGTACCGCCCAGCGCCAGCACCAGCGCGAGCCATGACAGTCCCCTTGTCCACTTGTGACTCATCGTTCGTTCCCCCCGGATTGTTGCTGTGGCGCGCCCGGACGGAGAGAGTTTGAACACCCTCTTCGAGACGCTGGCTGACTGGAGTAACGCGCTTGCGGAGCTTCCAGAAGGCTTTTTTGACGGTACAGACCCACCTGAGCCTTAAAGCTCGCAGTTTCTCCTAAGCCCCCAATTCCAACCACAATCGTGCGCATCATGCCCGCATCTCACCGATGCTGGTGTGGTGCGCTTTTTCTTTGCAGCCGATGCCGAACGACAGACCCAAACGCCCCCCTCCTTTTTGCCTGCGTCTGACAGGTGAAGAGCGTGCGCGACTGGAGCACGATGCCGCAGGCATGCCGCTTGGCGCGTACATCAAATGGCGCGTCTTTGATCCTGATAGTCCACCGCCGAGAAGCCGTGGCAAATTTCCGGTGCGCGACCATGAAGCACTCGGTCGGATTCTTGCTTTGCTCGGCATCTCGCGCATCGCGAACAATCTCAATCAACTCGCCAAGGCAGCAAATTCCGGTTCGCTCGTGGCCGATGATACGACCAAGGCGATGATCGAAGAAGCAGTCAGTTACCTTCGAACAATCCGAGACCTGCTGATGCGCGCCCTCGGCAAACGCAGTCCATCATGATCCTGAAAGCGTCAGCGCGTGGCACGCCGATGGCCTTGGCAAAACACCTGCTGAATGAGCGGGACAACGACCAAATCGAGACGCATCGGGTCGAGGGCTTCATGTCTTCCGACTTGAGCGAAGCCATGCGCGAGGTGCAGGCGATGAGCGCAGGTCTGCGCTCCCAGAAGCCGCTTTTCAGCGTCTCGCTTTCACCACCGGAAGAGGCAACAGCCGATGTCGAATTATTCGAACGGACGGCAGATCAGATCATGGAGGCAAATGGCCTGAAAGGTCAGCCGCACGCGCTCATCTTCCATGAGAAGGAGAACCGGAGGCACGCCCATCTCGTGGTCAGCCGGATCGATTCCGAGCGCATGACGGTTATCCCGCTGCCGTTTTTCAAAATGAAGCTGAAAGAGATATCGAAGGCAGCGTATTTGGAGAACGGATGGCGACTACCCGATGGCTACGTGGACCGTGAGAGCCGTGACCCACGAAACTTTGATCTTGCCCTCTACCAGCAAGCGAAGCGGGAGGGCCGTGACCCGAAACACATCAAGATGCTCGCACAGGAAGCTTGGGCGGTCTCTGACAATAGCAAGACTTTGCAACAGGCCTTGGAGCAGCGCGGACTTTACCTCGCGCGCGGCGACAGAGGCCGCTTCGTCGTGTCCACATGGCGAGGTGAGATCATGGCGCTGCCGCGGCTCCTCAGCCGGAAGACCAAGGAGGTGCGCGAGCGGCTTGGCGAAGACCGAGAGCTGCGCAGCCTTGAACAAACTCGGGTCCACATCGCCAAGACCGTCGGTCCAGTCCTCGCGAAGCTTATTCCGCAAGCAGAAACCGAACGGGACAACGCCCTGCAACCGCTAAACGAGCAGCGGCAAGAACTCACGGCAGACCAAAGGCTCGAACGTCAGCGGATGGATATGGGCCAATCCGCCCGGCACGAGAACGAGCAGCGTGCGCGAGCGGAACGCTTCCGCATTGGCGTGGCTGGGCTTTGGGATAAGCTGACAGGCCGCAAGGCCGAGCTTCGCCGCCACAACGAGCTTGAAGCCTATGAGGCCCTGAAGCGCGATCAGAGGCAGCGGCAGGCAATGATTGAGGCGCAACTAGCCGAGCGCCGTACTCTGCAAAGCCAAATCCTGGAGGTCCGAGCGCGCCACGAAGCGCGGATTGATGAGATTTATCGCGATCTCTCGCAACAGCTAGAAGCCGTGCCGGATCGCAGCTCTGCTCGCATCGAATGGCTTAAAGCGAACAGCCCGAGCGAGCAGCGACAGGACAGGCAATCAACGAATAGGGAAAGGAGCTCAGAAAGCCGCCGATCTGTAAGCTCTGACCGCCTCGCGTGGCTAGAAGCCCAGCAACGGGGTCGTTCAGGTATCCCGCGCGATAATGGATCGCAGATTGATCCGGATATTGGGCACGAACTGGATTAGCTCTCGCCCATGATGATATGATCTTTCAATGAACGATCAGGAACGCGAGATCATTATTCTCAACTCGGCTTGGGAGATGATCGACAACATGGTCAATTGGGCCATGTTCTGCAAAACAGAGAAACGAGAGCTTTCGAACTTGATGTTCGAAACGAATGCCCATGCACGGCTCTTCCTCGTTTTGCTTGGCGACTTTCTGTCACAGGTCAGCCCTTACAAATCCAAAAAAGTACCGCTCGGATTGCTGCCCGTTCCCGACAACGTTCGCCCGTCCGACAAAACGTTTCTCTTCCACCTCCGGCAAGTGTGCACGAAGCCCCATTTTGGCGGAAATACCAGCCAGCTCCACGAAGCGGTCGAGGCCTTCGCAAGCTGGTTGGAGGGGGCTTTTCGCACCGAAGGCGTAAATCTTCACCCTATCGACGTGGTCGCAGACATCGAGATCGAACGGCTGCTCTACCTAAAAATGTGCGGTGATATCTCCAAGCACAGTCTCGCCCGCCTTGAAGCTAACGCCAGACGGCTCCGGGTGATCTTGGAAAATGCGGGAGTAACCATTGATGAACAGCAGAGCTATCTAGGTCTGGAAACATTCTTCGATTGGTTCTTCGATGGCATGTTCATCTATCATTCGAGCCTGATAGCGGAGTTCCTGAACAACATCCGCTGGGCGATCTATGACTATTTGCAGCCGGAGTTTCAGCGCTCATATCACCGAGATCCACGCGCGACCGACTTCCTCCCACTCTATGGATATCACGTTCCAGCCGAGGTCACCGATCCGATCGCCTTTGCTATGTATTGGGATGCGATGAACCGCTCTAGGCGACCGCCATACTTTCAGCGTTTCACGATCCCGGCTTCGTTCAAAACGCTCTATTAGCCGGGATCATGTTGGCGCAGATCGCTAGAAAATGCGCGTCGCAATCGCCAGCGCGCCGAACAGGATTGCCGTTGCAAGCGTAGCGCGCGTCAGGAAGACAATGCCAGCGGCACAGATGCCCCACCAGAGATACCAGAATAACCCAGCCCAACCCTCGCCGTAGTTCTGTACGGTGAATTCCATGACCCACGGAATGGACCACTCGTGGAATTTCGGTGTCAGCAGAAACGCGGCGGCAAATGCCGCTACATTCGCCAGCCCTTTGGCCGAACTCATAAAGATGTTGCGGGCGGCTTCCTTATCTTGGGTTTTGCCGATCATGAGAGAGTCTCCCGATGAGCGGACCCCAATGATCCGCTTTCGGGGCGACCCTAATCTCATGGCCCAGCACGAAGGGGGGGATAGGCTGATTGATGACGAAGGCCGAATCCCGTAAAATGGAGCAGCCAGAACGATAACAACAACCGCGCTGCTCAATGCCGAAAATGCCGGGCGAAACGCCCCCTCAGATGATCCATACAATCAGCGAAGCGGAGATCGGCCAGCTCAGTCAGGAGCTGGAGCGCACAGGCCTGTCATCCATGGGGGTGCGGTATCGCGTGCTTGAACGGACTGGAATTGAGATCGACGCGCTGCTGATCCGTCAGCTTGCGGCGGGCAAGAAGGCCCAGCTCCTCAAAGAGGCATGGAACGCGCTGATCGCAACCCTCGCGAGCTTACCAGACAAAGCCCCCGGCACGCGCGAACATCGCAAGCGTGTCACTCTTACAGAAGAGATGAAAGCCGAGCTGGAAAGGCAGATCGAGCGCACTGCATACGGTCCTACCGAGATCGCCAAGCGAATGGCGGGCATCGCCCCCAATCTTACGGCTGTCAAAATCTCAAACTGGCGCACCGGACGACGCAAAACGGCCTGCCCGGATGAATGGAAGGCGATGATGGATTTCCTTGAAAGCTATCCGGGCGAAAGCTAGACCACCGCCGGACCTAAGTATTTCAAATTTTAGCAAAATTTTATCTATACTTAACATAATACTAACCCGCATCGACTATACTTTTTTAGGTACGCGGGAAAACCCGTGACTTGAACAAGATAGTCCGGCCAACGGGCAGAATGGGGAGATTATGAGTGTTGTGGGGGATGCACAGCGTTATCGTGACGCGGCGGACGGCCTGAAAGGCAGTCTGCGTCAATCATTCGGCCATGCTCACATGGCGATCGAATTTGAACCTGAAATCGATGAGAACACACGCGATGCAAGCGCAGGCGTTATTACCGATGCCAGCGCTCAGCGCGGCATAATCAACGCCGCCCGCCAGATCGAGGCGGGCGAGGATCGCTCCGTCAATGCGGAGATACTCGGCCCCTCCAAATTGCAGGCGCAGCAAAAAGCCAATCGTGAGAAGGCGCAGCGTAGCTATCGCGATCAACTCCTCTTGCTCACTCTGCATCGCTATCAGGAGCGCATCGACTGGCACAAAGGAGAGATCGCCAAGATCGAGCAGGACAAGGAGCTTGTGCAGGATCACCTCGACAAGCTGGAAAGCGGCGAGAAACCAGAGCTGAATGAGGATGGCAGCCTGAAAGACCAAGAGCTTGAGGCCACAATCAGCGCTTATGAGAAGAAATACGGCATCACGGTGGACCGTGATGATCCGGACGCAATCCGCGGCCTTCTACAGCGGATGGATGGCGATATTGCCGAACATAAGCGCGATATAGAGAAGGCGGAGATCGAGAGGGATGCAGAAGTCGCTCGGATCGAGAACATGCCTGAGGATCAGGCAGTCTTAGAATTGCAAAAGATCGAGGCCGAGAAAGGCACATTCAGCGCCGATGCCGTGACCACCAAGCTTGACGATGATGTGCAGATCGCCGCTGTGGAAGGACAAGACCTCGACCAAGATACGACGAGCTTTGCTTCGACCTCAGCCCTAGCAAACGGCGGAGCTGGCCTTTATTCCGATACGATCACGATGGGCTCCCAGACCAGCGGCGAACTAAGCACAACATTCGCCTTTGCGGCCGATGATGCTTTGCCAGCCACGCAGCAGGAGATCGAGCCAGAGGCGGATCAAGTCCCTACTCAGTCGATCACAACGAGCAATGGCATGAATGTCTAGTTGAGAGTGGCTGTGTTGGCGGCAAGCTGGCGGCCATTTTCCAGCACGCCCTGACCGCGCTTTAGCTCGCTACGAACCATCAGGGCCAGACGCTCAGGATTGCGATCCGCGTTATCGATCGTTCCTGTGAGAATCCCGTCAGCATAAAAAGTAACCTGATCGCTTCCCGAAATCTGGGAGCCTCCAGCGCTTTCCGGCGTCACAGGATCGGCAACCATCATGCCGCGCAAGGGCACGCCATCCGCGATTGCCATACGTGCGCCCTGCTTGGCAGCTTCAAAGGCGCGTGGATCATCGCCGAAAAAGACCATGATCTGGCCCCCCTCAGAATCCATTGCAGCCGCCATCTGAACGCCTCTGATCTGAATACCGCGCGCATCGCGCATGGGCAGATTGATCTGATCTATGTTTGTGACGGAGACATCCTGAACCTGCTGGCTGTTGGCCGCCGTCAAGGGCGTCAAAGCCAGTGTTGCTCCGGCAACGGCTGATAACGCAGTCTTGAGTTTTGGTGCAGCCATGTTGGCCTCCTTCGTTTCGCGAGAAACGAGAGAAAATCAGCCATTGGCTTCAAGCGCTTAACCTATTGAAAACGGTCCTTTTTCTTGCCTTATGATACGCAACGGTGTATTATGCGAGCGTAAATTTGGAATGAGAGGATTTCCAAGGCTTTAGCGCCAATACGCTCCTCCCAAGATCGGCTCGAAATTGGCCGTTTCGAAAAGGACCGTTTTCCGCATCGGTGAGCCGCAGATGAGCGCGCACCGTCATTCCTCTTTCAACCCCAAAGGAGGAATGACCCATGACCGCCAATACCCCTAACCCGCGCCGTATAGCCTACGCTCGCGTCTCAACCGTCGATCAGGTGATGGATGGCCAGCTCGATGCGCTTAAGGCCGCAGGCTTTGATTTCATATTTTCTGACCACGGCATTTCGGGTTCCAAGCGCTCGCGCCCGGCGCTGGATAAAGCACTGTCCACTCTTAGAGCTGGCGACACCCTGCTTGTCTGGAGGCTCGACCGCCTTGGGCGCTCGCTACGCGACCTGATCGACATCGTTGAGGGGTTGGAGAAGCGCGGCTGCCATTTTGAATCGCTGTCCGATCGCATCGACACCTCATCCGCGTCCGGCAGGCTGATCTTCCACCTGCTCGCGGCATTGGCTGAGTTCGAGCGCCAGCTAGCATCCGAGCGAACCAAGCTAGGGCTAGAGGCTGCCCGCAAGCGCGGCGTTACATTAGGAAGGCCTCCGGCTGGAGGTTGGCGAAGGAGCCGGAAGCGCCGGATACATCGACAGACTTCTGGCAAGTCGATGATCCGGCGAGCATGAAAGCGGAGCCGCAAGAGCGGCCCCGCTAAATTTGGTTTATATCGTTATGGGCCTATCGATTATGCGGTAGGCAGCGTCCCAAACTTGAAATCTTAGCAGAAGCCTAGCCGGGCTGCGCCGCTTTGGCATTCGCGTCGCGAACTTCTTGATGTCCGTCGTCCATGAGTATGTGAGCTCATAACCATAAGCCCGCTCAACGATGTTCTCGTCCACAACGATAGTCTTGAGTTCCTCGTCGATCAGCAATCCGCCGTCATCATGAAAATCGAGGATGGTGGGCATGAGGAAGTGGAAACTCCCCTCGCGCGTCATCTCGTCCTCGACCAAACGCACAGCCAGTGCGTGCTTGTAGGCGGGATTTAACAGCAGCGCTGCTCTGGTAATTATAATCCCCTTAGTCATCACTCTTGCTCCTGTCTGGAGAAAGAGCCGCGCGGTCTTCCCAATGGTCATCGCGGGGGTCTCCCGCACTCAGCCGTCGCCAAGCACCAGTTTCATGCCGCGCCGTATTTTCGACCGCAAAGTACGCGTCCGGTAGCCGTCAGGTAGACGTCCGGTAGTTTTCTATAAATAACTGATAAGTTTGCATATTATTTTCCGAATATGCTATGATTGAGGATGAGTGATGAGCAGGAACTTGAGTATCGGGTAAGGGTCATAACGGATCGCCAAACGGGCAAACCGCTACAAGAATGTTGGCTTTGCCCTCACGGCGTTGATGGGTTCCATCGAGACCACGGCCCGGCGGAGCTAGATTGGGACGCAGACTCCGGTGTGGTCATAAGGGAAGGCTATTGGCAGTTCGGACGACGGCATCGGGATAACGGTCCGGCCTTTATCAGAAGAGACCCTGAAAGCGGCAAAGTCACTTCCAAATCTTGGATTCATCACGGGCGACTTCACCGCGAAGACGGCAAGCCCGCACTTCAGGAAATAGACCCGGAAACAGGAGTGATTTTTCGCGAAGAATATCACGAGAAGGGAAAGCCTCATCGCCTTGATGGTCCAGCTCTCATCACGCGTGACCGAAAAACTGGCGAGGTCGTATGGAGCGCCGCCGACTACGACGATGACGACGATTTGGCTGCCAATATCCCACCAGCACACGATATGCTTGAACCCTAGCCTCTTATTCCGCATTCTCGCTGGGAAGGGGGCGGTCTGCGGTGAACTCAGAAAATTTCGTTCTGTTCAAAGCGCGGATTCCCGAAGAGGCGCTACCGCAGATTGCAGCAATCCTATCGGACGAAATTCCGGCGTTTGCAGAAGCGATGTGCGGTGATCCTAACAAGCACCTTGAAGACCACCTTGACTTCTTATTTAAGAAGGTCGGCCATCACACAGGGCAATTTACCAAAAAAGAATCTTCCGGCGATGAATATCTTACAAATCTAGTAACCAACAGCTGGCCGAAGCTCGCAAAGCGCCAAGGTGGCAGCAAGAGAATGCTGCTGGCTACATACTACTACTTGCATTTAACCAATGCAGGGAAGCCAATTGCCCAAAGAGTAGATCAGGCTGTTTTTGGCCATTCGTTTGAAGATGCAATCGGAGCAATTCCGGGCGCCTGTTTGGATAATGACATTCCTATTCATGGGACTGAATATAAAGATCATTATTTGGAGAACTTAGACGAATTATCCGATCACCATAAAAAGCCACTCGCACCGCCAACCCCAGAAAGTTTCACAATCTCCGGGATGCAGGGGCGTTGGGAGATTATTACAAGGAAAATCGAAAGGTTTCTATTACTCAATGACAATGAGATTAATGAAATACGTGAAATGATGGACAACATTTCAGAAGAAAGAGAATTGCTATCGGCATTAGATTTAGAAACAATCTCTCATATCATTTTCATTATCCGATTTAGATCAAAACGGGCCTTTGAGCTGCTTGAAGATAATATTGCCCCTTGATGGGTATGGCATTGATGCGCGAATTAATTATGGAATTATTAAAAGAAACCGCAACAGGCGATTATCTGAGGTGGCGCGAGCCCAATGAAGATGAAATCGATGATATTGGTAACGCGACAGGTCAAGCAATCTCAAAAAGCTACGAAAAATGGAAACGTAGGCCTCCGGCATCAGCTAGCGAAATTCGCAAACTTTTAGAGGACGAGAAAAGGCGTATGTGCTCCATGTTCATTATAGAATAGCTCTCTAACCATTCCGATACAGTTTCTTCAATTGAATGAATGCGAGATGTGCACGTTGTGCTGATGGCGAGATGTGCATGTTGTGCTGATGGCAAGATGTGTATGGTATTACCATACATCTTGGGAAGGGAGGCCCGCTGCGCGCCTCCCGTTCCATCCCTCCCGGCCTAATGGCACTTCGCCGATCCCATGACCAACCTTCGGGTCAGGGGCGGGTCAGTGCCATCGGGGAGACTTCGCTCTCCCCAACCGAGCCTCACGGCTCTCCCCCATCGACCAAAGGACGTGCCTGCCCCTCGGAACCCAGCCGCCTCCAGCGCGGCAAGGGAGCATTCTGCGCTACCCTTGACCCATCGAGCAGGGCTTGGAGACTTCCCTCCCCACCTGCACCGAACCATGGTAACGTCCGCCGTAATTACCCAGCGTTTTCGCGTTCCGTTTCCTCAGCAGCCCATAATTGCTCTGCTTCGGAACGCCATTCCGATAGCCTGCCGAGTTGCGGTACTGGAAGGCCGTTTAGACTATGCGCGATCAGATCAGGAAGTGCGATCGGCTCAGAGCAAAATCTACGGATTGGCACAATCACCCATGACTGTCCGTCTCCAAAACGGTTGCGGAGATCATCGGTAATGCTGTCAGCAGGGGCCACTACGATCATCATGTTTTTGCCGCTGGGACTGGTAACGAACAACGCAAGATCGCCAATCGCCCAAAGAGAGAGTGTCCACGCCCCCTCCAATCCTAACGGAACCGCTAGACCTTCCTGCCAATACCCGGCTCCGCGTACCTCATTTCCTTTACCGGTATGAAAGAGATCACGCAGTGATGCTGCATATGATGTGGAGAGATGAGCCCTGCCAAGTAGGTTAGCGCCCACGCCAAGAGCAAGCTTCCCGAGAAAGCGTTGCTCAAAATTTGTGCTTATGGTCGCACGGACTTGTACCTCTTGAGGTGCGTCGTTTCTGATCCACTCAATCTCTCTGTCCTCAATCTTGGAACGCTCGACACCCCTAATCAACCTGTCTGCTAGTTTCGGCGGGAGGCCCGTCAATTGTGTCAGGCAATGAACCCTCGCTTTTGGAAAGGTGCGACATACACTCGCAAGAGCCATCAGGGCTCGCACTTGCCCTCTATCGACAAGGCTCAGATACACGCGCCCAGGGTCGCGCTTTTTGCGATCCATCGGATTTCCGCCCGCGTAGGTTGCCCAGCGTTCGCCATCATCGGCGTGAACGAAGCGGCAGGTTTCGCCGGACGGGCCGAGCCAGAACTCACTAAGCTCTTCGGGCGAACATGGAAAAGACCGCTCTTGACCCATGTAAGTGTATCCGGCGCGATCGATCACCGAGTTTCCTATGAAGGCCTCGTTGGATATCCGCTTCTCATGGAACGTGAATGAGCCTTTTAGAAACGGTCCATCCACCCACAAGCCTGCCTTGCTGTTACACTTCCGGCAAACATCGTTTGAGCGCCACGGATCAGGGCAAGCCGCGCCGCCCAAGCCTTGCGGCCAGATGTGTTCGAGTGACCCGCCCCCTTCGAGCGGCTCGTCACAATAAATGCAGCAAGTTCCGTCCTTCACAGCCACCATATTCAATTCGGGCTTCTGTCACGCTTGGTTTGATAATCATAGCTAGCAGGCTGATGATGAAGCTCGTCAGCATGGCGTCGAATATCCCCAATCACACTGACGATCTCGTATTCGATCGACTGCCCTCCGGGTGATGGCCGCTTGCGCTGAAGCCACTTATCCAGTCTGTCCATCTTCGCCTGCAAATGGGTTCCCGCTACTGAATAGCGCAAGGCTGTAAGTTCATTATACCCGCGATAATCAGAGTAGGCCTCGACAGCCTCCAAAACTTCTTCGCCCCTTGAGGCAGGGCGATCATCTAAGCTTGCGGACCCATCTTTTTTCAGACTGGGGTCGCTTTCGACGTTCGCCAATCCGTCAGATAATGCCGCGCAGAGTTTTTTGTGCTCTTCCTCAAGCCGTTCGTGTGACCAATCATAGGGGGCGCTGCCAACAAAGAGATTTGGAAGATCGAAATGCTTCCGAACGGCTTCGGGCAGCATTCTCTCAACGCCGATCACGCCGCGAATGCGATCCATAAATTGCTCGACGTTGATTCCCGACCACGAACGAGACATGCTCTCCAGATACCGTAGATTGACGTTGGTCACTTCGTCCTTGCTGTTCCAATAGCGCATGGTCAGCCCCCACCTTCTTGCAGCAACTGGCGCAATGCGGTGCCCACGTACTCGCGCACGCTTTCAAACCACGCGGCATATTGGCGGTTTGAAATTCTATCGAATTCCAGCGTTTCGTCGCCGAACCGATGCAGCGTAGCTATCAGTAGTTCTTCCGCCAAATCGCCGCACAGGCTCACACCGCTGGCTACACCTTCGTCATACGGTGAGATCGACCCGTGAACCAATTGAGAACGCAACTGATAGGCCTGCATGACCTTTTGGCGATTTTCTTCCCAACCTTCTGGGTCGTCTGGATTAAACAGAAGATCGGCCGTCCGAATGGCCACGGTCTGTTCGATAGACTCAGTTTTTCCAGCGGTAACAATTCGCTCGATTGCCGTCACATATTTCACTGCCTGCGATGAGAGTGTTTCATCCCTCACTGCTTCGCCGAACCACATTGCCGCATCGAGGTAGCGTTCACTCATGGGGCGACTGATCGTAATGTCCGATCGACACTGAAGCGCGATACCTGCGAGACGAAACATCTCAGCAATATCTTCGCGCTCCAATTCCTTCGACCAACCATCGGCAAACCCAACCTGATCGAAGCCGCCATGAGATGTTGAGACCGATAGATTTCCTTCGCCATCCACTACAAATCGCGATTGCTTGTCAGAACTCAGTCCTGGCCCGCCGACGCGCAGCATATCTGTGTTCCGCCGGGACAGTATGACGTGGAGCAAATCAATGGCTGACGAGACAGCCTTTTTCGCCTCCTTCTCACCAGTATCGGCGTCGCACCCAATGATTGTGACCTCGGCGATCCATTTGAAATGTTGGTAGTAGGATAGCCCCTCACGAAGATGTTTCCGGCTCCATTTCTGGCTCATTTTTGACCGATCAACCCTCAAATATTCGCGCATGGCCGGGGCGAGCTTCCCTCCTGCATACTCACGCGTCATTAAGGCCACAGGTCCGAGCCGGACAAATTCCGGCTCAGTGTTGAATGTAAATCTCACTGGCAGATAATAGGTTCGAGATTTGCAGCCACGCTGCGCCGTTTTTGCAGCCCACGACAGGAGCTTGCTTACCTCTCGCTTATCGATTTCACGACCCTGGCTGATGAAACGCTTGACCAACTCAGCTTGGAGAGGGTCTTTGACGTTGCCGAGGGTTACGCGCCGTTCCAGTCCTTTTGATGCACGCGCCCTTTCAGCCAGTCGCCAAAGGCATTCGGACGAAACTTTGCTGGTGAACATCGACCCGTTCCCCGACGGATGGGGCAGCATAAGCCACGGATCCATTTCTTCTTTTAGGGCTTCGAAGTCGGTTTGCGCGAGTTGCTGCATACGAACGCAGTCTTCCAATATGGCCCGCACATCTTCGACATTTTTCTCGCTCTGACTGGTCATTTGCGGATCAGCTCGCTTCCTCGCGCCAATGCGCCCATTCGATGAGCTTAGGAGTTACGGTAACAGGACGCTTGTCGATGATCCCAGTCATCGCCTCAAGGCGCTCGACAACTTCCTGATCGAATTCAACTTCAATCTCGAAATGAGCTGCGAGTAGAGCTTTCGCCGACAACGCTTCCTTCAAAATTTCTTGCGCGATATTTTCGGTTTTTGCGCGCTCAAAAAGATCGTCAAATTCGCATTGCACCTCACGCAGCTTTGCATGATCGGCATTATGGCCTTCCAAGTCGGTTACGGGTGATCCGTATTTCTGCCGTATGTGCTCATTGGCCGCTGTTCTTCCCATGGTAATTTGTTTTTTCAAGGAAGACGCGAGGGGGCGACAGATGTCGAACAGAAACACGCTGTCCATCTCGTGTTTCAGGTCCGAAAAATCGATTTCCTGCCCCAATTCTGTATGCTGCCCGGTTAGCTCGTCATAAAGCGCCCAGCGCTTTGTCCAGCTTTCTCCATCGCTCCATCGCCCGCGCATCACATTGTTCATGACGATTTCACGGGTATAGACGGACACAATGCTCTTGAGCCGATCAATCAAATCAGCTGCCTGCTTTTGCTTGTCCTCCCACAACTCCGCCTCGAAGCCCAAGCCCTTGAACCTTTTGAATCGCGCGAGATTCGAATAGAAAAAGCTGAAGAAGGCCATACCGAACAATGCCGAACCTGCTGCAACCTCGCTTGACAGAAGCGAGCGAAAAGCAAGTCCTAGGCAGGCCAGACCGACAATCCCGAAGAGCCAACGCTCCCAATTCTTAAGGGCGTAATCCATGGTTTTTGTCAGCAGTTCTCGCATCGTATCCTCATCAATGAATCTGTTGCGAAATTCTCTCACATTTTGACGAGAACACAAAAATAGTTGTGCATTTTCTGGGAATGGCATCCGGGCGGGCTCTATGGCTTCGCCACCGAGCCGCTACGCGTCTCGGCCCATACGGGTGACGATCCCTCATGCATTACTATGGGGCTTCGCCCCTCGCGCGGGCAAGGCATCCAAACGTCTCCACAGCCTTTGGCTGCGAACCCTCGTTCGGAGCCTCCTTGCCCTTGCTACCCCCACACTCGGCGTGAGCCAGAGGTTTGCAGGATGCAAACCTGCTTTTTCATTCAATCAGGCAATCCCCCCAAGCCCATTTGTGTCCGCTGGCAAGATCCATCCAGTCGCAATCGCTGGAGACCCTTCATGTCGAGACCAAAATACACCTGCATCCCGGAACGCGAGATCGGCCCGTTCGGCCCATACGGTCCCGACTGGCCGACCGTGTGCTTTCTCAGCTTCATGCTGGGCGTGCTGATCGGCGGGATGCTCACGGCCTAACCCCCCAAGACCAGTTTCGAATCGTGCCATCCCATTGGGGCTGTTCCGGTTGGCGGGGCAGCCTCAAACCACGGAGGCCGCTATGGCGAAAAAGAATCCCGAAATCGAACTCAAAGGTCACATTCCGGTCTACGGCCCGAAGCAGAACAAGACGAGCCTGTCCGACATCCTCGGCGGCATTGCTGTGATCTTCATCGGGCTGCTGATCGTCGCTCAGTGCGCCGGATAATCACAAATCCAATCACCTTTTTAGGGCGGCCTTCGGGTCGCCCTTTTTTGTTTTCGAAGGAATACCATCGCATGTCTGACAAGGAGTATTATCGCCACGGCTCGGCTCGCTGGAGCATGGACGAGGAAATCGCCCATGCGCGGCTTTTCACACCCGACGGCATCCATGTCGGTTATAGCGGCAAGCGCCGCCTTGCATTGGAATCCGATTCCCCCGGCCTGATTTTCGGCGGGGCGGGATCGGGCAAGGCCAGAGATTGGGGGATGGAGGCCATCATTCGGATGGCGCACCGCCCGTTATGGGTGCTCGATCCGCGCGGTGAGTTGCTCGCAACCACCATGCCCGCCTTCGCCAAGGCGCGCAGCTTCGTCTACAGCTTCAAACCCTTTGGGCTGCATGGTCTCGCGAGCCACTCCCTCAACCCGCTCGATATTCTGCAATCCAATGATCCGCGCTTGCATGCCGACTGTGCTTTCATTTCCGCCTCGCTAATTCCGCTGTCGGGCAGCGCCAACGGCCAGTATTTTGAACTTCGAGCACGCCAGTGGGTCGATGCCCTCCTGAAATCGCACGTCGAGCGCGAGGGGCATTGCAGCTTTCCGGCACTCGCCCGGCAACTCGCCATGATCGAGAGCGATCCGGTCGCGTGGGACGCAGAGCTGTCCGCGATGGAGCGCTCAATCCACCCCGACGTTCGCGTGGCAGCCGGAGAAATCTGGCAGAAGCAGCAGAACGCGCCGCGCGAGTTCGGAGCGATTCTCGGCACAATCAAGGCGCACTTGCACTTCCTCAACGACCCGACCGTCATGGCCAGCCTTGACGGCGTGGACTTCTCGCTCCGCGATCTCACCGACGCGCAGCAGACCACCAGTTTTTTCGCCCTCGTGCCGATGGAATATATCGGGATACTTTCGCCCCTGTTGCGAGTGCTCTTTACCGTCAGCCGCCTCTATAAGGGCCGCGCCCCGCAAGCGCCGCGACTGACGATGATTGTGGATGAAGCCGGGCAGATGGGCCGCTTCGAATCCCTTCTACAGGCTTTCACGTTCGGGCGCGGAGAGGGGGTCCGCACCATCGCTCTGTTCCAAGATGTCGGCCAGATCATCCGCAACTTCGATGCCGCGACACTTCAGTCGTTCATCGGATCGGCGCAGCTACGTACCTTCTTTGGGGTGAGGGATTTTCAGACCGCACAGCTCATCAGC
>NZ_JAINWL010000003.1 GCF_021021475.1 Citromicrobium bathyomarinum | reverse complement strand
TCGCGCTTTTGCACCAAATGGATGGCGGAGAGGAAAAACTGGCGCGCCCTGCAGGATTCGAACCTGCGGCCTCAGGATTAGAAGTCCCGTGCTCTATCCAACTGAGCTAAGGGCGCGTGTGCGATGCGCATAGCCATCTTTGCGGCGGTGCAAAACCGGCTTATGCGGGGATAGGCTCCGGGGGGGTAAGAATGTCGGACGAACCAGCGAAACCCGGCGACGTAATCGCGCCTGCACGCTTCAAGCATTACGACCGGGTGATGGCGGCTTTCGTCACCATCCTGCTGCTGTCCAACCTGATCGGCGCGTCCAAGCCCAGCTACGTGATCCTGCCCGGCGGCATGGAATGGAGCTTCGGCGCCGGGGTGCTGTTCTTCCCGGTCAGCTACATCATCGGCGACGTGCTGACCGAGGTTTATGGCTATGCCCGCGCGCGCCGCGTGATCTGGACCGGGTTTGCCGCACTGCTGTTCATGGCCTTCATGGCATGGGCGGTCGTCTCGCTGCCCGCCGCCGATGGATGGGACGGGCAGGAGGCTTACGAAAAGGTCTTCGGCAACACCTGGCGCATCGTCGCCGCCTCCATGATCGCGTTCTGGGCGGGTGAATTCGCCAATTCGTATGTTCTTGCCAAGATGAAGGTCTGGACGAAGGGCAAGGCGCTGTGGACGCGGACAATAGGCTCTACGGTGGTGGGCCAGGGGCTCGACAGCCTGATCTTCTATCCGCTCGCGTTCTATGGCCTCGCGGGATGGCCGCCCGAGCTGCTGTGGCAGGTCGTCATCTCGCAATGGCTGATCAAGACCGCATGGGAAGCGATCCTGACCCCCTTCACCTATCTCGCGGTCAATTGGCTGAAGCGCGAGGAGGGTGTCGAAATCTTCGATACCGACACCGATTTCTCGCCCTTCGCGACCGGTGACCGCTAGCGCTTGATCTGCTGTTCCAGCAGCACAGCCGCTTCGCCCTTTTCGGGCAGCTTCTTCTCACCCTTCACCCGCATCTTCGGCTCGAGCCCGAGATGGGCGGCCAGTTGCGCAAGGTCGCGCTCGGTCGGCGGACCGTAGAGCGCGGCGTGGCTCTTCGCGAGGGTCAGCACCAGCGCGTCGTCCTCGCGCGTCAGCCGCGTGGCGTCGAGCGAGCGTGCCGAGCCTGCCCCCAGCCGCCGGGCAAGCCGCAGCCCCAGCCCCCAGGTAATCGCCTCGTCCAGCGCATCTTTCGAGGCCAGCCTTGGAAGCATCTCGGGAAGCTCCAGCTGATTGGAATTGGCGCAGATCGCGGCGGCCAGCATCGCGCGCCCTTCTGGCGAGATCGACAGCCAGCGCTTATGCAGCGCCCAGTCGACCCCTTGCGTGACCCGCAGGTTGGGCTCGGTCTGCATCGCCGCCATGCCAAGCATGATCGCCGCCAGCCGCAACCGTTCCGCGCCTGTGCGCAGCGAACTGACCGTGTCCACGGTCCACCCGGCCACGCGGGTTGCCTGCAGGGCCGAGGCCCCCCGGCTTTCGGCGAAATCGACCACGCCTGCCAGCAGCGGGTCTTGCGACAGCTGGTAGGGATCAATCCGACCCATCATCAGCCCTTCGCGCAAGCCCCACGCTGAAATCACCACCCGCTGGGGTTCGTAATGCTTCAGCAGCACCTGCAGCAGCTGCCCGGCGTCGGGCAGGCTCTCCACGCGGGAAGAGGCAATCCGCGGGTTCGCCCTGATCGTCTCGATATCCGTCTTGGCGAGCGTTTTTACCAGATCGCCGGCGTCCTCCCGGCTCATCATGAAACCATGCGGATCGGTCAGCGGGAAATCGGAGCGGTCGCGAGCGAACGCGGCGAGCGCGCGCCAGGTGCCGCCGACCAGATACAGATCGCCCTCGCCGGCCATCTCGGGGGCCTTCTTGCCGATCATCTTGCGCAGCTTGTCGCGCAGCTTGCTGCGGTCGCCGCCGCCCAGATTGGGCAGCCGCAGGGTGCCCGCAGGCAGGCTGCATCCCTCGCCCACCGTGCCGTCTTCCACCGGCACCAGTTCGAGGCTGCCGCCGCCGATATCGGCAACGATCCCGCGCGCGACCGGAAATGCGCCGAGCACGCCCTGCGCACTGTAGGTCGCCTCGTCCAGGCCACTCAGCAGCCGCGGTTCGAGGCCGAGCGACTTGACCTGCGCGAGGAATTCCTTGCCGTTCTTCGCGTCGCGCACCGCCGCAGTCGCCACGGTATCGACCCGCTTGACCTCCAGGTCGGCCAGCAGCAGCGCGAAACGCTCCAGCCCCGCGAGAGCCAGCTCAATGGATTCATCGGCGAGCATCCCGTTCGCGTCCAGATCGCGGCCCAGCCGGGCGGTAACCTTCTCGTTGAACAGGATGCTCGGCGCGCGAGGCGGGCCGCCATAGATTACCAAACGGACCGTGTTGGACCCGATATCGATGATCGCGCCGAGCGGTTCGGAGCCGGAAATGGTCGACCGGCCGCGCTTGTCCTTGCGTGCCATCAGACAGCTCCTCGTCGCAGTGCCAGCGTCGGCACACCGCCCGCCTCCAGCGCGCCGCCACGCCCGGAAAGTGAGGGATTGGTCATGAAATAGCGGTGACAATTGAACGGCTTCTCGCCCGGATCGGCGCGCTCGTATGTCCCGTCGGGCTGGAGGAACCAGCTGCGCTCGTTATCCAGCAGATTGGCCAGCAACACCTGTTGCAGCACCTGATCGTGCACCGTGCTGTTCTCGATCGGGACCAGTTGTTCCACCCGCCGATCGAGGTTGCGTTCCATCATGTCCGCACTCGAAATATACACCTTGGTCTCCGCACCCGGAATCGCTGCGCCATTGGCGAACGCATATATCCGGCTGTGTTCAAGAAAACGCCCGATAATCGATTTTACTCGGATATTCTCCGATAGGCCGGGCACGCCAGGGCGCAGATTGCAGATTCCGCGCACCACCAGCTGGATCTCCACGCCCGCCTCGCTCGCGGCATAAAGCCGCTCGATCATGTCATGATCGGTCAGCTGGTTCATCTTGAGCCAGATCCCGCTCGGCCCGCCCTGCCGCGCGGCCTCCACTTCGGCATCAATCCGCTCGTAGAGCGTTTCGCGCAGGTCGATCGGGCTGATCGCGAGCAGTTCGGTTCCGCGCGGTTCGACATAGCCGGTCACGAAATTGAACAGCTTGGCCGCGTCGCGCCCCAGTCGCGGATCGGCGGTGAAATAGCTGAGATCGGTGTAAAACTTGGCCGTGACGGGGTGATAATTGCCGGTCCCGAAATGGCAGTAGGTGCGAAAGCCCTCTTCCTCGCGGCGAACCACCATCGCGACCTTTGCGTGGGTCTTCCAGTCGACGAAGCCGTAGATAACCTGCACGCCCGCGCGTTCGAGCTTGTTCGCCCAGTAGAGGTTCTGTTCCTCGTCGAAACGCGCCTTCAGCTCGACCACGGCGGTCACCGACTTGCCGTTCTCCGCCGCCTCCACCAACGCCTCGATTACCTCGGACTGGTTGCCCGCGCGGTAGAGCGACTGCTTGATCGCGACCACGTTGCGGTCGTTCGCCGCCTGCCGCACGAAATCGACCACCACATCGAAGCTTTCGTAGGGGTGGTGGATGATGATGTCCTTCTCGCGGATCGCGGCGAAGCAATCGCCGTCATGCTCGCGAATCCGCTCCGGGTAGCGGGGGGAATAGGCATCGAACTTCAGATCGGGCCGGTCTTCCTTCACGATGTCCGACAGGCCGGAAATGCCCAGCATGCCGTCGATCTTCACGAAAGTCGCGCCCGGCGTTGCCAGCCGGTCGCGCAGCAGTGCCTCGGCTGTGGGATCGAACTCGGTCTCCAGTTCCAGCTGGATAACCTGCCCGCGCCGCCGCCGCTGGATCGCGCTGCGGAAGGTGCGGACCAGATCCTCCGCCTCTTCCTCGATCTCGATATCGCTGTCGCGCAGCACGCGGAACACGCCGCTGCCGCACATCTCGAAACCGGGGAACAAGTGCTCGGCAAAGCGGGTGATGAGGTTCTCGATTCCGATATAGATCGCCTCTTCACCGGGCACGCGCAGGAAGCGTGGCAGGGCCGAGGGAATCAGCACCATCTCGACCAGCTCTTCCTCCTGGTTCGCCTTGATCTCCTCGCGGCGCACGGTGAACAGCACGCCCAGCCCTTCGTTGGCGATGAAGGGAAAGGGATGCGCCGGGTCGAGCGCCTGCGGCGTGATCACCGGCATGATCTCGTCGAGGAAATGCCGCCGCAGCCATTCATGCGCCTCGCGGTCGATGCGGCGATCGTCGGCCATGTGAATGCCCGCTTCTGCGAGCATTTCGCGAAGGTCGCGCAGCGTTCTCTGCTGGCGTTCGTTCAGCGCGGCGAGCCGCGCGCGAATTTCGGAAAGCTGCTGCGCCGGGGTCAGTCCGTCGACCGAAGGCTTGTCGATCCCGCGCTGGACCTGCCCGACCAGCCCAGCCACGCGGATCATCATGAATTCGTCGAGATTGCTGCCCGAGATGGACAGGAAGCGCAGCCGTTCGAGCAGCGGATAATCGGGGTTGCGCGCTTCGGAGAGAACCCGGTCGTTAAATGCCAGCCAGCTCAGTTCGCGATTAAAGAAACGCGCACTGATATCGCGGTCGGGGCTGGCGCTTAGCGGGGTGTCCATCGGGCTTCGGCACTCGCTTCGATTGTGGCGGCTCACCGCGCCCGCGCGGCGGGGTGAGGCGCATGGGGGATTCGGGCGCGCATCTATCGGCTGGCGGCGCGACTGACCAGCCTGCGCGGCGGCTTCGTTCGCCTACCAGTCGTCCGATTTCAACAGATCGGCGCTGCGCGCGATCTGGGCAATGCCGCGCTTGCCGTCCGCGCCGCGGCCCAGCTGGACCATCACGTCGATGACGCTGGCGGCATAGGCTATTATGTCCCTGCGCGACAGGCCGATGCCGGTCTGCATGACCATCAGGGATAGCTGTTCCAGCGCGCCATGCAGCGAATTGGCGTGCACGGTCGAGAAGCTGCCCGGATGGCCGGTGTTAATCGCCCGCAGGAAGCTGACGCTTTCCTCGCCGCGCAGTTCGCCCAGCACGATCCGGTCGGGCCGCAGGCGCAGCGCGGCCTGGAGCAGCTCGTTGGCAGTAACCTTGGCCTCGCCCAGTTCGCCCTTCACCGCGACCAGCCCGACGCCGTTTTCGCCCGGCAGCTTCAGCTCGGGCGTATCCTCGACCAGCACAACGCGCTGGTCCTTCGGAATTTCGCCGAGCATCGCGTTGAGGAAAGTGGTCTTGCCGGTGCTGGTCCCGCCCGAGATCAGGATCGTCTGTCGCTGCAGGATCGCCTCTCGCAGAAACGCGATCGGCTCTGCCTGCGGGTCAGGCATCGCGGCCTTTTCCTGCTGCTTGAGCGGGCCGGTGTCGTAGGCATCGAGCGGCAGGTCCAGACGCCGGTGGCGCCGGATCGCCATCACCCAGTGCTTGCGAGAGGCGGGCGGTCCGCAGAACTGGACGCGCGCGCCATCGGGCAGGGTCGCGCCGAGCAGCGGATGCTCGCGGTTGATCCCCTGATGACTGACCCGCGCGACCTGTTCGGCCAGCCGCTGGACCAGCATGTCGGTAATCGCGTCGGTCTCGATCCGCTGCATCCCGCCCGGGATCGCGGCATCCTCGATCCACACCTCGCCGGGACGGTTGACGATGATCTCGGTCACCGTGTCCCGGTCGAGCCACTGGCGGAACGGCGCGAGATAGGCGTCGAGGTAGACGCTCCCTCCCCCCGTCGCGCCCGGCACCTGCCGGTCGGCAGCGCCGCTCGCAGGGGTCAGAGGCTGGATATCGGCACTCATGATCGATCGTTCGCCCAGCGCTCAGACGCCGGAGAAATCGAGGTCGCGCGCGGTGAACACGCGGATCGGCTCGCCCTGGCGCACCCGCACCACGGGGCCAAGTTGGCTGTCCTGCGAGACGGCAGCGGCGGCCGCCGCCTGCCCGCCGCCACCGACGATGACCGAGGCACCGCCCGATCCGATCGCCGAAAGGCCTCCGACCACGGAAAGGAGCATCGCGGACCCGAAGCGCTGGAAGAAGCGGCTGTCGACATCGCCCGGCAGGCCGGTGGTGCCATCGAAGCCGATCCCCGGCGATTGCAGGTTCACGCTCGCCCCATCGGGGCGGATCAGGCGGGTCCAGATCACGTAGGCGCGCTTCTGCCCCGCCTGCAGGCCGGACTGGTACTGGCCGACGAGGCGGCTGGAGCGCGGGATCAGCACATTCTTGCCGTCGAAGCTCTTCACATCCTGGCTCACCACCGCGCGCACATAGCCGGGCACGTCGGTATCGATCGCGGTTTCGAGGATCGCGGGGATCAACGTGCCCTGCGTCACCGTGGTACCCGGATTGGCCATCGCCTGCGCGCGCGCGGTGCTGCCGCCCACGCCGCCCACGCGGCTGGCGAAGTCGCCCGCTGCAGTGCCGGTCGCGCCGTTGCTGCCGGGGGCGGCAGCGGCTTCGGGCAGAGCGCCGGTGGGCACGCTGGCGACCGCCCTGCCCGACGCGTCGAACACGATCGTGGGGCTGTTGTTGGGATTGGACGCGGTGCCCGGCGCAAGGTTGGGATTGTTCGAGAGGATCGGTGCGGGCGCAGGGTCCGCGCGCACGACCTGCTGCTGTGGCGCGACGCCGGTCGTGACCGGGGCCGGGTCCACCGCGATCGCGGCGGGGGCTGCGCCGGCATCGGCGGCCACATCGCCGGCAGGAGTAGCGTCCGCATCGTCCAGCCGCGCGCTGTTCATGCTCCACAGCGTGACCAGACCGAGAGCGGCTACGATCGCGATCCCTGCGACCATGCCCATCGTGTCCGAACTCTTCTTGTTCGCCACGCTGGGCAGCACGCTGCGGCTGGCGAGGTCGATCACCTCCGCGCTCTGGTTCTCGCGCGGGTCGGTATCGTGAGCCCCGTTGGCGAAATCGCCATCGGTGGGGTGCTTCTTGGGCGGCATCTTCATTGCGAGGCGCATAGTTCGCTTCCCTTCCTCGGCGGCCCTAGCGGCCACCCCCGACCGGCCCGCTCGCAGCGGTTGCCCGGACCGGACCATTGTTCACCAATACAGCCTTTTCGCGGCCCGAGCGCAGGATCATCTGCCTCGGCACGCCATCGACGATCACCGTGTCTCCGCGCACGGTGGAGTTTACCGGGCCTTCATCGCCCTCGTAATTCTCAATCAAAATCGCGGGCACGGGCCGCTCCTGCTCCCACCTGAGGTAGGTTGATCGGCCATCGTCGTAGATCTCGTCGGGATACAGCTCGCGCTGACCCTCGGGCTCCCACTTGAAGTTGAGCAGCGCGGGGTCGACCACCGCCAGCGGATCGTTCGCCGCCGCCAGCTCGACCGGATTGGCCTCCTGCGCAGGCCCCGCCGCCAGCTGTGCGTCGGCGTCTTCTTCCGGCGGTTCAGGATAGGTGAAACGCAGCACATACAGCGGCTTGGCGCGCGGACTTGCGACCAGATCGAACAAATAGGTGTGGCGATTGGTGACCACGGTCATGTTGGTCTGCGCGCTGGGCTCCAGCGGTTTGACGAACAGCAGGTTGGCGCGCTGGTTGGGGGTCACCTGCCAGGCGTTGGAATCGCCGATCGCGACATTCTCGATCGATTCATCCTCCCCGAACTGGATCGTCGCCTGAACCTTGGTCTTGCCCTGGATCACCACGACCTCGTCGGGATCGTACAGCCGTTCGACCAGCCGGGGGTCGTCGGCCAGAGCCGGGCTCGCGACCATTACTGCGAGGAAGGCGAGCGCTGTGTAACGCGCGGCGATCATTTCATTTTCTCCGTCTGGCGTCCTACGCCCGAAGCGCCGGATGCAGTCTTGAACCGCGTGCCCAGGCCGCTGGTGCGCGAGGCGGCCTTGCTGGCCACGCCGGCATGTCCATCCCCTGAAGAGGTGGCGTAAACCTTGGTCACGCGGGCTCCGCCAGAGCCATCCGCGCCGCCACGATTGCCAAGATCGTTTGCAGCCATGGTCGGGGTGGCGGCGACAACAGCCGTGCGGCGCGCCGCGCTCGATGGGGCAGGTTGAGAGGCGCTGGCGCTGTTGTAGACGCTGGCCGCTGGAGCTGCGGTGGCGGGCGCGCTGGCAGTCGACCGACCGCGCTCGCTATCGGAATTGGCGAGGCCGAATACGGTCCACCCACCGACCAGCGTGCCCATCACCTTCAGCACCATCACCATCAGCGCGACATGCACCGCGCCGATCATGAAGAACGCCATCGCCGCGCGCGCCGGAATATCGCCGGGTACGGCAACCAGAGAGGCCAGGATGGGCACCGACATTTCCAGCATGATCGATCCGCCGAGCACCGCGAACAGCGGGGTCAGCCCCATCATCGTCAGCCCCTTGAGCCAGCCGACGAACAGCCCGCGCGTGCCATCGAACAGCGCCATCACCAGGAAGATCGGGCCGAGCGCGACCAGCAGCGCCAGCGCGATCCGCGCGGTCACCAGCAGGCCCACGGTGCCGAGCATGAACAGCAGCGCACCCATCCACAGCATCCCTGCGGGCGAGAAGGTCTCGATATCCGTCTGCCCTTCACTCGCCTGCTGCACGGCGGCGAAGACGACGTCGATCTTGGTCGCGAAGGTCTGCGTGGCGGAGCCGCTGTCTCCGGTAAGCACGCTCGCCAGCCAGTCCGGCCCTTCGACGAAGATGTTCCAGAACACCGCCTGATAGGCGATCCAGCTGGTCACGAAGGTCAGCACCAGGCCGATCCGCAGCATCCGCGGGGTCAGCGTGCTGACACCCAGCGTGCTGCGCCCGGTCACCAGCTGGATTGCGAAGAATGCGACATACAGCGTCAGCATGATGGTCAGCACGGTGACCAGCACGCCGCCCGGCGCGAACAGCCGCCCGAAGGTGGTGCCCGTCACGTCGGCGGCGACGCAATTGACCGCCTCCAGCGCAGCGGCAACACCGCCCGCAGCCTCGGACATCGCCAGATCGCAGGCGCCGGTCGGGGTCATTCCGCAGCCTGCTTGAACGGCAGGACGACGCTGTCGTCATCCACCGTGCCATCGCTGCGCTCGCCCGGCCATGCATGGCCGGTGAGAGCGGGGAACCAGTCTGCGGGATTGTCGCCCACCGCTTCGCGCAACAGGTCGAGCCGGCGCACGCTGCTCTCACGACCCGAGAGGATCGTGAGGACTTCGGGCGCATTCGACAGGTCGAGCCGGACCACGACGCTCGCATCGGGCTGGCGCACGAGGAAGCAGCGGCTGTGCGCGGGCAGCGTGCGGATCAGCGCGAGTTCATGGCTGGTGAGGCCGAACCCGTCGCAGTAATCCTCGGGCCGGGCGCGGCTGTTGGGCATGAACACCATGGTCGCGGTCTGTTCGACCAGCGCGGTCGAGATGCGGCTTTCCAGAGCATCGCGCGCAGACTGCGTGGCGAACCCGACCAGCGCGTTGCGTTTACGCAGCGTCTTGAGCCAGTCGCGGATGCGCGCGGCGAAGACTTCGTCGTCGAGCGCCTTCCAGCCTTCGTCGATCAGGATCATGGTCGGCTCACCGTCCAACCGCTCCTCGATCCGGTGGAACAGGTACATCATCGTCGGCGTGCGCAGGCGCGGGTTTTCGAGCAGTGCGGTCATATCGAAGCCGAGCGTCTTGCGATCGAGGTCCAGCTCGTCGGTCTCGTTGTCGAACAGCCAGGCGTGTTCGCCCCCATGGATCCAGGCCGACAGACGATCCGCCAGATCGCCCGGCTCAGGACGGCGCGTGCCGCTGAGCAGCTCGCGGAAATTGCGCAACCGGCGCAGGCTCGCGTCGTTCTCGTAAGCCGCATCGACCGCATGGCTTATGGTCTGGAGTTCCTCGGGCCCTTCGGCCTTCAGCATCACACCCAGCCAGTCGCGCAGGAAGGCGCGGTTGGCGGGGGTGTCGGGCAGCGCGAGCGGATTGAACCCCGAAGGCTCGCCCGCATAAATCCGGTCGTAACGCCCGCCGATCCCGCGCACGAACAGCTCTGCGCCGCGATCCTTGTCGAACAGGATGGTGCGCGGATTGAACTTCTGCGCCTGTGCGGCGAGGAAGTTCATCACCACGGTCTTGCCCGAACCCGACGGCCCGATGACCGAGAAATTGCCGAGATCGCCATTGTGGAAGTTGAAGAAGAACGGCGTCGCGCTGGTCGTCTCCAGCAGCGTCACCGCCTCGCCCCAGTGGTTGCCCTCGGCCTGGCCGAGCGCGAAGCCGTGCAGGCTGCCGAAGCTTGCCATATTGGCGGAAGAGATCATCGCGCGGCGCACGATGTACTGCTCGTTGCCGGGGAACTGCGCCCAGAACGCGGGTTCCAGATTGGTATCCTCGCGGACCACTATGGCGCCCGTATCGGCCAGCGCGGCGGCGCAGGCGGCGGTGGCATCGTCGAGCCGGGGGAGCGTGCGCTCGCGCACCAGCACGCTCAGGTGATGATCGCCAAAGCCCACCGCTCCATTGCCCAGCGCATCGCGCGCGGCGAGCATGTCCGCACGCTCGGCCTGCGCTTCCTCGTCGACCGAGCGCAGGCGGCGGATCGCAAGGTCCATCCGCTCGCGCGCCGTGGTCCGTTCCGAAGGGGCATAGCTTTCCGAGACGACCATTTCATAGGGCAGCCGCAGCAGCCCATCGAGCAGGCCCGGGCTGGTCGCGTCCGGGTAATCCTTGAGGCTGAGCATCGCGGCGAAATCGGGCTCACCCGAGCCGCGCAGCTCCATCGCGTCGATCCCGAAGCTCGCCCGGCGATAGGGCAGCATGTGGCCGATATCGCGGTCCTCCGCCGGACGGCGGACCGGCTGCATCTCGCCATTGTAAAGCGCGGAGAGCAGCTCGAGAATTTCCGAATTGGTGTAGCCCTTGGGGCCGGTGTAATCGCCCAGCAACGCCGCCCCGTAGGGTTGCAACGAGGCGACCAGGCCGGTCGCGGCAGCGCGCAGGGATCGCAAGTCCTTGGGATCGACCTCGACCGCCTGCTTCTTGCGGTTGCTGAGCGCCTTGCCCGCCTTCTCGACCCAGCCCGCCTTGCCGCGCGCGGGGCGACGGATGAGCGTGACGAACTGGTCGTTGATGAACAGCGATCCCGAGCCGAGCCGTTCCTTCCACCGCGCATCGATATGACGGGCGAGCGGGTCTTCGAATTCCGCGTCCAGCTCAACCTCGACCCGGCGGCGGATCACGTGGTGATACATCACGAAGCGGCTGTCGAGCGTGCTGCGCAGCATCACCTCGCGCGTGGCGGCATGGGCGTTGAGCGCTTCGGTATCCTCGGTCTCGAACAGCAGGCCGGGCACCTGAATCGCGGTCAGCAGCGCGCCGTCGCGCAGCATCAGCGTGTGCTCGTCCACCAGACGCGCATAGGGCAGCCGGTCGCCGACGCGGGCTTCCTTCGCGCTCCAGGCAGCAGCTCCGATCCATTTGCTCATGCGTCGACCCTCCTAGGTCGAGTTCAGGCGGCGTAGCTGTTGCAGCCCCACCGCTTGTAATTCTTGACCCGCGGACACTTGCTGACCTTGGTGATCCACAGGTCGAAGATGCGCGGTTCGCGAAGGCAGGCGAAATAGCCGATGCCGTGCATCGCGGCGGCGACCGGCAGCGCCAGCCAGCTACCGGTGATCAGAAACACTTCGGTGGTGACGCCGATATTGATGATGAAATAGTTCAGCGTCACGCCCGCAAACATCTGCGGACGGGTCAGCGCGCGGTGGACCGGATGGCGAACGAGCTGATCCATGCGTCTGTCCCCTTCCCCGGCCTAGCCCGCCGCCGCCTGGATGCCCGCGACGATCGAGGCGGCACCGAACAGGATGAACACGCCGATGATCACGGTCGCGCCGAAGCGCCAATTCATCCGGCCGGTCAGCATCATGAAGCCGACCGCAGCCACCGCCATCACCGCGACCGCCGTGGCGACCGAGCCGAGCAGCGTGCCCTGCAGCCACGCCAGCGCGTTGACGATCGGCCCCGCGCCCTGCGGATCGTTCGCCTGGACCTGCGCGAGTGCCGCACTGGGAGAAACCAGCGCCAGAAGCGTCGCAAACCGGGAAAGCGGGTTCATCTTCATACCTTTAGTCGTTCCGTGAATGATTGGAGAGGCGACCCATGATCGCCGCCACGTAAGCCTGCGTCTCGCGGATGCGCGGCACGCCATTGGCGCGGATCACCCGTCCGGGCCCCGCGTTGTAGGCTGCCAGCGCCTTCTCGAGATTGCCGTCGAACCGGTCGAGCTGTTCGCGCAGGTAGCGCGCCCCGCCCTCCAGATTGGCGAAGGGATCGTCCGGGTTCACGCCCAGATCGCGCGCGGTGCCGGGCATCAGCTGGGCAAGGCCCCGGGCGCCCACCGGGGAGCGAGCATCGGCGCGCCAGCGGCTTTCCTGCCATACCAGCGCCTCGATCAGGCTGGGGCTCAGGTCGAAGCGCGCGGCAAGCTCTGCCACCTTGGCCTTGTAGGTATCGGGAACCGCGCGTGCGGTCAGTCGCGGATCGGATGTGACATGCGTCGGCACATCTTCCAGCACTGCTGCGCCATCGAGCGCGGCGAGCTGGGCCGGCGTCATCGACAGGTCGCCCGCGGGCATGCCTGCCTGCTGGCCCGCGATCCAGCGCGCGCCATTCTCTCCGATTTCCATTACATCGGCCCGCGCCGGAGCCGAAAGCAGGGTAAGGGAGGCGAGAATCGCCAACCGACCCGTTGTCCCGAGAATCATCGAGCCCTCCGTCCGACCGCCTTGCGCATCATACATGACAGCGCAGTGACATATAGCTGAACGGTTCCCGCCCGTAATCCCGATTTCGCAACGGCTTGTCGCCGCAAATCGCGCCCGCCCGGGTCGGGAAGGCACGAATTGCGGCGACGAAAAGCACATGCGCGGGCCATCCCGGGGACGGCCGCGCGCACGCAAGTTTTGATCGGTTGCTAGCGGGTGGCGACTTTGTCGCGCCGCTGGGCGAACTCGCCCCGGTCGAGCATCCTTAGCCCGTCACGCGCCAGATCCGCCGGATAGACGTAGCGTCCGTCGGTGGTTTCCAGCGTATAGTCGATCCGCATGCTACGGACCTTTTCGAACGCGCGGCGGGCGGCTTCGGTCTCGCCCTGCTCGGCCAGTTTCACGCCCAGATTGAGAAGCGCAGCCGGGTCTTCCTGCGATTCGATCAGCGCGATCGGCGTCGGCGCGAGCGGCTCGGCGGCGGGCGCTCCCTGAAGCATCATGGCACCCACGATCAGACTTTGGACAATCATGTTTCGCTCTCCTGTTTTCAGGAGATGTTTATGAACCTTTCGCCTCGAAACTGCAACAAAACTGAAACATTGTCATCTTTCCGTCACGCCTTCAGAGGCCAAATCGGCGGTCTTCCGACGCTTTCGCACAAGATTCGGAAAATGACGCGGTGTCACAAATAGTGCTTTCGCCAAGAAAACGCGCCGATCAACTATCCGCCGGGCGCTTCATCTGAAGCCCGCTGCGCTTGCAGCTGGCGACCAGCTCGCCGTGCTGGTTGAACGCGCGGTGTTCGAAGGTGACGATCCCGGCATTCGGGCGCGACTTGCTTTCGCGCAGGGAGACGATCTCGGTCTCGATCCGGATCGTGTCGCCGTGGAACAGCGGCTTGGGGAAGCGGACCTCGTCCCAACCGAGGTTGGCCACAGCCGTACCCAGCGTCGTGTCGTTGACCGAAATGCCCACCATCACCGATAGCGTGAAGCACGAGTTGACGATCCGCGTGCCGAACTCGGTGCCCTTCATATATTCCTCGTCGAGGTGAAGCTGCGCGGGATTGTGCGTCATGCAGGTGAACATGACATTGTCCGTTTCGGTCACCGTGCGGCGGATCGGATGGTCGATCACCTGCCCCACTTCCATATCGTCGAACCAGATCCCGGCCATGTGCATCTCTCCTTTGCTTGAATGCGTTTGTGGCGGGCGTAGCTGCGGCTCTCCGGCCCGCAAACCATTTTCCTACTCGAACCGATCTGGTTACGTGATGCAGCTCCAACAATCCGGAGTCGTGCCATGCCCCTCATCGAAAGCCTGATCGGACCCATCGCCTCGATCATCGACAAGATCATCCCGGACAAGGAAGCACGCGCCAAGGCAAAGCTGGAACTGCTCGCTCTCGAGGGATCGCAGGAACTCAAGGCGATCGAGGCGCGCATGTCCGCAATCGTCGCCGAGGCGCAGTCCGCGGACCCGTGGACCAGCCGGGCGCGCCCCAGCTTCCTCTACGTGATGTACGCGATGATCCTGTTCGCGCTGCCGATGGGCGTGCTGTCCGCCTTCGATCCGCGCATGGCAGTGAACATCGGCAACGGCATCACCGCCTATCTGCGCGGCCTGCCCGAGGAACTCTACGCGCTCTTCGGCACCGGCTACCTCGGCTACACCGCAGCGCGCCAGTGGGGTAAGGTGAAGGGCGTGGAGCGGTAGGTATGTCGCCACGCTCTTCGGGCACATCTCGCGATTCATATTGCGCACAATATGATTGCTCACTACATTGTTTGTCGTTGAACCTAAGGAGCTAACGATGAGCAATCTCTACAAGACACGCGTCAATGCCTATGGTGGGCGCAGCGGAACGATCAGAAGCGAGGACGGCATCCTCGATATGCCGCTCGCCCTGCCCAAGGAACTGGGCGGCAAGGGCGGCGCAACCAATCCGGAGCAGCTGTTTGCGGCAGGTTATGCCGCCTGCTTCGAGAATGCCGTGATCCACGTGACCCGTACCCAGGCCGACAAGGTGCGCGACGAGGATATCGAGGTTTCGTGCGAAGTTGGGCTGGCGCCGAACGGCGAAGACGGCTTTAAGCTCGTCGTGGCGCTCGATGTAGAGATTGCCGGTGTCGAACAGTCCAAGGCAGAGGAAATCGTGAAAGCCGCCCACGCCGTGTGCCCCTACTCGAATGCAATCCGCGGCAATGTCGACGTCACTCTGACCGTCTTCGCGCAGTGAGTGGTTCGGTGGCAGCATCACGCGACCGGGATGACCCCCTGCTGCTCGATCGGCAGATCTGCTTTCCCCTGTATGCTGCCACCAACCTGCTGAACCGACGGTACGGGCCGGTTCTACGGCCGCTCGGCCTCACATATCCCCAGTATCTTGTCATGCTGGTGCTATGGGAGGAGGAGCCTCAGACCGTGGGCGGCCTTGGTACGCGCCTCTATCTCGACAGCGGGACATTGACGCCCCTGCTCAAGCGGATGGAAGCGGCAGGCCACGTCACGCGGTCGCGCGATCCGGATGACGAACGGCGCGTGGTCATCGGGCTTACCGAAAAGGGCAGAGCCTTGCGCGAACAGGCCCTGCACGTGCCCGAGACCATCGCCAGTGGACGAACTCCCGAAGGAATCGAGGAACTCGGCAACAGCGTGCGAAAGCTCGTCGCCATGTTAGCGGATCAGAATTCGGAAGACTGACCCCCTTACGAGCTTAGCGCCACGCTGGCCGAGCTCGACGCGGCGTGATCAGAGGTCTGGAGCGGTGGCAGGCCCATTTCGCCACCGCTCCGGTACAACTGCTTAAAGCTTGACCGCTGCGTTGCCGCCATCCGCCCAGAGAGCCGAACCCGTCACAAAGCTGGCCATCTCACTGGCGAGGAACAGCGCCGCCTGCGCAATTTCGCGAGGGTCTGCGATTCGCTTCATGGCGTGCAGGCTGGCGGCCCACTCTCGCTGATCCGCATCGCCGGCCATTTCGGTGGCGGTCCCGCCGGGCAACAGTGCGTTGGCGCGGATCCCCTGCGCGGCATAGTCCGCCGTGATCGCACGAACGAGCCCCATCAGCCCTGCCTTCGCAGCGGCATAGGGCCCCATGCCAGGCAGCCCGACGCTGTTCCCGACAAAGCTGCCGGTGAACACCAGCGCCCCGCCGCCCCCGGCAAGCATCGCCGGAATCTGGCTCCGCGCTCCAAGAAAAGCGGCTGTCAGGTTTGCGTCGATGACCTGCGTCCACGTCTCTATACTCGCATCTGTCAGCGGGCCGATTTCGCCCACGAGGCCAGCATTGTTGAAAGCGACATCCAGTCTGCCGAAGGTATCGAGCGCGGTGGCGACGGCATCGCGATGGGTCTTCTCCTGCGTAACATCGCCGACCACCACCCTTGCCTGACCGCCCTGCCGTTCGATCTGGGCTGCGACCTCTTCCAGACGGTCCGCCCGCCTTGCGACGAGGACGAGCGAGGCCCCATGCTCTGCGAACAGGTCGGCAGAGGCTCTGCCTATGCCAGCACTGGCTCCGGTGATGATTGCCGCTTTGCCGTCGAGTAATTTCATGATGTGCGCTCCTATTGCTCGGCCACGCGATAGGGGCGGGTGTCGCGCCGATGCGTCCCGGAACATGCGTCCAAACCGGGCTCGCTCGAATTCGCCTAGGGACAGGCATCGCGCCGCGCTTCCTAGACGCCACGCGAGACGCTACGCGCAGCGGATGAGCACCACCATCTTCATCTTCAACGGCCCCAATCTCAACCTGCTCGGCACGCGCGAGCCAGAGATCTACGGCACCACCACGCTGGCCGAGATCGACGCAGCGTGCGTCGCCAAGGCGCGCGAGCATGGTCTTTCGGTCGATTTTCGCCAGAGCAATCACGAAGGCGTGCTGGTCGACTGGATGCACCAGGCGCACAAGGCGAAGGCGCGCGCGATCATCATCAACGCGGCGGCCTATACCCACACCTCCATCGCGCTTCTCGATGCGGCGAAGGCGGTCACCCCGCCGGTGATCGAGGTGCACTTGTCTGACCCGCAGACGCGCGAGGAATTCCGCCACAAATCCTATATCGGCGAGGCTGCCGTCGCCTGCTTCAAGGGCAAGGGGCTGCAGTCCTATCTCGACGCAATCGACGCGGTTGCCGCCCGCTAAACCTTGCATGAACGCGGGCAGCAGCGCATACGCCCCTCTTCCCCCATTCACCGATCAAGGTTGTCCATGGCAGAGCATAGCCGCAATTCCGGTCGCAAATCGAAAATGAACGTCGACATCGAGCTCCTTCGCGAGCTGGCAGAACTCCTTTCCGAAACCGGCCTGTCCGAGATCGAGGTCGAGGATGGCGATCGCAAGCTGCGCGTCGCGCGCGAGCTGCACGCAGCATCCTACACCGCCGCTCCAGCCCCGCAGGCCGCACCCGCCGCGGCTCCGGCCGCGCAGCCGCAGGCCGCGCCCGCCGCAGCCGATAGCGGGCCGGATCTTTCCAACGCAGTCCCCTCCCCCATGGTCGGCACGGTCTACCTCGCGCCCGAACCCGGCGCGGCGGACTTCATTTCGGTCGGTGCGCAGGTCAAGGAAGGCCAGACCATCCTGATCGTCGAGGCGATGAAGGTGATGAACCCGATCACCGCCCCGCGCAGCGGCACCGTGAAGGCGATCCTGGTCGACAACGCCCAGCCGGTCGAGTTCGACCAGCCGCTCGTCGTCATCGACTGAGGACGCTACCAATGGGCATTACCCGCATCCTGATCGCCAACCGCGGCGAAATCGCCTTGCGCATCCATCGTGCGGCGCACGAAATGGGGATCGAAACGGTCGCGGTGCACTCCACCGCCGATGCCGACGCGATGCACGTGCGGCTCGCGGACCATGCGGTGTGCATCGGCCCGCCGAGCGCGACCGACAGCTATCTCAACATCGCCAACATCATCTCGGCGGCCGAGATCAGCCAGGCGGATGCGATCCATCCCGGCTATGGCTTCCTGTCCGAAAACGCCAAGTTCGCCGAGATCGTCGAGGCGCACGACATCAAGTGGATCGGCCCCAAGCCCGAACACATCCGCACGATGGGCGACAAGGTCACCGCCAAGAAAACCGCCGGCGATCTGGGTCTGCCACTGGTCCCGGGCAGTCCGGGCGCGGTCGAAAGCGTCGAGGAAGCGAAGCGGATCGCCGCCGAAATCGGCTATCCCGTGCTGGTCAAGGCGGCGAGCGGCGGCGGCGGTCGCGGCATGAAGGTCGTGCCCGAGGAAAGCCAGCTCGAAAGCCTGATGAGCCAGGCCAAGTCCGAAGCAAAATCCGCGTTCGGCGACGACACCGTCTATCTCGAGAAGTATCTCGGCAATCCGCGCCACATCGAATTCCAGGTGTTCGGCGACGGCAATGGCAACGCGATCCATCTGGGCGAACGCGACTGTTCGCTCCAGCGGCGCCACCAGAAGGTGCTGGAGGAAGCGCCCTCCCCCGTGCTCACCTCTGCCGAGCGTGACCGGATGGGCAAGGTGTGCGCGGATGCGATGGCGCAGATGGCCTATCGCGGCGCGGGCACGATCGAATTCCTGTGGGAAAACGGCGAGTTTTTCTTCATCGAGATGAACACCCGCCTGCAGGTCGAACATCCCGTGACCGAAGCGATCACCGGGGTCGATCTGGTGCGCGAACAGATCCGCGTCGCCGAAGGCAGGCCGCTGTCGGTCGCGCAGGACGAGATCGCGTTCAAGGGCCACGCCATCGAATGCCGGATTAACGCCGAAGACCCGTTCACCTTCGCCCCCTCGCCCGGGAAGGTCAGCTATTACCACTCGGCCGGCGGCATGCATGTGCGCGTCGATAGCGGGCTCTACGCCGGCTATTCGATCCCGCCTTACTACGATTCGATGATCGCCAAGCTGATCGTCTATGGCCGCACGCGCGAGGGCTGCATCATGCGGCTGAAGCGCGCGCTGGAGGAAATGGTGATCGAGGGTCCGAAGACCAACATCCCGCTGCACCAGGCGCTGCTGAAAGAGGCCGACATCCTCAACGGCGACTATTCGATCAAGTGGCTGGAAGAGTGGCTCGCGCAGCGCGAGAGCGAAAGCTAACGGCACTTGTAACTTACGCTTCGCCCCGCGCGATCCTATCCGCTGTCTTCACCGACAAGACGATCGCGGAATAGGGGTGCGGGGCGGCTCATCCTCGCCCGCAGGAGGACCAGCCCATGCGTAAGTTGATCTGCACCATTGCCGCAATTTCCCTGTGCGCCGGAACGGCGGCGTTCGCGTCGCAAAGCGATACCCGACCCGGCGAAGCTGGAGCCGCGCTGGCCGTCGCGGAGACCCGGATGGCCACGGAAGGTGACACACGGGATCGCAACTACGAGCTGGCAAAGGACTGGGGCAAGCCGCGTGCCGAAGGGGTGAACGGCGAGATTTTCAGCCAGATGCGCGCGAACCATGTGTTCGGCCGCCATCTGACCACCGGCGACTTCCGGCAGGACTTGCTCATCGGGTTGGACAGCAAGGCCAACCTCAAGGTTGCCATCCTCAATGCCGGAATCGGAGATAGCTGCGAAAATCTGGCAGAAGACACTTTCGCGCTGACCCTCGCTTCGAGAGCGGGGAGCCTGACCTTGGACAGCGCCACCACGCGCAAGTTCACCGCCGGAGAGAAGAGCGGGTGTTTCGTCCAGATCGTCGGCAACTGGAGCACGCTGCGCGATTTCCTGAATCAGTCTGGCGACCTGCCGGTCCTGGTCAGGCTCAATGTCAGTGGCAAGGATTACCCCGTCTTCGCCAGCTTTCCGCGCCAAAAAAAGCTGTTCTGGCAGCCCGCCAGCCTGCTCAAGCTGCGGCAGAGCTTCGCGGTCACGGGCGGCTGAAGTCAGGCGGACGGCTTGTCCGCATGCCATCCGCGAATCATGAATGCCTGGAAGAACGGCACCGGCACAGCAAAGCCTGCCTCGCGCCATAAAGCCTCCGTTTCCGCCGGGCCGATCACGCCGAGAACGTTGCGCAAGGTGTCGCCCAGCGAGGCGAGCGATTCCTCGTTCGCGCCCGTCAGCGCGTGAACCTGCCGCCAGTCGTCGACCATCGCGGGAAACTGCGGTGCGTCGAGGTCGCCGCTGATCTCTGCGCTGAGGAAGCGCCCGCCCGGCGCGAGCCGATCGTAAATCGCGCGGTAGAACGCGGGGCGGTCTTCACGCTGCACGAAATGGGCGACGAGCAGGCTGACCACCGCGGCGAAATCGCGCTCCGCCACCGCGTCGACATAGCCGTGGACCAGCTCGCACCGAGCGCCGATGCCTGCCTCGTCCAGGCGATATCGGGCAATCTCCAGCATCTGGGCCGAAGGGTCGACGCCGACGAACTTCAGGTCGGCACGTTCGCTGGCGAGCGCGAAAATATCCGCCCCCGTGCCAACGCCCACGCATAGCACGCGGGCGCTCTCGGGCAGCGATGCAAGCGTCAGCCGCAGCAGGAAGTGCAAGCCGTCGGAAATCGGGGCCAGCCGGCTGTTTCGCTCGTCGTAGCTGTCGGCGATATTCTGGTCGAAGAAGTCGGAGGTCGAATTGGATGCAGGATTGCTCATTGATACAATGTATCATCTTATCGATGCGCTGTCTCGCCCATTTTTGCCGGTATTGGAAAATGACGAGAGAGCGGGCCAACCCGCCGACGCCCGCCTAGTCGAAGGTAAAACCCGCCGCCTTGGCCTCCGCAATCACTTCCGCGCCGGTCTGGCGCGGGTGAGCGCCCTCGATCCGGCACCAGTCGGCGCGCTCGTCGATGAAAATCTCTTTCTCGATTGCGTGGTGCGCCGCGCCGTCGAACAATCCTGCGGAAAAGCTGCGGTTGCCCGTCGGCAGGAAGCGGAACCACAGCCCGCTGCCGCACTGTTTGCAAAAGGCCCGGCTGGCCCACTCGCTAGAGCGGTATTCGGTGACGAAATCCTCGCCCGTTACCGTCGCCTCGGAACCTCTCTGCGCGGCATAGAATGCCCCGCCCCAGCGGCGACACATATCGCACTGGCAGATTTCCACCTCGCGCGAGGGCTGCGCCAACACGATGGCCACCTCGCCGCACAGGCAATGGCCCGAAAGCGGTTCGGACGAAGTCATTCTCGCCCCGCTTACTTGAGCGGAACGCCCGGGGTATATTTGCTGGTCCGGATCGTCAGAGAGGTCTTTACACTCGCCACGTTGGGCGCAGGGGTCAGCTTGCTGGTCAGGAATTCCTGGAAGCTCTGCAAATCCCGGCTCACGATCTTGAGAACGAAATCGATCTCGCCGTTGAGCATGTGGACCTCGCGCACCTCGGGCAGATCCTGCATCGCGGCCTCGAACTCGCGCAGCGAATCCTCGGCCTGGCTCTTCAAGCTGACCATTGCGAAGACCACGATCGCAAACCCCAGCTTCGAGGGTTCCAGATCGGCGTGATAGCCGCGGATCACGCCCATGTCCTCCAGCGCGCGCACGCGGCGCAAGCATGGTGGTGCCGTCAGCCCGACACGGCGCGCCAGTTCGACATTCGTAATCCGCCCTTCAGCCTGCAATTCCTGCAGCAGCTGCCGATCGATCTCATCAAGATTGGCCACAGGCCCCCCTTCCGCAACAATCCATCATCCCTGTCGCCATCCGAACCAATCCTGAAAGGATCACCTTTGTTAATAATTCGAGCGACTAACATTATTGTTCATGACAGCGAATGTCCCGCTTTGCAACGTGGGGACTGACTGGCATTCCTGCTGCGTGTTAAAGGGTTATGCACCATACACGTCGCGCCGCCCGGGCCGGCGGACCCTTTCGTTTGTCGCCGGAGCCCGCGTCTTTTCCCGATCATGCAGTTCGACGATCGCCTAGCCACTGTCCTGCGCCAGAAGGCGAGCGCGAGCGCGGGTGCGCGCACGCAATATCGCCAGTTGCTGGACCTGCTCGGTCGTCCCCGCGAAGGGCGCGATCCGAGCCTGCTTGCGGCTGCGCGCCTGCGGCTCGAATCACTCGCCGAAACCATCTCGGTTCGCGAGCGGGCCGAGATCATTCGCGAACAGGGCCGACGGCTGAACGATCCGGAGCTGGTCGCGCATTTCGCGGAAGGCGAACCCGACGTCGCCTGCGCCACCTTGTCCACCGCACGGCTCACGGAAGAGCAGTGGCTCGAACTGATTCCCGAGCTACCGGTGCGCGCGCGCGGGTTTATGCGCCTGCGCCGCGATCTGCCCGGAAAGGTTGAGGATCTGCTCGAAAGGCTCGGCGTGCGCGACCGCGCGCTGCCGCTGCCGGACGCAGAAGAGCCGCTGGTGGAAGACGCGCCGACTGACGAAGCGCCGGTGGCTGAAGAACCGGAGCCCGAACCGGAGGACGACGACATCGTCGATGGCGAATTCACCGAGGTCGACGAGACCACCGAGGCCGAGCCCGTACATGCGCCCGCCACCGCCGGCGGTAGCGAAATGGCTGCGGCGATCGGCGCGCTCGCGGCGGGTATCGCCGGCGCGCAGGCCGCCGCCCGCACCGAATCGCCTTCCGCTTCGGATCGCGAGCCCGCGGCGGAGCCCCAACCTCAGCCGCAACCCCAAGCACAACCTGACGCACAGGGCGAAATCGCCGCGCTGCGCCACCGGATCGAAGCGTTCCAGCGCGCCAAGGAAGAGAAGAACGCCGGGGGCGGAGCGAGCAACGACGATGATCGCCGCGCTGCCGCCCCGGCAGAGCCCGACCGCACCGCCCCCACCCTGCCCTTCACCGAGGCGAGCATCCGGCAGGAGGAGCTGACCGGCTTCGGCTTTGCGACCGACACCACAGGCACGATCGACTGGGCAGACAGCTTCGCCGCATCGCGCGTGATGTATCTGTCGCTCCCCTCGATCCTGCCCGACGAATTCGCCGAAGCGATCGCGCTGCAGCAGCCGCTGCGCGCCGTACAGGTAAAGCTCGAAGGTGGTCCGGCCATCGCGGGCGACTGGATTCTCGATGCCCACCCGCGCTTTTCCAGCCCGGACGGGCGCTTCCTCGGCTTTGCAGGCGGGATGCGCCGCGCGCTGGAGGCGGAGGAGCCGGGCAACCACAGCGATCGCCTGCGCCAGCTGCTGCACGAGCTGCGCACGCCGGTAAACGCGATCCAGGGATTTGCCGAAGTCATCCAGCAGCAGGTGGTCGGCCCGGTCCCGCACGATTATCGCGCGCTTGCCGCGGGGATTGCGGGCGACAGTGCGCGCATGCTCGCCGGGTTCGACGATCTGGAACGCCTCAGCCGCCTGGAGAGCGGCCAATTGCGCCCGGCCGGCGGCGATGCGGATATTGCTGCGATCTTCCGCCAGCATGTCGCGCAACTGATCCCGATGCTGCAGCCCCGCAGTGCGAGCTTCGTCGCCACGCTGGGCGGGGTGTGCAAGGTCGATCTGGCCCGCGCGGACGCGGAGCTGCTCAGCTGGCGCATCCTCGCCACGCTCGGCTCGGCTGCCGCGCCGAGCGAGAAGCTCGCGCTGACGCTGGAAACCCACGCAGGTACGGCACAACTCATCGCCGACCTGCCCGCCTCGCTCCACGGCAGCGACGATATCTTCGCCGCGCGCGGCAAGCCGCTGTCGGTCGCGATCAGCGCCGGGCCGTTCGGCCCCGGCTTCGCGCTGCGCCTCGCGCGGGCCGAAGCGCGTGCGATCGGCGGCAGCCTACGGCGCGAGAACCGGCAGTTGATACTCACGCTGCCCGCTTTGACCGCAAACGAACCCGCCGCTAATCAACGTGGCGGAGTGCCCGAACACGCGGTTTGAACTGCGGGCGTGGCGCCCGACCTGACGGGGGCCAAAACCTATGCTGAGATTGCCGACGGCGGACCAGGCGGCGCAATTCGCGCCCGGCTTCGCGCCCGTTTCGCTGCTGACCGTCGATACCGAAGAAGGCTTCGACTGGGACAAGCCCTTCACCCGCGACCAGCACGATCTCGACCATGTCGAGCAGATCCCCCGGTTCCAGTCCTTCTGCGAAGAGCTGGGCGTCTCGCCGCTCTATCTGGTCGACTGGCCGATCGTGCAGTCGGCCCGTGCGCGCGAGATCATCGGCGATGCGGTGCGTCGCGGAAAGGCCGAGGTCGGCGTCCAGCTGCACCCCTGGGTCAATCCGCCCTTCGATGAGGAAGTGAATACTTTCAACAGCTTCGCAGGCAATCTTCCGGCAGAGCTGGAACGCGAGAAGTTCATCCGCCTGCGCGATGCGATCGAGGAAGGTTTCGGCACCGCGCCCATCTCCTACCGCGCGGGCCGCTATGGTCTGGGCCCTTCGACCAAGGCGATCCTGCACGACACCGGCATTCGCGTGGACACATCGGTCCGCGCGCTGTTCGACTATTCGGAGCAGGACGGCCCCAATTACGAGGATTTCCCCAACCACCCCTACTGGGTCTCTCGCGAGCCCGAGCTGCTCGAACTGCCGGTCACCAGCGTCTATCGCGGCGCGCTGAGGCGCTCTGGCGCGACGCTGTTCCCAAAGCTCACCCGGCTGCCCCGAGGTGCCGGAATCGCATCGCGCACCGGCCTGCTCGAACGGGTGCGGTTGACGCCAGAGGGTACGCCGCTGGGCGCTGCAAAGAAAGCAGTCGATGCCGCGCTTGATGCGGGGCTGCCGGTGCTGGTCCTGTCGTTCCACAGTCCCTCCCTCGCGCCCGGCAACACGCCCTATACCCATAGCGATGCGGATGTGGACCGGCTGTACGGCTGGCTGAGCGGGGTTTACGCGCACATGGCCGCGCACAAGGTCGCGCCGAGCACGGTTGCCGATATCTGGGCAGCCGCGGACCACGATTGAGGGCCACTGCCCGCTTGCAGGCTCGCGCAATCGCGGCTAGCGCCCGGCCTTGCGATGGCATCGCGATCCGGGGGCCTGTAGCTCAGTTGGTTAGAGCTGGCCGCTCATAACGGCTAGGTCGCGGGTTCGAGTCCTGCCGGGCCCACCGGAAGCGACCGCCATAAAGATACCCGTGTCGGGGAGTAGCGCAGCCTGGTAGCGCATCTGCTTTGGGAGCAGAGGGTCGCAGGTTCGAATCCTGTCTCCCCGACCATTTTCCGCGAGAAGCCTCACCTCCGCATTGCTTGCCAGCGCAGGAGCGGTGGCTTGCGAGCCGCACATCCGCCGCGAACCGTGTCGATCAGAACCGCTTGGTGACTTCCACCATCACGGTGCGCGGCAGCGATCCGAAGCCGACCTGGTCGGCCTTGACGCCGGTCGCGGTGCCCGTCCCGCTACCCGTCTGCGGGCCATCGACGACCCCGGTCACGTAGAACTGGTTGGTCAGGTTCTTGCCGATCACCGCCAGCGTCCAGTTATCGTCGTCGGCACCGAAGCGCACGCCAACGTCGAGCGTGACGTAGCGATCCTGCAGCGACAGGGGATTGCCGAAGCCCGATGCCAGGTATTCGTCGGAATAGCGGGCATCGGCATTGAAGCCGAGCTTCATGCTGTTGCCCACCGGCATTTCGTAGACCACGCCAAGATTTCCGGTCCAGTCCGGCGCGACCGACAGCGCAGCGCCGGTCAGATCCTGGCGGGCCGTGATCCCGCCGATCAGCGTGCATCCTTCCGAAACTGTCTGGCCGGCATAGCAGGGGGCCAACGGGAAATCGGTATATTGGGCGTCCGTGTAGTTGATCGAGCCGCTCAGGTTCAGTCCGGGAACGCCGCGGGGGGCGAATTCGAACTCCAGCTCGACGCCGCGCGTCCGGGCATCTGCCGTGAGCGTCTGGAACGCGAAGATCGGCGAGTTGAAGAAGTCGACCTGCAGATCCTTGTAGTCATAGGTGAACAGCGTCAGGTTCAGGCGCAGCTGACGATCCAGCAGCGTCGATTTAATGCCGAATTCGAAACCCTCGGCAGTCTCGGGATCGAATGTCAGGTCGTCCTTCGGGTCCGCGGAAAACTTGGAGTTGATGCCGCCGTTGGAGAAGCCGCCCGATTTGTAGGCGGTCTTGTACGCGCCATAGATCATGAGGCCGGTCGAAGGCTTCCACGTGATCGTCGCTTCGGGCGAGAAATCGGTGAAGTCCTGGCTCGCGGTGATGACGCCCAGCCCGTCCGGATCGTCCTGCGGACGGAAGATCGCGGCCAGCCCGGGATTGTTGTACGGCTGGGTGAAAAAGCTGTCCTTCGATTCAGTCGTATACCGGCCACCGGCCGAAACTTCGAGGGTCGGCGTGATCTCGAAGGTCGCCTGACCGAACACGGCGAGGGTGTCGCCGTCGGTGAAGCTCGTCTTCGAAGTCCCGACATACTCGAAGCCGGGAGGGGCCGCGCTGTTGGCGACACCGCCGAGAATGATGTACTGCTCGAAGTCGCGCTTGGTCGTCTGATAGAGCGCGCCGACCATGAAATTGAACGGGCCGTCGAGCTGGCTCAGCGCGCGCAGCTCCTGCGAGAACGCCTTCCAGCTCGAATTCTCGGTCGCCCAGTTGGAAATGTCGCTCGACTGGAAGTCGCAGGCGCAGGCCCAGCGGTTGTTGGTCCACTGGTAATTGGTCACCGAACTGATCTGCAGCACGTCCGCATCATACTGGACGTTCAGCGTGCCCGCAGCCGACCGATAGCGGTTGTAGAGCGAGCCGTCCTGCCTTGCAAAAGGGAAGCCGCTGGCGGCGATCGCTGCGGGAATGTTGTTCTGGTGCGTGACGAAGTCCCTCTCGCACGCATATTCGGTGAGCTGCGATACGCCCGAGGGCAGGCCGCATGCATAGGGGACGTAATTCCACGAGGAGTTGTTGACATTATTGCTGTCGAACGTCCCCTTGAGGGTGAGCGTAAGGCGATCGCCCGGTTCTACCTTGAGCGTGGCGCGACCGATGAATTCCTCTTCCGCAGGCTGCCAGGTTGGCGCGGGCGTCGCGATCAGGTCTTCGGTCGTGCTAGTCGCCAGGTCGAAGACCGAATAGGTCCGGTCGACGCTTTCGTTGCGGTAGTATCCCTTGTTGGAGTTCGAGTAGCGCGCTGCGAGGCGGACGCCGACCGTGTCCGACAACGGAACCGAGGCAACCCCTTCGACGCGATACTGCTGCGCCTGGAATTCGTAGCCGCCGCGCAGCATGAATTCAGGGTTCGGCCCGGGATCTGCGCTGGTAATCGAAATCACGCCGGCCGTCGCGTTCTTGCCGAAGAAGAGCGCCTGCGGCCCCTTGAGAACCTCGACCCGCTGCAGATCGAAAAAGCCTTCCTGAATGACGCGGCCCTGACCGTAGTATGCCCCGTCGACCACCACCGCGACCGACTGCTCGATACCGATCGAGGTGGAGGAGGAGCCGATACCGCGCAGGGTCAGCTGCGCGCCCGAGCCGTTCGACGCGCGCCCGACATTGAAGTTCGGCGCGATCGCGGCGATCTTCTCGACACTGGTGATGTCCCGGTTCTGGATCAGCTTTTCGTCGAAGGCACTGACAGCAACGGGCACGTCCTGCAGGCTTTCCTCACGCTTGCGCGCGGTGACGACGATCTCTCCGATCCCGCCCTCCTGCGGCTCATCCGCCTGGCTATCCGATGAGACCTCGCTGTCCTGCGCAAGGGCCGGAGAAACACCAGCCACCAGCGCGGTCGCAGCAGACGACAACAACACACCACGAAGAACGAGGTTCATGATCCACTCCCATTTTTGTTATGGTATTGGCTTAGGAGCTTTCGTTACTTGGCCACACTAGTCCAATGGCTAGCGTGTCTGGCGCGCTGGCTGGGAACATTCGCCTCTTAGTGCATTCTGCGGGCACCAGCCTTCCTGCACACCGAACAACTGCGCGGCAGAGGCGCCTCCGCGACCATGCGGCCACCTAACCAGATGGCGAGTGGATGGCGCATCCCGCAGTGCCTAGCCTCCACCATCCTGGCAGCAAGCCGACGCGCGAAGAGCGCGGACCAAGAGGGGGAGTTTCCGATGAAGACAGTGCCGAGCCCGCGCACCGGCGGCGGCTCTACGAGCGTGCATGAGCACAGTTCGCACCGCGATCGGGCCATCCACCCCACGATAAATTGCGAGACGCCGAAATGAGCGGGTTCGACCTGGAAGCGGAAGTTCGGGATCTCGCAGCGCGGCGCGATATTACTGCAGCAGTACAGCGCTACGTGCGCGGACTCGACCGGCTCGATGCCCCGCTTCAGCGCAGCGCCTTCCACGACGACGCGCATGTCGATGCCGGGCTGTCGGCAGGCGGGCCGGACGAATTCGTCGCCTTCTGCCAGCAATTCCTCGGCCAGGCCGGTGCCTCGCACCATCAGCTGGGACAGGTGTCGATCACCTTCACCGGTGCGGACACCGCGAGCGGGGAATGCTATTTTCAGGCGTGGCACAACAGCACCGGCGAGGACGGCGCACCGCGCGACCTGTTCATCGCGGGCCGTTATGTCGACGAATACGCCTGCAGGAATGGTGAGTGGCGCATCGCGAAGCGGCGGCTTGTCACCGACTGGGTGACCGACCAGCCCGCAGACCATTCCTTCTTCGACCAGCCCGGCATCCACCGCGGCGCACGAAGCGGAGCGGATTTCAGCGAACGACGCGATTGGCCAGAATAACCCGCAGCCAGATAGGCGCGGCCGCCTCCAAGCAATACTGCATCGATCAACGGCGTACCGCGATCCGGATCTTGTGGCGCGGATCGTGCGTCCTCGAAGCGGGCTTCTTCCGGCGTGCGGTCGCTGTCGTCCTGCGGGTGGAACAGGCACCACGGGGCCGACTGGTCAGTCTGCTCCCGCGCCTGCTCGCCCCGATCTCGGGGTTGCTAGACGAGGAGAATCAAAGCCCTTGCGCGTAGGCCACGCCCAGCAGCGCCGCAGCAAGCAGCAGCAGACCGATCACGATCGCCTTGCCGAGCGTCTTGCGGTCGCGGCGGCGTTTGAAATAGGCTTGGCGACCTTCTTCGGTATTGGGGATTCGGCTGGCCAAGGGTCGCTCCTAACAAGTTCGCTGAAAAACCTTACTTTTGGGGCATTTGACAAGTCAAGTTAGAGAACCTCTTAAACTGTCAATCGCGTCGATCATCGAGGCATCAGCGCGGACCGCTCAGGTCGGCTCGCTTGGCCGCTCGCCTTCGTGGGTCGCCGCCCACACCACGCTGCCCGCGCTGAAGCCGTGGACGATGGTCGATAGCAGGATCGTGAAAGTGACCGTCGCCCACAGCGCGCCCTCGTCCACCAGGTTCAGCTGGCCGCCGGCGTAGGCGAGGTAATAGATCGAACCGATCCCCCGCACCCCGTAGAAGGCGACCACCCCGCGCTGGCGCAGCGACATCGGATCGCCCCACAGGGCCAGCATCCCGCTGATCGGGCGGATGATGAAGATCAGCGCAACGCCCAGCAGCGCGTGCTGCCAGTCGAGATAACCCAGCAGCGCCGGAATCGCGCCGCCCAGCAGCACCAGCAGCACGGCGGTAACCGAGTGTTCCAGCGCGCTCGAAAAGCTGTGCAGCCGCCCATGATACTCATGCTCCGCCTCCTTGCGGCGCAGCACCAGCCCCATGAAGAAAGCGGCGATGAAGCCATAGCCCTCAATCAGTTCGGTCAGGCCATAGGTGACCAGCACACCGGCCAGCGCGATCACCCCGGTTCCGGCATTGGCCAGCGGATTATCTCCCGGAAGAGTGAACAGCACCCGGCCGAGAACCCATCCGGCGGCGCAGCCCGCAATTACGCCAACCGCGATCTTGTACACGACGTAAAAGCCCAGCCATTCGCCGATCCACTCGCCCACCCCACCAGTCGCCGCGACGATGAAGATCGCCAGATAGACGAAGGGGAAGGCCAGCCCGTCGTTCAGGCCAGCCTCGGTCGTGAGTGCGAATCGGACCGGGTGTTCGCCCCCTTCGAGCGGCGGGCCGACCTGCACGTCGGCGGCCAGCACCGGGTCGGTCGGGGCCAGCACCGCCGCCAGCAACACCGACCCGGCGAGCGACAGACCAATCCCCAAGCCCAGCACGACCACCGACAGGATGCACAGCGGCATCGCGATGGTTAGCATCCGGATGGTGGTGTTCCAGAGGTTGTGGCCGCGGATCTTGTCAATCCGGAGGCCGGTGCCGAACAGCGCGATGATCACCGCGAATTCAGATGCCAGTTCCCACACGCGCGGCCTGTCGATCGGGTTCAGCGCGTCGGGCACGCCGGGCAGCAGCCCGAAAACGGCCAGCCCGCCCAGAATCAGCAGGCCCGATGCGGCCGGCTCCCGCCCCCGGAAATAGCGCGGCAGCCAGTAGGCGGCGATGATCGCCAGGCCGCAGCCGGTCAGCAGAATGTGGTAGGGGTCGAAACCGAAGGTGGCCTTGTCCATGGGTCCCCAACGCACGGCAGGCGGGTCTGGGGCCGGCTATCCCGCCAGGCCCCCTCGCCCCGTCACTCCGCCGGCTTGAACGGCTCGCGCGTGTTGGCGAGAATGCCCGCCACCTGCGTGTACACCGCCACGTTCTGGCGCAGCTGCGCCGGGTCGATCTTGTCCAGCGTATCGTTGTTGGTGTGGTGCAGGTCGAAATAGCGGCTGCCATCCTGCTGCAGATCGATCAGCGCCCCGCCCTGGTCGCGCACGATGTTGATATCCGCACCGCCGGTGGCGACTTCGCGCGAGGGTGCGACGCCGAAGCGGGCGACGGCCCGCGCCAGCTTGCCGTAGAGATCGGGGTTGGAGGCGGTGAAATTGCTGTCGATCCGCCAGATTCGGTCCGCGCCGAAATCGCTTTCGATACCGACCGCGATCGGCTCGTCGATATGTGCCTCGGAATAGGCGGTGCTGCCGAACAGGCCGACTTCCTCTGCCCCGGCGAACAGCACGCGGATGGTCCGCAGCGGCTGACCCGCCTTGGCGACGTTGAGCGCGGCGGCCGCCACGATCCCGCAGCCTGCGCCATCGTCGAACGCGCCGGTGCCGTTCCACCAGCTGTCGAGGTGACAGGCGAGCAGCACCGGCGGCAGCGAGGGATCGCGGCCGACGATCTCGCCGACCACGTTGCCGCTGGTCGCCTCGCCGATCACGCGCGGGGTCAGCACCAGCTTCATGGTGATCGGCTTGCCGCCCCCGGTTTTCGCCGCGCGGGCGAACATCCGCTCCAGATTGTCGGCATCCGGGTTGGACAACGCGCCTGCCGGAGTCGGCGCAACGCCGTCGGGGAAGCTGGTGCCGCCGGTATGCGGCGTACGCTCGGTCTCGGTGCCGATGGAGCGGATCACGGTCGCGACGGCGCCCTTGCTCGCGGCGAGCCCTGCGCCGGTCCAGCGAACCGGCCCGGCAAAGCCGTAGCCCGAGCCATCCTGGGTCGGACGCATATCGTGACTGATGAAGGCGATCTTGCCGGTCAGCGAACCTTCGGGCGCGGCGGCGAGATCGGCGTAGCTGGGGAAATAGACCACTTCGGCCTCGATCCCCGCTTCGCCCGTGCTGGCGCTATTGCCCAGCGGCACGATCATCAGGTCTTGCGCATAGGGCGCGGTGACGCGTGCGGTCGCGTTACTGCCGGGCACCCAGGTCTGCATTTGGTAGGGTTCGTCGGCGACATTGCGGAAGCCATTGGCGCGAAGCCATTTCACCGCCCAGTCGCGCCCGCGCTGTTCCGCTTCGGTGCCCGCCTGACGGGGGCCGACCTCGGTGGTGATCCCTTCGACGAAGTCCCACGCGGCGGTGTCGCTTGCCAGCGCCTCATCGGCCACTGCGGAGAGCCGGTCGGGCGCCTCCTGAGCAAGAGCGGGAGAAGCCGAGAACGGGGCGGCGAGCGAGAGCGCAGCGAGCGCGACGAGCGAAGTTTTCATGGCCCGCAGCGCTAAGCCACTCGCCACGATCTGCCAAGCCTGTCGACAGTCGGAGGTGTTTTTGGGGAAGCCTGCTTGACGCGCCCTGCAAGCAGGCTTTAAACGCTATTGCGAAGCACTCGCAATGATAGACAGGGCTCAACCGATGACTTTGCACACGCTGCTCGCAACCCCCAACCTCGACGATGTCGCGGCGATCCACGCTCGGCTGGTGTGCGCAATGCGCTACGTCCACCTCGCCCGGTGCGAGGGCAAATATAGCTGCCGCACGCTCGCCGCGCAGATCGGTACGCCGGACGCGGTGCGCCCGTTTCACGTCTTCATGGACGAGGCTGGCAGGGCATGGCCCGAGCCGATCGCGCTCAACCGGCCGTGCCAGATGGCACTGAGCTATGACGAGATGCTGCTGGTGGACCTGTGCACCGCCGCCGCGCGCAACGAACGCGGCGTGTTCGACGAGCTGGTGGAGGACATGATCGGCCGCGCGGGCCGCAATTCGATCTGGACCGCCGCGCGTCGGCTGATGAGCACCGTGGTGGTGATCGTGCGCTAGGCGCTCCGGCCAATCACCAGAAGCGGCTGCCGGGAACGCCCTTGAACGGGCCGACCACCCGCGACGTGATCCACCCTCCATAGAATTCGCCCGGCTGCGGGGTCACGACCTCTCCATCCACTGTGATCCGGTCGAACGGTGCGGGGTAGAAGGCGACGTGGTCGGTCAGGATGCGAAAACCCGGCGTGGGGTCGGAATAGCTCCAGCCGACCTTGGCCAGCCGATCGCCCCCGGCGACGACATCCCAGTAGCGCGCCTGCCCCTTCCACTCGCATAGCGAGCGGCCCGGCGCGGGCTCCAGCACGCCATTGGTGATGTCCTGCGGGGGAATGTAGTACTGGGGCGGGTGACTGGTTTCGAGCACGCGGATCGCGGCCCGCGTCTCAGCGACCCGCACACCGCGATGCTCGATCACGATGTGGACGTCGGTCGGTTCGGCAATCGCGGGGCGCGGATAGTCCCACACGCTTTCCTGCCCCGGGCCGGGCGGGATCGGATCGGGCCGTTTCATGCGGTGCACCTGCCGGTCATGCGAACACCACCTTGGTGCCCTTCTCGATCGCCTTGGCGAGCGCGGCGGCATTCCAGTTGGTCAGCCGCACGCAGCCGTGGCTCTCTCCCTTGGCGATGAAGTCCGGGTCCGGCGTGCCGTGGATGCCGTAGCCGTCCTTGGTCAGGTCGATCCATGTTCCGCCGACCGGATTGTTCGGCCCCGGCGGGAGGATGAAGGTGCCGTCCGGCCCCCACTCCTGCTTGTCGCCATCGAACGTGTAGTTGGGTTCGGGCGCGACGGTGTTGACCGCCATCGACCCGCTCGGGCTCGGGAATTCGACGCTGCCGATGCTGGCGGGGAAGCTGGCGACGATCTCGCCCGCGTCATCGAACGCGACCAGCCTGCCCTCGTTTTTGCGCACCTCGAGCTTGGCAATATCGGCGGGCACCTTCTCGTTGCCGTGGCTCACGATCACCAGCTTCGTGCCGGCCTTGCCGAAATCGGCGTCGGGGTTGAGCGTCTGCAGGAACCCCGCGTCCATATGGAACCGCTCGGCCAGCATCTCCAGCGGGGTTTCGTAGCCCAGTGCATCCATTTCGGCCATGTCGGCGAAGTCTTCGGGCAGCTTCTTAAACGGCCCATTCGCGTCCTTCTCGGTCACGGTGTAGGTGCGGAAGACATCGCCGCTCGTCTCGTCGAACAGCGCCTGCAGCAGCTTGCCATCGACCCCGCCATCGGCGGACATTCCATGCGCCTCGCGAAAATAGCGGATCGCGCTGTCGGTATTGCCGCCGCCGAAGCCATCGATCACGCCGGGCGCGTGGGCCGTGTGGTCCAGCATCACCTGCACCGCGATCATCTCCGGCGTGCGGTCGCCCAGCATCTCCTGCGTCACGCCGTCGGGCAGTGTGAGCGAGAGCTTGCCATCGCTCACGCTCGCTTCCGGCTCGGCAGCGGTGCGCGGATCGTCGTAGCCGCCGGTCGCGGCAGGCGTCTCAGCCTTGCGCTGGACAGGCGTCTGTTCATCCTTGTCGGTGTCGGTTCCTTGCAGGCCGCAGCCCGCCAGCGCGGTGAGGGAAAGGGCGAGGCACAGCGGGCTGAATATCCTGTTCATGCCACCCGAACGGCGGCAGCGCGCAAGCCGTTCCCCGACTAACCTGCGATGCGCCGGGCCAGCGCCAGACCGGAGAGAAACGCGTTCTCGACCCGCGGGCCCGACAGCCAGTCTCCGCACACGCCGATGCGCAGCCCAGCGTCCCACAGCGCGCCCGCATCGTTCTTCTCGCACTTGGCATAGCGCCAGCGGTGCGCGCTGCTGAACAGGACCGGCGGCAGATCGCCGACCGCGCGGGCGAAATGGGCGAGCAGTTCCTCGCCGACATTCTCCGCCTCCCGCTCCAGCTGGGCGCGCGACCAGCGCGGATTGGCCTGAATCACCCAGCATTCCTGGTCCGCATCGCGCCCCGGCTTGGCCGAGTTGCGCGCCGCCCAGCCGATCGCGCCTTCATCGGCCAGAGTGTCGGGCGCGTCGACCCGGCTCTCGAACGCGACCATCGCGGTCCAGCACGGTTCGCTTTTCACATCGCGCGCATCCTCGGCGAAATCGGGTGCGTGGACGGCGAGCAGCGGCGCCGCCTGTTCGGCGGGGACCGCGATCACCACCGCGTCGAAGCGGTCGTCGGGTGCGCCCTCGCCCTCCAGCCGCCAGCCACCGCGATCGGGCACCAGCCCCGCAATCCGCGTGCCGAAGCGCACCTCCAGGGCCTCTGCCATCGCCCGGATCGGCGCGTTCATCCCCGGCGTGCCGACCCATGCGCCTTCCTTGGCGGCGGGCCAGGGCGCGACGATGCCATCCGCCTCCCACGCGCGCACCTGCGTCTGGAACGCCATCTCGCGCGCGGTGAAATATTGCGCGCCGTGATCGAAGCGGAAGGTCGCCCCGTCATGCTCCACCCGGCGAGTCGCCATGCGCCCGCCCGGCCCGCGCCCCTTGTCGAACACCGCGACATTGTGGCCCGCCTCGACCAAGCGAGAGGCGCATGTAAGCCCGGCCATTCCGGCCCCGATAACTGCAACGTGCATAGAACATCCTGTCGTGTGGGTGCGCGGGCGGGCGGACGCTTGCCCCCTCGCCCCTTCGCGCCTATCTCACCGCCCAATTCCCGAACCCGACAGATTGATCCGAAGGACCCACGATGGCCGCGCAATACGCCTACGTCATGAAGAACATGACCAAGACCTTCACCGGCGCCCCCAAGCCGGTGCTGAACAACATCAACCTGCAGTTCTACCAGGGCGCGAAGATCGGCATCGTCGGGCCCAACGGCGCGGGCAAGTCGACCCTGATGAAGATTATGGCCGGGATCGATACCGATTACGCGGGCGAAGCATGGCCGGGCGAGAACATCACGGTGGGTTACCTGCCGCAGGAGCCCGAGCTCGACCCCAACAAGACCGTCCTCGAAAACGTCAAGGACGGCGCGCGCGAGACTGCCGACATGGTCGAACGCTTCAACCAGATCGGGATCGAGATGGGCGAGGAAGACGCCGATTTCGAAGCGCTGAGCGAAGAGATGGCCGAGCTGCAGGACAAGATCGACGCGGTCGATGGCTGGACGCTCGACAACCAGCTCGAAATCGCGATGGAAGCGCTGCGCTGTCCGCCCTCTGACGCCTCGGTCGAGAACCTCTCGGGTGGTGAAAAGCGCCGCGTTGCCCTCACCCGCCTGCTGATCCAGAAGCCGGGCATCCTGCTGCTGGACGAACCGACCAACCACCTCGACGCTGAGTCGGTCAACTGGCTCGAAAACCACCTCGCCGAATATGCCGGCGCGGTGCTGATGATCACCCACGATCGCTACTTCCTCGACAACGTGGTGGGCTGGATCCTCGAGCTCGATCGCGGCTCGTACTACCCTTACGAAGGCAATTACTCGACCTACCTCGACAAGAAGGCCAAGCGCCTTGCGCAGGAAGAGCGTGAGGATTCTGGCCGCCAGCGCGCGCTGTCCGAAGAACTCGAATGGATCCGGCAGACGCCCAAGGGCCGCCAGACCAAGTCCAAGGCGCGCCTGCGCAAGTTCGAGCAGCTGCAGGACGCGCAGAGCGACCGCAAGCCGGGCAAGGCGCAGATCGTCATCCAGGTGCCCGAACGCCTCGGCAGCCAGGTGATCGAGGCGCACAACATCTCGAAATCGTTCGGCGACAAGCTATTGTTCGAAGACCTCAGCTTCACCCTGCCCCCCGGCGGCATCGTCGGCATCATCGGCCCCAACGGCGCGGGCAAGTCGACGCTGTTCAAGATCATCACCGGTCAGGAAGAGCCGGACTCAGGCACGATCAAGATCGGCGACACCGTGCACCTGGGCTACGTGGACCAGAGCCGCGACGACCTGACGGCGAGCAACAATGTGTGGGAGGAAATCTCCGACGGGCTCGATTACATGAAGGTCAACGGCCACGACATGAGCACGCGTGCTTACGTGGGCGCGTTCAACTTCAAGGGGCAGGACCAGCAGAAGAACGTCGGCAAGCTCTCGGGCGGCGAACGCAACCGCGTGCACATGGCCAAGATGCTCAAGGAAGGCGGCAACGTGCTGCTGCTGGACGAACCGACCAACGACCTCGACGTGGAAACCCTGCGCGCGCTGGAAGACGCGATCGAGAACTTCGCCGGCTGCGCCGTGGTCATCAGCCACGACCGCTTCTTCCTGGATCGGCTGGCGACGCACATCCTCGCCTTCGAGGGCAACAGCCACGTCGAGTGGTTCGAGGGCAACTTCGAGGCTTACGAGGAAGACAAGCGGCGTCGTCTGGGCGATGCGGCGGATCGGCCTACAAGGCTGGCGTACAAGAAGCTGACGAGGTGATGAAAGTCGAGGTCTTCGCGGGAGAACATGGCGATACACTGCTCTTTGCAGGCAATTTCCCCGCGATGCCTCGGATTGGTGAAACAATCTCGAGGGACGCTGGTGGCTATTTCGAGTATTTTGACGTGACTGGCGTTTGGTATCGTCAAGACGGCGAATCTGGCCGGTTCAACGCCTGCGTTTCTGTGAAGTTGAACGACTAGCTCGCAAGAGAGTGTCGTCCAAAGAAGCCTGATCCCGGCTCGGGGGCCGGGATGACGTTGGTGGGTGTGTAGCGCCTATCCATCCCCGTCGGCCCGTGCTTGACACGGGCCAGGGCTTCTTTTGGCTTGGCGGGGAAGAAGGGGAGCCTTGGGCCGTGTCGAGCACGGCCCGACGATGTTGCTAGGGGCGTGCGTTATCCCCGTCGAACCATACCTCCCACAGGTCATTCCACTCGGGGTTCTCCGCCTCGATTAGTGCGAATTTCCATTCGCGGCGCCATTTCTTGACGAGTTTCTCGCGGGCGATGGCGGCTTCGATATCCTCGTGGCTTTCGGCGTAGACGAGCAGGGTCGTCCCGGTCTGCGCCACGTGATCCGAGCCTTTGCCGCTGCGGTGCTGGTGTACGCGCGCGATCAGGTCTGCGGTGACGCCGACATACATTCCGCCGCGATAGCGGTTGGCCATGAGGTATACCCAGCCGCCCTTTTCCATCTGGGCATTATGCCGGAGCGCGTGGTTGAAAAGAAGCCTTGGCCCGGATCAAGTCCGGGCCGACGAGATGGTGAGACCTTGCCCCCCGCCCTCCCCGCCGCTAACCAGCGCCCGTCATCTGGGGAGTAGCCCGCCGCCGCCCACGCGCAGCGGTTCCCTCGCGTCAACATACTCGGCCGAGAGGTCGTGGCGCAGGGGCGCGGAAGTGTCCGCACGGGCAAGACCAATGGCACCTGACTTCCACCTGGCCGGGCGGGAGGTCATGTGCCGTTGCTGTCTTGTTCGCCCGGCCCGGAGATACGCAAAGTGGACGCCATCCTCACCTCTACCGCCGTGGTCGCGCTGGCCGAGATCGGCGACAAGACCATGCTGCTCGCCATCGTGCTCGCCGCGCGGTTCCGTGCGCCGGTGCCGATCATCCTCGGGATCCTCGTCGCCACGCTCGCCAACCACGGCATTGCCGCCTTCCTCGGCCACGCGATCGCGGGCCTGCTCGATGGGCAGTGGTTCCGTTATGCGGTGGGCGTCGGCTTCGTCGCGATGGCGGCGTGGACGCTGGTGCCGGATAAATTCGAGGACGACGACCAGCCCAGGGTCGGTCGCTTTGGCGCGTTCCTAACCACAGCAATCGCCTTCTTCCTGGTCGAGATCGGCGACAAGACGCAGATCGCCACCATCGCGCTGGGCGCGCAGTTCGGCAACGTGCTGCTGGTCACCATCGGCACCACGCTGGGCATGATGCTGGCGAACGTCCCCGCTGTGTGGTTCGGCAACGCGATTATCGAGCGCGTATCGCTCAGGGCCGTGCGGATCATCGCCGCGCTGCTGTTCCTCGTCATCGGGCTGTGGGTGATCGCTCAGGCAGCCGGAATGCTCGGCGGGTAAGCGGCTCACAGGATGTCGCGAGGGGCCGATTAACCCTCTGGGAACAGGCTGTTGCAGGCGCATGCGGGGGGCAGCCACTTGGTCTGCCACCGAAGAAAATGGCGGCCTTCCGCCAAAAAGGGCGCTTCTCATCTAAAATGGACGGGTATTTCCCAGTTCCATTGCAGAGAAGATCCTCCCGGATGACCCTGAAGCTAAAGCTCTTTGCCTGCCTCGCGATCCTGAGCGCCGCCCTGTTGGCGCTCGCAGGGGCCTTCTATCACACCGCGCAGAACAACGAGGCGGCCTTTTCGACTATCCTGGTCGACCGCGTCGAGCCGCTCGAAGACCTCAAGACGGTCGCTGACACCTATGCGGTGCTGATCGTCGATAACGCGCACAAGGCGCTCAACGGCAATATCGGCTACGCTGAAGCGGAAAAGAACGTGCGCGAGGGCGAGGCGGCGATCAAGAAGGCTTGGGCATCCTATCGCGCGACCGAAATTCTCGGCGAAGAGGAAGTGCTGGCGAAGCAGGCAGAAGTGCGGATGGCGGCTGCCGACGCGGCTGTCGTGCGGCTGGAAGCACTGCTGGAAGCCCGCAATTCTGACGCGCTGAAGCGCTTCGTCGATAACGAACTCTACCAGACCATCGATCCGGTGTCCGAGAGCATCGCGGCGCTGACCAAAATGCAGATCGACATCGCCAGCGATGTCACCGGGCAGGCGCTGAGCGAAACAAACGTCGCGCTGACCATCGCGCTGGTACTCGCCATTTTGGCGGTCGCGGCGATCGCGATCTCGATCTTCATCGTCACCCGTAAGGTCGTCCACCCGATCACCAACCTGTCGAGCGTGGTGCACGACCTCGCCAAGTCGGGCGACGGCCAGCTGCCGCACCTCGAACAGAAGGACGAGATCGGCGACATGGCCCGCGCGATCGACGCCTTCCTGAATGCCGTGCTGGAGAAGGACCGGGCGGCGGCGGCGGCGATCGCCCGCGAACAGAAGATGGTCACCGATACGCTGGCCGAAGGTCTCTCCGCACTCGCGGCGGGCGATCTGACCGCCGAGGTGACCGCAACCTATCCGCCGGCCTATGCCAGCCTGAAAGCCAACTATAACGAAGCGGTCAAATCGCTGCGCGGGCTGATCGAACGCGTCACTAAGGGGACCGATTCGATCCGCCTGAGCTCCAGCGAAATTGCGCAGAGCTCCGAATCGCTCGCCCGCCGGACCGAAGCCAACGCCGCCAGCCTGGAAGAAACCTCCGCCGCGCTCGCCCAGATGAACGACCGGATCTCGCGCGGGGCTGCTGCGGCCAAGGACACCGCCCACAGCGCCAACGAGGCCAACGGCGTCGTGCACGAAGGCCGCTCGCTCGCCGAAGAGGCGATGCAGGCGATGGGCCGGGTGCAGGAAAGCGCCGAGGGGATCGACACCGTGATCGAAGGGCTCGACAAGATCGCCTTCCAGACCCGCGTGCTCGCGATGAACGCCGCCGTCGAAGCGGGCCGTGCGGGCGAAGCGGGCCGCGGCTTCGCGGTGGTCGCCGATCTCGTCTCCGCGCTCGCCATGCGGGCCGAGGAAGAAGCCGGCTCCGCGCGCGAACAGCTGACCACCACGCAGGAAGAGGTCGGCAACGCGGTGGGCCGCGTCCAGCGCGTCGATGCGGCACTGGAACAGATTTCGACCAGCGTGGGCAATGTGAACCAGCTGCTCGATACGATGGCGGCGGACAATCAGGCGCAGGCCTCGGCCATCTCCGAAATCGTCTCCGCCGTCACCGACATGGACACCTCCACGCAGCAGAATGCGGCCATGGTCGAGGAAACCTCGGCAGCATCGCGCCAGCTGGCGTCCGAGGTGACGACCCTGGCCGAAGAAGCCGGCCATTTCCGCACCCAGGCCGGCACGGCGAAACCGATGTCCTTCGCACCCGCGGCAAGCACCGCGATGGTGCACTAGGCCGGGGCAAGATAGCGCGCGCGTACCCAGCCGGGGGGTAGGAACTGGGTCCGCGCGCGCGGCTGGCCGCTAGCCCTGCTTTGCCAGCGGCGGGACACTCCAGCTGCCGTCGATCACCGGCTCTTCTGGTCGATAGGTTCGGAAGATCGCCTCGAAAGGCCCTTCGGGTGTCGGCACCCAGACCACGTCCTTCTCCTCCGGGCGCTCGCGCGAGAGGTGGAGGACGATCGATCCGTCGGAGCGTTTCACCAGATCGGACGAGCCCGAATTGATCGAATGCCGATCGATCGGCACCTTGAAGAAGAACAGCCGCCCGTCGGCATCGGGCTGGTACACGCTCAGCGACCAGAACGCCTTCACCGGCACGCCTGCGGGCGGGATCACCATCCGGTAGGAAGACGTGCCGCTCAGCGCGTCGCCCGCGGCATCGGTCTCGGTCCGGAAATAGCGGGCATCCTGCGTCTTGAGCGCGCCGAAGCCGATCAGCGCGATGGCGGCGCGGACCAGGTCGTTATTGCCATAATCGCCCAGGATCAGGGGCGGCGCGTTCCAGCCCGGCTTGTCCTGCGACCGCGAGAGCCCCTTGCGCAGCATGTCCAGCGAACGGGGCAGCCACGGCGCGCGAACGCAGGGATAGGCCGTCCCACACGCTCAGATCGCCCGGCACGATGCCCTTGTCCGCGAACTTCGCGGCGCGCGCGACCTGCGGGTGGCTCGGCGAACGGCCGAGCACTTCGTTGGTCAGGGCGAGGAAGCTGTGCGGTTCCATTTCGGACGGCGCGAGCGTGGTGAAGAGCAGCGGCTTCGACTTCGTATCGACAGGCTCCACCACGATCCCGCTCTGGACCGCGCGCGCTGCATCGAGATCGTCCACCCCGGCCACGAAGGTGCGCGCCAGCAGCCACACATCGTTCGACGGCATGCGGATCACGTCGGGGCCGTCCTTCACCGGGCTGTCGGGCCCGACGATAAGGTACGTCCCCGCCCTGCCCCCATTCTCCGCATGGCCCACCATGGTCTGGTCGGTGAACATGTCCATCAACGCGACCGACAGATAGCGGTCGCCCGAGTCGGGCAGCGTCAGGCGCACCGGAGTCTTGGAAAGCTCCAGCACCGCCGAGGTATAGAGCGTGTCGTTGTTCGGCGCGGTGACCGAGCGGATCCTCTCGTCTGCCAGATCGCGCACATGGATGTGCCGGTTGATGAGCACGTTGGTATCACCCGCCCGCTTCGCAGCATCGGCCAGCGCCTCTTCGGATACCAGCGTATCGCCGACGTCGATCTGGCCTGAGAGCGCCTGCATCGACCGGGCGAATTCATACGGGCCGAAAGCGTAGAAGAACGCGTCGATCACCGTCCCGTCGACCGCGCCGGTCAGCTGGTCCTCGCGCGAGTTCGGGTCCGGCTGGATCGACGCACAGCCGGGCAATGCGATGAGCGATGCTGCGGACAGATTGAAAAGCGCAGCGCGGCGGGTGATACCATGACGCATGAGAATGATCCTTTCGCCCAAAAAACCTGACTTGGCATTATATGTACACCCGTACATATACGAAGCATGACGAGCGAAGGTCAAGACGGATCGGCCCCGCGCCGCGGACGGCGGACGGCGGATGCCCCCGCGGGGCGCGATGCGCTGCTGCGTGCGGCGACGCGGTGCTTCGCCGATAACGGGTTCGAGGCGGCGAGCGTGCGGATGATCGCCAGCCGCGCGGGGGCGGCACCCAACCTCGTCGCGGTCCATTTCGGCAACAAGGGGGGGCTGTGGCTCGCCTGCGTCGATCTGCTGACAGAGACCTTCGCGCCGAATATCGCCGCGCTGACCGCGATGGCGAACGACGCAAAGACGCCATTGCGCGAGAGGCTGCGGCTCGCGATCGGCATGACTGCAGGCTATTACGACCGCCATCCGGATCTGCGCGGCTTCGTCGCGCGTGCCAGCGTGGAGCCGCCGCCGCGCAGCGACATTGTCTCCGAACGGCTGCTGAAGCCTTTGTACGAAGCAGCCCGCCCACTGATCCAGCAGGGGATCGACGCGGGCATCATTCCGATCGGCGATCCGGCGATCGTCTTCGTGATCCTCAACCTCTCGCTCGGCCAGCCCGATCGCGTCGCCTCCGCGCTCGCGCTGCTGTCCCCCGGGCATCCGGTGGACGAGACTGCCAGCCGGATGGGCGAAGCCATGGCGCAACTGCTGCTGGGCAGGGATGGCGGCTAGTATGCAGGTCGCCCGTCACCTGATCCTGCATGGCCGCGTGCAGGGCGTGTTCTACCGCGACTGGACGGTGCAGACCGCGCGCTCGCTGGGCCTTGCGGGCTGGGTCCGCAACCTTCCCGACGGCACGGTGGAGGCACATCTGGAAGGCGAGGAGACTGCCCTCGCCCGGATGATAGAGGCGATGCACGATGGCCCGCCGCGCGCTGCGGTCGACCGGATCGACGAGCGCGATATACCAGCCGAGGGGTTCGAACGCTTCGAGCGGCGCTGAAGCGGTTTTCCTACTCGCCCCGCGCGCGCTAGGTCGGCGCCATGCTCTTGCCGCGACGATGCCCTGCCCCTGTCTGGAAGGCGGGGCATGCACAGGGGAGTTTTTCTTACCCCTGGACTGTGTGTCAGGTGTGTCAGGCTGGCGGGGGGCAGACCCACAATTGTCGGTTTCGGAGCTTTGCCTGCGCTCAACCGCTGCGGGGGCATGGCATACAAACACACGCTTCTATGGCCCCTCCTCAGCTTCCTCGTCTTCTGCCTCATCGGCCTCGGCGCGCGTCAGGCGATCGGCACCGTCTATGGCGCGGCCGAAGCGCGCGACCTGCTGGAGGCGCTCAGCCGCGCGGGGCTCTACCTCGGCTCGGCAATCGCGACCGCCTCTGCCACCACGCTCGCGCTGATGCTGACGCTGATCGGCATGATCCGCCGGATAGAGACCGACTTCGACCGCGATACCTACAAGCAGGTCACCCGGATCGCAGTGCTCTCGACGGTGACGCTGATGATCAGCTTCCTCGTGCTGCTGGCCTTCACCCTGCCGATCGGCGAGTTCGAGAACCTGCCGAAGGGCTGGTACAACTACCTCTACACCGCGCTGTTCGCGCTGACCGTGGGGATGGTGGCGCTCGCCTCGGCCAGTGTGACGATCGTGTTCATGACGATCCGCTCGATCGTCTCGCACATCACCCCGGGGGACGATGTCTAGCGGGGCCTCAGCTGCCCTTGGTCGGCTTGGCGTCGGTCGCGGCTGGCGCGTCGTCGCCCTCGCTGTCGCCCTTGCCCGGCAGGAAGTCCCGCGAAAGCGCGTGGTAGAGCCGTTCCTTGCACACCATCGAGCCGGCCCAGTCACCGATCAGCGCGGTCGCGAACAGCGGCAGGATCGCGTGGCTGGAGCTGGTCGCCTCGCTCAGAATGATGACCGAGGTCAGCGGCGCGCGAACCACGCCGGTGAAGTACCCGCCCATCCCGATCAGCACGATCAGCCCAGCCTGTTCGGGCGGGAAAAGCGGGGTCAGCAGCTCGCCGAAACCGGCACCAACCGCCAGCGATGGAGCGAAGATGCCGCCCGGAATGCCGCTGGCGGTGGTCGCCAGTGCGGCGAGGAACTTGGCCGGACCGAACCAGTATTCCGCGTCCGCTCCGGTCAGCAGATCACGCGTCGGCTCGTACCCGGTGCCCGAGGTTGCGCCCGCCGTCAGAAAGCCGAGCACGCCGACCACCACGCCGCAAACCAGCGCGGTCGCCAGCGGACGCGCTTTGAGCCGGGAGGCAAAGCGCCCGCCCGGCCCCCGCAGTGCGAGCACCGCGCGCGAGAACAGGCCGCCTGCCGCTCCGCCCAAAAGCCCCGCGATCGGCGCGGCGATCAGCACGGTCACGATCGGCAAACTGCCGCCCAGCTGGCCGAAATAGACGTAATCGCCGGAGATGCCCTGCGCGGTCAGACCGGCGATCATCACCGCACCCATTACCAGCACCGCGACCCGCTGTTCGTAGGCGACCGAAAGCTCCTCGATCGCGAAGGCGATCCCTGCGAGCGGCGTGTTGAACGCCGCGGCCACGCCTGCGGCACCGCCAGCGATGTACACGCCCGCGCTTGCCTGGACGCGGAACAGGCGGTGGACCTGAACCATGATCGCCGCACCCAGCTGCACGGTGGGGCCTTCACGCCCGACCGATGCCCCGCCCAGCAGCGCGGCGACGGTCAGCACCGCCTTGAACAGCGCGGTGCGGATCGCGACCAGCCCGGCCATCGCCGCACTGCCCGGCATGCGGCTGGCGGCAATCACCTGCGGAATGCCCGATCCGCGTGCATCGGGGGCAACCCGGTTGGTGATCGCGACGATCGCGACGAACACCAGCGGTGCGGAAACGAGATAGACCCATGGATGTGCGGCGGTGGTGCGGTTGAACAGCTCGGACGCATGGTCGCCCGCAATCGCGAAGCCGATCGCGACCAGGCCGATCAGCACCGCCCCCACCAGGGTGGCGGCACGGCGGCTCCAGTCGCTCGCGCTGATCAGCTCCTCGCCCATGCCCGGCAACAGATCTCTGGCAGGCAAGTGGGGGCGCTTCATGCTGCCTCCCCTATGGCAAGCAGCGCGCGCGGTCTAGGGCGTCACCCACCGCGCAGTGCCTTGCGCCAGATCGAACTGGGCGCGGCAATGGCCATCATGCGCGAGATGGAACCAGTCGAGCCGGGTCAGCTCGACCAGCAACACCGCGAAGTGCTCGCGCGCGGGGATCAGGTCCTCGTCGCTCGGCTCGGGGCCTTCGAACTGCGGCGGCAGGCCGGAGGATGCGGTTTGCGCGACCGTTCCCGGCCCATCGCCGAGGTAACAGCGGCGCGCGAAGTTGTTGCCCGCCTCCCACGCCGCCTGCGCGACCGCACTGTCACGCTCGATCCGCGCCTGCCCCTGCACGCGGATCTGCACTTTCTCCGCCTTGTCGTAGAACAGCACGCCGATTCGCGGATCGGCCTCGATCACGCCGACCTTGGGCGCGCGGGCATCGGTGTGGAAGCGCAGCGTCCACGGATCGAAGGCGCGCAGCACCATCACCCGGGCATCGGCATCCCCGGTTGCGATCACCGGCGTGTGCATCGGCGAGCGGCGATCGCGTGCCGCACGCTCCAGCCGCGCCTGCGCATCGCCGCGGACCTTGTCGAGACTGTCGAACATTGCCGCGATCAACACATGGCGCAGCGGCGCATGTCAATGTCCCGTGAAAATAGCGTCATTCATCATTGCGACTGGAAATATGAACAAGGAACCCTAACTCCGGTTCAGAAACGTGTCAGGCCGTATCAGGCATGTAATACATACGGACAAAGGGGCCGCCTGGTGGGTGCGGCGCGAATGGTCCATCGCCATGAAGGGAACCGCTAGCACCATGTATAATCCAACAGATCTTTTTCGATATGGCGGGCTGACTGCGCTCGGCCTCGCGCTCGCCGCGACCGGCCTGCCGGCCAACGCCGCCGTCGCTCCGGCACCGGCCAACCGGGTTTCGACCTATCTTCAGGCCGACACCCAGTTTGCCGGGCAGCCCTCGCGCGAAGAGCGTCGCGCCGAGCGTCGCGAGGCACGCGGCAACAGGGGCGATCGTTCGCAGATCCGCGAGCAGCGTCGCGAGGCGCGTCAGCAACAGCGCCGCGAAGCACGGCAGGACAGACAGCAGACGCGCCAGCGTTCTGCGGCCGAGCAGCGGGCGTGGGACGCCCGGATGCAGTCGCGCGAGAACTACGCCCGCGAGCAGCGCCGCGAGGCGCGTCGGGACGTACGGCAGGACCGGCGGGAAGATCGTCGCGATGCGCGCCGTGACGCACGCCGCGATTATCGTCAGGATGCGCGGCGCGATTACCGCCGCGATGCCCGTCGGGAAGCACGGCGGGACTATCGGCAGGATGCGCGCCGTGACTATCGGCGTGATGTCCGCCGCGAGGCGCGCCGCGACTATCGCCGGTGGAACCGCAGCTGGCGGAACGACAACCGCTACAACTGGCACCGCTATCGTGCGCAGAACCGGCGGCACTACAACCTGGGCCGCTATTACGCGCCCTATCGCAACTACAGCTATCGCCGGATCGGGATCGGCTTCTCGCTAGGCAGCCTGTTCTTCGGCAGCCGCTACCAGATCAACGATCCTTGGAGCTATCGCCTGCCGCAGACCTACGGCCCCTATCGCTGGGTCCGCTATTACGACGATGTGCTGCTGGTGAACACCTATACCGGCGAAGTGGTCGACGTGATTCACGACTTCTTCTGGTAAGCGTTCGCTCTCCCAAAAACGGACGCCCCGTCGATCAGTGCGATCGGCGGGGCGTTTCGCTTACTGGCGCGCTTTTCCGCCAAAAGGCAGCATCCGGAAGATGCCCAGATCCTTGTCGATGAAGGTATGCTTCAGCGCGCCCAGGATGTGCAGACCGATCAGGTAGATCATGATCGTGCCCGCGGTCTTGTGAACATCGAAGATGGTGCCGCCCAGATCCTTGTTCTCGCCCACCGGCAGTACCGGGATGGTGAAGATGCCGAAGAAATCGATCGGGCGATCGAACATCGAAGTCGCGAGCCAGCCGCCCAGCGGCAGACCGATCAGCAAGACGTAGAACAGCACGTGAGTCGTCCGCGCGAGCATCCGCTCCCACGGTGCGTAGTTGTTCGGCAGGCTCGGCAGCGGGTGCGTCAGGCGCCAGGCGATACGGCCCAGCGTAAGCGCGAGGATCAGCATTCCCAGCGCCTTGTGATTGGCGAAAACAGCGCCCTTCTCTGCGTCCGAGAGATTCTCCGCGCTTTCCGCGATCCGCCAGTTCACGATCACCAGAATGGCGATCAGCCAGTGAAAGATCATCGCGCCGATGCTGTAGCGCTTCTGGTTAGCTGTGCTCATGCTTGCTTCCCCTCACATGTGTTCCCGCTGTCTAGCGGGCACGCGGTGCACTTGCTAGAAAACTTGCATGACAGACTCGACCACAAAGCCCGCCAAAGTGCCCGATCAGGATGCCCTCGCCAAAGTCGGCGAAACCGTCCGCAAGCGGCTCGACGCCGATCCCAAGGCCTACCGCGTTCCGACGGACAAAGCGGAAATCTACGCCGTGGGCGAATTCCTGACGAGCAACGAATGTCGCAAGCTGGCCGGAATGATCGATCAGGTCGCCCGGCCCAGCTCGCTCTACGAAGGCACTTACAAGGACGGGTATCGCACATCGTACTCGGGCAATTTCGACCGCGACGACCCGATGGTGAAGATGGTCAGCCGCCGGATCGACGATTGTCTGGGCCTGCCCGGCAAGTTCGGCGAGACGATGCAGGGCCAGCGCTATCTGCCGGGCCAGCAGTTCAAGGACCACCACGACTATTTCTATCCGGGCGAGGATTACTGGAAGCAGGAGAGCAAGAATGGCGGCCAGCGCAGCTGGACCGCGATGATGTTCCTCAACACGCTGAAGGGCAGCGGCGCGACCGCCTTTCCCAATTGCGGTATCCAGATCGAACCCAAGGCCGGCGTCCTGCTGGTCTGGAACAACGCCAACCCCGACGGCACGCCGAACGAGGATACGCTGCATGCCGGCACGCCTGTCGCGTCGAGCGCGAAATACGTCATCACGCGCTGGTATCGCACCCGCAAGTGGGGCTGAGGCGGGCTAGCCTGCGGTGTTGGCCGCAGCCAGCGCCTCTGCGATCAGCTTGCGGGTATTCTCGACCCCGTAGAGCGCGATAAAGCTGCCCATGCGCGGACCCTGTTCGGACCCGAGCAGGGTCTCGTAGAGCGCCTTGAACCAGTCGCGCAGATTGTCGAACCCGAACTCCTCGCGCTTGCCGGTTTCGTAAACGATCGTCTGCAGGTCTTCCGCGCTCGTATCCGCGGACACCTGAGACAATTCGCCGTCGAGCGCGGCCAGTGCGGAGGCTTCGTTGGGCGTAGGCGCCCGGCGGTTGAGCGTCGGGGCGACAAAGTCGCGGTTATAGGCGAGCGCGGTGGTCACCAGCCCGTCCAACTCAGGGTGCTTCGCCGGATCGGGATCCTCGATGTAGTTGCCGAGGTAGGACCACACCTGCTCGCGCGTCGCGGTCGCGCCCATCACGCCGACCAGATTGAGCAGCAGGCCATAGGTCACCGGCAGGCTGTCGCCCGCACCCGGTGCTTCCTCCGCCTCATACCCGCCATTGGCGCGCAGCAGGTGCCACGCGGGATTGCCCAGCTGCTTGTCGAGTGCCTGCTCGGGCAGCCGCTCGCGGAACTGCCAGTAGTCGTCGACCGCACGCGGGATCACGCCGACATGCAACTGCTTGGCGCTCTTGGGATTGGGGAAGATGTAGAAGCCGAGCGATTCCTCGCTGCCATAGGTCAGCCATTCCTCGATCGTCAGGCCATTGCCCTTCGACTTGGAAATCTTCTCGCCCTTCTCGTCGAGGAACAGCTCGTAGATCAGGCCTTCGGGCTTGCGGCCGCCCAGCACCTTGGCGATCTTGCCCGACTGGATGCCGGTATCGGTCAGATCCTTGCCGTACATTTCATAGTCGACGCCCAGCGCCACCCAGCGCATGGCGAAATCGACCTTCCATTGCAGCTTGGCCTGCCCGCCCAGCGCGGACTGTTCGACGACCGTGCCGTCTTCATCCGTGAAGCGGATCGTGCCTGCATCGGCATCGATCACCTCGACCGGAACCTGCAACACACGGCCCGTCACCGGGCTGATCGGCATGATCGGCGAATAGGTCGCCGCACGCTCCGCCCGCAGGGTCGGCAGCATGATGTCGAGGATCGCCTGGTTGTGCGCGAGCACCTTCTTGAGCGCTTCGTCGAACACACCGGTATCGTACTGGGTGTGGCTGGCGATGAATTCGTAATCGAACCCGAACCGGTCGAGGAATTCGCGCAGCTTCGCATTATTGTGCGCAGCGAAGCTGTCGTGGTCGGTGCCGAACGGGTTGGGAATGCGGCTCAGCGGCTTGTGCAGATTGTCCTGCAGCAACTGCGCGTTGGGCACATTGTCGGGCACCTTGCGCAGGCCATCCATGTCGTCGCTGAACGCGACCAGCCGCGTTTTGCCATCTTCCGGCTTCGCGCCGATCAGCGCCTCGAACGCGCGGCGGACCAGCGTGGTCCGCAGCACTTCCTGAAACGTGCCGATGTGCGGCAGGCCCGAAGGGCCGTAGCCGGTTTCGAACAGCACCGGCTCGCCGCCGGGCTTCGTTCCATCGGGATAGCGTTTGAGCAGACGCTGCGCCTCCTGGAACGGCCAGGCCTTGGACACGCGGGCGGCTTCGATCAGATCTTGCATGCTCATGGCAGCAGCCTGTTGCGCAGGCTCCCCCATGTTGCAAGCGCGAATGGCCGGAGCGCCGCCGCCCCGGCCCTTCGCATCAGTCGTAATTGACCACTTCGAACTCGATCCCGTCCCAGCCGAAGAAATAGAACCGGCGGCCGGGTTCGTAGTCGGCATGGTTGAAGGGTTCGAGCCCGTGGCGCTTCACCACTTCCTCCGCCGCGTCGAGATCGTCGACCACGAAGGCGATGTGGTTGAGCGGATGGCCCTTGGCGAAATTGCCGGTCACGTGCTCACCGGTGTAAAGCGCCACATAATCGACCTCGCCCCCGACATGGATCGTGTGGCCATTGTTGAGCGATGGCCCCTCCCACCGTTTGTGCCAGCCGAGCAGATCGACCAGCAGCGCGGTGCTGCGCTCCAGATCCGTGACGGAAATATTGGCGTGTTCGAGATAGCCCTTGGGCATCGCTGTTCTCCTTGATTGAGCGAGGCCGGATCGCCCCGCGACTGCGATGTACGCATCAATGCAACCTCAACCTCACTTGAGGTCAAGCATCAATATGCCTATCGTCGTGATCGATGAAAGCGAACGATCTCCTGCCCATCGGCGAACTGGCCCGTCGCACCGGGCTCAGCGTGTCGGCCATCCGCTATTACGAGAGCAAGGGACTGATCGAACCGCACCGCACCGGCGGCAACCAGCGGCGCTTCCTGCGGTCCGATATTCGCCGGCTCAGCTTCATCCTGATCGCGCAGCGGCTGGGCCTCTCGCTGGGTGAGATCGAGGCGCAGCTCGCCCGCCTGCCCCAAGGGCGCACGCCCAATGCGCGCGACTGGGGCGCGATCAGCCGTGCGATCCGCGACCAGCTCGACGCGCGAATCGCAGAGCTTGAGCGCGCACGGCAAAACCTTGACGGCTGCATCGGCTGCGGGTGTCTGAGCCTTAAGCGCTGCGCGCTGTACAATCCGCAAGACAGGCTTGCGGAAGAAGGCCCCGGGCCGAGGACGGTACTGGGCTAGTCCGCAGGGATGCGCCGCCGCGCCATCGCCGCGACCTCTTCGACCGCGCGCCAGTGACCTGAAACCGGGTCGTCCGCCGGATAGATTTCGAGCGCAACGTCCGGCGCGATCCCTCTTTCTTCGAACACATTCCCGGCCTCATCCGCAAAGGTCTCGTTCGACAGCTCCAGCAGCCAGCCATTGGGCAGCGGCTTGGCCAGCGGGGTGGAGAACGCACCGCGCGTCGTCCCGCCCACCTGGGTGACATTGGGCAGCTGGCGGAAGGCAAGCGTGGCGAGCTCGCCGCCGCTGACCGTCACATCGCTCGTCATCAGATAGACCGGCCCGGTGAAGCGCAGGCCATCGGCGGGCGCGATGCGGTTGGGAAACGGCACAAGGCCCGAACCGCGAGCCTGCGTCGTAAAGCCGGTGAACGCGGCGTCGGTGAAACGGCTCGGGAGAGCCTTCGCCACACGATCCCACCCGCCGCGATTGTTCGACAGGTCGACGATGACCGCGTCGGTATCCTGAAACGCGCCCAGCGCCTCGTCCAGAATGCGATTCAGCTCGGCCATTTCCGCCACAGCCCATGTATCGCTGGAGAAATCCTCGCCGGGGGTAAATCCGCCCATGACGAACACCTGTAGATAGCCGATCCGCGCTCCGTCCGGGCCGTCGATCACGCCCCATAGGATACGGTCCTGCCCCTCATGATGCGCGCTGTCGCCGAGCTTTGCCTTGGCCTGATCGATCAGTCCGCCCAGCCATGCGCCCTCGCCGCCCTGGCTCGCGCGGATCATCGGCAGAGTCGAGCCCTGCCCGTCCTGCACCCGCCGCCGCTCGCCATCGATCGTACCGATCAGCTTGGTATGGCTGTCGGAGAGCCCCTCCATATAGGCCGCCAGAGCATCCCACAGCTCGGCCTCGCTAGTGTCGTCGGAGATCAGACCGCGCAGCCGCGCCGCGCGCTGTTCATGGCCGGGCGGACGACGATCGAAGAAGGCGTAGTGTTGCGCGAAGGCGTTCAGAAACTCGTCGGCGACGGCCTGCGGCGATGTATCGGGCGCATCGGTGCACCGTGCCGGCAGGCGATCGAGCCGGTCGAACACGACATTGGTATCGCCCTCCAGCAGCTGAAAGATCGCGGCGCGATTTCCGGGCAGCATCCGGAAGAAGCGATATTCGATCGAGTCCATCGTACTCTGACCGCCGTTCTCGCCGGGCGGGGTGTAGCACTGGACGCCATCCTGATACCGCGTGACGCCGGTCTCATCGATCGCGAGAATCCAGCCATAGCCGCGCGATTTCCACACGCCTCTGGCCGCAGGCTCTGTCTTTCCCGATGAATCGACAATGCGCTTGAGCGGCGCGGCTTCCAGCCACGGCTGCGATTCAGAGATGTGGGCCGGTTGGGCGTTCAGGCCGCATGGCGCGACCAGCGCGGCGAGCATCACTGCGGCGGCCCATCGCGGCCTGCGGATGAGAGCTTGAGAGGTCATGAGACCCGTTGATAAATCGCCCGTCACGACGATCAACCGGCCGCGATGTCGTTAGTCGAGCGGTCCCAGCGACGGGTCGAGATCGCGCGGTCGCTTGAAATGGACCAGCTTGGCGTTCTGCGCGCCCAGCTCGCTCCAGTCGTCGATCGGCAGTTCGAGCACGGCGAAGGACGCGGTCGGGAACTTGACCATTGCCTCGCGGAAATCGGGCGTCTCGTTCTCTTGCGAGACCAGCGCCAGCACCAGATCCTGCAAACCGGGATTATGCGCCGCGATCAGCACCGCGTCGGCATCGCCCGCCTTGTGCTTGATCACTTCGAGGTGAGTCTCCGGCCCGGCGAGATAGAGCCGCTGGTCGAAGGTCAGCTTTACACCGATCGCGGCCTCTTCCAGCGTCAGGCGCACCCGTTCGGCAGGGCTGGCGAGAATCATATCCCACGCGGGCTCCTGCCGCCGGATATGGCGGCCCATGATTCGCGCGCCTTCGCGCCCGCGCTCGTTCACGCTGCGGTCGAAATCGCGCGTGCTGCTGTCGTCCCAGTCGGACTTCGCGTGCCGGAACAGGCCGAGATATTTCACGTGATCCGCCTCATGAGCGCTGCATCCTCAGCCCGTCGTCGTGTCTTCACGCGCGGGCAGGGTTCCTCCCTGCCTTGCCGGTGGCCCCGCTGCAAGGCGCGATACGGCTTCGTCCAGCGTGACGCGGTGAATCGGCGTGCCGGTGGGGAAGGCGCTGAGCAGACGGCTGGGGAACGCAGGGGAGAGCACCACGAAGTGGCCGCTGTCTTCACGCGAGCGAATCAGCCGACCGAAGGCCTGCGCCAGCCGCGCGCGGATGATCCGGTCGTCATAGGCACTGCCGCCGCCGGCCTCGTCCGCAAAGGCGGCGCGGCGCGCGCGGTGCAGAATGGTCGGGCGCGGCCAGGGCACCGCCTCCAGCACCACGCTGCGCAAGCTGTCGCCCGGCACGTCGATCCCGTCGCGCAGGGCATCGGTGCCGAGCAGGCTGGCGCGCGGATCGTCGCCGAAAATATCGGTCAGCGTGCCGGTGTCGATCGGGTCGACGTGCTGTGCGTAGAGCGGCAGGTTGCCGCGCGCGAGCCGGTCCGCAATCCGCGCATGGACCGCGCGCAACCGCTTGATCGCCGTGAACAGGCCCAGGGTTCCGCCGCCCGCCGCCTCGATCAGGCGGGCATAGGCTCCCGCAAGCCCAGCAATATCGCCGCGCTTGATGTCGGTGACGATCAGCACCTCTGCCTTGCTCGCGTAATCGAACGGGCTTGGCTGGCTGGCCAGCTGCGGGGTCAGGCCGATATGCTCCGCCCCGCTCGAGGCGATCGCGCGGGCCCAGTCAGGCTCACCCTCTGGGCCGCGGTCGGCCAGGGTCGCGCTGGTCAGCATCACGCCATGCGCAGGCTCGAGCACGATCTTGGCGAAGGGCTTCATCGGGTCGAGCCAGCGGCGGTGCAGTCCGATGTCGTATTCGCGCGACTCGAACCGGTCGACCGCCAGCCAGTCGACAAAATCGGGATCGGTCGGCCCCCCTATCCTGCCGAGCAAGGCCTCCCACGCGGCGATCAGATCGACCCGCCAGGCGAGCGAGTGCCGCGCGCCCTCGATTCGTGCCCGCCCCTGCCCGTCGAGCCAGTCGGGCGCGTCTTCCAGCACCGCCTCCAGCCGCTGGCCGAGTTTGAGCAGCGGTTTGCGGATATCGGCCAGCGCGCCCTGCGCCTCTTGCGCGGCATCCACCAGCGGACCGGGAGGGTCGGCGATCTCGGTCTCGATCCCGTAGCCCGCTTCGGAGCCGCCGCTCTCGTCGCGGGCGAACACGGTTGCGCGGACCTGCGCGAGCAGTTCTTCCAGCGGGCCGGAGGGTGCCCCCTCGCCGATCCGCCCCAGCCAGCCGTCGGCGGGCAGCGCCTGCGCCGCCTCGATCGCGGCTTCCACCGCCTCGCCGCCAGCATCGTCGTAGGATGCGATGTCGGCCAGCCGCGCGGCAAGCCCGCGTCTGCGCCCGCGCGTGTTGCGTTCCGGGCCGATGATCCACCGGCGCAGCTCGATCGCTTCCTGCCCGCTCAGCGCGGCGGCGAAGGTGCTGTCGGCGGCATCGAACACGTGATGGCCTTCGTCGAAGATCAGCCGCGTGGGCGGCTGGCCATGATGGCGCCCGCGCGCGGCATTGATCATCACCAGCGCGTGGTTGGCGATCACGAGATCCGCCTGCGCGCTGGTCCGCGCGGCGCGTTCGATGAAGCACTTCCGGTAATGTGGGCACCCGGCATAGACGCACTCGCCGCGCTGGTCGGTCAGCGCGGTGATCCCGCGCCGGGGGAACAGCGTGCCCAGCCAGCCGGGCAGGTCGCCGCCGATCATGTCGCCATCGCGCGAATACTGCGCCCAGCGTGCGACCAGCTGCGCCAGCACCGCGCCGCGCCCGGCAAACCCGCCCTGCATCGCATCTTCGAGGTTGAGCAGGCACAGGTAATTCTCGCGCCCCTTGCGCACCACCACCGGCGCGCTGCCATCGGCGCGCTTTTCGGGCCAGGCACGGCGGCTTTCACGGCGCAGCTGGCGCTGGAGGTTCTTGGTGTAGGTGCTGACCCAGAGCGTGCCCTGCGACCGCTCTGCCCACACGCTTGCAGGCGAGAGGTAGCCCAGCGTCTTGCCGATCCCGGTGCCCGCCTGTGCCAGCAGCAGATGCGGCTTGCCCCGCCCCTCTCGCGGAGCGAAAATGCGGGCGACATCGCCTGAGTAGGCGCGCTGGCCCTCGCGCTTCTCCGCGCCTTCGCCGGTCAGCCGGGCAAGCTGGGCCTGCACCTCTTCCTCGCCGATCGAAACCTGCGCAGGCTGCGGACGCTCGGGCGCATCTTCCCATTCGGGCAAGGTCGCGAACAGCCAGCGCTCGGCCCGTTCGGGTCGCTCCACGAAGGGGCCGAGCACCTGCGCCCAAGGCCAGCGCGCACGGGCGAGCGATTGCAGCGTGCTCCATCCGCCGTGCCGCTCCGCCCAGTCATCCCGCCCGCACACCGCCAGCATCGCGCCGAGCGCGCGCTGGAGGAAGGCAGGCGTCGCGCCCTCGTCCTCAGGCGGGTCGATACCCAGCGTCGCAGCCAGTCCCTTGGGCGTCGGCACGCAGAACCGCGCGGGGTGGAGGAAGGCGTACAGCTCCAGCAGGTCGAGGCCGGAGAGATCGGGATAGCCCAGCCTCGCGGCGACCAGCGGCGCGTTGAGCAGCAGCACCGGCGTATCGGCGCAGGCATTTATCGCCTGCCCCTTGCCGATCTCCTGCGTGGTGCCATCGGGCGCGGCCAGCCACAGCCCGGCATGGCTGGCGTGGAGCGCGGGCAGAGCAGGCGGTTCGGGGGTCGGCGCGGCCATCGCGGTCCAGTTTCGGGTCCGTGGAACGAAAAGTAAACAGCTGCGCGGGCGTCATCCCGGCGAAAAGCGGGATCATTCACCGCAAAACTGCCGAAACTCAGGCCCCTGCGTTACCGACCACGAAGCACGCCGCAGCGAACAGGAACCCGGCCCAGCGGTTCGCGCGGAAACGGTGCAGCGGGTTGCCCGGGTCTTTCTCGTCCAGCGTCACAACCTGCCAGCCGAGGTGCCATGCAACCGGCAGCAGCGTGAGCCACGCGACCGGGTCCGCCCGCAACAGCCAGAAGCCGAGCGCCCACAGCGCGACTGCCAGTGCGTAACATGTCGCCACGCCCTGCTTCACCTTGCCCCCCATGCGCAATGCGCTCGACCGGATGCCGACCAGCGCGTCGTCTTCCTTGTCCTGCACGGCGTAGATCGTGTCGTAGCCGACGGTCCATGCGACGCAGGCCAGATAGACCGCGATCGCCACGCCCCAGTTCGCGTCGGCCAGAGTCGCCCAGCCGACCAGCAGCCCCCAGTTGAAGGTCAGCCCCAGCCACGCCTGCGGCCACCAGGTGATCCGCTTCATGAAGGGATAGGCCGCGACCAGCAGCAGGCTCGCCAAGGCGACGATCTGGGCCTGCAGCGGTATTTGCAGCAGCACGATCAGGCCGACGAAGCTGAGCGCCGCGAGCCATATCCACGCGGTCCGCTTGCTCACCCGGCCGCTGGCGATCGGGCGGCTGGCGGTGCGCGCAACCTGCCGGTCCAGCTCGGCATCGGTGATGTCGTTATAGACGCAGCCCGCGCCGCGCATCGCGATCGAACCGGCGAGAAACCACAGCAGGAGGCCGAACTGCCAGCCGGTGCCGCTCAGCCACACGCCGAAGACGCAGGGCCAGAACAGCAGCCACCAGCCGATCGGCCGGTCGAACCGGGCCAGCTGGGCAAGATCGCGGGGGAGCTGCGGCAGCCGCTCGATCAGCCCCCTGTGCTCGCTGTCGGGGACGATCGTTTCTACGGAGTCGCTGGTGCTCATGGACTTGCTCCCTAGCGCGCCGCGTGGCACCTGCCCAGCCATGCCCGCAACCCCCGCCTGGCCCCCGAAAAGCGCCCCGCGCCTGTTCGTCGAGGACGAGCTTGGCGAAGGCCGTAGCTCCGCTCTCGACGGCAATCGCGCGCATTATCTGGGCAAGGTCATGCGCGTGTCCGAAGGCGACACGGTGATCCTGTGCGACGACGTGACCGGCGAATGGGCCGCCCGAGTCGGGCAGGTGGACAAGCGGCGAGTCGATGTGACCGTGGTCGAGCGCTTGCGCGAGCGCGAGGCGGTGCCCGACCTGTGGCTGTGCCCCGCGCTGCTGAAGAAAGACCGTTTCGACCTGGTGCTGGAAAAGGCGACCGAGCTGGGCGTCGCCGCGATCCGCCCGGTCGTCACCCGCCGCTGCGTCGCCGACAAGCTCAACCCCGAACGTGCGGCGACCATCGTCACCGAAGCGGCGGAGCAATGTGCGCGTACCGCACTGCCGCAGGTGGCCGGGCCGGTGAAGCTCGACGCGCTTCTGGCCGACTGGCCTGCAGAGCGCGCGCTGTTCTTCGCCGATGAGGAAGGTGGTGAGGATGCCGCCAGCGCCTTCGCCCGCCACGGTGCCCCTGCCGCGATTCTCACCGGCCCCGAAGGCGGCTTCGACGATGCCGAACGCGCGGCGATCCGCGCCCTGCCGCAAGCAACCCCGATCACGCTTGGCCCGCGCATCCTGCGCGGCGAAACCGCGACTATTGCCGCAATCTCGATCTGGATGGCGCAGGCGGGCGACTGGTCTCCTGTGTCAGGAGGCGAAGAATAATTTCCTTCCCTCGCGAGAACCAGTTTTCTAACGCCACCCGATGAGCACACGCAACGCATCGAACGAAGACGAACCCGTCATCGAAAACCGCGACCAGCTGGTCGCTCCGATGCAAGCGGGTGAGAAGCCCAAATCCGCCTGGCGGATCGGGACCGAGCACGAAAAGCTGGTCTACAAGCGCGACGACTTTCACGCGCCAAGCTATGACGAACCCGGCGGCATCCGGGATATCCTGCTGAGTTTGCAGGATTTCGGCTGGAAGCCGGTGGAAGAAGGCGGCAAGGTTATCGCGATGAGCGGCGATGACGGCACGGTCAGCCTCGAACCGGCAGGCCAGCTCGAACTCTCGGGCGCGCCGCTCGAAAACCTGCACGAGACCTGCAACGAGGCGGGTCGCCACCTCAGTCAGGTGAAGGAAATCGGCGAACGCTGCGGAGTCGGTTTCCTCGGCCTTGGCATGTGGCCCGACAAGACCCGCGAAGACCTGCCGATGATGCCCAAGGGGCGTTACGACATCATGGCCCGGCACATGCCGACGGTCGGCAATCTCGGGCTCGACATGATGCTGCGGACCTGCACCATCCAGGTCAATCTGGACTATTCCTCCGAAGCCGACATGGCGCAGAAATTCCGCGTCGGCCTCGCGCTGCAACCGCTCGCGACTGCGCTGTTTGCCAATTCGCCGTTCACCGAGGGCAAGCCCAACGGATACCTGAGCTACCGCAGCCACATCTGGTCGGACACCGATCCGCATCGCACCGGAATGCTGCCCTTCGTGTTCGATGAGGATTTCGGCTACGAACGCTATGTCGACTACATGCTCGACGTGCCGATGTACTTCGTCTTCCGCGACGGGAAATATCTCGACGCGGCGGGTCTCAGCTTCCGCGATTTTCTCGATGGCAAACTGTCGATCCTGCCGGGCGAAAAACCGACCGAGAGCGACTGGTGGGACCACCTCTCGACCGCTTTTCCGGAAGTCCGGCTCAAGAGCTTCCTCGAAATGCGCGGTGCCGATGGCGGCCCGTGGAGCCGCATCTGCGCGCTGCCCGCGCTGTGGGTCGGCCTGCTATACGACCAAGGCGCGCTCGATGCGGCGTGGGATCTGGTCAAGGACTGGTCGATGGAAGAGCGCGAGGCGCTGCGCAACGCAGTGCCGAAGGAAGGCCTCGCCGCGAGCGTACCTGGCGGTCGCACGCTGCAGGATCTGGGCAAGGACGTGCTCGAAATCGCCCGGTCGGGCCTCACCGCGCGTGCGCGGTTGAACACGGGCGGCGACAACGAGACCGGCTTCCTCCAGACGCTCGACGAGATCGTCGAAAGCGGCAAGTCGCCCGCGCAGCGGATGCTCGATCGCTATCACGGCGAATGGGGCGGCGATATAACCCGGATCTACAAGTACAGCTTCTAGCCTGCGGCGTTCATTCCGCGGGGTGGAGCGGCTGCTGGCTGCGGCCGCGCGAGATCGCATGGCCCAGCGCCCCGATGGCAACGGTAAGCGGCCCGTTGCGGCTCATCCACGCGTGATATTCGCGATACTTGGCATCCTCGCACAGCAGGTGCGCCTCTTCAGTCCGCGCGCGCCAGTAGTAGATTCCCGAGACGAGCGCGAGGCCGACGACATTGCGCACCGCCTCCAGCAGGCCTCCGTTGGTGACGAGGAACGGCAGCGCCGCACTCCACCAGAACAGGTTCTTCGAGAGATAGGCCGGGTGGCGGGTGAAGCGGTAAGGCCCGTGGGTGATCACGCCGCGATAGGTCAGGTTGGAGAACCGCAGGCCGAAGACCACCGTCGCCCAGGCATACATCCCGGTCAGCACCACCAGCCAGCCGCCCCACAACGCCATCAGCCACGGCTCGCCCGCCAGCCAGTGCTGCCAGCCGGGAGCGTTGTTTTCGTATGATAGCAGGCCGCCCGCGCCCGTGATCCCGTACACGAACGGGGGGTAGCACAACAACGCGGCGATCCAGCCCGCAAGAAACGGGTTGCCGCTGCGGATATGGGTATCAAGCGGGCGCATCGTCATCACATAACCGACCGTCCCGATCTGCACGTCGATCACGAACAGCAGCGAGATGACCGCCAGCGCCAGCGCACCGGGCCGGGTCGCCAGCGCGGCAGGATCGGCGTTGACCACCTCGGCGAAACCGCCGGGCAGGATCGAGATCATGAACGCGCCGAAGAAGCCCTTGATGATCCACGCGCGCCAGTGGCCGATGACCTTTTCGCGGTCCCACTGCTCGCGCGCGAGCAGGAAGGCCCCGAAATGCCAGGTGCCGTCGCGCGGGTCTTCCATCCGCCGGTCGATCCAGAAGATATAGGGCACCGAGAGGATCAGCGCGGGAACCGCGGCGTAGGCCAGCACCTCCATCGCGAACAGATAATTGCCATCCCAGTACCAGCGGCAGAGCCCGTAGAGCACGGCAATCACCGCCCAGGTCGCCCACAACCCGGTCAGCTTGGTGAAGGAGATTGCCCGCGTACTGTGTCCCGGGCCCTGTTTGCCCAGCACAAGCCCGGTCGAAGCGCGTCGATGGACCTTGTCGACCAGGATCGACCACAGCACCATCGGCACACCACTGGCGAGCAGGCCGCACAGCGCCGCATAAGGACCCGCCAGCCGCGCGTGGGGCCCGGGCAGGTCGAGCGCGATCGAGATTTCAGGGAAGGCGCGGCAGAACGCGATCCAGCCGAGAAGCCCGGCGAGGCCGACAAGACCTACGCCAGCGGAGACATCGCTGCGGGGCGGTTGTGAGCTGGAGGCGTCTTCGCGCATGACGCCGCTTTAGGCCCAAAAGGGTTAAATGCTCGGTAACGCGGCGGCTCTCAGGCCGCCGCGTCACTGCCGTTAGCGGAACGCGGTGATGGTGCCGCTGTCGTCGAGTACGTAGAGCGTGTTGTTGGCGACGATCGGCGGCAGGGTGACGCCGGCCTTGAGCTCGGTCATCAGGTTGGCCGCGCCTTCGCCCACGCTCACCTGCCACAGCTCACCGTTCGAATTGCCGACGTAGAGCATGTTGTTGGCGAGCACCGGACCGGTCCAGAAGATCGGGCCCTTGCGGTCTTCCTCATTGCGATAGCGGGCGAGCTGGGTGATCCAGCGGATCTTGCCGCTGCCCCGGGCAATCGCCAGCAGGCGCGCATCGCTGGTCAGCGTGAACAGCCACTCACCCGCCAGCGCCGGGGTCGAAATCCCGGCGAGGTTGAGTTCCCACACGCGCTGGCCGGTGACCAACTCGTAGGCGGCCATGCGGCCACCCTGGCCCAGCGCATAGACGCGCCCGCCATCGATGATCGGATCGGCATCGATATCGGTCAGGCTGCCGACCTCGGTCGAAATCGAGGTGCGCGCCAGCGCATCGGCCCACAGCTCGCGCCCGTTCTCGTAACGATAGGCGACCAGTTCGCCCGAGCTGTAACCCGCAACGATGGTGCCCTGCCCGGCGGCGGGCGATGCCACGCCGAACACGCCAGCCTGCGCGGTCGAGCCGGAGTTTTCCCATTCGACCGAGCCATCATCCTGGCTGAGCGCGATGATCCGGTTGTCCTGCGTCATCACCAGCACAAGGTTGAAGGCGAGCGTGGGCGAATCGCGCAGCGGCCCGGCGGGGCTGGCGCTCCAGATTACGCTGCCGTCAGCGGTGTTCAGCGCGACCACCTGGCCGGTGCCGCTGGTCGCGAACAGGCGATTGCCCGCGACCGCGATGCCGCCTCCGAAGGCCGTGCCGCGCAGATCCGAGTCGATCTCCGGCCGATATTCCCACTTGCGCCCACCAGTATCCGCATCGAACGCGTGCACAGTGCCCGCAGTATCGGTGACGTAGAGCGTACCGCCCGCAACGATCGGGGCGGCGCCCAGACGGCGCTTGTTGCTCGATCCCGGAATCTGCGCGCTCCACGCGCGGGTCGGGCTGGCACCAAGCGCGAGGTTGCCATAGCTCTTGCTCGGCGTACCGCTGGCCATCGCCCAGGTTTCGTTGACGCGTGCGGGAGGCAGCACCACCGAAACGCCGGAGATGCTGGGGTCGACCTTGGCACCGCTTTCAATGCGGGAGAGAACCGGCTCGCGATTGCCCACGGTCGGGGTAACCTTCTTGTCTCCGCCGCCGAACAGACCGCCCGAACAGCCGGTGACGAACAGCGCCGCGAGAAGAAGCGGGGTGGCACCAATGGATCGCAAGGTCATCCTCCGAAATGTCGCCCCGCCTCGGGGGCCAAGTGTTAGGTGTGTGCGCCGTTTATTCCGGCTGTGCGCCTGTCGGCGGCGCACCGCCCGCGCCGGCGGGCCCGCGCAGACTTTTGATCAGTTCGTCGACATCGCCGACCGCATCCACACCCAGCACGCTGGCCATCTGGCGCGCGCGGCCGCGGATCGTGTCGGGCACGTCGTCATCCATGGCAATCTCGCCGAACAGCTTGCCGGCGCGTTCCTTATCGCCGCCTTCGAGATAGGCCATCGCCAGGATCTCGCCCGCGCTGCCGTAGTACGGCTGGTCCGGCTGGGCGAGCGGGGTCAGGCGGCGGATCACCTCGGCAGGCTTCATCGAGTCATAGCCGGCAACGACCGCGCGCAGTTCCGCGAGATCGCGGATCGACTGGGGCACGTCGTCGTCGGCGGCGACCTGGCTGAACAGTTCCGCGGCTTCCTTCGCCCGGCCCTGCTCCAGCGCGATGCCCGCGCGCAGCATCTGCGCCTGCGTCTTGCCCCCGCCCCGGCCATCTTCGGCCAGCGGAGCCAGCGCCTCGTCGGCCTGATCCAGATTGCCCGCCTCGACTTGGTCGAGCGCGGTCACCAGCGTTTCGGATTCGGATTCGCGATTGCCTTCGCTCTGGCCGCTGAAGAACAGCACGGCAGCGAATGCGATCAGCCCCAGCACCACCACACCGATTATGTAGATGCCGTAGCGGGTCCAGACATGGCGGTACTGGTCGGTGCGGACGGCATCGTCCACCTCGCGCAGCAGCGCTTCGTCCTGTGCGGCCTGGGTTTTGGCCTTGCGGTCGGCCGCCTTTGCGCTGTCGCGATTGGGTAACAGGGCCACGCCTGGGGGACTTTCCTTAAAACTGCCGGGAACGGGGCGGTTCTTTAAACCATGACGCCGTCAATTCAATAGCCACCGGTTGAACAGCAGCGCGGGTGAATGGGCGCTGAAAGCGCGCCCGGCTGCCGGTCAGCGGATCGCTCCACCGCCCAGCGCGCTGTCGTAGAGCCGGCGGTAGGCCGCAACCATGTCCGCCGCGTCGAAGTGCTTGCGCGCCTTCGCCCGGTTGGCTTCCCCGATCTGCGCCCGCAAATCCGGGTCGGTGGCCAGCACCTGCAACGCCTCGCCCAGCGCAGCCTCGTCGTTCGGGCGCACGATGAAGCGCGCATTCTCCTGCGCCACCATCGCCGCGATATCCCCCACGGCGGGCGCGGCAACGGGCAGCGCGGCGGCCATCGCCTCGACCACCGAGAGCGGGAACTGTTCGGACCGGGAAGACAGTGCGAAGATGTCGAACAGTCCGATATAGCTTGCCGGGTTGGCGACGAAGCCGGGCAGGTGGACGCGATGCGCGATCCCCGCCGCTTCCGCAGCATCGCGGATCGAGTCACGCTGCGGCCCTTCGCCAACAATCACCAGCTGCCAGTCCTCGGGCAAGTGGGCGACCGCGCGCACCAGAGCGGTGAGATTTTTCACAGGGCGCAGGCCTGCCAGCGCGCCGATCCACTGCTCGCCCTCGTGCTTGATGACCCCGCGCAGCGCATCGGGCGGCGGGCTGGCAGAGAACTTCGCGGTGTCGATCCCGTTCGGGATGTGCTTCACGCGGCCGATCGGCTGCTGCCAGGCCTGCAGCGCGATCCCCTCCAGCACCTCTGAGGGGACGACCAGCCCGCTAGTCTTGCCCAGCGCGATCCGCCGATACCAGTTGCGGCTGGTTTTCAACCGCTCCTGCTCATCCTCGTTGAAGCCATCCTCGTGATGGATAAGCGGTGGCAGACCCATCGCATCGGTGAACAACGTATGCGCCATCACCGCGTCCATCGCCCCCCAGTTGTAGGTCAGCACCAGATCGTATGGCTGCATCGCGCGGGCGAGTTTCTGGAGCCGCCGCGGCAAAGGCTTGCCCTGTAACGAGGGGAAATCGCGCGGGTAGCGGACCTCCACCCCTTGCTTGATATGCTCTGCGGCACCGTACTGGCCCGGATCGGCAGAGACGATCGCATGGCGCAGCGATTCGCCGAAGGCGTTGATCAGCTGCACGCTGCGCAGCTCCTTGCCCCCGGCCGCGAAGGTGGAGTGGAGATGGAGGACGCGCGGTGCCCCTTCGCGCGCGGAGCCCGCCATCAAACGGTTTCCCGGGTGCGGACCTTCGCCAGCAGCGCGTCGATCGCGGCGACCGCCTCCGGCTCGTCGAGCATCGGCGCGTGGCCGGTATCGGGCACGAGGACGACCTCCATCCCCGGGTTGCGGACCTTCATCTGCCGCACGGTTTCTTCCGACAACAGGTTGGACAGAGCACCGCGCACCAGCAGCAGCGGTGTGTTGCCGAGCGATTCGAACGCCAGCCACAGGTTGGCAGGCGGGGCACCGCCGCTGTCGGGCGTCTCGCGGAAGGCATCGCCCAGCGCCATGTCGTAGTCGAAGCTGATCCGCCCGTTCTGGCCGAGTACCATCACGCGCTTGGCCGCCAGCAGCCAGTCGTCCAGCTGATAGGTCGGGTGCGCGTCCTCGTGCGTTTCCTGAAGTGCGCGCGCGGCGTGCATCCAGGTCGGGAAGCTGCGGCCCTGGCCCACGTAGGTGCGGATCTTGTCCAGTCCGGCCTCGTCGATCTCGGGCCCGACATCGTTGAGCACCGCGCCCGCGAGCCGTTCGGGAGCGCGGCTGGACAGCAGCATCGTCATCAGTCCGCCCAGCGAAGTGCCGATCGCGACGAAGCGGTCGATGCCCAGCTCGGCAAGCAGCGCCTCCACATCCTCGACATAGTTGAGCGGAGTATAGGTCGCGGCGTCTTCGGCATAATCGCTCTGCCCGCGGCCGCGCATTTCGGGCACGATCACCCGCCATTCGGGCGAAAGCCGCTCCGCCAGATCGGCGAAATCGCGCGAATTGCGGGTCAGCCCGTGCATGCAGATAATCGGCGGACGGCCGTCCTCACCCCCGGGATAGTCGCGGTAATAGAGCTTGAGGCCGTCTGAACTGCGCCAAAAGCCATCGGTAAAGCGCTGATCCATGGGCATCTTTCAAACATGATCTGGACGGGTCGGTTGCGCGGGAGCCCGCGCGGCCCCACTATTGCCGCGATGGTCGAAATTCCGCAACAGCACCGCGACACCGGCTCCCCGCCGATCCTCGATCTGGCCGACTGGATCGCCGATCCGGTAGAAGCGGCCGACTTCCCACGCACAACGCTGCGCTGGCGCAACGACCGGGCGGCGGACGATATCGGCCTCGCCGACCTGTCGGACGACGAATGGCTCGCCCATTTCGGCCGGTTCGAAACTCTCCCCGACAATCTGCCGCAGCCGCTCGCGCTGCGATACCACGGGCACCAGTTCCGGGTGTATAATCCGGAACTGGGCGACGGGCGCGGTTTCCTGTTCGCCCAGCTGCGCGACCAGCGTGGCCGCCTGATGGATCTGGGTACCAAGGGTTCGGGCCAGACACCATGGAGCCGTGCGGGCGACGGGCGGCTGACGCTGAAAGGCGCGGTGCGCGAACTGCTTGCAACTGAGATGCTTCAGGCACTTGGCGTCGATACCTCCAGGACATTCTCGATCGTGGAGACGGGCGAACAGCTGGTTCGCGGCGACGAACCCTCGCCCACCCGCTCCGCCGTCCTGACCCGGCTCAGCCACGGACACATCCGCATCGGCACCTTCCAACGCCTGCTCGCGCACGACGAGCCGGAGCATATGCGCCAGCTGGTCGATTATTGCCTGACCCAGTTCCCCGGCCCGCCCCCGCCCGAAGATGCGCCTGACCGGGACGACCCGGCGGTGTGCCTGCTGCACCAGGTGGTCGACCGGATGGCCGATCTCGCCGCCAGCTGGATGGTCGCAGGCTTTGTCCACGGCGTGCTCAACACCGACAACATGAACATCTCGGGCGAAAGTTTCGATTATGGTCCGTGGCGCTGGCTGCCGAAGTGGGAGCCAGGATTCACCGCCGCTTATTTCGATCACGCGGGGCTTTATGCCTTCGGACGCCAGCCAGAGGCGCTCGGGTGGAATTGTGCACAGCTTGCCACTGCCTTGCGGCTCATTGCCCCCTCGGAAGGCCTTATTGCCGCGCTTGAGCGCTTTGGCACGCTCTATCCCGCCCACCTGCGGCGGCGCTGGCTGTGGCGGCTCGGAGTGGCCCCGCAGAATGAGCCCCGCGATGCTGCACTTATCGCGGCGTGCGAGCGGCACATGCGTGAAACCGGGCAATCGCCCGATGAGTTCTTCTTCTCCCACCGGGGCGGACGGGCTCACAGCGCGGAACTTCAGGCACTGTTCGCCGATTATGAGGCGACCGGCTCAGATCACGACTACTGGCACGACGGCGCGCCGCAGAGCATGCTGTACGACGAGGTGGAAGCGATCTGGTCCGCGATCGACCGCGACGACGACTGGCAGCCGTTGCTGGACAAGGTCGCTGCGGTCCGCAGGATGGGGCAGGCGCACGGCACCCCGCCGGTTCCCGCCTCGCGCGGAACAGGTGACGAAAGCGAAAAGGCACGCTAATGCGCGCCGCTAGGCCAGAATGCGGCAGCATAACTGCCGAGACGAGGAACTGAGGAACTGCCCGGAGTGCCACTTTCCGAGATTGTGTCTTTCGAACCCGCCACCGGGCGGGAACTCTTTCGCTCGTCCATCGGCGATGTCGATGAAGCGGTGGCCCGCGCGCGCGAGGCGTTTCCCGGCTGGGCGTCGCGCCCCGTGGCCAACCGGATGGAACTGGTCCGCCGCTTCGCCAACGAAGTGCTCGCCGCGACCGACGAATTCGCAGAGCTGATCGCGCGCGAGACCGGCAAGCCGCTGTGGGAAGCCAAGACCGAGGTCGAAGCGGTCATCGGCAAGGTCGAGATCTCGATCAATTCCTATCTCGAACGCACCGGGCAGAAGAAGCTCGACAGCGCGCTGGGCGGCAGTTCCGCCGTGCGTCACAAGCCGCACGGCATCATGGCCGTGCTCGGCCCCTATAACTTCCCCGCACACCTTCCCAACGGCCACATCGTGCCCGCGCTGATCGCGGGCAACACGGTGGTCTTCAAGCCGAGCGAGAAGACCCCGGCAGTAGGCGCACTGCTGGTCGAATGCTTCCACCGCGCCGGGATCGACAAGCATGTCGTCCAGGCGCTGATCGGCGGGCCGGACGAAGGCAAGGCTCTGGTTGCGCATCCCGAAGTCGACGGCGTGCTGTTCACCGGCAGCGCGCAGGCGGGGATCGCGATCAACCGCAAATGCGCGACCAACCCGGGCAAGATCCTGGCGCTGGAGATGGGCGGCAACAACCCGATCGTCGTTATGAAGACACCCAAGGTGGAGGATGCGGCGCTGCTGATCGCCCGCTCCGCCTTCACCACCGCAGGCCAGCGCTGCACCGCGGCGCGGCGGCTGATCGTGACCGAAGACATGTACGACGAGACGGTTCAGGCCGTGAAAGACCTGATCCCGAAGATCATCGTCGACGAGCCTTTTGCCGACCCCGCGCCCTTCATGGGCTGCGTGATCGACAACCAGGCAGCCGACCAGCTGGCGGAGAGCTTCCTCTATCTGCTTTCCAACGGCGGCAAGGCAATCCGCCACCTCAAGCGGCCGCAGGAAGACAAACCCTTCGTCACGCCTGCGCTGATCGACACGACCGCGATGGAAGAGCGCCCCGATGTCGAGCTGTTCGGCCCGCTGCTGCAGGTGATCAAGGTGACCGATCTGGACGCTGCTATTGCCGAGGCGAACAACACGCGCTTCGGCCTGTCTGCGTCGCTGATCGGTGGTGCTCCGGAAGACTACAACCACTTCTGGGCCAATATCCGCGCCGGCATCGTCAACTGGAACCAGCCGACCAACGGCGCCTCCTCGAAGCAGCCCTTCGGCGGGCTCGGCCTGTCGGGGAATCATCGCCCGGCTGCCTATTACGCCGCGGATTACTGCGCCTACCCGGTCGCCAGCAGCGAGATCGGCCAGCCGCGCGCAAGCATGGGTGTTGGCTTCAAGACCGACTGAGCGGGCTGTCATAGTGAAAACGCCCCGACACTTTCGTGCCGAGGCGTTTTCCGCGACGCTGGTGGGACGCCGCGCCCTGGCCCTCCCTGGGAAGCGCCAAAGCTAGTAATTCCGGGCCGATCGGCAGGCGCACTATTTGGCCTCCCGAATCGGTATGCGTTCATAAATAGCGGTATTAAGCTGAACGATCAGCAACGCTTGTTCAGGCTTTCGTACAGGACTAGGGCGCACTCGTGAGCGAGAACGAAGCACCCCGGCCTTCCGGCCTTCCGCAGGCACTGGGCGCCTATGTCGTATGGGGCTTCATGCCCTTGTACCTGCTGCTGGTGAAGCAGGTGCCCGCGTTCGAATTCGTCGGCTGGCGGATTGTCTGGACGCTGCCGGTCTGCCTCCTCATCGTTGCCTTCCGCGGCCAGTTCCCCGCCATCCGCGAGGCTCTGAGAGACGTGCGCGCGGTGCTGGTGCTGGGCGCCAGTGCGCTTCTCATTGCGGTGAATTGGCTCGTCTACGTCTGGGCGATCCAACAGGGTGAGGTCTATGCGGCCAGCCTTGGCTATTACATCAATCCGCTGGTCAACATCCTGCTCGGCACGCTGATCCTCAAGGAGAGGCTGAGCCGGGCGCAGTGGGTCGCGGTGGCGCTGGCTGCGGTCGGGATCGCGATCCTCGCCGCGGGTGCGCTTTCGACCCTGTGGATCAGCCTGACCCTCGCCTTCAGCTTCGCGACCTACGGCCTGCTGCGCAAGCAGGTTCCGGTCGGCGCGCTGCCCGGCCTCACCATTGAGAGCGCGATCCTGCTGATCCCCGCGCTGGGCGTTGCCGCGTGGTACTGGGCGAGCCCGCAGGGCTCCTCCTTCGATAACAGCCTCGCGCTCTCCCTCTCGATCATGTTCGGCGGGCTGCTGACCGCCGTGCCGCTGCTAATGTTCGCGATCGCCGCGCGGCGGATGGACTACTCAGTGCTCGGCTTCGTCCAGTTCCTCGCGCCCAGCATCGTCTTCATTCTGGGCCTGACCGTGTTCGGCGAGGAGCTGCATCCGGCAGAGCTGTTCTGCTTCGGCTGCATCTGGCTCGCCGCGGCGATCTTCGTGTGGGACCTGCTGGCCAAGCGCCGCGCGGCGCGCAAGCCGGTCCCGACCGCCTAGCCCTCGGTAAGGCTCCACCCGATCGTCCGCCCGGCCATGAACGGCACGACCTGCGTGGCCGCTGCCGGAATGCTCTCGGGCACCGCCTGCTCGCGCTTTACCAGCGTCACCGTGCTCTCGTTCACCGGCAGCCCGTAGAAGCGCGGCCCGTTGAGCGAGGCGAAGGCTTCGAACCGGTCCAGCGCGCCCTCTTCCTCGAACACCTGGAGATAGGCCTCCAGCGCGTGCGGCGCATTGTAGATCCCCGCGCAGCCACACGCGCTTTCCTTCGCATGCTGCTCGTGCGGCGCGCTGTCGGTGCCGAGGAAGACCCTGGACGAGCCGCCCGTCGCGAACGCCCGCAGCGCAAGCCGGTGCTCTTCCCGCTTGGCAACCGGCAGGCAGTAGGCATGCGGCCGCATCCCGCCGACCAGCATCGCGTTGCGGTTGATATGCAGGTGGTGCGGGGTGATCGTCGCGCCGACATTCTCGCCCGCGCTTTCCACGAACTCCACTGCATGACGGCTGGTGATATGCTCGAACGCGATCTTCAGCTGCGGCAGGTCGCGGTGCAGCGGCGCGAGGATGCGCTCGATAAACACCGCCTCGCGGTCGAAGATGTCGATTTCGGCATCGGTCACCTCGCCGTGGACGCACAGCACCATGCCCGCCTCTGCCATCGCCTCGAACACCGGGCGCAACTTGCCGATATCGGTCACCCCGTGCGCAGAATTGGTGGTCGCATTGGCGGGGTAGAGCTTGGCCGCAGTGAACACGCCGTCGCGAAAGCCCCCGATCAGGTCCGCCGGATCGGTATCGTCGGTCAGGTAGGCGGTCATCAGCGGCGTGAAGTCCATGCCTTCAGGCACGGCCGCCATGATCCGGTCGCGATAGGCGCGCGCCAGCGCGGCAGTCGTCACCGGCGGGGTGAGATTGGGCATCACGATCGCGCGGGCGAACTGGCGCGCTGTGGCCGCAACCACGCTTTCCAGCATCGCGCCATCGCGCAGGTGAACGTGCCAGTCGTCGGGGCGGCGGATCGTGAGCGTTTCGGTCATGCCCCGCCCCCTAGCCCAACAGGCCCGCACAGGGGAGCCCTGACACACCTGACACACAGTCCAGAGACCAAAAACCCTGCCCCTCTCGCGGCCATGAGAAACAGGCGGAGGGAGGAGGTCGCGCGGCGCATCGCGCAATCGATATACGCGCCGCCGTACCTGTAGGACAGCGCCGGGTGGCATGATGGCATCCGGAGCCCTATCTCGGCAGCATGACAGCAACCCGCCTCCAGAACCGCGCCGTGATCCGCCTCAGCCCCACCGCAGCCGGGGAGGATGTCGCGGGCTTCCTGCAAGGCCTGCTGACCAACGACGTCACCGGGGAACTGCCCGCCTATGCCGCGCTGCTGAGCGCGCAGGGCAAGACCATGTTCGACATGATCGTATGGCCGGGCCGCACGGGCGAGCATGGCGCGACGATCCTGCTCGATTGCGAGGCGGATGTTGCGGACGATCTGGTCAAGCGCCTCTCCCTCTACCGCCTGCGCCGCAAGATCGAGATCGCGCGCGACGAGAGCCTGGCCGTGCACTGGAGCGTGGAGGCGATCGATGCCCATCCGCCCGATCCCCGCCTCCCCGCGCTCGGCCATCGCTGGCTCGCGCCTGCCGACGACAGCGAACCTGCCGACGCGGCATGGCTCGCCCACCGCCTCTCACTCGGCGTGGCCGAAGGCCAAGGCGAGCTGGCCGACATCCTGTGGCTGGAGACCAATGCGGTCGAGCTACACGGCGTCAGCTTCTCCAAGGGCTGCTATATCGGGCAGGAGAACACCGCGCGGATGAACTGGCGGCAGAAGGTCAACCGGCGACTAGTGGTGGTCCCGCTCGAGCGGTCGGAGGAGAAGCGCCGCAAGGCGGAGTATCCCGATCTCGGTCTGGCGCTCGATCATTTGCGGGTGAGCGATATTCCCGCCGAGCTGGTGCCCGGCTGGATGCGGCTGGAAGCTGCGGAGTAGCCGCACCAAACGTCATGCTGAACTCGTTTCAGCATCCAGACTACCTCCCGCGCCGACAGTTCAAGGGGCAGACTGGACCCTGAAACAAGTTCAGGGTGACGGTTCGAGCGACGACAGGTCGCAGGATGTCCGCCGGACGATGCCGACGCGCCACCTCACATCTCGTCGCGCCGGGCCCGACCCGGGCCAGTGCTTTCTTCGATCAAACGGATAAGCCGAGCGCCCAAACGCCCCTAAGCGCCCCGCTGCTCAACCTTCTCCAGCGAATCGTCCACAAACCGCTCGGCAATGTCGCGCGCGGTGTGGTTCGGCAGCTTGAGCGCGGATGACAGTGGCCCGCCGATCAGCGACTGGCCCAGCGCCAGCAGCACCACCGTCAGCGTGGATTCCAGCGCATCGCGATCCGCCGGCTGATCCGCGCCCAGCTCTTCCTTGTGCACCGTCTCGATCATCTGATGGATCGCCTTGGCGAAAGGTTCGAGCGCGTCTTCCTGGCCCGTGGCGAGCAGCCAGCTGACCAGCGCGCCGCCGCCCTCCCCATCGAAGGCGTCGAACGCCTGATCCACGATCATCCGCGGGCTCGCTCCGCCCGACCGGCTGGCGCGGATCGTCGCCGCGATTCGGTCGCACACGGACTCCGCCAGATAGACGCCCAGCGCGTGCTGCAACCCGGCGGCCGAGCCGAAATGATGCAGCAGGTTCGCGTGCGTACGACCGACCCGCGCGCCCACCGCCTTCAGCGTCACCGCCTGCGGACCCGCCTCGATCAGCAGATTGCGCGCGGCCTCGAGCGCTCCGGCGCGGGATTCTTCGGGACTCAGACGTCTGCGTGTAGCCATCGAAGCGTGGTAGTGCGCGGGGGCGGATGCGGCAAGGAACCTCCTACTGACATGATTGTTAATGCTACTGACATTGGTGTAAGTTATAGTGCACCGAACGACCGACGTTACGGAAATATGGAGTAGTCAGCATGACCGCCCACGACCAAACCCTTGCCGCCAACCCCGCGATCACCATTCGCGACGAGCGCTTCAACAGGGATACCACACCCTCCCGCTGGTGGGCTGGCGATCCCTTTGGCACCGCATGGCACAACGCGCTGTCGGGCACCTTCCCGCGCGGCGAAGCCTTCTTCATCGAATCGGTAAAGGCCTTTCGCGAAGGGACCGATCCCAAGCTGGCGGCGGAGATCCGCGCTTTCGTGAAGCAGGAGATCAACCACACGCGCGAGCACATCGCGTTCAACCGCCTCGCCGCAGATGCGGGTTACGACATGGAGATGATCGACCGGCGCACGAAGGAACTGCTCGATATGGCGGCGGACAAGCCCACGATCGCCAAGCTGGGGATCACCATGGCGCTGGAGCATTACACCGCGATGATGGCGCACGAATTCCTCGCCAATCCGCAGCATTTCAAGGATTCGGACCCCGAGGTCCGCAAGATGTGGGAATGGCACGCGGTCGAGGAGATCGAGCACAAGGGTGTTGCCTACGACACCTGGAACCACGCAACGCAACAATGGACCGGCTTCCAGCGCTGGGCGCGGCGCAGCATCATCATGCTGGCAGTGACCAAGCGGTTCCTCAACAACCGCTGGAAGGACGCGATCGAACTGCTCGCGCAGGACGGGATCACTGGCGCGCGTGCCCATTGGGGGCTGGCGAAGTATCTGTTCGGCACGCCGGGCGTTCTGCGCCGCTGCTTCCCCGCATGGCTGGGCTATTTCAAACCCGGCTTTCACCCGTGGGATCACGACGATCGCGCGCTGATCGGCAAGTACGAAGGCGATTACGCGGACGCGCTGCTGCCCGCGTGAGGACGCCCCAAGGCGGCGGCCTGAGCTAGGCCGCCGCCGGGAGCGATCGCTCCACCTCCTCTGCCAGGTCGAGCGCATAGCCATTTGTCTGCGCTTCATAGCCGCGGGCGAGGCTGAAGTGCCGCCCGCCCTTGCCGGTGGGCAGGAAGCCAGCCTTGCGCAGCACGCGGCCCGATGCCGGATTGTCCAGAAAATGGCTCGCGACGATGCGCGGATGGCCGCAGGCGCGGGCGATCTCGACCATCGCACGCGCCGCCTCGCCGGCATAGCCGCGGCCCCAGTGCGGGCGCGCGATCCAGTAACCCAGCTCCATTGTCCCATCGCCGCCGCCCTCTTCGGGCGGCAGCGGACCGATGCCGATGCAGCCGATAACCTCGCCGGAATCGGCCAGGGTAATGACGAAACGGGGTGCTTCGGGCGTGAAGGGGAGCGCGCACCACGCGCGCGCGTCGGCAGCCGAATAGGGCCACGGCGCGGTGGCGAGGTTGCGCACGATACCCTCGTCCGCAATCGCTGCGTGCACAGCCTGCCAGTCCTCGGGCCACGCGGGCCGCAGCAGCAACCTCTCGCTTCTGTGAAACATCGTCGTTTCTCCCCTCGCGCGGCGCGCCCTTCCTCGGCGGGCGGCCACGGTGACAAGGGAGACGAAAAAAGGGAGACGGGGCTGGCCCCCTCTCCCTTGATGGCCGGATTTTACCTCCGGCGGGGCCGTCCCGGTGGACAACCCCTGTTATCGAGTTGCCCGATTATTCGGCAGCTTGCGCCATAAGGTCGACCGATACGTATTTGCGGCCGAGCTTCCCGTCGTGGAAGCGCACAATACCGTCGGTAAGCGCAAAGAGGGTGTGGTCCTTGCCCATGCCGACGTTGGTGCCCGCGTAGAACTTGGTCCCACGCTGGCGCACGATAATGTTGCCCGCAACGACGCCTTCGCTGCCGAACTTCTTCACGCCAAGACGGCGGCCTGCCGAATCGCGACCGTTCCGCGAAGAGCCGCCTGCTTTCTTATGTGCCATTGCGCTTAGTCCTTATCCGTCTGGGCCGCGCTTACGCGTCGCCCGAATCCTTGGTGTCGGCCTTCTTGGCGGCCGGCTTCTTGGTCGCTGCAGCCTTCTTCGGCGCGGCCTTCTTGGCAGCGGGCTTGTCAGCCGCTTCGGCCTTGGGCGCAGCAGCCTTCTTGGCCGGAGCCTTTTCGGCAGCCTTGTCGTCGGCAGCATCGGCCTTCTTCGCGGCGGGCTTGGCAGCAGCCTTCTTGGTGCCTTCACCCACTTCGAGAATGCGCAGCAGCGTCATCTGCTGGCGATGGCCGTTCTTGCGACGGTAATTGTGACGACGGCGCTTCTTGAACACCACCACCTTTTCGCTCTTCGCCTGGGCGATGATTTCCGCCGAAACGGACACCTTGCCGGCGTCGGAAAGGCTGTCGCCCTCACCTGCGAGCAGAACGTCACCCAGGGTGATCGTCTCGCCGGCTTCGCCTGCGAGCTTTTCGACCGCGATTTTGTCTCCGGCGGCAACCCGGTATTGCTTGCCGCCCGTGCGCACCACTGCGAACATCGGTATCAACTTTCAATCGTTTAGCTGTGACCCTGCCCCTAACGAGACAGCGTATCGACGGGCAACACCGTGGTGAGCCCCCCAAAGAAGGGCGCGCTTACGGTATGGTTTTGCGAAAGTCAACGCCGGGCAGCCCAGAAAAGCGCCGCAGCGTGCCATCGCCTCTACCACGGCGCGACGCGCGTGCTAAGGGTGCGCGCATGTCCGCTGCACGCCTTGCGATCGCGATCGCCACACTCCCCGCCATGGGTGCCCTCGCCGCCTGCGCCACTACGCCCGACAGCGCCTATCCCTCTCTGGGAGTGCGCGAGGCCGAATACGAGAGCGGCGAGTTCCCCCGCCCGACCGGCGATTGCGCGCCCGACGGACCAGCACCCGTCACCGGCCAGTTCGAGCCCACGGACCCGGTCGCGCCGCCGCCTCCACCGCCCCCCGTCCTGTCCGCCGATCTCGCCGAGCGGGTCGGCCAGCTGGAAGAGCAGGCGCGCGCCGCTCATGCCGATTTCGAAAAGGCCGTGCCCGCCACCCGCGCGGCGGTTCGGGGCAGTGGCAGCGTGGGGTCCAAGGCGTGGGGCCGTGCGCAGGTCGCCTATGCGAACCTCGAATCGATCCGTGCGCGCACGGCGATTCCCTTCGCCGATCTCGACAGCATGCTGGCGATCCGATCGGTCGATGGCGAACCGGTCGAGGCGGTTGCCAAAGCGCACGCGGAAGTCGCCAGGCTGATCGCCGAGGAAGACGCAATCCTGAACGAGCTCGCGCCCGCCAACTGACCGCCTACGCAAAAACGCGCGGGATCGAACCAGTCGACCCCGCGCGCCTCCCCCAACTCCGGGGCGAGCCGGTCAGGCCGAGACGACCCCGGCAATCACCAGCACGGTGCACCCCCAGAGAACGATCAGCACCGGCAACACCATCATCTGGGCCACTGCGTCGCGGCCCTTGAGAAAGCCGGTGTGCGTCTGAATTCCGCCGCGCATCAGTTCGCCGAAGCTCTTCGCCTGCGCCTCCGGCTTGCGCCCGAGGCCCAGCCACAGCGCCGGTGCGCCGAACAGGCCGACGATGAAGATCGCGAAGATCGCCATCGGGATTGCGAGTTCGGGGGTCGATAGGCCGACACCCAGGATCGCGATAAAGCCCAGATAGAGCGCGACGGTCGCGCCGTAGAGCACGCTCGGCATTTCGAACGTGCGATCCACATCCTGGCGGATATTGGCGGTCTCGACCGCTTCGGGAGCCCGATAGGTGGCGATCGCTTCGGCCAGCGTGGGCTCGCTGCGTTCGAAAAGAGCGTGCCCAGCAGCGCGCGCGCGGGGCAGTTCGGCATGGACGATCGCCTTTTCGGCGACGGCGGCGCTGTTGAGACGTTCGGACATTTCATCACTCCTCGTTGTCTTGAGGAAGGATGTGCGCCGATCGGCCGCGCCGCGCCTTGATCTCGATCAAATGCCGCGCGGAAAAATCACTCCCAGCGATTGCGGTCGGCAAAGTCCTGCGCGCGCGGTTCGACCCAGTGCCAGCCATCTGCGCGTTTCTCGCGCTTCCACAGCCACGCCGCGCTCTTGAGATAGTCCATCAGGAAATCGACCGCGTGGAAGGCATCGCGGCGATGGCGCGCGGCGGCCGCGACCAGCACGATCCCCTCGCCTGGATTCATCACCCCGATTCGGTGCCACACCAGCACCCCGTCGAGCGGCCAGCGCGTCAGCGCCTCATCCGCCAGTTCGCGCATTCCGGGCAGGGTCAGGGGCTCGTAATGCGTCAGTTCGAGCACGCGCACGTCGTCGTCGGGCCGCACCTTGCCGAGGAAGGTCGCAATACCGCCAGCGTCGGGATGCGCCGCGTTGAACGCGGCCAGCGCCTCGCCAACCGACATTCCCGAATCGAGCAGCCGCACATCGGCTGGGGTTTCGAGTGTGAGGCGCGGCATGCGCTAGCCTCCGCTGACCGGCGGCAGCAGCGCCACCTCTTCGCCGTCGCCTGCCATCAGCGCCTTCTTGTCTTCCAGCAACGTGCCCGCGACCGCGATCCTGACGCGCGCTTCGCTAAGCCGATCCGCGACCGTCCGCGGAACCGCGCCCAGCAACCCCTCCCAGCACAGCGGTGCCGGCAGATCCATCCGGTCGGCCCCGGTGAGATCGCGCAACGGGCCGAGGAAAAGAACGGTGACACTCATCTCAACCTCCGGTCACGGACATATGGCGCAGCTGAGTGGGCGCGAGCCCTGCACCGATGCGGAAATCGTGCTTCTCCGGCTTGATCGCCATCGCGCGGTCGAGCGCGTCGGCGACCTGCGCTTGTGGAGCATCGGAGCGCAACGCAGCGCGCAGATCGACCCGCTCTCCGCCGCCAAGGCAGGGATAAAGCTGACCGGTGGCGGTCACGCGCAGGCGGTTGCAGCCGGAGCAGAAATTCTCGCTCATCGGCGTGATGAAACCGATCCGCCCGCCGGTCTCGACAATATCAAAATAACGCGACGGGCCGGGAGTGCGCGCCTCGCTGGGCGTCAGCGTCCAGCGCGACTCGAGATCGCGGCGGACATCGGCCAGCGAGACGAAGCGATCCTCGCGCGCCTCGTCCACCTCGCCAAGCGGCATGGTCTCGATCAGGCTGATCGCGTGGCCTTGCGCATGCGTCCAGGCGACGAGATCGGGAATCTCGCGATCGTTCACGCCGCTCATCGCCACGGTGTTGAGCTTGACCTGCAGCCCCGCATCCTTCGCCGCGGCAATCCCTTCGAGCACCTGGGGCAAGGCATCGCGGCGCGAAAGCATGCGGAATGTGTCCGGATCGCGCGTATCGAGCGAGACGTTGATCCGCCGCACCCCTGCCCTCGCCAACGCATCGGCATTGCCCGCCAGCTGCGTGCCATTGGTGGTCAGCGTGACCTCGTCCAGCTCAGACCCGACATGCCGCCCGATCGCGCGCACGAGATCTATCACGTCGCGCCGCACCAGCGGTTCGCCGCCGGTGAGCCGGATCGTGCGCACACCGCGCGCCATGAAGCTGCGCGCCAGCACGTAAAGTTCTTCGAGCGAGAGAACCTCGGCCTTGGGTAGGAACTGCATCCGCTCGGGCATGCAATAGGTACAGCGCAGATCGCAGCGATCGGTGACCGAGAGGCGCAGATAGGTGATTCGCCTCTGATAGGTATCGACCAGCGGCGCAGCCGCAGGCCGAGCTTGCGTGTCGAGGCGATCAACCGTCCGTGTCATCATCCCCAAGTCGGCCATCGCTGCCGCTCTCGCAAGGGGCACTGTCCGCCAGCGGCAGGTATTGTCCGGTGATGGCAGGCGCGCGGCCCAGGAATTCGACCATTCGGGCGAGTGCGGCACCTTCCAGCCCGGCGACGATATTGATGCAATTGTCGGCGTGCGCGCGGGCCAGACCGCGGGCAGCAGCGCGCCGCCAGTCGGCATGGTCGAACGGAGCGGGGTCCAGCACCACAATGACGAATTCGTAGTTTTTGGCGGCGTTGCCCACCTGCTGCGCCCAATGCGCGTGGAAGGCAGCCGCAGCGTCCAGCGCCGGCCCGGGCAAGCGCTCCACCCGGATGATCGCGGGTGCGCCGTCGCTCACGTCAGGGCCGTTCGCGATGGAGCGTGATCCCGATCTTCTCGCTGCCGATCCCGATCGCCAGCTTGACGATATGCACGGTCAGCGCCTCGATCCGCTCGTCCTGCAGGAACAGCGTTTCGCAAATATGGTCGGCGAAGCTCTCGATCAGCTTGAAATGGACACCCTCGGGCACCGCCTCGGTCGCGGCATGGCGCAGGTCCATGTAGTTCTTGCTCTCGGCCAGCGGCGTGTCCGGATCATACCGGTCGAGCGGCTTCATCCGCGCCTCGATCGTGATGCGCAGCGGCTGCGGCTTGCCCGTCTCTTCGGAATAGATGCCGGTGAGCACATCGGTTTCGAGATCGGCGACGCGCAGGGTGAGAGTGTCTTTCATCGGGGCTCCCTAGACGCTGTTGCGCCATCTTGCGAAGATGGCAGTTGGCAGAACGCGGCCCGCCTGTCCGCCATCGACGGTTTCCTCGCGCACGCCCAGATCGCCATGCTCGATCGTGCCGGGCAGGCCTGCGAACGCCTCGTCGAGCAGCGCGGCGAGCGCAAGGCTGCTCATCCGCACGGCATAGACGGTGAGGAACAGGAAGCGGCTGTTCTCGTCCAGCAGCTGGCGACAATCGGCGATCAGCGGGGCGAGGCCCTCCTCGATCCGCCAGGTTTCGTTCTTGGGTCCACGCCCGAACTTGGGCGGGTCGAGGATGATGCCGTCATAGCGGTTCTCGCGCCGGACCTCGCGCGCGGCGAACTTCGCCGCATCGTCGACCAGCCAGCGGATCGGGCGGTCTTCCATTCCGGCCAGCGCCGCATTGTCGCGGGCCTGGGCGACCGACTTCTTGGACGCATCGACATGGGTGACCGGGCCGCACTGGCTCAGCGCAAGCGTGCCGACGCCGGTATAGCCGAACATGTTGAGCGTCTGCGCGTCCGGCTTGCCTGCCAGTTCTCCGCGCATCCATTCCCACACCGGGGCCATGTCGGGGAAGAAGCCGAGATGGCGGAAGGGGGTGCATTGCGCGCGGAAGCGGACATCGTCCCACGCGAGCGGCCAGCTGTCGGGCACTTCTGGCGAGAGATCCCAGCGGCCGCCGCCATCCTCGTCCGCACCGGGGAGGAATTCGCCATCGGCCTGCCAGTCGTCCTGCCGCGGGCTCCACATCGCCTGCGGTTCGGGGCGGATGAAACGGAACTCTCCGAATCGCTCCAGCTTGCGGCCATGTCCGCTGTCGAGCAGCGCGTAATCGGCCCAGGGTTCGCCGATCATCAGCTGCGGTTCGAGGCGCAGCTGCGCCATCAGCGCGTGGCCTTGGCGGAAATGTAATCGCGCACCGCGTCATACTCGGCGGGCAGCGCTTCGAAGCGTTCCTCCAGTGCGAACAGATCGCCGACCCGCGCGGGCAGCGCAGCCTCGATGCCGATCGCCTGCTTCACAGCGTCGGGGAACTTCGCCGGATGCGCGGTGGCGAGCGTGACGACGGGCACTTCTGGATCCGCGGCCAGAGCGCGTGCCGCATGCAGACCGACCGCCGTGTGCGGGTCGATCACCTCGCCGCAGCTCTCATGCGCCCAGCGCATCGCCGCCAGCGTCTCTTCGGGCGTGGCGCGCTCTGCCGAGAACATCGCCGCGATTGCCTCGCGCTGCGCGGATTCGAGCGGGAGTGTCTTGCTCGACGCAAATCCGTCCATCTGCGCCGCAAGCGCCGCCGCATCGCGCCCGTTCGCCTCAAACAGCAGGCGTTCGAAATTGGAGCTGACCTGAATGTCCATCGACGGGGTAATGGTCGCGTGGCTCTCACCAACCGAATAGTCGCCGTCACGGATTGCGCGGGCGAGGATGTCGTTCTTGTTTGTCGCGACGATCAGCCGCTCGACCGGCAGCCCCATCTGAGCGGCGACGTAGCCCGCGAAGACATCGCCGAAATTGCCCGTCGGCACGCTGAAGCTGACCTTGCGATCGGGCGCGCCGAGCTGAAGCGCGGCGTAGAAGTAATACACCACCTGCGCCATCAACCGCGCCCAGTTGATCGAATTGACCGCACCGATGTCGAGCGTGGCGGTCAGCGCCTCGTCGGAGAACATCCGCTTCACCATCGCCTGCGCATCGTCGAAGCTGCCGGCAATCGCGATGTTGTGGACGTTGGGCGCGCTCACCGTGGTCATCTGGCGGCGCTGGATCTCGCTCACCCGGCCTTCCGGGTGGAGCATGAATATCTGGGCATTGTCGCGCCCCGCCACCGCGTGGATCGCGGCCGATCCGGTATCTCCGCTGGTCGCACCGATGACCGTCAGCGGACGTTCGCGCTTTTCCAGAAACGTTTCGAAAAACGGCCCGAGCAGTTGCAGCGCGACATCCTTGAACGCCAACGTCGGGCCGTGGAACAGCTCCAGCAGCCAGTGCTGTTCGTCGAGCTGGACCAGCGGGGTCGTCGCAGCGTGCGAGAAATTGCCGTAGGCGCGCTGGCACAGGTCGCGCAGCTCCGCTTCGGTCAGGCTTTCGCCCACGAATGGCGCCATGATCTGCACAGCGAGTTCGGAATAGGGGAGCCCGCGCAGCGCGGCGATCTGGTCACGCGAAAACTGCGGCCACTCCTGCGGCAGATAGAGCCCGCCATCGCTCGCCAGCCCGGTGAGCGTGACACCTTCGAAATCGAGCACGGGCGCCTGTCCGCGCGTCGAAACGTACCGCATTTCTATTCCCCCGCGTTATCGCCGCTGCCCGCATCCTGCCCCAGCAGGCGCTTCCTCACCGCAAGCCCGTAGATCACCAGCGCGGTCATCGCGAACAGGAACCACTGCCAGGCATAGGCCATATGATTGTTGGGCAATTCCGAAGGATCGGGCTTCTGCAACGGCAGCAGGCCAGCGCGCGGCGGGTCCGCGACCAGGCGCGGCCCCGGCGCGACGATTCCCGTCACCTCACCGCCATTCCAGAGCGGGCCGTCGGGCACCCGGGTCCAGCCCAGCGCAATCCGCGCCGTGCCCTCTCCCTTGAGCTCACACTCCGCGATCTGCGCCCAGCCATGCGATCCCCGCGCGTTGGTGCCGGCGACCGCAGAGAGTTCGGTCACCCGCGCGCACACGACCTTGCTGCGACGATAGAGGCGCTGCTTGAGCGCGTCCTTGTCTTCGCCCGGCCACGCGACCAGTTCCTGATTGTCGCCCGCTGCGGCGTAACGCGCGAGCAGTTCTGCCTTCTCATCCGCGCGCCCCAGTTGCCAGAAGCCGAGCGCGATCATCACCGCAATGGCGAGCGCCACGATAATCGTGGGGATCAGCGGCAGGCGTTGCAGATAATTCATCGTCCAGCCTTCTGCGCATTCAGGCGATATCCGGACCCGATCAGCACATCGCTGCAAGCCAGCACTGCGCGGACCGATCGCCCAGCTGCGCGCGGGGCGCACAGGCCGAAAAGGGCAGCCTCGCGCAAGGCGGGCTGCCCTTTCGTCCCGGCATAATCGCCGGAGGCCTCACGGCCGTTATCTGTCATCAGTGGACTTCGGCGCCCCAGCCACCCCAGACGTAAACGGAGATGAACAGGAACAGCCACACCACGTCGACGAAGTGCCAGTACCAAGCAGCAGCTTCGAAGCCGAAGTGCTGGCGCGGGGTGAAGTGGCCTAGATAGGCGCGACGCAGGCAGACGATCAGGAAGATCGTGCCGACGATCACGTGGAAGCCGTGGAAGCCAGTCGCCATGTAGAAGGCGCTGGTATAGTTCACACCGCCGAAGCCGAACGGCGCGTGCAGGTATTCGTAAGCCTGGATCGCGGTGAACAGAACGCCGAGGCCGATCGTCGCCCACAGGCCGAGCTTGAGCCCTTCACGATCGCCATTGATCAGCGAGTGGTGCGCCCAGGTGACCGTGGTGCCCGAACACAGCAGGATCAGGGTGTTGATCAGCGGCAGGTCGAACGGGTCGATGACATGAATGCCGTCGGCCGGGAACTGGACCAGGGAAGCTGCGCCATCCTGCCCGATCAGGTTCTGCCAGGTGCCCTCGGCAACCATCTCCAGCGGCGCCGGGAACAGCGCAAAATCGAAGAAGGCCCAGAACCACCCGACGAAGAACATCACTTCGGAAAGGATGAACAGGATCATGCCGTAGCGCATGTGCAGCTGGACCACCGGAGTGTGGTCGCCCGCCTGCGCTTCCTTGACGATCTTCGAGAACCAGCCCCAGAAGGTGGCGATCAGCAGCGCGATGCCTGCGCCAAGGATCGCTTCCCATCCGGCCATCGTGTGCATGAAGAAAACCATGCCCGTGGTGAAGGTCAGCGCCGCAAAGGCACCGACGAACGGCCAGATGTCGGGAGCGAGAATGTGATAATCGTGGTTCTTGGCGCCGGCCATTTTTCGTCTTTCCTATTCAGCGGCTCCGCCCTTAACCGGGAGGCTTGCCGCGGTCCAGAGGGTCAGCTGTCTTCAGGCGGTTTGCGGTGGAAGGTGTAGCTCAGGGTAATCTGTTCGACCCCTTCCATGTTGGGATCGTCGAGCGCGGCCGGATCGACATAGAAGAGCACGGGCATCCGCACCTCCTCGCCCGGCTGCAGGGTCTGCTCGGTAAAGCAGAAACACTGGATCTTGTTGAAATAAGGTGCCGCCTGCTCGGGCTCGACATTGAAGGTCGCGGTCCCGGTGATCGGCACGGAGGAATTGTTCTTCGCGGTGAAGAAGGCGAGGTCGCGTACGCCGATCTGCACCGAATCGCTGGTGTGCACCGGCTTGAAGGTCCATGGCATCCCGCTCGCGGTATTCGCATCGAAGCGGACGGAGATCGGCGGCGTGCCCGCGCTCGAGGCGAGCCGTTCGGCAATCGCGGCATCGCTCTCGTTCGCCACCTGGGTGGTCCCACCGAAGCCGGTCACCTGGCAGAACATCCGGTACAGCGGCACCGACGCAAAGCCGAGGCCGACCATGCAGGCCGCCGCCAGAAAAGCGAGGGCCGCAATGCGCAGATTGCGACGGTCGAGACTGGAGGCGGACGCGCTCGACATCAGTCGCCCATCCGTACGATCGTGATCGCATAGAACAGCACTGCGAAGAACAGCAGCACCGCGCCGATCGCGAGATTGCGGCCCTTGCGGGCTTCCTTGAAGCGCGCTTCCTCTTCGGGGCTCATACGGGGCGGACGGTTGTCGTCGCTCATGCGAGACCTCCTGCAATAATACCGGCGTTCTGCAGCACGCGGTCGATCACCAGCACACCGAACAGCGCGAACAGGTAGAGGATCGAATAGGCAAACAGCCGCTTTTCGGGCTTCATCGTGTCGCCGTCGACAGAGCGGCGCAGGCCCACGGGCACTGCGAGTGCCGCGAAGAAGCCGGTCAGCGCGAGCGAGGCAGCGCCGTAGACTACGCCTGCCGTGCCCAGATACCAGGGTGCCGCGGCGAGCGGGACCATGAACAGCGCATAGGCCAGGATCTGGTGACGGGTCGCCACCTCGCCATGGACCACCGGCATCATCGGGACGCCGGCCTGCGCGTAATCGCTCTTCACGAACATCGCGAGCGCCCAAAAGTGCGGCGGCGTCCAGAAGAAGATGATCGCGAACAGCAGCACCGGCGTGAGCGTAATGTCGCCCGTCACCGCGACCCAGCCGATCAGCGGCGGGAACGCGCCCGCGCCGCCACCGATCACGATGTTCTGCGGTGTGCGCGGCTTGAGCCACATCGTGTAGACGACGACGTAGTAGAAGATCGAGAGGGCGAGGATCGCGGCGGCGAGCCAGCCGATCGCCAGCCCCATCACCAGCACCGATGCGCCGCACAGCACGCTGGCGAAGTCGCGCGCGTCGTTCCTGCTCACCCGGCCGGCGGGGATCGGGCGCTTGGCGGTGCGCTTCATCCGCGCGTCGAGCTCGGATTCGTACCACTGGTTGAACGCGGCAGCGCCACCGGCGGCGAGCGCGATGCACAGGATCGCGGTGAAGCCGAGCACCGGATTGATATGGCCCGGCGCGGCCAGCAGCCCGCACAGACCGGTAAAGACCACCAGTCGTACGACACCCGGCTTGGTCAGCGCGAGGAAGTCGCGCCAATGGCTCGACATCGGCGTCGCTGCGGTCGGCGTGATGAGGGTCGTCGTGGTCGTCATGTCATTCCTCCCCTCCTGCTTGCGGAGGGGTAGCGGGACAAAGGCCTGCCCCGCCCGATCAAGCACAAGCGGGGCGCGGCCCACCCCATGGCCCCCTCCCGCGAACGGGAGGGGAGATGTATCGTCACGCGTGCGCCGGCTTGCCTTCGCCCGGCAGGTGGTTGTGGTAATCGTGGTGATCCTCGATCACCGGCAGCGTTTCGAACTGGTGGAACGGCGGCGGGCTGGACAGGGTCCATTCCAGCGTGGTCGCACCCGGACCCCAGTAGTTCGCTTCCGCCTTCTTGCCCGCCACGAAGGCGTAGACGAGGTTGGCGAAGAAGATCAGGACCGAGATCGCGACGATGCCGTAGCCGAGCGTCGAGATGTGGTTCCAGAACTCGAACTGGCCCGGGTAGTCGGGAATGCGGCGCGGCATCCCGTTCACGCCGAGGAAGTGCATCGGGAAGAACACGAGGTTCACGCCGACGAAGAACACCCAGAAGTGGATGTGGGCCAGCAGTTCGGAGTGCCAGCGGCCGCTCATCTTCGGGAACCAGTAGTAGAAGCCCGCGAAGATCGAGAACACCGCACCCATCGAGAGCACGTAGTGGAAGTGCGCGACGACGTAGTAGGTGTCGTGCAGGTTGTCGTCGATGCCGCCGTTGGCGAGCACGACGCCGGTCACACCGCCCACGGTGAACAGGAAGATGAAGCCCATCGCCCACACCATCGGCGATTTGAACTCGATCGAACCACCCCACATCGTGGCGATCCAGCTGAAGATCTTCACGCCGGTGGGCACCGCGATGACCATGGTTGCGGCGGTGAAGTACATCTTCGTGTTCACGTCGAGGCCGACGGTATACATGTGGTGCGCCCACACGATGAAGCCGACCACGCCGATCGCGACCATGGCGTAGGCCATGCCGAGGTAGCCGAACACCGGCTTGCGGCTGAAGGTCGCCACGATCTGGCTGATCATGCCGAAGCCCGGCAGGATCATGATGTACACTTCCGGGTGGCCGAAGAACCAGAACAGGTGCTGGTAGAGGACCGGATCGCCACCGCCCGACGGATCGAAGAAGGTGGTACCGAAGTTACGGTCGGTGATCAGCATGGTGATCGCCGCGGCCAGAACCGGCAGCGAGAGCAGCAGCAGGAAGGCGGTGACCAGCACCGACCACACGAACAGCGGCATCTTGTGCAGGGTCATGCCCGGCGCGCGCATGTTGAAGATGGTGGTGATGAAGTTGGTCGCACCCAGGATCGAGCCTGCGCCCGCAAGGTGGAGAGAGAAGATCGCGAAGTCGACCGCCGGGCCGACCGAACCGCTGGTCGAAAGCGGCGCATAGACCGTCCAGCCGGTACCCGCGCCCGGCCCGACACCGCCGGGGACGAACATCGAGAACAGCAGCGAGAAGAAGCCGGCCACGGTCAGCCAGAACGACACGTTGTTCATGCGCGGGAAGGCCATGTCCGGCGCGCCGATCATCAGCGGCACGAACCAGTTGCCGAAGCCCCCGATCATCGCGGGCATGACCATGAAGAACACCATGATCAGGCCGTGCGCGGTGATGAACACGTTCCACAGGTGGAGCGTCTGGTCGAGCTGCGCGGGATCGGCACCGAGCCAGGGCGCAACCACGTTGAGCACCTGGATACCCGGCGCGGCCAGCTCGGCCCGCATGATCCCGGAGATCGCGCCGCCGATTACGCCCGCGATGATCGCGAAGATCAGGTAGAGCGTGCCGATATCCTTGTGGTTCGTCGACATGAACCACCGGGCGAAGAAGCCCGGCTTGTGATCGGCATCGTGATGATGCTCGTCCGTATGGGCCTGGAAGGTGTCAGCAGTGGTAGCCATGTCGCTCTGGTTCTCTTCGGTTCTACGTGACGTCTAAAAGTCGAATATTCTCTCGCGGGTTTGCGCCCGCCGGTCAGGCCGCCGTGTCGACAGCCTCGCTCGCGTCGAGCGGCACGGACGGCGCTTCGCCGCCATCATCCGCCGCGGTCGGGGCACCACCTGCGGCAGGAGCCCCTTCGGTCGCGCTCGCCGGAGCCTGAATGTCCGCCTGTTCGCTACCTTCGGCACCTTCCTCGAAAGTGCCGCCCTTGGAAAGCACCCACTGGCGCCACTTGTCCATCGGGACGGCTTCGATCGCGATCGGCATGTAGCCGTGGCGCGCGCCGCACAGTTCGGAACACTGGCCGTAATAGATGCCCGGCTCCTGAATGGTCAGCACACGCTCGTTCAGGCGACCCGGGACGGCGTCGACCTTGAACCACAGGCTCGGGACCGAGAACGAGTGGATCACGTCCGCACCGAAGGTCTGGATGCGCAGCGGCACGCCGACTGGCACGACCATGCGGTTATCCACAGCAAGCTGCGCCGGTTCGCCGCGCGATAGTGCTTCTTCCTTGGGCAGCATGTTCGAAATCACTTCGAAACCGCCCTGGTCGGGATAGGTGTAACCCCAGTACCACTGATAGCCGGTCGCCTTGATGGTGATCGCATCGGCCGGCGCCGTCTTGTACTGGCGCGCGAGCAGCGTGATCGAGGGGACCGCGATGACCACCAGGATCAGCACCGGAACCAGCGTCCAGACCACTTCGATCAGCGTGTTGTGCGTGGTGCGCGAAGGCTCGCGCCCCTCACGACGGCGATAGCGGACTACCACTACCAGCAGCAGGAAGAACACGAAGGCGCTGATGAACACGATCACCGGCACCAGGATGTAGTTGTTCATCCCCAGCGCGAACTGGCCATCGTCGGTATACTGGTCCTGGAAACTCATCGATTTGAGCGCGTTGTCTTCGAACGAAGTCGGCTGGCCCTTGATCCATTCGGGGCCGAGATGTTCGTAACCACCTTCGCTATCGGCGGCGGCAGCATCACCCTCGCCGGCAGCTTGATCCGCGCCCGTCGCGGTATCGGCAGCGGCGGCCTCGGTCTGCGTCGCAGCAGCCGGCGCACCCGTGTCGGGCGCGGCGGCAATGGCAGCCTGGGCGGCAAGGCCAAGGCCCGCGACGGCAAGAACTGCAATCAGGAAACGGCGGATATCGCGATAGGCGGCGGCAATTGACATTGTCGGTCTGACTTCCTTCGAACCTTGCAGAAACACGGGCCCTGTAACCCATTTTAGCATGCTTGGGCGTGATTTCGGGCTCGCCCTATAGGGGCGCTTGCCGCGACTCTCAAGCGCCTCTAGACCGGAATTAACGGGGCGTCCAATGCGTTTGGTGCAACACCAGCCCCATCACTACACAGATAACGAAGGCACGAACGGTCATGACGGATGAAGAGATCATCGGTGAACTGCGGGGTTGCGACGCCCTGCTCGAAGGACATTTCCTTCTGAGTTCAGGCCGCCACTCGGCCCATTATCTGCAATGCGCGCGGGTGTTGATGGACCCTGAACGCGCCAGCCGGCTGGCCTTTGCGCTGTGCCAGAAGATCCCGCGCGACATCCGCAGCCAGATCGACGTGGTCGTAAGCCCGGCGATGGGCGGCCTTATCATAGGGCACGAAATGGGCCGCGCGCTGGGCAAGAACGCCATGTTCCTCGAACGGCCCGAAGGCACCTTCGAACTGCGCCGCGGCTTTGCGCTGGAAAAAGGCGCGCGAGTGCTGATGGTGGAAGACGTGGTCACCACCGGCAAATCGAGCGTGGAGGCGATCGAGGCGGTCGGGCGCGAGGGCGGCGAGGTGATCGCCGAGGCCGCGCTGGTCGATCGCTCGTCCGGCGAAGCGGACATGGGCGTGCCGTTCTTCCCGCTGATCCAGCTTTCCTTCCCGACCTATCCCGAAGACGAGGTGCCCGAGAGCCTGAAGGCGGTGCCCGTGACCAAGCCGGGGAGCCGCAAGGCTTGATCCTGCGCGCAGCCCTTGGCGCGCTGGCCCTAGTGGCCGCCACGGGCTGCGCGCCCCACGATCTGCGCGACACACCCCCGACGCCCGGCGCACCCGCGGCGTCGGACCCTTTTGCGCAGGCTCTCTACAAGAGCGCCTTTACCGGCGAAGCGGTGGTGAGCCGGAGGCCGGGCGACCTTTCCTCGGTCTCGATCGGGCGCGCTGCGCGGGACGAGGCGGATAATCCCGAGCGGTGGCCGTGGGCATCGGTGACCAAGCAGGTGCTGGCGGTGCTGGCTATACAGCAGGTCGAGGCGGGGGCGCTCGATCTCGACGCCCCGGCGGATCGCTATCTGCCCGAGCTTGGCTCCAAGGTGCCCTCCTCTACGATCCGCCAGCTGCTCCAGCACCGATCCGGCCTTGCCAATCCTGACGACAGCCCACCGGATGCGACCGGCTTCCCGTCGTTCTACTCCGACGGGCCGACCGGGCTCGACTGGTGTCTGGCTGATCGCACCGCGCCGAGCGATCAATGGCGCTACAACAACTGCGACTACATCGTGCTGGGCGCGATCCTCGAAAACGCGACCGGCGAACCGATCGAGGCGCTCCTGGAGAAGCGGGTCGCCATACCATCGGGCTGGCGCGATACCGCGCTGCTTCGCGCTGGGAGCGCGCGCGACTATGCCGGGCGTGACCCGGCCTACGCGACCCGCATCGCCCGCTACGGCACCTCCGCGGCGCTGATCGGTCCGCTGGCAGACATGCTGCGCTTCGACCGTGCGCTGATGGCGGGTAAGCTGCTCGGCCCGGAGGCGCGCGCCGCGATCTGGCAGGGCGATCCTCAGCTGGAATATATGGCGCTTGGCCAGTGGGTCTTCGAGGCCCCGCTCGAAGGCTGCGATGCGCCGGTCCGCATCGTCGAGCGGCGCGGCGCGATCGGCAAATATCAGGTGCGCAACATCATCCTGCCCCAGCGCGACATGGCGCTGGCACTGGCGACGGCGGACGGCGAGTTCGATTTCGGCGAGATATGGACCGGCTCCGGCGCGTTGCACGATGCACTTGCAGCACTCGCCTGCAACGCAATTGCGAGCCCGGCGACACGCCGCTAGAGCGCGATGATGAGCACCCGCCCCCAAAAACTCCGCCTGGGCGTCAATATCGATCACGTCGCGACCATCCGTAACGCGCGTGGCGGCGACCATCCCGATCCCGTACGCGCGGCGCAAATCGTCGCGGCTGTGGGCGGCGATGGCATTACTGCGCACCTGCGCGAAGACCGCCGCCATATACGCGACGACGATCTGAAGCGCATTCAGGATGCGACCGACCTGCCGCTCAACCTCGAAATGGCGGCGACCGAGGAAATGCTGGCGATCGCGCTGCGCCATCAGCCGCACGCCGCCTGCATCGTGCCAGAGAAGCGCGAGGAACGCACGACCGAAGGCGGGCTGGACGCAGCGGGCCTGCACAACCAGCTCGCACCGATCGTGTCGCAACTGACCGACGCGGGCATCCGCGTCTCGCTGTTCATCGAAGCCCATCCTGCACAGCTCGAAGCGGCAATGCGCCTCGGCGCGCCGGTGGTAGAGTTCCACACCGGCGAATATGCGCATGCAACTGGCGAGCAGCGCTCGATCGAACTGAAGCGGATTGCGGACATGGCGGCTCTGGCGGTGAAGAACGGGATCGAACCCCATGCAGGCCACGGCCTGACCTTCGACAATGTCCAGCCCATCGCCGCTATCCCGCAGCTCGCCGAGCTAAACATCGGGCATTATCTCGTGGGCGAAGCGATTTTCGCCGGCCTCGAACCCGCGATCCGCCGGATGCGCGAGCTGATGGACGAAGCGCGGTGAGTGCGCCTGCACAGATCACCCGCGGCCAGCGCTTCTGGCCGATCGCAGGGGCTATCCCCTTTCTTCTCAGCATCTTCCTGCTGGGTGTGTCGCTCAATTCGGGCGCGCTGACGGTTTTCGCCGTCGTCTGGCCCCTGCTGCAAGTCGGCGGTTACACCATGACCTTGCGTCTGGCGAAGGGCGACACCTCACACGATCTCGTCAAGACGCAGGTCATCCTGCATTATGTCGCCCTGATCCTGCTCGTCGTCCTGCTGGTGCGCGCATCATGATCATCGGTTTCGGCTCCGACCTGTGCAATATCGAGCGGATCCAGAACTCGCTCGACCGCTATGGCGAGCGGTTCGAGAACCGCGTTTTCACCGAAAAGGAACGCGCCAAGGCGCGGCGGCGACCCTTCACCATCGCGGGCACCTACGCGAAGCGGTTCGCCGCCAAGGAGGCATTCTCCAAGGCGGTGGGCACCGGCTTTCGCCAGGGCGTGTTCATGAAGGACATCGGCGTGGTTAACGCACCCTCGGGCGCGCCGACTCTCGAACTGGCACATGGCGCTGCCGAGGCGCTTGCGAAAATAACCCCGGCGGGCCATGTGGCACGCGTTCACCTGACCCTCACGGACGATCATCCATGGGCACAGGCTCTGGTGATGATCGAGGCACTTCCCGAATGAGCAACCTGACCAGCATGAGCAAAAAAGACACCGCACCCAAATCCGGCGACGACGAAAAGGTCAACTGGTTCGCCGAATTCCGCGGGCTGGCGCTGATGCTGCTCGCGGTGCTGGCGTTTCACAGCTTCGTCGCCAAGCCGTTCTTCATCCCGTCGACCAGCATGATGCCCAACCTGCTGGTGGGCGACCAGCTGATCGTCAGCCGCTACCCCTACGGCTACAACTGGTCTTCGGTCACCTTCCACATGCTGCCGCGCGGCAACTGGCGCATTTTCGGCGGAACGCCCGAATATGGGGATATCGTCATCCCGACCCATCCGCAGCGCAGCGAAGACTATATCAAGCGCGTGGTTGCCCTGCCGGGCGACCGGATCGCGGTGAAGAACGGGCAGATCATCCTCAACGGCAAGCCCGTGCCGCAGAAGGTCGAGCCCGCGATGCTGCTGCCGATCGATCTCAATTCGCCCTGCCAGGGCCCCGGTTTCACCACCGTCACCGGCCCCGACGGCACCCGCAAGTGCCGCGTTCCGGTCGAACGCGAGACCATGCCCAACGGCGCAAGCTATCTGATCATCGACGCGCTGCCCGATCAGCCGCTGGACAATTATCCCGAAATCCAGGTGCCCGACGATGCGGTGTTCGTGATGGGCGACAACCGCGATGCCTCGGCCGACAGCCGCGCCTCGATCGCCAATCAGGGCCTGGGTGGCCCCGTCCCGCTCGCCAATATCGGCGGGCGCGCGGAATTCATCACCTATTCGCTGGACGGAACGGCCAGCTGGAATCCGTTCACCTGGTTCGGCGCGATGCGCGGCGACCGGGCGTTCACCACGCTGCGCCCGACCAAATCCGATGACGCCGCCAAGGCCGTCGAAGACACCGGCAAGGGCGCCTGACCGGACCGCCAATGGCACAGCCTGACGATCCTTCGCGCGAGTCCGCAACGCCGGACAGCACCCGCGGCCCCGATACCGATGGCGAATACGAGGGCTGGGACGATGCCAGCCCGGCCTACATCTCCAATCCTCAACTGAGGCTGGAGATGCACAAGGCGATGGTGTGGGTCGGGGTGATCGGCCTCGCCGCGCTGGCGGTCTATATCTCGCAATCGCTGCTGGTGATCTTCGCCGCCCTGGTGTTCGCCTCGATGATCGACGGCGGCGCGCGCCTGATCGGCCGCTATCTGCCGATCCCGCGCACCTTGCGGATCGTCATGGTGCTGCTGCTCGCGATCGCATTCCTCGTCTGGCTCGGCTATTTCGCAGGCTCGCAGATCGCCGAACAGGCTGCCACCCTCCCCGCCATCGTCGAGAAACAGCTGAACGAGATCATCGCGCTGGCCCAGCAAAACGGCATGCAGGTGTCCCTGTCGGATGCGCAGTCGATGGCCAACCAGGTGGTCAGCGGCGTCGGCACCGTAACCCGCGCGATCGGCGGAATTGCGGGCATCATCGGTACGACCGCGATCATCCTGATCATCGGCATCTATGTCGCGCTCGAACCCAACCTGTACGAGCGCGGCGTCGAATGGATGGCCCCGCGTGGCGAGCGCAGCGAACTGCGCAAAACGCTTGCCGAAATGGCGCTGACGCTGCGTCGCCTGATGGCGGGCCGCATCGTGGGCATGGTGTTCGAAGGGTTCTTCACCTGGGTCGCGCTGGAGATGTTCGGAGTGCCGATGGCGGCGCTGCTCGGCATCCTGACCGGGCTGCTGGCGTTCATTCCCAATATCGGCGCGGTCGTCTCGGGCCTGTTGATGGCGACCGTGGGCTTCTCGGTCAGCATGGAGACCGGGCTGGCCGCCGTGGCGATCTATTTCGTGGTCCAGACCTTCGATGGCTACGTCGTCATCCCCATGATCGCTCGCAAGACGGTCGACCTGCCTCCCGCGCTGGTGCTCGGCGCGCAGCTGATCATGGGGCTGCTGTTCGGGATTATCGGCCTGCTGCTGGCCGACCCGCTGCTCGCCATGCTCAAGGTCGCGCTGGTGCGCCGTTCGGAAGCGAACCAGGCCGCGCAGGACAGCGAATACGCCGCAGCCGCTGCAGCCGCCGCGAGCCGCGCGGACGCATAGGGGGAAAACACGATGGTACGCGCATTTCTCTATTTCATCGCGACGATGATCGTGCTCGTGATCATCGGGCTGTTCGCGCTCAATTACTGGTCCGACAAGGCGACCGAGATCGCCTTCGTCCCCAACACCAAGTTCGTCGAGCAGGAGGCGCTGGCCGAAAACGCCTATTCCGACCCCGACATGTGGTATTCGCGCCCCGGCATCGGCACCAATGATCCCGCGCGCTACCAGCCCGCAATCGCAGAGACGCAGAACCCCCTGCCCCGCAGCGAGGACGAGCGCACGCTGGTTGAGCAGGCGAGCGAGGCCGGATCGCGACGCGTTACCGCCGACGATGAACAGAGCGCACCGCCCTTCGCGGTCTTCTTCGTCCACCCGACCAGCTACATCCCGACCAATCTCGACCGCGACATCCAGTGGAACGCGAAGCTGGGCAACAGGGAGGCGGAGGACCGCGCAAATCTGTTCCTGCGCGGGCTCGCCAGCCCATTCAACCGCGCCGCCGAGATCTGGGCGCCCAAGTATCGCCAGGCTACCGTCGGTGCCTTCATCACCGACAAGCCCGAGGCGGAGCAGGCGATCGACGCGGCTTACCGCGATGTCGAGCAGTCGTTCGATTATTTCCTCGAAAGCGTGGACAAGGATCGCCCGATCATCCTCGCCGGGCACAGCCAGGGCTCGCTCCACCTGCTGCGGTTGCTGCGTGAGCGGATCAAGGGCCGCCCGGTGGAGAACCGCATCGCGGCGGTATATGCGGTCGGCTGGCCGATCTCGATCGACCACGACCTGCCCGTTCTTCCGCTCCCCGCGTGCGAGCGCGCCAACGAGGCAGGCTGTATCCTGAGCTGGGTGAGCTTCGCCGATGATGGCGACCCGACCCAGCTGCTCAGCCGCTACCGGGCGAGCCCCGGCTTCGATGGGGAGCCGCGCGGCAACGGGGCGATCCTGTGCGTCAACCCGATCACCGGTTTCGCGAACAGCGCCGCCCCGGCGGACGACAACAAGGGCACGCTGGTGCCGAGCGAAGATCTTACCTCCGGCGAGTTGGTGGCCGGTGCGGTCGGCGCGCGGTGCGACGAGCAGGGCATTCTGCGGATCGGCGACCCGCCCGAAATGGGCTCTGCCGTGCTGCCCGGCAGGAACTACCACGTCTACGACATCCCGCTGTTCTGGCGGAACCTGCAGGACGACGTGGTCACGCGCGTGCGCGAATGGACAGCCGCGAACTCGTAGGTGAGAGTGCCGCAGGTCTGGCCGAGACGCTGCCCGACGGGGGCGCGCTGATCGGGCTGGACCTGGGCACCAAGACCATCGGCATCGCGGTGTGCGATGCGGGCTGGCGCTTCGCCTCCGCACTCAAGACATTGCCGCGCGGCAAGTTCGGTCGCGATCGCGACGAGCTGCGCAAGCTCATCGAGGCGCGCAGCATTCGCGGGATCGTGATCGGCCTGCCGCGCAACATGGATGGCAGTGAAGGCCCGCGCGCGCAGGCGAGCCGCGCCTATGCGCGCAACCTCGCCGAAGCCTTCGGCCTGCCGGTGCTGCTGTGGGACGAGCGTTGGTCGACCAAGAGCGCCGAGGACGCGATGATCGGGCTCGATGTCAGCCGCCGCAAGCGGGCGGAGCGTATCGACGCGGAGGCCGCGACGATCATCCTTCAGGGTGCGATCGATGCGGCGACGGGTTCGCCGTTACTCTGACCGGATCATTGTACTCGCCACCCGCCGCATCGCAGCACTGGGGTGATGTGTCGCGAAATGCTGCGCACAATGCCTCGCATCCTCCTCGCCCAGCACCACACCCAGCCTTAGCAAGACCTCGTTCGCGCTCGCGTTGAGCACGCCCGCGATCCGGCCGGCTTCGGTGTCGAAACGGTACTGGTCGAACCAGCCTTGCGCGGGGTTGGCGGCGCAGATGTTGAGCGAAACGGACAGGCTCTCGGGCGGATGCTGGCAATGCACGTCGCGATGCGCGCGATAGTGCAGCACGCGCCCCTCGCTCAGCTGCGATCGCCCAACGCACCGCAGATCAACCGCCTCCCCGACTTCTCCCGAGACGCTCGCGTAGTCGTATTCCCAATAGTCACTGACATAGCCCGGCCCGAAATAGCCGACCGTCAGGAAGTCGAAATTGTGATCATGCGGCAAGCCATAGACGAAGCTTGCCGCGCCGCTTGCCTCAAAAACCGGATCGCCGCGCGCGGGCCAGATATTGGCGCGCAGGAAATAACCGTTGCGCGGCCCCGCCAGCATGATGGCCTGCGGGCCGTAACCGCTCGCCTGATCCTCTGCATCGGCCAGGAGATCGATCAGCAGATCGCCGAGGAAACCGCGATTGGCCGCGAGCCCGGCAAGCAGCGATGCTGCATTCTGTAGCGAAAGCTCGTCCGCCGGATCGAAGCCGTGCTCGTCCAGCTGCGCGAGGCACTCTGCGAGTGTCAGGGGGGTGCAAAAGGATGGCGTCAGCTCGCGAGGCATTGGCTCTCCCGCAACTTGGCAAGTTGTGGATAAGTTGTGTATAGCTTGTGGCGAAGTGTAGCGGCTTCGCATGCCAGCGGATCACTGTCGCACTCCGCAATAGCGCACAAAGCCTCGAAACCGCTGGCCGTGTCGAGCGCCAGTGCGTGACGCAGTGCCTGCCACCGGGCCCCCTCCCCCGCTTGTCCACAGCCCCCCTTCCCGCAGGCATAGCGCGCTAGGCTTGGCGCGGCGTCCGTGCGCCCCATCGCGCCCAGCAATGCAGCCGCCAGTTCGGCGCGACCGTCTGCAGGGCTCGGCGAGGCGCGGTGGACGATCCGCCCCGTTGCCAGTTCCACCTCTCGCGTCGGGCGCGGATGGGCGGGCTCGCGTGCTACCCGTAGCAACACCAGCGGCGTATCCAGAGCGGTAATGTAGCGGGAATGATCGGCATCGCCGGTGAGAACCGTCCCGGGGGCGAGGCGAACTTCTTTAGCCACAGGCGGCGCACCGTCGCGCCGTGTGTAACGGACCGCCGCCCCCTGCCCGGCCAGCACCACCTCCCGCCGATCGCAATCGGAAAACGCGATGGTGCGCGGCGCTCTGTCAGCCGGCTCGACCAGCACAAGCGCCAGCGTCACCGGCCCGTCGCGGTGGATGTGGACGATGCCCTGCCCGGCAGCATAGCTGTGCCGAAAGGGCAATTGCGCAAGTGGCTGGTCCCGCCACGCAGCCAGCATGGCCGCGATGAACTGCGCGACGAACTCTTGCGCGCCGTCGTCATCGATAAGAGGTAGCAATGCGCCGCAGCGCGCCAAATCACCGGTGTTTCGCAGGGTCCGGCAATCGGCCAGAACTCGCGCGACCTGTGGCCGCGCCTGCCACTCGGCCTGCGCGGCCAGCACGCGATCCTGCGCCGCGGCCTGCGCGTGGCTATCGCCCGCAAATTCGCGCAGCGCAGCATCGACATGCATTGTCGGCGACCCGCCTCAGAACAGGCCGGTGGGCACTTCGGGGGGGAACGTTTCGTAGAGGTAGACCATCAGGATCACGACCCGGTCGTCGGTCGTCGCGCTGGCCAGATCGGACAGGCTCCCGATCAGGCCAGGCGCATCGATCAGGCCTGGCAGGCTGTCGAGCGAAAGCTTGGGCAAGTTCATAGATGTTGCTCCCTTGCATGGCGCGGCTCCCCTGCCGCGCAGCCTCATCGATCCCGCGAAGCACCCAGCTTTGCGAATTAAAACATTGTCATCGCCGCCATCTCCCGACAGATGACCGGGCATGGAGAAAGAGGCCCCACACCGCGATCCGTCGAACCTGTTCGACCCGGAAAAAGCCGCGCCCTTCCTGTTTGCGGGCGGGCACCCGGGCTGGCTTGGCCTGACCTATCTTGGTCACGGAGAGGACTGGACCGAAATCAGGCTGCCATGGCGCGAGGAGCTTATGGGCGACGATATTCGCCGCGTGATCGCCTCCGGGCCGATCTTCTCGATGCTCGACATGGGTGGCGGCATCGCGATCTGGACACGCGCCCAGCGGTTCGTTCCGATCGCCACGCTCGACATGCGGGTCGACTACCAGCGCCCGGCGGGCGAGCGGGCGGATGTGATTGCGCGGTGCGAATGTTACCGCACCACGCGCTCTGCCGCCTTCGTGCGCGGGATCGCGCATGACGGCGATCCTGACGATCCGGTGGCGACGATGGCGGCGGTTTACATGACCATCGGCGATTTCAATCCGGCGGGGGCGAAGAATGACTGAGACCGGCGAACCCGAGATCGACCTTCTGTCGCACTATGCCCGCTCGCTCGGCATCGAAGTCTCCGGCTTCGAAGACGGCGTACCGGTGCTGTGCGTTTCCGGCATCGACGCAATCGAAGGGCGCCCCGGCCATTTCCACGGGGGCGCGACCAGCGGGCTGATGGAAACTGCGGCCTACGCGCTGCTGCGGCTCGCGCTGCACGAGCGCGGCGAGCAGGCGCAGCTCAAACCGATCAACATCACCGTTCAGTTCCTTGCTGCGGCGAAGAAGGCTCCGCTGTTCGCCAAGGCGCGGATCACGAAGCTCGGCCGCCGCAGTGCGAACGTGACCGTCGAGGCATGGCAGGAAGAGCGCGACCGCCCGCGGGCAAGCGCGGTGATGAACGTGATGATCGCCCGGAGCGAACCCGAAGCCGACTGACTCGAATCGACGGGGCGATCAGTTCGCCGGTGCCGGGTCCTCTTCACGCAAAGGTGCAATCTCTGGCGCAGGCCGCGGCGCATCGCTCGGCGCGTCGATCGGCGGTGCCTCGCGAATGGTGATTCCGCTTTCGTCGGTGGTGATTTCCGCACCGTCTTCCGCGATCGATGCCGGAATGTCACTCGCATCGGGCACGTCGAGCGGCTGGACCGGCGCGTTGGGGCTGCGCCGACGCACGGGTGCGGCATCGCCGCTGCCCTGCGCCCGGCGCATGAACGCCTTCCATATCCGCGCAGGCAGCCCGCCGCCGCTGATTCCCTTGAGCGGGGTGTTGTCGTCATTGCCGATCCAAACGCCCACCACCAGATCGCCCGCATAACCCACGAACAGCGCATCGCGGTTGTTCTGAGTCGTGCCGGTCTTGCCGAAGTTGGGCCCCGGCAACTGCGCCGCGCGCCCCGTCCCGCTGTTGATTGCGGTGCGCAGCAATTGCTCGATCTCCCGGTGGCTCGAGGCGGACATGCTGCGCGGCGCGTTGAAGATCCGGTCCCACAGGCCGACCGGTTCGCGCACGAATGCAGTCGGGCGAACGGGGTAGGAATTGCCCGCGATTCCCGCATAGGCGGCAGTCAGCTCCATCAGAGACATGCCTGCGGTGCCCAGCGCCACGCTGGGGTCGCCGCGCGCGATCGGGCTGTTGATGCCGAGGTCGCGGGCAAGGCCGATCACCCGATCGCTGCCGACCTCGTTGAACAGCCGCACGGTGGCGACATTGCTCGACCGGGCAAAAGCCTGCTCCAGCGTCAGAAAGTCGGAATAGCGATCGTCGTAGTTTTCCGGGCGATAGCTTCCTTGCGTGAAGGGCCGGTTGCCGATCGGATCGTCCGGGTCGAAGCCCTCCTGCAGCGCGGCGAGATAGACGAAGGTCTTGAAGGTCGATCCCGGCTGACGCGTGGCCATGGTCGCGCGGTTGAAGGCGCTTTGTGAATAGTCGGTCCCGCCGATCATCGCGACCACTTCTCCATTGGGACGCATCGCCACCAGCGCAGCCTGCGCATTGCCCAGCCCCGCTCCGGCGATCACGTCGCGCGCAATGTTCTGCAGCCGCGCGTCGAGCGTGGTGGTGAGCGATTGCTGGGCATAGCCGGGCGATGCACGGTCGCGCGCCTCGGGCAGCGCCCAGTCGGCGAAATATGTGCCCGTTGGCAGGTCGTTGGTCAGCCGCATGTCGAGCGGCGGCGGGCGCATCGCGTCCGCCTCTTCCTGCGTGATGTAGCCGGCGGAGACCAGGCTCACCTTGACCGCGCCCATCCGCTCGACCGCGCGCTGGTAATGCTGCGAGGGAGCGTAGGCCGATGGCGCCTTCAGCAGCCCGGCCAGCATCGCCGCCTGATTGGGCTTCAGCTTTTCCGGCTGGCGGTAGAAATAGTGCAGGCTCGCCGCGCGCAGGCCGTAGGTGTTGTCGCCGAAATAGGCGTTGGAGAGATAGCGCTCGAGGATCTCGTCCTTGGTCAGCCAGGTTTCCAGCCAGAACGCGATCAGCATCTCGCGCGCCTTGCGAGAGAGCGATTGTTCGGGCGTCAGAAAGGTGAACTTGGCCAGCTGCTGCGTGATCGTGCTCCCCCCTTGCGTGGGCCCGCCCGTCCAGTTGTTGATCGTCGCGCGTGCAAGGCCGCGCGGATCGACGCCCCAGTGATCGTAGAACCGGCGATCCTCGGTCGCGAGGAAAGCTTCCACCACGTGATCGGGCAGGCGGTCGACCTCGACCGGCTCGTCATAAACAGCGCCATTGCGCGCGATCGGGGTGCCGTCCGCCGCCAGCAGCGTAATCTGCGGCGGGGCGATCGGTTCGAGAGACTTGGACAGCGGGGCCGTGATCGCGAGCCAGATAACGATCAGGATCAGCAGGAACAGGAACGCCGCCGCACCCCGGATCGCCCAGAACCGCGTGCTGTGTGCGGTTAAAATATCGATCCCGCGATCCCAAAGCGCAGGCCACACGCTTTGTCCCTGCGAGCGCTCGTCGGCGAAATCCGGGTCGTCTTCCTCCCACGGATCGTCGATCATGCTTTCGGACAGGGAGTAATAGCCGGTGTGCCCGACAGGCCCGGCCTCATCCTCCCCGTCGTCGCGCCATGTCTCTCGCGGTGATGCCATGTGGGCCTGAATACAAGAACCACATGAACCACACCAGACGATGCGTGCGGGTGCGCATGCACGCTGCTTGCCCGCTCAGCCACGCCGCGCTAATTTCCGCCGGTTACGAAGCTACCAATCTACCAAAAAGGAACTCCGATAATGGCAGCCAAATCGGCCTGCATCATTACCACCAGCAACGAAAACCAAGGTGCCTACGGCGTGCGTTGCGACACCGACGAGAGCATCTACTTCCCGATCAGCGTGGCCGACGCGCTGGGGCTGGAGGAATTCGACGAGGTCGAGGCGATCATGATCCGCAACGACCGCGACGAGCCCAAATGGAAGGCGATCAAGGCCCGCTATCTGGACGAGGCCGACGCGGACTGAGGCGGACGGCCCCAGCCCGTCAGCGCCGCGCGGCTATCGCGCGACGACGCTTTCGGGCAGGTCCGTGCCGAACACGCGCTGGTAATATTCGGCCACCAGCATCCGCTCAGCCTCGTCGCACTTGTTGAGGAAGCTCACCCGGAAGGCGAAGCCGATATCCTTGAAGATCGCCGTGTTCTGCGCCCAGGTGATGACCGTACGCGGGCTCATCACGGTGGAGATATCGCCGTTCATGAAGCCCTGACGGCTCAGATCCGCGACCTTGACCATGTCGGCGATGGTTTTCTTCTCCATCTCCGGCACCTTGGCAGAGACGATCGTCTGCTCGGTCTCGGCGGGCAGGTAGTTGAGGCCCACGACCACGTTCCAGCGGTCCATCTGGCCCTGGTTGATCTGCTGCGTGCCGTGATACAGCCCGCTGGTATCGCCGAGGCCGACCGTATTCGCGGTCGCGAACAGGCGGAAACCGGGGTTCGGACGGATCACGCGGTTCTGGTCGAGCAGGGTCAGCTTGCCCTCCGCCTCCAGCACGCGCTGGATCACGAACATCACGTCGGGGCGGCCCGCGTCATATTCGTCGAACACCAGCGCGACCGGGTGCTGCAGCGCCCAGGGCAACAGGCCTTCGCGAAATTCGGTGACCTGAAGGCCGTCCCGCAGCACGATCGCGTCGCGTCCAACCAGGTCGATACGGCTGATATGCGCATCGAGGTTGATCCGTACGCACGGCCAGTTCAGCCGCGCGGCGACCTGTTCGATATGGGTCGATTTGCCGGTGCCGTGATAGCCCTGCACCATCACGCGGCGGTTGAACGCGAAGCCTGCGAGGATCGCCATTGTCGTGTCCGGATCGAAGACATAGGTCTCGTCCAGATCGGGCACGCGGTCGTCCGCCTTGCTGAAGGCAGGCACCTGCCAGTCAATGTCGATCCCGAAGGTCTCGCGCACGTCGACCGTGGTGTCGGTCGCGGCGAGGATGGTGCTTTCGGTCGGATTGAAGGTCTTGTCGTCGCTCATCACCCGCGGACCTAGAGGTGTTGCGCGGGCCTAGCAAGCGGGCTTTGCGCGATGGATTTCCAATCCCCGGTCACGCGGTATAGTCTGCGACGAGATGGCAACACCCCGCCCCGATCCGCTCGATCCGCTTCGCAATGCGATTGTCCAGCAGGTGCGCGCGGCGTTCAACCAGGGCAAGGTGCCAGAAACCCGCGATCCGCCGTCGGACGATGCGCTGTTCGCGAAAGATTCGCCGATCCGGATGGTCCACGCGGATGTGATGGGGATGATGATCGGCGGCATTCGCGGGCTGTTCCTGCAGATGCTGCACCCCGCCGCGTTGCAAGGCGTGCTCGACTATTCGAACTTCCGCGAGGATGCGCAGGGGCGATTCCACCGCACCGCGCAGTTCATCTCCGTGACGACCTTCGGCCATCGCGACCGCGCGCAAGAGGCGATTGCCCGGGTCAACCAGATCCATCGCAAGATCACCGGCACGCTGCCCGATGGCACGCCCTATTCCGCAGGCGACCCGCGCACGCTGGCCTGGGTCCACATCGCGGAAGCCTCCAGCTTCCTGCAAGGATACCTGCGCCATGCCCGGCCCGACATGCCGCGTGCCGATCAGGACGAGTATTACGCGCAGATGGCGGTAATCGGCCGCGCGCTCCACGCCGATCCTGTGCCAACCAGTGTGGCCGAGGCGGAGGCGATCATGCTCGAGTTCCGGCAGGAACTGACCACCTCGAAGGAAGCGCGCGAGATCGCGCAGTTCGTCCTCGCGATTCGCCCGCAGGGCTTTCCGGCGGCGTTGCAGCAGGCGATTGCAGCGGAGGCGGTGATGCTGCTGCCGCCCTTCGCCCGTTCGATGCTGGGGCTGCACCGCCCCGGCCTCACCGCCCTGCCCGCGCGTGCGACCACCCGCGCATTGGGCAGAACCCTGCGCTGGGCGATGCGGCAGTAGCTGGTATAGCCGTCTTCGAAAGCGACCGACCTACGGAGAGATTTCGTGGCTGATTACACGCTCTACACCAATCCGATGAGCCGGGGGCGGATTGCCCGCTGGGCGCTGCACGAGGTGGATGCGCGCTACGATCAGGTGATTGTCGAATACGGCCCGCGCGAGAGCAAGCCTGCGGCATTCCTGAAAGCCAATCCGATGGCCAAGGTGCCCACGCTGGTTCACCACTATGCTGGCCACGACCACGTGGTCACCGAGTGCGCCGCGATCTGCCACTATCTGGCCGAGATGCACCCGGAGGCCGGGCTGCTGCCCGAAGCCCACGAGAAAGCGGACTATTTCCGTTACCTGTTTTTCGTCGCCGGGCCGCTGGAGCAGGCGAGCATCTCCCAGCGGATGGGATGGTCCAGTGATGATCCGCAAGCCCGGCGCATGCTCGGGTTCGGCAGCTTCGAGCTTGCGGTCGATGCGCTGGAAGCAATGCTGGCAGGCCGCGACTATGTGTGCGGCGAGCGGTTCACCGCAGCGGATATCTATGTCGGCGCGCAGGTCGTCTGGGGCGTCGATTTCGACACGCTGCCCAGACGCGACACCTTCGTGGCCTATGCAGAGCGCGTCAAACAACGCGTCGCGTACCGAATAGCGGACACGATCGACGAAGAGCTGATCGCCGAACGCGGCCCCCAGGGCTAGGCGATCGCTGCGCTTTTTCTCAGCAGCTGGTAAGCCTCCACCACCCGCCTCAGGCGCGTTTCGTGGGTCCGGTCGCCGCCGTTGCGATCGGGGTGATAGCGGCGGACGAGTTCGGAATAGCGCTGGCGCAACCGCTTGCGATCGGCCTCTATGCCCAGCCCCAGAACCTCCAGCGCTTTCGCTTCCTCCTTCGAGAAGCGCCCATCCATCGCCATTTCCGCCTCTCGACGCGCGCGGCTCTTGATCCCGCCTGCGCGGGCGGAAATCGCATCGAGCGGATCGTCGAACTCGCCCCAGCGCGGCATACCGTCGACCGGCCCGCTTGCCCGAAAGGCAGGCGTCTCGGTCTGCCAGCCGGCGGACGGGGATTGCGCGCGCAGGATTTCTTCCGCGCTCATCCCTTCGAACCAGTCGTACCCGGCATTGAACTCGCGTATGTGATCGAGGCAGAACCAGCGCCACTGGCCCGGCCCGTCGAAGCTGTTGCCATAGGCGCCGGGCGCGCGAAACTCGCCCGGCTCTTCGCATGTCGGGTGGGCACAAAGCCTGCCTTGCGCCTCGTGGCGGCCATGGAACCGGGTCTGTCGCATAGCGCTTTAGGATGGGCAGCGCAGAGCAAAATTGCAAAGGGATCGAACGACAAAATGGCACAATCCGTAGCTGAAGAGATGGAACAGCTGCTGCGCGAGGCGTTCTCGCCCACCCAGCTGGAGATTCTCAACGACAGCGCCAAGCACCGCGGTCACACGGGCGACGACGGCACCGGTGAATCGCATTTCACGATTGTGATCGAGGCACCGGCTTTCGTCGACAAGTCGCGGCTCGAACGCCAGCGGATGGTCAACGCCGCGCTGGGCGATATTCCCGGCGACCGGGTCCACGCGCTGGCGATCAAGGCCACCGCGCCGAGCCATCCGGGCTGATCGCGATGACCTATGATCTTTGGTACTGGACCGGTGCCCCGGGGCGCGGCGAATTCGTGCGTGTTGCGCTGGAGGCAGCAAGAGTGGCCTATCGTGACAGGGCTCGGGAGGACGGGGTCGATGCTCTGGTCGAGGATATGGACCAGCGCAGTGGCATCCGCCCCTTTGCCCCGCCCTATCTCGTCCACGACGATGTCTGCATCGCCCAAGTCGCGCATATCGTGACCTGGCTGGCCGAGCGGCATGGTTTCAACGCACAGGACGAACGCGGGAATCTGGAGCTGATCATGCTCCAGCTGACCGTCACCGACATCACCGCCGAAGCGCACGACGTGCACCACCCGATTGCAGATGCGCTCTATTACGAAGACCAGAAGGATGCGGCCGGCCGCGTGGCGGAGGATTTCCGTGAAAAGCGGATGCCGAAGTTCTTCCGCTATTTCGAAGACGCGCTCGGCGCCCACAAAGGCCCCTTCGTGCTCGGCGACAGGTGGAGCCATGTCGATACCTCGCTGTTCCAGCTGATCGAGGGCCTGCGCTATGCGTTTCCCAAGCGCATGAAGGCGATCGAGGGCGATTATCCGAAACTGATCGCCTGCCGCGACGCGGTGGCCGAGCTTGATGGCATCAAGGACTATCTTGCATCCGAGCGCCGGCTGGCGTTCAATGAAGACGGCATCTTCCGCCACTATCCGGAGCTCGACGCAGCATGATCGGCGGCCCCATCGAAGCGACCATCACCCCGACCAATCACGACCTCGGCGATTTCGAGGTGCGGCGCGCGCTGCCATCGAAGCAGCGCCGGATGGTCGGCCCGTTCATCTTCGTCGACGAGTTCGGCCCGGCGCATCTGCCGCCGGGCGGCGGGATGGACGTGCGCCCGCATCCGCATATCAACCTCGCCACGGTGACCTGGCTGTTCGAGGGCGCGATCGACCATCGCGACAGCATCGGCACTTTCTCCACCATCCGTCCCGGCACGGTCAACCTGATGACCGCAGGCAGCGGGATCGTCCATTCGGAACGTTCGCCGCCGAGCGAGCGCAAGGGCGGCCCACGCATGTTCGGAATGCAGACCTGGCTCGCCCTGCCCGACGGCCGCGAGGAGATCGACCCCGCATTCGAGGCGGTCGAGGACCTGCCGGTGATCGAGGATGCGGGCGCGCGCGCGATCGTCATCATGGGCGACCTCTGGGGCGAACGCGCCTCCACCACGACCTATGCCGACACGATCTATGCCGAGATCGTGCTCGCTCCCGGAGGCCAAATTCCGATCGAAACCCCGGCGGACGAGCGCGCGCTGATGGTGGTCGATGGTGAGGCGAGCATCGATGGCGAAGAACTGCCACTCTACACGCTGGTCGTGCTTAAACCGGGCGATGCGCCGCTCCTCAGGTCGGAGAAAGGCGCGCGGGTGATGCTGCTGGGAGGGGAGAGCTTTGCGACCAAGCGGCACGTGTTCTGGAACTTCGTCAGTTCGGATCGCGAGCGGATCAACCAGGCCAAGGAAGACTGGCGCGAAGGCCGCTTCGCCAAGGTGCCCGGCGACGATCAGGAGTGGATTCCCCTGCCGGACAAGCCCAAGACCGTGACCTATCCCTGAAGGAAAAATCATGAGCGACGTTTACGCCGACAAGGTCGGCTGGATCACCGGTGCATCCTCCGGTATCGGCGCGGCGCTGGCGCGGGCCTTGTCGGGCGAAGGGATGCACGTGATCCTGTCGGGCCGTGACGAAGCGCGGCTGGCCGAGGTGGCGCAGGATTGCGAGACCGAGACGCTGGTCCTGCCCTTCGACGTGCGTGACGAGGATGCGATGCACGCCGCCACCGCCAAAGCGATCGGCTGGCGCGGCGGGGTCGACCTGTTCGTAGCCAATGCGGGCATCTCGCAGCGCAGCCGCGCGACGCAGACCGCGATGCAGGTCTATCGCGACATCATAGATATCGATCTGACCGCGCAGATCGCCGCCACGCAGGCACTGCTGCCGCACTTTGCCGATCGCGGGAGCGGGCATCTGGTGTTCGTGTCGTCCGTCGCGGGGAAGATCGGGATTCCGTTGCGGACCGCCTATTGCGCGGCCAAGCATGGCCTGGTCGGCTATGCCGACGCGCTGCGGGCCGAGCTTTCGCAGACGGGCGTTGCAGTGCACGTCATCTGCCCCGGATCGGTAGCGACCAATGTCAGCCGCAACGCGCTGAGTGCCGACGGATCGGCGCGTGGGCGCAGCGACAGCGTTATCGACAACGGCATGCCGCCAGAAGAGGCGGCCCGGCGGATCGTCGAGGGCGTCGCCTCGGGCAAGCGTGAAATCATTGTTGCGCGCGGCGGGGAAGATAGCTGGGGCGAACAGCGCCGGACGCCAGACGCGCTGTTCGATCAGGTCGCGGCGATGGTCGCCAATGGTTACATGGACAAGATCGAGGGTGAAGGATGACGATGGAACAGACACGGGTAAGGCTCGCCAGCGGAATCGAGCTGGATGTGGTCGATGAAGGACCCAAGGACGCGCCCGCGCTCATCTTCCTTCACGGCTTTCCCGAAAGCCACCGGACCTGGCGCCACCAGATCCCCCATTTCTCCGACCGGTTCCGTTGCATCGCCCCAGACCAGCGCGGCTACTGCGGATCGTCCAAGCCGCAGGATGTGGATGCCTACAGCCCGGACAAGCTGATCGGCGATATTTTCCAGCTGGCCGATGCGCTGGGCGTGGAGATATTCACCATTGTCGGCCACGACTGGGGCGGCGCGATCGCCTGGGGGGTTGCGCTGGGCGGGCAGATGAATGGCCGTGTCACGCGCTGCGTCATCGCCAATGCGCCGCACCCCGCGATCTTCCAGAAGCTGCTGTTCACCGATCCGAACCAGCGCGAGAGCAGCCAGTATATCCGCGGCTTCCGCGACACCGCGAACGACGATCTGGTGCGCGAGCACGGGCTCGTCGGCATTCTGATGAAAGAGGTACGGTGGGACCGGCCCGATGCGATGGAGGCAGAGGAGCGTGAGGCGCTGCTGAAGGACTGGCAGGACCGCGACGCCGCCTTCGGCATGCTCAACTGGTACCGCGCGAGCCCGATGATCGTGCCGCCGATGGATGCGCCGTTCGAGGTTCCCGCAGACTACCAGCCGCCACAGCTGCCCAATCTTTCAATCCCCACGCTGGTGATCTGGGCGATGGACGACCTCGCGCTGCCACCGGGCAACATGGTCGGCATGGACGAGATCATCGACGATCTGACGATCGAGAAAGTGACCGGCTGTGGCCACTTCGTCCCTTGGGAATCGCCGGCCAAGGTCAACGCGGCGATGGATGCGTTTCTGGGGCGGACGGCCTAGGCCGCCTCCCACTCGACCCAGGCACCGTGAGGATGCGCAACGCCGAGGCGCTGCCATTCCTCACCGCCCCCTTCACTATCGGGCCAGTAGCGCACCGACAGTTCGTGGCGGTGGGTGTCGCGGTTGGCCTCCAGCGAAATCCACGCGAGCGGTGCGTCCTGCGTGGCCTTTGCGCCGGCTGCCTCGATTGCCTCGATCACCTTCTCGCGCTGATACTCGGGCACATATTGCCATACGACCGAGTGCATGATGACGCGCGTCATGCCCGCCTCGGCAGGCTCGGCCAGCACCTTCTCCACGAAGACATCCGCGCTCTCCCGCGCGATCTCCGGCGGCATCGTATTGGCCGCCGCGATGGCCGCATCCATCCGCGCGAATCGCTCGGTAAATTCAGGCCAGATATAAGCCTTGAGCCGCAACGCCTGCGCCGGATCGGTCAGGTCGACCGGCGCGATGTCGCATCCGCGCGCACCGACGATGTCGTACGCCGTGTCGGGAGGCGGAGAGCCAAGCCACTCGGGCACCAGCCGCATCTGCGCGCCGCCTGGCCCGGCGGTCACCCCGCCCAGATTGAAGAAATAGCGCCGCATCATCAGGTTGATCCCGGCGCTCGACCCGATCTCGTTCAGCGCGAATTGCGCCGGAAGCCCCTTGTCGGATAGCCACAGCATCGCAGCGGCATAGGCCCAGCTACGCCCCGCCTCGTTGGTCTGCGGGGGCCCGTCGAGCCATGGCATCAGGAACGCCTCATGCCGCTCGATCGCGTCCGCGACGACGTCCTGCGGATTGCTGACCCGCTGGCGGAGATAGATTGCCGACAGCGCAGCATCCTGGTCGCCCAGATGCAGCGCGTGCAGCCCGCCCGCGATTCTGAGCGGCAGCGCATCGGCCAGCGGCGCGCCCGCCCATTTGCGCACCCGGCGCATCACCGCCCCGCCCCGCTCCGTATCGAGCAGGCCCAGCAGCGCGTCGCATATTTCCGCCGTCACCGGCGCGCCATTGTCGCGGCAATAGGCGACCTGGTTGGCGAAGGCGCGCTTCACCGCCTCGAAGCCTTTTGCCTGTGGATCGACCGTTTCGTATTTCGCTTCGCCGCCTGACATAACTCGCGCGCAATTGCCCTTTCGTCTCGCTGGCCCTATCTGGCGCTCCATGCCGCAAAGCGACCTCACTTTCGCCGTGCCCAAGGGCCGACTGCTCGACGATGCCCTGCCCGTGATGGAGCGCGCGGGCGTGGTGCCCGAGGCGGGCTTTCACGACAAGGCCAACCGTGCACTGTGCTTCGCCACGACACGCGATGACCTGCGCCTGATCCGCGTGCGCGCGTTCGACGTGGCGACCTTCGTCGCGCATGGCGCGGCGCAGATCGGGATCGTCGGATCGGACGTGATCGAGGAGTTCGACTATTCGGACCTCTACGCGCCGGTCGACCTCGACATCGGCCATTGCCACCTCGCGGTGGCGCAGGCGGTCGATGGCACGGATACCAATGGCGCGAGCCATGTGCGCGTTGCGACCAAATACCCCAACATCACCCGCCGTTTCTACGAGCGCGCGGGCGTGCAGGCCGAATGCGTAAAACTGAACGGCGCGATGGAGCTTGCCCCCTCGCTGGGCCTTGCGGGGCGGATCGTCGATCTTGTCTCCACCGGGCGCACGCTCAAGCAGAACGGGCTGGTGGAAACGCAGCGCATTCTCGACATTACCGCACGCCTGATCGTCAACCGTGCCGCGCTCAAGACCGATGCCCGCGTGGCCGAGCTGGTCGAGACCTTCCGCCGCGAGGCAGAGGCGCGCGCCGATGAGAAGGCAGCCGCGTAATGGAGATCCTCAACGCCAGCGCGCCTGATTTTGCCGACCGGTTCGACCGGGTGGTCAATTCGCGCCGCGAGAGCGCCGATGACGTCAGCCGCGATGTCGCGGAAATCATCGCCAAGGTGCGCGCGCACGGCGACCGCGCGCTGTCCGACCTGACCATCCGGCTCGACGGGCATACGCTCTCGTCCGAAGACGACTGGCGCATCCCCTCGTGGAAGTGCGAGCAGGCCTATCAGGCACTGGCCGCAGAGCTTCGCGATGCGCTCAACCTCGCAGCCGATCGCATCCGTGCCTATCACGAGGCGCAAAAGCCCAATCCGCGCGACTACACCGACGATGTCGGTATGCGGCTGGGTCATCGCTGGACCGCGGTCGATGCTGCGGGAATCTACGTCCCCGGCGGGCGGGCGGCCTACCCCTCATCGCTGCTGATGAACGCGATCCCCGCGCGGGTCGCGGGGGTCGAGCGGCTGGTAGCGGTCACGCCCACGCCCAAGGGCGAAGCCAATCCGCTGGTACTCGCCGCCGCGCATATCGCCGGGCTGGACGAGATCTGGCGCGTCGGCGGGGCTCAGGCGATCGCCGCGCTCGCCTATGGCACCGATCGGATTGCGCCGGTCGACGTGGTCACCGGGCCCGGCAATGCCTGGGTCGCGGAAGCCAAGCGGCAGGTCTTCGGCACGGTCGGCATCGACATGATCGCCGGGCCGAGCGAGATTCTGGTAATTGCGGACGATCGGAACGATCCCGCATGGATCGCCGCGGACCTGCTCAGCCAGGCCGAGCATGATCCCAGCTCGCAGAGCATCCTCATTACCGACAGCGCCGATTTCGCCGCGCAGGTGGAAGACCAGGTCGATGTGCAGGCCGCCATGCTCGCCACCGGCAAGACCGCGCGCGCTGCGTGGGATGCGCACGGCGCGATCATCGTCGTGCCCACGCTCGACGATGCCATGCCGCTCGCCAATCGGATCGCCGCCGAGCATGTCGAGCTGGCGGTCGACGATCCCGAAGCGCTGTTTGCAAAGCTGCGCCACGCGGGCAGCGTGTTCCTGGGGCGGATGGTGCCCGAGGCGGTCGGCGATTATGTCGCCGGGCCCAACCACGTCCTGCCGACCGGTCGCCGCGCGCGCTTCGCCAGCGGGCTCTCGGTGCTCGACTTCATGAAGCGCACCAGCTTTATCGAGGCGAATGCCGATGCGCTTGGCGCAGTCGGCCCCGCCGCCATCGCCCTTGCCGAGGCCGAAGGCCTGCCGGCCCATGCCCAGTCCATCAGATTGCGATTGAAATAATGTCCGGAAACAACACCCGTTCGACCGCGCGCTCCGCCGCGCGCCTCGCTGCCGTCCAGGCGCTCTACCAGCAGGACATGGAGGGCACGAAGCTGCCCAAGCTGCTGGACGAATTTCATCAGCACCGGCTGGGCCGCGAAATCGAAGGCGACACCTACGCCGACGCCGAAGTGCCCTTCTTCGACGATATCGTACGCGGGGTGGATGCCCGGCGCGAGGAAATCGATGTACAGCTGAGCGAGAAGCTGGCGCAAGGGTGGAGCCTCAAGCGGCTCGACAAGACCATGCTCCAGGTGCTGCGCTGCGGCACCTACGAATTGATTGCCCGCGCGGACATTCCGACCGGCGCGGTGATCAGCGAATATGTCGACGTGGCCAAGGCCTTCTTCGACGACCGCGAGGCGAAGTTCGCCAATGGCGTGCTCGATGCGGTGGCGAAGGCGGTAAGGCCCTCGACTTGACTGTTTGGTGATTTCGGGCGATCCTCTTGAAATTCCATCGCACTGGAGGTTCGTCATGTTGAAATTTTCTGTCGCATCGGCATTGGCTGCATCACTGCTTGCCTCATCTGCCTCGGCCCAGAGCCAGCAGAACGTAACCTATTCGGCAAACGCGACCGAAGCGCCGCAGCGCAATCTGGTGCAACCGATCCGGCCCGGCGACTCGACGCAGCCCAGAGGGGCCCAGGACAGCGCCCTGTCGGACGCTCTCAGGTTGCTGGCCAAGCGTGACTACTCCGCCGCTTACGAGGGTCTGATCACGCTCGCCCAGCAGGGTGACGGGCGCGCGATGCGCGAGATCGGATGGATGTACGCCAATGGTCGCGGCCTCACGGCAGATCCCGCGGCTGCGCTCGGCTGGTTCCAGGAAGCGGCGATCGCGGGAGACGAGCGTGCCATGCTCATTTTGGGCACCGCGCTGGCGCGGGGCCTGAATATCGAGAAGCAGCCCGAAGCGGCACGGTACTGGCTCCAGCGGGCCCGTGCGTCTGACGAGCGGAGAATCGCCGGCTCCGCAGCGGACGAATTGCGCAAGCTCTGATCGGTCCTTGGCTTGAAGCCTCACCTTCGCCTATCGGCGGAGGATGAGTTCGGGCGAAATCGCTTTCATCGACGGTCTCCGCGAGTTGGCGGCCCATCCCGCCGCGCGCGGGCTGACAGACGATGCCGCAGTGCTCGAGATCGGCGGTGAAACGCTGGTCCTGACCAAGGACGTGATGGTCGAGGGCGTTCACTGGCCGCCGCAGCAATCGCTCGCGGATGTCGCGTGGAAGCTGGTCGCGGTAAACCTGTCGGACCTCGCGGCAAAGGGTGCAGAGCCGGTTGGCGTCATGCTCGGCTATGCGCTCGGGGCGGACGACTCCGCCTTTCTGGACGGTTTGAGAGAGGCGCTTGACGCCTTCGACGTCCCATTGCTCGGCGGCGACACCGTGTGTGGAGGCAACCGCCGCACATTCAGCCTTACCGCCATTGGCCGCGCAACGCACACCCCGGTACCCTCGCGCGCCGGTGCGACGCCGGGGGACGGCGTATACCTTTGCGGCAGCGTTGGCGGGGCAATGATGGGGTTCGAGGCGCTAACCGGCACCGGTCGGGCGGACCGGACGCCGTTCACCCGCCCCACCCCGCTCTTGACCGAGGGATGCGCCCTCTCGCCCCATGCGACCGCTATGATGGACGTCTCGGACGGTCTGCTGCTCGATGCGTGGCGGATGGCACAGGCGAGCAAGGTCACGCTCTCCATCGACAGCGCTGCAGTGCCGATCGCCGCACCGGAGAGCCGCCGCGACGACGCATTGCGCTGGGGCGATGACTACGCCCTGCTTTTCACTGCCCCCACCGATGCCGCTCTGCCCGTGGATGCGAGTCTGGTTGGAATTGTTCATGAGGCGGGCGACACTCCGCTCACACTCGATGAGGAAGCTCTGGGCGATCCAGAAGGCCTCGGCTACCGACACTAAATTGCGCAGAAAGCGCAGGAAATGTGCAGAAACGACGCGAGGGCTTGCGCCTCGCGAAACGCGCCTATAGCCATAGTCTTGTTAAATTACCCATCGATAAGGGTGAGCAACCGGATGCTATTCGGAAAAAACTTGGGGGAGAAATAAGACGTGGAACTCGTTCTCGTCGCTATCGTGCTCGGCCTGCTGGCCGTCGTGTACGGAATCATCACAAGCAGACAAGTTCTCGGAGCCGGGGCCGGGAACGAGAAGATGCAGGAGATCGCAGGTGCCATTCAGGAAGGCGCGCGCGCCTATCTGAACCGGCAATACACCACCATCGCCATTGTCGGCGTGGTGGTCGGCGTGCTGGTTCTGCTCCTCCTCAACTGGATCGCGGCGACAGGCTTCGTCATCGGCGCAGTGCTGTCGGGCGCGGCGGGCTATATCGGGATGAACATCTCGGTGAAGGCCAATGTGCGCACCGCCGCAGCCGCGCAGAGCGGGCTACAGCAGGGCCTCACCCTCGCCTTCCGCGCGGGTGCGATCACGGGGCTGCTGGTCGCTGGCCTCGCGCTGCTCGCGATCGCGGGCTTCTTCTACTTTCTCGCCGGAGCGCTAGGCTTCGAAGCGAACAGCCGCGAAGTGGTCGACGGGCTGGTCGGCCTCGCCTTCGGGGCCTCGCTGATCTCGATCTTCGCGCGTCTGGGTGGCGGTATCTTCACCAAGGCGGCGGATGTCGGCGCAGACCTCGTCGGCAAGGTCGAAGCGGGCATTCCCGAGGATGACCCCCGCAACCCGGCTGTGATCGCGGACAACGTGGGCGACAATGTCGGCGACTGCGCCGGGATGGCGGCCGACCTGTTCGAGACCTACGTCGTCACCGTAGGTGCGACCATGGTGCTGACCGCGCTGCTCTTGACCAGCCTCGGCGACCTGCTGCTACCGATGATGGCGCTGCCGCTGCTGATCGGCGGGGCGTGCATCGTCACCTCGATCATCGGCACCTACTTCGTGAAGCTGGGCCGCAAACAGAACATCATGGGCGCGATGTACAAGGGCTTCATCGTCACCGCCGTGCTCTCGATCCCTGCGATCTTCGGCGTGATGACCTGGGCCCTGGGCGACATGAATGCCCTGATCGGCGCCAGCGTCGTCAGCGAAACCGCCACAGTCGCGCTGGGTGACACTCTGGTGACCGAGGGTACTGCCGAAGTCGTCGGCGGGTTTACCGGCATGGATCTGTTCTGGTGCACGATGCTGGGCCTGGTCATCACCGGCCTGATCATCTGGATCACGGAGTATTACACCGGCACCGAATACCGCCCGGTTCGCTCGATCGCCAAAGCGTCCGAAACGGGCCACGGGACCAACGTGATCCAGGGCCTCGCCATCTCGCTCGAAGCGACCGCGCTGCCCACGCTGGTGATCGTCGCGGGCATCATCGTTGCCTACATGCTCGCAGGCCTGATCGGGATCGCCTACGCGGCGACTGCGATGCTGGCGCTGGCGGGCATGGTCGTGGCGCTCGACGCCTATGGCCCGGTGACGGACAATGCCGGCGGCATCGCGGAAATGGCCGGGCTGGACGACTCCGTTCGCGAGAAGACCGACGCGCTGGACGCGGTAGGCAACACCACCAAGGCCGTGACCAAGGGCTATGCGATCGGATCGGCAGGCCTCGCCGCACTGGTGCTTTTCGCTGCCTACACCACCGACCTGACCGAGTTCTTCCCCGGCGTGACGGTGGACTTCAGCCTAAAGAACCCGTTCGTGATCGTCGGCCTGCTGCTGGGCGCGCTGCTGCCCTACCTGTTCGGTGCGATGGGCATGACCGCAGTGGGCCGCGCAGCGGGCGACGTGGTGAAGGACGTGCGCGAGCAGTTCGCCGAAAAGCCGGGCATTATGGATTACTCCGAGAAGCCCGACTACGCACGCACGGTGGACCTGGTGACCCGCGCAGCGATCAAGGAAATGATCGTCCCCTCGCTGCTGCCGGTGCTGGCACCGGTGGTGGTGTACTTCGTCATCACGCTGATCGCGGGCCAGGCCAATGGCTTCGCCGCGCTCGGCGCGCTGCTGCTGGGCGTGATCGTCGGCGGGCTGTTCGTCGCGCTGTCCATGACCGCCGGTGGCGGCGCGTGGGACAATGCGAAGAAGTACATCGAAGACGGCCACCACGGCGGCAAGGGCTCCGAGGCACACAAGGCTGCGGTGACCGGCGATACCGTGGGCGACCCGTACAAGGATACGGCGGGCCCGGCGGTGAACCCGATGATCAAGATCACCAACATCGTCGCGCTGCTCCTGCTCGCCGCGCTGGCACAGGGTGTGGTCAGCTAACCCACCGCTTTAACAGCGAAATACATGCCCCCGCCCGGACCGATCCTCTGCCATCTCAGGGACGGCCCAGGCGGGGGTTTTTGCTTGCGATTGAAGCGATAACTCTTAAACCTGACATCACGGTCGGGGGGCCGTCTGGATCGCCTTGCGCCATCATGCCATTGATCGCGGTACGTTTTTACCAAGACCGGCTGAACGGATATGCCCTTCCTCCACAGAACAAATCCGAGTTTGGAAGGGACGCAATAAACTCATGATCAAGACCAGTCTTCTGCGCGGAGCCGCCTTCATGGCCGTGGCCGCTTTCTCAGCCGGTGCAATGCCCGCCGCGCTCGCGTCTCAGGCGCAGGCGCAGACCGCAGACACCCCGCCGCAGGTGCCCGCGACTGCCGAGGGCCGGATCCCGGCAGGCGAGTTCGTCAAGCAGGCCAACATGCGCACGGTACGAATTTCGCCCGATGGCACCCGCCTCGCCTATCTCGCCAACAGCGGCGGGAAGCAGGTGCTGGTAACGCTGAACCTGAACGACATCGCTGCGGGGCCGAAGCTGATCCTGGCGGCTGAGGAAGCCCGTGATTCGGGTGAGCGCACGCTTCGCGGATTCCGCTGGGTCGGCAACGAGCATATCGTGATGACCGTGATCAGCCGCGAAGACATGGCCGGGAACCTCGCCGACTTCCGCCGCCTGATCGCCTACGACGTGAAGGACGGCGAACTTATCCAGCTCGCATGGCGCGACGCCGGGTTCGATGCGGGAAACATACTGCACATCGACCACAAGAACGGCACGTTCCTTCTCCAGCGTGACAGCACGGCTGGCAGCACCGAACGCTATTTCCTGCCCGAAGTGGTCGAGGTCGATGTCGACACGGGCAAATACAAGTATGTCCAGCGGACCAACCCGGTCGTCACCAACTGGCAGGCCGACGGCATGGGCGTGGTGCGCGCGGGCTACAATTATGATCGCGACACCGGCCGTCAGCGGATCCTCTATCGCTCCGGCGAGAGCGATAACTTCAGCACCGTCTACAATCAGGCCGATGCAACCTTCACCGAATCGCTGCCGGCGCCGCAGGTGTTCATTCCCGGGACCGACGAAGCCTTTGTGACGAGCCGCGAATCTGGGTTCACGAAGGTCTACCGGATGAGCATGGAGACCATGAATCTTGGCGAACCGGTTTTCGAGGTTCCCGAGCGTGACGTCAGCGGAGTGATCCAAAGCGACGATGGCAACCGCGTGCTCGGTTACTACACCTTCGAAGACGGGCAGGAGCGCGCCGTCTACACCGACGAGACGCTTAAGGCGGTCAAGGCCGCGCTCGAGGGCGTGTTCGGCAAAGACGAGGCGCAGATCGTCGACTACTCGACCGACCTCGGCAAGGTCGTCGTCTTCGGTGGCGGCCTCCAACGGATCGGCGGATATTACATCTTCGACACCAAGACCGGACAGCTGGACCTGCTGGACTGGCAGTTCTCGGCGCTCAAGGATGCGCCGATCAATCCGATGCGGGCGGAAACCTACACCGCCAGCGACGGCACCAGGATCGAGGCGATCATCACCACTCCGCGTCATCGCGAGGGGCAGAAGAACCTGCCCGTCGTCGTGCTGCCGCATGGTGGTCCGTTCGGGGTCAAGGACACGATCAATTTCGGCTTCGCTGCATGGCACCAGGCTCTGGCGGAGCAGGGCTACGTCGTGATCCAGCCGAACTATCGCGGCTCGGGCGGCTACGGCAAGGAGTTCGAGAAGATGGGCCGCGAGCCGGGCGGCTATGGCAAGCGGATGCAGGACGACCTCAACGATGCGGTCACCTATTTCAGCCAGCAGGGCATGATCGACGCGGACCGTGCCTGCGTCATGGGCTGGTCCTACGGCGGCTTTGCAGCGGCGCGCGGGGCCCAGCGCGATGCCGACGTGTGGCAGTGCGCGATCGCGGGCGCAGGCGTGTACGACATGCCGCTGATGAATGCGTGGGATCGCAAGAACCTCGGCCGGTTCAGCGAAGGCTTCCAGGCAACCTCCGACGATGCCGAGGGTATCTCGCCCGCGCGCAACGCCGAAGGCAAGTGGGCACCGATCCTGATCGTCACCGCCAAGCGCGACGCCCGTATTCCGATGGAACAGGCTGAAACCCTCGTCTCGGCACTGCGCCGCGCAGGCAAGGTCGAAGGGCAGGATTTCCGTTACATCGTGCAGGAAAAGGGCACCCACAACCTGCCCTATGACGACGTGCACATGCAGTGGATCGACGAAGCCTATGCCTGGCTGCAGAAGTACAACCCGGCCTACATCCCCTCCGACGGGGACGCCGCTCCGGCCCTGATTTCGCTGAACTAAGCGACAGGTTGCCTGATTTTCGCAAGGCCGCGGTTCCTTCAGCAGGAGCCGCGGCCTTCGCTTTTGTGCGCCGGACTTAAGCAATTCTCAGCCTTTCCGCCCTAGGCTTAACGGCAGGGTAAGGCTCCGATCTGGTGCGAAAGGCGACGATAAGGGCGATGACGGCGGTGGACATGGTTGCTCCGGGTTACGACCGGGCCGGCGAGGTCGCGCCGCACTTCGCGGTAGCGCGCTGGCGAGACTGCATGCCTGTCGCTGACGAGTGGGATGCCCTCGCCGCAGCGGCGAGCGAACCCAACCCCTTCTTCGAACGTTGGTTTCTCACCCCCTCGCTCGCGTCCTTCGATCCAGAGGGGCGCGTGGTCCTCGCGCAGCTGCGGGCCGATGGGCGGCTCGTCGGCCTTGCGCCGCTGGGGCGTGCGGGCCACTATTACGGTCGCCCCCTGCCCCACCTTTCGCTGTGGCTGCACGCCAATGCGTTCTGCGGCGTGCCGCTGATCGCGGAAGGGTTCGAGACGGTGTTCTGGTCGTCACTGCTCGCCTGGTCAGACCGCCAGCCGGGCATGGCCGCCTTTCTCCATCTGCCCGGAATGCCCGAAGACTGTGCCCCGGTGCATGCCCTCACTGCCCTCGCCACGCAGACCCATCGCGGCCATTCGGTGGTCGAGCGTGAGGCACGCGCACTGCTCGCCTCGGATCTGAGCCCGGCGGACTATTTCACCCAGTCGCTATCCACCAAGAAGCGCAAGGAACTGCGCCGGCAGGAACGCCGCCTCGCCGAATACGGCACGCTCGAGGTCGTCCGCACCACCGATCCCGTACAAGTACCCGGCTGGGCCGGCGATTACCTCGCGCTCGAAGCCGCGAGCTGGAAAAGCCGTGCGGGCAGCGCACTGGCCGATTCCCCCGCTCACGCGCAGTTTTTCCGTGAAAGCCTGTCGGGTGCGGCGGCGCAGGATCGGTTCGAAGGGCTCGCGCTGCATCTCGATGGTCGCCCGATCGCGATGCTTGCGACCTTCCTCACCCCTCCCGGCGCGTTCAGCTTCAAGACCGTCTACGACGAGAGCTTCGCCCGCTATTCGCCCGGCGTGCTGCTGCAAAAAGAAAATCTCGACCTGCTGGCGCGCGAGGACATAGCCTGGTGCGACAGCTGCGCCGCGCCCGACCACCCCATGATCGACCATTTCTGGCGCGGGCAGCGCAGCATGGTCGCGCTCAATCTCGCCATCGGCGGCCAGGCCCGTCGAACGCTCGGGAAAAGCCTGATCGCGTTCGAGAGCCGCCGTTTTCATCGGAGCAGTGCTGAATGAACGCCGTGACCGACCTTACGCCCGACACCCCCGCCACCGACGCGGTGTTTCCGCAGTCCTCGCGCGAAGCCTTTGCCAGAGCCTACCCCGAAACCCCGCTGGTCCTGTCGCACAACCTGCGCGACCACCCGCTGCTGGGGCTCGACGCGCTGGCCGATCTGGCAGGGCGTCTGCCCGAGTCCTCGATCGAATATAACCGCGGCGACCTGCCGATCGGGATCGACCGAAAGCCGGGCCACACCGGGCTCTCGATCACCGAGACGATCCACAAGATCGCCGAGGCGAACAGCTGGGCGGCGGTCAAAAATATCGAGCAGGACGAAGGCTACCGCGCGCTGCTGCACGATTTGCTGGAAGAGCTGCGCCCCGCGATCGAGACGAAGACCGGCGCGATGCTGCACCCGCAGGGCTTCGTGTTCATCTCCAGCCCCGATGCAGTCACGCCCTACCATTTCGATCCGGAGCACAACATCCTGCTGCAGATCACCGGCAGCAAGGTGATGACCCAGTTCCCCGCAGGCGACGGCCGCTACGCGCCGGACTGGATGCATGAGAGCTATCACCTCGGCGGCCCGCGCGAGCTGACCTGGCGCGACGAGCTGGCCGATGGCGGCACCGAGTTCGCGATCGCTCCGGGAGAGGCGCTGTTCGTGCCGGTGATGGCACCGCATTATGTCCGCAACGGACCGGAGAGTTCGATCTCGCTCAGCATCACCTGGCGATCGGACTGGAGCTATGACGAGGCGGGCGCGCGGTGCTTCAACGCGATCCTGCGCAAGGCTGGCATGAACCCCGCCCCGCCCAAGCGCTGGCCTGGCTCCAACCGGGTCAAGTGCGTCGGCTTTCGCGCCTATCGCAAGGCGTTCGGCCCGCCGAAACCGCCCGCAGCACCAGCATGAATGCACTGAATTCGATCGCTCCGCCCGATCTGCGGGACGAGGTGAATGCGCTGGCCGAGGCAGACGACCCGCGCCGCGCATTCCTTCGCGCCTGCTGGTTCGAGGCGACCGACAATCCCGGCCTTCGCACCGCCATCGCGCGCGACCTCCAGGGCCGTCCGCTGCTCGCGCTTCCACTGGTCGCACAATCTGTCGGGCCGCTCAAAATCCCGCAGATCGCCGGTGCCTATTGGCCGTTCCGCGGCGCACCGATCGACCCGACCGCCAGCGTCGAAGAGCTCGCGAGTGCTCTTGCAGACCATACCGTCGCGCGTGAACTCGGTGCGGCATGGCGCCTCGGCCCGGTCATCGCCGACGATCCCTCGCTCGTGCTGCTGCGGGAAGCCGGAGCCCAAGCCGGATGGCACTGTCTCGAGCGGCAGATAAGCTCCCTGTTCTGCCTCGATCTGGTGGCCCTGCGCGCATCGGGCGCTTGGCCGTCGACCAAGGGGAAGCAGAAAGACCGCTGGCGGGTGCGCCAGCTGGAAAAGACAGGCCCGGTCCGGATCGAGACATTTACCGGGCTCGACTGGACCGCCCCGACCCGCGACGCGATCGCCGCCATCGAAGCGGCATCCTGGGTCGGGCAGCTCGATCGCGGCGGCGACACCAAGTTTCACGATCCCGAGCTGCGCCGCTATTGGGAGCGCGCGGCACAAGACCCAGTCATCGCCGCGATGATCCGCGGCCACATTCTGTGGGTCGGAGAGACCCCAGCCGCCTTCACCTTCGGGCTGGAAGCGGGCGATACGCGCTATTGCATCGCCAATAATTTCGATCAGCAGTTCAACAAGTTCAGCCCCGGACGCGTGCTCCTCTACCATGATTTCGAGGACGCGGCGGATCGCGGCTTTGCGCGGATCGACTGGGGCCTCGGCGATGGCGGCTACAAGGGGCCGATGGGTGCGCACGAGGATGCGTCGGTGATCGACCTGCTGTTCGTCCGCAACCCCGTGGTGGCACGGATCGCGGCCTACTTCTGGCAGCGCGGCGGTTAGCTTGGCTGGATGCCGGGAGAATGCGCGCGGGAGTGTTTTCCGGCGAATGCGATCTGCCTGACCCAGCAGTTTTCGCGGTAAAAGATCAGAATAGCGCACGCGATTACATCCGGCTTCGTTGATTTTGCCGGACGACATGCGCATTGCTTGACGTATGGATTCTGCTTCTCACGCATCGCCCAAAGAAGAAACCGCACAAGAGCTGGCCAACGGACTGGTCGAGCTGCTGAGCCTCGAGCGTTCCTCCGACGACAGATTTGTCGGGCAGGCGCAGCCGGGCGGCGTAGGCCGGGTGTTCGGCGGACAGGTCATCGCGCAGGCGCTTCAGGCCGCGCAGGCGACCATTGCGGATGGCAAGCAAGCCCATTCGCTACACGCCTATTTCCTGCGCGGGGGCGAGGAAGGGCCGCCGATCGACTACGCGACCGAGCGCGACTTCGATGGCCGCAGCTTCTCCAACCGCCGCGTCGTGGCGAGCCAGGGCGGCACGCCGATCCTCAACCTGACCGCCAGTTTCCAGCGCGCCGAGGAAGGCCTGTCGCATCAGGCCGCTCCGATGCCCGACGTGCCCGGCCCTGAAGACCTCCCCACGGACGATGAAGTGCGCGCGAAGGCGCTGGAGGCTTTCGGCGAAAAGATGTCCGATGCGCAGCGCGCATTGATGATGCGCCCGCGCCCGATCGAAATGCGCTCCAGCGGGCGGCAGCACTGGCTCAACCCCGAACCGCGCGAACCGCACAGTTTCAGCTGGTTCAGACTGGTCGCCCCCCTGCCCGACGATCAGGCGATCCACCGCGCGGTGATCGCCTATGCCAGCGACTACACGCTGCTGGGCACCGCGGTGCTGCCGCATGGCCTTTCGTGGATGCGCGGCGAGCTGGTCAGCGCCAGCCTCGACCATGCGATCTGGTTCCACGCCCATGCGCGGGCCGACGAATGGCTGCTGTACGAAACCGACAGCCCGTGGTCCGGCAGCGGGCGCGGCTATAATCGCGGGCGGATATTCACCCGCGACGGCGTGCTGGTCGCCAGCGTCGCGCAGGAAGGCATGATCCGCGAGGCCCGTCGGAAGAAGGGCTCCGACTAAGCCTTTGTCAGGTGCGGAACGAAGCGGGCGCACGCTCCGTTCGGCAGTCATGGATTTTGAAAAACAGCAGCAGGCCTTCCGCAACGCCAAGCCCTCCCTGATCGGGCGCGGGTTTGAAAAGATCACCAGCCCGGTAGGCGGCGCAGTCGCAGGATTCGTGCCCAACGGGCTCGTGCGCGGTGTACTCAAGGGGATCGACCAGGCGATCGGTACGCCGCAACTGGTCAAGTTCGACCACGACCTTACGGACCTCAAGGCGTGTCATGACGCCGCAGAGCGGGTTGCCATCGCAGTGCGCGCGATCAGCGGCACGACCGGCGCGGCCTCGGGTATCGGTGGCATCCTCACCATGGGCCTCGACATCCCGGCGACCATCGCGCTGGCGCTGCGCTGCATCCGCGATACCGGCCGCGCCTATGGCTACGACGGCAAGGGCGCGCGCGAGCGGCTGTTCCGTCTCCAGATCCTCGAACTGGCGAGCATCAACGACAAGAAACAGCGGGCCGAACGGCTCGCAGCGCTCGAAGCCGGCATCGGCGCGGATGGCAGCCTGTCCGAGGTGCCGCCCGAAGAGATCGACCCGGTCATCGAACAGGCGGTGGAGCGCGTTTCCCGCGCGCTCGCGATCGCGCTGTTCCGTCGCCGCGTTGGTGCGGCGGTTCCGCTGGTCGGATCGGTGATCGGCGGCGCGGTGAACGTGTCGTTCCAAGGCGATATCGGCGAGGCGGCACGCTTCGCCTATCAGGAACGGCGGCTGCGTGCGGGCGAGGCGTAGTCACGCTCTGCCCACACGGCGTTTGATCCGTACCGGAATCGCTGCATAAGGGCCCCGCAATCGGGAGCCCGAACTCTATGAATTTTGCCAAGACCGGGGCACTGCTGCTTTTGCCCTGCGCCCTGTCCGCCTGCGCGCATCTCGCCACGGGCGAAGCACCGCCGCAGTCGGCCCCGGTTGCCGAAGTGTCGACGCCTGTCGCCCCGGCCCCCAAACCAATCGACTTCGACGACGCGCTGGCGCGGGCGACGAAGGCCTATGATTCGACAGGCATGGTCGCCGCCGTTTCGAAGGACGGCAAAACCATCTGGCGGGGCGCGCGCGGGCTGGCCGAGGAAGGCACCGACCGCCCTGTGACACGGGACATGCTGTTCCCGATCGCAAGCATATCCAAGGCTTTCACCACCACCGCGCTAGCCATTTTGGTAGAGCGCGGATCGGTAAAGTGGGACGAGCCCATTCGCACCTACATCCCCGGATTCGCGATGTCCGATCCGTGGGTCGGCGAGCATTTCACGGTGCGCGACGCCCTCACCCACCGGTCCGGGCTGCCGCTGGGTGCGGGCGATCTGCTGATCTGGCCCGATGGCAATGCCGAACCCGAGGACGTCATCAAGGCGCTGCCGCTGCTGCGCCCCAGCGCCGGTTTCCGCTCTGAATATGCCTACGACAATCTGCTGTACGTCGTCGCGGGCGAGATCGTGGAGCGGGTTTCCGGCAAAAGCTGGGCGGACTTTGTTACCGACGAGATTCTCAAGCCCGTCGGGATGGAGCGCTGCGTAGCGGAGAAAACGCGCATCCCGGCGGGCGCGCGCTTCGTCACCGGGCATGAGCGTGCGGCGGGCGCGGACGCGGGCGTCCCGATCGACGAGCGGCTGGCGTTTTCGGAAACCTGGAATGCTGCGGGCGGCATCTGGTGCGACACCGAAGGCATGATGAAATGGGGCAACTTCTGGCTCGATGGAGGCGTGACCGAAGACGGCAAGCGCCTGTTGAACGAGCAGCAGGTGCGCGAGGTGTGGCAGGGCGTCACGCCCACCGGCGTCAACGGCAGGCTGCGCGCGGCCGGCCTCTCCCACCTCTCTGCCTATGCGCTGGGCTGGGGAACGCAGGATTTCGCGGGCCGACTGCTGGTCAGCCATGGCGGCGGCGCGCCCGGCGTGGTCAGCAATTTCATGATCATCCCGGAAGAAAAGCTGGTCCTGTTCAGCGCGACCAATGATTATCGCGGCGCACCGTCCACTTTCAATTATCACATCGCCGCTGCGCTGCTCGGCCGCCCGGAGTTCGATTTCATCTCCGAGTGGGGCGGAGCCTTTACCGAGGCGGAGGCCGAAGGCACGCAGCTGATTGCCGACACCGCAGCAAGCGCGCCCGAAGATGCTGCGCCGCCCAGCCTGCCGCTATCCGCCTATGTCGGCACCTATCACGACCCGTGGTACGGCGATGTCACCATCCGCATGGATGGCCCGGATCGCCTGTTCATTGATATGGGCCGCAGCGAAATTCTCGACGGCGACCTGACGCATTACGATGGCGACCGGTTCGCAGCCTTCTGGCCCGACAAGTCGCTCAAGGCCGATGCCTTCGTCGATTTCACGGTCGAGAACGGCAAGGTGACGGGGATGAAAATGAAGGCGATTTCGGACCTGACCGACTTCTCCTACGACTTCCACGACCTCGACCTGAAGCGCGTGAAGGACTGATCCCCCCTCGGTTCAGTTCGCGTGGTAGAAATCGTAGATCTGCTGCGCCACTGCATCGCTGATCCCAGGCGCGCGCTTGAGATCGTCGAGCGCGGCGGCGCGGACCTTGCCCGCGGTGCCGAAGTGCAGCAGCAGCGCGCGTTTACGCGAAGGGCCGATGCCGGGGATCTCGTCCAGCGGTGAGGCGGTGATCGCGCGGCTGCGCTTCGCCCGGTGCGCGCCGATCACGTAGCGGTGGACCTCGTCGCGCAGGTTCTGGAGGTGGAACAGCAGCGGGGAATTGACCGGCAGCGTCTTCTCGCGCCCGTCGGGGAAGTGAAACACCTCGCGCCCCTCGCGCCCGTGGTCGGGCCCCTTGGCGATGGCGATCAGCGGCACGTTATCGATCCCCATCTCGGCCAGCGTATCGCGCACGGTCGACATCTGCCCCTTGCCGCCATCGAGCAGCACGAGATCGGGCCAGACGGTCTCGTGGCTGTTGCGCTTGCCCTCCTCGCCATCGGGATTCTCCGCGAGGTTGCGGAAGCGGCGCTGCATCACCTCGCGCATCATGCCGAAGTCGTCATTGGTCTGCGCAGACTTGATGTTGAACTTGCGGTACTGGCTCTTCTCGAACCCTTCCGGCCCTGCGACCACCATCGCGCCCACGGCCTTCGCGCCCTGGATATGCGAGTTGTCGTAAATTTCGATCCGCTGCGGCGGCTCTTCCAGTTCGAGGAATTCCGCCAGATCGCGGTTGAGCTTCGCTTGCGTACCCCTCTCGGCCAGCCGCCGGTCGAGCGCATCGACCGCATTGCGCTGCGCCTGTTCCATCAGCCGCCGCCGGTCGCCGCGCTGGGGCACCGAAATCTCGACCTTGTGCTCCGCCATCTCGCACAGCGCCTGCGCCAGCAGCTCGCTCTCGGGCAATTCCCGGTCGACCAGCAGGGTGCGCGGCGGGGGCACTTCCTCGTAGAACTGCATGATGACGCGGGCGAGCACCTCGTCCTTGTCGACATCCTGCGTATGCGTGGGGAAGAAGGCGCGGTGGCCCCAGTTCTGGCCGCCCCGGATGAAGAAGGCCTGCACCGCGATCTGGCCCCCCTTGGCAGCGAGCGCGAAGACATCCGCATCGCCCACCCCGCTTGCATTGACCGCCTGAGAGCCCTGGATGAAGGTCGCCGCACGCAGCCGGTCGCGCAGGATCGCGGCGGTTTCGAAGTCGAGCTTCTCCGCCGCCTCGGCCATTTGCTTTTCGAGATCCTGCTGCACCGAAGAGGATTTTCCACCGAGGAAATCCTTCGCCTGGCGGACCAGATCCTCGTACCCGTCCTCGTCGATCCGGCCCACGCACGGCGCCGAGCAGCGCTTGATCTGGTAGAGCAGGCAGGGCCGATCGCGATTGTTGAAAAAGCTGTCGGTACAAGACCTTAGCAGGAACAGCTTCTGTAGCGCATTAAGCGTCTTGTTGACGCTGCCCGCGCTTGCGAAGGGCCCGTAGTAGTTGCCCTTGGCACGCCGCGCGCCGCGATGCTTGTGGATGCGCGGGAAGGCATGATCGGCGCGCAGCAGGATGAAGGGGAAGCTCTTGTCGTCGCGCAGCAGCACGTTGAACGGCGGGCGGTAGCGCTTGATGAACTGCGCTTCGAGCAGCAGCGCGCCAGCCTCCGAATTGGTGGTGACGATCTCCATGCTGCGCGTCTGGCTGACCATCCGCTGGAGCCGGTTGGTAAGCGCGCCCACCTGCGTGTAATTCGCGACCCGCGCCTTCAGGCTGCGCGCCTTGCCCACGTAGAGCACATCGCCGCGCGCATCGAGCATGCGGTACACCCCGGGGCGCGGTGGTAGCGTGCGCACCGTCTCGCGGATCGCATTGACCCCGGCTTCCAGATCGGGCTGCGCGCTCGCGACCGTGTAGGCGGCGCGTTCCTCGTTGAAACGCTCCTTGCCACGCGGGTCGTGGGGACGGTTTGCCTTGCTGTCCGACATGGCCAGCTAGATAGGCGGCGCGCCCGCTGGTTGCCAGCCAGCGGGGCGGGTTATCCGCTCAGGCAGCTGCGTCTGCCAGCTTTGCCTTGGCCCACGCTTCGAATTCGGTTTCGAGCGCCTCCAGCGTTTCCGGCAGGCCATTCTCGCCACCCCACTGGGTCAGCCAGCCGCTCAGATCGCCGCCATCGCGATAGGCCTGAGCGATTGAATTGAGGATGCGCGGATCGCCGCTCGTCTCCATCAGGTAATCGATGAACATTCGGGTTTGCCGATAGAAGACCGCAGGGTTGCCGCCGCTTGCTTCGAGAAAAGCGTCAGCCTCGTCGCCCGACAGCATCACCGCCCCGGTCGAGCCGCGTTTCAGTGTCTTCAGCGCTTGCGCGGATTGCAGCAAAGGGTGCTCCATCGAAAGGTAGGTATCGAGGGGAAATGCCAGAACCGTGCCGTCCGCATCGTACGCTTCGCGCGCGGCAACATAGCGGCTGCGGGTCTGAGCGTCGTTTTCCAAGGCAACCGCCGCTGTTTCGTCGAGCCAGTCGGGCGCGCTCGAACCATAACGCGCGGTTCGATCGGCAGACCCCGTCTCGGGCCCGTCGAAATATCGATTGAACAGCAGGTGCCCGATTTCATGGGCGATTGCGCCGTCTTCCATCTCAGGGTCCGCATGGGCGGGAGCGGCCCCCTCAGCCTTCGCCAGCGCCTGCTGAACCACCGCAGCGCGCTGGGCTTCCGGCAGAGAGGCCGTCTGCGCTTCCACCTGAGCAACGATCCTGTCCCTAAGCATTGCGGCCTTCGTCTCGTTGTCGATCCAGGGCAGCGGCTTGTAGCCATCGGCGGCGAGCGCGGCCGTCAGCTCCGCAGAAACCTCCGGCTGCACCACCAGCGCAACCTTCTGCTCGCTTGGCGCGAAGTAATCCTCGAAAATTGCAAAGGCACGCGGGAACACCTGCGCATATTCGGTTGCACGCGCCGCGCCTCCAATAACCGCGCCCCCGTCTGTCGTCTGGCACTGCAGATCGCCGATCACACCGGCTTCACGCCATTCGTTGCATGGTCCGTCGTCCGCCTGAGCCGATCCGGCCATCGCCACGAACGCTGCTGCCACAGGGATAGCTTTCAAACGCATCTGGACATTCCTCCCGTCTACACTTGTAGTCCACACGGAACGTCTAAGGGCCGGTCAGCTTAACCGCTGATTTATGAGGTCAGAAAAGCTTGCGGAATTCGATCTCGAACGTCCGCCCCAGCGGGTCGATCAGCGCGGGCTGGTAGCGGATCGGGGTAGCGCCATTGCCATCGGTCACATTCTGGCGCGTGTCGAACAGGTTATCGACCCGGAAGGAAACCCGCGTGCCCTTGAAGAAGCCAGGGTTGTCGCCGGTGAGCCACTTCTGCTGTTCAAGGTCCATGAAGAAGCGCAGGTCGAACTTGACCAGATCGCCGAAGGTCAGGTCGCTCGCCCCGGTCGGATCGCTGCCAGCGATGGTGTAACCGCTGGTGTAGCGGCCACTCAGGCGGGTCCCCATGCCCTTGTAGAACACCCCGCCCTCCAGCTCGACCGAATGGCGCGCCTGGCCGAGGTCGAAATAGTCGATCACGGGAATTCCGGGCGCAATCAGCGCCTCGTTCTCCAATTCGACCGTGTGATAGGCGGACAGGAACCAGCGGCCCTGCCCGTCGCCACCGCCGAAGGGGCCGCCGCCCCCGCCACGACGCCCACCGCCGCCGCGACGCTGGCCCTGCGAGCCCTCGCCCTGCTGCTGCGCGCCTTCTGCCTGGCACACCACCTGCCGCAGCCGCGCCAGCCGCTCCTGATTGATCGTGCCATCCTCGTTGGTCAGCCGCGCGCGCAGGCCTTCGGGCAGTGCGGAGAGATCGATCGGCTGGTCGCTCTCGCCGCTACACAGCGCGTTGCGGATCGCGGCGGCCTGTTCGGGATCGAACATGCCGGGGCCACCGGGTCCACCCGCGCCGGGCTGGCCATCGGCGCTGCAGAACCGCTCGCGCACCTGTGCCAGCCGTTCCTGATTGACGGTGCCATCTTCATTGGTCAGCCGGTCGCGGATGAAGGGGGGCAGCTTGGAGAGATCGGGCACGGTGCCCGGCTCGCTGGCGCAGAACTGATCGCGCATCTGCTGGAACTGTTGCGGGTTCATCCGCATCTGACCGCCGCCCGCGCCCGCAGCCGGAGGTCCGCCGCGCCCTTCGCTGCCACCACCGGGAGCGCCGCCGCCGGGCTGTTCCTCGCGCGCCGTGCCGACGCGACCGAACAGGTTGAAGCCGTAGCGGATCCGCTCGCCCTTGCGCTCCGCATAGGTGATCGGTCGCTGGTCCAGCGCAGTCAGCCGCCCCGCCCCGTCGCGCGTCACGCGATCGGGGAACGCCGCCTCGATCTCGGCGGTCAACAGCGGAAAGCTCTCGGTCGTGTTGGTCGAACTGTTGCGGTTGTATTCGAACAGGATGTTCGCCCGTTCGAACAGGTCGAGCTCGTAATTCGCGCTCAGCTTCAGGTCGTTCTGGCTTGACGCGGGGAGCAGCGGATTGCCCCCGGTGGTCAGCGTGGCGAGCACGTTCTGACCGGTGGCGAAATCGAACAGCGGCACGTTGAACGTCTCGACCACCGGTGCGCCCAGCTCGGTCAGGCTGGGAGCTGCGTCGCGATTGATGACGGTCGCGGCAAGGGTCAGCCGATCGGTAAGGTTCCAGGTGAGCCCCACCGTCAGGTCGGTCAGCGTGCCGAAGTCGGACAGGTAGTCGAGCCCCGCGCTGGCGTTGAGCGTGAAATCGCCCAGCGCGTCGAGGAAGCCTTCGCGCCGGCTGGTCAGCGGCACCGCGAGGTTGACCCCGCCATTGATCCGCCCTCGCGTCAGCTCCGTTACGCCGAGCGCCGTTCGGGTATCCTCGCTCTCGATCCGGTTCCACTTGTAACCGCCGTCCACGGTTAGGTTGACATCCCCTGCGGGCAGGGTGAGCGGAACCCCGCGAATGGTGGCCAGTGAATCGAGCGTATAGGTCTTGCTCGACGCGCGATCGAAACCGTCGGTCGCGACCGGCGGCAGTGCCCCGTCGATCGTCAGCGATCCGGCATCGACCAGATCCTGCAGCACCGAGAGATCGCGCTGCCGGTCGATATCGGTCTCGCTGAGACCATGGGCGGCATCCAGCGTCACGTTCAGCTCGAAATCGCCCAGGGGCTGGCGATAGCCTGCTGCGGCGGAAAGCGAGGTGGTGCGCGTGTCGCGGATCAGCGGATCGGCATCGATCGAGCGGACCGCGCTGTCGCCGCCCGGTGCAGTCAGGGTGACGATGTCCAGCCCGGAGAGCGAGCGCGAATTGTTCTGCTCCGCCGATAGGTTGAGCGAGAGGGCCTTGGCCTTCGCACCTTCGCCGATCGCGGTGTTGAAAGATCCTTCCAGCTTGTAGCTTTCGGTATCGGGCCGCAGGCTGCGAAAAAGTGCGGGATCGGGATCGCCCGCGACCGTGGGCACCGTGCCCGGAGTCTGCGTAATGTCCCGCTCCGCCTCGGTCAGTAGCGACTGGGTTTCGAACTGGCCCGAGATGTTGAACCGGCGCGGTCCGGAAATCGCCACTTGGGAGACTTCGATTTCGCCTCCCGGTGCGCCGCCTTCGAACGAATCGCCGTATTCGAGCTCGATCTCGCGGCTCTTGAAATTGTCCTTCAGAATGAAATTGATGACCCGCTGATCGGCTGAGTAGCCATATTGCAGCGCGACCTCTTCGGGGAACACCTCCACCTTCTGGATCGCTTCGGGCGGATAGTTGCGCAGTTCGCGGAAGCTGGCGATCCGCTGGCCGTTGACCAGGATCACCGGCTGCCCGCTGCCACGTCCGCGGCCCGAACCGGTCTGCGGCGAAAGCTGCGCGATCAGGTCGGTCAGCGAATCCGCGCCATAGGCGGCGATATCCGCCTCGGTCAGCTCGACCACCGGCGGCACATCCGTATCGACCGACCCGCGCATGCGCTGCGCGGTGACCACAATCTCGTTGTCCGCCGAGGGTACGGGTTCCTCGCTCGCCGGGGGGGCATCCTGCGCATTGTCCTGCGCCGCGGCGGGCGCGCAGATCGCGCTGGCCAGCGCCAGGACGGAGATATTGCAGGCGCGCAGGCGGGACAGCTTCATCGGGGCAAGTTTCCTCATAGATTTTCGTTCGCCCCCGCCAAAGCCCTCGCAGCCGGGGCGGTCGGAAGCAAACCTCGGCGCGTAACGAATTGTCGCCCGATCCTTTCGCGTTGCTGACACACACTTCCATTTTCGAGCCATCGTCGCTAAATCGCCGCAGAATTCGACGAACTGCATAAGGACAAGACCAAATCCATGGCGAAAGAAGAGCTCCTCGAAATGCGCGGTCGGGTTGTCGAGCTGCTGCCCAACGCGATGTTCCGGGTCGAGCTTGAGAACGGCCACGAAATCCTCGGCCACACCGCCGGCAAGATGCGCAAGAACCGCATCCGCGTGCTGACCGGCGACGAAGTGCTGGTCGAGCTGACCCCCTACGACCTGACCAAGGGGCGGATCACCTACCGCTTCATGCCGGGTCGCGGCGGGCCCGGTCCGCAGAACAACCCGTCCTGATCCACAACACCCGGAGCGGATCGTGACGCCGCGCCTGATCCTCGCCAGTTCGAGCCCCCGCCGACGCGATCTGCTGGGGCAGATCGGTGTCTCGCCGGACGACATCCGTTCGCCCGATATCGACGAAAATCCGCGCAAGAATGAACTTCCCCGCCCCTATGCCGAGCGCATGGCGGCGGAGAAGGCGCTTGCCGTGCCCCGGGCCGAGCGCGAGGTTATCCTTGCCGGCGACACCACGGTCGCGGTCGGCCGACGAATCCTGCCGCAGGCCCAATCCGAAGCCGATGTCGCGCGTTTCCTGCAGCTGCTTTCGGGCAGGCGGCACCGGGTCCATTCGGCGATCTGCGTAATCGACGCGCAAGGCACTCAGCGGGTTCGCTGCGCGACTTCGCAGGTCCGGTTCAAGAGCCTCTCCGACGAAGAAATCGCCGCCTACGCCGCCAGTGGCGAAGGAATCGGCAAGGCGGGCGGCTACGCGATCCAGGGCCGCGCGGCTGGCCTGATCGACTTCCTTTCGGGCACCCATTCGGGCGTGGTCGGGCTGCCGCTGTTCGAGACCCGCGCCCTGCTGAAAGCCGCCGGAATCGCCATTGGCTGAGTGGTGGGTCGAGCGCGGGATCGGCGAGACCCGCTGGCTGCTGATCGAAGACGACCGCGTGCTCGCCGCCTGGCTCCACTGGCCCGAAGACATCGCGCTGGGCCCCGCGACCGCCACCCTGATCCGTCGGATCAAGGGCGCCAGCCGCGGGCTGGCGCGCACCGGCGACGGTGTTGAGATCAACGTCTCCGGCCTGCCGAAGGATGCGAGCGAGGGGAGCACGATCCCCGTCCTGCTCACCCGCACACCGATCGCCGAGCGGGGGCGTTTGAAGCGCGCTCAAGGCGTGTACCAGCGCGCACAAACGCAGCAAGGCGACACCAAGGCGCGCTCACCCCAACCCGAAGGCACACAGCGCCGTTTCCCGCCCGGACTGTGGGAAGACGTCTGGGCCGACGCGTGGGAGGGCGAGGTCGCATTCGCGGGCGGATCGCTGATCGTCAGCCCCGCCCCCGCGATGACCGTGATCGACATCGACGGCGACCTGCCCCCGCGCGATCTTGCACTGGCGGCTGTGCCCGCGCTGGCCGAGACGCTGCACCGATTCGATCTGGCCGGGTCGATCGGGATCGATTTCCCCACGCTTTCCGAGAAGGCGCAGCGCCGGGCGGTCGACGAGGCGCTGGAACAGGCCCTGTCCGGCTGGCCGCATGAGCGGACCGCGATGAACGGATTCGGCTTCGTCCAGCTGGTCGCCCGGCTGGAGCGGCCTTCGCTGCTGCATCGGCTGCACCTCAACCGCGCATCCGCCGCCGCGCGAATGCTGCTGCGCCGGGGCGAGCTGACAGATGGCATCGGCCCACGCCTGCTGCTGCGCGCGCATCCGGCGGTGGCGGACCGGCTGTCGCAGGAATGGCTCGCCGAACTGGCCCGCCGCAGCGGCCGCAAGGTCGAGGTCGAGCGTGACCCCGCGCTTGCACTGGAGGCGGGGCACGCCCAAATCCTCGCATCATGAGCGAGACCAAACGACCCTGCCCGATCTGCAAGTCCTCCGTGCAGACGCCCGAATACAAGCCATTCTGCTCCGCGCGCTGCCGCGACAAGGACCTCAACCGCTGGTTCAACGACGGCTATGCGCTGCCCGGAAGGCCGGCAGATCCCGAAGAGATTGCCCGCGAACAGGATTGAACACCAAACAGGGCTTGCCAAGCCTTCGCGCCTTCGCCATAGGCGCGCACTCATTCGCTCGCCGGGCCGTTCTGGTCCGCCGTCGCGGCGATTGCCCGGGTAGCTCAGTGGTAGAGCAGACGACTGAAAATCGTCGTGTCGGTGGTTCGACTCCGCCCCTGGGCACCACGCCCCCTCTCTTTAACAGATCTACCCGGTGCGGACCGCCTCAGGCGCGAGTGCATAACGCGTTGCCTCCGCGTGCGTGATCGACGCTGGGAAAGAGCGCCATCGGCCTAACGGGTCGTGAGCGAGTAGGAAAATCGGGCCGCAAGCTTTGCGAAACACCTGCGCCCCCCGCGCATTGATTGGTCACACACCGGACAGTCCAGCAAAGGGAAGCCCATGACCAAGATCCTCGTCCTCTACTATTCCTCCTACGGCCACACCTCGGCGATGGCCGAAGCGGTTGCCGAAGGCGTGCGCGAAGGCGGCGCCGAAGCGGTCATCCGCCACGTGCCCGAAACCGCGCCCGCAGAGGTCGCGAAGAACGCCGGTTTCACCGGGATGCCGGGCCACGAGGAGATCGAGGGGCCCGACACGCTGGCCGAGTACGACGGCATCGTGGTCGGCTCGCCCACCCGCTATGGCCGGATGACCAGCCAGATGGCGTCCTTCTGGGACCAGACCGGCGGGCTGTGGATGAAGGGCGCACTGATCGGAAAGGTCGGCGCGGCATTCACCTCCACCGCCAGCCAGCATGGCGGGCAGGAGACCACGCTGATGTCGATCCTGACCAACCTGCTGCACATGGGCTGCACGGTCGTGGGGCTCGATTACGGCTTCCAGGGCCAGATGGGCGTCGACGAGGTCAAGGGCGGCGCGCCCTATGGCGCGACCACCATTGCCGATGGCGACGGCAGCCGCCAGCCGAGCAAGACCGAGCTGGACGGCGCCCGCTACCTCGGCAAGCGAGTCGCGACGACCGCCGCCAAACTGCACGGCTGATGCCGCTTTCGGGGATTTGGCGCAGTTCGCATCCGCGCTTCCCGCCGCGCCCCTGACACACCTGACACACAGTCCAGGGCTGGAAACCCGGGCCGCCCCTTCCCCGCAGTTCACGGACTGCTGGAAGAGGTCGGCTCGGGTTTTCACTTTCTCGGCCTAGCGGCCCCTCACCCAAGTAGGAAAGCGGCGAATGGCGCGATGCGGTGCGGGTCTCGAACCACTCTTGTACAAACAAGTACTTTATGATTTAAAGTGCATATAGAAACAAAGGAGCCTGTCATGATTCGCATGTCCGTTCTCGCAGCCACGGCGCTTGCCGGGGCAGCCCTCGCCACCCCCGCCCTCGCAGGCGAGGTCACCGTCACCCTCACCAATGTGCGCGCAGATGCGGGCGATCTCTATGTCAGCCTGCAGAGCGAGGCGCAGTTCATGCAGGCCGCCGCGCTCGCCGGCAAAACGGTCGAGAACCCGAAGGACGGCACGGTCACCGTCACCTTCGACGACGTTCCCGACGGCCAGTACGCCCTGATGGTGTGGCACGACATCGACGGCGACGGCACGTTCAGCATGGGTCCGCAGGGCCCGACGGACGGCTGGTCGATGATCGGCGCGGATGCGCTGCGCGGCATGCCGACCTTCGCGGCGCAAAGCTTCACGCTCGACGGCAGTGCCACGGTTACCGAGCCGGTGCTCTATCCGCGAGACGGCGAATGAGCGCCGCGGCTCCCATCGATCCGGCCCCCAGCGCGCAGGACGACCTGCGCATGATGCGCGAACTGGCGGAGGAGGGGCGCACCCGCCCGCTCCTCTCCGGCCGCCACCTCGTGCTGTTCGGGGCGGCCATCGCGCTCGCCAGCCTGCTGCACGGGCTGGTCATGCTGAGCACACTCGACTGGTCGCCGAACGCCTTGCCGGTCATCTGGCTCGGGCTGATCGTGCCCGCCATGGTCGTCAGCAAGCTGTGGCGTTCGGGCGAGCGCGACTGGCGCCCCTCGCTAGGCCACAAGGTGGAAAAGGAAGTATGGCAGACGGGCGGTGCGTTTCTCGGCATCATCTCGATATCGACGCTGGCGCTCGCATACCTGCAGCTGGACCGGACGGGCGAAACGGTCACCTTCTACCTCATGAGCATGATCGCGCCGATCACCTTCGGCGTCTATGCGACCGCTCTAGCCGCAAGCGCGGCGGCGGGCCGGGTGGCGGCGCTGCGGCCGTTCGCCGCGCTCGCGATGGCATTCGTGGTGGCAACCGCAATGACGGCGGGCACCGCGATGCAGTTCGCGGTGATGGGCGTGGGCGTGCTGCTCGTCTCGGTCGTGCCCGGGGTGATGCTGATCCAGCGCGAGAACGCCGCTCGTGGCTGATCCCCCACTCGACTACCGCGCGATCGACGACACGATCCACGGGCGCGTTCGGCTGGCCACGATGGCCTATCTCTCCAGCGCCGAATGCGCCGATTTCGGAGAGCTGCGCGCCCGCACCGGGGTGAGCGACGGCAACCTTTCGGTCCACCTGCGCAAGCTGGAGGATGCGGGCTACGTCAGCATCGAGAAGCGCTTCGAGGGCAAGAAACCCGTCACCACAGCCTGCATGACCGATGTCGGGCGCGAGGCGTGGATCGCCTATCTCGACCGGATGAAGGCGATGCTGTTCGGGGAGGGCGGCGAATAGGGTTCGACCACGCGCCTCTTCCCGGCAGCACAAGGCGCGGCTAGGCAGGTGCAATGCACGATACCGCCGCAGCCGCGCTTTCGCCGTTCGACATTGCCGCGCTGCTGGTCGTGGCGGCGGCGGTGTTCGGCTATATCAACCATCACTACATCCGCCTGCCGCATGTGATCGGGCTGACGATTATGGGCGCGCTCGCCGCGATCGTGCTCACGGTGCTCAACGCGCTGGTGCCCAGCATCACGCTGGACGACAGCGTTTCCCGGCTGCTCGAACAGCTGAATTTTACCGATACGCTGTTGCAGGGAATGCTCAGCTTCCTGCTGTTCGCAGGCGCGCTCCACGTCGATCTCAAGCGGTTGAGCGCGGACTGGCTGCCGGTCCTGCTGCTGTCCACTGTCGGGGTCGTCACATCGACCGTCCTGGTCGGCGGCGCGACATGGGGGCTCGGATTGCTGCTGGGCGTGGAAATCGCGCCGATCTGGTATTTCGTGTTCGGCGCGCTGATTTCACCGACGGACCCGGTTTCTGTCCTCGGCGTGCTCAAGACCGAAGACGTGCCGCTCTCGCTCCAGAGCGCGGTCGCGGGAGAAAGCCTGTTCAACGACGGCGTCGGCATCGTGGTCTTCACGATCCTGCTCGGCGCGGCGGTCACGGGGGCCGATTTCAGCATCGCCGAAGGCGCTCGCCTGTTCGTGATCGAGGCGGGGGGCGGCCTTGCGGTGGGCGTCGCGATCGGCTGGCTCGGCTTTCGCGGCATGCGGTCGATGGACGAATACACGCTGGAAGTGCTGATCTCGCTGGCGGTGGTCATGGGCGGATATGCGCTGTGCAGTCAGCTCCATCTTTCCGGCCCGATCGCGATGGCCGTGGCGGGGCTGCTGATCGGCAATTTTGGCGCGCACTACGCGATGAGCGACGAGACGCTCGACTACGTGAACAAGTTCTGGGAGCTGGTCGACGAGCTGCTCAATTCGGTGCTGTTCCTGCTGATCGGGCTGGAACTGATCGCGCTGGTGCCGGGTGGGACGGAATTCATCTTTGGCCTCGCTGCTATTCCGATCGTCCTCGCCGCCCGCGGAATCTCGGTGTTCGGCGCGATCAAGGTGATGCCCTCTGCACGTCTGGACACGCCGGGCTCGGGCCGGGTGCTGTGGTGGGGCGGACTGCGCGGCGGCATCTCGGTCGCGCTTGCGCTCTCGCTGCCGGCCGGTGACACCCGCGACATCCTGCTCGCTGCGACATTCGGCGCGGTGCTGTTTTCCGTGCTGATCCAGCGCGCGACGCTGGGCAAGCTGATCGACGGCCTGCAGGCGGACGACTCGCCGTGCATGCAGGAGGAGCCGACGGCACGAACCTCCGGCGCAGATTGAAGCCACGCGGATTGAAGCATCCCGCGTTTGGCTGTACGGCCAGCCAAATCCGCCCCGGCAGGGCTGCACCGCGAATGGTGCGGTTCGCGATGCCGGGGCGCAGTCCTTTTTGAAACGCGCAAGGTAAGCCCCATGTCCCGTCGTCGCCAGATCTACGAAGGCAAGGCCAAAATCCTTTACGAGGGGCCCGAACCGGGCACGCTGATCCAGTATTTCAAGGATGACGCGACCGCCTTCAATGCCGAGAAAAAGGGCACGATCAACGGCAAGGGCGTGATCAACAATCGCATCAGCGAACACGTGTTCACGCGGCTGGCCAATATCGGCATCCCGACTCACTTCATTCGCCGCCTGAACATGCGCGAGCAGCTGATCCGGCAGGTCGAGATCATTCCCTTGGAAGTCGTCGTGCGCAACGTTGCCGCGGGATCGCTGTGCAAGCGGCTGGGGCTGGAAGAAGGCGAGCCCCTGCCCCACTCGCTGATCGAATATTACTACAAGGACGATGCGCTGGGCGATCCGCTGGTCGCCGAAGAACACATCGCCTGCTTCAACTGGGCGAGCCAGGAAGAGATGCAGGACATGTCCGCGATGGCGATCCGCATCAACGATTTCATCGCCGGGATGTTCGCCGCGGTTGACATCCGGCTGGTCGATTTCAAGCTGGAATTCGGGCGGCTGTGGGATGGCGACTATGCGCGCGTGATCCTCGCCGACGAGATCAGCCCCGACGGGTGCCGTCTGTGGGACATGAACTCGGGCGAAAAGCTCGACAAGGATCGCTTCCGCCGCGATCTGGGGGGCGAGGAAGAGGCCTATCAGGAAGTCGCGCGACGCCTCGGCGTGCTGCAGAACGACGGCAACACCCCGGGTGAGGTGTTCGACCTGTCCGCCCATCGCGGTCGCAAGCGCGGCAGCACGCCGAAGAAGAAGTGAGTATCGCCTAAGCGCTGCGTTGCGCGGGCGCGCAAGCGGCGCTAGGCGGCGAGGCCCGTAAGAGATTGTCAGGATCCCAGGCTCCAAGATGAAAAAGCGTGTGTTCGTAACCCTCAAGCCCGGCGTGCTCGACCCGCAGGGGCGTGCCGTGCACCATGCGCTGGACGGGCTCGGCTTCGACGGGGTCGAGGATGTGCGGATCGGCCGGCTGGTCGAGCTGGAGCTGGCCGATGGCGTCTCGGACGAAAAGGTCGCCGAGATGTGCGAGAAGCTGCTCGCCAACACCGTGATCGAGAATTACCGGATCGAGGACGCGGGATAATGAACACCGCCGTCGTCACCTTCCCGGGCTCCAACTGCGACCGCGACATGATGGTCGCGATTGCCGAGGTGTTCGGCAAGCAGCCGGTACAGGTCTGGCATCGCGACACCGCGCTGCCCGATCGCGTCGACTTCATCGCCCTGCCCGGCGGTTTTTCCTACGGCGACTACCTGCGCTCGGGCGCGATGGCGGCGAACAGCCCGATCATGCGCGAAGTGAAGGCTGCCGCCGCGCGCGGCGTGCCTGTGCTGGGCGTGTGCAACGGCTTCCAGGTACTCGCCGAAGCGGGCCTGCTGCCGGGCGCGCTGATGCGCAATGCCGGCCAGCGCTTCGTGTGCCGCGACGCGCAGCTCAAAGTAGAGAACACGCAGACCCGCTTCACCGCAGGCTATGAAGCGGGCGAGACGATCACCATCCCCGTGGCGCACCACGACGGCAACTACTTCGCCGACGATGCGACGCTGGATGCGCTGGAAGGCGATGGCCGCGTGGTGTTCCGCTATGCCCACGCAACCAACGGATCGCGCCGCGACATTGCGGGTATCGTGAACGAAAGCGGCACGGTGCTGGGCATGATGCCGCACCCCGAACGCGCGATCGAAGCCGCCCACGGCGGCACCGACGGTCGGCGACTGTTCGAATCGCTCGCCCGGAGCCTCGCCGAAGCGGCTTAGTTTTCTGGGGGCAGCCGTCCACCCACCTCCCCGCCCGGCCACCTTATCGTGGTTGTACCCTTGGTGGCCGGGCGGGGAGGTGGGTGGACGGTGCGGTTCGCGCTAGCGAACCCTTTTAATCACGCCCGCAGCTGGCTGTAATCATTGCTGAACAGCGCGCGGGCATCGGCGCTGCTCATCGGGCGGCCGAAATAGAAGCCCTGGATCCGGTCGCAGCCCATCCGGCAGACCAGACGGGCTTCATCCTCTGTCTCGACCCCTTCGGCGGTGGTCTTCATCTCCAGGCTCTTCGCCATGGCGACCACGGCGCGCACGATCGCCAGGCTTTCGCTGCTGCCTTGCGCCGCGCCCTGTACGAAGCTGCGATCGACCTTGATGGTCGAGAACTGGAGCTTGCGCAGATAGCCGAGCGAGGAATAGCCGGTCCCGAAATCGTCGAGCGCCACCTGGCAGCCCAGCGCCATCACCTTGGCCAGCGCCTGCCGCGCGATCTCCGCATCGCCAAGGAAGATGCTCTCCGTCACCTCGATTTCGAGCCGCTGCGGGTCGAGCCCGCTGCGCGTCAGGGCATCGACCACAGTATCGGCAAAATCGGGCTCCATCAGCTGTTCGGGCGAGACGTTGACGTTGACTTTGACCCCTCTCGGCCAAGCCATCGCCTCACGGCAGGCCTGTTGCATCACCCAGGTGCCGATCGGCACAATCAGGCGGGTATCTTCCGCCACCGGGATGAACTTGCCCGGGCTGACGAAGCCGTGGTCCTCGCTCTGCCAGCGGACAAGCGCTTCGAAGCTGACGACCCGTTCGCTGTTGGCATCGACCACCGGCTGGAAATTGAGCAGCAGCTCGTCCTTCTCCAGCGCCTTGCGGAGAGAGAATTCGAGCTGCCGGCGCTCTTCCGCATCGGCGTGGAGCGAGGGTTCGTAGGCAAAGTGCACCCCGCGCCCGCCGTCTTTCGCGCGGTACAACGCAAGGTCGGCGTTGCGCATCAGTTCCTCGACCGTCTTGCCGTCGCGCGGTGCCAGCGCGGAGCCGGCACTCGCCCCGACGAACAAAGTGTGCTGGTCGACCTCGTATGGTTGCGACAGGCGTTCGATCACCTTGCGGGCAAGCGCGTCGACCGCGCAGGAATCGGGGGCATCGCGCATCACGATGGCGAACTCGTCCCCGCCCAGCCGACCGCAGATCTCGTTCTCGCCCGTCAGCTCGCTTAACCGGCGGGAGACCTGTTCCAGCAGCCGATCGCCGATCTGGTGGCCCAGCGAGTCATTGACCGCCTTGAACCGGTCCAGATCGAGCATGATGAAGGCGCAGCGGCGCCGCCACTGGCGCGCTTCGTCCATCGCCTCGCCCAGCGACTCGTTCAGCATCAGGCGGTTGGGCAGGCCGGTCAGCGTGTCGTAGCGGGCGAGATAAGCGATCTTTTCGGAAGATTTGCGCTGTTCGGTAACGTCCGATCCCACCCCCCGAAAGCCGACTTCTTGCCCCCGCTCGTCCAGCATCGGGGTGCCAGAAAGCTCCCACCAGCGCCTATGTCCGCCAACCCAGACCTGAACGATCAGGTTGGAAAAGCTCTCGCGGGCCTTGATCCGGTCAGCCAGTACCCGAAGGCTCGGCGCGAAATTGCACACGTCCCAGCTATCGCCGGACAATACCTCGAAGAAGGGTTTGCCCTCGATCTGCTCGGGCCGTGAGCCCAGCGCGAAGGCAAAACGCGGGGAAACCGAGCGGATCAGCCGGGTTCTGTCGATCTGCCACAGCCAGTCGGCCTCGTTCTCCTCGAACTCGCGCAACAGCAAAGACACCGTCTCCGACTTCTGCTGCATCGCGGTTTCGGCGACGCCTGCGCGCAGGAAGCTCTCTGCCCGGCGCGATATCGTGAGCAAATTGGCAAAGAAGTACACGGCCGAAATACAGGTCATGACCACATCGCCGCGCAGTGCGAAGCACACGGTCGACGCAATGCATGCAGGGGCAATGAAGACCATTGCGCGCAGCGGCACGACCGCCAATGCGGTGCCAACCCCGACGACGATCACCGCGACCAGCGCAAAGCCGCGCAGCATCCCCGCCTCGCCTGCGTAGAAGAACAGCATTATCGGCAGCAGCATCCAGGTCAGGCCGAGCCATGCAGAGCCGACGAGGTGCCGATTGGCATCGCTATCGGTCACCTTGCGCAGGTCCGCAGCGACCATCGCGCTTTCCATTCGGGCGAAGTAGAATACCCCGCCTGTCAGCACCGCGATCCACCCGGCGATCAGCGGCAGCGGCACATAGGGCATCAGACAGGCCATGCCGACCAGCGCGCCAACCGCATGGCCGAACACGCGCAGCCGACTGCGCCCCGCGAGATGATCATATTGCAGGCTACGCAAAAACGCCCGGTCGAGCCCCGCAATGTCGCGCAGTCCGAGCAGGACAGGCAGCGGAAGCTGACCCGGCAGTTCCGGCGTGTTCTGAGCGACAAGCTTTTTCACAGCTCGCAGCTTAAACCGAAAAGGTTAGTGGGCTGTAAAACCTAGCCCGCATCACCTCCCGATCCCAATGACGTAAGTTACTCGACCGTCACGGATTTTGCGAGGTTGCGCGGCTGGTCGACATCGGTGCCCTTCACCAGCGCGACGTGATAGGCCAGTAGCTGGACCGGCACGGCATAGATCAGCGGCGCGATCAGCGGGTGGACCTTGGGCATCTCGATCGTCGCGAGGCACCCCTCGCCCGCCTCTTCCAGCCCTTCCGCGTCGGAGATCAGGACGACCTTGCCGCCGCGTGCGCGCACTTCCTGCATATTGGACACGGTCTTTTCGAACAGCGGCCCGCTGGGGGCGATCACCACCACCGGCACTTCTTCGTCGATCAGCGCGATGGGGCCGTGCTTCATCTCTCCGCTGGCATAGCCTTCTGCGTGGATGTAGCTGATTTCCTTCAGCTTCAGCGCGCCTTCCAGCGCCATCGGATAATCCGCGCCGCGCCCCAGATACAGCACGTCGCGCGCCGGGGCGATCAGGTGCGCCATGGCTGCGATATCGTCGTCATGGTCGAGCGCGGCGTTGAGGCCGGCGGGCGCTTCCAGCAGGTGGTGCACCACCTCCTGTTCCTCCGCCCGGTCCATCGTGTCTTTCACCACGGCAAGCTTGGCCGCAAGCGCGGCGAGCACGGCCAGCTGGCAGGTGAACGCCTTGGTCGAGGCGACGCCGATTTCCGGTCCCGCGTGGATCGGCAGCAGCAGGTCCGCCTCGCGCGCCATGGTGCTGGTGGGCACGTTGACGATCGCCGCGATGGTCTGCCCGTGCGCCTTGCAATAGCGCAGCGCGGCGAGCGTGTCGGCGGTTTCCCCGCTCTGCGAGATGAACAGCGCAAGGCCGCCCTTCTCCAGCGGCGGCTCGCGGTAACGGAACTCGCTGGCGACATCGATGTCCACCGGCACCCGCGCGAACTGCTCGATCCAGTATCGCCCGACCATCCCGGCGTAGAACGAGGTGCCGCAGGCGACGATGGTCATGCGTTCGATGCTGGAAAGATCGAAGTCCATCTGCGGCAGCGCCACGGTCTGGTCCGCCTGGCGGACATAGCTGGAGAGCGTCTGGGCGACCACGGTCGGCTGCTCGAAGATCTCCTTCTGCATGAAGTGGCGGTGATTGCCCTTCTCGACCGCCGCCGCGCTTGCACCCGAGGCGACGATCTCGCGGGTGACTTCGTTGCCCTCGCTATCGAAGATCTGCGCGCCTTCGCGGGTGACGACGGTCCAGTCGCCCTCTTCCAGATAGGTGATCCGCTGGGTCAGCGGGGCCAGTGCCAGCGCATCCGAGCCGACGAACATCTCACCCTCGCCATAGCCGAGCACCAGCGGCGAGCCGAGCCGCGCGCCGATGATCCGGTCGGGGTGGTCGGGAAACAGCATGGCCAGCGCAAAGGCACCGCGCAGGCGCGGCAGCACCGTGCGCACCGCGTCTTCGGGCGTGGCGCCGCGCTCCACTTCGCGGCTGACCAGCAGGGCGACGACTTCGCTGTCGGTCTCGCTCTCGACCGAATAGCCATCGGCCTGCAATTCGTCGCGCAGCGTGCGGAAATTCTCGATGATGCCGTTATGGACCAGCGCGGCGGCCTTGCCCGCGTGCGGGTGGGCATTGGCTGCGGTCGGCGCGCCGTGAGTCGCCCAGCGGGTGTGGGCGATGCCGATGGTACCCGGCGCAGGCTCCTGCGCCAGCACCTCGACCAGATTGCCCAGCTTGCCCTGCGCCCGGCGGCGGATCATCCGGGTGCCATCACCGCTATCGTCCAGCGTGCACACGCCGGAGGAATCATAGCCGCGATATTCCATGCGCCGGAGGCCATCGACCAGCCGGTCGACCACCGATTCACCGCTGACGATCCCGATAATGCCGCACATAGATCAGTTGCCCTTCACGCTTCTGCTTGCGGTGCCCTCTAGCGTGTCTGGCGGGCCTTGCAATGCGCGCGGCGGTTGCCGGGTCGCGCGGGGGCGGCAATCAATGTGTCGTGGCGGCGCCGGGCTGGTGCGCGCGCGCGATTACCAGTGCGAGCAGCACGATGATCGCTTCGATGAAACGCGGATAGTGCAGCATCCCTTCCAGCAGCGATTGCAGCAGCAGCGCATAGGCCATGCCGAGAAACGGCAGCATCTCGCGGTGGGCAAGCGCGCTTGTATGTGCAGAGCGGATCGCCCGCCCTAGCAGCCAGAAGGCCGGGATGGCGCCCATGATCCCCCAGGAGATCAGGAACTGGACGATCACGTTGTGCGGCTGCGTGTGGGGAAAGCCGGGATCGACCTCCCACAGGAAAGAACCGGTGCCCCAGCCGAACAGCGGCGAATCGGTCCACCTCTCGATCCCGAGCTTCCACGCCAGGAAACGGCCGGCATCAATGCTCTCGGTGAGCCGCCCCTCGTTCAGGTTCCATAGACGGAAGCTGTCGTCGGGCGGGATGGCGATCCATGCAAGGCACAGCGCAAACCCGGTGAGGATCGCGGCGTGACCAATATTGCGGGCCGGCGGGATGCGGCGCAGCGAGAGCATCGCGATGCCGACCACCACCATGAGTGCGAGCACGCCCGCGCGCGTCCCCGACCAGACCAGCGCGGCGGCCGTCAGGCAGTAGAACAGGTGATCCCACCCGATCCGTCCGTCCCGCTCGGCAAACAGGATGCGCAGCGCAAAGACTGAGGAAAGGCCCGCATACCACGCGCCGAAATGGCGCACGCTGATGAACCCCGGCAGCGCGGCGTGCCACTCGATCTTGCCATAGAGCTGCGTTTCGGGCGGCGGCGCGGTCAGCAGCCACCACGCGGTGTAGAGCACCAGAACGATCGCCCCCACCGCGATCAGCGGCGCGATCCGATCGGGCGCAGGGATGCTGCGCCGCGCCAGCAAGTGATAAACCGCCAGCGCGAAGACAAGGTGGATCAATACGATCAGACTGTGGGTGAGCGAATAGGCGAAATTGTTCGATATCAGGAGTGCAGAGACGCCGATCGCCAGCAGCAGCACGCCCGCCGCGATGCGAATGTCGCGCGGCAGTGCCCGCCATGCGCTCGACAAATCGAAACCCTGTCGCCCCGCCCACAGGACGACCGCGACTTCGCTGACCACGAAAGGCAGCTCTATCAGGCGCGAAAATTCGGCCTGCGGGCTCAGCATGTGATGAATATAGGTGGGATAGACCAGCGCCGATACGATCGGCATCACGATCGCAATCAGCGCGACCAGCACCAGCGCGGGTTCGCGCACAATGCTATGGGCCTGTCCGCCGCTATACGCGCCGCTGCGCAACTGCATGTCCATGCCCTTGCTGGTAAGCCAGCTTGGTTAAGGAGGCTTTAGCACCGGCCCCATTGGCAGCGCCGCCTTCGCGCAGAGGCGCGGTTTATCATTTAGGAAATTGCTAAGCTTTCCATTCTATTCACCAATTTCGAGAACGCGGTGTTGGCCATTCGCGCCGCACCCGCAGCCATTATCCGCCCGGACGGGCATGGGGGAATGAAATGAGCGCTTTCGGACGCAGGAACGGCCCCGGAGGCATGGGTTCCGGCAGCCGTCCGGCTTTCGGAAATGCCAAGCCGATGAGGGGTGGCAATCCGTCGCAGGAAAGCGGCCCCGAAGGCGGCGAGCAGTTTCCGCCGGTTCCCAATGACGGCGATGCATCTTCCCGACAGGATGCGCCCGCAGTTCCCTCTCCCGCCCCGTCTCCTTCCGCCAACCGCCACGCCAGCGCGATGAGCCGCCTGGACGAGCGTTCCAACGCGGTCCACGTGCGCGAAGAGGTCACCGGGTTCGAGGCGAGCGTCCACAAGATCAAGGAACAGGTGCTGCCGCGCCTGCTCGAGAGGATCGACCCCGAAGCCGCCTCCACCCTGACCAAGGACGAACTGGCCGAGGAATTCCGGCCGATCATCATGGAGGTGCTGGCCGAGCTCAAGATCACGCTCAACCGGCGTGAGCAGTTCGCGCTGGAAAAGGTGCTGATCGACGAGCTGCTGGGCTTCGGCCCGCTCGAAGAGCTTCTGACCGACCCCGACGTCAGCGACATCATGGTCAACGGCCCGGACCAGACCTACATCGAAAAGAAGGGCAAGCTGCAGATCGCGCCGATCCAGTTCCGCGACGAACAGCACCTGTTCCAGATCGCGCAACGGATCGTGAACCAGGTCGGCCGCCGGGTCGACCAGACCACCCCGCTGGCCGACGCGCGCCTCAAGGATGGCAGCCGCGTCAACGTTATCGTCCCGCCGCTATCCCTGCGCGGCACGGCGATCTCGATTCGTAAATTCTCCGAAAAGCCGATCACCATCGACATGCTCAAGAACTGGGGCTCGATGGACGACAAGATGGCGACCGCGCTCAAGGTTGCAGGCGCCTGCCGGATGAACGTGGTGATCTCCGGCGGTACGGGCTCGGGTAAGACGACCATGCTCAACGCCCTGTCGAAGATGATCGACCCGGGCGAGCGTGTGCTGACCATCGAAGACGCCGCCGAACTTCGCCTGCAGCAGCCGCACTGGCTGCCGCTCGAAACCCGCCCGCCAAACCTGGAGGGGCAAGGCGCGATCACCATCGGCGACCTGGTCAAGAACGCGCTGCGTATGCGACCCGACCGGATCATCCTGGGCGAAATTCGTGGCGCGGAAGCCTTCGACCTGCTCGCCGCGATGAACACGGGCCACGACGGTTCGATGTGCACGCTGCACGCCAACTCCCCGCGCGAGGCGCTGGGGCGTATGGAAAACATGATCCTGATGGGCGACATCAAGATCCCCAAAGAAGCGATCAGCCGCCAGATCGCGGAGTCCGTCGACCTGATCGTTCAGGTCAAGCGCCTGCGCGACGGCAGCCGCCGCACGACCAACATCACCGAGGTGATCGGGATGGAGGGCGAGGTCATCGTCACCCAGGAACTGTTCAAGTTCGAATATCTGGAAGAAGGCGAAGACGGGAAGATCAAGGGCGAATTCCGCAGTTCGGGCCTGCGCCCCTACACGCTCGAAAAGGCCCGCCAGTTCGGTTTCGATCAGGCGTATTTGGAGGCATGTCTCTGACATGCCTGACGCACACCCATCCGGGTGTGCGATGTCCTCGCAAAAGCTCGGGCGGCCGTGCAGGTGGCCTTCGGCCGTCTGCGCCTTCGGCTCCGACTCCGGCCTTGCCCTCGCCTGCGGCTTGCGATTGCGGGATTTCTCTTAATTCCCCCCTTTCAAGGGAGGGCATCGGGGAGGGCATCGCGGCGTCCGCCGCGTTAGCTACCCTTGAAGAAGAGGCGGTATCGCTGACGCCAGCAAGCCGCCGCCAATCACGGCAGCGGCAAGAAAGATCGTCGTCCACGGCACCCAGCCAACCCGATCGATCCGCGCGCGTCTCGTACGCACCTTCTCCCCCACCAGTGCCACCAGCGCGAGCGCGATGAAGCCCGCGCCAAGCAGAGCGACGCGGCCCGCATCGCTGATGAAAAGAAGATCGTGCCACCACGTCATCGCGCGCAGGTGGGGCCTGACCGCGCCAAGCGCAATGATCCAATCATCGCTTGAACCGGCACCAGCAATCACTACCAGCAACGCATGGATGCATCGGTCGCCCAGTCCCGCCCACTGACCGCGATCGGCCTGCGCCTGCTCGCCGCGTTCTCGCTCACCACGCTGTCGATGCTGGTCAAGCTGGTCGGGGAAGACGGCGTCCACCTGCTCGAAATCATCTTCTGGCGTCAGGCGGTCACGCTGCTGGCGATGATCGCCTTTGCCGCCGCCACGGTCGGCTTCGCGACGCTCAAACCGGTCCGGTTCAAAAGCCACGCGATCCGTAGCGCCTACGGCATCGTCGGCATGGCGCTGGTCTATGGCGCGGTCATCATGCTGCCGCTGGCCGAAGCGACCACGATCAACTTCACTGCGCCGATCTGGGCCGTGATCCTGTCCATGCTGCTGATGAAGGAGCGGATCGGCCGCTATCGCTGGAGCGCGATCGCGATCGGTTTTGCCGGTATCCTGATCGTCGCCCAGCCCGGCGGCAATCCGGTCGACCCGCTGGGGATCGCCGTCGGGCTCGGCGGGGCCTTCATGGTCGCGCTGACATCGATCCAGATTCAGGATCTGAACAAGACCGAAAGCCCGACCAGCATCGTGTTCTGGTTCTGCCTGCTGACCGTGCCTTTGCTGGCGCTTGCCCTGCCCTTCGTCGCCAAGGCGCATTCGAGCGAGACCTGGCTGCTGCTGGGCGGCGTCGGGCTGAGCGGGGCGGCGGCGCAGCTGTTGCTGACCACATCGCTGCGCTTCGGATCGGCGGCGACGGTGATCGTGATGGATTACACCGCGCTGCTGTGGGCCACGCTGTACGGCTGGCAGGTGTTCGATGAGCTGCCGGTGCCCAATACCTGGATCGGTGCGCCGCTGATCATCCTTGCCGGGACCATCATTCTGGTGCGCGAGGGCCATCTTGCACGCAAGGCACGGCGCGCCCGGCTGCACGTTCCTGCGCCCGAGGAACCGCTCGCCCAGCAACAGCGTTGACATCGGCAAAGGCGCATGGAGCGCCTTTTTCTTGAAAGGACTTGACCCATGATCCGCAAGCTCGCCATCGCCGCCGGAATCGCAGCCCTCGGCCTCACCGCGACCGCCTGCAACACCGTGAAGGGTGCCGGCGAAGACATCCAGTCCGTCGGCCAGGCCGGGGAAGACGCCATCGACTGATATCCATTGCGGGGCGCGCGGCACGACTGCGCGCCCCGCTTTCCTCATCGCGCAAAGATATTAGGCGACTGCGGCAAAGCATGATATAAAACAATCTCCCTGGAGCTACAGTGAGGTAAATCTATCATGACCCGCAGTATTCTTCTTCCGCTCAGCGTATCCTTGCTGGCCCTCGGCTCTGGCGCATCTGCACAGCAACAATCGGACGACCAGTCTAACATCGTCGTCACCGCGAGGTCTCTTGAGAATACCTCGCGCGATCTCGCCGCCTGTCTCGAACGCGGGTGCCCTCCGGAAGAAGATATCGCGGCCTCGCTGGCCTACGCGGAAAATCTGTTCGTCGCAGGCGAATATCGCGACGCCAGCTCCATCCTGAGGAAGGCGATCGGTCGCAACAGCCGCTATGACGAGCGACTGCCCGAAGAGGTGTCGGGCCTGTACCGCGCCTATTCACGCGTCTCCGAACATCTGGGCGAAGCGAACAGCTTCAAGCTCGCCACGCTCGACGCGCGCGACGCGCTGGAGGCAGGCTTCGACGACAACGATCCGCGCGTCCTGCTCGCCGATCTCGATGTCGGCGACAGCCGCGCCAAGCTCGGCCATCCGGACGATGCGAGGGTCATCTACGAGCGGGTCGAAAAAGAAGCGCTGGCAGCAGGTCAGCCGCGCGTGGCGACCTATGCCCGGCTGCGGCAGGCATTGCTCGACGACAGCCGTTTCGTAACCACCAGAAACGATGTCTATCGCCGCCGTTTCGTCCAGCAATTGCAGGAAATTCGCCAGAAACCCCTTGAGGGTGCCGAGGATCTCGGCCTGATCGCTGACGTCATGCTGGCGCGAGTCGATCGTAGGGACGGCAAGGATGCTTCGACCGAAGATCTGATCCGCCGCTTTGCCGAACGTGGCGGCGTGAAACGGCCGATGCTGCTCTATTCCGCCCCGCTTTACACGGATGCGGATCTAGACCGCGAATCGGCGCGGCCCAACAGCGGGAACGCGCGTCTGACGTCGCTGTCGCGCAATCATCCGACATGGGCGGACGTCGCCTTCTGGGTCAATGCGGACGGCGTGGTCGAGGATTTCGAAGTCCTGCGCTCGCAAGGCGAAACCGGCTGGCTCGATCAGGTCAAACGGCACGTGAACAGCCGCCGCTACGCCCCCGTGGCCCGCGATGGCGAGATTCCGGGCTTCTACATCATCGAGCGCTACACGATCACCCAGCGCTTCGCCCAGACCACCGGCACCAGATTGCGCGTGCGCGAGCCCGTGCAACGGATCGAACGGCTGGATCTGACGCCGGAGAATTACGAGCAGCCCGCTCTCACGCAGACGTCCTGAGGCTCGGCATCCTGACGGTCGGCAATGCCGACCGTCAGGCCTTGCGGTAAACCACGATAAGATTGTTCGCGGGCATCGCCACGCGCAACGTGCGCGTGAACCCGTGGCGCTTCGCCAGTGCATCGACATCGGCAAGATCACGCAGGCCCCAGCGGGGATCGCGCGCCTTCAGGCTTTCATCGAAGGCGAGATTGGACGGCGCTGTCTCGACCTCACGCTCCAGATAAGGGCCGTAGAGAATCAGCGGGCCATCCATCGGCGGCAGCAGCCGCGCGGCGCCCGCAAACAGCCCCTCGGTCGCCTGCCACGGGCTGATATGGACCATGTTGATGCACACAATCGCGTCGGCCGCATCCAGCGGCCATTCGCTCGCCGCCGCATCGAGAGCGAGCGGTGGTATCACATTCGCGAGCCCAGCCTGCGCGACATGTGCGGCGATCGATGCACGCGCCCCTGCATCGGGATCGCTCGGACACCACTCTAGATGCGCAAAACGCTTCGCAAAATGGACGACATGCTCGCCCGTGCCGCTCGCTATTTCAAGCACGATGCCCCGTTCGGGCAGAACATCGGCCAGCACGTCCGCGATAGGTTCGCGGTTGCGCTGTGCGGCGGGGCTTTCGCGTTTCGCGCTCACAGCCAGCGCCGCACGCGTTTGGAGTAGTTCTCGTAATCCCGCCCGAAGGTCGCCCGCAGATGGGGTTCTTCCCGCGCGATCACGAACCGATCGACCAGCGCAATGGCGAGCGGAACCGAGAGCACGCCGCCAATGCTCTGGCAGAACAGCGCGATGCCCAGCTGGACCATCACCATGCCCAGATACATCGGATTGCGGCTGAAGCGGTAGAGGCCCGAGGTGACCAGCTGCGTATCCTTCTTCCACGGTTCGGGGTCATTGCCCGCCCTGAAGAAGCCGATCAGTCCCGAGCCGAGGATCGCCACGCCCAGCGCGCCGATCACCACGCCCACCGGGCGCAGCACCGCACTATCAAGCGCGGCGAGCCCCAGCACCCGGTCGAGCGCCAGCCCCGTGAGCAGGCATCCCAGCACCACCAGCGGCGGCGGGAAACGGACCTGCGCGCTGTCCTGATCGACCAGTGCCATCAGCGCGCAGCCTTGTCGCCGCCGATGAACTGGCGCGTCACCAGCCAGGCGAACACGCCCGCCGGCCCGGCCATGAAGGTCGCGAGGAGGTAGGGCACCTGCAGCAACCGCCCCGCCCCCAGCCTGTCCGCATCGCGGGCGATCCACAGCCCGGCGAGCAGGTCCAGCGCGAGGTAATGCGTCCAGCCGACCACGATCGCGCCCTGAGAGCGGAACATCGCCATCAGCCCTTCGACCGAATAGTCGAATCCCGGATCCGCCGCGGCTCCGGCGGCCGGCATCGGATCGACCAGATTGCCCACCAGCGCGACCAGCATCACCAGATAGGTCGCGCACAACAAGCCGATCGCGCCGTACAGAATGGTGTAGATCACGCTCTCGCGCCGGGGCAGCAGGATCAGCAGCGCCCAGCCGATCAGCGCGATCGCGTTGGTGATATCGAACAGGGCCTGCCACATTGCGTCTATTCCTGCTGCGCGCGCGGGTGGTCCGCGTCGCCGGTATCCTCACCCGTCGCGTCTGCCCCCGCGCTCGTCGCCTGCCTGCCCGTCGGAGCGCGCGAGAGCATCGCCGCAGCGCGCTCTATCCCGTCCTCCTCGTGGGTGAACTTGCCCGGGGTGCGCCGCAAGCTCAGCGTCATGATCGCTTCCGCCACGGTCTGCACATCGGTCCCGCGACCACGCAGCGCGCCCAGTCGAGTCAGCTTGCCCCCATCGGGCGAGGTCTTTTCGACCAGCGGGCCGGGGCGGATGATGTCGAGCCGCTTGAAGCCGAGCCGCGCCAGCTCGGCCTCCGCCTTGCCCTTGGCGCTCAGATGCCGGTCGCGCGCCCAGCGGTCCGCCCCTTCGGCGCTAATCGCGATCAGCCGCTCGACCCCTGCAAAGCGTGCGGTCTTGGCGATTTCGACCACCGCCTCCTCGTCCTCGATCGCGCGCAGCGGACTGTCGTCGCGCCCGGCGAGATTGAGCGCGGGGCCCAGGCCAACGATGAACACCTTCGGCCGCATCGCCTTCATCACGCGCGACCAGCGGTCCGCATCGGCGATGAACACTTCCATCCGGCTGCCCCAGGGCATCTCGATCTCGCCCAGAGTCAGCGCGACGAGGCGGATCTGCGGCTGATGCAACGCCTGATGGATCAGGCGCAGCCCCACGACCTCGCTCACTCCCCCCATAGCGACGCGAAATCGGCTGCTCATGTGCCCCCTTTACACATTGCTCAGATCGTCCGGCGCGTTTCCGGTGATCTCCCGGATGCGTTCTAGCGCGAATCGATCGGACATGCCCGCGATATAATCCGCGATATGCCTGCTGCGGTGCGGTTCTTGCGCAGGCAAGCCGTCCGCCCACTCCGATCCCATCCTCGCCGGATCTCCGCAATAGGCGTGCCAGAGCTGTTCTATAACGGCATGGGCCTTGTCCGCCGTGGCGGTCTGTTCGGGATGGTAATAGAGCTTGGCGTACATGAACGCCTTGAGCCTTCGTTCCGCCGCGTGGAGCGCGGGCGAGAACCCTGCCAGCTGCCGCCCCGCCTGAGCGATCTGTGTGGAATCGTCCAACCCTTCGGTCGAGGCGCGGGTGTGGGCGAGCACATCGTTGACCATCCACCCGATCTGCCCGCGCACCAGCTCGCGCAATTGCCGGTCGCGCGGGGCATGGGGAAAGCGGCGTTCGACCTCGCGCCACTGATCGGCGATGAAGTCGAGCGTCAGCAGATCGTCGAGTTCGAGGAAGCCTGCGCGCAGCCCGTCGTCGATATCGTGGTTATCGTAGGCAATATCGTCCGCGACCGCAGCGACCTGCGCTTCCAGGCTGGGCCATTGATGCAGGTCGAGCGGAAAGGCCTCGTCCAGCGCGGCGAGCGCCCAGTGCGGGTTCTCGACCGGGCCGTTATGCTTGGCCAGCCCTTCGAGCACTTCCCAGCTCAGGTTCAGCCCTTCGTGCGTACAATAGGGGCTTTCGAGCCGCATCAGCGTACGCAGCGTCTGCGCATTGTGGTCGAACCCGCCCGCATCCGCCAGTGCGGCGTCCAGCGCATCCTCGCCCGCATGGCCGAAGGGCGGATGGCCGATGTCGTGCGCAAGGCACAGCGCCTCGGTCAGATCCTCGTCCAACCCCAACGACCGTGCGATCACGCGGCCGATCTGCGCGACTTCGAGGCTGTGCGTCAGGCGGGTGCGGTAATGATCGCCCTCGGGCGCGACGAAGACCTGCGTCTTGCTGCGCAGCCGGCGGAACGCGATCGAGTGGATGATCCGGTCGCGGTCGCGCTGGAACGCGCTGCGCGGACCCCGGCTCTCGTCTGTCGTCCCGGGAAACTCCCGCCCGCGCGAGCGCGCGGGATCGGCCGCGAGGTGGGAGCGATCCGCTGGCCGCTCGATTACCGCGCTGTTCTCCACCCGACGATCACCTTTACTGAAACTGGAAGCTGTGGGTGCCCCTTACCGCTCCAGTATCCAATCGACCACCGCTTCGCTGTGGATGCGCGCGGAATCGAAGATCGGCAGGACATTGGCATCGACATCGATGACCATGTCGAGCTCGGTACAGGCGAGCACGATCGCCTTCGCCCCGGCCTGTTCCAGATTGGTGATCATGGTGCGGAAGAAACGCTCCGCATTACGGCTCGCCTTGCCGCGCATCAGCTCTTCGTAAATGATCTCGTTGGTGCGATCGACATTGCTCATGTCGGGCGGCAGCAGGTCGATCCCGTGGCTGACCAGCTTGCGGCGATAGAAGCTCTCGGTCATCACGTTGCGGGTGCCGATCAACGCAGCGTTGACCGCGCCCGCCGCCTTCATCTTCTCGCCCACCGCATCGGCAATATGCAGCACCGGAACATCGACCGCTTCGGCGACCTGATCGTAGAGGCGGTGCATGGAATTTGCGGCGATCGCCAGCGCCTCGGCCCCCGCCGCCTCCAGCCGCTTGGCCGAATTGACGAGGATTTCCGCCGCACGATCCCACTCGTCATCCTTGGTCAGACCGTAAAGCTCTGCGAAATCGAGGCTTTCGATCAGCAGCGGGGCGGACACCATCGGCCCGCAGTGCTTGGCGACGCCCTGATTGATCCACTCGTAATACATGCCGGTAGAGACCCAGCTCATACCGCCAATCAGGCCAACCTTGCGCAAAACCACGTCCTCGAATCCAGCTGCGGGGGATTGACAGCCTTACCGAGGAAGCGGGCGCAACGTCCATAGCAGCGCGACAGGTATGCCCGTCATTGCGCAGGCGACGGGCTTGCGGGGGCAGCGAAGACCTGCCGCGAGAGCCATTGCGCGACATAATCGGCGCTGCGCTGCGCCTCTTCCTCCTGCGGCAGATGGCCGATCCCGTCATAGACCACCAGCGTGCTGCCCGGCAGATAGCGGTCGTACCACAGCCCTGCCTCGACCGGGATCAACCCGTCCTCCTCGCCCCAGATGATCAGCGCGGGCGCATCGATTGTCGCCACCTCGTCTTGCGAAAAGCTGTTCCATTCGCCGGAGAAACGGATGCGCGTCGCATCGCGGTTGCCGGGATAGCGCAGCAATTCCCAATAGCGGTCGACCATCGCATCGCTGACGATGGCCTGATTGCTGACCGTCTCGCGCAGCGATTGTTCGATCATGGCGCGCGGGGTGATGTGGTTCATGATCCGGTTGACCACCGGCGTGCGGGCGATGGTGAAACCGATATTGCCCTTGCCCTCCTTGCGGATCGGCGCGCCTGCGGCATCGACCAGGATCAGCCCCTCGACCCGGTCCGGATGGGCGAGCGCGTAGGCGACAGCATGCCCGCCACCCATAGAATTGCCGCCGATCACGAAGCGATCGAGCCCCAGCCTGTCCGCCACCTCGTCGATATCCGACACGAAATTGGGAATCGAATAGTCGCTGTCCGGGTCCGGCCCGGTCAGCCCGTGGCCGATCTGGTCGAAGCGGATCACGCGGTAACGGCCCTTCAGCGCATCGACCCATGGCTGCCAGGTGTGCAGATCCGCGTTGGAGCCGTGGAGCAGGATGATCGCGGGCGCATCGCGCCGTTCGTTTTGGGGCCCCTCGTCGCGAAGATGGACGGTCACCCCATCGCCGATTTCGACGAATTGCGAGGGCGCGCCGCCATACTTGGCGCGCATTTCCGCCGGGTCGGTGTCGGGCGTGCGGAAGATGAAGAACGCCGCGACCAGAAGGACGACCAGCAGCAGCAGGATGCGCCAGACCCACTTCATGGCGCGGACATCCCTGCAATCCACCGCTCGACCAGCGCGAGGCCTTCCTCATGCACCGTCGCCTTGCCCAGCTCGGGCATGGCAACGCCCGGCTCCGCGCTCGCCATGCGATAGACCAGGATCGATGCTTCGGGGTCGCCGGGCACGATGTCGAATTCCAGCCCGCCCGATCCGCGCCCCGCAGCGACCGGGCGCTTGGCAACACCGATCGAGTAGGGATCGTCGGTCTCCCACCGCAGGTCGAGCCCGGAATTGGACGCGGTTGCCGCCGGGCGGTGGCAATGCGCGCAGTTGACGTCGAGATAGGCGCGCGCGGCAGCTTCCGGCTGAGCGCTCGCGCGATCCTCCCAGCGCGGCATGGTATCCGCGCCTTCGGGGACGGAGCCGAGGAAGGCCTGCAGCCACTCGGCGGAAAGGTTGCGCGCCTTGGGCCCGATCGGCGTGACCGCGCCCTGCAGCCCGTGGCATTCCTTGCACTGGTTCTTGTTGGGCACGCGGTAATTGATCTGCTCGCCATAGGGCGTGGTGACGGGCACACGCATACCCGCCAGCGCCAGCGTCGCCTCGGTCTGCGCCTCGTTCCACACATAGGGCAGCGCAATCCATCCGTCCGCCCGGTGGAGCAGCACCCGCGTCTCGATCAGGCGGCGATCCGCGCCCTCGCCGAAAGCGAAGGTCTTGATCAGCGCGCTGCCGACGGGGAGATCCAGCAGCGTCTGATCACCAATGCCGACCTCAGCCCCGTCGGGCACGTAGACGAAGCGCAGCTTCTCCGCCCCGTCCGAAAACAGCGGCATGTTGAGGCGGTAGGGCGTCACGCCCTCGGCCGGGGACTGCGCGGCGGGATCGCGGAAGAAGCCGTATTCGCTCAGCGTTCTTGGCAAGGCCGCACCGGTGATCGCGCCGTCGCGGTCGATCGCCGGTGCGGTGGCATTGGCACCGATGCCGACGCTCAGCGCCAGCGCGGCGCAGGCCAGCAGGAGAGCGGGCGTCCTCACGGCAGGCGCGCTTCCAGCGCCTCGGGTGCACCCCAGCCTTCGATGCTGATCGGCTGGCCGATCGCCGGCGCTTCGAGCGGGCCGGGCCGCGCAGCTTCGATGCCCGCACCCTGCTTGGGCAGGTTGACCGACCACCCGGCAAGGTCGGGATGGACCATCAGCGTGGTCATCTCGGGATCTTCCAGCCCGTCCCACATCACCGGCGGCAAGGCGCCGCCAAACGCGGCGAGCAGCTGCTCCGCTCCTTCGAACTGCGGATCGGTGCCGCCTTCATCGACGATGTTCCAGTCCACGCTGATCTCACGCGGGTACGGGTTGTATTCCGGGTCATCGAAGGCGAGCGGATAGGCGATGACCATGATCGGCGCGGTCGGGTTGTCGTAGAGCATGTTCTGCCCCACCCACACGGTATCGTTCGCCATCACCATGATGCCCGTGCCGCGCCGCACGCTGGCGACGATATTGCCCTCGGGCGCGAAGTTGGCGGTGGTGTTGTTCGCGACCAGATTGTTGCGGACCAGCACCTCGCCGCCGTTCTTCACCGGCAGGCCGGGCAGGTCGAACACCAGGATGCCGCCGGTATTGCCGGTCACGTAATTACGCTCGACGATCGCCTTGCGGCTGTTCTCGATCTCGATCCCGGCGACGTTGTAGCTGGCGAGCGAATTGCGCACGGTGATCCGGCTCGACTGGCCGACATAGATGCCCGCGTCCGACGCGCCCGACACCTCGCACCCGTCGATCAGCACGCCCGTGCTTTCGACCGGGTAGAGGCCGTATGCGCCGTTGGTGCTCGCCGGGCCATTGGTCCACGTCACGCGGACGCGGGAATAGATGATGTCGTCCGCGCCCTTGGACTTGATCCCGTCGCCCTTGGGGTTCTCGACCCCGAAATCGACCAGCGTCACACCGTCGCTGGTGACCAGCAGTCCCTCGCCCGAACCCTCCTGCGCGGTGAAATCGAGCACGCTGGCGTGCATCCCCGCGCCGCGCAGGGTCACGCCGTCGACATCGAGGCTGAGGCCGTCGGTCAGCACGAAGCGCCCGGCCTGGAGGAATATCTCGTCGCCCGGCTCGGCGAGGATCAGCGCCTCCTGCAACCGCTCCTGCGCGCCCTCCCCCGGCGCGACCGGAATGGTCTCGGCAAAGGCAGGCGAAGCCAGCGTGGCCAGCGCAGTGGCGGCCATAAGCGTGCGGATCATGTCTCTCTCCCTCTTATGCGTTGCATAGTGCCACGCATTGAGGCGAAGACAAGGGACTCTAAAGCTTGTCGAAAATCCCGCCGAAAGTGCACGCGGCGGCGGCGCGGATCGTCACTTCGACCGCCTCGGGATCGTCGACCCGGCGAATGCGATCGAGCGCGTCGCCCGCATTGCGCGGCAGTTTCGCCTCGCCTTCCTGCGGAGCGACCCGTTCAAGCTTGCGCAGCTGCTGGGGCGTCAGCCGTTCGGCCATGCGCGGGGCCATGCATTCGGCCTGGCTTTCCGGCACGCCTGCCTCGACCAGCGCGACACGGACGCTGTGTTCGGTGACCACCTGCATGCCGCCGCCCCAGTAGAGCCAGGCACCCACGCCCAGCACCACCAGGAGGACCAGCCCCAGCAGAAAACGCATCAGTCGAGTGCCTTGACGATCTCTTCGACCATCTTCTTCGCGTCGGACAGCAGCATGGTCGTCTGGTTCAGGTAGAACACGTCGTTGTCGACGCCCGCGTAACCGACACCGCCCATGGAGCGCTTGATGAAGAAGACCTGCTTGGCATTGCCGACATCGAACACCGGCATGCCGTAGATCGGGCTGGACTTGTCGGTCTTCGCCGCCGGGTTCACAACGTCGTTCGCGCCGATGATGAAGGCGATGTCGGCCTGCGCGAACTCGGAGTTGATGTCCTCCAGCTCGAACACCTCGTCATAGGGCACGTTGGCTTCTGCCAGCAGCACGTTCATGTGCCCCGGCATGCGGCCCGCGACGGGGTGGATCGCGTATTTCACGTCCACGCCCTTGGCCTTCAGCACGTCGCCCATCTCGCGCAGCGCGTGCTGCGCCTGGGCGACCGCCATGCCGTAGCCGGGGATGATGATCACCTTCTCCGCCTGCTCCAGCATGAATGCGGCATCGTCGGCGCTGCCCTGCTTGTAGGGGCGCTGTTCGCGCGCCTCGCCGCCGCCAGCCGCGCTGTCGTCTGCGCCGAAGCCACCCGCGATCACGGAGATGAAGCTGCGGTTCATCGCGCGGCACATGATGTAGCTGAGGATCGCCCCCGAGCTTCCGACCAGCGCGCCGGTGATGATCATCGCGGTGTTGCCCAGCGTGAAGCCCATCGCCGCTGCCGCCCAACCGGAATAGCTGTTCAGCATCGACACGACGACCGGCATGTCCGCCCCGCCGATCGGGATGATCAGCAGGAAGCCGATGGCAAATGCCAGCACGGCCACCGCGACGATCATCCAGCCCTCGCCCGGACCCGCCGTGGCGGACATCGCATAGGCCGCAATCAGCGCGATGATCGCAGCGAGCGTGCCGAGATTGATGATGTGCCGACCCGGCAGCATGATCGGCTTGCCGCCCATCCGCCCGGAGAGTTTCAGGAAGGCAATGACGGAGCCGGAGAAGGTGATCGCACCGATGGCGATGCCAAGCCCCAGCTCGATCCGGCTGACGGTCAGGATCTGACCCTCGGCATCCAGAATGCCGAACGCGCCGGGGTTCATCCACGCGGCCAGCCCGACGAGGACCGCCGCCATGCCGACGAGGCTGTGGAAGCCTGCGACCAATTCAGGCATCTGCGTCATCGCGATCTTGCGCGCGATGGTGAAGCCGATCAGTCCGCCGATCGCGATGGCGATGAGGATCTCGACGATATTGGCAATGTCGTGGGTGACGATCACGGTGACCACCGCGATCAGCATCCCGATCATCCCGTTGCGGTTGCCCGCGCGGCTGGTCGCGGGGCTCGAAAGCCCGCGCAGCGCGAGGATGAAGAACACCCCCGCCACCAGATAGGCGAGCGCAACCCAGGGATTGGTCGGGCCATGAGCGGCAGCGGTCTCGACCGCGTGGCTCATGCCGTAATCGGTACCGGGCGGCACGGCGAGCGGTTCAACGTCCCGAGGAAGGCTCATTTGCTGTCCTTCTTCTTGTACATTGCGAGCATCCGCTCGGTCACGGCGAAGCCGCCGAAGATGTTGATGCTGGCAAGCACCACCGCAGTAAGGCCGAGCCACTTGGCGACCGCGCTACCCGCTTCGGCGCTGGCAATCAGCGCGCCGACGATGATCACGGAAGAAATCGCGTTGGTCACCGCCATCAGCGGCGTGTGCAGCGCGGGCGTGACCGACCAGACCACGTAATAGCCGACGAAACACGCCAGCACGAAAATCGACAGGACGGAAATGAAGTCCATCTTAGAAACTTGCCTCCCCCGAGGACCAAAAACCGAATGGAAGAGGCTTATTGCAAGGCGCGCGGGCGCTGTCGATGGACAAAGGGCTAGGCTGACGGGATTTCCGGCGTGATTTGCCGAATCACCGTGCGGGCAGCAGCACCTTGTCGATCACGTGCATCATGCCATTGGCCTGATTGAGGTCGGCCATCGTCACGCGCGCAGTGCCGCCTGCACCATCGACGATCACGATCCCGTCGCCATCGACGCGGAAGGTCAGCGTGTCTCCGGACAGCGTCTGCGCCTGGTACGACCCGCCACCTTCCACGATCCGCGCAGCGAGTTCGCCTGCGTCGATCCGGCCCTCGATCACGTGGTAGGCCAGCGTGCGCCGCAGCGCTTCTTCGCTGTGCGGCGGCAGGTCGGTCAGCGCCGCGTCGCTCGGCGCGAAGATCGTCAGCGGCCCTGCCCCGTCCAGCGTCGCCCCCAGATCGGTCTGCTCGACCAGTTCGGCGAGCTTCGAGAAAACCTGAGCAGAGGAGATGTTCTGCGCGATGGTGGCGTTGGGATAGACCGGGCTCTCGCCGATCCAGGCAATGTCGTCCGGCGCGACGTTTTCGAGATCGACATCGTCGGCCAGGCTCGGCGCGCAGGCCGCAAGGGCGAGGATGGCCGGAGCGGCGAGGAGAGTGCGCATGTTCATGCTGCGATCCCTAGCCGATTGGCACGCTGCGGCAAATCGCGCACGCGCGCTATTCGACCAGGTTCATCCGTTTGGCGAGCAGCTTTTGCAGCGCCTCGGTATTGGTGAACTTGCCGACCTTGAACTCGATCGGTGGGTGGCCGGAGAGGAACACCGCGATTTCCGCATCGATGTCGATCGTGCCAGCGCTGGTGATCGAGAATGCCGTGATCGAGCGATAGGGAACCGTCAGGTATTCCTTCTTGTTGCCCAGTATGCCCTGCACATCGACATAGATCATCCGCCAGTCGGTGAAGGCGATCCAGTCGCGGATCGTGCGGAAGGCGAAATAGACCTCTTCCCCCTCCACCAATGCATGGCCGTGGTTGTCCACGAAGCCCTGCGGCGTGGTCTGGGTCTGGTTCAGAATCCCCATCGCAACCTTACCCCCCTCTTCAGCCCCCCGGCCTGTGCCCCAGTATGGCTCAGCCCGCGTCCTTCAGCCGCGCATTCACCACCTGACCGCCCTGCGTCAGCCGCACGGCATCGCCGATTTCCTCGTCCAGCACCGGCTCCCCCGCCTCACCGTCCCAGAAGGCGGAGAGGAAGTTGTACAGGTTGCGCGCGAACAGAGCGCTCGAATCCGGTGCCAGCTGCGCAGGCGTGTTGGCATAGCCCATGATGGTGACACCATGGCGGGTAACCAGCTCGTCCGCCACCGCGCCTTCGACATTGCCCCCTTGCGGGACGGCGAGATCGAAGATGACGCTGCCCGGTTTCATGCTGGCAATCTGTTCGTCGGAGACCAGCCGCGGTGCCGGGCGTCCCGGGATCAGCGCGGTGGTGATGACGATGTCCTGCTTCGCGATATGTTCGGAGACGAGCTTGGCCTGCGCAGCCTTGTACTCGTCGCTCATCTCGCTGGCGTAGCCGCCGCTGCCCTCGCCCTCGATCCCGCCCTCCTCGACGAAAATCGCCTTGGCACCGAGCGATTCGATCTGCTCGCGCGTGGCGGAGCGCACATCGGTGGCGGAGACCTGCGCGCCCAGCCGCTTGGCGGTGGCGATCGCCTGAAGGCCGGCAACGCCCACGCCCATGATGAAGACGCGCGCAGCCTGCACGGTGCCCGCCGCGGTCATCATCATCGGGAACGCGCGGCCGTACTGGTCTGCCGCGGCGATCACCGCCTTGTAGCCCGAGAGGTTGGACTGGCTGGAGAGCACGTCCATGCTCTGCGCACGGGTGATGCGCGGCATGAACTCCATGCTCAGCGCTTCATATCCCGCGCTGGCATAGGCCTCGACCCGCGCGCCATCGCGGAACGGATCGAACAGCGCGGCAACCTTCGCGCCGGGCTTTGCGCCGGCAAGCGCGGCGGGATCGGGCGCCTGAACGCCGAGCACGATGCCCGCGTCCTTCACCACCTCGGCCGCCGGGCCAACGCTTGCACCCGCATCGCGAAAAGCCGAATCGGCAATCGCGGCGGTCTCTCCCGCGCCTGCCTCGACCGAGACTTCGGCGCCGAGTGCGATGAACTTCTTGGCGGTTTCCGGGGTCAATGCGACCCTCGTCTCACCCGCCGCCTGCTCCTTGAGGACCGCGATCTTCATGCGGTCAGGGCGCGATCAGCAGCACGACGATGAACACGATCAGGCAAATGATCGGGATCGCGAACTTCAGGCTTCCCATGAAGCGTTCGTACGTGTTGCGAGCCTTCTCGATATCCTTGGTAACGGCTTCGTTTTGTGCGGCCATGGCGCGTAAATTCTCCGGTTGAGGCGCTAGTCGCGGCAGGGTCTATCCTCGCCCCCCGCCATTCTCAAGCTCTTGCTGCTGTGCACTATCGCATGAGCGAGGGAAACTAGCCTTAATCTGGTCTTTACCGCCGTCGGGTAGACCAGCGCCCTGCACCGCAACGGGACACATTCCCTTGCACAGGCATGGCGGGGAAAAATGGCCGATCACGAAGAACGCTTGCTAATGCTGATCGACGACGAGCCGGCGCAGAGCCGCCTCGTCACCGCGCTCGCCGCCCGCGACGGCTGGCGCACGCTCGTCGTCAACGATGCCGAAACCGCGATTGCCACGCTGGGCACGCGGCAGGGCATGCAGCTGTCTGCCATCATCCTCGACCAGTGGGTGCCAGGCGATGCCGCGTGCGACCTGATTGCCGAACTCAAGAAGCGCCGCCCCGCGCTGCCGATTCTGATGCTGACCACCAGTGCCAGCCCGCTGCTGGCGGTCGAGGCGATGCGCGCCGGGGCGACCGACTATCTGATCAAGCCGGTCGCGCCCGAACGGCTGATGCGCGCTCTGCGCAGCGCCACCCGGGTCGAGGCGAGCCGTAACGAGCTTCAGCCGCTGACCGAGAAGATGCCTGCGGTGCTCGATTTCGACGCAATGATCGGGACCGACCCGATCTTCCGCATCGCGCTGGCCCGCGCCGCCAAGGCCGCGCGATCGCACGGCCATGTGCTGATCGAGGGCGAGAGCGGCACCGGCAAGGAGATGCTGCTGCGCGCGATCCAGGCGACCAGCCCGCGCGCCAAGGCCCCCTTCCGCCTCGTCAATGTCGCCGGGGTGCCGGTCAACTCGATCGAATCGGCGCTGTTCGGGCACGAGAAAGGCGCCTTCGCCGGGGCGTTCGAGAGCCAGATGGGCGCGCTGCAGCATTGCGACACCGGCACGCTGGTGCTCGACGAGATCGACCGTCTTTCCGCCGATCAGCAGGCTCGCCTCGCGACCACGCTGAACGAAGGCATCGTCCGTCCGATCGGCGCGACGCACGGATTCCGCATCGACACCCGCCTGCTTTCCGCGAGCAATCGCCCGCTGTCCGAACTCGCCGCGAAGGGCCAGTTCGACCAGGACCTGCTCGCCGCGATCTCCGCCACCCGGATCAGCCTTCCACCGCTGCGTGAGCGCCCGGGCGACATCGCCTCTCTGGCCCGCCACTTCCTCGCCCGAATCGGCGACGAGCCGGGGCTGCGCCACCTCAGCCTGGCCGACAGCGCGCTCAATTTGCTGTGCGCCTATGACTGGCCGGGCAATGTCCGCCAGTTGCAGGCGGTCCTGTTCCGCGCCGCAGTATTCTGCGATGCGGAGATGCTGACCAGCAGCGATTTCCCCCAGCTTTCCGAACTGATCGGCGAGCAGGCCGGGAGCGGCCACCACGTGCAGGAAGCGGTCGGCGTGATGCTTTACACCGATGATGGCAACCTGCGCCCGCTCGAAGAGATCGAGGCCGATGTGATCCGCCTCGCCATCGGCCATTATCGCGGACGGATGACCGAGGTTGCCCGCAGGCTCGGCATCGGGCGCTCGACGCTGTACCGCAAGCTGAGCGACCTCGGGATCGACAACGCCGCCTGACGGGCTCCGTGCCGGCGGAACCCGGCACGCCATTTCCCGTTCTCTGAGCGTAATCTCACGCCGGAAACAGGAATACCCCAGATGGATATCGTCGACTGCATTCTCGCCGACCACGACCGCCAGCGCCGCTGGTTCGCCGCACTGGACGAGGCGCGCGACGATCTCGAATCGGCCGGAAAAATCTTCAACCGCCTGCGCGACCATCTCGAAGCGCACGCCATGGCGGAAGAGAAGTACTTCTACCCCACCCTCCTCCAGCTCGGCAAAGGCGCGCTCGATTCCGACAGTGCGGACGAGACCACCGAAGACGCGATCGACGATCATAACAAGATCGCCAACGCCGCCGATGCTGCGCTGAACGAAGAGGTCGGGTCGGACGCCTGGTGGAAATGCGTCGACAAGGCGAACTACCAGAACAGCGCGCATCTTTCCGAAGAGGAACGCCAGGGCCTGACCGATTTCCGCCGCCGGGTGCCGCTGGAAAAGCGGATCGCGCTGGGGATCAAGTATCTCGCCTTTGAAGCGGACCACGTCACGAATGTGGAGCGGGAGGAGAAGGATCCGGACGCCTACATCGAAGAAAACGAAGCGGCGTAACTCGGATGCGCCGATTGCCGGGGCATCGACAACGCGGCGTAACCCGCTAAGCCCCTCGGCATGACCGAGGGATATGACTTCACTAACCGCACCGCACTCGTCACCGGGGCCGCTTCCGGCATCGGTGCCGCGTGCGCCCGCTGGCTCGATCGCAACGGCATCGGCAAGCTGGTCCTGATCGATCTCAACGGAGATGACTTGGGCAAGCTGGGCCTCTCGTGCGAGGTCGAGAGCCACCAGGCCGACGTTGCCGACGAGGGCTTCTGGAAGTCCCTCGAACCGCAGCTCGACCGGCTCGACCACGCGGTGGTCAATGCCGGGATCGGCACCGGCGGCCAGATCGCCGATCTCGACTTTGCCGAGTGGCGGCGGGTGATGGCGATCAACCTCGATGGTGCCTTCCTCACGCTTTCCACTGCCCTGCGCGCGATGCGGAAGACGGGTCGTGGCAGCGCGGTCGTCACCGCGTCGATCACCGGGCTCAAGCCGGTGCCCGGCATCGGTGCCTATGGCGTTTCCAAGGCTGCAGTTGCGCACATGGCGCGGATCGCGGCGGCGGAGAACGCAGGCCATGGCATTCGCGTCAACGCCATCGCTCCGGGCGGGGTCGACACCGCGATCTGGAACTCGCCCGACAACGAAGCCCAGTTTGCCGAGCACGGGCGCGAGGCGGTGATCGCGCAGATGGGCAAGACCACCCCGCGCGGCCGCTTCGCCACCGCAGACGAGCTGGCACGCGACATCGGCTACCTCCTGTCCGACGCCTCCGCCAACGTCACCGGCACCGTGCTGACCAGCGACGGCGGGTACACGCTCTAACAACCTAGCCCGGTAAATCGCCGAAATCGGTCAGCGCGGCATCACGAAGCCCGCGCCACACGTCGCGCGCCTGCACGGTCTCGGGCACGTCGTGCACACGGAGCAGCTGCGCGCCCGCATCCATCGCCGCGAGAGCCAGTGCGATGCTCCCGCCGAGCCGCGCATCCGCCGCCGCCTCCTTGCTCAGCGCGCCGATCATCCGCTTGCGGCTCGCGCCGAACAGGATCGGCTGGCCGAGCGAGTGGAACAGCGGCAGCGCGTTGATCAGCGCGAGGTTATCGGTCAGCGACTTGCCGAAGCCGAGGCCGGGATCGAGCAGGATCTTCTCGCGCGCGATCCCCGCCGCGACTGCCGCATCGCGCCGTTCGCGAAGCGCGTCGAACACGTCGAGCACCACGCTCTCATACGTCCCACCCTCATGCAGATCATTGCCCGATCCCGGCGCGTGCATCAGCACCACCGGGCAGCCGGTCTTTGCCACGAGTTTGGCGGAGCGCGGGTCGTAGCGCAGCGCGGAGACATCGTTGACGATCCCCGCGCCTGCCTTGAGCGCCGCCTCCATCGTGCCCGCGCGGCGCGTGTCGATGCTGACCGCCGCGCCCATGCTGGCGGCGGCTTCGACTGCGGGGACGACGCGGCGGATTTCCTCTTCCTCCCACACCGCCTCCGCACCGGGCCGCGTGCTTTCACCGCCGATGTCGATGATAGAGGCCCCCGCCTCGACCATGGCGCCGATCGCCTCGCGCGTGCCCGCCGGATCGCCCACATGCTTGCCCCCGTCGGAGAAGCTGTCGGGCGTGACGTTGAGGATGCCCATCACCTGCGGCTGGTCGAGGCGCACGGTTCGCGCACCCAGCTCCAGCGCCGGATGCGCCATGCGCAGGTTGCCCCACTGCGCCTCCGCCTCGGCAGCCACGCTGTCGGGCAGCTGCCCAAGCACCTGCGCGATGCTCCCGGGCGAAGCACGCCAGCGTTCGACCACACGGCCATCGCGGCGGTAGATCACCGCAAAGCGGCTTGCATAGACGAGCCCGCCTGCGAGGCGGATCGCGTCCCCCTCTTCGCTCTGCGGCCCCGGCGCGAAGCCGATCGGGCGGATGTAGACGGTGTCTGTCATGCGCCCTCACCTAGCCGCTTTGTAGGGGATCTGACACACCTGACACACAGTCCTGGGGTCAAAAAGTGGCGGGGGGAACGAGCGCGAAATTCTGGGCGGAAGAAGAGGTGCACTGCGCATAGCGCGCATCCTTAGACCCAGCGCATCAAGTAGGACAGGCACACGCCGCCCCCTCGTCATCCCGGCCCCCGAGCCGGGATCAGGCTCCTTCTGCTGCGCGAAAAGAAGCGCGCCCCCGGATCAAGTCCGGGTCGATGGGGAGGCTTCGTGAGACGGCACTCGACAAATGCTGCTCGAAATCCATTCGGTGGTGGAGCACGCGGACAACCAGAATCACCTCTTCCGAGGGCTGGTAGAACACGACATGCGCCTGCTGCCGGATACGCCGCAAACCGGGCGCGAGTTCGTTCGCGCTTCGCCCCAAAAAGGGATTATCGAGCAGCGAGGCGAAGCATCTGGCGAACTGGTCGCGATACCTGCCCGCCTGCTCGATCCCGAACTCGGCAATGGTAAAATCGGCAATGTCGGAGAGATCGGCCGCCGCCTTTCGGGTCAGCCGCAGCTCATGCACGGGCGGCTGCGCGCCTCTCTGCCTCGGCCCAGATATCGTCGAGCGAGCGGTCGCTCACGCCGCTGTCCAGCCCCTCGGCAATCGCCTGCCGCAACCCGGAGAGCTTCTCCTGCCCCTCCTGATCGCGGCGGACGAGATCGCGGATATATTCGCTGTCGTTGGTGAACCCGCCCTCAGCAATCTGACGCTTGATCCACGCGTCCTGCGTGTCGCTGAGCGTGATGGTCTTGCGGATGGTGGCCATTGGGTGCTCCTGCTGGGAGCGATGTATCATACTATTGGTGCGGCAAGAAGTCCGGTGCGGTCACCCCACCGTTCCCCGTCCCAGTATCTCCAAGCCCGAGGCCTTCAAGCCTCTTCCGCATGTTTGCTTTGGTGTCATGTCCTATGACCAAGTCGGGATTGAGGGGATCACCGGGATTTACCCACTCGCGGGCACGGAACACGGTATCCCAGAAATTGCCACCCTGATGCAATCGTCCTAGCTCGGCGACGACATCGGCAGGCAACCAAAGCGAAAGCTCGAACGCCATTTTGTTCGCCCGCTCTGCCTCGTCCTCACTCATATCCTCCATGTTTTGCATGCGCCAAGCAAAAGCGAGATACTCAGCCAGTTGGCTCACCCGATCATGACGCGCAAGTTGCGCACGATGCTCTTCCAGAGCTCGGTCGAAGTGATGGGAGATGCGCCCCTTGACCAAAGTGGTTGCAACCACTCCGACAAGCCCACCAAACATTGTGCCAATGCCAAGTAATGCCGTGGATGCAAGCGGTGAGTTTAGCAGAAGCTGGATCATAAAATTGATGAATCGCCCGAATTCCAGGCTTTGTCTAGTACAAATTACCTTCTTCAAGAGAGCAAAGGCAAGCCAAGAGAAATCTCGTCACCTTGGCCTCCAAGCCGGGTGCAAGCTTCATTGACTTCGACCAAAGAAAGCACCCCCCCGGATCAAGCCCGGGGTGACGGGGAGCTCAATCCTCCGTCGCGAGCAGGTACAGCTGCCGCGCCGCGTCGAGCGCCTTCACCGCGCCCTCGTCCTCGAAGTGCCAGAAGGTCCAGCCGTTGCAGCTGGGGGCGCCTTGCAGGTCCTTGCCGACCTGGTGGATCGATCCGTTGAGCTTCTCGTGAACCAGCGACCCGTCGGCGCGCACGGTGGCGGTCCAGCGGCGCTGCTTGTCGAACACCTGCGTGCCCGGCTTGACGAAGCCCGCCTCCACCAGCGTGCCGAAGGCGACGCGCGGCGCGGTGCGCTTGCTCTGCATCGTGGTCAGCGCGCTTTCGTCGAGCGGCAATTCCTTCTCGATCCGTGCGCGCGCGACCTTGCGGTAGCTCTCCTCACGCTCGCAGCCGATCCATTCGCGGCCCAGCCGCTTGGCGATCGCGCCGGTGGTGCCGGTGCCGAAGAACGGGTCGAGCACCACGTCGCCGCGCTCGGTCGTGGCGAGCAGCACGCGGTACAGCAGCGCCTCGGGCTTCTGCGTCGGGTGCGCCTTGTGGCCGGCGTCGTCCTTCAGCCGCTCCCCGCCCGAGCAGATCGGGAAGGTCCAGTCGCTGCGCATCTGAAGCTCGTCGTTGAGCGTCTTCATCGCCCGGTAGTTGAACTGGTAGCGCGCCTTTTCGCCCTGGCTCGCCCAGATCAGCGTCTCATGCGCGTTGGTGAAGCGGGTGCCGCGGAAATTGGGCATCGGGTTGGTCTTGCGCCAGACGATGTCGTTGAGGATCCAGAAGCCCAGATCCTGCAGCGTCGCGCCGAGGCGGTAGATATTGTGATAGCTGCCGATCACCCACAGCGCGCCGTCGGGCTTCAGAACGCGTCGGCACTCTGCCAGCCAGGCCTTTGAAAAATCGTCGTAAACCTTGAAGCTGTCGAACTGGTCCCAGTGATCGGTCACGGCATCGACATGGCTGCCGTCAGGCCGGTTGAGATCGCCGCCGAGCTGCAGGTTGTAAGGCGGATCGGCGAAGACCAGGTCGACGCTGTTGTCCGGCAGGCGGCGCATCGCCTCGACGCAGTCGCCGTCGAGGATCTGGCCCAGCGGCAGATCGAGCTTGGGCGCGGGCGCGACCTTGCTGGTGCGTACCGCCTGCTTCGCGCGCGGCCTCGCCTTGGTTTCGACTGTCATGATGCGTGCATCCCCCAAAAACCTGTCGGCCGGGCGCCCTGAATGGCCCGGTCGAGTTATCCACAGGGGGACTCGATGAGTCCTCGGCGAGTCCCCGTCAAGTCATTCTTGGTAAATGCTTATGGTTAGGGTCGGGTAAATCCGCACCAACCCTTTGGAAAATCAGCTGAAAGCGAGTGCGGTATTGGCTGCGAATCCGCCCAGCATCAGCAGGCCGAACAGCCGACCGATCCGGTTCATGAAGCGGCACATCAGGACCAGCAGCAATGCCGAGGCCGCGCAGATCGGCCAACCGTACTGGAGCAGTTCGGGCGGCAGCGAGGTGCCCGACACGCTCATCGTCACGCCGCCGATCAGCAGCAGGTTGAAGATGTTGGAGCCCAGCACATTGCCCAGCGCCAGCTCCGCATGGCCGCGAAACGCGGCGACGGCGGAGGCGGCAAGCTCGGGCAGCGAAGTGCCCACCGCGACGATCGTCAGCCCGATCACCGCCTGGCTGACGCCAAGGTCGCTCGCAATATCGATCGCGCCGGTCACCAGCCAGCGTCCGCCGAGCACCAGTGCAACAACGCCCAGTGCGAAGAACAGCAGCGAGAGCGCGAAGTTGGAGGGGGCGGCGGTCTCCTCCGCCTCGGCCTCTGCCTGCGCGGGCGGATGGCGGTAACGCCACACGATATAGATCACCAGCGCAGCCAGCAGGCCGACACCGATGAAGGGCGATCCGATCCTGAGCCATGCGATCCCCCACACGATCAGGGTCACCAGCAGCGCGACCACGGAATCGCGCCGCCCTACGCCCGCGAGAACGATCGGTGCAACCATCGCGGCACCGCCCAGGATGAGCAGCGAATTGGCGATGTTGGAGCCGACGATATTGCCCCACGCGATCTCGGGCGAACCGCTCAGCACGGCCTGCACGCTGGCGACCATTTCGGGCATCGAGGTCGCCGCGCCGACGATCACCAACCCGGTGAACAAGGTGGACACGCCCAGCTTGTTGGCGATGCCCACCGCGCCGCGGACCAGCAGTTCCCCTCCCCCGGCAAGCGCGACGAGGCCGATGGCGATAAGGATCAGTGAACCGGTCATATGCGGCGGGGTGATAGCATGCCGCGCACGCCCGCATAGGGGCAATTGCGCAGCGCAGGGCCGTTTATCGCGGCGCCGTCAGGTCGCGGGCTGCAGGTGCGGATCGACCCCGGTCATGTCCTTGGAGATTTCCCACAGCCGCGCGGCGAGCAGCGGATCGCGCGCGGTCGCGGTCGCCACCGCCCTGCCCGATGTCGCACCTCTCGCCTCCATGAAGCCGTAAGGCCCGTAATAGTCGCCGCCCTGCGCTGCGGGGTCGGTGGCGGCCTGCAATGCGGGCAGCGCGCCCTGCTTCGCAGTGTTGAGCAGCGGCGCGGCGACCGGCATCACCAGCTTCGCCCAGCCGACCTGCCGGGTCAGCTCGGTCTTCGCGACGCCGGGATGGCACGCGATGCTGGCAATCGGCGATCCAGCCGCGCGCAACCGCCGGTCCAGCTCCAGCGCGAACATCAGGTTGGCAAGCTTGCTCTGGCCGTAGAATTTCTGGAGCCCATAGCCCTGCTCCCCGGAAAGGTTCTCGAAATCAATCGAGGCCGGGCGATGCGCGATGCTCGACTGCACCACCACGCGCGGGTTCTTGCCCTTGGCGAGCGCGGGCAGCAGCAGGCTGGTGAGCGCGAAATGGCCGAGGTGATTGACCGCGAAGTGCATTTCCGCCCCGCCCGTGCCGATCGCGTGGGGCACCCACATGATCCCGGCATTATTGACCAGCAGGTCGAGGCTTTCGATCCCCTCCGCCGCCGCGCGGACCGATGCCATGTCAGCCAGATCCAGCTCGACGATCTCGATCTCAGCACCCGGTGCCAGCTTCAGCAGATCCTGCCGCGCACTTTCCGCCTTGTCGCGGTTGCGACAGCCCATCAGCACCTTCGCGCCGTTCTTGGCGAGCATTTCCGCGATATGGAACCCGATGCCCGTATTCGCGCCAGTGACCAGCGCGGTGCGCCCGGTCTGGTCCGGAATATCGTCGAAGGTGAAACCGCTCATGCAAACATCTCCTGCTGGGCGACCGGTGCGAAACTGCGGCGGTGCAGCGCGCATGGCCCATGCTCCCTCAATGCACCGAGATGCTCTGCGGTCCCGTATCCCTTGTTCCGCTCCCACCCGTAATGCGGATGCTCGCGCGCGGCGGCGATCATCAGGCGGTCGCGCCATTCCTTGGCGACGATGCTGGCGGCGGAAATCGCAGGCTCCTTCGCATCCCCGCCCACGATCGCGCGCGCGGGCCAGCACCAGCCCTCGCACCGGCCCGAGGGGGTGAGGTTGCCATCGACCAGCACCATGTCGGGCGCGCGGCCCATCACCTGCGCCACCCGCTCCACCGCCAGCGTCATCGCCAGCATGGTCGCGCCGAAGATGTTGAGCCGGTCGATCTCCTCCGGCTCGATTATCGCGACACCCCAGGCGCAGCGCCGCCTGACCTGTTCGTCGAGCGCGGAACGCTTGGTCGCCCCAAGCTTTTTGGAATCGTCGAGCCCTGCCGGGCGCGGCTTGCACAAAGCGACCGCAGAGGCCACCACCGGGCCTGCGAGCGGACCCCGCCCAGCCTCGTCCACCCCGACGACGAGCGCACCGGGCGGGCATGACGCCACAAAATCGGGAAGAGGGTTTTCTGCGAACATGACCAAGAGCAAATTTCTGAGCGCCGTGCTTGCTACCAGTGCAGGCCTTGCCATCTCAAGCTGCGGCAATGCCGGCACGGGGGAGAACGCGGCGGCATCCGCCTCCTCCAGCCCCGAAGCCAGCCAGCCGAGCGAGACCGTCGGCCCCTTCGCGGTGCGCGATCTGGGCCGCTTCGACGAGCCGTGGGCCGCCGCCTTCGTGCCCGGCACGGGCATTATGGTGATTACCGAGAAGGCCGGAACGCTGGAAGGATATGACACCGAGACCGGCGAGCGGTGGGAGATCGCAGGCGCGCCGCAGGTCGATTACGGCGGCCAGGGCGGGCTTGGCGATGTCGCCTTCCTCGACAGCGAAAGCTCGGATACGCTGGGCACCCGCACGATCTACCTCAGCTGGGTCGAAGCGGGCAGCGACGATACGCGCGGCGCAGTGGTCGGGCGTGGTCAGCTTGTCTGCGAAACCCGCGCCGATTGCGCCGTGCAGGATCTGAATGTGATCTGGCGCCAAACCCCCAAGGTGACCGGGCGCGGGCATTACTCGCATCGCATCGCCTTCAGCCCCGACGGCAAATACCTCTTCGTATCCAGTGGCGAACGCCAGAAGCAGGATCCGGCGCAGGATACCTCCAACACGTTGGGCACGGTCGTGCGCCTCAATCTCGATGGCACCGCAGCGGCAGGCAATCCGCTCGCGGACCGGGGCTCGCCCAGCGACCAGATCTGGAGCTGGGGCCATCGCAACCTGCTCGGCCTGCAATTCGACAGCGCCGGGCGGCTGTGGGATCTGGAGCATGGGCCCGCTGGCGGCGACGAGCTGAACCACGTGCAACGCGGCCACAATTACGGCTGGCCGGTCAGGTCGGAGGGCGACAACTACAACGGCTCGCCGATCCCGGACCACACGCCAGACGATGGCTTCACCAAGCCCGCGATCGAGTGGACTCCGGTGATCGCACCGGGCGATTTCCTGTTCTACTCGGGCGACATGTTCGCCGACTGGCAGGGCGACGCGCTGATCGCGAACCTGAAGGAACAGAACATCGTGCGGGTCGACATGAACGGCACCAGGGCGACCGAAGCGGCGCGCTACGATCTGGGCGCACGCCTCCGGGAGATCGTCGAGGGGCCGGATGGCGCGCTCTACATCTTCGAGGATGGCGAGAACGCGCGGCTGCGCAAGCTGACGCCTGCGGGGTAAGCTGGCACTCGACAGGATCGACAGCGGGCGCGCTTGGTACTAACCGGCGCGCCCATGCCCATGATCGTACCCATCGACGCGGTTCCGGCCGCCCTGCACGAAAAACTGCTCGACGCGGTGTTCGGCGACGACCGGACCACGCGCACCGCCTATCGCATCCGCGAGGGGTTGCAGCATCTGGAAGGGCTCAGCTTCGCCGCGCTCGACGACGAGGAGTTTCTCGCCGGAACGATCGAGCTGTGGCCGGTCTCGCTGACCGATCCCGACGGGCGACAATATCCGCTGCTGATGGTCGGCCCGGTAGCGGTCGCGCCCAGCCGCCAGAACGAAGGCTATGGCCGCGCGCTGATGGCGGCCGCACTCGGCGCGATCGAAGGCCCCGCCACCCCCGAAAATCCGGCGCTGCCGCAGGTGCTGATCGGCGACCCGGAATATTACGACAAGTGGGATTTCACCGCCGCGCCGACCGCCGGGTGGGACACCCCCGGCCCGGTCGAACGCCACCGCCTGCTCGTGCGCTGCGCCAACCCCGCCGTGCTGCCCCCGCGTGGAATGCTGGGGCCGTGGCGGAACGAGAGCACGCAGAACCGCGTATAGAGGCTCTCGCAACCGGTCGCAGGGCCGATTGCACGCCCCCCGCCCTTCTGCCAGAGAATCGCCCATGCCCTACGAGCCCCCTCCCCATCTCGCCTCGCTGACCCTCTCGCAAATCGCCGAGCAGGTGGAGGCGCGCAAGCTCCCGCCGGTCGAAGGCTGGGCGCCGCAGCAGGAGGGCGATTCGAACATGCGGATCGCCGCCGACGGCACCTGGTTTCATGAAGGATCGCCGATCAGCCGGCAGGGGATGGTTCGCGCCTTCTCCGGCCTGCTGATCCGCGATCAGAACGGCGCGCATTTTCTCGTCACCCCGTTCGAGAAGCTCTCAATCGAGGTTGAGGATGGGCCTTTCCTTGCCACCGACATGGTTGCGCGCGACGAGGGCGGCACCCCGGCGCTGGCCTTCCGGCTCAATACGGACGAGCTGGTGATCGCGGGGCCGGATCATCCGATCATCGCGCGCGGCGATGCGGAGACGCCCGCGCTCTATATCGGCGTGCGGCGCGGGCTGGAGGCGCGGCTGAACCGCAGCACCTACCAGCAGCTCGCCGAACATGCCCTGGCAAATGGCGACGACTGGAACGTTTCGAGCATGGGCGAGACGTTTCGCCTGAAGCCGTGAACGCCCCCGACGGAAAACTGGTCGATCGCCTGCGGACGATCTTCGACGAGGGCCACGGGGTCGAACTGCCGGACCTGCTGACAGACAAGCAGTTCGCCGGACGCGATCCGCGCCCCGCCGCAGTGCTGATCCCCGTCACCGATCGCGCGGAACCGGGCGCGATCCTGACCCAGCGCCCGCTCGACATGCGCAGCCATCCCGGCCAGGTCGCCTTCCCCGGCGGCAAGCTGGACGCGGGCGAGGATGCGGTGGAGGCCGCGCTGCGCGAGGCGCATGAGGAACTCGCGCTCGACCCGTCGCTGGTCCGCGTGATCGGCGCGACCGACCGCTACCACACCGGGACCGGCTTCGACGTCACGCCCGTGCTCGGCGTGATCCCGCCCGACCTGCCGCTGGTGCCCAATCCGGGCGAGGTGGAAAGCTGGTTCGAAGTGCCGCTGTCGGTGCTGTTCGACCGGTCCAACTACACCGAGAACAGCGCGATGTGGAAAGGGGCGGAGCGTCGCTATTACGAGATGCACTGGGAAGGCTACCGCATCTGGGGCGTGACCGCGGCGATCATCTTCAACCTCTCGCGCCGGCTGGATATTACGGAGAGCTTCGGTGGCTGAGCACCTGCCACAGGCACAATGGACGCAGCGGGCCGATCTGGCCGCGCTGGTCGAGGCGATCGGGCCGGGCAATATCCGCTGGGTCGGCGGCGCGGTGCGCGACACGCTGCTGGGCGCGCCGGTCAAGGACATCGACGCTGCAACTCCGCTGCGCCCCGAACAGGTGGTGGACGCATGCAAGGCGGCAGGCATCCGCACCGTGCCCACGGGAATCGATCACGGCACGATCACCGTGCTGACCGATGGCGGCCCGGTCGAGGTGACGACTTTGCGCGAGGACGTGTCGACCGATGGCCGCCGCGCGACGGTGGCCTTCGCGAGCGACTGGCGCGAGGATGCGGCGCGGCGCGACTTCACGATCAACGCGCTCTATGCCGATCCGGCGACGCTGGAACTGTTCGATTATTTCGGCGGGCTGCAAGATCTGGAGGCGCGGCGGGTGCGCTTCATAGGCGATGCGCGCCAGCGGATCCGCGAGGATCACCTGCGGATCCTGCGCTATTACCGCTTCCAGGCGCGCTTCGGCGCGGCGCTGGACGGGGAGGCGGAGGAAGCCTGTGCCGAGCTTGCGCCGATGCTCAAGGGACTCAGCCGCGAACGCGTTGCGATGGAGCTGACCGCGATCCTCGCCCTGCCCGATCCCGCGCCGACGATCGCCCGGATGCACGAGCACGGCGTGCTGCCGGTAATCCTGCCCGAAGCGGGTGCGGACCAGATCGCCGCGCTCGACCAGCTGATCGCGACCGAAGCCGGCTGCGAGACTGCGCCCGACCCGATCGTGCGGCTATCCGCGCTGTTGCCGGCAGACGGAAGCACTGCCGAAACAGTCGCCGCGCGGCTGCGCCTGTCGCGCAAGCACCGCGATCTGCTGGTGTGCCTCGCGGTGCGCGAGCCGAGTGATGCGGAGGCCCCGAAGGCGCTCGCCTATACCCAAGGCAGCGCCTGCGCGGCGGGTCGCCTGCTGCTTGGCGGCAAGGATCCGCGCGTGATCGCCGGGTGGGACATTCCGCAACTGCCGCTCAAGGGCGGCGAGATCGTTGCGCGTGGGCTGAGCGGAGCGGAGGTGTCCAAAACCCTGCGCGCGGTCGAGGCGCGATGGGTCGCTGAAGAATTTCCCGACCGCGCCCGGGTGCTCGCGCTGCTGGACGAGATTTTGCAAAGCCGAACAAGCTCTTAAGCTTGCCTTCAGGCGCAACAATTCAATAGTGGCGCTATCGGAAGGAGATGAGGCCGAGGAAACCACCGGTTGCATCGGTTGACATCATTTCGCCGCATTCACATACCGACCGACCTCGGAAGTGGCCTTTTTCAGGCTTTTTACCGCCCTCGCGCGGGAGCATCTGACGGGATCAGCCGTTTCAGTGGGGCAACCCCCACTCCGCGGGCCATCGTTCAGGCGATCGGGCCGCGCCACAAGGAGAGAAGACTTATGAAGTTCAAGACCGCATTCGCAGCCGCCGCCGCGCTCACGCTGGCCACCGCCGCCAACGCCCAGGTGGGCCCCGAAGTCGGCGCGACCGTCTATGGCCCCGAAGGCAACACGGTCGGCACCATCGAAGCGATGCAGGATGGCGTCGTGGTCGTGAACACCGGCACCTACACCGCTCCCGTCCCCGCCAACGCGTTCGGCGAAGGCCCCGAAGGCCCGATCGTGTCGGTCACCAAGGACCAGCTCAACGCGATGATGGCCGAGCAGGAAAAGCAGATGGCCGCCGCGCGTGACGCCGCGCTGATCGAAAACGCGACCGTCCTGACCGCCGATGGCGTCGAAATCGGTACCGTCACCTCGATCGACGGCGACAATGCCATCGTCACCCTGGAGGACGGCCCGGTCAGCCTGATGCGCGACCAGTTCGCAACCAACGAAACCGGCGCGCTGATCGTGCTGGCGACTAAGGATCAGCTGATGGCCGCGCTCAACGGCGGGAGCGTCGAAGGCGGCGAGGCGATGGAAGCCGACGCCGAGTAAGCGTCAGCCACAAGTTTCCCTCGGGGCCACCATCTCGAGGGTCGCAAGAGGCGGGTTGTGTGCCGAAAGGCGCGCGGCCCGCCTTTGCTTTTGCTCCCCTCCCTCTTGCACACCCAGTCGCTCGACCGCATGCCATGCATATGACCGATCACCCCCAGCCCGGCGCTTTCGCAATCATCCCATGTCAGGATCTGGAAGCGGCCCTCCCGTTCTGGGAGCAGATGGGATTCGCTCGTACCGGCGGAAACGCCGACTATTTGCTCCTCACCGGATGGGACTGCGAAGTGCATTTGCGGCGCGGAGACCCGCCGCCGTGGCACGTGCCCGAGAATAATCCGTTCGGGATATTCATCCGCACTCCGCATGTCGGCCGGATCGCCGAACTGATGGACCAATTCGTCATCCGGCCCGGCGGCATCCTGGGCCACCGCGAATGGGGCATGTACGAAGTCGCGCTCAATGGGCCCGACAATCTGCTGATCCGGATCGGCTGGCCCTCATCGCTGGTCGGACAGCGCTGATCAGAAGCGGTTGTCGCGCGGGAAGCCCTGCGGGGGCATCCGGCCTGCGCCGCCGCGCGCGACCTTCCACTGCCACATCTCCATCTCGGTGCGGGTGCGTTCGCCCGTGCCGCCCATCTGCCAGCTGAGGCCTTCCTCCAGCCGGAAGGTGGTGACGTCGGCCATCCCGCCATCGCGGTAGCGTTGCAGCTGGACGCCCTGCCCGCGGCTCATCTCGGGCATTTCCTCCAGGTTGAACACCACCAGCTTGCGGTTGTCGCCCACGACGGCGACGTGATCGTGCCCCTCGCCGATATGCGCCACGCGGGCGAGCTTGGCGTCGCCCTTCAGCGTCATCACCGCGCGGCCCTTGCGCGTCTCGGCCAGCAGGTCGTCCGACTTGATGACGAAGCCCTTGCCCAGCGTGCTCGCCAGCAGCAGCCGCTCACCGGGCTTGTGCGCCCAGGCGGAAACGATGTGCGCGCTATTGTCGATGTCGACCATCGTGCGCACCGGCTCGCCGAAACCGCGCGCGCCGGGCAGCTTGTCCGCGCCCAGCGTGTAGAAGCGCCCGTCGTCGGTCGCGACCAGTAGCTTGTCGGTAGTCTGCGCGTGGAAGGCGAAGGCGAGTTCGTCGCCTTCCTTGAACTTCCATTCCTGCGACAGGTCGGCATGGCCCTTGGCCGCACGGATCCAGCCGCGCGCGGAGAGGATTACCGTGGTCGGTTCCTTCTCGATCATCGCGTCCATGCTGAATTCGACCGTCGGCTCCGCCTCGTCGATCGTGGTGCGGCGCGCGCCCAGCGCGGTATCCTTGCCGTATTCCTTGCGCAGGGCATTGAGATCGCGCTTCAGCCGCGTGCGCTGGCGCGCCGGGCTGTCGAGCAGCTTCTGAAGCTCGTCCTGCTCCTTCAGCAGGTCGTCCTTCTCCTGCCGCAGCTGCATTTCCTCGAGCTTGCGCAAACTGCGCAGCCGCATGTTGAGGATCGCTTCGGTCTGCCGGTCGGTCAGGCCGAACTCCGCCATCATCACCGGCTTTGGCTCGTCCTCGGTGCGGATGATCTCGATCACCCGGTCGAGGTTGAGGAAGGCGATGATATAGCCCTCGAGCAGTTCGAGCCGGTCCGCGATCTTCGCCAGCCGGTGGCGGGTGCGGCGCTGGAGAATGTCGATCTGGCTCGCGATCCAGTTCTGCAGCAGCTCCTTGAGGCCCATCACCATCGGCGTGCGCGTCGCATCGAGCACGTTCATGTTGAGGCCGAAGCGCGTTTCCAGATCGGTCAGGCGGTAGAGCGATTCTTTGAGCAGCTCCGGATCGACATTGCGGCTGCGCGGGACGAGCACGATGCGGATCTGCTCGTCGCTTTCGTCGCGCACGTCCTCGAGGATCGGCACCTTCTTGTCCGCGATGACCTGCGCGATCTGCTCGATCAGCTTGCCCTTGGGCACCTGGTAGGGGATTTCGCTGATGATCAGCTGCCATTGCCCGCCGCCCAGACGCTCTATCCCCGCGTCGCGGTCTGCCGCGCTCTCGGCCTCGGCGGCATGGAAGCGCGCGCGGATGCGGAAGGAGCCGCGACCGGTCTCATAAGCCGCACTGATGGTTTCGGGGCTGTCCACGATCATCCCGCCGGTGGCGAGGTCCGGCCCATGCATGATCTGCATCAGCCGCGCATGCTCGACCGCCGGGTTCTCGATGACTTCCAGCGTCGCCTCGATCACCTCGTCGACATTGTGCGACGGGATATTGGTCGCCATGCCCACCGCGATCCCGCTGGCCCCGTTGGCGAGCAGGTTGGGGAACAGGCCGGGGAAGATGACCGGCTCTTCCTCCTCGTTGTTGTAGGTCGGCACGAAATCGACCGTGCCCTCGTCCAGCCCCGACATCAGGGCCATCGCAGTCCTGGTCAGCCGCGCTTCGGTGTAGCGGGCGGCAGCGGCGTTATCGCCGTCGATATTGCCGAAGTTGCCCTGCCCCTCGACCAGCGGATATCGCAGCGCGAAGGGCTGCGCGAGGCGGACCATCGCGTCGTAGACCGCGGTATCGCCATGCGGGTGGTACTTGCCCAGCACCTCGCCGACGACGCGCGCGGACTTCTTGTACGCCGTGTCCGGCCCAAGGCGCAGCTGGCGCATCGCCCACAACAGGCGGCGGTGGACCGGCTTCAGCCCGTCGCGAAGATCGGGCAGCGAACGGGCGGTGATCGTCGAGAGCGCATAGACGAGATACCGCTCGGACAGCGCGGTCTCGAACGGCGCGTCGACGATTGCAGCGGGGGAATCGGGCTCCGCGGGGCCCTGATCTTTGGAAGCCATCGGCTCGCCCTACCACCGGCTCGCCTCGGCCAGAAGCGCGGAACGCAAAGCTTTCCCCGCCCGTTTAGCCAGTGAAAGCATAATTCATACGAAAGGACTTCATCATGGCCAAACGCGTTATGATCCTCGCCACCAACGGTTTCGAGCAGTCGGAACTCTTCGACCCCAAGAAGAACCTCGAAGACGCAGGCATCGAGACCGAAGTGGTCAGCCTGGAATCGGGTGAAATCAAGGCTTGGGACAAGGACGACTGGGGCAAGACGATCAAGGTCGACAAGACCGTGGACGAAGTCGCCAATTGCGAAGGCTACGACGCCCTCCTCCTCCCCGGCGGCCAGATCAACCCCGACCTGCTGCGCGTGAACGACCGCGCGGTTGCTATCGTCCGCGAGTTCAACGCTGCGGGCAAGCCGATCGCCGCGATCTGCCACGCCCCGTGGATGCTGATCGAAGCGGGCCTGGTCGAAGGCAAGACGCTGACCAGCTACCACTCGATCCGCACCGACATGAAGAATGCGGGCGCGAACGTGGTCGATCAGGAAGTCGCGGAAGACGGCAACCTCATCACCAGCCGCAATCCGGACGACATCCCCGCCTTCTCGGACCGCCTGATCAGCCGCGTGCTGGAGAAGGTGCCCGAAAACGCCTAAGCTTCTGAGAAGCTGACAAAACCGAGGCCCGGTCGCAGAGATGCGGCCGGGCTTTTTACTGCGCGCTTGCCAATGTGGCGAGAATGAGGCAAGATTGTGGCCACAATGTGATGACCACATTGCGAATGGGGAGAGAATTGATGGCTTTTCGTTCTTCGCTGCTTCTCGTGTCCGCCGCCGCCCTCGCGCTGGCCGCGTGTTCCGACAACACGGCTTCCGAAACCACCGAAGCCATCACCACCGCGGACATCGCAGAAGAGCCTGCGATGGAAGCTTCGACGGCGGACTCGGCTGCCGAGGCAAGCTCCTCGACCGATATTCCCACCGCCGCGCCCAAGATCGCCTATGTCTATTCCTACGGCTTCCGGGTGGAGCGCGACGCGATCGCACCCCTGCAGGAACGCCATGCCGACATGTGCGCCAATCTCGGCCCGCTGACCTGTCAGGTCCGCTCGATGAGTCAGAGCGGGGCCGACGATGACTACGGCTATGGCGAGCTGGAGCTTTCGGTCGCGGCGGACAAGGCGCGCGATTTCGGGCGCAAGCTGGCCGGTGCGGTCGAGGCCGAGGGCGGCGAGCAGGTCTCCTCCACCATCGAGGGAGAGGATCTGTCGAAACAGATCGTCGATACCGAAGCACGCCTGCGCAGCCGTGAAGTGCTGCGCGACCGGCTGATGGAAGTGCTGCGCACCCGCAAAGGCAGCGTGCAGGAACTGGTCGAAGCCGAACGCGGCGTCGCGCAGGTCAACGAGGAAATCGACCAGGCGCGCAGCTGGCTGCAGGAAATGCGCGGCCGCGTGGCCTTTTCACGGATCACCGTCACCTACCAGAGCCAGGGCGCAGGCCCCGGCGGCTTCGTGGAACCGATCCGCAGGGCGGTAAGCTCGATCGGCCCGGTCGCGGGCAATGTGATCGGCGGGCTGATCCTGCTGCTGACGATCTTCGCGCCGCTCGGCCTGATCGGTTACGGCCTGTGGCGGCTGTTCCGCTGGCTGCGGCGGCGCGAGGATAGCACCGCCAACAAGGACTAACGCCCGCTCATATCATGCGCATCGGCGGGGATGGTGACCTCCATCCCGTCGAGCGCATCGGTCAGCTCGATCTGGCACGAGAGGCGGCTGGTCGGGCGCACGCCATAGGCGAGGTCGAGCATGTCTTCCTCGTCCTCGCTTGCCTCGGGCAATTGCGCGAACCATTCCTTGGCGACCAGCACATGGCAGGTGGAACAGGCCATCTGCCCCTCGCAGGTGCCCTCCAGCGGCATCCCCGCCGCCTGCGCGACGCGCAGCAGCACGTCGCCCGCCTGCGCCTCGGCTTCGACCCGCGATCCGTCGGACTTGATAAACGTAACCTTCATCCTTGCGAGGATGCCGCTTCGAGGATGATCGAGCAAGCGCGCTGCATATCCTCGCGCGTAGTGTAACGCCCCCAGCCGAGGCGGATCGAGGATTTCGCCTGCGCATCGGTGAGCCCAATGGCGCGCAGCACATGGCTGGTGCGGCCCGATCCGCTGGCACAGGCCGACCCGGCGGAGAACATGACTTCGCGGCATTCGCTCATCAGCCGGGTGACGTCGAGGCCGTCTTTCCGAATGTTGAGATTGCCGTGCCAGCGCTGCTCCGCACTGCCGTTGAGCGTCCAGCCGGAAAAGGCGTCGCGCGCGATGTGCCACAGCTCCTCGACATGCGCCGCGTCTTGCTCCTGCCGCTCGACCGCGAGCGCTGCCGCCGCGCCGAACCCGGCGCACAAAGCAGGCGAGAGCGTGCCTGATCGCAGGCCCTGCTCCTGCCCGCCCCCCTCGACATGCGGGATCAGCGACAGCCCGTCGCGCACCCACAGCGCACCGATCCCCTTGGGCCCGTGCAGCTTGTGGGCGCTGACCGCGATCATGTCGGCCTCAGGCGCCAGCGCCATCTTGCCCGCCGCCTGCACGCCGTCGACCAGCAGCAGCGCGCCGGTCTCCTTCGCGCGGCTCGCCATCTCGGCAATCGGCTGGATCGTGCCGATCTCGTTGTTGAGCTGCATCACCGCGAGCAGACCTACATATTTCGGCATGTCGACGTCGGGCGCGATCACACCGTTCGCGCAGACCGGCAATTCGGTCCAGTTGCCGATCGCCTTGACCGTATCGATCACCGCCGCGTGCTCGATCGCGCTGAAGGCGATGTGCTCGCCCGAGCGGACGGCGGCATTGCCCCGGATCGCGAGATTGATCGCTTCGGTCGCGCTGCCGGTGAAGATCACCTGCCCGCCGGGAGGGAACAGCTGCGCCACCTGATCGCGCGCAACCTCGACCGCTGCGGCCGCCATGCGGCCCATGCGGTGCGGGCTGTGCGGATTGCCGAAGGTGTCGCTATCCGGGCCGCCGAGCCACGCCAGCATCGCCTCGCGCGCTTCGGGCGCGAGCGGGGTGGTCGCCTGGTAGTCGAGGTAGATCATCCAATGGGCACTAGCCGTTCGTGCTGAGCTTGTCGAAGCGCGAACAGAGGCACTCGCCCTTCGACTGGCTCAGGACGAACGGAGGTTACGAAAGCGACCGCCAGGCCTCAGCAAACGCCTCCAGTTCCTCCGGCTTGGTGCTCCACCCCATGCTGACCCGGATCGTGCGCGCGGCGACATCGTCGGGCACGCCGAAGGCATCGAGCACACGGCTTTTCTTGAGCGTGCCCGAGGAACACGCGCTGCCCGCCGAGACCGCAAAGCCCATCGCGTCGAGCCGGATCAGCTGGGCCTGTGCACTCATGGTGGGGTGAGCAAAGGCATGCAGAAACGAAGATGTCACCGCGCCAAGATCGACGATGTGGCCGCCCGAAGCGAATATGTCGTCATGGACTTGATCAAAGGCCTCTTCGATTTCGGTACACGACTGATCCTCCCACGCCTCCAGAGCCGCTGCAAAGCCGAGTGCCGCCGGCATGTTCTCGGTGCCCTGCCGATAGCCCCGCTCGTGCCCCCCCATCGGTTCGAGCATCGCATAATCGCGAACCAGCAGGGCACCAATACCGATGGGCCCGCCCAGCTTGTGCGCTGAGACCACCGCCATATCACACGCGGGCAGGGCAAACTTGCCGGCGCTCTGAGAGCAATCGCACAGAAGAAGGCCGTCCGTCGCCTTTATCTCGGGCAGGTAACTGACGATCGGTTGCCTCGTGCCGGTTTCGGAATTGACGTGCTGAATCGCGACGATTGACCGCTCGAAACTGTCAATGGTCGAGAGATCGACCCGACCCTCGCCATCGACGGAAATCACCTCCGCATCGGGCGCGGCGCGGAACACCGCGTCGTGCTCCACCGCACTGATGATCCGCCTATCCACCTTCGCGCGATTCAAGGCGATCCAAAGCGCCTCGCTCGCCCCGCTGGTGAAGATCACCTCGCCGTCCCACGCCAGCGCCGCCTTCACCCGTGCGCGCGCACCCTCCAGTGCCTGCTTAGCCTTGCGGCCCTCGGCGTGCGGGGAGGACGGGTTGGCCCAGATCGCAAACCCTTCCTCCATCGCTGCCTTCGCCTCGGGGCGGAGCGGCGAGGTGGCGGCGTGGTCCAGATAGATGCGGGAACGCGTCAACGGATGCTCGAAGTAATTGCGAAATGCGGCATAAAGCCTATATAGCCGCCCACCTCGCGCGCGCCACCGCCCAAACCGATGGCGCTTGTGCCAGCCCAGTTATTTCCGGACCCCAGCACCCATGCCCACCGTCATCTTCCCCGGCCCCGAAGGCCGCCTCGAAGGCCGTTTCTCGCCCCCGCCGCGTCCGCGTGCGCCGGTCGCGCTGATCCTCCACCCGCACCCGCAGGGCGGCGGCACGATGAACGAGCGCAATACGCAGGCCCTCTACAAGACCTTCGTCGATCGCGGCTTCGCGACGCTGCGCTTCAATTTCCGCGGCGTGGGCCGCAGCCAGGGCAGCTTCGACAACGGCATTGGCGAACTGTCCGACGCGGCATCCGCGCTCGACTGGATCCAGTCGATCCATGAAGAAGCACAAGTCACCTGGGTGGCCGGTGTCAGCTTCGGCGCGCTGATCGGCATGCAGCTGCTGATGCGCCGCCCCGAAATTCGCGGCTTCATCTCGGTCGGTGCGCCGGCGAGCATGTACGACTTCAGCTTCCTCGCGCCCTGCCCCGCCAGCGGCATCTTCGTCCACGGCGCGGCCGACACCGTCGTGCCCCCGCCTGCGGTCACCAAGCTGGTCGAAAAGCTGCGGACGCAGAAGCACATCACCATCCACCACGAAGAAATCCCGCGTGCGAACCACTTCTTCGAGAAGGAGCACGACGAGATGATGGGTGCGGTGAACAACTACCTCGATTTCCGCCTCGATCCCTCCTGCCCGATCCGCTGATCGCGCAGGGCTGAGGGCCCCGCCCGACACCGTTAATCGCCAATCGTCAATCGCCTCCCCCTGCGCGCGGCCCGCGCGGGGCGACAGGCCGTGTCGCAATTCGATCCTGATTTGAAACGTTATACCATCTAGCGCCTGTTAATGGTCATAGTGTATCATCTCTTCGGAGGCAGTCCCAAGCTGCCCGGAAAAACAGGAGAGATGTCCATGGCTTACACCTATGCCAACCAGACGCAGAACCGGCTCCCCGCCATTCTGGGTGTGGCCGGAGTGCATGCCGGAATCGGCGCGCTGCTGATCTACGGCCTCGCATCGGGCGAGTTCGAGAAGATCGTCCAGCCGCCACTCGAAGGCGGCCAGATCGAGCTGCCGCCACCCCCGCCGCCGCCCGAGCCGGTCGATCAGCCGCAGGTCGAAACCCCGCCCTCGGCACGCGATGTGGTCGCACCCAAGCCGCCGCTGGATGTGTCGACCAATCCGCCGCGCGTCGACACCAGCGGCATCATCCTGCCGCCTGCGCCGCCGCAGCCTTTGCCGCTGCCCAGCATTGCCCCGACGCTCGCGCCGCCTCCACCGCCCAAGCCTACGCCCAGCTTCGATCCGGTGGCCGCGCGCCCCGCGAACAATGCGCGCGCCTGGGTGACGCAGAGCGACTATCGCAGCAGCTGGATCTCGCGCGATTATGCGGGCACGGTCGGCTTCAGGCTGAATGTCGGAGCGAGTGGCCGCGTGGAAGGCTGCTCGGTCACGCAATCTTCCGGCGTCGCCGCGCTGGACGAGGCGACCTGCCAGCTGGTCACCCGGCGCGCACGGTTCGATCCGGCCAAGAACGGCGAGGGTCGCGCGGTCGCGGGCAGCTATAACGGCGCGGTGCGCTGGCAGCTGCCCGACTGATAACCGCTTCGCCTACTCTCCGATTCCCTCGGTCGTGGCGGTGTTCACCGGCGCGCGGCCCTGGGAATCGGGGATGGTCCAGATCGCCACGTTGAGCAGCGCAACCAGCGCGGCGACCACCATCAGCCCCGCCTGCTTGCGAAAGCCGCGGCGGAACAGGATGAACGCGCCCGCAATCAGGGCGAATGCGGCGAGGACGAGCAGCGAGAGGACGAGGTTGAGCATGCGTTTCGCCTACACCGGATTGTGCCCATGCGGAACGGCTGTGTGCGCGAAGCTTTCTGTCAGAGTGCGGCGCACCTGCCGCGAGTAGCCACAGGAGCTGGTCATGGGTATTTTCGGTTCGATCAAGGATGCGATCTTCGGCAACGACAAGACCGAAAAGCAGCCACCGGCAACCTCCACCGCCCCGGCGACCACGCCGGCAACAGACACGTTCAACAATTCGGGCGTAGAATTCGAGCCGACCACCACGGTCGACGTGGCAGAACGACTGGACAAGATCGAAGGCTCCGACAAGCTCAACTGGCGAACCTCGATCGTCGATCTCCTCAAATTGCTCAGCATCGATCCGAGCTACGAGAACCGCAAGCAGCTGGCGGGCGAACTGGGCCGTAGCGACTACGAAGGCACCGCCGAAGACAATATCTGGCTGCACAAGCGGGTGATGCAGGAAATCGCCGACCACGGCGGCAATGTGCCTCCCGAACTGCTCAAGTAGCACACGCGAAGCAAAAATTTGACGGGTGTGGCGCGGGGCGTCACACCCGTTTGCATGAGCACATTCTCCCTCACCCGCCGCCAGACCCTTGCCGGGCTCACCGCCACCACCGCCCTGACGCTGGGTGGCTGCGCCGCCAGCCGCACCGGCCCTTCGCTGCGATCCATGACCCTCGCGCCCGACGAATGGCTCGACGACGTGTCCTACGGGATGCTGAAATATGAGCCCGAGCGGGCGACCAGCCTGGGCGTCGATACCGGCGATTACGCCGAATGGCGCGGGATGCTGGAAGATCAGTCGATCGCCGGGCAGCGCGAATATGGCGCCTATCTGCGCTGGGTCGTCGGCCAGATGGACGGGCTCGACGAAAGCGGCCTCACGCCCGACCAGCAGACCAGTTTCGAAGTCGTGCGCAGCGCCTTTTCGACCGCAGCCGAGGGGTTCGACCAGCCCTATGGCGATGTCGCAGTCGGCAGCTGGCGCAATGCGCCTTACGTGGTGATCCAGAATGTCGGCACCTATCTCGACATGCCGCGCTTCATGGATTCCTCTCAGCCGCTCGCAGACGAAGCGGACACCGGATATTATCTCGACCGGCTCTCCAGCGTGGATACCGCGCTTAACGGTGAGCTGGAGCGGCTGGAAAAGGCACGCAGCCTCGGCGTGATCCCGCCCGACTTCCTGCTCGACAAGGCGATCGCCGCGATGGAAGCGAGCATCGAGTCGGCACCTTCGGACTATGTCGGTCCGCTCGAAAAAGCGCCCGAGGCGATCCGCGCCTCCGCGATAACGACCGCCAGCCGGGTGACCGAGCAAAAAATCGTCCCCGCACTCCAGCGCCAGCTCGCCGAACTGAAGGCCGAGCGCGCGCGGGCGAAGTCCAACACGGGCATGTGGGCGCAGCCCGGCGGGCCGGAATGGTATGCCTGGGCGCTCAAGGCCAGCACCACGACCACGCTCTCGCCCGACGAAATCCACGAACAGGGGCTGCAGGAACTCGAAGCGCTGCACGCGCGGATGGACCCGATCCTGCGCGACATCGGCTATGACAGCGGTACTGTGGGCGAGCGGATGCAGAAGCTCTCCACCGATCCGCGCTACAAATTTGCCGAGGGCGATCCGGGCCGCAAGCAGATCATGGACTTCATCCATGACCGGATCGACTGGATCACCGCGCAGATGCCGCGCGCCTTCAACGAGCTGGTCGAACCCAATGTCGAGGTACGCCGCCTGCCGCTCGCCGAAGAACCCGGCGCACCGGGTGCCTATGGCGGCGCGGGCAGCAAGGACGGGTCGATCCCCGCGCGCATGTGGATCAACCTGCGCACCACCGACCTGCACCGCAAGTACGACCTCGCCGACCTGACCTATCATGAGAGTATTCCCGGCCATGCGTGGGAAGGCACCTTCTCCAACCGCCTGCCGCTGATCCGCTCCATCCTCGCCTTCAACGCCTTTTCCGAAGGCTGGGCGCTGTATGCCGAACAGCTGGCCGACGAGCTGGGCGCCTACGACGACTTCCAGGTCGGCCGCCTCGGCTACCTGCAAAGCCTCGCCTTCCGCGCCTGCCGCCTGGTGGTCGACACCGGGCTGCACCACAAGCGCTGGACCCGCGAACAGGGCCGCCAGTTCTTCGTCGAGCGCAATGGCTCCAAGGCGGAGGAAGTGGCGAGCGAGGTCGATCGCTATTGCAGCTGGCCGGGCCAGGCCTGCGGCTACAAGATCGGCCATTCGCAGATCGTCCGCCAACGCGAGCGGGCGAAGCGCGAAATGGGCGACGCCTATGATTTCAAGGGCTTCAACACGGCGGTGATCCTCGGCGGCAATTCCCCGCTCGACGTCGTGGAAAAGACCGTCACACGCTATATATCCAGCGCCGGGTAGCGGCGCATGACAGGAACCGGGCGCGATGGAAACTTTCGGAGACGATCTCGAAACCATGCGCCGGGTTCCGCTGGCGGATGAGCATGTCGCGGCGATCTGCGAGATCGGGCGCGAATGCAGCTATGCGGCGGGCGAAATGGTGGCCGAGCTTGGCTCGCCGATGGACCGCTTCGTCTATGTGATCGAGGGCGAGATCGAAGTCGTCGATCCGTTCAGCGGCGAACGCATGGTGCCCTCCACGCTCGGCCCGACGCAGTTCATGGGCGAGATCGCCTTCCTCAACGGCGGCACCAACATGCTGGGAATGCGCGCCGCGAAGCCGACGCGCGCGATCGAGGCTCCGCGCGATGCCATGCTCGATCTGATGGCGCGGGTGCCCGAACTCTCCGACCATATCATCACCGTGTTCTCCGCCCGCAGGAGACGGCAATTCGAGCAGAGCAACAGCGGGATCAAGCTGATCGGCGCGGACCGCGATCCGCGTATCCAGCAATGCGAGCGCTTCCTCAGCCGCAACCGCATCCCCTTCCAAAGCTACGACCTCGACAGCAGCGACACCGAAGCGAGCCGCTTGTGCAGCCTCGTCGATCACGAGCCTGCGGTGATCCTCGGCAAGGATCGCCCGCTGGAAGACCCGAGCCCGCGCGCCCTCGCCCAGGCGCTCAACCTCGATCTGGCGATCGGGGAGGACGAAACGGTCGACCTGTTGATCGTCGGTGCGGGGCCGTCGGGTGTCGCAGCGGCTGTGTATGCCGGGGCCGAGGGGATGAGCGCGCTGGTGGTGGAGGACACCGCCATCGGCGGGCAGGCCGGGACCAGCAGCCGGATCGAGAATTACATGGGCTTCCCCACCGGGATCAGCGGATCGGACCTGATCTATCGCGGGCAGATCCAGGCGCTGAAATTCGGTACCCGCTTCGCCATGCCGCGCCGGGTCGAGGCGCTTGAGGAGATGCCCGACGGCACCTTCTGCGCCACGCTCGACCATGGCGAGCGGCTCTGCGCCCGCGCGGTGCTGGTCGCGACCGGCGTGCAATATCGCCGCCTCCCCATTGAACGACTGGAAGAGCTGGAAGGCGCTGGCGTGTTCTACGCCGCGACCGAGATGGAGGCACGCTTCTGCCGGAATACCGAGGTTGTGGTCGTCGGCGGAGGCAATTCCGCCGGGCAGGCTGCCATGTACCTCTCGCGCACAGCCAAGTGCGTTCACGTCGTGGTGCGCGGCACCTCGCTCGCCGCCTCGATGTCGGACTACCTCTCGCGCAGGCTGGAGGCCGATCCCCGGGTGCAGCTGCATTACGAGACCACGGTTTCGCAGCTGCATGGGGAAGATCATCTCGATGCCATCACGCTCGACACCCCCGATGGGCAGCGACGGATAGAATCGCGGGCGCTGTTCATCATGATCGGCGCGGCCCGCAACACCGACTGGCTGGCGGAGCATATCGATCTGGACGAGCGGGGATTCGTGCTGACGGGCGAGAAAGTCGGTCGCGACTCGCCTTACGAAACCTCCAAGCCCGGCATTTTCGCGGTCGGTGACGTGCGCGCAGGATCGGTCAAGCGGGTGGCCAGCGGGGTCGGCGAAGGGTCGGTCGTTGTCAGCCGCATCTGGTCCCATGTCGACCAGCTGCGCCGTGCGGAGGCGATCGGCGCGGCGGCCTAGCCGCCCGTGGCGCTGCTTTTCGGCTCGGCCTCGCGCGGGACCAGCCGCACCTCGAACATGGTCGGCCACAGCTTGCCGGTGACGAACCAGCGACCGCTGGCCGGATCATGCGCAATCCCGTTGAGCACCGCGCCGTTCCGGACCGCGCCGTTCTGCGCCGCATCGATCTCGGCCACCAGCGGGCTCAGGTCGACGATCCGGCGGATCGTGCCATCCGCCGGGTCGATCCCGACGATCACCTGGCTGTACCACTGGTTGGCCCAGATTAGCCCGTCGGCCCCCTCCAGCTCGTTGAGCCGGGCGATCGGCCGGCCATCCAGCGTCACCTCCACCTCACGCTGGACCGCGTAGGTTTCGGGGTCGAGAAAGCGCAGCGTTGCGCTGCCGTCGGATGCGACCAGCATGCCGTCCATCGCGGTCAGGCCCCAGCCTTCGAACGCAAATGGATCGCTGCGCACCGGCTCCAGCGTGTCGAGCGACCAGCGGTGGATCACCCGGTCCATCCAGGTGAGGCTGACCAGCTCGTCACCCCATAGCGCCAGCCCCTCGCCGAACTGATCCGCCGGGATCGCCTGCGCGGCGAGCACGTCGCCCGTCGCCAGATCCACCCTGCGGATCTGTGATTGTCCTTCCAGCCCGGTGCTCTCGTAAAGCTGCCCGTCGTGCCACAGCAGGCCCTGGGTAAAGGCGGCAGGATCGTGCGGATAACGCGCGACGATCTGAGCATCGTAGATCGTTGCAGCGGGTGCAGGCGCGGGTTCGGCCTGGCCCTCACCCGCCTGCCGTGCATGCACGGGCAGCGGCGCGAGGAAGGCCGCCGCCAGCGGAAGCACGAGAGCAGAAATGCGTTTCATCATCGCGCCGGAAATGGCGCCAGCAAACCTGACCTGCTGCTGAAGCATGCAGGCCCTTGCGCCGCGCCGGTCACCTTTTGCCGAAGAACTTGCCCGCCATCCCGGTGATATCGTCGATCACGTCGCCATCGCCGTCCATGTCGAGCATCTTGAGAATGCTCGCCGCCTGTGGATGCTCCTGCAACTGGCGGGCATACTCGCCGAGCGAGCCTTCACCGCCGATCTGCTGGACGATCTGGCTGAGGATGCCGGTGTCCATCCCGGTCTTCGCCGCTGCCAGATCGACCGTATCGCCGGGCTTGGTATGCGCCTGACTGAGCGCCGCGATCGCCTTTTCCGCCATCACCGGATCGATGCCCAGCTTGTCGGCCAGGTTGACCACATCGTCCGGCGCGCCGCCGGTGCTTTTGAGAATCGAATCGAACAGGCTCATCAACAGCTCCTTCGTTCAGCAATACGAACCGCGTAACTAGCGCGGCTAGATGTCGAATTTAGGGCCGCGAGGCGTGCGACGGCCTGCTGATTATCCAGAGCCCCTTGTCGGCGCGCGATCGCTTTACTCGGCAAAGCGGCTCGGCATCGGCGGAGATGTCGATCTCGCGCCCGTCGATCGTTTCCGCGAGCCAGAACACGAATGCCCCGTCGCCCTTCTCGTACTCGCGGGTTTCCTCCGCGTGAGTATCATCCGCAGCAAAGCGGAGGCGGTAACGGGTCATTGTGCGCAGGCCTTTCGCCACATCTTCGGTCTCGCGATCTGCGTGGGAGATGTAACGGACTACGCTGACCGGCGGCTTGAAGAACCCAAACTAACTTCCAGTAATTTCATCGGTTTTCACGCCGATCCAGCTGAAAAAATCAGGGCCCCGCTCCGGCTTTCACCGTGCGGGGCCCCTCCTCTCCAACCGGGAAAGTCGTGTGCCTGCGGTCAGGCGACCTGGCGGGCGGGCTGCGGCGCAGCGTCGCGCACGCCCTGGTCGACATGGGCGGCGAAGGGTTCGAAATTGTTGACGAACAGCTGGACCAGCTTTTCTGCGGTCGCGTCGTATTCGTCCTTGTCGGCCCAGGTCGAACGCGGGTCGAGGATCGTCTGGTCGATGCCCTTTTCGGCCAGCGCGGGCACGCTCACCGGCACGTCGAAGCCGAAATTGGCGTCCTTGCGATATTTTACATCGTCGAGCTTGCCTTCCAGCGCGGCGTTGAGCAGCGCGCGGGTCGCCTTGATCGGCATCCGCGAGCCGACGCCGTACTTGCCGCCGGTCCAGCCGGTGTTGAGCAGCCAGCACTGGACCTCGCCCTTGGCGATCCGTTCCTTGAGCAGGTTGCCGTACACGCTCGGATGGCGCGGCATGAAGGGCGCGCCGAAGCAGGTGGAGAAGGTCGCTTCAGGCTCGGTGACGCCGATTTCTGTGCCGGCTACCTTGGCGGTGTAGCCCGACAGGAAGTGGTACATCGCCTGATCGGGCGTCAGCCGCGCGATCGGAGGAAGCACGCCGAAGGCATCGGCGGTCAGCATGATCACGTTGCTCGGCACCGGGCCGAGGTTCTTCTCGCTGGTATTGGGGATCGAGCTGAGCGGATAAGCGCCGCGCGTGTTCTCGGCGAGCGAGTTGTCGTCGAGGTCGATCTCGCCGTTCTCGTCCATCACCACGTTTTCGAGGACGGTGCCCTCCATCTGCGTGGTGGCGAAAATCTCGGGCTCCGCTTCGGGGTTGAGGCGGATCATCTTGGCGTAGCAGCCGCCTTCGAAGTTGAAGACCGCATCGTCCGACCAGCCATGCTCGTCATCGCCGATCAGCGTGCGGCTGGCATCGGCGGACAGCGTCGTCTTGCCGGTGCCGGACAGGCCGAAGAAGACCGCGGTCTTGCCGTCGGGGCCGATATTGGCCGAACAGTGCATCGGCATCACGCCCTTGGGCGGGAGCAGGTAGTTGAGCACGCCGAACACGCTCTTCTTCATCTCGCCCGCATATTTCGTACCGCCGATCAGGATCAGCTTTTCCGAAAGATTGACCGCGATCACGGTTTCGCTGCGGCAGCCGTGGCGTTCGGGGTCGGCCTTGAAGCTGGGCAGGTCGATAATCGTGTATTCGGGGGCAAAATCGGCCAGCTCTTCTGCGGTCGGGCGGACCAGCAGGGTGCGGATGAACTGGTTGTGCCAGGCGAGTTCGTTGATCACCCGCACATTCACCCGATACTCGGGCTGCGAACCGCCGAACAGGTCAGCGACATACAGCGCGTCCTTGTCGCCCAGCGCGGCGAAGAAATCTTCCTTCAGCGCGGCGAAGTGATCGGGCGTCATCGACGCGTTGTTGTCCCACCACACGGTGCTCTCGGTCTCACCGTCGCGGACGATGAACTTGTCCTTCGCGCTGCGTCCGGTGTGCTTGCCGGTCTCGACCACCAGCGGCCCGTGCTTGGCCTTGCGTCCCTCGCCATTGGTCAGCGCATGCTCGGTCAACTGCGCGGAATCGAGGTTGGCGTGGATGGTGGCACTGGTCGTGATACCCTGGTCGGCAAGGGTGTGGGACAAAGCTGCGGGCACGGCGGCCGTTCTCCTGAATGATACAATGATCGCGCGGCTGGCGGATCGCCGTCAAACCGGGCCGTCAAACCGGACGACTGCAGTCGATGCATACGAATGCAGGGTCTGGACGAGAATGCGCATAATCCCGCTTGCCCGACTCGTCAAACCGGGCGTCCGCGCATCATCAATCGGTGCACCATCGCCTGCCGGTGCGTTGTGGATAGAGCACACACACGCTATTTCCGGCGCGAGAAGAGGAAACTGGTGCCCGGCATGGACCCGCAGACACATCCCCGCGAAACCCACAGCGGCGCATCCGCCCCCGCCACCGCGGCCGGAGGGCGCCGGGTCGTCGCGCTGGTCGACGATGATCGCAATATCCTGACCACGGTCTCGATCGCGCTGCAGGCCGAAGGGTTCGAAACGCGCGTCTATTCCGATGGCGAGACTGCGCTGCGCGCGCTGACCGACAATCCCCCCGACCTTGCCGTGTTCGACATCAAGATGCCGCGGATGGACGGGATGGAACTGCTCGCCAAGCTGCGCGAACGATCCGCCCTCCCGGTCATCTTCCTGACCAGCAAGGATGACGAGCGGGACGAGGAAGCCGGCTTCCAGATGGGCGCGGACGATTACATCTCCAAACCCTTCTCGCTGCGCCTGCTGGTCGCGCGCATCCGCGCGATCCTGCGCCGCAGCGGGCTGGAAGACGCCGCCCCGGAGGGCAGCGCCGACAGTCGGTTGAGCGAGGCGCGCGCCAGCTTCACCCGCGGGCGACTGACGATGGACCCGGCCCGCCATCAGGTGACGTGGGACGGCAAGCCGGTCTCGCTGACCGTGACGGAGTTCCTGCTGCTCGAAGCGCTCGCCCACCGTCCCGGGGTCATCAAGAGCCGCAACCAGCTGATGGACGCCGCCTATCCGGACGACGTCTTCGTCGACGACCGGACGGTGGACAGCCATATCAAGCGGATGCGCAGGAAATTCCGCCAGGTCGATTCGAGCTTCGGCGCGATCGAGACGCTGTACGGGGCCGGTTACAGCTTCAGCGATGGTTGATTCGCCAGTGCTGATTGCCATGACCAACCGTCATGGCTGACCGGGTCCGCGTGCGCCGCATCCCGCGCCCGCTGGAGCGGGTCAGCGTATTCTCGCGCCTGTCGCTCACCGCGCGCATCCTTGCGGTCAACATCCTCCCGCTGCTGCTGCTGGGCGGCGGGATCGTCTATCTCGATTCCTACCGCGCCCAGCTGCTCGACGAACGCTACAAGCTCGCCCGGATCGAGGCGCAGATCACCGCCGAGGCGCTGGCCGGGGCGACCCGCGCGCGGCAGGACGCGCTGCTGCTCCAGATCGGCAAGGAACAGGACATGCGGCTGCGCCTGTTCGATCCGGAGGGCAAGCTGATCGCCGACAGTTTCGAACTGGGCGAGCCGACCTTCACTCTCGACGACCCTACCGACGACCCGTTCGAGCTGCGCTTCGCCCGCTTTCTCGACCAAATCGTGGACACGGTCGTCAGCGCGCAGCCGGTGCCGCGCTATAACGAGCCCGAATCGAACAATGCCGATTCCTGGCCCGAACTGCAGCGCGCCCGCGAACTCGGCATCTCGCAGATCGAGCTGCGCCAGGCGGCGGACCGCACGCCCGTCATCACCGCAGCCGCTCCGGTGGGATTGCAGGGCACCACGCTGCTGACCACCCGCAACGCGGTCGACATTACCGAATCGGTCCGTCGGGCACGCTCGACGCTGGGCACGGGCGTGTTCGTGACGCTGGCGGCATCGATTTTGCTCTCCCTGTTCCTCGCGCGGACGATCGTGACGCCGCTGCAAACCCTCTCCAAGGCGGCCCAGCGCGTCCGGCTGGGGCGTGAGCGCGAAGTGCAGGTGCCGCGCCTGCCCGACCGGCGCGACGAGATCGGAATGCTCGCCCGCGCAGTCGCCGACATGACCGACGCGCTGCGCCACCGGATCGACGCGGTCGAGCATTTCGCGGCCGACGTGGCGCATGAGATCAAGAACCCGCTCGCCAGCCTGCGTAGCGCGACCGAGTCGCTCGGCACGGTGGAAGACCCTGCCCTGCGCGCCCAGCTACTCGACATCGCGATCCACGATGTCCGCCGGATCGACCGGCTGGTGACCGAGATTTCCGACGCCAGCCGGATCGATGCCGAAATGTCGCGCGCGACCTTCTCCATGGTCGATCTGACCGTGCTGGTCGGCAATATCATCGAGCGGCGGCGCAATCGCGGGCTCGACCAGGGGTGCGAGATCGCGTTCGAACATCCTCGCGGCAGCGCCCGCGTGGTCGGCGTGCCCGAACGGCTGGAACGGGTAGTCGACAATCTGGTCGACAATGCGGTCTCCTTCTCGCCCGCAGGCGGCACGATCCGGATCGTGATCGCGCGGCAGGACGACACGCTGTCGCTGATGGTGATGGATTCGGGTCCCGGGATCCCACCCGAAGCCCGTGACAAGATCTTCGAGCGATTCCATTCCGACCGGCCCGAAAAAGAAGATTTCGGCCATCACAGCGGCTTGGGCCTCGCCATCGCGCGGACCATCGCCGAAGCGCACGAAGGGACGATGCGCGCAGCCGATCGGCCCGATGGTGAACCCGGCGCCTGTCTGGCCCTGACGCTCCCCCTCGCGCCGGAGGATGACTCGCCGACTGGCTAGGCGCGCGCATTAGGCCTTATCCCGCGCTATAATACGCGTTAGGCGATAGGCCCGCGCCAGGTGGCGCCCCGCAACGGACACAGTAGCGCGCATGAGCGAACCGCAGAAACTGATGCTGGTCACCGGAATGTCCGGCGCGGGCAAGACGACGACCCTGCGCGTGCTGGAGGATCTCGGCTGGGAGGCGGTCGACAACTTCCCCGTCCGCCTGCTGCGCCCGCTGGTGCGCGAAGTGCTCGCCGGGGAAGACCGGGTGCCGCTGGCAATCGGGTTCGACACGCGGACCCGCGGGTTCGAGCCGCAGGCCGTCATCGAGATCGTCAAAAGCCTGCAAGAGCGCGAGGACCTGGCCCTCTCGACCCTGTTCATCGATTGCCGCAGCTCCGAGCTCGAGCGCCGCTACAACGAGACGCGTCGCCGCCATCCGCTAGCCAATGGCCGCACCGCACTCGACGGCATTCTCGCCGAGCGCGACCTGCTCGAACCCCTGCGTCGCTGGGCCGACATGCTGGTCGACACCAGCCAGCTGGCGACCAACGAGCTGCAGCAATTCGTCCGCCAGAACTTCGGCACCGATGGCGCACCGCAAATCGCGGTGACCGTGTCCAGCTTCGGCTTCGCCCGGGGGATGCCGCCGCTGGCCGATCTGGTGTTCGACATGCGCTTCCTCGACAATCCGCACTGGGTCGAGGATCTGCGCGAGCAGACCGGGCTGGACGAGGATGTCGCCAACTTCCTCCACCAGACCGACGGATTCGAGGACAACTTCACCCGCATCCGCGAGCTGCTGATGGACCTGCTGCCCCGATACGGCGCGCAGGGCAAAAGCTATGTCCACATCGCATTCGGCTGCACCGGGGGGCGTCACCGGTCGGTCTACACGGCGGAGCGGATGGCCGCTGCGCTGCGCGATGCGGGCTATTCGCCCACGATCAGCCACCGCAATCTGGCGAGCAGGGCGACCGATACTGTGGAAATGCAGACCGCATGAGGCACCCCGGCGTTCTCGTTGGGCCTTGCCTTGGGCGTGTGTGCTTATAGACACGGGCACCATGATTGGCCTTATCCTGGTGACACATGGACAGCTCGCGCGCGAATTCGTAGCAGCGATGGAGCATGTCGTCGGCCCGCAGGACGCGATCTCCTCGGTCTGCATCGGTCCACAGGACGATGCCGAGGAATGCCGCGCCCAGATTCGCGACCAGATCGGCGAGGTCGATCGCGGTGAAGGCGTGATCATCCTGACCGACCTGTTCGGCGGCACACCGTCCAACCTCGCGATCTCGCTGCTCGAGGAAGGGCGGGTCGAGGTGATCGCCGGGATCAATCTGCCGATGCTGATCCGGCTGGCGCGGGCTCGCGAGGCGATGCCGGTGGCAGAGGCGGTGCGCGCGGCACGCGATGCGGGCCGCAACTACATCACCATCGCTTCGGAATTCCTCGCCCGGCCGAGCGACGAGATCAAGGCGGCGGGCAAATGAACGAGCTGCGCAAGACCATCACCATCGTCAACCAGCGCGGCCTGCACGCGCGGGCCAGCGCCAAGCTGGTCGAGGTGACCACCCGCTGGCCCGAGGCGACGGAGATCCAGGTCGCCAAGGACGGGCGCGCGGTCGACGGGCGTTCGATTCTCGACCTGATGATGCTGGGCGCGGCGCGCGGGGACGAGATCGAGCTGATCGTCGCGGGCGAGGATGCCGAGGCGGCGATGGCCGAGATCGCCCAGCTGGTCGAAACCGGTTTCGGCGAGGAGTAGGCGCGCGCGCCTCCCCTCCCTCCCATCCGTCATGCCCCGTCGCGAGATCACCAGCTATTCCAACCCCACGATCAAGGCTCTGCGTTCGCTGCGGGAGAAGAAGCACCGCCAGCGCGAACAGCGCTTCCTCGCCGAAGGGCTGCGCCTGCTGACCGATGCGCGCGAATCGGGCCGCGTGCCCGAGGTGCTGGTGATGGCCAGCAAGCGCGATCCCCATCCGCTGATCGACGCGCTCGAACGCGCGGTTGAGGCGGCGGGCGGCGACGTAATCGAGACCACGCCCGACATTCTTTCCAAGATCACCGGCAAGGACAATCCGCAGGCGGTCGCGGGCGCGTTTGCCGAGTGGGATACCTCGCTCGACCGGATCGACCGAGACGCCGCGCCGATCTGGCTGGTCGCGCAGGCGCTGCGCGATCCCGGCAACCTCGGCACGATGCTGCGGACCGCCGATGCGGTGGGCGCCGGCGGGCTGATCCTGATCGACGATTGCGCCGATCCCTTCGGCGTCGAGGCCGTGCGCGCGAGCATGGGCGCGATCTTTACGCAAAATCTGGCCCGCGCGCGGTGGGAGGACTTCCTGCCGTGGCTGCGTCAAGGACCGGGCCAGCTGGTCGCGGCAAGTTTGCGCGAGGCGGTGCCCTATCGCGGCGCGCCCTACGCGAGCCCATGCTTCGTGATGGTCGGCAACGAATCGCAGGGCCTGCCCGAAGCCTACGAGACGGCGTGCGACCTGCGCGTGACCATGCCGATGCGCGGACGTGCCGACAGCCTCAACGCTGCGGTGGCCGCCGCAGTGCTCGCCTACGAGGTGCTCGCCAGCCTCGAGGAATGACAGGGTGACACGTGCCACCCGGCTCTGGCGGCGACATTCTCCAAGAGAAACAAAGCCCTACTGCGCGCAAATTGCGCCAGGGTGAAAGATGCGCGTTTTAGGCGCGCGGAGGAAGCCAACGATTGCAAAGAGCAATCACGGTGTAGCTGACGCGTGAGGTGTAGGAAAACCGCGTAGCTTCTCGCCACGCCCGTCATCCCGGGCTCGACCCGGGATCCCGCTTCTACCCCAGCAGCGTTTGGAGAAGCACCACCCCGGATCGGGGGCCGGGGTGACGGTGGAGGCTGATCCGCGCCCGATCAGTCGCCCGCAACGAAGGCGGTGATCGTCCATTTCCCGTCGATCCGGTTCACGGCAATGCGGTAGTCGACGATGCTGCGCAGCGCATGGTCGGCGATATAGCCCGCGGCACCATCCTGCGTGGTCACGGCCTGATAGCCGGTCTGCCGGTCCGTCGGCTCTTCGGGCCCGTCGACGTACTGGTCGTCATACCGAACCAGCGCCCAGTCCCAGCTGATCCGCTCCATCACGCGCGCGTCCTCGGCAGGGGCGAAGCGCAGCGGCACGTCGACCCCGGTGACGATCACGGTCTCGAACACCTCTCCGCCGAAGGTCCTGGTGAAATACCATGGGAAGGCGATGTAATCCGTGTCCTGCGCGGCATCCTCGCCGATACCGCAGCCCAGCCGCACCGCATCGGCAAGGTCGCGCCAGCTGTTATAGGCCCCGGCATCGAGCCGCTTGCGCAGCTCCTCCACGCCCGAGCCACCACCGAAATCGAGCGTCACGTTCCGGTCGGTCAGAGCGATCAGCGCATCGGCATCGCGCAAGGTAATCGCGCGCTCCAGCCGCTGGTGAAACTCGGCATAGCCGGGCAGCCCGGTACATTCGTCACGCGGCGCGAGCGGACCGGGGCCTTCCCCTGCCGCCGCAGTCTGCGCGATCGCAGGTGCTGCCGCGAGGCCCACAGCAAGCAGCCCGGTCAGGATATTCATCGCCAACGCCCGCATACAACCTCCCCACTCAAACGCCCACGTCATCCCGGGCTTTGACCCGTGATCGGGCTTCTTCGGTGCCGCGCTAAAAGCAGCACCACCCCGGATCAAGTCCGGGGCGACGGGGTAGCAGGCTCTGCCTATTCCGCCGCGTTGCGCGCATCTTCCAGGCGCTTGCCCTCGCCTTCATCCTCCAGCGCCGCGACATCTTCCGACGTATAGGTTGGCGTCTCGGCGATCTGCGGGATTTCCTCGATCTCGCGCTTGCCGATCTCAATGCCCTTTTCTGACAGGCGACGACCGGCGGAGAGGACGTTGCGCTCGAACGACCCGACGAACTTGTTGTAGTTCTTAACCGCGCTTTCGAGCCCGCCGCCGACGCGCTTCATATGCTCGGCCGCGATGGCGAGGCGGTCATAGAGTTCGCCGCCAGCCTTGCCGATTTCCATCGCTTCCTTGGCGATCGTGTCCTGCCGCCAGACCTGCGCCACGGTCCGCGCGATCGCCACGAGGTTTGTAGGTGTGGCGAGCAAAACCTTGTTGCGGAAGGCGAAATCCCACAACTCGGGATCGGCGTCGAGCGCGGCGGCGACGAAATGCTCACCCGGCACGAACATCACCACATAGTCGGGCGCGTCGTCGAACTGGCTCTGGTAGCTCTTCGAGCCCAGCGTCTGCACATGGCCGCGCATCGACTTTGCGTGCAGGTCCAGATGCCGCTTGCGCTCCCCCTCGTCCTCCGCCTCGAACGCGGCCTGGTAGGCATTCAATGAGACCTTGGCGTCGATCACCAGCTTCTTCGAGCCTGGCACGTTGACGATCGCGTCGGGCCGCAGCCGGCCCTCCGCCGTCTCCAGCGATTGTTCGAGGTTGAAGTCCGTGTGTTCGGACAGCCCGCACTGTTCCAGCACGTTCTGCAACGCCCGCTCGCCCCAGCGGCCCCGCGCCTTGGGCGCGTTGGTGAGCGAATTGCCCAGCCGCTGCGCCTCGCGCCGGACTTCCTCCTGCCCGAGCCGCATCTGCTCGATCTGCGCGGCGAGCGAGGAGAAGGCATTGGTGCGCTTTTCCTCCAGCGCGGCGACCTGATCCTCGTACTTCTTGAGCCGATCGCCCACCGGCGCGAGCAGCGCGCGGATCTTTTCCTCGGAGGATTTCTCCGAATGGCCGAACCGTTCGTTCGCGCGCTCCAGAAACGCCTCCTGCGCCTTGCTCAGCACCGCCGACCCGGTGTTCTGGAATTCCTTGAGCAATTCCTCGCGCGCTTCGACCAGCAGGCGCTTCTGCTCGTCGAAATTGGCGGTCTTCTCTTTCAGGGTCGCGAGTTCGGAGGACAGCGCACCATTGGCCCGCCGTGCCTCTTCCAGCACGGTCTCGTGCCGCGCGCGGGTTTCCTTCAGCTCGGCCTCCAGCGCATCCACCCGCGCGCCCTTCTCGCCCGCCGCCTCGAGCTCGGCATAGGCGCGCAGGTACTTGGCGTCGGTCTCCTTCGCCTCCCGCTCGCTCTCGGCCAGCCGCGTCTTCAGCTCGGCTGCCGGCCGGCCACCGAGATACCACCCGACGCCTAGCCCGATGAGCAGCGCCACGACACCCAGAATCGCATATTCCATGACCGGAACATAGCTGGAACGACGCCGCGCGCCAAGCCGCCGCGGGAACTATCCCCCGCCCGTTCCGCTCCCTTAGCAGAGAAGGAGAAAAGCCGATGTCGATCAAGGAAATGATCAGCGAGCACCCGTCCGTCGGGGCCGATTACAACGAACAGCTGGCCGAGGCGGTGAAGCACGCGATGTATTGCGCGGCGATCTGCAATTCGTGCGTCGACGCGTGCAATGCGGAAGAAGGCGACATGTCCGAATGCATCCGCAAATGCTCGGACTGCTCGGATATCTGCCAGGCGGTCAGCACGGTCGCGGCGCGGCGCACGCATGGCAACACGGCAGTGATCAAGTCGCTGCTCGAAGCGTGCATCCTCGCCTGCAAGGTCTGCGCGGAAGAATGCGCCAAGCACGACGATCCGCACTGCAAGCGCTGCGAAAAGATGTGCCGCGAGTGCATGGAAGACTGCGTCAAGGCGCTGCAGGGCATGGTTGCGGCGGCGTAAGCCCGACAAAGAGAACCCGTCGCCCCGGACTTGATCCGGGGGACGGGTTCCTAAAAGCAAACCGCCAGAAGGCAGCCTCGCGCCGGATCAAGTCCGGGGCGACGTTTAATGTGGGGGGTGATTAAGCCGCGACCCGCAGCTTATTCAGCTTCTTGAGCGCCATCTGGCGCTTGAGGCGGCTGAGATGGTCGATGAACAGGATGCCTTCGAGGTGGTCCATCTCGTGCTGGATGCAGGTGGCGAGCAGGCCCTCCATCGCCTCGGTATGTTCTTTGCCGTCGAGATCTTTCCACCGCACCGTGCAGGTCGCCGGGCGATCGACGTCGGCGTAGATGTCGGGGACCGAGAGGCAGCCTTCCTGATAGGTCGCCAGTTCCTCGTTCGGGTCGAGGATTTCCGGGTTGATGAACACCCGCGGCTCTTTCTTGGTCGCCGGGTGGGTGTGTTTGTGCCCGTCATGGTCGCACTCGATCGGCTCGGCGTCCGGGTCTTCGGGCTGCAGGTCGATCACGAGGATGCGCTTGGGCACGCCGACCTGGATCGCCGCAAGGCCGATGCCATGCGCGGCGTACATCGTCTCGAACATGTCGTCGACGAGGGTGCGCAGATCGTCGTCGAACTCGCCCGCTTCGACGGGCTGGGAGACGGTTTTCAGCCGGGGGTCCGGCACTTCAAGGATTTCGCGGATAGCCATAAGGGCCAGATAAGCGCGCTTCGCCCCGCTATCAAGCGGTTAGCCGAGCGGCCTGCGCGCTCTGAGCGCCTGCGCCAAGGTTCCCTCGTCGAGATAGTCCAGCTCTCCGCCCACCGGCAGGCCATGCGCCAGTTGGGTGATGCGCACGGGGAAATCCTCCAGCCGCTCGGCGAGGTAATGCGCGGTGGTCTGCCCTTCGAGCGTGGCGTTCATCGCCAGCACGACCTCGTCGACGCCTGCTTCGACCCGCGCAAGCAGGCCAGGGATCGCGAGATCTTCGGGCCGCACGCCGTCGAGCGCGGAGAGACGCCCGCCGAGCACGTGGAACGTGCCCGAGAACAGCTTCGCCCGGTCGAGCGCCCACAGGTCCGCCACGTCCTCGACCACGCAGATCGACTTCGCATCGCGTCGCGGATCGGAGCAGATGCCGCAGGGGTCGCGCGTATCTACATTGCCGCAGATGCGGCATTCCTCCAGCGTGTCCTGCACCGCCAGCAACGCGTCGAGCAGCGCGGGCAGCGCGGTTTCGCGCTTCTTGACCAGATGCAGCACCGCGCGCCGCGCCGAACGCGGGCCCAGCCCGGGGAGCCTAGCGAGCGCGGATGCCAGTGTCTCGATCTCTTGCGATGCCATGGGGTGACAGATAGGGCGAGCATCCCTCCACAGCAAAGGTCGCCGCACAGCTTATGCGCATCGTCTTCATGGGAACGCCGGATTTCGCGGTGCCGACGCTGGAAGCGCTGGTCCATGCCGCGCACGAGGTGGTGTGCGTCTACACCCAGCCGCCGCGTAAAGCCGGGCGCGGTAAGAAGCTCCAGCCGACCCCCGTGCATCAGGCGGCCGAACGCCTCGGGATCGAGGTGCGCCATCCTGCCTCGCTGAAATCGCAGGAGGAGAAGGACGCCTTCGCCGCGCTCCATGCCGATGTCGGCGTGGTCGCGGCCTATGGCCTGATCCTGCCGCAGGCGGTGCTCGATGCGCCGACGCACGGCTGCCTCAATGTCCACGCCAGCATCCTGCCCCGCTGGCGGGGTGCTGCGCCGATCCAGCGCGCCATTCTGGCGGGCGATATCGGCACCGGGGTCACCATTATGCAAATGGAGGCCGGGCTGGACACCGGGCCGATGCTTGCCACCATCCGCACCCCGATCGACCGCAAGACCGCAGGCGACCTGACCGACGAACTGGCCGAGAAGGGCGCGCAGCTGATGGTCGGCACTTTGCGCGAACTCTCCAAGCACATCCCGGTCGCGCAGGATGATGCGGAAGCGACCCATGCGCCCAAGATCGACAAGGCGGAGGCGCGGCTCGACTGGACGCAGGACGCGGTTCAGGTGGAACGGCAGGTGCGCGCCTTCGCCCCGTGGCCGGGTGCTTTCTTCGAACATGAGGGTGCCGAGGGGATGGAACGCGTGAAGGTTCTCTCGGCAGAAATCGCGGAGGGGTCCGGCGACCCCGGCACCGTGCTGGACGACGCGCTCACCGTGGCCTGCGGCAGCGGCGCGCTGCGGCTCACCCGCGTGCAGCGGGCGGGCAAGCCGGCGATGGACACCGCCGATTTCCAGCGCGGGCGCGCGATCGGCAAGGGCGCGCAGCTGGGTTCATGACAATGCCCGTTAGGCCCTTGGCCCGCGATTGACTTCGCCCCGCGATCGGGAAACGTCGCCCCACCATTCACTGGGGAGACGGGTATGACACGGGCGCTGGCAATCACGATCGGTGCGGGCATGATCGCAGCCGGCACGGCGCTGGCGGCGTGCGGCGCAGCGGAACCCGGCGAGGCGGCCGGCGATAGCTTGCCAAGCGTCTCCTCTGCGGCCCCTGCCGATGGTTCCGACGGGCTGATCACCTGCGCCATGCCCGATTTCGACGGCAAGACCGGCCTGACCGTGACCGAGCGCTTCATCCTGATCGATGGCCAGCCGAAGCGCTATTCCGATTTCAACAACCAGGCCTTCGATCTTTGCCAGGCGGGGCAGGATAATTGCGCGCTCAAAATCGAAAACGGCGTCATCCGGATGGACTGGACCAGCGCGAACGGCACACGGTCACGCTATGATGTCGATCTGGGCACGCTCGACATTGCCGCCTACACCACGAAGGCCGGCGAGGCGGAGCGCGCGGTCGCTTTTCAGGAAGGCGCGAAATGCGTGCGTGAGCCGCTGCCCGAGGGTCTTCTGGTCATGTGACGGGTTGCCTCGCCGCGATCTGTCCCTAGCAGGGGCGCCATGGCCCCGACCCGCTATGCCCTGACTCTCGAATTCGACGGCACGCCCTTCTTCGGCCTCCAGCGCCAGAAGGACGGGCCGAGCGTGCAGCAGGCGGTGGAGGAAGCGGCGCAGGCGGTCACCGGGCAGCAGGTCACACTGCACAGCGCAGGGCGCACCGATACTGGCGTCCACGCGATCGCCATGCGCAGCCATTTCGATGTCGAGAGCAAGCTGACGCCGTTTCGCATGGGCGAGGCGATCAACGCGCATCTGCGCCCTGCCCCCATTGCAGTGACGCATTGCGAGGTCGTGCCGGAAGACTGGCACGCACGCTTCAGCTGCATCGGTCGCCGCTACCTCTATCGCATCATCAACCGCCGCGCCCCGCTGACGCTGGAGAAGAACCGCGCGTGGCTGGTCTCGCCCGAGTGCGACGCGGAGGCGATGCACCGCGCGGCGCAGAGCCTTGTCGGCCATCACGATTTCACCACGTTCCGCTCGGTCCATTGCCAGGCGGCGAGCCCGGTCAAGACGCTCGACCGGCTGGATGTGAGCAGGCATGGCGAGGAGATCCGCATCCACGTCGCCGCGCGCAGCTTCCTGCATCATCAGGTGCGCAGCATGGTCGGCTGCCTCGCGCTGGTCGGCATGGGGCGCTGGAACGAAGGCCGTATCGCGCAGGTTCTGGAAGCGAAAGACCGGCAGGAACTGGGCCTCAACGCGCCATCGCACGGGCTCTATTTCGTCGAAGCCGTCTATCCCGACGAACGTGCTGCCGACGAACGCAGCGATTAGGTTGCACACTGCAACTTCAGTGCTAGGTCGGCGACGAAAAACATTCACAAGGAGAGCGACCCCATGACCACCACCGGCAAACAGATCTTCACCACGCTGGAAAGCGACGGCACGCTGACCGTCGAAGTCGCGACCAGCGAATTCCCCGAGCCCAAGGGCAATCAGGTGCTGGTGAAAATGGAAGCCGCGCCGATCAACCCGAGCGATCTTGCCCTGCTGTTTGGCCAGGCGGACCTCGAGAATGCGGATTATTCCGAGGGCAAGATCGTCGCCAAGATGCCCGAGCCGTTCAATTCGGGCTCCAAGGGCCGCCACGGCCAGCGCATGCCGGTCGGCAATGAAGGCGCGGGCGAAGTGATAGCAACCGGCGATTCCGATGCGGCAAAGGCCCTGATGGGCAAGCGCGTCTCCTGCGTGCCCGGCACCGCCTACGCCGAATATGCCATCGCCGATGCCAATATGTGCCTGCCGCTGGGCGACATTTCGTCGAAGGACGGCGCCTCCGCCTTCGTCAACCCGATGACCGCGCTCGGCTTCGTCGAGACCGCGAAGATGGAAGGCTTCAAGGCGATCGTGCACACCGCCGCCGCGTCCAACCTCGGCCAGATGCTCGTGCGCATTTGTCAGGAAGACGAGATGGAGCTGGTGAACATCGTGCGCCGGCAGGAACAGGTCGATGTGCTGAAGGGCCTGGGTGCCAAGCATATCGTCAATTCGTCCGACGACGATTTCATGAAACAGCTGCGCAACGCTATCGACGAGACCGACGCCTTCATCGGCTTCGATCCGATCGGCGGGGGCAAAGCGGTCGACAATGCCTTCAAGGCGATGGAGCAGGTCGCGGTCGGCAAGATGACCGAATACAGCCGCTACGGGTCGAACCAGCAGAAGAAGATGTACATCTACGGCCGGCTCGACCTCAGCCCGACCGTGCTGACCCCGTCCTACGGCTTTGGCTGGACGCTGTCGGGCTGGCTGCTGTTCCCCTTCATGCAGAGCGCGGGCAAGGAAACCGTGGCCCGCATGCGCAAGCGCGTGCTGGAGAACCTGACCACCACCTTCAAGAGCGAGTACACGAAGGAAGTGACGCTCGAAGGCATGCTGGAGAAGGACGCGGTGCTGCAATACCGCCAGATGCGCACCGGCGAGAAGTATCTGGTTACCCCGCACGGGTAATCCGCAACTGCTGGGTGGGGGTGTGCAACGCCGATGTTGCAGCCCCCACCCCCAACCCGCTGCCCCAAAGGGAGGGAACTGAGCCTAGCGCCCGTCGAAGTGGCGCTGCGCCTCTGCTGGCTCGGTAATCCCGTTGGCGATCAGCAGCGCGGTCAGCAGCCGCGCCTTGGGCGGGGCGAGCGCGCGCGAGGCGACGAAGCCGTTGGCATCGTCCTGTGGCTCGCGATCGACCAGCCCTTCGTCGGTCCGGCTGGCACGCACCACCAGGCATCCGCGCCGGGCATGCTCCACCGATATCTGCCGCACGGGATCGGGCATGTTGCCCTCCCCAAGCCCGGAAACGACGATCCCCGCCGGATTGTCGGCTAGCTGGCGCGCGGCGGCGGTTGCGGTCATCCCCGCATAGACCGCCAGAATCGGCACGTCGGGCAGCGGCAGGAAGCGCAGAGATGCGTCATCCCCCACCCGCCACGGCGCCCCGAACCAGTCGAGCCGCGAGGGCGTGACGATCGCGACCGATTCGCGCGGGAAGCCGCGAAACGCCTCGGTCGCGCGGGTCTGCGCCTTGCGCACGTCGCGCGCGGAATGGACACGGTCGCCCATCACCACCAGCACCCCGCGTCCCGCAGCATCCGGATCGCCCGCGACCCGCACCGCATTGGCGAAATTGCGCATCCCGTCGTATCCGACCGCGTCGGCGGGCCGCATCGCGCCGACCAGCACGACCGGCTTGGTGCTGGGCAATGTCAGGTCGAGCAGGAAGGCGGTCTCCTCCGCCGTATCGGTTCCATGGGTGACGATGACCGCGTCGACGCCGTCGTCGCGCATCGCATGGTCGATTTCCGCATGAAGGCGCGACCAGATCGAGGCGTCGATGTCTTCCGATCCGATATTGGCGATCTGCCGCCCGGTGAAATCGGCCGCGACACCCAGGCCGCTGGCCTGCCTCAGATAGTCCTCAATCCCGATCTGGCCGGGTCGATAATCGGCGCGCATGGCGTCGCCGGCCTGGCCTGCGATGGTGCCACCTGTGGCAAGGACGAGGATACGGGGAAGCGTCATGAAAGCCGCCCTAACCTGCCCGCACATGCTTTCAATCGAATTTCTGGCAATTGATTTTCAAGTTTGGGCCGCTAGATAGCGGCCCTCCCGAATGTGATCGGGCGATTAGCTCAGTTGGTAGAGCGCTTCGTTTACACCGAAGATGTCGGCAGTTCGAGCCTGTCATCGCCCACCATTCCTTTTCCGGCCATCCCTTGCCCATACCGCACCGACGCGGCAATCGGGCGGCGATGAGCCATTTCGACATCGCGATTGCCGGGTGCGGACCGGCGGGCCTCGCCGCTGCGCTGCTGCTGCATCGGCAGGGGCACCGGGTCACATTGTTCGAGCGATTCGATCAGCCGCGTCCGATCGGATCGGGGCTGATGATCCAGCCGAGCGGGCTGGCGGTGCTCGATGCGCTGGGCCTTGCGCCCGACATCCTCGCCCACGGCGCGTCGATCCGCGCGCTCCACGGGCTCAACCATCAGGGAGATGTCGCGCTGGATGCGCGCTATGCCGATCTCGGCGTGGCGGGAGCGTGCGGGATCGGGATCCACCGGGGCAGCCTGTTCGCCCTGCTTTTCCGCTCCGCGCAGGCCGAGGGGATCGCCATCGAGACCGGCTTCCCCGTTGCCGCCACGGGTATCGAGGCAAGCGGCCGGACGCTGACCTGCGACGACGGGCGCACCACCCGCGCGTTCGATCTGGTGGTCGATGCACTGGGCACCTCCTCCCCCCTCGCCCCGCCGTGCGGCGAATGGCTCGCCTTCGGGGCGCTGTGGACGACGCTGGACTGGCCCGCCGATGCTCCGTTCGATGCAGGCCTGCTCGAACAGCGATACACCCACGCGCAGCAGATGGCGGGCGTGCTGCCCACCGGAGTGCGGGTGGAGGGCGAGCGGCGCGAACTCTCCTTCTTCTGGTCGCTCAAGGCGAGCGCATACGAAGCATGGTGCGAGGCCGGGCTCGATGCGTGGAAGACGCAGGTCTGCGCGCTGTGGCCGGATTGCGAGGGGCTGCTGGCACACATTACCGAGCCCGAACAGCTGACCTTCGCCCGCTACGCCCATCGCCGCGTGCCCGAACCTGTGGGCGAGCGGCTGATCCACATCGGCGATGCCTGGCACTCGGCCAGCCCGCAGCTGGGGCAAGGCGCGAACATGGCGCTGCTCGACGCCTTTGCGCTCGCGCGCGGCATCGCCTCGCACGGCGATCTGCAGGAGCGCCTCGCCCATGCAGCGCGGCTGCGCAGCCGGCATGTGAAGCTCTATCAGGCGCTCACCTGGGCGGCGACGCCGCTCTACCAGTCGGACAAGGCGTGGCACGCGCTGTTGCGCGACTTTCTACTCACCCCGTTGGGCCGCGAGCCGCCGGGGCCGCGAATTCGGGCACGGCTGGTCGCCGGGCTGGTCGGCAATCCGCTCGCCCCGCTGGGCCTCGCCGTGCCCGATTACGAAGCGCTCGCACGTTAGCGGCCCGTGCGTTCAGGGCGTATCGACGACCTGCTGAACCGCCTCGCGCGCCGGCTCGCTCGACCAGTCCAGCTCGCCGGTAACCCGCCACACCTCCTGCCCGCTGCGATCGTACATCACGGTTGTCGGCAGCGTCGCCGCACCGATCGCCTCGCCCAGCGCGAGCTGCGGATCGATCCACGGTGGCAGGCTGTTGATATCGTTCTTCTCGAAGAATGCAGTGATCTTGGCCGGATCGCCCATGTCCTGGCTGATCGTGACCACGTTGAGCTCGTCCTCGTAATCCGCCGCCAGCTGGTCGAGCATCGGCATTTCCTTGACGCACGGCGCGCACCAGGTGGCCCACAGGTTCATCAGCACCGGGCGCCCCTGAAGAGCGCCCAGATTGAGCACCGCGCCTTCGGGGTCGACCATGTTGGCGGCGGGCATCAGGTCGCCCGCATGGCTCCGGTCGATCTCGCCGGGCTTCGCCTCTTTGCCAGCCTCGGTCTGCGCCGCACTCTCTTGCGGGGCCGGGTCGGCCTCCCTATCGCACCCGCTCAGGATCAGGACGATGGCGAGCGCAGGCAAAATGGCAGAACGGGACACGGATACCTCCAGCGCAGGGCGCGGCAACGCGATGTGGGGCGGCCGCTTCGCCGACGGGCCTAGTGCCATCATGCGCGAAATCAATGCCTCGATTCCCTTCGACAAGGCGCTCTGGCGGCAGGATATCGCGGGCAGCCGCGCGCATGTGAGCATGCTGGCCGCACAGGGCATCCTGTCGCAGGAAGATGCGAACACCATCGACGACGGCCTCCAGACCATCGCCGCCGAGTACGAGCGGGATGGCGTGCCCGAGAACTGGGATCTGGAAGACATCCACATGACCGTGGAATCGCGGTTGACCGAACTGGTCGGCCCGGTCGCGGGCCGCCTGCACACCGCGCGCAGCCGCAACGACCAGGTCGCGACCGATTTCAAGCTGTGGACCCGCGAGGCGATCGAGGAGACCGACGCCGGGCTCGCTTTGGTGCAGGCCGCGCTGGTCATGCGCGCGGAGCAGCACGCAGCCGACATCATGCCCGGCTTCACCCATCTGCAGGCCGCACAACCGGTCACTCTGGGGCATCACCTGATGGCCTATTACGAGATGCTGCGGCGCGACCGGATGCGCTTTGCAGCCGCAAAGGAGCGGCTCGACGAATGCCCGCTGGGTGCCGCCGCGCTGGCGGGCACCGGGTTCGACCTCGACCGTGAGGCGACCGCAAAGGCGCTGGGCTTCGCACGCCCCACCGCCAACAGCCTCGACACCGTGTCCGATCGCGACTTCGCGATGGATTACCTGCACGCGGCCAGCATCGCGAGCATCCACCTCTCGCGCCTCGCCGAAGAGATCATCATCTGGGCAAGCCAGCCCTTCGGATTCATCCGCCTGCCCGATTCGCTCTCGACCGGCAGCTCGATCATGCCGCAGAAGAAGAACCCCGACGCTGCCGAACTGGTGCGCGGGCACGCGGGCCGGATCATCGGCGCGGCGACCGCGCTTTCAATCACCATGAAGGGCCTGCCGCTGGCCTATGCGAAGGACATGCAGGACGACAAGCCGCCGGTGTTCGAGACGCACGGCCTGCTGGTGCTCTCACTGGCGAGCATGGAAGGGATGATCGCGGGTGCTGAGTTCAACACCGAGCGGATGCTCGCGCTGGCGGGCAGCGGCCATGCGACCGCGACCGACCTGGCCGACTGGCTGGTGCGCGAGGCGGGTGTGCCCTTCCGCGAGGCGCATCACATCACCGGCGCTGCGGTGGCGCGGGCCGATGCAAAGGGCTGCGCGCTGGGCGAGCTGACGCAGGACGATCTTGCCGCGATCGATGCGCGGGTGACGCCGGAAGCGCTCGCCAACCTCACGCTCGAAGGATCGGTCGCCTCGCGCCGCAGCTATGGCGGAACCGCGCCCGATCGGGTACGCCAGCAGGTGACCGAGGCGCGCCGCGCGCTCGGCCTCGACAGTTGAAGCGAAACACCATGCGCATCCGCCTCGCCCTCGTGCTCACCGCCGTTCTCCCGCTCGCGCTGTCCGCCTGCGGCCAGCGGGCCGCCTTGCAGCCGCCGCCGGGCGAAACCCTGCCGCCTGCGCCTTATGGCAGCGACCAGCGACTGACTGCGGAAGAGCTGCTCGAACCCGATGTGATCGCACAGCCGATCCGCGATACCGAGCTGCGCACCCGCTCCGAAGAGCGCGAGGACGATCCTTTCGACCTGCCCCCCGAATAGGGCGAACCCGAGTTAGGCCGAACCAAGTACGATGGACCATTTCAAGCTGACCGACGGCATCCTCCACGCCGAGGATGTGCCCCTGCCCACAATCGCGCAGGAGGTTGGGACCCCCGTCTACGTCTATTCGCGCGCCACGCTGGAACGCCATGCGCGCGTGTTTCGCGAAGGGTTGGGCGAACTCGACAACCCGCTGATCCTGTTCGCGGTCAAAGCCAACCCCAACCTTGCGGTGCTGCGCGTGTTGCAGCGTGAAGGCTTCGGCGCGGACGTGGTTTCGGGCGGGGAACTGCGCCGCGCGCTCGCCGCCGGGATGACGCCGGACAAGATCGTGTTTTCGGGCGTAGGCAAGACCCGCGCCGAGCTGGAGCTTGGCCTCGACACCGGTATCGCGCAGTTCAACATTGAATCGCGCGAGGAAGGCCGCGAACTGGCCGAGCTGGCCGCCGCGCGGGGCGAGAAGGCGCGCTGCGCGCTGCGGATCAACCCCGATGTCGACGCGGGCACGCACGAGAAGATCAGCACCGGCAAGGCGGACAACAAGTTCGGCGTACCGCTGCACCACGCGGGCGAGGCCTTTGCCGAACTGGGCGCGCTGCCCGGTCTCGCGCTTGAAGGCCTCGCGATCCATATCGGCAGCCAGCTGGCCGATCTCGCGCCGCTGGAAACCGCCTTCGGGAAGATCGGCACGCTGCTCGGCCAGCTGCGCGAGGCGGGCCACACGATCACCCGGGTCGATCTGGGCGGCGGACTGGGCGTGCCCTACCGGGCGGGCGAGAGCTTCCCCAGCCCCGCCGATTACGGCGCGATGGTCGCGCGCGTGACCCGCGACTGGGGCGTACAGCTGGTGTTCGAGCCGGGTCGCGTGATCGCGGGCAATGCCGGCGTGCTGCTGACCCGCGTGGTCCGGGTGAAGCGCGGGCTCAACAATCCCTTCGTGATCGTCGATGCGGCGATGAACGATCTTGCCAGGCCTGCCCTGTACGGTGCGTGGCACGATTTCGAGCCGGTCGCCCAGACCGAGGAGCGGATGACCGCCAACATCGTCGGCCCGATCTGCGAGACCGGTGACACCTTCGCCACCAACCGCGACTGTCCCGCGCTGGTCGCGGGCGATCTGGCGGTGTTCCGCACAGCCGGGGCCTACGGCGCGACCATGGCATCCTCGTACAATTCGCGCGGCTTCGTGCCCGAAGTGCTGGTCAGCGGGAGCGACTTCGCCGTCGTCGCCGACCGGATCGATGCGGGTGCGATCATGGATGCGGAGCGCGTGCCGGAATGGCTGGACTGATCGCTTCGCTGCCGCTGTTCCACCAGGTTGCGGGCAGCCGCATCGTGGTGGTCGGCAGCGGACCGATGGCGGAGGCGAAGCGCCGGCTGGTCGAACGCGCGGGCGCGGTCGCCGTGGGTGAGGCGGAGGCGCATCATGCCTCGCTGGCGTTCGTCGCGCTGGAGGATGCGGGAGAGGCTGCGGCGGCGCGTCAGCGGCTCAAGGCGAAGGGCCTGCTGGTCAACGTCGCGGACAAGCCCGACCTGTGCGATTTCACCACGCCGAGCATTCTCGACCGCGATCCGCTGCTGATCGCGATCGGCACCGGCGGGGCCTCCGCCGGTCTTGCCAAGCATATCCGCCTGCGGCTCGAAGCGATCCTGCCGCAGCGGCTTGGCGAACTCGCGCGGGCGCTGGCAAGCGGGCGCGATACTCTGCGCGCGAAGCTGCCCGATGGCGACGCACGCCGCCGCGCGGTGGACGCGGCACTGCGGCCCGGTGGCACGCTCGACCCGCTGGACGAAGGCTCTGCCGGGAGGGTCGAGGACTGGTTGAGCAATCCCGCTACCGATGCACCGGCGCGGCTGGAGAGGATCGCGCTCGTCAGCGACGATCCCGAAGACCTCACCCTGCGGCAGGCGCGCTGGCTGGGCGAAGCGGATGCGATCTATCACGACGCGGACGTGCCGCCCGCGATCCTCGCCCGCGCCCGCGCCGATGCCGCGCGCCATCCGCTGGACACCGCCCCCGATCGCCCTGTGGAGGGCTTTGCGGTCATTCTCACGCGAGACTAGATTCCGGCGCAGTCGCACGCGCCGGTGGCGTCGAAATAGCGGGCCATCGCCTCCACCGCGCCATCGCTGAGCGCGATGAATGCGCGTCGTCGGTCGACCAGATCTTCCTCGCGGCGGAGCAGGCCCTGCCGCGTCATCTGCGCGATCCAGCGCAGCGCAGTGGTCGGCGGCACACCGCTGGCGATGCACAGAGAGGTGACCGAGACGCGCCGCCCCTCCGCCCGTGCGGCCGTCAGATCGAGCAGGATGTCCCACGCCGGGTCCGCGAACAGCTCCGCCTCGAAGAACCGCGCGCGCGCCTGCCGCTTGCGGATCAGTGCGCGGATTCGGCGCGGATCGGGCAGGCCGGGCACCGGCGAGGGCGCATCGGCCTCCCGCCCGCGCTGGCGATGCTCGCGCAGGTTCCCGGTTGCCTCCTGCCCCGTGCCGAAGGCGAAGGCGGCGCTGCCATCGCGCGGTACGTCGTCGCTTGCCATCAACCCGTCGAGCTTCTCCGCCAGCAGGCTTACCCGCTCGACCAGCCGCATCACCGCCACCCGGTCTTCGGCAGAAAGGTCGCGCACCCGCGCCCCGGCCAACCGCGCCAGCGCCTCGCCGAAGGCGACCAGCCGCTCCCCCCGCCCCGGCTCGACCAGCAGCACCGGATCGCTTTCGCCCATCGCGACCATCACCGGTTCGAGCGCGCCGATCGTGGTCGCGACGATCAGCTGCCCGCCCGAGCGCGCAATCCGCGCATCCAGCCGCGCGAGCATGGCGAGCGTCGCCGCATCCGCGCCCGAGGCATCAACCGCGACCAGATCGCCCAGAGCGCGCGTCTTTTCATCATCCAGCGCGATCAGCCCTTCGGCCTGCGCCACGCGGAACCCGGCGAGCTGCGCATCGGCGCGCATCGCCTCGCGCACATGCGGGCGGTCGGCGAACAGCGAGATCGCGACCGGGAGTCCGCCACCATCCCTTGGCGCGTACGCAGGCCCGTCCGCGGGCGCATCGGCCGCCAGCGCGTAGCTGAGATCGGTATTGCTTCCGGCGGCACGCGACTCGGTGTGGAGCATCACTATTCCCTCTTTGTTCCACACGCATTCATGAGAACAAAGGGGGAATAAGTCAATCGCATCCATAGTGGAGCGGGTTGCCCGCCCCACCCGGCATCGCGCCTAGTCTTCGAACGGGTCGCGGACCAGGATCGTGTCCTCACGCTCTGGGCTGGTCGAAACCAGCGCGACCGGGCACTCGATCAATTCCTGGATGCGGCTGATATACTTGATCGCGTTGGCGGGCAGATCGGCCCAGCTGCGCGCACCGGCGGTGCTTTCCTGCCAGCCTTCCATCTCTTCGTAGATCGGCTCGCACCGCGCCTGGCTCGCCGCGTGGCTCGGCAGGTAGTCGTAGATCTTGCCGTCGATACGATAACCGGTGCAGATCTTCACCTTGTCCATCCCGTCGAGCACGTCGATCTTGGTCAGCGCGATGCCCGTCACCCCGCTGATCGCGCAGGTCTGGCGCACCAGCACCGCGTCGAACCAGCCGACGCGCCGCTTGCGCCCCGTCACCACGCCGAACTCGTGCCCGCGCTCACCCAGCCCCTGGCCGATCTCGTCTTCCAGCTCGGTCGGGAAAGGCCCGCTGCCCACGCGGGTGGTGTAGGCCTTGGTGATCCCGAGGACGAAACCGGTCGCATTGGGGCCGAGGCCCGAACCGCTCGCCGCAGTCCCGCTCACCGTGTTGGAGCTGGTAACGAAGGGATAGGTACCGTGATCGACATCGAGCAGCACGCCCTGCGCGCCTTCGAACAGGATCCGCGCGCCCGCTTTGCGGACCTTCTTCAGTCGCTTCCACACCGGCTGCGCGAATTGCAGCACGAAGGGTGCAATCTCGCGCAGCTCTGCAATCAGTTGTTCGCGGTCGATCGGCGGCTCGTCGAAGCCCGCGCGCAGCGCATCATGGTGCGCGCACAGCCGGTCGAGCTGGGGTTCGATCTCGTCGAGATGCGCGAGGTCGCACACGCGGATTGCGCGGCGGCCGACCTTGTCTTCGTAAGCCGGGCCGATCCCGCGCCCGGTGGTGCCGATCTTGCCCTGCCCCGCTGCGGTTTCGCGCAGGCCGTCTAGGTCGCGGTGGAGCGGCAGGATCAGCGGGCAGTTGTCGGCGACGGCGAAGTTGTCGGCGGTGATCTTCACCCCCTGCCCTTCCAGCTTCTCGATCTCCGACTTCAATGCCCACGGGTCGAGCACCACGCCATTGCCGATCAGCGAGAGCGTGCCGGTCACGATGCCTGAGGGCACCAGACTGATCTTGTAGGTCGTGCCGTCGACCACCAGCGTATGGCCCGCATTGTGGCCACCCTGGAAGCGGACCACGGCATCGGCCCGGCTCGCCAGCCAGTCGACGATCTTGCCTTTGCCCTCGTCACCCCACTGGGCCCCGATCACGGTTACGTTGGCCACACCTGCACTCCTTCAAAACTCATTGCGCCTGCCGACATCGGCCCGGCGTGCGGCGGCTTTGCCTGACACACCTGACACACTGTCCAGGGGACTAAAACGCCCCGACCGGGAAAAGCGCCGCGCACAGCCGCGCGCCTATGGCATGGGCGATGCGGGTAGGAAACGCCTTATCGGAATTGATCGGGACATTTCGGCGCGCGCGTGTGTTGGACAGGCAAAAGGAGATTTCATGAGCAAAGACTACCCCACACTCACCCTCAACGACGATCGCCAGATTCCCCAGCTGGGCTTCGGCACTTGGCAGATCGAGGAAGACAAGGCGGCAGGTGCGGTCTCTACCGCGCTCGAAACCGGTTACTGGCTGATCGACACCGCCGCGATCTACAAGAACGAAAAGGGTGTCGGCGAAGGCATCGGCGACTGGGCAGACATCTTCCTCCAGACCAAGATCTGGAATGAAAGCCAGGGTTACGACCGCACGCTGAAAGCCGCAGACAAATGTCTGGAACGGCTGGGCCGCGATCACGTCGACATGCTGCTGATCCATTGGCCCTGCCCCGACAAGGGCCTGTTCGTGGAGACGTGGAAGGCATTCATCGAACTGCGCGACCAAGGCAAGGCCAAGTCCATCGGCGTATCCAACTTCCGCGAGGAAGACCTGAAGCGGATCGTGGACGAAACCGGCGTGGTGCCCGCGCTCAACCAGATCGAGCTGCACCCCAGCTTCCAGCAGCGCGCAATGCGCAAGGTGCATCAGGATATGGGCATCGTCACCCAGAGCTGGTCGCCGCTCGGCCAGGGCAACGGGATGGACAACGACACGATCAAGGCGATCGCCGAGGAGACCGGCAAGTCCGCCAGCGCGGTCATCATCCGCTGGCACATCCAGCATGGCTTTTCCGTGCTGCCGCGCTCGACCAATCCCGATCACATTCGCGACAACTACAGCGCGCTGTCGTTCGAACTGAGCGAAGAGCAGATGGCGAAGATCGATGCGCTGGACAGCGAGGACGGCCGGATGGGCCCCGAACCGGGCAAGTTCAACGGCTGACCGCTTGACCGTATTATGATGCTATAGCACATGGGCGACCTTCGCACCGGAGGTCGCCCATGTCGTTTCTGTTCGCCGTATCACTCCTCGCACAGGCGGCAGCGCCGCTTCCGGCGGATCTGGTCGATATTGTCGATGAGGCGGCGCAGGAACGCGGCGATCTTACCCCGGTGCTGGTGCTGGGCACGTCGCACCTGTCGTCCCTGCCCGAGGATTTCCCGCTAGAACGGTTCGATCCGCTGCTCGACAAGCTGGAGGAATGGGCGCCCGAGGCGATCGCGGTCGAGGGGATCGATGGGGTTCAGTGCGACAATCTGCGGCTGTTCGACCCGGGCAATGCGGATACCTATTGCCCCGATCCCGGCCCGGCGCGCGCTGCGCTGGGCGTGAGCGGACGCGATGCGCAATTCGGGGTGATGGAACTGCTCGCCAAGCCGGGAGACCAGCGGAACAACGCCGAACGGCGGCGGCTGATCGGCCTGTTCCTCGCCATCGGGGAGCCGGAATCGGCGCTGGTCCAATGGCTCCGCCTGCCCGAAGCCGAGCGTGCGGCGGGCGACGACCTGCCCGCCGAACTGGTCGCCTATCTCGAGAAGTTCGACACCCGGCACAACGAGAACGTCGTCATCGCCGCCCGGCTCGCGGTGCGCCTCGGCCTCGACCGGGTCGACCGGGTGGACGACCAGATGAGCGGAAGCGATCCCAAGGACCCCGAGGCCTACGGGCCGGAAATCAGCGCGATCTGGGACAATGCACCGACCAGGAAGCGCATTACCGAATACGAGGAATGGGACGCGGCGATGGAGGATGGCTCGATGCCCATCCTCGAATGGTATCGCCGCTACAATTCACCCGCATCACTCGCGCTGGCGATGGAGGGCGATTTCGGTGCGGCGGCGGGGGCGCGCACGCCGAGCGACGCCGGCCAGACCTATCTCGCCTATTGGGAGACGCGCAATCTGCGCATGGTCGCCAATATCCGCCAGGTGATCGGCACGGACACGCGAACGCTCGCCATCGTGGGCGTGTCGCACAAGCCCTATTACGACCGCTATCTGGGCATGATGAGCAATATCGAGCTGGTCGATACGCTGGAAGTGCTGGCCGAAGACTAGAGCGGCTTCGCCTCGCCGCCGTCCAGCCGGTGCGTGCAGCCCAGCGCGAGCGGGTCTTCATCATCGGACAGCGCGGCGAGCGTGCGCCAGCCCTCGCCGCGCAGCCTCGCCGCCGCCTCGCCGTCGTGGCCCCGCGGCAGGTAGAGCATCGCACGCGGCTCGGCTGCGGGCAGCAGCGGGAGCGCCTGGCCGAGATAGATCGAGAAGCCGGTCGCCGGCTCGTCCGTCCCGCGGATCAGGTAGGTGCCGCCCCGGCCCAGCGCGCCGCGCGCATCGCCCGCGTACAGCGTGAAGCCGAACCAGCTCTGATATTCGAATCCGTGCCGCTCGGTCGGGTCGAGCGTGATCCGCGCGCGGTTGCCGACTGCTGCGGCGATCTGCTCCAGCCCCGCGATCCGGCTTTCCAGCGCGCCGCCCGCGTCGATCGCGCGCAGCCTGTCGAGCGCATCGGGGAAAGGCCCTGCGGCGTGGATCAGCGGCAGGTAGGCATCGCCGCCAACCGCCTTCAACCCGCCCGCATCCTTGGCATCGAGTTCGCGCCTGACGGCATCGGCCTGTTCCTCGTCCAGCGGGAACGGCCCTGCGGCCAGCGTGGTGACGAGATCGGGCAGCGTGAAATCGACCGACAGGTTTTCGACGCCGACCGCCTCCAGCGCGGCAAGCGCGGTCAGCACCACCTCGCTCGCGGCGGCGACGCTGTCCGACCCGATCAGCTCCGCGCCGACCTGCAGGCGCTGGCGCACCGGATCGAGCTGGTCCGCCGCGATCCGCGTGACCTCGCCCGCGTAACACAGCCGCAGGGGCCGTGCGCGCGCGCTCAGCGCGGTGGCGGCGATGCGCCCGATCTGCGGGGTGATGTCGCTGCGCAGCGCAAGCGTGCGCAGGCTCGCCGGGTCGACGAAGCGGAACATCGTGCGGGTCTGCAACCCGTCCATCCGGTGGCCGAGCGACTTCTCGAACTCGACCAGCGGCGGGCTGACCCGGTCGTATCCATGCGCGTCCATCGCATCGAGCGCGGCGCGCATCGCGCGGCCGAGCATGGCGGAATCGGCGGGCAGGTTGTCGGCCAGCCCTTCGGGCAGCAGGTCGTCGGTCGTGGTCATGCGCCTGCCCCTAACGCCCTCGTCATCCCAGCGGAAGCTGGGATGACGAAAAGCGGTTCTAGAAACTCAGCGCGGTGACCGTACGCACGCCTTCCAGCGCCTCGGCCTCGGCGATGAGCGCGTCGTCGACCGGCTGGTCGAGGCTCAGCAGCAGCACCGCCTCGCCCCCGGCCTGCTTGCGGCCGAGGTTGAAGGTGCCGATGTTGATCCCGCGATTGCCCAGCAGAGAGCCGATCCGCCCGATGAAGCCGGGCGCATCGTCGTTGACGACGTAGATCATGTGGCCATCCAGCTCCGCCTCGATCCCGATACCGAAGATCTCGACCAGACGCGGCGCTTCACGGCCAAACAAAGTCCCCGCGACCGATCGCTTGCCCGCGTCGGTTTCCACCGTCACCCGAATCAGCGTCTGGTACGTGCCTTCGCGGGTGGAGCGGATTTCGCGCACCTCGATCCCGCGATCCTTGGCGAGGAACGGCGCGTTGACCATGTTCACGCTCTGCGAGAAGCGGCGCATCAGCCCCGCCAGCACCGCTGCGGTGATCGGCTTGGGATTGAGCTCGGCTGCATCGCCTTCCAGCTCGATCGCGATCTTGGGCAGGCTGCCATGCGCCAGCTGCCCGACCAGCGAACCGAGGCTTTCGGCCAGCTGCATGTAGGGCTTCAGACGCGGCGCTTCTTCCGCGCTGAGGCTGGGCATGTTGAGCGCGTTGGTGACCGCGCCGGTGAGCAGGAAATCGCTCAGCTGCTCGGCCACCTGCAGCGCGACATTCTCCTGCGCCTCGCGGGTCGAAGCGCCCAGGTGCGGCGTGCAGATGAAGCCGGGCTTGCCGAACAGCGGGCTCTCCTTCGCGGGTTCGGTCTGGAACACGTCGAGCGCCGCGCCCGCGACATGGCCGCTGTCGAGCGCCTCGGCCAGCGCCGCCTCGTCGATCAACCCGCCGCGCGCGCAGTTGACGATCCGCACGCCCTTCTTCGTCTTGGCGAGGTTTTCCGCCGAGAGAATGTTGCGCGTCTCGTCGGTCAGCGGGGTGTGCAGCGTGATGCAATCGGCACGGCGGAGCAGGTCGTCCAGCTCCACCTTCTCGACGCCGATGTCGACCGCGCGCTCTTCTGTCAGGAAGGGATCGTAGGCGATTACTTTCATCCGCAGGCCCTGCGCGCGGCTGGCGACGATGCTGCCGATATTGCCCGCACCGATCAGGCCGAGCGTCTTGCCGGTCAGCTCGACGCCCATGAAGTCGCTCTTGGGCCATTCGCCCGCCTGCGTGCGCGCGTTCGCCTGCGGAATTTGCCGCGCGAGCGCGAGCAGCATGGCGATCGCGTGCTCGGCGGTGGTGATCGAGTTGCCGAAGGGCGTGTTCATAACCACCACGCCGCGTTCGCTGGCGGCGGGGATGTCGACATTATCGACCCCGATCCCTGCGCGGCCGATGACCTTCAGATTGGTCGCGGCCTCGAGGATCTCGGGCGTGACCTTGGTGGAGGAACGGATCGCAAGGCCTTCATATTCGCCGATAATCGCTTTCAGCTCATCGGGCGAAAGGCCGGTCTTCTCATGCACTTCGCAGCCGCGCTCCGCGAAAATCTTGGCGGCGTCGGGGCTCATCTTGTCGGAAATCAGGACTTTGGGTTTCTGGGACATTTCATTTCCCTCAAATCGTCATGCTGAACTTGTTTCAGCATCCACCGAGCCTTCTCGAACGAAGGCTCGATGATGGAGAACTGGACCCTGGAAGCGAAGCTGTGCGAGGCACAAACGAGTTCAGGGTGACGGGATAGCTAGGGGTGGTGCGAGCCTACTTCTGCAGCTCGGCGAAGGCCCACTCGATCCACGGGATCAGGCGCGCGATGTCTTCGCTCTCGACCGTGCCGCCGCACCAGATGCGCAGGGACGGGGGCGCGTCGCGATAGCCGTTGAAGTCGTAACCGACGCCTTCGGCCTCCAGCATCTTGTAGATCTTGCCGGGCACTGCGGCCTGCTCGTCTTCAGGCAGACTGTCGAACCACTCGCCCTGGAAGACGAAACACACGCCAGTATTGGTCCGCTTGGCCGGATCGTCGACCATGTTGCGCACGTAGGGCGTCGCCTCGATCCAGTCGGTCAGCACCTTGGCATTGGCATTGGCGCGTTCGATCATCGCAGGCAGGCCGCCGATCGACTTCGCCCATTCGAGCGCGGCGATGTAATCCTCGGTCGCCAGCATCGACGGCGTGTTGATCGTCGCGCCTTCGAAGATCGCGGTGTTGATCTTGCCGCCCTTCTTCAGGCGGAACAGCTTGGGTAGCGGCCATTCGGGATCGTAGCTTTCGATCCGCTCTACCGCCTTGGGGCTGAGGATCAGCATGCCGTGCTGCGCTTCGGAGCCCATCACCTTCTGCCAGCTATAGGTCGTGGCATCGAGCTTCGCCCAGTCCATCTCCTGCGCGAAGACGGCGCTGGTCGCGTCGTTGATGGTGATGCCCTTGCGATCAGCTGCCAGCCAGTCGGTGTTCGGAATGCGCGCGCCGCTGGTCGTCCCGTTCCAGGTGAAGACGACGTCGTTTTCCTGTGGGATCGAATTCAGGTCGGGAATTTCGCCATAGGGCGCGTCGAGCACCTGTAGGTCGGGCAGCTTCAACTGCTTGACCGCATCCTGAATCCACACATTGCCGAAGCTTTCCCACGCGGCGACGGTGGCGGGGCCTGCGCCCAGCATCGTCCACATCGCGCATTCGAGCGCGCCGGTATCCGAACCCGGCATGATGCCGACGAGATAATCGTCGGGCACGCCCAGCAGCTCGCGGCTGAGGTCGATCGCGTATTTCAGACGCGCCTTGCCGACCGAAGAACGGTGCGAACGGCCCAGCGATTCGGTTTGGAGTTTGGCGAGCGACCAGCCGGGGAACTTGGCGGTCGGACCGGACGAAAAGAACGGGCGCTCAGGCTTGAGCGCAGGTTTGGCAGTCATGTATTCTCTCCTTGCAGAGAGCTCGCGCGGCGTTGGGACCGCGTGGCCCGTCGGCGGCAATAAAGTTGCGCAGCAACAAGTCAACGTGAAACTGAAAACTGTCGCCGGGTATGATCGCATTCGCATCATGAAGGCAGCTCGGCCCGAAGATGGCGAGACAGTGCCTCCACCCCCTCGCCAAGTGCAATCGCGAGCCTTAAGGCGGGCAGCGATGGACGTTACCGATCTTCGCGTTGCCTTGGTCAGCGGCAATTACAACATGGTCCGCGACGGGCCGACGCAGGCGCTCAACCGCCTGGTCCGCCATTTGCTCGACCAGGGCGGTGCGGTGCGAATCTTTGCGCCGACGGTCGAAAACCCGCAGGTAGAGGCGGTTGGCGACCTGGTATCGGTCCCCTCCCTGCCCATCCCGTTCCGTCCGGAATACCACTTCACCTTCGGGCTGAAGGGGGACACCCGGCGCGCATTCGAGGAATTTCGCCCCAACATCGTGCATGTCGCCAGCCCGGATCGCACCTGCCAGCAGGCGGTCGAGTGGGCGCGCGAGCACGACGTGCCGGTGCTGGCATCGGTCCACACCCGGTTCGAAACCTATCCGCGTTACTACAAGATGGGCTTCCTCGAACCGGTGATCGAATCGTTGCTGCGCCGGTTCTATCGCAAGTGCGATGCGCTGGTCGCGCCGTCGCCGGGGATGGTCGACGTGCTGTGCAGTCAGCGGATGAACCGGGATATCGGAATCTGGACCCGCGGGATCGACCGCGAGGTGTTCCACCCCGGCGCGCGCGACATGGAATGGCGGCGCGGACTGGGCATTGCCGATGACGAGGTGGTGATCACCTTCCTCGGCAGGCTGGTGATGGAAAAGGGGCTCGACGTGTTCGTCGACACGATCATCGAACTGCGCAAGCGGCAGATCCCGCACAAGGTGATGGTGATCGGCGACGGGCCCGCGCGCGGCTGGTTCGAAAAGGCCCTGCCCGGCGGGATTTTCGTCGGCCACCAGGGGGGCAAATGCCTCGGCCGCGCGGTCGCCAGCGGGGATGTGTTCTTCAATCCCTCGATCACCGAGACCTTCGGCAACGTGACGCTCGAATCGATGGCCTGCGGGCTGCCGGTGGTGGCAGCGGATGCGACCGGCAGTTCGAGCCTGGTCGCGCATGGTGAAAGCGGCATGCTGGTGCCGCCGGGCGATGTGAAAGGCTTTGCCGACGCGCTCGCCCCCTATTGCCTCGACGCCGATCTGCGCGCGCGCCACGGCGCCGCGGGGCTCGAACGCAGCCAGCCCTATACGTGGGAGGCGATCAACGCCTCGATGGTCGATACCTATCTGCGGCTGGTCGAGGCCAAGCCGCCCTGCGGAGGTTCAGCGTAGCACCCCTTTCGAGCGCATGCTGGCGGCGTAGATCAGCAGGAAGGTCGCGATCGACCAGATCACGATGGTAATGATCGTGGTGGTGGTGTTCTGCACCCAGTCGGGCTGCCCGACCACCATCTGGTAGACGGTGGTGGTCGCCAGTCCCAGCAGCGACAGCGCAAAGGCATGCACCGCGAAGCGGGTGCGCAGCAACAGCAGCAGCGAACCGAGCACCGCGCCCCACACGCCCACGGCCCACGCCGCGTGGACCCACGCCGGATAGCTCTGGAAATAGGCGAGCGCCTGCTGCGGCGTCGCCTCGATCCCGTCCATCATGCTTTCGAAATAGGCGAGATTGCCCAGCTGCGTTTGCAGGTAATCATTCGCGCCGAACGCATTCCATGCGAGCGACACGATGCCGACCACCCACAGGTGCCACGGCGTGCGCGCCTTCAGATGCTTGTCCATTTCGCCTCTCCCCCGTGGAGGTGCGACCCGGACACGGAGGATACACCCCCGCGCCCGGGCGACAAGTGTGCGAGCATTCAGAGACGTTCGATCTTGCGCGCCAGTTCGTCGATCAGATCGACGACCTTGTCCTTGCTTGCGCCGCTGAACTGGCCGTTGGCGGCGCGGTTGGTGATGACCGTGGCGAGATTACCCAGCGCGCGCAGCAGGTCGGGCGAGCCATTGGGCTTGGCCTTCTCTCCATGCTTGCCGAGCCGCTGCATCAGCCGCGCGACTTCATCGCTGCGCTCTTCCAGTTCCGCCAAGCCGCCGTCGGTGACGCGGAAGGCCTTGCGGGTATCCTCGGCCTCGACCGGTGCGATCAGCCCTTCGTCTTCGAGCAGCGAGAGCGTGGGGTAGATCACTCCCGGGCTGGGCGCGTATTCGCCGCCGGTCAGATCCTCGATCTCCTTGATCAGCTCGTAGCCGTGCTTACGCTCGCCCGCGATCAGGGCGAGCAGGACCAGCCGCAGTTCGCCGGGGCCGAACATCCGCTTGCGCCGATGTTGGCCGCGATGGCCCGCGTCATGGCCGCCCGCCATCTTCCAGCGCGCACGGTTGCCACGCGGTCCGCCGCCAGCACCGCTACCCCAACCGCCGCCCCAGCCAGCGCCGAATGGGCCTGAGTCGCCGAAGGGACCGCGCGGGCCGAACGGGCCATTGCGGCCGAAGGGTCCGTCGGGGCCGAACACGCCATCGCTGCCGAACACCCCGTCGCTGCCGAACAGGGCATCGGCGGAAAAGCCATCGCCGCGCCGTTTGCCGCCGCGCGTATCGCGTTCGTCGGGGCCACCCTCGAACCCGTCGTCGAAATCCCCATCTTGGGGGTGATCGGGAATGCGGCCTTCGATCGGCTCGTCATCCTCGCGCTTGTGGTCATCGGACATCTGCATTCTCCTGTCTGTACGATATAGCTAAGATATATCTTGGATATATCGCTACAAGTAGCCGCTGCATTTTTCCGACCGAACCCCTATGTCATCCGACCAATGGCCGATCTGTTCGAAAACGAGGCGCCCGCGCCCTCCTCCACCGCCCCTGCCGAGCCGCGCGAAGACGCGCCGCTCGCCGACCGGCTGCGCCCGCGCACCCTCTCCGAAGTCGTCGGGCAGGAACACTTGACCGGGCCGGAAGGCAGCATCGGGCGCATGGTCGCCGCCGGTCGCCTGTCCAGCATGATCTTGTGGGGCCCGCCGGGCACCGGCAAGACCACCATCGCGCGCCTGCTCGCCGATAGCGTGGGCATGCGCTACGCTGCGGTCAGCGCGGTGTTCAGCGGTGTGGCCGACCTGAAGAAGGCCTTCGCCGAGGCGGAGACTGCGGCCAAGGCCGGGCAGAAGACGCTGCTGTTCGTGGACGAGATCCACCGCTTCAACCGCGCGCAGCAGGACGGCTTTTTGCCTTTCGTCGAGCGAGGCACGGTCACGCTGGTCGGCGCGACCACGGAGAACCCCAGCTTCGCCCTCAACGCCGCTCTTCTCAGCCGCGCGCAGGTGCTGATCCTCGAGCGATTGGGGCACGAGGCGCTGGGCGAATTGCTGACCCGCGCGGAGGAGCTCGAACGCCCCCTCCCCCTGACAGACGACGCACGCGCCGCGCTGATCGCTTCGGCCGACGGCGATGGCCGCTTCCTGCTCAACCAGGCGGAGACGCTGTATAATGCTGGGTTGGACAAGCCGCTCGACCCGGCGGGCCTCGGCAGTTTCCTGCAACGCCGGGTGGCGGTGTACGACAAGGACCGCGACGGGCACTACAACCTCATCTCCGCGCTGCATAAGGCTGTGCGCGGGAGCGATCCGGACGCCGCGCTCTATTACCTCGCGCGGATGCTCACCGCTGGCAAGGAACCGCGCTATCTCGCGCGGCGGCTGGTGCGCATGGCGGTGGAGGATATCGGCATGGCCGACCCCGCCGCGCTAACCCAATGCATCGCCGCACGCGATGCGTACGAATTTCTCGGCAGTCCCGAGGGCGAGCTGGCGCTGGTGCAGGCGTGCATCTACCTCGCCACAGCGCCCAAATCGAACGCGGCCTACATGGCGCAGAAGGCGGCGTGGCGCAGCGCGAAGGAAACCGGCAGCCTCACTCCTCCCAAGAACATCCTCAACGCCCCGACCAAGCTGATGAAGAACATCGGCTATGGCGAAGGCTATTCCTACGACCATTCGGCTGAGGATGCGTTCTCGGGCGACAATTACTGGCCCGACGAGATGGAGCCGCAGGGCTTCTATCAGCCCACCGGACGCGGGTTTGAGAAGCGCGTAGCGGAGCGGATGGAGTTCTGGGCGGCGCGGCGCAAAGGGCGCGATTGAACCGCTTCTCCCACTTCCTCGCGATCGACTGGTCCGGCGCGAAAGGCGAACGGCATAAGGGCATCGCGCTGGCGCTGGCAGACCTGGGCGGTGGCCCGCCCCGCCTGCTCCGCCGTGACCAGCCGTGGAGCCGCGAGGATGTACTCAGCCTGCTGCGCGACGATCTGCCGCCCGATACGCTGGTCGGCATGGATCTGGGTATCGCACTGCCCTTCGCCGATTGCGGCGCGTTCTTCCCCGGCTGGAAGCATTCTCCGCCGCACGCCAAGGCGCTGTGGGCGCTGATCGACGATCTGTGCGCCGACGACCCGCATCTCGAAGCAGGCGGCGCGCTGCGCCATCGCGAGCTGGCGCGCTACTTCCGCCATGGCGGTGCACACGAAGGCGATCGCTTCCACGCGCCCGATGCCGCCAGCCGCGAAGGGCGCTTTCGCGTCGCGGAGCAGGCGCAACGGGCAATGGGATGCCGCCCGGTCTCCAACTTCAACCTCGTCGGCGCGGCGCAGGTCGGCAAGTCGAGCCTGACGGGAATGCGGCTGCTCCACCGGCTGGGCGGCGCGCTGCCGGTGTGGCCGGTCGACCCATTGCCGCAGGCAGGTTCCGTGCTGGTGGAGATCTACACCGCGCTTGCCTCACTCGCCGCGCTGCCCGCGCGTCGTGGACGCAAGGTGAGAGATCATTCGGTGTTGAACGAGGCGCTGGCCGCGCTCGGCTCCGGCCCGGTCGCAGGCTCCGGCCCGATCGACGATCACAGCGCCGACGCGCTGCTCACCGCTGCATGGCTACGCCTGAATGGAGAGGATGTGAGGCTCTGGGCTCCACCCGCGCTCGACCGGCGACTGGCAAAGACCGAAGGCTGGACCTTCGGCGCGCGCTGATCCTCAGGCGGGGATCGCGGGCAGCGATGCCTCTTCGTTCAGGCGGTCGAGCGTCTGCAGGTTGCTCTGTTCGGCTTGGCCCGGGATCAGGAAAGCATCGACCAGCCACCACACGCTCAGCACGAACCAGCCAAGAAAGAACGGAATCCAGCCCAGCAGCAACAGCGCGAGTTGCGCCACTCCGCTGCCCGTACGGCCGAGATAGAACCTGTGCGCGCCGAACGAACCGAGGAACAGCCACAGAATATAGGCCGCCGCGACGGACTTCTTCCGGGCGTCGTATTGCAATTGCGTACGAAGGTTCTGATCCACGTCTGTTTCCTTGGCGTTACCTGCCCTTGTGTACCAGATCGGGGCAGTTTTGCCAAAGCAAAGCGGGTCGCGCTCGCCCAACGACGCCCCAAGATCGACGGGTGATCGACGGTCATCGACAGGCTTTACGAGAGCCGCATTTTGCCCCAAGGCGCTGCGGCACCAAGGGCCGGTTTAGCTCAGCTGGTAGAGCAGCGGTTTTGTAAACCGAAGGTCGCGGGTTCGATTCCTGCAACCGGCACCACAGGCCCGGCTGTCGCCGCGATGCCGGATGGCCGGGGAAGCTGGCCGGCAGCTCCCCCTACCCCACTCCCGGTGCCGGGTCAGTCGGCCTTCGGCGACGTCTCCAGCGCTTCCAGAATGGCCGCCCACGAAACCAGCTTGAAGTTCTGCGCGTACGGCGGATTGATCCCGTCCTGCGCCACGAACAGGCCTGCTGGATAGTCCGGGCCAAAGCTTCCGGCATGCAGATCGATCCCGTCGGTCTCCTCGGTCGCGCCGACTGCGCCCTGCGCGATCCGGAAACGGCCAACCGGCTCCATTCCGGGAAGGCGGAACACCGCGTAGGCATTGTCGCCCTGCGAGGATGCGATCAGGTATCCGCCTCTGTGCCCCTCGGGCATCAGCGCGAGGCCTTCGACATCGGCGACCAGCATTCGGTTGTCGATCGGGGCGAGCAGTTCGCCCACCGGGTCGGATCCGCCCACGCGGAAGCGCCAGATGCCGCCGTTTTCTTCGCCCACATAAAGTCCGAAATTACGCGCATCGACCACGCAGCCTTCGGCCTGACTGGGCACGCTCATCGTGTGTTCGATCCTGCCGGTCCAGTCGTCGCGAATCCGGACCTGATTGATCGTCCCGTCCTTCAGCACCGCAAAGGCGACCACGGCGTCGCCCGCGTTCGCAAACGGCGGCCTCCACAGGCACAGACCGTAAGCCTCGCCAGCGCCGCTCGACACCGAACCCAGCGGCTCGAGCCGCGCGCTCTGGGTGTCGAGCCGGAACAGCGCGATCGCCGAATTGACCGGATCGGTCCGGTCGCTCGCCGCGACCAGCACCGTGCCGTCCGCCAGCGTGACCAGATCGACATTGTTGAGCAGGCCCGCATCGAGGAAGAACAGGTCTTCGCCCTTGAGGTTATAGACGTGCAGCCCGGCTTTCTTGTCCGTGCCAACGATCAGGCTCTTCGCCCGATCTTCAGGGTTGAGCCAGATGGCCGGATCGTCCGCCGCGTCCTCGTTTCCGGTGCCCACCGGCGCGGTCTCCGCCGTGGCGTAGACCGATACCGCAGGATCGCCCGTCACGGGCACGGTGGCGCAGCCTGCCACCGCCAGCGCAAGGCCGGCGGTAGGAAGAAATTTAGAACGCATCCGCATCAGAAGGTCACCCTTACGCCGCCCTTCATCGTCCAGCTATATTCCTCGAACTGATAGGGATTCCGCTGGCCGCCGAAATTGTTGTAGGCGTAGTATTTGGCGTTGTTGATGTTGACCCATTCGTAGAACAGCTTGATGTTCTTGGTCAGCTTGTACTTCGCGCTCAGATCGAGCTGGAAGTGGTTGTCGACATACCGGTCGAGCGCGGCCTCGTCGGCGATCTCGTCGAGATAGCGGTCGCGATAGGTGCCCGCCAGACGGATATCGAGCGGCCCCTTGTCGTAGCCGAGCACCACGTTGAACGTGTGGCGCGCGGTCGCAGGCAGCGGGATTTCGCGTGGGTCGGTCTGGTCGCCATCGGTGAACACCGTGCCCGTCGCATCGGTATAGGTGTAGTTGGCCTGAACCAGCAGCCCATCCAGCGGGCTCGGCAGGAAGCTGAGCGACTGGGCGAAGCTGGCTTCGAACCCGAAGACCTTGGCTTCGTCGCCGTTGATCGGGATCACCGCCTCGTCGTAGGCGATGCCGTTGAAGACCCCGTCCCGCTGCACGGTGTCGACGATGTAGTCCTTGATATCCTTGTAGAATACCGCACCCGTCAGCGCGCCATTGCTGTTCATGTAGTATTCCAGCGAGGCGTCGAAGTTCCACGCGCGATAGGGATCGAGCGCGGGGTTCCCGAATTCGCCTTCACGCTCGTCATCGTCGTTCTGCTCGACCGCGAAGCGCGGGGCGAGCTTGCTGAGCTTGGGGCGGACCAGGCTCTTGTACCCGGCCAGACGCAGGATCAGGTTCGGCTGCGCTTCCCAGCGGATGTTGAGGCTGGGCAGCCAGCTGTCGTAGTCCTTCTCGAACGCGACCGGGCTGACGATGACGGTGTCTTCGCTCGCCGTGCCGCCGCCGGGCAGCGTGCCGTCTTCCTCGATCAGCGTCACCGTGTTGCCGAGGATGGAGTTGCGCGTGTTCTCGAACCGCACCCCGCCGATCACGCGCAGGGTGGAACTGTCGTATCGGCCGAGCAGATACCCGGCGAGGATGTCTTCGGAGACCGAATAATCCTCCACCGCGCTGTCGAAATCGCTGTCAGCGGGCTGAAGCTCGAAATCGTCGAAATTGGCGCGGAAATAGTCGCTCGCCCCGGTGTAGCTGGCGACCGGCGAGATGTCGGTGATGCGGTAGGTCTGGGTGCCGAGAACGTCGGCCAGCGAGAACGTGCCCGGGCCGTCGTATTCGTAGAACTCGACCTCCTTGTTATAGGTCTTGTCGCGCCAGCGGCCCTTGAAGCCGGCCTGTACCGTGAACTCGCCGCGATCCATCGCGAAGCGGCGGCCGAGGTCGAACTTGGCGGCGTATTCCTCGTCCTGCGCGTCGGACAGCGCGGTCAGCTCGATATCGTTGAGCTCATATTCGGACGGATCGTAAAAGCTGCCCGGATCGGCGATGACCGAATAGATCGGGCGGCGCTGGTCCGAATAGTCGAAGCCCAGGGTCAGCCCGTCGTCGGAGAAGCGCTGACGGAATTCGGCCGGGTCGACGTTGCCTTCCTCGGTTTCGGACGACTTGGCCCAGCTGCCCGAGTATTCCGCGAACCAGTCGCCCCAGTCGCTTTCACCGCCGACCACGATCGAGCGGATCTTCTGCGATTCGAGGCGATCCTTGATGTCACGCTCGACCCCGATCCGCTGGCGCAGATCTTCGCCCGGTTCGGACGGATCGTCGATGGTCGCATCGCTGAAGGTCGCGCCGTTGGCGGTGATGGTGGTGGGACCGAAATCCTCGAAATCGCCGAGATCGAAGGTCGTGCGGCGGCGATATTCCTGGTCGTCGAACTGGCTGTAGATGCCGCGTACGTACAGCTTCGTGCTGTCGCCGGCGCGGAAATCGAAGTTGAGCGAGGCGCTGATCCGCTCGCGCTCCACGTCATAGTCGCGATACTGGACTTCGGTGGGGAAGATCATCCCCGCGTCCGAATAGTCGTCCGCCTCGATATTGTCGGTTTCGAACTTGCGCTTGTAGTAGGAAAGGCCGCCCGAAACGCCGACATTGTCGCCCAGCCGGGTGGCGAAATCGACGCTGCCCTTGGGGCTGATATGGTCGGCGTAGTCGTTGTAGCTGCCCTCGATCTTGGCGGTCAGCAGGCTCTTGCGGCGGTCGAACGCGCTGGTCGTCTCGATCTCGACCGAGGCGCCGATCGTGTCGCCGTCCATGTCGGGGGTCAGCGACTTCTTCACTTCGATCGATTCGATGATGTCGCTGGAAATCACGTCGAGCGCGACCGAGCGCACGTCGCTTTCGGGCGACGGCACGCGCACCCCGTTGAGCGAGGTCGAGACGAGATCGGGGTCGAGCCCGCGCACGCTCACGAAGCGGCCCTCGCCCTGATCGTCGAGCACGTTGACGCCGGGTACGCGGCGCAGCGATTCGGCCACGTTCTGGTCGGGAAACTGACCGATCGCATCGCGGGTGATCACGTCGCTGACACCGTCCGCCTCGCGCTTCATGTTGAGCGCGCTTGCCTGGTTGGCGCGCTGCCCGACCACCAGGATCATCTCGTTGCCGCCATCGACCGGCGACAGCTGCAGCGTGACGTCGATCTCTCCGGTCGCGGGCACGCTGACCGTCTCGCTGACGGTCTGCGCGCCGACATAGCTCGCCTCGATAGTGTATTCGCCTTCGGGAACGTCGGTGAAGAGGAACGAGCCGTCGCGATCGGTCGTGGCGGAACGGTTGAGTTCGACGATCCGCACCTGGGCGGAACGCAGTGCGACCGTATCGCTCCCGTCGACGACATAGCCGCCGACCTCACCCGCGATTGCCGGTGCGGCAAGAGCGGTGGCGAGCGAAATTATGCCAACCCGCGTGGCGAAACGCATCTTCTTCATCAGTAAAACCCCTAGGCTTGATCCCTGTGGGGCGCCGTTAGGAGGGGAGTTTTACGCCTGCTTGACGCATTTGCGTCAGTTCGGAGAATCCGCGAACCAGCCGGTCGGCAGTGTCATAATCGTCACGTATCGGTTAGAATTCTCCGCCGGAGCCGTCAGCCGCGACCGCGATAGTTCTGGACGCCCTGTTCGGGCACCCACAGGCCTTCGGGCACTGGCCCGCTCTGCCAGAACACGTCGATCGGGATGCCCCCGCGCGGATACCAGTAGCCGCCGATCCGCAGCCAGCGCGGGGCCATCTCGTCGAACAGCCGCTGGCCGATGCCCACGGTCACATCCTCGTGAAAGCCGCAATGGTTGCGGAAAGAACCGAGGAACAGCTTGAGGCTCTTCGATTCGACGATCGTCGCCTGCGGGGCATAGTCGATCACCAGATGCGCAAAGTCGGGCTGGCCGGTGACCGGGCACAGCGAGGTGAATTCGGGCGCGGAGAAGCGCACCATGTACAGCGAACCCTCGCGCGGATTGGGCACGTAATCCAGCTCGGCTTCTTCGGGGCTTGCAGGCAGGCCGGTCGCTTGGCCGAGAAAGCGCGGAGTGGTGCCGGTTTGCGGGTCGTGGGGTGTGTCGCTCATGCCGCGTCCTTGCCTTCATCGCGCGCGCGGCACAAGCAAGCCTTTGCGTAGCGGCGATTCACCGCCTATTCAGCGCCGCCCTGCCCGGTGTACGGGCATCTTTCTCCTGCCCCGAAGTCCGAATTGATGAGACGCGCCCTTTTCCCCTGCCTGCTGTTCTTCGCCGCCACAACTGCCCATGCGCAGTCCGCCAGCGATTTTCAGCTGCCACCCGATCCCGACGCGACGCCCACCGCGCGCCCGCAGGCGCAAGGGCCGATCGATCTCGAGGGAGAGAACCGCAGCGCGCCGCGCGTGATCCTGCCGCCAACGGCCACGCCGACGCCAACCGTCACGCCGCGCCCTACCCCGAGCGAGCGCGCGAGCGAGACTCCGCGCCCCCAGCCAAGTGCCACCAGATCGGCGCGGCCCAACCTGCCAACCAGCGAGCAACCGGTTTCGACCCGCGAAGTACTCGCCGAGCCCGCACCCAGAGCCAGCGCGCCCGCGCGTTCGACTGCGGAGCGACCGGAGGCTGAACGCAGCGCAACGCCAACCGATAGCACCGTAATCGAAACCGGCACTGGAGAGCCCGCTCCCGAACCCGACGCCGCTCTGCCTGCCAATGTTCTGCCCGAGACCGTGCCCGATGACACGGCGCAGCCTGTCGACGCGTTTGGCGCATCGTCAGACAACGAAGGAACGCCGGGCTGGCTGTGGGGTGCGCTGATGGCGGGGCTCGCGCTGCTGCTCGGCGCGATCATCCTGTTCGCGGCCCGTCGGCGCAGGCGTACCCGGGCCGAGGTGCAAGCCGCTCCGGCCGACCTTTCCGGCCCGCCGCTGCGCAAAATCCACAAGCATAGCGCGCTCCCGCGCCTCGAAGCGGCTTCGCTGGGCATTGAAGCGCATGCCACCACGCTCAGCCGCAGCGTGATCAACGCGACGATCGCGTACCGCCTGACGATCGTCAATCGCGGGCGCGCGCCGATCTCGCAGGTCCGCATCGCGGGCGATCTGACCACCGCCCACGGGCGCGTGCCGACCTCGCAGCAGGTCGCCGATCCCGACCATTCCTACCCCGAACTGCACGCGATCGACCATCTCGATCCGGGCGAGCGGGCGGTCATTCGCGGGGAATTGCGGCTTCCCTTGAGCGAGGTGCGCGCGCTGCAGCAGGGCCAGGTGCCCGTGTTCGTCCCGCTGATGCGGCTGACCGTGCACATTGCGGAGCAGAAGCCCTCCGCGCACACCTTCGTCATCGGCAGCAAACCGGCAGGCAGCGCCGCGCGCCCTGCGCCGTTCCGGCTCGACGAAGGCCCGCGCACCTATTCTCAGCTGACCACCCGCGCACTCGCCTGAGCGCTCGACAAGCCGGGGGCCGACCGGCTATCCGCGCTGGCAATGGACATGCTCGTTTCGACCGAGCGGCTGGCCGAAGAGCTGGCCGCGCCCGACCTCGCGGTGCTCGATGCCTCGCTGCACCTGCCGATGGCCGAGCGTGATGCGCGCGCCGAATTCGAAGCCGCGCATATCCCCGGCACCCGCTTCCTCGACCTCGCCGGGCTGCACGATCCCGCATCCGCCCTGCCCGGCAAGGTGCCCGACGGTGAACGGGTCGCGCGCTGGCTGGGCGAGCGCGGCATCGGCGCGCAGACGCGGATCGTGCTGTACGACGATTCCGATCTACGCAGCGCGTGCCGCGCATGGGTGCTGCTCGACCTCGCAGGCCTCGGCAATATCGCAGTCCTCGACGGCGGACTGACGAAGTGGAAGGCCGAAGGCCGGCCGCTGGAAAGCGGGACACCCGAGATAGCCGCGATGGATCGCCCGGCGACCACGGTGCGGATCACCGACATTCGCGACAAGGCGGCGATGCTCGCCAATCTCGACGATCATCGCGAGCAGGTGGTCGACGCGCGCGATGCTGGCCGCTTTACCGGCAGCGTAGAAGACACGGTGCACGGCCTGCCCGGCGGGCACATTCCCGGCGCGCGGCACCTGTTCTTCCGCGATGTGCTCGCGGAGGATGGCACGTTTCGCGATCCCGAGACGCTGCGCGCGCTGTTCGACAAGGCAGGCCTCGATCTCGACCGCCCGATCGTGACCACCTGCGGCAGCGGCGTAACCGCGTCGGTCCTGCTGTTCGCGTCGCGGCTGCTCGGCGCTCCGCAGACCGCTCTCTATGACGGCAGCTGGAGCGAATGGGGCGCAGACCCCGACACACCCAAGGAAACCGGAGAAGCCCGCTGAGCAAGATCGACAAACCGACCGGAGCCAGCACCGCCGCCGTCCTCGCCGGGCGGCGCGAGGAGTGGACCGGACCGGTGGTCAATCCGCCGATCTGGCGCGGCAGCACGCATCTTTACGAGAGCGAAGCCGACCGGATCGCCGCGCTTGCGCATAACGAGGACGGTCATTTCCACTATGGGCGCCGGGGCGCTCCGACCCAGTGGTCGCTGGCCGAGGCGCTGACGCAGTTGGAGCCGGGTGCCGAGGGCACCATGCTCTATCCCAGCGGCACCGCCGCGCTGGCAGGCGCGATGATGAGCGTGCTGGAACCGGGTGACGTGCTGCTGGTGCAGGACAATGTCTACGAACCGACGCGCTCGATCGCATCCGGCCTGCTTAAGCGGTGGGGCGTGGAAGCGCGCTTTTTCGATCCCGCCGATCACGAGGCCTACGCAGCCGCCTTCGACGACCGGACCACCGCCGTGATGCTGGAGACCCCCGGCAGCCTGACAATGGAAGTGCCCGACGTCCCGCACCTGGCGGCAATCGCCAAGGATAGGGGCGCGGCCGTCCTCATCGACAATACCTGGGCCACCGGGCTGGGCTTTCCCGCGCTGGAGCATGGCTGCGACATCACCATTACCGCGCTGACCAAGCATGCGGGCGGCCACTCGGACGTGATGATGGGCGCGGCGAGCGCGGGGGCCACGTATTACGCCAAGCTACGCCATACCGCGCAGAGCCTCGGCCAGGTGGTCTCGCCCGACGATGCCGCGCTGGTCGCCCGGGGCCTGCGCACCATGCCGCTGCGCCTCAGGCAGAGCACCGCCAGCGCGCTGAAAATCGCGCACTGGCTCAAAGACCGCTCCGAGGTTGCGCATGTGCTGTGCCCGATGGTGCAAGGGTCGCCCGGCCACGATCTGTGGGCGCGCGATTTCAGCGGCGGGTGCGGTCTGTTCAGCTTCGTGCTGGCCGGCCACACCAGCGAACAGCGCGCCGCGTTCGTCGACACGCTGGAGCTGTTCGGCATCGGCTACAGCTGGGGCGGGTTCGAAAGCCTTGCCCTGCCCTTCGATGCCGCGCGCATCCGCAGCGCGAGTGACTGGCCCAAGCCCGGCTGGCGCGAGGAAGACCATCTCGGCATTCGCCTCGCCATCGGGCTGGAAGATGCGGATGACCTGATCGCGGACCTTGACCGCGCCTTCGTCACGATCAAGCATAGCTGATGTCTGGCGTCGGCCCCACTTCCGCAACCGAGGCGGTTCTGAACCCCGGAGCGAGCCCAAGCCCCACGCCCACGGCCAGCGCCGATCCGCTGCAGTCGGGCGAACAGGTGATCCTGCAAGCAGTGCCCAGCGACGGGGCAACCGCTGCCGCCACTCCAATCCCCGCGCCCACCGCATCGCCCACCGATTCGGTGAAGGCGGCGGACGAACTTGCCCAGGCGGTCGGCCAGCAGAGCCAGACCGTGGGCGACGTGATCCAGTCGCTTCAAGGCATGTCGATCGACGTAGGTTCGATGACGATTTCGGTGTGGTCCGGCATAGTCTTCATCGCCGTGACCATCGGCGTCTTCGCGTTCGCGTTCTTCGGCAGCAAGCTCGCGCATCTCGGGCTGGCGCGCGTCACCCGGCTCGACCAGACCCGCCGCCTGCTGGCGGAGAAGATCGTCACCATCGGTGTGTGGGGCATGGCGATCCTGATAGGGATCGACCTGCTCGGGATAGACCTGACCGCGCTGACCGTGTTCTCCGGCGCATTCGGCCTTGCCATCGGTTTCGGCCTGCAGAAGACTTTCGGCAACCTGATCGCGGGGATCATCCTGCTGATGGACAAGTCGATCAAACCGGGCGACGTGATTGCCATCGCCGATCAGGCGGGTGTCTCCACCTTCGGGCAGATCCGCAAGATCGGCATTCGCGCGGTCTCGATCACCACCCGCGACCAGAAGGAATACCTGATCCCGAACGAGAACCTGATGATCAATCAGGTCGAAAACTGGTCCTATTCCAGCCGCAACGTACGCATGCAGGTGCCGGTCGGGATCAGCTACCACGCGGATATCGACAAGGCCGAAGAACTGATGCTGGAGGCCGCGCTGTCGTGCGACCGGGTGCTGAAATCCCCCCCGCCGACCGTCTGGCTGGACGGGTATGGCGACAGCAGCGTCAACTTCATCATCCACGTGTGGATCACCGACCCTGAGGCGGGCACCGGCAATGTGAAGAGCGCGGTGCTCAAGAAGCTGTGGCACCTGTTTCAGGAACACGAGGTCGAGATTCCCTTCCCCCAGCGCGATATCAACCTGCGCAATGCGGAGGGGCTCGACCAGCTGATCGCGGCGCTTCAGCAGACTCGCGCGAAATCGGATAAACCTGCCGCTAAAGAATAGCTAGCCGCACGCGAACCCATTCTGGTTGGCGCGCATCCGTCGCTCCCGCCATGTACCCTCGCATGGCAGATACCGGCACAATTTACCTCGTGGGCGCAGGCCCCGGCGACCCCGACCTCCTCACCCTGCGCGCCGCGCGCCTGATCGAGGGGGCGGACCTGATCGTGCATGACGGGCTGGTCGACCCTGCAATTCTGGCGATGGCGCGCAAAGGCGCTATGCTGATCTCGGTCGCCAAGCGCCGCTCGAAACACACCCTCCCGCAGGAAGACATCAACGCCCTGCTGGTGCGCGAGGCGAAGGCCGGGCGCTCTCCGGTGCGGCTCAAGGGCGGCGATCCGCTGATCTTCGGGCGCGGCGGTGAAGAAGCCGAGGCGGCTCGCGCCGCTGGCGTGCGCGTGGAGATCGTGCCTGGCATCAGCGCCGCAAACGGCGCGGCTGCCGCGGCGCAGATCGCGCTGACGCACCGCGACGCCTCCAGCATCGTCAGCTTCGTCGCCGGCCAGTGCAAGGGATTGAGCGACCAGAACTGGTCCGGCCTCGCCGGCAAGGGCCGCACGCTGGTGATCTACATGGGCGTGAAGACCGCAGGCGACATCGCGGACAAGCTGATGGCGGACGGTCTGTCGCCCGACATGCCTGTCGCGGTGATAGAGAATGGCGCGCGCCCCAACATGCGCGTCCTGCGCGGGCTCCTTGCGGGCCTGCCCGACCTCGTCGAGCACGAAGGCGTCACTTCCCCGGCGCTGATCGTGATCGGCGAGGTCACCGCGCGCACCGATGCGCAGATTGCCGCCCGGGCCATGGAGGCAGCGCAGTGAACCTCATCACCGGCAACAACCTGAAGACCGGCGCGGTCACCTGGTGGACCGGCGATGGCTGGTCCACATTGATCGAGGACGCTGTCGACGCGGGCGATGACGCAGAGGCCATCGCCACCCGCGAGGAAGCCGCGCGCCGCGTCAACGTGCCCTACGTGGTCGAGGCCGCACCCGGCCCCGACGGCACCCCGCGCCCTTCGCATATCAAGGAGCGCGTCCGCGCGCTCGGCCCCACGGTGCGCCCCGACCTCACTCTCAAACCCGATGATCCGCAAGCGATCGAACAGGTAATCTGATGTACGCCTACGACCAATACGACCAGGCCATGGTCGATGCCCGCGTGGCCGAGTTTCGCGACCAGTGCGAACGCCGGCTGGCGGGCAAGCTGAGCGAAGACCAGTTCAAGCCGCTGCGGCTGATGAACGGCCTCTACCTGCAATTGCACGCCTACATGCTGCGCGTGGCGATTCCCTATGGCACGCTCAACGGCGGTCAGATGCGAATGCTGGCGACGATCGCCGAGAAGTACGATCGCGGCTACGGCCATTTCACCACCCGCCAGAACATCCAGTACAACTGGATCAAGCTGGAGGACGCGGCCGACATCCTCGCCGATCTGGCGAGCGTGGAGATGCACGCGATCCAGACCAGCGGGAACTGCATCCGCAACATCAGTTCCGACCATTTTGCGGGCGCTGCGGCGGACGAGGTGGCGGACCCGCGCCCCTATGCCGAGCTGCTTCGCCAGTGGTCGAGCTTCCACCCGGAATTTTCCTACCTCCCCCGCAAGTTCAAGATCTGCGTGATCGCGAGCGAACAGGATCGCGCGGCCATGCGGCTGCACGATATCGGTATCCGGATCGTCGAGCGTGACGGAGAGCTTGGTGCGCAGTTCTACGTCGGCGGCGGCATGGGCCGCACCCCGATGATTGCCCCGCTGATCCGTGATTTCGTACCGCTCGACCAGCTGGTGACCTATTCGGAGGCGTGCCTGCGCGTCTACAACCGCTACGGACGGCGCGACAACAAGTACAAGGCGCGGATCAAGATCCTCGTCCATGAACTCGGCGCGGAAGAATATACCCGCCAGGTGGAGGAGGAATTCGCTCACCTGCTGGAGCAGGGTGTCGAGCCCCCGCTGGCCGAGCTGGAGCGGATCAAGAAGTATTTCCGCGACCCCGACATGCCCGACGCTGGGCAAGACGTGGACCGCTCGGACCCCGATTTCGCGGTCTGGCTCGATCACAATACGCATGCGCACAAGATGCCGGGCTACGTCTCGGCCATCGTCAGTCTCAAGCCGGTCGGCGGCATCCCCGGCGACGCGACCGATGCGCAGATGCGCGTGCTGGCCGATCTGGCGCAGAAGTACTCCTTCGACGAGCTGCGCGTGATGCACACGCAGAACGTCGTACTGCCGCATGTCAGCAAGGCCGATCTCTACGCATTGTGGCAGGCGCTGAGCGAGGCGGGCATGGGTACGCCCAATGCGGATCTCATGGGCGATATCATCGCCTGCCCAGGCCTCGACTATTGCAGCCTCGCCAATGCCCGCTCGATCCCCATCGCGCAGCGCATTTCGGAACGGTTCGCCGCAAACGGCAAGGAAGCCGCGCTGGGCGAATTGAAGCTGAAAATCTCGGGCTGCATCAACGCCTGCGGGCACCACCATGCAGGTCACATCGGCATCCTCGGCGTCGACCGCAAAGGCACCGAGAACTACCAGCTGCTGCTCGGCGGAAGCGAGGCGGAGGACACCAGCCTCGCCAAGATCACCGGCCCCGGCTTCGACGAGCATGGCATCGTCGATGCGGTCGAGACCGCCGCCGACGTCTACCTGCGCGAACGCGAGGATGGCGAGCGGTTCCTCGACACCTACCGCCGGATCGGCATGGCCCCGTTCAAGGAGGCGCTCTATGCCTGAGGCAGCCACCATCCGCCTGCGCGACGATACGCCCTGCATGGAGCCTGCGGTGACGCTGGAGGCCTTTGCCGAGCAGACCAACGCGGTCGCGGTGCGGATCGAACCGGGCGGCGACGCGCGCGAACTGCTGGCCCATCTCGATCGGCTGGCCCGGGTCGACATCGCCTTCCCCGCCTTCACCGACGGGCGCGGCTATTCCGCCGCGCGAATCCTGCGCGAAGCTGGCTTTGCGGGCGAGCTGCGCGCGGTGGGTGACGTGCTGGTCGACCAGCTGGCCTATATGCGTCGCTGCGGGTTCGATGCCTTCGCGCCCGACGAGCCGATCGACATAGCCGATGCCGAGGCCGCCTTCGCGCGCTTCCCCGAAGTCTATCAGAGCGCGGCGGACCCGCGCACGCCGATCTGGGCGCTGCGGCATGGTGGCGGGGACGCGCGGTGAACGCGCCGCAACGCCTCGCGCGCGATGTCGACCGGATCGATTCTTCTGCACGCTTCACGCAGGGGCAGGCAGACCTGCTCAACACGCGCTTCGCCGATGCGGACACGTCTTCGCTCCTCGATGCCGTGCTCACCGGCGGGCTGGCGGGGCGGGTCGCGATCGTCTCCAGCTTCGGCGCGGAAAGCGCGGTGCTGCTGCATCAGGTGGCGCAGGTGGACCAGGCGACCCCGGTGCTGTTTCTCGACACGCTGAAGCACTTCCCCGAAACGCTGGCCTATCGCGACACGCTGATCGGCGAACTCGGCCTGACCGACCTGCGCATCCTGACGCCGGACGAGACGGAGCTGGCCGAGCGTGACGAAACCGGCCTGCGCTGGTCCTACGACCCCGACGGCTGCTGCGATCTGCGCAAGGTCCGCCCGCTGGCCCGCGCGCTTGCCGGGTTCGATGCGACCCTGACCGGCCGCAAGGCGTTTCAGGCGGCAACCCGCGCGGACCTGCCCCGGTTCGAGATCGACCATTCCGATGCCGCCGGTCGGCTCAAGATCAATCCGCTGATCGACTGGGACGCCGCGCGGATCGCGGCCTATTTCGAAGAACACGATCTCCCCCGCCACCCGCTGGTCGCGCGCGGCTTCCCCTCGATCGGGTGCGAGCCGTGCACCCACAAGGTCGCGCCGGGCGAAGACCCGCGCTCGGGCCGGTGGAAAGGCTGGGACAAGGTCGAATGCGGCATCCACAAGCCGGGCGAGGAACCGTTCCTCTAGCCCGATCGCCGGGGTAGAACGAGCTAGAGCATCCCCGCTTCGCGATACCACTGCGCGGTGTCGCGCAGACCGTTCTGGGTGAGTATCTCGGGTCGCCAGACAGCAGGCGGCACGGCGCGATCACGGCGAACCGTCCAATCCTTGTGCGCGAGGTAGCCTGCGCGGTCGCGGGTCAGCCGCGCATTACGGCCGCGCACCCGCTCGTCGATCATCGCAGCTGCGTGAAGCGCGAAGATGGGCAGCGGGATCGGGAACACCGTCTTGCCCACCGCATCGCCGATCGCACGCGCCATGTCCGCATGGGTCCAGCCACCATCGCGCCCATCGTCGGGCTCGAAAATCTCGTGCGTAATCCCCTCCCCACCTTCGCGCAGCGCGAGCAGCAGGCGCGCGAGGTCTTGCACATGGATCATCGAGCTGCGGCCCCCGGCAGGCACGGGCAGCACGCCCTTGGTCGCGGCGCGGAACATCTCAAGGTAGTCGGTGTCGCGCGGGCCGTAGACGCCGGGCGGGCGCACTATCGTCCAGTCGAGCCCGCTTGCGGCGACGATCGTCTCCGCACGGCGTTTCGACGCGCCATAGGCCGACAGCTCGGGCTCCCGCGCCGCGAGCGAGGAGACGAACACCAGCCGCTTCGCCCCCGCACGCACCGCCGCCTCGACCACGTTGAGCGTGCCGGTGACGTTGACGATCTCGAAATGGTCGGGGTTGGTCGCGCGAGTCAGCCCGGCAATATGGATCACGCATTCGGCATCGGCGACCAGATGCGCGAGCTTGAAGGGTTCGTTGAGGCTGCCGTCGACCCAGCGGAATCCGCGCCGGTTTTCCGGCACCTTGCGCGCGAGCACGCGCACCCGCTCCCCGGAATCCTCGAGCAGGTCGAGTACCGCCTGCCCGACGAAACCGGTGCCGCCGGTCAGCGCCAGAGTCATCCGACGCGCTCGTCCGATCCCAAAATCAGATCGGCGACCATGTCTCTTCCCCCTCGCCGGGCTCTTCCCCGTCGAACCCGGACTCTTCGGCCGGATGGCTCACCCCGCCCTCGCTTTCGCGCTCGAGAGCGGTGCGATCGGGCAGATAGCCGAGCACAGCATCCAGCAGCGCCTCAACGCCCGCACCGGTCGCGCCCGAAACGGGATAGACCGCATCGGCACCCGCCGCCTTCAGCTCGTCGCCGAACGCCTCGGCCAGTTCGCCATCGGCAAGGTCCAGCTTGTTGAGCGCGACGATGCGCGGCTTGTCCTCGAGCCCGGCACCATAGGCTTCAAGCTCGGCCTCGACCGTGCGCATCGCTTCGGCCGGGTCGTCACCCGCAATGTCGATCAGGTGGATCAGCACCCGGCAGCGTTCGATATGACCCAGGAACCGGTCGCCGATGCCCGCGCCTTCCGCCGCGCCTTCGATCAGGCCGGGAATATCCGCGAGCACGAAGTCACGACCCTTGTGGCGCACCACGCCAAGCTTGGGCACCAGCGTGGTGAAGGCATAGTCGCCGACCTTGGCGCGGGTATTGGTGACCTGGTTGATGAAGGTCGATTTGCCCGCGTTGGGCAGCCCGACCAGCCCCACATCGGCAAGTAGCTTGAGCCGCAGCCACACCCACATCTCCTCGCCAGGCTCGCCCGGCTGGTGCTGGCGCGGCGCGCGGTTGGTGCTGGTCTTGTAGCTGGCGTTGCCGCGCCCGCCCATCCCGCCATGAAGCAGGGTGATACGCTGGCCGACCTCGGTGAAGTCGGCGAGAATCTCTTCCTTGTCCTCGGACAGGACCTGCGTGCCCACCGGCACTTCGACGATCAGATCGTCTGCGCCCGCGCCTGTGCGGTCGCGGCCCATGCCGTGTCCGCCACGGCTGGCTTTGAAATGCTGTGCGTAACGAAAATCGATCAGCGTGTTCAGCCCGGCGACCGCCACGAACACCACATCGCCGCCCTTGCCGCCGTTACCGCCGTCGGGGCCGCCATACTGGATATACTTCTCACGCCGGAAGCTGACGGCCCCAGGGCCGCCCGCGCCGGACTTCAGATAGACTTTGGCTTGATCGAGAAAATGCATTGCGTCGCAGGTAAGCCGAATTGACGGGGATTGCCAGTTTTTCGCCCGCTCCGCTCGGCCATGCGCGCGGCCACTGGCCGGTTGCGGGAAAGCGTGCGCCGAACATGGCAACGAAAAAGGCCCGCACCGGGTTGTGCGAGCCCCTGAAAAACCGTCACCTGGTGGAGCCGAGCGGGATCGAACCGCTGACCTCGTCATTGCGAACGACGCGCTCTCCCAACTGAGCTACGGCCCCGTTCAGGTGTGGTAAGCGCAGAGCACGCGATGCGTTTCTGCACGAGAGCGCGCCCAATAACGAACCCGTCAAGAGACGCAAGGCCTTTCGACGGGTTTCTGTTCGTCAGCGCGACGGATCCGGGGCCTGCGGACCCTGAAGGTCGCCCGCCGTGCTGGCGGTGGCGGTCTCGGGAAGGACGACCTGGCCCGTGGTGGGCTGCTGGGTGCCTTCGGTGGCCGCAGTGCTGGGCATCACGTCGATGCTCTGCGTCTCCTGCGGGATGGTCACCGACTGGCCGCCGGGATTGTCGATCGGCGCGTTGAGCAGAACCCTGGTTTCGGTGCCCGGCACGGTGTCGTTATCGGCCACCTGCGTGGTCGGCCCGTAGCTGGGGTAGAGCCCGGCGGGAGTGCCGTAGAGACGGTCCCACGTCGCGAGATTGGTTTCGTAGCGTTCGAAGGAGCGGAAGAAATCCTCGAACACGCCTTCGAACCGGGCGAGTGCCCTAGCCGAGAAGCTTTCCAGATCCGCGGGAGCGACGAGCACGGATTCGTTGCTCAGCTCCAGCGCCGCATCGCAGAACGCCTGCTTGGCGGGTGGCATGGTGAAATAGTTGTAGACCTTGGTCATGTAGTTATCGAGTTCGGCCCGGCCCGTCCTGCGGTCGCCGTACTTGTCGCGAAACTCCGCCTCGACCTTGTCGTTCGCCTTGTCGAGCGGCTTGTCGAAGTTGGTCAGGAACACCTTGTAGTTCTCAAGGATGTTCGCGTGCTGGGGCGCAAGGCAGTTGAGCGCGGCCACGTTGAAGGCGGAGCGCACGTTCCAGGTCGTCTGCGCAGGCGTCACATAGGCGTTTACGGTCTGACGAACGCCATCGGGCGCCACCTGCGGAATCAGCATGGTCGCAGCCGCGCCCATCGGCGGGATCGGTCGCGCGGGGATTGGCGGCGGTGGCGGAGGAGGCGGAGGAGGCGGCGGCGGCGCGGGCGTGGCGCAGGCGGCCAGCAGGCTCAGGGCACCAGCGACAAAGGTGATGCGCAGCGGCGACTTCAGGTCGTCGGACATAATCGAAAAGCTCCCATCGCGGATCTGCTCGGACGCTCCGGGGTGGAAGCGTTGCGGCGACCATTATTCGCGTTACGGCACCAATAACCCATTACGAGGCATGTGAAAACGCCCGAAGCGGAAAATCCGCCCCGGGCGTCTCGTTTCGGGTTCGTCCTGCCGGATCCGGCGTTAGTCGCGCGCCGCACCCATGAAGCGCAGCAGGAACAGGAACATGTTGATGAAGTCGAGGTAGAGGCTCAGCGCCCCCAGGATGATCGACTTGCCTTCCCAGCTGGTGCCACGCAGGCGCTGGTAGTCGCTCTTGAGCCGCTGCGTGTCGTACGCGGTGAGCCCTGCGAAGATCAGCACGCCGAGGATGCTGACGGCCAGTTCAAGCGCAGCCGACTGCAGGAAGATGTTGATCACCATCGCGATAAGGATGCCGATCACACCCATGATCAGGAAGCTGCCCCAGCCGGACAGGTCCTTCTTGGTGGTGTAGCCGAACAGGCTAAGCCCAGCGAAAGCGCCGGCCGTCGCGAAGAACGTCGCAGCGATCGAACCCTGCGTGTACTGGAAGAACAACGTGGAAAGCGAAAGACCCATCAGTGTCGCAAAGCCCCAGAACATCAGCTGCAGCGTGCCTTGGCTGAATTTCTGCGCGCCGAAGCTCATCGCGAACACGATCGCCAGCGGCGACAGCGCGACGATCCACATCAGCGGCCCGCTCGCGAAAGTCACCGCGAGGCCCGACTGATAGGTCAGCAGCGCGACGATGCCGGTCAGCAGCACGCCCGAGCACATGTAGTTGTATATCGAGAGCATGTACTTGCGCAGCCCTGCGTCGAAGGTCGTGCGCGAGGCGACATCGCCCCCGGCGCGCGGCACAGAGCCGAAACCCTGCCGTGTGCGGTCGTCCCAGTTAGCCATTTTCAAGCCACTCCATTTGCCGGCTGCGATATGCGCCGGTTCATCGCTCAATATCGCGACAAACCGCCCGAAATTCAAGGCTGAGCTGCGCTTTTTAGGCTTAACACCTGTTCAGATTCGATGACGCATTTCTGCGGTTTTCGCTCACGCTTCGCCCGCCGCGTCGATCATCGCCGCTTCAAGCGCGTCCTCGGGTGATTTGTTGCCCCACAGCACGAACTGGAACGCCGGATAGAAGCGGTCGCATTCATCGACCGCGTTTTCGATCAGCGCCTGCGCCTGACTGATCGACAGCATCCCGTCATCCGCCAGCAGCGCGCCGTGGCGATAGACCAGCACGCGGCCCTGGCTCCAGATATCGAAATGCCCGAGCCAGACCTGCTCGTTGACCAGACTGAGCAGTTCGTAGGCGGGCATCAGCTGTTCCTTGCTGACCCGGATATCGGGCAGGCAGATCAGCTGCAGCACGCCGTCCTGCGGGCGGAGCACCGCGCGCAGCTGGTACTTGACCCAGGCCCCCTGGATTTCGCCGCCCAGCTCTTCGTCGGCATGGGTGTCCAGCGCCCAGCCGCGCGCGTCGAACAGCGCGGCGAGCACATCCATCGGCGCGCCGTATTCGCTGCCGATATTGTCGTTCAAAGCGGTTTCCATTGGCGATCCCTATACCCGTCTGTCTTTCTCACCACCTCTTGGGCGAAGCACAGGGGCGCACGCAAACCCGCCGGGCAAGCCAGCGGTGCAAAAGCATTAACCCTGTTCACGCCTTGTGGGAAAAGCACTTTTCCGGGGATGAACCGCCGGGCCGGATCAGCCCAGCGGCTCGACCGCAGCGCCTTCCGGGCTGGTCCAGATGAAGGAATCGATATTGTCGGCAGACAGCGCGTTGAGCGCCTTGCGCGCATCGGCCTGGCTGTCGAACGGCCCGGCCAGCAGCCGATTGGTCTGACCCCACGCGATGGTGAAGGGCTCCGCCCCCTTCAGCCCGTCGATCTTGCGATATTTGAGCCGCCAGTCGCTGCGCAGCAGGGCAAGATCCTGGCCGATTCCCAGCTGGAGCCATATCCGGCGCGGCGCGGGCGGCGGTGGCGGCGGCTCCTTCTTCTCCCGCTTGGGCGTGATCGCGCTGATGTCGACCACATCGCCGCCGACCACATCGACGCCGGTCGGCTCCGCGAAGTCGGCAAAAGCGTCTGCCAGATCGACCGGCCCCGTCGCCGGGGGGCTGGCGGGCTGGCGGTTCTGGGCTGCGGCGAAGACAGGCGCTGCCTGACGTGATTCGGGCTGGCCCATTTCGGGGCCGATCAGGCCAGGGGCAGCCTGCCCCGACGGAGCGGCGGCTTCGGCCACGCGAGCTGCTGCGCCCGTTGCCTGCTGCGACGTGGCGGGGGCCAGCTCGCCCGCCTGCTGCGCAGCGACCTGCTGTTCCGGCGCGGGCTGGGTCTCGGGTTCGGGCTGCCGCACGGGCGGCGGCGGGATCTGGATCGCCACGCGTGTGCGCGAAGGACGCATGAAGGTGCGCGAGAGCGGATCGCGCAGGTCGCGCACGGTCGGCGTGCTGCTGGCAACGCTCGCCCCCTGCTCGGCGCCGTTCGGTGTGGGAGCGGCTGCGCCGGGCGTGGCCGCGCCCGCCGCGCTCGCAATGCGCGGATCGTCGCGCCCGATCCGGGTGGCCGAAGGATAGAGGCCGAGATTGGCGGCCGCCGCCTGCTGCGACTTCGTCAGGCGCGGCATGAACCGCAGGTAAGGCTCCATCCGCCCCGCCAGATCGCGCGGCATCACCGCGCGGGCGATCTCCAGCGCCTCGTCTGCCTGACCGAGCACGGCGAGGCCAAATGCACGGGTACGGTACGCGTTGTAGTCGCGCTCTTCCAGCAGGGGTCGCAGCTCTTCCTCGAACGCCTCGCGGTTGCCCGCGATCGCGTAGCTGAGCGCCAGACGCTGCCGCACCGCAGGGTCGTTCTTGCCTTGCAGCGCCCGCTGATAAGCGGTCTGCGCGGCGTCGTTCTGGCCAACCAGATCATAGGCGAGACCTCGGTCCGCCCATAGCGTGCCGGTGCCGATCCCCGCCTGATCGGCCTGCTCGAACAGGCTCAGCGCTTCGACCGGGCGGCCTGATCGCACGTAGGCAGCACCCATCCCCTCAGCGATCCGGGGATTCTCCGGCGACAATTCCTTGGCGCGTCCGAAGAAGCCAATCGCCGCATCGATATCGTCTAGCGAGAGCGAGGCGAGCCCGGCGGAGATCAGCGCATCGACATCGCGCCGATCCGCCGCAAGCCGCAGCAGCGCGGCGTTGAGATCGTCGGACGCGGCAGGCGGCAGCGGCTGGACCACCGCGCGCGACACCGTATCGCCAGATTGCGCCAGCGCCGGCGCACCGCCGGCCACCAGCACGAGAGAAAGCGCCGTCGGCATGGCGCGCAGAAGCTTGCAACCCGTCATCCTGCGGGTTCTAGTCATGCCGCTGCGCGCTGAACAGCCCCTTGCGCCGGGAACGGCGCGGTTCGTCGCCGTTACTGGTTGTTCTGTCGCCCGAGAAACCGCGGGATATTGAGGGAGGAGCCATCATCGTCCTCGTCATCATCCTCTTCGGGTGCTCCGCCACGGGACAGCTTGGCCATCCGTTCGAACAGCGTGCCGCCACCACCGCCCTGCGGCAGCGGGGGCGCAGGCTTGCGCTGCGCATCGCCCTCTCCCGAAACGAGCCCGCGACGGCGACCGCGCGATGGCGCGGGCTCCGGCTCGGGCGCTTCCTCGCCAGCGTCTTCGCCCAGCACCAGCTCGTCGGAGTCATCGCCGGAGCGCGGGGGTGCCTCCTGCGCTTCGCCCAGGTCGAGCGTATCGTCGTCGTCCGACGCGCTGCCCCAATCGTCCGCCGGGTTACCGTCGAACCGCTTCCGCTCGCCGGAGGGGCGGGCGAAGGGCGCGTCGGCGGAAGGTTCGGGCGCGGCTGCGGGCGCGTCGTCTTCATCTTCGTTGCGCAGACCGGCGAGCGGATCGACGATGCCGTCGACATCCTCGGCCCCATCTTCGTGATAGTCTTCGCTGTAGTCGCTGCTCATACGCGCACCGCCGGAGGACGGCTCACCGAACGACTGCGGCATTGCCGGGCTGGCGCCCTGCGGCTCGCCCCCGCGCTCGTCCGATTCGCCACGCTCGGCAAAATCGAGCGCCGGACGCTTGGCCGGGCGCGGTTCGGGAACAGAGGCCATCGCGCTGCGCGGCGATGCAGAGTGGCTGCTCACGCCGTCGTCTATCCCGGTCGCGACGACCGAGACGCGGATCTTGCCTTCGAGATTGGGATTGAACGCCGAACCCCAGATGATGTTCGCGTCTTCGTCCACCAGGTCGCGGATGTGGTTCGCCGCCTCGTCCACTTCGAGCAGCTTCATGTCTTCGCCGCCGATGATCGAGATGATGACGCCCTTGGCGCCCGCCATCGACACGCCGTCGAGCAGCGGATTGGCGATCGCCTGTTCCGCAGCCTCGCGGGCGCGGTTATCGCCCTCGGCCTCGCCGGTGCCCATCATCGCCTTACCCATCTCTTCCATCACCGATTTCACGTCGGCGAAGTCGAGATTGATCAGGCCCGGCATCACCATCAGGTCGGTGATCGAGCGCACGCCCTGCTGCAGCACCTCGTCCGCCATGCGGAACGCTTCCTTGAAGGTGGTTTCCGGCTTGGCGATCAGGAACAGGTTCTGGTTGGGAATGACGATCAGCGTGTCGACATGGCGCTGAAGCTCTTCGATCCCCGCCTCGGCGGCGCGCATCCGGCGCGTGCCTTCGAACAGGAACGGCTTGGTCACCACGCCGACGGTCAGCACGTTCTTGCGCCGCGCGGCCTCCGCGATCACCGGCGCAGCGCCGGTGCCCGTGCCGCCGCCCATCCCGGCGGCGATGAAGCACATGTTCACGCCCTCGAGCGCTTCCTCGATCTGATCGACCGTCTCTTCGGCCGCCGCCTTGCCCAGTTCGGGCCGCGCGCCCGCGCCCAGGCCGCCGGTACTTTCCGGACCGAGCTGGATGCGGTGCTCTGCGGGGGAGGTGCTGAGCGACTGCGCATCGGTGTTGGCAACGATGAAGTCGACACCCTCGATGTCGGCCTCCATCATGTTGGCGATGGCGTTACCGCCGGCACCGCCGACGCCGATAACCGTGATCCGGGGGCGCAGATCGTCGGAAGGGTCGGGGCCGATATTGATGCTCATAAGGTCTTCACTCCGTGAAACCGGCGGCTCTCTTGCCGATTTCTCAATATATTCGTGTGGCAGAAAGCGCCGCGAACCTTAATGGTTATCCACGGTCTTTTCCACATTACTCGCGCATTTGGGCCTCTATGGCCGGGCGATCAGAAATAGTCGCGCCCGGCGCGCCAGACCCGGTTGACCAGGCCCAGCCCGCGCGCGCGCGTCTGCGACTGGTACTTGGCCTTAACGGTGCGGATGTCCACCGGGTCCCGCGCCGCGTAAATGCACAGCCCCACTAGCGTGGAAAACCCGGGCGAGGAATGGGCCGGCGGCAGGCCGCGCAGCGTCTGCGGCTTGCCGATGCGCACCGGCCGGCCCAGCGCGTTCTGGACGAACTCCGCACTGCCGGGCAGTTCCGCCCCGCCCCCGGTAAGCACGGCAGGCCCGCCGCGAGCCCCCGCGAAATCCATCGCCTTCAAGGCCTTGCCCGCCTCGTCGGTGATCCGGCCGAGCTGTTCGGTGACCACCGCCACCAGATCGGCGCGGTTGATCGAACCGGCCCGCGGATCGTCGGGATCGACCGGCACCTGCTCGCGATGATCGCTGGGGCTGGCAAGCGCCGAGCCCGACACGCACTTCAGCCGCTGGGCATGCTGGCGACGAATGCCGAACCGGCTCGCAATCGCATCGGTAATATCGCCCGAGCCGAGCGGGATCGCCCGCATCGCCTGGACCATGCCGTTGCGCAGAACCGCGACATTGGTCACGTCGCTGCCGATCTCGATCAAGGCGGTGCCAAGCTCGCGTTCCTCGGGCGTGAGCGCAGCGTGTGCCGAAGCGATCGGCGCGGCGACCACGCCTTCGACCGTCAGATGCGCGCTCTGCACTGCGGTGATGATATTGCGGATCGGGGCCCCGTCGGCGAGCAGGATGTGCACGTCCACCCCCAGCTGTTCGGCATAGAGGCCGACCGGGTTGGCAACGCCGTGCGGGCCATCGACCGAGTAATGCGCGGGCTGCGCGTGCAGCACCATCCGCCCGTCGGGCTCCAGCGTGTCGCGCGCGGTGACCAGCAGGTGGTCGACGTCCTCTTCCTCGATCCGGCGGCCGTTGATCGGGATCTCGACCCGCGAAACGCGGCTACCCAGCCCTGCGCCCGCGCAGCCGACCCACACGCTCTCGATCGCGGTGCCGGCGTCTTTCTCCGCCCGCTCGACCGCCTCGCGGATCGCGTGGGTCGCAGCCTGGCTGTCGGTGACGTAGCCGCGCCGCACGCCCGCACTGGCCCGGTGGGATGAGCCGAGCACGATCATCTCGCCGCCCTCGGTCAGGCCCATGATCATGGCGGAGACGCGGAACGACCCAAGGTTCACCGCGCCGAAGACTCGCGCAATACGTGCTGCAGCCATTATTCCGCACTCCCCTTGTTGGCGAACCGGTCCGCGCGTCCGGGCTCCCGCAAGACGTAGCGATCGGGCACGCGCAGATCGATCACGGTCGCCTTGCCCCCCAGCAGGCGATAGAGCCCGTCCATCCGGGCGAAATCGATGAAAGCCTCGGCCGCCTCGTCCTCACCTTGCGGCAGGGCGAGGATCTGGCCGGTCTTGAACACGATGTTCCAGCGCCGCTCCCCGATCCGGTGCGCGCTGGCGATCTGCGGCTGGAGCGCGGGCGCGGCGGCGAGCACGTGATCGAGCGACTCGATCTGCTGCGCAGCGCCCGCGCCGGAAATGCGCAGCATCCCTTGCGCGTCCTTCTCCGAAATCGGATCGAGTTCAATCCCGTTGCGGTCGATCAGCACCAGCCGGTCGGGCTTGACCAGCACCGCGTGGGGCGTGCGTTCCTGAATATCGATCACCAGCTTGTCCGGCAGCTGGCGCGAGACGCGCGCCTCGGCGACCCATGGCATGCGCCGCAAGTCATCGCGGATCGCCGCCAGGTTGAGCAGCGGCATCGGCGTACCGCGATGCTCCATCACCTCTTCGTACACCTTGAGGCGGTTCATCCGCTCGACCCCGGTAAGGTCGATATTGCGCATCTGGAAACCCGCCGCGCCCGCGCTGGTGGCGAGCTGCTGGTGCAGCAATGCGGGCACGCCCGCCGCGCTGGCGACCATCCACGCCAGCGCCGCCGCGCCCGCGAGGATCAGCGCGAGGAAGCCGCCCTGCAATTGCCGCTGGCTGATCGGCAGCGCGTTGAGTGCGGTGTTGACCGCGCCCTTGCTCTGCCGGGTTGCCGCCCGGGCCTTCGACGCACGCGAACGCGACGTGGCCGCGCGGCGAACGCCGGTTGCCTTACGCTTGACCTTGCGCGCCATCATGTCCTCCCCTGTCTGCGAGCGCATCGGCGATAATCGTGTCGACCAGATCCTCGTAGCTCATTCCGCAGTATTTCGCCTGCTCGGGCACCAGGCTGAGCGGGGTCATGCCCGGCTGGGTGTTTGTTTCAAGCACGAACAGCCCGTCCAGCCCCTGCTGGTCGTCCCAGCGGAAATCGGTGCGGCTGGTGCCCTTGCAGCCGAGGATGCGGTGCGCCTCTAGCGCGTAGTGCAGGCACGCCTCGGCAATATCCTCGGGGATTTCTGCCGGGCAGACGTGGCGCGTGCGCCCGTCGGTGTACTTGTTCTCGAAATCGTAGAACCCGCTCTCGACGATCAATTCGGTAACGCCCAGCGCCTTCCCCCCGACCACCGCCGTGGTCAGCTCGCGCCCGCGAATATAGGGTTCGGCGAGCAGTTCGGGGAATTCCTGCCACGGGCCCTTCGCATCGCGCGCGATCGGATTGCCGTAATTGCTCTCGTCGGTGACGATCGCCACCCCGACCGAAGAGCCTTCGTTGACCGGCTTCAGCACATAGGGCCGCGGCAGCGGGTCGCCTTCGTAGAGGTCGTCGGTCTTGACGATCCGCCCGCCGGGCATGGGAATGCCGCGCGGAACCAGCGCCTGCTTGGTCAGCTGTTTGTCGATCGCGATCACCGAGGTCGCAAGGCCGCTGTGGGTATAGGGTACGCCCATCAGGTCGAGCATGCCCTGCACCGTGCCATCTTCACCCGGCACGCCATGCAGCGCGTTGAACACGATATCCGGCTTCGCCTCGGCAATCCGCGCGGCGACCTGCCGGTCCATATCGATCCGCGTGACTGTGTGGCCACGAGCCTCGAGCGCCTTGGCAACGCCCTCCCCGCTCATCAGCGAGACGGGCCGTTCATTAGCCCAGCCACCCATCAGCACGGCGACGTGGAGTTTCTTGGAGAGGATCATTTGCGCCCTACCCGCTGGATTTCCCACTCGAGCTCGACGCCCGAGTTTGCGCGCACCTTCGCGCGGACATCTTCGCCCAGCTGCTCGATATCCGCGCTGGTCGCGGTGCCGGTGTTGATGAGGAAGTTGGTGTGCTTTTCGGAGACTTGCGCGCCGCCGCGCATCATTCCGCGACAGCCTGCGGCATCGACCAGCTGCCATGCCTTGTCGCCCGGCGGGTTCTTGAAGGTGGAGCCGCCGGTCTTGGTCCGCACAGGCTGGCTTTCCTCGCGCGCCTGCGCGATCCGCTCCATCTCCGCGCCGATCGCTTCGGGATCGCCCGCCTCGCCCTTGAGTCGTGCTGCGACCACCACCGCGCCCTCGGGCAGCTGCGAGTGGCGGTAGGTGTAGCCAAGCTCTGCGACCGGCAGCGTCTTGAGCGATCCATCGCGCAGCACCACGTCGCATTCGACCAGCACATCGGCGGTTTCGCGCCCGTAGGCACCACCGTTCATGCGGACGAAACCGCCCAGCGTGCCGGGGATACCGCGCAGGAATTCGAGCCCGGCAATGCCGTTGTCACGCGCGGTGGATGCGATCAGCACCCCATGCGCGCCCGCGCCGCAATGGAGCGTGTGATCGCCCGCAGTCTCTATCTTTGCAAAGGACTTGCCGAGGCGGATGGTCACCCCGGGCACCCCACCGTCGCGCACGATCAGGTTCGATCCCAGCCCCAGCGGCAAGAGGGGCACAGAGGGGTCGAGGTCGCGCACAAACGCACACAGGTCGTCCACATCGGCCGGTTCGAACAGCCAATCCGCCGCACCGCCCGCCTTGAACCAGACGAGCTTGGCAAGCGGGGCATGCTGCGTCAGCTTTCCGCGCACATCGGGCAGCTTTTCGGCTGGAAGGCTGAGCGTCTCGCTCATGCGTTCACCTGCTCGCGCGCGGCCTGCAATTCGCCGGGCAGCTTCGCCGCCCACTTGGTGATGTCGCCCGCGCCAAGGCACAGCACCAGATCGCCCGGCTCCAGCTGGGGGGCGAGCGTGCGGACCAGCTCTTCGCGATCCGCGATGGTCTGCGCGTGGCGGTGGCCGAGCGACTTGATCCCGTCGACCAAAGCCGCGGCATCGACACCCTCGACCGGGTCTTCCCCCGCAGCATAGACCGGCGCGACGTAGACTTGGTCAGCCTCGTTGAAGCAGGCTTGGAAGTCGCCCATCAGTTCGCCAAGGCGGGAGAAACGGTGCGGCTGCATGACCGCGATCACCCGCGCAGGCGTGTCCATCGCATCCACGCTTTCCCGCGCGGCGGAAAGGACGGCGCGGATTTCCACCGGGTGGTGGGCATAGTCGTCGATCACGGTCGCGCTGCCGCCTGCGACCGGCACGGTGCCGACCCGGGTGAAGCGCCGCCGCACGCCGCCGAAGCGGGCGAAACCTTCGCGGATCACCTCGTCCGAGCAGTTCATTTCGAGGCTGACCGCAATCGCGGCGAGCGCGTTCTGAACGTTGTGCCGCCCCGGCATCGGCAGGAACACGTTCTCGATCCGGCGATCTTCCTGCCCGCGCTGGCGGACCATCACGTCGAACCGGTTGCCGCCCGCCTCCGGCTTCACATTCACCGCGCAGATATCCGCCTGCAGCGAGAAGCCGTAGGTAATCACCCGGCGATCGCGCACCTTTGCGATCACCGCCTGCACTTCGGGGTGGTCGACGCACAGGATCGCCGCGCCGTAGAACGGCACGTTGTGGATGAACTCGACGAAGGCGCGCTTCACGCCTTCGAAATCGCCGTAATGGTCGAGGTGTTCGGGGTCGATATTGGTGACCACCGCGATGGTCCCGTCGAGCCGCAGGAAGCTGCCGTCGCTCTCGTCGGCCTCCACCACCATCCAGTCGCTATCGCCGAGCCGCGCGTTGGAGCCGAACTGCTCGATCACCCCGCCATTGATCACCGTCGGGTCGATCTCTCCGCAGTCGAGCAGGCCGGCGATCATGCTGGTGGTGGTCGTCTTGCCGTGCGTGCCCGCAATCGCGATGGTCGACTTCAGGCGCATCAGCTCGGCGAGCATTTCCGCGCGGCGGACCACGGGGATGCGGTTTTCCAGCGCCGCCTCGACTTCCGGATTGGTCCGCTTGACCGCGGTGGAGGTGACCACCACCGCTACGCCATCGACATTCTCGCGCGCGTGGCCGATCGCGACTTCGATCCCGCGCTTCCTCAGCCGTTCGACCGTGGGGCCCTCGGCAATGTCGGAGCCCTGCACCTGATAGCCCAGGTTGTGCATCACCTCGGCGATGCCGGACATGCCGATCCCGCCGATGCCGACAAAGTGGATCATCCCGATATCGGTTGCGACACCCTTCACGAAGCAGGCTCCTCTGCGGCATCGCGCGCTGCGCCCTGCCCCACGGGCACGCCCTGCGACGCGCCGCGCGCATTGTTCTGACCCACCCGGATCACATCCATCAATTCGGCGCCGCCGAAGCTTTCGACCAGATCGGCCAGTTCCTTGACCGCATCGGGCCGTCCGCAATTCCACGCCTTGTGCGCCGCGTTGGAGAGCGTGCCTGCGCGCTGGCTGAGCACCTGGATCTGGCGTGCCAGTTCCTTGGGCGTGAACGCGCTCTGGCGGATCATCCGCGCGCCGCCCGCTTCCACGATCTCACGCGTGTTGGCCGCCTGATGATCGTCGGTCGCGATCGGCAGGGGCACGAGGATCGCGGGGCGGCCCACTGCCGTCAGTTCGGCAATGGTCGACGCGCCCGCGCGCCCGATGAACAGGTGCGCATCGGCGAGCCGGTCGGCCATGTTCTCGAAATAGGTCGCCAGTTCGGCAGGAATGTCATGATTGCGATAGCGCTCGCGCACCGCGCCGACATCTTCCGGGCGGCACTGCTGGGTCACCTGCAAGCGCTGGCGCAGCGCGGGCGGCAGCATCGCCAGACCATCGGGGACCACCTGCGCCAGCACGCTGGCGCCCTGGCTGCCGCCGGTCACCAGCACTTTGAGCAGGCTGTCTTCGCTGAAGGTCGGGAACGGTTCGTCACGCAGTGCGAGCACTTCGGGCCGCACCGGATTGCCGACCAGATGGACCTTGCGCGACCAGCTCGACTTCATCCGCTGCACCTGCGGGTAAGAGGTCGCGATCGCGTTCACCCGCGGGGCGAGCAGGCGATTGACCCGGCCCAGCACCGCGTTCTGTTCGTGGATCACGCTGGGGATCTTCGCACTGCGCGCGGCAAGCAGCGCGGGCAGCGAGGGATAGCCGCCGAAGCCGACCACCGCGCTCGGTTCGAAACTGTCGAACAGCTGCTTGGCCATGCTGCGGCCTTCCATCACCTTGCTCACGCCCTTGATCCAGCGGATCGGGTTCTTCCCGAACCGGCCGACCGGCATGATGTGCGCCGGCATGAAGTCGGGCTTGCCGGGGATATTCGCCCCGCGCTCGTCCGTGATCAGCGCCACGTGATGGCCGCGCTGATGCAGTTCCTGCGCCAGCGCGAAGGCGGGCAGCATGTGCCCGCCGGTGCCGCCTGCGGCGAGCACGTAATGTCGATTGGCCCCGCTCATCTGTCTTTTTCCTTGTCGAAGAGCATGTTGCGAAGGCCTGCGGTTTCTCGTGTGAGGAAGGGGTTGCGCCGTGTCAGCGCGAGCAGCAGGCCGAAGCCGCAGCATATCGCGATCGTCGACGACCCGCCATAGCTGACCAGCGGCAGCGTCATTCCCTTGGACGGGAACAGCGAGAGGTTGACGAGGATATTGATGAACGCCTGCCCGCCCAGCTGCGCAATCAGGCCCGATGCGGCGAGCAGCGCGAAGAAGTTCTCCTCGCTCGCCGCGCGCATCAGCACCCGCAGCACGATGGCACAGAACAGCAGCACGATGCCTGCGCAGGCGATCAGCCCGAACTCCTCGCCCACGACCGAGAAGATGTAGTCGGTCTGCGCCTCGGGCAGGCGGAACTTGGCGCGCCCGACCCAGAAGCCGACGCCGTCCCAGCCACCTGCCAGCAGCGTGCGCTGGGCAAGGTCGACCTGATCGTAATCGGTCCCGCCGGAGAAGAAGGAGTCGATCCGGTTCCGCGCATTGCCGTAAAACATGTAGGCGGTCGCCAGCAGGCCGATCCCGGCGGCGATCAGCCCGGCGATCTGGCGCGCGGACACGCCGCCCAGCAGCACCAGCACGAACCACACGCCGGTGAACAGGATCGCATCGCCCAGATTGGGCTGCGCCATCAGCAGGCCGACCACCAGCGCCAGCGCGCCGGTCACCAGACCGAACACCGGCATGTTGGGGTCCTTGAGCTTCCAGCTCATGATCCACGCCAGCGTGATCGCGAAGCCGGGCTTGAGGAATTCGGACGGCTGGAAGGAGAAGCCCAGGTTCAGCCAGCGCCGCGCGCCGTTTACCTCGGTCCCGATCAGCGGCACGAGCACCAGCGCGGCGACCATCCCCAGCGACAGCAGGATGGCGAAGCGGCGGGCGCTTTCGCGGCTGAGCATCGACAGGCCGAGCATCGCGGCAATCCCCACCGCGAGCCAGCGCAGGTGCAGCCAAAGGAAGTGCAGCGGATCAAGCGTGACCGTGTCGCTCGACAGGCGATCCGCGCCCGCGGGCGAGGCGGCGGCGATCGCCGCGCAGCCGACCGCCATCAGCAGCACGATCAGGCCGAGCAGGACATGGTCCAGTTCGCGCCACCAGATCTTCAGCCGCGCGCGCTGGGTCAGGCGCGGACCGCTGCGCCCGGGCAGATCGCTGGCAATTGCGGTTGCAGGCGCAATGTTCATGGCGTGGCCTCGCTATCGGCAAGCGCGTGGACGAGCGCGCGGAAGCGGTCGCCACGATCCTCGAAATCGCGGAACTGGTCGAAGCTGGCGCAGGCGGGGCTCAGCAGCACGGTATCGCCGGGCTTCGCGGCGAGCGCGGCGGTGTGGACCGCAATGTCGAGCGTGCCACAGCGGCTGACCGGGCACTGCGGCGCGAGCGCGTCGGCAAAGGCGTCGCCCGCCTCGCCGATGGTGTAGGCGCCGGTGACGTGGCCGATGTGCTGTTCTGTCTCGCCCAGCCCCGGCTCCTTGGCCTGCCCGCCGACGATCCAGTGGATCTTGTCGAACGCGGCCAGCGCAGGCGCGGCGGCGGCGGTGTTGGTCGCCTTGCTGTCGTTGACGTAGAGCACGCCCGCACGCACACCGACGCGCTCCATGCGGTGCGGGAGGCCGGGAAAGGTGCGCAAGCCTTCGCGAATGTGCGCGCCCGATAGCCCGAGAATGTCGCAGGCTTCGATGGCCGCTGCCGCGTTTTCGAGATTGTGCGGCCCCTGGAGCGAGGGCCACTCTGCCTGCTCACTCGGCTCGAAACCACGGTTCGCGAGCACGTCCTCAAGGATGCTCGCAATCGAGCCTTCGGCGAACTTGCCGAGGACGCGCGCATCGGTGAACCGGGCGATGGAATTGTGACCGCGTGTCTGCATCGCGAACAGGCGCGATTTGCTCGCACCGTAAGCCTCGAAGCTCTCGTAGCGATCGAGGTGATCGGGCGTCACGTTGAGCAGCACGGCAACCTCGCAATCGAGGCTGAACGTCAGGTCGATCTGGTAGCTCGACAGCTCGAGCACATAGACGCCGCCTTCCGGCAAGGGCTCCTGGCCGAGGATCGGCAGGCCGATATTGCCGCCCATCGTGGTCGGCACGCCTGCGGTCTTCAGGATGTGGTGCGTCAGCGCGGTGGTCGTGCTCTTGCCGTTGGTGCCGGTGATGCCGACGACCTTGTGCGGCGGCAGGTGCTCGCGGGCCTGCGCGAACAGCTCGATATCGCCGATCACCGGAACGCCGAACCTGTCCGCATGTGGCTTGATCGGGTGCGTGTTGAGCGGGACGCCGGGCGTCACCAGCACCGCCTCGAACCCGGTCAGGTCGGTCTCGACCGGGTCGGCCAGCGTCACGCGGCCCGCAAAGGCCTCGCGCACATCCTCGTTGCTGTCCCACGCGGTCACCTCGGCGCCCGCCGCCAGCAGCGCCTCGACCGTCGCCCGGCCCGTGCGTGCCAGGCCGAGAACCGCGTATTTGCGGCCCTTCCAGGCGGGCGAGAGGATCACCGCAGCTTCAGCGTGCTTAGCCCGATCAGTGCGAGCACGATGGCGATGATCCAGAAGCGGATCACGACCTTCGTCTCGCTCCACCCGAGCTGTTCGAAGTGGTGGTGGACCGGCGCCATGCGGAAGATGCGCTTGCCCGTGCGCTTGAACCAGAAGACCTGGATGATGACGCTGAGCGCCTCGAACACGAACAGCCCGCCAACGATGGCGAGCACGATTTCGTGATGGCTCGCGACCGCGATCGCGCCCAGCGCTCCGCCCAGCGCAAGCGAGCCGGTGTCGCCCATGAAGACATTGGCAGGCGGCGCGTTGAACCACAGGAAGGCAAGCCCTGCGCCCATGATACAGGCACAGAAGATCGCCAGCTCACCCGCGCCCTCGACATAAGGAATGCCAAGATAGCTGGAAAAGTCCGCGCGCCCTGCCAGGTAGGCGATCAGCGCGAAGGTGCCCGCAGCGATGATCACCGGCATGATCGCGAGGCCATCGAGCCCGTCGGTCAGGTTCACCGCATTGCCCGCGCCCACGATCACGATCGCGGCGAAGACGTAGTAGAACGGCCCCAGCGGGATCGCCTGGTCGGACACGAAGGGCACGTAGAGCCAGGTGTTGATCTGGCTAACGATGATATAGGCCGCGATGCCTGCGACGATGAACTCCATCAGCAGGCGCACCTTGCCGGACACGCCCTTGTGGCTGTTCTTGGTGACCTTGTCGTAATCATCCATGAAGCCGATCGCGCCGAACCCGATGGTCACCGCAAGACAGGCCCAGACGAAGGGGCTCGACAGGTCCATCCACAGCAGCAGGCTGAGCACCAGCGCGATCAGGATCATCAGCCCGCCCATGGTCGGCGTGCCGACCTTGGCGAGGTGGGTCTTGGGCCCGTCCTCGCGGATCGGCTGGCCCTTGCCCTGGCGCACGCGCAGAACCGCGATCAGCTTCGGACCGATCAGCAGGCCGATAAACAGCGCGGTGAGGATCGCCGCGCCCGCACGAAACGTCTGGTAGCGGAAGAGGTTGAACAACCCTTCGAATTCGAACCATTCCGCGATCAAATAGAACATTGTCGGCCGTCCCCGGTCCCTTGCTTAGCTTCGGCTGACGAAGTGATCGACCAGACGGCCCAGACCGACGGCGTTGGATCCCTTGACGAGGATCGCGTCTCCGGCGTTGAGCCCGAATTCTTCCAGCGCGGCGATCGCTTCGGCAGGCCCTGCGCAATGGGCGAAGGCCGGCGGGTTGCCAAGGCCATTCGCATGCGCCGTCCCCATCTTGCGCACCAGCGGCTCCATCGCATCGCCGACCAGCACCGCGTAATCGACCTGGCCTTCCTCGATCGGTTCGAGCAGCGCCTCGTGGAAGCGCGTGCTGAATTCGCCCAGTTCGCCCATCGCGCCCAGCACCGCAACGCGGCGGCTCGCGGGGGTCTGGCCCAGCTGGGTCAGCGTGGCCCGCATCGATGCGGGGTTGGCGTTGTAGCTCTCGTCGATCAGCAGCGCGCGGCCACCTGCCGCTGCAATCGCATGGCGTGCACCGCGCCCCTTCAGGCCGCCCATCTCGCCAAGCGCGATGCCCGCCGCGCCCAGATCGCCGCCGACCGCATAGATGCACGCCATCACCGCGAGCGAATTGGCGATCCAGTGTTCGCCCGGCTCGGCGACCGAATAGCACAGCCGCGTATCGTCGATCTGCGCGGTGACCAGCGAGGCCCCGCCATTGGCCGCAGGGATCGCGTCGAGCAGGCGGACACGCGCGTGATCGGCGCGGCCGAAGGAGAAGACTTCCGCCCCCGCCGCTTCGGCATGGGCCTTCAGCCGCTCGAACTGGTCGCTGTCGGCGGGGATGATCGCCGCGCCGCCGGGCTTCAGGCCGGTGAAGATCTGCGCCTTCTCGTCGGCAATCGCCTCGAGCGAGCCAAGGTTCTCGATATGCGCGGGCGCGATGGTGGTGATGACCGCGACATCGGGCCGCACATGATCGGCCAGCGGCGCGATCTCGCCTGCGTGGTTCATCCCCATCTCGAACACGCCGTAGCGGGCACGCGGGCTCATCCGCGCAACGCTCAGCGGCACGCCGACATGGTTGTTGTAGCTGCGCACGGAGCGGTGCGCCTGCCCGCGGCTTGCACGGTCAAGGGCGGAGAAGATTGCTTCCTTGACCCCGGTCTTGCCGACCGAACCGGTCACCGCGATGCGCGTCGCCTCGCCGCGCGTGCGCGCAGCAGCGGCCAGCGCGTGGAGCGCGGCGGTGGTGTCTTCCACCAGCACATGCGGCCAGTCGATCGGACGGTCGACGATGGCGGCTGCGGCGCCGGCGGCAAACGCCTTGTCGATGAAGCGATGGCCGTCCATCGCTTCGCCCTTCAGCGCCACGAACAGATCGCCCGGGCGCACATCGCGGCTGTCCATCTCGACGCCGGCACACTGGAAATCGCCAGAAGCAACGCCGCCGGTCGCTTCGGCGATCTCGTCGGCGCTCCACAGGGCGAGCCGCAGGCTATCACGGGCGACCTTGGGCCATGCCCGCATGCGCGGATGGGCGAGTGCTGCAACACTCATTGGCCCATCTCCTGAGAACCGGCATTGATCCGCGAGGCTTCCTCGCGCGCGACCTGTACGTCGTTGAACGGCAATACCCGCATGGTGTCTCCCGACCCGATGATCTGGCCTTCTTCGTGGCCCTTTCCCGCGATCAGGACGATATCATCCCGACCGATGATTTCGATGGCTTGCGCAATCGCCTCGCGCCGCCCGGCGACTTCGCGCGTGTTCGCGCCCGCGCCCTGCATGACCGCGCGGCGGATATCCGCCGGGTCTTCGCCGCGCGGATTATCGTCCGTCACGATAACCACATCGGCGAGGTGCGAGGCGACTTCGCCCATCGGCCCGCGCTTGCCCGTGTCGCGATCCCCGCCCGCACCGAACACCACGATCAGGCGACCGTTCACATGCGGGCGCAGCGCGGCAATCGCCGCCTCCAGCGCGTTCGGCGTGTGCGCATAGTCGACATAGACCGGCGCACCGGACTGGGTGATGACCGCACGTTCCAGCCGTCCGCGAACCGGCTGCAAGCGTCCGACAGCATCCCACAAACGCGCTTCGTCCGCGCCGCTCGCCAGAGCGAGCGCGGCGGCGGTCAGCGCATTGGCAGCCTGATACTGGCCGATCAGCGGCAGGCGGATCGTGCGTCGATCACCATTGCGCGCGATCTCGACGCTCTGGCCAAGCTGGCTGGGCTCCTGCCCGATCAGGCGAATGTCCTCGCCCTGCGGACCGACCGTGAAGATCCGCAGGCCGCGCTTCTCGGCCCGGGTGCGCGCCTTGTCGGCCCACTCGCCGCCGTCGGCCCAGATCACCGCCGTGCCATCATCCGCGATCACTTCGTCGAACAGGCGCATCTTGGCCTCGAAATAGGCTTGCATGCTCTCGTGATAATCGAGGTGGTCGCGGCTGAAATTGGTGAACGCCCCTGCGACCACGCGCGCGCCGTAGTTGCGATACTGGTCGAGCCCGTGGCTCGATGCTTCGTAGGCAATGTGGGTCACGCCTTCGCGCGCCAGACCGCTCAGATTGGCGTGGAAGGTGACGATGTCGGGCGTGGTCAGCCCGGTCGAAACGCTCTCGTCCGGGGTGGTGACGCCCAGCGTGCCGATGCTTGCCGCACGCTCGCCCAGCATCCGCCACAGCTGGCGGGTCATCTCGACCGTGGAGGTCTTGCCGTTGGTGCCGGTAACCGCGACGATCGTGTCGGGCACGGGCGTAAAGTACTGTGCCGCGATCTCGGCAAAGGCCTTGCGCACGTTCTCGTCGGCAATGTGCAGCGCGCCTTCAACCTTTGCGCCAGGCCGCGCGACCACCGCGATCGCGCCCGCTGCAACGGCGGCGTCGATGAAATCCTCGCCATTGACCTTCGCGCCCACGAAGGCGCCGAACACGGTGCCCGGCGCGACCTTGCGGTGATCGATCGCGAAACCGGTCACGATCGCATCCTCGCCCCCGCGCTCCTCACGTCCGGCCTGTTCGAGAAGACGGTTCAGCTTCACTTGATGTCGCTCCGGATCAGGGGGCGCAGGTCGGAAATGTCGATATCACGGCTGAGGTCGGGCCGCACGTCGAGCAGCGGGCCGATGCGCGGAATCAGCTTGCCGACGATCGGCGCGGCGTTCCACGCGGCGGTCCGCTGGAAGGAACTGGCGGTGGTGCCCTTGGGCTCGTCCAGCATGGCGACCACGACATATCGCGGGTTGTCCATCGGGAAGGCGGCGGCGAAGGTCGAGACCAGGAGCTTCTTGCGATAGCCGCCGGCGGAGGGCTTTTCCGCCGAACCGGTCTTCCCGCCGACGCGGTAACCGGGCGCATCGGCGCTCTGCCCGGTGCCGTAGACCGCGATCATCCGCAGCAGCTGGCGCATGCGGGCGCTGGTGTCTTCCTTGAACACGCGCCGCCCGGCAGCCTCTTGGCCCGGCTCGACCTTGTACAACGTGGCCGGACGCCAGACCCCGCCATTGACCATCGCGGCATAGGCCGATGCAAGGTGCAGCGGAGTGACCGCGATGCCGTGGCCATAGGCGACTGTCATGGTGGTCACGCGCGACCACTTCTCCCCCGGCCACAAGGGCGCGCCGCGTGCGGGCAGTTCGATATAGGGACGCTCTGCCAGGCCCAGCGCGCGCATCGTGTCGCGCAGACGTTCGGGGCCAAGCTTGTCGGCGACCCGCGCGGTGACGGTGTTGGAAGAGTGAATCAGCGCTTCGGGCACATTCAGCGTGTCCCCGAGGTTGTGACTGTCCGCAAGCGTGCGCCCGGCGACTTTCACCGGCTTTGCGTCGTACCGCAGGCTCAGGTCGCGCACGATCCCGGCGTCGATCGCGGCGGCGACGGTCAGCGGCTTGAAGGTGGAGCCCAGCTCGTAAACCTGGTTGGTCACGCTGTTGAACACGCGCGGGGTCCGGCCAAGCTTCGCCTCGGCATCGCTGATCATCAGATCGGAGGTCTTGATATCGTTCGGGTCGAACGCGGGCAGCGATGCCATCGCGATGACCTCGCCGGTATCGACATCCAGCACCACGCCAGCCGCGCCGCGCGCATTGACCGACAGCATGCCCTTGCTGAGCTCGTCCTCCAGCGCGCCCTGGACCCGCAGGTCGAGCGCAATCGCGGTCGGCTCGCCGCGAAGCGAACTGTCAGTCAGCCGGTCGTTGAGGACCGATTCCATGCCCAGATGGCCAGCGCCATCCTTGACGTAGCCCAGCACGTGCGCCGCCATCGACCCTTGCGGGTAGAAGCGGTCCTTTTCCGCCGGCAGTTCCAGCGCAGGCTCGCCGATATCGAACACGCGATTGGCCTCTTCGGGCAGCAGTCGGCGGCGCAGATATTGCGCGCGCCCGCTGGCGAGGCGGGCGGCGACATCGGCCTGGTCCAGCTCGGGGAAGATCGCGGCCAGCTTTGCTGCGACTTCCTCAGGGCGGTGGACCAGCGGGCTGCCGCCGTCCTTCATCGCCGTGGGATTGTACCACAGCGCGAAGGCATCGTAATTGCGCGCCAGCGGCAGGCCGTTGCGATCGGTGATCTCTCCGCGCGGGGGCAGCAGGCGCTGCTCCATCGACAGGGGGATATCGGGCGCGCCGAGCACGCCGAAGGACGCGATGCGCATCAGCGCGACAACCGCGACCAGCCCGAAAGCGGGCATCAGCAAAAGCGCGCGCATGCGCGCGACCAGCAGCGCCTCAAGCCGCTTGTTGGCGACCCGCAGGGGGCCTGCTGCGACCATGGAGTCGATCGCGTAGGCGTTCACCGGTCGAGGCTCGCCAGGGCAAGATGGGCATCACCCGCAGCGGCAGCGGCGAGTTCGGCCTCCTTGCTCGAAGTTTCCTCCTGCGAGCCCTCGCCGTCGTGATCGGCCAGCGGGGAAACCAGCGCGGGATAATCGCTCGCCTCCATCTCGCGGGCAAAGCGGATCGGGTCGGGCGAGCCGGGCGCGCGCGGTGCGCTGAAGCTCGCCAGCTGGCGTTCGGTTTCGAGGAACTGGTCCGCGCGCGGCGGGGCATAGCCGAACTCGATCGCGTTCCAGTCGGCCAGCTGCTGCTGGTTGGCGCGCGTTTCGAACTCGGTTTCCAGTGCGAGCTTTTCCTGTTCCAGCGCCACGATCTGACGCTCGGCACGCACGACCTCGCTCTTCACCGCGTTGACCCGGAAGGTCAGCAGCATGAACCCGCCGAAGACGATGCCGATACAGATCGCCCAGCCGATCTGCCGCAAGCGGCTGCCTCTAACCATCGATCAGTTCCTCTCTCGGGTCGGCATCGGTGCGGGTGGCCGCACGCAGGATTGCGGAGCGCGCGCGGGGGTTGCGTGCCAGCTCCGCCTCGCCCGCGCGCACGGCGCGGAGCGGCTTGTCGAACGTGGCCGGCGGCGTCTCCGCGAGGGGAAGATGGCGGGAACCGCCACCGGCCTGACCGGAAGCGTCCCGCATGAAACGCTTCACGATCCTGTCTTCGAGCGAGTGGAACGAGACCACCACCAGCCGCCCGCCGGGTGCCAGCAGACGCTCGGCCGCGGCCAGCGCACCGCGCAGCTGCTCCAGCTCTCCGTTCACGTGGATGCGGATCGCCTGGAAGGTGCGCGTGGCGGGGTCTTTCTTGTCGTGCGGCTTGTGCCCTGTCGCCTTGCGAACCAGCCGGGCAAGCTGCCCGGTCGTCTCCAGCGGGCGCGCGGCCACGATCGCGCGGGCGATCCGGCGCGACTGACGCTCCTCGCCATATTGGTAGATTACGTCGGCGATCTCGGCTTCGTCGGCAGTGTTGAGGAAGTCCGCCGCGCTCGGCAGGTCGGGGTCCATCCGCATGTCGAGCGGGCCGTCGCCAGCGAAGGAGAAACCGCGGTCCGCCTGGTCGAGCTGCATCGAGGAGACCCCGATGTCGAGCACGATGCCATCCACCTTGGCGATGCCCTGTTCCGCCAGCGCGGCCGCCATGTCGGCAAAGGCACGGCGATGCAGGACGAGGCGCGGCGGGGTCTCGGCCAGCTCGGGCCACCCCTGCGCATTCTCCAGCGCGGTCGGATCGCGGTCGAAGGCGTGCACCGTCGCCCCTGCGTCGAGCAGGGCGCGGGTATAGCCGCCAGCGCCGAACGTGCCGTCGACGATCAGCTCGCCCTGCGCGGGCCGCAGCGCGGCAACCACTTCGTCGAGGAGGACGGGGATGTGGGGGGACGGGGCGCTCACTTCTTCTTGCCCTTCTCGCGCGCGTCCTTTTCCAGCGCGCGGCAGGCGGCCTTGGGCATCGCCATTTCGGGGCCCATTTCGTAGAGCCTGGCCGGGTTCCAGACGGTGAAGAAACGCCCACCGCCCTGGAAGAACAGCGCATCCTCGATCTCACCGATGTCGCGCAGGAATTCGGGCATGATGAAGCGCCCGCTGTCGTCGAACGGCATGGTCTCGAAGCTATTGAGCTGGATCGCGCGGGTATCGCGGTCGAAATCGCGCCCGAACTTGTAGGCCGATTCCTCTTCACGATCGAGGATCGCTTCGAAATCCTCGACCCGCTTGGTGCCGAAGCCGACCAGGCAATCCCACTTCTCGTGCTTGGTGAGGCACAGCCGGCGATCTTCGGTGGAGGCCTTCACCGCGTTGCGGAAGGCGGGAGGCAGCGTGAACCGGCCCTTTTCGCTGCGAAGCGAAAAGGCCTGCCCGCTATATCCCTGAAACGCCTCCGACACGGTTTCGCTCTTCCCCTGTGAGCGCCTTTCCAAGGACAAAACCTCCCCGCCCCGCGGTGCGCCAAGCACCCCGGTTCGCGTGGAATCCCACGCGCGGGTCGAATCCTGTCCGATGCGAAATTTGTATTATCGCGGGACGAGTGGGGATTAAAGGGGAAATTTAGGAATCGTTGTTGAAAACCTTACGAATTCGAACGTCCGAGCACGCAATTGCGCCATTTTCCGGCGCGACACAAGGTTAATTCCTTAGGTTGGGATCGGGTAAAGACCGGAAGCCCGGGGATCACCCGGGACCGCTCAAGCCTTTCAGATCAATGGATTTTCCAGAGGGCTAGCGGACGTCGTCCCGTGCCATCCCCAAAAGTGCCGCAAGCATCTCCTCTGCCCCGGCGGGTGCGGGATCGCTTTCGAACAAAGTAGCGTCGGCCAGCGCGACAACGCGCCCTGCGCCGATGCTGCACGCCGCTATCAGCGCGTCGTTGCGCAGGCGGCAGTCGCCCTGCCCTCCGCCCGCGGCAGGACGCAGTGAGAAGCGCCCGCCGAGCGCCACCGGCAGGTCATGATCCCCCACGGAAACGAAACGGACCCCGCCGTCCCCTTCCTTCCCCGGTTCGAGCGCAAGGCCCCACCGCGCGAGGATCGGGCCGCTGAGCGAGATCGCCTGGGGATTGCGCGGGTCGCCCAGCGCAAAACGCGGCTCGCCGACCAGCAGCGGGTCCGCGGCCAGCAGCACGTTTCCGCCCGCGCGCACCCAGGTGTCGAGCGCGACATTCTCCGCCGCGGTCAATGCACGCGGCTGGACCAGCAGCAGGCGGTCGATCTGCGCGAGGCTTTCGGGATCGAGCACGTCGAGCGGCTCCAGCGTGCCGCGCTTCTCCAGCACGGCGCGCACCCAGTGGTGCCGCACCGACTGCGCGGCCAGCGCCTCGGCCACGCTCGATTCCGGAGCGCGGTAGAGCGGCAGCGAACTCATCAGACCGATCCGCCCGTCCCGCTCTCCCGGGCCTTCCCCCGGAAAGCCGTGGAAACCCAAAGCTGCAGCAGCCATCGCGCCCAGCCCCAGCGCGGCGCTGAGGCCGACGGCCAGCCATGCCTTCTTCAAGCCCGGATCCTACTCAACCGGGGCACCTTCGCCCTGCTCGGGCAGCACGGGCCCTTCGGGGATGGGCTCGGCTTCGGGCTGTTCGGGCAAATCGGGGACCACGCCCGCATCGGACAGCGGATCGCTAGCGGGGGTTGCAGCGCTGGGCTCCACCGTCGGCGCTGCCTGCGGCACCGTGGTTTCCTCGGTCCGCAACACGCGGTCGGTGATGACATTGGCGAGGCCGACGACCAGCAGAACCGTCACGATCCCGCCAATCCCGACACGCAGCCGCTGCATCACCTCCGCATCGCGGGGATTGACTGGATCGGCGGCGGGGCGTTGCGCTTCGAAGTCCGGTATCAGGGCCATGGCCAGCGAATCTAGTGCCCGCGCGGTGCGGGTCAATCGCGAAGCCAGTCAAACACCGGCAAGCCCTTGTCGCGCAGCCATTCGGCGTTGAAGATCGTCGAGAGATAGCGGAAGCCGCTGTCGCACAAAATCGTCGCGACGCGCGCGTCCGTACGGCCGTCCGCAACCAGCTGCCGGCCCAGCGCGACCGCGCCCGCGACGTTGATGCCCGACGACAGGCCCAGACACAGGCCTTCCTCTTTCAGCAGGCGCGCGACCCATTCCAGCCCCTCCTCATCGGAGATGCGGAACTGCGTGTCGATCGGCGCGCCGTCGAGATTGGCGGTGATCCGCCCCTGCCCGATCCCTTCGGCCACCGAAGAGCCTTCGGACGACAGTTCTCCGTTGGCGTAGTAATTATACAGCGCCGCGCCGTGCGGGTCGGTCAGCGCGATGCGAACGTTTTCGTCCTTTTCCTTCAGCCCCAGCCCGACGCCGGCGATCGTGCCGCCGGTCCCCGCAGCGCAGGTGAAGCCGTCGATCCGGCCTTCCAGCTGGTCCCACAATTCGGGCGCGGTGCTGTCGATATGCGCGCGGCGGTTGGCGATATTGTCGAACTGGTTGGCCCAGATCGCGCCCTCGGTCTCCTCCGCCAGCCGGCGCGAGGTGTGGACGAAATGGCCGGGATTGGCGAACTTGGTCGGCGGCACCAGCACCAGCTGCGCACCCAGCGCGCGCAGCGTATCCATCTTCTCGCGCGCCTGGTTGTCGGGCATCACGATGATCGTCTTGTAGCCGAGCGCATTGGCGACCAGCGCGATCCCGATCCCGGTATTGCCCGCCGTTCCTTCGACGATCGTGCCGCCCGGCTTCAGCTCTCCGCGTGCCTCGGCATCGCGGATGATCCACAGCGCCGCGCGGTCCTTCACGGAGCCGCCCGGATTGGCGAATTCGCACTTGCCGTAGATGTCGCAGCCCGCCGCCTCGCTCGGCCCTGCGAGCCGGACGAGCGGGGTGTTGCCGATAAGGTCGAGAGCGCGTGGCAGGGGGGCGGGAGCTTTCATGGCAACCGCTTAGCGCCTGAGCGGCCCGCGCAGCAACCGCGATCCGCTATCGGGCCTGCAAGTCAGTCTTGCCCCTCAATCCTCGGGAGCGATCTGGACCTTCAGCCCGTCGAGATCGGAGGTGAACTCGATCTGGCACGACAGGCGCGAGGTTTCGTTGCGGTGGTCGCTGCTTTCCAGCAGGTCGTCCTCGTCCTCGCTCATCGCGGGCAGCTTGTCGCCGAACGCCGGGTCGACATGGACGTGGCAGGTCGCGCAAGAGCAGCACCCGCCGCACAGCGCCAGCAACTCGTCGAAGCCGTTGTCGCGGATCGCCTCCATCACGGTCAGGCCGTCGCCGACCTCGATCGTGCGCTCGGTTCCACTGCGGTCGACCACGGTAAGCTTGGGCATTGGCTGTCCTTTATCTCATCCCCGGGCGGCGCTCTCGCGCGCGCCGTTGACGCGGCTGCTAAAAGCTGCGTTTCGGCAATGCAAGCAGATGGGTACGCAAATGCGCAAGCAAAGCGACGGGCAACTGGCCAAGCGTAGGGGCGGTCGGCCCATACAATCGGAGGATCGGCCATGGGCCTGAGCGCACAACAGATACGCCGCGGGCTGGACAGCGTGGCCGCGATCGAACCCGATATGGCGCGCGCGCTGGAGATCGCCGGCTATCCCGAACCGCGCATCCGCCCGACCGGCTACAAGACGCTGCTGCGCACGATCGTCGGCCAGCAGGTCAGCGTCGCCTCCGCGGCGAGCGTGTGGACCAAGCTGGAGGCCGAGCTGGGCGAGGATTTTACTCCGTCCTGCCTGCTCGAACGCGATTTCGACACGCTGCGCGCCTGCGGCCTGTCGCGCCAGAAGCAGGGCTATGCGCGCAGCCTGTGTGAACTGGTCCACGCGGGCGAGCTGGACCTTCACAACCTGCCGGACGACGATGAGGAGGCGATTGCCCAGCTCACGCGGATCAAGGGGATCGGGCGCTGGTCGGCCGAAATCTACCTGCTGTTCGCAGAAGGCCGCCCCGACATCTGGCCTGCGGGCGATCTGGCGGTGATGGCGGGGATCGGCAAGATCCTCGGCCACGAAGAACGCCCGGACGAGAAGGCGACCCGCGCGCTCGCCGAACCCTGGCGGCCGCATCGCGGCGCGGTCGCGATCTTCACCTGGCATTGCTACGACAATCCGGCACTTTGACTGCCGCGCGGGGCGACGCGGTTCGTCAATGTCCCTTTACATGGTGACAAGGATCATTTACGGTTGGGATCATTGACCTGAGGAGGAGAGGTTTGATGTTTCGTACCCGCAAGATCGCCCTGAGCACGAGTCTGGCCATTGGTTGCGCCGCAGCCGCGCTCACGCTAGCCGCCGCACCATCCATTGCTCATACGGACGATAGCATGACCGCAGCCACCCCCGCCGCCAAAGCCCCGCTGATCCCGCGCGAAAGCCTGTTCGGCAATCCGACCCGCGCAGGCGGTCAGATCAGCCCCGATGGCAAGTGGATCAGCTGGCTCGCCCCGTCGAACGGCGTGCTCAACGTGTGGATGGCCCCGGCGGACGATCTCGACAACGCGAAGGTCATGACCAAGGCGACCGATCGCCCGATCCGCCAGTATTTCTGGGCCCCGGACAGCGCCAGCCTGCTGTATATTCAGGATAAGGGCGGGGACGAGAATTTCCTGCTCTACGGCGTCAATGTCGAAACCGGCGTGGAAACCACGCTGACCGATTTCGAGAACACGCGGGTGATGGTGGTCGGCGGGTCCGACCGGATCAAGGACAAGATCCTGATCGGCCTCAACAACCGCGATCCGCAATATCACGACGTCTACATGCTCGACCTCAACACCGGCGAGCTGACCGAGCTGATCGAGAACAACGGCTATGCCGGGTTCGTCGCGGACGACAATCTCGACGTGCGCCTGGCGCTGAAACCCAACGCCGAAGGCGGGATGGATTTCTTCAAGGTGGTCGACAACGCTGTCGAGGAAGAGCCTTTCGGCAGCACCGGCCTCGAAGATTCGCTGACCACCAGCCCGGCGGGTTTCACCACCGACGGTAAGACGCTCTACTGGCTCGATAGCCGCGGTCGCAACACCGCCGCGCTGACCGCGATGGACGTCGAGACGGGCGAGACGCGGGTGATCGCGCAGGACGAGAAAGCCGATATCGGCGGCTCGATCCGCGACCAGAAGACCGGCGAGGTAGAGGCCTATTCGGTCTATTACCTCAAGAACGAATGGGTCGCGCTGGACCCGGAGATCAAGGCCTCGCTCGATTTCCTAGAAGCCAACCTGACCGGCGAGTTCGGCATTTCCTCGCGTACCGAAGACGATACCAAGTGGATCATCGGCAATGATCCGGTGGTCGGCCCGGCGAAGAGCTTCCTGTATGATCGCACCGCCAACACGCTGACCAAACTCTACGTCACCCGGCCCGAGCTGGAAGGCGCACCGCTGCAGCCGATGCACACGCTGGAGCTGAAGAGCCGCGACGGGCTCACCCTCCCCTCCTACCTCACCCTGCCGCCGGGCAGCGACAGCGATGGCGACGGCGTGCCGGACAAGCCGGTGCCGATGGTGCTGCTGGTCCATGGCGGACCGTGGGCGCGCGACGCCTATGGCTTCAACGGCTACCACCAGTGGCTCGCCAACCGCGGCTATGCGGTGATGAGCGTCAATTACCGCGGCTCGACCGGGTTCGGGAAGGACTTCATCAACGCGTCCAACCTGCAATGGTCCAAGACCATGCACGACGATCTGATCGACGCCACGAAGTGGGCGATCGACGAAGGCGTCGCGATTCCGGACAAGGTCGCGATCATGGGCGGTTCCTACGGCGGCTATGCCACGCTGGTGGGCCTGACCTACACGCCCGAAACCTTCGCCTGCGGGGTCGACATCGTCGGCCCGTCGAACCTCGAAACGCTGCTTTCCACCATTCCGCCTTACTGGGCCCCGGTGGTGGCGCAGTTCCACGAGCGGATGGGCAACCCCAACACGCCCGAGGGCAAGCAGCTGCTGATCGACGCCTCGCCGCTGTACAAGGCCGACCAGATCGTGAAGCCGCTGCTGATCGGCCAGGGCGCGAACGATCCGCGCGTCAACCAGGCGGAAAGCGACCAGATCGTCGAGGCGATGAAGGCCAAGAACATCCCCGTCACCTACGTGCTGTTCCCAGACGAAGGGCACGGCTTCGCGAAGCCGTCCAACAACATCGCATTCAACGCAGTGACCGAGAACTTCCTCGCCACCTGCCTGGGCGGGCGTGCCGAACCGATCGCCGACACGATCGAGGAATCGACCGCGCAGATCGAGGAAGGCGCGGACTTCGTTCAGGGACTCAAGGCCGCGATCGACGCGGACTGAGCCGACACCCTCCCCTCCCGCCGCTTGCGGGAGGGGCCCGGGGTGGGCATGAGGTCAGCGGAACGGGAGCAGACGGGAAGCCTCATGGACAGGAAAGCGATCTTCATCACCGGCGGCGCGTCGGGCATCGGACGCGCCATCGCGCAGCGTTTCGCCAAAGAAGGCTGGTTCGTCGGCCTCGGCGATGTGAACGAAAAGGGGATGGTCGAAACCCAGCACCTGATTGGGCTCGGCTTCAGCTTCGGCCATACCTTCGACGTGCGCGACCGGGATGCGTGGGACGAAGCGCTCAATGCGTTCTCCATGGCCTCGGGCGGCCGGATCGACGTGGTCGCGAATAATGCGGGCATCCCGCTGGGCGGCACGATCGACCAGAACAGCGTCGCGGAGATCGAACGCTGCCTCGACATCAATCTGAAGGGTGTCTTGTTCGGCGCGCAGGCCGCGCTGCCGCACCTGAAGAAGACCGCGCCCGGATCGTGCCTGCTCAACACCGCAAGCGCAGCGGGCATCTACGGCACCACGGGGGCGAGCGTCTATTCGGCGACCAAGTTCGGCGTGCGCGCGATCACCGAAAGCCTCGACGGCGAATGGGCGGAATACGGGATCAAGGTCCGCTCGATCATGCCCGGCTTCATCGAGACCCCGCTGATCGACCAGGTGCCCAACGGCCAGACCAACGAGGCGATCCGCGACCGGGTCAAGGCCGCCGGGCTGGAGATCACTCCGGTCGAGGCCGTCGGCGATGCCGCGTGGCGCGCCGTGCACGGCGACAAGCTGCACACGCTGGTGGGCAAGACCGCCAAACGCGCCGCCTTCGCCGCGCGCTGGATGCCCGGCCAGATGCGCAAGGTCGCGCGGGGCCGCGCAGGCGGCGCGATGGGCGGCCACTGATCGAGGAGTTCGCTTCGGCGAACCAGTCGCTGAAGCTAAGAAACCTAAAGCCCGTTGATCGCCTGCGCCATGTGCACGTCGCGATGCGACAGACCATCCGCATCATGCGTGGTCAGCGTGATCTCGACCGTGTTGTAGACATTGAACCATTCGGGATGATGGTCGTTCTTCTCGGCGATCAGCGCGACCCGGTTCATGAATCCCCATGCCTCGCTGAAATCCTCGAATTTGAAGGTGCGCACGATCGCGTCGCGGTCGCTCGCCATTTCCCACCCTTCGAGCGCTTCCAGCCAGCTTCCACGTTCCTCTTCGCTCAGTTTCTCGACCGCCATGGGAATGTCCTTTCGCTACCGGATGATATTGCCGTCACGCGCCCCCTCGCCTAACCCGCGCAGCCATGCAAGCCCGCCTCTCTGCTCGCGATCTCGCCTGCCGTCGCGGCGAGCGCCTGCTTTTCCGCAAGCTGACGCTCGATCTCGGCCCCGGCGACATGTTGCATGTGCGCGGGCACAATGGCGTGGGCAAGACCAGCCTGATGCGCATCCTCGCCGGCCTCGCGCGGCCCTTTGCGGGCGAGGTTGAGCGCGTCGGCGAGGTTGGCCTGGTCGACGGCCGCCACGCGCTCGATCTCGACCGCAAACTGGGTGACGCGATGCGGTTCTGGGCCCGGCTGGATGGCGCGGGCGATCCGACCGGTGCAATGGAGCGGCTGGGTGTCGATGCGCTGGCGGACATTCCGACCGGCTACCTGTCTACGGGGCAGAAACAGCGTGCGGTGATCGCACGCCTGCTGCTGCGGCCCCGCGCGATCTGGCTGCTCGACGAGCCCTTCGCCGGGCTCGACACCGCATCGCAGGCGCTGCTCGCCGATCTGATCGCGGAGCATTGCGGCAATGGCGGGCTGTGCCTGTACGTTTCGCACCAGCCGGTCGATCTGCCCGCACGGGTGCTCGATCTGGCGGAGTATGCAGCATGAGCGCGTTTGCGATCCTGCTGCGCCGCGACCTTGCTATCCTGCTGCCCGGCGGCGCGCGCGGCTCCGCCTTCCTGCCGCTGATCTTCTTCCTGCTGGTCGCGGTGCTGTTCCCCTTCGCGGTGGGGCCCGAGCCGAGCCTGCTCGCGCGCACGGGTGGCGGTGTGCTGTGGGTCGCCGCGCTGCTTGCGAGCATCCTGCCGCTCGACCGGCTGGTTGCGGCGGACCGCGACGCAGGCGTGTTCGACCAGCTGCGCCTGCGCGGGATCAGCGAGGAGGTGGCAATGACCGCGCGGCTGATCGCGCACTGGCTCAGCTTTGGTCCGCTGATCCTGATCGCCACCCTGCCCGCCTCGGCACTGCTATCGCTGAGCAGGCCGACCTTCTGGCGCCTGCTGGCCAGCCTGCTGGCGGGCACGCCGGGCCTCGCCGCGATCGGTCTGATGATCGCCGCCCTGCTGGCGAGCTTGCGTGGAGGCACCGCGCTCGCCGGGCTGATGCTCGCGCCGCTGGCAGTGCCGCTGGTGATCTTCGGCGCAGGCCATCTCGCCCGGGTGGACATGAGCGGCGCGCTGTTCGCCGGTGCCTTCAGCCTGGTGCTATGCGCAATCGCGCCCTTCGCGGCTGCTGCCGCGATCAGGGCTGCGCGGGATATCTAAATGGAGTGGAATATGAGGGGGTTCGGCTTATTGATTGCAATGTTCTTGCTAGCCGGCTGCGACCAAAGCGAGCCGACCAGCACCGACTTCAACGACGAATTACGAGCAGTCCTCGAAGCGAAACCAGAAGGCACACCGCGCGCCTATGCGCTGATCAAAAACGGGATGGCCGGGCCCGATTGGCTAGCAACCATTCACGGGTATGGTGATAATCGATCAGTCTGCGAGATGCTGATCGAGCCATACAATTCCGAAGAGGAGACTTCCGTGTTGCCTGGTAGCTATTCCTGCGAGGAAATAGTCGCTCAGTAAGGCGGCTTATCGCGGCCCGTCGGGCTGAGCGTGAAAATCTCCACGCCATCTTCGGTAATCGCGAGCGAGTGCTCGAACTGCGCGGAGAGCGACTTGTCGCGGCTCACCGCAGTCCATCCGTCGCCCAGCACCTTGGCCCATGGCTTGCCCGCGTTGAGCATCGGCTCGATGGTGAAGAACATGCCGGGCTTGAGCTCCGGCCCGCTGCCCGCCACGCCGACATGGACCACTTCGGGCGCATCGTGGAACAGCCGTCCCACGCCGTGCCCGCAGAATTCGCGGACCACGCCATAGCGGTGCTGCTTGGCATGCGCCTCGATCGCGGCGCCGATATCGCCCAGCCGCGCGCCGGGTTTGCTCGCCGCGTCGATCCCGATCATCAGCGCCTCGTGCGTCGCCTCGACCAGCTTTTTCGCCTTGAGCGGCGGATCGCCGGCGAAGAACATGCGGCTGGTATCGCCGTGCCAACCGTCCAGCAGCGGGGTCACGTCGATATTGAGGATGTCGCCATCCTTCAGCGTCTTCTCGCCCGGGATGCCGTGGCAGATCACGTGGTTGACCGAGATGCAGCTGCTGTGCGTGTAGCCGCGATAGCCGAGCGTCGCGGGCACCGCGCCTGCATCCAGCATCATCCCGCGGATCGCATCGTCGATGCTCGCAGTGGTTACGCCGGGCTTCACCAGCTCGGGCATCTGGTCGAGGATTTCGGCGGCCAGTCGCCCGGCCTTGCGCATGCCCTCGAACCCTTCGGGGCCGTGGAGCTTGATTGTGCCGTCGCGGTAGACGTCGGAATCGGCTTCGATGGTCTGGTATTCGGTCATGGCGCACTAGATACGCACGACCGCGCGAAAAAGCGAGGTCAGCCGACGAAATCGTCGCGATAGCGCTCTTTCACCGCCGCGAGGATCGCATCGTCCACGCTCAGTTCGACCTCGTAATCGCCCTCCACGTAAGGCCCGGCCACGTAAGGTGCCGCGTAGAGCATGATCCGGTCGAACTTGTGCCCATTGGACAGCAGCACAAGCTCCAGCTCCTCAAGGTCGGGGCAGCGGTTGAAGGTATCGTCGCCCTCGTCCAGCTCGCCGCCGCGCCGGGCCATGCGCTGCGTATCGAGCGCGTTGCAGAACCTCTCGCCCAGAGCTTCGGACAGCGCGGCCTGCGATTCGAACAGCATGATCGGTTCGAGCAGGCGCTGCGCCCCCTTGTTCCAAAGCACCGAGCTGAGACCGTAATTGCCGTGCGCACCGCCGAAATAGGTCGCCCCATTCTCGATCAGGCTGAGCCATTCGTCGGTTTGCCCGGCCGGCTTCCACTCGATCGTGACCATGTAGCGATTATAGGGGAAGCCGTTCTCGCGTGCCTCCTCGCTCGCCTCGCGGGCGGCGCGTTGCAGGTCGGCCTCCTCGCGCTTGGCTTGCTGGTCGAGCCGGTCCTTCAGCGCCGGCACCGCGCCAAGCGTTTCCGGATAGGTGAAGGAAAAGGCGTAAAGATCGTTCTCTTCGGAAATCTCGCGTCCCTGGCCGGCGGGCTTCTCGCCATCCTTCGCGTCATCTGCCGAAGCGGTGGCGGCGGCCTTGTCCTGGTCCACCCCGACATCGCGCTGCATGTCTTCGGGCGATGAACAGCCCGCCAAACCAAGGCCGATCACCAGCACAAGCTTCGCAAAACCTGCGGCCATTATCATCTCAATCCCTTGTCGCGGCGCGAATCCGGTTGGCACGGCGCGCCTTCGTCGCCATGCATAATAGGATGAATGATACGGCTTTGATACAGCCCGACAAGGGCCAGAACGCAACCGACCTCCACCTCGTCAACGATGCAGGCTTCGCCGACTGGGCGAAGGGCCTGAACGACGGCCAGCGCGCCATGCTGGAGGCGCAGAACTTCACCGGCAAGGGCTATGAAACCGCGATCATCCCCGCGACGCCGGGTGAAGGCAATGCGTGGTTCGCGGTCGGCGGCGTGGCCGATCCGGATTCGCTGTCCAGCTGGTGCCTCGCACGGCTGGCCGAGGTGCTGCCTGCCGGAACCTATCGCCTCAAGGGGCGCGAGCCCGGCCCCGCCCTGCACGGCTGGCAGACCGCCCAGTACAAGAACCTCGCCTTCCGCAGCGATGCCGAAGCGCCGGGCGCACGCGTGCTGCTGACCCAGAACGCCAAGGCGATCGAACCCGCAATTGCCGAGGCGCAGGCGGTCAATCTGGTGCGCCGGCTGGTCGATACCCCGCCCGAGGTGATGGGCCCGGCAGGGATCGAGGCCGAGTTCGAAGCGCTGGTGAAGGATCACGACGCCAGGCTCGAAGTGACCCGGGGCGATCAGCTGGAGCAGAACTATCCGCTGGTCCACGCGGTCGGCCGTGCCGCCGCGCGCCATCATGCCCCGCGGATCATGCATCTGACCTGGGGCAAGAAGGACGCGCCCGTCCTGGCGATCGTCGGCAAGGGCGTCACCTTCGATTCGGGCGGGCTCGACATCAAGTCTTCCACCGGCATGGCGCTGATGAAGAAGGATATGGGCGGCGCGGCGCACGCGATCGCGCTCGCGAAGCTGGTGATGCAGCACAACCTGCCGGTGCGCCTGCACCTGCTGGTGCCAGCGGTAGAAAACGCGATCTCTGGCAACGCGCTGCGCCCGGGCGATATCGTGAAGAGCCGCAAGGGGCTGACGGTCGAGATCACCAATACCGATGCCGAAGGGCGGCTGATCCTGGCCGACGCGCTCGACCGGGCGAGCGAGGAAAATCCCGAGCTGCTGATCGACTTCGCCACGCTGACCGGCGCTGCGCGGGTCGCGCTGGGGCCGGACTATCCGGCGCTGATGACCCGGCGCGACGAAACCGCCGAAGCGCTGATTTCTGCCGGCAAGGCCCATGATGACGAGCCGTGGCGCCTGCCGCTGCCCGGCATCTATCGCGAATGGCTCGATTCCCCGCTGGCCGACTGCATCAACGCGCCCTCCAACGGCTTTGCCGGAGCGAGCGTGGCGGGCCTGTTCCTCGACCAGTTCGTCGGCGAAGACATCGACTGGGCGCATTTCGATACCTACGCATGGCGGCCGACTGCCAAACCGGGGCGGCCCAAGGGCGGCGAAGCCTACGGCCTGCGCGCCAGCTGGCACATGCTGCGCGAGCGTTTCGGAGCCTAGAAAAAGAACGCCATAAGGGGTCGCGAAGCGCGCCGAGGTTGTTCAGCCGCGGCGCACAGGCTAAGCGGCCAGAAACAACAGAACATGATGACCAAACCACTCTAGTGAGCGATCTTCCTTCCAGTCACCCGCATGCAGGCCAGATCGGCCTGACCGGCCCCGTCGTGTGGCCTGAAAAGGGCACGCTGCCGCTGCGCCGCGACCTTGCGCATATCGACCTCGCGCCGCGGTTTCTCGTCGCCAATTATGCGGTGCCGGTGCCGATGCAGATCGGCGACGCACCCGCGCCGCTCGTCCGCTCCACCCTCGAAGAGGACGACGTGATCACCACGCTGGAGCCAGGTGCCTCGTTCGAGGCGCTCGACGTCACCGGAAGCTGGGTATGGGGCTGCCTCGGCCCCGAAGGTCCGTCGGGCTATGTCCGGCGCTCGGCCTTCCCCTGACGGGTCGCTGGTCATGACCACCGAAGTTTTCGTCGATGGCGCCGCCGGAACCACCGGGCTGGAAATCGTCGCCCGGCTCGAGGCGCATCCCCACTTCACGCCCGTCGTCCTCGACGAGGCGCGGCGCAAGGATGCCGATGCGCGGCGCGAGGCGCTCAACGACACGCCCTTCGCAGTGCTGTGCCTGCCCGACGATGCAGCGCGCGAGGCGATCGAACTGGTCGACCCGGCGGCAAAGACGCGCATCGTCGATGCCTCCTCCGCGCACCGTGTGGCCGACGGCTGGACCTATGGTTTTCCCGAGCTGATCGGGCGCGAACGGATCGCAGGCGCGAGCCGGGTGAGCAACCCCGGCTGCTACCCGACCGGCTTCCTTGCGCTTGTCGCACCGCTGGTTCGCGCAGGGCTACTGCCCGCCGACTGGCCCTTCACGGTCAACGCGGTCAGCGGCTATTCGGGCGGCGGCAAGGCGCTGATCGAACGGTTTGCGGACGAGCCCGACATCGCCTTTCGCGCCTATGCGCTGGGTCTGGAACACAAGCACTTGCCCGAGATGCAGCGTCATGCGGGTCTCGGTCACGGCGTGCTCTTCGCGCCCAGCGTGGTGCCCGCCTATCGCGGAATGCTGGTCGAGATTCCGCTGCATCTTGGCGCGATGCGAACCGAACCGAGCGCCGACGCCCTTCGCGACGAGTTGGCCAGGTTCTACGCGGATTCCGAGGTCGTCGAAGTGATGGCCAAGGGCGATCCGGGCGAATTGCTGCTGCACCGCGATGCCGCGCCGGATGATGGGATGCGGCTCCATGTCTTCGGCAATGAAGGCGGCTGGAACGCGCGCCTCGTCGCCCTGCTCGACAACCTCGGCAAGGGGGCCAGCGGGGCCGCGATCCAGAACCTCAACCTGATGGCAGGCTTTCCTGAAACTGCGTCGCTGCAACTGCGATAGGCACAAATGCAGCGCGGAGGCCCGATTTCGCGCAATGAGGTTGCCCCTTTATCGCAGTGCAACATTGCACTAGGCTCGTGTGACAATTCGCCGACTCGCAGCGGCAGACCCGAACGGGAAGGACACGGCACGCGGTGAAAAAGATCGAAGCGATCATCAAACCCTTCAAGCTCGACGAGGTGAAGGAAGCGCTGCACGAGGTGGGGGTCTCGGGCATCACCGTGATCGAGGCCAAGGGCTTCGGACGTCAGAAGGGCCACACCGAACTCTACCGCGGTGCCGAATATGTCGTCGATTTCCTGCCCAAGGTGAAGCTCGAGGTCGTCGTGGCCGACGCGCTGGCAGAGCGCGTGGTCGAAGCGATCGCGGGCGTCGCCCAGACGGGCCGTATCGGCGACGGCAAGATCTTCGTCTCAACGATCGATTCCGCGCTCCGCATTCGCACCGGCGAACGGGACGACGACGCGATCTAGCATTTACCTGCGATAAGATTTCCCGGGCATTTCCGCCCGAAAACCATCCGAAAGGAGCATCATGTCAACTGCCAGCGACATTCTGAAACAGATCAAGGAACAGGATATCGAGTGGGTCGACCTGCGGTTCACCGATCCCAAGGGCAAATGGCAGCACCTGACCATGGTCGCCGATGTCCTGACGGAGGATGAGCTGGAAGACGGGCTGATGTTCGACGGTTCGTCGATCGCCGGCTGGAAGGTCATCAACGAATCCGACATGATCCTGCGCCCCGATCTGGAGCGGGTCTATCTCGATCCGTTCAGCGCGACCCCGATGATGATCATCTTCTGCGACATCGTGGAGCCCAACACGGGCGACTGGTACGCCCGCGATCCGCGCTCCACCGCAAAGCGTGCGGAAGCCTATCTCAAGACCACCGGCGTGGGCGACACGATCTATGTCGGCCCCGAAGCCGAATTCTTCATGTTCGACGATGTCCGCTTCGAAGACGGCTACGCCGGTTCGGGCTTCTCGATCGACGATATCGAGCTGCCGACCAATTCGGGCCGCGAATACGACGCGGGCAACATGGCCCACCGTCCGCGCGCCAAGGGCGGTTACTTCCCCGTCGCGCCAGTCGACTCCGCGGTCGACATTCGTGGCGAGATGGTCGCAACGATGAAGGAAATGGGCCTCAACTGCGACAAGCACCACCACGAGGTTGCCGCAGCGCAGCACGAGCTGGGCCTGACCTTCTCGACCCTGGTCGAAACCGCCGACAACATGCAGATCTACAAGTACGTCGTGCACCAGGTCGCGCATGCCTACGGCAAGTCGGCGACCTTCATGCCCAAGCCGATCAAGGACGATAACGGCAGCGGCATGCACACCCACATGTCGATCTGGAAGGATGGCAACCCCACCTTCGCGGGCACCGGCTATGCCGGCCTGTCGGACAATTGCCTCTATTACATCGGCGGCGTCATCAAGCACGCCAAGGCATTGAACGCCTTCACCAACCCGACCACCAACAGCTACAAGCGGCTGGTCCCGGGTTTCGAAGCGCCGGTGCTGCTGGCCTATTCGGCGCGCAACCGCTCGGCTTCGTGCCGCATTCCCTATGGTGCGGGCGAGAAGGCGAAGCGCGTCGAATTCCGCTTCCCCGATGCGATGGCCAACCCCTACCTCGCCTATTCGGCGCTGCTGATGGCGGGCCTCGACGGGATCACCAACAAGATCCACCCGGGCGAAGCGATGGACAAGAACCTCTACGACCTGCCGCCGGCCGAACTGGCCGACGTGCCGACCGTTTGCGGTTCATTGCGCGAGGCACTGGTCGCGCTGGAAGAAGACCACGAGTTCCTGCTCAAGGGCGACGTCTTCACCAAAGACCAGATCGACGCCTATGCCGAGCTGAAGTGGGAAGAGGTGATGCGCACCGAAACCACCCCCTGCCCGGTCGAATACGACATGTACTACAGCGCGTAATCGCGCCGGATCGCAAAGATCACCAGGAGGGCCGCCGGAGCAATCCGGCGGCCTTTTGCATTCAGCGGCTTGAGCCTGCTCAGCGGGGAGTGAGCATCCCGCGAGCACCGGTGGCGACGAACGCACCGAGCAAGGTCATCCCCATGACCAGTGCGATCATCGATTTCGCTTCGATGGCCGGGCCCATTCCGTTCATCGAGAATGCGCCCCAAACCAGCAGGGTTGCGATCACCATCGCACCGGCGATGCTCCCCGCTTCCAGACTGACCTGACGCATCAACTCGTCTTGGTATTTCCAGGTTTTCACGATCAGGAAACCGGCCACGGCCAGGGCCACGATCACGGTTCCCACCGCGATGGAGACTGGCACCGTACCGCCCGTCCCGCTGTTCGCCAGCACGATCATCATCACTCCAAGAACGCCATTGGCCAGCGAGCTGCCCAGCAGCGACTGCCGGTTCTCGACCAACTCGTCGCTATCTTCGACGTTGAGAACCTTGGAGCCTGCCTTCGGCATGAGCGTACCAATCCCCACGAACAGTGCCATGGCGAGATAGGCAATTCCCACGCCGGAGAGGATCATCGAGGAACCGCCTACCGTAGGCGCGTCGGTCCAGCGGAACAGCAGCGTGACGCCGAAGAAGCCTGCGATCGCGCCGAGCAGAGCCGAAATGAGCATCTTCCGGAGGGGACGATGCAAGGATGGTTTCACGCTAGGGTTCATGAGTTACTCTCCGGGGTCCAGTCGTCGATAAACAGATCCGGCACGTCGACGGCGAACAGCTTCGCCATGCGCAGTGCCAGCGGGAGAGAGGGATCGTACTTGTCGGTTTCGACCGCGTTGATCGTCTGCCGCGACACGCCGAGCCTGCGGGCAAGCTCGCCCTGGCTCCAGCCCGCCCCTTCGCGGTAGTGCTTCACACGATTTTGCAACCGACCATTCTCCCGGAAGCACCCACCCCGGGTGCTGACAAGAGCTCTTTACAGTCAAGACCTCTTGTCAGTCAAGAGCTCTTGTCAGGTCGCGCTGCAGGCCGCAGCAGGTTGGCTAGTAATCCCGGCTCGCCTCCACGGACACGCCGTTGCGCCCAACGGTCGAAACCGTGGCCAGCAGCGAAAGCCAGCTGGTGATCCGGAATTCCGCATCCGTGGCGCTGTAGCCCCGCCCATCGGTGATCAGTTCGACATAGAACCGCCGTCCGATGTTTTTGCCCAGCGCAATCGACGTCCCCCGGTCAAGCACTGGGTCCGCCGAGACGATCCGCAGCCGATCAAGCCCGATCGCGCTGCGCAGCTGGTTGATCGGGTCGAGCCCGCCGCCCCCGCGCAGCGAGGCGACCGCCGCGCCGAGCTGCAAGGCATCGGTGGCAGACAGGCTAGTGATGGAACCGCCGAACAGCAGGCGCGAGAGGATTTCCTCCTCGGGCAGCGAGGGGTTGGAACTGAAGGTGATCTCGGGCTGCTGGGCGTTGCCCTGCACGCTGACCGTCACATCGATCCCGTTATTGTCGGTCTCCGCAACGATGTCGAGCCGGGGGTCGATCGCGCGACTCTCGTCGAACTCGATCCGCCCGCGGGTGACCTCGAAGCGTGCGCCCGCGAAGGTGTAGTCGCCCCGGATCAGGTTCGCCTCGCCCCCGATCCGCATCTCCTGCGTGGTGCCGCGCACGCGGACATCGGCGCTCCATTCGCTGTCCAGCCCCATGCCGTCCACATCGACGCGGCTCGGCGCGCGCGCATCGACCAGGAAACGCCACGGCGCGCCCGGCGCGGACGGCTGGTAGCGATCGCGCGGCAGATTGATCTCGCGCGTGTTGATCGTGGGAATGCTCGCAGTCTGTGCCCCGTTGCCCAAACGCCAGCTTGCCTTTTCGACCAACAGGCGCCCGGCGATGGTGCCGCCCGATCCATTGGAAACGATCCGCAGCGGGCCGGTAACGGTTGCCTGCAATCCGCGCGCATCGATCAGCTGCGCCTTTTGCGCCGCGGCACGAATATCGATTTCCGGCCCGCGACCAGGGCCCAGATTGGCAAGGTCGATCACGCCGCTTCCGTTGATCGCGCCACCATTCGGCGCAGTGCCACGGAACTCGGTGATCTGCAGACGCGACCCGGCGAAGGCACCGCGCACGCTCGCGTCGCGAATGTCGGTTCCGGAAACCGAACTCTGCACGCGCAGATCATCGCTCGACAGCGACCCGCGCACGCGCGGGTCGGCCAGCGTGCCGCGAAGATCGGCGGCAACCGCGACCGGCCCGGAAAAGTCGAACAGGTCGATCGCAGCCAGCCGCCAGAGCGATTGCGCTGGGCCACGATAGCGCAGCTGACCGAACAGGTCGCCCGCCTGAAGGCGTTCGAACAGGCTGCCATTGCGCGGCAGGTCGGAGATCAGCGCCTGGATTCGTCCGCCTTCGGTCCCGTTATCGTCGAGGATGGCGCGCGTCTGAAGCCGGTCTGTCTCAAGCCGCGCGACTAGCGACAGGTCGACCGGGCGCGAGGCGAGGATCACGCCAGAGCGGGTGAACTTGTCGACCCTCACGCGCGCTTCCCCGGTGGGTAGCCCGTCCTTGGGCGCGGCATAGGTGATTGTGCCCGACAGCGATCCGCCGAGCCCCGCATCGCCCATCACGATATCCGCCAGCGACAGGGGGATGTCGCGCACATTGAGGTCGAACCGGGTGGCTTCGCCACCCATGCGGCCCTCGGCAATCACGAAGCCGTCGCCGTAATCGATCTGAGAGCGCTGGAGCGCCCAGCCGCCACCTTCGAGCTTGGTCAGCACCGCGCGGCGCGGCATCGTCAACTCTTTCCCGGCGAGGTTGCCGCGCGTGGCCAGCGCAATACGGTCGGGCGCGATGTCGGCTGCGAGCTGCAATGCGAACCCGCGCCCGCGCCGCCCGGCAATCGCCGCATTCACATCGCCGCGCCCGTTCACCAGCCGCGCATCGGCGGTCATCCGCCCGATGAACAGGTTGCCGTAGAGGATTCCCTGCGCGCTCGCTGTGCCCTGAATGGTCGTATCGCCGTCCGCGATCTGACCGCTCATATCAAGGTCGGCCTCCGCGATCTCGAGCGCGGTAGCCCCGCCGAAGCGCGCGTTGCGCGCCGCCAACGCAACGTCGAAGCCCTGCCCACCGCTGCGCGGCGCGAGCATGATCGTCCCGTCGAGCCCGCCACCCGTGAGCGCCAGCGTGCCGCTGGAAGCGCCGCCGCCCAGCGTCAGATCGCCGGTCACGCTGGTTTCGGAGACGGTCAGAGTTTCCACCGCAATGCGGGTCGGCCCGCCCGGGGGCGAGAACAGGCCGAGCGTGCCATCGAACCGGCCGAGCGTCGAATCGCCCTCGGTCTCGATCCGGAAGCCCTCTTCGATCGGGCTCAGCGCCACGCGCACGTCGCGCAGACCTGCAGCGGGCAGCGGCTCTGCGAACACCAGCACCGCTTCGGGGCCACGGTCTGTCAGTGATGCTTCGACAGTGAACGGCCCGTACTGCGCCTGCCGTCCGCGCCCGGCCACGCGTGTGGTACCCGGCGCAACCTGCCCGTCGAGCACCATGTTCAGCTTGCGCGAGTCGAGCCGCACCTGGCGGAAATCGATCGGCGCGTTCTGCGCAAGCGACACCCCGCCGGAAAAGTCGATCACCGGCCCCGCCAGATTGACAAGTGTGTCGTTGGTGACGCGCGGCACCTGCCCGCGCACGTCGGCGGTTAGTTTCCAGGCACCGTTATAGAGGAAGTCGATCGAACCGCCCGCATTGACCCGGCCGATCTGGTCGAAGGCGAGCCCGTTGACCGCGACCGGCCCGCGCACCTGCCAGCGGTTTTCCGCGACATTGCCGTTGAGCGAGAGTTGCGCGCTGGCATCGGGGAAGTTGATCCGGATACTGTCGGACACCAGCTCGCGCCCCGTAAACACCAGCCGGCCGTTGGCGGTGCCGCCGATCAGCTGCGGATCGGCAAGCGCATTGCCGGTCTCGATCCGGCCGACGCGCGCGTCGATCGGGATCACCCAGCGGCTGCCATCATAGGTCGCGGTGCCTTCCTGCGCGATATTGCTGATCGTGGCGCTGCCCGCATCGAAGCGTTGCGCCACCAGCTGGAAGGGAATGGCGAGATCGCGGAACGGCCCGTCGATCGTGCCGCTCGCCTGCGCACCGACCAGCTGCAGGTTCGCCCCGAACAGGCTCGGATCGCGCACCGCAGCCTCGAACTTGATGTCGTCAGCACGGTTGTCCGCCAGGTTTGCGCCGCCTTCGGCGACCAGCGAGAAACCTTGACCCAGCAACTCGACCTTGCCGTCGATCACTCGGTCGGCGAAGGTGCCAGCAGCTTCGATACGCGTGTCGCGGCCCAGCGCGCGCTGCGGAATTCCGGTGAGAAACGGTGTGGTATCGGCCCGCCCGACAATGCCATATTTGCCGTCTTTCGCACTCAACCGGAAGCGGGCGAGCGACTCGCCGTTGTGGTTGAGCAGCAGGTCGCCCGACCAGTCTTTCCAAGTCCCGTCACCGTCGATCCGGCCCACGTAATCCCCGTCGAGATTGGCAAGCGCGGTAAGGACCCCGCCCGCCGGCGCATCGACCCGCATGTCGACATCGAAGAGATCGCCATCGGGCTCGGCAGTCAGGTCGAGCACCAGCCGGTCGCCCTCCCCGAAGCGCCCGTTGGCCTTCACCATCGCGCGACCATCGCGGATATCCGCGCTGCCGACCAGATTGACCTGCCGCCGCGCATCGCCCGCGATGCCCGGGGCCAGCGTCCAGTCCACCAGCTCGAGCTCGTCGATCCGGATGTCGAAGCCCGGCAGCATAGGCGAATCCGGATCGCCGGGATTGAGTTTCGGCAAACGCTTGAGCTCGCCCCGCCGCGCTTCGAGAGAATCGATGTCGAGCCCGCTGCTCAACCAGGCGAACGGATTCCAGTCGAGATCCACCTCGGGCACGGTCAGGAACACACCCTGCGGGTCCGCGAGCGAGAGGTCGTGCAGGACGAGATCGCTGTAGATGCTGCCCTCGATCCGCCCGATCGAAATACGCAGGCCCGATTTGGGCTCTATCTTGGCTACCTGGTCGACGATCCAGCGCTTGCCGATCGGACTGTTGAGGCCCGCGACCAGCGCTGCGCCCAGCAGTGCCAGCACGACCACAATACCCACGGCCCACTTGGCGATGCGCGTACCGGTGCTTTTCGCCCGCAGCGCGTCTTCGGTCGCCTCTTCCCGGATCGCCTCTTCGCTCATCAGAAGGCCTGCCCCAGCGAGACGTAGACCGCGACGAAGCTGTCGGTCGGACGCGGATTGATCGGGAAGGCGACGTCCAGCCGCAGCGGGCCGAATCCGCTCAGGTAGCGCACGCCGACACCGGCGCCGACGCGAATGTCCTCGAAATCGGGATATTGCTCCACCCCGACAGACCCTGCATCGACGAAGGGCACGACCTGCACCGCGCCGTCGAACAGCGGGGTCGGAATACGCACTTCGGCCGAGACCTCGACCAGCGAGCGCCCGCCGATCGGATCGTTATCGTCGTTGCGCGGCCCGATGGCCCGATAGCCGAAGCCACGCACGGAGCCGCCGCCACCAGCGAAGAACCGCCGCGAGGGTGCGATGTCGTTGAGCCCGGCCCCGGTGATCGAGCCGACGCCGACGCGCCCGGCGAGGATCGGACCATTCTCGCCGATCTGTTTGTAATAGGACGCATCCGCCTGGTTGCGGACGTAGAAGCTCTGCATCCCCTTCGTGCGCGAAACCTCGGGCGAAGTGCGCAGCGAGACTCGGAAACCCTCGGTCGGGTTGAGCAGATCGTCGGTGGTGTCGATCTGCCCGTAGAGCGGCAGCGCGGCGACGAAATAGGTCTGGCGCGGCGGCGGCGTGGCGCTATCGAGGCTGCTGTTGTCGATATCGAACGCAAGCCGCTCGTCCGATGCGACCAGTTCAAGCCCCATGCTCCAGCTGAACGGCTTCTGGAAAAGGAGCGTCGAAAGCTTCTCGTAGGTTGCGATCAGGCTGGCGGTGTCTGCGGCGAAGGCGGTGTTGTCGAGCGAGCTGGCGAAGGCGTCGACCGTCAGGATGCGGTCGCGCCCGCCGAAATTGCTCTTGCGGAAGGTTATGCCCGCCAGCTGTTCCTGCGTGCCGACAACGCCGCGCAGCTTCAGCGCGCCTTCGGGCGGGAAGAGGTTGCGATGCTCCCAGCTTGCCTCGACGCGGATGCCCTCTTCGGTGCCATAGCCGATAGCGCCCGCGATGGTCCGCAGCTTCGCCTTGGTCAGGCCGACCTTCATGTCGACCACGCCCGGCTCGCCATTGGCGGGGGCCTGTGCCTCCACCGGAGTGATGGTTGTCGAAGAGACCAGCCCGGTGGCGATGATCGCGCGGCGCAAATCCTGCTCGTCGTCGCGGTTGTAGATATCGCCAGGCTCGAACCTCGCGATCGAACCGAGGTGTCTGCCGGAGAGGAAGTCCGGCTCTTCGGAGATCACCTTGCCGAAGACGTAGCGCCCGTTGGGGCGCACCGGCATCGTCAGATCGCCTTCGATCATCGCATGGTCGATCAGCAGCTCGGGCGCGTCGATCTCGGCGAAGGGATAGCCGGTATTGCCCAGCGCGGTGTCCAGATCGCCCCGCTCGCGCACGATGTCGTAGCTGTCGACATAGTCGCCGGGCTTGAGCTCGAACGCGCCACGCAGTTCCTGGAAGTTGGGTGCCTGATCAAGATCGCCCAGATCGATAGTGCCGAATGTGAAACGCTCGCCCGGCAGCACGTTGAAGCGAACCTGCGGCCGCTCGTCAGACCCGTCGATCAGATTGGGGCCGACCTCGCGCACGATCTCGCCATCGTAATAGCCATAGGCGCGCAGCAGGCGCACCAGCAATTCCTCGTCCTCGCGCGCCCGCGCGCCCAGCTGGCCGACATTGGTCTCGCTGTCGCCATAGGCCTCGATCGTGGAAAGGCTGGTGAACTGGTCGACGAAATCGTCCATCTGCGGGAATGCGTCCGGCTCGCTCGGGAAAGCGAGGGCCAGCTGATCGGTCAGATCGATCACCACCGGATCGATCAGCAGCGGACCGGACTGGAGCGGATTGTCGTCGGCGAAGGTGGCCGTGCCGTCGTCCTCGACCTGCTCGACCGGCGCCAGCTCAAGCGGATCGGGCCAGTCGATAGTCAGCCCGGGCAGATCGGCCAGCGGGCTCTCGGGCTCCAGCTCCGGGGCGTCGGCCGGGAACGGGTTGGGCCCGTCGATCGGCGTCGGCTCTTCGGGAGGCACGCCATCGGCGGCCCATTCCTGCGCATTGTCGATCGCTTCGTCGGGGATCAGCGCTTCGAGCTCGGGACTGGCCGAGCGATCCTGCGCAAAGGCGTATCCGGGATGGCTGGCAAGCACTGCGGCAAGCGCGGCAATGCACGCACCGCGCGCGAACCTAGCGGGTGACGGCGAGCGCCTTGTCGCCTGCTCCGGCAGCAGCGCCGCCTTCGCGCACGGCTTCCTGGATGAGACGATCCTGCTCCTCGGTTCCAAGCCGGCGCCATCCGCGCGGGCCGAGCCGTTCGAGCGGGCGGTAGCGGATCTTGTACTGCATCCGCGCGGAGCCTTCGACCCAGTAGCCGAGATAGACATAGGGCAGGCCTTCTGCGGCAGCGCGGCGGATGTGATCGAGAATGATGTAGTTGCCAAGACCCGACCGTACCTCGTTTTCCGGGTCGTAGAAGCTGTAGATCATCGACAGCCCATCACCCTGCCTGTCTGTCAGGCAGGCGCCAACCAAGCGACCCGTGGAGCCGTCGTCTGTCGGCTCCCTGTATTCAATAACATAGCTCGATACGGGCGTATGCTCCACCATGTCGGCATAGTCCACCTCGTCCATGCGCGTCATCCCGCCTTCTGGATGGCGCTTCGCGAGATAATCCCGCAGCAGCTCGAATTGTTCCGAGGTCGCCCACGGGCGGCATTCGGTCGCGATCAGATCGCTGTTGCGCTTGAGAATCCGCTTCTGCGCCTTGGACGGCGCGAATTCGGAGGTCACCACCCGAACCGAGACGCAGGCCTGACAGTTCACGCAGCTGGGCCGGTAGGCGACCGTCTGGCTGCGCCGGAACCCGATCCGCCCGAGCGCTTCGTTGAGCTGGTCCGCGTGTGGGCCCTTCAGCTCGGTAAACACCTTCCGCTCCATCCGGTCGGCCAGATAGGGACACGGCGCGGGGCTGGTCACGAAAAAGCGAGGGAAACGAACGGGGGCAGTCACGGCTAGGCCTGGCGCTCCTGGCGATGGCGTAAATCTATCGATCGGCGATTGGCCCAAGGATATGCCTCACCAACCCCCGTCTTAGAAGGGCCTTAACCACAAAGCAGGGTTAACGAGACCTTATTTTGCACATCTGTGGCAAAACGGATCAGGCGAGTTCGACGGAATGAACGTCGTAACCCGTCTGGCGCATGTCCGCGATCAGCGCGTCGACCTGCTCCTTGTTGCGCGCCTCGCACTCGATTTCGGTGATCAGGCCCTTGGCCGGCAGCTTGGTGAAGACCCGCTGGTGATAGACCTCGATGATGTTGACGTTGTGCCGTTCGAACAGGGAGACGACCTTGTGCAGCGCGCCCGGCTGATCCTTCAGCGCAATCCGCAGCCGCGCGAGCCGCCCCTGCCGCGCCAGATCGCGCAGCAGCACGGTGGCGAGCAGGCGCGAATCGATATTACCGCCGCACAGCGGCAGGCCGATTTTCTTGCCCGCAAACTTCTCCTTGTTCGCCAGCACTGCGGCGAGGCCCGCAGCGCCCGCGCCTTCGACCACGGTCTTCTCGATCTGCAGCAGCAGCGCGACCGTGTGTTCCAGATCCGGTTCGCCCACCAGCAGGATCTCGTCGACCCGCTCGGCGATGATCGCCCGGGTGAACTGCCCCGGCTCCTTGACCGCGATGCCCTCGGCCAGCGTATCGCCGCCGGTGGGATTGTCCGCGCCCGACAGGACATTGTGCATCGACGGGAACAGCGAAGCCTCGACCCCGACCATGTGGATGTCGGGATTGATCGCCTTGGCGACCGTCGCCATTCCGCTCATCAGCCCGCCCCCGCCGATGGGCACGACGAGACAATCGAGATCAGGCTTGTCCTCCAGCATCTCGAGCGCGACCGTGCCTGCACCCGCAGCCACGTTGGGATCGTCGAACGGGTGGACGAAGGTGAGCCCACGCTCTTTTTCCAGCTGGCGCGCGTGGGCATAGGCCTCGTCGAAGCTGTCCCCCTCCAGCACCACGTCGCCGCCCACCGCCTCGGTCTGCATCACCTTCACCGCTGGGGTGGTGCGCGGCATGACGATCGTCACCGGCACGCCCAGGCGCGATCCGTGATAGGACAGGCCTTGGCTGTGATTGCCCGCCGAAGCCGCGATCACCCCGCGCGCACGCGCTTCTTCCGACATCAGCAGTAGCGCGTTGAGCGCCCCGCGCTCCTTGTAGGCCGCGGTGAACTGCAGGTTCTCGAACTTGAGCCAGATTTCCGCGCCGGCAATCTGCGACAGGGTCTGCGATTTCAGCATCGGTGTGCGCACGACGGCATCCCCGATCCTTGCGTGCGCGGCACGCACATCGTCGAGAGTCAGCTGGTCGAGCGCGGAAGCGTTGGGCTTGGTCATGCGGCGACGCCTAGAGGCAGCTTGCCTCCCCTGCAACATAGACGCGCTTGCCCGCCCGATAGGCCTGCACGCCATTGGCAGGCCGCCGGCTTGGCGTTAGTCCAGCGCGTAACTCCTTCGTTACAAAGAAGACCATACCTTCCATGAAGCTTCTGCCCCTGTTCGGCGCAACTCTTGCGCTGCTGTGTTCCACCTCGGCAGCAGCCGACGTGCTGATCGACAACGTAAAAGGCGTCCGTATCGACGAGGATGGCGACGTCGATCGCTTCACCGGCCTGTGGGTCGATGACGACGGCACGATTCTGGAGGTGCTCGACAAGGGCGACAAGCGGCCCGAGCACCCCAAGTACCTGTCGGACATGGACGGGCAGATCATCGTGCCGGGCATGATCGATGCGCATCTGCATGTGATGGGTATCGGCTTCGGCGCGCTGACGCTCGATCTTTCGGAGACGAACTCGCTCGAAGAAGCGCTCGCGCTGATCGCACAGTTCGCGCGCGAGAATCCGGGCCGCCCGTGGATCCTCGGGCGCGGCTGGAACCAGGAGAAATGGGGCCTGGGACGCTTCCCCACCGCCGAGGAACTGGACCGCGCGGTGAGCGACCGGCCCGTGTTCCTTGAACGGGTGGACGGCCATGCCGGCTGGGCCAACACGCTCGCGATCGAGACCGCAGAGCTCGACGCAGACACCAAGGACCCGGTGGGCGGGCGGATCGAACGCGACGCGGCGGGCGCACCTGCGGGCGTATTCGTCGATGCGGCGGCCGATCTGGTGCAGAAGGTGGTGCCCGAGCCGCGCCCGGTCGACCGCGATGCGGCGCTGCAGGAAGCGCAACAGATCCTGCTCGCCCAAGGGATCACCGCGGTCGCAGACATGGGGACCACCCTGCTCGACTGGCAGACCTATCGCCGTGCGGGCGACAGGAACCAGCTGCGCATCCGGATCATGTCCTACGCCGCCGGGATCGAGGCGATGGAGGTGATCGGCGGCACCGGGCCGACCCCGTGGCTGTATCAGGATCGCCTGCGCCTCAACGGCGTGAAGCTCTATCTCGACGGCGCGCTCGGCTCGCGCGGGGCGTGGCTCAAGCAGCCCTATGCCGACGATCCTCAGAATACCGGCCTGCCGCTGCTGTCCGACACGCAGCTGCGCAATCTGATGAGCCGCGCGGCGATGGAGAATTATCAGATCGCGGTTCACGCGATCGGCGATGCCGCCAATGCCGAAGCGCTCGCCGCGATCGAGGAACTGTCGGAAAGCTATCGCGGCGATCGCCGCTGGCGGATCGAGCATGCGCAGATCGTCGATCCGGTCGATATCGAGCGTTTCGGCGAATACGGCATCATCGCCTCTGTCCAGCCGGTCCACCAGACCTCCGACCGGGTGATGGCCGAGGCCCGGCTGGGGCCGGACCGGCTACTCGGGGCCTATGCGTGGGCGAGCCTGGCCAAAAGCGGTGCGCGGCTTGCGCTGGGATCGGACGCTCCGGTCGAATCTGCCAATCCCTTCGTCGGCATGGCGGTCGCGATGACCCGGATGGACGCGGACGGGCTCCCGCTGGGCGGCTGGATGCCGGACGAGCGCCTCTCCCGGATGGAGGCATGGCGCGGCTTCACCAGCGACGCCGCCTTTGCAGGTTTCGCCGAAGGGCGGTTCGGGCGGCTGGTGAAAGGCGAGCGGGCCGACTTCGTGGTCGTCGATCGCGATATCTCGCGTGCGAGCCCGGAAGCCATCCGCCAGACGCAGGTGATCGAGACATGGGTCGGCGGCGTGCGCGCCTACCGTCGCGGGCAGTGACGCGGAGCGCCAGCTTCTGGCGAAACCGTCGCAACATCGCCGGTAATCAAAGTTTCATAACTCTTACCTAGGGCGGTCTCCACAAAGTCCACGGGACGCCAGCCCCTGCGTGCAAACCGCGGGGGTTTTGCTTGCCAGAGGTGGTCTACATCAGGATCGCGTGGCCCTCTCGCCATGCCGGAAGGAGATCGAAGAATGCGCAAGATTGCTCTTTTGACTGCTACTCTCGGCCTCGCAGCCGCTCCGGTCGGGGCTCTGGCCGGCAGCCGGGATACGGCTCCGGTCGAAAGTGGGAGCGAGCTGGGCGGCACTGGCGGCATTCTGGCCGCCATGGGCATCGCTGTGGTGATCGCCACCGTCATTCTGGTGACCGACGGCAACGACGATCCCGACCTTTCGGTCAGCAACTAAGGACGGGTAAAGAGTGGTCGTTGCCAAATGGCAACATGACACGCCCTGCCCTCTTTTTTTTGAGTTTTCCGGGTTGCAATAGCGCCAAAATCTAATCATTACTCGCCCCGAACCAGTTTCGACAGCTTACTCGATACCCTGAGGAGACTTAAGTTATGAAGATCCGTACCATGGCCGCTGCTGCAGCCGCTCTGTCGCTCGTCGCCGCTCCCGCGGTTGCCGAAATCAGCGCCGATCGTGCCGCTGCTCCGGTTGAAGGCGAAAGCGAACTCGGCGGTGGCGTCATTCTCGGCGTTGCTGCTGTTGCCGCGATCATCGGTGGCATCATCATCGCTGCCGACACCGACGACGATACGCCGGTCAGCAGCTAAGTCTTTCGCGACTTATCGCATAAAGAAAGGGCTCCCGTTTCGGGGGCCCTTTTTGCGTTTATGGACGATATACTTTAGGATCGGGCGCTGCGAACCTGCCGATCTTGCGAATGGGCATCCTGGTTTCCTCTTCGACGCCTTCCTAACAGCCATTGTCAGGTCCCCACTGTTGCAAATCCCACAAATATCTGTACGGTTCGGCGCAAGTCGCTTGGAAGAGAAGAAGAAGGGGAAATATCGTATGAAGATTCGCACGCTCGCTGCGGCCGCCGCCGCACTTACGCTTACCGCCGCTCCCGCAGTCGCCGAAGTCAGCGCCGAACGCGTTGCAGCTCCGATCGCTGAAGAGAGCGAACTCGCCGGTCTGGGTGCCGGTGCCTATGTTCTCGGTGCCATCGGCCTGGGTCTGATCATCTACGGCATCATCGAAATCTCCGACGACGACGACGATCCCGTCAGCGCCTAAGTCGGACATCAGTTCGAATGCTGAAAGGGCTCCCGCTTCGGGGGCCCTTTCTTTTTGTGTCCACGATCCCGGCCGGCAGCCGCCAACCTAGGCGACTTCGGACGACTCCGTATTGTCACCCGACGCCCGCTTCTCGCGCTTCTGCAGGATCAGCATGACCAGCAGCGATCCTTCGAACAGCAGGTATAGCGGAATCGCCAGGATTAGCTGTGAACCCGGGTCCGGCGGGGTGGCGACCGCAGCCAGCGCGAGCACGCCCACTACGACATAGGCCCGCGCCTTGGCCAGCGTGGTACGCTGGACCAGCCCCGCTCGCTCGAGCAGCAGCAGCAAGACCGGAAGCAGGAAACTGATCCCGAAGGCGAGGATGAACTGCATGACCAGGCTGAGGTACTCCCCCGCGCTGGGCAGCGCCTCGATCGGCAACCCGCCCGCGCTGCCCTGGAAGCCCAGGAAGAAGCGGAACGCGGTGGGCATGACGACGAAGTAGGCCAGGCTCGCCCCGGCAATGAAGAAGATCGGGGTCGCGATCAGGAAGGGCAGCAGCGCCTTCTTCTCCTTCGCGTAGAGGCCCGGCGCGACGAACGCCCACAGCTGGTTGGCGATGAACGGAAAGCTGACGCAGAATGCGCCGAACAGGCCGACCTTCATCTCGACGAAGAAGACCTCGTACAGCTTGGTATAGACCAGCCTGCCCTGCCCCGGCGGGAACGCCTCGGCCAGCGGGCGGGCCAGAAACGCGAGGATCTGGTCGGCGAAATAGAAGCACACGCCGAACGCGATCGCGAGCACGAAGACCGAGCGCAGCAGGCGCGTGCGCAGCTCGACAAGGTGCTCCATCAGCGGCGCCTGCGTCTCGTCGATGTCGCGCAAAATACCCATGCTCAGGCCTCGCGATCCCGACGGGGTTCGTCCTGGTCGAGCGGCAGGCGCGGCTCTGCGGCGCTATCGGGCTTCTCGGCGGGCTTTGCAGCACTCTTCGCATCCAGTCGCGCCTCGGCTGACGCCGAGATCGTCGGCGTTGCGCCGGGCACCGGATCGTCGGCATGCGGATCGTGCGCGCTGTCGGTGGGCGGTGCGGGCGGAAGCTCGGTCATCTCACCGGGATGATCGCGCATGATCTGCGCGTTGCGCTCCTGCCACTTCTTTTCCATTTCCTCCAGCTCGGCCTCGCGCACCATCGCGTCGAGCCCGGCACGGAAATGCGCCGAAACCTTACGGATCTGACCTATCCACCGGCCCGCAGTACGCAGCGCCAGCGGCATGTCCTTCGGCCCGATCACGAGGATCGCGACCACCGCGATGATCAGCAGCTCGGAGGCTCCGATATCGAACATCGGTTGCGGAGCCCTCTATTGAATCAGGAAGCGCGGTCGGTCGGCTCGGCCGTCTTGCTCTCGCTGACGGTTTCCCCGGCGGGCTTCGCGTCGTGGGCAGGCCCTTCGATACGCGCGGCAGGCTTGTCCGACGAAGAGCTGCTGTCCTCGTTCATGCCTTCCTTGAAGCTTTTGATCCCCTTACCGAAATCGCCCATCATCTCGGAAATGCGGCCGCGCCCGAACAGGACGAGCACGACGATCGCGAGAATGAGAATCTGCCAGATACCGACTTGTCCGAACATAACTGCCTCTGTGTGATCTTCGGCCCGCATATAGGCGTTGCGGCGACGGACTTCCACCCGCCAACGACGAGCTGCGCGTAATCATCGCCCGCGTGGGTCAGGCCTCGTCGGCGGCGTCGTCCGCGTCGTCGCCCGCCATCTCCGCCTCGAAGGCCTCCTCCACCGGGTCGAGCATGCCGGTCGCCCGCAATTCGTCGATTCCCGGCAGATCCCTGCGCGATTCGAGCCCGAAATGGCGCAGGAATTCGGGCGTGGTCGCATAGATCAGCGGACGTCCGGGCACCTCGCGCCGCCCTGCAGGCTTCACCCAGCCCGCCTCCATCAGCACGTCGAGCGTGCCGCCAGAGGTCTGCACCCCGCGGATCGATTCGATCTCCGCCCGGCTCACCGGCTCGTGGTAGGCGATGATCGCGAGCACTTCTGTGGCCGCGCGGCTGAGCTTGCGCAGCGATTCGCGTTCGCGGCGCAGCAGATGCGCGCAGTCAGGGGCGGTCTGGAAATGCCAGCGCTTGCCCCGCTCGACCAGATTGATGCCCCGCGGGGCGTAGAATTCGGCGAGGCGCGCGAGCGCCGCCCGCACTTCGCCCTTATCCGCATCGCCGAGGTGCGTGGAGAGCTGATCCACGCTCAGCGCATCTTCCGAAGCGAACAGCGCCGCTTCCAGCGAGCGATCGAGCGCCTCGGTCACCCCCCGGCTCCCGCCCGGCGCAGTCGCAGCGGGCCGAAGATATCGTCCTGCGCCAGCTGTGCGCGGCCCGTGCGCGCGAGTTCGAGCGCGGCGACGAAGCTGCTCGCCAGCGCGGACTTGCGCAGCCGCCGGTCCGCGCCGGGGGGCAGGAAATCGCGCAGTTCCATCCAGTCCATCGCTACGCCGAGCATGCTGGAAACCCGATCGAGTGCGCTTTCCAGCGTCATCACCTGCCGATCGCGCACCGTGTGCAGGGCCGGGGCGTTGCGCAGCTTCACCTGCCCGTAGGCGCGCACCAGATCGTAATAGCCGACCTGCCAGCTGACGGTACGATCGGTCCGCAGGCCCTCTGGCTGGCCGCGCAGGAACACGTCACGGCCCAAGCGGTCGCGGCCCATCAGGCGGCCTGCCGCCTCGCGCATCGCGCCCAGCCGCTGGAGCCGCAGCTGCAGGCGCAGCGCGAGCTCTTCGGGGCTCGGATCCTCCTGCTCGTCTCTGGGCAACAACAGCGCGGATTTGAGGTAGGCCAGCCACGCGGCCATCACCAGGTAATCGGCAGCGACCTCCAGCTTGAGGTGTTCCGCGCCTTCCAGAAAATCGAGATACTGGTCGACCAGTGAGAGGATCGAGATTTCGCGCAGGTCGACCTTCTGCTTGCGTGCCAGTTCCAGCAGCAGGTCGAGCGGACCTTCCCACCCGTCGAGCGCGAGATGAAGCGCGCCCTGCTCGGTGCCATCGGACGCGGCGATCCCGCGCCAGTCACCCTCCTCATCAAGCGCCTCCCCGAAATCGAGTACCGTGCCGCCCTCGGAATCGGCAGGTGGGGGGTCGATCACAGCGCCACATCCGCCGCTGCGAACAGCGCATCGCGTATCGCCACCAGCGCGTCGGGATCGGCCGGGCTTTCCGGCAACTCGACGCTGGCAAGCGCGCGGTCCAGCCGCGCTGCGCTCTCGCTGCTTATGGCGCCACAGGCCTCGACGATGCCGGCCATGTCGTCCAGCTTCGCCCAGCAGTTGAGCACCAGATCGCACCCCGCCTCCAGCGCGCGGACCGAACGTTCCGGGATCGTCCCGTCGAGTGCCTGCATGTCGATATCGTCGGTGAGCAGCAGACCGTCGAAACCGATTCGCTGGCGGATGATGTTCTCGACCACCCATGGCGACTGCGTCGCAGGTCGCTGATCGTCCCAGTCCGTGAACACGATATGCGCGGTCATCCCGATCGTGGCGCGGCCTGCCAGATGTTCGAACGGCGCGATATCGATCATGAGATCGGCATCCTGCGCATCGACCACCGGCAGGTGCTTGTGGCTGTCGGCCGTCGCGCGGCCGTGGCCGGGCATGTGCTTGAGGCAGCCAACCACGCCCGCCGTGGCCATCCCGTCGAGGATCGCGCGGCCCAGCGCGGCGACCTGCATCGGTTCGGCACCCAGCGCACGATCGCCGATCACGTCGTCGGTTTCGGGCCGGGCGACGTCGCAGGGCGCGTGGAAATCGACCGTGATCCCGGCAGCTGCGAGTTCGGTCGCCATCGCCTCGCTGTTGAGCCGCATCGCCTCTATGCCCGAGGCAGGCGCCTTATCGTACAGCTCGCCAAAGCGCGCGGGCGCGGGCCATTTGCGCCATTCGGGCGGGCCGAGACGGGCGACACGCCCGCCTTCCTGGTCGATCGAGACCAGTAGGCGATCGCGTCCGTGGATTTCCCGCAAGCTATCGGTCAGCCGCCGCAGCTGCTCGAGATTCTCGCAGTTGCGCTTGAACAGGATGTAACCTGCCGGGTCGGCCTCAAGGAAAAATGCCCGCTCGTCGGCGGTCAGTTCAGGGCCGGAACAGCCGAAGATTGCTGGCGTCATGACATGGGAAAGGTGGCCGGAAAGCTGCCCCGCTGCAAGAACGGGAGGGTCCAAGACGGTGGAAATCCGGGCGAGCGCATGCCCGCCCGGGCGTTCCCCTAGCGCTTGATCTGGCTCGCCACCCCATCGGCCTGCAGCGCATCGCGCAGGCGGCGCGCCGCCGCCATATCGCCGGGCAGCGCCTGCAGGCGATAGACCGTGCCGATATCCGCCTCCCCCTTCACGATCCGGTATTCGACACCGGAAAGCGCATCGGTCTGCCGACGGAGCGCAGCCCAGCCTGCCCGCGCGGTCGCCTGATCGCGATAGGCACCGACCTGCACCGCGATCCGGTTGTCGGAAGCTGCCGAGGCGCTCGATTCCGCCTCTGGCTCCTTGGCAGGCGACGGTTCGGCAATCGGTTCGGGCGTGGCGGATTTTTCCGCCAGACGACCCTCGCGGCTCTCGCCCTCGCCCACTGCCGGGGCCATGTCTCCGGTCCCCTCGAAGGTCTTGCCGCCGGGGTTCTCCGGACGCTCCTTGTAGGGGCCTTCGGGAGCCGCGATCACGCTGCCATCGGCCTGCGGCGCGTTGTCGCCCGTCCTATCGGTAAAGTACCAGATCCCGCCGACCAGCAGGGCGAGCAGGACCAGCCCAAGCACCACGAAGCCGGTGACGCGCCACGCATCGACGCTCTCGATTTCCTCGTAATCGGACGATTCGAGCCACGGCAGCGCATCATCGTCGCTTACCAGGCCGAGATCGTTACCGTCGAAGCCGGGCTCGCCCTCATCAACGGCGTCTTCGCTGGCATCCTCGACGCCATCATCCGCCTCGGGCTGCTCGGCCTGTGGTTCGCCAGCCTCGCTTACGGTGCCGCCTTCGTCGGACCCGCCGGCAAGCTGCATCGCGGGCTGCTCTTCTGGTGCCGGACCTTCGCGCGGCGCTTCATGCGCAACCGCGGCCTCGTCGGCCGGAGCAGATTCGTCACCATTCGCCGTGGCATCGGCGGGCGTCGTTTCAGCCTGATTGTGCTCGACCTGGGAGCGATCGTCCCCGTCGCGATCCCCCTCGCGATCATCCCGATCGATCATCGTTACATCTCCTCAACGGCCTCCACCCCGAGGAGACCCAGCCCATTGCGGATAACCTGACCTATTTGCGCGACCAAATAAAGCCTTGCCCCAGTAAGCTTGCGGTCCTGTGTCAGGATGACCCTTTTCGCAGGATCATCGTTGCCAGCGTTCCAGAAGGCATGGAAAGCGGCCGCAAGATCGTAGAGGTAGAACGCGATCCGGTGCGGTTCGCGTGCCTGCGCCGCCGATTCGACCAGCCGCGGATATTGCGCAGCCATCTTGACCAGCGCGACATCGTCGGCGGTCAGCGCGTCGAGCGCCTCGTCGGTCGGGGCCAGCCCTTCCTCCGCTGCCTTGCGCATGGTCGAACAGATACGCGCATGCGCGTACTGTACGTAAAAGACGGGATTGTCCTTCGACGCCTCGACCACCTTGGCGAAGTCGAAATCCATCTGCGCTTCGGGCTTGCGGGTCAGCATGGTGAACCGCACGACATCCTTGCCGACTTCGTCGACCACGTCCGCGAGCGTCACGAAATTGCCCGAGCGTTTGGACATCTTCACCGGCTCGCCATCGCGCATCAGCTGGACCATCTGGACCAGCTTGACGTCGAACGGCACCGGCGTGCCCTTACCCTCGCCCAGCGCGGCGACGGCCGCCTTGATCCGCTTGACCGTGCCCGCGTGGTCCGCGCCCCAGATGTCGATCAGCGCATCGGCATTCTCCGCCTTCTGCATGTGATAGGCTAGGTCGGCACCGAAATAGGTCCAGCTGCCGTCGGACTTCCTGATCGGGCGATCCTGATCGTCGCCGAATTGGGTGGAGCGGAACAGCGGCAGCTCGACCGGCTCCCAGTCTTCGGGCGTCTTGCCTTTGGGCTTTTCCAGCTCGCCATCATAGACGAGGCCCTGCTCGCGCAGCCAGGCTTCGGCCTCGGCAGGCTTGCCCGCGGCCTGAAGCTCGGCTTCCGAGGCGAACACGTCGTGCGCGATGCCAAGCTTGGCGAGGTCGGCGCGGATCAGGTCCATCATCGCTGCGACCGCGCGGGGCCGGAACAGCGGCAGCCATGCGCTCTCCGGCGCGGCGGCAAATTTGTCCCCGAATTCCTCGGCCAGCGCCTTGCCGACCGGGATCAGATATTCGCCGGGATAGAGCCCTTCGGGAATCTCGCCGACGCTTTCGCCCAGCGCCTCGCGGTACCGCACGTGGGCCGAGCGCGCGAGCACATCGACCTGCCCGCCCGCGTCATTGACGTAGTATTCGCGGGTAACCGAATGCCCCGTTGCATCGAGCAGGCTGGCCAGCGCGTCGCCCACCACCGCGCCGCGGCAATGGCCCATGTGCATCGGACCGGTCGGGTTGGCGGAAACATATTCGACGTTGATCCGAGTACCCTTGCCCACGCCCGAGCGGCCATAGCCCTCTGCGAGCGAGCCGATCGCGCGAATCTCGTCGATCCACGCGCGATCCGCGATGCGCAGGTTGATGAAGCCCGGCCCGGCGATCTCGGCACTTTCGATGTCGGGATCGCGCTTCAGATGCTCGACGATCTGCTCGGCGAGCGCGCGCGGATTGGTCTTGGCCTGCTTGGCGAGGACCATCGCGGCATTGGTCGCAATGTCGCCGTGCGAGGGATCGCGCGGCGGCTCTACCGAAACATTGGCCCGGCTGACATCGGGAGGCAGCGTACCTTCGGCTTCGAGCGCGGAAAGCACGGCGTCGATCCGCTCTGCGTAGGCGGCGTAAATCGTGGCAATATCTGACATGAGCGCCCGCTTAGCCGGTTTGACGCCGGGGACAAGAGCGTGCGCTTGCGGGAGCGGTACGCTCCCGCTCTTTCAGGCCCTAGCGGGTGGCGTTATAGGCCAGCTGCTCGTCGGACAGCTGGAAGCCGACCAGCAGTTCGAAACTGGCCGCCTGAACTGCTGCGCGCACCTCGGGATCGGCCAGCGGGTCGAGCGCGGCGTCTTCGTCGCCCGCCTTGCGCTCGCGTGTAATCCGCTCGCGCACATCGGCAGGCAAAGTCGCGTCGGCCCGGTTGATGAAGGCACCCGCCTGCCCCTGCCCGACCGCACGATCCTGTCCGTCCGCAAAGGCGATCCGCACCGTGCCGACCTTCTTGGTCACCACCGAGCTGCCACCGCGCAGCACTACGGAGAAATAGGGCAGCTCTACGGTACGCGCGCCGCGGGTGTCGCTGCGGGTCGCGTACACATCGAAGGTGGCGTTGGCATAGATCCGCTCGCCCTGCTCGTCGCACGTGGTGCGCAGATTTGTCATCGTCGCTTCGACGTCCATGTCGCGCGCCAGGCGGCTGGTCGGCGAGCTGAAGGTGGTGATATCGCCGGTGTAGTCCGGGATGCCCACCGCAGGGCACAGGCTGCGAACCGCCGTGACCCCGACGCCCTGGTTGACGACCAGATCGCCCGGCTTGGCGCAGGCAGACAGCGCGAGAACCGCAGCAGCGGGGGCGATAAGGCGAACGGCAGCATGCATATTTCGGTCGTATCCCTCACTCGATCGAGCATCGAACGCGTCAAACTCGTCCCGGCACCTAGCGGCGCGCGAGCAGAATGGCTAGATAGCGGCTTATGAACGCCGCATTTCCCGCTGAACAGATGCCCGCCGATCAAACCCCCGCCAAGGGGGACGACCGGCCAGGCCTCACGATCCTCATCGCCGCGCCGCGCGGCTTTTGCGCCGGGGTCGACCGAGCAATCGAGATCGTCGAGCGTGCGCTCGAAAAATACGGCGCGCCGGTCTATGTTCGCCATGAAATCGTCCACAACCGCTATGTGGTCGAAGGCCTGAAGGCAAAGGGCGCGATCTTCGTCGAGGAACTGGACGAGGTGCCCGACGACGCGCCGGTGGTGTTCAGCGCGCATGGCGTGCCCAAATCTGTGCCCGCAGAAGCGGAACGGCGCGAGCTGCTGTATGTCGACGCGACCTGCCCGCTGGTCAGCAAGGTTCACCGCCAGGCGGAACGGCTGCTCGAAAAAGACAAGCACATCCTGTTCATCGGCCACGCCGGGCATCCCGAAGTGATCGGCACCATGGGTCAAGTCGCCAAGGGCGAGATGACGCTCGTGGAAACGGTGGAGGACGTCGCGAACCTCCCCTTCACCAGCGAGGACGATCTCGCCTTCCTGACCCAGACGACACTCTCGGTCGACGATACGGCAGAGATCATCTCGGCGCTGCAGGCACGCTTCCCCTCGATCGCCGCACCCAAGGCGGAGGACATCTGCTATGCCACGTCCAACCGGCAGGCCGCAGTCAAGGAACTCGCGCCGGGCAGCGATCTGGTGCTGGTGATCGGCGCGCCGAACTCTTCCAATTCGCTCAGACTGGTCGAAGTGGCGGAGCGCTGCGGCACCACCGCCAAGCTGATCCAGCGGGCGGACGAGATTCAGCCCGAATGGCTGGAAGGCGTCGGCACTGTCGGCCTGACAGCAGGTGCCTCCGCGCCGGAAACGCTGGTCCGCGAAGTGGTCGACAAGCTCTCCGAATGGCGCACGGTCGAAGAACGCCCGGTGCTGGTGACCGAGGAGAAGATGACCTTCAAACTGCCCCGCCAGCTGGCAGACTGACGCACGCCTCGCCGCGATCGTGGCCGTCTACACCCACCTCACCGCGGGCGAGATCGCCCGGTTTCTCGCCCGCTTCGATGTCGGCGTCTTGCGCTCTGCCAAGGGCATTGCCGAGGGCGTTTCCAATTCGAACTGGCTGATCGAGACCGAGCGGGATGGTGCAGCGCGCCGCTTCATCCTGACCGTGTTCGAAGCGCGGACCGATGCGGCGGACTTGCCTTTTTTCCTGTCCCTGCTCGATCACCTGGCGGGCAAGTGCCAGCCGGTCCCGCGCACGATCCACACCCGTGACGATGCCAACATGACACTGGTGCGCGGCAAGCCCGCCGCGCTGATCGAATTCCTGCCCGGCGTCTCGATCGACGACCCGGACGAGACGCAGGCCCACGCCGTGGGCGTCGCGCTGGCGGACCTGCATCTGGCGACGCGCGATTTCACGCAGACGCGGCAGACATCGCTCGGCATCCCGACCTGCGTCGGGATGGTCCACGACCATGCGGAGCGTCTGGGAGAGGTCGATCCGGCGCTGCCAGACATCCTGCCCGATTGCGGCGCATCATTGCTGGAATCATGGCCCCAAGGCCTGCCCGACGGGACGATCCACGCCGATCTGTTCCCCGACAACGTGCTGTTCGTGGGCGAGCAGGTCACCGGACTGATCGATTTCTACTTCGCTTGCACCGGCCTGCTCGCCTTCGATCTTGCCGTCACCCATGCCGCGTGGAGCTTCACCGCCGCGGACAATGCCTTCCGGCCTGCGATCGGCGGCGCGCTGATGGCGGGTTACGAGAGCAGGCGCCCGCTCACCCAGGAAGAGCAGCGGGCACTGCCGATCCTCGCCCAAGCTGCCTGCCTGCGGTTCGTCGCCACGCGGGTGGAAGACTGGTTCGCTACCCCGGCCGACGGGCTGGTTCGCCGCAAAAACCCGATGCAGTTCGCGCAGCGGCTTGCATTCTACCGTGACCGGGGCGAAGCCGCGTTCCAGAGTTAGACGGGTCAATCATGAGCGACGTACAAATTTTCACCGACGGGGCCTGCAAGGGTAACCCCGGCCCGGGCGGCTGGGGCGCGCTGCTGCGCAAGGGAAAGACCGAGAAGGAGCTTTCCGGAGCAGAGCCCGACACGACCAACAACCGGATGGAAATGACCGCCGCGATTCGGGCGCTCTCCGCGCTCAAGCGGGGCTGCACGGTCGATCTCTATACCGACAGCAAGTACCTGATCGACGGGATCACCAAGTGGTTGCCCGGCTGGCAGAAGCGCGGCTGGCGCACCGCCGACAAGAAGCCGGTCAAGAACGAGGATCTGTGGCGCCAGCTGGCGGAGCTGACCGCAACGCACTCCGTCACCTGGCACTGGGTCAGGGGCCACTCGGGCCATGCGGAGAACGAGCGGGTCGACAGGCTCGCCAGCGACGCTGCGGAAACCCTGCGCTAGAGTCCCCACGCCAAGCCCCCGGGCAAAACCGGCCTGAGGAGTTCTCGATCACCTCGGCACCCGGGCTGTCTTGTTTTTGATCGAAGCGAACGCGGTCTGCGCGCTCGTCTCTACCCGAAGCGGGCTGGCGAGAAGCTCTGTTCGTCCAGCGCCTGCGTCATCGAATCGCGCGGCCTCTCGAGGAACAGCTGGCTGGCGAGCCGCGCGGCGGCAGGCGCGGTCTGGATGCCGAAGCCGCCCTGCCCCGCAAACCAGAAGAAACCGGGCAGCCGCGGGTCCCAGCCATAGACCGGCTTGCGATCGGGCGCGAAGCTGCGCAGCCCGGCCCAGGTCCGCTCGACCTTGCGGATATTGGCGTCGATCACTCCCCCGAACCGGTCGATCGCCTGCGCAACCGCCAGCTCCTCCGGCGCAGCATCGACGGGCGGCACCGGAGTTTCGTCATGCGGGCTGAGCCACAGACTGCCGCCGCCTTCCGGCTTGAAATAGAACCGCCCGGATATGTCGAGCGTCAGCGGCCCTTCCCTAGGCAATGGCGGATCGACCGACAGCTGCAGCATCGTGCGCAGGAGCGGCTGGATGCCCAGCGGGCGCGCACCCGCCATCCCGGCGAGCGTATCAGCCCATGCCCCTGCCGCGTTGACGATCGCCGCCGCGCGCCATTCGCTACCGTCGGCGCAGCGGATCGCCCAACCCTCGCCCTGGCGGTCTAGCGACTGGACCAGCGCACGAACTTCCAGCCGTGCTCCGCCCTGTTTCGCCGCCTTCAAATAATGCTGGTGCAGGCTCGCCACGTCGATATCGGCGCAATGCGGCTGCCAGATCGCCTCGCACCATTGGGGCAGCAGGCTCGCCACGTAATCGCGCGCCGCACCGGTCGCCAGCCGATCGAAGCGCGCGCCGCTATCGGCGAAACGTGCCGCGAAGGCATCCAGCTTCCCCGCATCTTCGGCCCGCCCGATATACAGCGCGCCGCGCGGGCTGAGGAAGCCGCCCTCACGCAAAAAAGTTTCCGACGCACGGCTGAGCGGTACCAACTCAGGCCCGCCGTAGCATTCTTCCCAGAACGCCGCCGAACGCCCGGTCGTGTGGTAACCGGGCGCATCCTCGCCCTCCAGCAGCAGGACGCGGGCGTGCGGCGCGATTTCCGCGGCAAGGCTCGCCCCGGCTATCCCCGCGCCGATAATCGCAAGATCATATTCGGCCATGGACGCTATCTAGGATTGGCGCGGCGCTTTGCGATCGAGAAAGTCGGCAATGCCATCCATCGCGCGTCCGCGTATCTCATCCACCTCACGGAAAATCTCGTGATGGGCCTCGTCGCCGAATTGCAGCAGTTCGGCAAAGGGCAGCCGCGCCGCCGCGCGCGCAATCGCGTCCCACGCGACCAACTGGTCGTTGGTGGTGCCGAACAGGAACACCGGCGTATCGACCCGTTCCAGCGCACCCTTCGCCTCGATCACCCGCATCGAAGCGATCGCGGCGGCCACCCAGCCCCAGCTTGCCGGGCCCATCGCGACATCGGGCCGCGCATTGCGCCACCACAACTCGTCCGCATAACGATCCGGATCATGCGTCAGCAGCGCACCGCGATCTTCGGGCAGCGCGCCGGGCTTCTCGCTCGTCTTCCATGCCGGTTGGCGCGGACCGCGCAGCCGCGCCATGCCCCTGGAGACCGCGCTCAGCAGCCAGAGCGGCCCCGGCGTGCCGACCAGGCCGAGCATCGGGGCGGAGAGCACCGCCGCATCGGGTGTTGCACGCCCTTCAACCAGTGCGCGCAGCACCAGATGCCCACCCATCGAATGGCCGATCAGTACGTGCGGGCCGGGCGTTTCCGCAACCCACTTATCCCACAGCACCGCCAGATCGGCGGTCCAGATCCCGAAATCGTCGATATGGCCGGTCAACCCGTCCTTGCCGAGACGGCCCGAGATGCCCTGCCCGCGCCAGTCGCTGGCGGTGACGTGCCAGCCTTCGCGCGCCCACTCGTCCAGCGTTTCGAGGTATTTCTCGTAGTGATCGCCGCGTCCGGGCATGAACAGGATCGATCCCCGCGCAGTCTCCGCCGCGACCGGCCAGTCGATCCGCCTGATCCTGGAGCCATCGGCGGTCTCCCAGTGGCTCTCACTCGCGGTGTCGGGGATGGCGCGGCGATCGAAGGATGTGCTCGGTTCTGGCGACATTGGTCTGAATGATCCGGAGGTTCGTGGTTACTTTTTGGTAAGCGCGGACGGGTAGCAGGTTTGTCCACCACTAGGGAGGCCTGCGGACCGTCCATGCTGAGCGACTATCTGCACTATGCACTGCTGATTGCACTGGCAATCGCGCTGGTCACGGCCGCGATCACCGATCTCAGATCGCGCAGGATCGCCAACTGGCTGACCGGCGGGGTTGCGCTGGGCGCGCCGCTGTTCTGGTGGGCCAGCGGCCTGTCGCTGTGGCCCGGCGTGGCGTTGCAATTCGCGGTCGCGCTGGCGGCGTTCGCAATCCTCGCCGTGCTGTTCGCGCTGCGTGCGATGGGCGGCGGCGATGTGAAGCTGCTGACCGCGCTCGCTCTGTGGATCGCCCCGCTCCCCTTCCTGCAACTGGTGTTCGTGATGGCGATCCTCGGCGGTGTGCTGACACTGGCGTTCGGCGCGTGGCACATCATGCGCCGCCGCAAGGAGCGGCTGGCGATCCCCTATGGCGTGGCGATCTCCGCTGCCGGGCTATGGATCCTGAGCGTCCACTACTTCCCCGCTGCCGGTGCAGCGATCGGCCTAACCGCCTGAAGATGCAGGCTCTGCCCGCAATGCCGCAGCAAAGCGCGAGAAGTTCAATGAACTCCATTTTAACCAGTTGTCGCTTAGTCAAGCGAGCCATCCCGCCCTTCGGCGTGGATATGTTCGATCTGGGGGACTTTTAAGTCATGGATAGGAAGAAGCTGGTTCTGCTGCTGGCGGCACTGGTCATCGCAGCGGGCACAGCGTTCATCGCGCGCAGCATGTTTGCCGGCGCGTCCGCCCCGGAAGTGGCTGCGGCAACCGGCCCGGTGGAGCCGACGGGCCCGCGCGTGCTGGTCGCCCAGCGCAGCCTGCCGGTCGGCACGATCATCACTCAGGATGCGATCAGCTATCAGGCCTGGCCCCAGGAACTGGTCCGCGACGCCTATTTCATCGACGGCGAGGCCGACGTGTCCAAACTGCTGGGCACCGTGGTACGCTACCAGATCACCGCCGGCGAACCGGTCACCCAGGGCGCGCTGGTCGCGCCGGGCGATCGCGGCTTCCTGGCCGCAGCGCTTGGCCCCGGCATGCGCGCAATCACCGTGCCGGTGAACGCCCAGACCAGTGTCGCAGGCTTCGTCTTCCCCGGCGACCGGGTCGATCTGATGATGACCCACGAGACCGAAGGCGTGAAAGCCACCGAAACCATTTTGCGCAATCTGCGCGTACTCGCGACCGACCAGTCGACCTCGCAGAACACCGTGGACGGCCAGACGGTGGTCAACGGCTTCAGCACCGTCACTCTGGAGGTGACTCCCAAGATCGCCGAAAAGATCGCGGTCGCGCAGACCGTCGGCACGCTCAGCCTCTCGCTGCGCTCGATCGCGGACAACAGCACAGATCTGGAGCGTGCGCTGGCTTCGGGTGACATCGCCATCCCCGACGATGCGACACCCGAAGAAGAAGCGCGCCTGCTCGCCCGTGCACGCAACATGCCCAGCGACACGGGCGCCTCTTTCGTCACCGGCGCCGACGTCTCGCGCTTTGAGCGGCGCGTTCCGCAACCGCAGAACAACGGTGGATCTGCCCCGCAGGTCGCTGCCGGGCCGGTTGCCGTGCCCGATGGCACTCCCGTCGGACCGCCCGTTTTCAGCGGACCCGTCGTGCGCGTGATGCGCGGCCAGGAAAGCACCGCCGTGCCCGCCGGCAAGACCGGCACGGTCAAGACGGATACCGCGCAGACCAGCCAGCTCAGGCGGGACTGATCATGGAAAAGGCAAGCATAATGAACGCCACCACAAGCACTGCATCGCGCCCCGCAGGCAAACGGGCGCGGCCTCGGCTGCGGCCCATGCTGCTCGGTGCCGCGCTGTGCGCCGCACCGCTTTCGATCGTCCCGACGATGGCCGACGCACAATCCGTCGTCCGCCCGACGCAGGACATCGTCCTGTCGATCGGCAAAGGCGAGCTGATCAACGTGCCCGGATCGATGGCGGATGTGTTCATCGCCAATGATTCGATTGCGGACATTCAGGTCAAGTCGCAGCGCCAGCTCTACCTGTTCGGCAAGTCGGGCGGTGAGACCACCGTCTACGCCAGCAACGCTGCGGGCGATGTGATCTGGGCCGCCAACGTGCGGGTCGGCTCCAATATCGGCAGCCTCGACCAGATGCTTGCGCTCGCAATGCCGCAGGCGAAGATCTCCGTCGCCACGATGGGCAGCAACACCGTGCTGCTGACCGGCACGGTCGCCAACCCGGAAGATGCAGCCGAGGCGGAGCGTCTGGTTTCTGCCTTCCTGGGCGATGAGACCAATGTGATCGCCCGGCTGACCACGGCTACCCCGTTGCAGGTCAACCTTCAGGTCCGCTTCGCAGAGGTCAGCCGTTCGCTGGTCCGCGCGATCGGGGCCAACCTGCTCAGCTCGGATGCCACCAACGGCTTCCAGTTCGGGGTCACCCGCGGGCGCAACTTTGCGCCGCAATACACCCCCGGCGGCCCCGTCGGCGTCGGTGTGACCGGCGGTAGCGACGGCTCTACCGTCATCACCGGCAACGGCACCGGAGCCACCATCGCGGGGCTGGGCAGCCTGTTCGGTATGGACCTCGCTGCAGCGCTCGACCTTGCCGAGACCAACGGCCTCGTCAGCACGCTCTCGCAACCCAACCTGACCGCGCTGTCGGGCGAAACCGCAGATTTTCTGGCTGGCGGCGAATTCCCGATCCCGATCAGCCAGGGGCTCGGCGCGACCTCGGTTGAATATCGCAACTACGGCGTCAAGCTGACCTACACGCCCACGGTGCTGGCCAATGGCCGCATCTCGATCCGCGTGTCGCCCGAAGTCAGCGAGCTGTCGTCGCAAGGCGCGGTCTCGCTCGACGGGGTGCAGATCCCCGCGCTGATCACCCGCCGCGCATCGACCACGGTCGAACTTGGTTCGGGCCAGAGCTTCATGATCGCCGGGCTGATGACCAACAATTCCCAGAGCACGATCGACAAGGCGCCGGGCCTGGGCGACGTTCCGATCCTGGGCAACCTGTTCCGCTCCAACAGCTTCCGCAAGGGCGAGACCGAACTGGTCATCGTCATCACCCCCTATCTGGTGAAGCCGGTCGACGGCAACGACATCCGCCTGCCGACCGATGGCTACAACAGCCCCGACACGCTCAGCCAGCTGGGCTTCAAGGAAACCGTCCCGCAGGGCGGCGTGCCCGATCGCCCCGGCCCCACCACCAGCGACCGGCAGTCACGCGGGCCGCAGATCTCGCAAGGGCAGCAGCCCGGTCCGCAGCGCGCCGAAAAGCCGCGCAAGCGGCAGCGCAGTGCGTCTGCCGCGCCGGGCTTCAGCCTGAACGATTGAGAGGACCAGTGACCATGAAACGCAACGCCCGTCTTGCCGCCGCCATGCTCACCTCGGCCCTCGTGCTGGGCCTTGGCGGATGCGCCGCACCCGATTTCAACCGCAGCCTCTACAGCCTCAACCAGCCGGTGGTGGAGCGCACGCATTACACGCTCGACGTGGCCGCAGGCCCGGGCGGGTTGCCGATCCCCGAACAGCGCCGCCTGGCGGGCTGGTTCGAGGCGCTCGATCTGGATTACGGCGATCGCGTCGCGGTCGAGGCGGACACCGCCAGCCCGGCGACGATCGCGGCGGTCGCAGGAATCGTCGAACGTTACGGCCTGCTCCTGAGCGATCAGGCCCCGGTGACCGAGGGCTTCGTCGAGCCCGGACGCACCCGGGTGATCGTCACCCGCTCGGTCGCCACCGTGCCGACCTGCCCCAACTGGACCGACGATGGCGATGGCAATTTCGCCAATGCGACCAGCCGCAATTACGGCTGCGCCACCAACAGCAACTACGCGGCGATGGTCGCCAATCCGGAAGACCTCGTGCGGGGACAGTCCAGCAGGGGCGGCTCCAGCGTCAACGGCTCGAACCGGGCGATAGAGGCCTACCGCAGCGGCGGCTCGCCGTCCGCGAGCAGCGCGCCCGCAACGGGTTCGGGCAGCCCGGACTGAGCCACAGCGATTGAACGAGGACACACGATGAACGCTCCGTGGAATTCAGGCATGTCAGGCAATCGCGATCCCTTCGCCGCCTTCCTGTGCGACGACACCGCAATCGATACGCTGCGCCCGGTCGTCGCCGAACTGGGCTGGGCGCCCGAAAAATGCGCCAAGGGTGGCCTGCGCAACGCGATCCAGTCGCTCGCGGTTGCGGCCAGCCCCAATATCCTGGTGGTCGATCTTTCCGAATGCAGCGACCCGCTGACCGATATCAACGCGCTCGCCGAAGTGTGCGAACCGGGGACCGTCGTGATCGCCGTGGGCCAGGTCAACGACGTGCGTCTGTATCGCGATCTGATCGCCAGCGGGATTCACGATTATCTTCTGAAGCCGCTCGCCTCGGGCCAGGTGCGCGATGCGCTCAACGAAGCGCAGGCGGTCTTCTCCGCGCCCAAAGCCGTCGATGCGCAGGCCGCTCGTCGGCATATCTCGACTGCGGTCGTGGGCACGCGCGGCGGCTCTGGCGCCTCAACCGTCGCAACCTCGCTCGCATGGCTGTTCAGCGACGAGCACAAGCTGCCGACCGCGATGCTCGATCTCGATGTGCACTTCGGCACCGGCGCCCTCACGCTCGACCTCGAGCCGGGTCGCGGGCTGACCGACGCGATCGACAATCCCGGTCGGATCGACGGCCTGTTCATCGAACGCGCGATGATCCGTGCGAACGACAATCTGTCCGTTCTGTCTGCGGAAGCGCCGATCAATTCGCCGTTGATGACCGACGGCGCGGGTTTCGTGCAGCTGGAAGAGGAATTCCGGCAGGCGTTCGAAATGACGGTGATCGATATGCCGCGCAACATGCTGATCAACTTCCCCCAGCTGCTGGCGGATGTGAACGTTGTTGCGCTGGTGTGCGAATTCACGCTCGCATCGGCGCGCGACACGATCCGCATTCTCAGCTGGCTGAAAACGCACGCACCCCACGCACAGCCGCTGCTTCTCGCCAACAGGGTGCAGAACGGCCTGAGCGAAATCACCCGTGGTGATTACGAAGCGTCGGTCGAGCGCAAGGTCGATTTCGTCATCCCCTACGACCCGAAGGCGGCGACCACCGCCGCCAAATTGGGCCAGGCTTTCGTGGAAGCGAACAAATCGAGCAAGGTCACCGCGCAGCTTCGCACCGTCGCGGACCGCATCCTCACCGCGAGCGATGAAGAGATCGATACCGGCGCATCGACCGACAAGAAATCGCTGCTTGGCTCGATCGACCTCAAGAACCTGCTGTCCTCGTCGAAGGGCAAGCCCAAGGCAAAATCCAAAAAGGGAGCCGCGAAGGTCGACGCATAAGGGCACGCGCGCCCGCAAAGGTCGCGTAACGCCCCGCGCGCGTACGAACGCAAGCCATCATGGACGTCATCCAGCTCTTCATTCTGTCGCTGGGCTTTCTGGCCGCGATCGGCCTGGTGGCCGCCGCGCTGGCCGGTCCGTCGACCCGCAAGCAGTTGCAGCGTCGGCTCAGCGGTGTGCGCACGCGCCACACCGACGATGCCAATGCGCGCGTCGAAAGCCAGATGAAGAAGGCGCTGGCCGCGCGCAAACCGAAGATTCAGAAGGCAGCAGGCAACGGCTCACGCTCGCAGGCGCTCGCGCTGCGCCTGCAGGCCACCGGCATGGGCTGGACCGTCAAGCAATATGTCTACGCCAGCATCGGCCTGGCGGTGATGATCGGCCTGATCGTCTACGCTCAGACTGGCGTGCCGCTGCTCTCCGCCATTGCCGGGCTGCTGATCGGCGCAGGCGTGCCGCACATGGCGGTCGGCTTCTTCATGAAACGGCGTACTGCCCAGTTCAATGCACGTTTCCCCGATGCGATCGACCTGCTGGTTCGCGGCCTGCGGTCGGGCCTGCCGGTTACGGAGACGCTGGCGGTGGTCGCGCAGGAAATCCCCGGCCCGGTCGGGATCGAGTTCAAGGGCATTATCGAGCGGATCAAGATCGGCCGTTCGATGGAAGAAGCGATGCAGGAAAGCGCCGACCGGCTGGGCATCGCGGAATTCAACTTCTTCGTCATCGCTCTTGCGATCCAGCGGGAGACCGGCGGCAACCTTGCCGAAACGCTCTCCAACCTCTCCGACGTGCTGCGCAAGCGCGCGCAGATGAAGCTGAAGATCAAGGCGATGAGCTCTGAATCCAAGGCATCGGCCTACATCGTCGGCTCTCTCCCATTCCTGGTGTTCGCGATGATCTGGTGGGTCAATCCCTCCTATCTCGGCGCGTTCTTTATCGACGAACGGCTGATGATCGCCGGTATCGGGGGGCTGGTCTGGATGAGCCTAGGCGTCTTCATCATGTCCAAGATGGTGAGCTTCGAGATCTGATGAACGGCGCAATTTCCCTTTCTGCCGGCTTCCTGTTCGGTGCGCCCGCAAACCCGACCCTGATGGGTGTGGACGTGATCGCGGTCGCCACCGTGCTCGCCGGAATCGCAGCAATGGCGGTCATGCTGGCGATCTACGCCGCCGTGACCGTGCGCGACCCGATGGCCAAGCGGATCAAGGCGCTCAACGAGCGGCGCGACGAGCTAAAGGCAGGGATCGTGCGGGAAACCGCGCGCAAGCGCAAAAGCCTGGTCCGGCGGACCCAGAAGACCGACAAGGTCAAGGATACGCTGGCCAACTTCAAGGTCCTGCAGCAGAGCCAGCTGGAGGTGGTGCAGCAAAAGCTCGCCCATGCAGGGATCCGCAACAAGGAATACGCGGTCTACGTGATCGGCGCGCGTGCGGTGCTGCCGATCGTGCTCGGCCTGATTGCATTCTACCTCTTCTACGTCTCCGACATGTTCGCCGACTGGGGCAGCTTCAAGCGGCTCGGTGCGCTCTCGATCGCGGTGTTCATCGGTTACAAGGGGCCCGAACTCTACATCGCGAACAAGGCCAAGAAGCGCACCGACGCGATCCGCAAGGGCCTGCCCGACGCGCTCGACCTGCTGGTGATCTGCGCCGAGGCCGGTCTGACGATCGATTCCGCCTTCACCCGCGTGGCGAAGGAACTGGGCCGCGCCTATCCCGAACTGGGCGACGAATTCCTCCTGACCTCGATCGAACTCTCCTTCCTCAACAACCGCAAGATGGCGTTCGACAACCTCGCCTACCGGGTCGATCTGGAAGCGGTGCAGGGCGTGGTCACCACCATGATCCAGACCGAGCGTTACGGCACCCCGCTGGCATCGGCGCTGCGCGTCCTCTCGGCCGAATTCCGCAACGAGCGGATGATGCGCGCCGAGGAGAAGGCCGCGCGCCTGCCCGCGATCATGACCGTGCCGCTGATCCTTTTCATCCTGCCGACGCTGTTCATCGTCATTCTCGGCCCGGCAGGCTGCTCGATCGCCGACGCGTTCAGCGGGTAGCCGCTATTCGCCGAGCACCCGCCCGGCAATCGCGTCCAGCTTTGCCATCAGCGTTTTGTCGCGCATTTCGGGTGCGGTGATGATCGCGTGTTCGAGCGCGGTGTCGACCGGGCTTGGAGCGCGGGTATCGGGCAGAGTCGCAACGAGTTCGTCGAGCATCGCGCGCGCGCGGTCGGCATTTCCCTTGAGCACCGACAGGATATCGAACGCCTCGACCCCGGCCTCCTCATCGCGCCAACTGTCATAGTCGGTGACCATGCCGATCAGCGCGTAGGGCAGCTCCGCCTCGCGGGCGAGCCGCGCTTCGGGCATTCCGGTCATCCCGATCACGTCCCCGCCCCAGCCGCGATACATCCGGCTTTCGGCGCGGGTGGAGAATTGCGGGCCTTCCATCGCCACGTAGGTCCCGCCGCGATGTACGGTCGATCCGCTGGACTCCGCCGCATTGGCGACCAGCGCGGCGAGCCGCGGGCAGACCGGATCGGCCAAGGAGACGTGGGCCACCAGCCCTTCCCCGAAGAAGCTGCTCGCGCGACCGCTGGTGCGGTCGATGAACTGGTCGACGCCCACGAAGTGCGTCGGTGCCATTTCCTCACGCAGAGAGCCGATTGCGCTGATCGCGATCAGGTCGGTCACGCCGCAGCGCTTCATCACGTCGATATTCGCGCGATAGTTGACCGTGTCGGGCGACTTCGCGTGCCCCACCCCGTGCCGCGCCATGAAGGTCAGCCGCACGTGGCCGACCGTGCCGGTGGTCACCGGCCCGGAAGGTTCGCCAAAGGGCGAGGAGACGTCGATCTGCTGCTGGTTCTCCAGCTCGATCCCTTCGTAGAGGCCCGAGCCGCCGAGGACTCCGATATGCCAAGCTTCACTCATTTATATTCGGGCTCCTGCCACCAGGGATAGAAATCGGGCATGTCGGTGCTGACCTTGCCGGTGAAGTCGGGCGGGCGCTTTTCGAGGAAGCTGGCAATGCCTTCCTTCGCGTCGGCCCCGCGAGAGAGACGGTAGATCGAGCGGCTGTCGATCCGGTGCGCCTTCATCGGGTGATCCTCCGCCGAGAGGCGCCACAGCATCGCACGGGTCATCGCGACCGAGATGGGTGAGGCGTTCTCGGCAATCTCGGTCGCCAGTGCGCGCGCGGCATCCATCAGCTCGCCCTGCGGATGGACCGACCGGACCAGCCCCGCATTGAGCGCTTCCTGCGCGTCGAAGATGCGGCCCGTCATGCACCATTCGAGCGCGGTCGACATGCCGACAAGACGCGGAAGGAACCAGCTGGAGCAGGCCTCCGGCGTGATCCCGCGCTTGGCAAAGACGAAGCCGAAGCGTGCGTTGTCCGAACACAGCCGCATGTCGAAGGGCAACTGCATCGTCGCACCCACGCCCACCGCCACGCCATTGCACGCGCCGATCAGCGGCTTTTCCGAATTGAACAGCCGCAGCACGAGCTGCCCGCCGCCATCTCGCACGATCGGGTCGGACAGGTCGTCGACCGTCGTGGGGTCGGAGAACACGTGCTTGTCGGTGCCATCCGGGTTCTTCGGCGGCGTCAGGTCGGCCCCGGCGCAAAAGGCGCGCTCCCCATCGCCCGTGACGATCACTGCGCGCACTGCGTCGTCCGCGTCGGTGATATCGATGGCCTCGATGATCTCGTCACGCATCTGGTGCGTGAAGGCATTCATCTTCTCGGGCCGATGGAGCGTGATCGTCGCAATCGGGCCGTCGATGTCGAGCTTGATCTGGGTGAAGTCGGGCATTCGGGTCTCCTCCCTGACACACCTGACACACAGTCCTGGGGTAGAAAACAGGCCGGTGCCGTCCAGTGCCCGATTGATCGTCTGAAGAGGGGGCAGCGGCGCGCGACATGCCCATGCGATAGAGCAGGCGCCGCCCGGTAGGAAAGGCCGCAGACGGGTGCCAGATCCTCCCCATTCATCCTGACGGAGAAACGGGGAGGATATTGCTTAGCGAGGCGCCATACGGATCGCGCCGTCGAGGCGCACGTCTTCGCCGTTGAAGTAGGTGTTCTCCAGCATCACCATCGCCAGCTTGGCGTATTCTTCCGGCTTGCCGAGCCGCTTGGGGAACGGGACCGAGGCGTTGAGCGCTTCGATCGCCTTTTCCGGCAGGCCCATCAGCAGCGGGGTGTGGAAGATGCCGGGCAGGATCGTGTTCACGCGGATGCCCTCGCCCATCAGGTCGCGCGCGATCGGCAGGGTCATGCCGACGACGCCGCCCTTGGAGGCCGAGTAGGCCGCCTGGCCGATCTGGCCGTCTTCGGCGGCAACCGATGCAGTGTTAACGATCGCGCCACGCTCACCATCCTCGTTCAGCGGATCGAGCGTCAGCATGCCGGCCGCCGAGTGCGCGATGCAGCGGAACGTGCCGACCAGATTGACCTGGATCACGAAGTCGAACGCGGCGAGCGGGAAATGCTTGATGCTGCCGTCTTCCTTGGAGCGGCTGGCGGTCTTGATCGCGTTGCCGATGCCGGCGCAGTTGACCAGAATACGCTCCTGCCCATGTGCCTCACGCGCCTTGGCGAAAGCAGCTGCGACATCGTCTTCGCTGGTGACGTTGACCTTGCAGAAGGTGCCGCCGAGCTCTTCGGCGACCTTCTGGCCTTCGTCTTCCTTCATGTCGAAGATCGCGACCTTCGCGCCCTTGGCGGCGATGGCGCGCGCGGTGGCGAGGCCGAGGCCGGATGCGCCACCGGTGACGACGGCAGGGGTGTTTGCGGAAATTTCCATCAATCTCTCTCCGGTTAGGGGGTCTTAGAGCGCTTCGACGATGGTCACGTTGGCGACGCCGCCGCCTTCGCACATCGTCTGCAGCCCGTACTTCTTGCCGCGCGCGTGCAGCGCGTGGATCAGCGTGGCCATCAGCTTGGTGCCGCTCGCACCCAGCGGGTGGCCCAGCGCAATCGCGCCGCCGTTGACGTTGAGCTTGTCCGGGTCCGCACCGGTGTGCTTGAGCCATGCCATCGGAACCGGGGCGAAGGCTTCGTTGACCTCGTAAAGGTCGATATCGTTGATGCTGAGCCCCGCCTTCTTGAGCGCCTTGTCGGTCGCGAACAGCGGTTCTTCCAGCATGATGACCGGGTCGCCTGCGGTCACCGTCAGATCGACGATCCGTGCCAGCGGCGTCAGACCGTGTTCCTTCAGCATTGCTTCGGACACGATCAGCGCCGCGCTCGACCCGTCGCAGATCTGGCTGGCGGAGGCAGCGGTGATCCGTCCGTCGGGGCTCAGCAGCTTGACCCCGGCGATCCCTTCCAGCGTGGCGTCGAAGCGGATGCCCTCGTCCACCGTGTGCATTTCGGAGCCTTCGGGCGTCTCGATCGGGATCGGCACGATTTCCTTGTCGAACGCGCCGGCCTTGGTCGCCGCAGCCGCCTTCTCGTGGCTGGCGAGCGCGAAGCGGTCCATCTCTTCCTTGGAGAAGCCGTGCTTTTCGGCGACCATCTCGGCGCCCATGAACTGGCTCCACTGGATGCCGGGGTACTTCTTCTCCAGGCCGGGCGACTTATAATTGCCCAGCCCTTCCTTCATGTGGAACATCGCGGTCGAGCCCATCGGCACCCGCGTCATGCTTTCGACGCCGCTGGCGATGACAACGTCCTGCGTCCCACTCATCACCGCCTGCGCGGCGAACTGGATCGCCTGCTGGCTGGAGCCGCACTGGCGGTCGATCGTAACGGCCGGAGTGCCCTCGCCCAGATGCTTGGTCGCGAGCACTGCGTTGCGACCGACCTGCATCGCCTGCTGGCCGCCCTGGCTGACGCAGCCCATGATCACGTCGTCGACCACCTTGGGGTCGATTCCCGTACGCTCGATCAGCGCATCCAGCGTCTGCGCGGCAAGGTCTACCGGATGGACATCCGCCAGCTTGCCGCCGCGCTTGCCACCCGCGGTACGCACCGCATCGACGATATAAGCATCCGCCATAAGTCACTCTCCCAAGTTTCGTTTCGCAACCGAAGTGACGGGCAGGCTGCGCGGTGTCAAGCATGGCTACGCGCGCCTAGCTTGCCTCACAGGTGGGCATGGGCCTATGCCCTGCCCCCAGTCATGACCACCAGAACACTCTTCGAAATCAACCCGGACCTCGACCGCGCCGCGCTGGCGAAACGCTTTGCCCAGACGGGCCGCGTGCAGGTGCGCGACGTGCTGACGCGCGAAGCGGCGGAGGAGATCCAGAGCATCCTGATGAAGGGCACGCCGTGGGGCATGGCAGTGCGCGCAGGCGACAGCCCGGACACGCCGCCGCGCGGCTTTTCCAATGCGGAGATCATGGCCCCGGGGGGCGCGGACCAGGTCAACAGAATGGCCAATGCGGCAGCGCAGGCGACCGCACGGGGCGACTATGGCTTTCGCTATGCCCAGTTCTCGCTGGTCGAGGCGCTCCAGAAAGGCTTCAATCCGGGCGGCCCGCACGAGTTGCTGCTCGAACACATCAACGCGGACCCGTTCATGGAGCTGGTGCGCGAGATCACCGGGTTCGATACGCTGGCCAAGGCCGACGGGCAGGCGACCATGTTCGCGCCCCAGCACTACCTCGGGCGGCATAGCGACAGCCATGTCGCGGAAGGCTGGAAGGTCGCCTACGTGCTCAACTTCGCGCGCGAAGACTGGCACCCGGACTGGGGCGGATACCTGCTGTTTCTCGACGATGATGGCGACGTGATCGAAGGCTTTCGCCCGCGCTTCAACGCACTGAACATGTTCGCCGTCCCGCAAAGCCATCTGGTCAGCTTCGTGCCCCCCTTCGCCCCCGCCGGGCGGCTGGCGATCACCGGCTGGTTCCGCGACCGCTGATGGCGGGCACACCTTCGCTCTCACCGCGCGAGTGGCACCAGCGCGCGATTGCGGCGGAGCAGCGCGGCGCGAAGGACGAGGCCGAGCGGATCATTACGCAAGGCCTTGGCGAGCACCCGAACGAGGCGCCGCTGCACGACAGCGCGGGCAATTTCGCAATGCGGCGCGGCGAGTACGGGCTTGCGGCGGAGCGCTTCGCCGCTGCCGCCCGGCTCTCGCCAAGCCACCTGCCCTTTGCGATCAACCTGGCCATCGCGCAAACCCAGGCCGATGCGCCCGAGGCCGCGCTTGCCGCGCTCGCCCCTCACGAAAGCGCGGGTCGCCGCGATGCCCGCTATTGCTCCACCCGCGCCAATGCCGCGCGGCTGGCCGGCGACCTGGCGCAGGCGGCGCGTTGGTACGACCAGTGCCTGACGATCGACGCCCATCACCCGCGCGGGCTGGCGGGGCGCGCGCGGGTCGCGCTGGAGCGGGCGGAGCGCGATGCACTGGCGCGCATCGACCTCGCCCTGCGCAGCCAGCAAAGCGATCCGCACCTGTGGCTGAGCCGCGCGCAGGCGCTCGACGCGACCGGCCACACGGCGGAGGCGCGCGCGCTGGCGCAGCAGATCGCTGATCAGGCGCCGTCATGGCAGCCTGGGCTCGATTTTCTGGCGCAGCTGCGCCTCGGCGCGGGCGAGAGCGATTTTGCCAGCCATTTCGAGGACGCGGCACGCAAGGCGCCCGGCGACCCCAATATCGCAATCGCGCATATCGCCGCGCTGGGCGCAGCGGGCGCGCCGCTCGCCGCCAGAGAGCGGGCGACGGCGGCACGCGCAGCCTTTCCCGGGATCGAGCAGTTCGCGCTGCTCGAAGCGGTTTACGCGAGCGCGGTGGGCGATGACGAGCGGGCCGAGCGGGCGACTGCGGCACTCTCGACGGACAATCTAGACCGCGCCCTGCATGAAGCGCGGCACGCGCTGCGAAGGGCGGATTGGGCCGGCGCAGAGGCGGCGCTGGCCCGCGCGCGCGAATTTGCGCCTTTCGACGTCAGCGCATGGGCGCTGACCGGCCTGCTGTGGCGCGTGACTGATCCGGAAAAGGCCGCCTGGCTGCACGAGCAGGAGGGACTGGTCCAGTTGCTGCCCCTCGCCGACGGCGACGCGGTCATGCCCCCCGCGATCGCACTGCTCGGCCGGCTGCACGATAGCTCGGCCTTCCCGCTCGGCCAGTCGCTGCGCGGGGGCACGCAGACGCGGGGCATTCTGTTCGACCGGACCGAACCCGCCCTCGCCGATCTGAAGCGCGCGATCCTGTCCACCGTGGGTACCTATCGCGAAAGCCTGCCTGAGCGCGATGCCAGCCATCCGCTGCTGCGCCATTGCTCTGGCGAATGGCGGTTGAACGGTTCTTGGTCGGTCAGATTGAGGTCGGGCGGCGATCACCATGCGCCGCATATCCACCCGCAGGGCATCCTCTCGTCGGCGCTGTATCTGATGCTGCCGCCGCCGGATGAGGACGGCTCGCAGGGCACGCTCGAACTGGGTCGCCCTGCTCCCGACCTGCGGCTCGACCTGCCACCGCTGCATCGGATCGCCCCCAAAGAAGGCCATCTCGCCCTGTTCCCAAGCACGCTTTATCATGGCACAACTGCATTCGGGTCGGGAACGCGGATGACAACCGCGTTCGATGTAATCGCCAGGGGGGGCTTGGGCGATGGGACAGACGACGGATCACGCCTGGAGTGAATTCTGGGCACAGCAGGGGCCGCATGGCAGCACCGGGTGCCTGCCCGCGCGCTGGCAATCGGTTTTCGCAACACTGGAACGGACGTGGCGCGCCTTCGGCTCGCGCCTGCCACAGGGCGCGCGGGTGCTCGATCTCGCGACCGGGGATGCGCGCGTGCTTCACTGGATCGGCACTGGTCGCCCGGATGCGGTGCTGACCGGGATCGATCTGGCACCGCAACTGCCTCAACCACCGCCGGGCGTCGATCTTCGTCGGGCGACCGCGATGGAAGACCTTCCTTTCGCAGACGCTAGCTTCGATGCAATCGTCAGCCAGTTCGGCATCGAATATGGCGACACGCCGCAAGTGGCGCAGGAGATCGCCCGCGTGGCCAGCGAAGATGCGGCGGTGGGCACGGTGATCCACCGTGGCGACGGCGCGATCCTGTCGCACAACATCGCCCGCGCCGAACAGATCCGCTGGGTCGTCGATGAGATCAGCCTGATGGCCAAGACCAAGGCAGCGCTCAATGACGAGCCGCCGCCATGGCCCGATGCGACCGTGATGGTCGCAGAAATCGTCGAGCAAGGGCGGACGAAGCATGGCGACCAGTCGGCCGCCTGGGAGATACCCGAAGCCGTGCGGCGCTCGCTGCTGATGGGCGCGCAGGCGGGCGATACCGCGACGGGGATTGCCACTCTGCTCGACCGGATCGAGGCACAGGCACGCAACGAGTTGGCGCGGATCGCCTCGCTTGAGGCCGCCTGCGCGACGGCCGACGCGCGGGACGGTTTCCTCGGCGCATTCGCCGCCGCCGGCCTCGCAGTGAGCGAGACCGAGGAGCTGAGCGATGCTGCCGGTCGGGTCTTTGCGGAGATGATCGCGCTCAAACGCGCCTGATGCCCGACGCGCGGCAAGCTTCCCTGGCCAGACGGTCAGCAGTTCTCGGATCAACCGAGGGTCCGTAGCGCGGCCTGCGGCGTGACGAGCGGGTAAACCTGCTCCCGCACTCTTCCCGAGAGGACGCCTGCGCCCCGAGCAGCCATCCGATCGCGCGACATATCCCCTCTCCGCAAGATTGCCTGCGTCCATCGCTTGCACAAAAAAAACGGCGGGCTCCGAAGAGCCCGCCGCCTTTTTTCGGCTTTCGCCGCGCGTGACTAGAACTTGATCATCGCGCTGACGAAGAAGTCGCGGCCCAGCACGTCGTAAGTGCTCGGGTAGGTGTTGGCCTGTTCCTGGTTGTCGCCAAGCAGGAGGCTGTTCGGACGGTTGGTGACGGTACCATTGGCATCGAACAGAGGCGTACCCGGCAGCGTGTCGAACAGGTTGTTCACACCCACGCTCAGGGTCAGCGCTTCGCTCGCCGCATAGGAGAACGTCAGGTCCAGCAGGTCGTAGGCATCGATCTTCTCGACCCCGTTGAACTGCGTGTAGTCCAGCGTGTCATCGTCATCGGTGACCGAACCGACATGACGCCAGCGGAGCGAAGTGGTGACCGGGCCATCGATGAACGAGGCACGGCTGGTCCACTTGAACTCAGGCGTCGGTTCGCCACAGGTCGCGCCGAAGCGGCCCGCACATTCGTTGACGGTGTCGAAGCCCTGCACCGGGTACAGATCGCTCTTTTCGGTCCAGGTGCCGAGGAAGGACAGCTGCAGACGCTGCTCACCGGTGTCGGTGAAGAGCGAGAACGGCAGGCTCGTCCCGTAAGCGACCTGGAAGTCGATGCCCGACACTTCGAGCTTCGCGACGTTCGCCTGGTTCAACAGCGGCGGGTTCGCCGTGGTGATCGCGCCGTTGCCCTGACGGGTGCCGACGATGACCTGGCAGTACTCGCTGTTGATGTCCTGAACGACGTTGTAGCACAGGTTCAGGGTGCTGTTCAGGCCGCCACCGAAGGTCGCGATCGCGTCTTCAATCTTGAAGTTGAAGTAGTCGGCCGTGATCGAGAGACCCGGGATGAACCGCGGCTGCAGCACCACACCGAAGGTGTAGCTGTCCGAGGTTTCCTCGCCCAGAGCGGCGTTACCACCGAAGGTGGCGGGCACCTGGGTGTCCGGACGGATGTTGGGGTCACCAACGCTGCCCGGCGCAACACCGGTCGCGATGCACAGCGCGTTGAGCGTGGCATCGTTCTGCGCACCGGCAACCGCACAGGGGTCGGTCGCACCCGGGAAGCCGATCGCCAGACCACCGAACAGTTCACCCACGTTGGGAGCGCGAACCGCACGCTGATACTGCGCACGCAGCTTGATGTCCGGGATCGGCGCGAATTCGACGCCACCGGCATAGGTCCAAACGCCACCGATCGTGCCGCTCGAATAGTCGGAGTAGCGCGCCGCACCCGAGATATCGAGAGCTGCGGTACCGAAGCGGACCGGGATCGCGACTTCGGCGAACAGTTCGCGGACATCGTAATCGCCATTGGTGGGCTCACCGGCGTTGAAGCCGATGACGTCACCCGAAGCGAGCGCGGTATCCGGAATGAACTGCGCGGCAACCTTGCGGTATTCGCCACCGATGGCGAAGCCGACCGGATCGGATGCCTCGGTGATGGCGAAGTCGCCGAACGTACCCGAGATCACCGCCGTTGCGACCTGAAGCGACGAAATATCGCCGTTCTGGGCCTGGATGGTGATCGAGTCGACCATTTCCGGCGTCAGCGTGCCGGGGCCGAAGATGTTGATCGGGGTGCCCGTGCCGTCGAGCCCGGCCTGGAAGTTCGAGCGCGAGATGTTGCCCTGCTGGATGTTGGCGTTCCGAGTACGCGCATACATGTAGTAGGCATCGTAGTTCAGGTAATCGCCGATCGGGCCGGTGATCCCGCCGAGGATACGGAAGGAGTTACGCTCGTCGAGGTTCTGGCGCAGGCCGGTTTCGGTGACACGACGCTGCACGTAGAGGTTCACCACACCCGGATCGTCGGCAACGCCGTCGGTCGCGTTCTGTGCGGTTTCCGCCGCGTCGATCGCCTGCAGCTGTGCGAAGTCGCCTGCCACGAGGAACGGCTGCACGGTTGCAAGATCGACGTTGAAGTTGCCGGTCACCGGGGTCGCTGCCAGTGCGGCTTCGACCTGGTTGTTGACGTAGGAAACTTCGGCGTAGGCACGGTGACCGCCGCCCAGCTCGTAGTCGGCATAGCCGCCGAGCAGGTAACGTTCCTGCGGAAGCTGCAGGTAGTTCACCGGAGCGTAGTTGTAGAGATCGCCTGCACGACGACGGAAGTCACGCGGCTGGTCGAAGACGACGCCGGTGCCGAAGCCGTTGGTGCCCGCAGCGCCAAATTCGGTGCCGGCGGGAAGGCCGGTGTTGCCCTGCGCACCGCCAAGGTAGCGGAGCACACCGCTGGGCAGGGTCGAGGAACCGAACTGCTGCAGGTCGCCGCCGTCGGTCTCACCGCCGAGGGCGAAGTTCGAGAAGTCGCGGTCGCCCTGGAAGATCGAATCGCGCTTGTAGTATTCGGCATAGACCGTGGCGCTACCGCGGCCATCGGCGAATTCGCTGCCGATCGCACCGTGCACTTCGTAGCGCGCACCGTCGCCACGCTCGGTCAGCGAGTACTGGCCACCGACTTCGACGCCCTGCACATCCTTGAGGCGGAAGTTGACGACCCCGGCGATCGCGTCCGAACCGTAAACGGCCGAAGCACCACCGGTCACAACGTCGACCGATTCAAGCAGGAACTGCGGAATGGTGTTGAGGTCGACGACCTGGTCGGTGTTGTAGAACATCCAGCGACGGCCATTGACCAGCACCAGCGTGCGGGTTGCGCCGAGACCGCGAAGGTTCAGCGTCGCGGTGCCATCGCCCGGGTTGTTCGAGAACGAGGTCGTGCCCGGCACTACCTGCGGCAGGGTGTTGATCACGCTTTCGACGTTGACCGAACCCGACAGTTCGAACTCTTCCGAGTTCACGACCGCGACCGGAGCCGCAGTTTCGAGGTCGCGACGGGCGATGCGCGAACCGGTGACGACGATCAGTTCGCCATTGGGCTCGGACGCACCGGTTTCGAGCGCGGGCTCGTCCGGGGTACCTTGCGCCATGGCGGGCGTGGCAAACACCGCGCCGGCCATCACGGTCCCAGCAAGCAAGGCCGCCTTGTTAAAACGGTTGGTCATTGAAGTCCCCTTCGTAGGAATGCGCCAATGAGCGCACAAATTTCTCGGAGCTTGTTTCCGATGGGCCTGCTCTAGGTCACCGGACCGCCCGCTTTCAATAAGGACCGCGTACCAACCGGCCCGGAGAGCATGCGCCTGTGACTTTTCGGTGACAGTTTCGCACACGACACGCCGTGCTACCAAGCGCCCAGAAATCGAAACGAAGAGGCTTTCGCAGACCCATGACCGGACCGAAAATTTCCCTCCCCGCGGCGGCCCTCTCGATCGCCCTTGTCGGCCTGGCCTCACCGGCGCTCGCCCAGGATGATTCGCCCGGCTATCTCGACCGGCTCGCAACATGTCGCTCGATCGAGGAGCCCGACGCCCGTCTCGCCTGCTACGACCGCGAGGTCGGCGCAGTGGTCGCCGCGAGCGAGGAAGGCGAGGTCCGCCTGGTCGACCGCGAGGAGGTCCGCCAGACAAAGCGCAAGCTGTTCGGATTCACGATTCCCAAGGGCCTGTTCGGCAGCGACGACAAAGAAGACATGGACCTGCTGGAGACCACCATAACCCGGGTCGCCCCCTATGGCCGCAGCGGCTACCTCATAACGACCGAGGAAGGCTCGGTGTGGCAGATTTCCAACCCACCGATGCGCTTCAATCCGCCCAAGAGCGGTCAGGCCGTCGTGTTCAAGCGCGCTGCGCTCGGCTCCTTCTTCATTCGTGTGAACGGCCAGCTCGGGGTCAAGGGCGTACGGATCGAATAGCCATCCGGCCTGCGCGCCAGCACTGACGATCCGGCAGACGAAAAGCGCCGGTCACCGGTGCGTTCGCAAGTCGTGTCACCGAGCCGACTTCTCGATGTTGCGAAAGTGCAACATGGACCAACAAAGCCTCTCACGCTCAAGCTTTTCGATTGCGCCAGGGCACGCCCTTCAGCATGGCCGAAAGTCACAAAAACGGGGCCACCTGCTTTTGGAAGTTTGCGCAACTCATTTCGCCGGGTCGCAGCCGGCTCTTTCTTGGGGGAAAGATCAGATGAAAACCAGTTACTCCACCGTCGCACGTTGTCGCGGGGCGCTTTTTGCGACCGCCGGCGTTGCGGCTCTTGCTTTCGGCGCGCCTGCCTTCGCGCAGGACACCACCGCGGATGAAGCCGATTGCGTCGATGCCAACGACAATGGCGTGTGCGACACGTCCGAGCCCGTCGATTCCAGTGCCGCCGTTCCTGCGGAAGGCATGATCGTCGTTACCGGTTCGCGCATTGCGCGCCCCAGCATTTCCTCGCCCGTGCCGCTGACCTCGGTCACCGCCGGCGAACTGACCGATCAGGGCGACATCTCGCTCGGTGACGCGCTGAACGACCTTCCGTCGCTGCGTACCACCTTCAGCCAGGGCAACTCGACCCGCTTCATCGGTACCGCAGGCCTCAACCTGCTCGACCTTCGCGGCCTCGGCACCAGCCGTACGCTGGTTCTCGTCAACGGTCGTCGCCACATCACGGCCCTGCCCGGCGATTACCTGGTCGACGTGAACACCATCCCGACCGACCTGCTCGAGCGTGTCGACGTCGTGACCGGTGGTAACTCCGCGATTTACGGTTCGGACGCGGTTGCCGGTGTCGTCAACTTCGTCCTCAAGCGCGACTACGACGGTCTGTCGCTGCGCGGCCAGGCCGGCATCTCGGAGCGCGGTGATCGCGCGACGCAGTTCGTCGCCGGTGTGTGGGGCACCAACTTCGCCGACGGTCGCGGTAACATCGCGATCGCTGCCGAATATGCGAATGCCGACCCGCTCTACTTCCGCGACCGCGACGAACTGACCGGCGCTTTCAGCGGCCGTTGCCAGTACAACACGGTCGAACCGACCGGCGGTGAGCCCAACGGCACCGACGGCATCATCGATACCGCTCCGCTGTGCGGCGTGACCAACAACAACATCTCCGATGGCGGCTTCCTTGGCGCGTACGGCGATCGCAGCATCCTCGTGTTCCAGCCGGACGGCTCGATCATCCGCTCGCGCCCGCGCGATGCGCTGGGTTCGTACACCAGCAACGTGATCGGCGGCGCAGGTTCGACCCTGCGTAACACCGGTCAGCTCGCTGCCGGCCTCGAACGCTACACGGTCAACCTGCTGGCCCGTTACGAGTTCAGCGAAGGCTTCCAGCCCTTCATCGAAGCCAAGTACGCCCACGTGGACGCAATTCAGGAAGGCCAGCCGAGCTTCTTCCAGGGTTCCATCCCGGGCTTCTTCGGCGGCGGCTCCAACCTGCGCTGCGACAACCCGTTCCTGACCGACCAGGCGTTCAACACGCTGGCAGGGATCGGTTTCTGTAACGCGACCCGTGACGCCACCCCGTTCACCATCTCGCGCTTCAACGTCGACTTCGGTGGCCGCGGCGAATTCCAGAGCCGTGACACCTACCGCGTCGTTGCCGGCGTCGAAGGTACCTTCAACGAAGACTGGCAGTACGAAGTTTCGGTCAACTATGGCCGCTTCGAATCGCACCTCGAATCGCTGAACAACCTCAAGCTGTTCGACCTCGACGGCAACGAAGACGGCTTCCTGCTGGCTCTCGACGCTGCTCGTAACGCCCAGGGCGAGATCGTCTGCCGCGTGAACCAGGTCACCGTGACCCGTCCGGACTGTGTGCCGATCAACGTGTTCGGCTTCGGCGCGCCGAGCCAGGCCGCGCTGGACTTCGTGAACACCACGACGACCCGCGACGAAAAGGCCGAAGAGTTCGACATTCTGGCGAGCGTCTCGGGCGACCTCTCGCAGCTGTTCGAACTGCCGGGCGGCCCGATCGCCTTCGCTTTCGGCACCGAGTATCGTACCGAAACCGCTTACAGCGCGTTCGACGAGCTGGTGCAGGCGGGTGGTACCTTCCTCAACCAGATCCCGACCTTCGATCCGCCGAAGCTCGAAGTTCTGGAAGGCTTCGCCGAAGTCGCGATCCCGCTGCTCGCCGATCTTCCGTTCGCGGATGAGCTGACGATCTCGGGTGCGGCGCGCGTGTCGGACTACAACACCGCCACGGGCACCGTCTGGGCCTACAACATCAATGGTATCTACGCCCCGATCCCGGACATCCGGTTCCGTGCGGCATACGCTACCTCGGTGCGTGCTCCGACCCAGAGCGACCTGTTCTCGCCCGCTTCGCAGAACTTCGCCTTCCTGGCCGACCCCTGCGATGCGCAGAACATCACCAACAACCCGAACCGTGCTGCCAACTGTGCCGCCGCCGGCGTCCCCGCGACGATCACCCCGGCCATCGCAGCAGCTTGCGCCGGCCAGGTTGACCCCACCCTGCTGGACATCGGCGATCCGTTCGTGAACTGTACGGCTCGGTCGGCGTCGACTGCCTACACCTCGGGCGGCAACCCGAACCTGATCGAGGAAAAGGGCAAGTCGCTCACCCTCGGTGTGGTGCTTCAGCCGCGCTTCGTGCCGGGCCTGAGCTTCACGGTCGACTACTACAACATCGAGATCGAAGATCAGATCGCGACGTTGGGTGCGCAGACGATCCTGAACAACTGCTACAACGACGCGAACGGGATCAACAACCCGTACTGTGTGTCGATTTCGCGTGACCCCACGACCGGTCTGTTCAACGACCCGGCGCTGCTGTCGAGCGGGATCAACTTCGCATCGCGTGAAACCGAAGGCATCGATTTCGACCTGCAGTACAACTACACGTTCGAAAACGATCACCGCCTGCGGGTTCGTGCAATCGCGACGCATCTCCTGAAGCTCGACTTCTTCGAGAACCCGGACGACGGCGAAGTTCCCAACCGCATCCGCGGCGAACTGGGCGATCCGGAATGGGCAGCTTCGTTCAGCGCGAGCTACGACATCGGCGATGTCGAGTTCACCTGGTCGATGCGCTTCATCGACGAGATGACCAAGGGTGCATACGAAAGCGCCTTCCCGTACATCGGCCGTTGCCCCGCTTCGGGCTCGACCGGTTTCACGGGTGGCACCTGTACCCCGGGCGAACTCACCACGCTCGACCCGTCGAACGTCGACCAGTACGCTGATCCGACCTACCCGATGAAGATCTACCACAATGCGCGGATCGACTGGGATGTGGACGATGCGTTCAACTTCTACGTCGGCGTCGACAACCTGCTCGACGAAAAGCCGGGCTTCGGTCTGCTCGGCACCGGTGGTGGCGATCCGTACGACACCTTCGGTCGTTACTTCTACGCCGGTATCCGCGCCGACTTCTAAACGCGATACCAAGACAAACAGGAAAGGCCCCGGGAAACCGGGGCCTTTTTTGTTGTCCGCAGTGGATCGCCGGGCGCTGCGTCCGACGATGCTCATGTACGCGGGATTAGGCACGCACCGGCGCAACCTCGTAGCGGCGCGGATAGCTGAAGATCACGGAACAGCCATTGTCGTCGCATTGGCGGTGATTGTCGCCGCATTGGCCCCAAGAGCAGTCGAACTCGTCGCAGCTCTCGTAGTAGCCCGGGCCGGGGGAGATCGCGACACCCGGCCGGTCGTCGTCATCAGACGCCTGGACACTTGCCGGGGCGAGCGCGAAGCCCGCGATCACCAGAAGCATGGTCACATATCGTGACGTCATGACATTGCTCTCCTCTCACCGGACGAAATGCCCGGCAGGAGGAGAGGCTATGGACAGCGCGCGCCATCCTTGATGCGGCTCAATCCCTTGGGGAAGTCGCTCAGGTACGAAGGCTTACGAAATGCGCAATCAATCGACTGAAATCGCCAGTTCGCCATCGCCCTCGTCGATCTTGACCGTGCTGCCGTCGGGAATCTCACCCTGCAGCAGTCTCTCGGCGAGCGGGTCCTGTACGTAGCGCTGGACCGCGCGCTTGAGCGGACGCGCCCCATAGACCGGATCATATCCGACCCGGCCCAGCCAGCGCTTCGCCGCATCGGTCAGTTCGAGCTCGATCTTGCGGTCGGCGAGCAGTTTCTGGACGCGCGCAACCTGGAGTTCGACGATCGGTGCCATGTTTTCCATGCTCAGGCGGTGGAACAGGATGATCTCGTCCAGCCGGTTGAGGAACTCGGGGCGGAAATGCCCGCGCACCACATCCATCACCTGCGGCTCGACATCGCTGACCTGCTGATCGTCGGTCATGTTCGACAGGTACTGGCTGCCGAGGTTCGACGTCAGGATGATCAGCGTGTTGGAGAAGTCCACCACCCTGCCCTGCCCGTCGGTCAGGCGGCCATCGTCGAGCACCTGCAGCAGCACGTTGAAGACGTCGGAGTGCGCCTTCTCGACCTCGTCGAACAGCACGACCTGATAGGGCCTGCGCCGCACGCTTTCGGTCAGCACGCCGCCTTCTTCATAGCCGACATAGCCCGGAGGTGCGCCGATCAGACGCGCGACCGCGTGCTTCTCCATGAATTCGCTCATGTCGATGCGGACCATCGCGTTGTCGTCGTCGAACAGGAACTGGGCGAGTGCCTTGGTCAGCTCGGTCTTGCCCACGCCGGTGGGGCCGAGGAACAGGAAGCTGCCCAGCGGGCGGCCCGGGTCCTTCAGCCCAGCGCGCGCGCGGCGCACCGCCTTGGACACGGCCTCGACCGCAGCCTCCTGCCCGATCACGCGCTTGCCCAGCACTTCTTCCATCTTCAGCAGCTTGTCGCGCTCGCCTTCAAGCATGCGGTCGACCGGGATGCCCGTCCAGCGCGCGACCACGCCCGCGATATCCTCTTCGGTCACTTCCTCGCGCAGCAGCGCGTTGGCAGTGTGGCCTTCGGCTTCCTTGAGCTTGTTCTCAAGCTCTGGGATGCGCCCGTATTGGAGCTCGCCCGCCTTGGCGAGGTCGCCCGCGCGCTGCGCCTGCTCCAGCTCCAGCCGCGCCGCGTCGAGATCTTCCTTGATCCGCGCTTCGGCATGGATCTTGTCACGCTCTCCCTGCCAGCGAGTGGTCAGTTCGGACGAACGCTGTTCCAGATTGGCGAGGTCTTCGCGCAGGTGCTCCAGCCGCTCCTTACTCGCATCGTCGCTTTCCTTGGCGAGCGCCTGCTCTTCGATCTTGAGCTGGATGATCCGCCGGTCGAGATTTTCGATCTCCTCGGGCTTGCTCTCCACCTCCATCCGGATACGGCTCGCCGCCTCGTCCATCAGGTCGATCGCCTTGTCGGGCATGAAGCGGTTCTGGATGTAGCGGTTGGAAAGCTGCGCCGCGGCGACGATCGCCCCGTCGGTGATCCGCACGCCGTGGTGCAGCTCGTACTTTTCCTTGATCCCGCGCAGGATGCTGATCGTATCCTCGACGCTGGGTTCCTCGATATAGACCGGCTGGAAACGGCGTTGCAGCGCCGGGTCCTTCTCGACGTATTTCTGGTATTCATCGAGCGTGGTCGCGCCGATGCAGTGCAGCTCGCCACGCGAAAGCGCGGGTTTCAGGAGGTTGGACGCATCCATGCTGCCTTCCGAGGCGCCTGCCCCGATCAGCGTGTGCATCTCGTCGATGAACAGGATGATCTGCCCGTCGGAGCCCTTCACCTCGTCGAGCACGGCCTTGAGCCGTTCCTCGAACTCGCCGCGATATTTCGCGCCCGCGATCAGCGATCCCATATCGAGTGCCATGAGCGTGCGGTTCTTGAGGCTATCGGGCACGTCGCCATTGGCGATGCGCAGCGCGAGGCCTTCGGCGATCGCGGTCTTGCCGGTGCCGGGTTCGCCGATCAGCGCGGGGTTGTTCTTGGTCCGCCGGGCGAGGATCTGCACCGTGCGGCGGATTTCCTCGTCGCGACCGATGACGGGATCGAGCTTGCCGTCGCGCGCCGCCTGCGTCAGGTCGCGGGCATATTTCTGCATCGCGTCGTAAGCCTGTTCGGCATTGGCGCTGTCGGCGGTGCGCCCGCCGCGCAGGTCGGCAATCGCGCGCTCCAGTGCCTTTGCATCGACTCCCGCATCGGCGAGCACGCTGCCCGCCTTGCTGTTGGATGCGAGCGCCAGCGCGACCAGCAGCCGCTCCACGGTGACGAAGCTGTCGCCGGACTTTTCCGCGATCTGCTGCGCCTGGTCGAGCATGCGCACCGAGTCATTGTCGAGCCCCGGGCTCGCCTGTGCACCGCTGCCGCTGACCGCCGGGATGCGGCCCAGTTCGTCGTCGACGCGCTGTTCGGCCTTCACCGGATCGCCGCCCGCGCGCTGGACCAGCCCTGCGGCCATCCCCTCGCTATCGTCGAGCAGCACCTTGAGAATGTGCAGCGGCGTGATGCGCTGGTGGTTCAGGCGGATGGCGGTGGTCTGCGCGGACTGGAGAAAGCCTTTCGCGCGGTCGGTAAAGTTTTCGAGGTTCATGTGCGGTCCCCTTTTTCCGTGCCGCCCTGAAATAGTGTTGCCATCCGGCCACGTAAGGGTCTCTTGCAAATTTTTGCATAGTCGATCGACCTCGGGGTCTCGCGGCGGGACGAACGACACGAGGCTGCACAGTCCGGTGCGAAGGGTTGCCACATGCAATCGAAATCGCGCATGTCCCGCAGCAAGTAATTAAAAAAGAAGATGGGATTCGGGATGAAGAAGGTACTGGGGGGCCTCGGCCTGGCCCTGCTCGCGATCGTGCTGATCGCGGCAATCGGGCTGATGACGTGGGAGCCGTTTTTCGCGCGCGAGGGCCATGCTCCCGACAGCGACCGGACCTACACCGCCCAGATCGTGCGCGACGAGTTCGGCGTGCCGCATGTCTACGGCACGACCGATGCCGATGTCGCCTATGGCGTCGCCATCGCGCATGCCGAAGACGATTTCACGACCCTGCAGGATGTCGTCGCGATGAGCCGCGGGCGCTACGGCGCGATCGCGGGGCAGGACGGCGCAGCGGTCGACTACGCCTACCACCTGACCGGCGCGCGCGAGACGGCGGAGCGCGAGTGGCCCAAGCTGCCCGCGGATACGCGCGCGCTGCTGGACGCCTATGCGGTCGGCCTCAACGATTACGCGCGCGATCATCCGGGCGAGATCAAGCTGGGCAAGCTGTTCCCGGTCAACGGGATCGACATTGCCGCAGGCTTTGCGCTGCGCCAGCCGTTCTTCTTCGGGCTCGACCGCTATCTGGGCCCGCTGGTCGAAGGCAAGCCGCTGCCACCCGAATACGGCCCTTCGCTGAGCGGCACCTCGACCATCGACGACGCGCCCCGGATCATGGACGATGCTGCGCAGGCCCCGCGCAAGACGACCGATGCCGGACCGATCCCGATGGGGGAGGATGCGGAATACGCAGGCTCCAACGCCTTCGCAGTCGCGCCGGAGAAGTCGGGCGGGCCCACGATCCTGGTCTCCAATTCGCACCAGCCCTGGCGCGGCGGGGTCGCGTGGTACGAACTGATCGTCCAGAGCGATGAAGGATGGCACTATGCCGGTGCCAACTTCCCGGGCAGCCCCTTCCCCTTCCTCGGCCATAACGAAACGCTGGGCTGGACCAACACGGTCAACACGCCCGACATGATCGATATCTACAAGCTGGTGCTGGATGACTCTGGCACCCGCTATCGCCTCGACGGCAAGTGGCGAGATCTGGAAGAGACCGACATCACCCTGCCGGTGCGCGTGGGCCCCTTCACCCTGCCAATCCGCCGCACGGTCTATCGCAGCGTGCATGGGCCGGTGGTGAAGAACGACAACGGTGCCTTTGCCATCCGTTACGGCGGGATCGGCAGCATCGGCCAGCTCGACGCCTATTACCGGCTCAACAAGGCGAAGACCTATGACGAGTGGTACGGCATCCTGTCGCGCGGGCAGATACCCTCGACCAACTTCATCTACGGCGATGCCGAGGGCAATATCGCCTATGTCTACAACGCCGCGATCCCGGAGCGGCAGGCCGGGCCGGACTGGCGCACGGTGCTGCCCGGCGACGACAGCGCGCTGATCTGGCAGGACACGGTCGATTACGCGTCCCTGCCCCAATATCTCAATCCGGCGAGCGGTTGGCTGATGAACGCCAACAACAACCCATTCCTCGCCGCCGGGCCGGGCAGCGATCTGTCGCCCGACAGCGTCTCGCCGCTGATGGGGGTCGAGCTCAAGATGACCAATCGCGGACTGCGTGCATGGAAGCTGATGAGCGAGGCCGACCGGCTCGACAGCGATACGCTGATGCGGATCAAGTACGACACCGCGTATGAGAATGCGGGCTATATCAAGCGGATGATGGACGACGTTCGGGCCATCGATCCGAAGCAGCATCTCGACCTGGCCGAGGCACGCAGGCTGATGCTGGAATGGGATCTGACCGCCGACAATATCGGCCGTGCGGATGCGCTCGCGCTGCTGATGGTTCGCGAATTCATGGCGTCGAGCTACCAGAAATCGCCCTGGCCCGATGCGGCGGAGGAACTGCGCCACTCGAAGGATCACCTGCTCAAGTACTTCGGCAGCCTGACCCCGCCGATGAGCGAACTGCTGCGTCTGCGGCAAGGCGATGTCGATCTGCCGCTGGACGGCGGATCGGACACGCTGCGCGCCTCGACCACCTGGAACGTCGATGATGACGGGCGGCTGTCGGTCAAGCATGGCGACAGCTTCATCCAGTGGGTCGAATGGCTGCCGGGCCAGCGCGTCACCTCGCGCTCGATCCAGCCCTACGGCGCGGCAACCACCCGGCCTGACAGCCCGCACTTCGTCGATCAGGCAACGCTGTTCATCCAGCATCGCTTGAAACCGGTTCATTTCTGGCGGGAGGACGCCTTGACCCACGCGACCAGCCGCAAAACGGTTTCCAGCCAACGCTGAAAGTGCTTATTTAGCCACCGGATTTCAGGCTTTTGATTTCGCCGAGACTGCTTTTTTCCGAATTAGGGGACACACACATGCTTCGTACCACCAAGACCAGCCTGACCGCGCTTGCGGTCGCGCTTGCCACACCCGCTCTGGTCGCAACTCCGGCCTTCGCGCAGGATGCCGAGAGCGCCGAGGCTGCCCCGCTCGACGATCTGGTCGATCAGGTCGCGATTCCCTATACCCAGTTCGAACTCGACAACGGGCTGACCGTAATCGTCCACGAAGACCGAAAGGCGCCGATCGTCGGCGTGGCGGTTTGGTACAATGTCGGATCGAAAGACGAGCCCAAGGGCGAAACCGGCTTTGCCCACCTGTTCGAACACCTGATGTTCAACGGGTCGGAAAACGCGCCCAACGACTATTTCCAGTACCTGCAGGAAATGGGCGCGACCGATTATAACGGCACCACCAATTTCGACCGCACCAACTATTTCCAGACCGTGCCGACCGGCGCGCTGGACCGTGCGCTGTGGCTGGAAAGCGACCGCATGGGTTACCTGCTGGGCGCGATCACCCAGGAAAAGCTCGATAACCAGCGCGGCGTCGTCCAGAACGAGAAGCGTCAGGGCGACAATCAGCCGGGCGGCCTGGTGTTCTACGAAATCATCAAGGCTCTTTACCCCGAAGGGCACCCTTACGACCACAACGTGATCGGTTCGATGGCCGATCTCGACGCTGCCACGCTGGACACCGTGCAGAAGTGGTTCCGCGACAATTACGGCCCCAACAACGCGACCCTGGTGCTCGCCGGTGACATTTCCGCCGCCGAAGCGAAGCCGCTGGTGGAGAAGTATTTCGGCGCGATCCCGCGCGGCCCGGTCAATGATCCGGCGCAGGCCGATGTCCCCGTGCTCAAGCAGGACATCCGCAAGGTCATGAAGGACCAGGTCGCTGCGACCAGCATCGACAAGTACTATTCGGTCCCCGGCATCACGGACCGCGATCTGACCGCGCTGTCCGTCGGCGCGCAGATCCTCGGCGGGCTGTCTTCCAGCCGGCTCGACAATGCGCTGGTCCGTGACGAAAAGCTCGCGATCAGCGTCAACGCGGGCAACTACGCCTTCCAGCGGGTCGGCATCCTCGACGTCGGCGCGACCGTGAAGCCCGGCGTCGATCCCGCCGTGGTCGAGAAGCGCCTGAACGAGATCCTCGCCGACTTCATCGAAAACGGGCCGACCGAAGACGAAGTGCGCCGTGCAGCGACCTCGAACCTCGCCGGCACGATCCGCGGCCTCGAACAGGTCGGCGGCTTCGGCGGCAAGGCGGTCACGCTGGCGCAGGGCGAAGTGCTTGCCGGCGATCCCGGTTTCTTCGAGCGTCAGATGAACATTCTCGCCACGCTGACTCCGGGTGAAGTCAAGGCGGCGATGCAAAAGTGGATGACCCGCCCCGCAATGACCCTGGTGCTCGAACCCGGCGAACGCGAAGGCGAGTATGAAGAAGCCGCCAGCGTTGTCGCAACCGACGACGCGGCGGAAGAGGCAGCTCCCGCAGCCAGCGAAATCACGGTGACCAAGGTCCGCCCGGCACCCGAGATTTCCCAGCTCACCGCGCTCGACTTCCCTGACGTGACCGAAGCCGCGCTGCCCAACGGCATCAAGGTCTATTACGCGCAGCGCGACGCGGTGCCTGCCACCCGCGTAACGATCAGCTTCGATGCCGGCTCTGCGGCAGACCCGCTCGACAAGCGCGGGCTCGAAGGCATGACGCTGGGCCTGATGGAAGAAGGCACCACCAGCCTCAATTCGCGCGAACTCGCCGAAGCGCAGGAGCGGCTCGGTGCGAACATCAGCACCGGCGGCGGCGTCGACCGGTCGAGCTTCACGCTTTCTTCGCTGAGCGCCAACCTCGAACCCTCGCTCGACCTGCTGGCCGATGTGGTGCGCAATCCCGCGTTCGATCCGCAGGAGCTCGAGCGGGTGCGCACGCAGACCGTCACCAGCATCCAGCAGGCGCTCAAGAGCCCCAGCGGCATGGCCTACTACGTCGCCACCCCGCTCGTTTACGGGAAAGACAATCCCTATGGCGGCTCGGGCACGGTCGAGTCGGTCGGCGCGCTGACCCGCGACGATCTGGTGAACTTCAAGCAGACCTGGCTGCGCCCGGACAACGCGACGATCTTCGTCGTTTCCAACCTTTCGCTGGATGAGGTCATGCCCGACCTTACCGAAGCGTTCGGCAACTGGTCCGCTCCGGCGACGCCGAAGGGCGAGAAAGACTTCAGCTCGCTCGCCACGGCGCCCGAATCGGCGCGGGTCGTGCTGGTGAACCGGCCCAATTCGCCGCAGAGCTTCATCGTCGGCGGCGAGATCACGCCGTTCTCTTCGAGCGATGAGTCGATCGTCGACCTGACCAACGCGAACAACGCGCTGGGCGGAAACTTCCTCGCCCGTCTCAACATGAACCTGCGCGAGACCAAGGGCTGGAGCTATGGCGTGCGCGGCGCACCGCGGCTCGACGAGAACGCGGTCGCCTATTTCATCCAGGCACCGGTTCAGGCCGACCGCACGGGCGATGCGCTGGCGGAGATGATCCGCGAGGTCGATGAATTCGTCACCACCCGCGGCGTGACCGAGGAAGAGCTGACCCGGAACGTCAACAACGAGATCCGCCAGCTTCCCGGCCAGTTCGAGACTTCGGGCGCGGTGCTCGGCGCGATGCAGCGCAACGTCATGCTCGATCGCCCGATGGACTACTACGAAACGCTCGCAGACAAGTATCGCGCGCAGACGGCCGAAAGCCTCAATGCCGCGGCACGCAAGGCGATCAACCCCGATGGCTTCGTGTGGGTCGTGGTCGGCGATGCCGAAAAGGTCCGCCCGCAGCTCGACCAGCTCGGCCTGCCGGTGGAAACCATCGAGGTCGAGTAACGTTTATTGACATGAATGTAGGTACGGGCGATGGCCCGTCCTACCCACACACGTGAGAGGAGTAACGCTTATGTCCGTAGCCGGAACCTATGACACCGTCGTCAAGAGCCCGATGGGCGACCAGAAGGGCACCTTCACCGTCGTCCCGGGCGATGATGGCAACACCTTCACCGGCTCGATGGCCGGCGGAATGGGCTCGATGGACGTGAAGGACGGCACCATCGATGGCGACACGCTCAAGTGGAAGATGGACATGACCGTCCCGATGCCGATGGAGCTCAACTGCGAAGCCACCGTCAACGGCGACCAGATGACCGGCAAGGTCAACGCCGGCGCCTTCGGCGACATGCCGCTGACCGGCGAGAAGCAGGGCTAAGCCCCGCTTTTTGCGAAGATAAAAAGGGCTCCGGACCGATGGGTTCGGGGCCCTTTTTGCGGGCACCTTCCGGGGCTTCCCGTTGGCGCGATTTCGTGGCTAGAAGGGCGCGAGGGGCCGCCGCCGATGCGGCGTCGTGTCGCGGAGGGCCGGATGCAGATCAATAGAACAAGGGCCGTGCTGATCGCGCTGGTCGTGCTGCTGGTCGGCGCGGTCGCCTTCCTGCTCGGTCAGCGCAGCTCGCCCGACAGCGAGCCCGAACCTGCGCCCACCGACAGCGCGATTATTTCCTCGCAGGATCCATACGCGGTGGAAACCCCGGAGGCGGAGGCGGAGGCCACGGCCCCGCCCGCACTCGCGGTCAGGATCGGGCGCGACGGCCCGCACGCGAGCGCGTGCCAACGGATCGGTCGGGTCGCCAATCTGCCCCGCGGGGCTGACGATTTCCTCGCCGTGCGCGAAGCACCCAGCGCCGATGCAACCATGATCGACGAACTGGGCGATGACGCGCCCTTCTACCTGTGCGACCGGCAGGGCGGCTGGTTCGGGATCGTGTATCTGAGCGATGGCACCCTGCCCGCGAACGACCGCTGCGGGCTGGAGAACTCGGTCGGCAGCCCCCGCGCCTATTCGGGCGACTGCCTGACCGGCTGGGTCGCCAGCCGTTATGTCGATGCGAGCGGTGCGCAGGACTCCGATGAGCTCTACGAGGGCGAGGATGACGCCCCGCAAAGCCGCACGGTGCAGGTGAGCGCGACCGGGCCGACCCAGGTGGTCGCGTCGATGCGGATGTCGCTGAAGGCTGAGAACGAGTACGATAAACCGGTCGGCCAGCGCGCCGATGGCAACCGGGTGAGCTGCCGCGAAACCGGCACCGGCGACGCCGCGTGGACCTGCACCGCGACCTACACGATCACGAACCAGCCCCGGTAAACTGCCCGCGCATGGCCTGATAGGCCGCCGCGGCGACCGTGTTGGCGAGATTGAGCGAGCGCACCTTGTCGCTCTTCATCGGCAGGCTGACCATCTGTTCGCGATGCGCCTCGACGATCTCGGGCGGCAGCCCCTTGGTCTCGCGCCCGAACACCAGATAGGCATCCGCCGGATATTCCGGCTGGTAGAAATCGCGCGGGGCATATTCCTCGAACAGGAACAGCTGGTCGGCGCGGGGGCTGCGCTCTTCCAAAAATGCCTCCCAGCTGCGAAACTCGGCCAGCCGGATATGCTGCCAGTAATCCAGCCCCGCCCGCTTAAGCCGAGTATCGGTGATCGTGAAGCCGAGCGGATGGATCAGCACGAGTTCCATGTCGAGCGCCACGCAGGTTCGCCCGACCGCGCCGGTATTCCCGGCGATCTCCGGATTGACGAGGACGATGGAGGTCATCTTGTCTTGTCGCGCTCAGTTCGCAGTCTTGTGAAGATCCGCAGGCAAGGCACGCACCAGCGCCTCTACCCCACGCGGATTGAGATGCGTGCCATCCTCGGAGAATTCCTCGCGCAAGGCACCACCGGGAGCCAGAACCGGGCGCAGATCGACGAAGCGTGCGTTCGGGCCGGGGTTTGTCGCCAGCATCGCGTCGAGCGCGGCGATGGTCCGGTTGGCATCCAGGCAGTAGTCCGCAGAGGCGGTGCATGGCAGGGGCGAGAGCACGGTGACCGCGATACCCGCATCGTCCAGCCCGGCAACCGTGGTCAGGATATCGCGGTGGATCGTTTCGGCAGATCGCCCCGCGACCGCATCGTTGATGCCCACCAGAAGGATCGCCCGATCCGCCCTTGCAGCGATCACCGAATCCAGCCGATCGGGCAGCCAGGCGGCATAGTCGCCGGGGATCGCGCGGTTGGAGATCTCCACCCCCGGCAGCCAGTCGCGCCACTGGACCCGGCCGAGGATCGAGTCGCCGACCATCACGATGTCGGCCTGGGTTGCCGCAGCTGCAAAGAAATCGACCTGTTCGCGGTAACTTGCGGGCCGTTCCTTATCCTGAAGCGCAAGCGGATCGGCATCCGGCCCGAACGTCGCCAGCTTCAGATCGATATATTGCGGATAGGGAAACACGCCGCGGGTGACCGCGACATGGCCCCATAGATAGCCCAGCGCCACCAGCCCCAGCGCAACCAGCGCGCGAAGCCAGTATCGCCGGACTATGGCGAAGCTCACCCCAGCTTGTCTTTCAAGATCTGGTTGACCACCGCCGGGTTGGCCTTGCCCTGCATCGCCTTCATCGTCTGGCCGACGAAGAAGCCGAACAGCTTGTCCTTCCCGCCGCGATACTCCGCCACCTTGTCTTCGTTGGCGGCAATGATCGCGTCGATCGCTTCCTCGATCGCGCCGGTGTCGCTGACCTGCTTGAGGCCTTCGCTATCGGCGATTTCTTCGGGGTCGCGGCCGGTCTTGAGGACGATCTCGTAGATTTCCTTGGCCTGTCCGCCCGAAATCTCGCCCTTGTCCTGCATCGCGAGGATGCTGGCCTGCGCCTCTGCGGTGGCGTGCGCAGGATCGGCTTCCTCGCCGAGCGACTTCATCACGCCCGGCGCGACCGACAGCGCCCAGTTGGCGACCTGCGTGGCGACCGTCTTCTCGGGCTTGCCGATCTTCGCCGCGGTGGCGGAGAGCAGCGTTTCGAAGCGGCCGAAGGTTTCGACCTCGGCGGTCAGCTCGCGCGCGTTGTAGGGTGTGAGGCCCAGCTCGCCTTCGTACCGCGCGCGCTTGGCGTCGGGCAGCTCGGGCAGGCTCTCGCGGCATTCGCTGAGGAAGGCATCGTCGAGTTCGAGCGGCAGCAGGTCCGGATCGGGGAAGTAGCGGTAATCGTGCGCATCTTCCTTGCTGCGCATGGTGCGCGTGGTGCCGGTGGCGACATCGAACAGGCGTGTTTCCTGGTCGACCGTGCCGCCGCTTTCCAGCACATCGACCTGCCGGTTCGCCTCGTATTCGATGACCTGCATCACGAAGCGCACGCTGTTCACGTTTTTCGTCTCGGTCCGCGTGCCCAGCTCGCTATCGCCGACCTTGCGCACGGAAACGTTGACGTCCGCGCGCATCGAGCCTTCTTCCATGTTGCCGTCGCACGAGCCGACATAGCGCAGGATCGACCTGAGCTTGCGCACGTAAGCGCCCGCTTCGGCGGGCGAAGTCATGTCGGGCTTGGAGACGATTTCCATCAGCGCGATGCCCACGCGGTTGAGATCGACATAGGACATCGTCGGGTGCTGATCGTGCATCAGCTTGCCCGCGTCCTGCTCCACATGAATACGCTCGATCCCGATGACCTTGTCCTCGGGAATGCCCGCCTTCTCGTCCGCCTCGATCAGCAGCTGCCCCTCGCCCACGATGGGGTGGTAGAGCTGGCTGATCTGATATCCCTGCGGCAGGTCGGCGTAGAAGTAGTTCTTGCGGTCGAACCGGCTCCACGCGTTGATCTGCGCTTCGATGGCCATCCCGGTGCGCACCGCCTGCCGGATGCACTCGCGGTTGGGCACGGGCAACATGCCCGGCATCGCGGCATCGACAAGCGAGACCTGCGTATTGGGCTCGGCCCCGAACTCGGTCGACGCGCCGCTGAACAGCTTGGCGTTGGAGGTGACCTGCGCGTGAACTTCGAGGCCGATCACGACCTCCCATTCGCCCGTTGCGCCCTGGATGCGGTAGTTAGTCATGTTTCTGGCCATTCGGTAAGTTAGTTCTCGCAACCAAACGATTAGCGCCAACCGCTAAAAAAACCAAATCATTAATATTGCAACAATGTTTCCTGCGGCATTTTCGCCAAAACTGTGGTTCAACATTTGATTCGGCAAAAAAGCAAAAAACAAGAAACCGATGACTGGCAGCAAATATTTCCATCCAGCTTTCTCAATAGGCCATTTCATAACGACCTGAATGAAAATTATAGAAACTGTGAGAAACCCGCAAGCAATTACAACGTCGATGCCAGACTGCTCAAACGCAACTTGCGCAGACATCACTCCCAGAAAGGCGCCGAAAATAGCGCCCATAACGGTGTTGATCGCACCAGCTACATCTCCAATCCAGTTGCTGCTCACCACCACTTCTCCGGCTTCGCGTCGAACCCGCTGCGCTGCTCGATCGCCAGCCCAGCGTTGAGCACGCCCTGCTCGTCGAATGGCTTGCCGACGATCTGAAGGCCCAGCGGCAGGCCGTCGCCGTTGAGCATGGCGGGCACGCTCATCGCGGGCAGGCCCGCCAGCGAGGCAGGCACCGCGAAGACGTCGTTCAGGTACATCGCCAGTGGATCGCCATCGAAGCCGCCCAGCGGGAAGGCCGCGTTGGGGGTGGTCGGGGCGAGGATCAGGTCGCACTCACCCCATGCCTTCTCGAAGTCCTGCGCCACCAGCGTGCGGATCTTCTGCGCCTGCGTGTAATAGGCGTCGTAGAAGCCTGCGCTGAGCACATAGGTGCCGATCAAGATGCGGCGCTTCACCTCGTCGCCGAAGCCCGCCGCGCGGGTCGCCGCGTACATGTCCTGCAGGCCAGCCCCTTCGGGCAGGTCGCGCAGGCCATAGCGCACACCGTCATAGCGCGCGAGGTTGGAGGAGGCTTCTGCCGGGGCGATGATGTAATAGGCGGGCAGCGCGTACTTGGTGTGCGGCAGCGAGATATCGACGATCTCCGCGCCCGCATCGCGCAGCCATTCCTTGCCCCGCTCCCAGCTGTCGAGAATCGCCTGGTCGGTCCCCTCCATGCGGTATTCGCGCGGAATGCCGACCTTCTTGCCGGTGAGATCGGGGTTCAGGCCCTTCTCCCATTCGGGCACGGGCATATCGAGGCTGGTCGAATCCTTAGGGTCGAACCCGGCCATCGCCTCCAGCATAATCGCGCAATCGGTGACGTCGCGCGCCATCGGCCCCGCCTGATCGAGGCTGGACGCGAAGGCGACCACGCCCCAGCGCGAGCAGCGCCCGTAGGTTGGCTTGATGCCGGTGATGCCGGTGACGGCGGCAGGCTGGCGGATCGAACCGCCGGTATCGGTGCCGGTCGCCGCCGGCGCTAGCCGGGCAGCGACTGCGGTGGAGGAGCCGCCCGAAGACCCGCCGGGGATCAGCGCGGCATTGCTGCCTTCCTTCTTCCACGGCGAGAGGACGTTGCCGAAATAGCTCGTCTCGTTCGACGAACCCATCGCGAACTGGTCGAGGTTCAGCTTGCCCAGCATCCCCGCGCCCGCCTTCCACAGGTTGGCCGATACGGTGCTTTCGTACTGGGGCATGAAGCCTTCGAGGATGTGGCTGGCGGCCGTGGTCTGCACGCCGTCGGTGCAGAACAGGTCCTTCATGCCGATCGGCACGCCGCCCATCTTGCCCAGCTCCTCGCCCTTGGCGCGCTTCGCGTCGATCGCGTCGGCGGCTTCGAGCGCCTTTTCAGGCGTGGCGACGATGAAGGCATTGAGGTCCTTCGCGGCGGCGACATTGGCGTTGAAGGCTTCGGCCACTTCGCGCGCGGTGAAATCGCCGCCGGCGACCCCGTCACGGATGGCTTTGACGCCGAGATTGGTAAGGTCTTCGCTCATTTAATATCCGTTCGTCCTGAGCCTGTCGAAGGGCGAACCCATCGGTCCAGGCCATGCCCGCGCTTCGGAGTCGGAGACGGCGCTATGCGCCCCGGCTCAGCACGAGCGGGAATTTCCGAGACCGAGACTACTCGATCACCTTGGGCACGCCGAAAAATCCGTGCTCTGCCGCGGGCGCATTGGCGAGCACATCCTCGCGCCGGCCACCGGCGGTCAGCGGATCGGCATCGACCACGTCGTCGCGCAGCCGCATGGCTTGCGGGATCACGGCGGTCATCGGCTCGACCGACGAGGTATCGACCTCGCCCAGCTGCTCGACCCAGCCCAGGATATTGTTGAGTTCGGGGACCATGCGATCGAGCTCCGCGTCATCCATCCGGATGCGCGCGAGGCTGGCGATCTTGGCCACTTCTTCGCGGGTGATTGACATGAAGCTGCGTTAGCCGCGCCGCACCGCAGCATCAAGCGGGCAGATTACTCGAAAGGCTCGCCGACCGGCACACCGTCCACATAGATCTGCCGCCCCCGATATTCGCGCACCTCGACGTCGGCATCCCCGATCTGCGTTTCGGGATCGATCGCGCGTTCTGGTGCGGTCGGGGGATCGGGCACGCCGTCGTCCCCGAAACTGAGCTGCTGCACGCCCTGGATCGAAACCAGCGCAACCCGGCGGTCATTCCCATACGCGCCGAGATCGATCGCCACGCATTCGAGATGGCAGAGCCAGGGCTGCTCCTCGATCTGCGTCTCCACCCAATCGCGCAAATGCGGGTCGGCAAAGCGATAGTCGACCGCCGCCGGCCCGGCGGGACGGTCCTCCACCGCATAGCGGCTTTCGCTGTCGCGCGCCTCGATTGCAGCCACGCGGACGTCCACCTTGTCCGACTTCGCGAGCCGCTCCAGCGCCTCTCGTCCCGGCTCGCCGAAGTCCCAGCGCAGCGCGGAGAAATCGAACTCCTCCACCGAAATCGCGCCGCTCTTCAGCCGTGCGAGCTGGTCGCTGGTCGAGATCGCGCCGAAATTGAGGACAGGCAGCGCAAGGAACAGCGCGAACAGAGCCGTCCCCAGCCCCAGCTTCAGGTTCGATGCCCGCAGCCGGTCGCGCCAGCTTCCCCGCGCACCCACCAGCGCGTCGACGAAATAGGCGAGCCCGAAGGCGACCGCGACGATCAGCGAACACACCGCCCACAGCCGTTCGGGCGAAAGCCCGTGCTGGTCGATCCGCACGCCGGTGGAGATCGCGGCGAACACCGTCAGCGGCAGGACGCCGAGTACCAGCGCATAGCCCGACCATTTGAGCACCGGCCCGCCGACCATGTCCGTATCCCGGTCGCGCAGCACCGCGTTGGCGAGCACGTAGGCGCCAATCGCGATGGAGAGCAGCACCGGGGTCGCGCTGTCGGTGGCGTTCCACAGCACGCTCGGCCCCGAGACGACCACCGCGCCGAGGAACACGGCGATGGCCACTGCGAGCGGGAGTGCGAGGATGGAGAGCACCAGCAGCACGACCGATTGCAGCGTGCCGATGATCTTGAGCTGGTTGCGCAGCGTGCCCAGCCCCGCACCCAGCGTGAGGCCGGCATAGGTCGCGGTGAACCAGTCCTGCTGCACCAGATCGCGCAAGGGAATGCCCACCAGATCGAACAGCGATGCGAGCAGCCAGATCAGCAGCCAGGCGATCAGGAAGAACGCGAGTGCACCCGCGCCGGTGATGGCGTCGGTCCACACGAAATAGTGGATGTCCTTGTAATCGGTCCGCATCCGGCGATGGAGGAAATCGGCCTGGAACAGCGGCACCGCGAGCAGGCAGGCGAATACCCCGGCGGCGATGGCATAGCCGCCATCGGCGATATCATTGCCCGCGCCGACCGCACGCCAGGTCAGCCCGCCGACGATCAGGCCGGTGACGAGAGAGAAAATCGCAGGGGCAAGGTATCGCCCACGCTCGGCAGTGAAGACGAAGGCGCCACACGCGAAAGCGATGAACGCGGCCCCCGCCACGCGCGGGCCGCTGTCGTTCGCATGGTGGAGCAGGAGATGGATGGCGAGGCCTGCCACGCCGAGCAGGCCTGCAAACAGCCAGGGGCGCAGGTGCCACAGCGATTCGGCCCGGTTGCGGGCGGTGGCGGGCTCAGCCTCGCCACCATCCATCGTCTTGTCGTCACCCATGGTCCGCTCCCCCATCAAGGAGCGGCGTCTATACGCGCCTTATTGCGGCGGGGCAGCCCCTTCCGGCATCGGCGCGGCGTCGGGCGGCGGCAGGTCGCCCGGGGCCATGCCCGGCATCGCGCCCTGCTGCTGCATCAGCGCGGTGATCATCGCCACGCGCCGGTCGAATTCCTCGCGGCTCATGAAATCGATCAGTTCGACATCGAAGGTCAGATCGGCGTTGGGCGGGATCGGTGCGCCAGCGGGCGGCTCTGCGCCGTAGCCCTGGTCGGCGGGGATGTGCAGTTCGTACTTGCCGCCCTTCTGCATCTGCTTCGCGCCTTCGGTGAAGCCGGGGATCATGTTGCCCAGCGGCAGCGGGTTGCCTTCGGGGAAGATGCCCTGCGCCTGCGGGGGCAGCGGCAGCGGGCGCGATTCGTCGAACACGGTGCCATCGTCGAGGCGGCCGACATAGTTGACGAAAATCACGTCGTCCTCGCTCGGGCTGGGGCCGGTGCCCGGCTGGACCACGGTCAGCTCGACACCCTTGGGCGAAAGGCTCCACGCGAGCAGCACCGCCAGGGCGACTGCGACGATGACGCCGATCCACAGCTTGGCGAGCGAGCCCTTCGCAATCGGGCGGAGGGGGACGCGCGTAATTTCTGTCATCTGGTCGGATCCTGGAAGGCTGTTTGAAGCAATACTGGATGAATGGCGCGCACAAACGCCAAACGGCTCGCGCCCATCTGGCGCAAGCCGTTCACCAGTTCAAGGCTGGGCGTTCAATGCTGTGGGCGGGCACGCTGCACGGATGCAGAGCACCCACCGGGCCTAGCGGCCGTCGCGCTCTGCGCGCTTGCGCTCGAGCTTGCGAGCGCGGCGAACGGCGGCAGCCTTTTCACGGGCGCGCTTTTCGCTCGGCTTTTCGTAGTGGCGGCGCAGCTTCATCTCGCGATAGACGCCTTCACGCTGCAGCTTCTTCTTGAGTGCCCGCAGCGCTTGGTCGACATTGTTATCGCGAACGATGATTTGCATAAAAAGAAACGCCTTTCAGTTCATAGCCCTGCGATTCGCGCCGAAGCACGAAAAGCCCGGAATTGTCACATGGAAGAGGCCGGCAACGCCGAAGCGGCCAGCTTCAATGGGCGCTACATAGCCAAAATGCGCCCATCGCGCAAGCATCTGCGCGTTTCATTTGCGCTGCCATGCGCGTGCCCGCTTGGCGCGGGGCTCGCGCAAAGATAGGGTTGCACGCGAAAATGACCAGTCTTTCCCCCATCACAGCCTCTTTATGCGTCGCATTCGGCGGCGGAATGGGCGCACTGCTGCGCTACCAGCTGGGCCGCGCAATGACCGCGCTGCTCTCGATCCAGCCAGTCGGTGGCTTCCCCTGGCCCACTTTTGCTGCCAATGGCATCGGTGGGCTCGGCATGGGGCTGCTGGTCGGGTGCCTCGCACGCGGACTGGGCGGCGATTTCGAAGAGCCTGCCCGGCTGATGCTGGGCGTCGGCCTGCTCGGCGGGTTCACCACATTTTCCTCCTTCAGCCTGGAAACCTGGCTGCTGATCGAGGACGGCCAGCTGGGCATCGCGCTGCTATACATCGCTGCCTCGGTCGTCCTGTCGATCGCCGCGCTGGTTTGCGGCCTCACCATCACACGAGTGTTCTGATCAATGCCGGAAAATGAAAAACGCCCCGAAAAGGGAGAGGTCCGGCAATACACCGTGGCCGAAGATGACGAGGGCGTGCGGCTGGACCGCTGGTTCAAGCGTCACCTGCCCGAAGTCGGCTTCGCCACCGTCGCGCGCTGGGCGCGGACCGGGCAGATCCGGGTCGACGGCGCGCGGGCAAAGCCCGACGACCGGCTCACAACGGGCCAAGTCCTGCGCATACCGCCGGGCAATCCGGCGCGCGCCAAGGCCCCACCCCGCCGCCGCGAGCTGACCGAGGACCAGAAAGCGCAGACGCGCGCGATGGTGATCAAGGAGACGCCGAACGCGATCGTGCTCAACAAGCCGCCCGGTCTTGCAACGCAGGGCGGCAGCAAGACCTTCAGCCATGTCGACGGCCTGCTCGACGCCTTTGTGGAAGGCGACGAGCCGCGCCCACGGCTGGTCCACCGGCTGGACAAGGATACCTCGGGCGTTCTGCTGATCGCGCGCACGCCCGGGAGCGCGGCGGCGTTCAGCAAGCGGTTCGCCGGGCGCAGCGCCAAGAAGGTGTACTGGGCGCTGGTGGTCGGCGTGCCCGAGCAGCATGTCGGCGAGATCGACGCACCGCTCGCCAAACAACCCGGTACCGGCGGCGAGAAGATGCATGTCGACACGGAAGGCGGCCAGCCCGCCAAGACCCGCTACCGCGTGGTCGAGCGGGCGGGCAACCGCGCCGCCTGGCTCGAACTCGAACCGCTCACCGGCCGCACCCACCAGCTGCGCGTGCATTGCGCGGCGATGGGCCACCCGATCGTAGGCGACGGCAAGTATGGCGGTCAGGAAGCCTTCCTGACCGGCTCCGTCAGCCGCAAGATGCACCTGCATGCGCGCCGCCTGATCATCAGCCAGCCCGGCGGCGGCCAGCTGGACGTCACCGCCGAACTGCCCGAGCACTTCGCCGCGACGATGGAGCAGATGGGCTTCGACCTGTCGCTGAGCGATGCGGACCCCTTGCGCGAAGAGGCCCCGCCCAAGACCAAGGCGGAGAAGAAGCAGGACGCGAAGCAGCACGCCAAGCAGTACCGCAAGGCGCGCCGGGGCGAACGCCGCTCGCGCACCGTCTCCAAGGCGACCGCCAAGAGCAAGGCGCGCGCCAAGCCGAAGGGCAAAGGTGGGGGCAAGCGCTGATGCACCCCAACCCGCTGTTCCGGTCCGATGATCGCCAGCTGTTCGAAACGCTGATCGACCAGATCGGCTTCGGGATGGTGTTCCTGACCACGCCCGACGGCCCGCGCGTGGCGCATACCCCGCTGCTTTCGACCGGAGACGGCGCGGTGCAGTTCCACCTCGCACGCGGCAATGCGCTGACCCGCCATCTCGACGGCGCGACCGCGCTGATCACTCTGAACGGCCCGGACGCCTACGTCTCCCCCCGCTGGTACGACAACCGCGATACGGTGCCTACATGGGACTACGTCGCGCTGGAGCTGGAAGGCCGCGTGCGCCGGATGGCGGATGAGGGGCTGGAAGCCTTCCTGCACGCTGCGATCGCCAAGCACGAGGCGCGGATCGAGGGCGAAGCCTGGCGGGCGGAGGAATCGAGCGAGGCGACCTGGGGCCAGCAGTTCCGGGGCATCGCCGGGTTCGAGATGGAGGTGCAGGCCTGGCGCCCCACCCTCAAGCTGTCGCAGAAGAAGAGCCCCGAAGAACGCGCGCGGATTGCCGATGGACAGGAAGCCGCCGGCAGGCCCGCCCTCGCCGCGCTGATGCGGAGCCTCGGCGCATGAGCGTGCGGCTCGCGGTGTTCGATTGCGACGGCACGCTGGTCGACGGGCAGGCGGCGGTGTGCGATTCGATGGAGGTTGCTTTTGCCGAGGTCGGCCTGCCGCAACCGAATCGCAACGCGGTGCGGCGGATCGTCGGCCTCAGCCTGCTGCAGGCGGTGCGCCAGCTGGTCCCCGAGGCGGAGCACGAAACGACGCTGGAAGTGGTCGAGGCCTACAAGGCCAGCTTTCGCGCGACGCGGGAAAGCGGTGCCCTGCGCGAACCGCTCTACCCCGGCATTCGCGAGACGCTGCACACCTTGCGCGATGCGGGCTGGAGCCTTGCGGTCGCGACCGGCAAATCGGATCGCGGGTTGATCGCCACCCTCGCCGCCAACGACCTGTCCGACCTGTTCGAGAGCCTCCAGACCGCCGATCGCCACCCGTCCAAGCCGCATCCCGCGATGCTGGAGGCGGCGCTGGTCGAATGCGGTGCGCAGGCGAGCGATGCGGTGATGATCGGCGACACCTCCTTCGATATCGACATGGCGAAATGCGCTGGCGTAGCGCCGATCGGCGTCGCCTGGGGCTACCACGAGCCTGCCGAGCTGCTGCGCGCAGGTGCGGTCTCGGTGGCCGATGCGCCCAGCCAGCTGACGGAGTTGATCCTTGCCCGATAAGATTCCCGAACATGCGCCCGACCATGCTGGCCAGGAGCGCGCCGCGCGCCGCTACTGGCTGCTGCAATTCATCCGCCTAGCGGGCATCTTCGTCACCTTCACCGGCGCGATGATGGTCGCGGACCGGATCGAGGGCGGCGCATTCGGCCCGATCCTGTTCGTCGCCGGGCCGCTGCTGTTCTTCATCGTGCCCGTCCTGCTCGCCAAGCACTGGAAGCGGCAGAAGCCGTGAAGCGATTCTGGAAAGAGGCGACGCTGCGCGCAGTCGATGGCGGCTGGCAGGTCTGGCTGGACGAACGCGCGGTAAAGACGCGCGGCGGTGCGCCGCAGGTGGTGCCGACCCGCGCACTGGGCGAGCTTCTGCGCGCCGAATGGGCCGCAGCGGGCGAGGAGTTCGCCCCCGAAGACCTGCCGCTGCGCGATCTGGCCGACCGCGCGATCGACACCGCGCGCGCAGCACCCGAACCGATCATCACCCGCCTGCTAGGCTTCGCCGATGGCGACACGCTGTGTTACCGGGCGGAGCCTGACGAGGCGATCGCGCACCGGCAGGCCGAGGTGTGGGAGCCGATCGTCGGGAGGATCGAGGCCGATCTGGGCATCCAGCTGACCCGCACCCACGGCATCCTCCACCGCCCTCAGGCAGAGCAGAGCCTTGCTGCGATCCGCAGCCGTCTGGAAACGGAGAACGCCTTCGCGCTGGTCGGACTGGACATTGCCGCATCGCTGGCCGCATCGCTGTGCATCGCGCTCGCCGGGCTGGACGAGGATGCAGACCCGCAGGCGCTATGGGGCGCGGCCAACCTCGAACAGGACTGGCAGGCAGAACGCTGGGGCTTCGACGAAGAGGCGCTGTCGCGCCGCAACGAACGCGAAGCCGAGTTCACCAAGGCGCTGGCCTTCGCGCGCGCGGCTCGCGCAGAGGACTAGGCGCGCTTCCCTGCCGGGATAGCGTGGATGCCTGCGGGCAGACTGTAGCTTAGCGACCGATCCAGTCGGCCACGTCGATCGCGACCTGGTTTGCCGCATCGTTCAGCGCAACGCCGACCGGCGAAGCCTCTGCGGGAATACCGGGCACGCGCGAGGTGAAGCGGCGGGTCTGCAGTTTCCCGCCATTCTCGCGGATCGCGTCGTAGGTGACGACGACCGCGCCACTGCGCGCATCATAGCCGAATTCGCGCAGGGTTCCGCGCAGCACGCTGTCCGACGCGGCGCGGCTCTCGACATCGTCCAGCACCAGCCGCCCGGTCCGCTCACGGATCGTGGTGACGAGCAGGTTCTGGAACAGCTTGCTGGGCCGGTCGACCCACACCGCATCCTTCAGATAGGCGATGGTCGAGGGATCGACCTGCACCGGCACACGGGTGACGGAAAGGCTGCCCGGCACCTCCGGCTGGCGCACGGTCAGCACGCCGCTCGCCTCGCCTCCCGGCCCGGCGCCCTCGGCGATCTGGACCGACGGCGTCAGGGTGAGCAGCGCGGGCGGCGGATCTTCGCCGAAGCTTATGCAGCCGCCCAGCGCGAGCGCGGCGGTGGCCATGATCGAAAGGCGCAGGCTGGCCATGCGAGGCATGCGGGTTGCGGGCACGTCGATCAATCCTCCGGTTCGTAATCGGGCAGCTTGGGCGAGTTGATCAGGTCGGAAGCGCCCTTGTCCTCGATCCGCTGGGTCAGGCTGCGCAGCGAACGGCTGGTCGCCTGCAGGTCTTCCAGCGTGGCATTCGCACTCGGCAGGGTCTTTTCGTTGAGCGAGCGGACCGCAGGCTGCGCCTGTTCGAGCGTCTGGTTGAGCGTGTCGGCCGCCTGATTGGCTTTCTGCAGCGTCCCGCGCAGCTCCTTGGCCAGCGATTCGCCCTCGTTGTTGAGCAGTTCGTTCGCCGAATTGGTCGTCCGTTCGAAGGAATCGAGCGCTTCGCTCGCCTCGCGAAGGGTGATCTGCATCTCGGCAAGCGCGCCCTTAAGCTGCGGCGTGGCGTCCGCGACATCCGCAGTCACCCGGTTGGTGTTGCGCAGGATGCCCGAAAGTTCGCGCTGGTTGTCGTCCGACAGCAGCATGGTCAGCCGCTCGGTCAGAGTCGACAGGCGCTCCAGCAGCAGCGGCGCATTGGCGAGGATTTCGCCGAACCCGCCGGCCTTGGGCGGAATCACCGGCGCGCCTTCGGGGCACGCGGTGGTTTCGCAGGTGATCGGCGGGCGGCCCTTGCGCGCGCCGTCGAGCAGGATGGTCGAAACCCCGGTGAAAGAGCTCTGCACGGTGGCGGTGGTGCCGACCAGCACGGGCACTTCGGGCTTTACCGCGATGCGCACGCGGACGAATTCGGGATCGGTCTCCCACAGCGAGATGTCGCGCACCTGCCCCACCGGCACCCCGGCGAAGGAGACCGAGCTGCCATTGGCAAGCCCGGCGACCGACTGCTTGAAGAAGATGTCGTATTCCTTGCGGTCGTTCTCGCCCAGTCCCGCGATCCACACGATGAACAGCGCGAGCGCGGCGAGCAAGAGGAGCGTCACCGCACCCACCCAGACATGGTTGGCTCTTGTTTCCATGTGCGTCCCTATGCCCGCGAATGGACGGGCTTGTCCATCGCGCTAACCATCCACCGGCTTCCCCTGCGCCGCACGCCCGCGCGGGCCGTTGAAGTATTCCTGAATCCAGGGATGGTCCATTTCCAGAAGTTCGGGGATCGTGCCCACCGCAATCACCTTCTTGTCGGCCAGCACCGCCACCCGGTCGCAGATCGCGAACAGTGTATCGAGGTCGTGGGTAATCAGGAACACGGTCAGCCCCAGCGTTTCCTTCAGCCCGCGCAGCAGCTCGTCGAAGGCCGAGGCGCCGATCGGATCGAGCCCGGCGGTCGGTTCGTCCAGAAACAGCAGTTCCGGATCGATCGCGAGCGCGCGGGCGAGCCCGGCGCGCTTCTTCATCCCGCCGGAAAGTTCTGACGGGAACTTGGAGGTCGCTTCCTCGGGCAGCCCCGACATGACGACCTTGTAGCGCGCGATCTCGCGGGCGATCTCCGCGTCGAGGTCGGGGTAGAACTGCGTGATCGGCACTTCCACGTTCTCGCCCACGGTCAGGGTGGAGAACAGTGCCCCACCCTGGAACAATACGCCCCAGCGGTTGCGTACGCCCAGCGCCTCGTCCGGTTCGGCGTCGGTCATCGACTGGCCGAAGACCTCGATGTGCCCATCGTCGGGCTGCTGGAGGCCGATGATCGAGCGCATCAGCACGGACTTGCCCGTGCCCGACCCGCCGACCACGCCGAGAATCTCCCCGCGCTTCACATCCAGATCGAGGTCTTCGTGGATCACCTGATCACCGAAGGAATTGACCAACCCGCGCACGCGCACAGGGTACTCGCCCTGAAACCGCTCGTGCCGCTCAGGCTTTTCCTCGCCGAAAATCTCGTTGACGATAGTGTTCATCCCCAGCCGATCCCGGTGAAGAACACCGCAAAGAATGCGTCGAGCACGATGACCGTGAAGATCGCCTGGACCACCGCCTTGGTCGTGCGCAGCCCGACTTCCTCGGAATTGCCGCGCACCTGCATCCCCTGATAGCAGCCCGACATGCCGACGATCAGGCCGAAGACCGGCGCCTTGATCATCCCCACCCACACATCGTGGGCCGGCACGACCTCGTGGATGCGCATCAGGAAGGTCCAGAAGGGAATGCCCAGCATCACGTCGGACACCACCGCGCCGCCGATGATCGCCATGCACGAGGCATAGAAGCCCAGCAGGATCATCATGAACACGCAGGCGACCAGCCGCGGGATCACCAGCACCTCGACCGGCGAGATGCCGATCGTGCGCATCGCGTCGATCTCTTCGGTCAGTTTCATCGTGCCGATCTGCGCCGCGAAGGCGGATCCGGATCGGCCCGCGACCATGATTGCGGTCATCAGCACGCCCAGTTCGCGCAAGGTGATTCGGCCGACCAGGTTCACCGTCAGCGCCTCGGCCCCGAAGGCCTGCAGCTGCACCGCGCCCTGCTGCGCGATGACGATCCCGATCAGGAAGCTCATCAAGCCGATGATCGGCAGCGCGTTGACCCCGACCGATTCGAACTGGTGGACCATCGCGCGATGGCGGAACCGGCGCGGGTGGCGAATCAGCGAGGCAACGCCCGCCAGTATCTGCCCGAAAAAGCCGACCACGCGGACGATCCCGTGCCCGGCTTCGAACACTTTTTCGCCCATTGCTTCGGGCGCGCGCGTCAGCAGCGGCAGCCGCGGGGCGGAGATATCGGTGCTGTTGGCGCTCTCGCCCACCGCAGTCAGCAGGCGGTCGGCCCGTTCGCTGGCATTTTCGATCGAGGCGGAGTGATTGCGCGCCAGCGTGCAGGCGAACCAGGCACCGACCGTGTCGATCTCGCTCACCTCGGCAAGGTCGATCACGTCGATATCATCGTCCAGCTTGCGCAGGCCGCGGTCGACATTGGCGATGGTGGACAGCAGGTACGGGCCTTTGAGCCGCAGGACCGTGCGCCCCCCATCCCCCTTGTCCAGAGTATAGTCCGCCTCGGTCGCCATCGGGCAACGCTATGCGGGCAAAGCGTTTTGATCACAAGCCGTGTGGTGACAATCGCATGTTACGCTGCTTATGGCACACACCATGACGAACACGCTTTCCACCACTTTCGACCCCGCCGACATCGAAGCGCGCTGGTACGCGCATTGGGAACAGAATGGCTGCTTCCGGCCCGAACGCCCGGACGCGGAACCCTTCACCATCGTCAACCCGCCGCCCAACGTCACCGGCAGCCTGCATATCGGCCACGCGCTGGACAATACCTTGCAGGACATCGTGGTCCGTTACGAACGGCTGCGCGGCAAGGATGCGCTGTGGGTCGTGGGCATGGACCACGCAGGGATCGCCACGCAGATGGTGGTCGAGCGTCAGCTTGAGGCGAAGCAGGACAAGCGCACCAACTACAGCCGCGAGGACTTCATCCAGAAGGTGTGGGACTGGAAGGCGGAGAGCGGCGGGGCCATTACCGGCCAGCTGCGGCGCCTTGGCTGTTCGATGGACTGGTCGCGTGAACAATTCACGATGGACGAGCACTTCAGCAAGGCCGTCACCAAGGTTTTCGTCGACCTCTATAACGACGGGCTGATCTACCGCGACAAGCGGCTGGTGAACTGGGACCCGAAGCTCAAGACCGCGATCTCTGACCTCGAGGTCGAGCAGCAGACGATCGCCGGCAGCTTCTGGCACTTCCGCTACCCGCTGGAAGACGGCGTGACCCTGGCCGACGGGCGCGATTACATCGAAGTCGCCACCACCCGCCCCGAAACGATGCTCGCCGATATGGCCGTGGCGGTCCACCCGACCGACGAACGCTACAAGAGCGTCGTCGGCAAGCACGTGATCCTGCCGATCACCGGCCGCCGCATCCCGATCGTGGCGGACGAGCATGCGGACCCTGAGCTGGGTTCGGGCGCGGTGAAGATCACCCCTGGCCACGACTTCAACGATTTCGAGGTCGGCAAGCGCGCCGGGTTCAAGCCCGCCGAGATGCTCAACATGCTCGATGAAAACGGCGATGTCGTGCAGACCGCCGACGGGCTGGTGCCGGAAGAATTCATCGGCCTGCACCGCTTCCGCCGCGATGAAATCAACGGCGCGCGCGAAGCAGTGGTCGCGCGGCTCAAGGCCGACGGCTACCTGATCCCGCACGTCGCCAAGACCAAGAAGGGCGAAGAGGTCGAGCACGACGCCGAACCGCGCCAGATCGCGACGCCTTTCGGGGATCGCGGCGGCGTGGTGATCGAGCCGTGGCTGACCGACCAGTGGTATGTCGACGCCGAAAAGCTCGCGGTGAAGCCGATCGAGGCGGTGCGCTCGGGCGAGGTCGAGATCGTCCCCAAGACCTGGGAAAAGACCTTCTTCAACTGGATGGAAAACATCCAGCCGTGGTGCGTGAGCCGCCAGCTTTGGTGGGGGCACCGGATTCCGGCATGGTACGCCGATGATGGCCGCGTGATCGTGGCCGAGGATGCCGACGCGGCGCAGAGCCTCGCCGGGCCGGGCGTTGCTCTGGTGCAGGACGACGACGTCCTCGACACGTGGTTCTCTTCCGCCCTGTGGCCCTTCGCCACGCTCGGCTGGCCGGAAAAGACCGACCTGCTCGAAAAGCACTACCCCAACAACCTGCTCGTCAGCGGGTTCGACATCCTGTTCTTCTGGGACGCGCGGATGCTCATGGCGGGCTATTTCAACACCGGCAGCAAGCCGTGGGAAAAGCTGTACCTGCACGGTCTGGTCCGCGCCGCCGACGGCTCCAAGATGAGCAAGTCGAAGGGCAACGTGGTCGATCCGCTGATCCTGATCGACCAGTACGGCGCGGATGCGCTGCGCTTCTTCATGGCGGCGATGGAAAGCCAGGGCCGCGACATCAAGATGGATGAGAAGCGGGTCGAGGGATATCGCAACTTCGCCACCAAGCTGTGGAACGCGGTCCGCTACTGCCAGACCAACGGCATCGGCGCCTCGCAGAGCATCGCTGCGCCCGACGCCCGCCTCGCGGTCAATTCGTGGATCATCGGCGAGGTGATCGAGACCAAGGCGACGATCGAGAAGGCGCTGGCCGACCTGCGCTTCGACGCCGCCGCCAACGCGATCTACCACTTCGTGTGGGACCGCTTCTGCGATTGGTATCTGGAGCTGATCAAGCCGGTCTTCGCCGCCGATGGCGCGGATGCGGACAGCCCGCCCGCGCAGGAAACCCGCGCCGTGGCAGGCTGGGCGATCGACCAGATCCTGGTCATGCTGCACCCCTTCATGCCCTTCGTCACCGAAGAGCTGTGGCATGCGCAGGCCGAGTTCCAGGGCGGCAAGCGCCCCTACGAGCTGGTGGTTGCCAAGTGGCCCGATCCGCAGGCCGAGGTGGATGGCGATGCAAAGGCTGAGATCGATTGGGTCATCGATCTCATCAAAACTATTAGGTCTGCTAGATCGACTGTAGGCGTACCGGCGAGTGCAGTTCCCATCATGAGTGTCTTCTACACCGATCCAAGGGTGAACCGCTTTTATGAGCCAAATATCTCGAAAATTAAGAGGATTGCTCGAGTAGAGACGTTTTCAGTGGAAGACCGTTTGGCGCCTGGAACAAACGAGCGTCTCCAATCCCATCGCGCAAAAAAGGGTGCTATCGGAATTGAGGCGGAAGGTTTTAGCGCCAACATTGAGCTCTTTGGCGTGATCGACATCGAAGCCGAAAAAGCCCGTCTGACCAAGGCGATGGAGGCCAGCCAGAAGGAGTTCGGATCGCTCGACAAGCGGCTTTCCAACCCCTCCTTCGTCGAAAAGGCCAAGCCCGAAGCGGTCGAGAAGGCGAAGGCGGACGCCGCGTTCCACGCCAGCGAGATCGACCGCCTGCGCGCGGCGCTGGCACGGCTGGGGTAAGCCGGAGGATCGCCCTCTACGAAAACCGTGAGAGCGATCCTACTTCTGCCCAATGACGCCCTGGATCATTCTTGGCATTGCGCTGCTCGGTGCCGCTTTCGCGCTTTACCGAGGCTACGCTAAGCGGCGCAAACGCAGGGCGTTGCTGGCGTCCGCGCTCTCGGCGGAGCAGCGTGCGACGGTCGAGAGGCTGGTGCCGCTTGTGCGTCGCCTGCCCGAACCCACACGGGCCGCGCTGGAGGGGAAGATCAACCTCTTCCTCGACCAGATCACCTTTCGCGGCCAGAACGGGCTCGAAGTCAGTGACGACATGCGGCTGTCCATCGCGGCGCAGGCGTGCCTGCTGATCGTCAACAGCCCGGTCTGGTACGATACGCTCAGAAACGTGCTGATCTATCCGTCGGCCTTCCTCACCAACCGCAACACGCACGACGGCCAGTTCGTCCACGAGAACAGCCACGCGACGCTGGGTGAAAGCTGGGCCCGTGGCCCGGTAATCCTGGCGTGGGACCATGCGCTGCAGGGCGGGCTCGACGCCGAAGACGGGCACAATGTCGTGATCCACGAATTCGCGCACCAGCTCGACGGGCTCTCGGGCCACACCAACGGCATCCCGCTGCTGCGCAAGGGGCAGGCCTATGCGGGTTGGGAAAAGGCCATGCTCGACGCCTTTCAGGATCAGGTCCGGCGGGTCGAGAACGGCCAATCCACTCTGATCGACCCCTATGGCGCGACCAGCCATCAGGAGTTTTTCGCCGAAGCGATCGTCACCTTCTTCGAGCGACCTCTCGCGATGCGCGACCAGATGCCCGCGCTGTACGAGCAGCTGGCAAGGCTGCTCGCGCTGGACCCCGCCCAATGGGACTGATTGCGCGGGCGGGCGGCATCTGTACCCCACCGACTGCCGCGCGATTTCCTACTGCCCTGATTTCTGGCAAGACCGAGTGATGATCGCCCTTCCCACCACCACCGGCATCCGTGTTGCACACGCCCGCAACGGGGGCAGTTTTTCACCCCCTGGACTGTGTGTCAGGTGTGTCAGGAACCCTACAGCGCGATGAGCCTCGTCCTAGCCACCGACGACACCGGCGGGCCGGAGATCTTCGCCTCGGTACAGGGTGAAGGGCCGAGCGCGGGCGAGCCGACCGCCTTCGTGCGCCTGTCGCGCTGCAACCTTGCCTGCGTGTGGTGCGATACCGCCTATACCTGGCACTTTGCGGGTGACGAGCGGCCGCATCGCTCGGGCCAGACCTTCGATCGCAAGGCCAATCAGGTGACGCTGGAGGTGGAGGATGTCGCCGCGCGGATCGCGGCGCTGGGCCAGCGGCGGCTGGTGGTGACCGGGGGCGAGCCGATGTTGCAGGCCCCCGCGCTGGCGCAGCTGCTCGCGCTGCTGCCCGACGTGACGGTGGAGATAGAGACCAACGGCACCGCCTTCCCCCCGCCCAAGCTCGAAGTGTGGGTCGACCAGTTCAATATCAGCCCCAAGCTCACCCATTCGGGCAATGCCCGCGCACTGGCGATCGTGCCCGCGGTGCTGCGCCGATACGCCAGCGACGGGCGCGCGTTCTTCAAGTTCGTGGTCGCAGAACCTGCCGATGTGGACGAGGTGCGCGAGGTCGTGCGGGCCAATGCCCTGCCGCGTGGCCGCGTGTTCGTGATGGCGGAAGGCACCGATGGCGCGACCTTGCGTGCGCGGCAGGAATGGCTGGTGCCGCGTTGCCTCGAACACGGCTACCGCCTGTCCGACCGGCTGCATATCCATCTGTTCGGCGATACGAGAGGAACCTAGCCTGTCGGTGCAGACCGCCGACCGGTTCGCGCCAGCGAACCCCAAGAGTTACGCGTGCGATCTCCAGCGGCGCACGACCCGCTCGATCGCCTCTTCCTCGCCGCCGGATTCGCTCCACAGCGCGCTGAAGCTGGGGTCTTCGGAGGCGGGGCGGCGGTGCTCTTCCAGCGTGTCGAACGCGGCGCGGATGGGGATTGTCACGCCCTCGCCGCAGATGATGCACTCGCGGTTGCGCAACGCGGGGATCGCATCGAGGAAGCCGCGCGCCCCTTCGGGCATCGCGGCCTTGACGAAGGCCTGGTCGCGCTCGTTGTTGAGCCGCATGGAGATGATGGTGCCGCATTGCGACAGCACGCCCTCGGCCAGGTCCGACGGGCGCTGTGTGATCAGGCCCAGCGCGACGCCGTACTTGCGCCCTTCCTTGGCGATCCGGCTGAGCACCTTGCCGACCGAGGAATTGTCGAAGTTCTTCTCGTTGGGCACATACCGGTGCGCCTCTTCGCACACCAGCAGGATCGGGCGGGTGCGCTCCTCGCGCGCCCATACGGCATAGTCGAACACCAGCCGGCTGAGCACCGCGACCACAGTGCTGGTGATGTCCGACGGCACGCCGGACACGTCGATCACGCAGATCGGCTTGCCATCGGTCGGCAGGCGGAAGATGCGCGAGAGGAACTCCGCCATCGTGTCGCCGACCAGCATGCCGGAGAACAGGAAGCGGTAGCGCGGATCGGACTTCACCTCGTCCAGCTTGGCCTTGATCCGCATGTAGGGCGCGGTGCCCGAAGCCTTCTCGAGCTCGCCCATCTCCTTGTTGAGCGCGGCGCTGAGGTCCGAGAGCATGTAGGGCACCGGGGAATCGACGGTGATCTTGCCGAGGTCCTCCGCTATCCGGTTCTTGAGCCGCGCGGCGAGCAGGCACTTGGCGAGGATGTCCGCATCCCCCTGCCGCTCGTTCCCGCGACTGGTGAGCAGGATTTCGCAGTGCTCCTCGAAGTTCATCAGCCAGTACGGCATCTTGAGGTTGCTCACATCCAGCGTCGCGCCGTTCTCCTTGAACGCGCTCGCATATTCGCCGTGCGGATCGACCATGATGACATGGCCCTGCGGCGCCGCTTCGCAGATGCGGTGCAGGATCAGCGCGGTGGCGGTCGACTTGCCCGTGCCCGTCGAACCCAGCAGCGCGAAGTGCTTGCCCAGCAGCGTGTCGATATAGAGCCCGGCGCGGATGTCGCGCGTGGGAAACACCGTGCCCACTTCGATATAGGAGCGTCCATCGCTCGCGAAAATGTGCCGCAGATCGCTGGTGCTGGCGGGAAATACCATCCCGCCCGGCACCGGATAGCGCGTGATGCCACGACGGAAGCCGTGGATCCGCCCGGTCAGCTTCTCTTCCCGGCCTTCGCCGAGAAAGTCGATCTCGGCAATGATCCCGCCGGTACCGCGCCGGTCGCGGCGCTGGCTGCGAATGGTGGCGAGCAGCCAGTTCTCGCCCGCGCGAATTTTCACCTGGCTGCCGACCTGGCCCGAGGCGATGATCGCGGGATCGGTGTCCTGCGCGCATTCGGAAAGCCGTTCTGGATCGAGCGCGACGATCGCGCCCGCGCCCGATACGTCGAGGACCACACCCATCGGTTGAAGCGCGTTGTTGGCCACCGGCGCACGAACGGTATCGTCGTGGTCGACCGGCGCAGAGAGATCTGCACGCCCCCTGAAACCAAGCCCCCCGAGATCCGTCATCGTGAATTTCCCGCCCTTTTTGCGTGGCTCCGTCCGCTTGGAACCAGCGCTTGCGGTAACCGCGCCAGGGTTAAAAACCGGTCAAAATCATCGGGAAGAGGATTACGACCTGTTGAACAGGCGCCCTGCAAGCCAGCCCATGAACAGCGAAAGCGCGATCGCGACGAGGCCGTAGAACAGCGGTTCGCGGTCGGCGAAGACCTCCACAAACCGCTCGAACCCGACCTTGCGCACCGATACCTCGGCCACCGCGCTGGCGAGCACGCGCCCGTCGCGCACTGCGAAGGTTTCCGCAGTGTACTGCCCGGTCTGGACATTGGACGGCAGGCCGATCCGTGCCTGATACAGCACGCCTTCGCGCACCTGCACGCCATCCTCGATCGTGCGATAGAGGCCCTGCCGCTCCCTCAGGTCGACCAGTCCGGCGCGAAAGCGCGCCTGCTCTTCGGGATCAATCGATCCGGCCGGGCTGAGCTGGATGAACTCCGTCCCGAACTCGAAGATCGCCGCAGTCTTCTCATCCACGATCTGGTCGATCGGGCGGCTGGATGCGACTGCGAAATAGCTGGGGGCGGAGCGGAACGCGGTGCTTTCCGCATTCATCCAGATGCCGCCGATCTGGCGTTTCTCACGCAGGCGGATCGACTGGCTCGGCCCCTTCAGCACCACGATCACGTCGAAGTCCTTCTCGCGGCCCGTGGGGTCGATCACAGCGCCGAACAGCAGCAGGTCAGTGCCGGTAAAGCCTTGTCGCACCTGGACTTCCCTTTGCGACACTTCGGGCACCAGCACCGGGTCGGGCGAACCATTGCTCTGGCCGCACAGCGCGAACAGGCACACGATCGCAAAGGCGAAACGCCAGGGCGCGGTCATGGTCACAGATTGACCACCGAATACACCTCGTCCGGCTGGATGCTGAGACCGAACAGCATCCTCAGCGCGACCAGCAGCACGATCGTCGCCAGCGCAAGACGCAGCCAGTCTGGTTTCAGCTTCAACGCGATCCTTGTGCCGAACTGCGCGCCGAGGACGGAGCCGACCAGCAGCAGCGCCGCCAGCACGAGGTCGACCGCCTTGGTCGTCAGCGCATGAGTCATGGTCGATGCCATGGTCACGAACAGGATGTTGAACAGCGAGGTGCCGACCACGACCTTGCCGCTCATCCCGAGGATATAGAGCATCGCCGGCACCAGCATGAAGCCACCGCCAACGCCCATAAGCATGGTCAGGATGCCCACGCCGGTGCCCAGAATCAGCGGCGCGAGCGGAGAGATATACAGGCCCGAGCGATAGAACCGCCAGCGATAGGGCAGCGCGGCGACCAGCGGGTGGTGGCGCCGCTTGGCCGCACGTTTGAGGCCCTTGGACTGGCGGATGTTCAGCGCAGCCAGCGCCTCGCGCATCATCAGCGCACCGATCGAGCCAAGCATGAAGACGTAGAGGATGTTGATGACCACATCGATCTGACCGATCGACTGGAAGAAGCTGAACAGGGCGGCACCGATCAGCGCGCCGAAGATGCCGCCCACCACCAGCACGCCGCCCATTCGGTAATCGACCCCGCCGCGCCGGTTGTGCGCGAGCACCCCGGAAACGCTGGCCCCGGTCACCTGGGTTGCGGCGGATGCGGCGGCAACGGTCGGCGGTATGCCGTAGAAAATCAGCAGCGGCGTGGTCAGGAACCCGCCGCCGACCCCGAACAGGCCCGACAAGATCCCCGTCAGCGCGCCGAGCGCGACGATGACCAGCCCGTTGACCGAGAGATTAGCGATGGGAAGATAGACATCCATTTTCGGGGTCGAGCCGTAGTCCTTTCGCCCCTGCGAATAAAGCGTCCCTCGGCTAAATTCGGTACTAAAAGGATGCCGCCAGCGTCACCGCAAGTCCATCGCCCGGCAACGCATCGCCTGCGACCCTCAACCGGTAGTCTACCGAGCCGCGGAGGGTCGTCCTCCCGGTGGTCAGGGTTGCACTCGCCGTCGGGCCGAGATCAAGCCGGGTGGCACCGCGCTGCGCCCCGCCCCATGCGCCGCCACCGATCGCCACCTGCCCCCTCTCGCTGCGAATCACGGGTGCTTGCAGCGTGACCCTGCCATCGACGAAGCCGGTGGCGTAGTCGCCACCCACGTAGCCAGCCTGAAGATAGCCTTCCGCCTCTAGCACTGGCCCGACCTGACTGCGCGGGAGCCCGGTTACGACATAGGCGGCGGGGCGCACCTGGGTACCGCCGGGGCGGTTGGTCACCCGCAGCTCGCCATGCACGCGCAGCGGGACGTTTCGTGCAAGACCGATACTGACGCCTGCCGCCGCCTCGCTCTCGCCACCGGGGACCAGCGCCTTGCTGGCGCGGGCATAGGCCGTCGGCTGCAGCGCAGAGCCCGGGACAAGCGAGTAACGCGCCACTGCACCGATCTGGTCGCTGCCGTAGCTTGCGGGATTGACACTCGCCAATCGCGGGCCGGCCCCTCCCTGGCGGACCAGCAGCCACGCATCGGCGGACCAGCGATCCACCTGCGCAGACCGCGATCGGGGGTGTGGGACCGAGGCCTGTATCCACCCTCTCCGCTGTTCGGGCGAGACCATCGCAAGGCGATCATAGGGCGGCACCAACCCGAAGGCGGCGGCATAGAGCAACTGGTGATTGGCAGAGAGGTTCGATCGGGCAAGCTGCGCAGCCGCGGGAGTATGGGCCACAATGGCCAGCGAAACGCCTCCCTCGCTGCCTTGGACAGCACTGCCGGAGGCAACGGCATCTCCGCGTGTTCCCACCAGTTCGGCATGCAATTGCTGCAACGTATCGGCCTGCGAAACCCCATCGGGGTCCGAACCGGGTGCCTCCTCCAACGCATCTGTCCGGGCTTTGGCGAACAGTCCACCGGGCGGTGGCAAAGCGAAGGGTATCTCCCAGAACGAGGCGCGAACGCCGACCCACGCTGCGAGGATGGCGAACATCGCCATCAGCGGGCGCCCTCCCCTGCGGCCCGACCCGATCATGCCAGCATCTCCTGCGAGACCGCAGGATGTTCGCGATGCTCGGTCTTGTCCCACCGCAGGGTCCCGCCCAGCAGGCTGAACACATATTGAGCGACCGCACGGCGCGCAGCCATGATCGCGATGATGTTGCTCAAGGGAATGCGCAAAACCGCGCGCATGCCCTCCCTTGGCCCGTACTCGCGCGCGGTGAACAGCGCGCGGCACGCCGCCCGCCAGCCAAGGCTTGCCGCGTTGGCGATCAGCAGCGCCTTGGTTGCGGGGGTGACGACCGGCGCGCGCGCCAGCCCCAGCTGGTGGGCGATTGCCAGCCCACCGGTCAGGAAGACGAGCACATAGGCGACGAACAGCACCAGCGCCGAGAGCGGCCCGCGGCGGTCGCGAAGCCGCATCCAGCCGTCGAGCGGCCGCCCACTCCAGCCCATCCGATCCCACCCCTGCAGCGCGATGCCGCATACCCAGCGGGTCTTCTGCCGGACCGCGGTCTCGAGCGTGCGAGGGAAGAAGGCACGCGTGGCGATCAACCGCCCGTCATCTCCGCGTACCCGAACGAACTTCGTCCTGCCGCCAGCTTCCGCGATCTTGAGCCCCAGTTCGTAATCCTCGGTCAGGCTACTAGCGTCGAACGGTCCGCTGCACCCACTCTGGACGTCGAGCAGGGCAAGCCGCTCGCGCGAGACCGCACAGCCCACGCCTGCCGAGGGAAAGCCTGCGCGCAGCCAGTCGCGCACCACCATCGCCTTGGCATGCGCCTCGGCAAACTCGTCGATGTAGTGGCCCGATACCCAGCGCGACCGGCGCTGGCGCATCGGCAACACGGGCAATTGCAGCAGTTCGGCTTTTGCCAGCCCCGCATCGAGTAGCGGCAGGGCGGCAGGGTCGACCATGTCCTCCGCATCATGGATCACCACCATCCGGAAGCGCATCCCCTCGCGCCGTTCGTCCTCCTCGATCGCGCGATAGAGGCGGTTCATGCAGTCCGCCTTGGTCGTCGGACCGCGTGCCGAATGGACCACAATGCGCACCCGCGACTGGCCCCGCGCGGCCCGCGTTGCCGCCCCGATGGTTGCCGGATCATTGGCATAGCAGCCAATGTAGAGGCGCAGCTGAGCCTGCGGCCATGCATCCAGCAGGTGCCGCATCGTCGCGCCGATCACGTCGTCTTCGTGCCAGGCAGGGATGATCGCTGCGGCCGGCCCGGCAATCGCGCGCCCTTCGACAGCAGATCGATCGATCCGGGGCGTGCAAATACGCCCGCGCACGCGTCCGACCAGATAGAGCGCGTCGATCGCGAGCTCATCGAGAGTACCGAGAAGAAAGAAAAGGCTCGCGAACAGAAGCAGTTCGTGCTGGAGCAGGACGAGCCAGTCGACTGGCGTTAGTTCCGCCGCTAGCATGCTGCCCGGTCCCCCCTTGCCCTCAGGTAGCAACCTATCGAAGCGTTCGGGGCCTTGCAACGCGCGAAAGATTGAGAAAAAGGGGCCCCATGCTCGAACCGATCCGCAAACCGATCCGCCGTGCCATCGCTCCGGTGCGCGCACTCTTCGTCAGCGATGCCTCGGCGGGCGTGCTGCTAATCCTGGTCGCTGCGGCGGCGCTGGTGGTGGCGAACTCGCCTCTGGCGGAAGATTACCACGACCTGCTCTACACCTATTGGTGGCCCAAAGAGGTCTTCTACCTCAACGATTTGCACCTGTGGATCAATGATGGCCTGATGGTCATCTTCTTCTTCGTCGTCGGACTGGAAGTGAAGCGCGAACTGATCGCGGGCGAGCTCTCCAGTGCGGACAAGCGGACCTTGCCGATCATCTCCGCAGGCGCGGGGATGGCGGTGCCGGCCCTGATTTTCGTCAGCATCGCGGGCAGCAATCCGGAGCTGATCCGCGGCTGGGCGATTCCGGCGGCGACCGACATTGCTTTCGCTATGGGTGTTCTCGGCCTGCTCGGCAGCCGCGTCCCCGCCTCGCTGCGCCTGTTCCTGCTGACCGTCGCGATCGTCGACGATATCGGCGCGGTGCTGGTCATCGCGGTGTTCTATACCGCCCATCTGGACGTCATGTGGCTGGCGATTTCGTTCGTCGTCTTCGGCGCGCTGGTCGGCATGAACCGCTTTGGGGTGAAGAGCTTCTGGCCGTTCCTTCTCGGCGCGATCGCGCTGTGGCTGGCCGTCCTGTTCTCCGGCGTTCACGCGACCATCGCGGGCGTGCTGGCCGCGCTGACCATTCCGATGCGCAAGGTCGATGGCCATTCGATGCTGGAGAAGGCCGAGCATGCACTCGCGCCGTGGAGCGCCTATCTGGTGGTGCCCATTTTCGGTTTCGCCAATGCCGGGGTCCACATCCTCGATATGACGGTCGAACAGATTTTCGCGCCCCTCCCGCTTGCGATCGCGACCGGCCTGTTCCTCGGCAAGCAGCTGGGCATTTTCACCATCGTGTTCCTGTCGGTGAAGCTGGGCATCGCGAAGAAACCCGAAAACGCCAACTGGATGGAGATATGGGGGGTCACGATCCTCACGGGGATCGGCTTCACCATGTCGTTGTTCATCAGCGGGCTGGCCTTCGGCAATTCGCAGCTGCTGGTCGATGAGGCGAAGATCGGCATCCTGCTGGGTTCGATTATCTCGGCGATTATCGGCTATGTCGCGCTGCGCCTGACCACGCAGCACCCCGAAGAGGCGAAGGTCTACGAGGAGGCGCGTCAGGCAAAGCCCTGACCGGCAGCGCTTGCGGTCGCAGCGGCTAGGGCCTATCTCGCGGCCCATCCGGGCACGGCACAAGGCGCGCGCTCGCGATCGCGTTCACCATTACCGATAAAGCGATGCTAAACCCCCTTCGTACCCTCTTTCGCAAAGCGCCAGCGGCCCCCAGCGCCTCTACGCCTCCGGGCGAGCGCTTCTACGCGATTGGCGACATCCACGGGTGCGATCGGCTGTTCGAAGCGCTGATCGAAGCGATCGAGGCAGACGATGCCCAGGCACCCGAGGCGAAGACCACGGTGGTTCTGCTGGGCGATCTGGTCGACCGGGGGCCCGGCAGCGCGCAGGTGATCGACACCGCTCGGGCTTGGGGCAAACGGCGCAAGGTCCGCTATCTGGCGGGCAATCACGAGGAAATGTTTCTCGAAAGCTTCGAGGATCGCGAGGTGCTCAAGCACTTCCTCAAGCATGGCGGGCGCGAGACGATCCTGAGCTACGGGATCTCCAAATCCGAGTACAACGATCTGGAAGTCGACCAGCTGCGCAAGCGTCTCCACACGCTTGTGCCGAAGAAACATCGCGATTTTCTGGCCAGCTTCGAAGAAATCATCGTCGCGGGCGATTACGCCTTCGTCCACGCAGGGGTTAATCCGAAACAGGCGCTGGACGACCAGAAGCGCAAGGATCTGCTGTGGATTCGCGAACGCTTTCTCGCGCACGGCGAACCGTTCGAAAAAGTCATCGTCCACGGGCACACGATCTTCGAAGATGTCGAACAGCGGCCCAACCGCATCGGCATCGACACCGGTGCTTTCCGCTACGGGCGCCTGACGGCGCTGGTGCTGGACGGTGAAACGCGCCGCTATATTCAGGCAGTCGATCGCGACGGAGATATCGCGATCGAACAATGGGATGATTAAGCCATGAAAATCGCAATGGTCGGCTCGGGCTATGTCGGCCTGGTCTCGGGTGCCTGCTTTGCCGATTTCGGCCATGACGTGGTCTGCATCGACAAGGACGAGGACAAGATCCAGCGGCTGCGCGAAGGCATCATGCCGATCTACGAGCCGGGCCTGGACGATCTGGTCGACAAGAATGCGAAGGCGGGCCGCCTGTCCTTCACCACCGATCTGGCCGAAGGCATTGCCGGTGCGGGCGCGATCTTCATCGCGGTCGGCACGCCCAGCCGCCGGGGCGATGGCCATGCGGACCTCTCCTTCGTCTACGCCGTCGCGCGCGAGATTGGCGAATCGCTGACCAACGACGCGGTCGTGGTGACCAAGTCGACCGTTCCCGTGGGGACCGGCGACGAGGTCGAACGGATCCTCTCGCAGAGCCCCGCCGTGACCGAGCGCGGGCTGAAGGTGGCGGTGGTCTCCAACCCCGAATTCCTGCGCGAAGGTGCCGCGATCGGCGATTTCAAGCGGCCCGACCGCATCGTCATCGGGGCCGAGGACGATTTCGGGCGCGAGGTGATGCACGAAGTGTATCGCCCGCTGTTCCTCAACGAATCGCCGATCCTGTTCGTCGGGCGGCGCACCAGCGAGCTGATCAAGTACGCCGCCAACGCCTTCCTCGCGACCAAGATCACCTTCATCAACGAGATCTCCGACCTGTGCGAGAAGGTCGGCGCGAACGTGCAGGACGTTGCCCGCGGGATCGGGATGGACAACCGGATCGGCTCCAAGTTCCTTCACGCCGGGCCCGGCTACGGCGGCTCGTGCTTCCCCAAGGATACGCTCGCGCTGCTCAAGACCGCCGAGGATTACGAGAGCCCGGTGCGGATCGTCGAGGCGGTGGTGAAGGTCAACGACACCCGCAAGCGCGCGATGGGCCGCAAGGTGATCGACGCACTTGGAGGCCTCGACGCCGCGCGAGGCAAGCGGGTCGCGATGCTGGGTCTGACCTTCAAGCCCAATACCGACGACATGCGCGATTCCCCTGCGATCGGCGTTGCCCAGGCGCTGGTCGACGCCGGTGTCTCCGTCGCCGCCTACGATCCGGAAGGCATGGAGCAGGCCCGCCCGCTGATGCCCGAGGTCGAGATGAAGGACGATCCCTACGCCGCGATCGAGGGTGCCGATGCGGTCGTCATCGTGACCGAGTGGAACGTGTTCCGCGCGCTCGACCTCAACCGGGTCAAGCAGCTCGCCAAGGCCCCCGTGTTGGTCGACCTGCGCAACATCTACAAGCCTTCCGACATGCGCGAGGCAGGGTTCGAGTACACCAGCGTCGGGCGCGAATAGCGCCGGAGCAGGAGTTGCCAGGAGGCCTGTAAGCCGGGTTCTGTACCCGTCTTGCGACGGGTGGCAGCCATTCATCTAGACCGCCTGTTGCCAGACGGTTCGAGCAGCCAACCCGGACCCTCAAGAGCGAAGCGCTCCTGCCACGAATGGCGCGGGGTCCCTATTCGGCCTTGCTCCGGGTGGGGTTTGCCATGACGGGATCTGTTACCAGGCCCCCGGTGCGCTCTTACCGCACCCTTTCACCCTTGCCCGCTCCTGTGCAGGAACGTCGGCGGTTTGCTCTCTGTGGCACTTTCCCTGTGGTCGCCCACGGCGGGCGTTACCCGCCACCCTTACTTCGTGGAGCCCGGACTTTCCTCGGTGCTTGTCGCAACGCGGCTGCCCGGCCTCCTGGCGCGGCCGATATAGCGCTCAAATCGCGAATAGATAGACCACAGCGCCTGACTAGCGCGCCAGCCCGCGGTCGCGGTCGAGCAGCAGCTGGAACAGGATCGCGCGGATCTCGCCGTCGATCACGCCGTCGATCAGTTCGGGCCGCCAGCGCCGCTGGAACGCCTCGACCACCTTGCGCCCGTCGCTGATGTCGTAACCGAACCGCTCCAGCGCGAGGTAGAAGGCACCGTCATTGTCGAACGGATCGCCCAGCTCCAGCTTGGTCGGGCGCGGCAGGCACAGGCCCAGCTTCGCAATCCGCGCCCACGGGAACAGCTCGCCGGGGTCGGTCTTGCGCTGCGGAGCAACGTCCGAATGGCCGACTACATTGGCGCGAGGGATGTCGTAACGCTCCACGATCCGCGCCAGTAGGGGCACCAGCGCGGCGATCTGCGCATCGGCGAATTCGCGGTAGCCATAGGCGTGGCCCGGATGATCGAGCTCGATCCCGACGCTGACCGTGTTCACATCGGTCTCGCCCCGCCAGTAGGAGACGCCCGCGTGCCATGCGCGCTTCTCCTCGGGCACCAGCCGGGTCACCTCGCCCGCTTCGCTGATGATGTAGTGCGCGGAAACCTTGGCCTCCGGGTCGGTCAGCCGCTCGATCGCGGCGTCCGCACCTTCCATCTCGGTATAGTGGAGCACGACCATCGAGACGGGCGCATTACGCTCGTCGTAATTGGGCGAGAGCCGCTCGGCATGGACCAGTTCGTCCATCCCCCCCTCGTCGTGCTCCGCCCCGCTCATCCCGCATACGCCGGAGTATTGGAGCCCCCATTGGGAAGCGTCGCGCCCATCAGCAGCGTGCCTACCTCGGCATGTGTCTGGATCAGCCCGCCCTCCTTGTCGGCCAGCATCGCCAGCAGATGTGCAGGCGCGGTGCGCCCGGTCAGCTCGGCCGGGTCCATCCGGCCGCCCAGCGCGTCGCCGATCACCGGATCGAACGCGATCTTGGGGCCCGCCGCGCGCACCACGATCTCGGTCGCGTCGTCGCGGACTTCGATGCCCACATCCAGCGTGCCGCCGCGCACCAGCGCGTCCAGCCCGATATTCGCGAGGTTCAGCATCACCTTGGCCGCGGATTTCGACACGCTCGCCGCCTCGATCGCCCAGTTGAGCTCGACCCGCTTGGCATCGGCGGCCAGCGTCTCGATCACCGCCTTGGGTTCATCGATCGACACCTGTTCGCCGAACCCGCCCGCCGCCCCGAAGGCGAGGCGGAAGAACTTGAGCTTGGCCGCGCTGGTCCGCGCGCTCTGCTCCAGCAGCTCGAAACAGCGCTGGCGCATCTGCGGGTCTTTCTCGTCCGCGAGCAGCTCCAGCCCGTTGGTCAGCGCGCCTACGGGGCTGAGCATGTCGTGGCACAGGCGCGAACACAGCTGGCTGGCGAGCAGCAGCGGATCGGTTTCGTCGATACCGCTCATCCCCGGCCTCCCGCATGCATTGCCCTGACACACCTGACACACAGTCCAGGGAGAGAAAACCTGCCCTGTTTCACGGGTGAAAAGAGCGGCGTCGGATCGGTGGGTGCGCGATTGGTCATCGCCGCCTGCCTAGCGCGGTGCGACTGCGTAGGAAAGCGCCACGAATCCCTCTTCCCCATCCCTGAAAAAGCGGACTTCGCGGCCCGCGACGATCGCCCAGACCCGCCCGTCATGCGCGGCGCTGGCACGGTCGGTGGCGGACGGGGTCGGATCGCCCGTGGGGTGCGAGTGATAATAGCCGATCACCTGCGGCCCTGCGCCCCGCGCAGCCTTGTGCGCGGCGATCAGCGCGTGCGGATCGATCTCGAAATGGCGCGATGGATCGGGGTGGACATTGGCGGTGGGTTGGGCGTGCGTGATCGTCGTGCCTTCGCCTAGCAACAGCCCGCAGCATTCGTGCGGATGGGCATCGCTCGCAGCTGCGAGGAGGTGGTCGAGGCACTGGCGTTGGATGATCACCTTGCCCCAATACAGTCTTTCCCGCGAAGGCGGGAATCCCGCTTGTGTCGATATGCGCAGGGTTAGCGGGGCCCCCGCCTTCGCGGGGGTGACGAAATGAGCTAGGGGGCGCTGGTGTCCACACCCGAAACCCTCACCGGCACCATCCCCGCCCCCACCCGTCTCGACAAGGCGCTGGCCGACGCCACCGATCTTTCGCGGGAGCGGATCAAGGGGCTGATCGCGGATGGGCAGGTGAGCGTGGGCGGCAAGCGCGCGACATCGCCTTCCGCCAAGGTTGCGGCGGGAACGCCCTTCACCATCGCCCTGCCCGCCCCCACCCCGCTGGAGGCGGAGCCGCAGGACATCCCGCTGGTCGTCGCGTACGAGGACGAACATCTGATCGTGGTCGACAAGCCTGCGGGCATGGTCGTGCACCCGGCGGCGGGCAATCGCGACGGCACGCTGGTCAACGCGCTGCTCTATCACTGCCGGGGGCAGCTTTCGGGGATCAACGGGGTCGAACGGCCCGGAATCGTCCACCGGATCGACAAGGATACCTCCGGCCTGCTGGTGGTCGCCAAGACCGACGCCGCGCATGAAGGCCTGGCCCGGCAGTTCGCCGATCACAGCATCTCGCGCCGCTATACCGCAGTGTGCGCAGGGCAGCCCCGGCCTGCCGAAGGGACGATCGACGCACGCCTTGGCCGGTCGGACCGCGATCGCAAGAAAATGGCCGTGCTCGACCCCCAATCGACCCGCGGGAAGCACGCGGTGACGCATTATCGCACAACCAAAACTTTCGGTGTAGCAAGCATTCTTGAATGCCGGCTGGAGACCGGGCGCACCCACCAGGTTCGCGTTCACTGTGCGTCAATCGGTCATCCGCTATTGGGGGACCCACAATATGGACGCGATCCCAAGGCCTTGCGGCCGATCCTCGAGAAACTGGCGTTCCGCCGGCAGGCGCTCCACGCAGCCAGCCTCGGCTTCATCCATCCCGCAACCGGCGAACGGCTCGAATTTCAGGCCGACCTGCCCCGGGACATGGGGGAACTGATCGACGAAATCGCTCGTTGAAATCGATGAACACAACTCGAAAAATTCCGGGAAGTGGCCTATATGAAGAGGTGTGGCCCAAGCATCCCGAATGCCCAGCAGGGGTTCGGGGCCCAAACGGGGGGATGGGCTGACACAGAAAGGTTAGGGACGAAGTGAGTAAAAGCAAGGCAGTAGCCATTCCGGCCCTCGGCGGCGAGCAAAGCCTCAACCGCTATTTGTCGGAAATCAAGAAATTCCCCGTGCTGACGGCGGAGCAGGAATACATGCTCGCCAAACGCTACGAAGAGCACGAAGACCCTGAGGCTGCGGCCCAGCTGGTCTCGAGCCACCTGCGGCTCGTCGCGAAGATCGCGATGGGGTATCGCGGCTATGGCCTGCCCGTGTCCGACCTGATTTCCGAAGGGAACGTCGGCCTGATGCAGGGCGTCAAGAAATTCGAACCCGATCGTGGTTTCCGCCTGGCAACCTATGCGATGTGGTGGATCAAGGCGAGCATCCAGGAATATATCCTGCGTTCGTGGAGCCTGGTGAAAATGGGCACAACCGCCGCGCAGAAGAAGCTGTTCTTCAACCTGCGGCGGATGAAGAAGAACCTCGACGCGTACGAGGACACCGATCTGCATCCCGACGATGTGAAGAAGATCGCAACCGATCTCGGCGTGCCCGAGCAGGAAGTGATCAACATGAACCGCCGGATGCTGATGGGCGGCGACAGCTCGCTCAACGTGTCGATGCGCGGGGACGAGGAAAACGCCAGCCAGTGGCAGGACTGGCTGACCGACGATCGCCCGTTGCAGGACGAAACCACCGCCGACACGCAGGAGGCGCAGGTGCGCCACGCCATGCTGCTGGAAGCGATGGATTCGCTCAATGATCGCGAGAAGCACATCCTGACCGAACGCCGTCTGACCGAAGACCCGCAGACGCTCGAAGAGCTGAGCAAGGTCTACGACGTGTCGCGCGAACGCATCCGCCAGATCGAGGTGCGCGCGTTCGAGAAGCTGCAGAAGGCGATGCAGCGCATCGCGAGCGAGAAGCTGATGCCCGTCGCGGCCTGACGCCCTCGCATTGCGGCACCCGAACAAGACGCCGCCCCGCCATCGTGCAGGGCGGCGTTTTTCGTGTCAGCGGTTGGCGAGCATCTCCATGAACTCGCCGACCTTGCCGTCCTTCTCGGCATTACGGAACGGGCGGACGAACTCGACGCATACTTCCTCAGGCGTCGGCTGCTGCTGGAACAGCGTCATCACTTCTTCGATATAGGCGTCGAGCGGCATGTACCCCTCGCGCTCCGACTGGCCCGGGGTCAGCTCGGTCTGCACGCCCGGCGGGGCCAGCTCGATCACCTCGATGCTGCCCTTGAGCTGCTGGCGCAGCGACAGCGTGTAGCTGTGCAGCGCCGCCTTGGTCGCGGAATAGGTCGCGGCCTTGGGCTGCGGCACGAAGGCGAGGCCCGAGGTGACGTTGACGATGACCGGGTTCTCGCGGGTCTTGAGATGGTCGACCAGCGCATCGGTCAACCGGATCGGACCTAGCAGGTTGATCGTCACTTCCGCAGTGGCATCGCCGATATCGCGCGAGGCGGTGATGTCCTCGTACTTCATGATCCCGGCATTGTTGAACACCGCGTTGAGCTGGGGGAAGCGTTCGACCACTTCCTTCGCAAAGCGCTCCACCTCGCCCGGCTGCGCCACGTCGAGCGTCATCGCGTGGATGTTGTCGTAGCCCTCCGCAGTCTCCTCCAGAGCATCGCGCGTGCGCCCGGCGACGATCACCGTGTTGCCCAGATCGTGCCACCGCCGCGCCAGCTCGCGCCCGATGCCGCTGCCGCCGCCGGTGATGAGGATGGTGTTGCCCGATAGTTTCATAGCACGATCGCCTTTCATGGATTGCAGACCTGCCATGTAGGTCGCGCGCGCGGCTGCGGGAGGGGGCGATGCGGATTTGCGGGCCACGCGTACGCGGGTGATTGTCGCCTTGCGGCGCACCCTCTAGATAGCCGATCGTGTTTTTTCGTGCCTTCCAGATCCTGGCCGCGTTGATAGCGACCTTCATCGGGCTGAGCCTGTTCCTCACGCTCGCCTTCCGTTTCGTGCCCGTGCCCGTCACCTGGACGATGATCCTGGACGAGAACGGCTACACCAAGGACTGGCGCAGCCTCGACAATATCGACCGCAGCCTGGTGCGCGCGGTGATCGCGTCGGAGGACCAGAATTTCTGCGAGCACAACGGGTTCGACTACGCCGCGCTGCAGGCCGCGATGGAGAACAACATGAAGGGCGGCAAGCTGCGCGGCGGCTCCACCATCAGCCAGCAGACCGCCAAGAACGTGTTCCTGTGGCAGGGGGGCGGCTTCTTCCGCAAGGGGCTGGAGGCGTGGTTCACCGTGCTGATCGAGCGGCTGTGGACCAAGCGGCGGATCATGGAGGTGTACCTCAACGTCGCCGAGACAGGCATCGGCACCTATGGCGCGCAAACCGGGTCGCTGCGCTATTTCGGGCACGGTGCCGACCGGCTGAGCAATAGCGAGGCGGCGCGCATGGCGGTCGCCCTGCCCAGCCCCAAGAAGCGCGAGGTCAAGAACCCGCAGGGCTGGCTGCGCCGCCACGGCGACCGGACCGCGCGCGCGATCGGCACCATGGCGCGCGAAGGGCTGGACTCCTGTGTCTATCAATAGCGGTTCGCGAATAGCTGGCACTTTCAGCGACTTGGGCGCTTTCGGCGTCGCTGTGGGTTCTTCGATCTTGTCGAATGATATTCCATATCTAGCTGATTTTGCGAGATTTTTCTTGCTTGAAGGCGAAAGCTCCGCCTAGTCCGCCGATGGCAGAGAGAGCCGGCAGAAGGGCAATCGATCGATGGGTCACGATCATTCTCACGACCATGCGCACGGGCACGGGCATTCCCACGCGCCAGCCGATTTCGGGCGCGCCTTTGCGATCGGGGTTGCGCTCAACACCGTGTTCGTCGTGGTCGAGGCGAGCTTCGGCTATATCTCCGGCTCGATGGCGCTGGTCGCGGATGCGGGCCATAACCTGTCCGATGTGCTCGGCCTGCTGATCGCCTGGGGGGCGAGCGCGGCGGCCAAGCGGCCGCCCTCCCCGCGCTTCACCTACGGCCTTAAAAGCTCCACGATCCTCGCCGCGCTGGCCAATGCCGCGCTGCTGATGATCGCCATCGGCGCGATCCTGTTCGAGACGGTCGACCGGCTGATGAACCCGGTCGAGCCAGAAGGCTGGACGATGATCTGGGTCGCCGGCGTGGGCATCGTCATCAACACCGCGACCGCGCTGCTGTTCGTCAGCGGGCGCAAGGACGATCTCAACATCCAGGGCGCGTTCCTGCACATGGCGGCGGACGCGCTGGTTTCGGTCGGCGTGGTCATTGCCGGCGTCGCGATCCTGCTGACCGGCGCGGTGTGGCTCGATCCCGTCACCAGCCTCGTGATCCTCGCCGTGATCGGCTGGGGCACCTGGGGCCTCGCGCGCGACAGCCTGAAGCTGGGCCTCAACGCCGTTCCCGAAGGGGTGGACGAATCCGCAGTGCGCGCCACGCTGGAAAGCGAGCCCGGCGTCACCGAGGTGCACGACCTGCATATCTGGCCCATGTCGACCACCGAGACCGCGCTGACCGCGCATCTGGTGATGCCCGAGGGCCATCCTGGCGACGCCTTCCTCGCTCTGGTCGCGCAGCGGCTCGCCCATGAGCACAAGATCGGCCATACCACCTTGCAGATCGAGCGGACGCGCAACTGCGAGGGTGGGTGTTGATGGGAAGAAAGCTTGTTGTCTGGGGCGGTTTGGGAATCGTCGCCGTCCTGGCCCTGCTGGTCGGCCTCAACAGCCTATCCAAAGCCCCGTGCTTGCAACTTGTCGGCGATCTGACCTGCCGGGTCGAGACCGACGACAAGATCGTCGCCCTGACCTTCGACGATGGCCCGACGCCGCGCGGAGTTGCTGCCGTGTTGCCGATCCTCGACCGGTACGATGCCAGGGCCACCTTCTTCCTGATCGGCGAAGACCTGAAACGTCACCCGCAGGCCGCGCGCCAGATCCTTGCTGCGGGTCACGAACTCGGCAACCACACCTACAGCCACCAGCGCAATGTCGGCCGGTCCCGGGCGTTCTATCGCGAGGAACTCGGCAAGACCCGGCAGTTGCTGCGTGCCGTGGGATCGGACAGCGACCTGTTTCGCCCGCCCTATGGCCGCAAGCTGGTGGGCCTGCCGCTTGAAGTGGAGCGTGCGGGGTTGAAGACGATCACCTGGGATGTCGCGGACCGGGCCGAAGAGTTCCCCGAACCGGCGGACTACGCCCGCGACATCGTGGAGCGGGCGCGCCCCGGATCGATCATCCTGATCCACCCGATGTATCGCGGCAACGCGACCGCGCGCGAAGCTCTGCCGATGAATCTGGCCCAGTTGCGCGATCGCGGATATGACATCGTCACCGTGAGCGAACTTTTGAACCACCAGTCCTCTGCGTCGCCGCAATGACACCGGCCAGCCCAGAACGCCGCGAGCAGCTGAAGGCGGCCATGCTCCGCCTGTCGAAGGGCGACCGCGATGCCCTCGAAGTGGTCTATCGCCTCACCAGCGTGAAGCTTTTCGGCATTTGCCTGCGTATCTTGGGGGACAGGAAAGAAGCCGAAGACGCCTTGCAGGACGTTTACATCACCCTCTGGCGCAATGCCGCCCGCTACGACGCGAAGCGCGGGAGCCCGATCGCGTGGCTGGCAACCTTTGCGCGCAACCGCGCGGTCGACCGGCTGCGCACGGGCAAGGTGCGGCGCGGCGCGGTGCCGGTGGAAGCGGCGGCAGAGCTGCCCGATGGCGACCCGTCCGCCGACGATCTGCTGATCGATGCGGAGAGAGCCGCGCGGGTCCACGCCTGCCTAGACGCGCTCGACGAGCCGCAGCGCGGGGCGATCCGCACCGCCTTTCTCGAAGGGCGCACCTATGCCGAGCTGGCGGAGCACAACAATGTTCCGCTGGGAACGATGAAAAGCTGGATCCGGCGCGGCCTGCTGAAGCTGCGCACCTGCATGGAGGGCGGTGAATGAGCACGCCCGGACACGATATGCCCGAACTCTCCGGCGACGACCTGCTCGCTGCGGAATACGCGATGGGTCTGCTGGAAGGCGAAGACCTGCTCGCAGTGCGCGGTCGCATGGCGTGCGAACCTGCGTTTGCCGGGCTGGTCGCGCAATGGGAATCGCGGCTGGCCCCGCTGCTGGACGAACCTGCGCGCGCCGCCCCTTCGCCCGAGGTGTGGAGCCGGATCGCAGGCGAGCTGGAGGAGCGGGACGAGGCACCCAGCCCCGTGGTTCTGCTCCAGCGCCGGGTCGCGGTGTGGCAGCGAATCGCCGCCGGCAGCGCGGTCGCGGCGGTTGCTGCGGTCGCCCTGCTGTTCGTGCCATTGGGCAACACGCCTGCGCCTGATCCTGCGACCGATGCGCCGCCACTGGTCGCCTCGATCCCGATTGCCGACACTCCGCTGCGCATCGGCGTGACCTTCCTTCCCGAGCGCGAGGAACTGCTGGTCGCCGCCGATGGCCTGACCGCCGACGGGGTCCATGACCATGAGCTTTGGCTGATGCCGCCGGGCGAAGGCGCGCAACCGCAATCGTTGGGCGTCGTCGCGCCCGGCACGCAGGAACGCGTGTCGCTCGACCCTTCGCTTGCAGGCGCGATGCGGCAGGGTGCGCAGATCCTGCTCAGCCAGGAACCGCTCGGCGGCGCGCCGGACAAGTCCGCGCCGGGGCCGGTGGTGGCCCAGGGAACTCTGGCGAAAACCTGAGCGCAAAAAGATTTCCGGCGCGCGCTGCATCCGTGGCGCGAGCCGCCTCGTAACTCCTCACCGACGGGAAAACGGAAATGAGGAGATCGACGATGTTCGCCAAGAAAACTCAAGCTGCCCTTATGCTTGCTGCCAGTGCTGCCCTGCTGGGCGCATGCGCTTCCTACGATATGGACGAGGGCCAGATGGCCAGCGCCAGTGCCGATACGACGGTGATGGTGGGCGGTGCGGCGATGTATCCCACGCGCAATATCATCGAAAACGCGGTCAATTCGAAGGATCACACCACGCTGGTCGCCGCCGTGAAGGCTGCCGGGCTGGTTGATACGCTGTCCGGCCCCGGCCCCTTCACCGTGTTCGCGCCCACCAATGCTGCTTTTGCGAAGCTGCCTGCTGGCACGGTCGACACGCTGCTGAAGCCCGAGAACAAGGCGATGCTGATCAAGATTCTGACCTATCACGTGGTCCCGGGCCGTGTGTCGGCCAGCGATCTGATGATGAAGATCAAGCAGGGCGGCGGCACGGCCAAGCTGACCACCGTTGAGGGCGGCACGCTGACCGCGCACATGATGGGCGGCAAGGTGATGCTGGTCGATGAAAAGGGCGGCATGGCCACTGTCACGCAGGCCGACGTATTCCAGTCCAACGGCGTGATCCATGTGACCGACACGGTATCGATGCCGAACTGATCTTCTTCCTCCCCTAGCGGCACCGGCAAGCGCACCCCCGCTATCCAGCACCGGTGTCGCACCAGGGCCCCGCTCGGCACTACCTCCTGCCGGGCGGGGTTTTTCTTTGCCGGTTTCCGTTACTGGGCCGGTTTTCGTTACGGGCGGTGCTGCGTCCGCGCCCAGCGCTCGACGAGCCAGATCAGCAGCAGCTGCAGCGCCGGACAGAACGCACCGATCGCAAGGAAAGCCACCGCCGGGTTTCCGTTTGCAGGAAGGAAAGCGAGAGAAAGGCCCGTCAGGGCGAGGAGCAGGACTCCCAGCCACGGCGTAAAATACAAAAACAGCCGGCGCGGACCAAAATAGGTCGGTTCGCCAGCAAGCGGAAATTGCCAGGGAATGCGCTCGAAGCGCGCCAGGCGTCGATCCGCCCGGCGCGCCAGAACGAAGGTTGCAAGGCAGCAGACAAGCGCGAAAACAACCGAAGCAATCAGCGCGCCCATCTAGGCCTGCAATCCTATGCGGCGTCCGACGCGGTGCGCTTGCTGCCTTCGCCGTCGAACACGCGGATCGGATCCTTCCGGCCTTCGACCACGTCCTTGTCGATCACGACTTCGTTGCAGCCTTCGAGATCGGGCAGGTCGTACATCGTGTCGAGCAGCAGGCCTTCCACGATCGAACGCAAGCCGCGGGCACCGGTCTTGCGCTTGATCGCACGTTCGGCAATCGCCCGCAGTGCCTCGTCGTTGAAGGTCAGTTCCACGCCTTCCAGCTCGAACAGCTTGGCGTACTGCTTGACGATCGCGTTCTTGGGCTCCTGCAGGATCGTGACCAGCGCATCGACATCGAGGTCGTGCAGCGAGGCGATCACCGGCAGGCGGCCGACGAATTCGGGGATCAGCCCGAACTTGAGCAGATCTTCCGGCTCGCTCTTTTCGAGCAGTTCGCCAATCCGGCGCTTGTCCGGGTCGGCGACATGCGCGCCGAAGCCGATCGAGCGCTTCTGCAAACGGTCGCCGATGATCTTGTCGAGCCCGGCGAAGGCACCGCCGCAGATGAACAGGATGTTCGTCGTGTCGACCTGCAGGAATTCCTGCTGCGGATGCTTGCGCCCGCCCTGCGGCGGCACGCTGGCAGTGGTGCCTTCCATCAGCTTGAGCAGTGCCTGCTGCACGCCCTCGCCCGACACGTCGCGGGTGATGGAGGGGTTTTCCGCCTTGCGGGTGATCTTGTCGATCTCGTCGATATAGACGATCCCGTGCTGCGCCTTCTCGACATTGTAGTCCGACGCCTGGAGCAGCTTGAGGATGATGTTCTCCACATCCTCGCCCACGTAGCCCGCTTCGGTCAGCGTGGTCGCGTCGGCCATCGTGAAGGGCACGTCGAAGGTGCGCGCCAGCGTCTGCGCGAGCAGCGTCTTGCCCGAACCGGTCGGACCGACCAGCAGGATGTTGGACTTCGCCAGTTCGACGTCGCCCTGCTTGCCCGCGTGCTTCAGACGCTTGTAGTGGTTGTGCACCGCGACCGAGAGCACGCGCTTCGCGCGTTCCTGCCCGATCACGTAATCGTTGAGCGTGGCGCAGATTTCGGACGGGGTCGGCACTTCGCCTTCCTTGCGCCCGGTCAGCCCGGCCTTGGTTTCCTCGCGAATAATGTCGTTGCACAGCTCGACACACTCATCGCAGATGAAAACGGTCGGCCCGGCGATCAGCTTGCGCACCTCATGCTGCGATTTGCCGCAGAAGCTGCAATACAGCGTGCTTTTGCTATCCGTTCCGCTCAATTTACTCATAATCCTGCTATCCTCGAATCCCCGCAGCTGCGGAGAACCTTACGAATGTAACTTTCGCGCACGCCAATGCAACCTAGGCATGTGTCGCACGAATCGCCTTGCGAAGGGCTGAAGACAGCCCCCGCGTAAATTTACGCCCTCATTTTTCAGAGCCTTGTGGCCTTGTGGCCACGCCGGCGCCGGGACGGCGGGAGGCCCGTCAGGCCGGTGCGCCGCCCGATCCTTCGGGTTCGCTGCTCGAGTCGTCGCCCGAATCGCCCTGCGGACGGCTTTCGAAGACCTTGTCGACGAGGCCGAACTTCATGGCTTCACGCGCATCGAGGAAGGTATCGCGATCCATCGCTTCCTCGATCTTCTCCAGCGGCTGGCCGGTGTACTTGGCGTAGAGCTCGTTCATGTTCTTGCGAATGCGCAGGATTTCGCGCGCCTGGATCTCGATGTCCGAGGCCATGCCCTGCGCGCCGCCCGAGGGCTGGTGGATCATGATCCGCGCATTGGGCAGCGCGATCCGCATGCCTGGCTCGCCCGCAGCCAGCAGGAAGCTGCCCATCGACGCGGCCTGGCCCACGCACACCGTGGAAATGCGCGGCTGAATGTACTGCATGGTGTCGTGGATCGCCATGCCGGCCGTCACCACCCCGCCGGGCGAGTTGATGTACATGCTGATCGGCTTGGACGGGTTCTCGGATTCAAGAAACAGCAGCTGCGCCACTGCGAGGCTGGCCATGCCATCTTCCACCGGACCGGTGAGGAACACGATCCGTTCGCGCAGCAGGCGGCTGAAAATATCGAAGCTGCGTTCGCCGCGACTGGTCTGTTCGACCACCACGGGCACCAGCGCGCCGGTTGCGGGGTCGCGGAAATAGCCGGATTCGTCGAATTGCATGAAGGGTCCTTATCTGTCTTGGCCGCCTATATCTGGTCTCATCCTTTCATCATCAAGGCTTGAATGGAAAGCCCGCGCGCGCCAGTTGTGCCGCAACAACATGCGCGGTGCCCAATTCTTGATGGCGATGCGCCCAAGGAGCCTGATTTATGACGATGCCCAGCAACCCCATCCCCTTCCGCGCCGATGACGAGGAAGAGACGGACAAGGACATCTCCAACGCCGGCGCGGCGATGATGAACAAGTTCCTCGATGCACGCACCGTGCTGATCTTCGGCGGCGTGGACCAGAAGATGGCGGAGCGCATTTCGATGCAGCTGCTCTATCTCGACCATGTCAGCCACGAACCGATCCGCGTGATCGTCAATTCGCCGGGCGGCCACGTCGAATCGGGCGACACGATCCACGACCTCATCAGCTTCATCGCCTCCCCCGTCGCCATGATCGGCACCGGCTGGGTCGCCAGCATCGCGACGCACATCTTCCTCAGCGTTCCGGCAGAGCGCCGCTTCTGCCTGCCCAACACGCGCTTCCTGATCCACCAGCCCTCGGGCGGCGCGCGTGGCCCGGCCAGCGACATCGCGATCCAGGCGCAGGAAATCGTCAAGATGCGCGAACGCATCGCGCAGAAGATCGCCGACGCGACCGGCCAGCCGCACGAAAAGGTGCTGAAGGACATCGACCGCGATTTCTGGATGAACACCAAGGAAGCCAAGGACTACGGCATTCTGGGTACGGTGATCGACAGCGCGAAGGACGTGACCTTCGGGTAAGCTGCGAGACTGATTGACGGGGGCGCGGCAAGTGAATTGACCGCGCCGCCAAACCAACGCACGTTCCGGGCATGCGAACATGCCCTTCCCTCGCCGCACTGGCGCTCGCCACCCTCGCAGCAAATCCTGCTTTTGCGCAGACGAACTTCGCCAGCGAAGACCGTCTGCCTGCAACCGGATATAGCGAATCTTTCGAGAAGCCGGATGTCGAGCCTCCGCCCGGGGTCGAACCGGCAGCTTCTATATCGGAGGCCTTCGCGCTCGTCTTCGCCTCACGAATTGTCCATTATGACCGGGGCCCCGACGGGCTGAACGCGGTCATCGCTCTCGCACCCGACATCACCGCTCAGGTTCGTGCCACGATAGACCTCCCGCTGGTCGGGCGCACCGTGTTGGTGAAGGACAATATCGAAACGCGCGAACTGCCGACCACCGCAGGCTCCCTCGCGCTGGCGGGTAATATCACCCGTCGTGACGCGCCGCTGATCGCCAATCTGCGCGCCGCCGGCGGCGTGGTCATGGGCAAGACCAACCTTTCCGAATGGGCCAATATTCGCGACTTCAACTCGACCAGCGGGTGGAGCGCAGTGGGCGGCCTCACCCGCAATCCGCATGCGATAGACCGCAACACCTGCGGATCGTCCTCGGGCAGCGCGGCGGCGGTTGCGGCAGGCTTTGCCTGGGCGGCAATCGGGACCGAGACCAATGGTTCGATCACCTGCCCTGCCAGCATCAACGGCGTGGTCGGGTTCAAACCCACCGTGGGGCTCGTCAGCCGCACGCATGTGGTGCCGATCTCCACCACGCAGGACACCGCCGGGCCGATGGCGCGCAGCGTGACGGATGCCGCCATGCTGCTGACCGCAATCGCGGGCAGCGATCCGGCAGACCCTGCGACTGCCGAGGCGGACCGCTACAAGCGCGACTTTGCCGAAGGGCTGCCCGATGCCTCACTGGCGGGCGTGCGGATCGGGGTGATGCGTGGGCAGGCAGGCGACCGCGCCGACCTTCGCGCAGTGTTCGACACCGCGCTGGCCGATTTGGAAGCGGCAGGTGCGACGCTGGTCGATATCGAGTTTGAGCCCAACGAGGAAATGTCGCGCGACAGTTTCCAGGTGCTGCTGTTCGAGCTGCGCGAAGGGATGGGCCAATACCTCGCCTCGATCCCGCCGATCGGTGGACGCGAGAAGATGACACCGCGCAGCCTCGCCGATCTGATCGCCTTCAACCAGCGGCATGAGCGCGCCGAGATGCGCTGGTTCGGTCAAGGCATCTTCGAACTGGCGGAGACCACCACCGATCGCAAAGCCTACGAGGCGGCACGCGAGAACGCGATCCACCTCGCGGGCGAGCAGACGATCGACCGGCTGCTGGCAGAGTACGACGTGCAATTCCTGGTCGCACCGACGCGCGGCCCGGCCTGGGTCAGCGATCTGGTCAACGGCGACAATTTCAACGGCAGCATCGGCTTTGGCAGTCCGGCGGCGATCGCGGGCTATCCGCACCTGACCGTGCCGATGGGCGCGATCGAAGAGCTTCCCGTGGGCCTCTCCATCATCGGCGGCAAATGGCAGGACTGGGAGGTGCTGAAGGCAGGCGCGGCCTACGAACGGGCGCGCAGCGCGAGCATCCCGACACCCGATTTCACCCGCTGGATGCCAGAGGCGGGAAATCCGGCAGCCGAAAACGCGAGCGGGGCGACCGGCAACTAGCCGACCGCCCCGCGCGTTTGTCTCTCAAGACCGAGCGCCTGCGCGCTTAGTCCTTCTTGGCAGCAGGCTTCTTCGCCGGGGCCTTCTTGGCCGCAGGCTTCTTGGCGGGAGCCTTCTTCTCGTCCGAAGCGGCAGCCTTCTTAGCCGGAGCCTTCTTGGCGGCGGGCTTCTTCTCGGCGGAAGCATCGTCCTTCTTGGCTGCGGGCTTCTTGGCCGGCGCCTTCTTCGCTGCGGGCTTGTCGTCAGCCTTGTCGTCCGACTTGGCAGCAGCCTTCTTGGCAGGAGCTTTCTTCGCAGCCGCCTTCTTGGCCGGGGCCTTCTTCGCCTTGGCGGCTTCGGCCTCGGTGCTTTCTTCCGCTTCGATCGCGGCTTCCAGCTCTTCGCGGGTCACTTCGCGTTCTTCGATTTCGGCCTTCTCGAACAGGAAGTCGACGACCTTGTCTTCATACAGCGGAGCGCGCAGCTGGGCGGCAGCCATCGGTTCGTTCTGGATGAACTGCATGAACCGCTCACGGTCTTCCGGGCGATACTGCTGCGCGGCCTGCTGCATCAGCATCGACATTTCCTGGCTGGAAATCTGCACGCCATTGGCCTGACCGATTTCGGACAGGAGCAGGCCCAGACGCACGCGGCGCTCGGCGATGCGGCGGTAATCGTCGCGCTCGCTCTCGATTTCCTTGACGGCCGCTTCGGAATCTTCCTCGCGCGAGGCTTCCTGCATCAGCTGCTGCCAGATCTGCTCGAACTCGGCGTCGACCATGCCTTCGGGCACCGCGAAATCGTGACCGGCGGCCAGCGTGTCGAGCAGCTGGCGCTTCATCTGGGTGCGGGTCAGCCCGGCAGTTTCCTGCTCCATCTGCGCCTTGACCAGCTCGCGCAGCTTGTCCGCGCTTTCGAGGCCGAGGTTCTTGGCGAAATCATCGTCGATCTTGCTGTCTTCAGGCGTCTTCACCGCCTTCACGGTGACCGCGAATTCGGCGTCCTTACCCGCCAGGTGTTCTGCCTGGTATTCTTCGGGGAAGGTGACCTTCACGACCTTTTCGTCGCCCGTCTTCACACCCGTCAGCTGGTCTTCGAAGCCGGGGATGAAGGTGCCCGATCCGATCACCAGCGGGGCGTCTTCGGCCTTGCCGCCTTCGAATTCGACACCGTCGATCGAGCCGACGAAATCGATGATGACCTGGTCGCCTTCGGCGGCCTTCTTGGTCTTCGCGGCGTCCTTGAAGGTCTTGTTCTGGTCGGCGATGCGCTGCAGCGTCTCGTCGATCGCGCTCTGGTCCACCGGCACGACCAGCCGTTCCAGCTTGATGCCGTCCACGTCGGGCGTGTCGATTTCAGGCAGGATTTCGAGGCTGACGTCGATCTCGGCATCCTTGCCCTGATCGTAGCCGTCCTTGAGCGAGACGGTCGGCTGCATCGCCGGGCGCAGGCCCTTGTCCTTCATCAGCTCGTCGACCGAAGACTGGATCGTGTCGTTGACGACCTGCGCGTGCAGCTGCTCGCCGTGCATCTTGCGCACTAGGTTGGCGGGCACCTTGCCCGGGCGGAAGCCCGGCATGCGCACCTGAGGCGCGATGCGTTTCACCTCGGCCTTGATCCGGTCGTCGATCTCGCTCGCGGGGATCGTGATGAGATAGGCGCGCTTGAGGCCTTCGTTGGCGGTCTCGGTGATCTGCATGAGTGGTCTTACGTGCTTTCCGACAAAGAGTGCTGATTGCATCGCGGGGCGAGGCTGGTGCGGGCGAAGGGACTCGAACCCCCACATCTTGCGATACTTGGACCTAAACCAAGCGCGTCTACCAGTTCCGCCACGCCCGCAATCCGAACGAGGACGCGCGAATGGCGGGAGCCATCCACGACAGACCGGCGCGTCTAGAGCGTCTGCGCGCAAAGGGCAAGCGCTCCGCCTGCGGGCATTTCCGGAAGGGAGCGGAAACTTGATTATGACGTTTAGGTTACATACACAATGGATAGTGTAACAAATATGTCAAATTTGGATGGATGAAAAAATGAAATCGGATCTGAAAAAGCGCGCCAAAGCGCTCGGGAGGCTGATCGTTCCGCCGGTCAATCCGGCCAATGGGCGTCTCTCGTCCAAGGAACTGGAAAAGGACGGCCCCGGCGGCAACCCGCTGCTGGAGCGCAGTTCGTGGACCAGCGAGATCGATCGCGAGCGTCTCGATGCGGGACTGCGGATTGCGCACGCGCGCCGTTTCTCGCTCTACGGGTCGAGCCTGACGCCCGATTGATACGCGAGCCGTATTGTCAGGCCCCGCCGGTCTGTCTATCGGCCAGCGCCATGACCGAAGAAAGCCCCGAGAACACCCCCGCGCAAGCCCCCGAAACCAAGGGTGCGGACGTCCCGCCGATGCACTTGTCGGTCAATCCGCGCAGCCCGCATTTCGACCAGGCGGTGCTGCAGCGCGGAGTGGGCATCCGCTTCAAGGGCCGTCAGCGCACGGATATCGAGGAATATTCGATCAGCGAAGGCTGGGTGCGCGTGCAGGCCGGGCGGACGATGGACCGCAAGGGCCAGCCGCTCACGCTCAAGCTGAAGGGCCCCGTCGAGGCCTGGTTCGAAGATCTGGGCGAGGATGCGCCGGTCGCCCGTCTGGACGACTGAGCCCTCCCCCGCTCTACGCCTTTAATCGTATTTAATCGTAGAGCGCGACCGCGCGCTCGACCACAGCATCCCCGCCTGACCGCCCTGCACTCGCCTGTACCCGGCGCGGAGTGAGCGGTCGCGCGGTCGCGTAGCTCGCCTGGGACGCGGCCTGTGCGGGCCTGTATGCCGCCTGCGTCACGCGCGGCTGGCTTGTCCGCGTCTGCGGTGCGCGCGCCGGGGGCGCATCGGCAAAGGCGGCGAGGAAGGCGCGCGAGGGCTCTTCGCGGGTCGGCTGCGGCCGAACCGGCGCGGGGGCCGCCTGCGCAAAGCGCTGCTGCGTGCGTGGCTTCGCCTTGCCATCGGGATAGATGAAGCCCTGCACCGGCCACGGCGTGGTGCCGAGCGCCTGTAGCGGATAGTACCACACACGCACCTGGCTCCAGTCGTTGTTCGGCGAGACATCGACCGCCTTCACATTGCGTTCGATCTGCCCGCGCCGTCCATTGATCGGCGACCAGTTGGCATGGTCGAGCAGCACGGTGCGCGAATCGATCACCTTGGCGACCGCCGCGACATGGCCCAGCTGCATATTGCCGGTGGGAACGAAAGCCATAACCGCGCCTTCACGAGGCGTGTGGCCACGCGCGAAGCGCCCTTCGGCCTGATCCCACCAGGTGTGGGCATCGCCGTAGATATCGATCCCGCTGACCTGCCGCGCATAGGGCACACATTGCAGGTAAGGCGGCAATTCGCTGCCGCTCGAGGCTGCAATCACACCTGCGGCGACCTGTGCCTGAGCGGCGACAAGTGGCGGAACTGCAAGACTTGCAGCGACTGCGGCGAGGGGGAGGACGAAGTGATGGGGGCGGCAATTCATACGGCAAAGTTTTGCCGGTCGTGCCTTTCCATCAGCCTCAGAAGACTGGTTAACAGCGCGTTTACCTTTGCGCCCCGTTCCTTCGCCTTTTCGTCTACCAGGAGCGCGAGGGCGCTTGCCAACGGCGCGGGCAAGGCCCAACTGCCGTCCCTATGCTGCCTCGTGTAATCATTATCGGGCGCCCCAATGTGGGCAAATCCACCTTGTTCAACCGGCTGGTGGGCAAGAAGCTCGCGCTGGTCGACGATCAGCCGGGCGTCACGCGCGACCGGCGATTCGGTGACGTGACGCTTGCGGGCATGCGCTTCACCATCGTCGATACCGCCGGGTGGGAAGACGAAGACCCCAGCACACTGCCGGGCCGGATGCGGATGCAGACCGAAGTCAGCATCGCCGATGCCGACGCGGTGCTGTTCGTGGTCGACGCGCGCGCCGGGCTCACCCCGCTCGACAACGAGATCGGCAACTGGCTTCGCACCGCGGACGTCCCTGTGATCGTGGTCGCCAACAAGGCCGAGGGGCGCAGCGGCGACGCAGGCATTTTCGAAGCCTATTCGCTCGGCCTTGGCGAACCGATCGGCATTTCCGCCGAACATGGCGAAGGCACTGCCGACCTGTTCGAGGCGCTGTGGCCAATCATTGGCGAGAAGTCCGAAGCGGGCGACGCGCTGGAGGCGATGGATGAGGGCGAAGAGGACGAAGACGGCGTCCCCACCGGGCCGCTGAAGCTCGCGATCGTGGGGAGGCCCAATGCGGGCAAATCGACCCTCATCAACCGAATGCTGGGCGAGGATCGTCTGCTGACTGGGCCGGAAGCAGGCATCACCCGCGATTCGATCGCGATCGACTGGGAATGGACCGATCCCCACAGCGGCGACACGCGCGAAGTGCGCCTGATCGACACGGCCGGGATGCGCAAGAAGCGCAACGTGGTCGAGAAGCTGGAAAAGCTCTCGGTCGCGGACGCGCGCCGCGCGGTCGATTTCGCCGAGGTCGTGGTGCTGATGCTGGATGCGACCAAGGGTCTGGAACACCAGGATCTCAAGATCGCCAGCCTCGCGATCGAGGAAGGCCGCGCACTGATGATCGCGATCAACAAGTGGGATGTAGCCGCCGAGCCGAGCAAGCTGTTCAACGGCATCCGCTTCGCGCTCGACGAGGGGCTGGCGCAGGTACGCGGCCTCCCGCTGATCGCGGTCAGCGCGAAGACCGGCAAGGGCCTCGATCAGCTGATCGCCGCCGCGTTCCAGCTGCGCGAGACCTGGAGCAAACGCGTGTCCACCTCCGCGCTCAACCGCTGGTTCGACGATGCGCTGGAGGCGAACCCGCCCCCCGCCCCGGGCGGCAAGCGGATCAAGCTGCGCTACATCACCCAGGCCGGCACCCGCCCGCCCCGCTTCGTGGTGTTCGGCACCCGGCTGGACATGCTGCCGACCTCTTACGAACGCTATCTGGTCAACGGCATCCGGCGCGAACTGGGCTTCGACGCAGTGCCCGTGCGGGTGGTGCTGAAGACATCGAAGAACCCCTACGCGAGCGAGCAATGATCGACCTATTGGCTGCTTCCGGCGCCGATTTTGCGAGCGATCTGGTCAACCGCACCAGCAACACGATGCGCGTGCAGCAGGTGCTGCAGCTCAGCCTGACGCCGGTGTTCCTGCTCGCCGCGATCGGTGCGGTGATGAACACCATGACCCAGCGGTTGATCTGGATCGCCACCCGGATCGAGGCGATCGAGGAAGCGGCCGAGCTCGGCGAAGCGGGCCGCAGGCCGGAAGAATTGCCGATACTGGAGCGCCGCAGGGTCTATGCGCAGGGTGCGGTGATGTTCTGCACCGCCAGCGCGCTGGCGATCTGCATCGTCATCGGTCTGCTGTTCGTCAGCGCCTTCATCGAGACGCAGATTGGCACGCTGACCGCAGTCGCGTGGATCACCACCATGGGCCTGATGGTCGCCGGACTGGTGCTGTTCCTGCTGGAAACGCGACTGGCGACGGGCAGCGCGAAAGATCGCCGCCGTCGCAGTCGCGAAATCATGCGCCGCAAGGCAGAGCGCGTAGCGGAGGACGATAACTCCGGCGCGTCGCTCTAGCCGGCGCGACCGGAGGGCCTAGGGCGCGCCTGCGCCGGTCTCGCCCTCGCCCGCCGAGTGGCTTTGCAGCTGGACGTAGTTCTGCAGACCCATGCGCTCGATCATGTCGAACTGGGTTTCGAGGAAGTCGACATGCTCTTCCTCGCTGCGCAGAATGTTCTCGAACAGCTGGCCCGATGTGTAGTCGCGCACTTCCTGGCAATAGGCGGCGGCTTCCTTGAGCAGCGGGATCGCTTCCATCTCGACCGCGAGGTCGGCCTTGAGGATCTCCTCGACCGTCTCGCCCACCTTCAGCTTGTGGATCGCCTGGAAGTTGGGGAGCGCGGCCAGGAACAGGATACGCTCCGCCAGCCAGTCGGCATGCTTCATCTCGTCAATCGACTCGTGCCGTTCGTATTCGGCAAGCTTGGTCACGCCCCAGTCGGCCAGCACGCGGTAGTGCAGCCAGTATTGATTGATCGCGGTCAACTCGTTGGTGAGCGCCTTGTTGAGATATTCGATGACCTTGTCGTCGCCCTTCATGGCCGCATGCTCCTGTGAATGTGAATTGCCCCACGCTTAGGCGTCGATCAGGCAACTCCGCAAGGGCGAAGGCGCAAAAAATCGCAGATTTCTGGGCTTTTGAGAGCGCCTCGCAGTGGCAGGCGCGTTATTGCGAATGCGCCTAGGCCGCAGCCTTGCAGCACCCGAGCTCGCGTTCCTCGAACACGATCGCATCGGCATCGCACAGACATGAGCCACATTGCGGACGCTTGCCGAGCGCCGCGTAACACGCCTCTGCATCGCCCGAGCAGTGCACGGCGGCGCGGCGCAGATCCGTCTCCCGGATGGCATTGCAGATGCAAACGTACATTGGCGGAACAGTCTCCTGCAAACGACTCGCAAGGACATTGTTAATGCGACTTGTTCTCACAAACAAGTCAAAATGTGCGCCCGCCTCCTAGCGCTGCTTCACGAACACATGCGCGGTGCCCGCCTCGTCGACGAAGGCGATCTCGACCGACCCCGGACGGCGCAGTTTTGCGTCGGCCTCGTAATTCCTGCATTCCCCTTCGAACGGCGCGCATAACAGGCTGAAGCGGACGATGGATGTCGAGCCCAGCCGCACCACCTGATAACCTCCGCGATCTTCGGGCGGGGTGCAGTCTGCATCCTCCGCCCGGCAGAAGCGGTAACGCATATCCTCGCCCATCTCGAGGCGATAGGCCGCGCCCTCGCCCAGCGTTCCGGTATAGACGCCCGGGATATCGCGCGTCTCGATCGGCTCGGAACACGCACCCAGCACGGCTGCGAGGCCGATCGCGAGTGCCGCTCTGATCACCCTGCCTCGCGCGTCCGCCGGATCGGGAACAGCTTGCCGTAGGTCAGGCAGCGCCACAGCCATTCCAGCGGGCCGTAGCGATAGACCGACAGCCACGCCTTCGACCACGCCAGCATGATCGCCCACGCAACCAGCATCACGATGTAGAGCTGCGGCCGCGTAAGCTCGCCATACAGCCCCAGCGCGAAGCCGTGGAACACGAACAGCATCAGGATCGACGTGCCCAGATAGTTGGAGAACGCCATCCGGCCCGCCGCGCTGACGCGCGATCCCAGCCAGCCGGTCGCCTTCGGCCCCCACAACGCGAGCAGCGCGGCCAGCCCGATCACGAAGGGCAGGCGGACGAAGGCGCTGGTGCCGACGAAACTGAGGAAGGTCGAATGGAAGCTCAGCCCCCGCTCCAGCGTCCACAGCCCGATGGCAAGCGATCCGGCGAGGCCGACGGCTACGCCGATCGCGCCCCAGATCGCCTGCTTTTTCGCATTCAGACGCCCGTCGAACAGCCCGAACCGATACAGCGCCATGCCGATCAGGATCAGCGGGATGGTCTCCAGTCCGAAGAACAGGAAACCGGTCAGCGGCTCAACCCAGTGCTCGGTCAGGTTGTAGTGGACCCAGCCGAAATAATCGCCCGACTGAATCAGCGACACGTCGGCCTGCGCGATATCGAGGCCCTGCGTCTTCATCACCCCGAAGCTTTCGCGCACCTCTGCCGGGGTTGAAGGACCACCGCCCTGTCCGCCTGCCTCGGCCAGCACTTTTGCGCCGCCAAGCTCCATGATCCAGTAGAACATGCCCGCCAGCGCGCTGAAGATCGCGGCACCGACAAGATAGAAGAATATCCCCACGCCCAGCTGGGTCTTCGGACCCCACTTCACGAATAGCAGGCAGATAAATCCGCAGGTGGCATAGAGCGTGAGGATGTCCCCGCGCCAGATGAAGAAGAAATGGACCATGCCGAACGCCAGCAGCCAGAACAGCCGCCGCGCCTGAAGCCAGCGCCCCTGCTTGCGCGCCCACGCATTCTCCAGGAAGAGATACATCCCCGCCCCGAACAGCAGCGTGAAAAGCCCGCGCATCTTGCCGTCGATCAGCACGAACTGCGCGACCCACATCCAGTCCGACTTCGCATCATGCGGGGTCAGGAAGCCTTCGGGCCACATATAGGCGATCATCGGCTGACCGAAGGCGACGATATTGGCCGCCAGAATGCCCATCACCGCTATCCCGCGTGTAAAATCGAGGCTCAGCAGACGCGAGGCGCCGGTGGCTGAAATCGGCGCAGCCTTTTCGGCAGCGCCTGAGGCCCGCGTATCCTGATCCGGCGTTGCCGCCGCTACCGCTTCGGTCATTGAAAAGATTCCCCCTGTTACCCGGCACCTAACAGCGAGGCGGGCTTAGGGGAATTGCCTTCGACGGGCGCGCGATCTCGCCCGATGAAAAGCCTAGCGAGTGACGAGACAGTCCTGCCCGCTGCGCTTGAGCGCATTGCACGCGCTCTGCGCCGCATCGCGGCTGGCATAGCCGCCAGCAAGCAGCTTGGTCACGCGGCCCGCAGGTTCGAGCACGCGGGTCGCCCCGGCAAGCTCGCTCCGCCCCGAAAGGCGCGCCCACAGACGCTCCGCATTGCCATTGACGGCAAAGGCGCCGAGCTGGATTTTCCAGGGCCCGCTGCCCGCAGCCGCCCGCACGGGCGCGGGCTGCGGTTCGGGGCGCGGTGAGACACGCGGCTCGGGCCGAGGCTCGGGTCGCGGTTGCGGGGCGGCGCGCGCGACGACCGGCGTGGTCGGCTGCGGCTCGACCGCGCGCGGATCGGCAGCGGGCGTGCTGCGACGCGCGAAAGTCGCACCCGCATCCGCCGGGCTTTCGGTTCCGGTCACGCGGCTAGCCTCGGCAATGGCGGACTGTGCAGCGGCGACGGAAGGCGCCACGCGAGTCTGAGCGATGGGCCGCGGGATACGGTCCGGGCGGCCCGCCGCCGAAGCGCCGGACGCGGTGGCGGTCACAGGCGGAGCGGCAGCAGGAGTAGATGCGGAGCGCGAGGGTGAGGCGTCGCCCGTGCCCAGATCGGCGGCGGCAAAGCGGCTCGCGCGCTGCGCATCGGCATTGCGTTTCAACTGCGGCACCAGCGCCTGCGCCTGCTGGCGCTGGTCGAGCGGGATATGCGTGTCCATCTGCTGCATCGCGCTGGCCGCCTGCGGCAGGCCAGCCGCATTGGCGAGCGTGATCAGCGCATAGGCACGCACCCAGTCGCGCGCGACCAGGTCGCCGTTGAAATGCGCGATCCCCAGCAGATATTGCGCGCGCGGATCGCCGCGCTCGGCCGCATCGACGACGTAGGGCATCGCCTCTTCGCGGCGACCGTTCTGGAACAGCAGCAGGCCCAGATTGTCCGCCGCCTTCAGGTGCCCCTGCGCCGCGGCCTTTGCGTAATAGACTTCGGCCTGGCGGGTGTTCTGTTCGACCCCGCGGCCGAGGCGATAGGCCTGGCCCAGGTTGAACTGCGCGTCGGCATCGCCCTGCCCGGCAGGTCCGCGCCACTCGGCAACGGCGGTCTCGTAATCCCCCCGCTCCCACGCGGCGACGCCATCATTGACGTCGGCCAGCGCCAGCCCCGGCAGGGTCAACAATGCGCCTGCAAGGCACGCCCGGAGGCCGAATTTGCGACCGTTTCGCGTCGTCATGGTGTTCCCCCTCATTGCCGATCGCACGTGTTCACCCTCCGCGCTAGCGGGAGATGGTTAACCCGCCATTACCACCCTTGCGAACCACTCGCCACGCCGTACCAACGCCCCGCCCCGTTGTGCGACGCTTTGGCAGCCCGACTTTACCGTCCGCCTTTCTCGATATGCCGAGCGATCGGCCTTCCCTGCCTTAACCCTAAATAAAGGACATCCTGCGAAGCCATACGCGTGCATCGAACCCGTTTGCGGGTGAACGATGCGGGACGTGCAACAATTGGGGGAACAGTCCCGGTGCGGGTATTGGCATTGGCTTCACAGAAGGGCGGATCGGGCAAGACCACCTTGTCCGGCCATCTTTCAGTCCAGGCCCAGCGTGCAGGCGCGGGGCCGGTGGTGCTGATCGATATCGATCCGCAGGGCTCGCTGGCGGACTGGTGGAACGAGCGCGAGGCGGATTATCCGGCCTTCGCGCAGACCACGGTCGCGCGGCTCGCGCATGATCTTCACACCTTGCGCGAACAGGGCTTCAAGCTTGCCGTCATCGACACCCCGCCCGCCATCACGATGGCGATCCAGTCGGTCATTTCGGTTGCAGAACTGATCGTCGTGCCGACCCGTCCCAGCCCGCACGACCTGCGGGCGGTCGGCGCGACGGTCGACCTGTGCGAACGCGCGGGCAAGCCACTGGTCTTCGTGGTCAACGGCGCGACACCCAAGGCGCGCATCACTTCGGAAGCGGCGGTCGCGCTGAGCCAGCACGGCACCGTCGCTCCGGTGACCGTCCATCACCGGACCGATTTCGCCGCATCGATGATCGACGGCCGCACGGTCATGGAAATCGATCCCGATTGCCGTAGCGCGACGGAGATCGCCGCGCTGTGGAATTACGTGTCCGACCGGCTGGAAAAGAACTTCCGCCGGACGGTCTTCGCCGCACCCGGCGCGGCGGCCCACCTGCCGCAGGCCCCGCGCCAGGGCGTGTTCGGCCGCCGGGTCGCGCAGTAGGTGCACCGGGCATGACCGACATGAGCTTTGCCTCGCTTTCCCCCGGCCTGCTTGCCCGCAAGGGCGGCGCGAAACCGGCCATGCGCCGTCAGTCGCCGATGGTCGATGGCACAGTCGCGGGGGCGCACATGCAGCACCCGCTGACGGCGGAGAGTGCGCTAGAGGATCTGGGCTGGAACGATCTGGGCGAACCCGGCGATACGCAGCCGGTCGCGCGCGAGACCGCTCAGCCAGCCGACTATCACGATGCCGCCGAAGACGCGCCGGACAGCGCGTTCGCCCCGCTTGGCAAGCACACGCGCAGCACAGCCGCGCCCACGTATGAGACCGCACCTGAGCAGGATCGCGCCGACGAAACTCCCAGCGAGCCGGACGTAGCCGAACCGGTCGCGGCCGTTCGCACCAAGGCCCCGCGCCTCCCGCGTCCCAGTCTTGCGGTCGCCAGCGCACCTCAGGTCAGAGGCGGAGCAAAGGCCGCAACGAAGGGCAAGCGCACCGCCTTCACGCTGCGCCTGGACCCAGAGCGTCATCTCAAGCTGCGGCTGGCCTGCACGCTCGCCAACCGGAGCGCGCAAGCGCTCGTCACCGAAGCGGTGGACGCCATGTTCGCCGCCACACCCGAGCTCGAACAGCTTGTCGCCCGCGTCCAATCGCGCCCCCACAAGGAGGGATGAACCGATGATCCGCCAGAACTTTTCCAAAACCCTGATGCTTGCCACCGCGCTGGCCACGCTCGGCCTGACTGGCTGCGCAGGCGGTATCGGCGGTGCGAAAACCGCATCGGCCAGCGACGCCGCCACGGCCCGCGCCGACGGCAATACCGACAGGGCAGTCACCCTGGCCGAACAGGCCGTGCTCGCCGCGCCGAATGATCCGGCGGCAAAGGCAGAGCTCGGCTCCTCCTACCTCGCGGCGGGCCGCTTCGCATCCGCGCAGCAGGCGCTTGAAGAGGCGCTGGTGCTCGGCGATGTGAGCCCGCGCACTGCGCTGCGCTATGCACTCGCCTCGATCGCGCTGGGTGACAACCGCGCCGCGATCGAGACGCTGGGCGAATGGCGTGACGCGATCGCTCCGGCCGATCTGGGCCTCGCCTACGCGCTGGCGGGCAATCCCGAACTGGGCGCACAGATCATGCAGAACGCGTTGCGTGGCGGGGAGAATACTCCGACCATGCGCCAGAACCTCGCCTATGCCTACGCGCTGGGCGGCAACTGGGCCGCCGCGCGGATCATCGCCGCAGAAGACGTCGCCCCGGGTGAGCTGGATGCGCGCATTTCCGAATGGGCGCGCGTCGCCCGGCCGGAAGACTACACCGCCCGCATCGCCAACCTGCTCGGCGTGCAGCCGCAGGCCGATTCCGGCATGCCCGCGCAACTGGCGCTGGGCGGCGCTCCGAATGCGGATCAGATGCTCGCAAAGGCTGCCGCAGCAACCGCTGCCGCGAGCCCGGTCACGGGCGAACTTCCGCCGGTCGATCTGCTTGCTTCCAGCGGAGCGGCACGTTCGCTCGCCCCGCTCGACGCTGCGGTGGGCGCGCGCGATACGGTCTCGACCGAATTCGACAGCACCTTTGCCAAGGCGGATGCGAAGGCCCCGGCCACGTCGAAGCCCGCGCCCAAACCTGCGCCCGCTGCAAGTTTCGCCAGCGCACCGGTGGTCCAGTCGATCCCTGCGCGAGCCGCGCCTGCGCCCGCGCCGGTTGCGGCAGCCAAGCCCGCCCAGACATCGGCCTCCGCAGCGCGCGAAGACCTCGCAGGCGGCACGCACCTGGTGCAGCTGGGCAGCTATGGCAGCGAAGCCGATGCCAAGCGCGGCTGGGCGATCTTCGTCAAACGCCACCCGCAGGTCGCAAGCCGCGAGCAGGTGATCACCCGCGCCAAGGTCAACGGGCAGATCTATTACCGCCTGTCGGCCGGCAATCTTGCCGCATCGAGCGCGCAGTCGCTGTGCCGCACGGTCAAGGCCGCCGGTCACGGTTGCATCGCGTGGGAACAGAGCAGGCCGCTGCCCGGCACGCTCGACGCGGGCCGCCGGGTCGCGACCCGCTAAGTGGCTCTCAGATTGAACGGGGGCGTCGGTCGACTGGCTAGTCGACCCTGACGCCGCCCTTCCACAGGCCCAGCACCCGGCCCTGCATCGGCTGACCGTCGAACGGCGTGTTGTCGGCAGTCGCGGCCATCTTGCGCCGGTCCACGATCCACGGCTTCTCCGGATCGACCAGTGCGATGTCGCCTTCATGGCCCTCGCGCAGCACGCCCGCATCGACGCCAAGTAGCCGCGCGGGCGCACCCGCCAGCAGATCGAACGCGCGCGGCAGAGCGATAACCCCGTCGCGCACCAGCGTGAGCGTGGTCGACAGCAACGTTTCGGCCCCCGCCATCCCGGGCTCCGCATCTGCGAAGGGCAACCGCTTGTCCTCCGGCCCGCGCGGATCATGCCCGCTCGAAATCACATCGATCGTCCCGTCGGCAATCGCGGCGACCACGGCGTGGCGATCGTCTTCGCTGCGCAAGGGCGGCGAGAGCCTGCCAAAGGTGCGGAAGTCGCCGATTGCGAGGTCGGAGAGCATGAAATGCGCGGGCGTCACACCTGCGGTCACCGTCACGCCGCGTGCCTTGGCACTGCGTACCAGATCGAGCGCGGCGGCTGTCGTCAGCTGACGGAAATGAATGCGCGCACCCGCCATCTCGGCGAGCGCGATGTCGCGCGCGACAGCCAGCGCCTCGGCTTGCGGCGGTGCGCTGGGCAGGCCCAGCCGGGTCGCCATCTCGCCCGCGCTTGCCACGGCATCGACCGCCAGCCCGCCATCCTCGGCATGCGCGACCACGACCATGTCGAGCATCGCGGCATAGCTCAGCACGCGCAGCATCACGCCGCTATCCACGATCCAGCGCCTGCCGGTGGCGATCCCGCGCGCACCCGCCTCACGCATCAGTGCGACCTCGCCCAGTTCCTCCCCTGCCAGCCCGCGCGTGGCGGCGGCCAGCGGGTGGACCCAGAAGTCGGGCTTGCCGCTCTTGGCGATGTAATTGACCCGGCTCGGCAGATCGAGCGGCGGCGACTGATCGGGCATCAGCGCCGCGCGGCTGATCCCGCCGAAATGGAACGCAGGCTTGTCGACCGCGAATACGCCGAGATCGACGAGGCCCGGCACGACCAGCTTGCCTTTCGCGTCGACAACCTCGTCGTCGGGCTGGGCCTGCCCTGCCCCGATCGAGGCGATCATGCCGTCGGCGATCCGCAGCGTGCCGTCGACGACACCCTCGGGCGTCACCAGCTTGCCGTTGACGAAGGTGATGGGTCTGGTCTGTTTCATTGCCGCCCCCTCACTTCCACTGCCCTTGACCCAGCGGGCGTTCCCATCCGGGAACCCCGCGCGCGCGGCGGGTCAGCACGTCGAGGCACGCCATCCGCACCGCGACGCCCATCTCTACCTGCCGGGTGATGATCGACCGGTCGAGCATGTCGGCCACGTCGCTGTCGATCTCCACGCCGCGGTTCATCGGGCCGGGATGCATCACCAGCGCATCGGGTGCCGCGCGGCGCAGGCGCTCCTGCGTCAACCCGTAGAGGTGGTGGTATTCGCGGGTCGAGGGGATGAACTGCCCGCTCATCCGCTCCGCCTGAAGGCGCAGCATCATGACCACATCCGCGCCTTCCAGCGCAGCGTCGAAATCGACGAAGGGCTTCGCGCCCATCATCTCGATTCCCGCCGGCATCAGCGCAGGCGGCGCACAGACCCGCACGCTCGCCCCCAGCGCCTGCAGGCACAGGATGTTGGACCGCGCGACCCGGCTATGCGCGATATCGCCGCAGATGGTGACGACGAGGCCGGTAAAGTCCTCCGCGCCCTCGCCCCGCTCGTCCAGCGCATGGCGCAGGGCCAGCGCATCGAGCAGCGCTTGCGTAGGGTGTTCGTGGCTCCCGTCGCCCGCGTTGAGCACCGGGCAATCCACCTTGCCGTCGATCAGGTCGACCGCACCGCTCGACGCGTGGCGGATGACAATGGCGTCCGCGCGCATCGCATTGAGCGTGATCGCCGTGTCGAGCAGGGTCTCGCCCTTCTTCACGCTCGACTGCGCGGCATGCATGTTGACCACGTCCGCGCCCAGCCGCTTGCCCGCAATCTCGAAGCTCAGCAGCGTGCGCGTGCTGTTTTCGAAGAAGGCGTTGATGATCGTCATCCCGGCCAGCAGGTCGCAATGCTTGTCCGGCTGGCGGTTGAATTCCACCCACTGCTCCGCCTCGGCGAGCAGATAGAGGATCTCGTGCCGCTCTAGCTGCGCGATGCCGGTCAGGCTGGGATGCGGGAATGCGTGTCCGCCCGCCGGGAAGCGGTCGGAATTCGGGGGGGAGCCTGCAGATGCCATTAAAGCAATGCCACTAGTCGAGGCATGTATGTCGCTCAAGCACATTCGGCTGGAGGTTCGTGTTAACGCCCCTTAGGTATGGGAAGCTAAAAGCTACGGGGCTCTCGATACCATGGAATTTGCGAAGAACGTCTGGAAACTGCTGGTTGGGATCAAGGACGGCCTCTCGCTGCTGTTCCTCCTGCTGTTCTTCGCGCTGCTGTTTGCAATCCTGACCGCGCGGCCCAACCCGGCCAGCGTCAAGGATGGTGCCCTGCTGCTCGACCTCGATGGCTTCATCGTCGAGGAGAAGGCCCCGATCGACCCGTTCTCCGTACTCCTCTCCGGCCAAGCCCCGACCGGCGAGCACGACGTGCAGGATCTGGTCCACGCGCTGGACACCGCGGCGGAAGATGACCGGGTCAAGGCGGTCGTGCTCGACATGCGTACGTTCCTCGGCGCGGGCGCAGTGCACCTGCGCGAAGTGGGCGCTGCGCTGGACCGGGTACGCGCGGCGGACAAGCCCGTGCTCGCCTATGGCATGGCCTATTCGGACGACGGCCTGCGCCTCGCCGCACATGCCAGCGAGGTGTGGCTCGATCCGCTGGGCGGCGCGATGATCGCCGGGCCGGGCGGCAAGCGCCTGTATTACGGCGACCTGCTCGACAAGCTCGGCGTCAATGCACGCGTGTTCAAGGTCGGCACCTACAAGTCGGCGGTCGAACCCTATCTGGGCAATTCCATGTCCGAACCCGCACGCGAGAATGCGCGCGAGCTGTACGGCGAGCTGTGGAGCGAATGGCAGGCGAGCGTGAAGAAGGCCCGCCCCAAGATCGACATCGAACGTGTCGCACAGACCCCTGCCGAATGGGTCGCATCCGCGAATGGCGACATTGCCAAGGCAGCCGTGGCAGCAGGCATGGTCGACAAGCTGGGCAGTTGGACCGCCTTCGGTGATCGCGTTGCGGAAATCGCGGGCAAGGACAAAAGCGACAGCAAGCCCGGCTCCTTCGCCCATACCGATCTTGCCACCTGGCTGGCGGACAATCCGTTCGATGATAGCGGCGATGCGATCGGCGTCGTCACCATCGCGGGCGAGATCGTCGATGGCGATGCCGGCCCCGGCACCGCGGGTGGCGAACGGATCGCCGATCTGCTCGACGATGCGCTGGACGACAATCTGAAAGGCCTGGTCGTGCGGGTCGATTCGCCGGGCGGCTCCGTGCTCGCCTCCGAAGCGATCCGCGAGGCGATCCTGCGGCACAAGGCCAAGGGCATCCCCGTCGCGGTCAGCATGGCGAATGTCGCGGCCAGCGGCGGCTACTGGGTTTCGACCCCCGCCGACCGCATCTTTGCCGAACCCGAGACGATCACCGGCTCGATCGGCATCTTCGCAGTGCTACCCACCTTCGAGAAGCTGGCCAGCAAGGTCGGCGTGAGCGCGGATGGCGTCAGCACCACGCCGCTGTCCGGCCAGCCCGATTTCGTCGGCGGCTTCAATCCGGAGACCGAGCAGATCCTGCAGGCCTCGATCGAGAACGGCTATGACCGCTTCCTTGGCATCGTCGCCAAGTCCCGCGGCAAGACGCCCGCGCAGATCGATGCGATCGGCCAGGGCCGCGTGTGGGACGGCGGCACCGCCCGCCAGAACGGCCTGGTCGACCAGTTCGGCGATCTCGACGATGCGCTGGCATGGGTCGCAGGCAAGGCCGGGCTCGAAGACGACGCCTACCACGCGCGCTTCCTCGGCAGCGAATCCAGCGAATACCAGACGCTGCTGCGTCAGCTGGTCGGCGGCGGCGATGCCAGGGCACGCGGTGGCGACCTGTTCGCGATGACCGCCCAGCGCGAGGCACAGACCCCGGCACGAATCGCACAGGATCTGCAGAAGATCATCGAAACGCCCGGAATGCGCGCCTATTGCCTCGCCTGTCCGGAGCCTTCGGGCGCGGTCCGCAACCAGCCGGACGCACGCAATGGCGACTGGCTGAACGTGCTTGCCCGTCTTTTCGGCGATTAAAGCGCTTGCGCTGAGGCGACAGGATTGGCAAATGCGCCCCTCGGCATGGCCCCGAGGGGCCGTCCGGGCGCGTAGCTCAGTGGTAGAGCACACCCTTCACACGGGTGGGGTCGCAAGTTCAATCCTTGCCGCGCCCACCATCTTTCCAATGACTTAGAAGAGATGGCCCGCGTTTCCATGAAAAAAACATGAAAAACCTGGGTGGACACCGGCGAACGTCGGCGGGGATGTTGGCGCGATGAGAATTGGGGCTATCGTCGGCTCAATCGGCCTGCACTTTCGCAGCGAACCAGAGGGTTACCGCATTTTCACGATTGGCTGACAAAAATGGCCGTCCAAAATCGAGAGAAAGCATGACCGCCCATCAACCAATCCTGCCCGCCAAGGCCATCGAGCTCGTCAAGTCCAGAAACCTTGATGGGGCCGATGCTCTCCTCGCCGATTTTGCTGCCGCTGGGCTCATCAAGACGTATGCGCTCATGCGGGAGGTTAAGCCCGCAGGTCGGCCAGCCAAAATGGTCCGGGATGCCCAAATTCCGGCAGAGGATTGGGAGAGGATTGTCTCATCCAACAAAGTTGATGTGGCTTTGAGCGGAACCACTGTCCGACTCGAAGGATCGCCTCTTCAAGGAGGAACGCCATCGGTGCGGATTACTGGCATTAGTTTCTCCGAAACCTCGCTTCTCACGGTCCTTGATCGATACTGTGCGAAATCACCCGACAGAGTCGCGAAGCAACCCAATATTTGCCAAGCGGCGACGAAGATCGAGAGCGCCACCCCGTCCACGAACCTTTCCAAATCTGAGGAAAGGTATGAGGACCTTATAAAACCGGGCGCTCTCACTGTGTCTGTCGCGCAGGCCATGCAGGCAACCGGATTGGGTCGAACAAGCATCGACAAGCTAATGCGAAATGGCACGCTCGTTAGAACGAAAGTCGGCAGACGAACACTAATTAGCGTCGAAAGCATCGAGCGTTTGGTCGGTGCGAAGGTAGCCGGATAGTTAGCAAATACGAAGGTCTTAAAGTCCGCTTTGCGCCCTAGTTCCGGTCATTCGAGGGTTCGGGTTTTTGTCCTGAAAGCCGCCGCTCTCAATGCGGATCCTTTGAGTTCGCGCCCTTGGCGCCGAGCGCTCAAAGAGCTTCGCCCGGATGCATTAGACTACCTGCCGCGGGCGTCTCTTATTCCGGAAGCATTTCATCCTGGATGATCGGAGAAAGGAGCTCCATCGCTCGCAGACGGCTGTATTCGAGTTCAATCTTGCTGAGCTAGCGGCAACCACACCTCAAACGTGCTGCCTTCTCCCGGCGCGCTCTTGGCGAGGCATATTTCACCGCCGTGCAATTCCACAAGTTGTTTGACCAGGGCGAGACCGATTCCCAGTCCGTCACCGACAATTCCGAAACCATTGTCCGATTGCTCGAACATTCCGAATATCATCGATTGCCTCTCGGCCGGGATACCTACGCCATTGTCGGATACGGTAAGGGTCACTCGATCATCCGACTTTGTAATGACGAGCGCGATCTCGCCGCCGTTCGGCGTATACCGTGCCGCATTGCCGACGATATTGCCGACAATCTGGATGAAGCGCGCTGGATCGACGTCAAGTGTGACCGGATCATCCGGCAATTCCACCAGAAGTTGGTGATTTCCCGCCTCGATCGCCGGACTAATACTTTCCAGAGCCGGTGGAATGAGATCGCTGAGCAGGAGCGTTTCCCATCGCAGCGAAATCTTGCCGCGCTCGATGCGGTTAATGTCGAGCAGATCGTCAACCAGCCGGGTCATGTGCCGCAGGCTTTGTCGTATTGACTGGTGCACAGTGCCGCGGTCGAGGCCTTCTCTCGGACGCTCGAGGATGTTGAGACCAGCTGCCAGCACCGCCAGCGGGTTGCGCAATTCATGGGCCAGGACCGCCAGGAACCGGTTCTTCTGCTGGTCGGCGGCTTGCAGCGCTTGGGTCAGGGTTGCCAACTCGTCCCGCTGCGAAATGATCTGATGACGCTGGACGAACATATCGAAGAAGACGCTCGACTTGGATCGCAGGATGTCGGCTTCGATCGGCTTCTGGATGAAATCGACCGCGCCCGCCTCGTATCCGCGGAACTTGCGCGCCGCTTCCCCGCTGCCTGCAGTGAGGAAGATGATTGGAATATGGCGCGAACGCTCGTTCGCACGCATGATTTCGGCCAGTTCGAAACCATCCATTCCGGGCATCTGCACGTCGAGCAGGGCAAGCGCATATTCGTTGCCCAGCATCAGTTCGAGAGCTTCCTCGCCGCTGTGGGCCTTGTGCAATTCAAGGCCTTCACGTGCCAGCAGCGCCTCTAGCGCGAGCAGGTTCTCCTCAAGATCGTCGACCAACAGGAATTTCACGGTAATGGTCATCGCGCGATCATCGCCTCCAGAGCAGGTTCGATTTCTTCCAGTTGCATGGTCCGCGCGCTGGGACAGGCGGCCAGGGCAGCCTCGGGCATGGTCGCGACTTCTGCCGTGGCGGGGATTTGCACGATCCCCTGTCCACCGGCGGCACATACGGCCCGCAGGCCTTGGGCCCCATCGCTGTTTGCCCCGGTCATGACGATGCCGGCCAATCCCGGACCAAAGGCATCGGCTGCGCTTTCGAACAGCACATCGATCGCGGGGCGCGAGTGATTCACATGCTCGTCGGACGACAGGGCAATGGTCCCGCTGGCTTCGACGAGCAGATGGTAATCCGGCGGAGCGAAATAGATCGTGCCGGGCGCGAGCGGTTCCTTGTCCTCCGCCTCCTTGACCGGGAGCCGACACTTTGCGGCGAACAGGTCGACGAGCGAATTGCTCTGCCGTGGCGGGACATGGACGACCACGAGAACCGGGGCGGGAAAATCCGCCGGCAGCCTGGGGAGCACCTGCGACAGCGCCTGGACGCCGCCCGCGGAAGTGCCGATTACGACGGCCTCGACGCTCATCACGCGCTCCTCCGGTAGATTTTCTCCTCTCGCACGAATTCGGCGAACATGTCCGCATGTTCCGAAAAACGCAGGCTTTCCTTCGATCCAATGCCGAGAAACCCGCCGCGCACGAGCGACTCGCCGAACAAGCCCACGACCCGGTCCTGCAACTCGCGATCGAAGTAGATGAGCACGTTGCGACAGGAGATCAGGTGCATCTCGCCAAAGGCTGCGTCGGTCACCAGGCTGTGGTCCGCAAAGACAGTGCGTTCTCGCAGCGACTTGCTGAACACGGCCCGGTCGTAGTCCGCGGTGTAATGGTCCGACAGCGAGCTATGCCCGCCCGACAGGCGGTGGTTCTCGGTGAACAGTTGGATGCGGTCGAGCGGATATACGCCCGCCTGCGCCGCACGGAGGGCAGCGGGGTTGATATCGGTAGCATAGAAGATCGTCCGTTCGAACAGCCCCTCTTCCGCGAAAAGAACGGCCAGGGAATACAACTCCTCGCCTTGGCTGCACCCTGCAACCCATACCTTGAGCGAGGGATAGGTGCGCAAATGCGGCACGACCTTCTCGCGCAGCGCGCGAAAATAGGATGGGTCGCGGAACATCTCGCTGACCTGCACAGTGAGGAAATTCAGCAGCTTCGGGAGGATGCTCTCGTCGTGGAGAACGGCCGACTGGATATCGGAGATGCTGTCGTATCCCCACTGGCTGCGGGCCTGCAGCAGCCGCCGCTTGATCGACGCCCGAGCATAATGACGGAAATCGTAGTGATAATGGCGATAGACGGCATCCAGCAGCAGCTGGATCTCGATATCCTCGATACTTTCGCTCATCACCGCGGCATCCATACGCGCACCAGTGACAGCAGCTTGTCCACATCGATCGGCTTGGCCATGTAATCGTTCGCGCCTGCATCGATGCATTTTTGCTGATCGTCGGGCATCGCCTTGGCCGTAAGCATAACGATCGGCAGCCTCTTCCAGCGCGCATCGGCGCGGATCGCGCGGGCGGCGGTAAGGCCGTCCATCACCGGCATCATCACGTCCATCAGCACGAGGTCGATGGCCTTATCGGGATCGTCCGCAGCCTCGCCGAGCGCGTCGAGCGCCTCCTGCCCGTTGCGCGCGATCTGCGTCAGCGCACCGCGCGGCTCAAGGATGCTGGTGAGCGAGTAGACATTGCGCACGTCGTCTTCGACAATCAGTATGCGCCGTCCTTCCAGCGCGGCGTCGCGATGGCGCGCCTTCTCGATCATCTGGCGTTGTTCGGGCGGCAGGTCCGATACGACCCGGTGGAGGAACAGCGAAACCTCGTCCAGCAGCCGCTCGGGCGACTTGGCACCCTTGATGATGATCGAACTGGAATAGCGGCGCAGGCGCTGCTCCTCGTCGGCCGACAGGTCGCGGCCGGTATAGACGATGACCGGCGGAAGGGGCCCGTCCTTCTCCTCGCTCAACGTTTCGAGCAGCGAGAACCCCGACGCATCGGGCAGTGCGAGGTCGAGAACCATGCAGTCGTATTGCCCCTCGCGCAATTCCTCGAGGCATTCGGCGGCGGTGCCGACCCCCACAGTCTCGACATCCTGCGAACCGAGCAGGCGGCCCACCGCTTCGCGCTGGACCTTGTCATCCTCCACGATCAGCACGCGCCGCACGCGCGAAGCCAGTTTCTCCTGCAAGCCCGAGAGCACTTCGGCCAGACGTTCGCGCGGGGCGGGCTTTTCGAGAAAGCCGATCGCGCCGAGCGCCAGCGCAGTCTGGCTCTGGTCGGTCCCGGATATGACGTGGATCGGGATATGGCGCGTTTCTTCCTCGTGTTTGAGCCGGTCGAGCACGGTCAGGCCGGACTGGTCGGGTAATCCGATATCGAGCACGATCGCGCTCGGGCGATATTCGCGGGCAAGCTCGATGGCTTCGGTCGCCGTTCCGGCAATGATGCACTGAAAGCCCAGCTCGCGCGACAGGTCGCACACGATACCGGCGAAGGTCGTGTCGTCCTCGATCACCAGCAAGAGCCGCTTGTCTTCCGAAAGGTCCTTGCGGTCGTCTTCCAGCACGGGCGCAGTCGCTTTTGCGGATTTTGGCCTGGCTGTTGCGCGCGAGGGGGTGAGCGCCGTCTCCGTGGCTACCTCGCCAGCAGAGGGAATCTGCCTCCGTGCGACCATTGCGGGGTCATATGTGGCGGGCACACTGACGATAAAGGTGCTGCCCTTGCCCTTTTCGCTTTCGAGACGGATGGTGCCGCCAAGCAGGCGGACGAGCTCGCGCGAAATGGACAGCCCCAGCCCCGTGCCGCCGAACTTGCGACTGATCGTGCCGTCCGCCTGGCGGAAGGCTTCGAAGATCGCCTCGCGTTGTGCTTCGTCGATGCCGATGCCGGTGTCGGCCACGGCGAAGTCGACCATATCGTTCTCGCCCGGCGATATGGTCAGGGTGACGCTTCCGTCCTCGGTAAACTTGATCGCGTTGGACAGCAGGTTTTTCAGCACTTGCTCCAGCCGCATCCGGTCGGTCTCGATCGAACGCGGCGCACCGGATTCCAGCGCGATGCTGAGTTCCAGGCCGCGCTGCTGTGCAAGCGGCTCGAAAACCTTGCGTAGATCGGAGGTCAGCCGATCGGTCGAAACCGTGCCAGCCTCGATTTCGACATGGCCGGCCTCGATCTTCGACAGGTCGAGGATGTCGTTGATGAGGTTCAGCAGATCGTTGCCCGAGGATTCGATGGTGCGGGCAAACTTGACTTGGTCGGCGGTGAGATTGCCGTCGCTGTTGTCTCCGAGCAGCTTGGACAGGATCAACAAAGAATTGAGCGGCGTGCGCAACTCGTGGCTCATGTTGGCGAGGAAATCCGATTTATATTGGCTCGCCTGTTCCAGCTCGCGCGCCTTGAGCTGCAGCGCGGCCGCCGCGCGCTTCAGTTCGTCGCGCTGTCCTTCAAGGGCCTGCGCCTGCTCTTCGAGCTGGCTGTTGGTCTGTTCCAGTTCCACTTGTTGGAGTTCAAGGCGCGCTTGGGATTCCTTCAGCGCGTTGCCCTGCTCCTCGAGCTCCTCGTTGGAAACCCGCAGTTCCTCGCTTTGGGCCTGCAATTCGGCTGCCTGCCGCTGGGTTTCCTCCAGTGCTTCCTGCAATAGCTCGCGGAAGCGCGCCGAGCGGAGCGCGACGCCAATCGAGCCAGAGACATTGTCGAGCAATTCGTGCACGCGATCATCCACGGCATCGAAATATCCCAGCTCGACGATCGCGTTCACCGAACCTTCGTTGAAGACCGGAGCCAAAACGAGATGTCTCGGTGCGTCGCTGCCCAGTGCCGATCCGATCTTCAGATAACCAGCAGGTATGTCCGACAACGTGGTTGCGCGCGCATCCGCCGCCACCTTGCCGAGGAGGCCTTCGTTCAGGCCGAATGTCTCCGGCACGGAGGCGCTGTCCGCAACGCCGAGCAGGGCCGCGCGATTGAACGTGCCGCTCTCGCCCTTGAAGAGTGCCCCGGCATTCGCGCCGGTTCTTTCGGCAAGAAACGACAGCACGGCGTCAGCCACCTGGGGCACCGTCTTCTCGCCCCGCATGGCCTCGCTCAATTCCACCTGTGCAGCCTGTAGCCAGCTCTGCCGCTCGCGAGTTCGGCTGGCTCTTGCCATGATGATGAAGATGGCGATCGTCAGTGCGATGCCGATCAGGCTGGTGATGATGGCGCTGATGATCGCGGCACGCGAAGCCGCTGCAAGCTCGGCGACCCGCTGCTGGCGCTCCCGCGCTTCTTCGACGTTCATCTGCGCGATTTGCTGCCGGATCACATCCATAGCGATCCGGCCCCGATCGTCGTCGATCATCTCTATGGCTGCTGCGAAGCCCTCATCACGACGAGTCTGGATGGAACGTTCTGCGAGGCCGAGCCGGGTTTCGACTGCGGATCGAAGTATGCCGAAGCTCTGGCCCTGAACCTCGTTGGCCTGCGTCAGCGTTTCAAGTGAGGAGAGGCTACGGCGAACATCTTCCATTCCCGTTCGATAGGGTTCAAGATATTCGTCCTCACCCGTAATGGCGAAACCACGCTGGCCGCTCTCCACATCGAGGGTCGCGATCAGCAGCTCGTCGAGCGCCGTGAGCACCTCGTGGGTGTTGCGGATACGCGCCTCGTTCTCCCGCATATCGATCACGTTGGTGTAGGCGGCGAATGCCGTGACGAGGAAGAACCCGACGCCCACCAGCAACCCGATGATCGACCACCGGGTGGAGGAGAGACGGATGCCCTGTTTCGTCTTCAGTTCTTGCAAAATCTATCAACCTTAAAGGACGAGGCTGCCGCCCTAAATACACGCAAATTCCGGCAAGCAACTGTTTTTCTACCGGACAGGATACCGACCAGAAATCCGTAAATTCGATTATTCTCGAATTATCGATTGCGCTGGTTCGCAGGCGCTTTAGAACACGTTCAAAGCAACCGGAGATTCGTATCACACAGGGCGATCAGATCTGGGCCGTCGATGCTCTGCAGGCCCTCGGGCACGAAACGCGATTGTCGGTCTTCCGCATGCTCGTGAAGGTGGGGCCCGACGGTTTGATGGCGGGCGAGATTGCACAGGGTTGCGGGGTTCCCGCCTCCACGATGTCGCATCACCTTGCAAATCTCGAGCGAGCAGGCCTTGCGACATCGCAGCGCGAGAGCCGGGTGATCCGCTACCGCGCAGATTACGCCGGCATGCGGCAGCTGCTCGCCTTTCTGATGGAAGATTGCTGCCAGGGGGATCCGCTGCTCTGCGCCGATTTCTCCGAAATTTCTGCCTGTATGCCCTGATCGTCAACCACAGCTCATTTCGAGGTTCCGATGTCTGACAAGGTCTACAACGTCCTGTTTCTCTGCACCGGGAATTCGGCGCGTTCGATTCTGGGCGAAGCGCTGATGAACAAGATGGGCGAAGGCCGGTTTGCCGCTTGCAGCGCCGGTAGTCAGCCAAAGGGCGATGTGCATCCGATGGCGATCGAAGTGCTGGGCAATTTCGGCTATCCGGCCGATGGCCTGCACTCGAAAAGCTGGGATGAATTCACGAAGCCCGGCGCGCCCGAGTTCGATTTCATCTTCACGGTGTGCGACAATGCCGCTGGCGAGAGCTGCCCCGTCTTTCCAGGCAAGCCTATCACCGCCCACTGGGGTGTCGAAGACCCTGCGGCCGTCGAAGGAGAGGGACAGCGTAAGGCGTTCCTCGATGCCTTGAGCTATCTCAAGCGCCGGATCGAACTGTTCCTGATGCTGCCGATCAAGACTATCGACGAGATGTCAATGCGCAGCAAACTCGCCGAGATCGGGCGCGAGGAAGGCGCCAGCATCAAGGCACAGGCCAAAGACGCGGACGCCCAATGACCTCCGACATCGTCATCTACCACAATCCCGAGTGCGGGACCTCGCGCAACGCGCTCGCCATGATCCGCAATGCCGGGATCGAACCGCACGTGGTCGAATACCTCAAGACGCCACCATCGCGCGGAATGCTCGAAAGCCTGATCGCGCGGGCCGGCATCACCCCTCGCGAGCTGCTGCGTGAGAAAGGCACGCCGTTCGCCGAACTCGGTCTCGACAATCCGGCCCTGTCGGACGAGCAACTGATCGACGCGATGATGGAGCATCCGATCCTGATCAACCGGCCGCTGGTGGTTTCGCCGCTCGGCGTCAAGCTTTGCCGCCCGTCGGAAGAGGTGCTCGATCTGATCCCTGCCGAGCAGCGAGGGGCGTTCGCCAAGGAATACGGCGAACAGGTGGTCGACGCCGACGGCGCGCGCGTGCGCTGACCGGGTAACAGGACAGGCAGGATGAACCAGACTACCGCAGACCCCGCTCCGGCGGCATCCCCGCTCGGCACTTTCGAGCGGTTCCTGTCGCTATGGGTGCTTCTCGCAATCCTGGCGGGCCTCGGCCTGGGCCTGATCGCCCCGGAGGCGGTCGGTGTCCTGGCCGGCCTGGAATACGCCTCGGTCAACCTGGTGGTCGCGGTGCTGATCTGGGCGATGATCTTCCCGATGATGGTTGGCGTCGACTTTTCGAGCATCAAGGACGTCGGTCGCAAGCCCAAAGGGCTTATCATCACGCTGGTCGTCAACTGGCTGGTCAAGCCGTTCACGATGGCGGCGCTGGCGGTGCTGTTCTTCGATTTCCTCTATGCCGGGCTGATGTCGGAAAGCGATGCAGACCAGTATATCGCCGGGCTCATCATCCTGGGCGCAGCACCTTGCACCGCCACGGTGTTCGTCTGGTCGCAGCTGACGCGGGGCGATCCGGCCTACACGCTGGTGCAAGTGTCGGTGAACGACCTCGTCATGATCTTCGCCTTTGCGCCCATCGTGGCGCTGCTGCTGGGCGTGACCGATATCGTTGTGCCGTGGGAGACGCTGCTCCTCTCGGTCGTGCTCTATGTCGTCATTCCGCTGGTGGCAGGGGCGATCGCCAGACGGCAGGTCATTCGCTCGCACGATGGGGACGAGGCGGCGGTCGATGCCTTCACTGCGCGGCTCAAGCCTTGGTCGATCATCGGCCTGCTGGCGACCGTCGTGCTGTTGTTCGCCTTCCAGGCAAGCACCATCCTGTCCAACCCGCTGCTGATCTTGCTCATCGCCATTCCGATCATCATCCAGTCCTACGGGATTTTCGCCTTCGCCTATGCTGCTGCCAAGGCGTGGAAAGTGCCGCACGACATAGCCGCGCCCTGCGCGCTAATCGGCACATCCAACTTCTTCGAGCTGGCGGTGGCCGTTGCCATCGGCCTGTTCGGGCTGACGAGCGGCGCAGCACTGGCGACCGTCGTCGGAGTGCTGGTGGAAGTCCCGGTGATGCTGTCGCTGGTGGCCTTCGCCAACCGCACGCGCGATCGCTTCCCCCAGTCCTGAGACAAACCGAGCCTTATGTCCCGCCTTCGCACCCTGTCCGATCCCGATCATCTGCCCGCGCTGCGTGCCGAGTATCTCCATCGCAATCCAGCACTGGGTCTCGGCACCATGGACCCGCCGCCGCGCATCCTGCTGCTCTATGGCTCGCTGCGGGAGCGATCCTTTTCGCGGTTGGCGGTGGAGGAAGCGGCGCGCCTGTTGCAGTTGCTCGGCTGTGAGACGCGGATCTTCGACCCATCCGACCTGCCGCTACCGGATCAGGTGAAAGACGACGATCATCCCGCCGTTCATGAGCTGCGCGAGCATTCGCTGTGGTCGGAAGCGCAGGTGTGGTGCAGTCCCGAGCGGCACGGCCAGATGACCGGGATCATGAAGGCGCAGATCGACCACCTGCCACTGGCCTACAAAGGCCTGCGCCCGACACAGGGACGCACGCTGGCCGTGATGCAGGTATGTGCCGGTTCGCAGAGCTTCAACACGATCAATACGCTGCGCGTGCTGGGGCGCTGGATGCGCATGTTCACCATCCCCAACCAATCCTCGGTAGCCGAGGCCTACGAGGAATTCGACGAAGCCGGGCGGATGAAGCCGTCTGCCTATTATGACCGCATCGTCGACGTGATGGAGGAACTGGTCCGCTTCACCGTCCTCCTGCGGCCGCATGCAGATCAACTGGTCGATCGGTATTCCGAACGCGTGGACAAGGGTTTGCCAGTAGAAACGCACGTCGAGAAAGCCGGATTAGCAGCAGACTGACGAATGTCGGAGGCGGCTTGTGCAGAAAGTCTGCTTCGTAGGGATCCACGCTTCAAAACAGACATTCCGCTAGCAGCCCATTCTCTGCCGGTCAGCATGGTGCCCCATAGCGGTCTTCGAACAGCTCTTGCTCGCGCCGAAAGCGGACATTCACTGGCGGCCGGTGCATGACGCCGGAATAAGCTCCACGCATAGCCGGCTGACAAACGCGAAGCTCGTGTCTAAGGCGCTCGCAGAAATGCAACCCTTGCGCGCCTTGATTCGAGATCACCGCCACTTTGCGCTGGCGCTGCTCGTGCTGGCATTCTGCATCAAGGCAGCAATCCCGTCCGGCTTCATGGTCTCGGCATCGCCAGATACCGTGCTGACTGTGACGGTCTGCTCCGATGCGTCCGATGGTCTCAAGACCATGGAGATAGTAATCCCCGCCAAGGAACGGGGCAGCGAACATCACGATGGGGCGAAAAACGGCGAACACTGCGCCTTTTCGGGTCTCGCCAAGGTCGCTGTGGGTGGTGCCGATGCATTCCTGCTGGCGCTGGCTGTTGCCTTCATCCTCGTGCTCGGCCTTGCGCCTGTGCGCCGCCTGCCGTGCCGGCAGTTTTCCCACCTCCGCCCGCCATTGCGCGGGCCACCGGCAGTAGCCTGACAATCCAACCCTGATTTGTCGGCCCCACCGGCTCGCGCCCTAGTCGCGCGCTCCGGTCTGTCGGAGTTTCACCATGTATTCGATTCTCAGCTGCCCTAGCGGGCAGCTTGTGGCGGAGGAATCCGTCCGGTCCGCGCCCAAGGCGGGGCTGTTCCTGCATTTGCGGGAAAACCGATCGCAGCTTTCCCATGAAGCGCGCGTCACTTTCACTGTGCTCATCGGCCTGTTCATCGCCATGGCGATCCTGCCCGTAATCAAGGGCAACATGCTGCTTCCAATGTTCGCGCTCGGCACCATGGCGCTGCTGGTCGGCGCCATCGAATGGCATCAGCGTTCGCAGCCCGCTGCAGAATGGCTGGCGATTGAGGACAACCGGCTGCTCTGGACCAGCAATCGCGGCGATCCTGTCGATCTGCCTGCACGGGTAACGCGCCTTGTTCAGGATGAGGCCGTCCCGTCCCGCCTGCGGCTTTTCTGGAGACCCAGTGGCACCGGATCGAGATCGGGCGCTGCCTTAGCCTCGAAGAGAAGCGCGCGATCGCCCCGCTGATCGCCCGCCGGCTCGGGGAGGTTCACACATGATGCATGCGACCCTGAACAATCGCCAGGCACGATTGCTGATGCGTATCCGCTGGCTGGCATGGGGAGCGATTGCGATCCTGATCGCCGCCGATTTTGCCGCACGAGCAGACCGCCACCCGTGCCGGCGGGGGCTGCGGCTGCACACGCAATACGGAGACTACCTGATGACTATCCGGATCATTCTCGCCGCCACGGCCCTCGCCGGCTCAGTCCTGCTGTCGGCCTGCAATTCCGCACCCGAAACGGAAGCGCCGACAGAGGCTGAAACTGCCACCAGCCAGATTGCCATCACCGGTCAATGGTCGCGCGAAACCGCCTTTGGCCAGGACGCAGGCGGTGCCTTCATGACCATTAACAACAGCGGCACGGGTGCCGACCGCCTGACCGGCGGATCGACCCCGGTGGCGGGCGAGGTGCAGGTCCACACGGTCGACATGACCGATGGCGTGATGCGCATGCGCCAGCTCGAGGACGGACTGGAAGTGCCCGCTGGCGGCTCCGTCACGCTCAAGCCGGGCAGCTTTCACATCATGCTGATGCAGCTCTCGCAGCCGCTGGGGCAGGGTGAGACCGTTCCGCTGACGTTCAACTTCGAGAAGGCTGGTCCGGTCGAGGTGGAACTCGTTGTCGAGCCGGTTGGGTCGCAGGGGCCGGACGCGGCGGGAGGCAGCAATGACTGATCCGTTTCCCGAACTCGAGGAAGAGCAGACCCCGCAAGAGCGCGCAGCAGGTTTGAAGACCTTCCGGATGGTCGTTTGGATGCTGGTCGCGCTTGTCGCAGGGGTCGGCTTGTTCGCGTTCTTCGGCCCAGACCGGCACAATGGTCCTGGCGAGCCGACCGACTACGGCGACACGGTCGGTGGCGCATTCTCGCTGACGGCGCCGGACGGCTCCACGGTCACCGACCAAACGCTTTCGGGAAAGCCGTTCGCGATCTTCTTCGGCTTCACCCGCTGTCCGGACGTGTGCCCGACAACCCTGTCGCGCCTGGCCCAGCTGCGCACGCGGATGGGCGAGGACGGCGACAAGTTCCAAATCGTCTTTGTCTCGGTCGATCCCGGATACGACAGCCCCGAGGACATCGGGCGCTATGTCGATCTTTTCGGCACGCCGATCATCGGCCTGACCGGATCGGGCGAGGCCATCGCCAAGGCCACAGACGCCTACCACGCCTTCTACCAGAAGGTGCCGGTCGAAGGCGGCGACTACACCATCGACCACACCGCCGCCGTCTACCTGATGGATGCCGACGGCAAGCTCCAGTCCATCATCGATTACCACGAAAGCCCGGAAACCTCGCTCGCCAAGCTCGAGCGGCTGGTCGGCTGAACAGGAAAGACAAGTTCAGATGAGAATCACCATCGCCGCATCGCTTCTCGCCACCAGCGTTCTGGCTGCGCCTGCGTTTGCGCAGGATGTCGCGGAAGACAGCAAGGGACAGACCGGCAGCTGGCTTGCCGAGACCATCGTCGTAACGGGAGAGCGAGAGGGATATGCCGCGCCTTCGTCGTCCGCATCCGCGCGCCGACACACCGCTCATCAAGGTTCCGCAATCGGTTCAAGTCATAACCGACACGTTGCTGAAGGAGCAGGATCGCCGCCAATTGAACGAGGCGCTGGTCAACGTGTCCGGGGTGACACCGACCCGGTCCGAAGAGAACGTGTTCATCCCGCCGATCGTGCGCGGCTTCCCGGCGGAAGTCTATCTCGACGGCTTGCCGATCTTTGCCGGAAACCAGCAGGCCTATGACCCCAGCAGCCTGGTCGGTGTCCGCCGGATCGAAGTGCTCAAGGGGCCGACGGCGACCTTGTATGGAGGCGGCCTGGGAACGCCGCTCGGCGGGCTGATCAATGTCGTCACCGCGCGACCTGACGGCGAGATGGGCGGATATGTCGCGCTGCGAGCCGGCAGCTTTTCTACGATCAATCCCTATGGCGAACTCAATCTGCCGCTCGGCGGTGATGTCGCCGCGCGGATCGTCGGTGAATACCAGAGCAATGACAGCTGGATCGATCTTGCCGATGGAGAGCGCTGGTCGGTGCAGCCCAGCATTGCGTTCCGGCCCGGACCAAACACCGAGCTGCTGTTGCAAGGCCAGTTGAACCATCGAAGCAGTCTGGAATATTCCGGCATTCCCGCAGGTCAGGCCCTCGCGGGCGAGATCCATCGCCATGCCTTTCCCGGCGCGCCCATAGGGCAGCCGCGGACCGAGAACGACAACCGGATGGGCACCGCCAGCCTGCGGCACGCCTTTTCGGATGGTCTCGTCCTGAATGTGACCGGACGCTATTACTCCGGCGAGATCGACGAGTTCGGCAGCTTCGTCTCGCCCTCCTTCTTTCCGGCCGATCCGGCGACCCCCACGGTCTACCCAGTCGCCCCGGTAACGATGGATACACGCACGAAGGAAGCGACTTTCGACGCGAACCTGATGCTGCGCACCCAAGCTCTCGGCGGAGAACACACGCTCCTGCTGGGCGCGAGCTATGACTGGACGAGCTTCTACAGTGCGATGGGCCTGTTCGTCAGCAACACGCCTTCGGGGACGATCAACCTAGCCGATCCGGCCTACGAATTGACTTATACGCCGCAGGTTCCGGTAAATTCCTTCACCGACGACCGGTTCGAGACATTCGCGGTCTATCTGCAGGACCAGGCGACCTACGGCCCGCTGAACCTCACAGGCGGCGTGCGGCTCACGTCGCTCAAGTTCATCGAGGACAGCAATATCGGGGTGGACAATAATTCCACCTATACGCGCCTCTCTCCGCGTATCGGCGCGACGCTCGATGTCGTTCCGGGCGTCGCCCTTTACGCCGGCTATGTCACCGCCTTCCGGGCACCATTCGGGTTCCTCGGCTTCGACAGCCCGCGGCCCGAAACCTCGAACAATATCGAAGGTGGGGTCAAACTGGCGCTTCCCGATGCAGGCGTGTCCGGCACCATCGCCGCCTTCCGCCAGGTTCGCGAGAACGTAACCATTTCCGATCCCGACAATCTCGGTTTCTTCATCCAGAGCGGACGGCAGCGCGCCAGCGGCCTGGAGGTCGATCTGGTCTGGGAGCCGAGCCGGGCATTCTCGCTACTTGCGAGCTACGCCTACACCGACACGCGCGACGATGCCGCGGCTCCGGGCGATGAACTGACCCGCGTGCCCGCAAGCAGCGGACGCATCGCGGCTCGCTACCGCGTGCTCGATGGACCGCTCTTCGGACTTTCGTTCGGTGCCGGGATCACCGCCTTCACATCACGCGAACTCACCTTGCCCAACACCATCGCGGTGCCGGGCTATGCCGTGATCGATGCGCAGGCGTCCTACGATCTGGGTCGCTTCTCGATCGGCGTGTCGGTCATCAATCTCGGCGGACGCGAAGCATTCGATCCCTTCTCCTATTTTGGCGATGCCATCGTCGCTCCTAATCAGCCGCGCTCGGCCTTCGTCACCCTCAAGGCGGAGATCTGATGATGGTCGGCAGGATAAACGCAGCGATGGCGATGTTCGTCGCCATGGCAGTGGCGAGTTCGACGGCCCTATCAGCACAAGAGCCTGGATTGGTGATTCCCCTCTACGAAGAGGGAGAGATAACCCCGCTCAGCGTGCCCGAAACGCAGGTGCACGTCGAAGAAATGGACGAAACGCTGATCTTCAATGTCAGCAATCCGACGCTGGAGCTGTTTCGCCCGGCGCAGGGGACGGCCAACGGCGCCGCGGTGATTGTTGCGCCCGGCGGCGGCTTCGTCGCCATCGGATATGAACAGGGCGGGACAGTGATCGCTCGCAGATTGGCAGAGAACGGGGTCGCCGCGCTGGTCCTGAAATATCGCACCATTCAGAGCTCAGGCGATCCGGCAGACATTCCGCAAGTCCATCTCGATGAGATGAGCGCGCTTATGGCACGCGCAGGAACCGGCACTCCGGAGGCGATCCCGGCATTTGCGGGCGAGGCAGCCGGTGTGGAGGATGGCGCCCGTGCCGTGCGCTTCGTTCGAGACCACGCTGCGCGATGGGGCATCGATCCGGAGCGCATTGGCATGCTCGGTCTATCGGCAGGAGCCTTTATCGCTTCCGACCTGGCCACCTGGCCTGAGGCGAGCCGCCCCGATTTTGTCGGCATGCTCTACGGCGGACTGCGAAATCCAGTGCCAGCCGATGCGCCACCTGCGTTCATCGCAGCTGCGGCGGACGACGAGCTTCTGCCCGAAGACAGCGTTCGCGCCTTTGTCGCTTGGCGCGCTTCCGGCGTGCCCGCGGAACTGCACATCTACGATCACGGCAGGCACGGTTTCAATCTCCGGCCTAAGGGCGCGACCAGCGATGCCTGGTTCGATCAATTTCTAGGATGGCTGTCCGCGAGGGGCCTTCTGCGTCCGATTGACTGGCGCCTGCAAGGCGGCCCACAACCGTCGCAACCGGAATGACGGCTTCCGGTCCAATGATGGTAGGAGGCGTCATCTTGCGAGGCAGATCACGTTCGAGATGAAGAACGTAGCCGCCGTTGAGCGAGGGCACGTAGACCAACTCAACCGGTATCTCACGGACGAGCTCGGAAAGTTCGGTGTCTTCGTGACTCGTAATCCTCTCAAAAAGGCGATTTTTAAGCGGACAATCGACCTGTGGTCTGGACAGCGACGGGCGCTAATCGCATTAACTGATACCGACATCGAACAAATGGTCGAAGTCTTCGACAGCAAGCAAAGAGACCCTCTCGACGTTTTAAAAAAGAAATACGTCGAATTTCGTAGGGCTTGCCCGGGGTGACCTAATGAACAACCATAACGAAATCGAAGCTCTCGAAAAAATTACCGGCCAGCTTCAGGGTTTCCACAAAGAGATTAGCCTTCTCGCAAAGAAAGCACCCAGCGACGGAGTAAATAACTTCAAGCTCGGTTTGATCAACAAGACCATTGCGGTCGCAAATGACGTGCTGGGCGCGAAGTATGCGCCACTTGACGACTTTGAAGGCTTCGACGCAGACGACGCGCCATCCACGAGCGATGTGACTCTCGTGCTCGCACAATACCTCGAGGAGGCGGAGCGCTATCGTGCCGACAACATTAAGTCGACACACGCTGGCTGGTTCTACGTATTGGACGGGAACGTCAGTACCGTAAGGACCGGTGCACCTTTGAAAGTGGGACGAAAATGAGCGACTACGAACACGTAACGACCGACGCAGCGGTGGCTACTTATGAAACCGCCATTGAGGTGTTCAAAGCGCTGCTGAAAGAAGTTCGCGAGCTCTCGAAGAAGAAGCCCGACGCGACGTTGAGCGCAAACAAGGTCAAACTGGTCAACGCCGTCCTCACGGACATCCTGACCTTTCTTGAGAACGAACCCGAGGGGAAATACCTCTCACCTCTGGAGGACGAGGAGCTTCCCCAAGTCAGCGATGCACTAATGATGATGGTTCAGTTCGAGGCTGGCTTAGCCGCGTTCAACAATCGGTATCGGAAGTATATCAGTTACGGGGCTTTCGACGGAGAGCATCACTGGATCACAGAAGAGCAGCTTGCCACGTGGAACGACGCCGATGCCGAGTTTGAAGAGGAGGATGACCAAGATGGCAGCTGATCGACATTTGTAGCTACACTTCTTCAAAGCGCGTACGGATTGTCGTCGCGCTTCCGGCAGTCCTTACACAGCCGGTTGTGCGGCCCCTCGCTCGCGAAGGGCTTGCGGCAGGCGAGGCAGGCCCGCTCGACGACCGGGTGCGCGACCCGCTCGGCCTCGGTCTCGCACAGCACCCGGTAGTCGGTCTCGCGGGGCATCGCCCTAGTTCACCGTTGCCTTGAAGTAGCCGTAGGCCGCCGCCTGCCGGTCGGACATCTGCTCGACCGCCTCGCGGACGAGCCCGCTCCCTCGGAGGGTATCGGTCCAAACCTCCCGGCGAGCCCCGCGCCACGCGAGCAGCCCGAAGGACGCGCCGAACTCGAGGCGGTCGACGCTGTAAAGACGGGCGAAGTCGTTGACGCTCTCGACCGTCGGCATCCCGTCGGGCGAAGTCGCGCGGGCGTGGAGGAGGACGGCGAGGCGCGCGTCGAGCATGAGGTCGTCGAAGAGCGCTCCCGCGCCGTCCCGGATGCGGTCGTCGGCCCGGCTCACCGCGCGCTCTCCATGTGCTCGTCGTAACGCCGCGAGCGCTTCGCCAGCCGCGCGTTCTCGGCGGTCCGAAGCGCGCCGCGTCGTCCGGACGCGCGGCTCAACTGATCGCTCATGTGGCTTGTTATCGCTCGCCACATATAAAGCTGTCCGGTCCGCTCGCTTCTTCCGAGATACTGCACGAGCGCTCCCCGAACGCCTTGGAGGGAAACGAGCAGTTCCGGCTCTACCGCCCTCACGGACGCTCTTAGCATGCTCGCGCAGGCATCGATCCCGACAATGTTGGGAATGTCGACCGACGCGACGAGTTCGGTCAACATCACAGTATCGAAGTTATACTCGGGCAGCGCCGCGCTCACCTCGCTCGAGTTGAACGCCGCGCCTCTCTCCGCCGCCAAGATTTCGCTTCTGACGCGCTGTCGTTCGCTACGGTTCTCGATCTGCCAGACATTGGGATCGAACCAGTCCTGGATGAGGAATTCCAGCTCGATTCGCTTGTCCTCGAGATTCTGCAGTTTTATCGGATCGGCCGCCCACTTATCTCTCAAGTGGCAGAAGTAGCTGTCGATCGTGTCCAGATAGGGTCTCAGTGCCTAACGCAGCCCACCATCCGGCGCGCCAATCGCCGCGTGGAACGATATGAAGGACGTTGCCAGCGCAGCCTGACTGTCGATAAGCGACTGCCGGCTCGCGATCAGCTGGCGTTGGGCATCGAGCACGTCGAACAAGGTCGCCAGGCCTTCGCGGTAAAGCGCGTCCGACTGTTCCAGCGCGGCTTCGCTCTGTTCGATCGCCTCGCTGAGCGCATCGATCCGCTGGCCATTGGCGTCCAGCGCGACGAGCGCATTCTCGACCTCACCCAGCGCTTCGAGAAATGTCAGGCGGTATTCGCCGAAGCGCGCGTCGGCCTCGGCCCGCGCCGCATCCACTTCGGCGCGCCTGCGGCCTCCGTCGAACAGCGGCAGATCGAGCGCGGCGCCGATGCTGGCGATGAATTCGTCGAGGATGCCGCCGATACTGCCATCGCCCAGCGTCACGCTCGCCGGAATGGTCAGCGATGGTCGCAGATCGGCCTGCTCGACCCCGACGATTGCAGAAGCGCGCAGAAGCGCCGCCTCGGCGGCGAGCACGTCGGCCCGGCGGCGGAGCAAGTCCGCAGGAGTGCCCGCTGGCGGCCCGCCAGCATAGTCGGGAATCGTGTGTTGACCCGGTGCAGGCGCCGGAGTGAACAGCCCCGGCGACTGCCCCAGCAGGATCGCCAGACGGTTGGCGGCGCCCGCGCGCGCAATCTCGATCAGGCCGCGCCGCGCGCGCGTCTGCGCGAGGTCGGCCGCCGCGCGGCGCACATCGAGATTGGCGGCCAGCCCCGCCTCGAACCGAAGGGTCACGATCCTGAGCGTGCGTTCCTGCAACTCGGTCGATTGCGCCAGCAGTTCTAGCTGCGCGCCGGTGCGGCGATATTCGATATATTGCGCGGCGATCGCGGCGGCGACGAGCCTGCGCTGGTCGGCGAGGATATACTCCGCCTGCGCATAGTCGGCGGCGGCGGCGCGGATCTGCGCCGAGAGCCGCCCCGAAATATCCGGATCGAACGTGCCCAGCAGGCCGATGCTGGCAGAATCGCTGTCCGAGGTGCCGAGGCCGATCGCCGCGTCTGCTGCTCCGTCGAGGCGCGGCAAGCGATCCGCACGCTCCGCCTGCAGCAGCGCATCCGCCGCGCGCAACCGGTCGCGCGCGATGGCGATGTCGAGATTGGCGGCGAGGCCCTGCTCGACCAGATCGTTGAGCACAGAATCCTCGAACCCCTGCCACCAGTTCTCCGCCACCCCGCTGGGCGGCAAATCTCCCGCATAGGCCTGCGGCGCGATAACCGGGCGGTCGACCGGATAGGGATCGAGCGAGGCACAGGCCGACAGCGCCGTGGCCGCCGACAGGAGAGTGAGGCTGCGGATCATGCGGGCGCCACCGTCATGTCCTCGTCCAGCGAATCGATCTCCTCGCGCAGCTTGTCGAGGTCGACGCTGCGCGGCTGGCCGAAGCGGGCGATGGCGAGATAGAGTACCGGCGTCAGGAACAGCGTGAAGATGCTCGCAATGCCGAGTCCGCCGAAGATTACCCAGCCGATCGACTGGCGTGCCTCGGCCCCCGCTCCGCTGGCAAGGATCAGGGGCAGTGCGCCGATTACCGTCGAGATCAGCGTCATGGTGATCGGACGCAGGCGGATCGCGGCGGCTTCCTCCACCGCTTCGCGCACGCTGCGGCCCTGATGGCGCAGCTGGTCCGCGAACTCGACGATCAGCACCCCGTTCTTGGCCATAAGGCCGATCAGCATCACCAGCCCGATCTGCGAATAGATGTTGAGCGATACGCCCGACAGGAACAGCGCGAACACAGCTGCCGCCAGCGCAAAGGGCACTGTGAGCAGCACCACAAGCGCGCTCGTGAGGCTTTCGAACTGCGCGACCAGCACCAGGAACACGATGGCAAGGGCAAAGCCATAGGTCAGCGCCAGCGCGTTGGAGCTTTCCTCAAGGCTTTCCGCATCGCCTTGCAGCAGCATGTCGATATCCTCGGCCACCGTCTCTTCGGCCAGTCGCTCAATCTCGTCGACCGCGTCGCGCAGGGGAGTGCCCGCCGCGATGTCGGCATCGACCTCGATCGCACGGCGCTGTTCGGTCCGGTCGAGTTCGGCGGCAATCCCCTCCTCGACGATCGTGGTAAGCGCCGACAGCGGCACCAGAGTGTTGCCGCCCGCCGCACCGCCCGATCCGCGAACATAGAGATTGCGCAGGTCGTTGGGGTTGGTCACGCTGACCGCCTGCGCGGTAAGGAAGATCGGCACCGCCTGATCGCCTACGTTCAAATCGACCAGTTCCTCTCCGCCAACCATCGCCCGCAGCGTCTGCGACAGGTCGTCGAGATCGACGCCCAGGTCCGACGCGCGCTGGCGATCGATCCGGACCGAAAGCTGCGGTTGGGTCGGCTGATAGGAAATTTCGGCGTTCGAGAGGATGTCCGATTGCGTGTCGATCGCGGTCGCCAGCGCATCGGCGCTTGCGTAGATCCGGTCGTACTCGGGGCCGGTCAGCGCAACCTCCAGCCCTTCGCCCCCGCCGCCGAAGCTGAGCGTACCTCGGCCGCGGGCGCTGGTGCGCGATCCGGGGATCTCCGCCAGCGGGCCGTTCAATTCTTCCACGATCTCGGTCTGGCTGCGGTCCCGCTCGCCCCAGTCGGCCAGCTGCGCGGTCACCCGCACCCTGTTGGGATCGTAGCGACCGACAATGGAAAAGGTGCTCTCGATCTCGCCGCTGTCGAAATAAGGCTGGAGCACCTGCTCGATCTCGTCCAGCTCGCGGTCCATGAAGGCGAGGCCGACGCCGTCGGGGCCCGTCGCGTCGACCGTGACGACCCCGCGATCCTCGTCCGGCACCAGTTCGTTATCGAGCTGGGTATAGAGGAACCCCGCGAGCCCCGCGACCAGGACCGAGCCGATGATCGTCGCACGCGGCGCGTCGAGCGCGCGCTTCAAGAGGCGGTCATAGCGCCCGGTGACGGCGGTGCCGAAGCGCGACAGGCGGCTCTTGCTCGCTTCATCGCCGTCCGCTTCATCACTGGTCAGATCGAACTTCGCGGCGAGCGCGGGCACCAGCGACAGCGCGACGAAGCTGGACAGGATCACCGCAACTGCCAGCACGAAGCCGAATTCACGGAACAGCCGCCCGGTCTCCGACGGCAGAAAGCTGATCGGCACGAAGACCGAGACGAGCACGGCGGTGGTCGCAACGACGGCAAAGAACACCTGCCGCGTGCCGACGACCGCCGCAGCGCGCCTGCCAAGACCCTTGTTCTGCAACCTCTGGCAGTTCTCCAGCACCACGATCGCGTCGTCGACGATCAGCCCCGTTGCCAGCACCAGCGCTAACAGGGTGAGCAGGTTGATCGAAAAGCCCATCAGCCAGATGCCCGCGATCACGCCGACCAGTGCGACGGGAATGGTCGTGCTGGGGACCATCGTGGGCCGCCACGCGCGGAAGAAGATCAGCATGGTCGCGACCACGACCAAAATCGTGAATCCGAGCGTGATCAGCACCTCGCGCACCGAAATGCGGATGAACTCGGCGTCGTCGGACACGATCTGGACCTCGACATCGTCGAACCGCCGGTTGACCCGCTCAACAGCATGCCGGATCGAGTCTGAAATCTCGATCGTGTTGGAACTGGCCTGCCGCACCACGCCCAGGCCGATGATCGGCCGCCCGTCCAGCCGCACGAAATTGCTGGCATTGGCGGGCGCGAAGCCGGCCTGCGCGACGTCGCCGATGCGCACATTGCCGCTGACGATCACATTCTCGATCCGCTCGGGCTCGGTCGCGCTGGCATCGGCGCGCACGACGAGGCTCTGCGCGTCGGAGCGGAACGAGCCGACCGGCACATCGAACGGCGCATTCTCCAGCGCATCGGCAACATCGGTCAGCGTCAGGCCGAAGCGGTTGAGGCGCAGCGGATCGACCGCGACGCGCATCTGCCGCTCGCGCGCGCCGAACGGGTCGATGCTGGCCACGCCCTCGGCAGTCAGCAGTTCGGGAATGATGTCGTTGTCGACCAGCCGGGTCAGTTCGGCCTGGTCGTAGGCGTCGCTCAGCACCGCGAGCGTCATGATCGGCTGCGCGTCCTGATCGGCCTTCACCACCGTCACCTGCTCGACCCGCTCGGGCAGGTCGCGCTGAGTCCGGCTGACCGCCTCGCGCACGTCGGTTGCCGCAGTGTCGAGGTCGACGCCGGGGTTGAACTCGACCCGGATGCGCGAATTGTTCTCCTCGCTCGACGAGCTGATCTGGCGCACGCCCGAAACGCGCGCGACCGCATCTTCAAGGATGCTGGTAACCTCGGCGTCCATCGTTTCGGGTGCGGCGCCGGGCAGGCTGGCGGTGACCGAGACGATCGGCCGGTCGACATTGGGCAGCTCGCGCACCTCCACACCGATCAGCGCGGCGATCCCCGCGATCACGATCAGCAGATTGAGCACACCGATCAGCAGCGGTCGCTTGACCGCCAGCATGGGCAGGTCGAACCTAGTCGTCATCGCTGCCGCGCGTCGGGGCCTGCTCGACGCGGACATCCTGTTCGGCCTGGCGTGCCTGGCGGACGAGGCGGATCTCCTGCCCGTCGCGCACCTTCTGTACGCCTTCCACGATCACCCGGTCGTTGCGGGCGATCCGCCCGTCGACGAACACCCGGCCATCGCGGCGCGAGGTAATGGTGACGGGCACGCGCACCGCCTTGCCCTCGCGCACGAGGAACAGGTGCGATCCCTCCCCACCCCACACGATCGCCTCTTCGGGCACGGCGGCGCGCATCGTGCCGCGCTGGGTGAACTGGACGCGGAAGCTCATTCCGGGGCGCAGCCTGTCGTCGCGATTGGGGATGGCGGTGCGCACGATGAAATCGCGGCTGTCCTGCGAAACCCGGTTGTCGGTCGCGACCACCTCTGCCTCGATCGTGCGTCCGGGTTCGGAGAATGGCGTCACCTCCACCGTGTCGCCCGGGCTCAGGTTCGCGAAGACCTCTTCGGGCGCGGGGAAATCGACATAGAGCGTGCCGCGCTGGTCGATCTGCGTGATCGGGGTAGAGTCGTTGACGCGGTCACCCGCATCGACGTCGGTCAGTCCAACATGGCCGGAGAACGGCGCGCGCACCGTGCGATCGGCGAGCGCTGTCTGCGCCTGGCGCAATTGCACACGCGCCGCGGCGAGCGCAGTTTCGCCCGCCTCAATCTGACTTTCGGAGATGGCACCCGTGTCCTCGATCCGGCGATAGCGGCCCAGCAGCTGGCTCGCCTCGCGCACCGAGACCTGCGCCGCTTCGACATCCAGCCGTTCCGCCCGGTCGTCCAGCTGCAGCAGCGGCGCGCCTTGCCGCACGTAGTCGCCGGCGCTGAACAGCACGCGGGTGACGCGGCCCGCGGTCTCAGGAAAAAGCTCGGCAGAAGTTGCCGCGCGGGCCGTGCCGATGGCTTCCACCTGCGACATCTCGGGAACAAAGCGCACCTCCTGCGCAACGACCGGCACTTCCTCGGCCGTTCGCTCGTCCTCCGCACCGGCGCAGGCAGCGAGCAGCAGGCCGATGCTGACGAGGACGAATATTCTGAGATCAAGCCGGGGCATCGCCTTCCTGTCTATGGGAGTAGGTGTGTCGGCGAAAGGCTTTTCGGGTTCGCGGCCCTGCTTCCAACGCCGGACACGGCACAGGGTGCGAAAGAGCCGATTCGAAACGGCTCGAATTGAACGTGGTTCTTTGCGCCCGGTAGGTAAGCACGTTCCGGCGCCCTTGCCGCGCTGCCCGCAAGCTTGCAGATGTGGCGGGTCGCGATGGCTCGCGTAGATGGATCGGCCCCTTTTCGCACGGGTCTGAAGTCGTCACGAACCGGTCACATGATGACGGCACGGCTGCGCGGCGAAGAGGTCGATCCAGCCATGCGCAAGGTCAATATCCTGCTGACCGGGGAACTGCCCGGCCCCAGCCCGCAGAGTGCGGCGGGGGAGATGTTCGATTTCCAGAAGATCGGCCCTGGCGGCCCGTCCGCGCTGGTCGACGGGCCGACCTGGATATTCGTCGACTGGATCATGCCCGAAATCTCCGGGCTGGAAATGGTCCGCCGCCTGCGCGCCGACGATCGGCTGGCCGATGCCCACATCACCATCGTGCTGGAGCAGGACGACGACGAGGATCGCCGCCGGGCGATCAAGGCGGGTGCCGATGATTACGTGGTCGGCCCGCTCGATCGCAACGGCGTGCTCGACCGCATTTTGACGCTGCAATCGCAGCATGGAATCCAGCGCTCACCGCCGCGCACGCGGGTCGGCCTGCTGGAAGTCGTTCCCGCCGCGCAGCAGGCGCGGTGGGATGGCACGCCGCTGAAGCTCAGCCCGAACGAGTTCCGCCTGTTGCGCTTCCTCGTCGAACATCGCGACGAGGTGCTCTCCCGCCAGCGGATCATCGAAGGGCTCGGCAAGCTGGAGCCACCGATCGACGAACGCACGGTCGATGTGTGGATCGGGCGGCTGCGGCGGGCATTCCGGGCAGCGGATGGGCCCGAGGCGATCCGGACGGTGCGCAAGCAGGGCTACGCGTTCGATCTGGAAGGCTGACGTCGGATCGTCGCAGGACCGCGAGCTTTCACTCCAGCACTCAAAAAGAAAAGGCCCGCGGGATCGCCGCGGGCCTTTTCGGTCTTGATGCCTGAAGGTCGGATCAGAACTCGGCGGAGAGCGACAGCGCGAAGCTCTGGCCGACCTGATAGCTGTTCACATCGACCCGGCCGCTGTCATTGGCGACGTATTCGTAATTGTCCGTCCCCGTGAGGTTGCGCGCCTCGAACTTCAGTTCCAGCGGCACACCGCCCAGCTCGACACCCTGCCGGATCACGAGGTCGAGCCTGGCGCCCGGCTTCTCGATCACGTCGGGCAGCCCGCCTGCGTTCTGGCCCAGCCGGCTGGTCACGCGGTTGCTGGCGTAGGAGAACAGCAGCGTCACCTGGCTCAGCCGGTCGATATCCTCGAACCCGACCTGGATGTTGGCGAGATGATCGGACTGGCCGGTCAGCGGATCGCCATCGCGGAACAGCGAGGTCGCATCGCGCGGGCTCGCCCCCACTCCGGTGATGAAGATGAAGGTCTGATCACCCGGTTTCACCTGAATCTGGGACTGGGTGTAGGTGTAGTTCGCGATCAGCAGAGCGCGCTTGCTTTCGAAGAAGCCGCCCAGATCGTAGAGGTCGTAGTTCCACACCAGCTCGGCCTCGGCCCCGTACAGCTCTGCCTTGGGAGCATTGGCGAAACTGGTCGACTGCGAGTTGTCGGTGAACTGCGAGAACGCCTCGATCGGGTTGTCGATCGACTTGTAGAAGCCCGCCAGCGAGACGCGGCTGCCCTGCCCGAAATAGTATTCGCCGCGCACTTCCGCGTTGAACAGCGTGCTGTCCTGCAAGGCAGGGTTACCCACGAAGGAGCGCAGGCTTTCCGGATCGGTATATTCCTGCAGCAGCAGTTCGCGGAACTGGGGACGGGCGATCGTCTTCGACGCGCTCGCACGCAGCTGCAGCCCATTGTCGAACTCGTAGGTGATCGTGGCCGAAGGCAGCCAGTAGCTGTTCTCGATCGCGGTCACCGCGCCGAGGTTGGGCTGGTTGGTGAAGACCTGCGCCGGGGCGACGGTCTGCTTGCCATCCTCATAGCGCACGCCCGCATCGATGGTCAGCCCCTCGATCGGCGTCAGATTGCCCTTCAGATAGCCGGCCATCACCTTCAGCCGGGCGTCGAACGCAGGCGTATCCTCGGTCAGTTCGCGCAGATCGACCGGCGCGGACACTCCCGGCCCAGCGAAGCCGGGCACGTTAGAAGCCTCGATGATCGCGGGTGCGATCAGCAGGTCCGGACGCAGCAGCGCGATGCCGTTGGGGAAGTTGCTCGGCGCGGTGAACTGGAACGCACGGCGTTCCGAATAGCGCTGCGTGTCGGTGTAGGCGGCGCCGGCGGTCAGCGACAGCACATCGGGCATCACCGGAACGGTCAGGTCGCCGCCGCCGTAATAGACCTTCTCGGTCAGGTCGGAGAACGCGACCGCCGCCTGGCCGCCGGGCAGGTTGTTGTCGAGCGGGTTGACGAAATAATCGCCGAACGGATCGTTCGGGTTGTTCGTCCGGACATAGTCGAAGCGATATTCGTACGGGCTCTCGCGATCGGTCTGGGCATAGCCGCCACGCAGGTCGAGCGAGATGTCGTTGCCGAGCTGGAATTCGCCGACCACCTGCGAATCGATCAGCTGGCGTTCGAACCAGCCGTTCTGCTGGATCAGCTTGTCGAACCCGTCATCGCCCGAACCGACGATGATCCGCCCCTGGCTGAGCGACGCCTGCTTGAGCACGTCGCGAATATACACGTTGGTCCAGCGGATCTTCTGATCGCCATATTCCAGCCCGAAGCCGAGCAGCCCGTTGAGCAGGATGCGGTTATCGGTCACGAAGCGGCGGAAGTCGTCGGCCGGGGTCACGGTTTCCTGGCGCACCGGCGTCTGGCTGAGGACGTTGCGGTTGCGCAGCGAGTTGCTCAGGTTGGCGGTCGCGATGATGCCCAGTTCCGCGTCGTCGCCGACGAAGAAGCTGGTTCCGCCGGTCAGGCCGCCCGACATGTTGGGGCGCAGCTTGTCGGCCTTCTGGAGCACAATCAGGTTGGGCACGGAGAGTGTGCTGGCAATCGTCTGACGATCCGCCAGAGGCAGCTCTTCAAGCTCGACCGTGCCATCGAGATAGGCCTGCAGCGCGGGCTGCGGATCGCGGCGACCGCCGTCGAAGCCGTACCAGTCCATATCGCTGCCGTAGTACAGCAACCCGTTCTCGAAGGTGGTTTCGGTGTCGCCACTGACGCCGAGGCTGACCTTGAGGAAGCTTTCGTCGGGGATCGCCTGCGTGGTCAGGTTGATCACGCCGCCACCGAATTCGCCGGGGAAGTTCGCAGAATAGGTCTTCTGGACCAGCGAGGAGGCGATGATGTCGGTCGGAAAGATGTCGAGCGGGACGACGCGGCTCAGCGGCTCGGGCGACGGCAGCGGAAGGCCGTTGAGCAGCGCGAGCGAATAGCGGTCGCCAAGGCCGCGCACGAAGACGCGGCCATTGCCGGTGTTGGAAAGGCCTGTGACACGGCTCAGAGCGCCGGCGATATCCCCTTCACCGGTGCGCGCGATGTCTTCCGTGCTGAGTACCGAGACAACCTGGCTGGATCCGCGCGTGATGTCGCGCGGGCCACGGCGGCCGGTCACGGTGATCACGTTGCCGCCGGGAACGGAGACGTCGATCTCGCCCTCGCCTTCCTGCACGGCATCGTTTTCGTCTGGGTTGATGGGCTCCTCAGCGGGCGTCTCGACCGCGGGCTGGGCAGCCGCGTTGCCGGACTGGGCCGTACCCGTGCCTTGAGCGAATGCGACACCCGGGAAGGTGAGCGCGGTGGAGAGCAATAGCAGCCCTGCCAACTGCTTGCCGGTGGACATGGTATGAGACCCCCTCATGCTAAGGTCTTGAAAGACTGGTGCACCCGGGCCGCAATGGCCGGGGCGTCATCGAAAAATCGAGCAAGGGAGGTGCCCGGCGCACCAGCGCCCGGCCCCTCCTCCTGTTGGCTCGATCAGATCTGCGGCAGCGTGTCGCAGCTGCCGGTATTGTTCAGACCCAGCGTCACCGTCGCCGAGTTACAGGTCCAGCCTTCGGCCCAGTTCGCCGCTTCGCTCGGCACGGCGCCGATGTAGCTGCGGCCGGTCGGGAAGAAGCTCGACACGGCGTTCGCATCGAAGATCGGGTTGTAGGTGTTTTCCGCGCTGCCGTTGATGAACGGAGCACCGGTGGTGATCCCGGTCAGGCGGGCAAGCGTGTTGGTGAAGGCCTTGGTGTTGGCCGCGCCGGCATCGAAGCGCGCTTCGACCTGCGCCGCGGTCGAGCCGCTGCCGCCACGGAAGTTGGTCGCGCACTGCAGCGCCACCGAGTTGAACACCACCGGGCCCGATTCGTCGTTGGCACCTGCCGCACGATCGACCGATGCTCCCTGCACGTTCAGACAGCCGCCATTGGTGCCCAGGCGATCCCAGACCAGCGAGTTGAACAGCGAGAAGTCCGAGCTGCCGCGGATACGAATGCCGCGGTCGCCGGTCGCACTCTGGACCACCATGGTGGCGTTGTTCACACGCACATTGGTCCGCGGGGCGGCTTCTTCGTTGCCGTCCGAATCCTGCTCGATCGCAGTATCCGACGCGGTCGGGCGCTGCACGATCAGCACCTGGTCGAACAGGCCCTTGAGGCCGGTATCCGTGTCGAGCGAGTCGTCTTCCGCACCGATGATCGCGAGGCGCGACGCGCGCACGCTGCCGCCGAAGAACTCGGCACCATCGTCAGAGCTGTTGTAGCTCTGAATGTTGTTGATGACCGTGCCCGAACCGATACCGCCGGTGGTCAGCGACTGGAGCTCGTCACCATTGGAAAGAGCAAAGCCCGAGAAGCGGATCTGGACGTAGCTGAGCGTGCCCGAGCTGTCGTTGCTCTGCGCGCCGCCATAGAGGATCTGGTTGGTCGCGCCTTCCACACGGCGTTCGCAGGTGCCCGCCGCTTCCGAACCGACGAAGCAATCGACGACCGGCGCGCGGCCCGACAGGATGATCCCGCCCCACTGGCCCGAGGTGTCGGTGCTGGTGCTGCCTTCCACGTTCTGGCGGCTGGTGAAGATGATCGGCTTGGCTGCCGTGCCGACCGCGTTCAGCTTATTACCGCGATTGACGTTGAGGAAGTCGTTACCCGACGCGAAGATGATCACGCCCGGTTCGATGTCGAGCGTCACGGCAGTGTTGGTCGAGCCGAAGCCCTGGTCGACGCCGACGTCGGTCTGGCCGTTGAGTTCATAGAGCGTGCCGGCAACCCGCGGCAGGGTCGACGATGCCGTGAAGCTCTCGGGCAGACGGCAACGGCGATAGGTGCCGGTCGGGCCGGAGATCGTGCCGAGGTCGAGCAGCTGCGTCGGGTTGGCGATCTGCGGGCAGCTGGCCGCCGGGGTTGCCAGCGTGCTGGTCGGCGTCGGAGCCGGTGCCGGGGCCGGCGTGGGGGCCGGGTTGTTGATCGTCACATTGCCGCCCGTGCCGGGCGAGACGATTTCATCGGCACCACAGCCGGCAAGAGCCAGCGCGCTACAACCGATTACGAGCGAGCGATGGAGATTTTTCACAGCGAGCGGTCCCCTCAAAAAACCGAAGATTCGAATATGTGGACGCGAATAGTGATCGCGAGAGGGGCGCTAGAGACGCGACGTGACACTTTCGGGGAGCATTTGTGACCGTTCGGTTTCACGGACGCATACGCGTTACCCTGGGCCATTTAGGTCACAGTTTCGATCGGCTGGAGGCACCCGAGCGTCTTCGTCTGCCTTGAATCGGTGGGCCGATGCCGCATCCAGCTTCCGAATCGCTCCGGTGCCCTCAAACAGGGATCGCTGACCAACTTGATACTGGCCAAGCGCGGTCAGGCTCGTATAGGCGCGAGCCATGCACGACATCGCCACCATCCGCCGCGAGCCCGAAGCTTTCGACGCCGCGCTCGCCCGTCGCGGGGCAGAGCCGGTCACCGCGCGTCTGCTCGACCTCGACACCCGCCGCCGCACCGTCCTAACCGAATTGCAGGACGCGCAGAACCGCCGCAACGCCGCCTCCAAGGCGATCGGCCAGGCAATGGGCAGCGGCAATACAGACGAAGCCGAGCGGCTGAAGGCCGAGGTGACCGAGCTCAAGGCGACCACCCTGCCCCGGCTGGAGGAAGACGCGCGCGTGCTCGGCGCCGAGATGGACGACATGCTCGCCGCGATTCCCAACCTCCCCGCCGACGACGTGCCCGAGGGCGCGGGCGAGGAAGAGAACGTCGAGCTGTCGACTTGGGGCGAGAAGCGCGAGTTCGACTTCGAGCCGCGCGAACATGCCGATATCGGCCCGATGCTGGGCCTCGATTTCGAGATCGGTGCCAATATCGCCGGCGCACGCTTCACCTTCCTGCGCGGCGGCGTCGCCCGGCTGCACCGCGCGCTCGGCCAGTTCATGCTCGACCGGCAGACGACCGAAAACGGCTATCTTGAATGCAACCCGCCGCTGCTCGTGCGCGACGATGCGGTGTTCGGCACCGGGCAATTGCCCAAGTTCGCCGACGACCTGTTCCACACCACCGACGGCCGCTGGCTGATCCCCACCGCCGAAGTCAGCCTGACCAATGCGGTGCGCGGGCACATCATCGAGGAAGCGCATCTGCCGCTACGGATGACCGCGCTGACCCCATGCTTCCGTTCCGAAGCGGGCGCGGCGGGCAAGGATACGCGCGGCTTCATCCGCCAGCACCAGTTCGAAAAGGTCGAGCTGGTCAGCATCGTGCGCGCCGAAGACAGCGAGGCCGAGCATGAGCGGATGACGCAGTGTGCCGAAGGCGTGCTGCAGGCGCTCGGCCTGCCCTATCGCAAGATGCTGCTGTGCACCGGCGACATGGGCTTCGGCGCGCGCAAGACCTACGATCTGGAAGTGTGGCTGCCCGGCCAGGGTGCCTATCGCGAGATTTCAAGCTGCTCCAACGTGGGCGATTTCCAGGCCCGCCGGATGAGCGCGCGCTATCGCCCGGAAAGCGGCGACAAGAAGACCGAGTTCGTCCACACGCTCAACGGATCGGGCCTCGCCGTGGGCCGCACGCTGGTGGCGGTGCTGGAGAACTACCAGAACGAAGACGGCAGCATCGACGTGCCCGAAGCGCTGCATCCCTACATGGGCGGTCTGACGCGGATCAGCCCGGAGTAATCTTAGTCGTCACCCTGAACTTGTTTCAGGGTCCAGTTCTCATCTGCGCTGAAGTTCGCAGCGGAAGGGAACCTGGATGCTGAAACGAGTTCGGCATGACGAATTAGAGAAGGAATACAGATGAAAATCCTCCTCACCAACGACGATGGCATCCACGCCCCCGGCCTCGAAGTGCTGGAGGAGATCGCCCGTGCTTTCTCCGACGACATCTGGATCTGCGCCCCGGATGAAGAGCAGTCGGGGATGGGCCACGCCCTCACCCTCACCCGCCCCGTCCGCCTGCGCAAGCATGGCGAGCGGCGCTATTCCGTCACTGGCACCCCGACCGACGCGGTCACCATGGGTCTGCGGCAGGTGATGGACGGCCCGCCCGATGTGATCCTCTCCGGCGTCAATCGCGGGGCGAACCTGGCCGACGACATCACCTATTCGGGCACCGTGTCCGCCGCGATCGAGGGTGCGCTGGCGGGCATCCGCTCGATCGCACTAAGCCAGGTGACCAGCAAGGAAGGCGCGGCGACCGATGACACCTTCGAGGCCGCGCGCGCCTGGGGCGAGAAGGTGATGGGCCCGCTGCTCGACACGCCGCTGCCCAAGCGCACGCTGGTCAATGTCAACTTCCCCGCCCTGCCCGCCGATCAGATCAGGGGCATCCGCGCGGTCCGTCAGGGCTTCCACGACTATTCGCGGGGCACCGTGGTCGAGGGGCGCGACCCGCGCGGCTTCAAATATTACTGGTTCGGCCTGCAGGCGATCGAGCACACGCTGGACCACGGCACCGATCTGGAAGCGATCAACGAAGGCTTCGTCTCGGTCACCCCGCTGCAGCTCGATCTGACGCACCACGCCTCGCTCGGCGAGCTGGGCGAGCGTTACGGCTGACGCGATTCGGTTGCCGCGCGCGCAGCACGAGTCTAACCCTTCGTTTCCAATGAGAAAGCATCAGCCTTGAGCAGCGACCGGGGGAAACGGGGACGCCAGCAGGTCGAACGGGTCGGCAGCGGTGCGAGCGCACGCGAGGTACGCGGCCCGCGCTTCCAGCCGCTGCGGCGCGCGGTGAAGGTGCCCGTATGGGGCGACCTGTCGATCCGGCTGGGGCTGGCGCTGGGCCTCATCTTCCTGGTGGTGATGATCCACTGGTGGGACCGCGAGGGGCTGGTCGACAATCTGGATGGCGAGGTCAGCTTCCTCGACGTCGTTTATTTCACGATGATCTCGATCACCACGACCGGGTTCGGCGACATCGCGCCGATTACCGACCGCGCGCGGCTGGTGGAGGCGGTGATCGTGACCCCGGTACGCTTCGCCGTGCTCTTCATTTTCGTCGGCACCGCCTACAACTTCCTCATTCAGCGCAGCTGGGAGAAATTCCGCATGAACCGCATTCAGGAGCAATTGTCCGACCACATCGTGGTGCTCGGCTACGGCGTGTCGGGTTCGGAATCGGTTGCCGAACTGATCGATCGCGGGGTCGAGCCGGAATGCATCGTCGTGATCGACCCTAGCGAGGAACGCCTGGCCGATGCCGAAGCGCTGGGCTGCAACATCATGGCCGCCGACGCGACGCGGGACGAAACGCTCAAGGCGGTCAAGATCGACCGCGCGCAGAGCGTGCTTGTCTCGGCCGGGCGCGACGACACCTCGATCCTGATCGTACTGACCGTGCGCGCGCTCGCGCCTGCGGTGCCGATCAGCGTGGTGGTGCGCGCGTCGGACAACGAGAGCCTCGCGCGGCAGGCCGGGGCCAACAACGTCATCAACCCGGTCCACTTCACCGGGCTGCTGCTGGCGGGCAGCGTCAAGGGCGCGCATATCGCGGATTATCTCGCCGATCTGGCCTCCGTCGCAGGGAGGGTCCAGCTGGTCGAGCGCCCGGTCACCGCAGAGGAATGCGGCTGTGCGATCTCCGCACTGAAGACCGGCGGCCGCGGACTCAGGATCTATCGCAATGGCGAGGCGCTGGGCTTCTGGGAAGACGAGTGCCAGAACCTGCAGGCGGGCGATATCGTGGTCGAGATCGTGCCGACGGTCGAAGGTGAGAAACGCGGCGACGGGCACAACGGCGAAGCGCGCCCGCAATAGCGTGACGCAGCGTGGTCAGCGCAGCGCCACGAACACCGCGCCCATCGCCGCCATTGCGGTGACGAAGAAGCCCGCGTCGATTGCGAACACCCGCCACGGGGCGTTGAGATAGAGATAGCGAATACCCACTGCGGGCACCATCAGCATCAGGCCGTAACCGACCGAGATCATCATCATCGCGCGCACCGACGGGCTCGACATCGCGAACTGGTGTGCCAACGTCAGCGAAATCAGCAACGCGAAGGCAAAGGTCAGGCCGAACACCAGCCACAGCGGCCGGTCTCCGCTGAACCCCTCATCCTCGCCGCGTCCGATCGCGCGCTTCCAGATCTTCCCGAACAGCACGCCGTACCAGACCATCCCGACGACGAAGAACGCGCCTGCGCCAAGGACGATATTCAGCAGGTCGATCTGGCCCATTTGCAGCCTCCATAGGTGTTCGACACGCCACCTAGCGCAAAGCGTCACTTGGGTGTAGAGGCGCGCGCAATCATGGCAACAACCACCACCTCGATCCCCGACCCCAAGAAGGTCGGCATGGTCAGCCTCGGCTGCCCCAAGGCGCTCGTCGATTCCGAGCGCATCCTCACCCGCCTGCGGGCCGATGGCTACGCGATGAGCGCCGATTATGCCGGTGCGGACATCGTGCTGGTCAACACCTGCGGCTTTCTTGATTCCGCCAAGGAAGAGAGCCTGCAGGCGATCGGCGAAGCGATTGCCGAGAATGGCCGCGTGATCGTGACCGGCTGCATGGGCGAGGAAGCCGACGCAATCCGCGCCGCGCATCCGCAGGTGCTCGCGGTGACCGGCGCGCACCAGTACGAACAGGTGGTAGAGGCGGTGCACACGCATGCGCCGCCGAGCCAGGGACCATATGTCGACCTGATTCCGCAGGCCGTGCCCGACGATGCCGGGATCAAGCTGACCCCGCGCCACTACAGCTATCTCAAGATTTCGGAGGGCTGCAACCACTCCTGCGCCTTCTGCATCATCCCCGACCTGCGCGGAAAACTCGCCAGCCGGCGGATCGACGCGGTGCTGCGCGAGGCGGAAAAGCTGGTCGCGGCGGGCACCAAGGAACTGCTGGTCATCAGTCAGGACACATCGGCCTACGGCGTCGACACGCGGCACGAAACGCGTGAGTGGAAAGGCCACGAAGTCCGCGCGCACATGACCGATCTGGCGCGCGAGCTCGGCCAGCTACGGACCGATCAGGGCACCCCGCCGTGGGTGCGGCTGCACTACGTGTACCCCTACCCCCATGTCGATCAGGTCATCCCGCTGATGGCCGAAGGGCTGCTGACGCCCTATCTCGACATCCCCTTCCAGCACGCTGCGCCGTCTGTCCTCAAGCGCATGAAGCGCCCGGCGAACGAGGCCAAGGTGCTCGAGCGGCTGAAGGGCTGGCGCGAGATCTGCCCCGACATTGCCGTGCGCTCCAGCTTCGTCGTCGGCTTCCCGGGCGAGACCGAGGAGGACTTCGAGTACCTTCTCGACTGGCTGGAAGAGGCACAGCTCGACCGTGTTGGCGCGTTCCGGTTCGAGCCGGTCGAAGGCGCGGCAGCCAATGCCCTGCCCGATCCGGTGCCCGAAGCGGTCAAGGAAGAACGCTACGCCCGGATCATGGAAGCGACCGCGCGGATCAGCGCTGCGAAGCTTCAGGCCAAGATCGGTCGCGCGCTGCCCGTGATCATCGACGAGGTCGGCGAACCGGACGAGGACGGCGATATCGGCGCTACGGGCCGGAGCCAGGCCGACGCGCCGGAGATCGACGGCAACGTGTTCCTGCGCGATGTCTCCGCCAACCTCGCCCCCGGCGATATCGTGGAGGTGAAAGTGGAAGACGCGGACGAGCACGATCTGTTCGGTGTCCCGAACGAATAAAGACGATCCCGCCCGGCACTTTACGCTGGCGAGGCGTTGATCGGGTATGGCCATTTCCATCCGATCGAGCTTCGCCTTCACCACGCAGGCCCCCACCGACGCGCTGATGCAGTTCGCGGTCGCCGATATTCCCGAGCAGCATCTGCTGAACTGCCGGACCGATCTGACCGACGCGGACAGCTGCACGCGGATCCCGGCGCAGGAGGATATCGGCGAGCGTGTATGGGCCCGCGCCGATGGGCGGTTCGAGGTTCATCACGAAGCAGAGGTAGAGATTCGCCGCCAGATCGCCGCGCTCGACCAGCTCGAACAGCTGCGCCCGAGCGAGATGCCCGCCGCGCCGGTCAAATACCTGTTCGATTCCCGCTATTGCCTTGCCGACAAGTTCCAGAGCTTCGTCGGAGCCGAGTTCGGCGGCACCGAAGGCGGCGCGCGGGTCGAGGCGATCCGCAGCTGGGTGGCGGACAAATTCACCTACACGCCGGGCAGTTCGGATGCGAACACCACCGCGCTCGACAGCTTCGTCGAACGGCGCGGGATCTGCCGCGACTACGCGCACATGGTGGTCACGCTGGCCCGTGCGAGCGTGATCCCTGCGCGGTTCGTCGCCTGCTACGCACCCGACGTGACGCCGCCCGATTTCCACGCGGTGGCCGAGGTGTTCCTGAAAGACCCGGGCAGCGATGCAGGCGGGACCTGGCAGCTGGTCGATGCGACGGGCATGGGAACGGCGGAAGACATCGTGAAGATCGGCGTGGGCCGCGATGCCGCCGATGTCAGCTTTCTCACCACATTCGGCATGGTCGAACTGTGCGAAAAGAAGGTCGAGGTAAGCCGCAGCTAGCGGGCAGCGGCGAGATTTTCCGCAGCGCGTTAACTTTTGTCCGCTATAGAGTCCCTTGCCGATACGCGGTGGCGCAACCCGCTGGGATTTGCCGCGCGCGCGAGGCAGGAAAGACCACTATGACCAAGGCACTTCTCTGGATCGGCGGAGCAACGCTCGCAACCGTGCTGCTGTTCGGCGGCGCGGCGATCGGTACGCGCATGATGTATGCCGATACAGCCGGAAACACCGCGGCTATCGAGCCGAATATCGAGGACGCGATTCCCGTCGATCCCTCCAAGTTCGACGAGGACGGGAACGCGCTTAGCGACAGCGAGCCGTTCGATCCCGAAACCGTAACCGATGCAAGCCTGAGCGACGAAACCGTCGCAGGCGACGGAACGGATGAAGACGCCGGGCTCGACGCCGAGGACCATGACGGAGAGGTGATCTACGACGCGCGCAGCGGTGCGAGCGGTGCAAGCCGCAGCGTCGCCCGCTCAGCCCCGTCGCGGGCCTCGCGCTCGGAACCGATGGTGGTCAAGCGCGTGCTGCCGATCAAGGGCCCGATCAAGTACGGCGAATGGCACTGGGATACCAAAGGCGTCCCAGCTGGGCCGATCGTGATCACGGTCGATCTGGACGCCCGGGTCATCTCGGTCTTCCGCGGCGGTTACGAGATCGGCGCGGCGGCAGTGCTGGTCGGCACGCAGGAGCACCCGACCCCGCTCGGCGTCTTCCCGATCCGCTACAAGATGCGCGACAACGTGTCGGAAAAGTACAACAACGCGCCGATGCCCTATTCGATGTTCCTGACCAGTGACGGCGTTGCGCTGCACGGCTCGCAGGTCGAAAACGGCTATGCCAGCCACGGCTGCATCGGCCTGCCCAACGAATTCGCGGCCAAGGTGTTCGCGGTGGCGAAGAAGGGCGACAAGGTCGTCATCACCCGGGGCGAGATGCTCAAGATGGGCGAGCCGATCCTTTAATACGCAACGGCTTACACCCTGCGCGGGGGCTCTTTTTCGAATTTGACGCTGTCGCTGGTCGTGTTGGGGCCGGTTTTCACCCATTCCCGCTTGGCGAGCACACCGCCGAGAGACGCATTTTCCCGGGTGCGCAGCCGGTCCACCATGCGGGCAATCTCGGACCTGCGCACCTCGGTCCCGCCAAGCCGCTCGAGAATCCGCTCGACCACCCCGATTTCCACCAGTCGGGGATAGCCCATGCAGAAATAGCAGGCACCATCGCGCCAGATCAGCCGGTTCGCAATGCTCGACACATAGTCCTCGACCGCGTTCTCTGCCTCGGCGAGATGGCGCGCGGAGCGGGCCATCGCCAGCGGATCGAGCCAGTCAGCCTCGGCGATCGCCTTGCGCATGCGGACGCGGTCGAACGCATCGTCGGAATTGGAAGGGTCGTCGACAGCCTCGATCCCCGCTGCCCGCACCACCGCCGCGAGTTCCTCGCGCCGCCAGCCGAGCAGTGGCCGAACGAGCACCATTTCCGCGATGATACCTTCGGGAAAGAAGACCGACCAGGGCCGCACGCCTGCGAGCCCCGCCAGCCCGCTACCCCGGTTGAGGCGCATCAGCAGGGTTTCAGCCTGATCGTCGGCATGATGCGCGGTGGCGAAAACCGACGCGCCGACCTGCTCGAAATGGCAGCCGAGCGCCTCGTAGCGTGCGGCGCGCGCGTTGGCCTGCAGGTTGCCGGGGTCGACTTTCACCCGCAGCGTAGCATGCGGAATTCCCAACCCCTCGCACACCCGCGCGACGAACGCCGCTTCGCTCGCGCTTTCGGGGCGCAGGCCGTGATCGACCGTCGCCGCCCTCACCCGCCCCGGCATCGCCGCATTGGCGAGCAACAGCAGCGCAAGACTGTCCGGTCCGCCCGATACGGCGATCCCCAGCGAAACCCCTGCGAGATCGGGATCGTCGGGCCAGACCTGCGCGAGGTCGGCACGGAACCGCTCGATCAGCGCAGGGTCGGGCGGCCTGCCTGTCAGGAGCAGCTCACCTTGCGACGGCTGGCCTGGTACTGATCGCTCAACCGACCGGTCGCGAGCGCGGGGTAGGTTTCGCTGAACTCGGCCAGCGCGATGCAGGCGCGGTTGGTATCGCCCAGTTCGATCATCGATTCGGCGAGATAGAGCAGGCTGTCCGGCGCACGTGCCGCGTCGTTATCGGCCTGATAGTTCTTTAGGAACCACGGAGCCGCCTCGCGCGCCTGCCCATTGTCGAGGAACGCGCGGCCCAGCAGGTTGCGACCATAAGTGGTCCGCCAGTGGTCCGGATATTTCTCGACGAAGGCGGCGAGCGCCTGCTGCGCTTCGGGGTAGAAGCCCGCTTCCCACAGGCGGAAGCCGTAGGAATAGTCGTCGTCACCCGCATCGTCGGTCTGCGGCTTGGCGATCGCGCGGACCGCTGCCAGTCGCTCCGCGCTCGGCCCGGTGGCCGCAGCAGGCGTTGGCGTAGGCGTGGTTGCAGCCGGCCGGGTGGTGGTGGTGGCCGCAGTGCCCGTGTTCGACGCGCCGGCATTCCCGGCAGGCAGCAGCGCAGCGGGGGCGCCACCGGTGGCGGTCGCGTTTTCGAGCACGGCGAGCCGCTGTTCGATCCCCGTTTGCGTGTTGGTCGCGACCTCTACCTGACGGGTGAGCGACTGGATCGATGCTTCGAGCGCATCGAGACGGGCAAGAATATCGGTCACTGCCGTGGTCTGGGTGCTGGCATTGGGGCCGCTGTTCGCAGGGCCGGAAATCTCGGGTTCGAAATAGCGGCCATCGCCGCCCGGGAAGACCCGCCGCTGGAGCGCGCGAATCTCCGCCTCAAGCTTGCGGATGCGCGAGGAATCGTTGTCCTGCGCCATGGCGGGCACGCCGCTCGTCAACAAAAGCCCTGCCAGCGCGCCGTAGATCGCGAGCCGTTTCCTTGCGGGTGCCTTGGCCAAAATCATCGAATCCCTCTCTGTGTCCATCGGGCGATGGTGCGCGGCACGGCACGAACCGGGCCTGAACCATCGCCCCCCAATTTTTCTCACCAGTGGTGCCAGCGCTCAGCGCTACGCGCCACCCGGGCCACCTTGCGCGGCGGGATCGGCTGCGGCAGTCCCGGGAAGGCCGACGCCATCCCGGGCGAGCAGCGCTTTCGCATTCACCGGCACATCGCTGACCACGGCATCATTCTCTGCAAGGCGCGGTACGCTCTTCCCGCCCACGGTAATCGTGAAGGCATCCGGGCGTCCGGTGCGGACCTGCGGATCGCTCGCCGTGTCGGGCACGGTGTAGCTCTCGCCCTTGCCCATCAGGCTTTCCATCAGCACGTTGGATTCATCGCCGTCGTAGAAGCGCACCCACATGCCGTCTTGGGTGGAGGTGAACACGACCGGCCCCTCGACCGCAGCGGCGCGAGCGACGCTCTGCGTAGCAGCGGCCTGCGCCTGCTGCTCCGCCTCGGTGCGCTGCTCTTCTGCCGCGAGCAGTGAATCCGCCTCGGACTCGGGGGCGAAGAAGCTGCGCGAAAAGGCGAAAACGCCGATCAGCAGCACGATCCCTGCGATGATCGATGCGATCACCAGCCCGCGCGAAGGCAGTCGCGTAGGGTCTTCCGTCTGCATCGTGCCGTCGCGCAGCCGCTCCGCCGGGTCTTCGATCCCCAGCTGTTCGCGCACGTCGTTGACGATTTCCTCGTCGTTCAGCCCGACCGCTTTGGCGTAGCTGCGCGAAAAGCCAATCGCGTAGGTCCGCCCCGGAAGGACGGCGAAATCGCCATCCTCGATCGTTTCCAGATGCCGCTTGGGAATGCGGGTGGCGGACGCGACGTCCTCCACACTCATTCCCTTGGCCTCTCGCGCGGCACGCAGCCGCTCACCCGGAGCGGTCGGCTCCGAATTGTCTATTTCAAAAGTGGCTTCGTCTTCTGCCATATCCCATCCTTGGCGCGCCCCAGCTGCCCCCGGTTGCCACGCGCCCGGTCTAGCGGCCTTCGTGCGCGAAGCCAACGCCCGGATGGCATGATTTCCGGGCCTTTTCTCGCAAGCGAGACACGGTCAGTCGGTTTCGATCCCGCGCTCCTGCGCCCACTGCGTGATTGCCGCGCGGGTATCGGCGGGCGGCTGGGCGGTCAGCTGGGCCATGAAAGCCCCGATTTCGGCGAGGTCGATCTGGCGGATCAGCTCCTTGATCGGGCCGACGGAGACCGGCGTGATCGACAGTCGGCGATAGCCCAGCCCCAGCAGCGCAAGCGCCTCCAGCCGGCGACCGCCCATCTCGCCGCACAGGCCCAGCGTCACCTGGTGGCCGGTGGTCGCATCGACGATCCGCTTGAGAAAGCGCAGGATCGACGGGCTCAACCAGTCGTATCGCGCCGCAAGCTTGGGGTTCGCGCGATCGGCGGCGAACAGGAACTGGGTCAGGTCGTTGGTCCCGACGGAGAGGAACGAGACCTTGGGCACCAGCATGTCGAGCACTTCGACCAGCGAAGGCACCTCGATCATCGCCCCGTACTGGATCTCCTCGGGCGGCCTGATCCGCTTGTGCTTGCGAAGAAACTCGCGCTGTTCCTCGAACACCTTGCGCGCCGCGTCGAACTCCCACGGTTCCGAGACCATCGGGAACATCACCCTGAGCGTGCGCCCGCCCGACGCTTCGATCAGCGCACGCGCCTGCGCCTTGAACAGGCCTTCGCGTTCCAACGCGAGCCGCAGCGCGCGCCAGCCCATCGCCGGGTTCTCGTCCTGCAGGCCGCTGTCGCTGGACACATAGGGGACCGCCTTGTCGCCGCCGATATCGACCGTGCGGAACACCACCGGCTTGTCGCCCGCGGCGTCGAGCACATCCTTGTAGAAGCGCGTCTGCTTTTCCCGCCCCGGAAGAGTCGCCGCGACGAGGAACTGGAACTCGGTGCGAAACAGCCCGATCCCGTCCGCACCGACCAGCGACAGCGTGGTCAGGTCATCGCGCAGGCCGGCATTCATCATCACCTGAATGCGGGTGCCGCAGCGGGTAAACGGCTCGACATCGCGCAGCTCGGCATAGGCTGCGCGGCGTTCCTTGGATTTTGCGAAGCGCGCCTCGAACGCTTCCACGATCGTCGGCTGAGCACGCGCATGGGCGACCCCTGCGTCCGCATCCAGCAATATGTGATCGCCCTCGCCGATCATGCCGCGCAGACCGCGCACGCGGCCCAGCACCGGGATGCCCATCGCGCGGGCGACGATCACCACATGCGAGGTCAGAGAACCCTCTTCCAGAATCACGCCCTTGAGCCGCCGCCGGTCGTATTCGAGCAGTTCGGCAGGCCCCAGGTTGCGAGCGATGAGGATGGTATCGTTCTTGAGGCCGGTGGTCGCAGCCGTGCCCATCTGACCCGCGACGATACGCAGCAGGCGGTTCGACAGATCCTCCAGATCGTGCATCCGGTCCGCGAGCAGCGGATCGTCGATCTCGCGCATCCGCATCCGGGTGCGTTGCTGAACGCGCTCGATCGCGGCCTCGGCAGTAAGGCCTGCGTCGATCGCTTCGTTGATCCGGCGGCTCCACCCTTCGTCGTAGGCGAACGCCTTGTAGGCGGCGAGCACCTCGTCGGTCTCTCCGCCTGCGCCGAATTCGGCCTGCTGGCCCATCTGGTCGATCTGTTCGCGCATCCGCTCGAACGCGCGATAGACCCGCTGGCGCTCGAACTCGGTATCCTCGGCAACGACCTTGTCGATCGTGATGCGCGGCTGGTGATAGACGGCGGTGCCGCTGGCGAGCCCCTTGACCAGCGCCAGCCCCGCAAGCTGCGCCGGGCCGCTGCGTTCGGGCGCGGCCTCATCTGCCGAGCGTTCGTCGATCAGCTCGGCGTTCACGATCAGCTCGCTCAGCACCATCGCGGTGGTCTGCAGCGCCTCGATCTCGACATCCTCGTACCGGCGCGGATCGACATGCTGGACGTTGAGCGCACCCACCGCCCGTTCGCGATAGACGATCGGAACGCCTGCGAAGCTGGAGAATTTCTCCTCGCCCGTTTCGGGGCGGTACTGGAAGTCGGGATGCGCCTTGGCCTGCGCGAGGTTCAGCGTCTCGCCGTTCGCGACCAGCGTGCCGGTCAGCCCCTCGCCCACCGTCATCCGGGTGACGTGGACCGCCGACTGGTTCAGCCCGCGAGTGGCAAACAGTTCGAGCATGCCCGAGCGCAGGAGGTAGATCGAGCAGACCTCGCTATCGAGCGCCTCGCCCACCAGTTCCACCGTGCGGTCGAGTTTTTCCTGCGCGGACAGGCGCGTCGCCATCAACGCATGGAGGCCGGTGAGGATCTGTCGCGCCGCGGCTGTCGCTTTCATATGCAAGCGACTAGCCTATTGCGGCGCGCAGGGGAAATGGTTGACCGTTTTTTAGATCGCGGTCAGCTGCCACCCATCTCCTGTTTGAGTTGCAGCTTCTGTTTCTTGAGGGTTCGGATCGTCGCATCATCGGGCGCGGCTTTGCGCATTTCCTCGGCAATCGCCTCGTCGAGCGTGGCATGCTTGGTTTTGAGGGCGGTGATGTGCGAAGCGTTCATATGCCTCTTCTCCTTGGTCATCGAAGCTGCTCGCCGGGGGACGAGCATCCGCGAATGGCGGGGAAAAAGGCCCTCGCGATCGCTTGGGCCTGCCCGCCATCGCAATCGGATAAAACCACACAATCGCATTCCTGCGAAGGGGTGTTATGAGGCAATGCGATTAAACCGGCGTTGCGTGCGTCGGATCGCCTGCCGACTACCACTTGTCGACCATGAGGAACGTCTCGCGTGACCGAAGCGGAATTGCGCAAACGGCTCGAACAATTGCGGATCGAGCATCGCGACCTCGACGCGGCGATTGCTGCGCTGTCGGCAATGGAATCGCCCGATCAATTGCAGATCGCCCGGCTCAAGAAGCGCAAACTGCAACTGCGCGACCGGATGGCGGCGATCGAGGACGAGCTTATCCCCGACATCATCGCCTGAGCGCTTGCGCCGGACGCGCGCCAGTTTGCCTGGGCGCGCAAGATTCCTGCGGGAGATATGCACATCTACGTTGCACCCGCCCCTTCGCGGGACAGGCTGGTGCGGGCCACTTATCGCAGCAGCCCGAACGGCTTAGGCGACACCCTCATGCAGCACACGGTCGATATCACCGCTCTGATCATCGAGGAACTCTACTGCGAGGCCAACGTGCTCGCCGATGAGGTGCGTACGGCCTTCGTCCCCGCGGCGACCGAGCTGATGCCGATCGACCTGCCGCTGCGGCGCGCACTCGAATGCGAGGGGCTCAAGGCGACCACCCGGATCATGCATGTGCTCGCCTGGCTGCTCAATCACCGCGCCTTCCTCGCCGGGCAGATGAGCGACCTGCAATGGGAACGGCACACCCAGCTGCCGCCCGACCGTGCGCCGAGCGCGGAACTGATGGACATGCTCGACCTGTCGACGAGAGCGCTGGTCGCCCAGACGCAGCGTCTGCATGCCCGGGTCGCGCGGATCGATGCGGAATATCGCATGGCGCGCAGCAATAGCCAGCCCTCCTGCGGCCAGTTGCACGAGCGACTCGAGCGTCAGTTCGCGCAAGGCTAGCCGCGCGGTCTCACGCGTTCGCGAGCGCCTGCGCCCAGCGTTCCAGCCGTTCCTTGCGCACGCCCTCGTCCATCTCCGGCTCGAACCGGTCGATCGGGCCGCGCATCGCCTCGACCGCACCCTGAAGGTCGGCGAACCAGCCGGCCCCGGTCGCTGCCGCGACCGCCGCACCCAGCGCCGTGGTCTCGACGAACCGCGGCCGCTCGACCGCGATGTTCAGGATGTCCGCAATATCCTGCGCCAGCCAGTCGTTCGCACTCATCCCCCCGTCGATCCGCAGGCTTTCCCAGCGTGCGCCGTCGGCAGCGAAGGCGGTCGCCAGATCGTAGGTCTGGCACGACATGGATTCGAGCGCGGCGCGCACGATATGCGCCTTGCCGGTGGAGAAGCTGAGGCCCGCGATCAGCCCACGCGCCTCTGCGCGCCAGTGCGGCGCGCCCAGCCCTGCAAGCGCGGGCACGATCACCACTTCGCCCGAATTCTCCACCGATCGGGCCAGCACCTCGGTTTCCTGCGCGCTGTCGATAAGCCCGAGTGAATCGCGCAGCCACTGGATCAGGCTGCCCGCGACGAATACCGAACCCTCGATCGCATAAGTGCGCTGGCCGTCGTTCTGCGTGAGCACGGTTGAGAGCAGGCGATGCTCGGAATGCGGGATCTGGGTTCCGTGATTGGCGAGGATGAAAGCGCCCGTGCCGTAGGTCGCCTTGGTCTCGCCTTCGGACAGGCAGCCTTGGCCGATCGTCGCCGCCTGCTGATCTCCGACCAGCCCGCAGATCGGGATCGCGCGGCCGAACAGTTCGGGATCGGTGCGGGCGATTTCGCCATGCGTATCGACCACCTGCGGCAGCGCCTCGTGCGGCACGCCGAACAGATCGCACAGATCGGGCGAGAAGCCCGCTTCGCCCAGCGGCAGCAGCAGCGTGCGGCTGGCATTGCTCGCATCGCTGACATGGGCCCCGCCCGATAGCTTCGCGACCAGCCAGCTCTCGACCGTGCCGAAGGCAAGCCGCCCGGCCTCCTGCGCCTGCGCGACCGCATCGACATTATCGAGCATCCAGCGCATCTTGGTGGCGGAGAAATAGGGGTCGAGCAGCAGGCCCGTCTCCTTGTGGACCGCCTCTTCGCGGCCCTCGTCACGAAGCCGCCGGCAAACATCCGCGGTGCGCCGGTCCTGCCAGACGATCGCGCGGGCGAGCGGCTTCAGCGTCTCGCGGTCCCACGCCACCACCGTCTCGCGCTGGTTGGTGATCCCGATCGCGGCGATGCTTTCGGGCGGGCGGTTGCCGAGTACGCGGCGCACGCAATTGAGGCTCGCCTGCCAGATTTCCTGCGCATCGTGTTCGACCCGGCCGGGCTGCGGAAAGTGCTGCGTGATCTCGGCCTGCGCAGTGCCTGCGACCGCGCCGTCGCGCCCGAACAGGATCGCGCGGGTCGAGGTGGTTCCGGCGTCGATCACCAGGATATGTTCGCTCAAGGCTGACCTCTCTCGATTATCTGCGGCGTGACATGCGCCAGCGCGGTGCCCATATGCAATGGCGATGGTTCAGATTCCGCCCCGCCCATGGCCGACCGGCACGCCCGAAAAGCCCGAGCCGCTGGTTACCCGCGTGCTCGCGCCCAATCCCTCGCCCTACACCTTCACCGGGACCCAGACCTATCTGGTCGGCGAGGGTGCGGATCGAGCGGTGATCGACCCGGGGCCGGACGAGGCAGAGCATCTCGACGCGATCCTCGCCGCAGCGGGCGACGCGCGCATCTCCGCGATCCTGTGCACCCACACCCACCGCGACCATTCGCCCGGTGCCGCCCCGCTGGCCGAGCGGACCGGAGCCCCGGTGATGGGCTGCGCCAAGCTGGTGATCGCGGATAACGGCCCGCGCCTCGACGAGGCGTTCGACACTACCTACGAGCCCGAGCGCGTGCTCGCGGATGACGAGACGGTGTCGGGCGACGGCTGGACGCTGCGCGCGGTCCACACGCCCGGCCACACCTCCAACCACCTGTGTTTCGCGCTGGAGCAAAGCGGCGCGCTGTTTACCGGCGATCATGTGATGGGCTGGTCGACCAGCGTGATCGTGCCACCCGATGGCGACATGGGGGATTACCTGGAAAGCCTCGACAAGCTCTACAGCCGCGAGGATCGGGTCTATTATCCAGCCCACGGTGCGCCGGTCGAAAAGCCACAGCAACTGGTCCGCTCGATGCTCGGGCACCGTCGTCAGCGGGAGCGCCAGATCCTGAAGGTGCTGGCCGATGGCCCCCGGAGTCTGCCTGAGTTCATCCCGATCATGTACAAGGGGCTCGATCCGCGGCTGGAGAAAGCTGCTCAGATGTCGGTTCACGCCCACCTCATCGATCTGGAACGGCGCGACATGGTTAACCGTTCTGAAGAGCGATGGACCGCCCTTTAGTGGAGACGAATGCCTGTGAGTGACGATCAGACCGAGACCGCCGTCGAGCATGAAGCGTCAGCGAAGGACGCAAAACCGGTCAAGAAGGCACGCCCGCCGTTTCTGCCGTGGTTTCTGGTGATCCTGCTGCTCGCCGCGATCGCCTGGATCGGCTGGCGTACCTACGGCCCCAACCGGATGGGCGACCCGATCGGCACCACGCTTGTCTCGTTCGAGAAGCAGAACCGGCTGGTGGTGTTCACCGCCGAATTCGCGCCGGTCGTCGCGAGCAAGGACAGTCGCTTTTTCGGGGCGCTGCAGAGCCGCCAGATCGCGGTGATCCCTGCGCGGGTGGATTACTCCGTCGACCTGTCGAAGATGGACCGCTCGCGCCTGTCATGGAACGCCGAAACGCAGACCATGGACGTGCGCCTGCCCGCACTCGAGCTGAGCAAGCCCAATCTGGATGAAGCGCGCGCCAAGTACATGCGCGAAGGCCTGTGGATCACCCGCGATGCGGAAGACGATCTGAGCCGCAACAACACCCAGATCGCGGAGCGCGAAGCGCTCGACAGCGCGCGCAGCCCGGCGCTGATGGAACTCGCACGCGCGTCTGCCCGCGCGGCGGTGCAGCAGAACATCGCCGTGCCGCTCGCCGCGGCAGGCTATCGCGGGATCACGGTGGAGGTCAGCTTCGACGGGGATACGCCCCGGAAGCTGGGATCGCCCGCCAAGGCGGCGACCAAGGCTGCCGAAAAGACCTCCACCCGCTAACCGCCAGCGCGCGGCGATCAGGCCAGCCGCCGCGCGTGGCGGAAATGCTCGTAACGGTTGAGCAGGTCGCCGATCAGCTGTTCGGTGGTGTAACCCGTCACATCGAGCGGATGGCCGCCTTCGGAGCTGCGCACCATCGCCCGGAAATGGCGCTTGTTCTCGTCGCCGGGGCGATGCGCTTCGGCCCAGGCGAAGCTCGGCGGGCGGAAGGAGCGCGCGCGCACTTCGTAGCTGAACGTGCCGTGTTCGCCGTGCGGGACCGATAGCAGCACGTCGCCGCCATCGCGGGTGAGTTCGGGAGCAAGGCTGCGACGGCGCATTTCCGCCGCCACGTCTTCCAGCGCAGGCAAGGCCTTCTGTTCGAGGAATTCGGCGACCTGTTCCTTGCGGAACGAGCCGGTGATGGTGGACAGGCGCTTCTTCCAGCTGATGTCGGGGTCGAGCGGCTGGCTAGGCAGCACACCGTAATCGGGCACACCGCCTGCGTGCTCCATGGCAAGCGCCTTGAGCAGGCCGTAGCAGATGAAGATCATCACCACCGCAAAGGGCAGCGCGCTGGCGATGGCGGCCGTCTGCAAGGCTTGCAACCCGCCCGCAACCAGCAGAACCGCCGCGACGGCGCCCGCGCAAATCGCCCAGAACACGCGCTGCCACACCGGCGGCGCTTCTGCCGCGCCATTGGTGATCGTATCGATCACCAGCGCGCCCGAATCCGCCGAAGTGACGAAGAAGGTCACGATCAGCAGCGTAGCCGCAACAGATGTGATCGACGACAATGGCAGCTCGGCCAAGGTCGCGAAGAGTGCGGTGGGCAGGTTGTCCTGAACCACCTGGGCGAGCGGTGCGACGCCTGCCATGTCGAGCGAAATGGCTGTGTTGCCGAAGACGGTCATCCACAGGAAGGTGAACAGCACCGGCACCACCAGCACGCCGAGCACGAACTGACGGATCGTGCGCCCACGCGAAATGCGCGCGATGAACATGCCGACGAAGGGCGACCACGCGATCCACCAGCCCCAGTAGAACAGCGTCCAGTTCGCCAGCCAGTCGTTCGGCTCGTAAGCGTAGAGGCGGAACGTGCGCTCAACCACCTGACCGAGATAGGCCCCCGTGTTCTGCACGAAAGCCTGCAGCAGGAAGATCGTGGAGCCGGTCACCAGCACAAAGCCGAGCAGGATCACCGCGAGCACGATGTTGAATTCGGACAGGCGCTTCACGCCCTTGTCGAGCCCGAGATAGACCGACAGCGTCGCCAGCAGGGTGATCCCGGCGATCAGCGCGATCTGGATGCCGGCCGATTGCGGGACGCCGGCAATATAGGCGAGGCCGGCATTGACCTGCAGCACGCCCAGCCCCAGCGAAGTCGCAACGCCGAACATGGTGCCCAGCACCGCGAAAATATCGATCGCGTGGCCGATCGGGCCGTGGATGCGCGAACCCAGCAGCGGATAGAGCGCGGAGCGCGGGGTCAGCGGCAGGCCGCGTCGGAACGCGAAATAGGCCAGCGCCAGCCCGACCACCGCGTAGATCGCCCAGGCATGCACGCCCCAGTGGAAGAAGGTGAGCACCATCGCCTGCCGAGCGGAATCGACGCTGAGCGGATCACCGCGCGGTGGCTCCGCATAGTGCAGCATGGGCTCGGCCACGCCGAAGAACACCAGCCCGATCCCCATGCCGGCGCTGAACAGCATCGCGAACCACGACAGGTGGCTGTATTCCGGTTCGCTCCAGTCCGGGCCCAGCTTGATGTCGCCGTATTTGCTGACCGTGAGGAACACGATGAAGATCAGGAAACCGGCCACGGTCAGGATATAGAACCAGCCGAAATCGGCCACGATCAGCGCCTGCAGGCGATCGAATACCTGCCCTGCCGTCTCCGAAAAAAGCGCCCCGAACAGCGCAAAGGCGACGATCAGGATCGCCGACCCGAAGAACACCGGGCGATTGGCGACCAGACGCCACTCCGAGGAATTTTCGGCGGCTTCTTGCAATACGGGATCGGTCATGGCGGTGCGCTCTTGCATCCCCACGCCCCCGGGGCAAGGCGGTCGAGCGGACTTCTTTGCTGCCGGCGTGCGTGTTTAGCCTCGCCCGGGACGCGCTTTTGCGAGGAACACACTCGCGCGCGGGCCCGTTCGTCCTATATGCGTCACCCAACACGAACGACCGGGGCCCACTAGACCATGAACGACCAGACCCGCCCGCCGACCGGCGACGACCTGCTTGCCGAGATCGAGCGCCTGCGCAAGGAACGCAACGCGGTGATCCTGGCGCATTACTATCAGCGGCCCGAAATTCAGGATCTGGCCGATTTCGTCGGCGATTCGCTCCAGCTCAGCCAGATGGCGGCGGAGACCGATGCGGACGTGATCGCCTTTTGCGGGGTCAAGTTCATGGCCGACACGGCCAAGATTCTCAGCCCCGAGAAGATCGTCGTCCTGCCCGACATGGACGCGGGCTGCAGCCTTGAAGACAGCTGCCCGCCGGAAAAGTTCAAGGCCTTCCGCGAGGCGCATCCCGATCATATCGCGCTGACCTACATCAACTGCTCGACCGAGGTGAAAGCCCTGTCGGACGTGATCGTGACCAGTTCTTCGGCCGAAACGATCCTCCAGCAGATCCCCGAAGACCAGCCGATCATCTTCGGGCCGGACCGTCACCTGGGCGGCTATCTCAACCGCAAGTTCAACCGCGACATGCTGCTGTGGCCGGGCGTGTGCATCGTGCACGAGGCGTTCAGCGAGACCGAACTGCTCAAGCTGAAAGCCCAGCACCCCGGCGCACCGATCGCGGCGCATCCCGAGTGCCCGGCGGCGATCGTCGAGCATGCGGATTATGTCGGCTCGACCAGCGGCATCCTGCAATTCGCCGAGACTTTCGAAGGCGACAAGCTGATCGTCGCGACCGAGCCGCACATTATCCACCAGATGGAAAAGGCGCTGCCGAACAAGACCTTCATCGGTGCGCCGGGTGCAGACGGCAACTGCAACTGCAATATCTGCCCCTACATGGCGCTCAACACGCTGGAGAAACTCTACACCGCGCTGCGCGACCTCGAGCCGCGGATCGAGATCGAGGAAGGGCTGCGCCTTCAGGCCAAGCAGAGCCTCGACAAGATGCTGGAAATGGCCAGCGGCACGATCGGCAAGGGCGATCTCGACACGATCGACTGATCGCCGCCAGCCGAACATCGGACACACGAAAAGGGCCGGGGAGATCCACTTCCCCGGCCCTTCTTATGTGACGTGCTGCTGTCAGGGAGCGCGTCGTAATCCGGGCCCGCCGGTATTGGGCTTGTCCGGCGCGGAGGCGAGCGCTTCGGCAGCGGGCATATAGCCCTCGAAGGCGCTGCGCCGCAGGACGAAGCGGGCGAGAATAATGCCGTAGATCAGCTTGGAAGCAATATCGGCGAAGGAATAGATCGCCTGACGCGCAACCACCAGATCGCCCGTCGCGCCAAGCTGCGGCAGGGCATAGGCAAGCGGATAGAGGCCCCAGGTGGCGAGGAAGAACCACCACAGGTTGCTGGGCCAGGATTTCAGGATGTCGGGCGTCGTCGCCAGCCCCGCGATCAGCGTCTGGCGCACTTCCAGGATCAGCCACAGGAAGAAGATCGACGAAATCACACCCCACAGGTTGAGATGCGAGAAATCGCCAACCGCGCCGAACTGGCCGTAGAGGCCGGTCCAGACCATCAGTACACCCGGCACCGCCATGCGCAGCGCGCGCCGATGCACCTCCGCCTGGCGAAGCCCCATCGCGATCGCCAGCTGAGCCAGCAGGATCGGCACGGTGATCGTCCAGTTGCCGTAGCGATAGGCGTTGGAGAAGCTGTCGTTCTGCGCCAGCGGGCGATACAGGCCGTCGACGTAGGCGTAGCTTTCCTTCCACAGCCCGAATTCCTGCAGCAGGGTCAGCCCCGCGCTCGCCATCACCACCGCCGAGAGAATCGGCACCAGCCGGTAACGCGGTGCGAGGTTCTGCACGCTCATCAGGAAGAACAGGATGAACGCGAAGAACGCCGCGTAACTAACCATGAGGATTAACGAACCCAGATGGTATTGTTGGCTGGTCAGGGTGACGAGGTTCTCTATGGCCGAGATCGCTGCGTCGGCCTGAGCAATCTGCGGCTCTGCAACAGTGGTATCGGCGATCGGGGCAGCCATGTGTGTCCTTTCAGAGGGCGGGAAATCTGGCCCCGCCATGCCCGCGTCCAATCGCAGGAAGCCTGCCGCAGCGCAATTCTGGTAAGGATAATCTGCGCATTCCCGTTTCGCTGCGAGACACACGCGGGCAAAGTCCCTAACTTCGCCACGAAACCGGAGTGAAATACCCCAGATGATCGCCAGATTTCAAAAATTATGGAGCGATATCAACGCTAGCTACTGGTTCTTCCCGGGGCTGTTCGCGATCTCGACCCTGCTCCTGGCGATGCTGACGGTGGAGCTTGACCGGCGGGGCCTTACCGAGTGGGTCGATCATCTCAACTGGTTGCCCCCCGCCCGGCCCCAGGGGGCCAGCAACATGCTGACCGTGATCGCCAGTTCGATGATCGGCGTGGCGTCCACCGTCTTCTCGATCACGATCGCGGCGGTCGCCTATGCCAGCGGCAATTACGGCCCCCGGCTGCTGACCAACTTCATGGAAGATCGCGGCAACCAGCTGAGCCTGGCGACTTTCATCGGCACCTTCGTCTACGCGATCACGGTGCTTCTCTCGGTGCGGATGCCCGATGAATCGGGCGTTCTGACCTCGCAAGGCGACGGGTTCGTGCCCCAGCTGTCGCTGCTGATCGCCTACGTGCTGATGGCGGTCTCGGTCATGGTGCTGGTCTATTTCCTCAACCACGTGCCCTCCTCGATCAGGATCAATGCGGTGCTGGAAGGGATCGGTCGCCGCCTGCTGAACGCGATCCGCGACAATTTCGACGAACCGATGAAGGCGCGCGTGGAAGGCGAGGTGCGCAACGGCACGCCCGTGTTTGCCTCGGGCACCGGCTACATCCAGGTGATCAACTGGAACGAGCTGCTCAAGGTCGCGCGCAAGAGCAGGTCGGAACTGCAACTCGCAGTGCGGACCGGCGATTTCTGCCACCCCTCGGTCGCCATCGGTTACTGGTCCGAAAAGCCGGACGATGCCTGCGACGAGCAGGTGCGCGAGTGCATTGCGCTGGGCGATGCGCGGACCCCGGCGCAGGATCTGCATTTCATGATCGACGAGCTGGTCGAGATCGGGCTGCGCGCGCTGTCGCCCGGCATCAACGATCCCTTCACCGCGATCTCGGCCTTGCACTGGATCGGCGCGGCCACTGCCGAACTGGGCAAGCGCGACCTGAACTGGTCAGTGGGCGAACCCGACGAGGACGGGCGACGCCCGCTGCGGCCGATGGCGGACGATTTCAGCCACTATCTCGGGCGCGGCTTCGGCACGATCCGGTCTGCTGCGGCGACCAGTCCGCCGGCAGCCGCGGTCATGTTCGATTCTCTAGAAAGCGCCGCTGTGACGATCACCGATCCGGTGCGCCACAAGAACATCCGCGACGAGGCGGACCAGCTGATGCGCCAGGCAAAAGCCTCCCTCACCGGGCCGGATCTGGAGCAGGTGGAGGCCCGCTTCGCACTGTTTCGCAAGCGTCTGGAAGACCACCCCCAGTAGGGTGTCAGCCGACCCGCGCCCGCGCGACCGCCAGCGCCGTACCGACCATCGCCATGCCGACAAGATCGAGCAGGCCGAGCGTTTCGCCGAACGCCAGATAGCCGGAGAGTACCGCCACGGCAGGCTGCATCAGCAGCGCAAGGCCGATGATCATCGGCGGGAAGGCGCGCAGCGCGAAAACCAGCAGCCCCTGCCCGGCAACCTGGCTCAGCAGCGCGAGCACGATCAACGGAGTCCAGTCGTGCGGCCACACAGGCTCGCCGCGCAGCAGCGCCACCGCCAGCAGCACCGGCGCAGCGATGCAGCACACACGCACCAGCAGGCTCCACCCGCCCAGCCCCTTGCGGGCATCCTGCAGGCACAGCAGGTAGATCGCGTAGAGCATCCCCGCGGTGATGCAGAACAGGTCGCCCATCAGGGTATCCGCGCTGATCTGTGCGCTGCGCCCCAGCAGGATCGCCGCACCGCCCAGCGCCAGCACGATCGCCGCCCACTCGGCCCGCGCGGGCATGGTCCGGGCGATCACGATGCCCCAGAACAGCAGCACGATGCTTCCCGCATTGCCGAACAGAGTCGCGTTGCCCAGCCGGGTATGTTCGATCCCGACATGCCAGCTGGCCAGATCCAGCGCGAAGGCGATCGCCCCCAGCGCGACCAGCCATGCGGTGCGGCGCGGCGCGCCCAGCACAGGCTGACGCACACCTCGTGCGATCAACCAGATGATCGGCAAGGCCAGCACCAGTCGCCAGAAACCGGCCGACACCGGCCCGCTGTCCGCCAGCCGGACCGACCACGGGCCGAGCGCGAGCGCGACATTGCCCGCGATCAGCGCGGCCCAGTGCAGCGCGCGCGGGTTTTGGCTTGCCCCCTGTAAAGGCGTTCTTTCATGTGCGTTGCTTGCCGTGGCCATGGAGCGCCCCTAACTCCGCCCGACGCCCACGGGTCAACCAAATAAGGAGAACACCTCCATGCACGACGCCCTGTTCCAGCCGATCCGCCTCGGCGCGATCACCGCGCCCAACCGGATTTTGATGGCACCGCTGACGCGCGGCCGCGCGACCCCGCCGAACTTCGTCCCGAATAAGATGATGGAAACCTATTACCGCCAGCGCGCGGGCGCCGGGCTGATCATCAGCGAGGCGACCGGGATCAGCGTGGAAGGGCTCGGCTGGCCGAACGCGCCGGGCATCTGGAGCGACGAGCAGGTCGAGGGCTGGAAGCCGATCACCGACGGCGTGCACGAGGAAGGCGGGCGGATCGTCCTGCAGCTGTGGCACATGGGGCGGATTGTTCACCCCGATTTCCTTGGCGGAAATCCGCCGGTATCCGCCAGCGCGACCACCGCGCCGGGCCACGCGCATACCCCGACGGGCCGCAAGGACTACGAGCAGGCGCGCGCGCTCAGCGTCGATGAGATCAAGCGCGTGGTCGAGGATTATCGCAAGGCAGCCGAGAACGCGAAGGCGGCAGGCTTCGACGGGGTGCAGCTGCACGGCGCGAATGGCTATCTGATCGACCAGTTCCTGCGTCGCAGCACCAATCTGCGCGAAGACGAATATGGCGGCTCGGCGGAAAACCGCGCGCGCTTGCTGGGAGAAGCGCTCGACGCGCTGATCGACGTATGGGGCGCGGACCGGGTGGGCCTGCGCCTGTCACCCAATGGCGAAACGCAAGGCGCGGACGATCCCGATCCGGCGGAAACCTTCGGCGCGGCAGCCAAGGTGGCGCAGGATCGCAAGGTCGCCTTCCTCGAACTGCGCCAGCCGGGCCCGAACGGCACCTTCGGCGCGACCGACGTGCCCCAGCAGGATGCCCATATCCGTGGCATCTACACCGGCCCGCTGGTGCTCAACAGCGATTACACACCGGAAGAGGCGGCCAGCGATGTGGAGAGCGGGCGTGCCGATGCGATCAGCTTCGGCCGGCCGTTCATCTCCAACCCCGACCTGCCCACGCGGATCGCCAAGGGCGCGCATCTGGCGGAAAACGTCAACGTACCGCAGAGCTGGTACCTGCCCGGCGAAGCGGGCTACATCGACTATCCGACGCTGGAACAGGAAGCTGCGGCGAGCGCCTGAACCGGCGCGCCGCGAGCAGGCGCAATGATCTGCGAGCGGGCGGCGCTATTCGGCGTCGTCCGCTCCATCCTGCGAGGCATCGCCATCCTCGCTGGCATCCGCGCCGTCTTCACCATCTTCGCCGCCGCGCTTGGGCGACTGCGACTGGACCATAGCGATCGGCAGCATCGAGTCGGTGATCGAGCCGCCCAGCACTTCGCCCTGTGGCCCGGTCTCCTCGGCATCGTTCGACTCGGCGGCATCCTTGCTATCCCCGCACGAGGCGAGCAGCAGCGCGCTTGCACAAATGGCGAAAATCCTGCGGGTCATGACGCGTCCTGTTGTTCGAGCGCGGCGAGAAACGCCGGCGCGTGAGCCTTTAATGCCTCATCCCACGCCTGGGGTGCAAGCGCGATCCCCAGATCGGCGAGGCTGGTCACGCCGAACTCGTCGATCCCGCAGGGCACGATCCCCGTGAAATGCGACAGGTCCGGGTCGAGATTTACTGCAAAGCCGTGCATCGTCACCCAGCGGCGCACGCGCACGCCGATCGCGCCGATCTTCGCCTCGCGCCCATCGGGCCCCTTGGTCCAGATGCCGACCCGTTCGGGCACCGTCCAACACTCCACCCCGAGGCCGCCGAGCGTGGCCACCACCCAGTCTTCCAGCGAATGGACGAAGCGCCGCACATCCTTGCCGCGCTTGCGCAGGTCGAGCAGGGTGTAGGTCACCCGCTGACCCGGCCCATGATAGGTGTAGCGCCCGCCACGGCCCGCCTCGACCACGTCGAACCGCGGATCGAGCAGCTCGCTCGCCACAGCGCTGGTGCCGGCGGTGTAGACGGGGGGATGCTCCAGCTGCCAGATCAGCTCGCGCGCCTCGCCCCGCTCGATCGCGGCGTTGCGCGCCTCCATCTGGTCCAGCGCCTCGCGGTAGGGCACCTGCTGCGTGGCGACATGCCATTCGATCTGTTCAAGTCCGGCCATTTTCGTTTGCGTGGCCCATGACCCGCCGCTTATCAAGAGCCGCACACAAGGGGGTTGCCAATGAAACTCGACATGAATCGCGCGTGGACCGAAGCGCTCAGCCTGATCCAGGCCAATATCGGCGTGGTCGCGACCGTCGCGGGCGTGTTCTTCTTCCTGCCCTATCTCGCCTTCGCATTGCTGATGCCGGAGACGGCCAACTTCGCGGTCGAGCCCAACTCGGACGATCCGACCGCCGCGTTCGATCAGGTTATGGCGCTGTATGCGGACATCTGGTGGATCATGCTGCTGCTGATTGTGGCGCAGACGGTCGGCACGCTCGCCCTGCTGGCGCTGCTGCGGGCGGATAACCGCCCGACCGTGGGCCAGGCGATCACGGTGGGCGCGATCGGTTTCCTCACCTCCATCGCCGCGACCATCATCCTGTATATCGGCGTGGGCGTGATCGGGGGCGTGCTGATGGGGGTCGCAATCGCAAGCAAAATCACCGCGCTGGCAGTGATCCTGGGCCTCCTGCTGTTCGTCGCCTTCATCTACCTGATGGTAAAGTTCTCGCTGCTCGCGCCGGTCATCGCGATCGACAAGGTCTACAACCCCCTCACCGCCCTGCTGCAGTCGTGGCGGCTGACCAAGGGCAATTCGGTGCGGCTGTTCTTCTTCTACCTGCTGCTTTTCATCGCCCTCGTGGTCGTCAGCGGAGTGATCGGCATGATCGTGATGCTGGTCTTCGGCCTGATGGGGGAGGAAGTCATGCTGATCGGTTCGGGGCTGATCAATTCGGCGGTCAATGCGGTCGTCATCGTACTGATGCTGGGCGTCCTCGCCGCAGTTCACCGCCAGCTCGCCGGGCCGAGCGCGGAAAGCATGGGCGAAACCTTCGAATAGCCTTTATGGGGGAGCGCCGATTGCCACCTGCGCGCGTGCGGCCTAGCGTCGCGCCGTAATGGCCGACAATCCCCCCTCCGCTTCCGAGAATTCCCTTCTGAGCCCCCCGGCTCCGCCAGACCACCAAGGCATCCCGCGCGGGCGGATGGCGCTGCTGTTCACCGTCGTGCTGGTCTCGGCGGCGGGCAACACGGCGATGCAATCGGTCATGCCCTCGATCGGCACCGCGCTGGGAGTTGCCGACGTATGGATCAGCCTGGCCTATAGCTGGTCCGCGCTGCTGTGGGTGATCTTCGCCCCCTACTGGGCGAGCCGGTCGGACAGGCGCGGCCGCAAGGCGATGATGGGGCTGGGCCTCGCGGGCTTCGTCGCCTCCATGGGCCTGTGCGGCGCGGTGCTGTGGATCGGCCTCGCCGGATGGCTCACCCCGCTGCTGACCCTGCTGCTGTTCGCGCTGTGTCGTTCGCTCTACGGACTGCTGGGTTCCGCCGCGCCGCCGGCGGTGCAGGCCTATGTCGCCAGCCGCACCCCCCGTGCCGAGCGCACGCAGGCGCTGTCGCTCATTTCGTCCAGCTTCGGGCTCGGCACGGTGATCGGCCCCGCGCTTGCCCCCCTGCTGATCTTCCCGCTGGTTGGGCTGACCGGCCCATTCTTCTCCTTCGCGGTGATCGGGATCGTCGCGATGGTCGCGCTGCGGCTGCGCCTGCCCAACGACGAGCCGCGCTTTGCCGCGCGCGGGCTGGCCTTCGATGCGCCCTATGGCGGCAGCGGCGCAGGCCGCCATGCGACCGACAAGCCGTCGGACGAGGAGGCGGATACGCCCGCCGGGCAGGACACGTCCCTGCCTGCCGAAGCGCCCGCCCTGAAATGGGCCGACAAGCGCATTCGCCCGTGGCTGCTGGCGGGGCTGCTGGGCGGCCACGCGCAGGCGATGATGCTGGGTATCGCAGGCTTCCTCGTGCTCGACCGACTGGGCCTGCGCGACGATCCGCTGGCGGGTGCCGGGCCGGTCAGCATCGTGCTGATGATCGGCGCGGTGGCGACCCTGCTGGCGCAATGGGGGCTGATCCCCATTCTGCATCTGGGCCCGCGTGTCTCGACACTGGCGGGCATGGCGTTGAGCGTGGTCGGCGCGGCGATCTTCGGCACGGCGGGCGATCTTCACGGCATCGCGCTGGGCTTTGCCGTCGCCGCGCTCGGCTTCGGCCTGTTCCGGCCCGGTTTCACCTCGGGCATGTCGCTTGCGGTCAGCAGGCCCGAGCAGGGTCAGGTTTCGGGCAAGGTCGCCAGCGTCAACGGCGCGAGCTACATCTACGCGCCGGCGCTGGGCGTGTGGCTTTATGGCCATAGCGACTGGATCGGCTTTGCCGCGATCATCGGCTTTTGCGTGGCAGTGATGGTGATCGGCTGGACCCGGCTCGACAGTGATGAGGCGCTGATGGCACGCGCGGACGACTAGGTCGCTCCGCACGCGCCCGGGCTAGCCGAGCCCCTTAAGATCAGAGGATTTCCAGCACCCGGTCCTGCGGGCGGCACAGGCGTGCGCCCTTCTCCGTCTCGACCAGCGGCCGCTCGATCAGGATCGGGTCGGCGACCATCGCATCCAGAATCGTATCCGCGTCGGCATCGGGCAGGCCGCGTTCTTCCACATCCGTGCCACGCGTACGCAGCCCCTCGGCAGGGGTGATCCCCGCATCGCGGTACAGCTGGGCCAGCTTGTCGCGAGTCGGCGGCTCCTTGAGATATTCGACCACGGTGAGGTCGACCGACTTGAGGTTCTCAAGGATCGCAAGCGTCTTGCGCGAAGTGCCGCATTTCGGATTGTGCCAGATGGTCGCTTTCATGATCCGCATCCCTTCGATGAAACTGATGCCGCTCGCCTAGCGCCGAGCCGATCCCCAGCCAAGACGAGACTCTCGACGATACAGCGGTTGTAATTGCGAACCCTTCTCATTAGGCGGAGCTATCGCGAATCAATTGCAACAGAGGGATCGTCATGAGGGACCACACTTTCCGTATCGCGCTTTTGCTGGGGGCATCCGCCCTGCCCGGCGCGGTCCATGCGGAGGACGCCGCCACCGGTAGCGAAGAGGCCGCGCAGGCGGCTGGGGAAGGCGAACAGATCGTCGTCACCGCAACCCGCACGCCTCTCGCTATCGACGATGTGCCCGCCACCGTCACCGTGATCGACGCCGAAGACATCGCCGATGACATGGTGACCGACATCAAGGACCTGGTCCGCTACGAACCGGGGGTCTCCGTCCGCCGCGCCCCTGCCCGCTTCGGGGCGGCGCTGGGCACGCTGGGCCGTGCGCGGAACGAGGATTTCGTGATCCGCGGCATCGGCGGCAATCGCGTGCTGATCCAGGTCGACGGGATCCGCACCCCGCAGGGCTTCACCTTCGGCGCGCAGGAAGCCGGGCGTGGCGGCTACACCGATGTCAGCCTGGTCAAGTCGGTCGAGATCCTGCGCGGGCCCGCATCGGCGCTCTATGGCAGTGACGGGCTGGCCGGCGCAGTCAGCTTCACCACCAGCGATCCGGTCGATCTGATCGGAACCGACAGCTTCGGCGGCTTCGCCAGCGCATCCTATTCGAGCGCGGACGAGGAATTCTCCGAAACCGTCGCGCTCGCCGGGCAGAGCGGCGCGTTCTCCGCGATGCTCGCCTACACCCGCCGCGATTTCCACGAGCTGGAGAACAAGGCCACGGTCGGCGGGATCGGCGAGGCGCGCACGCTGCCCAACCCGCAGGATGGCGAATCCGACGCATTTCTGGGCAAGCTGGTGTGGGAACAGGGGCCGCACCGCCTGCGCCTCACGGGCGAGTACCTCGACAGCGCGCTGTTCACCGACGTGCTGACCGGGCAAGGCCCGCAATTCCTGTTCGGCCCCTCCCCCAGCTGGATCGTCGACGATCTGACCGCCAACGACACGACGAGCCGCAAGCGCGTCTCGCTCGACTGGACCTATAGCGGCGGCGGCGCAGTCGATTACGCGCATGTCGCGGCCTATTATCAGGACGGCAAGGACGTGCAGTTCGCGGACGAGGACCGCTCCCCTGTCGGGGCAACTCCGCGCCCCGATCGCGAACGGCTCAACACTTTCGAGAACGAGGTGTTCGGCGGCGTGGCCGAGGCGCGCAAGGTCTTCTCGACCGGCGCGATCGGCCATGTGCTGGCCTTCGGCGGCGATGTCAGCTTCACCCGGCAGGAGGGTCTGCGCGACGGGACCGAGCCTCCCGCAGGCGAGGTCTTCCCCTCGCGCGCCTTCCCCGCGACCGATTTCACGCTGGGCGGGATCTTCCTCGCCGACGAGATCGCGCTGTTCGACAACCGGCTGACGATCTTCCCCGCGGTGCGGTTCGACTTCTACGACTTGTCGCCGACGGACGATCCGCTGCTGCCCAGCTTCACCGGATCGGCCCAGAGCGGAAACCGCCTGTCGCCCAAGCTGGGCGTCACGCTCAAACTCGCCGAGAACACGCTGCTTTTCGCCAATTACGCGCAAGGTTTCCGCGCTCCCACGCCCTACCAAGTGAACAATTTCTTCGAGAACCTGGCCTACGGCTACACCTCGCTGCCCAACCCGGACCTCGGCCCGGAAACCAGCGAGAGCTGGGAGGGCGGCATTCGCTTTTCGAGCGATGCGGTCTCGCTCCAGGTGGTTGGCTTCAAGGCCAATTACGACGACTTCATCAGCCAGCAGATCGTGGGCGGATCGTTCACCCCCGCCGATCCGGCGCAATACCAGTACGTCAATTTCGACGCGGTCGAGATCGACGGGGTCGAGGCCAAGGCATCCTACCGCGCGGATAACGGCCTGACGGCGAACTTTGCGATCGCCTATGCCGATGGCGACATCCTGTCGCCGGGCGCCGCGCCGCAGCCTCTCTCGACCATCGATCCGCTCAATCTGGTGGCGGGTATCGGATACCGCCATCCGCAAGGGCGCTTCGGCATCAACCTGACCGCGATCCACCACGCGCGCAAGGAACTGGACGAGACGACTGGCGAATGCACCGGCGATTGCTATCGCCCCGAAGCGTTCACCGTGCTCGATGCGACCGCCTTCGTCGCGATCACCGATGCGCTCAAACTGCGCGCCGGCATCTTCAACCTGACCGACGAGACCTACGCCTACTGGCAGGACGTGCGCGGCCTTTCCGCCACTTCGACGGTCACCTCGGCCTTCACCCGGCCGGGCCGCAACGCCAGCGTTTCGATCAACTTTTCATTCTGAGGGAGGACCATATGAAACTGACGACACTGATCGGCGCAGCCCTGCTCGCCACCACGGCCATCGCCAGCCCCGCGCTCGCCGACGGCCCCATCGCGGATCGCGGCGAAGCGGTCGAGCGCGCGCATTTCCAGAAGGACCGCGAAACGATCCTGTCGATGGCGGGCGACTACAAGGTGCGCTTCGACATGCAGGAATCGACGCCCTGGATGGAAGGCTACGAACCGCTCGATCGCAAGATTTCGGGCGGGTATGAATCGGTCCGAGTGATCGAGGATACCGGCACCAAAATCGTCCTCCAGCACCTGCTGGTGGTCGGGAACGAGGGCGAGGAGTTCGTCATCAAGCACTGGCGGCAGGACTGGGAGTACGAGCCGGAGAAGATCCTCGCCTATACCGGCCCCAATACCTGGGAATGGAAGGAAATGCCCGAGCGGATGCGCAATGGCCGCTGGTCGCAGACCGTCTATCAGGTGGACGACAGCCCGCGCTATGCCGGGTGGGGCGAATGGCAGGATAGCCAGGGCATCCGCCGCTGGCGCTCCAACTGGACCACGCGCCCGCTCGCCCGCCGCGACGCGGTGCGCCATCCGATCTACGACCGCTACGAAGGGATCAACCGCCACCAACTGACCCCGACCGGCTGGATCCACTGGCAGGACAACACCAAGATGATGCCCGATGCTTCGGCAGAAGGTGGGCTGAAGCCGGTGGTGCAGGAATACGTCCTCAACAACTACGACCGGTTCGATGGCTACAATACCGGCGCGGCCGATGCCTACTGGGCGGCCACCAAGGATTACTGGGCCGCCGTGCGCGACATGTGGGCGGACGTCGCCGAAGCGAACGGCGGCATCACGATCGAGGAAGAGGCCGAGACCGGCACGGTCATCAGCGGGCGGCTGCTCACCATCGGAAACGAGCTGCAGGAAGGCACAATCGCGCAGGATGCGGCGATTGCAGAGGCACGCGCGCTGATCGGTGAGGCGACGGCACCTGCACAGCAAGGAGCGTACTAGAGCCGCAAGTGAACCGGCGCGCGTTCGGGCTCCTGAGACGGGCCTCGCGCGTCGGTTCATCCTGCCCCCCGCCAGGGTGTTCATGTTGGGTCGGTTCGTTTGCGCGGGTCTCATTCCCCACGCAGGGGCTTGCCTGTGCGACTAATTATCAATAGCGGGCATCCCGCAAACGCTAATTACTCGCATCAGGGATTCTCATGCACCGCTCTTCCTTCCGGTCCGGCCTTTTCCTCGGCGCCGCGATCGTCTGCGCCACTGCCAGCCCCGCAATGGCGAATACCGATTCAGAGGACGGCGCGACGCCCCAGCGCGACTACCTTCCCGCCGAGATCGTGGTGACCGGCGAGCGTGCGGGATACGATACCGCGGATGGCAGCACCGCCACGAAGACCCCGACCCCGCTGATCGATGTGCCGCAATCGGCCACCTTCATCACCGAGGACCAGCTGGAGGACCAGTCGATCCGCCAGCTGGGCGAGGCTCTGCGCTTCGTGCCCGGAATCAGCCTTGAATCGGGCGAAGGCCACCGCGACGAGATCTTCATCCGCGGGCAGGAAACCACCGCCGACTTCTATCTCGACGGTCTGCGCGACGACGCGCAATATTATCGCTCGCTCTACAACATCAGCCGGGTCGAAGTGCTCAAGGGCGCCAATGCGCTGATCTTCGGGCGCGGTGGCGGCGGCGGCGTGGTCAACCGTGTCAGCAAGAAGGCTCAGACGAACGAAGGCTTCGGTCAGTTCGATGCCTCTCTCGACACCTTCGGCGCCTTCGCGCTGCTCGCCGACGTCAACCAGCCGCTGACCGAGACGGTCGGCCTGCGCCTCAACGCCACCTACGAAGAATTCGACAATAACCGCGATTTCTACGGGGGTCGCTTCATCGGCATCTCGCCCACGCTCGGCGTCGATATCGGGCCGGACACACGGCTCGACGTGTCGTACACCTATGATGATGACCGGCGGACCACCGACCGCGGCGTCCCCTCCTTCCAGGGCGGGCCGCTGACCGGGTACGATGACACCTTCTTCGGCGATCCCGACTTCAACCGGAGCACGATCGAAGCGCACATCGCCCGCGCGCGGGTGACGCATCGTCTGTCCCCCGCGGTCAGCGTCAACGCGGCGCTGCAGTACGCCAATTACGACAAGGCCTATGCCAACATCCTGCCGCGCGGCACCGACGGCACCTCGGTCAGCCTTGGCGGCTACGCCGATGCGACACAGCGCGAGAACCTGATCGGGCAGGCCAACCTGGTCGCTGAATTCGATACCGGCCCGATCGGGCACACGCTGCTGGTCGGCATCGAGGGCGGCAGGCAGGACACGCAGAATAGCCGCGACAACGTGACCTTCGCCGGTGCGAGCAGCGCGCCGCTGGCCGAAACGATCTTCGTCCCGCCCTTCACCACTGCACCCAGCCGCGCGCGCGACAGCGATCTGACGACCTTCTCCGCCTATGTGCAGGACCAGATCGCAATTGGCGACTTCGTCGAACTGGTCGCGGGCCTGCGGTTCGACCGCTTCGATCTCGATACCGTCGACCTCGTCAATGCCGTGGATGGCAGCCGGGTGGACGAGCAATTCAGCCCGCGCGCCGGCCTGATCGTCAAGCCGGTCGAGAACATCTCGCTCTACGCCGCCTATTCCGAAAGCTTCCTGCCGCAGGCGGGCGACCAGTTCGTGATCCTGAGCCCCGGCGACGCCGCGTTCGAGCCCGAGCAGTTCACCAATTACGAGATCGGCGCCAAATGGGCGATCGGTCCGCGTCTGCTCGCCGCTGCATCGATCTTCCGGCTGGAGCGGGAGAACACGACCGCGCCCGATCCGAACAATACCGGGCTGACGCTGCAGACCGGCGCGAGCCGCACAGAAGGCTTCGAGATCAGCCTGACCGGCGAAATCCTGCCCTTCTGGGAGGCGAGCCTCGGGTATACCTATCTCGATGGCGAGATTACCGAGACGACCGATGCTGCGGTCGCCGGCACGCGGCTGCAGCAACTGCCCGAACACCAGATCACCGCATGGAACCGGTTCAACCTGACCGACCGGCTGGGCGTGGGCGCAGGCCTGATCTATCAGGGCGAACAGTTCGCCAGCTTCAGCCAGAACGTGACGCTGCCCGACTACGTCCGGGTGGATGCGGCGATCTTCTACGACGTCACGGACCGGATCGCGGTGCAGGTGAACGTCGAGAACCTGTTCGACGAGACCTACTATCCGAGCGCTCACGGCGACAACAACATCCAGCCGGGTCGTCCGTTCAGCGCCCGCCTGGGGGTTCGCCTGAAGATGTAACCGCTAGTCGGCGCGTGGCTCGACCGGTGCGAGCGCCGGGACATCGCGCGCCGCCTCTTGGGGATCGATCGCGGGCGGCGGGGCGGCTTCAATGGCCTGCGCACCGCTCGCTGCCTCGCTTGCCCGCACGATTGCCCGCGCCAGTCGCGGATAAACCCCGCAGCGGCAGATGTTGGGGATCGCGACGTCCATGTCCGCGCGGCTCGGCGACGGATTGGCTTCGAGCAGCGCGGCAGCGGCGATGGCGATGCCGGGCGTGCAGAAGCCGCACTGGATCGCCTGTTCGGCGACCAGTGCCTGCTGCACCGGGTGCGAGCGATCGCGCGAGAGCCCCTCTATCGTCGTGATCAGCCGCCCTTCCGCCTCCTCAATCGAGACGAGGCAGGATCGCAGCGGCACGCCGTCGATCAGCACCATGCACGCACCGCAATCGCCCGTCCCGCAACCGAACTTGGTGCCGGTGAGGTTGCTTGCCTCGCGCAGTGCGAACAGCAGCGGGGTATCGGGGTCGAGCAGATATTGCACCGGCCGATTATTGACCGTCATCTTCGTCACGGCATCACCAAGCTAATCCGCCCTAATCCGCATAAAACTCGACCAGATGGCACCGCTCGCAACGGAACGCGCGCAGCGGCTTGAGCGCCTTCTTGTCCACTTTCACGCTGCCGGTCCAGCCGGTCTGCGGCGTGCCTTCCTGCCAGCGGCCGGGCTGCACCTCGCCATAGCCCATATCGACGACGAAGCCTTCGGCGCTGCGCCCGCCGCACTTGCCGCAATGGCGCGCTTCGGCGGGTGCAGGATCGCTCACTGCTGCCAGCTGTCGTCGATCCGCGTCGCCTTGCGCTTCCACGCCTCGAAATCGAACACGCCCGCGCCGCCCTGACCCTGCATGACGGCAAGGTCGCGCTGGTGGACATCGACCACGTCCTGCTGCACCACCACGGCCTCTCCCTGGCTGAGCGTGGCGACCTGAATCTCGCACGCGCGCTGCAAAGACCACATCATCACGAACATTTGCTGGATCGTCTTGCCCATGACCACCGGGCCGTGGTTGCGCAGCATCAGGATCGACTTGTCGCCCAGATTCTCGAGAAGGCGGTCGCCCTCTTCGGCGCGCACGGTGACGCCCTCGAAATCGTGATAGCCGATCTGGTTCTGGAAATTGCAGGCGTAGAAATTGGTCGGCAGCAACCCGTCCTTGTGGCTGCACACCGCCATCGTCGCGGTCGTGTGCACATGGCAGATCGCGTTCGCCCGCTCGCCCAGATGCTTGTGGAAATGCGCGTGCTGCGTGAAGCCCGCCTTGTTCACCATGTAGGGCGAACCGCCGATATTATTGCCCTCGACATCGATCTTCACGAGGTTGGAGGCGGTCACCTCCTCGTATAGCAGGCCGAAGGGGTTGATCAGGAACGCGCCCTCTTCGCCCGGCACCGCGAGCGAGATGTGGTTGTAGATCGATTCCGACCAGCCGAGCAGATCGAAGATGCGATAGCACGCGGCGAGGTCCAGCCGCGCCTGCCATTCTTCCTTCGAACATTCGTAATCGAGCTTCGCCTGCGTCGCCATCGGGCCTCTCCTTCATGTCTGTTTGCCGGGCATGATAGGGCAACGCGTGGCACGCGCACAAGCGCGGGGATTTGGCGCTTTAGCTTGCGCGACGTTCGGTCTACCGACCCGCGCAATGAGCAAACAAGCAAAGCTGACGCGCGGGAGCATTCCGGGCCATCTCGTGACGCAGACCCTGCCGATGATCATCGGTGTCGCCGCGATCATGTCGATCAGCCTCATCGACGCCTATTTCATCGGCCAGCTGGGGCCCGACCCGCTCGCCGCGATCAGCTTCATCTTCCCGATCTCGGTCGCGCTGACCAGTCTTGGCGTGGGGGTGATGGTCGGCATCAATTCGGTCGTCGCGCGTTCACTGGGCGCGGGCGATCACGATCAGGCCGCACGCCGGGCGAACCTGGGCGTGGTCTTCGCCACGGTGGTCGGCGTGATCCTGGGGCTCGCGCTGTGGCTACTGCAGGAGCCGCTGTTCCGGCTGATGAATGCGCCGGACAACCTGCTGCCGCTGATCCGCGACTACATGGACCCGTTCGCGCTCGCCTTCCCGTTTTCGCTCGTGCTGATGGGCTTCAACGGAGTGCTGCGCGGACAGGGCGAGGCGAAGATGAGCAGCTTCATCAACATCGCCTACGCGGCGGTCAACTGGGTGCTCGACCCGCTTCTGATCACCGGCGCATTCGGGTTCGAAGGCTTCGGCATCGCAGGCGCGGCCTATGCCACGCTGATCGGCTGGGCGATTGCGGTGGTGCTGGCGGTCGTGTGCGTCGGGCGAACGCACCTGCCGTTCAATCCGGCGCTGATCCGCGATTGCGAGAACCCGCGCGAGCCGATCGTGGCGATCATGAAGGTGGCGGGCCCGGCCTCCTTCTCCAACGCGATCAACCCGATCGGCCTTTCGGTGCTGACCGCGCTGATCGCGCTGGAAGGCCAGTCAGCGGTCGCCGCCTTCGGTGCGGCGGGCCGGTTGCAGAGCTTCGCCATCGTGCCGCTACTTGCGCTGTCGGGGTCGATCGGAGCCATCGTCGGGCAGAACTGGGGCGCGAACCAGCCGGAGAGGTCGCGCGCGGCGGCTCGCGGTGCGGGGCTGTTCAGCGTGATCTACGGCTTGGTGATTGCGGTGGCGCTGGTCGCAGCGGCGAAGTGGTTTGCAGGCTTCTTCACCGACGATCCGGCCATTGTCCGCCAGTTCTCCCGCTATCTGGAGATCGCCGCATGGGGTTATGCCGGGTTCGGCCTGCTGATCGTGGGCAACGGCATCCTCAACGCGGTCGACAAGGCGGGGCTGGCGCTGGCGCAAAGCTGCGCGCGCGTGTTCCTGGTGATGCTCCCCTTCGGCTGGCTGCTGCGCCCGGTGTGGGATTCGGATGCGATCTACGCCGCGGAACTGGCCGCCAACCTCGTCGGCGGGCTGGTCGCGGTGCTGCTGGTGCGCAAGGTGCTCAGCGGCACCCCGCCAGCCGCACAGGGCAAGGGCGGCTAGCGCAGGCTGACAGCGCCCGGCGGGAGCGGCGCGGGCGTCGCGCGAAACGGCGCGGTGAAACTGTTGCCCAGCGACAGGTCCGCCAGCGAGGCCGCGTCCGCAACCCCGATCTCGATCCGCGCCTGCGGTTTGCTGCGCAAGGTGCGGTGCAGCCGGTCCCACAGGCTCAGCCCGCTGGTCCAATTGCTGTTCATCTCCTCCCACACCTTGGAGTGATGCACCCCGTGCATCTTCGGCGTGGTGAGGATCAGCGACAGGTTTTCGTCCCACCGCCCCGGCAGCGCGAGGTTGGAATGGTGGAACAGCACCGATGCCTCGAAGAACCGCCGGTGTGCCATCAGTATGCGCACGTCTGCCCCGCTGAGCACCACTTGTGCGACCCTGAACGGCAGGGAGATCAGCATATCGACCGCATGGAACCGCAGCGCGGTGGTCATGTCCATGTCCGGATCGATGTGATGGACCCGGTGAAACCGCCACAGGAACGGCACCTTGTGGGTCGCGATGTGCCACCAGTAAAAAGCGTAATCCATCGCCGCGACCCCCAGCACGATCTGCAACGCTCGCGGCAGCGGCAGCACTTGCACGAGGCCGCGTCCCGCGTGGACATTACCCTTCGCCAGCCGGGTAAGCAGCGGCATCTCGATCGCAGTGACCACCAGCATGGTGCCCGCCCCCAGCGCGAGATTGCGGACCTGCCGGGTTGCGGTGGAGTGCGTCTGGCGGCGAAGCGGCCGCGCCCGCTCGGCCAGCCACAATCCGCCGACCAGCGCGACGCCGAGTACGGTCAGGGGTGAAATGCGGGCCATGTCTGTTGGCTTATGGGAAAAGTCGCGCGCTGTCGCTATGCCCGCAAGGATGACGCCCGAGATCGCGATTTTCGCCCGCTGGCCGGAGCCGGGCAAGGCCAAGACCCGGCTGATCCCGACGCTGGGCGCCGAAGGCGCGGCGCAACTCTATCGCACATTGCTGGAGCTGACCGTGCGCGAGGCACGCGGCAGCGGCCTGCCGTTCCACCTGCGGGTGACCGGCGGCGAGCCGGCGCGTTTCCGCGAGTGGCTCAGCAGCGAACTCGACGTACGCGATCAGGGTGACGGCGATCTGGGCGAAAAGCTGACCCGCGTACCCACTCCGGGGATGATGATCGGCAGCGACTGCCCCGGTCTGACGGCCGCGTTGTTGCGCGAGGCTGGCGATGCTCTTTCGAGCCACGAGGCAGTGATCGGCCCGGCGGATGATGGCGGTTACTGGCTGCTCGGCCTGCGCGCGCCCTGCCCCGACCTGTTCGTCGACATGGCGTGGAGCACGGACGCGGTCTTCCCCGAGACGATGCGGCGGCTTGAGACCAGGGGCATCGTCCCGCACCTGCTGCCCGAGCTGACCGATATCGACACGGGCGAGGATCTCGCCGCATGGCCGGAACTGCTGGCGTGAGCGACACAGGCGTTGCGATCGTGGTGCCGGTGCTGAACGAGGCGGCGGCTATTTCCGCGCTGGCAGCGCATCTCGCCACACTCGACCCAAAGCCTGCGCAGGTCATCGTCGTCGACGGAGGAAGCAGCGACGAGACGCTTGCTCTGGCGCGCGCAGCCGGATGGCAGACACTCTCTGCCGAACGCGGGCGCGCGCGGCAGATCAATGCGGGCGTCGAAGCCGCCGGAGCACCTCTGGTTTGCGTGGTCCATGCCGACAGCTTTCCGCCGGTCGACATGGTCGCGGTGATCCGCGATACGCTGGCTGACAAGCGCATCGCGCTCGCCAGCTTCACTCCGCTGATTGCCGGCACGAAGACCCGCTGGCTGACCAGCGCGCACAACTATGTAAAGACCTGGTACGCCCCGCTGCTGTGCCGCCCGCACGAGTTCGTGCGCGGCGTGCGCCTGCTGTTCGGCGACCATGCGATGTTCTTCCGCCGCGCCGACTTCCTGACCATTGGCGGCTGCACGCCGGGCGACATGGTTATGGAGGAAGCGGACCTGTGCGTGAAATTCGCGCGGCTGGGCCGCATCCGCATGGTCCACCGCGTGGTGCGCACATCGGACCGGCGGATCGCCGCGTGGGGTCCGCTCAAAGCCAACTGGATCTACTTCAAGGTCGGCATCCTGTGGGCACTCGGCCTGCGCGGACGCATGGAGCGCGACTACCCCGATATCCGGTGAGCTAGCGCGCCAGCACTCCGGCGGCAGGAAGGAAGCCTTCCTCCGTGCAGAAATCGATCAGCCGCCGCAGATAGGCCTCGTCCGCCGGGCCGGATTCGATCCCGGTGAGCGCGCGAAAGCGGCTGTCGTCGAAGCGCGGGTCGCGCTGGAAATAGCTGGCATAAAGCGCCGAAACCCGCCCATGCAGCCGCCGTTCGAGCGGAGGAAGCGTACTTGCATCGAATTGCGCGGGATCGACCAGCGTGGGGGAGCGCAGCCCTTCTACCGAGCCGATTCCGCGTGCGAAATCGGCCATCGGCAGTGGCTCGGACGCGACGAGATGGTAGGTGCCACCGCGCGCGGCCTCCCAGTTCTCGACCATCGCGGCGATCCCGCCCGCGACATGGTCGATCGGCACGAAGGCGAGCGTCGCGTCTGCACCGGCGGGCACCAGCCGGATGCGTCCCTCCGCGATCAGCCGGAACGCCATGTAGAGCGCGTCGAACTGGCGCACCCGCCCGCTTTCGTATCCGCCCAGCGTGATGCCGGGCCGCGCTATCGCCCAGTCGAGCCCCGAAGCGCGAACCAACCGCTCACCCGCCGCCTTGCTCGCCTCGTAGCCATTGGCGAAACCGCTGTCGGGGAGCGGATCGTCCTCGCGGATCACCCCGTCGCGCGTGCCGCAGACATAGGCCGTGCTGACATGCAGCAGCCCTGCCCCGCCCGCCTGCGCCAGCGCAATCACATTCTCCGTGCCGCGGGTGTTGGTCGCCTCGTACTCGGCGTCGGTCAGGTCGAAACGAATCGTGGCCGCACAGTGGATCACAAAGTCGTGCGCCTGCGCCAGCCGGTCGAAGGTCGCTGCGTCCAGCCCCAGCCGGTCCTGCCGGATATCGCACGGCACCGCCTCGGCAATCGCGACGGTGCTGCCGTCGTTCGCGCGCACCTCGGGGTTGCGGTGGACCAGCGCGGTCACCCGTTGCCCCGCCGCAACCAGCCGCGCGCAGACCTCGCCGCCGATCAACCCGGCGGCACCCGTTACAAGAACCCGGCTCAACAGCAGCCGCCGCCGGTCGCGACCTGGGGCGTAGCTCCGGCGAGCGGAAACAGCGTGCCGCAATCGGGATAGATGCCGTAATGCGTGCCGAAGTCGCCGAAGAACTCAAAATGCTCGGCAAAGCGCGTGTCGGCCAGCATCTTCCAGCTGTTGCCGCACACGGGGAACATGCGCCCGCGTTCGATCCGGTGATGATCGTCGAGCACAAACACGCGCTCCTCGCCCGCGACCGTGCCTTTGTAGCGAACAGCCTGCCCGTAATCCTCGCACAGCGGTTCAAGCTCGGGCAGCTTGAACAGCCGCGCGGTGGCCGAATGGAAGGCGATCCCGTCCAGCTTTTGCTGAATTTGCGGATCGTTGATCCCCAGCGGGCGGCTGGTGACCAGTCGCGGGTCGAGGAACCCGGCAGCCTTGGCCGAGGCGATGAAGTCGAACCAGTACATCGCGCCCGACAGGCACTCGCCATGCAGCACGGGATCGTCGCGCAGCCCCTCGGGCACGCGGCGGTCGGAATAGACGTCGGAGAAATACAGCTCGCCACCCGGCTTGAGCAGGCGGTAGGCCGCGTCGAACACCGCGCGCTTGTCTGCCACCAGGTTGATCACGCAGTTGGAGACGATCACGTCGAAGCTGCCATCTTCCAGATCGAGATCGCCCAGCTTCTCGATGTCGCCTTCGATGAAGCGCACGTTGCTGCTGGCATGGCCGAACCGCTCGCGGTGCCATTCCTCATGTTCGCGGGCGACCGCCAGCTGCGCGGGTGTCGCGTCGACGCCGGTGACAGAGCCATTCTCGCCCACCATCTGCGCCAGCAGATAGGCGTCCTGCCCGCTGCCAGAGCCCAGATCGAGCACCTTGGCCCCCTCCATCGCCTGCGGGGCAACCAGCCCGCAACCGTAATAGCGCGCGCGGACATCCTCATGCACGTTGCGCAGCAGCGCCATCAGCGCGGGCGGCGGTGCGTCGAGCGTGCAGCAGGCATCGGTCTTGAGATCGGCGGAGCCTTGCAGCACCTCGCCATAATAGTTCTGCGAATTTTCGAGATTCATGAAACGTTTCGACCCTTGCCTGCGAATATGCCACACACAGCACGAGGTTCGGTTCTCGGGCAAGCTTGGTTTCAGGGACAGGCATGAAATTTACCCATGACGTGATCGTGATCGGCGCGGGGGCCGCCGGTCTCACCGCTGCGGGCGGCTGCGCGATGTTCGGCCTGAAAGCCGCGCTGATCGAGCGGGCCGAGATGGGCGGCGAGTGCCTCAATAACGGCTGCGTGCCGTCCAAGGCGCTGATCACTGCGGCCAAACGCGCAGCGGAAGCGAACGAGTACGAACGTTTCGGCATCCAGATGGCCGCGGCAAAGGTCAACTGGACCGGCGTGCACGCGCATATCCACGAAGCGATCGCGCACATCGCCCCGCACGACAGCCAGGAACGGTTCGAGGAGATGGGCTGCGACGTCTATCGCGGCCACGCCCATTTTACCGGCCCGCGCACGGTCGAGGTGGACGGGGTTGCGCTCACTGCGCCCAAGATCGTCATCGCCACCGGCTCGGAACCGATGGTGCCGCCGATCGAGGGGCTGGATAGCGTCCCCTACCTGACCAACGAGAACATCTGGGATCTCGACCACCTGCCCCAGCACCTCGTCATCATCGGCGGCGGGGTGATCGGGATGGAGATGGCGCAGAGTTTCCGCCGGCTGGGCAGCGAAGTCACCATCATCGAACCGGGCGACCTCATGGGCCGCGACGATCCGGAATCGGTCGCGGTGGTGGTCGAACAGATGAAAACCGAAGGGGTGATGTTCGTGAAGGGCGCAGCCGCCAAGGTAACGCCCGGTGTGCTCGCCAGCCTCACCGTGACGCTGGAGGACGGGCAGGAGGTTGCTGGCACGCATCTGCTGATCGCTACGGGGCGCAAGGCACGCACCGAAGGCTACGGGCTGGAGGAGATCGGCGTCGAACTGGGCCGCAACGGGATCAAGGTCGACGCGCGGCGGCGCACGAACCTCAAGCACATCTACGCGATCGGCGATTGCCGAGAGGGCCCGCGGCTGACGCATGTATCGGGCTACGAAGGGTCCAACGTAGCGCTCGAAATCACGCTGGGCGTGCCGACCAAGGTCGACTGGTCCGCCCTGCCCTGGTGCACCTATACCGACCCCGAAGTCGCGCAGATCGGGATGACCGAGGCTCAGGCACGCGAGGAGCTGGGCGACAAGGTGACCGTGGTGCGCCAAGGCTTCGAGCACAACGAACGCGCCATTGCGGAAGGGGACACGCGGGGCCACCTGAAGGTGGTGATGGTCGGCAAGAAAGTTCTCGGCGCGAGCATCGTCGGCAAAAATGCGGGCGAAATGCTGCTGCCGTTCACACAAGCGATTACCGGCAAGGCGAGCACCTTCGCGCTTGGCAGCGCGATTATCGCCTATCCGACCCGCAGCGAGATCACCAAGGCGGCAGCGTTCAGCGCGTGGGAGGGCACGGTGTTCGGCAGCGTGCCCAAAGGCTACGCCAAAACGCGCGCCTGGTTCAGGAAGACGCTGCGCTGATGGCGTCGCGTTCCAAAAGCCGCAACGCGCCGCAAGGCCCTTCGCCCTTCGCGGTCGAGGCCGAGGCCCTGCCCGAAGGCAAGTTCACCGATCCCGACATCACCGCCGACGGATCGCCGCGCGCGCAGGTTCCGCTGCTGGAGCTGGAGACGCTGTGGCTGTGCACCGGCACGCTGTGCAATCTCGCCTGCGCCACCTGCTATATCGAAAGCAGCCCGACCAACGATGCGCTGATCTACCTGACCGCCGAGTACGCCGCGCGCTATTTCGACGAGATCGAGCGCGATGGATGGACCACGCGCGAGATCGGCTTCACCGGCGGCGAGCCGTTCATGAACCCGCATTTCGTGGCCATGCTGGAAGACGCGCTCTCGCGCGGGTTCGACGTGCTGGTGCTGTCCAACGCGATGAAGCCGATGCGTCGGCACGAGGCCAAGCTGCTGACCCTGCGCGAGGCCTATGGCGACAAGCTGACGATCCGCGTCAGCCTCGATCATCACACCAAGCCGGTGCACGAGGGCGAGCGCGGGCCGAATAGCTGGGATGCCGCGATCGGCGGGCTCAAATGGTTGTCCGACAATGGTTTTTCCATCGCGGTCGCAGGACGGCTGTTGCCCGGCGAGGGGATGGTGGAGGCGCGCGAGGGCTATGCCGCGCTGTTCGCGCGCGAGGGGTTGCGGATCGACGCTCACGATCCGGCGCGCTGCGTCCTTTTCCCGGAGATGGACGCGGACAAGGATGTGGCCGAAATCACCACCGCCTGCTGGGACATCCTGGGCAAGTCGCCCGCCGACATCATGTGCGCGACCAGCCGCATGGTCGTCCACCGCAAGGGCGACCCCGCCCCGCGCGTGGTCGCCTGCACGCTGATCCCTCACGATCGAGAGTTCGACTTCGGCGAGACGCTGGCCGATGCCAACGTCGCGGTGAAGCTGAACCACCCCCACTGCGCGCGCTTCTGCGTGCTGGGCGGGGCGAGCTGTTCGGCCTGACCTAGCCCCCCGCCTTCACCTTCTGGCGATAGGCGTGCAGCAGCGGCTCGGTATAGCCGCTGGGCTGTTCGGTCCCTTCGAAGATCAGCGCGCGCGCGGCCTGGAAGGCGAGGCTTTGCTCCGGATTATCGGCCATCGGGCGATAGGCCGGGTCGCCCGCATCCTGCGCATCGACCTTCTTCGCCATCGCCACCAGCACCTCGTCGACCTCCTCGGGGCTGACCACGCCATGCTCCAACCAGTTGGCGATGTGCTGGCTGGAAATACGCAGCGTTGCGCGGTCTTCCATCAGGCCGACATCGTCGATGTTGGGCACCTTGGAACAGCCCACGCCTTGGTCGACCCAGCGCACGACGTAGCCCAGGATGCCCTGCGCGTTGTTCTCCAGCTCCGCGCGGATCTCGTCCGGCGACCAGTTCTCACCCCGGTGCAGCGGGATGGTCAGTAGGTCGGATAGCGGAGCGATTGCTTCCTTCGCCCGCTCGTCCTGCCGCGCGAACACATCGACCATGTGGTAATGCGTGGCGTGCAGCGTCGCCGCAGTCGGCGATGGTACCCAGGCGGTGTTCGCGCCCGAGCGCGGGTGGCCGATCTTCTCGGCCAGCATGTCCGCCATCCGGTCGGGCATCGCCCACATGCCCTTGCCGATCTGCGCCTTGCCGGAGAGGCCGCAGGCGAGCCCGATCTGCACGTTGCGATCCTCGTAAGCGGCGATCCAGGGCGTCTCCTTCATCGCACCCTTGCGCTTCATCGCACCCGCTCGCATCGCGGTGTGGATCTCGTCGCCCGTACGGTCGAGGAAGCCGGTGTTGATGAACATGATCCGGTCGCGCACCGCGTGGATGCACGCCGCGAGATTGGCGGATGTCCGACGTTCCTCGTCCATCACGCCGACCTTGATCGTGTGCCGCGCAAGGCCGAGCATATCCTCCACCGCATCGAACAGATCATTGGTCAGCGCGCATTCCTCGGGCCCGTGCATCTTGGGTTTCACGAGGTAGATCGAGCCTTCGCGGCTGTTGGAAAGCGTGCCGGTGCGCTTCAGGTCATGGCAGCCGATCGTCGCGGTGACGATCGCATCGAGGATGCCCTCGGGCGCTTCGTTGCCATCGGGCAGGTGCACCGCGGGCGTCGTCATCAGGTGGCCGACATTGCGCGCGAGCAGCAGGCTGCGTCCGGGGAGCGTGAAGCTCTCGCCGTCAAGGCCGACATATTCGCGATCGGGGTTGAGCGTGCGGGTCATCTCCTCCCCGCCCTTCATGAAGGTTTCGCGCAAGTCGCCCTTCATCAGGCCGAGCCAGTTGGAATAGCCGAGCACCTTGTCCTCGGCATCCACCGCCGCGACCGAATCCTCGAAATCGCAGATGGTCGAGATGGCGGATTCCAGCACGATGTCGGCAACCCCGGCCTTGTCGCCCGCACCGACCGGGTGATCGGGATCGATCACGATCTCGACGTGCAGCCCATTGTGGCGGATCAGCCAGTTCTTGCCATTGCGCCCGACCAGCTGAGCCGGGGCCTTCAGCTTGGGCTCGCTGCCATCCCAGTTGCTCCACAGCTGGTCTTCCAGCGGCACCGCGCGGTCGAGGAACTGGCGACCCCAGTCGATCACCATCGCGCCGCGTTCCTCGTCGTAACCGCCGGGCTTGGGCGCGCCCGGAATCGCGTCGGTGCCGTAGAGCGCGTCGTACAGGCTGCCCCAGCGCGCGTTCGCGGCATTGAGCAGGAAGCGCGCATTGAGCACCGGCACCACCAGCTGCGGACCGGCGATCTGCGCCAGTTCCGGGTCGACATTCTGCGGATTGACGCTGAAGGCGTCCGGCTCGGGCACGAGATAGCCGAGATCGGTCAGGAAGGCGCGATAGGCGTCCGCATCGATCGGCGCGGGGTTCTCGCGGTGCCACGCGTCGATCTTCGACTGGATCGCCTGGCGCTTCTGCAGCAGTTCGCGATTGCGCGGCACGAAACGGCTGAAAATGTCCGCTGCTCCGGACCAGAAGGCGGCCGCATCGATATCGAGCCCCGGCAGCACCTGCGCTTCGATGAAGTCGGCCAGTTCCTCGGCAACCTTCAGCCCGGCGAGTTCGCGCATGCCCATTCTCTTGTCCTTCCTCGTGTGTCGCTTTTGCGTGTTTACGACCCGCTTGGCGCGATCGAAGGGCATGAGTCAAATACGTAGCAGGTCCGCAGCGACACTGCCGCTACGGCACGCTACGTCACCTGAATCTAGGCCCCGGCCAGCCCGTTGCCGATCATGGTCTTGGGCTGCACGATCCGGTCGTAATCCTCTTCGCTGATCTTGCCGCTGGCGATCGCCTCCTCGCGCAAGGTGGTGCCGTTCTTGGCGGCGGCCTCTGCGATATGCGCTGCGTCCATATAGCCGATTTCCGGCACCAGCGCGGTCACCAGCATCAGCGACTGCTCCAGATGCTGTTCGATCCGCTGCTCGTCGAGCGTGGTGCCCTCGATCGCGTTTTCGCGGAAGCTTGCGCAGCCATCGGCGAGGATGCGGATCGAGTGGAGCACGTTCGCCGCGATCACCGGGCGCATCGCGTTGAGCTGCAGGTTGCCCCAGCTTCCCGCCATCGCATTGGCGGTATCGTGGCCGATCACCTGCATCGAAACCATCAGCAGCGCCTCGCTCTGGGTCGGGTTGACCTTGCCCGGCATGATCGAGGAGCCCGGCTCGTTCGCGGGCAGCTTGAGTTCGCCGATCCCGCAGCGCGGGCCGCTCGCCAGCCAGCGCACATCATTGGCAATCTTGATCAGCGCGACCGCAACGCCGCGCAGCGCGGCGGACAGGCGCACAATCGGGTCGAGCGTCCCCTGCGCGTGAAACTTGTTGGCTGCGGTGCGCACCGGCAGGCGGGTGAGATACGCGATTTCCTTCGCGACATGATCCGAAAAGCCGTCCGGCGCATTGAGCCCGGTGCCCACCGCCGTCCCGCCGAGCGAGATGGCGAGGAGTCCCTCGCGCGCATGTTCAAGATCGGCAACTGCCGCGCGCAACGCCTCGGCCCACGCGCTCCATTCCTGCCCGACCGACAGGGGAACTGCGTCCTGCAGATGGGTGCGACCGATCTTGACCGTGTCCATCCAACCCTCCGCCTTCTGCTCGATCACCTTGGCCAACTGCTCGATCTCGGGGATCAATTGCGCGTCGAGCGCGCCCAGCGCGGCCAGATGCATCGCGGTCGGGAAGGTATCGTTGGAGGATTGGCTCTTGTTGACGTCGTCGTTGGGCGCGACCGGTTTCTGGCTGCCCAGTTCCCCGCCCAGCAGCTGAATCGCGCGGTTCGCGATCACCTCGTTGACGTTCATGTTGGTCTGCGTGCCAGAGCCTGTCTGCCATACGCGCAGCGGGAACTGGTCGTCGAATTCGCCCGCGATCAGCTCGTCGCAGGCGCGGGTGATCGCCTCGCACTTGTCTTCGGCAAGCAAACCTGCGCGGCGATTGACGATGGCAGCGGCCTTTTTGAGATACCCATAGGCGCGGCACAGCTCGACCGGCATGCGATCCTCGCCAATATCGAAATGCTGGAGCGAGCGGGCGGTCTGCGCCCCCCAATAGCGGTCGGCGAGCACGCGAACCTCGCCCATCGAGTCGAACTCGACGCGGTCGCCCTTCGCCTTGATCCCGACCGGAATCTCGCGAAGCGTTTGCCCCTTTTCGGTCATGGCGGTCCTTTCACCTTCCTCTTTCGAGAACCGTGCCCTCCACTGCTCGTTCCCGCAATCGGCGTGGCCCCTTGAGGTATCGCGCGCGCATCCGGTATGCAGTGGACCTATGGGGGCAATGCGGCGCACATGGCAGCGGATCTACTACGCGATCGCGACATTGCGCTGGAGCGTGCTGATCGCGGTGATCGTGCTGCACGCGCTGCTCAGCTATTTCGTGCTCGTCGTGACGGGCGAGACCGCGCTGATCAGCGACTTCCTGGTCTATTTCTACTACTACACCACCACCGCCACCACCGTCGGCTATGGCGACCTGAGCCCGCAGACCGCAGCGGGGCGAACGGCGGCGGCAATCATTATCCTGCCCGGCGCGATCGCGCTGTTCACCGCGGTGCTGGGCAAGGCGGTGAGCGATATCGGCAACCACTGGAGGCGAGGTTTGGACGGCAAAGCAAGCTATGCCAGCCGCCACGATCATGTCGTGATCGTCGGCTGGCAGGAACGCGCGACGAAGCGCCTGATCGAAACCCTGCTGGCGGACCGGTCCTATCACGCTCGGCCGGTGCTGCTGGCCGCAGCGGTCGACGCGAACCCAATGCCCGATGCGATCGACTTCGTGTTCGCCGAGACCCTGTCCGACTTCGACAGCTACAAGCGCGCGGGCGCGAGCCGCGCGAGTACGATCCTGATCCGCGGCGCAACCGACGACGACACGCTGGCAGCGACGCTGGCAGCGCGTGCGGCGGCACCCGATGTGCATATCGTCGCGCATATGGAGAACGAGGATGCCGCGCGGCTGATCGAACACCAGATCGACAATATAGAGGTCTTCTCCTCGATCTCGATCGACATGATGGTGCGCGCGGCGCACGATCCGGGGGCCTCGCGCCTTGCAAACCTGCTGTTCTCCTCGCGCACGGAAAGCACCGCCTTCTCGCTGCGCGTGCCCGAGGAAACTCCGCCGCTCTCCTATCTGGAGGCGCTGGTCGCGCTGAAGCGGTCGCACCGGATCACGCTTATCGGCGTGAGCGAGGCTGGCGGCAAACATCTCGACCTCAACTGCGTGGGCGAGCGGGAGATCAGGGGTGGCGACACGCTGTTCTACATTGCAGACGAGCGGCGCGAGCCTTCTGCAGGGCAATGGCGCGAGCTGGCCAAGCAATTGGCCTGAGCCGCCTCCCTCCACTCGCTCCGATAACAGAGATCGCGCATTTGCCGCGTGACATGCTGAAACGATACCGGCGGCTGCCCGTTCGCCAGATATGTCCGAAAAATACAGCACACTCGACCGCCTCTTCGTCGCCGGTGAATGGCGCGAAGGCACAGGCGACACCCTGAAAAACATCTGCCCGTGGGACGAAAGCGAGATCTTCTCGATGAAGACCGCGCAGGCCAGCGACGTCGACGAGGCGTGCAAGGCCGCCAGGCAAGCACAAGGCGAATGGGCCGCGCTCCCGCCCTCGGCGCGCGCGGCGAAGATGCTCGCGATCGGCGACATCCTGGAGGCGCGCAAGGACGAGATCGCGGCGTCGATCGTGCGCGAGGTCGGCGGGACGCAGGTCAAGGCCGCACTCGAGCTGATGCTGGTGACGCAGGTCGCGCGGCAGGAAGCGGCGGCGCTCCCGTACATGGTCGAAGGCGCGATCCTGCCCGAGGATATCCCGGGCAAGGAAAGCCGCGCCTATCGCCAGCCCGCAGGGGTCGTCGCGCTGATCAGCCCGTGGAACTTCCCACTCCAGCTGACCGCGCGCACGCTCTTCCCCGCGCTGGCGCTGGGCAACGGCGTGGTGCTCAAACCCGCCAGCGATTCACCGGTCACCGGTGGGACCATCTTCGCTGCGATCTGCGAGGAAGCGGGCCTGCCCAAGGGGCTCGTCTCGGTCCTTCCCGGCAGCGGTTCCGAGGTCGGCGATGCGCTGGTGCGCCATCCGATTCCGTCGGTGGTCAGCTTCACCGGCTCCACCCCCGTGGGGCGCGGCGTCGGCAAGGCGGCGCTCGATGGCGACCGGATCAAGTCGCTCGAACTCGAACTCGGCGGCAATTCGCCAATCGTCGTGCTCGATGATGCGGATATCGACTATGCCGTGGAGGCGAGCGTCTGGGGCAAGTTCATGCACCAGGGCCAGATCTGCATGATCGCCAACCGCATCGTGGTGGAAGACGCGGTGCATGACGAATTCGTCGAAAAGTTCGTCGCCCGAGTGAAGGAGCTACCGGTCGGCAAGCGTGATGCGGCGGACTGCTTCATCGGCCCCGTCGTCAACCGCGACCAGTTCGACGGCATCATGGAGATGATCGGCAAGGCCAAGGACCAGGGTGCGACCTGCGCGCTCGGCGGAGAGCCCGACGGGCTCGTCATCCCGCCCCACGTCTTTACCGATGTAGGCGAGGACAATTGCCTGATCGCGAACGAGATCTTCGGCCCCGTCGCCCCGATCCAGCGCGCGCGGGACGAAGAGCACGCGCTCGAACTGGCGAACGCGACCGAAATGGGCCTGTCGAGTTCGGTCTTCAGCCGTGACGAGGGCCGCGCACTGTCCTTCGCCAAAAAGATCGAAGCGGGCATGACGCACATCAACGACCAGCCGGTCAACGACAGCCCCTTCGCACCTTTCGGGGCGATGAAGAATTCGGGCGTCGGCCGGTTCAATGGGCGCTGGGCGATCGAGGCCTTCACCAAGACGCACTGGATCTCGGTCCAGCACGGCAAGCGCCAGTTCCCCTTCTCGGCAGAGGATCTCTAGAACGATGGGCTTCCTGAAGAACGGCACCTGGCACGACGAGTGGGCGCATAACGACGAGGACAGTGGGGAGTTCGAGCGCGACGAGAGCGCGTTTCGCAACTGGGTCACGCCCGATGGATCGCCCGGTCCCACCGGGGAAGGCGGTTTCGTCGCCGAACCGGGCCGCTACCGCCTCTATATCAGCCTCGCGTGCCCGTGGGCGCACAGGGCCAATGCGGCGCGGCATCTGAAAGGTTTGACCGACGCGATCGAGCTGAACGTCGTGCACTGGCTGATGAAGGAAGGCGGCTGGTCCTTCCGCGAGGGCGAATGCGTGACCGGCGATCCCGCGATCGGCGCGGACCACCTCCACCAGCTCTACACCCACGCAAAGCCCGACTATTCGGGCCACGTGACCGTGCCGGTGCTGTGGGACACGAAGACCGAGACGATCGTCAACAACGAGAGTGCGGACATCCTGCGCATGCTCGGCACCGCCTTCGATGGGTGTGGCGCCAACGACCTAGACCTCTACCCCGCCGACCTGCGCGATGAGATCGATACACTGAACGACCGGGTGTACGACGCAGTCAACAACGGCGTCTACAAGGCCGGCTTTGCGACCACGCAGGATGCGTACCACAGAGCGGTCAAGCCGCTGTTTGCGGTGCTGGACGAGCTGGAGGAGCGGCTGGAGGGGCGCGAATGGCTGGTCGGGGACCGGCTCACCGAAGCCGATATTCGGCTGTGGACCACTCTGATCCGGTTCGATCCGGTCTATCACACGCATTTCAAGTGCAATATCCGCCGGATTGCGGACTACCCCAACCTTTCCGCGCTGACCCGGCGGCTCTACGAGCTGGACGGGATCGCCCAGACGGTCAATTTCCGCCATATCAGGCATCACTATTACGAGAGTCACGAGCGGATCAATCCGAACGGCATCGTCCCAGCCGGACCTGACCCGCTGATTCCGGAGAACAACGCATGAGCAGCCGCCAGCTTCTCTCTCTCCACCGCGCGATGCGCGATGACATTCAGGACCTGACCACGCGCCGCCCCGTGCCGGGCCCGGGTCTTCCGCAGGTCGACCCGTTCCTGTTTCTCAACCATCACGGCCCGCAGACTTACCCGCCCGGCAATCGCGGGCTGCCCTTCGGTCCGCACCCGCATCGCGGGTTCGAGACGGTGACCTTCATTCTCGAAGGCAGCCTCGCCCATCACGACAGCGGTTCCGGCGCGAGCGTGGTCGAGGCGGGCGGTGTGCAGTGGATGACTGCAGGCAGCGGGCTGGTCCATGCCGAGCTTTCGCCGGAAGCCTTCAAGCGCACCGGGGGGCCGCTGGAACTCCTGCAGCTATGGGTCAACCTGCCCGCGCGGCTGAAGATGACCGACCCCGCCTATATTCCGGTGCCTGCGGCGGATATCGCCGCGATCGAGCTGGGCGAAGGCGTCTCCATGCGCGCGGTCTCCGGCACCCAAGGAGCGCCGATCCATTCGCTGACCGATGTGATGCTGGCTATCGTGGAGGTCGCGCCCGGTGGAAGCGCCACCCTCCCCGCACCGGCAGGTCGCAACGTCTTCTTCTACACCGTAGAAGGAGAAGCGAAGATCGGCGAAGAGACCGTGCCAGAACATACGCTGGCCCAGGTCGGCGATGGCGATGGCCTCGCGGTCGCCAGCGAGAACGGGTGCCGTATCCTGTTCGGCCACGCCGACCCGATCGGCGAACCGGTGGTGGCGCACGGCCCCTTCGTGATGAATAGCGAGGCAGAGATCGCGCAGGCGATCCGCGACTATCAGGCGGGCAAATTCGGCGGGCTCTGACGTCCAATCAGTCCGGCCCGATCAGTCCGGCATCGCGGGAAGCACTTTGTCCGGGGTCATCGGAAACTCGAAAACGCGCGCACCGCATGCGTTGTAGATCGCGTTCGCGATCGCGCCCGCGCCTCCGCACATGCCGAGTTCGCCGATACCCTTCGCCTGGATCGGGCTCGCCGCGCCATCGCGTTCCTCCACAAACACTACGTCGAGATCGGGCACATCGCGGTTCACCGGCACGTGGTACTCAGCGAGGTCGCAGTTCGCGAGGTGACCGTCCACGGGATCGAACAGCATCGCCTCGGTCAGCGCCGCGCCGATGCTCCAGGTCATCCCGCCGAGGCACTGCGACCGCGCGGTCTTGGCGTTGAGCACCCGGCCGAAGCCGAACGCGCCGGTCATGTGCTGCAAGCGCGTCTCTCCGGTGAAGCGGTTGACCCGCACCTTGGCGAAGAACGCGCCGAACCCGGCGGCGGTGAAGTCGTCCGCGATATCGCCCGGCTCGTAATGGCCTTCCTCGGCCAGATCCTTACCGTCGAGCAGGTTAACCAGCGAAGCGCCGCCGACCACGGCGCCGTCCTTCAGTTGCAAGTTTTCCTCGGAAACATCCGCCCGCTCCGCGAGCGTCTCGCGCAGCGCGAGGCAGGCAAGGTAGGCCGCAGAGCAGATCGAGGCCGCGCCCCAGCTTCCGCCCGAGCCAGGTCCGCGTGGATGGCGTGTGTCGCCCAGCTCAACCAGCACCTTCTCGACCGGCAGGCCCAGCATCTCCCCCACGGTCTGCGCCAGGATCGTGTAGGTGCCGGTGCCGATATCGGTCATGTCCGTTTCCACCAAAGCGGTACCATCGGCTTTCAGCGTGACGCGTGCCTTGGCCTCGCCGACATTGTGAACGCGCGCCGCACTCGCCATGCCCGTGCCGATCCACCACTCGCCTTCGCGCGTGTGACGCGGGCTTCGCGGACCGCTGTCCCAGCCGAACGCCTCGGCCCCTTGCTTGAGGCATTCGGCGAGCTTGTGCGAGGAGAACGGAGTGCCATTGGCCGGGTGCCTGTCCGGAATATTGCGCAGGCGCAGTTCTACCGGATCGACCCCGCACTTCTCCGCCAGCACATCCATCGCGCATTCGAGCGCAGGCATTCCCACTGCTTCGCCCGGCGCGCGGACGGAGCCTGCGGTCATCCGGTGGATGCGCGCAACCTCCATGCTCAGTTCGCGGTTTTCGCCCGCGTAGAGGAAGTGGCTCGATTGCAGCACCGGCTCGGCAAAGCTCTCGCCCGGCAGATTGGAGACGCGCGCCTCATGGCCGAAGCCGGTCAGCTTCCCGTCTTCGCCCGCCGCCAGCCGGAACCGCTGGCGGGTTTCCGACCGGCGCATGATGCACTGGAGCACCTGCTGGCGCAGCATCGCCACGCGGACCGGGCGTTCCAGCTTCATCGCCGCGACGCTCGCGGCTACGGTTTCCTCGCTGATGCCCAGCTTGGATCCGAAGCCCCCGCCGACATAGCGCGAAACCAGCCGTACCTTGTCCTCGTCCAGTCCCAGCGAATCCGCCAGTTCGGAGATGTTGTAGTTGAGCATCTGCAGCGATGCATAGACCGTCAGCGTGTCGCCATCCCACTGCGCGATCGCCGCATGCGGTTCCATCGCGGCGGAGGAATGGCCCTCCGTCCGGTAAGTCTGGTCGACCGAGGCTGCCGCTACCTTCATTGCATGAGAAAGGTCGCCCTGCGAGGTTGCGCCATCTTTGGTCTCCGCCTCGACCGCTTCGGGATCGAACGCAGCGTCGTCGTCCTCGCGGTAGCTTACGGAAAGGTGCTTGGCCGCATCGCGCGCCTGCTCGAAGGTTTCGGCGACCACCAGTGCGATTGGCTGGCCGAAATAGCCGATCTTGCGCGCGGGCTGTTCCGGCGCCTCTCCGGCAGTTCCCTGCGCAGGTCGTGCGATCAGGGCGGGATCGTCGATCACCGTCACAACGCCAGGCATCGAAAGCACGGAATCCGCGTCGATTCCCGTGACTTCTCCCCTGGGAATCGTCGCGGTAACGATCACTCCTTCGAGGCAATCGTCCAGCTGGTATTCCGCAGCGTAGGGCGCGGTGCCGGTGACCTTGAGCAAACCCTCGATCCGCGAGGCATCGGTGCCAAGCACGCCCTGTCGCATGTTGTCGAGGCGATTGGCGGTGTCCGGTTCGTCCTGCTTGAGATAGGCGCTCACAGCTCTGCTCCCGTTGCTTCGGCGAGCACGGCGGCGAGGGTGCGCCGGGCAAGCGGTATCTTGAAATCGTTTTCGCCATAGCCGCGCGCATCGCGCAGCAGCACATCGGCCGCCTTGTCGAACAGCGCGGCACCAGGCTTCTGGCCCACCAGCACCTCGCCCACTTCCGGGTTGTGCCACGGCTTGTGGGCGAGCCCGCCGAAGGCGAGGTCAGCGCGGGTGATCATGTCGCCATCCATCTCGACGATCGCGGCGATGGAGCACAGCGCGAAGGCGTAGGACGAACGCTCGCGAACCTTGCGGTAGATCTGCTTGCCCTCGCCCGGCGGCGGCACGGTGACACCCATGATCAGCTCGCCCGGTTCCAGCACATTGTCTTTCCACGGCGTATCACCCGGCAGACGATGAAATTCGCGGACCGGCACCGTTCGCGTGCCGCCCTCGGCGGTGGCAATATGGACTGTCGCGGCGAGCGCACTCAGCGCCACTGCCATATCACCCGGATAGGTCGCAATGCACTGGTCGCTGGTGCCGAGCACCGCGTGCAGCCTGGAAATCCCCTCAATCGCGCCGCAGCCCGATCCCGGCTCGCGCTTGTTGCAGGGCTGATCGATATTAGTGAAGTAATAACAGCGGGTACGCTGGCACAGGTTGCCGCCGGTGGTCGCGCGGTTGCGCAGTTGCTGCGTCGCCCCGGCCAGGATCGCGCGCGCCAGCACCGGATAGTCAGCTCGCACGCGCGGATGCGCAGCGGTGGCGGTGTTGGTCGCCAAAGTGCCGATCCACAGCCCGCCGTCGTCGGTATCCTCGATCTCCGCATGGCCGACGCGGTTGATATCGACCAGCGCCTGCGGGGTTTCGACTTGCAGCTTCATCAGGTCGAGCAGGTTGGTGCCGCCGGCGATCGGCTGCGCGTTCTCTGCGGCGACCAGTTGGCCCGCATGGTCCATGCCCTCGGCGCGCTGATAATCGAACGGCCTCATGCGACCTCTCCGGCTGCGACATCGCGGATGGCATCGACGATGTTAGCATAGGCCCCGCAGCGACAGATATTGCCGCTCATCCTTTCACGAATTTCGTCAGCGGAGACCTCCATCGGCCCGTCGAGAGTGTCGCTCGCATCGCTCGGCCAGCCGGCGGCGATCTCGTCCAGCATCGCGGTCGCGGAGCAGATCTGGCCCGGGGTGCAATAACCGCACTGATAGGCATCGCGCTCCACGAAGGCGCGCTGCAATGGCGAGGGGTTCTCGGCAGTGCCCAGCCCTTCGATCGTGGTCACCTCGTCGCCATCATGCATCACCGCCAGGGTCAGGCAGGAATTGATGCGCACCCCGTTGACCAGCACCGTGCAGGCCCCGCACTGTCCATGGTCGCAACCTTTCTTGGTGCCGGTCAGGCCCAAATGATGGCGCAGCATATCGAGCAGGCTGACCCGCGGGTCGTCCGGCAGCGCGTGGGATTGTCCATTGATGCTTACCGTATTTTCGGAACTCATGGACGCACTCCCTGCTGGCTGACACCCGGTGGTCCTACGGGTGGGAGAACCAGCCGTTCCGATATCAACCTAGGATAGCCTCGGCACTCGGATGGCGCGCTCGCAACCAATCGCCCCCCTCGCTCGTTCATCGGCAGAACAAGGAGGGCTCATGGCCGCACGTGCATACTGGCAGGGACAGATCAGGCTGGCGCTGGTGTCGATCCCGGTCGAAATCTATTCCGCCTCGCAAAGCGGCGCAAAGATCAGCTTCCGCCAGATCCACGAGCCGTCGGGCAAGCGCATCTCTTACGAAAAGGTGGTCGAGGGTGTTGGCCCGGTCGACCGCGACGACATCATCCGTGGCTACGAGCTGTCCAAGAACAATTACGTTCTGCTGGAGGATGAGGAGATCGAGGCGGTCAAGGTCGAGAGCAAGAAGACGCTGGAACTGGTCCAGTTCGTCGACCAGTCGGAGATCGACCCGCTCTATTTCGAGAAGCCCTATTACGTCGTCCCCAAGGACGACCTGGCGGAGGAAGCCTTCATCGTCCTGCGCGAGGCGCTGCGCAAGGCGAAGAAGACCGCGCTCGGCCAGCTATCGGTGCGCGGGCAGGAAAAGCTCGTCGCGATCAAGCCGTGCGGCAAGGGCATGCTGCTTGAAACGCTGCGCTATGCCGACGAGGTGCGCGAGGGGCAGAAGTTCTTCGGCGGGATTGGCGACGACAAGCCCGAAGAGGAACTGCTCGACCTGGCCGAAACGCTGATCGAGAAGAAGACCGCGCCCTTCGACGCGAGCGAGTTCGAGGATCGCTATGCCGAGGCGCTGCACGAGCTGATCGAGAAGAAGGCGAAGGCCAAGGGCAACAAGACGATCATCGAGGAGGACGACGAACCCTCGGGCAGCGGCTCGGGCAATGTGATCGACCTGATGGCCGCGCTCAAGAAATCGGTCGATGGGGAGAAGCCCAAGAAATCCTCGGGCAAGAAGAAGAGCGCCTAGGCGATGGCGAAGAAGGACGATCCCCTCGCCGAATACAACGCCAAGCGCGATTTCACGCGCACGAAGGAGCCTGCGGGCAAGGCGGGGAAGAGCGGCAAGGACCGCATCTTCATGGTCCAGAAGCACGACGCGACGCGGCTGCACTGGGACTTGCGGCTGGAGGCGGACGGCGTCCTGAAAAGCTGGGCGGTGACCAAGGGCCCCTCCCCCGACCCGGACATTAAACGGCTCGCGGTGCGGACCGAAGATCATCCGATGGATTACGCGACCTTCGAGGGCACCATCCCGGCGAACGAATATGGTGGCGGCACGGTGATGCTCTGGGACCGCGGCACCTGGCATCCGATCGAGGGCAAGAGCGCCGACGACATCGAGGAAGGCCACCTTCACTTCGTGCTCGACGGCGAGCGGATGAAGGGCGAATGGCTGCTGATCCGGATGAAGCCCAGAAAGGGCGAAAAGCGCGAGAACTGGCTGCTGCGCAAGCTGGACGACGAGTACGCGCAGGAAGGGGATGCGCTGGTCGAAAAGGCGCTGACCAGCGTCGATACCGGACGCTCGATGGCGGAAATCGCCGCAGGGCGCGAGCCTGACAAAGCAACCGGCGAAGACGAGGCAGTCGAGCCTCTCGCCGAGATGAAGCACGCACGTCGCGGCAAGAAGGCAGGCAAGCCGCCCAAATTCGCCAAGCCGCAGCTCGCCACGCTGGTCGACGAAGTGCCCACGGGCAATGGCTGGATGCACGAGATCAAGTTCGACGGCTATCGCGCGCTGATCGCGGTCGCAGGCGACAAGGTCACCGTGTGGACCCGCAACCAGAAGGACTGGACCGAGAAGTTCGGCCCGCTGGTGGAAGCGATCGCCGCTCTCGACCTGCCCCCTGCGCTGATCGACGGAGAGATCGTCGCGCTGGACAAGGACGGAAATCCCGATTTCTCGACCCTGCAATCGGTGCTCAAGCGCGGGCACGGCTCGCAGGGGCCGAAAGACAAACTCGCCTTCTTCGCCTTCGACCTGCTCCAAATGGATGGCGAAGATCTGACCGGCCATTCCAATATCGAGCGCAAAGAACGCCTCGAAGCCCTGCTGCGCGATACCGAGCCGCCGATCCATGTCGCGGAGCACATCATCGGCGCAGGCGAGAAGCTCTATGCCCAAATGTGCGATGCCGGGCAGGAAGGGATCATCGCCAAGCGGATCGACGCGCCCTACCGCCACAGCCGAACCAAAAGCTGGGTCAAGGTGAAGTGCGTCCAGCGGCAGGAGTTCATCGTCGTCGGGTGGTCCGAGAGCTCGGCCAAGGCGCGGCCCTTCGCCTCCCTCCTGCTCGCCACGAAAGATGGTGAAGACCTGATCTATCGCGGGAAGGTCGGCACCGGGTTCGACAGTGAAGATCTCGACCGCCTCGGCAGCAAGCTCGACCGGATCGAGCGGAAGACCCCGCCGCTCGACGTGCCCAAGGCCGAGGCACGCAAGGCGCATTGGGTCACCCCCAATCTGGTCGCCGAAATCGCCTATGCGGAACTCACGGCTGAGGGCCGCGTGCGTCATGCCAGCTTCCTCGGGTTGCGGCAGGACAAGGAGGCGGAGGATGTCGGCGACGAACGCAAGAGTACCGCGCCCTCCCCTACCGCCAGCGTGGAGATATCGAGCCGCGACCGGGTGATCTTCCCCGACAGTGGAGAGACCAAGGGTGATCTGGCGGATTACTACGAGGCCATCGCTCCGCTGATGCTCCCTTTCGCGGCCGAGCGCCCGCTGAGCCTTGTGCGCTGCCCGCAAGGGCGCGCGAAGAAGTGCTTTTTCCAGAAGCACGACAATGGCGGCTTCGGCGATGGCGTGAAGGCAGTTCCGATCAAGGAGAAGGACGGCGGCACCGAAGATTACCTCTTCGTCTCGGACGCACGCGGCCTGCTTCAGTGCGTGCAGATGGGCACCATCGAGTTTCACGGGTGGGGCGCGCGCACCGGCGCGGTCGAGAAGCCGGACCGGATGGTCTTCGATCTCGATCCAGATGAAGGGCTGGACTTTGCCGACGTGCGCGAAGCGGCAATGGACCTGCGCAAGCACCTCGCCGACATCGGCCTCAGCAGCTTTGCGATGGTCACCGGCGGCAAGGGTGTGCATGTCGTCGTGCCACTGACGCCCGGCCATTCATGGGATGCGCACAAGAGCTTTTCCGAACGCTTTGCCAAGGCGCTGGCGCAGGCGGAGCCCGACCGGTTCACCGCGACCATGAGCAAGGCCAAACGCAAGGGCCGCATCTTCATCGACTGGCTGCGCAACCAGCGCGGCAGCACGGCGGTGATGCCCTACTCCGCCCGCGCGCGAGAAGGCGCACCGGTCGCAGCACCCGTCGCGTGGAACGAGCTGAAGAAGCTGGACAACGCCCGCGGCTTTACCATCGGCGATGCCAAGCGGCTGCACGATCGCGCGCAGTCAAAGACCCTCGCCGGATGGGGCTTCGCCGACCAGCGCCTGCCCGACGTGTGACGCCGGCGATGCCTCAGGACTGGCCGACCGCTCGTCTGGGACGCTGTGCCACCCGCCGGCGACCGGCTGGCTTGCCGATCTGCCCTCTCCAGAAGCTATAGCTGGCTAGGAGGCCGAGGACGACGAGCGCCAGCCCGGCAAAGGTCATCGCGAGCCGCCACACGATCCCGCCGACCTTGGCGGCGTGAATGGGATAGAACGTCTCGCTGATCGCCGACACCGCACCGGCCTTCGCAGGGTCGTCCATGCCGACCACCGCCGCGCTGTCCGAGGCAATCCAGACGTAACTGCGCCCGTTCGGCGTCCATTCGAAATCCTGCCGGAACCGGATGGCGATCGGCTCGCCGGGCTTCGATGGCAACATCAGGCGCCGCGGCGCTGCCGACGGGAATACCGCTTGCGCATTGCGCATCACGCTTTGCCAGTCGGTCGCCGGACCGACCGGGGCAAGCTCGGTCGGAACCGCGGGTTTTTGGTGTGCCTCGCCGAAGGGGGACAGCAGAACAGCGCTCACCGCCGGGAAGATCATCAGCGTACCCGTCGCCGCCGCCACGATCAGCAGCGGTGAGGCAACCACGCCCAGATCGCGATGGTGCCGCACGATCGCGCTGGCGGTGTAGCGGGGTGGCCAGAGGCGGAACCGGAACGTCTTGCGTGTGCGCCACCACAGGATCGTTCCGCTGATGGTGAACGCGAGCAACATGATGCCCAGCACGCCGGTGATCGTCTTCCCGGTCTCGCCCAGAAGCAGGTAGTGATGCAGATCGAACAGCCAGAGCTCGGGCCGCTCCCACATGCCGGACCAGCGATCGACGACTGTCCCGTCCTGCGCGATATAGGCCCCGGTGCCGTCGGAGTAGACCGCCTGGTGCAGACCGATCTCATCCCCGGCAAAGGTAACGCGTGAAAGGCCAGGCGCAGTCTCTCTCGCAACCTCGATCGCACGCCCCATCGCCACGGGATCGGCGAGAGCCAGATCATGCGCGCCGTCGAGCATGATCCAGCTATCCTCCCACAGCAACACCGTGCCGGACAGGCCGATGACCGCCAGCAAAATGCCGACGATCCCCCCCGTCCAGCGGTGCAGGAGCGAGAGCAGCTTCATCAGAACTCGCTGCGCAGGCTCAGCGTGAAGGTGCGTCCGCGGCCGGAGAAGAACCGGCTGCTGTCGGTTACCCGCACGGTGTCGCTGTCATAGGTGATGAAGAACTCGTTGGTGAGGTTCTGCGCCGCCAGCGAAATCTCTCCGAAATCGGTGCGGTAGGAGATGAACGCGTCGACCAGCGTGTAACCATCGAAATCGGTCGCGGTGGACGCGTCGTTGAACTCGCGTTCGAGATACATGCGGGCCTGAGCGCGCGCGCTGAAACGGCCCGCGCTGTAGTCCGCCGAGAGGTTGATCCGGTCGGGCGAGATGTTCGCACCGTCGAGATCCTCATCGATCAGGCCGTCTCCGTCGCCATCGGTCTGTCCCGTGAGGTTGGCGTAGCCCCCGCTGAGCGCGAGGCCCGGCACGGGCGTCTGCCACGAAAGGCTGGCTTCGAAGCCCTCGATCTCGATCGGCTGGCGTTCCACTTCGAACACGTCGTTGCGCAGGACGAGGATCGATCCGAACTCGCTCGACGACCAGAAATAGCTCGCCGATGCCTTGAGGGCGCCGCGATCCCATTCGAGCCCGAGTTCGCGATTGTTCGACACCACCGGTTCGAGCGAGAGGTAGTCATCGACCTCGATATTGGGCTGGCTGATCCCACGCAGGATCCGCCCGACATCGGCGATGGTGAAACCCTCGGCATAGCTGCCGTATGCGCGAAGGCCGTCGATCGGCTTGACGATGACGCCGCCGTTCCACAGCACATCCTCGAAGGACGGTGAGCCGCCGGTCACGCTGACCGGGCCGTAGCTCGCCAGAGTCGTGAAATCGTCGACCTTGAGCTGGACATTCTCGAACCGCAGCCCGCCGGCGAGACGCACCAGCCCGTCGGCCAGCGCGAGATTGCCCTGAAGGAACGGGGCGAGGCTGCGGAAATCGGTCTGCGGCACCCAGGCCCGGTCGGTTTGCACCAGTACCTGTTCGGTGCGATCGAACAGCGCGTCGAAGCCGACCGTCAGGACAAGGTCGTCAAAGCCGGGGAGCGCACGTTCGTAACTGACCTTGCCGCCGAGCTTGCGCGAACGGTTGGCCGACTGGTCGAACAGGTTGCCCGTGGGATCGATCGCCGGGTCCTGAAAAGTCCCGAACACGCCGCCGCCGTACACGTCGTTAGTGCGGCTGTAGAAGCCCTGCAGCACGAAAGTACCGCCGCCGAGATCGGGATCGACCAGCGATGCGGAGAGCAGCTCCGCCTTGTTGGAAGGCGGGTCGCCGGGCGTCACCCCGCGAATGCTGCTCGCAGGGATCCCGGCAGAGCGGTCACCCGGCACGGACACATAGTTCGCGTTGCCCTGCAACTCGAACCGGTTGGCGACCATTTCCAGCCTTGCGCCGGTGGCCAGCTCGTAGCCCAAGCGCGCGAAGACGGACCAGCTATCGCTATCCTGAATGTCGCCCTGCGTCCCGTCGACACCGATCCGGTTGTCGTTCCCGTCGAAGAAGGCGCCACGCTTTTCGTAGGTGGCCCCGACACTGGCATCGAACGGCCCGGCCCGATAGCCTACCAGAGCCCCGGTCTTCGCACCGATACCTTCGCCTTCGAAGCTGGTCGGCAGCGCCACCTGCGACAGCGTGCGGAACGAAACCCCGTCCTCTCGCGGTGCGCCAACCGTCACCTGATTGACCACGCCGCCAGTCGCACCGATCCCTTGCAGCGCGTTCGAGCCGTAGATCACCTCGACCCGGTCGATGAAGAACGGATCGATCGTGTAGCCGTCGCGCGAGCCGTCCCGCACCGGGGTCGACTGGGGAATGCCGTTGATCGCGTAGAGCGGAGCGCGACCGCGAAGGCTCTCTCCCGCCCCGGTCAGCTTCTCGCGAGTGGGCGAAAAGGACGGCAGCAATGCCGATACCGCGTCGACGGTGGAGCCGGAGATCTGCACCTGCCGCTCCAGCGCTTCACTGTCGATGATGTCGACGGTCAACGGCAGCGCGCTAGCGGGAAGCTGGGTGCGGGCCGCAGTCACGATGATCGTGCTCTGCTCGTCCGCGTCAGAGGAGGCACCATCCGCGGGCGCGATGTCCTGCGCGAACGCGATGGTCGAAAGCGGTGCCAGCGCGAGCGCGCCGACGAGGTAGCGGTACATGAGTGACTCCGTGAAAGCTCGAAGCCGCCTAACGCTCATGAGTTTAATTCGCAATAGCGTTGTGATACCAACGTCGGTCTGCTGCTCGGGCGTCTGGTCGACCGCGGGGTTCCGGGCGATCGATCGCAGGGTCTCCGCTGGATGGATTGCCTTCGGACTGGCGACGCCGCACATGCTGACCGACGGCGTTTAGCCGATTGCCCGATCGAGCAGGGATCGGGTCTGCTCCCGCGTTTGCCGCAGTCGATGGCGAACGATCGGATCGAAAGGGAGAATTGACGCCTTCCTCCCCGTATTCGCCCCCCACATGCGTTCGGTCTGGTGGCGGTTCATCGCAGAACGCCAGAAGCCTCGCTGTGCGCAGCGGGGTGAGGTGTGTTGTACTTTGAGGTATTGGTGGTTGCGGGAGTTGGATTTGAACCAACGACCTTCAGGTTATGAGCCTGACGAGCTACCGGACTGCTCCATCCCGCGTCACCTATGAGCCGGCGAGGATCGCCGGCGGCTGCTGAGGCAGCCTGTGCCTTGCCTTTCCCTCGAGGGGGTCGGGTTTGGCGTAGGCGTCAGAGACGCCAAAAGGGCCGCCCTTGATGGGTCAGCCCTTCGACAAGTGAATGGGTTATTTCCGCTGCCCGCAAGCTGCAATGCCTCGCGGCGACCTACTCTTCCAGTGCTTTTGCACTAGTACCATCGGCGCTGCCTGGTTTCACGTCCGAGTTCGAGATGGGATCGGGTGGGTCACAGGCGCTATGACCACGAAGCAATGAAGCTTGCGTGCGGCGGTTTATAATCGATGTGTTGGTATTCGAGGCGTCTATCTGGCTTCGAGTATTCTTTCCGGTCAACGAAGCCTGCAGGCAGGACTGTCATTGATGGTGCGAACTCTCAAGCATGATCAGAACTATTAGGACCGGTTAGCTCCACACATTACTGCGCTTCCACACCCGGCCTATCAACGTCGTGGTCTACGACGGTTCGAAGATACCTAATCTCAAGGGAGGCTTCCCGCTTAGATGCTTTCAGCGGTTATCCCGTCCGTGCATAGCTACCCTGCGGCACCCTTGGCAGGATGACAGGTACACCAGAGGCACGTTCACCCCGGTCCTCTCGTACTAGGGGCAACTCCTTTCAAGTATCGACGCCCACGGCAGATAGGGACCAAACTGTCTCGCGACGTTCTGAACCCAGCTCACGTACCACTTTAATTGGCGAACAGCCAAACCCTTGGGACCTGCTCCAGCCCCAGGATGTGATGAGCCGACATCGAGGTGCCAAACGATTCCGTCGATATGAGCTCTTGGGAATCATCAGCCTGTTATCCCCGGCGTACCTTTTATCCGTTGAGCGATGGCCCTTCCACGAGGGACCACCGGATCACTATGACCGACTTTCGTCTCTGCTCGACTCGTCAGTCTCGCAGTCAGGCAGGCTTATGCCATTGCACTCTCGCAGACGGTTTCCAACCGTCCTGAGCCTACCATCGCGCGCCTCCGTTACTCTTTAGGAGGCGACCGCCCCAGTCAAACTACCCGTCACAGAGGGTCCCTACACCGGCTAACGGTGCGAGGTTAGACATCAGAAAACAGCAGGGTGGTATTTCACCTATGGCTCCACATCGGCTGGCGCCAATGCTTCAAAGCCTCCCACCTATGCTACACAACTCTTTCCTAATGCCACTCTGAAACTGCAGTAAAGGTGCACGGGGTCTTTCCGTCTAACCGCGGGTACTCCGCATCTTCACGGAGAATTCAATTTCGCTGAGCATATCCTGGAGACAGTGGGGAAGTCGTTACGCCATTCGTGCAGGTCGGAACTTACCCGACAAGGAATTTCGCTACCTTAGGACCGTTATAGTTACGGCCGCCGTTTACTGGGGCTTCAATTCGGAGCTTGCACTCCTCCTCTTAACCTTCCAGCACCGGGCAGGCGTCAGACCCTATACGTCGTCTTGAAGCCGACTTAGCAGAGTCCTGTGTTTTTGCTAAACAGTCGCTACCCCCTGGCCTGTGCCCCCCACTACTGCTTGCGCAATAATGGGGCCTCCTTCTTCCGAAGGTACGGAGGCAATTTGCCGAGTTCCTTCAGGATACTTCTCTCAAGCGCCTTGGTATACTCTACCTGACCACCTGTGTCGGTTTCGGGTACGGTCTATATGAAGAGGCTATTTCCTGGGACAACTTGGCTGCGTGCCCAATCCAATAAGGACACACAACGTCCGCCATCCGTCACACATCTTCAGGCCCACGAATATTTACGTGGTTCCCATCGACTACCCCCTTCGGGCTCGTCTTAGGGGCCGGCTAACCCTGCTCCGATTAGCGTTGAGCAGGAACCCTTGGTCTTTCGGCGAGAGGGCATCTCACCCTCTTTGTCGCTACTCATGTCAGCATTCGCACTTCCGATACGTCCACCTTCGGTTACCCTTCGGCTTCACTCGCTTACGGAACGCTCCGCTACCGCGT
>NZ_JAINWL010000002.1 GCF_021021475.1 Citromicrobium bathyomarinum | reverse complement strand
CGATACGTCCAGAGTCGGTTACCCTTCTCCTTCACTCGCTTACGGAACGCTCCGCTACCGCGTACAGTAAACTGTACACCCTAAGCTTCGGTGCATCACTTGAGCCCCGTTACATCTTCGCCGCAGGAACCCTTATTTAGACCAGTGAGCTGTTACGCTTTCTTTAAAGGATGGCTGCTTCTAAGCCAACCTCCTGGTTGTTTTGGGATTCCCACATGCTTTCCCACTTAGTGATGACTTGGGGACCTTAGCTGTAGGTTAGGGCTGTTTCCCTTTTGACGACGGACCTTAGCACCCGCCGTCTGTCTGCCGGATAAGACTCGATGGTATTCGGAGTTTGGTTAGGTTTGGTACCGCTCGCGCAGCCCTAGCCCATCCAGTGCTCTACCCCCATCGGCATACATCCGACGCTCTACCTCAATAGATTTCGCGGAGAACCAGCTATTTCCCGGCTTGATTGGCCTTTCACCCCTAAACACAGCTCATCCGAGAATTTTTCAACATTCACCGGTTCGGTCCTCCAGTGCGTGTTACCACACCTTCAACCTGGCCATGCCTAGATCGCCGGGGTTCGGGTCTAATCCATGATACTCTGTCGCCCTATTCAGACTCGCTTTCGCTGCGCCTACACCTAACGGCTTAAGCTTGCATCATAGACTAAGTCACTGACCCATTATGCAAGAGGTACGCTGTCACCCCCTATGGGGCTCCAACTGCTTGTAAGCATCCGGTTTCAGGTACTGTTTCACTCCCCTAATCGGGGTGCTTTTCACCTTTCCCTCACGGTACTGTGTTCGCTATCGGTCGTATACGAGTATTTAGGCTTGGAGGGTGGTCCCCCCATATTCAGACAGGATTTCACGTGTCCCGCCCTACTCAAGTCCTTGAAAATCACTTTCGCGTACGGGGCTGTCACCCGCTATGGCCAGTCTTTCCAAACTGTTCCGCTAGTTAAATCCAAGGCACTGGCCTGGTCCCGGTTCGCTCGCCACTACTACGGGAATCTCGGTTGATGTCTTTTCCTCCGGGTACTGAGATGTTTCAGTTCCCCGGGTTCGCTTCACCAAAGCTATGTGTTCACTTCGGTGATACCTTGTCCACCTCGCTCCGATCGTCCCGAAGGACCATCGAAGAGAAATGGTGAAGGTGGGTTTCCCCATTCGGAAATCGCGGGATCAAAGCCTGCTCACGGCTCCCCCACGCTTATCGCAGCGTGCCACGTCCTTCATCGCCTGTATACGCCAAGGCATCCACCAAATGCTCTTACCTCACGCTTGAGAATCCACACCATCAACGACAGGCCTGCATAAAAGCCCGTGCGTCTTCGCGATGGCGCGGAAAGAATTTAATCTCAGCCAGATAAATCATCTGATTAATGTTGCAGCACATGCTTGTCGGCCCGAAAGCCGACGCACTATGCGCCGCGGCATCGATTATAAAACCCATTCACAATGTCAAAGACGGCGACCAGATGTCGCCTACCTGCGCTCCAAATCTCTTTGGGCGAGGATCCGTTTTCCTCATCTCTGGAGTTCCGGTTGGCTGGTGGAGCCTATCGGGATCGAACCGATGACCCCCTGCTTGCAAAGCAGGTGCTCTCCCAGCTGAGCTAAGGCCCCTTACCAAACGGGATAGTGGTGGGCCTGAGAAGATTTGAACTTCTGACCTCACCCTTATCAGGGGTGCGCTCTAACCAACTGAGCTACAGGCCCACACGTGCCACAGCCGGCCTAAAGGCCGCAGGCGGCGTGAGCCAGCTCAGGCGTAAACACAAAAGACCAGTGGCCTTGAGTGTTTCTCCAGTGATGAAAGGACATGAGGACGACGGCAATGTTCTTTGGAAAACCGCGAAGCTCTTCCGATGGCTAGCATCGGCGCTTTCGCGAATATCCTTAGAAAGGAGGTGATCCAGCCGCAGGTTCCCCTACGGCTACCTTGTTACGACTTCATCCCAGTCGCTGATCCCACCGTGGCTCGCTGCCTCCAAAGGTTAGCGCACGATCTTCGGGTGAAACCAACTCCCATGATGTGACGGGCGGTGTGTACAAGGCCTGGGAACGTATTCACCGCGGCATGCTGATCCGCGATTACTAGCGATTCCGCCTTCATGCCGTCGAGTTGCAGACGACAATCCGAACTGAGACATCTTTTGGAGATTAGCTCACACTTGCGTGATAGCTGCCCACTGTAGATGCCATTGTAGCACGTGTGTAGCCCAGCCTGTAAGGGCCATGAGGACTTGACGTCATCCCCACCTTCCTCCGGCTTATCACCGGCAGTTTCCTTAAAGTGCCCAACTAAATGATGGCAACTAAGGACGAGGGTTGCGCTCGTTGCGGGACTTAACCCAACATCTCACGACACGAGCTGACGACAGCCATGCAGCACCTGTCACTAGGTCCCCGAAGGGAAGAGATCTGTCTCCAGAAATCGTCCTAGGATGTCAAAGGCTGGTAAGGTTCTGCGCGTTGCTTCGAATTAAACCACATGCTCCACCGCTTGTGCAGGCCCCCGTCAATTCCTTTGAGTTTTAATCTTGCGACCGTACTCCCCAGGCGGATGACTTAATGCGTTAACTGCGTCACCCAAGCTCTATGAGCCCGGACAACTAGTCATCATCGTTTACGGCGTGGACTACCAGGGTATCTAATCCTGTTTGCTCCCCACGCTTTCGCACCTCAGCGTCAATAACTGTCCAGTGAGTCGCCTTCGCCACTGGTGTTCTTCCGAATATCTACGAATTTCACCTCTACACTCGGAATTCCACTCACCTCTCCAGTATTCTAGCCATCCAGTTTCAAGGGCAGTTCCGGGGTTGAGCCCCGGGATTTCACCCCTGACTTGAAAAGCCGCCTACGCGCGCTTTACGCCCAGTAATTCCGAACAACGCTAGCTCCCTCCGTATTACCGCGGCTGCTGGCACGGAGTTAGCCGGAGCTTATTCTCCAGGTACTGTCATTATCATCCCTGGTAAAAGAGCTTTACAACCCTAAGGCCTTCATCACTCACGCGGCATTGCTGGATCAGGCTTTCGCCCATTGTCCAATATTCCCTACTGCTGCCTCCCGTAGGAGTCTGGGCCGTGTCTCAGTCCCAGTGTGGCTGATCATCCTCTCAGACCAGCTAAGGATCGTCGGCTTGGTGAGCCTTTACCTCACCAACTACCTAATCCTACGCGGGCCCATCCAAAGGCGATAAATCTTTGGTCCGAAGACATTATCCGGCATTAGCAGTCATTTCTAACTGTTATTCCGAACCTAAGGGCAGGTTCCCACGCGTTACGCACCCGTTCGCCACTAAGTCCGAAGACTTCGTTCGACTTGCATGTATGAGGCATGCCGCCAGCGTTCGTTCTGAGCCAGGATCAAACTCTCAAGTTTGTGTCACTCACCTACCAGGCACGATCCGAAGATCGCAAACCCGACAAGCAAGAGTTCAAGGAGCCGAAACCTGCTGTCAAACGTAATGGATACGAATGAACATGCATCATCTGTGGGAAACGTGGAGTTCCCCATGGATGTGGCTTCGGCTTAATTATACCGGTATCCGCGACCTTAAAACTCGCAGACCGGGCGCCGTCGCCCACATGTCCCTTCATCAAAAACCAACAATGTCAAAGAACCACCAGACAGCAACAACGGACAGCAATTGGTTCCCCGATTTACACCGGGGGAGCCGGCTATCCGTTAGTGTTGGCGACCAACTCAGCGGGCGGTCGAAACCGTCAGCGCCGCGTCGGTGAAGCCCATCTAGGCGGGACCAGAGATTCGGTCAAACGGTTTTTCAAATTTCTGTCATTCAGCGATTTGTTTCCTGATTTTAAAAGATAATTTCCGCGACCGGATACCAACGGCGGGCCTGAGGGCCGCTGCCCTGCCCTGCCAGGCCAACGATTAACCGCCGATTCCGGCGTGAGTCGTCAGAGAATCGGGTCCTTCGGAAAACCTATCTTTACCCTGACGCGCCTATGTGGGTGGTCGAGATGGCCGATCTGACCTTTCCTACGCCTCCTGCACGGCAAGGCCCGACGCGCGAGTCGGCGCGCACGCACCGCACTGCGCCTGCTGTCTCGATCGTACTGCCGATCCATAACGGCGAAGCCTTCCTTGCCGCAGCGCTCGACTCGATTCTCGCGCAGAGCTTCGCGGACTTCGAGCTGATCGCGGTCGACGATTGCTCGACCGATTCCTCGCCCGCGATCCTCGGCGACCATGCCGCGCGCGATCCGCGCGTGCGGGTCGTCACGCTGGAGCGCAACGCCAAGCTGCCCGGCGCGCTCAACGCAGGCTTCGCCCGGGCGCGCGCCGACTGGCTGAGCTGGACCTCGGACGACAACATCCTGCATCCCTCGATGCTCGAAACCCTTCTCGCCGAGAGAGAGCGCCATCCCGGTGCCGACGTCCTCTATGCAGGATACCGCCTGATCGACGCCGCCGGGCAGGCGACCGGCGAGGTCGCCGCCCTGCCCTGCGAACAGCTGATCGAGCGCAACGTGGTCGGTTGCTGCTTCCTCTATCGGCGCGAGGTCCACGAGAAACTTGGCGGATATGACAAGGCGCTGTTCGGGGTGGAGGATTACGACTTCTGGCTGCGCGCCGCACGGGCGGGCTTCCGCCTCCAGCCGGTCGATGCGCAGCTCTACGACTATCGCCGGCACGAGCGCAGCCTGACCGACCGGCGCTGGTACAAGATACGCGACGGCGTGACCCATATACTGGAACGTGAAATCGAACTTTGTGACGACTCCCGCATGCGCGCGCGGGGTTGGCTGACCCTGTTCACCGGCAATCCCTATACGCCCAGCCCGCGATTCCTGCTCAAGGCGCTGCGCGAACACCCGTCGACCGTGCTCACCCGCTGGCGCGACCTGCTTGCCTGGGCATGGCGCGCGCTTGCCTGGAGGGTCAAATGAGCCTCGCCGATTCCGTGCGGTCCGCAGTCGCCTGGCGCTCCGGCAGCCAGATCGTCGCGCAGATCATCACCTGGAGCGTTACGCTCGCGGTGGTGCGCATCCTCGATCCGGGCGACTACGGCCTGTTCGCGATGGGGCAGGTGATCATCACTTTCCTCTCGTTCCTCAACGGATACGGCTTTGCCAGCGCGCTGATCCAGCGCGAGACGATCGACCGGCAAATGGTGCGCCAGACCTTCGGCATGCTGATCCTGGTGAACTTCGCGCTCGCCGCGATCCAGTTCGCGCTCGCCCCGGTGGTGGCGGACTATTACGGCCAGCCGCTGGTCGAGAAGCTGCTGCACGTGCAGGTTCTGCTGTTCCTGTCCGTTCCCTTCGTCGCCATTCCCGAAGTGCTGCTGGTTCGCGAGCTCGATTTCAAGCGCCCGGCGGTGGTCAACATCATCGCCGCGCTGATCTCTGCGGGCACGGCGCTCACCTGCGCGCTCGCAGGCCTCGGCGTGTGGGCGCTGGTATGGGCACCGATCGCCCTGTTCTGGACCCGCGCGATCGGGCTGACCATCGCCGCCAAAAGCCTCGACTGGCCGAGCTTCGACTTTCGCGGCAGCAAGCACCTCTTTACCTACGGCACTTGGGTGCTGGCGAGCCACTTCTGCTGGACCATCGCCACACAGGCGGACATCTTCTTCGCGGGCAGCCGCCTCGATCCGCATGATGTCGGCCTGTATGCAGAGGCGATCTTCCTGGTCACGATCATCACCGCGCGGTTCATCCCGCCGCTGAACGACGTCGCCTTCCCCAGCTTCGCCCGGCTGCAGTCGGATCGCGAGACGCTGGCGCGCGCCTTCCTGACCGCGGTGCGGCTGATCATGCTGGTGGTCAGCCCGATCTTCCTTGGCATGTATGCCTCGGCCGAACCGCTGGTGCTGACCGCGTTCGGCCCCAAGTGGGGTGAGATGGCCCCGATCGCCGCCACGCTGGCGCTCGCGATGCCTGCCTTCACGGTCTACATCCTGTTTTCGCCCGCCTTCAATGCGATCGACCGACCGGACCTGTCCGCCAAATCGAGCGCGGTGGTCGCTGCGATCCTGATCACCGCGTTCCTGATCGGGCTGAACGATGGCAGCATCGGCCTGGCCCGGGCATGGGTCTTTGCAAGCCCACTGCTGCCGCTGGCCGCGCTGTTTATCGGCGGCCCAGCGCTGCGGATCGACGGACGCGGTCTGCTGGGTGCAGTGACCCCCGGTCTGGGCGCGGCCTGCGGCATGGCGCTGGTGGTCAAGCTGGTCGCGAGCCTGCTGCCCGCGATGCCTGCGCCGATGGAACTGGCCGTGCTGGTGAGCACCGGGGGCCTCGCCTATCTCGCACTGGTCTTCGTCCTGCGGCGCGACATGCTGTTCGAGATCATCGATCTGGTCATCCGCCGCCGCGCACCGCCCGTGCCCAGCGCCTGACAGCAATCGTCCAACGCCTTTGGCGCATCGCCGCCGCGGTGGTAGATCTGCCACGAGCGCGAGACGGTCAGCGGGACCGATGTTCTGGGCCTGAACTACGACGGGCGGATCGCCAGAGTTGCCGCGCTGCGGCTTGGCAGCCTGCAACTGGCAGACCTGCCGGTCGCCTTCGCGGACAGTCCCGCGCTCGACGAACTGGGCTTTGCCGACAGGCCTGCAATGCTGCTCGGGATCGGCAATCTGCGTCGGCTCGACAGGCTGGCGATCGATTTTCGCCACCGCCAGGTGCTGTTCGACCTGCCCGATGGTGTCGCCCCTCAAGGCCCTTCGGTTCGCCGCGCCCGGGCGACCCGGCTCGACAAGGAAACCTGATCGCGCTTGCCTCGGGCGCTTGCGGTAACCACATGCCGCCCAGCAATGGGGCCTACCGACACAACCAGATCCGACCAGCCAGCCCCCGAAGGATGGCAGACGCTGCGGCGCTTCCTGCCCTATCTGTGGCCGGCGGACCGTACCGACCTGCGCATCCGCATCGTGCTCGCGCTGCTGCTGGTACTGGTCGCCAAGGGCACCACGCTTGCCCTGCCCTACGCCTATCGCGCGGCGGTCGATGCGATGGAGACGCCCGCCAACACAGCGGCGATGGTCGCGATTTCCTTTGTGGTCGCCTACGCCGCCGGGCGGTTTGCCAGCGTCGCGTTCGACAATGTGCGCAACATGATCTTCGAACGGGTCGGGCAGGACGCGACCCGCCAGTTTGCCGAGGACGTTTTCCAGCGGCTCCACCAGCTCTCGCTGCGCTTCCACCTATCGCGCCGCACGGGCGAGGTGACCAAAACGGTCGAGCGCGGGACCAAGAGCATCGACACGATGCTCTATTTCCTGCTGTTCAATATCGCGCCCACAGTGATCGAGCTGATCGCCGTGGCGGTGATCTTCTACCTCAATTTCGGGATCGGGCTGGTCATCGCGACCGCAGTGACCGTGATCGCCTATATTGCGGTGACGCAGATCATTACCGAATGGCGGACCAAGCTGCGGCGCGAGATGAACGATCTCGACGGGCAGGCGCTGGCGCGCGCAGTGGATTCGCTGCTGAACTACGAGACCGTGAAGTACTTCGGGGCAGAGGCGCGCGAGCATGCCCGCTATGCCAAGGCCGCGCGGCAATATTCCGAAGCAGCGATCAAATCCGACGGTTCGCTCGGCCTGCTCAACATCGCGCAGGCCTTCATCATGAACCTGCTGATGGCGGGCGCAATGGGCTACACCGTGTGGGGCTGGAGCCGGGGCGACCTGACCACCGGCGATCTGGTGTTCGTGAACACCTACCTCACCCAGCTTTTCCGCCCGCTCGACATGCTCGGCTTCGTCTATCGCACGATCCGGCAGGGACTGATCGACATGGCGGCGATGTTCCGCCTGGTCGACGCCGATGTCGAGGTAGAGGACGTGCCCGGCGCGCCCGCGCTGCATATCGAGCGCCCGGGCATCGTGTTCGAGAATGTCCATTTCGGCTACGAGCCCGATCGCAGCATCCTCCACGGCCTCGATTTCGAGATTGCCGCAGGCGAGACGGTCGCGCTGGTCGGCCCTTCGGGCGCGGGCAAGAGCACGATCGCGCGGCTGCTGTTCCGCTTCTACGATCCGCAGGTCGGCCGCATCCTGATCGACGGGCAGGATATTTCGCATGTGACGCAGGAAAGCTTGCGCGCCGCGATCGGCATCGTCCCGCAGGACAGCGTGCTGTTCAACGACACGATCGGCTACAATATCGGCTATGGCCGCCCGCACGAGACCGGACCGGCGGAAGAGGCCGCCATTCGCGAGGCGGCGCGCGGGGCCGCGATCCTGCCCTTTATCGACGCGCTGCCCGATGGCTTCGACACCGAGGTCGGCGAACGCGGGCTGAAGCTTTCGGGCGGGGAGAAGCAGCGGGTCGCGATTGCGCGCACGCTGCTGAAAGACCCGCCGATCGTCATTCTAGACGAGGCGACCAGCGCGCTCGATTCACGGACCGAGCAGGAAATTCTCAAGACCCTGAAGAGCGTTGCGCGCGGGCGGACCACGCTCGCCATCGCGCACCGCCTGTCGACCATCGCGGATTCGGACCGCATCCTGGTGCTGGAGAACGGACGCCTGGCCGAACAGGGCCGCCACGCGGAGCTGCTCCGGCGTGACGGCCTCTATGCCGAAATGTGGGCGCGCCAGCAGGCCGACAGCGACGCTTAGCGGGCCCGGAACGCTAGCCTACTCCTCCAGCCCGAAATCCGCCGCCGACAGGTCCACCCCTTCGGCCGAGATCACCTCGACGTCGGGCCGGATCGCGCGCAAGTCGTCAATGAACTCGGCCGCATTGCCAACGATGACGATGGTCGCGTTCGCGGGATCGACCAGCTCGCGTGCCGCCGCACTCGCCTCTTCCGGCGTCACCTCTGCCAGCCGCGCGGCGTAGCGTGCCGCCTCGGCAGGCTCGATGCCCTGCTGCATCAGCCCGGCAACGATCGAGTTGAAGCCCGAGCTGCTTTCCAGCGAGCGAGCATAATTGCCGCCCAGATACAGCCGCCGCTTGTCCAGCAGTTCCTGCGCAAAGGGTTCGCTGCCCAGCCGGGCGAACTCGTCGAGGAAGATCTGTGCGACCTCGTCGGCGGATTCGTTCTTGGTCTGCGCGCTTGCCACCAGCACCGAGTCGTCCGCCCGGTCGCCGAAGCCCGAATAGGCCCCGTAGCTGAGCGAACGCTTGGTGCGGACCTCGTCGAACAGACGCCCGCTCGACCCGCCGCCGAGCACCGCGTTGGCCAGATCCAGCGCGTAATAGCGCTCGTCAGCGCGCGGGATCGCACGAACCGCCGCGACGACGGCGGCCTGACCTGCCTCGGGCATGTCGATTACCACCGTGCGGACCGGCTGCGCGGTGCCCGCCGGATCGGCGACCGGCGTGGGCGCAGGCGCATCGACCTGCCAGTCCCCGAACAGCGTGTTCGCAAGCGCGGTCGCCTGCGCGGGCGCGATGCCGCCGCTGACGATGATCTTGGTCTCGCTCGGGTGCCACCAGGTCTGCCTGTGGGCGAGCAGGTCTTCGCGGGTGATCGCGGCGAGGCTGTCCGCCGTGCCGCCGGGCTGCGATCCGTATGGCGCATCGCCATACATCACCAGAGTGGCGACCTTGCCCGCCAGCTCGCCGGGGTCCTTCATTTCAACCAGCAGACCGTCGATCGCACGCTTGCGCTCCCGGTCCAGCTCGGCCTGCGGATACTGGGCGGAGCGCACGATATCGGCCAGCACTTCGCCCGCCGCTTCGAAATTGACGACCGGCGCGGTCAGGCTGAAAAAAGTGCCATCGCGCCCGGCGGTTGCGCCGAAGCTGGCACCCAGGCTTTCCAGACGCGCGGCGATTTCCTGCGCGCTCATGTTCGCCGTGCCCTGATCGGCCAGTGAGGCGGCGAACTGGGCAACGCCTGCCTTGGCGCGCGTATCGGTCGACGCGCCGCCGGGCACCAGCACGGTCATCGTCGCGATCGGAACCTCGCCGGTCTGCGCGGCGACCACATCGATCCCGTTGGTCAGAGTCTGCTCGACGATCTCGGGCGCGACCACCGTCGGCCGCGCGCCTGCTGCGGGCGGCTGCTGCCGCTCGCCTTCGGGAAGCACGGAGAGCGGCTCTCCGATCGCGGCGGGCAGGCTGCGGAAGGTCGGCATCGGGACCGGGTTGGCATAGGCCTCCGGATTCTCCTCGCCCGCGACATAGCGCATGTCGACCCGCGCGTTGGAGGCGAGCCACTTGGCCGCCGCCCGCTGGACATCTTCGGGCGTCACCGCCGCGATCGCTGCCAGCCGGTCATCGGCGGCGCGGGGGTTGCCGGTGGACACCAGCGCCTCGCCCAGCTCGAACGCCCGGCCCCGCGCAGTCTCGCGCCGGCGCAGCGAGTCTGCGAACAGCTCGCTCTTGGCTTCGGCAAGTTCGGCCGCGCTCACCGGTTGGGTGCGGATCTTCTCCAGCTCCGCCTTGAGCAGCGCGTCGACCTCGTCCGCGTCGGCGGTGGGGTTGGTGACCGCGAAGCTGGCGACATAGCCGCCCTCCTCGCTTTCGGAATAGAACATCGCGCTGTCGACCGCCTTGCCGGTGCGCACCAGCGCATCATACAGGCGGCTGCTCTGGCCGCGCGCCATGATCGCGGTCAGCACGTCGAGCGCGGCACTATCCGCACTCCCCGAGCCGGGCGCTTTCCAGATCGACCCTGCAACCGGCAGCGGCACGTTGGGCGCGGTGGCGACGAAGCTGCGCGGCTCGGTCCGCTCGGGCTCGCGCGCGGTGATGGTCAGGTCGACCGGGTCCGCACGGCGCGGGATGTCGCCGAAATATTCGTCCACCAGCGCGCGCAGGTTGGCCATGTCGAAATTGCCCGCGACGATCAGCGTGGCGGTGTCCGGCCCGTAGAACGCCTGGTGGAAGGCGCGCGCATCGTCGAGCGTCGCGGAATCGAGTTCCTCGATCGAGCCGATACCCGGGCGGCGCTGCGGCAGGACATCATAGGCGTTCTCTGCGATCACGAAGCGCTGGAGGCGGCCATAGGGCGGTGCGAGTACGCGCTGGCGCAGTTCTTCCTTTACCACCCCGCGCTCGGAATCGAACACCTGCTGGTCGATCACCGGCTTGAACATGCGTTCGCGGTGGGTCCACAGCATGGTTTCGAGATATTCCGCCGGAACCGTCTCGTAGTAATTCGTGCGGTCGGACCCGGTCGATGCATTGCGCGTGCCGCCGACATCCGCCGTCAGCCCGTAGATCATGTTGTAGGGCATGTTCTCGGTCTTGCGGCTGAGAATATGCTCGAACAGGTGCGCGAAGCCGCTGCGCCCTTCGGGATCGTGCTTCGACCCGACTTCGTACCACAGCGATGTGGTGACCGTGGCGGTGCCATCGTCGGGAATCGCGATGACGCGCAATCCGTTATCGAGCGTCCATTCGGTAAACTCGATCTCGGGCGCGGACAGGCCCGGCTCCAGATCGGGCGCGGCATCCTGCGCGAACGCGGGCGTGGCAAAGGCAAGCGCGGCGGCGCCGACGGCAAGTGCGGATTTCAGCATGATAGTCCCCCAGAAAAGCTCTGCGCGCCAATGAACCAGAGCGCCCCGCCGCCCGCAAGGCCGCGCACCTGCCTATCGACCAACGCCTTGAGCAATCGGCGAAGCGCGCACGCACTCGGGGTTGTGTTGCAGCGCAGCATGGTGCACGGGTCATGCGTTCCAGACAAAAATTGACGGATTTCCCATGACGCCCAGCACCGGCGCGCACGCGCATGCCAGCACAGCAGCCCGATGGAAGAGCGAATGGTTCGGCAATGTCCGCGCCGATGTGCTGGCGGGCATCGTCGTCGCGCTGGCGCTGATCCCCGAGGCGATTGGCTTCTCGATCATCGCGGGCGTCGATCCGCGCGTGGGCCTCTATGCCTCGGTCGCGATCGCGATGGTGATCGCCTTCACCGGCGGACGCCCCGGCATGATCTCCGCCGCGACCGCTGCGGTGGCGGTGGTGGTGGTGCCGCTGGTGCGCGATCATGGCGTGGAGTACCTGTTCGCCGCCACCATCCTGATGGGCATCTTCCAGGGCATTGCCGCGCTGCTGAAGCTCAACCTGCTGATGCAGTTCGTATCCCGCAGCGTCATCACCGGATTCGTCAATGCGCTCGCGATCCTGATCTTCATGGCGCAGCTGCCCCAGCTCGATCCGACCAACGAAGGCGTCAACTGGATCACCTTTGCGATGGTCGCGGGTGGCCTCGCGATGATCTACCTCGTACCCAAGCTGACCACCGCGATCCCCAGCCCGCTGGTCGCGATCATTGTGCTGACCTGCCTGTCGCTATGGCTCGGCTCGCCGGTCAACACGGTGTCCGACATGGGCGAACTGCCGCAGGGCCTGCCCTTCTTCATGCTGCCCGACGTGCCGCTGACGTGGGAAACGCTGGCGATCATTGCGCCCTACTCGCTCACCATGGCGGCAGTCGGGCTGCTCGAGAGCCTGCTGACCGCGCAGATCGTCGACGACATGACGCACACCGGCAGCGACAAGCAGCGCGAATGCGGCGGACAGGGCGTGGCCAATATCGTCGCCGCGCTGTTCGGCGGCATGGGCGGCTGCGCGATGATCGGGCAGTCGGTCATCAACGTGACGTCCGGGGGCCGCGGACGCCTTTCCACCTTCACCGCGGGCCTTGCGCTGCTCATCATGCTCGTCCTGCTCGGCGGGATCGTTGGCCAGGTGCCGATGCCCGCGCTGGTCGCGATCATGATCATGGTCTCCATCGGCACGTTCAGCTGGAACTCGATCCCCAACCTGCGCGTGCACCCATGGCAAAGCTCGATGGTGATGTTCGTCACCGTCGCGGTGGTGGTGTTCACCCACAACCTCGCGATCGGCGTGCTGGTCGGCGTACTGCTGTCGGGCATCTTCTTCGTCCAGAAGGTGATGCACATGTTCGAGGTGGAGCGCACCCGCACGGTGACCGATGAAGGCGAGACCGCCACCTATACCGCGCATGGCGAGATCTTCTTCGGCAGCGTCGCCCGGTTCGAGGCGGCGCTGGGCCCCGAAAGCCTCCAGCCCGACCCTGCGGACCACGTGATCATCGACGTTACCCGCGCGCACTTCTGGGACATCTCCGCGATCGGCGCGCTCGACAAGGTGGTCGAGCGGATGCGGATGCATGGCCGCAGTGTGCAGGTCGTCGGCCTCAACGAAGCCAGCGCCGATCTGGTCGACCGCCACGGTGCGACCGATCGCACGGGCGTGGAAATCGGCCTCGCCCCGCATCCGTAGGGCGCTGGATCAGCCGGTCGGCTGGTCCCTGTCGCCGTACAGCCGGTACGCCACGTAGGAGAGCATCGCGAGGCAGGCGCAACTGGCGAGGATCGCCAGCGAAGTGCCTGCCCAGCCGAACGCGTCGAACAGCGATGTTCCGGCGATGCTGCCGATGCTGCCGCCGATGAACATCATCACGATATAGATCGTGGTCAGCCGGGTACGCAGCGCAGGCTCCTGCGAAAGAAACGTCATCCGGCTGGTCACATCGATTGCCGGGCCGACGATATTGCCGATCAGGATCGGGATCATCAGCAACCACAGGCTCCCCCCGAAGGGCCACAGCAGCGAAATGCCGAGCATCTGCACGATGGCGAAGCGCACGCGTGCCTTGCGCGGACCGATCCGGTCTGCCAGCCGGCCCCAATAGGGGGTGGAGAACACACTGATCGCCGCAAACCCGGCAAGGTAGCCGACCACATCGGTGCCATAGCCCATCTCGGGCCCCGTCAGGTGCAGCGCCAGCCCCAGCCACAGCGCGATGAACTGGCCGAAGCCGATCCCCTGGATCGCCCCCGACAACAGGATCTCGCGCCGCTCGCGCGCCAGTGCGAGGAGCGAGGCGATCAGGCCGAGATAGGGCAGTCGGCTGGCATCCTTGTCGCGGACGCCCTTTTCCATGATCGTGGGCAGAGCGAGCGTGATCGCGATCATCAGCCCGCTCGCGATCCAGTAGACCGCGCGCCATCCCCAGTACTCGGCGACCACGCCTGCCCCGACCCGCGCGACCAGGATGCCAAAGATCACGCCCGCGGTCAGGATCGCGGTGACATGGCCCAGCCGCTCGGGCGCGACGCGCTTCGATGCGTAGGCGGGCAGCAGGTACGGCGCGATGGTGAAGAAGCCGAGCAGGGTCGACCCGGCGGTAAAGGTGACGAAGCTTTGCGCCAGCGTCATTCCGATCAGCCCGACGCACTGGCCGATGGTGAACAGGATGGTCAGCGTGCGGTTGGAAAAGCGGTCGCCCAGCGGCAGCAGCAGCAGGATGCCCAGCGCCAACGCCAACTGGTTGAGCGCGGGCACCAGCCCGATCTCGGCATGCCCGACCCCGAAATGATCCGCCACATCGCCGATGATCGGATGGATGTAATAGGCATTGGCAGTCACCACCGCCGCCGCAACGGCGAGCCAGTATTCCTGCGCTGTAGTGAGGCGGGTGGGTTCGGGCATGCGCCCGCCTTCGGGGGCGGAAGGAGCGCGGTCAAGCCGAGCTTTGAAGCCTGAGACCCGTCCTCCTGTTCACAATCGTTTATTCTACCCAAAGGATCGCCTGCAGCTCCTCATCCAAGCATTGAAGCGTCTCGACTACCTGATTGAAATCGCCGGGCAGCGGCATGTTGGCCGGCCTTGCATAGCGAAACCAGTGAAGCTTGAACGGCTCGTTCATGACCTCCACCAGATCACGAAGACGGGGTGCGTTCGAGTGGAAACCCGCCGTCTCCGCGCGATCGAGTGCGATCACTAGGTCGTGCCCGATTTCCCGCATAGACCGCTCATCCGAAGGACCATCGTGTGCCACGATCGCCGCTTTCAACATCAACTCGAGGCCAAGGCCCAGAAGGTAAAAAGTCGAGAGGGAATAGGAACCATTGAATGCATAGTCGGCTGGATCTTTGACACCGTTGGCAACCCCCTCCGCTAATGCAGACCGATATAAGAGATCCGCGGCTAATGCATGGCTCCTACCCGATTCAAATAAATGTGAGGCGCGGGCTTTGTCCATAGCCCAGCTCCCTTAGCCGATTTCGAAGATCACAAGATATACTTGCTCAGATCCGTATCCCGCGCGAGGTCGTCGAGCCGTTCGTGCACGTAGGCAGCATCGATGGTGACGGTCTCGCCTGCGTGCTCTTCCGCCTCGAAACTGATGTCTTCCACCAGCCGCTCCATCACCGTCTGCAGGCGGCGGGCGCCGATATTTTCGACCGCCTCGTTCACCTGCGCGGCGATCTTGGCGACTTCGCGCACCGCCTCGTCCTTGATGTCGAGCGTGACCTTCTCGGTCCCGATCAGCGCGGTGTATTGCTGGACGAGGTTGGCGCGGGTTTCGCTGAGAATCCGTACGAAATCCTCTTCGGTCAGCGCGCGCAGCTCGACCCGGATCGGCAGGCGGCCCTGCAATTCGGGCAGCATGTCGGAAGGCTTGGAGACGTGGAACGCGCCGCTAGCGATGAACAGCACGTGGTCGGTCTTCATCGGGCCGTGCTTGGTCGCAACGGTAGTGCCTTCGATCAGCGGCAACAGATCGCGCTGAACGCCTTCGCGTGACACCGACCCACCGCGCACATCGGACACCGCGATCTTGTCGATCTCGTCGAGGAAGACGATCCCGTTGGTCTCCGCGTTCTGCAGCGCGACGCGGGCGACATCGTCCTGGTCCATGCGCTTTTCGGCTTCTTCGTCGACCAGCCGGTCCCACGCCTCGGGCACGCGCAGCTTGCGCCGGCTGGTGGGCTTCTTGCCCATCGCCTTGCCGAACATGTCGGACAGGTCGATCATGCCGACATTGCCGCCCATGCCGGGGATATCCATCGTGGTCGCGGGCTGATCCTGAACCTCGATCTCGACCTCGACGTCGTTCATCGCGTTCTGCGTGATCCGTTCGCGGAAGCTCTGGCGGGTCGCTTCGGAGGCGCTGTCGCCCACCAGCGCGTCGAGCAGGCGCTCCATCGCCGCCTCACTCGCGGACTCGCGCACCGCCTCGCGGCGGCGGTCCTTCTCCAGCCGGATTGCTTCTTCAACCAGATCTCGCGCGATCTGTTCGACGTCGCGGCCGACATAGCCGACTTCGGTGAACTTGGTCGCTTCCACCTTCACGAAGGGCGCTTCGGCCAGCTTGGCGAGGCGGCGGCTGATTTCGGTCTTCCCGCAGCCGGTCGGGCCGATCATCAGGATGTTCTTGGGCGTCACCTCGTCGCGCAGGTCCGGCCCCAGCCTTTGCCTGCGCCAGCGATTGCGCAGCGCCACGGCAACCGCGCGCTTGGCATCCTTCTGGCCGATGATGTGTTCGTCGAGAGCGGCGACAATCGCCTTGGGGGTGAGGGTATCAGCCATTTCTATCCGTGATTTCGAGAGGGGTGCGCTCAAACGGTTTCGAGCGTGACCTGGTCGTTGGTGAAGACGCAGACTTCTGCGGCCACGGCCATCGCGCGGCGGGCGATCTTTTCGGGATCGGTCTCGTAGTCGGAGAGAGCGCGCGCGGCGGCGAGTGCGTAGTTGCCGCCAGAGCCGATCGCGGCGATGCCGCCTTCGGGCTCCAGCACGTCGCCATTGCCGGTCAGCACCAGCATCGTGTCCTTGTCGGCCACGATCATCAGCGCTTCGAGATTGCGCAGGTACTTGTCGGTCCGCCAGTCCTTCGCCAGTTCGACCGCCGCGCGCATCAGCTGCCCGGAATACTGGTCGAGCTTGCGCTCCAGCCGTTCGAACAGCGTGAAAGCATCGGCGGTGGCGCCTGCGAAACCGGCGACGACCTTGCCATCCCCGATCCGGCGAACCTTCTTCGCATTGGGCTTCATCACCGTGTTGCCCATGGAGACCTGACCATCCCCGGCCAGCACGGTCTTATCCCCGCGCTTGACGCCGATGATGGTGGTGCCGTGCCACTGTTGGAGGCCGTGGCTGGCCGCGGAATTGCTCATGAGGCGCGATATGGGGCCCACCCGCACGCTATCAAGCGCTGCGGGCACACAATCGCTCCACCCGGTGGAACGTCAGCCGCCAGGGCCGCGCCCGCCCCCGGCTGGGCCGGCACCCGGTGCGCCGACCGTGCCGATATTGCCGAACAGGTCTTCGAAGAAGGTCCGCTCGCGGCCCAGCGTCGGGGTCTCGTCGCCATCGGGGCTCAGATAGACCACCTGGTCGATACCCGATCGGTCGGCGGCAACCACCTTGCCGTCGCTGTCGAATCGCACGGCGAGCACCGAATGGGTCTGGATCTTGGGCCGCACGAAGGGCTTGCGACCGGTGACGCTGGAAACATAGTACCAGGTTTCGGGGCCGAACTGGCTGGTGAATGTCGGCCGACCCAGCGTGCTCTGGACCGATTGTTCGTTGTCGATGCCGGGCTGGATCAGCCCGGTCATCCGCTCGTCCTCGATATAGCCGCGCGCTTCGCGGATCGACGTGCATCCGCCCGCCGTCACCGCAAGCCCGATCAGCATTACCGGTGCGATTGCCCTCACGATCCGCATAGTACTCGCAATCCTCTTCGCAAAATCCGCGCGCCCTTTCGTGAGCGGGAACACGCGCTATATCGGGGCGGAGCCTTACGGCCTCGCCCCCGAACGTGCAATGGCAGCCGCAAGGACGTTGCACGAGCCAGTTATCTCCCGGTGTGGCGATGCCGATTGAATTGGTGCTGAATGAAGGATTCCAATGTCGTTCCTGTCCCGCCTCTTTGCCCGTGAGCCCGACCCTCGCGAGGCGTGGCGCCCGCTGTGGCACACGCTGGTCGGCACCGCCCGCGAAGAACACTGGTATGCGGATCGCGGCGCGGCGGACACGCTGGACGGGCGCTTCGACATGATCTCGATGCTCACCGCGCTGTTCATGCTGCGGCTGGAGAGTGAGCAGAATGCCGAGGCGCAAGGCGTTTCCGCTGCCGCCTGGCTGACCGAATTGTTCGTCGAGGATATGGAAGGCCAGATGCGCGAGGCGGGAATCGGCGATCCCACCGTGGGCAAGATGATGGGACGGATGATGGCCACCCTTGGAGGGCGCGCAGGCGCGCTGCGCGACGCGCTCGCGCAGGGCGACGATGCCGCGCTGGCCGCGTTGGTCGTACGCAACATGCACCTGTCGGACGAAGAGCATGGGCCGGCACTTATGGCGGAAGGTCTGCGCGCCCTGCATGCGCGGCTCGCGCAGACCGATTTCGCCATGCTGCAACAGGGCGAGATCGCGGCATGACTGATGTGGCGCCCCCTGAATTCTCGCGCCCGATCGCCCTGCGTCAGATCACCGGACAGCCGCTGGTGCTGGAAGCGAACGAGCAGGAGCGCACCGGCCTGGCGCGACGTCTGGCGATCACCTCGGTCGACCGGCTGGTCGCACGGGTCGCGCTCGATCGCCAAGGGGAGCGGGTCGGCGTTACCGGCACGCTGAAGGCGGACATCACCCAGCCCTGCGCGGTCTCTGGCGAGGATTTCCCGGTCCATATCGCAGAGGACATCGCGCTGCGTTTTGTGCCCGAGGGATCCATCCACCCTTCCTTGCAGGAAGACGAGGAGATCGAGATCGAGCTAGAGGCCGAAGATCTCGACGAGATCGAGTATGCAGGTGAAAAGTTCGATCTCGGCGAAGCCATCGCACAGTCGCTGGCGTTGGCGATCGATCCTTATGCAGAAGGACCGAATGCCGAAGAGGCGCGCAAGAAGGCTGGGATCGAGCTGGACGATGCGCCGCGCGGGCCGCTGGCCGAAGCGCTCAAAGGGCTCGGTTCGAAGTAATCGCCACGGGGCTTCGTCCCATCTGTCACGAATGCCCCCTGCAAGCTCAAGATCGCGATCTCAAGGTCTCCAGAGCGCCTCGGATTGCCAACCCGATCCGCAGATCTTCCCTGATTTTTCCTCAAGAAGATCAGATACATCGCCCTGACCACTTCAAGTCCCCAAGAAATCTGCTAGCATCGTCGTGCAAAGGGGAAAGGCTTGCCGATCATGGCCATGTATCTCGCGGCGCGATGGACGCGCCCGGGGGCATACACGCCTGACACGGACACCTTCCTTCAAGCTGCGATCGGCTCCAGGCCGTCGGAACTAGTGGAGGTCGTATCTTGGAGACTGACACCATATCGCCCCTGCTCTGGTTCGCGCTGGGGTTCGTTTTTTCGACGATCGTCTGTGTAATTTTTCTGCTGGTGGAACGCAGCAGGATGCATACGCGGCTGGCACAGGCGGAGCGTGATCGCGCCTGCCTGGCTCTGGCCGAAAACGTTGGTTCGGTCGCCACCTGGATGGTCGATTTGCGGACCAGAACGGTTTTCTGGTCGGATCGCGTTTTTGCGGTCCACGGTCGCGACAAGGCTGCCGGCACACCTCCGCTCGACGCAGCACTCGACTATTATCATCCCGACGACCGGGAGCGGGTCAGAAAGACCTTCGACAAGGCGGCCGTTTCCGGCGGTCCGTTCTACGTAGATGCGCGGATTATCGACGAGCAGGGTGTCGAAAGACACATCATGTGCCGCGGCATTTGCAACCTCGGCGCGGACGGCAAACCCACCGAGTTGTTCGGCGTCCTGTTCGAAGCTCCCGAAGCACGCTCTTTCGGCACCTTCGGCAGTGAGGACCTGAATACGCTCGCGCTCGAAGAGGATTACCCCGCCGACGCCTGATCCGAGGCACCGCGCGCCCTCGCGTCACATCGCGGAGAACGCTTCGAGATCGTGGATCCGGCCCGAGACGACCAGTTCGTCACCCGGGAAGATGAGCGTATCGGGCACGGCGTGGATGAAATCCTCCCCCTCGCGCTTCACCCCCACCACCGTCACATCGTATTTCTTGCGGCACTGGCTGGTGACCAGCGGCAGGCCCAGCAGCGGCTCTGGCGCAACCAGCCGCGCAATCGCGAATTCGTCGCCAAAGGAAATGAAGTCCAGCAGCCGCTCGTTGATCAGGTGAGCGACGCGTTCGCCCATCCGCTGCTCGGGGAAGACCACATGCGTCGCCCCGGTCCGCTCCAGAATGCGCGCGTGCTTCTCATTCGTCGCCTTGGCCCAGATATTGGTCAGGCCGAGGTCCGCGAGCGCCAGCACGGTCAGCACGCTCGCCTCGATATCGGTGCCGATGGCGACCACGGCGGCATCGAAATCCTTTGCGCCCAGCCGCTCCAGCGTGGTCGTCTCGGTTGCATCCGCCTCGACCACCTTGGTCAGGTCGCCGGCGAAATGCTGGACCAGCGCCGGGTCGGTATCGACCGCCAGCACCTCGTGCCCCATCCGCTCCAGCGTGCGCGACACTGCGCCTCCGAACCGGCCGAGACCGATGACCATTATGGGCTTGCGTATGTTAGCCGACAATCGGGTTCTCCTGCGGATAGCGGAAAGGCAGTTCGCGCCCGCCCAGCGCAAGCGCGGTGGCCACGGTGATGGTTCCCACCCGGCCGACGAACATCAGCACGATCAGCGCCAGCAGGCCGCCCGGGGGCAGCGCGGCGGTGATTCCGGTCGACAGGCCGACGGTGGAGAAGGCGGAGATGCATTCGAACAGGATATCGTCCAGCGGCAGGCTGCTGATCGAGGCGATATAGGTCGTCGCGACGAAGATCAGCGTTGCGGACAGCACCGTCACCGCCAGCGCCTGTCGCTCTATTTCGCGCCCGAACCGCCGCTGGAACAGCCCGGCGTCCTGCCGCCCGAGGATCTCAGACAGCACGATCGCGAACAACACGAAGAAGGTCGTCACCTTGATCCCCCCGGCGGTGCCCGCGCTGCCGCCGCCGACGAACATCAGGAAGAAGTTGGTCATCAGCGTCTCGTCGTGGAAGGCGCCGACATTCAGGCTGTTGAACCCGGCGGTGCGCGGCATCACCGAATGGAACGCGGCGTTGAGGATCTTCGCGCCCCACCCCATCGGCCCCAGCGTATCGGGATTGTCCCACTCCATCGCGAGGATCGCGAGGAAGCCCAGCACCAGCAGCGCGGCGGTCCCGCCAACGGTGATCTTGGTATGAAGCGACCAGCGCCGCCACACGATGCCATTGGTCCGCAGGTCCTGCATCACCGGAAAGCCCAGGGCGGTGATGATGATCGACACCATGATCGGCCCAAGGAACAGCGGATCGTTCTGGAAGCCCATCAGGCTGTCCGAATAGCTGGAAAAACCCGCATTGTTGAACGCGCTGACCGAGTGGAACACGCCATGCCACAGCGCCAGCCCCGGCGCTTCGCCATAGCTGGCGATCAGCCGCACGGTGAGGATGAGCGCCACGATCCCTTCCACCGCAACGGTGATGAAGAGGATCAGCCTGAGCGCGGTGAGCGCATCATGCGTCTCCAGCCGGCTGCGTTCCACCTGCGTCGCCATCCGGTCGCGCAGGCCAAAACCGCGCCCGGCCATCAGACCCAGCAGCGTGGCCGAGGTCATGATGCCGAACCCGCCGACCTGAAACAGCAGCAGGATCACCCCCTGCCCGAAGCCGGACCAGTAGGTCGGCGTATCGACCACGATCAGACCGGTCACCGCGACGGCGGAGGTGGAGGTAAACAGCGCGGTCAGCAGCGGCGCACGCACCCCGTCCACGGTTGCAAAGGGCAAGCTGAGCAGCACGGTGCCGATCGCAATCGCCGCCAGAAACAGCAGAGGAATCAGACGAATCGGGTCGCGCAGCGCTTTCACGCTGCGCCAATGCGCCCAAGCCGCGCCGGAATAAAGCACCTTTACGAGCCCCACCCGACCGCACGGCGATCGCGGTTCAGGCCTGCTTCGCCCCGCGCACATTCTCCACGATCATCAGCACCAGCCCGGCGAAGACCAGCCCGAACCCGGCGAGGTGGATCCAGCGAAATGCCTCGCCCAGCAACAGATAGGACAGCGCCAGTGCGCTCAGCGGCATGATCGCCATCGCGCCCGCGGTCAGTGCGCCGGGTGCCTTGCGCACGCCATTATACCAGATCACCGGGGCCAGCCCCCCGGTCGCCGCACCCCAGAAGGCGAGCGCGCCGAGCCCGAACCCGGTGGCCTCGCTGAAATCGAACGGGCGGCTGTCGAACACCAGCGCCAGCACCACGAACAGGATCGCCGCCATGATCGACGCGGCAAGCGTGGTTTCGAGCGAGCTGATTCCGTCGGAAAGCTTGCGCGAGAGCAGCGTATAGGCCGCCTCCATGCAGATCGCCGCGCCAACCAGCGCCGCGCCAAGCAGCAGGGCATCGCCGCCCTGTCCGTCTCCGCTCCCGCGAAACAGGTTGATGACCGCGATACCGCCCACGCCCAGCGCCAGCGCGCCCGCCTTGCGCCAGTTCATCGCCGCGCCGAAGAACACAACCGCCCCGATCGCCGTCACTGCCGGCGTCGCGCTCATGATGGTCGATCCGATCACGCCAGTGGTCAGCCGCATCCCGTAGAGCATTGTCGCGGTGAACCCGACCATGCCGAAGGCGGAGATTGCCGCGATCACGCCCCAGTCCGCCTGCCGGACCTTCGCGAAGCGATCGGTCGCGAACCAGACGAAGGGGGCGAGCACGATGCTCGCAATCGCCATCCTGAGGCACGAGGCGGTGAAGATCGAGAAATGCTCGCCAACGATCTTGCTCAGCGGGGTGGCCGTGCCGAACAGCGCCATGCCGCACAGCAGCTGGGCGATGGTCGTGGGCGAAGAGGATGTGTTTTGGTTGGCCATGGTCGATAGGGAATCGACCATCGAGGCGCGCTGGAGTTCCGGACCGGTGGCAAGCGCCATGCCTTTGCGGCTCACACGGCAACCGATCTTTCGATTCCGATCCGCTCGAGGAAGGACGGATCGTGGCTGACCACCAGCAGCGCGCCGTCGAATTGTCGCAAGGCGTCCTCCAGCACTTCGAGCGACTCGATGTCGAGATGGTTGGTCGGCTCGTCGAGGATCAGCAGCCACGGCGGCGTCTCCCCGGCCAGCGTCACCGCCAGCCCCGCGCGCAGCCGCTCGCCACCCGACAGCGTGCGCACGATGCGGTGCGCATCGCGGTTGCGGAAGGCGAAGCGGGCGCATTGCGCATGGGCGCTCTCGGCATCCAGCTCGCGATGGCGGACGCGCAGGTTGTCGAGGATGCTCAGCTGCGGGTCGAGCAGGGCGATATGCTGGTCGAGCATTGCGATCCGCCCATGCGCCCGATGCACATCGCCCGCGACCGGATCGAGCTGCCCCGCCGCGATCCGCAGCAGCGTCGTCTTGCCCGCCCCGTTGGCACCGCTCAGTGCGACCCGCTCCGGCCCGTCGATCCGCAGCGACCACGGCCCCAGCCGCCGGTTGCCGAGCGCCACCTCCACCCGGTCCAGGGCGAGCACGCTTGCCGCTGACGGCATTCCGCTTTCGGGCATGTCGATCCGCAGCGGGGTGACGATTTCGACTCTGGCGCGCGCTTCCTCGGTGCGCTTCGCAGCCTCCGCGATCTGCCGGTCGCTGGTCGACTGTTCGCGCCCGCCGGTGTTCTCGGCCCGCTCGGCCCGGGCGTCGAGCACGATCTTCGGCTCAGCCCCCTTCGCGGCCACCACCCGCCCCGCGCGGTCGCGGCGCGCCTTGGCCTCACGCCGTTCCTGCGCAGACCGCCGCGCCGATCGCAGCGCCGCGTCGGCGCGCGCGCTTTCCTGGGCAATCCGCTCGCGCTCCGCATCGCGTGCGGCAGCGAAGGCCGACCATCCGCCGCCGAAGCTGGTCACGCCGACGGGTGTCAGCTCCACGATCCGGTCCATGCGTTCGAGCAGCTGACGATCATGGCTGGCGACCAGCATGCCGCCGCGCCAGCCCTCGACCAGCGCCGCGATTGCCGCGCGGCCGGCGGCGTCGAGATTGTTGGTCGGCTCATCCAGCAGCAAAAGGTCCGGCGCTTCCAGCCGCAAACGGGCGATCCCGATCCGGGTCCGCTCCCCGCCTGAGAGTGTACCGATCCTCCGGTCGAGCGGAATTTCGGGCAGGCCGGCAGCGGATAGAGCGGCACCGATCCGCTCTTCCAGTGACCAGTCAGCCTGCGCGAAATCTTCTTGAGTGCCCTCCCCCGCCAGCACGCGGGTAAGCGTGGCCAGCCGATCCTCCACGCCGAGCGCGCGGGCAATCGTGTCTCCGGGCGGCAGATCCTGCTGCAGCACGCCGAGCGTGCCGGACATGGTTATAGTGCCCGCTGCGGGCGTCGCCGCCCCGGCGATCATCGCGAGCAGGGTCGATTTGCCCGAGCCATTGCGACCAACCAGACCGAGGCGCTCCGCGCCGATCGAGAGGGTCAGATCATGGAAGAGCGGACGACCGTCAGGCGTGCGTGCGGAGAGGGAATCGAGCGTGAGAAAGGAAGACATGGGGCACCGTGGCAGGGGTCGAAACAAGGCGGCTGGCGTTGTTCGTCCTGATGTTCACGATGGAGTTCCTTCTCTGGCTCTGTCTCGGATGTATGCGCAGCGCGAAGCGGGCGCAACCGGGCAGCGTGCTTCTGTGGCCTGATTGCGCTGTCCTACACGGCCTGCGCACGGCATGATCGGTGCGTTCTTTGAGATCGTCGATTGCCTGCGGGAAACACCCTTTGGGAAGAGAGAGTTTTTCCTCCCCTGGACAGTGTGTCAGGTGTGCCAGAAACCCAACGGGAACCGCGCTCAGGAGGGTGCAGGAGGGCCGTAGAACATGTCGACTGCGATGATGCGGGCCACGTCCCGGGGCCAGGTCATCGTGACGTCGAGCGTCCAGATCGGCGCATTGTGGCCGTCTGGAATGAGGGTGAGCTGGTAGGTCGGGAAGACCGCACCCTCGCGCGATGTGCGCGCGATCTGCCAGACATGCTCGAGGTCGAGCGCTACGAAGGCGTCGCGCGGGCCGATGCGGTTCTGGTCGTAGGATGCAGGCGCGCCGCTGGAGAGGTGGAAGAAGGCCTTGCCACCATCTCTCAGCTTCGCCTGTTCGGCACGCAGGGCGTCGAGCATACGGATCGCCTCCGCCGCGTCGAGAGAGCGCAGGTGCTGTGCTGGCGGCTCGGCCTGTGGCTGCGCCTGCGCGCACAGCATGCCGGGGGCACACAGCGCTCCGGCGAGCGCTGCTACGATTGCAAAGCGAAGGGGGCGAATGGGCATCGTGCCACATTGCCCCCTCGCCACTTTCTGCAAAGTGAACCCTGCCCCTGCGAGCTAGAACGGAATGTCGTCTTCCAGATCGTCGTAATTGGCACCACCGCCCGAACCGCCGCCGCCCTGGTTCCAGCCGCCACCCTGATCGCCGCCGCCCGAACCACCGCCGTAGCCGCCACCCGAACCGCCGCCACGCTGGCCGCCGCCGAAGCCGCCGCCACCACCGCCGCCGCCACCGCCTTGCGCGCCGTCGAGCATGGTCAGCGTGCCGTCGAAGCCGCGCAGCACGACTTCGGTGCTATAGCGGTCCTGCCCGTTCTGGTCCTGCCACTTGCGGGTCTGCAGCTTGCCCTCGATGTAGACCTTGCTGCCCTTCTTGAGGAACCGCTCGACCACGTTGACGAGGCCTTCGGAGAAGATCGCGACGGTGTGCCACTCGGTCCGCTCCTGACGTTCGCCGGTGTTGCGGTCCTTCCACGTCTCGCTGGTCGCGATGCGCAGATTGGCGACCTTGCCGCCGTTCTGGAAGCTGCGGATTTCGGGGTCCGCGCCCAGATTGCCGATCAGCATGACCTTGTTGAGGCTGCCCGCCATGATTCGTATCCCTTCGTGTCTGTTGCGATGGGCCTAACTGACGGTGCGAGTCGCATCCAGAGCCGCTTGCGACTTTCCACCGGAGCGGACGCGGTTGGCGCTACAACCCCAGCGCCACCGCGCTCCAGTAGGTGATGCCCGCGAAGATATAGGCCAGCGCAAACAGGTAGCCGACCATGAACGCAGGCCACTTCCATCCATTGGTCTCTCGCCGGGTGACCGCGATGGTCGACAGGCACTGCGGTGCGAACACGAACCACGCGAGGAAGGCGAGCGCGGTCGGCAGGCTCCAGCGGGTGGAGAGCGTGCTGGCGAGGCCTTCGGCCTCGGCCTCCTCGTCGCTCGCATCAATCGCGTAGGTCGTTGCGAGGGCGGACACGGCAACCTCGCGCGCGGCCATCGCGGGGACGAGCGCCAGGCTGATCTCGCGGTTGAAGCCGATCGGTTCGAGCACGACGTTGAGCCCGTCCGCGATCTGCCCTGCGATCGAGACGTCGACCTGACTCTCGCCCGGCTCGGCCTGTGGGAAGCTGAGCAGGACCCACAGGATCACCGTGGCGGAAAAGATGATCGTACCCGCACGGCGCAGGAAGACCCATGCACGCTGCCACAGACCGATCGCGATGTCTGCGATGCTGGGCAGCTGGTAGCGCGGCAGTTCCATGATGAAGCCCGTCGCCTCACCCTTGGTCAGCGTACCGCGCAGCACCAGCGCGACGACCAGCGCCGCGACAATCCCTGCGAGATAGAGGCAGAACATCACCAGCCCCTGCAATCCGATGCCCATCCCGACATCGCGCGCCGGAATGAAGGCGGCGATCAGAACGCCATAGACCGGCAGCCGCGCCGAACATGTCATCAGGGGCGCGATCAGAATCGTGGTCAGCCGGTCCTTGGGATCGGCGATGGAGCGGGTCGCCATGATCCCGGGGATGGCGCAGGCGAAGCTGGACAGCAGCGGGATGAAGCTGCGGCCAGACAGGCCCACGCCCGCCATCAGGCGGTCCATCAGGAAGGCGGCGCGGGCCATGTAGCCGGTCGCCTCCATGATCAGGATGAACAGGAACAGGATGATGATCTGTGGCAGGAACACGATGACCGAGCCGACGCCCGCGATTACCCCCTCGGTCAGGAAATCGCGCAGGATGCTCGCCGGCATCTCGGCCTTGACCCACTCGCCCAGCGCACCGGCCCCCGCATCGAGCGCATCGGACAGCGGCGCGGCCCAGGCAAACACGGCCTGGAAGATGACGAACAGCAGCACCAGCAGGATCAGCGGGCCGATCCATGGGTTGAGGAGCACGTTGTCGAGCCGGTCGCCGATCCGGCGCGCCCTTGAGGTCTGGAACACCGTCGCCTTGGCAATCGTGCGCGCCTCCAGCCGACGCTCGGTCGCATCCATCTTCGGACGATCGGCGAGTGTGCCGACCTGTCCGCGCGCTTCGGCGATTGCGGCCTTCAGCGCCTCGATCCCGCGACGACGGACTGCCACCGTCTCGATCACCGGCACGCCCAGCGCCTGCGACAGCACGGTGGCGTCGAGCTTAAGCCCGTCACGCTCCGCCATGTCGACCATATTGAGCGCGACAATCGTAGGCTTGCCCAGCGCCAGCACTTCCTGCGCAAACACGAGGTGCTGTTCCAGATTGCCCGCGTCGAGCACCAACACCAGAATGTCGGGCTCCGCCTCGCCGGGAAACTCGCCCTGTACCACCTTGCGGGTGACGTCTTCGTCAGGGCTGGAGGCGTCGAAGGCATAGGCCCCGGGAAGGTCGATCGCTTCCATCTGCGTGCCGTCGGGCAGCGTCAGCATCCCCGCTACGCGCTCCACGGTCACGCCGGGGTAGTTGGCGATCTTCTGCCGCGCACCGGTCAGCTTGTTGAATAGCGCGCTCTTGCCGGCATTTGGGTTGCCGAGCAGCGCGACCCGGATCGTATCGCTCATGATTCTATCTCAGGCTTGTTCGAGCGAAATGGCAGCGGCCTGGACCTTGCGCAGCGCAATGGTCATTCGGCCGATCGAGACCGCAACCGGATCGCGCCCGCCGAACACGCCGTGGTGCGCCATCGACACCTCGACCCCGGCCTCGAAACCCAGCGCGCGCATCCGCTTGCCATCGGCGGGCGGCAGGGCGTCCCAGTCTATCGAAGCGATACGGGCGCGGTGGCCAGGTTGCAGGCTTTCGAGCGTCATGCGGGCGCTTCTGACAAAGCGCACCGCGTAATGCAACTGATTATCAATACCGCGCCAGGTCTATCTTGCGGGATAGCGCAAACGTCCCAGCAGCCGCACGGGGCTGAACCGCTCGCGCTCGCTGCCCCCGGCCCCGCCCAGCAATTGCGCCTTGGTCTTTTCGAACTGCATGACGTTCTCGATCCTGCGGTCGAGGAAGGCGTGGGTCTCGGCCTTGTCGTCGCTTTCGTCGTCGAGCCACACCAGCAGGGTCGCGCTGTAAAGCGAAGCGAGGATCGTGCGCTTGGTATAATGGTTGTAGTCGGTCGCGGTATCGCCAGCCAGGCGCCACATCAGGTCCGCACTCCGCCAAGCACCACGCATCGACGCGACGACATTCTGCGGCATGGAGCCGATCGACAGCGCCCGGCGCATCGCCTCTTCCTGCCCGGCCACCGCGTCGAGCCGGTAGAGCACCAGATCGCGGATCTTTTCGCGAATCTTGCGGCTCGCCAGCACCCCCTGCGGCAGATCGCGCGCCATCGCGGCATCGATCGAGTCGATCCACGCCGTCACCATCGCCATGGCGCCGCCTTTAAACGCGAGCCGGGCAAGCGCCGGATCGACGCCCTCCATCTCGGCGGCAGCAAGCAGCGCGGTTTCGGTCCATCCGTCGAAGATCGCCGAGTCGGCGACCGCCGGAGCGAGCGCGAGGCGCAGTTCGTCGAGAGTGAGGTCGGCGGCGTTGTCGATCATGGCTTAAAAGCTCGGTCCATATTGCTTCTTCCCGCCCTGCTTTGCTTCGGCGTCCGCATTTGCAAACGCCTCTGCGAGCCGACGGTCGCCGATCTGCGCGACATAGTCCCGCGCGGAGCGCCCCGAATTGTCCGTCCGCTCAGGGTCCGCGCCATTGGCCAGCAGCACGCGAACGACCGGCACATCGCGGCCATGGACCGCGACGATCAAGGGTGTCTCGCCGTTCGATACCGGGTCGACATGCGCGCCTGCCTCCAGCAGTTCGGTCACACCTTCGACATGGCCGAGCCGGGTCGAGATCATCAACGGCGTCTCGCCCTTCTTGTCCGCAAGATTGGGGTCCGCACCATAGGCCGTCAGGAAGCGGATCCACGGCGTGTCGCGACGTGCGGCAACGATATGCAGCACGGTTTCGCCCGACGAGAGATCCCGCGTGTTGATCAGCGTGCCGATGTTCGGCTTCTGCACGATCTCGTTGACCACGGCCCCGTCACGGTCGCGCACGGCTTTGAGCAGCTTGTAGCCGTCGGACTGCAGCCCGACCTGCGCCACCGCCACGCCGCTTAGCGCGACGAGCGAGAGCACCACGATCCGGGCCCAATTGCGGAAAAACGCAGGCGACACCTTAAACACTCCTGTTATTGCCCCTATCCTTGATGCAACAGACCTCGACCACCCGCCGTTAGCAGAGGCTGAACTTGATTGCCATGAGCGCACGCGTCCTTCCCTTGTCCATTTTTGCCGCGTTCGCGCTGGCGCTGTCTGCGTGTTCGCAAAGCACCCAGCCGGCCGGACCGCCGCCGCTTGAAGGGGCGGATATCGGCGGCGATTTCACCCTCACCGGCGAAGATGGCAAACCCGTCTCGTGGGGCGATTTCGACGGGCAGTATCGTACGATCTATTTCGGTTACACCTTCTGTCCGGATGTGTGCCCGGTCGACGTCCAACGCGCGATGGCGGGGCTCAAGCGGTTCGAGGCAAATGATCCGGAACGTGCCGCGAAGGTCCAGCCGCTGTTCGTCAGCGTCGATCCCGCGCGCGACACGCCCGAGGTGCTGACCGAGTTCACCGACGCGTTCCACCCGCGGCTGATCGGAATGACCGGCAGCAAGGAGCAGCTCGACAAGCTGACCAAGGATTACGCCGCCTACTACAGCATCGGCGAGCCGAACGAGGCAGGCGGCTATCTGGTCGACCACACCAGCATCACCTACCTGTTCGGCCCCGACGGAAAGCCCATCGCGATCCTGCCGACCGATGCCGGGCCCGAAGCGGTGGCACAGGAACTCGACAAATGGGTGCGCTGAGGGATCGCTTCTGGGAACGGCCCCTTGCCGACCTCAACCGCGCGGAGTGGGAGGCACTGTGCGATGGCTGCGGACGCTGCTGCCTGCACAAGCTCGAAGATGAAGATACGGGCGAGATCGAGGAGACCAACGTCGCCTGCCGCCTGCTCGATTGTTCGACTGCGCGGTGCAGCGATTACCCCAACCGCAAGGCCTTCGTGCCCGACTGCCTTCAGCTGACGCCCTCGCTCGCGGGCAAGCTGCCGTGGCTGCCCGAAACCTGCGCCTATCGCCGCCGTGCCGAAGGCCAACCGCTGCCGCGCTGGCACTATCTGCTGACCGGATCGCGCGAGGATGTGCATCTCGCGGGTGCAGGCGCGGCCGGGCGGGTGATTTCGGAGACCAAAGCCGGCCCGCTCGAGCATCATATCGTCGAGTGGAGCGACTGACCGTGATCGACTGGCTGCGCGAGCCGCGCGATCCGATGGTCGCGCTGGCGGGAGGTGACCTCCCGCTGATCGTGCGCCGCCATCCGCGCGCCAGACGGATGACTTTGCGGCTGGCCGATGATGGCGAGGGCGTGCAGGTCACGCTGCCGCGCTGGGGCACCACGCGCGAGGCGCTGGCCTTCGCGCAAGGCCGCGCGGACTGGCTGGACGCACAGCGGGCAAAGCGCCCGGTTCGCATCGAGCCCGCGCCGGGCGGCACGCTGACCTATCGGGGGCAGGACTTGGTGATCGACTGGCACGCCAACCGTCCGCGCAAGGTCGTGCTGGGCAATGACGCGATCTCGCTTGGCGGCCCACGCGATACGCTTGCCCCCCGGCTCAAGCGCTGGATGCAGAACGAAGCGCGTGCGCTGCTGGCGCAGGACCTTGCCTTCTATGCGGCGCGCGCGGGTCTCGCCGTGCCGGATTTCGCGCTTAGCAGTGCGCGGCGGCGGTGGGGCAGCTGCTCTTCTGACGGCACGGTCCGGCTCAACTGGCGGCTGGTGCAGGCCCCCGATGATGTGCGCCGCTCGGTGGTGGCGCATGAGACTGCGCACCGCGTCCATTTCGACCATTCGCCGCGCTTCCACGCCCTGCTCGGCGAACTGTTCGAGGGCGACCTTCCGGCCGCCGAGAGCTGGCTCAAGGCCCACGGTCGCGCGCTTTTCAGCGCCTTCGGCTGATCCCGGCGACATCCCCTCTGGCGGGGCGTGCGTCCAGGCCTTATGTTGGGCCCATGCGCATCAGCCCCAAATACGACGTTGCCGGAGGCGTCGGCGACCTGTGGAACGAACTCAGGCGGCCCCAGCCCTATCGCTGGCCGATCCTGCTGGCGTCCTGCGCGTTCCCCGCGTTCTTCCTCTATTTCTTCGCGCAGGAGAGGGTGTACGCGCCCCCCGCGACGCCCGACATCGTCTACATCACCAGCTTCGCCCCGGACCGGAGCGAGGACGAGATCATCGCCTCCAACATCGCCAACCAGGAACGCAAGGAGGCGCGCCAGCGGCTGCTGGATGCCCAACTCGAGACCCGGCGCGACATGTACCGCGCGCTGGGCAAGGCGACCGGGCTGGATACCGACAAGATGGAGGCCGAGATCGCCGCCGAGCGTGCGCGCGAAGAGGCCGCCAAGCAGGCGCAGTTGGACAGGGCACTGGGCCGGACGGTTGACGATCAAGACGCCGAGTGATGCGCGCTGGCTCGCCGCCGCTGCGCGCCTCGCGCTGCGCGGTCGCCCGGCGAGCAGTCCCAACCCCGCGGTCGGCTGTCTGATCCTGCGCAATGACCGCGTCGTCGGGCGCGGCTGGACGCAGCCCGGCGGACGCCCGCATGCAGAGGCGATGGCGCTGGAGATGGCGGGCGATGCCGCTACCGGCGCGGACGTCTACGCCACGCTGGAGCCGTGCGCGCACCAGTCGCCGCGCGGCCCCGCCTGTACCGACCGCCTGATCGAGGCACGCCCCGCCCGCGTCGTCATCGGCCAGGTCGACCCGGACCCCCGCACCGCCGAACAGGGCATCGAACGGCTGCGCGCAGCCGGGATCGACGCCGTACTGCTGGACTGCCCGCACAGCGCGGCGAGCCTTGCCGGATACCTCACCCGCGCGGCGCTTGGCCGACCGCACGTGACGCTCAAGCTCGCCATGTCGCTCGACGGGTGTATCGCGATGGCCGATGGCGCCAGCCAGTGGATCACCGGCGAGGCGGCGCGCGCGCACGTCCATTCGCGCCGCGCGCTGGCCGAGGCCATTCTGGTTGGCGGCGGCACATGGCGCGCCGACAGCCCGCGCCTCGATGTCCGCCTCCCGGGCCTTCAGGATCGCAGCCCGGCACGCTGGGTGCTGACCTCGCAGCCGATCGAGGGCGCGCAGACCATTGCCGCGCCTGCCGATATCGCTGCCATCCCCGCGCAGTACCTCTACGTCGAGGGCGGCGCGAAGACCGCGGCGAGCTTCCTCGAGACCGATCTGGTCGACCGGCTGGAGATCTACCGCGCACCGATCCTGATCGGGGACGGCCTGCGCGCGCTGGGCGGTCTGAACCTCGCCGAGCTTGCACATGCGCACGGACGCTGGCAGCCGGTCGAGACCCGCCAGTTCGGCGCAGACACCTTCGAGGCTTTTGCCCGCATCCGCTAGAGGACCCGCCATGTTCACCGGTATCGTCACAGCCATCGGCACCGTCGCCGCGATCGAGCAGCGGGGCGACCTGCATGTGCGGATCGCCTGCCCTTTCGACCCCGAGCGGATCGCGATCGGTGCCTCCATCGCCTGCTCGGGCGTGTGCCTGACCGTGACCGAGCGCGGCGGCAGCCCGGGCGATGCCTGGTTCGCGGTCGATGTCTCGCAGGAGACCGTCAGCCGCACCGTGCCCGGCCAGTGGGAGGAGGGCCGCAAGCTCAACCTCGAACCCTCGCTCCGGCTCGGCGACGAGCTGGGCGGGCACTTGGTCACCGGACATGTGGACGCGGTCGGCGAAGTGGCCGAGCGGCGGAGCGTGGACGGTTCGATCCACTTCGAGATCCGCGCGCCCAAATCGCTCGCCCCGTTCATCGCGGCCAAGGGTTCGATCACCGTCGATGGCGTCTCGCTGACGGTCAACGCGGTGGAGGACGAGGCGGACGGCTCGGCCCGCTTCGCGCTCAACATCATCCCGCATACCGGCGAGGTGACGACGCTGGGTGCCTTGAGCGAAGGCGACAAGGTGAACCTCGAAATCGACGTCCTCGCGCGGTATCTCAAGCGGATGCAGGCGCTGGCGGGCTAGAGGGAGCCTGACGATGATCACTTACGGGCTTTTGCTGGCGCTGGCGCTGTTCATGCGGTTTGGGCCGGACATCCCGTTTCGGCGGATGCTGAACCGGCATCTGGTCGAGCGGCCGGTCGCGCTTCTGCTGGCGCACAAGCGCTATCAGTATCTCACCGTGATCATCGCGGCGACGATGCTGCTCCTCGGCGGTGAGCTGGTCCTGCTGTTCGGGCCGGAGCTCATGCTGGCCTACGCCGCCGATATCGCGCTCTATATCGACCTGGTGGTGGTCGCGGCGGCCAGTACTTCGTGGACGCGGACGCGGGGGATGCTCACGCGCTGGACGCCGCGCTTCGGGCGCAATCTGGCCGATAAGCGCAAGGGCAGCGCCGCGACGCCGCGTGCCAAGCGGACACAGCGCGCACCGGCGGCGCTCTCCAAGGCAAACGACGACGATAACGACCGACCGTACCCCGCGTTCATCGCAGCTCCCCGGAGCTACGCGGCGGCGGCATGACCCAGATCAGGACCGAGCGGCTGCTGCTGCGGCCCGCCAAGCCCGACGACCTTGAAGCGTTTCACACGATCCTGAGCGATGCGCGCGCGACCGCATACTGGTCCACGCCGCCGCACACGGACATTGCCGAAACGGAAAGCTGGCTCGCCGCGATGCTCGCCATCGATCCGGCCAAGGGCGAGGACTTCACGATAGAGCTGGACGGGCGCGTGATCGGGAAGGTCGGCCTGTTCGAGTTTCCCGAGATCGGCTTCATCCTGCACCCCGATGCCTGGGGCAAGGGCTACGCGGGCGAGGCGCTGCGTCCCGTGCTGGACCGCGCTTTCGCTGTTCACGACCTGCCTTTCGTGGAGGCCGACGTCGATCCGCGCAACGCGGCCTCGCTGCGGCTGCTGCAACGCATGGGTTTCATGGAAACCGGTCGCGCGCAGCGCACCTGGAAGGTGGGCGACGAGTGGTGCGACAGCGTTTTCCTGCGCCTGACGAACCCGAATCGCGATCCGCAATAGCCACCGCACTACCGCCAATCCGGTGGCAGCCTGACACACCTGACACACAGTCCAGGGGAGAGAAATCTCCGCAGTCCTTGCGCGGTCGATCCGGGCCTTATTCGACACTGTGAAAGAGCAGACCGCAGGCTAGCCGCGCCGGTCGATGTAGGACAGCGCATAGGCCCCGCATCGCGCTAGACGCGTACCGTCTCGCCCTGCCTCAGCGTCAGCACTTCGACGCCATCCGCCGTCACCGCCACGGTATGTTCGAACTGGGCGGAGAGTTTTCCGTCGCAGGTGACGACCGTCCAGCCGTCGTCGCGTGTCACGGTCGCCGCGCGGCCAAGATTGACCATCGGTTCGATGGTGAAGGTCATCCCTTCGCGCAGGAGCAGGCCCCTGCCCGGTCGACCGTGATTGAGCACCTGCGGGTCCTCGTGCATCTCGCGCCCGATGCCGTGGCCGCAATATTCCCGCACCACGGTGCAGTTGTTCTTCTTGGCGTGCTTCTCGATCGCGTAGCCCACATCGCCCAGATGCGCGCCGGGCCGCACCGCGCGGATGCCCGCCCACATCGCATCCTGCGCGACGCGGGCGATCCGTCTGCCCTGCGGCGAGACATTGCCGACGAGGTAAGTCTTGCTCGAATCGGCGATGAACCCGTTCTTCTCCAGCGTGATGTCGAGATTGATGATATCGCCATCGCGCACGATCACGTGGTCGGACGGCACGCCGTGACACACGACCTCGTTGATCGAGCAGTTGAGCACGTATTCGTAGCCGTACTGGCCCTTGCTCGCCGGGCGCGCGGCGCAATCCTCGCGGATGAAGCGCTCCACCAGGTCGTTGATCTGCATCGTCGAGAGCCCTGCGAGATCGACCGTATCGAGCATCTCGAACACCGAGGCGAGCAGCCGCCGCCAGCGATCGGTCATCGGGTGCTGTTCCCACACCATCGGGTCCGACGCGACGGCATAAAGCGCGTCCCAGTCGTCGGCCCGCAGTGGCCTCAGCGCAAACCGCTCCCCTTCGAGGACCGGCTGCCGGTCCAGCTCAGCCGGCGACATCCGCCAGCGCGGCAATGAACTTGTCGATATTGCCCTTGGTCAGCCCGGCGATGTTGATCCGGCCCGAACCCGCCATGTAGACCGCGTGATCCTCGCGCAGCTTGGCGATCTGGTCCTTGTTCAGCGGGAGCATCGCGAACAGGCCGTTCTGCTCTTCCAGATGGGCGAGCGGCACGCCCTCCACCTTCTTCTGCGCCGCGGCCAGAGTGGCGCGAACCCAGCGCAGGCGCTGGCGCATGCCGTCGAGCTCATCGAGCCATTGCTGGCGCAGATCTTCGTCGCGCAGCACGATCCGCACTGCCGCACCGCCGTGATCGGGCGGCATGGACCAGTTTGCGCGGGCGAGCGCGGCGGCGTTGGACATGGCGGCAGCCATCTGCGCAGGCTCCGCAACCTTGGCGTAGAACGCGCCCACACGGTCGCGGTAGAGGCCGAAGTTCTTGTCGCAGCTATAGGCGATCAGCGCATAGGGCACCTTGGCCAGCACCTTGCGCAGGCTGGCCGCGTCTTCCTCAAGCCCCGTGCCAAGGCCCTGATAGGCGCTGTCGATGATCGGCAGCACCGGGCTGTCGGCCAGCGCGTCGGCAATCGCATCCCACTGCTCGTCGGTATAATCGATGCCCGAGGGGTTGTGGCAGCACGCGTGGACCAGCACCGCATCGCCTTCGCGGCCCTGCCGGATGATCTCCAGCAGCGCATCGAGATCCGCGCTGCCATCGGCGTTCGAATGCTGGAAAGTGACGGCTTCCAGCCCGACATCCTCGATGATCGGAATGTGGTTGGGCCAGCTGGGCGTGCCGACATGCACGCGGGTCACCCCCGCCCGCTCGGCCAGCGCGATCGCGAGGCGCACCGCACCGGTGCCGCCCGGGGTCTGCACCCCTTCGATCCGCCCGCCCATGGTGGCATCGGAGCCGAAAATGATCGGCATCAGCGCATGGACGAAACCGCGGTCGCCTTCCGGGCCGAGGTAGCTTTTCGAGTCCTGCTCTTCCCAGAGGCGCTGTTCGGCGGCCTTGATCGCGCCGAAAACCGGCGTCGCGCCGTCATCCGTCCGATAGACGCCGACGCCGAGGTCGATCTTGTCCTCCCGCTCGTCGGCGGCGAACTGGGCGATCAGCGCGAGCAGCGCATCGGGCGGAGTGTCTTGCAGGCGGTCGAGCATGCGCGTCCCATGCTATCGCACGGGCGCGAGAGCAACCGCTAATATCGGCAGGTTTGCTGGTTCTCGGCCCGTCAAAAGGGGAACCACTCATGTTTCTTGGAGAACTTCATGTAGCCCGCGTTGATTCCCAGCCGCAGGCCGGCACCCATCCGGATCGGAATCAGCACCGTATCGCCCTTGCGCAGGTAGCTGGCGGTCAGCCCGCCGACGAAATAGGCCTGCCCCTCGCCCGCCGGGAAACGCTCGTACAATTCCTCGGTGTCGAACAGGTTGTAGACCAGCACGAAGGTCTTGCCGCCATTGGCGCCGACGTCGAACCCGATCGACGGGCCGGTCCAGTACACCGGACGCTGCCCCTCGACCTTGTGGTACAACGTGCCCGAGCCGTAGCGCGCGCCGACGAAGAACGCGCCCGACGCCTCGCGCCCGACGATATAGCCGTTGGGCGTGCCCTGATCGGCGAGGATCTTCTCGATCATGCGCGCGATGCCTTCCGCATTCTCTCCGAAGAAGCCCTGCGCCGCGCCGATCAGATCGTCGTCCTGCCAGGTGCCCGGAGGGGCGGTTTCGGTGGGGATCGCCGTATATGCAGGCGCGCCGCCCTGCTCGTAGCCGGACTCGCCCTGATCGACAGAGGTGCCGGTGGTCGCGCTATCGCTCTCGGGCGAAAGGTCGCTCCATGCGGACACCCCACCCTGATCCTGCGGGGGCGGCGCTGTCTCTTGGCCTGTCGCTGGCTGAGTCGAAGGGTCGCCATAGACCGGCGGTTCGCCCGGGTTTTCCTGCAGATCGCCATCGATCGCCTGGTTCGGGTCGACCCGTTCGATCGGCTGCGCCGCGAGCGGAGTGGCCGCCATCGCGATGGCCGCGGCCACGAGGGCGATCATACGCCGGATGCTGGCAGTGCGGGTCATGCGCCTCGCTCCTTGTAGACAGTAGGGCAAATGAAACTCTGGTTTCCCCGTGCGTAGCGTGAATCGCCTGAACCTGCGGCATCAAGGGGAGAGGCGGTGAGGCGAATCGAAAACGCGCCGAAACGAGTCCGGTGCGCGCGATTATCATTCCGGTGTCACGCAGCCCTTGTGCCGCCCCGCCCTGCTGGTTATAGCGCGCGGCTCGCGACCCCGGACCAATGGGTTCGGACGCGTGTGCGGAGACGTGGGTGAGTGGCTGAAACCAGCTCCCTGCTAAGGAGCCATACCTCTATCGGGGTATCGAGGGTTCGAATCCCTCCGTCTCCGCCACCGGCCTTTTCAAGGCCGTCCAGCCATCTCCAGAAGCCCGCAAAAACCTTTACAATTCGGTCATTTCCGATTCCAGTGCTGTCCATGCCAATCTACCCCTAGCCAAAGGCATGTGGGGGTAAATTGGGGGTAGCGAAAATTCGGATTGGGGGTATCGGATGCTGACGGACAAGGCCGTGCGCGCAGCCGCGGCGAAGGACAAGGCCTACAAGCTCACCGACAGCCGGGGTCTCTACCTTCACGTATCCGAGAAGGGGCACAAGAGCTGGCGCTACAAATATCGCTTCGAAAAGAAGGAGCGTTTGCTCACCTTGGGCACATATGCCGAGATTTCTCTCGCCGAAGCCCGCGAAAAGCGTGACGAGGCGAAGAAGATTCTGCGTGAAGGCCGGGATCCTCGGCATGCTGTCAAACGCGGGCGTCTCGTCGGTGAGGAAGGGGCATCGAAGACCTTCGAGGTGGTAGCCCGCGAATGGCACGCGCTTCAGATGGGCCGCTGGAAGCCCGTGCATGCCAACGACGTCATTACCAGCTTGGAACGGGACATCTTCCCAGATCTCGGCTCCATGCCGTTGGCTGATATCGACAAGCCACTGCTCCTGGCTGTCCTGCGCAAGGTCGAGAACCGGGGTGCCATCGAGACGGCGCGACGACTCAAGCAGCGTGTTGCCGCGGTCTATCGCTATGCCAATGCCGAGGGCGCGAAACTCGAGAACCCCGCCACTGAGATCGATGATGCGTTGAAACCATTGCCTCCAGCAAAGCGCTATCCGGCGTTGCTGTCTGTCGAAGCAATAAGAGACCTCATGGGAGATATCGATCGCGCCGGGGCTTCACCGGTTAATCGCCTGGCAGCCAGGCTTCTCGCACTCACGGCGCAGCGCCCCGGCATGGTGCGGTTCATGGAATGGGATGACATCACTGGTATCGACTGGGCCAATCCCGAGGCCGATAGCAGCGATGCGTTGTGGACGGTCCCTGCGGAAAAGATCAAGCAGGAGCTCCACCTGCGCAGCGATGAGGCCTTCAGCCATCCAATCCCGCTTTCCAGGCAGGCCGTCCACGCCCTTCGCGCAGTGCGCTGGCTGACGGGACGATCGCCGTTCGTCTTTCCCGGCGCGCGGTCGGGCCTCAAGCCCATCAGCGAGAATGCCATCGGATATCTCTACAACCGCGAGGGCTACAAGGGGCAGCACGTACCGCATGGCTGGCGCTCAAGCTTCTCGACCATCATGAACGAACAGGCGGAGCGGGAACTCGGCAACGATGTCCGGCTCTTGGCCGACCGCATGATCATCGACCTGATGCTTGCACACACTCCGAAGGGAATGTCTGCGAGCGAACTGCGGTACAACCGGGCTGCCTACATGGCTCGCCGCCGTGAACTCGCCCAATGCTGGGCAGACATGATCATGGATGGAGCGATACCATCAGAGGAGATCGTCGATAGCCCCAGACGAAAGCGACGCTAGCTTTTGCCGCGCTTGGCTGCCTGTTCGGCGATCCAGGCAAGAACTTCGGTCTTCAGCCAGCGTGAACTCGCACCGATCTTCACGCGCTCGGGGAACTGCCCCTTATTCTCGTAGTCGTAGATTGAAGAAACGCTACGACTAATCAGCGTGCTGACTTCCTCTACCGTAAGAAGTTCGGGACCGACACCGGGCGGGCTGGTTACCTCTCGCGGATGTCCATCCACGGCGCTGTCACCTTGGCCGATCTCACGCTCGACGCTCCGCTTCGCGACAGATCTGGCCGCGCGTAGTTGCGGGTCGACGATTTCGGCGACCTGTCGGTTGGACAGCGGTCCGAGCGGCTTGAGGCTTGCGAGCCAGCCATCGAACTGCTGACCATCGACGAAAATGCGATGCGTCGGTTCCGCACTCTCGTCTGCCCAGTGCTCCAGATTTAGCGCACCAGTAGCGAACCGGAGCAACGGATCGTCGATCTCCCACAACTCCGGTGTGATCGCGGTGATCTCACCGCCGCCCAGAGGGCGCGCAAAGCTGGTGAGGCGGCCGTTGGCAAACAAGCGAGACATGCGCTCTGTCTCGAGCCGAACGAGATCGCGCGCAGCGTCGTTCTCACCATCATCCACGGTAGCAGAGAAGATCTCGGGCAACTCGTAGGACTGGAAGCCCTGACGAGAAACGATAAGGTCGGAAAACGCAGAAGTAAGTGTCTTTCGTCCCCCTGACACTATTGAAGTACGACCCTCGTAGGGAGACCAAGGGGAGATCGTTGTGGTCATCACGGAACGGATAGCAGGCTTTGCTCCAAGAGCAACGGAATGGCCGCTTTGCGCCCCAATTCCGGACATTCGAGTAGCTGCGAGTTTGCCTCGAAAGCCGACATTCGTTCAGACTGGCCAAGAAACACAGGAATATTTTCGATTATGTAGCCAACGACCTTTCGAAACCTCAAAATACGTCATCGCCTTCTTTGGCATTCCGCGCTGCTTCGTCCTCGCGTTCGGCTAGTCGACAATCGCGCATAGTCCTACAGCATGGCACACCTTCTGCGATCACGTGCTGCCAGTATTCTTCCAATGCCACACGTCGTTTGCTCTCGGCATGAGACAATTGCACGACGAGAGCACGCTTGTCGCAATCCGTGCGTAGCGTGCGCACCATGCGCCCTCTTGCACGCCGCAGACATCCACGAGGGCATGGTGCCCTTCCGTTGATAGGATCACCTTTCCGGTCGTAGAGGTGCAGCTTCGGGTCCGTGATCCAGCTGGGTTCGCCCAGCCTGGCCGCTGCGTATTCGCCTTCGAGTCCCGCCTCGCTCGCCAGCTTGAGTGCGCGTTCGTGATGTTCACCGGCATCCCCGTGGTCGAGGGCGTGGTTGGGAGGCCAAACGCGCGTCCTCTCCGCGACTATCTGGCAGAGGATGAACTGATGGAGCTGCGTCCACCAGTTCTCGGCATCGGAAACAGATCGAACCGTCAGATAGCGAAGGCCGAGGCAGAACGTCTTGTCGAACTGGACGTGTCTTTCGGGACACCGTGCTGGCAGGTCCGTGCCCGGAACCATCTCACACACCTTCGGCTTCGTGTCGCCGAAGATACGTAGATGGAGACCGTCCCCCCAGGGGGCCTTGGGCAGGCGTGCGCGCCCCACGAGCACCTGTCCACCGAGTTCTTCGATGGAGAACCAGGCAGGGACCGCGTCGCCCAGCCAACCGAGTGCCGACCTCACCTTCGATCGTGCGCTCGCATGGGCGTGGCGGCCTCCGGTTCGTGCGCACGCATGGGATCGAATTCCGCGCCGGTGTTCAGATATGGGGACGGCATGGTACCGAAAAGCACCTCGGCCGTCTCCACGTCGAGATTGTCGAGGATCCGGGCGGCTGAGAAGGCCTCGCGGACCGTCACGGGCGATTCCCGCAGCGCTCTTTCGCCAAGAGCGGTCTGGTGACCCTCGCAGCGCCTCTGCTCGGCTTCGGAAACACAGGTGGCCTTGCTGGCGGCCGCACGGACGCTGGCCTCTCCTCTCAGTCCCAGTCGGCATATGGGCGTGCTCCCGAACTCGATACCGATCGCCAGCCCCAGGTTTTCGGTACCCGGAAGCATCTCTCGGCATAGCTCAAAGGAAGATCGCAGCCCGGCGGCAGCCGACACCGACGACTTCATAGTCGCCATCGCGTCGGTTTGGGCCTTGTCGCCTTCAGCCAAAAGCCCATGGATGCAGTCGCCGATGTAGCGCACCTTCCGCCCCCCGAAGTCGTCGCGCAGCACCGCACCCATCTCGGCGCGGATGACGTGGAGATTGGCGACCGCCTCGGCGATCCGTCCCGATGCTATTGCGCCGTCGATATAGGCGGTGAAGTTGTCCACGTCCGCGAAGATCGACGCCAGGTCCATACGGATCGCGTTGCTCGGCGGATGGTCGGCGTAGTCGACGTCCTTCAGCGGCGGCTCCTTGTGGTGGAAGTGGAAGACGGCTTCACCACCATCCTCGCTCTTCCGCATCTCGAAGTTCGCCGTGACCGCCGCATAGGCCTTCTCCAAGCGTTCGTTGACGCTGCGCTGGACGTTCGCGGTTACGACCTCCTGACCGAGGTAGCCACGTTCGGCATCCTCGGTCAGCACCACCCTGCCATTGAAGGGATCGGCGTTCTGTCCCAGCGCCGCGGCAGCCCTGTCGCTGAGGTTCACCCCTTCAGCGTCGTCGTCTGCCAGCTTCGCGGCATGGTTTGCCGGGCTTCCGATGAACAATGGTTCGCGCTCGTCGCTTCGTCCCGAATCGATCGCGACTGCCGGGCCGCTGTCGATGCCGATGCAGACACCCGTCTTGAAGTTGGGATGGTTGTCACCCAGCCGCGCCACCATCTCGCGGAATGCCGCCGCAAAGGCCACGGCGACGCGGACACGCTCACCTTCCGCGTCAGCTCCGTCCGGGGTGAGTACCACCGCGTGCAGTCGCGATCCGTGGAAGTCCACCCGTTGCATGTCGAACTCGTCGATCAGCTCGTCGCAGGCTCTGTAGTGGGCATGGAGGAATTCGAGCGCACGTTGGTGGCTCGCCGGCGTCTCCCTACCCGCGTCGGTGAGGACATCGTTGAAGTCGATGAGGTTGGCGTAGACATGGACTCCGTTCGTCGTGACGGCTCGGTTCCGCGGGATGTCCAGCAACGCGGCTCGCATGGCGGTGTCGACAGCGAAGCCTTTCTGCATTCTCGCCTCGGTCAGATAGGTCAGGAAGTCCTCGACCTTGATGTCGCCTTCGGGGACGCTTTCCCTGAACTTTGCGATGCGTTGCCGCGCACGGTCTTCGTTCCAAGCCATTTCTTATCTTCTCCACTCACGCCACCGTTATCGGGCGGCGCGTCGATTCGACAATAACTGGAACGTTAGCAGAACATTGCATTGTAGGAAAACGCGGGGATCGAAATTCCGGACAGCGTTGTGGATGATCGTCACAGTAGGGCGTCACCCGTTGAAGGGGCCCAGTTCCTTGATGTGGTCACGCAAGGCGTTGCACGCCGGAGCCATGAGCGCCGATGCGTCCTTTCCGGGTTCATAGGCATAAGGAATCGTGGTGACACCCGCGAGATCGCTGGGAAGTTTCACCTTTTCTTCCCGAGGTTCCATGAGGATAGCACGCTTACGTCCCAAGCGTCCCATGAACATGCCGAGCTCGAAGACGACGTTGTCCCGGGGTGCGGGCCAATCATGGCCACGGAAGAGCGTCATGTCGTCGCTGTGTGCGACGGCTACGGCGAAGTCGGAATCGTCGAGTTCCGTCTCCAGCGACTCGATAGCATAGCTTGCGACCCTGAAGACGTCGTCTGTCCACAGACGCACGACGAAGCCGTCATGAGCCAAGGCGTCCTGTATTTTGCGCGCCACGTCGAGCGCCTCGGCCGAAGAGATGATGAATACCCTGATCTTCTCGCGGTGCTGACTTACAAGCCTGTTGCGTTCGAGCAGCCGCCGAGCGAGCGTTCTGGCTATCACGCGGTAGATGTCGGAATGCTTTGAGGCGAGATCGGTTGTGTCGGCGTAGGTAAGCTTCGCCACCAACGCCGGTTCCGACGCGACGACGTCTGCAGACCGCCGTTGCGAGGGCTCGACGACTACCATCTCACCGATGTGGTCACCTCGCCCACGCGTCGCGACATCGCGACCGTTGACGACGATCCGGAAGCTGCCTCCTATGACCAGATACAGGTCGTTGTCGTCGCCACCCTGTTGGATGATTGCCTCGCCTTCCGCGACTTCGATGAGCTCGGCGCGGTCCGCGAGTTCTTCAGCGAGAGCTCGATTGCCGCTCACGATCTGCTGCTGCTGCATGGCGTCGATCAGGTTGCCACGTCCGGCGTCACCTTGAAAACGGTCGATCAATCCACTCAACTGAACTCTCTCCAAAATATCATAGAAGATTCCTCGCAGTCATCTGCGCCGACGTTGACAACGAAGCTATGGTTTCTTCCAGTGATTGGATTTGTACACAGTCTCCGTCTTGCCGGCGAAGCTGAATTGCGTAGATGACCAAGCATTATTGCCATCACCATCCTGCTTCGCCTTTTCATTCAATTTGTTGTAAACGCGGCTTGAAATATACGTATGGTAGCCTGTGTCTCGCACGTCCGAAAGCTTGGCCGAGAAGCTGGCGGCTTTTCCCACCCAAATGAGATCGTTGTTGTCTCTAATCCCTGAGCGGACGGCCCTCACTTCACCGGTGTCTATTCCAGAGCAATTACGAATCTCAATGTCGTTGTTCTTAATTGAATTAAATTTAGCGCGAGCCTTCGGACTAATAACCTTACGCACTGTCCAGTGAATTTCGCGTCCACAGATCGCGGCATTGCTGTTCTTTGCGTCGCCGATGAAGACCCCCATCACACGATCGCCGTCAAAGCTCCTGATAGCACCCCCGTGCTTTACAATCAGCCTAGTCGAGCAGTCCAAGAACGCTCGAATGATCTTCGCAGTCGTCGACCATGGACACACGGATGACAACTTCGCTGAACCCGCCAAATCCGTATACAGAAACGTCGCGTCGATTTTGACAGCGCCATCTTTCAACGCGACATCCGCAGTGGTGGGTACGACCCGTCCATCCCGTTCGTTAAAGGTGGTGCCGAACAACGTATCGACACGATCCTTGAGAAATTCTTCGTTCACAGACACGGCGCTTGTACTAGCACCGTGTCGTCGATGCTCAAGGTATGCGACACGATATTCGAGAGCTGGTCACGTTCGCGCTCCGCCTTGGGCAACCGTTGCTCTCTCTTGAATGACCGCGTTGCAGTATATTCACTTTCAAAGCTGCCAGTCAGGAAACGGCCCAATATTGCGCAGAACGATAAAAGCGTCTGCAATCCTACGGAAGTGTCCACGAACAGGCAGACGAACTGGTCCGTTCCAAAGTGATGGGCGCAGAGAAATCACTGGCGGCTGCGTTAGCCGCCAGCAATAACGTCAATGGGCTTGCGCTAGCAATTTAGCATCCGCACCCGCAGGTATATAAGATGACGCACGATCATCGGTGACGGCTAGCCACACCGCTTCCGCGACATCATCGGCTGACGTAACGGGACCGGTGTCCGACTGCCAATCTGCGAAGACGCGCTCTGCAAGCGGCGCATAGGGCTCAGGGATGGCCCCTTCCATTCGGCCACTCGCATTGGCGGCGAAGCTAGTGCCGGGCGCACGGCCGGGCAGAACGGTACGAACGCAAATCCCGAAGGGTTCCAGCTCGATCGCGACGCTGTCGCTCCACGCGTTCACCGCCGCCTTGCTCGCAGTGTAGATCGAAAGCAGTGGTAGCGGGGCGTAGGTCACCGAGGAGGTGACGTTCACGATCGCACCGCTTCCGCGCTCTCGCATCTGGGGCAGGACGGCCTGCGTCATCGCGATTGTGCCCAAGGTGTTCGTTTCGAACAGCTCGCGCGCGACCGGGATTGGCGTGCCTTCTACAGCACCGAGCAATCCGATCCCGGCATTGTTGACCAGTGCATCGATCGGTCCCGCCGCGTCGACCGCCTGCGCAATGCTCTGCGGGTCGGTGACGTCGAGCGCGATCACCCGGATGCGGTCGGATGGCGGCAGAACCTCTTCGCGCGGCTTGCGCATGGTCGCGACGACATTCCAGCCCCGCTCGGCGAAAAGTCTGGCAGTCGCCAGGCCGAAGCCTGACGAGCACCCTGTGATGAGTATGGCGGACATGAAATTATCCTTTCGTTTCGTCTGGGGAGTTCAGGCGGCGAGAGCTTCGGCCGTCTCACGGTAATCATGCAGGGGGCGGCCGAGCATTGCGGTCAGGCGGTCGGTATCGCCGTGGTCAGGGATCATCCCGTGGCTCACATAACGCTCGGCCATCAGGCGCATTTCGTAAGCCTGCCAGGCCGGCATGAACCCGGCCATATTCTGTTCGAACTCGCTGGGATCGTCGCCGCCATAGGCGATCGGGCGGCCTAGGACGTCGGACCAGATGGCGGCAATGTGTTCGCCGGTCAGGGTTTCCGGGCCGACCACGTTGATCGTCTCGATCGGCAACAGGCCATCCGCTTCGTAGCGGCGAACCAGTTCGATCGCGGCGATTTCGGCAATGTCGCGAGCATCGACCATGGCGACGCCCTTGCTACCGATCGGCATCGGATAGACGCCGTGGTTTGCGATCACGTCCTTCACCATAACCTCATTGTCGATGAAATAGGTCGGTCGCAGGATCGTCGCGCCGAAGTCCATCTGCTCCAGCATGCACTCGGCCCCGCGCTTCACCGCGAAATGCGGCACGTTCACTGCCCCCTCGGCATCGAAAACCGAGAGATAGACGATGCGATCGATCCCCATCTCCCGGGCGACGTTCAGCGTGACGAGCGCTTGCGTAAACTCGTCGCCGGTGACGGCGTTGAGCAGAAACAGCGTCGATACACCCGACATGGCCGAACGCAGTGCAGCGAGATCGAGCAGGTCGCCCCCGGCCACCTCTACGCGCTCGGGGAAGTTGGCCTTCGCGGGATCGCGGGTCAGCACGCGAACGGGCGCGCCTCGCTGCACCAAATGATCGACGACATGGCGGCCGACGCGGCCGGTGGCTCCGGTAACAAGAATGGTCATGATAGTTTCTCCTCGGATTTGCGTTGTTGACGAGGAGAAGATGGTCGATCCATATGCGGTCCACTAGTCGCACAATCTAGACTCACCGTCTCACAGATGGAACAATTATGGATTTGATGGCACTTGCCGATTTTACATTGGTCGCGCGACATGGGGGCTTCGGCAAAGCCGCCCGTGCTGCGAACCGCCCGAAGGCGACGCTGTCGCGGCGCGTGGCCGAACTGGAGGCGAGCCTCGACCTACGCTTGTTCGAACGCGGACCGCGCGACCTGAAGCTGACCGAGGAAGGGCGGGCCCTCTCCGAACGGGCGGGCGCATTGCTGGCCGAGCTGGAGGAGACGACCCGGTCGATCGCATCGGGTGGCGACCAGCCCCGTGGAACGCTGCGGATCAGCGCGCCGCTGCTGTTTTCGCAGACCGCGATGGGGCGTCTGGCGGCGGAGTTTGGGTTGCAATATCCCGAAGTGCGCCTCGAGGTGACTAGCGAGGACCGGCCAGTTGATATGATCGAGGAGGGATATGACCTTGCCATCCGCGTCAATCCCGATCCGGACGCATCGCTGGTTGGCCGCGCTTTCCTGCATGATAGGTTGGTGGTGGTAGCCGCGCCCCATTTTTCACGGCCCGGTAGCGGACCAGTGCGCGCCGTCGTCCGCGCCAACGACAGGTCGGACACGTGGCTGATGGGCACGCCTGAAGGCGAGGCGAGCGTCTCGGTCGAACCGGTCCTGCAGCTGTCTTCGCTCATCACAATTCGCGATGCCGTCCGCTCAGGCGCCGGTCTCGCTCGACTGCCCTTCTCATTGGTTGTGAGCGATTTGAAGTCAGGCAGGCTCGTCCACTGGGGAGATGTGGTCAAATCGGACATCGGGCTGTGGGCACTCTATCCATCCCGTCGCCTCCTAAGCGCCCGAGTGTCGGCGTTTCTCGATTTGCTGAAATCCGCCTTCCCGACTGGTGCCCCCGAGGACCTGGCGGCATTTCTGATAGAGGACTGGCTTCGCGATGACGACGCGGAGTAGCAGCTACGCCAAACGCGAGCGCTTATTTCGAACATTGGCTCGCTTGGCCATACTGAACCGAATGGCAACTTTGCTGAGAAAGTGACCAAAAGCGGACCGACAGTTAACGGCCCAGTTTCTGCCAGTTTATGAACCCCCTAGTGGGCGCATTTTGGCCGGTAGATGGCTTATCCAATAGCAGACCTCACAAACACCGATACGATTGCCGAGGAGCTTGGGTAGGAACACTAGGAAAACTTTAAACTTGAGGATGAATTCCTTGATGAAGAAACGGGCCAGGTCCGGCATGGGGCTACCGCACGTTTCAAGTCGGGATTAATTCAGGTTTTGCTCAAGGCTCTCGTTTCTCATTCGTCGGCACTCTTGCCACAAGACATGCGGGGTCATCTCGGGTGGCTGCGCGGCGCGCTTGGGGCTGCGCTGGCGATCATTCTCTCGGCGGTTGTGACATGGCTGCTGCTCGGATCGAAGAGTGCCGCTCTGCCCTGGGTCGTGGCTCCGCTGGGGGCGTCGGCGGTGCTCGTCTTTGCGGTACCGGCAAGTCCGTTGGCTCAGCCCTGGTCGGTAGTTGGCGGAAACCTCATTTCGGCTGCCATCGGCATTGGCATCGGAATGTATACAGGGTCCGCGATGCTTGCTCCCGGTCTCGCCGTTGGCGTGGCGATCGCTGTGATGACCTTCACGCGCTGTCTCCATCCCCCCGGAGGTGCCTGCGCTCTCCTGTGCGCGCTCGGCGCTGCCGGAGGAGAAGCCTGGACCTGGGCCTACCTCTTGCCGATTACCGCAAACGTGCTGACTCTTGCTCTTGTCGGAATGATCTACAACAACCTCACCGGCCATTCCTGGCCTCACCGTGCGCCGCCTCCCGCCAGCAATCCGGCTTTGGTCCGTTGTTCTCATACACGCAGTGATATCGAGGACGTGCTTGCCGACTGGGACGAGGTCCTCGATGTCGATATCGACGATCTCGACGCATTCTTGAGGGAAGTGAACCGGCACGTGGCGCGGCGCGAGATCGTGGAGCGCTAAAGCTTTCGTCTCCGCTGTTCGTCAGCATAGCCTCGTCAGCCTGCGCAGCATCTGCGTGAAACGTGCCGCCAAGCCGGTAGGCCGCGCAGAGGGCCGCAGGGCGCAGGAGCGGGTGTCGAACGGGCCCGGTGGAGCCGGTTCGCCGCATTCCGGGCAAAGCATAGTCGTCTCCTCGTTTCTGCTGCCTGGCAATGATCAGAAGACCAGCGCGGCGATGACACTGATGGCAATCCCAAAGGCCGCTACCGCGAAGGGAACGACCAGCACCTGTGTATAGACTTCCAGTCGGCCGAGCGGCCCGTAAAGGCTCTGGAGCTTGCCGCCCGATCGATCCAGCGGACTTGTCGGCTGCGGGTTCGACTGACCGAGCATGACGCGCGCCACGCCGAAAAACATGGCGATATAGACCACCGATATCACGATGGCGAATGCCGCCCTGTTTCCGCCTGTCGCGCCCAGCAGAGCCGCCAAGAAAACCGCATAGCTTCCGATCATCGAGATCCAAATGGCCCTCGGCAGTTCGAACATCCGTGCCTCGGACTGCTGACGGAGGGCAAGATTTTCGTTGTCGTTCGCCTCATTCGGAACGGAAAGGACCGAGACATCCTTCCGGAATTCAGGCTGCGCTTCGAGGGCAGGCGTGCGGAGAGCGGCATCAGACATAGGGTAGATCCTTTCCTGCGCGCCCTCCGGACAAGCCTTCGCGGCGCATGGTGATGGCAGTAAGCAAGCTGTCGGCGATCATCCGCGCGCGGGTCCCGACCAGCTCGGTGGCGGCGGGATGACTTTCGGCCTCCCGCAGCGTCTCGTAGAAGAGGTTCAGCCAGCGCTCGAAGTGCTCGAGCTGTAGTCCGGGTATCGCCAGATGCTTCAGCATGGGATTGCCAGAGAACTCTCCGCTGTTGTGAAGTACTGATCGCCAGAACGCTTTCATCCGGGCGAGATGTGGCGGCCAGTCGCTGATCCGCTCTGCAAAGATTGGCCCCAGTAGATCGTCATCGCGGATCTTCGCGTAGAAAGCCTCGACGATGTGGTCGATGAACGATGCGTCGATGCCGATGCGGTGGGCTTCAGCGCGCTTTTCCTCGCGCTTGCGTCGGACATGAGTCCTGGACTCGGCGGCTGAATCGACTGTCATGCCTCGCCTCCCTTCTCCGGGGTCCGGGCTATGCCGAGGTCGTCCGGTGCGCGCAGGAATTCGACGTGAAATTCGACGGGGCCAAGTGGTTCGACCCGGTGAACGATCGTGGGCTCGACCACTCCTGCCGTGCTGCCAGGTTCGAGAATACGCTCCTCATTTTCGCGCCGCGGATCGGTTACGCAGTAGCGCAGCTTCCCCCGCGATACGTGGATCAGGCCCCAGACGCCTTCCTTGGTCGAATGGTCGGCCAGCAGGCCGGCGGGCACGCTGTCCTGCGTGAAGGTCGGCGTGGTCTTGTAGCTTTTGAGGGCGGGCAATTGATCGGGTTTCATGTCATGCGACTTTCAGGGGATTGCGGAGGGCTGTGAGCGTTCGGCTGATCTCGTCCCCCATCAGAGGCTTCTCGATCAGGACGGCATCGCAGCCTGCAATGCGGTTACGCAGCAGGCGGCTGGGATGGGTGGCGATGACGATCGCCAGCGCTTTGTTTCCTTGCGCGCGCATCTCCTCGAGGACCTTCACACCGTCGCTGCCGTATCCCTCGTCGATGACGAAAGCTTCCTGCGCGCTCTCGCCGATCTGAAACCCGTCGATCGAAAGCGAGAAACTGAGCGCGGCGAGGACGGACGGGTCATCGACCAGCAACTGTATCGTGCAGGTTTCGGCCACGATCCGTCCTCCTCCTCGCCAAGCGCCCGAGATCAGGCAGCCTGTTTCCAGTTCGGCTCGAGCGTGACGTGCGGCGGGCATTGCGCAATGGTCCCCACCGGCAGACCGGCGAGCTCGTTCGCGAAGCCGTGGTTTACGTCGCGGTGATGGGCTTCGTCCGCGCGGACAACGAGCACCACGTCGCGCAGCGTCGCGGCATCGGGAAGACCCCAGTATCGCTTGGCGATCTCAGGGGCAGGCACGTTTTCGCTGCGACCCTCGTCGATCTCGGCGAGGTAATGCGTGTAGCTGATGACCGCTTCTTCCTCGAAGTAGCCCACCACGCGGTGCGCGGTCTTGGAGCTGACGAGATAGAGTGCGAAGAAGAAGAGGTAGAAGACCCATTGCACGCCTATGATCACGGCGCGCTCGAAAACCGTCGGCTTGGACACCTCGATGAAGGTCATCAGGTGCATACGCTCGTTTTCAGCTTCGTCCATGAGCGTCTTGATCCAGCCCTTGTCGTCGCACATGCGGCGCAGACAGGCGAGGTGGTTGATCGTGGCCCCGACCATTCCCGGCACGGCGGCGACGGTTTCGAGCACGACGGCGCGGTGGCCGTAACGTTCGGCAAAGAACGTGTCGGCGGTCCAGCGCAGGGCTTTCGTAAAGCCGAATGCGATCTTGTCCGAAATACCACGCGGATGGTGGTGGATGCCGAGGTCGATGAGGGGTGCATTCATTGAAACTTCTCCATCCGGCGGCCATTGATCAGGAAGCGCCGCCGATGCCCCCCATCTATGCTGATGAACGGAAACGCGAAATTTGGATAATCACCCTACGACCACTCCCCTAAGGGCCTTACCGGAGGTGCCCGGTCAGAGCTTTGCCAGTCGCTTCCTCCCGCGGCTGTCCTTCATGCAGGCGACGCTGGTGGCTCTGCTGGCCATCGGCTTTGCCGTCGCCGTCCGGCTGATCTTCGCCGAAGAACTCGGCCAGCGTGCCACTTTCATCTTCTTCGTCCCCGGCGTGGTTGTCGCCAGCGCGCTGTCGGGATTTCGCGCCGGAACCTTTGCCGCTCTAGCCGGCGCACTGGCGGGGCTCGCCTGCGATCGGGTCAGCGGCCCCGTCGAGAGCGGAAGCATGATTGCGGCCGCGACATTCGTGGTGATCGGGATTGCTGTGGCAATCGGAGGCGAGTGGTTCCAGCGCGCGCGGATCGAGACTGAGGCGGCGGCCCTAGGCATCGCGAGCCGAGAAGCCCACCTGCGCTCGATCCTGGATACAGTTCCCGATGCCATGGTTGTGATCGATGAAGCGGGTCTTATCCGCGAGTTCAGTCCGACTGCGGAAAGGATGTTCGCATGGACGGCGCGCGAGGTGATAGGACAGAACGTCAGCGTGCTGATGCCCGAACCCTATCGCGCGGCGCATGATGGGTACTTGGAACGCTATTACCGAACTGGCGAACGGCGGATCATCGGCAAGGGACGCATCGTGGTGGGCCAGAGAAAGGACGGCTCAACCCTTCCCATCGAATTGGCGGTGGGCGAAATGCAGGCCGAAGGGCAGCGCTATTTCACGGGCTTCATCCGCGACCTGACGGAGCGGCAGGAGGCGGAGGCGCGGCTTCAGGAGCTCCAGAGCGAACTCGTCCACATTTCTCGCCTCACGGCCCTTGGCGAAATGGCATCGGCACTCGCGCACGAGATCAACCAGCCGCTCTCCGCCATTGCCAATTACCTGCGGGGCAGCCGCATGCTGCTGGAGCGCGAGGATGCCCCGCTGGACCGGGTATCGGATGCGATCGGTAAGGCTTCGGAGCAGGCGCTGCGCGCAGGCGAAATCATCCGAAGGCTTCGCGACTTCGTTTCCCGGGGAGAGACCGAAAGGACGATCGAGAACCTGCCACAACTGGTAGAGGAAGCCTCCGCATTGGCCTTGGTCGGAGCGAAGGAACACGGAATCCGTGTGACATATGACCTCGATCCCGCCATCGACCTGGTGCTCGTCGACAGGATCCAGGTTCAGCAGGTCGTTCTCAATCTAGTGCGCAACGCTGTCGATGCGATGGCAGAGTCCCCCTCGACGGACCGTGCCCTGACGATCACGATAGGCCCTGACGAAGCCGGCCTTGCAAAGGTCGTGGTGAGCGACACGGGGCCGGGCATCGACCCCGAAGTGGCCGATCGCCTTTTCCAGCCGTTCATCACCACGAAGCGGACTGGCATGGGCGTGGGTCTTTCCATATCGCGCACGATCATCGAGGCTCACGGCGGGAAGATCTTTGCAGCCCCCTTTCCCGCAGGAGGGGCCACGTTCGGCTTCACGGTGCAGGCAGTGACGAAGGAGGACCTCCACGATGGACAGTAAGGCGCTGGAAAATTCTATCGTCTATGTGATCGACGACGACGAGAGCGCGCGCAGATCGCTGGAATTCCTCCTGGACGTTGCCGGCGTCCGGGTCCGTTCATTCGCCTCGGGCGACGAATTCCTCGATTCCTCTCCGCCGCTGAAAAGTGCCTGTATCATCACCGATGTTCGTATGCCCGGCATGGGCGGCGTAGACCTGACCCGGCACGTGAAGCAGACTGACCCTTCGGTTCCTGTAATCGTGATTACCGGACACGCTGACGTTCCCATGGCGATCGAAGCCATGAAGGCGGGTGCCTCGGATTTCATCGAAAAGCCGTTCGAGGACGACACCATCATCTCGGCAATCCACCGGGCTTTGTCGGAAAAGGCGGAAGGCGATGCTGCAGCCGAGGAACGCCGCGAGATCGAGGCGCGCCTTTCGCTTTTGTCCGGGCGAGAGCGCGACGTTGTCGAGGGCCTGGTGGAAGGCAAGGCCAACAAGATGATTGCGTTCGACCACGACATCAGTCCGCGAACTGTCGAGGTTTACAGGGCCAACGCCATGATGAAACTGCAGGCGAAGACCCTGTCAGACCTGGTGCGGATGGTCACGATCGCGCGTCTTTCCTGAACTGCAGGCGGACCACGCACTTACATACCGGAGACTAGCGCCTTAACCTGACAGCCTTTCCTGAGTATGCCGATTGTCGGCTTCGCTTCAACTACTACTAGAAGCGGAAATGCTGCTAACGGCCCAATAGACGACCTTACAGTGGGATTAGCCCCTTTGCTAACCGCTCAGTTGCAGTATTATTTCGATTGCGAGATGCTCGTTGCATCCAGAACCACGCGGACCGTTTCCTCTGGCTGATCCCACATCGGGAAGTGTCCGCTACGCTCGAACCAGTGCAGCGTCGCTTCGGGGAAGGCTTTCATCGCGCGATCCGCCTGCCGCGGTAGGCACAGCCGATCCTTGCGTCCCCAGCCGATGACGACCGGCGCAGCCGTGTTTGCGGGGCCCTTTTGCATTGCGCCGTTGGCGAGGTCCTTCACAAGCGAATTGACGGTGCGCGTATCAGCCAATGATTTCAGCTCGCGCGCGACGAATGCCGGGTTGAGCGCCCAAGGCCTCGCTGAGAGCTGGGCCATCAGCGCTGTTCGCCCTGCGACATTTCCGGTGATGGCAGAAAGCGCCGGTCGCAGCGCGCGAACCAGGGCAATCGATGGCGTTATGGTGGCTTTGAAGAACGTCCGCTCCCACCCATGCCAGAATCCGCCCGGGTCCAGTGCGACGACCGCACCCGATTGGCCGCGCCGCGCCATCTCAAGCACCAGTCGAGCGCCCAACGAGCTACCCACCATATCGACCCCGATGAGATTTTCGGTGCGGAGCCAGCTGTCCAGACTGCGCGCAAGTCCGTCGAACGTGCCGCTATCGGTCTCTTCGGGTGTCTGCCCGTGGCCGGGCAGGTCCACGGCGATTACCTCCCTGGCTTGGGAAAGCGCAGGCGAGATCGTGTCCCACGAGCCGCAGGTTGCCCCCAGTCCGTGGACAAGGAGAAGGGGTTTTCCGCGCCCCGTGCGCGTGTGGTGCATGGTCATGTAATGGTAACGCCTCGCACCGACTTATGGGCCCGTGGATGTCTATATTGCCGAATGTGAGGCCAAGAGCGGACGGTCCGCTATCGGCCCATTAGCTGTCCTCGGCCCAAACGCGACCGGTGGATCGGTTAAATAGAAACCGGGGTTGCTTGAACTCAATCATCAGGTTTTGCCAATCGTACTCCCGCTCAACCCAAGCCCGCGTAATGGTCAATTCTGGAGTGAGAATAGGGTGTTCGATAACATCCGTGATCGGCTGCCCGCGAAGCGAATGCAAAATCGCTTCGGGCAGCGACTTTTCCATGACCTTCACGGTGTCATATCGCCACGAAAAATTTCGGCTGCCCTCATCCCAGCCACTTGCGCGAACGTGACCGTCGAAAACAATCAACTGCGGAGGCGCGAAATGATGGGCCCGGTATAGCTTTCCAGATTTTAGGAAGTCCGCTACATCGTGCTCAAGTCGTATGGCGTTGATGGCAAGCTTGTCGATCCAACCATGCGCACCAAGGCCGGCGAGAGTTCTCGCGGCTTCGGCCCTTTCCGGCGATAATGCGTCGAAAGCATAGGTGTCGAGAATTTCGTTCAACGAATCCGCTTGGACTTCACGAATTGCCATGTTCAAATGATCGTCCAGTGCCCGATATCTCGCGATCACCGGGATGAATTGATGGCAGAGAAAGCTTCGCGCACGCACAATTTTGAGATCCACGAATTCGACGGGGTTCCCCTGCGAAGACCACCGCTCGGAGAGTATCTGCAACCGACGCTGGGTGGTGACCATGCGGTCCGCCAACTTGGCGAGACTCATTTCAGTATAGTAGTCGACCCAACCCGCAACGAGACCGGCGGCACCGACGACATCTAGGGTCTCGGTATCATGGTCCCAACCGTCATCCCAGTCATCGTGGTCCGGGCCATAGTAAACCAGAAGCACCACATATGGCGCCAGTTCAAGTTCAACTTCGCAGCTGTGATCTGCGTCATCGATGAAAATAGAGAGAACCTTGGTTCTCCGCCATTGGTCGCGGGAGAGCTCACCCTCAATTGCGTCCAAGAGGTCCAAAACCCTCCTTGGTGCGTTTTCCTTGCCGTCATCTGCGTTCCAGTTCTTCATGACTCCTGCCTCCGCAATGAAGGCAGGCGGTTATTGGGTGTACACATGTTCGCGCTCCTCACCGCCGCAGGAAGGGGTTGGAAACGAGATCCTTCGCGATCTTCGCGGCACGGTGAAGCTCTGCTTCGCCTTGCTTGAGGCGAAGCTCGAAGTCTTTGCGAGGAACAGGGCCGATGCGGACTAGACGCGCATCGCTGTAACCGTATCCGATCTCATCCTCGTGCGAGGCGACCATGAAGAGCCGGGGATGCGGGGAATACCAGGGCGAACAGCGCGGGTTGACCCTGACCTTGTTGTTGAGGCGCTCGTAGATTGCGATGTTTGTTGGGCCTTCGCTTTCCTTTCCGGGACGAAATGCGATCGCAATCACGTCCCTTTCGCGCGTGTAGCCTTCCTTATGAAGTTCGAGCTCCCTGCCTTCAGGGACTGCAATGAGAGCTGCCTCCCTGGGGTTCGAAAGTTCACGAGGGGCTGAGTTGGCGATCATCGCGCCAAGCGCTGTCACGTATTTGTGAGCCGCTTCGAGGTTCAGCGGGGAGTTCTTGTATGCAACCATTTCTCGATCCTTTTTGTGGTCCCCACGCGCTTCCTCTCTCTGGAAGGCCAGTGCGCGAGGGCAAATGCGTCGCAGACGCATCTCTCCTGTGGTTCAAATTTCGGGTTGCCGAATCCGTGGCTCATCCACTCTCGGCCGGAGCGCCCACAAAAAGGCTTCGTAATATCCTGCATACTGGCAGGACATATGGACACGCTCGCTACCGATATCGGCACAAGTGGCCGAATATTAAAGGCATATTTTTCAAGAACCGCATTTTGATGGTTAACGCCGATAAATACATGCATCATCCCAATGGGCTGTTTTGGGTCTGATCATCGCGCGTGACCCGATTTTGGTGAGGCGAATGTGGATGCAAAAAAGGGGGGGCGCGTGATGCGCTACCCAAGTTAGCGTTGAACTCTTGCAGTCGACTTTCTTGCGCGCTCGATTGCTTGCCAAGCCGCGTGACCGGCGAGCAAGCTGCGCCGCAGGTGCGGCGAGCACGACTTGAACATCCAGTAGACCCACGCGGCTTGTGCTTCGCTGCCGAGCTGACTGACCCTTTGCAGGGGCGATGGATCGGCACTTGAAAGAGCCAGTCTCCCAATGGCCGCCGAATGCGCAAGGATATCCCGCGGCACAACTGCAAACACATTCGATAAAAGCCCGGCGCGCGGTACGAGATCGAAGAACGACGATGGGAACTGCGCTTTGGCGATCCGGTGATCTCGGGCGTGAGGCTGACCGGGCGTGCAGATTAGGGCTTGGGTCTCGGGCGTAAAGAGAGCGTGGATGTCGCAGCGTATGCGTTGTGAATCGTAGCCCGCGCCATAGCCTTGCACATACAACGTAAACTTTGCTTCGGAATGGCCATATCGGGCGCAGACGAATGCACCGAACCCGAACGGACGCAAGGGCTCGAATGCGTGTGGAGGTGGTAGGATCGAAAGGACGACCATGCGCTCTGGGATGGTTTTGATGATGCGATTGCGCATGTTGGTGGTTCCTGAATGCGTCAACGGGCGGCATCCCGTTCGAATGCCGTCCGCAAAGATGGGTGGTAAGGTGCTGAGATGAATCGACTCTCTTAGGGATCGGTGAGTGCCGGCCGATCCGCAAAGGCCAGCTGCAGCAGGTGATCGCTCAAGGCCTGCGCATTCTTATGAGCAGCGAGCTCTCCCCAATCCCCCCAGCGATCGAGACGGTGAGCGAGCCAGGCGAACATCCGGTCCCGCGCGTGCTCGTCAGGGAATGACATCGACCACAAGACCCGTGTGAGCGGAATGTTGTTGCCGAGCTGGGCGCCCATCAACTTGATGCCGGGCCGATCCGCAATTGCTTCACGGACAAAGCGGTAGGGCAGTTCGCGGGCGAACGCTTCCTGCACCGCAAGCACGCGCTCGCGTTCCTCCCTGTTCTCACCTTGGTCGAGGCCGATGCGCGGCGTGAGGGTGGGCAGACCGATCGGCAGGGGCGCCGATCCTGCACTGCGGGTCGATGCGAGCATGACGAGCACGGCTCGACCCTCGTGGGTCAAATCCTCGACGCGATTGTTGGACGTAAGCCCAACGCCTTCCAGCCAATAAGCGTAGAACGCCTGCAGGTGCCAAAGGCCGTCGAAAAGGTCGCGAACCCGCTCTTCCGTCTTCACCACCCTGCGATCGATCGCAACGAGGACTGCCAACAGGAATTCCAGCTGGGCTTCGATAGCATTGGCAGGGTGAGGTCCCATGCGAAGCCGGTCGGTCCACAGATAGTCGCGCACGCTATCCCAAGCGTTGCCGTGCTCGTCGCGAAGCTCCTCGCCATCTTCGGATGCAACGAGCCAATAACCCCAAGGCAGGCGGGGGTTTCGCTTTTCGGCGTAAGGGATGTTGTCCATGACTGCCTCCCTCATGCCTTGTCCGGTGTGGTATCGGTTGCACGGGGCGCGAGTGGCACTCCGCTAGAGGGTGCGCAGCCATCGTCCAACGCATTGAGCGCGCGCGCCAGTGCGCAGGTCTCCTCGTAGACGTAATCGATCGTGCGATAGACCTCGCCATCCTCGCGGTGGCGCGGCGGCTTGTAGCCATGGGGAACGAGATCGCCGGGCTTGTCGCAACCAAAACCGAACCACCAAGTGTTGTCACCCGACTTGTTCCACTCGCCGCCCCCCGGATGTGTGCGACCGCTGCGCCGCCGTTCGCTCACATGACAGATCGCGATCGATTCACGTTCATATTCACGGCAGGACTCGGAATAGTCGAGACCGCGATGCGCCGAAATGTCGAGCTCGGCAGGGATCGCATCGTAAGCGAAGCCCCAAAGCGGGTGGTTTGGTGCGACAGCTACATAACCGCCCAGCGTCCCGTTGGCTTGTCGCAGGATGATGCAGGACATACCCGTCCTGGCATCCACCCAAGCGAGCTTATCAGGTTCCCCCGTCCACGGGCCCGCCCCGCGCGGATGGCGTTCGAGGTTGCGATACAACTGTAGGGGGTGGATTTCGGTATCGCCAACGGCAAAGCGCTGGGACGGTTTGGCGAGGTTGGTGTTCGACTTAAACGGCGCGACGGCGCGACCAGGTTTCTGCTTGGGCATTAATAATTCCTTTCGGTATAAAAATGGCCGCTGTCCGGGGTGGACGAGCGGCCGATGGGTACCTTTGTTGGAGAGGAAATGAGGGAGGTGGAGGACACGGTGAGGCGCTGCTGCGCCCGATATCCAAGGTGCTGTAGAGCAATATTGTCAGGTCATGCGGGTTCTCCTTCGACTTTCGTGCGCAGCCGTTTCGAAGAGACGAAGCCGGTGGCAAGCGGCGCGCGGTAGATCGCCCCCCGCAATCCTGCCTCCGCGTGCCGGGCACGAGCCCAGGGTGCGAATGTCCTTGTGCAGAATTGCGACTGCGGAACGCTTCGTTGCAAACGCTCCGAAAGTGCCTGCACGGTCATCGCGCGGTTGATCGTGACCTGCCCCAGGCTGGACAGTTGCAAAAGTGCAATGACCGTGGTGGTGACGACGTCGGCGAGGACCTGCTCGCTCACCTTCTCCCATTCTTCGTTCTCGACCATCGGTCCGATGTCTTCGGAAGGGCTGGGCTTGTTCGGGATAGCCAGAGCGGCTGCAAACTCGGGCAGGTGCACGCTTGGAGCGGCCGCCGAACTCGTCTGGCATAGATCGATGCGCTGGCGGCTGTGGGGGTGAAGGTCCACCAATTGTACGGGCACGACGAGCGAATGCATCATGGCTGCCGCTCGCAGAGCGGCAAAGTCCTTGGCTTCGCCGCCCCAGCTGGTGACGAGCCCCTCGGGCTGCGCCCGGCACGCATCGAAGAATGCTTCGACCATTTGCTTCTCGCTTCTGGTCTCTGCCGTCAATACGACCGGCTCTTCGATCTCCGGCACAGTCTTGCCGGGAACGAACCGCAGAACTATCCAGCTAACCGCGGCGACGCGGTGAAAGCACCAGCGAATTTTCGGCTCGGCCGCCTTGCCTTCGGCAATCTTGTAGCCGGTGTGCCGGTCGCGATCATATCTGTATTCGAAGTCGACAACGATAAGTGTCAGTGCAGTATCGTTATCCTCGCCCGGACGCGATGCGAACAAGCGAGCATCCTCAGCCCATTGGCCAAGGCAGGTCTGGGTGGAAGGGCTCATTGCGAAAATACCTTTCGAGGGGAGAACGCGAAAGGCCCGCACGCTGGCGGGCCTTTCGCAAAATTGGATTGTTGTTGAAGTTTGGAGTCAGCGATGACGCTCGACTGCCGTAACCGTCTGCGAGGTCGGCTGCGGCAGGGCCTTTTCCCAGAACCAGGCTTTCTCTTGTGCGACATCGGAGAGGTCGAAGAGTTTGCTCCATACCCGCTCGCGCGCGTTCCATCTGTAGCCGCGGGCTTTGAGCTCGTCCTTGGCGGCATAGGGCGCACCATTTGCTGAGAGCTTTACGCTTGGCTGCGCGGCGCGCTCGATCAGCCGAGCAAAATGCGAACGCACCTGTCCGCTGTGCGGATCCGGTCGACGCTGCTGCAATAGCTGGAGCAAGCTCCAAACGTCATCGCCGGCCCGGTGGGCTCTTCCGAACAGGCCATGTTGGGCGAGCAGGAAGGATTGGCTGCGGCCTTCGAAGCCAAGGTCCGCCCAGGCAATTTCCGAGCAGCTGCAAGCCCACTTGCTGTCGGCAAATTCGGGATAGCGCCGGTCGATCCACTGAACGTCGAAGCGCGCATTGTGCGCGCACAGCCAGTCCGCCCTTCCGATGAGCGCGCGCACCTTTCGGTCGTCGATCGCCTGACCGAGCAGGTCGTCATCGCACAAGCCGGTGATCGAGCAGATCTCCGGTGTCAGGGGTTCTCCCGGATCATTTAGCCAGGACCATGGCCCGAGCTGCGCTTCGACTTCGCCCTCTTGCGAGACAAAGACGAGCTCGATGGCCAGTTCGATGATTTCGCCGCTTGCAGGATCGAGCGAGGTCGTCTCGACATCGACGAGCGCCACGCACACGGTATCGTCGGGCGGTCGGTTTCCTTCCATGTGCGGAAACGGCGCAGGAACGCGCCTTATAACCTGATAGTCGGCGTGACTGTCGAGCAGTCGTGCGGCGCGCTCAAGGCGGCAGCTGTGATAACGGGATTTCATAACTCGGTTTCTCCGTATTCGTGAAACCGGCGAGGCGCAGGCTGCGCTCTTCGCAACCTTTTCCTTTCCACCTGCCGGTTCCAATCCGGCAGCTCTTCCCTTCAGTATTTCAACCTTCCCCTGACAGCCTTGGCGAGCACGGCTGGGGGCTCTTTTCCCGGTGCGGTCATAAAAAAGGGGCGGCCTTCCGGCCGCCCCGAAATCCTTTCGGACCGCCATGTCAGTCCTGGTAGTCATATCTTGACATATCGACCGCAGGTGCAGGGATTTCACAAGCTCGCTTGCGGTCCGCCTCAATCGGCAGGGGCCTGCCGCCTGCTTGCGCAAGCCTCAGGGAGGCCAGCAGTCTGTCATACTGGCAGCGCAGTTCTTCCAGCTTCGCCTCGGCCCGCTCGGCCCGCAACGCTGAGGCAGCAGCCTGCGCTCGCTCCTGATCGAGTTCATCAATAGTGGCGGCATGCTTGAGTTCGCCAATCTCCACGGCTTCCTTCATCTCGGCGATCTCGGCTTCCAGCTTGGAAATCCGATCACGCAAGAGCGCTTCAGTCTTGGCCGCTTTCGCCCGGTCCTGAGCCACGGCCATGCCGGCAAGACCCGTGACGAGATCGAGTACATCATCGCCGACCACCTTCAGGCGTTCTGCCACAGCGTTCCTAAGGTCCGCCGGCGCGTCGCCCATATGTTGCCGGCCTTCTTCGCGCTTGCGGTTCTTCCAGTCGTCGAGCTTGGTGTAGATTGACTGGTTGGCGCGAGCCATACCAAGGTTCGTGGCGATACGATTTCCATTGACGAGTGCTAGGTCGCCGCCTGCCTCCTTCAGCAGCTGGTCCGCCACCCGGTCGACGGCTGCCTGCGTATTCCATTCATCGCTTGTTTTCATGTGACAATTCCTTTCATTCGCTGGTCAGCGAATAGAGCGAAACTCGCTGCATTCGCTGGCGATAGCTTTCGTGGAGCCGACCGCCTCTTTGGCGGCCGGCAAACAATCACGCTTCGAAAGGATGCGGGTCGCTCGGTTCTGCCTTCGTCATGGAGCGAATCCAGCGAATGGGAGGTCTGCTGCTCGTTGTCGGCCATCGTCGCGCATCGAACCTCGAGCGATACTGCACGTGGCGAGATGCCGCATCCGCTGCATGGCGGGTATCGGGTTTGGAGATCACGCGCTCTATGCCAAGGATCAGCAGTATGAGATGGCTCATCTCTCCACGCCTTGTCCGCCGTGGTCCACTGGATATGGGCTGCGACTTCGCTCTGCGCCAGTCTTGTCCGGTACGGCTCCGCGTTCCTGATGCGAAGACGGACGTTCGCTATCCAACATTTGACCTTTGCCGGGCGAAGTCGGCTCTGGCAAACCTGACGGGCCCTCATGTTTCTTTTCGGGCGTGGGTCCGAACGTTCCCTGTCTTTGACGGGTCAGCTCGCGTTCGATGCTTTTGACGAGGAGATGGTCGCCTTCAAGCATCGCGCGTTTTCGTGTTGCCTCACCAGGCTGCAGCCCGGGATCATATATGAAGCGATCGGGTCTGACGTAGGCTACGTGGATCAACCGATGAAAGGTAGGATCGCTGCGCTGAGCTCTCCAGAAATCCCTGGCCCATGGATACTGTCGGTCTTCCATGTCAAGTTCGCCATCGACGATTGTTGCACGCCCGCAAGCGAGTGCGGCAGCAATCATCCGGCGTTTGTCGAGCTGGATCGCCTCAATCGCTCTCAGCCTGTTCTGGACCTCCCGATCGACCAGGACTTCTGGAGCGGAACCGAACGCCCGGACCAAATTTGTGTCATCGAGGAAACGAAATTCCTGACCGACAAACTCGCGATGGTATCGTGATGAAGCGAGGAAGAGCTTATCGTGATCGATGTCCTCGTCGAGCTTGCGCCGCGCCTCGAGCAATATCGGATCGTCGCCTTTTACGATCGAACGCGTCGGGTCGCGCTGCAGATATCCCGCGACCAAATCCTCCAGGCCGATGCCAAGCGCAGGGCGTGCGAGCCCCGTTTGCAGATCGACACCCTTTTCGCGATACTGCCTGGCAGCCTGTCTAGACCGGCGCCGGTCATCTTGTGTCGCATGAAAACGCAGTGAGGTATCGTGGATGGAGACAGTCGACCCACTTGCGATCGCATCGAGATGTGCCTTGCCCTTGTCAGCCTGGTCGTCTTCCAAAACGATGCCGAGCTCTGCTGCTATCCTGATTGTGTCGAGGATGGCGCGCTGCGTGCCGGCAATGCGCACCCGTGTGTATTTGTCCTGTGCGATCCGGAGCGCGTCGATATTCGCCCGCCGGCTTGTCTGCCTAACTGTAACGAGATTGTCGGTCTCGACGAACGCGATGGTCAGTTCGCCCGAGGTTCTCCGGAGCCAGTACTGGACTTCATTGTCGACGCGCCTGATTTCGTAACGCTTCTCCAGATCGCGTGGTGCCTTATTCCGGTCCTTGCCAAGCCGAAGGTGGCCCCAGATGATAAGGCGCACAGCTTGCCAGCCCCTGACCTTCTTGCTCCTTGCCTCCGCTTTGTCGGACCGCTTCCTCGCCCGCTTTGCTCCCTTGGCAATCGCGAACTCGCGGACCATGGCTTCTTCCGAACGCCTTCGCAATGCCTGCTCGGTGACCGCCGCATTGTGCCTGTGGCCGAGCTTGGCATCCTTGATCCTCTGGCGCCTCCGCTTGTCGTCCTTCGATAGGAGGTCCTCGATCCTCGCGATCTCAGGCTTGAGATCCGCGGCTTCCTGTTTAGCGCGTGCATCACGGTCGATCTTTGCGGCTGCAGTCTCCTCCGGTGGACGGTTAAACACCGGCATTGTCAGGGGGCGAAAATCGAGCTTCTCCTTCGGCGCTTCGAATTTGGCCTTGAAGCGATTTGCAAGCTTGCCGAGCGCGGCATTCGCATAGGCATCGCCTGCGCCCACCCATTCGCCGGTCGGCTGTAAGTCCGGACCGATCGCCTCCAAGCGGCCCGTATTGCCCACCTTCACATAGCGGATGCCAAGGGGCGCAAGCGAGCGATGGGTTTCCTGCCAGTCGTCCGATTGTTTGATCCGCGGTGCCACCACGACCTGAACATAGCGCTGAAGCGACCAGGGTGTGCCGGGCTCGATCCCTTGCGGGGCTTCGTTCGATGCAAGTATCGCGTCGTGCTCTTTGCGCACACGTTTCATCAGCCCGCCATCGGGCCTCGGATTGCCTTTGCGATCCACGCGGCTTTTGTCCTTGGAGCGGAGGATGCTACCCGTGCGATCAGCAACCTGCGTTCCGGTCAGAAATGCGAATACGCCTTCCTCGGTGGCGATATAGCGTCGCAGCGGCTCCGGGCGCAGCTCGTCATCGCGCTCCACCACAGCGATCGCCACCTGTGCAGCTTCCTTGAACCAGCCATCGGCAAGCGGCTGGCCTTTGCCCTTGGCATCGACCGACAGCAGGTTGCCATGACCATGGACTTGGGTCTCGTTCTGTTGGGCGCCACGCTTCTCGCGGTGATAGGCTTCCAGAGAAGGGCAGCCCGATACCTCGAGCACATGACGGATCGTTCGGTTCTGCCGGGCGAGCCTGTGCGGCTCGAAGACCTCGCCGTTCCGGTGCGACCAAGTATAGTGGTAAAAATGATCGAGGCCGGCTGCAGCTGCGGCGACCGCCAGCCGCTGGATCTTTGCCAGCGTATCTCCATCGCCAAGCCCATGGCTCGCGGAACCGATCACATCGTGGTCGTCTTCACGCACGATATAGGAGGCCGCCCGCGTCGCATCGGACACGAAGTCGGACTCGATCATAGCCTCCTCGTAGGCATCCCTATGCACGCGCTTGATCTCGAGCCCGTTGATATAGCTGCCGCAACCATAGACTATATCGAACGCGCTCTTCTGGGACGTGCGTGGGCGGCTCCCCTTGCCGTCCTGCGCGATGGCATAGCGCCAGATCTTGATGATCACCCGCTTGCCCTCCCGCGCTTCTGGCGGGTGGCGGCACGGTTCTGCCGGACCTCCCAGTCCGCGCAGGCCTCGCTGTAGCTGGCGATCGCTGCGATCAGCTCCTGCGACAGGTCGACGCGGTGCTGGTGGCTTTCCAGTAGCCGCGAGATGAGCGCTTCTACCTCACGCTCGACCCTCTCGATGGCAGGGTTGTGTGCATGCGCCGGCAATGCATGACGATCCTGTCGCAAAGCCGTGAGCGCCCGCACGAGATCTCCTGCGGCATGCAGTTCGCCGGACAATTCGTCGGCCAGCCGCATAAGCCGCGCCGCGACATCATGGCGCGGATCTGCATACCCCTCGTCGAACAGCACACGTTCGCGCACATATTGAGATACATTCCCGCGCGCGGCGTTCTCTACCCGCTGCCTCTGCTCCTCGCTTTCCCAATAGACCGTAGTCGCGAATTTCTGACCGCTACCGCCGGTTTTAGGCTCTTTCATCGCGCACGGTCCCTGTTCGGCGCACGACGTGCGACGGCCCAAAAACCCAACGTCACGAAGCGCAGCGACACGATGTTGGCAGGGGCGGACATTCCGCCCCCATCCTGCTTAACGGCTATACCCCTTTCGCCAGAGCTTCTCATGACATGGGGATCCCGAGCTTCGCCATCGTCTGAACGAAAAAGGTCTCGGCCTCTTCGCCGAGCCTCTCCATTTCGCCTCTGGCCCATGGGTCCGAGGCGAGTACATGACCAGCCTCTCGGATGGCTTCGATATCATTGGACTTCCAATAAGCGCGCCAGAAAGTCTTCGCGGTCGAAGAGCTTAGCTCGGTGAACGTGAAGGGCATCTCGCGAGGGCTAGTCGGCAGATCGTTGATGGACGGCTGTGCAAACTCGGTGGACGAGACCTCATGGTTCTCGCCGTCATCTGAAACGCTATCGAAGCTGTCGATATGATCGAAGACGTCGAGCTCGGCATTCAGCGCCACGAGAAAGTCGGTGCCGGGGCCATAGGTCCCGCCGGACCGCAATTTGGTCCTGAACTGTCCGAGGTAGCTGATCCATCCTTCGAGCCAGCTGACCTCGTCGGCGTGCAGGTTGAGAAGAGGGTAGGCAGCGCGCAATTTCTTGACCACGAGCTTGGGATAGAACTGCGCGCCGTTTCGGGCCTTGCGGTGCAAGTCGGCGGCCAACCAGCTGAACGCCTCCGACCAGAGTTCATACTTGCCGCCACGACGGATCCTATCACGCAGGCTGGCGGGCATGGGTTTCTCCATGCTGGCCAACTCCCTGGCTTCCGGTCCGTTTGGAAACTGATTGGCGAGCCGCACTTTTTGGCGACGCTCGCGCTCGGCCTTGGACAGGACTTTGCGTGACCGTTGACCATTCTTGGGAGGTTCGGGCTTACCCTCGGCCCCACCTTTCTCGTTTGCCTGATGCTCGGATTCTTCTGAGCAATCGAGACCGTTGTCTACTCCGTCCATTTCTCTTGCCTCCGTTGATATACGAAGGGTTTTAGAAATTTTTTCCCGCATAGCCAAAGCGGTCGGTTTCGTGGAAGCTAAATCGGAATGCTACGACTGTCTTCCTCGAACAGAATTTATGCCCAATCAGCTTCCTTGTTCTTGAGGGAAATTCAATCATCGATCATGGCCGCATAGCATACACAAGGCCGTGACCGATATTGGGTCTATGGAAGATTGTCTGCTTTAGGGGCAACCTTCAAGAAGCCAGCCTTCGGAACCCTCGTCACTCGACGTCCTAGGGGCATACCAAAATCTAGCGCGCCGATCGCATCGACAACCTCGTCGACAAGCAGGCAGTGTAGCAACTCGCGCGCCGGGACCGGCTGAATTAGGGATGGCGGAAGTTCATGATCTTGGGCCAGCGCTGCAAGCGCCGCCAGCTCCTTTTCTAGCAACAATCCGACTGCCATCGTGTTGCACTCAAGATTAGCCCCCTATCCCTGCCGCTTATCACGCGATACCAGCAAAAAATGGCCGGTTTCATAGATATCAGTCAATTGCGTGCGTTTCTCGAGCGCGAAGGAGTACGCACAGCTTATATCAAGAAGCTGAGCGAGAAGCAGGACAACGAGAAGAACCAGATCTATTTCGGCAGCCAGCTGCCAGGTCTCATCAACCTATTCCCCGCAAGACTGTCATTCCGCGAAGGCAGTACCAGCACTCAGAAGCGCAGGTCAAAAGCCGGACAGCCGATCATCGAGGCGAAGCTGAATTTCGCTTGGCTGAGCAGGTCGGGCGAGCGTTTTAAGGCGCCGCACACAAAGATCATCGACTATTTCCAGTACCCAGAGGTCCGGATGTCGGGCTTCCTGAGGGACTGCACCAACCCTCCTGATGCGCTGCGCCGCGAAAACCAGAGGGCATACGGCCAGCGTGTCCTCGTTTTGGGAACAGGGCGTGACGGGACGGTTCTGGGTCTCATTTTGACAGAGCGCGAGGACTCGCTTGTCCGCGCATTCCCCGAACTTCCCTTCGTATCCTCGAGCGGCGTGCTGCAGATCCTGCTCGTCGACCAGACTGGCTTCGAGGATCCGGCTACCATTCTGCACCGTGAGATTTCAGCGATCGTGAGGCAGGGCTGGCATTGGTCACGAATTATGAAACCGAGCGGGGTCAAGCCTTTCACCGGTAATCAGGGCGGCGGTTACACGCTCGAGGCGTTACTCGGTGTGGTCGCCAATGCGGACAAGAAGCCCGATGCCCACGGCTTTGAAATCAAATCATATTCGGGCAGCCGGATTAGTTTGATGACCCCAGTTGCAGACTACGGCTTTGAAGGCGAGCACAGCTTCCGTGAGTTTATGGAGCGATTTGGCCGGCCAAGCCTGAAAGGCGATGGAACGCACCGGTTTGTCGGGCTGCACCGCGCCGGCGAGACCTGCACGGGCACGGGCCTCGCTATGCGCGTAACAGGGTACGATCCCACCACCGGCACATTCGATGCCGAGAACCGCATTGGCGTCGAACTGTTCGATGCGGACGATGGAACAATCGCGGCAGGGTGGTCGATCGACAAGCTTGCCAACTGCTGGAATGCGAAACACGCGAACGCGCTCTACATTCCAGCTAAATGCAGAATCGGCGAACGCGGAGGAAACGAATACGCCTATGGTCCGACTTGGGTCACTGGTGCCGGGACAGATGTATTTAGACTGCTGCGCGGGATCGCCTCGGGCCTAGTTTTCTACGATCCCGCACACACGATATATGCTGATGGCAAGACCAAACCGCGCCCACAGTGGCGGATTAACTCCTCGCGACTTCCAGAGGCAATGCAGCAGCTCTATGCATCTTCGCAAACTGCAACAGTCTGATCCTTTCCGATGACGCTGTGCCTGTCCTCCCCGTCCAGAAACTCTGCAAGGCGTTCTAGTACGTCTTGAACGGGAAGCTTTTCACGCCCTTTCAGCTGGCATTCCCATACCTCTGCCAAGCGCCAGTCCGCTTTCAGCAGCGCTTCCCTGTTGCGGACATCGCGCGCGATATTGTCGGCAATCTTTTCCTGCCAGAATTTCCGTCGCGTAGCGGGCCAACGGAACAGGTGGCAGTCATGCCCGTGCCAGAAACAGCCGCGTACCTCGATTGCCGCATTCCGGGAAGGAAAAACGAGATCCGGTTTTCCCGGTAGTCGCTTCTCGTGCAGGCGAAAGCGATAGCCCATGCGGTGAAGACCAGAGCGGATAAGCATCTCCGGTTTTGTGTCGCGCGCTCTTATGGCGGACATCATCCGGCTGCGGGTCATGGCATCCACGACGTCAGGCAACTTCGGCCAACTGCCTTCCGTGCAGGCTCGCCTTCTCCAGCTCGAGCGCGCGATCAAGCGAAGGTTTCATGTACCGTGCGATCGCCTCGATGACCGGTACGACGACCGCATTGCCGAACTGGCGATAGGCTTGGGTATCGGACACTGGGATGATCCAGTCCCGCCCGTCGCGCTCGAAGCCCATCAGCCGGGCGCATTCGGTCGGGGTGAGTCGTCGCGGGCGCGTGCCTTTCTGCTCAATCAGGATTTCCGAACCGTCCTTATGATAGCGGGCCGAAAGCGTGCGGGCGACATCATCAGGCGTATGGCTCGTGAATCCGAAACCGTTGCCCGCTTTCTCGTGCTTTTTTCGGTAAGCTTGGAGATAGTCCCACAATTTTGGCGTCAGCGTGTATTTCGCATCGATCTCGTTATGCGACTGGAGGATCGAGCCGAGCGTCGGCCATTCCTCTTCGGGGGGGAGCATTTTCGCGAAGTCGGCAAAGCTGAACTTCACGTCCTCGCGGAAACCCACGATGAAGATGCGCTGCCGTTTCTGCGGAACGAAGGGCGCCGAACTGATCACCCTGAAATCGATATTGTAGCCAAGGTCCTTCGTCAGCGTCTCGCGGATCACCTCGAATGTCCGCCCGCCATCATGCGACTGCAGGTTCTTCACGTTCTCGAGCAGGAAGGCGGCCGGACGGTGATGATCGATGATGCGGGCGATCTCGAAGAATAGGTTACCCTGAGCCTCACAGGCAAACCCATGGGCTCTACCTAGGGAATTCTTCTTTGAGACCCCAGCGAGAGAGAAGGGCTGGCAGGGAAAGCCTGCAAGCAGCACATCGAATTCCGGAATGAGCGAGGGGCTCTCTCCGAAAGGACGGATGTCTCCTGCAAACACGTGATCATCGCCATCGGGAAAATTGTGCAGATAGGTCTTCTGCGAGAAGCGATCCCATTCACTGGTGAAGACACACTGTCCGCCGATGGCTTCGAAACCGAGGCGCATTCCGCCAATCCCGGCGAACAGATCGATGAAGCGGAATGCCGCCTTGGCCTGCGGCTTCCTGCGCCGGGCCACAGCAAGGTCGCGCACGCGCTCGCGCACCAGCTTCGGTACATCGCAGTCGCCGGCAATATACCGCTTCACTTGTCGCGGCGAAACGCCAAGCTCTCCAGCAGCGGTATCGGGATCAAGCCCCGCCTTGTGGAGATCGGATGCAAACAGGAAGGGCGCTTCGGCCATAGGGCTCTCCATTGCTGGGTCAGGGAATGACATCGTGGCACACAGAGTCCCGCCAAGCAAGGTTTTGTTCCTGTTTTGTATCTCCGCCGTCCACAGTCGTGGCGGGCATGCCGTTTAGCTACGTGTTGTGTCACATGATCTTGGACCAGGCTTCACCGCCATGCCTTGATGTCATTAAAGGCTTACCCCTTCTTGCAATCCCGAAGGCTCACTGGCGCGGTGGAAAAATGTCTTCGGTCCTCGTCCGCAACCGGCCTTGCCGGCAATACGCCAAGTCATCCTCGAGCGACTATCCCACTCACTACCGAGGTATTGTCCTAAAAGCGGGGGACGCCTTGAAAGGTCCTCCGGAAAACCTTTGGCAAAGAAATGCTTGGAACTTCCCGGTAAGCAGACCCTTGAGGGGCCGCCTTCTCAGCTCTTTATAGCCTAACTCGAACACATTATCCGAGCGATGTCGTCGGGGTGTCCGGCAACCTCCAGTAGAACGTTGGCGCGGCTTGTCGCGACATAGATGTTCTCCGGATCTCTCAATCCTTCGATGCCGATCAGGAACACACAGGGGCGGGATAGGCCCTTGAAGCGAAGTACGGTATCGAAAATCACGGAATTCGAGGCGACCTTGTCTGCGCGGCAGGCGCTTACCCCGGCAATCCTCTCAGTTAGTGCCACCTTCCCAGATGCATCCAGAACCGCGATATCGTCCGGCTTAAGCTGGTCCGAACTTGTCAGCATCCTGATTCTGTCCATGACCACCTTCAGTGCCTGCTCTCCAGTCCTGCATTCGTGTATCGCAACAGGCTCGCCTTCAGGTCCTGCGGGCGTGGACCTGCTTCCCTCGTACCATTTCGCCATGACAGCATGGATCCGTCGGGTGTTGCGAAGATTTCGGGAAAGGGGAATCACTGACTGCGGTAATGCTGACAGGAAACTGCCCTCATGAGAGTAGAGGCGCTGATTGTCATCGTAGAACACATAGAAGCGACCTGTATCCATGTCGCTCAATGTCAGGCGGAGAGCATCGAGCCACGAATCCGCGAAATCCTGTCCCTCGTCGACGATCACCGTATCAAAACGTAGGGCGGTCATCCGATCGACGGCCTCTACCAAGGCGTTCGGCAGGACTTCCTGAAAGAAGTCTGCATCCTGCCGGCCTGGGATGTCTAGGCCGGCCTGTGCCGACAGGCTGCCGCACAACGAGTGGAACCCCGCGATGACGAGATTGGGGTTCTCTGGACAGATCTTCTTTAGATGGTTCGCAAGTGGCACATTGAAGCATGTCAGCAGGGTTCGGCGCCCGCTGGCGGCCGAACGTACGGCAGCCTCGATTGCAAGGACAGTCTTCCCCGCCCCCGCGCCACCCGTGATCGCGAGCTGCCGGTTGTGGTCGAGTGAGTCGAGAATCCAAGCCTGCTCACTGGTGAGTCGCTCAATTTCGACCGCGTCATCGGCAAGACTGCAACCGATGTGAGCCTGCAGTTCGAAATGACCCGCCAAGATTTCTTGGAGTGCCCGCTCACCATCCATGCCCAATGGCACTTCGCGATCATCGCTAATGCCGGACATGCGGCGCACGATCCATCGATCAAGTTCCGCCATATCGTTGCCGAATGCCACGATCTCGTGCGGTGCATCTGCTGCAAGAGCACGCACGGGACGCGTACTGCCGGGGAGTATCACTCCGTGGCGAGCACGGATGTAGCGATTGCCGATGCGGTCCTTGAGGCGCTTGAGGAAATGATGCTTGCTCCTCATCGCCTGAGTAACAGGGCTTGTGATCTTGAACGTGAAATCGTCCCTGTCGGTGGTGAGCCACTGATTATCCGACTCTCGACAACTTACCCTCCCTCCCTTCACCTCGAGGAAAAGAAGGCCGTTCTCTCGATGCGACACGATGAAGTCGGCTTCACCGTCGAATTCACCGCCATCTCCGTCAGCAGCATGCCACGAGCGGGAATAGTAGCATCGATAGCCCGCAGGCAGCCGATCGCGGATGGTATTGTAGACCCGAATTTCCGATGAGAGCTTTGGGTTCTTGAGGACGTGCTCGGGCAGCGTTCCGGGGTACATTCGGGCCATTCTAGACCTTCTTTTTCAGGAGTGCGTTGAAGTAGCCGATCTCGGGTGCTTGCGGTGTTCCCACCAGCATCGCCCTGTCGAGATGGCGATTGAAGTGTTCGCAGGATGTTTCCGGAAGAAAGCAGCACGAATGGCATGCGGCGGAGCCCGAACCCTCTGAAAGAGTCAGGATTCCGCTACCGCAAAGCGGATCGGCGGAGCACCACTCCAGACCGTGCAGTGCTCCAGAGAGGATGGAAACCAACTCCCGCGATCGACCCTTGCGCGAAAGTCCGCCGAGGGTCCCGTCGGCGTCCGGTGCAGATGTGTAGAGCAGAAATCCGCACATGCCATCGAGTCCCTCGGACACGTAGAGCCGCTCACGTATGGAAGCTGTCGAGTATCCGCTATCCAGCGAAAGTTGCTCAACGAGAGCATGTGCCGTTGTATGGGCCAGAAGAAACCTCGGCGAGATCGTCATCGGGAACGGACGCTCGTCGCCGTTGTGCTCACGCCAGCTGCGCTCGGCAGCCTCGTGAGCAGTGCGGGCTCGAGCGACCACGGAAGGTATCTGTTCCCATTCCATGACCCGTTGCCCGTTAAACTCGAGGAATATTCCTTCGCCACGCACCTCGATTGCCGGCAGCCAGTTCAAGGCAGTCTCTGACAACTGAGCGATCAAGGCACTTCCTGCACTTTCAGCGGGGCTGAGCCGCGTGAAACCTCTCAGAGCCCGCACCTCCCGGAGACGTTCGACCGACACCACATGATCGAACAGGCCTAGGAATTGTGTAGGTGGATCCTGCGGCACGATCCGGAATTCCGGGAAGTGTTCGTCCTTGCTGCCACCAGAGCAGAGCATGAGGTGCTCATTGACGCGAAGATCGCTGCCGTCGTCGTCAAGTATGTGGAGGAGAGTGAGAATCTTCGACGACAGCTGCTCGGCGCTAACCGTCTGGTCTGGCCAGTAGGGGTGGATCTTTTTTCTGACGTAATCAGGAACCTGTGCCCGATCGGCGAGGCTTGTCAGGTCGGCCCAGAATTCGTCGAGCCAATCCCGGAACGTTCCTCCGAACGGCGGAACATCGAGAGCTGACGCTACCACAGGGAAATAGGCGTTGGATGCACCGCGCTGGATCGCGACAGGTTCGTTTGCACATCCGGTCGGCTCTGTTTGCAGCCAGGGAGAACGGCCTTCGCACGAAATCTTGCCAAGAGCTCCGGGAGAGAGAGCCCCATCCAGATCTCTCTCCTCCAGGCATTCCGTGCAATGGACCCGAAGTCCCTTCAGACCGGCCCCTTTCCCGATGAGCTTGAGCGGCCGCTTACGGGTGCAGGCAGAATTGTGGCGAGGCCACGACGCCCATGGAAAGTCCTGAAGATGTCCCGAGGCACAGGTGACCACGAAGCGGACCGGAACCACGAACGATTTCCTGGCGCGCCGTCCGCGACCAGTTGAACACTCGGCACAGTAAAGTTCTGGCCGGTCGAGTTCGGAACTCCAAAACCGGCTCCGCTGCAGCCGATAGCATTTCGGGCAGACGTGCCAGTCCGGGAAACGGTATGCAGGCACGAAGCGCGGTCTGCTCGAGTTACCGACCTTCTCGTCTCCGACCGGTGGGAGACGGAATCCTCGGACATTCAGCCGCGCCTGCAGCGGCTCGTGACTGATGCGCTGCTCATTGAGGAGGCCGGGCTTGGCAGACATCCTGTCCCAGGTTTCAAGTCCTGCAGCAACGACTGACAGCGGGGCTCCGCTGTCTCCGCGGAAATCAATGATCGCACCCGGACCGTTCGAAAGGACCTGGCTGCGGCGGATCTTGCCAATCAACTTCATCGTCTGTTGCCTTCCTGGCGCACGCCTTCGAGCAATACGAAGGCGGTCGAGGCTTCAACCGAGCGCATCGAGTTGGGCGTCGGACGCTGCCCCGCAAACCGAGCCCGATTGCCCCTCTCCGCAGCCGCTTCTGCCGAGGTGAGAAGTGCGTCGCCATAGTCCAGCCAGTAGTCCTTCAGACCATCCCGGTCGAACCAGTCGTCCAAGAATGAATTCAACTGTTCTCGAGCTGCCGCCGCTTCCTGCGCATCGATGCGCTGGATGCGCTCCACTATCCGTTCGAGCAGCGCTTCGGCCTCGTGCTGGTGATCGACGATCTTCGAGGGATCTTCCATGCCCTCGATGAGGTGCCTTACCAGCGCGACGTAGGGCGCATGAAGAGCCCGATCACGAGCGCGCGGTGCGAACGGCGTCACGCTGGTCGCCTCGACATCCCGATAGAGACTGCGATGCCATGTTGAGAAGGTCTCGTATCGACTTCGGTCTCTGGACTTGGCTGCGTTGAATAGTGTCACGACGAGACCTGGGAAGCTGCGACTGCGCCCGACACGGCTCGTGGCTTGAATGTACTCCGCGATCGTCTTGGGCTGACCATTCACCAGCATCAGGCCAAGACGCGACACGTCCATCCCGACAGAGATCATGTTGCTGGCGAGGACTACATCGATGTGGTCGGGGTCATCCCAGCCACGTTCCAGATCCTTCAGGAAGCCGGGTATTTCGCTGGACCGTACTCGACTGGTCAGTTCGATCTGGGTGCCCGCCTCCCGTTCAATTTCACCGGGTCGCCGCGAACAATAGTCGCTTATTGTCCGATCGACGTCATCTCGCATGAGCGAGAGCGCCCCTCCGAGCTCACGTAGCGAATTGAAATAGTTGACCAGTGTCCAGTATCCGTTTCGCACAACATCCGAGATTCCGGGATCTCCGGCAGACTGCAGCAGGGAAGCAGCGACGGCTTGCTGCGCAAATTTTGCGGACCGACCTACAGTCGTAACCCCGACGTAGTGTCGGCCAGGTGCTTCCCGGTCCTCGACGGCGAAACCCGAGTTCCTGTGTGAAAGGCCGGGTGGAGGAAACTGGAAGGAACGCCTATCGAAGAGCGCGCTGATCTGATCCTCGGCGCGTCTTATTGTTGCTGTAGAGCCCAGGATCTTGGCGCGACGACCTGACTTGTTGCGACACATCTCATCGACAGCGGCTTCGTAGAGCCCTGTGAGACTGCCAAGCGGCCCCGAAATGAGATGCAATTCGTCCTGGATCACCATCGATGGCGGATCAGCCTCGGTGCCGATTCCGAAAAGACGCCCGCTCGCCTGGTTGCGAACCAGTTGGGCAAACTTGTCGACCGTTCCGATCAGAAGAGTCGGCTGTGCACGGTAGACGTCCTCATCCACGGTCCAGACCGGCAGTGTGGGCAGGCAATCGGCAAGCCTGCAACTCGCCGACTTGCAGGACACTTCCACGCGCTTTCTGTCGGAAGACAGGTCCCATGTCAGCTCCTGATGGCAGCAGGGGCAGTTCTTTAGCTGCGCCGGAGAATTGTCGCTTTCCGTCTCGAGCGCCATTTCTGCGGCCTTGACCGAGTTGGGCGTTGCACCCTCGCCGACCCAAAGGCCGAGCGATATCGGCATATCGGAGCGGAAATGATCTGGCACCTCGGCCGAGCCTGCAGGTTCCTCCCCCAGCCTGACCAGTTCACAGGCACTTATCAGCGCAGCCGCGCGCTCGAACTGCTGAATGGTCAGAAGGCGCAAGGTGTAACGCATGAAAACCGTTACACCTGCTCCAGACATTGCCCCTTCCGCGCGCAGACGGCGAAGGAAGGCGGTGAACGCCGTAAGCAGCAGATAGGCTTCGGTCTTGCCGCCGCCTGTCGGGAACCACAAGAGGTCCATTGTCTCGCGATCCGGAGACTCGTCGTCGGCGATTGACTCGAGGCAGAGCAGCGCAAAGCCGAGCTGGAAAGGGCGCCATGAAAGCTTCGGCGGGTCCGGTTCCTCCCTCCAGGAATACTGAAGAGCCATCGCCGCATTGGCCATCCGAAAAGCAGCGAGAACCTGAGCGTCTTCCCGCAACAGCGACACGCCACGGCGCATGCGCTGCTCGGCCTCACGACAGCGGGTCAGGTGGATCTTCGCCTGCTCGACAGATTCTTTCGGCAAGGTGTCGAAAGTCGCTTCATTCTTTTCGATCCATTGAGAGTACGCATCGATGAAGGCCAGCAGTCCAGCCGCTAATCCTTCTTCGGATTCATTCGCGAGCCATCCGGCGTCTAGTGCCTTCCTGCTCTCAGTTTCGCCGAATTCGACGTCGCCGGCAGCGCTAACTAAATGTACGGTTGTTTCCGGTAACCAACTCGAGGAAAGCTTCCCGACCGTCGCATCTTCGGCCTCATCCCACACTGCGGAGCAGGTGTGGCCCACAGCCCACTGTCGGACATCGCGATAAAGGAGCGCTGAGGCTCTCGCATCGTCATCAGCTTCCGCATGGCCCGATCGGTCCGGTTTGGGTGTGAAACGGCAGCCCTCCTGACAGGTCACGGAGAGGCTAACCTGAAAGAGTGCAGCCTCCTCGTTTGCCTGCCGGCTATGTGTCTTCGCTGGTTTGGCATCGTTCGTCAGGGCGACAGTCACAAGGAGGATTTCGGCCCAGCGTGCAATGCGGACATGCAGGCTGGCGTCAGCAATTCCCTTTTCGGCGAGGCTGATCGGTTCGTGGCCGACTGCCTCAGGATTCGAAAGGTTTAGGGTTATCCCTGCTCTTAGAGGCATACGCTGCCAGAGCTTGGCGCGTCGGTTCTGCGCCCGTGGTTCCTCTGAGCCTTCCGTGTCCACCGCCCGATAACGTGCGGCCTCAATGACGATGTCTAGTGACGCTTCAGAAACGGTAGGCCGAACGGCAAAGGAGAGGCCGGCCGAACTTGGCCGAAACGTCGATGCAGCCTTTACACTATCTAGAGAAGTGCCCGAGAATTCAGCATCGTCAGCATCGGCTGCTTCATCGTCTTCTTCAGGCGAGGCCCCAGTCCTTGGCGGGAACAGAATTCCCGTCAGGTACCGATCGGTGGGTCGGTCGCTTATGATTTCGGAAGTTTCACTTGGCCCGATCAGGTCCGTCCGCATTCTTGCGACCAGGATATCACGTGCTTCTACCATTTCATATTTCCCGATCCATGCGGTCCTCAGCGATCGATCCTGCAGAAGCCACTAAGCAAGGGCATAAGCCCGATAGGAGGTAAATTCCCAGCTAGCCCGCTGGAGACAACGGTCGTGGCGCCAGAGACCATGATGCCGTCAACCGCCTCAGGGCCGGCGTCATCTCCGGTTGCCTGAATGATTGTGCCCATGGCCTCTATGAAGGCCCCGGAAAGGCAGCCCAGCGCGGGAGGTTCCCCGTCATTAGCGAACAGCAGGTAATTTCCATCCCGGTCGCGGACGGCCCGGATTGGAGCCGATGCGCCTGCCGCAGACCAGATCCCAGCAATGGTAGCTCGAGGATTGTCGAGCAGTCCTTTCTTCGAAAGTTCGCTCCACGTTAATAGGTCGCCATCGAGGCCGATCTCAAGCATTCTGTAATTCGCTCGCGGTGCCCAGTATCGTTCCGGCTGACCGGTTCGATAGTACTTGGAAGGGGAAATCCATGCCGTACGCAGCTCGGCGGACGCACGCGTCGCCCCGACATACAGCGCCCTCGCTTCCTCGTCCCAGTCGACGTCTTCCGCAGACGGAGCCCGTGTCAGAAGCAGAAGTACGCGGTCGCTTTCCCGCCCCTTGATTGCGTGGATCGTGGACAGCAGGGGTCCTGCACTACCTTCATGCTCGCGCACAATTCCAAGAGGCGGGTCCTCTAGAGCTTCCGCTATGTTCGAGACGACGACATGTTCGCCAATCGATCCGTCAAGATCTTGAAGAATTTGCCAGCATTCGAGGGCATCCCGCCCGCAGGAAGGCGTGAGGTCTTCAAACAGGGCGAGAAAGCCATCGCGGGAAATTCTCTCTTTGCCGGGCAGGCCGCCTAGCGTCGCACCGATCCAAGCCTCGACATGCAGAGGCCGGTCCGGCACACGCATGCGGAATGCACGGCCCTGAGACCGCAAGGTCTCGGCCACGGTGAGTAGAGAGCGACGCGTTCGGGTCAGGATTAGGCCACGGGTTGTCGATGCGTGGCCGGAAAAGCTGGTTAATCCGCTTTCGACGGCAGCTGCCTGAATACGCTCTCGGATGTCGAAATATCGTGCTTTCGGATCGGGCTCCGGTACCAGCAGTCTTTCGCGACAGCCTGCGAACATTTCACGCAAGGGAGCCGACCGTGTCCGGTGGTCGCGGTCAAGGCGCAAGATCGCGAAATCCGGCCTATCACGAATAACCTCGATGAATGAGGCCGCGTCAGGGTCGTTAGCCTGGTACCCGTAGATCGCCTGAGCCGGATCACCCAGAACGGTGACTCCGCAACTTGGGTGAAGGGCATTTACGAGCGCCTCGCAGAAAGAATGGCGATCGCCGACGAGATCCTGTGCCTCATCGATGACAACATGCTCGAAGCGATCAACGACATCGAGAACCAGCGGATCGCGACTCTGGAGAATGCGGGTGGCCGCACGGATGCTCGCGTCATGTTCGCCCTTGGCCGGTATTCCGGCAATCGCGAGCAGGCGCGAGGCGAAAGCATCGAAGGTACGGATGTGGACCGACGCCGTTCTTCCTGATCCATGAGAAAATGTCGATATCCGGTCGCGCAATTCCGCGACGGCAACGCGCGTGAAACTCAGGACGAGAATCCGCGACGGGATGGCCTCTTCGCGTTCGACAAGCGATGCAACCCGCGTGCATGCGACAAAGGTCTTTCCCGATCCGGGGCCCGCCTCGATTATCATCCTTCCAGAGGCCGGAACCCCGACTGCCTCTTCCTGCTTGTCATCAAATCCCGCCGGGTCTGCTCGTGGCTCAGTATCGTGAAGTGCGCCGAACCATTCGCTGAGAAAATCGGCGTTTGCCTTGCTCGTGGACCATTCGAGAGTGACCGGGTCGAATTTGCCGCAAAGTGCAAGGGCCCGGGAGAGTTCCCTTGGAATTGCCTTTTGTTCCGACCACTTGCCCGCCGGCGATAGCGGCCTGCCGATCCGAGGAGGTGGCGCGTCATCGAGCTCCTGAAGATATTCAAGCAGACTGTGCGTAGGGGGAGCACCGGCTTCCGGGAAAAGCGCATCCTGGTTCGCTTCCATAGGCATCCCGTGATCGCCCAAAGCAATCGATCTGCCGTCGGGGAGCTTTATGATCCGCTCTGCCAAGGAAAACAGCACACGTTCGTTCCGTATGCTGCCGAAGCCGACATCACCCGTCGTGCACAGTAGATTGATCGTCGCATCCAGTCGTGCATCGAGGCCGGTATTCGGCCCCCGCTCCAGAAATTGCCTCGCCCATTCGCTGATTTCTGCGACGCTGGCTGACTTGCGCGCATGCACGAAACTTCGCACAAGATCTGCCATGCGACGCAGTTCCGAATAATCATGCAAGCCTGTTGCCACCCGACACCAAAAAGTTAACAATTTTAACATTATGCGGCAACAGATCGATGTTGACCTGCCTCATATCTGTGGGTCAGTATGTTGCCGATAGGGCGATTAGGGGCAACCGCCTTTTTGGAATACCCCCGAAAAAGCCGCGTTTGAATTGAAAGCAACAATGCCGGCGTTTGCATCCCTGAAAGAAGAACATCGCGAAATCGGCGATCACATTGCAGAACTTTCGGCTTATCGCGGCGAATTTCCCGTATTCATGATCGAACACGGCCGGAATGCCGAACAATTATCGAACCTGAGAAACCTGCTGCGACGGCAGCTCGAACTCGATCCTGGTCTCTCCAGTCCGCAGTGGAACTGGTGCTATCTGCCGCTGCTCGCGGCAACCGCAGAGGTAGGATATCGCTATCGGGGAACGGGCACCGATTTCTGGCCCGTCATCGAACAGGATCTCCATGTTGCCGCCGGAAGCGGTTTCCGCTCGGGGCTCGTCCGCCTTTTCGAGGTTGCCCATCGCGAGAATGCAATAGCGAGACCGGGAAAGAGTCCATGGGAGCTCCATTTCCCGCTGATCGCTTGGCCAATTGCCAATGCACTGGTCCCGCTCGAGCTGCAGCCTCAGCTAGCCCGAGCTTTGCAACAGGCGCTCCGTGCGGGTTTCTCTGGGAAAGACCCTGACGCGCTCTATCGATACCTCGTCCAGGTTGCTGCAGGCCAGGCTGGCCGCAGGTTCGAGAACTGGCTTCATGAGGCCGATACCGCGACTGAGGTGACCAGACGGCTCCTTTATCCGGGGTCGGCAGGCTGGCTTTCAGACGAGATACTGGCTCGCATCGATCACGATCTGCGAAAGGACGCCGCCTCTTCCATTGCAATCCGGGAGGCCCGACGCATCACGGAACGCAGGGCGAAAGCCGTAACCGATATACCACCGGCGCGTTTCGTTCTTTCCCTGATGGAGCAGACACCGACAACGGTGCTCATCCGAGGGCCGGTTCTCTCGACCGAGGTGAGAGAAGAAGTGACGATCCTATTGCGATGCGCTGGAGACAGGATCAGGGCGATTGGCTCCGATAGAGCGGTCGACCTCCACTTTTTTCTCTTTGGTGGTTCAATGGCGATCGGTGCCCCGACCAGCTTGCCCCAAAGCCCGCTCCGCCGGGAAGGCACGAGAGCACAGGAAGATGATGCCAGTGAAAGGTTGCTTTCCGCTCTGCAGCCGAAGGTCGCGTCCTACTTTCTCGTTGGTGCCGGGGGCGTAGAGGCTTTTGCTGTCTTCCCGGGTGAACGAATCCCCACCGGATCGCAGGTTATAAGATGGGGAGCTTCCGTCGACGACGAGACACCCGAGTTCCACTGGCTTTCGACCGATGACAAAGCCGATGCGGAACTGTTGAGGAATGCTGGTTTTCACGTTTCTTCAGCCCGTTCGGGCTTAAGGGTTCTGGGTCTTCCACTACCCGGTGAAATTGCGAAGTTCGCTGCAGGTTTCGGCGTAATGGCTTCGACAGAGGTTCCTAACGCTCCTCTGAGGCTTGACGCGGAACGCGCCCCTTCGAAGTTCGATCGGTTTGGCGAGCGGACCTGGTGGGTCTTCGAGCCGCAACCGGGCGAACATTCGATCGAAGACATCGGCGGGGACGCAGGCACGATCGAGTTCGAGGTGGTCGAGGCTCCAGAGACAGAGCGGGCAGAAATATTCGTCGACCCGTTATCACCCACCATAGCCGATCTCGAGAGTGGTAATCTTTCGGTTCGCATCACTGCCCCCGTCGCGTTGGAGAATGTGCCTGTTCGTATGCGACTATCCGCATCAGGCCGCCCCCCGGTTGACGCCCACGGAGTTCTGGAACGTGTGCCCTGTCTCATCCGTGGAAGCTCCGGAATCCTGCACGAAATCAGATCGCATCTGATATCGGAGCAGGTCGGGCTAGCCACCGCTAGGTTGCGGGTGGAAGTGGATGGGTTCCGCGCAATGCTCGTCGACCTGCCGCCGCCGATCAACCGTCGGCTCTTCGACCCTGTCACCGAATTGTGGTCGACCGAAGACGGGTCATCCACACCAGTGGGGTCTTTGTGTGCGACAGCTGATTCTCCCCTGCCGCGAGGCCAGTGGAACGGGATGTCAGACCTGCGTCTTGTCATGCCGGATGCAAGCGACCACGAAGCTCTCAGCTCAGGTCTTGTGCTGATCGGAAATCGGAACTCGATTGCCCCCGAGCAGTGCAGGGTCCCGCCAGTCATTCGTGAGGCATCCGGTAGTTCTGAGATGCCCGGAATAGGGGACCTTGCGCGCGCGTCAGTCGCCTGGCGTCTGGCAAGCTGCAGCAACGCGGTCGGTGACTGGAAGCGAAAGCTGATAGCCGAGGAACTTGATGCTGCATTGATACAAATTCTGTGCGGCGATCCATGGTTTGAACAGGAGGCCAAACTAGATCTCTCCATTCTCACGTCTCACGGAGCGCTGCTCAATTGCGCGGGGAGACGATGGTTGACGAGAGGGAACGAGCTGCCACCGATTACGAACCGATCCGATCAGACCCGGCTGAACACTTTTCTCCTAGAGCGACTACGGCTTGAACTCCCTGATCTGGACCAAGCCATTGCCGAATGGAGCGACGAGACTGCAGCTGATCTCGATATGGCTGTTATCGATGCGTATGACGACCTGCGCAGATATCATGAAGATCATGGCCTCGAGACCTTTGAGGAACCCGATATGAGCAGGCTGCCCCATGTCTGGCTTTCCGCTCTCAAGGAAGCAAGCGAGATCACAACTCTACCAATGTTCCGATCACAGATACTTCCGGCACGGCGCTGGGACACGCTGGTCGGCGCATCATATGGTGATCTCACGCAGGACGATCTGGTTGATCTGCTCGACAGTTGTCATGTCGACAGCTTCAGGAGGCCCGGCTTCAGATGGATGGGCAGGACCGAAATTCGCGCTCTGCTCCAGTTCTGGCTATCGCCAGCGCAAGTGGTTGCAGACGAGAACTGGGCTGACGCTCTCGCTCGTGCTGTGTCAGATCCTCAGACAGCCCGTGCCGTGCGCTATGTCACATTGAGATGGCGGCTTACCGCCAGAGATCTGCCTGAAACGGTCATGTCATGAACGATCCATACTTGAGATTCGTGAATTGCGTGGGTGCATGGCGCATGCACGCCTTTGCGCTAAGCGAGGGACTGTGCGGCGCGCTTGGCGTTGCCGCGGATCCACTTCCGCATCAGCTCGCCACCGTTCGCAAGCTACTCGGCGAGTTTCGCATACGTCACCTGATCAGTGATGAAGTCGGCCTCGGGAAGACGGTTCAGGCCCTCATGGTCATCAACGCCCTCAGGTTCCAAGACCCCAGTCACAAGACCTTGGTGGTGCTTCCCGGCCACCTTCTTTCACAGTGGCAGGATGAGTGCTGGACAAAAGGGCACGTTATGCCCGCCTTGGTCGGAGAGTCGGATTTCGATAAGGCAAATCTGCCGCCGATCACTCTCGTCCGGGCCGGTGATCTCACTGTCAGGGATGAAGAAGGCACATTGCTCTTCCAGGCTGACAGCCAGATCTTCGATCTTATCATTATCGACGAACCCCAGACGATGCCGCGCGAGACCGTACAGACGATCTCCCAGCTTACGGAAGGATTTCGGCAGGTGCTGGTACTTTCGGCGACACCTCGTCTTGCTGACGTGACTTGGCGAAATCCGCTCATGCACATTTTGGAGCCAGAGCTTGCAAAGCTCGCGAGATTTGAGGAGAGGACAATCGACGAGCTCCTCGCGGATCGCGAGGCCAGCGGCATGGCGGCACTGGAGGATGACGATCAACCCCTGCCGGTCGTACAAGCGCAGTACGCTGCTGGAAGGCGTATCATCCGGAACAGCAGGAGAGACTGGAGCGATCGGCTCCCGCGAAGACGGAATCATGTGGTTCGTGTCCAACCACTGCAGCATGAGCGGCTCAGGTCCGAGATCGCACTTGAACTGGTAGGCAACACGGATCCGAGGTCTGGTTTCGAGGGCCCTCACTGGACTGCGGCGAAGTCATTGCAGCGAAGTGCACGGGCTGCACGTTCCGTACTTGGTGATGTCGCCGAGCGCGGCGACCAGCTTGGAATGGTCGCCTCTGCAGCCCGCCAGCTTACCCTAGATGACCCGGGAGATTCACGACTTTCCGCGCTTCTCGACATCCTAGCCGACCAATGGGCTAGGAAACCGGATCGGAAGTTCGTTATCGTCTGCGGCGACAACCCGACGATCGAGATGCTGGTTGCGGCCCTTCCTCGATATTTTCCTGAACTTGATGATGCAATCTCCATACTGCGCCGGCCATCTGCGGGCCAAGAGGACAGAGTGGCGAATCTTCGAGAGATGCAGGCGACACTGGCACCGCTCAACTCGGGGGAAAGCCGCCTGTTGCTGGTCGGTGACTGGGTGCAGGCGGGTCTCAACCTGCATCAGGTCTCGAGCAGTATCATTTTTTACGCTCTTCCTTGGGAAATTGACAGCATAGACCAGCTGATCGGGCGCATTGATCGACTGAATGGGGGGAGTGCTGACCGAGATGGGCAGCGTTGGGTAGATATCTGGAGAATCTTGGTCGAAGGGTCGCAGGAAGCCGCGGTTGCAGACTGCATGGACGCCATGGGTGTCTTTGGATCGCCATTACCACCCTTGTCACCGGGACAGCTTGAGGACGTGCAGGAACTTCTGGCTCGAGCGGCTATTGCTGGCCGGATACCGGCCGACATCCCAAAGCTCGCCGAGACCGAACAAAGTCTGCCCAGCACTTTCAGGCAGGAAGTTTCCGAGATGGCAGATGAAGCTCGGAATCTGTCCGATATCTGGGTTCAGAACGTAGGCGAGAACAGGCCTCTCGCGCTCGATGTGCAGGGCCGAGATCCTGTCGCGAAGAAAGAGCGGGCAATCGGATCTTGGCTCAAACTCATGAGCAAGGCCTCTGATTTCGATGTCGACGTGAGGAAAGACAAGTCTGACAGCTACGTGTTCCGGACGCTCTGGTATCCGCGAACTGAGAAAAACCGGGCAGCTGAAAGCCCTTTTCTTTTGCCTGGGGTCGGTACTGACCGATGGATGGCGGATCACGTGCCCTGCATCTTGCGTCGTGCTGACATGGCTTCTCCCCCTCGCCGATCGGTATTGACCGACCAAGGTGAAGATACTGGGCGACCGCTTCATTTCATCGATAACGGGAACGACATTTTCGATGCCCTAGTCGCCGGATACCGGGCAATTGCGGAAACGAGCTTCGGCAGAGAACAACACACGGTGCAGATGATCGTCATGCTCCCCGAGGGTCACTCTGCTCTTGCTGTGGGTGGCAATGTCTTCCTGACAGCGACCCTTTTTGATCCGTTTCCGGACTCTTTTATTCCTGAGCTCTGGTCAGTCTCAGCACAAAAGCTGCTCAAAACTACACCGACCGAAGCTCAACGCACACAACTGCTAGAGGATCGGAAGGCTCTGAGAAGCCATTGGCAGGCAATCCAACGGGCCGTCCGGCTTTCGACACCGGCGCAGCTGGTTCTGTCCGGCGCTGCGCAATCGAGCGATGGCTATCGGAGTCTGACTCGGGAAGAAGTCGAGGCATGCCTTCAGCCGTTTGCTGAAGACGGCAAAGCAGCGGCCCGAGGAAAGGCCGCAACCCAGCCAGTTGTCAGCAGGGATCTGGCAGAGAGATGGGAAGCAGAGAATGGGATGCACGTGGCCAAGGTCAGCAAGGATTTCCACAAAACGGCACGCCAGCAGGCTGCAAGCCGACTGGAAATCATCGCAGCGCAAACTGCTGCCAGCTATTCTGCAGAACTTCGAAACCGCGAATTAGCCGCAGAGCGTCGCAGAGCAGGCCGACCAGAGGGCGTACCGGAAGAACTATGGCTGGGGCAGGTGGCTGCTCTTGAGCGACAGTGCATGTCGCTCGAGATGTGCATGGAAGAAGCGTTAGCGTTGATCAATGCTTACAGGGGCGGCGCACTACAGGTTGATGAACCTCCGGCCATCTCCATTCTAGCAGGCCTTCGAACCATGGGCTGACTCGTAGGATCGCACGCGACGCGGAGTTTTCCGAAAGCGCTTCCAAAACCTCGAACGGGAGAATACTGGGCGTAAGGGGTATTAGCGAAGGCAAACGCGTATACGGTCCGTAGACCGCTCTGATTTAAAGATCTCCTCAAAAGAGCGGGGTAGCGCACGGGGTATTATGGAGATCGCAGGCCATATCCAACTTGTAAAATCATAGGCTTGACGCCTTAGGTCGAATCCCTCCGTCTCCGCCATTTTGGCTTTATCGGCCTAGAACCTTCCAAAGCCGCGAAAATGCTGGACCCTTGCGGGGTTCGCCCCCCCCCCCTCGTCCCGTGGACAGACCGGATGGGGGAAAACAGTGGTCGCCGTGCCCTATTATGCGCCTGCATACCCTCTGATTTCCAGCGTTCGATATTCTCGCATCAAAATGGCGAACAAGCAGGCGCGCGCGCGAGCGATCCGCGCACGCGGTTGCCCGCCAGCTGAAGCAATATCGCGAACCCGCGACCGCTCAATCGATCGCTGCCCCCCCATTTTTCCAGCTTGCGGTAGACGGTCGAGGGGCTGACATCGAGCGTCTTCGCCGCCTTGGTGATATTTCCATCGCAACGCTTGATCGCTGCGTGAATCGCCATCCGCTCGATCTGATCTAGCGTCATCCCTTCCCACACGTCGTGCCGCGCAGGTTGCCTGTCAGCGTCGAGCGGGCTCGGCATGGTGACATCAGGACCGGCATGACCGGCAAGCGCTACCTGCTGGACGGATGCGCCGGGATTCCGCTGCAATGCAAGATCCAGGGTCGGGCCGGACCCGACGACCACGGCGCGGCGGACGGTGTTCTGCAACTCGCGGACGTTACCCGGCCACGGATGTTCGTACAGCGCGGCGCGGCTTTCTTCGCTCAATGCCGTCAGCTCGCGCCCTTCTTCCTTGCCGAAGCGGGCCATGAATTGCTCGGCAATCAACTGCACGTCCTTTCCGCGCGCGCGCAGCGGCGGCAGTTCGAGCGGGATGACATTCAGGCGATAGAAAAGGTCTTCGCGGAACCGGCCCGCCGCCACTTCGGCAATCGGGTCGCGATTGGTCGCGCACACGATCCGCACGTCGACCGGCTCGACCCGACCGGCTGGACGGTCGCGGTTTGCAGGAAACGCAGCAGTTTGACCTGCAGCTTCAGCTCCATTTCACAGATTTCGTCGAGAAACAATGTGCCGCCATCGGCCGCCTTGGCAGCGCCGATCCGGTTTTCGACCGCGCCGGTAAAGGCACCTTTCACATGGCCGAACAGCTCGGACTCCAGCAGACTCTCGGGAATAGCGCCGCAATTGATCGCCACGAAGGGGCCATTGCTGCGCGCGCCTGCGGCGTGGATCGCTTCGGCAGTCACCTCCTTGCCCGTGCCGCTCTCTCCGGTAACGAAGACTGTCGCCTTGGAACTCGCGATATTCTCGATCGCGTCGTACACCTGCAGCATGGCAGGCGATTTGCCGATGAAGCCGTGATAGCCGTTTGCGGTGTCCGCGCGCTTGGGCGCCTGTGCCTTTCGCGCGGGTCGCCCCCGTTCGGCGGCGTTGCGCACCGTGGTCAGCAGCCGTTCGCCGGCCACGGGTTTGACCAGGAAATCGTAAGCACCCAACCGCATCGCATCGATTGCGCGGGCAAGAGAGCCGTCCGCCGTGACGATGATGAAGGCAGGGAGCGGCTTATCGTCGGACGAATTGCCGCCCATAAGGTCCATGCCATTGCCGTCGGGCAATTGCAGGTCGAGCAGCACGACATCGAAATCCCCGCGACGCAGAGCGACCTTCGTGTCGGCCAGAGTCTCGGCGACATCCACCTTGTGCCCGGCGCTTTGCAACTGCGCCGCATAACCGAGCGCGATGGAGGCGCTGTCTTCGACGATCAGAACAGAGTTTGCCATTATGCCGCAATCCTGAATGTGGCGGCGTCGCCGCTCTCGCTACAGTTGACCCATTCGATCTTTCGCTCGTCACCGAAGTGGTCGAGACACCCCCGGATCAGACCGCATGCAATATGCGCCAGAGGACGGTGCGACCGATATTCGACGATGCACTGGTCGTCCTGCGTCCTCATGGTCACTTCGGGAGGAGTGGCGTCGGGATAGAGCACCTTCACATCCTCGTGGATGTGCCCGCGACATGTTCGAGCAGGCTTTCGGCGGTGGAATAGGACGACATGATCTCAGGGTAGAGAATATTGAAGCGCCCGAACAGGTATGTGCCGAATTCCTCGCACAGAGCGGCAACCGGAATACCCGATAATTGCGACGCAGCCCCCACGAGAAGCAATGCATGCGCTGTGGGATACACGCCAATGCGGGAAAATGCAGCATCGTTAGGCAGGTCCGCCGCGGCGATTACCTGCTCCACGAATAGTGGGTTCTGCTTTTCTTCCATAAAGCGAATGAGTTCGGAAAATATAAGGCCTTTCAACGGAAGCTCCTGTCTCAGCGGAGAGCGCTTTCGCGCGAACGCATTTACAGGAGCAAGATGCGTGCCGGTTTTGAGCGACGGAAAAGCGTGCATCCTGGCCATTGGCCGATGCATAATGCGAAACGCCTTTGCAAATTGCGAAGATGCACCCTCGCAAAATGCGAAAGGCGCAACTGAAGCCCCCTCCGATCGCCCAAAACCGGGGATGCGCGCCATCTGGCACGCTCCTTGAAACATCTGGCCCAAATGCAATCCAGAGGGTCAGGTTCGATGTCTTTCAATTTCAATCGCCGCATTTCCGTGCTTGCAATGGCGGCTTCGCTGGGTGCCTGCGTGTCGGGCCCTGCCCCGGCCAACATTTCCGGTTCCGCGTGGCTGCCTGGCCAGGACCTGGGGCGCACCAGCGGCCACCCCGAAGGCGACTGGGTCATGGCCGCGCCGGACGCGCGCGGTGCCCCGACCTGCGACTGGCGCGCGCCGCGCGAGCTCGACACGCTGCGCCGGGCGCGGCCCGAGGAATTCCTCGCGCGCACATCTCCCCTGTCTCCGGGCGACAGGCTGACGCTGAGCCTGCTGGGCGACGAAGAAGCGGGACGACAATCAGAACGCCGCCCATGTCGCCGCCCCACCAGCGCAGCCAGAAGTTGATCAGGTTGCTCTGCGCCACGACGCCGCTCGCGAAGAGCGTCGCCGTTCCGACGGTGGCGCCGACAAGACAGGTGAACGGGCCGACCAACAGGAGAAGCCGCACGAGTTCTCGCGGCCCCTCCAGCTTGAGCGGGAAACCCGCGCGGCTCCTTATCCAGTAAGCCCCCAGAAGGGCCTGCAGGGTCGACCCGGTCGCGATCAAAGTGGCATCGAGCGCCACGGTCACATCGGCTTGAAGCTCGCCCGAACCAGCCGCGAGCGCATTGACGCACCACGCGCCCAAAAACACGCCCGGCCAGACACGGTAGCCCAGAGCAGTGATAGCCGCGATGGAGAGCCCCGCTGCCGGCCAGATGAGCGAAGCAAAGCCGGGCGGCGGTGCCAGCTGCTGGCCGATCCAGCCGAGCAGGGCATATCCCAGCGCAAGGCCGAGGATTTGCACCGGGAGCCTGGCCAGCAGCCCGCCCCAAATCAACGGACCCGATGCTCTGCCTGCGCGGATGGATGCGCTACCGCTCATGTCCTAGCCGGAGCGGGCCATTTCTTTGGCCGATCCCAGCATCCGGCTGACTTCAGCCGCCAGTTTGGTCAGGGCTTCCCTGTCCGCCTCGCTGAAATCATGCCTCGGCTTGCGATCGATGATGCAGATCGTGCCCAGCTTGTCTCCACCTTCTGCGGTCACCGGAGCGCCCGCGTAGAAGCGGATCGATGGATCATCGAGGACCAGAGGATTGCGGCTGAAACGCTCGTCGTCCCTGGCATCTTCCACCACCATCACGTCATCGCCCTGAATGGCATAGGCACAGAATGCGACCGAGCGCGGCGTCTCGTCGACATCGAGGCCGACCTTCGCCTTGAACCACCGCCTGTCGGCGTCGACCAGCGACATGAGCGCAATCGGGGTGCCGAAGCGCTCTGCGGCCCGCCTTACGACATCATCGAATTCCGGCTCGGGCGGGGTGTCGAGCAAACGGTAGCCGTGGAGCGTCTGCAGGCGCTTTTTTTTCACGATCTTCCATGGTATTTCCAAACTTTAGGTCTTCTAGATTGGTACAGGGCAGCGGTTTCCGAACCATTAGGCGAGGACCTTCAGCAAGCCCGCCGATGCTAAGGTCTACGAACGCGCGCGGTCCTCTTCTTCCAATAGCCGCCTCACGCCGATTTTTCCAAATAGTGGCATTCAAGAAATCGCTCTGTCCCGAGCGCGTAAGAGCCCCAGGCAGCACAGTAATTGAGATTCAATTCGCAAGTCAGAAGATATCTGGCCTCGCTTGGAAAGACCCGCTGCGTAGCGCTCCGGTTTCGAGGAAAGATGGTAAACCATCCCTTAAAAACAATCAATTGCAAGCCCTCGAGGCACCATCGACCCCCGGGATTGAAGCCCGAACCCGCATCGTGCCCGAAATCGGCATTGCGGAGTGCAACGGTCGAGAAAGACGAGAATGGTTGAAACAAACCGACCGCGATGAATTAACGAATCTGCATAGGTATTGTGAATAGAGGCTTCGCTTGATCTGATCCCAAGTGGACGTATTTGAGAACCCATGGAGAGAATGGATAAAAGCCCCACCCTCGTAACCGGCGGTGCAGGCTATATCGGTAGCCACGCCGTTCACGCGCTGCGCGACGCCGGCCGCCCGGTGGCGGTGATCGACAACCTTTCGACCGGCTTCCGCTTCGCGGTACCTGAGGACGTCCCTTTCTACGAAGGCGATATCGCCGACCGCGATCTGCTCGCACGTGTCTTTGCCGAACAGGGCATGGGCGATGGCAAAGGGGCTGTGATGCACTTTGCAGGCTCGATCATCGTGCCTGAATCTGTTGCCAAGCCATTGTGGTATTACGAAAACAATACGGTGAAGAGCCGTGGCCTGATCGAGGCTGCGGTGGCGGCTGGCGTGCCGCATATCCTGTTCAGCTCCACTGCCGCCACGTACGGCGTGCCCGATGTCTCGCCGGTGACGGAGCAGACGCCGACCGTGCCGATCAACCCCTATGGCTGGTCCAAGCTGATGACCGAGCAGATGCTTGCGGATACCGCCCATGCCCATCCGATCAACTTCTGCGCGCTGCGCTATTTCAACGTGGCCGGGGCCGATCCGCAAGCGCGCACCGGGCAGTCGACCGCGGGAGCGACACACCTGATCAAGGTCGCGGTCGAAGCCGCGCTGGGCAAGCGCGATGCGGTGAGCGTGTTCGGGACCGATTACGACACGCCCGACGGCACCGGCGTGCGCGACTATATCCATGTCAGCGATCTGGCGGCCGCGCATGTGCTGGCGCTCGATGCGCTGATCGCCGAGCCGGAACGATCGCTGACGATGAATTGCGGCTACGGACGCGGGTTCTCCGTGCTCGAAGTGCTCGACGCGGTCGACCGGGTGACGGGAGGCCAGATCGAACGCGTCTTTGGCGAGCGCCGCGCGGGCGACCCGGCAATGCTCGTGGCCGACAGTTCGCTGCTGCGCGCGACCGTTCCGTGGACGCCGCGTTACGACAATCTCGACAAGATCATCGAACATGCGCTGATGTGGGAAAAGAAACTCACCGAATTGCGCACCTCCTAGCGGCTTCAAGACCTGACACCGCGCAACACGTCGACCCGCAGTGCCGTCGACCGAAGCGACCAAAGTGAAATATCGAGCGCATCGGCTTGAGTGACCCTGCGTAGAAAATACTTGGACGAGAAGGCAGAACCGCTCCGTCTCCGCCATTTTCCGGCTCCTATGCCCGCTGGTTATACAACACGGCCTGTGAGGTAGCCTTTCCCCGGCCGGAAATACGCCATTGGCGACTCATGCTTTCAGAGATAGCGGCAGCCCCGCCGCCACCAGGACGACTTCGTCCACGACGCCGGCAATCCGCTGGTGGAGCCTCCCCGCTTCGTCCCGGAAGCGGCGGGCAAGGGCATTGTGGGGCACGATGCCGAAGCCAACCTCGTTCGCGACCAGCGCGATCGGATGACGGCATTCGCTCATTGCACGCTCGAGCGCGTCGACCGGTACCGGCAGATCGGCGAGAATGAGGTTGGACAGCCACAGCGTCAGGCAATCGACGAGGATTGCATCGGCCTTCACATCCGCCTCCGCGATCGCAGCCGGCAGGTCGAGCGGCGCCTCGATGGTGAACCACCGTTCGCCGCGATCTGCGCGGTGACGGTCGATCCGCTGGTGCATCTCTTCGTCGCGCGCTTCCGCCGTCGCGATGTAAGCGAGGCGTCCGTCGATCGTTTCGCTGCGGTGCTGCGCATAGCGGCTCTTGCCCGAGCGCGCGCCTCCCAGGACCAGCAGGCTCGTCATATGGCGTTCTCCTCTGCGAGCGCGATGAGACCGTCGATGTCGAGCGCCTCTTCCAGCGTGGCCGCGATATCCTCAAGCGCGGCGTCGACGCGGTCCGCGTGAGGCTGCGCGTGCGAGGGAGCGCCGATCTTCGCCAGCAGTGCGCGGCGCAAGGGGCCCGATTCCAACAGGCCGTGGCAATAGGTCCCCATGACCGTGCCGTCGGCGCTCCGCGCTCCGTCCGCATGGCCTTCGCCCAGCATGGCAAAGGGGCGCGTCGTATCGGGGCCGGTGGTCTGGCCGATGTGGATTTCGTAGCCCTCGAACCCGGCGTCGAGCGCCCTGCCCTGCACCTGGCTCACCCGCTTGTCGCCGGTCAGCACGGTTTCCACAGCGAGCAGTCCCAGACCTTCCGCTCGCCCCGCCGCACCTTCGATGCCGAGCGGATCGTCGATCGAGCGGCCCAGCATCTGGTAGCCGCCGCAAACCCCCAGCACCGCGCCGCCGCGCCGGTGGTGGGCGACGATGTCGATGTGCCAGCCCTGCTCGCGGATGAACGCGAGATCGGCGATGGTCGCCTTGGAGCCGGGCAGCACGATCATGTCGACCACCGGGATCGGCGTATCGGGCGGAACCATCACGAGTTCGACCGAGGGTTCGGATTTCAGCGCATCGAGATCGTCGAAATTGGCGATGCGCGGCAGGATCGGGCAGGCGATGCGTTTGGGGCCGGAGCTGGCGGCCCCTGCGCGTTCGAGGACGACCGCATCCTCGCTCGGCAGATGATGCGCCCTGGGCAGCCACGGCACCACGCCATAGCCACGCCAGTGCGTCAGCTGCTCTATGGCGGCGTAGCCATCGGTGAACAGCGCGGGATCGCCGCGGAACTTGTTGACGATGAAGCCGTGGATCATCGCCGCATCGGCGGGGCCGATCACGGCGCGCGTGCCCGCCAGCGCCGCGATCACGCCGCCGCGGTCGATATCGCCGACCAGCACGACCGGCACCCCGGCTGCACGTGCAAAGCCCATATTGGCGATGTCGCCCGCGCGCAGGTTGATCTCCGCCGGGGAGCCTGCGCCTTCGACGACCACGATATCGCACCGCGCCGAAAGCCGACGATAGCTCTCCATCACTTCGCCCAGCAGGGCACCCCGCGCTTGCCTGAACGATCCCGAACCCAGCGTGCCGCGCATCCTGCCATGGACCACGACCTGCGAGGTATGGTCCGCTTGCGGCTTGAGCAGCACGGGGTTCATGTCGACATGCAGCTCCGCCCGCGCGGCCACCGCCTGCAACGCCTGCGCACGGCCGATCTCGCCCCCGTCGGGCGTGACGGCGGCATTGTTGGACATGTTCTGCGGCTTGAACGGCAGCACCGCGATCCCGCGATTGGCGAGCGCGCGGCACAGGCCCGCCACCAGCACCGACTTGCCCACGTCGGAGCCTGTCCCCTGCAGCATCAGGCCAGCCATGCAAATGCTCCCGCAATCATGAGGGTGATGAGCCACGCAAGCGATACGATCCGGATCGCCCTGCGAAGGTCGCCGGGCGTCGCCTCGCCGCCACTGCCGATGAAGGGCTTGTCATGCCCGACCCCGTCGTAGCTGATCGGCCCGGCAAGGCGAACGCCGAGAGCGCCTGCCATCGCCGCTTCGGGCCAACCGGCATTGGGCGAGACGTGGCGGGCATGGTAGCACCACATGATGCGCCAGCCGCCAAGCCCAGCGAGGCAGATCAGGATCGCGGCGAGGCGCGCGGGCACGAAATTCGCGAGATCGTCGATCCGTGCGGCCGCCCAGCCGAAATCGCGCCACGGCTCTTCGATATGGCCGATCATGCTGTCGGCGGTGTTGATCGCCTTGAACATCCAGATGCCGGGCAGGCCCAGCACCGCGAACCAGAAGATGGGCGCGATGACACCATCGCAAAAGCTTTCCGCCAAGCTCTCGATCGCGGCGCGCGCCACGCCAGCTTCGTCCAGAGCGGCCGTATCGCGGCCCACGATCATCGCCACCGCCTGCCGCGCGGTGGGGAGATCGCCTGCGGCGAGCGCGCTCGACACCGCACGCACATGGTCGATCAGGCTGCGCTGGGCGATGGCGGGAAAGGCGAGGAGCGCGACGACTGGCCAGCCGTTGTCACCCAGCATCTGTCGGACGAAGGCTTGTGCGGCCCACGCGAGCAGACCGGCAGTCGCTATCACCGCAAGCATGGTCGCGATGCCGCCGAGCCGCCGTTGCCAAGCGCTGTATTGGGACCGGTTGAGCATGTCCGCGCCTGCCGAGATGATCCGCGCAACCCCGCCGACGGGGTGGCCCACGCGTCGGTAGAGCCAGGCGGGCCAGCCGAAAGCCGCATCCAGCGCCATCGCGGTGGCGAGCACCGGATCAGCCATCGCCCAGCGCCCTCGCAACGCGCTGCATCTGCGCTTCGTCCGCCGGGACGCCGAAGCGCAACCAGTCGGGCCGATCGGCGTAGGGCCGGGTGAGGATGCGATGCCGGGCGAGGCGATCGAACAGCGCGCCCGCGTTTTCCGCACGGACGAGCCGGAACAGCGGCGACGCGCCCTGCGGCTCCATGCCATGATGCGACAGAATGCGGTCGAACTGCACGGCGCGAGCGGTAAGCGCCGTGCGCGCCGCGTCGATCCATGCGCTATCGGCATAGGCGCGCTCGCCGATCGCGAGTGCCGCGCCAGAAAAGGGCCAGTCCCCCAGCAGGTTGCGCAGTGCGGAGATGACGTCCGGCGGCGCGATCGCGAAGCCCAGCCGCACGCCCGCAAGCCCGAAGAACTTGCCGAAGGATCGCAGCACGATCAGCTGTCGCGCAGGGTCGACTTGCGCCGCGATGCTGAGGTGCGGCATGGTGTCGACGAAAGCCTCGTCCACGATCAGCCAGCCACCAGCCCCCTCCTCCAGCGCGAGCCATTCGCGCAGCATCGCGGGCGGTGTGACGCGGCCATCGGGGTTGTTGGGATTGGCTATGACCAGCGCATTCGCCGGGTCGTCGGCGCGGGGCGCTTCCACCGAATGCGCCTCCGCAAACATCGCGGCATGCGTGCGATAGGTCGGCTCGATATAGCGCCCCGGCAGGCCGAGGATCGCGGCAATCAGCCGCAGCCCGATCTCGCTGCCCGGCACCGCGCAGCAGAGCGAAGGATCGACGCCGAAATACTGCGCGGCCACGCCCTCCAGCCGGACCAGCGCGGAAGGATCGGGCAGGGCGTGCCAGTCGGGTGCCAGATCGCCCGGCACCGGCCAGGGGCACGGATTGATCCCGGTCGACAGGTCGAGCCACTCCTCCCTCGTCCCGCCGAACTGCGCGCAGGCGTCGTCGAGCCTGCCGCCATGCCAGTCGAACGCGCCGCTCATGATGCGGCGAGCCAGGCGAGCAGCAGCAGGGTCTCGACGATCTCGATCCCCGCGCCGTGGCTGTCGCCCGATATGCCGCCCAGGCGTGAACGGACCCAGAGCGCCCACAGCCCGATGGCTGGGATCGCCACCAGAAACGCGGGCGCAAGCCAGCACAGGACCGCGGCGATCATGATCCAGCCCGTCAGATCGAACCAGCGCAGCGCGCTCGCGAACTGCGTCCCCATGCCCTCGTGCAGCGGCGGCAGGATCTTGGCCCACAGCAGAGGGCCCATCCGGGCGATGCAGCAGATCGCGGGCAACACCCAGAGAGCGTCGCCCCTCGACAGCGCCGAAAGCAGCGCAAGCTTGGCGCATAGCTGCAAGCCGATGGCGACCACTCCGAAACTGCCGATATGCGGATCGGCGAGAATCTCCGAGATCCGGCTGGCGTCCTTGTGCGCCCCGCCCGATGCATCGGCCACGTCGCCCAGGCCATCGAGGTGAAGCGCGCCGGTGATCACCGCCCAGACGATAAGCCCCGCCGCGCCCGCGACCAGCGGGTCGACCAATCCGCCCGCCCACACCGCGCCCCACACCGCCAGCCCCACGATCACGCCTGTCAGCGGAAACCAGCGCATCGCACCCGCCATATCGCGCATGTTCGCGGCGACCACGGGGAGCGGCACGCGGGTCATGAACTGGATGGCGAGGATGAGCGATTTCATGTCCGCAGGCCCACGATCTGTCCGCTTGCCGGTTCGCTCCCCTCGCCGCGCCAGACGCGGATCGAGAGCAACGCGCCATAGGGCAGGTTGAACGCCCAGACACCGCGATGGTCGAGCCCGGTGAGAACCGAAACCGCCGCGCGCATCGCCCCGGCATGCGAGACCACGATGGCGGTGCTTTCAAGCTCGGCGATGGCATCGCGGATCCTGCTGCGAAGGTCGCTCCACCGCTCGCCGTCGGGCGGCGGGTTGGCATCGGGATCGGACCAGAAATCCCTGAGCTGGCAGGGGGCCAGCGCAGCCGATGGCTTGCCGTCCCACACGCCGAAATCGAGCTCCCTCCAGCGCGGATCGATCCGAAGCGGGAGCGCGCGGGCATCGGCAATCGCGCGTGCGCCATCGCTTGCACGGCTGAGGTCCGATGAGACCACTTCTGCCGCGCCCAGACCCTGCGCATGATCGATCAGCGCACTATGCGCGCCCGGGGCCGCCGGTTCGTCATGATGGCCCAGCATCAGCCCGGTGCGCAGCGGTGGGCCGTGGCGCAGCAGGTGGAGGTCGAATGGCTTCATGTCGCCCCTGCCACCGCAGCCTCGGCAAAAGTCGCCATCCGCTCATGCGCGGCCAGCGCGGAGCGGACGATCTGCACCGCCACCGCCGCGCCGGAGCCTTCGCCGAGCCGCATATCGAGCGCGAGCAGCGGCTCAAGACGAAGAGCGCCAAGCAGGCGACCATGCGCATTCTCGGCAGAGCAATGCCCCGCGAGGCAGTGATCGACGATGCCTGGTGCCTCTGCCGCGAGCGGTGCAATGGCCGCGCAGCCGATGAACCCGTCGAGCATGACCGGAATACGCCTGTGCCGCGCGGCGAGCACCGCCCCCGCCATCGCCGCAATCTCGCGCCCGCCGAGCCGGCGCAGCGTTTCAAAGGCATTTGTGCATGCAGTGCCATGCAGGGCCAGCGCAGCCTCCACCAGCGCGCGCTTGCGGGCGAGGATCGCATCGCCGACGCCCGTGCCCCTGCCCACCCATGCCTCAGCCTCGCCGCCCAGCGCGGCGGCGCACAACGCAGCGGCAGGGGTAGTGTTGCCGATCCCCATCTCGCCGGGAACGAACAGCTGGCATCCCTCCGGCACCGCAGCCGCCCCCCGGTTGAGCGCGTCGAGGCATTCCGCCTCGCTCATCGCGGGTGCGCGGGAAATATCGGCGGTCGGCACATTGAGGTCGAGCGGGATCGCCGCGAGGCTCGCCCCGCAGGCATGGCTAAGCGCGTTGATCGCTGCCCCGCCATGGTCAAAGTTCGCGACCATCTGTGCGGTCACTTCGATGGGAAAGGCGCTGACGCCTTGCGCTGCGCAGCCGTGATTGCCCGCGAAGACCACGACATCGATCCGATCCGCCGTAGGTCGGGGCGTGCCCTGCCAGCCCGCCATGAAGACCGCGATCTCCTCCAGCCTGCCGAGCGAACCCGCCGGTTTGGTCAGCTCCGCCTGCCGCTCAGCCGCAGCGGCGCGCGCCTGCGGATCGGCCGAGGGCAACGTGGCGAGCGCGTGGGAGAACGCGGCGGGATCGGCGAAAGCGATCATGTCGCGACGTTCCCTTCGGGCGGGACGCGCACGATGAAGTGGCCCTTCACCCCTGCAGGCCAGTTCGCATAGGCGACCTTGCCGTGCTCGCTTTCAGCGTGATGCACGGTGTATTCGAGGATCGCCTCGGCGCTCTCGCTGTCGGGCGCGAAGTCGCCCAGGACATAGCCGATCTTGCCCGGCCCGCGCACATGCACGGTACAGTGCCGCTGGCACGCGAACAGGCAGGGCATCTCCTCGATCGCGATGTCGGCATAGCGCTCGCTCGCGCCCTGTGCCTCGCGCAGCGCCTGCGCAAGGCGCGCGCCGCCGCGCTGACCGTCGTCGTCTTCGCGACGATCGGCGGACAGGCGGCAGGTGCTGCACACGACGACAGAAGCGCCGCTGCTGGCAGGCGCCAGCGTCACAACCGTGTCCTCAGGCCGATGTAAACGCTGCGGCCCAGCGTGCCGTATCCCTTGGCGGTGGCGTAGTCGGTGTCGAACAGGTTCTCGACCCGGCCATAAAGTATCAGCGGCCCGCTCACGTGCAACTCGCCGCGCAGATCGGTCAGCAGGTATTCGTCAAGCACATCGCCGCCCGCCCGGTCCGTGCTTTCGCCCGAATAGCGCAGCGCGATGCTCAGCGAATGGCCCTGCCGCGCCTGATAGCCGATCGCGGCATTGGCGAGGTATTGCGGCACGCGCGGCAATTGCTGGCCGAAGGTGGAACCCTCCGTGCGATCTTCGGCCTCGACCCAGCTGAAATTGGCGCGCGCGAAGATCGGTCCGAACAGTGCGTCGCCCGCGACTTCGACACCGCGTGCATGGCTTTGGTCGATATTGGCGTAATAGCCGAAGCGCTCCACATCGCTGCCGGGAATGAAGCATTCCGGCGGCAGCGGGGCCGAGGTCGGGCAGTAGGCGAAATCGATCAGATTGTCGGTGTCGCGCTCGAAATAGACCGCCGAGAACGTCACACGCTCATCCAGCAGATCCTGCTCGATCCCCGCTTCCCAGCCCTTGGCATGCTCGGGCTCGAGGTCCGCGAAGCCATACTGGCTGAACAGCTGGTAGAGCGATGGCGCCTTGAAGCCTTCGGAATAGTTCGCCCGCAGCCGCGTGCCGCCATTCCATGGCTCGAAGCTCGCGCCTGCGCTGAACACCGTGTTGTCGCCAAAGCGCGTGTGATCGTCGTAGCGCACCCCGCCGTCGATCGTCAGCCCGGCCACCGGCGTGATGCGCGCCAGCGCATACAGGCTATTCGTGTCCGCCCACGCGCGGGTCACATCGACCGGCGCGTTATTGTCGCGCGGGGAGGCGGTGCGCATGCGCTGTTCCTCGCGCTCTGCCCCGAAGGAGACCTGCACCATGTCGGACAGCGTCAGGTCGCCCTGATATTCGTAGCGCCGCGTGCGCCCCTGCGCGTCGAAGGTCTTGGTGCGGACCGATCTTGCGGGATCGAAATTGTCGCGGTCGGTCCGGGTCTCGATGAAGGCGACCCGGTTGGCGAGCCGTCCATCCAGCACGGTCGCATTGATCCCGGCATAAGTCGCCCAGGTCTGCGTCACGCCAAAAGCGCGGCTGTCACCTGAAAACCCGTCGAAATCATTGCTGCCATGCGAGTAATAGCCGCGCAGGTCGGCCGAGAGCGTAGGGGCGATCCTGGCGGTCAGCGTGCCGCTGGCCGACTGGCGCTCGAACCCGTCGCGCTCGGTGCCGCTGGTGCGCGCGGAGATTCCGTCGGTGGTGAAGGTGCTGCCCGCAATCCGCCAGTCGAGCAGCTTGCCGCTGCCGCCGACACCCGCACGCGCATTCAGCGTGTTGCGCGATCCGCCCTCGATCGAGACGCGGCCTTCCAGTGGCGCGGTTGGGCGGTTCGTGAGCACGTTGACCACGCCGCCGATGGCATTGCTGCCCCACAGGATCGACTGCGGCCCGCGCAGGATCTCGATCCGCTCGATATCGTCGGCGAACAGGTTGCCGAAATCGGCCCCGCCATCGGTGGTGGAGGCGTCGGCCAGCCGCATCCCGTCGACAACGAGGACGGTCTGCCCCGGATCGGACCCGCGCACACGCAGCGAGGTGGCAGTACCGTAGCCACCATTGCGGCTCAGGCTGATACCGGGCGTACGCAGCAGCACGTCGGACACCGCGATCGCCTGTTCCTGCTCGATCCGCTCGAGGTCGAGCACGGTAACGGAAGATGAGACGCGATCGGTCTCGACCGGCGTCCTGAGTGCAGACACGACGATGGTATCGTCGGCATCTTCCGCGTGGGCGGCGGTGGACAGCGACAGAACGGAGGCAAGCGCCAGGATGGAAATACGATAGTTTTCGGGCATGAATATTCCCCAGAAGTGACACGACGCTCCGCGCGGATCGTGTCGAGGGGAATGACGGGAACAGACACCGCGAGGCGCACGCACCAGCCATCCCGTCCGGCACGCGCCGCACGAGGCAATGGCTGTCGTTTCTCGAGGAAGACCCCGTTCGGCCGGCACACCCTGTCCGGACGAAGAACGACGGCGTCAGGCAGGTCTCCTGGCTCGCGGGTCGATGCCGGTCGGGCCGCCTTCTCGGGCCGCTTGCGCGCCCCAATGGCATAATGGCCGATGGCTCTCCGCTCACAGTTGCAGGGGCAGCCACGGTCTTGAACCGCGTTCCCTTTCAATCCCCTCTCGGGGAACCTGAAGCTTGGCCGCCGGATATGCGGGGGCGGCGCGCGTGGCAAGCCCGTTGTGCACCCGCGAAGCCTTGCCTGCGCTGCCGATCCTCCATATCAGGGGCGGCGTAACGGGTGCCCGCAAGGGCTTAATCGGGAAGTCCGGCAGGCTGGCGACGCCAGCCCAATCCGGCACTGCTCCCGCAACTGTAACCGGTGAGCGGACCGCCATCGCGCCATTGCAAGGGCACCCTGCCCTTTCGAGAAGGCGGCGGTATCGCGTCGAACCGGCAAGTCAGGAAACCGGCCCGTTGCCGTCGTTCTTCGCCCGGGCGGGATGTACCGGTCGAAAGAGGGTCCGATCCCTTGGTGGACGACACCTGTGTGTGCGTTGAAGAGGGAGGGCCGTCATCCGGCACTCGCGATCCTGTTTGTGCGCCATGGCCCCCGGTCATGGCCTTCTGTCCCGTGGCCCTCGCCTTTCCGGCTGGCCGCTCCGGGCAACGCATCGTTGCAACTTCAAGGGAGTCCAATGATGTCCGATCTATCCACCACCGTCCCGTCCGATCACACAATCCGGCGGTTCGACATTCTCGTCTTCGCTGCGCTTGGGGTGGTCATGCTGGCGACCCGCCCGCATTCGCTCAGCGAATTCGTGCACCTGCCCGAAACCAGCCTCGCCAGCTTCCTCGTCGCCGGGTTCTACATTCGCCCGCGCCTCGCCTTCCCCGCGCTGTTCGCGCTGGCCTTCGCGATCGATCTCGCGGTGATCGGTGTCGAGGGTGGGGAGAGCTTCTGCTTCACCCCTGCCTACTGGATGCTGCTGCCCGCCTATGGCGTGATGTGGCTGGCGGGCCGCTTCGCCGCCGCCAAGCTCGAGGTGAAGCTGGCGCATCTGCCCGCGCTGATCGCCATCGTCGCGGGTGCGGCCTTCGTTTCCAACGCCTTTTCCAGCGGTGGGTTCTATGCGCTGAGCGGACATTTCCCCGATGCGAGCCTGGCCGGCTGGCTGCCCCGCCTCGAACGCTATTTCCCCGGCACGCTGATCGCGACGCTGAGCTGGACCGGCATCGCCGTGGTCGCGCATGTCGCCGCGCGCAGCCTGACGGGCCAGCGCGTGCCGGACAGCACCCGGTGAGCGAGACCGACAAGGAAGAGATCGACCGCCGTCACCGTGCCCGCACAGCGAAGCACAAGGCGGTGGTCGACAAGCGCATCGCCGCTGCGCAGGAGGACAAGGGCCTGTTGCTGGTCCTGACCGGGAACGGCAAGGGCAAGTCCTCCTCCGCCTTCGGGATGGTCGCGCGCACGCTGGGCTATGGTAACAAGGCGGCGGTGTTCCAGTTCATCAAGGGCAAGGAGGAAGTGGGCGAGCGCGCCTATTTCGCTCGCGACCCCAACATGCGCTGGGAACGCTGCGGCGAGGGTTTCACCTGGGAAACGCAGAACCGCGACCGCGATATCGCCGCCGCCCGCGCGGGATGGGAGAAGGCGAAGGAGGCGCTCGCCGATCCGTCAATCCACCTCGTGGTGCTCGACGAGCTGACCTATCTGGTCACCTATCGCTATCTCTCGCTGGAAGAGATCATGCCCGCGATCGAGGCCCGGCCGCCGATGCAGCATGTGGTGATCACGGGCCGCGCGGCGCATGATGACTTCATCGAGGCCGCCGACACGGTCAGCTCGATCCGCGACGTGAAGCATGCCTTTCGCGCAGGGGTTCGCGCGCAGAAAGGCATCGATCTTTGACCGGCAGCGCGCGCTGCCCCGCGCTGCTGGTCGCCGCGCCCGCGTCGGGACAGGGCAAGACCACAATCACTGCCGCCATCGCGCGCCGCTACCGCGATCGTGGCCTGCGGGTGCGCGTGTTCAAGTGCGGGCCCGACTTCCTCGACCCGATGATCCTCGAGCGGGCGGGCGGGCATCCGGTCCTCTCGCTCGACCTGTTCATGGTGGGCGCGGATGATTGCCGCCGCCTGCTCTACGAGGCGGCGTGCGAGGCGGATGTCATCCTGGTCGAAGGCGTTATGGGCCTGTTCGACGGCGATCCGTCGGCTGCCGATATCGCCGCGCGCTTCGGCCTGCCGGTGCTGGCGGTGATCGACGGTTCGGCCATGGCGCAAAGCTTCGGCGCGATCGTGCACGGGCTGGCAACCTATCGCAGCGATATTGCGCTGCACGGCGCGATCGCCAACCGCGTGGGAAGCGCGCGCCATGCCGCCATGCTGGAAGACAGCGTGCGCCCGCCGGTGCGATGGCTGGGCGCGGTGGAGCGCAGCGCCGAATTCGCCCTGCCCGAACGCCATCTCGGCCTGCTGATGGCGGACGAGATCGCCGGTCTGGACGAACGGATCGCGGCCTGCGCGCGAGGCCTTCCTGACGAGGTGGACCAGCTGCCGCCGCCGGTCACCTTCAGCCCCGGTGCCGATTACGCCGCGCTTCCGGCGGACCTCGAAGGACAACGCATCGCGATCGCCCGCGATGCCTGTTTCGCCTTCATTTATCCCGACAATCTGGTGGTGCTTCGCGAAATAGGGGCGGACCTCCATTTCTTCTCTCCGCTTGCCGGAGACCCCCTGCCCGATTGCGATGCGCTCTGGCTGCCCGGCGGCTATCCCGAACTCCATGCCGAAGCGCTGGCGAATAACCGCGCGTTTCTGGATGCGCTGCGGGCCCATCACGAACGGGGCAAGCCGATTCTGGCCGAATGCGGGGGCATGATGGTCTGTGCGCAGGAGCTGGAGACGATCGACGGACAGTCCCACGCGATGGCGGGGCTTATGCCCGGCCGCACTATCATGCAGTCGCGCCTTGGCGGTCTCGGCCTGCAGGAATGCCCGTGGCCCGGCGGCACGCTGCGCGGACACGGCTTTCACTATTCGCGGATCGAGACCGATCTCGCGCCCTTCGCCCAGACCCGCAATCCCAACGGCGGACGCACCGAAGCGCTATTCGTGCACGGATCGCTGTGCGCGAGCTATGTCCATTCCTATTTCAGATCGAACATTGCCTCAGCGGCATCGCTCTTCCGGAACAGTTAGGCCCACTTCAGCCTTCGGCGACCCTCACTCTGCCGGCACGGGCTCCGGCGGGCGCGCCGGTCCGCCGGGCAAGCAGCAGCGGCCCAGCGATCGCGATCAGGCAGACCACCCAGAAGATCGCCACGAAGGGCGCGCCGTTGCCCAGCGCAAAACGTGCCAGAAGCGTAGCCACCAGGCCGAGCGGAACACCCGCCACAAGCCCCCACCACGCGGCCCGCAGGTAGGTGGAGCGCTGGCCCCGCCGCTCCCGCTTGTCGAACCAGATGAAGGTGCCGGTTGCCACCACCACGGTCAGCGCCAGCCCGAAGAGGATATAGGCGATCTTGACCGGCAGCCCGCCGAAATTGCCGAAGTGCAGGTTGTACATCGAAGCGGCAACCTGCTGCCCCACCGTGCCGTCGGCCAGGCCCACCGTGCCGCGAAATTCGCCGTCTGCGGAGAATGCGTAGTACTCGCCGAAAATCAGCCGGCGCGGATGTTCCGCGATCACCTGCACGTGCTGACCGGCAGTCCCCGGATCATGCAGGATGACGTAATAGGGATTCACCTCGGGATATTCGCGCTCCATGTAGGCAAGCGCGGGCGCGACGTCGGGCACCGGCGCCGGGGTCGCATCGCCTTCCGGCTCGCCGCCGAACACCGGGGCAAGCGCCGCTTCGCTGTCGCCGCCATAGGCCGCAGCCGCCACCGCGCCACCCGACACGTAGAAAAGCCCGATCATCGCCCCGGTGAGCGCGATCGCCAGCGCGAAGGGCAGCGTCCAGACCGCCAGCCGGTTGTGCCAGTCGAGCGTCGCCACATCGTCCCCCCGGCGCGCGCGCAGGCGGAAGGCATCGCGGAAAATGCGCGGATGGGCGACAATGCCGGAGACCGAGAGCGCCACGATCATCGCGCCGAACAGGCCGACCAGCGTCATGCCGTAGAGCGCCGGCAGGTTGAGCCGATAATGCAGCGCCAGCAGGAATTCGGCCCACGCATTCTCTTCCGGGACCAAGATTTCACCCTGGCGATCGATATGCACGGCCTGCGTATCGGTGGTGATCGTCGTGCGCGGCAGGGCCTCGCTCGGCAGGTGGACATAGAGGTGCGTCGTTGCCGGCTTGCCTTTCTCGCTCGCCAGCACGTTTTCGATCCCGCGCTGGACGCTGGCGGGGGCGATGGCGATCATCTCGGGCGCGTCGAGCTGTTCGAGACGCTGAAACTCTTCGTACAGCACGATGGCGGTGCCGGTGGCGCAAATGAGGTAGAGCAACGCGCAGCACACCAGACCCAGCGCGGAGTGGGCCGAGATCGCCTTGCGGACGGTGTCCTTTGAGAATGCGAAGGTCATGCCGGGCCTCCCTGCAACATGAGAAACGGCGCGGAAAGCGCGGCGATGCCAAGCACCCAGCCCAATTGGGCCCGGCGGCGCGACATCATCAGCAGCGCGAAGGCAAGGATGGGCCAGGCGAGCGGGACCACGGCGAGCACGGCGACATTGCCGTCCGCCTCGGCCCCACCCGATGCCACGATCAGCGCGCGCACCGCGAGCGCCAGCAACAGGCTGGCCGCGAGAGCCAGCGGGCCGGTGATGAGAAAGGTCAGCCAGCCGGACCGGCGGGGCCCGGCCGCTTCGTCGCTCCCGCGATGCACCGTGCGGACCGCTTTCGCCCGGCCCTTCCGCACCTTCCCGGTGGCCGCGAATGCGAGCGCGACGAAGGCCGCGCCGGTCGCGACGAGGATGGCGACCGTGATGCCCCACTCGCCTGCCGCGCGATCCGCGACGGCCAGCGCCGCAATCAGCGCCGCCCAACCTGCAAGGTTGAGGGGGAGCGAGCGCTTCGCCCGCCCCCACGACACCCGCAGCACAGCCACGCCCGCAATTGCGAGCGCGCTGGCAAGCCACATCGACGCATCGCCCGCCATCAGAACGCGACGGTCAGCGAGCCGTTGATGCTGCGCTTCTCGCCCGGATAACAGTCGCCGCGCACCAGGCAGACCGAGTAGTATTCCTCGTTCGTCACGTTGCGCGCGGTGATCCGCAGGCTGAACCGGTCGAAGTCGTAGCCGAGCGACAGATCGCCTACCGTGTGGCCGTCCACACGGTAGGTCAGCAGGCTATTGGTGATCGCCGAGATGCCGTTGCTCTCGTTCCCGCCGACATAGCGGATGCCGCCGCCGAAGCTCAGCCCCTCCAGCGCGCCGGTGAAATTGTAGAGCGCGAAGAGCGAGGCCTGCCAGTCGGAGATCGAGGTCAGCGGCAGCCCGTTGGGATCTTCCGCATCCAGATAGGTGACGTTGCCGTCGATCCGCAGGCCGCCGATCAGCGCGTTGGCTTCCAGCTCCGCACCGCGGATCTTCGAGATGCCTTCCTGCTGGCTGTCGGCCCCCGCCAGCGCGGCGGGATTGGGCAGGTTGGAAACCTCGATATCGAAGACCGACGCTGTGACCAGCGCGTTGATGCCAGTCGGCTGCCACTTGATCCCGGCCTCGTACTGGCGGCCTTCCTGCGGCTTGAGTTGCTTGCTGGTGATCCTGTCGACCCCGACGACCGGCTCGAAGCTTTCCGCGTAGCTGACATAGGGAGAGATACCCGCCGGACCGCGCCACAGCAGGCCGAAGCTCAGGCTGGTCGCATCGTCCTTCTGCGTCGTTCCGTTCTCGACCCGGTTGGTCACATCGTCGAACCGGACTCCCGCGTTGGCGACTAGCGCGCCCCAGCTCATCTGGTCGGAAATGTAGTAGCCGGTCGAATCGACGTAGTTGCGCGGGCCGTTGACCTGCAAGTCGCGGATTTGCTCGACCGTCGGGGCGTTCGTGTACTGCGGATTGAAGACGTTGAGCGTGCCCGCGTTGAACACGTAGGCGGTATCGGAATCGGTGAAGACGTCCTGCGTCTGCACGCCCACCAGCAGTTCGTGCCGGATCGGCCCGGTGTTGAACTCGCCGCGCACGCGTGCGTCGAGCGCCAGCTGTTCGCTCCGGTTATCCGCCAGGTAGAAGGTCCATGCGCCGTCGCCATTGGCGTCGATGCGCGGCACGCCATTGCCCTGAAACGCGATCCACGCCTGGCGATAATCGGCCTTGGAATCGACGTAGCGCCCGACCGCCTCGAAGGAGAACGCATCGCTCAGCTGTTGTTCGAGGATCAGGGTCAGCGCGAAGCTTTCGGTGTCGTAAGCGTTGAAGCCCGGCGCGCCCATGTATTCGTAAGGATCGATTTCCTCGCCGCTGGCCGACGGCAGCAGGGTGCCGGTGACAGGGAGGAACTGGTGCGCCGTGTCCGAATCCTGGTCCGAATAATTGGCCAGGATCGTGATCTCGGTGCCCGAGGCCGGGTGCAAGGTCAGCGCCGGGGCGATGACGAACTTGTTGTCGTCGACCTCGTCGATCTGGGTGCCGGAATCGCGCAGCAGGCCGACGAAGCGGAACTGTGCCTCGTCTTCGGCACCGGGGATGGCGATGTTGATGTCGGTCGCGATCTGCTTGCGATCGAAGCTGCCGTAGTCGAGCCGCACCTCACCCTCGGTCACGCCCTTGGGGCGCTTGGTGACCACATTGATGATGCCGCCGGGCGAACCCGCACCGTAGAGCACCGATGCCGGGCCTTTGAGCACTTCCACCTGCTCCAGCGTGTAGATGTCCTGCCGGGTCGTGTTGTAATATCCAAACAGGTACTGGAGGTTGTCGCGATATTCGGGCGCGGCGAGCCCGCGGACCTTGGCGAAGTCGCCGCGGGTCGAGAAACCGAAGGGCTCGGCGGTGACGCCAGCCGAATAGGTCAGCGCATCGTCGAGCGACTGCGCGCCTTTTTCATCGAAATCCTGCGCGGTCTCGATCGAGATCGAGCGCGCGGTCTCGACGATCGGCGTGTCGGACTTGGTCGCTCCGAAATCGGTCAGCGCGCCGGTGACGACGATCGTACGCTCATCGTTCCCATTCCCCGGATCGCCGGTCTCGGCGGAATCATCCTGAGCGAACGCGGGCGACGCGGCAATCAGTGCAAGCGTTGCGGTCGTGGCGGCGAAAATTGGCTTCACATTTGGCTCCCTGAACACAATCTGACCGCCCGCTAATGAAACCTATTCTCAATTGCAATGGGTGGTTGAGGAAGCTCGCGAAAAAGAAGAACCCGGGCGTCCGGTGAGACGCCCGGGTTCAGGGTCCGATCGGTCCATCAGGGGACTTGCGGTTTTAGACCGGTTGCCGAACCCATCCCAGACACCTTGGGGCCCGGCTACATTGCGAAGCTGACCGATGCTCGCAGCGCATAGCCGATCTGGTCGTTGTGCTCCTCCGCTGAAAGTTCGCCCGAGATGGTGTAGAAAGCATCGCCTCCCACTCCGCGCAGTCGCGCGAACCAGCCGCTGGTTCGCTCCTCGGGCGTCAGAGTAAAGCTGTCGCCGTCGCCGAACCGGGCGGTTGTCGCGCCAAGTTCGCCGGAGAGGATTTCACGCCATCCTCCTTCCGCCTCGATCCGCAGCCAGTTCTTGTCGCGCCTGCGCATGCCGAGCAGATCGACACCGACGGCACTGCCGACATTGACCGCGAGTTCATCGCTGGTCCGATCTTCAACCGTGAGATTCAGTGCCTCGCCGCCGGTCTCGACATAGCCGTCCTCGCTTAGGCGGATATAGTCGAGCGTTACCGACGGCCGGAAGAAGAAGAACTGCGATCCGGCTTCGAGCGAGACACCCGCGATGAAGCTGGTCGCGTTGCCCGACCACTCGCCGTCCATCGTCCGAGTGACGGTCTGATCGCCGTCCTTGCCGTTGAAATAGCGCGCCCCATCGAAGTTCGCGAAACTGTAGGAACCTCGGGCGAAGCCGGACAGCGCGCCCCATTTCCCGCGCCAGTACAGCGCGCCTTCGTAGGTGTTGGAGATGAGGCTGTTGTCGGCCAGCGTATCGTGCCGGTTCCACAGCCAGGTGGCCGTGGCACCGACGGTGCCGAGCCCCGTCTGCAATTCGGCACCGCCAGAGAAACCCAGACCGTCGAGGTCGTATTGCGCGGTGTCTCCTTCATCCTTTGACGAGTCCCACCCCGCCGCATCGAACACGATGCTCAGCTTCTCCTTGCGTTCGAACGGACCCTGCGGCTCCGCGAGCCTCCGCGCGAAGGTCCGGATGCCGAGGCTCAGGCCGTCGAACGCGCCGCCCGCGTGATCGGGCAGGGTCTGCGCGACGGCGGCGCGAAACGGGTCTTTCTCGGTGATGCCTAGGAAGACGCCCGCAACGTCGTCATCCTCGGCCAGAGCTGCGTAAAGCGCATCATAGGCGGTCGTCTGCGCACGGTTGAGGCCGAGTTCGTCGGTCGCCTTGCGGTCGATATCCACCTTCACCAGACCGGCAGCCTGATCCACGGCAAGCTGCGCCTTGTACATGAAGGGGACCAGCGCGACGTCCGGCTTCAGGGATCCAGCGCCTGTCAGCGTACCCGCGTCGATGACGGTGTAGATGCCTTCGGCCTCGGCAATATCGGTCAGCCGCAGCTTGAGTTTTGCACCGTCTGCAAAGCTGGCATTGCCGGTCACGGTGATCCCGCTGCCTGCAGCCGGATCCTTGCTGAGCGTGGTGACGACCACGCCGTTCGCGCCGACGGCAAGTGTCGAAAGAGTGGTGGGCCCAGTCAGATCGAGCGCGCCGCCGTTGACCATGACCGACAGGTTTTCGCTGCCGACCAGACGCCCTTTGAACAGGGCCTTGTCGGCCAGCGTGAGCTTGCCTGCTCCGCCGGAGAAATCGGCCGTGCCCGCGAAGCCCGACGTGCCAGAAAGGGTCAGCTCGTCGGCCTGACCACCGAAGCTCGCTTTCCCGGCAAAGCTCGCATCGCCCGACAGCACGAACCGATCTAGCCCTGCGCCGAACGACACATCGCCCGCGACCGTTCCGTCGAGCAGTTCGAGCCTGTCTTCCCCGCTGCCGAACAGGATGTCGCCCTTGATACCCGGCGCGTCTGCGCCAGAGCCGACCACCGTCTGGCGCACGGTCGCACCGGCGACCACGGCGGTCAGATCGATCGCGATGTTGCGGCCCGTATCGGCCTTCGCGCCGCTGGCAATAATCTGGCCGCTGTTCTCGACCAGACGCAGCGTACCGCTGCGATCGACGATTGCGATTGCCGTACTCGTATCCTTGAGAGCGGTCGCCTTGATCGTCCCGCTATTGCGGACATAGGGGAGGTTCGCCCCGACATCGACCGAAACTGCGGTCGCGCGCGTCGCATCTCTGCCTCCGCCCGAGGCGGAGATGGTGCCAGCGTTACGCAATTCGGCCGTCGAAGCTCCCGCCCCCAGACGCAGTGCGGTGGCATTGCTGTCTATCGAGCTCGCGGCGATCGAACCATTAACGGCAATCCCGCCGGCAATCGTGACATTGCCGCCGCGCCCGCCAACGACCATTCCGTTTCCGTCGATCCCGCTATATACGCCCTGACCCGCGATCGATCCGTCGACAATGATCCCGAACCCGGTCCCGGTCGCAGGCAGAGCGCCGATCGCGATGTCCCTGTCGGTAGCGCCGATCACCACTGCCGGCGCGGCACCATAGGAGACGACCTTGGCGCTGCCTTCCTTCGCGTCGTCGATCCCGTCCTTGTCCTCGTCGGGGTCGTCCTTGTCGGTATCGGCAGGCGGTACTGCGAAGCGGATGCCCTTGGCCACGTCGCCTTCGATAACGATCGCGCTGCCTCCCTGGAGGACATCGTCATCGTCGAGCTTGCTCAGATCGGCGGGCGCGGTCACCGCGCGGTAGCCGGTCGACACGATCGTGCCCTGCACTACCAAAGTGCCATCCAGATCGCCTGCGAAGCGCGCTGCGATCGCATCCTCGCCCTTCGCCGACACCGTTCCGGCTAGCCGCACGTCGCCGGTTACGTCCTGCACGTCGATACTCACGCTGCGATCGCCGAGAACCACGGTCTCGCCATCGTGAACCAGCTTGCCGTCCACCACACCGGCGACCCAGATGCCGGCAGAATCATTGCCTTCGACGGTGATCTTGCCCGAGTTGACGATGTTACCGGTCAGATTGCCGCGGATACGGATGCCCACCCGGTCGGTGCCGACCGCGAAGGGGCCATCGAGATCCTTGTCGTTGTCGATATCGGTCGGCTCGTAGGTTTCATCAACCGTGATCGTCCCGGTGTTGACGATGTCGGACTGCCGGTCGCCGGTCGTCTCGATACCGCTCCCGCCATCGACATTCGTGACGACGATCTTGCCTTCATTGGTCGCATCGTGATCGCTGTCGACGACGATGCCCGAGCCGCTGGTCAGCTCGATCGAACCGTTCTTGGTCACCTTTACATCGTCGCCCGCCCCATCCTTGAGCTGCGAGGTACGAACCGGCTGCGTCCGCTTCGCGTCGACCGTGGTCTGAGCCGCCGCAGGCGCCGCCAAAGCTGCAAGTGCGGTTCCGGCCAGAAGATAACGATACATGCATTCCTCCGTCTTGAGTCAGACGGGAGGACGGAGCCGACGGGAACTTGCCTTGGTCCTGTCGATAAAAATCTCGCGCGCCCGGCCAAGCCGCTAGAACGCGAAGTCGACGCCGATCCGGATGGTACGCGGGCGCAGCGGGGTTTCCTGCGCGCGGACGACCGCAAACGGCGTGCCCAAGGCGAACCGGTTGCCCTTCGCGTCGGCCAGATTGGTGATCGAAAGCGTGCCGCCGATCCGATCATTGCCGATCCGCAGCGTCAGCCCGCTGTCGAGATAGTCCCCCTGCAGATCGCCAAGTTCGGGGCCGATGCCCAGCCGTGATTTGCCGACATAGCTCGCCCACGCGCGTGCATCGAGATCGAGGCTTGCGCCGATCGGACGGGAATATTCGAGCCCCAGCCGCCCGGAAAACTCCGCGATATTGGGCACGTGGGACGTGCGCCCCGTGAGAAGAATAAGGTTGAAGGGTGGCTCGTCGATGGAACTGCGATTGATGCTGGCACCGCCCGTCAGCCGCAGTTCGGGCGTAAGGTACACGCCTGCGCTCGCGCTGATCGTCCACACCCTGCCATCGCCGATATTGGCCGTGCTGGGCAGCCCCGCCACATCGATGAAATCGGCCTGGATGTCGTTCCACCTCGTGTACGAGAGGTTGAGCGCCAGATCGAAGGGATCGCGGCCCGCTCGCCCGTGGCGGATGCCGACCTCGAAGGTCTGCGCGTCGTCGCGATCGAACCGGCGGACGAATTCGCCCTCGATCGCAAGGCCGCCCGGACGGAAGCCCTCCTGATAGCGAAGATAGAGGCTGGTTTCGGGCGCAAGCCGGGCCATCAGCGATGCCGATGGAAGAAAGGCCGACTGGTCCCGCTTCGCCGTCACCGCCGCGCGCTCGATCGCGAGCGCAGCAGAGACATCTTCCGCACTGCCGCCCAGTCGCACCAGCGAATAGCGAGCGCCGAGAGTCGCGATCAGATTGTCGTGCAGGCGGTAGGACCCTTCCGCATAGATCGTCGCTTCCGTCACCGTGTTGAGCACGCCGGTGGTGGCCGCGCGCAGCGTCATCTGCTGCAGGCTGCGGTTGAGCTGGGTACGGTTGTCGACCAGGCTCAGCCCCGCGACCCACCCGAACCGGTCATCGATCGGCTGCCACAGGCGCGTTTCGTGCGCGATCATCCGCGTTTCGTTGCGCTGGACGAACAACCGCTCCTGTTCCTGCTCGGTCGACGCATCGTAGCGTTCTTCCAGGGTCTGATCGGCAATTGCGGTAGAGGACCGCAGACGCACCGCACCGATGCGACCATCGACCACTATCTGGCCGTGCAGGTACTCCGCATCGGACCCTTCACGCACGCGCGCCGCGCTGTCGTAGCCGGGCTGGTTGCGGGTGACGTACTGGCTGTCCTGCGCGCGGGTGGTCTGGCCCAGGCCGATGAGGTCGATCGTCCAGGCCGGTGCCAGCTGCGCGCGCAGGATGGCCCGCCCCGAGAGGATCGAGGTCCGGTTGACGTCGGTCCGGTTGAGGAAGGGCTTGTCGATATAGCCCCCTTCCGTCACCCCATCGAGTGTCACGCGAAGCGCAGCCTTGTCGCTCGCGAGCGGGAGGTTGGCGATCAGGCCGAGATCGGCGCTGCCGTCGCCATGTTCGGTCAGCGCCCCGCCCAGCGTTCCGCTCGCGAAGGACCGGCCGAGTTCGGGGCTGTTGGGTACCAGCCGGATGATCCCGCCGAGCGAGCCCGCGCCGTACAGGGTGCCCTGCGGTCCCTCCAGCACCTCCACCCGTTCGAGGTCGGAAAGCCTGAGATCGGGATCGGGCGCGTTGTAGCTCAGCCGGATATCGCCGAGATACTGCCCGACCGTCGCCTGCGTGGGACCGGTAAAGCTGGAGTCCGCGATGCCGCGGATGAACAGCTTGTTGCGCCCGCTGCCAAGATAGGTCGAGGAAACGGTGGCGACGCGCTGGGTAATCTTCTCGGTCCCGCCGACCCCACCGAGCGCCAGTTCCTCGCCATCGACCATCGAGACCTGCGCGGGCATTTCCTTCAGCGGCAGGTCACGCTTGCTGGCGGTCACCACGATCTCGGTGGGAGGAGCGACAGGCGGCGGCGCGGGGCTCGGGCGTGGCCTGCGCTCGACCTTCGCACCGCGTGTCTCGCTGCGCTGGCGGGAGGTTCGTGCAGGGAGCGGATCGAGCCGCCAGGCCATTGCGCTGATGCGGACCGCGCGGGCGTTCGCCTGCCGCGCCAGCCGCTGCACTGCGGCCTCGGCGGACATGGTCCCGCGAATGCGCGCGACCCGCCGCGACGACAGGCTGGAACCGTTGACCACGATGCTGGACCCGGTCTGACGGGCCAGCGCGATCGCGGAATCCGCGACCGTTCCGGCAGGCACATCAACGCGGCGCTCCTGCGCGCTGGCCGGATATGCCGCGCTCGCCACCAGGGCCGCAACAAGAACCGGGTACACGCGCATCGTCAGCGTCCGCCGAGTATCCAGACATCACCGTCCTGCCGCACGTCGATCCCGAGCAGGGGGCCCAGCGCACCCGGATCGCGCCGTAGCGGATCGATCGCAACGCTCCCCGAAATCGAGCGCGCCTCTCCCGCTTCGGCAAGGCGGTAGGCAATACCGGTCGCTCGCGACAGGTCGCTCGCCACATCGGCCAGCGGGGCGTTGCGGAAGGTCAGCCGCCCTTCCCGCCATTCGCCCACCTGATCGACCGGCACGCTCTCCATCCGGTAGCTGCCCTTTGCCCGATCGAAACTCAGCACCTGGCCCGGATCGATCCGCGCAGCCGGGCCATCCGGCTCGTAGATCACCGCGCCTTCTGCCACGCCCACCGCGACTGTGGTGTCACGGATGGTCACCTCGAACACGGTCCCTGCATCGACAAGAGTCGCATCGCCCACCGCGAGGCGGAAGGGATCGGCATCGTCATGGCGAATCTCGAACACGGCACGCCCGCTGTTCAGGCGTGCCTCCCGCTCGCCATCGACGACCAGTTCGGTGCCACCCGCCAGCACGACCGCGCTGCCATCGCCGAGCTCGATAGTGCGCGTCTCGCCCGCCGCCGTGCGGTAGGTCGTATCGGCATCACCGGCGGGCCACAGCCACAATGCGGCAACAAGGGCGAGACAGGCGGCAAGCGCGGGCGCGAACCAGCGACGAGGCGACCTGTGCCCGCCCTCATCGATATCCTCATCCGACCAGTCGGGATCGTTCGCGGGGAGCGAGGAAAGTGCCCCGGCCCCCTCCTCCACCGCGATCATCGCCCGGTCGTAAGCCTCGGCATGGGCAGGCGAGGCTTCGAGCCAGGCGGTAAACGAAGCCCAGTCGTCGAAGTCCGGCTCCGACGTGCGCACCGCCCACATCGCGGCTTCATCCAGGATTTGCTGATCAACCGCCATTCACGAATGCTCCTGGCCACATGACGGAGTCGTTGCGCTCATACCTCATCCAGCCGCTCCCTGAGTTCGATCAGGACACGATAGACCTGCCGCAAATCGCTCTCGACCGTACTGATACTCACGCCGAATTCCTGGGCGATCACACGCTGGGCGATGCCGTCGATCCGGCTGCGGCGAAAGATTGCCACCGCGCGCGGCGGCAGTGGCGCCAGCGCTTCCTCGACCCGTGCCGCAAGCTGCCTGCCTGCAACCACCCGTTCGGCCGAGGGACTGTCGGACACGCCGTTCGCTACCCCGCTATGCCCTTCCACCCAGGCCGCATCACGCTGTTCGGCCTGCCTGGCGGAGCGGTAGCGGTCGATCATCGCGGCGTTGGCCGCGCGATAGAGATAGGCGAGCGGTGCGGCGATCGGCCCTGCCTCCACCCGCGAAATTCTCAGCCAGACTTCCTGCAGAATGTCCTCGGCATCCTCCCCCGCCCCGCGCGCGACGAGAAAGCGCAGAAGCTTGTCCCGGTTCGCGAGGAAAACGGCCTCTAGGCCGTCAGGGGAATCGCCGGAGTCTGGCAAAGTCAGTTTACTCGCTTGCGTGGGCGGATGACCGATAAACATACCCCAGGGCAGACGCCCCAGCGGGACTTATCGGTCGCGTCGATGCCGCAATTCGCGAGGTGAGGTATGGGCATCCCGAGTGTCTGGCAATAGCTTTGGCAAGCTATCGCGTGGCGTTGGCACAAGCGAACTTGGTCGATGGGCCTGGGTGCCGAGCGGACTTTCCTAGCGGCGGAGGTCGCGTTTCAGCACTGCCTCCGCACCGATGAGAAAAACGTCGATACTGAAGTCGATCTGTTCATCGCCATACGTCTCGTACCCATGATCGAGAATGCGCAGAAGATTGGCGAATTTTTCCGGATTCAGACGCTCCAGCGCAGCGCGCAGCGCCTTTGGGCGGGGTTTCTCCATCGAACCCGTCGCCTGTATCACATCGCGGGCATGGCCGAGACACAGGGTGGAAAGCATGGTCACCAGTCGCGTGGCCGCCTCGTCCGTAAATCCGGCTTCGAAAAAACGCGCGAAGAGACTCTCGTTCGCTTCGAGCGACCACGTGGTCAGCGGTTCGTCGAACCACAGGTGCTCGGACAGCTTCCCCAGCGACAGGGCTCGCTCCAGGAAGCTACTGGCATAGATGCGAGAGGCATCGCGCCAGTCTTCGGCAGCCCGAATCGCGTCGGGTGAGAATTCGTCCGCAAAAGCCTTGTGAGCCAGGATGGTGAGCAGGGCCTCACGATCTTTCACGTAATAGTTCAAAGCTTTACGATCGACCTGCATCGCTTTGGCGAGCGATTGCATCGTCAAATCTTCCACCTCGAAGCTCTGCGCAGTCTCGACGATCTGATCGAGATCGAGTCCCGCCCGTTGCCCGCGTGACCGGACAGTCTGTGGACGCTTCATCGGATGCTTCGGTGCCTGCTGTTCATGCCCCGATCCTGTCGCAAAGCATCGCCGAAGCCAAGCCCGGACACTTTGGCTGCCCGCGCATCTTGCAGACTTGACACGACACGCCTCCTTAAGCTTATTCCCGCACGGGAATATAAAGGATGCCACTCATGACCGATCAAGCCCATGCCAATCTGCGTAGAAACCCCAATGTCGTGAGCCGCGAACGGCTTCGCGGCCCCGCGTCACGATGGCGCAGGCACGGGGAGCCGACGCTCGCCGGTTCCGGCCCGGATATCGACGATGGGGTGTTAGGGCCGGGGTCGCTCGCCTGGGATGTCTTGCTGCACCCCGCCACGATCGTCTTTCAGTCGGCGGCGCAGTTCATCCTGCAGCTGACCTACAAGCCGGTTTCCGCAGGTGTTCGGGACAATGACCCCATTTCTAAGAAGGCACGTGCCGGCACGCTCTCGCTGTTCGACATCTTCGATCGGGGCCAGCGCAATTCGGGCATCCACGCGCCGATGTGGCTGGGCGACATGGACACGGCAAAGCGCGTGTCGGGCCACCTCATCCGCATCCACGAAAAGGTCAAAGGCGACCTGATCGATGTCGGGGAGCCCGAACTGGGCGGCTATGCGGCCAACTCGCCGCGCGACTCCATGTGGGCAGCGCTGACCGAAATGCACACGATGTTGTGGGTCTATGAGCGGCTGGCGTTCCGCAATGGCCTGCCGAAGCGCCTGTCCGACGAACAGCGGGACGAATATATCCGCGAAGTGAAGGAATATTGCCGCCTGTTCCCGCATAACGAGGAAGGCCTGCCCAACTCCATGGCCGAGCTGCGCGCGCTGTACGAACGCGATGCAAATCTGTTTGGCGGCTCGGAGCTGATGGCGATCATCCCCGCAACCGGGCAGCAGTTCCCGAAACTCGTCGCGGAATCGATCAAGAAGAATTACCATCCCTCGCAGTTTCTGGTGCAGATCCAGCTGTTCCTTCAGGACAAGCTGCTCAAGCTTCCCGCCATGGCCGCAGTTTCGGGCAAGACCCGGCGTAACGCCGGGATCTCTCCCGCGACGGAAAAGCGCATCCTGTGCGCGCGCAAGCTGATGATGCCGATTATCTGGCTGGTCCAGCAGGGCCCGGTAGAGCGCTATTTCATGCGGATGATGTCGGGCCGGACTCGGTCAAGCTGATCAAGGAGGCCCGCAAGCTTCACGCCGCGGCCAAGGCTCGGATGCGACAGACGGAGCTCGCCTGACGAAAGATCGACTACCGACTTCGGTTTTTCGGTTGGCGCACGCCAACAAGCATGAGCAGCCAATCGTCGGTAACGTGATCGCCCTGCTCGGGCCGAGCTCCAGTCGCGTCCGCAACACGGTTAGCGATAGTGTCCCCGGCTATTGGCGGTTGCCGGCTGTGTCGGTGTCGCCTGGCTCGGCCCCGCTCTCCACCTCGGGCTTGGGCGAAGGCGGACGTTCCTCCCACGCGGCCTTTCGCCCGCGCTCCAGGCCGTAGTCGTACAGATCTTGCATGAAGTCCTGCGCGAACAGATCGTGGTTTTCGATCTTATAGTCTTGGGCGATGTAGGTCAGATGGTAGGCAGCCCCGTTTCCTTGCGACCACGTATAGGCCGAATTCACACGATCCTGCAGGCTGGCGAAGAGTATCACATCGATCGTGCGCGCGGCGATATCCGGCACCGAGCCGTCGATCATCTCGAATTCGCCGGCCATCTTGCCATTCACCAGCAGATAAAGCTCTGTCTGCGGGCCCGCTCGCCCGGTCTGCCCCTCCGCGACCGATGGAGAGGCCAGCAGCGTGGCGATCGCGCCGCCGTCCACATGCAATTCGCTGATCTGTCGGCCCTCGACCTGCGTCTCGATCAGGACGGGAGGGAAGAGGACCGGAACAGAACTGCTCGCCAGCAGGATACGGCGAAACAGAGCATAGCGGTCTGGCGCATCGCTTGCCGCAATCGCACCCATGTCCCAGACCGCATTGCCGGGACGATCGAGATTGACCGTGCCGACGAACAGCCTGCGTCCAGCGCGATGCTCCTCCGCCACCGCATCGATCACGGCGTTGGTCGCGAATCGGGCGATCAGCTGTTCGAGCGGGCCGGTGGTCGCGGCGCTCGATGAAAACGGAATCGCAAGCGGAAAGCGCATTTCGAACACGTCGTCGGGCGTGATCTGAGTATAGGCCGCCTTCATCTCGTCGTCGTAGTCGGACCCGAGCAGGGCAAACGGCGCGATCAGAGCCCCGGTGCTGACCCCCGTCACGATCGAGAAGCGCGGGCGCTTGCCAGACTGGCTCCAGCCGTTGAGAAAACCTGCGCCATAGGCCCCCTTGTCGCCGCCGCCCGACAGGGCGAGCAAGCGCAGCGGCTCTCCGTCTGCCGGTGCGGGCAGCGACATCTGCTGGATAAGATCGGGCGCGTCGGCCCAATACCGCACGCGCGGCATGTCGCGCGGCTGCGCGGCATCGACCTGCGTTGCTTCGAACGGCTCGCGCTCGATGGTTGCGCACCCGGCCAGCGGCAATGCCGCGGCGAGTACGAACAGCGCGAAAAAACGCACCGCCCGGCGCGTCTGGATAGGTGCGTCGTTTATCGGCCTATGGTTCATTGCCATTTGCGCTCCTCCTGGCCTGATCATCGGCAAGAGCCCAGCCTCGGCCCTGCACGGCGAATTGAATGGCCATCGACAACCAGTCGATACTCGATAGTCTGCCTTTACCAAGGGGGCAGATGTGGCAAAGCCGAAGACAGCAGTCGTCCTGATCCATGGAATTGGCGAACAGCGGCCGATGGATACGCTGTGGGGCTTTGTCCGCGCAGCATGGACCCACGACGCCGAGCTTGTGCATGCGACCCGGAACGAGGTCTGGTCGAAGCCGGAACTGGTGACGGGTTCGTTCGAGCTGCGCCGGATTACCACCCGGGAAGCAAGTTACGGCGATAAGCGCCGCTTCGATTTCTTCGAGTTCTACTGGGCGCACCACATGCAAGGGCATACCCTCGGCGGCCTGCTGCGCTGGACCCTGAAACTCTTCTTGCGCGCGCCTTCCCAAGTGCCAAAGGGCCTCTTTCTCGCCTGGTGTATCGGGGTCGGGTTGCTGGTCGCAGCCGCTGTGCTGGCGATCCTCGCCTGGCAGGGCGATTTGATGGCCAGCCTCGGCATTCCGCGCTGGATTGTCATCAGCGCGCCTCTGCTTCTCGCAGCGGGCAGCTTCATCCTTCATGCGATCATCCTGCCACAGGCGGGCGATGCCGCGCGATATCTCAGCCCGGAGCCGAACAATGTCGCCATTCGCCAGCAGATACGCGAGGACGGCGTCTCGCTGATCGAAAAGCTGACCGCCAGTGGCGAGTACGACCGCATCGTCGTCGCCGGGCACAGCCTGGGGTCGGTCATCGCTCACGACCTTCTGAACTTCGCGTGGAACCGCCTCGACCGGTCGAAAATGTCCGCGATCCATGCGGCCGACAGCGCGGCGATGGAAGCTCTCTCAGCATTGGAAGCTGCCGCACGCGACCTTGTGGATGCATCACCAGCCGATCGACCTGCAAGGCGAACAGCATATCGCAATGCGCAGCGCCTCTATCACAAAACGCTTGCCAAGGGCGAGGCGCCGCTCTGGATCGTGAGCGACCTTGTGACCATCGGCAGTCCCCTGAGCAAGGCCGCCCTGCTGATCGGCCACGATGCCGAGGATCTGGAGGCCCGTGTCGCGCGCCGGGAGATACCGTCGTCGCCGCCGGTGCTTGAAGGAAAGAAGGGCAACCGTCGTTTTTCCTATCCACCCGCGAACAAGGTCCGGCGTCCGCACCATGGGGCCGTTTTCGGCCCAACCGTGTGGACCAACCTGTACCATCCACATCATCTCATCTGGTTTGGCGACATCGTGTCCGGCCCGCTGCGGCAGCTCTTCGGGCCGGCAGTGCTCGATGTCCGGCTTCCGATTGGCAAGCCGCCGGGTTTCCGCCATCTCGATTACTGGAAAAACCCCGACGCCGAGCCCGTGCACCCAACTATCGCGGCGCTTCGTCGCGCGCTCAATCTGAGGGCGCGGGACACGGACGAAGCATTGTGGGGCGAGGCGGCCGGCAAGGACGAGATCGTCGCCGACACCGAAATGCAAGGAGACTGACCGCCATGCGATATGTCGAACGCGACCGGATAGAGCCGCCCGCCGTGTTCGGGAGCGATGATGCGCGGATCAGCCGCCAACGTGTGCTCGATCTTTTCATGAGCGGCCCGGAAACCCTGCTGCAAACCCGTTCCGACCGTAGCCGATCAATCGCCGATCACCCCGAGGTGCGCCGCGCGCTCGCAGAACTGTTCAACCATTCCTGCGCCTTTTGCGAGACCCTCATCGATGATCCCAAGGTGTTCCGGTTTCGGCCTGCAGAGGGTGCGCACCCCGTCACCGACCGCGACTTCGCACACCTCTATTATGCCTGGCTCGCCGATGCCTGGCAGAACCTGTATCCGATTTGCTGGGAGTGCATGCCAGAGGATCCGTTCTATTTCCCGGTCGCCGACCGTCGACGAAGCCCGATCCCAAACCCCGGGCAGCTTAGCGAATATATCGACCGCGGCGATGGTCGCTGGCCGTTCTATCCTCTCGACGAGAAAACGATCTTCCTGGACCCCTGCAACGACCGGGATCTCTGGCGACATCTCCGTTTCTGGAGCGATGGAAGCATCGGCGCGTACAGCAACAGTCGCCGAGGACGCGCCACAATCAGACAGTTTCGGCTCGATCGTCGATCTCTGAGAGAAGAGCGGGTCGTCATGTTCGAGCGGTATTTCGCTCAGTTGTGGGAAGGTCTGGAAACCGAGGACTATGACGATGGCCGCTCTCTGTTTCCCCACAGGGGCCCGTTTAGCGGCGGTTGGCGCATATACCTTCGCGATCTCCTCGCGCGCGCGCTCAATCGACGCGCGAGCGAGGATGTCGAACGGCAACTGCTCGTTCTGCGCGAACATCGCGATTGGAGGGATCGTTTGGAGCGTGCCCGTGAAGCCCTCTTTGCACCGCCGGAGCCAGAAGAGGCGTGGAACAGCGAGCGGCTCTACTACGAAGCTTCTGCTCCCCGAGAGCCTCGGCGGATCGTCATCCGCAATTTCAAATCGCTGGAGAATATCGAGGTCCGTCTTCCAGCTCCCTCGACCAGCGGCGAACCTAATGCTGCCGCGCTTCTGATCCTGGGGGAGAATGCGGCCGGCAAGAGCACGATACTCGAAGCCATCGCGATCGCGCTGATGGATACGGAAACACGTCACATGCTGGACCTGAAAGCCGGGCAGCTCGTGCTCAATCCCCGGTATCTCGGCGCGCGCGGAGCGCCCAGCCCCGAGCAGGCCGAGGTTGAACTACACTATGCGGAAGGCGAAAAGCAGCATCTGTCGATCGCGCCCAGCACGTTAGCGAGCAGTGATCATTTCACCGAACACGACTTTCGCACCCAAGGCGAGCCGAACTCCATCCCGCTGTTCGCCTATGGCGCCTTCCGGCAATATCTGGACGCCCAACGGCGCTACACCAAGCACAAGCATGTCCGCAGCATGTTCCAGACCGATCAGCTGCTCTCCAATCCGGAGCGCTGGCTGCTCGGTTTGAAGAGAGCCGAGTTCAACATGGCCGTTCGCGCAATGCGGGATGTGTTCAGCATCGATGGCGAGTTCGATGTGCTCGAGCGCCGGGACGACCGCGTATTCGTGGTCCAGAAGCTCGGCGAAGGTGAAGCCGGACCGCTCCAGCACACGCCGCTGACGATCGTTTCTTCGGGATTTCGGGCCGTGCTCGCCATGTTGTGCGACATCATGCAGGGGTTGATGGACAGGCGTGTGAACCCGGAGTTCAGCACGCTGGAGACCGCGAGGGGCATCGTCCTGATCGACGAGATCGAGGCGCATCTGCACCCCCGTTGGAAAATGGCGATCATGACCGGCCTGCGGCGCGCGCTACCACAGGTCACCTTCATCGCCACATCGCACGATCCCTTGTGCCTGCGCGGCATGAAGCCTGGAGAAGTGCTGGTCCTCGAACGGATTCCGGGTGCTCAGGCCGACACCGAGCTTCCGGTGTTCACCCAATCGCTGGTCGATCTTCCCGACAATAGTCACTGGACCATCGAACAACTGCTCACCGCCGACTTCTTCCAGCTGCGAAGCACCGAAAACGCCGATGCCGAACGCCGTCTCGCGCGCATGCAGGACAAGCTTGCCCTCGGAGTGACACCGGCTGAAGATCCGGAATTGCAGGCCTACCTCAATGAGATCAGCGGCGCGCTCCCGATCGGCGACAGCGAGGTCCACCGGCTGGTGCAGGAAGCCGTCGCCATATTCCTCGCCGAGCAGCGCACCGCAACGCGCGAGCGATTGAAGGGCCTGAAAGAAGAGACCCGCCAAGCCATCGTCGAAGCGCTGCGGAGCGCCACATGAGGCCGGTGCCGCGACCCGCCGATGTGCCCGAAATTCTCACTACCAAGGGTGCCGAGGAACGGAAGAAGGCCGTGCGATACTTCGGGCCGCCGAGGGCGTCCGCAAAGGCCTTCCCGTTTGCGATCTACAAGCACAAGGAAGTAAAAAACGAGCTGGAACGGCTGTTTCGCGGAAAGTGCGCCTACTGCGAAACTTTCTATGCGAGCGCCCAGTCGATGGACGTCGAGCATTACCGGCCAAAGGGTGCGGTGGAGGGCGACGCCGCGCATCCAGGTTACTGGTGGATCGCGATGGCATGGGACAATCTCCTGCCGAGCTGCATCGACTGCAATCGCAAGCGCTATCAGATCACGCCAAGGGGAGATGTCAGCCAGGTCCGGCTGCACGAAAACACGCTCGGTTTCTCCAGATCATCGACGGTCGGCACCGGCAAGAAAGACAGCTTCCCGCTCGCTGCAGGCGGGGTTCGCGCGACCCGGGCCGATGATCCCCTGTCTGCCGAAAAGCCGCTGCTGCTGAACCCGTGCGAGGAAGATCCGGGGGAGCATCTGGAATACCTGTTCGACCCCGCCAACCCTGTCTCCTTCGTGGTCGCGCGCAAGCTGGTGGGGGGCGACCCGGACTTCGCCGGAGACCACTCCCTCAGCCTCAAAGGCGCGACTTCGATCCACGTCTACGGGCTCAACCGTATCGGCCTGGTCCAGGCCCGCACCGAAGTTCTTCGACGGCTCGAGTTTCTCGGCGCCTTGATGATCGACCTGAAGGCGCTGGCGCAGGACCTCGCGGGTGCGCCGCCCGATGAGACGGTTCGTCGGGCGGAACGGGCCGTCTCCGGATTTGCCGACCGCTTGCTGGTCGAGATGAGAGCGATGGCCGATCCGGCACGGCCCTATTCGGCGATGGTCGCGGCCTGGCTGGACCACTTCGCGTCCAGAGTGGCGGATCCCGACGGTGCGTAGAGAGGCTTCCGGAGCCGGTTAGCTGGCGTTGTATCGACACGCCTGATTTTCGATGTTAATTCCGCCTTCTGCCACCGCGCAAAGCTGCTCCACTCCGGATATCCGCCACCTATCCGACAAGCCTCGCGACCTGCTGGACCGCCAGCACGATAAACAGGATCGCCGATCCCGCCAGCGTGATGTTTGAAACCACACCGTTGCGGGCCTCTGCCGGCAGGCGTTCGGAATTGTTCAGCATCAGCAGCGTGATGGCGAGGAACGGCATGAAGAGCGCCCCGAACGCGCCGTAGATGATTACGAGCAGGAAGGGGCGGTCCGCGAACAGCAGGAGCATCGGCGGAAAGGTCAGCCAGGCGAGGTAGAAACGATAGGCGTTGCTGCCCTCGTGCCCGCCCTCTTCGCGGCCCTTCATCTGATACCACCAGTCGGAGAAAAACAGGCTCATCCCCTGCCACACACCGAGCAGGGATGAGACCGAGGTCGCAGCGAAGCCGATCAGGAACAGGGTCGCAATCGTCGCGCCGAACCGCTCCTCCAGCACGCCCGATAGGCCCAGCAGCCCCTGGTCGCTGTCCTGCAGCGCGATACCGGCGGAATGGAGCAGTTCGGCACCCACGATCAGCATGGCAATGACGAAAATACCCGTCACGATGTACGCGGTGGAATTGTCCACCCGCATCATCGGCAGCCACGGCGTGCCGCGCCATCCCTTGGCCTGCGTCCAGTAGCCATAGGCGGCGGTGGTGATCGTCCCGCCGACCCCGCCGATCAGGCCGAGCGTGTAGAACAGCGAGCCTTCGGGCAGCGTGAAGGTCATGCCGCGGGCAAGGTCCGGCAGGCTTGGCGCGACGAGGATCGCCAGCCCCACCATGATGACGAACATCGTGCCCACGAGCAGCTTCATCACCGTCTCGAAGGTCTCGTACTTGTTGAACCACACGAATACGAAGCCGAACAGGCCCGCGATGATCGCCCAGGCGCGCAGCGACAGGCCCGGAAACAGCGCGGTCAGCGGCAGGGCGGTCGCGCTCATCGCGGTGGCGCCGTAGATGAAACCCCAGATGATCACGTAGACGCCGAAATACCAGCTGGTCCATCGGCCCAGCGATCGCCAGCCCGCAAGGATGGTCGAGCCTGTGGCGAGGTGATAGCGGGCGGAGCCTTCGGACAGCGCGATCTTGACGATGCAACCGAGCACCGCGGCCCACAGCAAGGCATAGCCGAAGCGCGACCCGGCAATCAGCGTGGCGACCAGATCGCCGGCCCCCACCCCGGTCGCCGCGACCACGATTCCGGGGCCGAGATGGCGCCACATCCGGCCGCGCGTCGGCGGAGCATGCCCGGCATCCGGTCCTTCCGGATCGCTCGCATGATGGTGCTGCGCCATTTCGCCCTGGTCGCTCATGATTGCGCTCTCCCTCTTTCGGCCCCCCGGTGCGAAAGCCCAAGCGCGCCGCATATACGCGGGGCGCGTGCCCTGAAACAGCCGCAGTGCATTTGACCGGTGGAATCGGGCGCGGTCAGTGCGGTCTGCTTCGCCAACCAGGTTGTTTGGTGAGGCGAAAATTCCGGCGGTCGTCCATATAACCGCCTGTCACGACCTTGCACCTCAATTGAAACGGAGCGCCACGGCAGTCTGCAATGGAAACCAGAGACGTCATCATCGTGGGCTCGGGCCATGGCGGAGCGCAGGCAGCTATCGCGCTGCGGCAGAACGGGTTCGAAGGATCGGTCCTGATGGTCAGTCGGGACAGCGAATTGCCTTACGAGCGCCCCCCCCTGTCCAAGGAATATCTCTCCGGCGACAAGCCGTTCGAGCGTATCCTGATCCGTCCGGAACAGTTCTGGAGCGACAAAAACATCGAGCTGCGCCTTGGCACCGAGGTCGTCGCGATCGACCCTGCGAAGCACGAGCTGACGCTGGGGACCGGCGAGAGCGTCGGCTACGGCAAGCTCATCTGGGCCGCCGGCGGCGCGCCGCGCGCGCTGACATGCTCGGGCGCGGACCTGAAGGGCGTTCACGCGGTGCGCACGCGCAGCGATGTCGATACCCTGATGCAGGAACTGGGCGACGGCGCGAAGAAGGCGGTGGTGGTCGGTGGCGGCTATATCGGGCTGGAAGCGGCAGCGGTGCTGCGCAAGCTCGATTGCGAAGTCACGCTGCTCGAAGCGCAGCCGCGCGTTCTTGCTCGGGTGGCGGGCGAGGAACTCAGTGCCTTCTATCAGGCCGAGCATCGCGCCCACGGGGTCGATCTGCGGCTCGAGACGATGGTCGACTGTCTTGAGGGCGAGGATGGCAGGGTCGCACGCGTGCGCCTGCACGATGGCAGCGCGATTGACGCCGATCTGGTCATCGTCGGGATCGGGATCGTGCCTTCGGTCGAACCACTGGCGAAGGCAGGCGCGGTGTGTTCGAACGGCGTCGATGTCGACGGGTCGTGCCGCACCTCGCTGGAGAACGTGTTCGCAATCGGCGACTGCGCCGCCCATCGCAGCCGCTGGGCGCAAGATGCGGTGTTGCGGATCGAGTCCGTGCAGAACGCCAACGACATGGCCACCGCCGCGGCGAAGGCGATCTGCGGCGACCCGCAGGATTATGCCGCGTTCCCGTGGTTCTGGTCCAACCAGTATGACCTGAAGCTTCAGACCGCCGGTCTCTCGACAGGCTACGACGCGACGGTGCTGCGCGGAGACCCTGCCGCCCGCTCCTTCTCGGTCGTCTACCTGCGCGATGGACAGGTGATCGCGCTCGACTGCGTCAATGCGATGAAGGATTTCGTCCAAGGCCGGAAGCTGGTCGAGCAGAGCGTTTCGCCGGACCCCAAGGCGGTCGCCGATCCCGGTACCCCGCTGAAGGAACTCGCGACGTCCTGACGCAGGGACTGCGTCAGCAATTCCTCGCCACCTGCCGCGGTATCGCCTAGCCTGATCCGATGCAGGCCGATCGAACATATCGTGTGCAGCCGCGCCGCATTCTCGTCCTTGGCGGGACCGGCACGATCGGACGTGCAACCGTGCACGCACTGGTCGCGCGCGGGCACGAGGTGGTCTGTCTGGCGAGACGCACATCTGAGCGATCCGCGCCCCCTCACCTATCCGGGGCCCAGCTTCGCGCCTGCGATGTGACCGACCCGGCTTCGCTGGCGCGCGACGGCTTCCGGGGCGAAAGGTTCGATGCTGTGCTCTCGTGCCTCGCATCGCGTACCGGCGCACCGGACGATGCCTGGCGGATCGACCACGACGCCCATCTGGACGCTCTGCGGCAGGCACAGGCGGCGGGCATTCCGCACATGATCCTGCTGTCCGCGATCTGCGTGCAGAAGCCCCAACTGGCTTTCCAGAAAGCCAAGCTGGCATTCGAACACTCGCTGATCGCATCGGAGATCGACTATTCCATCGTGCGCCCTACAGCTTTCTTCAAATCACTGTCGGGCCAGGTCGAGCGCGTGCGGCAGGGCAAGCCCTTCGTGATGTTCGGGAACGGCACGTTGACCGCGTGCAAGCCGATCAGCGACGGCGACCTTGCCGCATACCTCGCGGATTGCATCGACAACCCAGAGCGGCGCAACCGCATCCTGCCGATCGGTGGCCCGGGACCGGCGATCACGCCGCGCATGCAGGGGGAGGCGCTGTTCGCCATGCTCGGACAGCCGCCGCGCTTCAAACATGTGCCCGTCGCGTTGCTGGATGCTATCGTCCTGATGCTCGGCACCATCGGGCGCGTCGTCCCTTCGCTAAGAGCCAAGGCCGAACTTGCGCGCATCGGACGCTACTACGCGACCGAGTCCATGCTCGTGTTGAACCCCGAAACCGGCCTCTACGATGCCGAGGCGACGCCCTCGACCGGCTCCGAAACGCTGTTCGACTATTACGCGCAGCTGCTCAGCGGAGAGGCGCAGGCCGAGCGCGGCGAGCATGCCGTGTTCTAGAGCCTAGGACAGCCACTCGGAGCGGTTCCGCCCGGCATGTTTGGCAGCGTAGAGCGCCTTGTCGACGGCCTCCAGAATGGTCCGGCACCCCCGCTCGCTGTCATCGGCATCATGCGGGATCGTCATCGCCCCCGCGCTTACCGTCAGCGTTCCGAGGTCGCTTTTGGCATGCGGGATTCCGATCCGCGCCACGGCCTCCACCGCACCTTCGACCGCACTGCGCGAACCGTTGGTGGAGGAAGCCGGAATGATCGCGGCAATCTCCTCCCCGCCATAGCGGTAGATCGATGCGCTGGGTAAAGCCGCGCCGATCGCGGACACCGCCCGTTCGAGCGCCCTGTCGCCAGCGACATGGCCATAGTGATCGTTGAAAGGCTTGAAGAAGTCGACGTCGAACAGCGCCAGCGCGATCGACGTCCCTGCTCTCGCGTCCACCATCGCCTGGCGCAGATCCTGATCGAACGCCCGCCGGTTCAGCGCGCCGGTCAGGGCATCCCTGCGGCTCTGGTCGAGGAGCTGCCGGTTGGCGAGTTCGAGCTCAAGCGTTCGTTCGGCGACCGTGCGCTCGAGCCCGGCGCGCGCATCCTCGACCTTGTCGGCCATCCGCCGGAAGCTGCGCGCGAGCATGCCGATCTCGTCGTTCCGGTCGACTGGCAGACCATGGTCGCTGCCAGCAACGGATTCGTAGTTGCCGTCGGCCAGATGGCGGGTCGCCCGCGTCATCTTTCGGATCGGGGAAGACACGCTGGTCCGCAGGACGATGACCGCCGCCAGGATGAACGCCGCGAACAACAGGGCGATGAGGATCAGGATCGCCCCGGAAGAGCGCAACGCGCGTGCCTCGACTTGCAACTTAGGGTGCACGGTCACCAGCCACCAGTCCGGCCCGTCGATGCGTGCGCTGGCGATATAGGCATTCAGGTCTTCGTCGAACACGACCTTTGCCTGAGCGGCTCCATCCGGATCGGCTTCCAGCAGGCGGCGATAGATCGCGCTGAGGTCGGGATTGTCCGCCTCCGCGATATCGATCTGGCCGGCGTCCTCGGGCAACCCGTCCATCCCCTTCGGATAGGCCACCAGCATTCCGTCGCGCGAGAGGATCAGGTCGAAGGATCCGCCAGGCCCGCCGTCGGCCACCTCTCCCATAAGGTCGGTCAGGCTGACATCCAGGCTCGGCGTGAAAAGATGGCGCCCAGCGCGATCGACCGGCTTCTGGTACGTGATGGTCCAGTTGGATGCGGTGGCGTCGTAATAGAGGCCGGTCCACACGGGCCGGCGATCGGGGTTGTAGGCCTGCAGGGTGGATTGAAGCACGGAGCCTTCGGTCATGTTCAGATCGCTCGCGGCATTCAGGCCCCATGGCGCCTGCGGCCAATACATGATCAGCGCGTTTTCGGGCAGGCTGGCATGCACGTTGGCGAAGTTCGCCGATCCGCCCGGCCCGAACCTGGCCACGGTCTCATAAGTGAGGATGAGCCGGCGCTGCAATTCATCCGTCAGCGGCGGCCGATCGCGCGCGATGAATCCCGATACGCCGCCAGGAGCGGCTCGCGCATCGTCCTGCCCCGAGAAATATTCGGGGCGGAGGCGGATGGTTCCGTCACCCGGCTCGTAGAAGTAATCCGAGAACCGTGCCGAGGGCACGACAGCAGGGTTGGAATACAGCGCGAGGAAACTCTCGGCCATGCGATCCGCCAGTGTCTCGGCGAGCAGAAAGCGCTCGCTTTCATAGCGCCCGCGCAGCTCGATCTGCATCTTCCACTCGGCGACCAGCGTCTTCTCCGCCTCGTTCTTGACGGCATGGAACGAGAACAGCGCGAGAATTCCCGCCGCGCAGAAGGCGAGCAGGATCATCCGCAAGGCCACCTTGCGCGTAAACGACACGCGCGGGCGGCTGAATACCTCTTCGGCGCAGCCATCCCGCTCGCCGGGAGAAATATCCCCTTCGTGCTTCACAAGTATCCGCTGCTCCGGTCCATCAGACTGGGGAGCGCTATGGAAACATGGTTAAGATCGGGTGAGGATCGGGCGGCTCTAGAAGCCGACCACCCAGGCCTCGTCCGCCGGGGTCTTGCCCAGAGCGACCGCACTCCACGCCTGCTTCACGGCACCATCGCCCTCCTCGCGGTGGATCGTCAGCCAGTCGCGCGATTTCAGCGCGGTGTCTTTCCAGAAGTCGTGCGCGCGCTTTTCGAACACGCCCGGGCCCCACTCCTTGTGGCGCTTCTGGATATGGCCGGGCGCAAAAAACATCTCGCTGCGCTCCCGAATGAATCCGGGCGGCATGGTGTTCGCGTCGTAATGGGTGACACCAACGTTGGAGGTGTATTTCATGTTGTCGCCCAAATGCTCATGCAGCCGCCCGAGCACGCCGCCATCGCCAGACATGTCGATGACGACGGTCGGAATGCTCGCGTCGATATTGTCCAGCGCGTCATAGGTCAGGACCTCGTCGTAGAGGCCCAGCTTTTCGACCGACGCCGCGTTCCGGGGCGAGGTGACGCCGACGCTCCTGGGCGCAGACGCATCGGCGGAGATCGCATAGGCGCATCCGATCGCGGTCTTGGAGGACGCGCTCAGCACGACGACCTGACTGGCGCCGTACCAGTCATGGTCCTGCATGAAGTCGTAGATGCAGAAGGATGTCGCATAGAGCGGGAACAGCACCATGCGCGCATCGTCCAGTTCGCCGTCGTAATCGGGCTCTGCGCCGACACGGGTGTAGGAATTGTACACCGGCGGCAGACCCGCGCGATGCTCCGCGCCATCGACGAAGCGGCCTTCGCTGACCTTTGCCGGTTGCATGACGAGATGGCTTGCCATGGGGAAGAAGCCGTAGATCCGCTCTCCAACCGGCACCTCCGGATGCGCGGATTCAACGATCTCGGCAAAACCCCATACGGGAATAACGCCCTCCCCCTCGCTTTCGACCGGGAAGAACTTCCAGTATCCGATGCGATCTCCCATCACGCCATAGGTGACGTTGTTGGCGGTCAGCGCGAAGCGCTCGATCCGCGCGAGGACCTCTCCATCGCTGAGCGGCGGCACTTCCCGCATGTCGATACGGCCTTCGCGGATATTGTCCTTCTGGACCAGGAACTGGCTGGTTGTCGTCATGTGCGGGCTCTTTGCCTTGTGTGGATGGGCTGCTGACAGCGCCCTAACTACTCATCGCCATCATGAGACCGAAAGCCCCCTTCAGGTCAATCAATCGACAGCATTTCCTGCCGGGAGGCTGATCTTGAACGCGGTAGGGTTCGCCCCCGTCAGCTCCAGCGATCCACCGTGGCCGCGTGCGATCTGGCGGGCTAGCGACAGCCCGATGCCCGACCCCTTCGGCTTGGTCGTGTGGAAAGGCCGGAAGATCAGCGCTGCGCTTTCCGGGTCCACGCCCACGCCGTTGTCGGTGACGGTAATCGCGAGCCGGTTCTCCTCATGATCGATGGAGAGGGTAACGCGCGGTTCACTGGTCGCGCTGGTCGCTTCGGCGGCGTTGTTGAGCAGCGCCCAGACCGCCTGGTGCAGCTGATCGCGATCCATCCGCCATTGCTCGACCGCGCCGATATCCAGCGTGAGCGTCGTGGCAGGCCACCGCTGCGCGAAAAGCTGCGCCAGATCGCGCGCGAACTGATCGAGTGACGAGGCTGCAAGGATCGGCTCGGGCAGCCGGGCGAGCGCACGATAATCGGTCGCGAAGCGCTGCAAGCCTTCGGCGCGGCGTGCAAGCGGGCCGAGAATTTCTGCCAGCAAGGCGGTGTCCACCGGCTCCTGCGCCGCTGCGGTCTGCGCACTCTCGGCCAGCGACACGATCGGCGACAGGCCGTTGAGCAGTTCGTGCCCCAGCACTTCGATCAGGTCCGCACTGGCGCGCGCCTCGGCAGCCAGTTCCTCGCTCTCGACATCGATCAGCGCGGCAACCGTTACGCCCGAAGACGCCTCCACCCGGTCGATCCGCCACAGCCGCCCTTCGTGGCGAAAGGTGGGTGCCGAAGGATCGAGCAGCCCGGGCGGGACCGGAACGATCCGGTCGTCGGCGCCGAAGATCGCACGCGCCGCGCGGTTGAGCACGCGGGCCGTATCGCGATCGAGCGCCAGCAACGGGGTCGGCGCGGCGTCCAGCAACAGGCGATGCACGGCTGCATCTCCGTCCTCTGCCTCGCCACCGTCTGCAAGCGGGCGCGAAGGGACGAGCGCAGCGTTCCACCACGCGAGCGCGAGGGCCCAGATCCCCGCCAGCACGGCGCCGGTCAGCAGCCCCCATCGACCGGTGTACCAGGCGAAGGTCGACACGATTGCACTCGCGAGCAGCGCCAGCCCCAGCCCCGCCGCCCGCCACCCGCGCCCGTGGTACAGCCTCATAGCCCGTGGCGCTCCATCCGGCGGTACAGCGCCCCGCGGCTGAGCCCAAGTGCCTTAGCCGCGTGACTGACATTGTGATGGTGCTCTGCCAGCGCGGCGGCGATCATCGCCTTTTCCGTGCGGTCGAGATCGAAGCTGGGCGCGTTGTTCTCGGCAGGAGCGCTGGCCACAACGGGCGTACCGATCGACAAGGCTGCGGTATCGATCATGCCATCATCGGAGAGCAACACCGCACGTTCCATCTCCGCGGCGAGCCCTCGCACTTCGCCGGGCCAGTCCGCCTCACGCAAGGCCGTCTCGGCCGCTTCGGTAATGCGCGGGATGGCGCGGCCGAAGCGAATCGCTGCATCGGTCACAAAATGGCGCGCCAGGATGGGGATGTCCGCGCGCCGCTGCGCGAGAGGAGGTACGGCAAACTCGATCGTCGCGATCCGTCGGCGGAGCGCAGGCGTCAGCGCATCGGGCCGGTCGACGATCGCGATCGGGCGAATGTTCTCGGAGAGCCTTGCGGCGAGGCGATCCTGCGCCAGTTCGCCGAGCCGGTCTGGATAACGCAGGATCACGCTGCCTGCAGCATCCCCGATTGCGTCGAGCGCGCCTTCCTCGCGCAGATCGATCCGCAGCGGCATGTTCTGCGCATCCGCAGAAGCGGCATGCACCGCGAGCGCGCTCAGCATCCGCCCCGCCCCTGAAGGTCCGGTGATGGCGACGCCCGCCATCGTCGGCCCGACCCGGCGGATCAGCTGGCGCAATTCCTCGATTGGCGCGCTTTCGCCAAGGATGCGCGCTGGCGGCATGGTGCGCTCGGCAGCAGTTGCGCCCGCAGCGGGCGCGGTCGGCTCGCGCGCCACGGCAGCTTCCACCTTGCCGATCAGGTCGACATTGTTCCAAGGCTTGACCGCGAAGTCGCGCGCGCCCGCCTGCATCGCGGCAACCGCCATGCGCACCCCGCCATGCGCGGTCAGCACCACGACGCACGCCGCCGGGTCGTCCGCCATGATCCGGGCGAGACAGGCAAGCCCTTCCTTGCCGTCGCTTTTCCCCGGGGTAAAATTGAGGTCGAGCACGATCCCATCGAAGCGGGACCGCGCGAGCTGCGAGAACGCCTCCTCCGGCTCGTGCACCACGGTCAGGCTGTGCCCGGCCATGCGAAACGCGATTTCCATCGCGCTGGCGACTTCCGGCCGGTCGTCGATCAGCAGAATCGCCAGCCCCGCTTTTGCGCTTGACGCTTCGCCCTGCTGTCCATTTGCGGACACAGTGTCCGGCGACGGACGCTCGGATGCAGAGGCGCTGCTGGATTTTCGTGCGATCATAGTAACTTAGGTCTTTCAGCCCTGTTCGGCGATACTGGCGACATGATGACGCACACAGCCGAACAGTCCAACAGTTTGTCTACGCCCGCACCCGGTGCCGCGATGGATCGCAAGGTCGAAAAGAAGAAGGTGCCGTGGTGGCGCGACAAGCGTTTGCTGATCGCCATCGCGGTGATCGCGATCGCCTTTGTCGGATGGCGCGCGATCCCCGCGAGCGGTTCGACCAATGTCGATGCGGACGACATCCAGACAGGCGAAGTGACCCGCGCCGCCTTCGACGATTACCTGCCGGTCCGCGCGAGCGTGGTGCCCGCCACGACCACCCTCGTCGGCGTGATGAGCGGGGGTCAGGTGGAAGAGCTGTTCGTGCAGGACGGCGCGCTGGTTACCAAGGGCCAGCCACTCGCCCGGCTCGCCAACCCCGATCTCGAACTCACCGTGCTCAGCCAGGAAGCACAGATCGCCAGCCAGCTGGGCGGTGTCGCGGGCGAGAACCTGGGTATCCAGCGCTCCCGCGTCGATCGCGCGGGGCAAGTCGCGGCGGCGGAGTACGATCTGGTCCGAGCACGGCGCGAGCTCGATATCCGCCAGCAGCTGCACGACAAGGGCTTCGTCTCCGATGCCGGGGTCAAAAGCTATCAGGAAGAGGTCGACTACCAGTCGCAGCGCCTCGCCCAGCTGCGTCAGGGCCGCGCCACCGAGGCGGGAATCACCGCCACGCAGGGCCGCATGCTCGACGCCACCCGCGCGCGTTTGCAGAGCAACCTGTCCGCCGTGCGCGGCAGCCTCGATGCGCTGACGATCCGCGCGCCGATGGCCGGCCGCCTGACCAATTTCCCGCTTCAGCCAGGCCAGACGCTCGCGCCGGGCGACCCTGCCGGTCAGGTCGACAGCGAAGGCGACTGGAAGCTGGAGGCCGATGTCGACGAATACTATCTCGGCCGGGTCGAGGTCGGTCAGAAGGCGACCACCTCCGACGGCGCGACGCTGACCGTATCCAAGGTCCTGCCCACCGTTACCGATGGCCGCTTCCGCGTCGAACTGACCTTCCAACAGCTGCCTAAACAGCCGCTCAATCGCGGACAGACGCTCGACGTGCGGATCACGCTCGGCGCGGCGAAGCCCGCACTGATTGCCCCGGTCGGAGCGTGGCTGAGCGAAGGCGGATCTTCGGTCTTCGTGATCGATCCCGATGGCAATCACGCCCGCCGGGTCTCCGTCACTCTCGGTCGCCGCAATCCGCGCCAGGCCGAGATCCTGTCCGGCCTCGAACCGGGGCAGCGCATCGTCACCAGCAATCTCGCCCGGGTGAAGGGCGACACCATCAATATCCGCTGAAAAGAGGGATGAATTTCGTGATCAAGCTCGAGAATATCGAACGCCGCTACGCCTCCGACGAAGTCGAAACGACCGCGCTGGTCGATGTGAACCTGGAGGTGGCGGAGGGCGAATTCCTCGCCATCATGGGGCCCTCTGGCTGCGGCAAATCCACCCTGCTCAACACGCTGGGGACGATCGACCGGCCGACCTCGGGCCACTACTGGTTCGGCGAAGAAGACCTTGCCGCCATGGATGAAAAAGCGCTGGCGAAGTTCCGCGCTGCGCAGTTGGGCTTCGTTTTCCAGAGCTTCAACCTGATCGACGAACTGACGATCGAGGAGAACATCGCACTGGGCCTCGCCTATCGCAAGGATGTGTCCGGCAACAAGGCGGAGCGGGTCGCTGCGGCGATGGACACGGTCGGCATCGCCCACCGTGCGCGCCATTTCCCGCACCAGCTATCGGGCGGCCAGCAGCAGCGCGCCGCCATCGCTCGCGCCATCGTGGGCCAGCCCAAGCTGATCCTCGCCGACGAACCGACCGGCAATCTCGACACCGCCAATGGGGAGCAGGTGATGGACATCCTCACCGCGCTCAACGCCGGTGGTGCGACCATCGTGATGGTCACCCACTCCCCCAGCCACGCGGACATGGCGAAACGGCGGATCGACATGCTCGACGGCCGGATCGTCGCCAGCGCCATGCGCGCAATCTGAGGAGGACGCATTCATGAACCGCTTTGGCCTCCTCTCGCTTTACCGCTCGCTCACCCGGCACAAGCTTTATGCCGCGCTGAACATCGGCGGGCTGGCGATCGGCATCGCCGTGTTCATCGTGCTGGGCCTCTATGTCCGGTTCGAGACGAGTTTCGAGAAGTGGCTGCCCAATCACGAGGAGACCTATCTGATTCAGGCGGAGTGGAACATCCCGGACAGCCCGTTCAACGGAGCGTTCGATTCCACCATGGGGGGCCTGCTGGAAGAATTGCGCGCAGAGCATCCCGGGCTGGTCGGCACACGGTTGCGCGGCGGCGTCGACAGAGGTTCGATTTTGCGCGGCGGGTCATCGACGCTGACGGATTTTGTCCAGGTCGATCCAGCATTCCTCGACGTCATCGAATTGCCCCTGGTCGCGGGTGACAGGGATAGCGCGCTCGCCCGACCCAACAGCGCCATTATCAGCGAGACATTGGCTCGCAGTCTGTTTCAGGATCGCGATCCGATCGGCCGGATGATCACCGCCACCTATGATGAGCCGCAAAACTACCGCGTCACCGCGGTCTTCCGGGACATGCCCGACGCGACCGAGATAAATTTCGACATTGCGACCCCGTTACCGAAAAATCCGCCGAACGAAGTCTGGTACAACTGGGGTTCGAGCCAGGTGCAAACCTTCGTTCGAATGGAAGACCCCAGAGACATCCCCGTGTTCGAGGATTCCATGGCGCAGCTGGTGAAACGCAGCGCCATAGACGATCTCGGCAGCGATGCCGCCGACGTTATGAGCCTGCGGTTGCAACCTCTGGCGGAGGGTCACCTGACGCCTGAAGGCCAGGCGACCGCAAGCCTCCGTTTGACTGTCGTGACGCTCGGCATAGTCGGCGTGCTGACCCTGCTCATCGCCATGGTCAACTACGTAAACCTCGCCACCGCACGGTCCGTCCTGCGGGCCCGTGAGATCGCCATCCGCAAGGTCAGCGGGGCGACACGCGGCGCGATCATCGCCCAGTTGCTGGCAGAGGCGGTGCTGAATGCGGCACTCGCGTGTCTCGTCGGCCTCATCCTCGCCGAAATTGCACTCCCGCTCGTCAATGCAGCCGGTGGCCTGAGCCTCGCAATTCCTTACGCTCTCGTGATCCCGGCGCTCATCATGCTGGCCGTCATCATCGGGCTTGCGGCAGGTAGCTATCCGGCATTGGCGATCTCGGTCTATCGGCCCGCCGCCGTGCTCGCCTCCTCGCGGGCACCCGGCGGCGGCAAGTCGGCGACCCGTGTGCGCGAAGCGCTGGTTGCGCTGCAATTCGGCCTCGCCACCGCGTTCCTGATCGGCACATTGGTCCTCGCGGCGCAAATGCAGCACGTGCGCAACAGCGATCTGGGCTTCGAACGCGACGGCCTTCTGGTGGTCAATTCTTTCGATGCTGCTGCACTATCGCGCAGCCAGCGCGTCGCGATGATAGAGCGTTGGAAGGCCTTACCTGGCGTGCGTTCGGTCGGGATCGCAGATAGCGCCCCCGGTGGCACCGGAACGGTCAATTTCAGCACTGTCTCTCCACCCGGCGCGACCGGCCCCGGCCCGTCGCTTCGTCGCATTTCAACGGGTCCGGACTTCTTCGAGGCTATCGGGGCAAAACCGATTGCCGGTCGGCTGCTGGGGGACGAATTCCGACTCGACGACGTGTCGCGGCGCGAAAGCGGCCAGATAGCGAACATACTTGTCGACCGCTCGGGCAGCAGGGCCTTGGGTTTTTCAGATCCACAGGAGGCCGTCGGTCAGGTCGTCCGGGGAGCGAACGACGATTACGAGATCGTCGGCGTGGTCGAGGATCTGCGGTTCTTCACCCCTCGCGAACCCCATGCGGCCACGTACTTCCAATATAACGGCGATATGCCCGCGTTCCCGGTGGCGAACATCCGGTTTAACGGTAATCCGCGAGAGATCGCATCGGCTGTCCACTCCGTCTGGAACGAAGCCGCAGACAACGTGCCCTTCGACGCGGGAGGCGCGTCCATGCGCCTCGCCGAGTTCTATGAAGACGACGAACGCGCCGCGCGCCTGTTCGCCATCGGCGCGGGGCTTGCGGTGCTGATCGGGATGGTCGGTCTGTGGGGCCTAGCCTCCTTCAACACCGCGCGGCGGGTGAAGGAAATCGGCATCCGCAAATCGCTCGGTGCATCGGCGACCGACATCGTCAAGCTGCTGGTCGGCCAGTTCATGCGGCCGGTGCTGATCGCGAACCTGATCGCATGGCCGCTCGCCTATTTTGCGATGCGCACCTGGCTGGCAGGCTTCGATGACCGGATCGCCCTCTCGCCGCTGTTTTTCATCGGGGCCAGTCTGGTCGCGATCGCGATCGCGGTGCTCACCGTCCTCGGCCAGTCGCTCCGCGCGAGCCGTACCGCTCCGGCATGGGCGCTGCGCCATGACTAGAGGCATCATGACAAGAGCCGCGCTGCTCGGCGGAGCGGCGCTGCTCGGCGCGGCTCCCGCCCAGGCCGACACGTTGCGCGATGCGATTGCGGCAGCCTATGCCACCAATCCCACGCTGGCCGAGGCGCAGGCCCGGCAGGAGGCGCTTGAGGAGGCCCCCGAACAGGCGCGGGCCGAGGGTCGGCCCTCGCTCTCCGCAGTTGCCGGCGCAGGCTACGACGATCTCGGCCGCGGGAGCGCGAGTAGCGCCGATCTGCAAGCGGCCATGCCGATCTGGACCGGCGGCCGCGTATCCTCAGCCGTCCGAGCATCCTCGGCAGATGTCGCGGCGGGCGCACAGGTGGTGCGCGACAATGAGGCGGCGGTGCTCGAGCGGGTGGTCGCGGCCTATGCCGACCTGCTGTTCGCACAGGAAGCGGTCGAGGTCGCGCGGATCGGGATCGAGCGGCTCGACCGGCAGATAGGCGAGGCACAATCGCGTTTCGATCTGGGCGAAGCAACGCGGACCGACGTTGCCCAGTTGCAGGCCCAGCGATCGAGCGTCGTCGCCAATCTCGCCGATGCCGAGGCCGCTCTTGCAAGCGCGCGCGCAGCCTATCGCGCGGTGGTGGGAGAGGAACCGGGCGCGCTGGAGGACGAAGTGCCCCCACCCGGGATGCTTCCCGCCGACCTCGCCGATGCGCGCGCTGCTGCCGAACTCGCCAATCCCCGTCTGCTCGAACGTCTCCGCATCGTCGATGCGTCCAGAGCCAGGATCGACCGCGCTCGGGCAGACGGCGCACCAAGCATCGAGCTTGCGGGCGCCTATGGCCGCGGCGTGGAAGACGCGGGAGGCAGCTTGCGGGATTACGACAGTGCCGCGAGCGTCGGTGTCACCTTGCGCATTCCCTTGCTGACCGGCGGGCTGGTGGCATCGAGAGTGCGCGAGGCGGAAGCGACCGCGCGCGCCGATCGTTACGCCGTCCAGGCAGAGCTGCGCGAAACCATGCGTTCGGTCGAGACCGCCTGGGCCACCCTTCAAGCCGCAAAGCAACGCGAAACGGCCAGCCGCGACGGGTTGGAAGCCGCACAGATCGCGCTCGACGGGGTGCGCGCGGAATACGAATTCGGCCTGCGCTCGACGATCGACATTCTGCTTGCCGAACAGAGCTATCGCTCTGCCCAGCTCGCCCTCGCCCGGGCGCGCAGCGACGTGCTGATGGCGCAGGCCGCACTGCTCAGGGCAACCGGCCATCTCGATCGTGCGGCCTTTCTGGATGGCCGGGAAGGAGATGGCACGGTCGCGGGGTGAGTACTTACGCGTTCACTCCCTTCATGCCCTCGGCAGTATAGCGTTCGCCCACGAAGGTGCCGGGGGCATAGGCGCTGTCGAGCCGGGCAATGTCATCATCGGACAGGGTTAGGCTGGCGGCTGCGATGTTCTGCTCCAGATAGGTCAGCCGCTTGGTGCCGGGGATTGCAAAGACGCCCTTGGCCAGTGCCCATGCCAGCGCGACTTGAGCCGCAGTGGCCTCGCGCTGGTCGGCGATGGCGGTCAGGGTGCCGAGCCGCGCGGTGTTGGCTTCCAGCGCATCTTCCGAAAAACGCGGTGTATGGCGTCGGAAATCATCTTCCGAGAGGGCTTCGCGGTCGAGCGCGCCGGAGAGGAGCCCACGGCCGAGCGGGCTGTAAGCGACGAAGGCAATGCCCAGCTCGCGGCAAGTGGGCAGCACCTCGACCTCCATATCGCGCGTGGTCAGCGAATATTCGCTCTGCACCGCCGCAACCGGATGGACAGCATGCGCGCGCCGCAGGGTGTCGGCAGAGACCTCGCTCAGGCCGATGCGCGCGATCTTGCCCGCTGCGACCAGATCGGCGAGCACGCCCATCGTATCCTCGATATTGCGACCGGCCTCCGCGCGGTGGACATAGTAGAGGTCGATCCGCTCCACCCCGAGCCGCTGGAGCGACGCGTCGCAAGCCTGCCGGATATAGTCCGGGCTGTTGTCGATCGTGCGCGCATATTCGCCCGGTGCTTTGCGAATGCCGAACTTGGTGGCGACGAAGGCTTCGGGCCGACCGTGCTTCAGGAAGCGCGCGAGCAGTTCCTCGTTATGACCATTGCCGTACATGTCGGCAGTATCGAACATGCGCACGCCAAGCTCGTAGGCGCGATCGAGCACGGTCAGCGACTGCGCGTCGTCGGTCTCGCCATAGAATTCGGACATGCCCATGCAGCCCAGGCCAAGCTGCGGGAGTTGCGGGCCTTCGGTGCCGAGGGGAAGTTGGGCGATCATGATGAAGACTCCTGTGATGGTTTCGCTGCCCACCATAGCGCCCGCGCAAATCCGCGAAATTGAATGCGTTTGCACACCATCTGTGCAAAAACGATCAGATGAAGTGGGATGACCTGCAAGTGCTCGCCGTGCTGGAACGCGAGGGATCGCTGGCCGCAGCCGCGCGCAGGCTGGGTGTGAACCATGCGACGGTCTCCCGCCGCATCGCCGCGCTGGAAGAGTCTGTGGGCCAGCAGCTCATCCGCCGCCTCGCCCGCTCCACGCCGCTGACCGAGAAGGGCCGCGAAATTGCCGCCATCGCGCAGGAGATGGAACGGGGTGCGCAGAAGATCGAGCGCGCAAGCCATGCAGCGCAAGGAACGCTGACCGGCATGGTGCGCCTGACCGCGCCGCCGGTACTGGTGAGCGAAGTCATCATTCCGGCGATGGGCGACCTGCGCACTGCTCATCCCGAGCTGTTGATCGCGCTGTCGGCCAATTCGCACCTCGCCTCGCTCGATAGCGGGCAGGCGGACCTCGCAGTGCGCATGGTCGAGCCGCAGGGACGGCAGAATATCGTCCGTCGCATCGGCGAGGTTCGCTTCGCGCTCTACGCGGGCGCCCCGGTCGCTGGACAGCCGCCGTCGGACTGGCGCTTCATCGCCTTCGACGAGACCCTCGCACATGTGCCGCAGCAGCGTTGGCTGGCAGAATTTGCGGGTGCGCGACCGCTGGATCTGCTCACCGGCGATTTCCACTCCCAGTTCGCAGCCGCACGTTCGGGGCTCGGCGTCGCCCTGCTGCCCTGCGTCATGGGCGACGCATGCGCCGATCTTGAGCGGGTCGCACCGGACCAGCCCGAACCGAGGCCCGTGTGGCTGGTCATCCATGCCGACCTGCGCCACGCGCCAGCCGTGCGCGCAGTGGCGGACATGCTGGTGGAGGCATTTGGCGCATAGCGCTGCGGCGAAGCGGCGAAGGCGGCTGGCTGACAAAGCGACGACCGCGCTCTAGGGCACATGGCGGATGAAACCCTTGCGCGCCTTGATTCGGGAATACCGCCACCTTGCGCTCGCGCTGCTGCTGGTGGCGTTTTTTATCCGGGCAATAATCCCCGCGGGTTTCATGGTGTCCACCGCCAGCGACACCGTTCTTTCGGTAACGATCTGTTCCGATGCCTCGGCCGGCCTCAAGCAGATGCAACTGGTCATCCCGGGCAAGAAGCCGGCCAGCGGCCATTCGGATGGCATGGAGAAGGCCAAGCATTGCGCCTTCTCCGGCCTCGCAAAGGCGGCCGGCGGCGCGGGCGACGCCGCACTGCTGGCGCTCGCCCTCGCCTTCATCCTCGTGCTCGGCCTAGCGCCGGTGCGGCACCTTGCGTTTCAGCGAAACTCCTACCTCCGACCGCCGCTGCGCGGCCCTCCGGCAGCGGCCTGACAATCCTAGCCTGACCTGTCGGTTCTGCCGTCGCGCGCCCGGAATGCGCAGCGCGGCCTTTCGGAGTATAGAAAATGCAATTCAAGACGACCCGCCCGCTGGGGCGGACGATCCACGCTGGCTTTGCCGCTGCTGGCGCCGCAGCGCTCATCCTTTCGATCGGAGCGTGCAGCTCGCAATCCCAGCCTGAGGGCGCGGCAAGCGAAAACGCCAGCAGCGAGCTCGTCATCACCGCCCCCTGGTCGCGCGAGACCGCGAAGGGCCAGGACGCGGGCGGCGCTTTCATGACCATCGCCAACGAGGGCAGCGGTGCCGACCGGCTGACCGGCGGATCGACCCCGGTGGCGGGCGACGTGCAGATCCACACGGTCGACATGACCGACGGCGTGATGCGCATGCGTCAGTTGTCCGATGGACTGGATATCCCCGCAGGCGATACGGTCACGCTGAAGCCGGGCAGCTTCCACATCATGCTGATGGGCCTCAATCACCCGCTTGAACGGGGCGAAACCGTCCCCCTGACGCTCACCTTTGAGAAGGCCGGGCCGGTCGAGGTGGAACTCATCGTCAAGCCAGTCGGCTCGCAGGGGCCTGAGGTAGGAGGGGGCGATGAGTGATCCGTTTCCAGAGCTTGAAGAAAAGCAGACGCCGGAAGAACGCGCGGCGGGTTTGAGAACCTTCCGGATGATCGTCTGGCTGTTCGTGGCGCTTTTCGCCGGGATGGGTCTATTCGCTCTGGTCGGGCCGGACAGGCAGCCTGCGCCGGATCAACCGGCCGGTTATGCCGACACGGTCGGCGGTGCATTCTCACTCACCGCCGCGGATGGTTCGACCGTCACCGACCAGACACTGAAGGGAAAGCCGTTTGCGATCTTCTTCGGTTTCACCCGATGCCCGGATGTGTGCCCGACAACGCTCGCAAGCCTCGCCAAATTGCGCAAGCAGATGGGTGAGGACGGCGACAAGTTCCGGATCGTGTTCGTCTCGGTCGACCCCGGCTATGACAGTCCGGAAGATATCGGGCGCTATGTCGACCTGTTCGGCACGCCGATCATCGGCCTCACCGGCTCGGACGAAGAAATCGCCCGGGTCACAAAGGCCTACCACGCCTTTTACAAGAAGGTGCCGACCGAAGGCGATGACTACACCATCGACCACACCGCCTCGGTCTATCTGATGGATGCCGAGGGCAAGCTACGATCGACCATCGACTATCACGAGGATCCGAAGACCTCGCTCGCCAAGCTGAGGCGACTGGTCGACACGACTTGAACGGGTCCGGCGGTGTCCGCGACTAGCGCGGGGCGCCGCCGACCGCCTGGTAAAGCCCCACCAGCGTGGTCAGTTCGTCGGCCTTCGCCTGCACGAGCGAGAGTTCGACCCCGAGCAGCGCACGCTGCGCATCGACCTGCTCGATATAAGGCGTGTAGCCTGCACGGTAGCGATTGCGCGCATGGCGCAGCGCATCCGCGACCGCGCTCTGCTGGGCCTCCAGCGCAGTCTGCTGTTCGCCGAGATTGGCCAGGATCGCCATGCGATCCTCCACCTCCCGGAAGGCACCGAGCACGGTGGAGCGATAGGCCCAGGCCGCCTGATCGCGCTGCGCGGTCGCGCCGTCGAGCTGCGCTTGCAGCCGCCCGCCCTGGAAGATCGGCGCAAGGATGCTGCCGCCGAACGACCAGACGCTGATCGGATCGGCGAGCAGGTCGGAGAGCGCCAGGCCTGCGCTCGCCCCGAGATCGATCGACGGCATGAAATCGGCGCGCGCGACCCGCATCTTGGCGTCGGCTGCGGCGATCCGGTATTCCGCCGCCGCGATATCCGGCCTGCGGCGCAGAAGTTCGGAAGGGAGCGTTGCGGGCGGTGCCGGAGCCACCAGTTCGTCCAGCGTCCCGCCACGTTCGATGCCGCCGGGCAGTTCCCCGGTCAGGACCGACAGCGCATTCTCCTGCCGCGCAATCTGCGCCTTCAATTGTGGGACCAGCTGCGCGGTCGCCTGATATTCGGCCTCCGCCTGCCGCAAGGGCAGCTGCGACGTATAGCCGACCTCGGCACGGTCGCGGGCGAACTTGAGCGCCTCCTGGCGCGCCGCCAGCGTATCTTCCAGCACTGCGAGCCGGGCATCCAGCGCGAGCAGTGTGATGTAGCCTGTGGCGGTGGCCGCGCTCACTGCGAGGCGAACGGCTTCTTCGCCAGCCGCGCTCGCCGCAACGCCTGCCTCTGCCGCATCGACCCGCGCGGCGTTCTTGCCGAAAAGGTCGAGTTCGTAGGAGGCGCGAAAGGTCGGCTGGGCCGCAACCGACTCCTGTGGCCGCCCCAGCGCCGACACCTCGCGCTGCACTCCGCCTTCGACGCCCACGCCAAGGGATGGCAGCAGGTACCCGCGTGAAGCCTGTTCGGTCGCGCGTGCTTCATCCACTCGCGCCGCCGCGATGCGGACATCGGGATTGTTGAGCCGCGCCTGCTCGACAAGGCGGGACAGCTGGGGATCGCCGAAGCTTTCCCACCACGCCGCCTCGACCGGGGCGCTCGCACCAAGCTGCGTGCGCCACTCGATCGGCGGCGTCACGGCACTGCCCACGGGGGCATCCTGCAGGCTCGGCGCGCAGGCGGACAGCGCGAGCGCGGATGTGAGCAGAAGGGCAAGAGATTTGCGCATGGCGATCAATCCTTGGTGTGAACGGTTGCGACGACCGACATGCCCGGCCCCAGCCGCTCGGCAGCCTTCTGCCCCTTGTCGAGCACGATGCGCACCGCGATGCGCTGCGGCACCTTCACGAAATTGCCCGCGCCCGTGTCCGGCTTGACGATGCTGAATTCGCTGCTGGCGGCAGGCGCGATGCTCTGCACCCGACCGGTCAGTTCCAGCCCGCCCAGCGCATCGACTTCCAGCGTCGCCCGCTGGCCCACCGCCATCTCGGCGGTCTGGGTCTCCTTGAAGTTTGCGACCACCCACAGCTCGTCGGGGACGATGTACATCAGCTGCGTCCCCGCGCTGACGAGCTGGCCGACGCGGGCGGTAATCTCGCTCAGGCGGCCCGAACGCGGCGCGCGGATTTCGGTGCGGGAAAGCTCGATCTCGGCGAGGTCTTTCGATGCCTCGGCACCGGCAACCTGCGCTTCCAGCCCACCGCGACCGACCGTGACCGATCGCACGTTCTCGGCGGCGATGGCCCGCTGGGCCTCCGCTTGCTGCACACCGGCCTGCGCCTGCTGCAAGGCGGCGCGCGCCTGGTCGCGCTCGCGTAGCGAGACCGATCCCTCGTCGACCAGTTCGGCAATGCGGTTCATGTCCGCCTGCGCCTTCTGCAGCGCGGCGCGCGCGCTCGTCACCGCGGCGGTCTGCAGCTTGAGCTGCGCCTGGGCGGAGCGCAGGCTCTGCGCGCTATTGGCCAGTGCAGCCTGCTGCGCAGCGGAGTTCGCCGAGCCTTGCAGGACCTTCTGCTGGAACGGCGCATCGTCGATCCGCGCGAGAAGGTCGCCCTCCTCAACCCGCTGGAAGTCGGTGACGGGCACTTCGGTAAGGTAGCCGGCGACCTGCGGGCTCACCACCGTCGTACGGCCGCGCACATAGGCATTGTTCGTCGTCTCGTCGCCGCCAGCGAATGGCGGAAGATCCCAAGCGTACAAGGTCGCGAAGACCCCAGCGAGGATAACGAAGACGGCAACGATGATGCGCCGCCGCGAAACATTGGGAGACCACCCTTTCCCTGTTTCCGCCTCGACGGGCTTGTCTTCGGAAACCTCGGGTTGAGCCTCGCTCTGTGAAGGGGAATTTGTCATTGCTTGGTCCTTGAGAGCATGGCCTCCAGCGAGGCCAGTTCCTTGGCGAGCGGATTGCGCCCGCGAATCTTGTTGATGAGCCACGGCACGAAAATCACGGCGAAGGTCACTGCCGCGAGAGTGCCGACGAGGAAAAACACGTCGTTGAATGCCAGCACCGCCGCCTCGCGCGAGACAGACTGTGAGATGCTGGAGGATGCCACCTGTTGCTGCAGAGCAGGGTCCGACTGCACGGGCGCGACCCGCCGCGCGGCGTTGGACAGGGCCTGCCCAAACTGGATATTGCCGAGCGTCAGCGTGCTACCGGCATCGATCAGGTGCGTCTTCAGGCGTATCGTGTGAAAGGCCGAGAGCAGCGCACTGCCTGCCAGACCGCCCATCGACTGCGACAGCGAGAAGATCGCGATGAAGCTGATGACGAACCTCTGCCCGGCAGCCAGCGCGCGGAGCATGCCTTCCATCATGATAGGGCCCATGGCGAACACCGCGGCGAAAGCGATTGCAGCCTGGGTCCAGTAGAGATCTTGCGGGCGCGACATGACACCTGACCGGGTGTCGGCGAAGGCGGCGATGCAGATGACGAAGACCGCGAACAGGACCGGGCGTGTCAGATCCTTGGGGTCCAGGCGCACCACCGAAAGCACCATGCCGCCGAAGGTCGCGCCGGTCAGCACCCAGAAATAGCCGGTGAGCTGCTGGTTGCCATAGCCCAGCGCGGAGAACATTCCGCTTGCGCCGAAGCCCTGTTCGGCGACCAGCACGCGCACCGTCGCACCGATTGCGGCAAGGCTCAGGATCGCGCGGCTGGACAGCCAGCTGAGGTCAAGCATCGGAGTCTTCCGGTGGGCTTCGATCAGGAAACAGCCCCCGAGGCAAAGGATGGCGACCGCCAGCGCATAGCCGAGCCAGGGGGTATCCCACCACTGGATGCGGCCCTGGATCAGGAACGCGCACAAGGCGCTGATGCCGACTATGAAGAGAGCGATGCTGGGAATATCGAGCGGTTCGAACGTCTCCTTGCGCTCGCCCGGGGGAAGCCGCAGCAGGTACACAAGCCCGAAACCGAGAAGCGACAGGGCAAACTGGAACTGGAAGACATGATCCATGTCGTTATCCACCAGCAGCACCGGCGACAGCGCCCTCGTCAGAGGAAACGCGATCTGCGTAAGGCCAAGCGAAATCACCAGTCCCCCAACCCTCATTGCCGCAGGCAGGCCCTGCATGAGGTAGTAGATCGTCAGCGCCGACAATCCTGCGGCCGTAATCCCGGCCACGGCGCGCGCCACCAGTTCGGGGTAATAGCCCGGGCCGATCATCTGCACGAAATTGGCAGCCACAAGCCCTGCCATCGCCCAGCGCACGAAGGGCTGGATACCGAAATGCTGCCGCACCCGGAAAAGCAGCATGCTCAAGCACGAATAGGTCGAATAGAATGCGACCGTGAGCCAGCCCGCCTCCACCGGTGTAAGGGCGAATTCGGCTTGGACGGCGCCGGAATTCGCCAGCAGGAAGCCGTTCTGACTGCCACCGAGCAGCCCGATGAAAATACCGATGGCAAGATAGGCTGCACGCCTGGCACCCGGGTGGTCCGGATTGGCGGGCGACCCGGGCAGAATCGGCATCTCGTGCGGCTTGAAACGATAGCCGGCCGCGTGGTCGAAAAGCGGTTGGCGATCAGTCACAGCGCAATCCTCTGTCAATCAGAGTGTCTTCGAGCGCCGCCTCGAACGCCCGGTCGTCCGCAACATTATCGACCAGCTTGGCGAGCCGTTCGCGCCGGGCGACCGTACTCGCCGCTGCATAGATGAAATTGGCGACCCTGAATTGCAGGTGGTGCACATCGCCCTCGCACTCTGCCGCAGCCGCCTGGGCAAGATCGAAGAAATAGCGGTGCAGCGGCAGGGAAAGTTCGTCGAGCAACCAGTCGTTGCGATCGGAATCGATCGTGATGTCGCGCAACAGAAGCCGCGGCATATCCGGGTGCGCAAGCTGGTAGTCGATGAAGGCCCTCATCGCGTGGCGCAAACGTTCGCGGGCGGGCTTCGCCTGCGTGTCTGTCATCGCTTGGTGGAGCGCTGCTTGAAGATCCTTCGCCGATTGCGAGACGATCGACTTCCACAAGCCCGCCTTGCCGCCGAACCGATAGGCGATCAGCGCGACGTCGATGTTCGCGTCCGAGGCAATTTCACGCAGCGAGGTCGCTTCGTAGCCCCGCGTGGCAAAGCGCCGCCGGGCGGCGTCGGCGATCGCCGCGCTCGTATCCGTATCGCTTTTTCTGGGCCGCCCCGGCCCGCGTCGCTTGGTCACTCTACGCTCCTGTCAGGAGCGCGATCTAGGATCCTCCTCGAATATATTCAATAGGCGTTGAATATATTCGAGGAGGCAGCACCTGCCGGACCGCAGATCGACCGATCCGACGGATGGTGCGGTGTACGTGCCGTCACATAGCCTCAGTTATCGGGCGACCAGCCGTCCTTGTACCGCTCGAACCAGGCCAGAATGGCGGAGGCCTTCGCGGCGCTCTGCGATGGCCGTGCGGCGATGCTGCCATGGCTGGCGCCAGGCACCTTCACCAGCGCGGTAGGGACGCCGCGCAGCCTGAGCGCAGTATAATACTGCTCGGACTCGCTCACCGGGGTGCGATAATCCTCGCTCCCGACCACCACCAGCGTGGGCGTCTCGACATTGCCGACCAGCGACAGGGGCGAGCGATCCCAGTAGAGCTGCGGGTTCTCCCACGGTTGCGCGCCCAGCCAGTACGAACCGAAGAAAGCTGGCGAGTCCGCGGTCAGGACCTGCGTGGTCCAGTTGATCACCGGCTTCTGCGTCGCTGCAGCCTTGAAGCGGTTTGTCTTGCCGACGATCCAGCTGGTCAGCACCCCGCCGCCCGATCCGCCGGTGACGAACAGCGCGTCGGGATCGGCAATGCCCTGTGCGATCGCTTCATCGACGATGCTGATAAGGTCGAAATAGTCGTTGCCGGGATAGGCCTTGTCGATCTCGTTCGCGAAGCCTTCGCCGTAGCTCGTCGAACCGCGCGGATTGGCGGATAGCACGGCGTAGCCTGCCGCTGCATAGAGCTGGTTGTCGCTCGCGAAATGCGGGCCGTAGGCGGCGAAGGGGCCGCCATGAATTTCAAGGATCAGCGGTACGCGCTGCCCCTCGACATAGCCCGGCGGCAGGGTCAGCCAGCCTTCGATCTGTATCCCGTCATGGCTGGACGCGGTGGTGATCTTGCGCACCTCGCCCATCGTCTTCACTTCGCGCAAAGACCGGTTGAGGTCGGTCAGGATGCGGGTGTCGCCGCCGCGGGTCAGGCGAAGTTCGGCGGGACGCGTCGCGGGTCCGCCGGTCGAGACGATCGCATCGGTCTTCGCCACCGAGAAGCTGCCCCCGGTATAGGGCCGGTCGAGCCCGCCGCCCGAAAGCCCGCTCGCAACGTCGCGGATCGAGCCATCGAGGCCAATGCGTGCCACGCGGGTTTCGCCCGATACATCATACTGCGCGTAAATTGCGCGCCCGTCCGCATCCCATTCGATTTCCGTCGGGCTGAAGTCCCAGCCCTCGGTCAGGATCCGGCGGTTGGAGCCGTCGGTATCCATCACGTAGAGATCGTCGTTCTCGTACGCCCGCAACGCATCGTCGTAGCCGAGATAGGCGATGCGGTTGCCATCGGGCGAAACGCGCGGGCTGTGGTCCGGCCCGTCCCGATCGGTCAGTTGGGAAACCGCTCCGCTGGGCAGATCGACCGCGTAGATTTCTCCCTCGACCGGGTCGCTCTGCCAGTCGGCCTTGCGATTGGCGCCGAAATAGATCGTGCTTCCATCGCGCGACCAGGACAGCGGGCCGCCGTCATGCGAAGGGCCGAAGGTCAGCTGGCGCGGCGCACCGCCATCGGCGGGAATGACGAAGATCTTCTCGAACCCGGGCTTGAGATAGCCCGCCCCGTCCGCCCGGTAGGTCAGCAGGTCGTAAATCTGGAGCGGCTCTGCCCATTCGGCTCCTTCGGGCTTGTTCTCCGGGGCGGCGCCAAGCTTGGGCGCATCGTCCTTCACCAGCATGGTGTAGGCGATGGAGCGTCCATCGGGTGACCACGCCATGCTCGACGGGCTGGTCGGCAATCCGGTCAGGCGGACAGCCTCGCCGCCGTCCATCCATCGCACCCATAGCTGCGCGCTGCCGCCATTGGTCGAGACGAAAGCCAGCCGGTCGCCCGAGGGGGACCAGCGCGGCGAGAAGGCATTGCCATCCTGCCCGGCAACCGGCTTTTCCTCGCCGGTACTAGCATCGACCAGCCAGATCGCGCTGCGCGTGCTATCGCTCATCACATCGTTCGACCGGCGCACATAGGCAATCTGCGACCCATCGGGGCTGATCTGCGGATCGGATGCGGTGGCGAGATCGAACAGGTCCGCTCCGGTGAAACGGCGATCCGGCCCCGACCCGACCGTGCCCATCGCAGATGCGGACTGCGGCGCCTCGGCCTCAGCAGCGGGTTCGGGCGCTGGCGTGTTCTGGGCGACGAGGGTCGCAGGGGTGAGAGCGACCGCGCTCGCCCCGATGAAAATTGCCAGCAGCTTCATACCAATGCTCTCCCCGGACCCTGAAATGTCTCGCCCACGCTGGGCCAGCGGGAGGCCCCGTGTCAATCAGTCGGCTACCTCCGCCGACCGGCATGGTCTGTTCCGGCTTCGCCAGTTGAGAATATGGGCGGTGGCAACCAGTGCCGCGCCAAGTGTCGTGAGCCCGGTTTCGAGCGCCAGAGTATGGGCAAACAGGCCCGAGATCATCAGCACCAGCCCAGAAAAGCCGAGGGCCAGCCGGGAACCCGCCCCGCCCGCACCATGCCGCGATTTCAGCAGGACATAGCTGGTCAGCGGCACCGCGATGAGCACCATGACGAGATGGAACCCTTCCGGCAGCGAGAGCGCAGTGCTCCAGCTCGGCAGGATGGCGATGGCCAGTGGGAAGACGAGGCAATGGATGAGGCAGGCGGTCGACAGCGTCACGCCGGCACCATCCATCGCGGCGGCGACGCCTCTGCTACGCGGCCTCACGCGCCCGGCTCCGGGTCGATCCGCGGCGTATCGATCGCCAGCAGCAAGCGGCGTTCACCGGTGCCCGCGATGGGTGGGGAACGGTGCAGACAGGGATCGTGCCCCTCCCCGAACTGCCAGCCTTTGACCAGTGCGATATCGCCCGCGTCGATATTCCACACCTCCCCGCCCGGCACGTTGTCGCAGGCGAATTGCGTGCCGCGCCCCGCATAGGTGGTGATAAGCCGCAGGTCGGTGAAATCGGCGTGGAGCTTGCGGCAGGAATCATCATCGACCAGTTCAAGCCGCAGACGCACCTCCTCGCAGAGCATCAACGCTGCAAGGCGCGTGGCGAGCATGGCGATGTCCTCCACCAGCGCAGCGGGCAGATCGCCCAGTGCGGCGGCCGCGCGATCGGGCGCACCGCTCGCGCGCCACGTGAACGGATCGCGCGTCAGCAGAGGCCGGTCGCACAGCGGCACCGCTCGGCGCTGCACGACCAGCGGATGTTCCGGTCGCCGTATCGCGCTCCAGTCATCGGTGAAACACGCGTAGTCGGTGGCGTTCGAGGACGATGGCGGACGAGGGAGAGATGCGGCAACTTGCATGATCGGGCGATTTTCTTTCGACACTGGTGTTGGCTCGGCATCCGTCGGGATGCGCCGAGACGCGCGAACTGACAGATGTGATATTATATCATCCATTTCAAGCTGCGATCGTGCTCATTTTCGGTTATGGCGCGTGCCACCGATTCCCTATCCCGCTCACAGGAAGACCCGATGCCCGCGATCCAGACCGCCCCGATCCAGACCGATCGCCGCAAGTTTCTCGCCGGAACCGGCGCAGCATTCGGCGCGCTGCTGGCGAGTGGATGCACCACGAACAGGATGGTGACGGCAGCCGGCACCGCGAGCTTGCCCGCCTACGGCCCGCTGCAACCCGACCCCGCCGGAATGCTCGATCTGCCCGCCGGATTCTCGTACCGGCTGCTGTCCAGCCTCGGCGAGGCCATGAGTGATGGCGGGACCGTGCCCGACAAGGCAGACGGCATGGGCTGCTTCGCCCTCGGCAATGGTGAGATCGCCCTCGTGCGCAACCACGAACTGGTGCCGGGCGACGGCGCGGGTGGCCCGATCGCCAGGGGCTTCGGCACCCGTAATGGCGAGATCGTACCGGGTGGGACGACCAATATCGTGCTCGACGCAAACACGCTGGAGGTGAAGCGCCAGTTCCGCACGCTGGGCGGCACGATCCGCAATTGCTCGGGCGGGGTCACACCGTGGAACACCTGGCTGACGTGCGAGGAGTCGCCGACCGGCCCCGGCCAGCGCTATGGCGAGGGCCTGGCGCAAAATCACGGCTGGGTGTTCGAAGTGCCCGCCAATGCCTCCGGGCTGGTCGATCCCGTCCCGCTGACCGCGATGGGACGCTTCAACCACGAGGCTGCCTGCGTCGATCCGGAGACGGGGATGGTCTATATGACCGAGGACCGCGACGACGGCGTGCTCTATCGTTTCATCCCGAAGGAACGCGGCAAGCTGCGCGCGGGCGGAAGGCTGCAGGCCATGGCGATCGACGGCCTCGCCGATACCCGCAACTGGGATGCGCCGGTCATGCCGGTGCAAAAGCCGTACGAAGCGCGCTGGATCGATCTCGACGAAGTAGAGGCTCCGCTGGACGACCTGCGCATCCGCGCGGTCGCGAAGGGCGCGGCGCTGGTCGCACGCGGCGAAGGCATCCACATGGGCACCGACGACCTGTTCGTGTGCTCGACCAGCGGTGGGCAGAAGGGGCTCGGGCAGATCTTCCGCTTCGTCCCCGGTCGCGGACGCGGGCCGGACATGGTGGAACTTTTCTTCGAGAGCGAAAGCGAGGACCAGTTCAATTTCGGCGACAACCTGACCGTGGCGCCGAACGGCCACCTGATCGTGTGCGAGGATCAGTACACCGATGTCGTCGACAACCACCTGCGTGGAATCACGCCGGATGGTCGCGCCTACACGCTTGCTCGTCTCACCATGCAGACCGAACTGGCCGGGGCCTGCTTCTCACCCGACGGCAAATGGCTCTTCGTAAACGCTTATTCGCCTACGCGCACCGTGGCGATTACAGGGCCGTGGGATCGGTTCATGACCTGAGGCGGATCACTCGCCGGGGTGAAGGGTCACGCTTGCTCGCAGGCCTGCATCGCCTCGCGCGCGAGCCGGGCGAGGATCGGGAACTTCGTTGCCCGCTCTGCCGCCTGCGCGCTGGCGGCATTGCCGCGGATTACCCGGCCCTTGATCCCGTGGAAGATCGCCGCGAGGCGAAAGAAGTTGAACGCGATGTAAAAATCCCAGTTGGGAATGCTCTCCCGCCCGGTCCGCGCGCAATAGGCAGCGACATACTCCGCCTCGCTCGGAATACTGAGTGCGGCCAGATCGGCACCATGCAGCCCCGCCACGATGTCCGGAGGCATCCGGTACATCATCGCGTTATAGGCGAAATCGGCGAGCGGGTGGCCGAGCGTCGACAGCTCCCAGTCGAGCACTGCGAGCACGCGCGGCTCGTCGGGTGCGAAGATCATGTTGTCGCAGCGCAGATCGCCATGGACGATCGCGGTTTCCTCACCCGGCGGGATATTCTCGGGCAGCCATTCGACCAGCGCGTCCATGTCCGCGTTACGGCCCGCCTCTTCGTCGCCCAGATATTGCTTCGACCACCGGGCAATCTGGCGTGCGAAGTAGTTGCCGGGCCTGCCGTAGTCGCCCAGCCCGACCGCCTCGGGATCGACCCCGTGCAATTGGGCGAGCACGCCGTTCATCGCCGCAAAGTAGTCCGGCCGCGCATCGCGGGGCACATCGGGGAAGGTCGCGTCCCAGAAGATGCGCCCTTCGACCATCTCCATCACGAAGAACGGCGTGCCGAGCACGCTCTCGTCCTCGCACAGGCCGTGAATTGCCGGAACGGGAAAGCCGTTCCGGCCCAGCGCCGCCATAACCCGCGCCTCGCGTTCCACCGCGTGCGCACCCTTGAGGATTTCGCCCGGAGGCTTGCGCCGCAGCACGTAGCTGCGCGTCGGCGTGGTCAGCCGGTAGGTCGGGTTTGACTGCCCGCCCTTGAACTGGTCCACCTCCAACGGTCCGGCAAACCCGTCGACATGGCCGCGCAGCCACGCCTCCAGCGCCGCACGGTCCAGTTCGTAGCCCGCGCGGACAGCCGTGGTGCCCGTATTCCCCTCTGCTGCGGCGCTCATGCCGACGCGGCGGCCTCGCGGTGGGCCTTCTTGATCTTCTTGGCGAGCGACCATTTGTGCACCTCGGTCGGGCCATCGTAGATCCGGAACGCGCGCAGCTCGCGAAACACCTGCTCGACAATGGTCTGGTCGGTCACTCCGGTGCCGCCCATCACCTGCACGCAGTTGTCGGCCACCCGCATCAGCGCTTCGGAGACCGCGACCTTCGCCATCGAGCTTTCAGTGGTGCCCAGATCGCCCGTGTCGAGCACGCTGGCGCACCAGTAGATCATCAGTTCGGCCTGCTTGAGGTCGATCTGGTTCTGCGCGAGCATGAAGCCCACGCCTTCGTGATCGATCAGCGGCTTGCCGAAGGCCTGACGGCGGCAGGCATAGTCGCTGGCGATCTCCTGACACCGGATCGCCGCGCCCAGCCAGCGCATGCAGTGCGACAGGCGCGCGGGCGACAGGCGCACCTGCGCGTAACGGAAACCCTCACCCGCCGCGCCGAGCATCTGGTCCGCAGGCACGCGCAGATTCTCGATCGTGACGTCCGCGTGGCCGCCGGGCATCGAATTGTCGATCGTGTTGGGCGCGCCCTCGATCCGGATGGCGGGATCAGGCAGGTCGACCAGGAACATGCAGGCCCCGCCGCCTTCGTCCACGCCCTCGGCGCGCGCCATCACGATGCCCACGCCTGCGCCGTCGGCTCCGGTGATAAAGCGCTTGCGCCCGTTCACCACCCAGTGATTGCCGTCCAGCTTGCAGGTGGTCTTCATCATCGAAGGATCGGACCCGGCCCCGCCCCAGTCGGCAGGCTCGGTCATGAAGAACGCGCTTTGCTCGTCGCCCGAAACCAGTCGGGAGAGGAATTTCTCCTTCAGGTGATCGCTGCCGACATGGCCCAGCAGGTACATGTTGCCCTCGTCCGGCGCGTTGGTGTTGAGCGCCAGCGGGCCGAGCGGCGAGAGGCCCGATTTGATCAGCACATAGGCAGTCTCGACCTGGGTCAGGTGGCTGCCGTCCTCCATGATGTGCGGCGTCATCAACCCTGCCTCGCGGGCGAGCGCGCGGATTTCGCGGACCAGTTCGCGGGTCGGCGCACCGTGATGGTCGCGGCGCGGGTCGTGCTCGTAAGGCGCGATCTTGCTCCGCACGAAGTCCTCCACCCGATCGCCGATGTCCCGGGCGCGTTGCGAAACCTCGATCATTCTCAATCCTTCAGATTATCTCAGTGATGGGTGGGCCCGGCTATTCGGCCCAGCGCAGCTCCAGCTGCAGCAGCGAGCCGACATTGCCGCCACGAAACGTCGGCTGCACATCTTCGGCCAGTGAGAAATGCGGCATATGGGCGAGCCATTCTTCCAGCACCACGATCGCTTCCAGCCGGGCGAGCCCCGCACCCACACAGCGGTGCGGGCCGACCCCCATGGTGGTATGGCGCACCGGCGACAGGCCTCGATCGAAGTCGACGTTCTCCGGGTCATCGAAACAGGCCGGGTCGAGATTGTGCAGCACGCTGGGCAGATAGATCAGATCGCCCTCGCGCACTTCCACCCCGTCGACCTCGGTCGTCTCGACGCAGTTGCGGGTGACCGAAACCGTGGGATAGCGCCGCATCAGTTCGTCGACTGCGGCGGGAATGCGCGAGGCATCCTCCCGCAGGTACTCCTGATCGTCGGGATGGCGCGCGAGGTGCATGATCATGTTGCCCATCATCGCGACCACCGTATCGAGCCCGCCGAACAGCAGATTGCGACACATCCGCTGTGCCTCGTCGAAAGTCCAGGCGCGCCCCTCGATCGGGACCGAGAGGATCCGGCTGAACAGGTCGCTGCCCGGATTGGCCAGCCGTTCGCGGATATAGGGCTCCAGATAGGCATCGGCGGCGTCACGCAGTTCGACAACCGTCATCGATCCGTCGGGCCGGGTCAGCTGCTGGCCCAGCGGGCGCAGCTTCGCGCGGTCTTCAGGCGGAACGCCGATCAGCGTCAGGAAGATATGGATCGGCAGGATTTCGGCGAATTGCGACATGAACTCGCACCCGCCCTTGCCCATCAGCCCTTCGATGAGCAGGCGAGCCTGTTCGCGGACCAGCGGCTCCATCGCGACGACGTGGTTATTCGCGAAGCCCTTCATTACCGCCATGCGGAACGGCTTGTGCTCGGGCGGGTCCTGCTGGAGCGGGATGAACTCCATCACCTCGCCGAGGCCAGGAGTCACCGCAAGCGCTTCATTGGAAAAGCGCTCCGCGTCGCCCCACAGGCTGCGCACCACTTCTCCGCAGGCGCCGATCCAGTGCCCGCCGTTTTCGGTTGTCCAGACGAGGCCGGGGCCGCCGAGCAGGGATTTCCACGCGGCGAAGAAATCCTGCTCCCCACCGGGCGGCGCGAACACGTTGAAATCGACCACCCGGTCTGCCGGGACGTGATCCGGTATTGGCTGCGCGCTCATCCTCCCACTCCCCCGGCCCGTGGGCCTATCCCAGCGTCCGAAGCGGCTCGTTGCCGTCCCAGTCGCGCGCGGCATCGCGCATCATCGTGAAAAGCTGTTCGCCCTGCTCGGACTTTTCGAGGATCTCCAGCAGCCCGCCCGGCCCCGCCCCGGGATCGACATAATAGACCCGCGCGCCGCCGAAGGTGCCTTCGACGATGATCTCGGCCCCCGCATCGCCGACCGCTTTCTTCGCCGCCTCGAAATCCTCGACGATCACCAGCGTGTGGTGCAGCCGGTCTTTCACCCCGTATTCGCCGTTATAATGGGCAGGCGCGTCATTCTCGGGCCGGAAAAGCTCGATCTGGATGTCGTTCCAATAGGCCATCGCGACCGAGAAACGCGCATCGGTCGGCTCGCCGCGATAATGCATGTTCTCCAGCGTAATGTTCTCGAACAGGAAGAAGGGGCCGACCCCCATCGTCTCGGTCCAGTATTTCAGCGCCGCGTCGAAATCGCTCGGCACGTAGGCGAGCTGCTCGCACGGCCCCAGAGCGGTGAGACTTCCAGGCTTGGGCATTGGTTCTTCTCCAGCAGATCACGCCCCGATGGACTTTGCTCAGGCGAACAATTCCTCGGGGTTCTCGAACAGGGTCTTGAAGGTCGCGAGGAACTTCGCCCCCGCCGCACCATCGATCGCACGGTGATCGACCGACAGGGTCAGCGAGATACGCGTCTCGAACGCGATTGCCCCATTCTCGCCCTCGGTCGGCACGCGCGAGGCGGTTCCGACCGCGAGGATCGCGGCCTGCGGCGGATTGATGATCGCATCGAAATTCTCGATCCCGAACATGCCGAGGTTGGACACGGTGAAAGTCCCGCCGTCGAGATCGTCGTAGCCCAGCCGGCCAGCCTCCGCCTTGTCGATCAGCGCACGGGTCGCCTTTGCGATCTGCCCGATGCCGAGCCGGTCGGCCTGACGCACGATCGGCGTCATCAGCCCATTGGGCGAGGCAACCGCAACCGACACATCGGCGTGGGGGAAACGATGGATTTCCTCGCCATGCAGCTGCACGTTGACCTCTGGATGACGCCGCAGCGCACGCGCCGCCGCCATCACCACGAAATCGTTGAGCGAGGCCTTGCTGCCCAGCACCAGATTGGCGTGACGGCGCAGCGCGATAACCGGATCGGCGCAGACCGACGTCCGCAGGTAGAAATGCGGGATGTCCTGCTTGGCCGCGGTGAGCCGCTTGGCGACCACCTTGCGCACGCGATCGAAGGGCTCGATCTCCGGCCTGTTGTCGACCGGCACGAACGGCGCGTCGCTGGCGGTGCCCTGCCCTTCCAGCAGTTTGAGCACATCGGCCTTGCGAATCCGTCCGCGCGGGCCGGTGCCTTCAACCGGGCCCAGATCGACCCCGTTCTGCGAGGCAATCCGCCGGGCGAGCGGAGAGGCGAACACCTCAAGGTTCTCCTCCGGATGATCGACCGGACCGCGCAGCTGCGGCGTACGCGCCGGGCGCGCCGCCTGCTGGACGTCCTGCAAGGTAATCCGGCCCTCGCGACCCGAACCCTCGATGCCCGAAATATCCACGCCCTCGGCCTCGGCGAACTTGAGCGCTTCGGGGCTGATGGGGCGATTGGTGTCGATCTTTACCGGCTTCTTTTCGCCGCCACTGGCATCCTTGGGCGGCACGGGCTGATCGTCCGCCACCTTCTGCGCGGCGGGCTTCTTCTTGCGGACGCTGCCCAGCGCAGAGGTCGGCTTGAACCCGGCAACGAAGCTGTCGATCGCTTCCGCATCGGCGCTACCATCGCCGAACACGGCGAGCAGGCTGCCGACGGCTTCGGCATCGCCGCCCGCCTTCACCACGATCCGTTCAACGACACCGTCTTTCTCGGCCTCGACCTCGTTGGTGATTTTGTCGGTTTCGATCAGGCACAGCAGATCGCCTTTCTTGAAGGCGTCGCCTTCGCTCACCATCCATTCGGCAAGCGTTCCCTCGGTCATCTCGATGCCCCATTTGGGCATGCAAAAGGCGCGCAGATCGGTCATTCCATCCGCCTCCTCAGCGATAATCGAGTGTTTTGCGAACCGCGGCTTCGACCTGGTCGTCGGACGGCAGGTATGCCTGCTCCAGCTCGAGCGCGAAGGGCACGGGCGAGTGCGGCGCAGTGACCATCTCGACCGGGGCACGCAGGCTGGAAAACGCCTTGCGCGCAACCAGCGCGGCAATGTCGGTCGCCAGATTGCAGCGCGGCGGGGCCTCGTCGACGATCACCAGACGCCCGGTCACCTCGACCGAATCGAGGATCGCTTCCTCATCCATCGGGCTGGTCGTGCGCAGGTCCAGCAGGTCGACGCCGATGCCGTCTTCGGCCATCCGCTCCGCCGCGGCTTCGGCCACTCCGACCATCATGCCGGTGGCGATTACCGTCACATCCTCGCCCGCGGTCACCTGACGCGCATGGCCGAAGGGGATAGTGTAATCGCCCTCCGGCACTTCGCCCGAGACGCCGTAAAGCGCCTTGTGCTCAAGGAACATCACCGGATCGTCGCCGCGAATGGCGGTGCGCAGCAGGCCGCGCACATCTTCGGGCGTGGATGGCATCACCACCTTGAGGCCCGGCATCCCGGTCAGGATCTGGTGGACGCACTGGCTGTGCTGCGCCGCGGCGTTGTACCCGCCGCCATAGGCCATGCGGATCACCGCCGGGCAGCGCGTCTTGCCGCCGAACATGTAGCGGAACTTGCCGATCTGGTTCCACAACTGGTCGAGGCTGACCCCGATGAAGTCAGCGAACATCAGCTCTGCAACCGGGCGCTTGCCACTGAGCGCGAGGCCGCCGGCAGTGCCCACGATCGCGCTCTCGGAGATCGGGGTGTCGATCACGCGGGATGCGCCGAACTGTTCAAACAGCCCGGTAGAGGTCGACCAGATACCGCCGATCGCCTCCGGCCCGCCAGCGGTCCCCATGCCGCCGACCACGTCTTCGCCAAGCACCACGACGCTTTCGTCGCGGGCCATTTCTTCGCGGATCGTTTCGCGAACCGCGTCGCGATACATCATTTCAGCCATAGCTCAGCGCTCTTCAATAAGTGACATAGACATCGGTGAGGACATCCTCGGCGGTCGGCCGGGGGGCGGCGCGTGCCGCCTCCACCGCCGCCTCGACATCGGCGTGCGCCGCCTTGTTGAGTTCGTCGAGCGCGTCGGTTTCCAGCAGCCCCGCTTCGGTGGCGCGGCGGCGGAAGATCTGGAGGCAGTCGCGTTCCTTGCGGATCCGGTCGAGTTCGCCGTCGCCGCGATAGTTCTGCGGGTCGCCTTCGAAGTGGCCGTAGAAGCGCTCCGTATCGAACTCGACCGCCGCCGGGCCGTTGCCGGCACGGACATATTCGAGCAGTTCGCGCATGGTCTCGTAGACAGCGAAGAAATCGCAACCGTCCGCGCGCCACACGCGCATGCCGAACGCCTCCGCGCGGCTGGCAATGTCGTTGGCGGTGCCGACCGCGTAATCATCGCCGGTATGTTCGGAATAGTGGTTGTTCTCGAACACGAAGATGCACGGCGCGTTGGTGACGACCGCCATGTTCATCGCTTCGAAGGTCGTGCCCTGGTTGCACGCCCCGTCGCCCGAGAAGGCGATCGCAACGCGGCCTTCCCCGTCGAGCTTGTTGGACAGCGCCGCGCCCACCGCGATCGGCGCGCCTGCGCCGACGATGCCGTTCGCGCCCAGCATGCCCTTGTCGACATCGGCGATATGCATGGAGCCGCCCTTGCCCTTGCACAGGCCTTCGGTGCTGCCCCAGATTTCCTTCATCATCCCCTGCACATCGCAGCCCTTGGCGAGGCAGTGCCCGTGGCCGCGGTGGGTGGAGACGATCTTGTCTTCGGTATCGAGATGTTCGCACACGCCCACCGCGACCGCTTCCTGGCCGCAATAGAGGTGGGTGAACCCGGCGACCTCGCCGGTGGCGATCACATCGTGCAGGCGTTCCTCGAACGCCCGGATCGTGGCCATCCTTCGATAGGCCTGTAGCAGCTGCTCACGGCTCAATTGCATGGTTCTCTCTCCCTCGCGCTCACATGCCGAGCACGGTTTTTGCTATAATTGTCGACTGCACTTCGTTGGTGCCGCCGAAGATGCTCCAGGCACGACTATTGAGATAGCGTGCCATCGCAACCTGCGCGTCCTCCGATCCGATCGGCTCGGGCACATCCTCGCCGTATAGCGGCCTCTCGACCGGCAATTGCAAGGCGCGCGGGCCGTACAGATCCACCGCCAGGAGATCGATGTCCTGGTTGAGGCTGGATGCGATGAGCTTGGTGAGCGAGGTCTGCGGACCGGGATCGCGCCCCTTGGCAACGTTGGCGAGGATCTTGAGCTCGATCATTTCGAGCGCTTCCTGCCGCAACCGTAGCCGCGCGACCCGCCGCCGCCAGGCGAGATCATTGGCCAGCGTACCGCCAGCGCTATCGGGCATGTCGGCTGCCGCCCGTTCGATCACGTCGAGCGCATGGCCCAGCTTGGGCGCATGGCACGATCCGCCACGCTCGTTCTCCAGCAGGAACTTGGCGATGGCCCAGCCCGCGCCCTCTTCCCCGACGAGGTTCTCGACCGGCACCTCGACATTCTCGAGGAACACCTGGTTCACATCGTGATCGCCGGCGATGTTGTGGATCGGGCGCACGCTGATCCCCGGCGTGTCGAGATCGATCAGCAGGAAGCTGATACCCGCCTGCTTCTTGCCGCTGTTATCGGTGCGGACCAGCGCGAACATGCGGTTGGAAAACTGCGCATGGGTGGTCCAGATCTTCGATCCGTCGACCACGTATTTATCGCCGTCGCGCCGCGCGCGGCACGAGAGGCTGGCGAGGTCCGAACCCGAACCGGGTTCGGAGAAACCCTGGCACCAGTAGTCCTCGCCCGAGAGAATGCGGGGAAGGTAATAGTCCTTCTGCGCATCGCTGCCGAAGGTCCACAGCACCGGCGCGACCAGCTTGGTCCCCATGACCGCAGAGTTGGGCGCGCCTGCGAGCGCGAGTTCCTTTTCGAAGATATACTTCTTGGTCGCGGACCAGCCGGTCCCGCCATGCGCCTCGGGCCACTGGTAGGCCAGCCAGCCTTCTTCGTTGAGCTTCGCCATGAACGGAACCGCCACGTCGGGCTCTGCGAAGACACCGGGCGAAAGCCTCGCCCCGCGCTTGAGCTCGGGGGTGAGGTTGGCCTTCAGCCACTCCTGAAGCTCGCTGCGGAAGCGCTCTTCTTCTTCGGTCAGCGCAATATCCATCTATCGCTCCAGGATCGTCACGGCGGAAACACCGGGTGCGCCATAGACATGACTGTAGGCGGTCTTGGGATCGCCCGGCACCTGTCGCGCCCCGGCATCGCCGCGCAGCTGAATGACATTTTCGTAGACCTGCCGCAGGCCGCTCGCCCCGATGGGTTCGCCGCAGGCAATGCAGCCGCCATCGGTGTTGACCGGAAGCCGTCCGTCGATCGCGGTCGCCCCCTCGGCCAGCCAGGCCTCCTGCTCGCCGTCGGCACAAAAGCCGTTCTCGGCCATGTGCATGATTTCCGCGCCCGCTTCAGTGTCTTGCAATTGCGCGATGTCGATCTCGTCCGGACCGATCCCCGCCGCCTCGAACGCCGCCGCACTGGCCAGCGCGGTGGCGGTTCCACCACGTTCGATATCGATCGACGGGGCGAAGACCTCGAAACTGCCCGGCGGGCGGGTCCGCATCGTCGCCGCCTTCAGCCGGATCGGCTTGCAGCCAAGTTCACGCGCCTTGCGCTCGCTCGCCAGGATCAGCGCGACCCCGCCCTCGGCGGGCGAGCAGAACATGTACTTGCTGTAGGGATCGCTGATCATCGGTGCCTGGAGAATCGTCTCCAGATCGATCGGCTCGCGCCGCCACGCGTGGGGCGCGTGGGCACCATTGCAGAACGCCTTTTCGGCCACGCGGCCCAGGCTGTCGCGCGAGATGCCGTGCAGTTCCATGTAGCGCATAATCTTCATCGCGAAGAACTGCGTGGTGACCATGTAGCCGGCTTCGCCATACCAGTCAGGCAGGCCGTATTCGGCGGGCTTCGCATCGAAAGCGCCGCGCGGATGCTTGTCGAAGCCGACCGCGATGCCGAGGTCGAAATCACCCGATTTGATCGCCATCTGCGCGCTGAACAGAGCCGATCCGCCCGCCGCGCAGCCATTGCGCACATTGATGAACTGAACCCCGGTGAGGCCCAGCCGCTCGACCATCGTATCGGGATTGCCCGCCGCATCCGAGCTGCCATAGGCGAACTGGATGTCGGGCCACTCGACCCCGGCATCCTTAAGCGCTTCGCGTACCGCGAACACGCCCTGGTCGATCCCTTCGACCCCGTCGGTTCGCCCGAAGGGATGAATCCCCACGCCGATAATGCACACATCGCTCATGCTGCGGTCTCCACCGGTTCGAACGCAGGGATCGCGCGCGGCTGTTCCGCCTCGTCGTCCAAGGCCGCGAGCGTGAAGCGCAGCGGCATTCCGATCGCCAGATCCTCGAACGCGACGTTGACGAGCCGCGCCTCGACGATCGTCTCGCCAGGCAATGCGACATAGCCGAGCGCCCACGGCCTGAAATCCTCAGACCCTTCATAGGGCGGAGATTTGGGGCGGAAACGCTGGATCGTGTACGACCACAAGCTGCCCTCGCTCGAAAGCGGATGCGGCTCGAAATCTCCGTTTTCCGGACAGGGAAACACGATCCGGCCGGTATGGCGATTGCGCCCGCCGATCAGCCTCGGCGGCACGTCCTGTGTAAACAGCCCTTCGGCTATCGCGCGCATCGACACCTCTTTCCCTCTCATCTTGGAGGCAACGATAGTCGTGTCTTCGCAGCCTATCCCATTCCCCAAAGTGCTAGGTCACACCAGGCCGCCATGCGTGGGATGACACCACAAAAGGGAGAGCGGCATGGCCGGCGAGTGGGATTACATCGTGGTTGGCGCAGGTTCGAGCGGCTGCGTAATGGCCGAAAGGCTGAGCGCGAGCGGCCGCCATCGGGTGCTGGTGCTGGAGGCCGGCGGCGAGAGCGGGTTCTGGAACCGCGTGCCCAAGGGGGTCGCCAAGCTGGTCACCAATCCCGACAAGATCTGGGCCTACAAGGTCACCCAGCCACGCATTCCGGAAGGCGAGGCCAGCGAATTCTGGATTCGCGGCAAGGGCGTCGGCGGATCGAGCTCGGTCAACGGCATGATCTGGAGCCGCGGCGAGGACGAGGATTACGACGCGTGGGAACGCGATCACGGCGCAACCGGGTGGAACGCGGCCGCAATGCTGGGTGCCTTCAAGCGGCTGGAAGATCACGCCGATGGCCCGACCGACCGCTTGGGTTCCGGCGGGCGGGTCCATGTCGAGCCCGAGATTTTCACCTATCCGCTGGCCGAAGACATGATTGCGGCGGGTGAAAGCCTGCAATTGTCGCGCGTGCGTGAACTCAATGCCCGCCCCGGCGCGCGGGTCGGCTATTACAGCCACAATATCCGCAAGGGCAAAAGGGAAAGTGCGGCGCAGACCTTCCTGCGGCCTGCCCGCAAGCGCGACAACGTGACCGTGGTCACCGGCGCGCGCGCACAGCGCATCACTTTCGACGGACGCCGCGCAAACGGGATCGAAGTGGCTGTGGACGGAGAGCTTCGGCATTTCGCGTGCGCGGGCGAGGTGATCGTGTGCGCAGGCGCCATCGAAAGCCCCCTGCTGCTACAGCGTTCGGGGATCGGCGATGCCACCTTGTTGCAGGAACGAGGCGTCGCGCCGCTGGTCGACAATCCCCATGTCGGGCAGCACCTCAACGAACATCTCTCGCTCTCCATGCCCTACCGGCTCGACCGCGGGAAAGGCACCAACCGGCATTTCTACGGAACCGGCGCGGCGCTGGCGATGGCGCGCTACCTGTTGACCGGCGGCGGGATCATGGCGACCGGCCCGTTCGAGGTCGGCGCGTTCCTCAACGTCCACCACCCCGACGGGCGGACCGATGCGCAGTTCTACCTCGGGGGCTACACCTTCGAGGTCGGGGACGAGAACAACCCCGTCCCGCTCGACAAGATCGACCGGCGCCCAGGGCTGACCATCTATGGCTCGCTGCTGCGCCTGACCAGCGAGGGGAGTATTGTGATCGGTGGGCCGGACCTCGACGATGCGCCCGAAATCACGCCCAACTTTCTCTCGACCGAGCACGACCGGGCGAGCGCCATAGCGATGGTCCGCAAGATGCGCGCTTTCGTGGACGCGCCACCGCTGGGCGACAAGGTGGGCGAGGAAATGCTGCCGGGCCGCGAAGTCGACAGCGACGAGGACATCCTAGCCTTCTTCCGCCGCTATTCGAGTTGCGGACTGCACGGGATCGGCACCTGCCGGATGGGCTCGGGCGACGATACGGTGGTCGATCCGGACCTGCGCGTGCGCGGGGTCGAGGGTGTGCGCGTCGTCGACTGCTCGGTCATTCCTGGCCATGTCACAGGCAATACCAATGCACCGGCAATGGCGCTCGGCCTGCTGGCAGCGGAGCGGATGGGAGCCTGATCCGGCTGGCGGGGCTCAGTTGTTCTGGGAGATATAACCCAGCTGCGCGGCCTTGAAGACCGTCTGGCTGCGATTGACGGCGTTCAGCTTGATCGAAGCATTGTGCATGTGGAACCGCACGGTCGCACGGCTACGCGACATGATCATGCTGATTTCCAGATCGGTCTTGCCGATCGCCGCCCAGCGCAGACATTCGACCTCCCGCTTCGACAGGCGCGAGCCCGCCGGAAGCGGCTCGGGCGAGGTCATCACCACGGTGTAGCTGGAGATGAACGCGCGCGAGAGGATCGCGAACAGATCGGCATATTCCTCGTAATCTGCGGCCAGATCGATCCTGTCCTCATCCAGCGGGTTGAAGCTGACCGCGCCGATCCGCCCGAAGGCCATGTGCACCGGCACCACGATCGCCGCGCGGGTCATCGCCCGCTTGGTGAAGTTGGTGAGGTCGATCTTCTCGAGATAGGCGTTGGGCAGGCGGGTGCGGAAACCGTCCTCGTTCACCCAGTAGGGTTCGTTCTCGAACCGGCACGCGGTGGTGATCGGACTGTCGAGCGCGATCCGTGAATTGCGCCACCACGCACTTTCATCACCCGCCCAGCCGAACACCTCCATGGCGAGGACATTGCCGTCCTTGTCCACAGGGGTTCGCTTGTCGGCGATATCGTGCGCCGGGGCGACGCGATAGCCACGCTCCAGCGCGACTGCGTGCAGGGCCTCCGCCGCTGGGCGGATGTCGTCCTGGTCGGTGATCCTGACCGAAGCCAGATCCTTCAATTGAAATTCAGACATGTTCTCTCCGACACCCCCAATACGGCCTGCGGCCCCGCCCAGCAACCTCGCACAGCTAGCCTTTTGGGGAGAGGCAGCGCGATTGCGGCTCGGCTATTTTGAGCAGCTGACGGGAGAAGGAGAAACCGTGAATTTCGACCTGACGGAAGACGAGCAGATGCTGAAGGCCGTCGCCGAGCGCTTTTTGGACAACCAGTATGCGGGGGAGGAACGACGCGAGTATCAATCACAGCCGTGCGGCTTCGAACCCCGAAACTGGGCGTTGCTGGGGGAACTGGGGATTCTCGCCGCCAGCTATCCCGAAGAGGCCGGCGGGCTGGACCTCGGCGCGACGTCGATCTCGCTGATCCATCACGCCATGGGGCGCGGTCTCGCGGTTGAGCCGCTGATCGACTGCGCGCTGCTGGCAGGCGGCATTCTCGTGCGCGCGCAGGACGAGATTGCCGGGCAATGGGCGGACGCCCTCGCGAACGGGGCAAAGCGTGCAGCCCTCGCCCACAACGAATTCGACGCCCCGGGCGGCTGGAGCGGCCTGCGCACCCAGGCGCGCAAGGCGGGCGACACCGTGCAGATCACGGGCACCAAGCCGTTCACGATGGGCGGCTGCGGGGCCGATCTCTATCTGGTTAGCGCGCTTGATGACGAAGCCGCCGACGGCGGCGCGCTCTATCTCGTCGCTGCCGATGCCGATGGCCTCGATGTCGAAACCTGGCGGGTCGCCGACGGGTCGATGGCGGCCATGCTGCGGCTGACCGACGTGCGCCCGATCGCGCGGATCGAGAACGGCGCGCGCCTGCTCGCGCAGGTGGAGCAGACTGCCTCGCTCGCCCGCTCGTCCGAGATGGTCGGGATCATGGAGCGCTTGTTCGAACACACGCTCGACTACCTGCGTCAGCGCGAGCAGTTCGACCAGCCGCTCAGCCGTTTCCAGGCGATCCAGCATCGCATGGCCGCGCTGTACGCCAAGCTCGAACAGGCCAAGTCGCTGCTCGACTTCGCGATCGTGAGCGAGGGCACGTCGGACTATGCGAAACGCCTGGACGGCGCGCGCGCCTTCATCGCGGAAACGGGGATCGAACTGGGCCATGAGGCGATCCAGCTGCACGGGGCGATGGGGATCACACAGGAACTGTCGATCGGCCAGGGGCACAAGCGGCTGATGGTGCTGTCGCGCTGGCCCGAAGCGCCCGACGCCGCGCTCGACCGGTTCGCCCTGGCCAGCTAGGCCGGGGTTCCCCGGGAGCGTTGAAGATCAGGCTGGCTCGCGATCCTTGAGCCAGGCGATACCCCGCCGCAGCAGGTCGTAGAACACCGGCAGATCCCACGCACAGCGATCGAGCGTGGGCCACCACGGCGCCAGCGGCTGAAGGTCGTAATGCCCCCGGCAATGGCCCAGCGTGTTGTAAAGCACCCCGCCCTTCCCGCGCGGCTTCAGATAGAAAACCGGATGTTTGCCCGGCGCATCCGCCGCCTCGCGAAAGCCGGTGCCTTCCTCCGCAGTCTCGGTCTCCAGCAGCACATGAAGGTCGCCGTGCGTCTCAAGATGGTAGAGCTCGTCGGTGGTCTCGAACGGCTCCACTCCTTCCACCAGCGGGTGCGTGGGATCGGCGACCGTCACCGTATAGGGCGCGATCGGCGGATGACTGACGAACTGGCTGCCCAGCAGGTCCATCATCAGCGGGGCCCAGCGCGGGGCCTCCCACACGCCGTCGTCCATCAGGCGCAGGATCGAATTGGTCCCGTGCAGCGCATACCAGCGCCCGCCCGCATCCAGCCAGTCGCGCAAGACCTCCTGCGCGGCGAGCGAGGGGACCACGTCGCAGGTATACGAGATGATCATGTCCGCTTCGCGCAGGGCGTCGAGATTTTCGTAATCCTCGAACACGCGGGTACGGATCTCGGGATGCTCGGCCAGCAGCTTGAGCAGTTCCAGCCGGGCGAAGTCGATATCGTGATAGAGCCCGCCGGCCACCAGCACGCAGTCGATGCGCTGGGGGTGGTCGTCCTCGGTCGCGTGGGCCAGCGGATCGGGTCCGTGATCGGTATCGCTCATGCGGTCTTGCCCGGCGCAGCGCCGCCCAGTTCGCCGTCGATATATTTCATCATGGTATCCTGGAACTGGCGCAGGCGGATTTCCTGATAATTGCCCAGCTGGACCTCGCCCGTCTTGTGCACCTTCAGGCCTTCCTGAACGTAGGGCAGGTTGTCCATGTCCTGCTCGAACACTTCGCCCAGCCCGCCCAGCTCGGGCGCCTCGGTCCATTTCTGGTCGATAGTGAGATACTTGAGCGGCGCGCCTGCGGGCTTGGGCTCGCCCTTCTTCACGCGGGCAAGCACGCGCACTTCCATCACGCAGGTATCGGGCGTCTTTCCGGGATACCAGCGGTAGACGATGTTGGGCATGTAGCCGCCCCAAGGCGCGAAGTTGGGGAACACGTTGTAGACCAGCGCATCGAGCACTTCGGCGTCCGTCGCGTGCGAGTGATCGTAGCCGGTCTGTTCGGTATAGACCTCGCGCATCCGGTCGCCCAGCGCCTCGCGCGCGGTCTTCCCCTCGGGCACCTCGATCGCCATCGGATCGGCATCGGGGTCGTAGTTGTCGGAACTGCGTCCGTTATACTTGATGAACTCGTCGACGATCCACTGTTCGCCCTGCCCCTCGGCAACGTGCGGGCTCATCACCCCGAACGGCACCAGGTTGACGTTCACGTGATCGCCATAAGTCCAGTAGGCACCGTTGCAGTCGCCGGTGAAGGGCAGCAGCTGCGGGTGCGTGACGACCGTGTGCCAGGCCTCCATGAAGGCCTCGGCCGTTACCTTCCAGTTGGCTGGAACCTCCTTCGCCACGCGCATCACGGTGACGCATTCGTCGTGCCGCCAGCGCTTGAAGTGATCGGGTAGCGGCGCGAGGTATTCCTCCAGGCTCGGGCCGCCCTTCTCCTCGCGGATGAAGATATAGCCCTGCCAATGGCCGACTTCGGCATCGGGCAGGTCGAGGTTCTTGTCCTTGAGATGCGGGAAATCCCACTGGCACGGCGCCTTGTTGAAGCTGCCGTCCTTGTTCCACGAGAACGCGTGGAACGGACAGGTAAAACCGTCGGGCGCGCTGCCATCTTCCGTGCGCAGCTTGCGGCCGCGATGCAGGCAGACATTGTGCATCGCGCGGACCGATCCGTCTTCCTGACGCACGACCAGCCAGGATCGACCGGCAATCTCGTGAACGATGTAATCGCCGGGTTCGGGCAAGTCTTCCTCGCGCGCGGCGAATTGCCACACGTAAGGCCACATCCGCTCGCGCTCCAGCCGGGCGAATTCCTCGCTGGTGTAACGCTCCGCCGGGATCGGTTCGGAGCCACGATATTCGTAGCTTTCCTCGATCAGGAAATCGGGCACCTCGCGCGAATCGCGCTTCATGAAATCGACCCAGGTATCGCCTTCGCTGCGATCCTGGCCGGGTGCTACCTGCGGATCTTGTTCGGCCATGTCAGTGTCCTCTCGTGCCGTCTGCGTGCGGCTTCTCGTTTGCATCCGTAATGCCGACCGAGGCCCATGTCGTCACCTTGCCGAAATCATAGGTTACAGAGCATGGCGTGCGCGGCAGGATCGCCTGAATAAGAAAATGGGAGAGTAGGATTTGACTGAACGGCTGGCAGGCAAGGTCGCGCTGGTTACCGGCGGGACAAGCGGCATCGGCGCGGGCACCGTCGCGCGCCTTCGCAGCGATGGGGCGCAGGTATTTTTCACCGGTCGCAACGAAGACGCCGGCAGCGAGATCGCGGGGCTGACCGGCGCAACATTCATCCGCCACGAAGTTTCCGATGTGGACGGCTGGGCCGATGTGATCGCGCAGATTCGCGACGCGCATGGCCGGCTGGACATCGCCTTTGCCAATGCCGGCATGGAACGCGGCGACGGCAGTGTTGAGGACATTTCGCTCGACGGGTGGAACGGCATCCTCGCGGTCAACCAGACCGGCGTGATGCTGACCGTGCAGCACGCGATCCGCGCAATGCGCGACAATCCCGATGGGCCGACGGGCTCGATCATCATCAATTCCTCGATGAACGCGAACCGCGCGATGGGCAATTTCGTCGCCTATTCGGTGACCAAGGCGGCGGTGGTGGCGCTGGCGAAATCCGCTGCGATCCATTGCGGCAACCAGGGCTACAAGATCCGCGTCAATGCGATCCTGCCCGGCGTGGTGGAGACTGCGCTGATTTCCAACCTGATCGCCAGCAACGAAAACCCCGACGCAATGCGTGCCGGTTACGCCGGCATGTCCCCGCTCAAGCGCATGGGCGAGGTCGAGGAAATCGCGGCCCTGGTGTCGTTCCTCGGATCGGACGAGGCGGCGTTTATTTCCGGCGCAGACCTGACCATCGACGGTGCCAGCACCGCCGGGATGATGGGGCTGTGAGCGCGGGCAGGCTCGCGGGCCGCGTTGCTTTCGTCACCGGGGGCCTGCGCGGAATCGGCCATGCGGCTGCCGCGCGGATGCTTGACGATGGCGCAACCGTGATCGTCAGCGATCTCGATTCCGAAAGCGACGCGCACGACCTGCTTGGCGATCTGGCCGACAGGGTCGGCTACGTGCAGGCCAACGTGACCGACGAAGGCGACTGGGCGCGCGCGCTCGACCATGTCAAGCAGGCGCACGGTGCGTGCCACATCCTGGTCAACAATGCCGGGATCGACCTGACCGGTGCGGTCGAGACGCTCGAGCTGGAAGACTGGCGGCGGATCATGGCGATCAATGTCGATGGCGTCTTCATGGGCACCAAGCGCTTCGTCCCGCTGATGGCTGAAAGCGGCAGCGCGGTCGAAGGCGGGTCGAGCATCGTCAACGTCAGCTCGATCATGGGGCTGGTCGGCTATGCCGAAGTCTCCGCCTACAACGCCAGCAAGGGCGCGGTGCGGCTGTTCACCAAGGGCATCGCGATCGAGTTCGCGACCAAGGGCATGCCGATCCGCGCCAATTCGGTGCATCCCGGCTTCGTCGAGACGCCGCTGCTCAAGGCAGGTTTCCAGCGCTGGGTCGACAAGGGCGTGGCCGAAAAGCCGCAGGATCTGGTCGACGCGATGAATGCCGCGACCCCGATGGGCAGGCTCGCCCAGCCGCGCGAGATTGCGGCGGGCATCGCCTTTCTGGCGGGGCCGGACGCCAGCTACATGACCGGCTCGGAAATGGTGATCGACGGGGGATGGACCGCACAATGACAATTGCACTCGAAGGAATCGTCGCGCTGGTTACCGGCGCGAACGGCGGCATCGGCCGCGAAGTCGTCAAGGCAATGAAGGCGGCAGGTGCCACCGTGATCGCCAGCGATCTGGCCGATACCGACGAAAGCGGGGCAGACCACTACTTCCGCCACGATGTCTCCAAGCCGGAAGACTGGCAGCAGATCGCGGCTTTCGTGAAAACGGAGTTCGGCCACCTCGATGCGCTGGTGAACAATGCCGGCATCTCGACCGTGGCCTCGTTCGAGGAGACGCCGCTGAGCGAGTTTCACCGGATCAATTCGGTCAATCTCGACAGCATCGTGATCGGCACGCAGGCGCTGATGGAGATGCTTAAGGCAGGCGGGAAGCGGCGCGAGAGCGGCGCAGCGGTGGTCAACTTCTCCAGCGTCGGCGGGCAGCGCGGCGCGCCGTTCAACGCGGCCTATTGCACCAGCAAGGCCGCGGTCGCGATGCTCAGCAAGTGCACCGGCGCGGAGTTCGCCGCGCTGGGATACAACATCCGCGTCAACAGCGTGCATCCCGGCGGGATCGATACCGGCATGATGCGCTCGATCGCGGCCCGCTATGTCGAGCTGGGCGCTGCCCCCGACGTCGACACCGCGCTGGCCAATGTCGCCACGCGCCACCCGATCGGCCGGATGGGCCGACCCGACGAACTGGCCGGCGGGGTCGTCTTCCTCTGCTCCGACGCAGCCAGCTTCATGACCTGCGAGGAACTGAACATCGACGGCGGCTACGTCTTCACCTGATCGGCTACCGGGCCGCGCGAGCGGCCCGGCCCCTCAGCCGAAAGGCGTGAAGGTCAGTCGTGCTATCCGCCAGGTTCCATTGACCTTGCTCGCATCCACGGCATAGGCACCGCGCATCGAGAAGGCATCGCCCCCGTTCGGCATGCCATGCGCGACCACGTAGGCGCTCAGCTGCGCGGTCTCCGTATCGCGGGTCTCGACGAGGAAGTTGGACAGGTAGTGCTCCAAGGAGGCCATGCTCGTGAACATGCCGTCGATCATCGCGCGTACCGCCGCGCGACCTTCGGCAACGGGCGCGCCAACCGCTGAATTGTCGAGCACGCCATCCTCGGCGTAGTAGGCGGCCGCATCGTCCGCGCTCGCCCGGCGGTCGATCGCGCGGCAATAGCCGACCAGCATATCCTGCAGGGCGAGACGTTCCTCGGTCCCGGTTCCGCTCATTTCGCCTTGTCCATGCCGCCGAAATGCTGTTGCGGCTCGGTCGGCCCGCCCAGGACGATGTCGTTGAGCAGTTCATGGAAGCGCTGGATGCGCTTTTCCTGGTGGGTCAGGATGCAGCCCTTGAACCCGCGCGAATTGAGGCCCTGCTGCTGCGTGGTCCCGATGGAGAGATCCTGATCGGCCACGAAGCCGAGCGACTGGCCATCGCCATAGACCGAATGACGCGCCTCGGCATCATGGCGCAGCGGCAGTTCGCCCACCGGGGTCACCACGGTCTCCATACCTTCGACCGGCGGATAGAGGCACCAGTGCTGGAACACGCATTTGGCCGGGTCGGTCGGGTGCGGTTCGGTGCGCAGGATCTGGCACTGCTCGGGCGACATGGTCAGTGTCAGGTTGGGGAACATCGTGCAGTGGAAATAGTCGACCAGCTGCTGGTCCGACATCTGATGGTAATTGGTGAAACCACGCCCCGGCCCCAGCCGCCGCTTGGCCTCGATGATCGCCTCCCGGATTTCCGCCGGCCGGCCCTCGTATTCGTCCGGATCGACATCCCACTGCCGGGCAATCTCGTCCAGCGGGGTCGGCACCGCTTCGAAGTGCTGGCGCGTGGTCGCCTGATGGCCCTTCATCCACATCGCGTTGTGGCCGCTATCGTACATCTCGAACACGGTGTCCGGCAGGCCGTCATTGATGAAGGTCGCCAGTTCGGGATGGATCGTGGGCAGGTGATAGCTCTCGTTGAAATTGTCGCGGATGATCTTCCAGTTGAACTCCGCGTCGGCGGAGATGTTGAGCACCCTGACCCAGTTTTCGAGGCCATATCCCTCCAGCCGCTCAGGATAGGGGGACAGCCATTCGAGCAGCGGCGGCACGTCCTCGTCCATGCACCAGAACACGAACGGGCCCCACGTCTCGCAGCGCAGTTCGGTCAGGTGGACCTTGCCGCATGGATTGCCGCCGGGAAAATCGTCCGCGTCCTGCACTTCGACCAGCGTACCCGCCGGATCGAACTGCCAGCCGTGGTAGGAACACACGATCCGATCGACCGCAGCGACATCGCCCAGAACCAGCCGGTTCCCGCGGTGCGGGCAGGCATTGTAGAAGGCGCGGATCGAACCATCCGCCTGCTTGACCATGATCACCGATTCATTGGCGAAGTTGTGGCGCACGATGTCGCCTTCCTCCTCCAGTTCGGCGGTCACCGCGCCCAGGTGCCAGACCTTGGGCCACAGGTTGGCGAATTCCTTCTCCAGCCACTCCCTGGAGGTGTAACGATCGGCGGTGATCGTGTCGCCGCGCACCTCCTGATCGAAGCCTTCGGAATAGCGCGAGATGCCCTTCTCGATGTTCATAGCGTCCTCTTCATGTCCTGACTCGTAGCGGTCCGGCTTGTCGGGGTTTGCCCGTTTTCCCTTTGATGCGTCGTTTGGGCAGGCTGGGCCACTAACCGTTTATCCAGCTAGCGCCGGATAATGCGGACGCGAGCGGCCCGCCCGGCCCCTGCCCCTAAAGCTCGGGCTTGGGCGCGTCCGGATCATTGGCGAGATACCAGTTGACCCACTCGTGGAAGTACTGGTTGCCGCGCTCGTTCTTGCCGAAGACCAGGTCTTCGTGCGCGCCGCTAGCCAGGCCCTTCTGGATTTCCATCCCGATCAGATAGTCTTCCTCGTAGGTTACGTTGCGGAAGAAGTTCATCGCCCCTTCCACCGCCTCGCGATCCGCATCGTCCTTGATCGGTTCGCGGCGCAGATAGTTGAGCACGGTGCGGTTCTTGTCGGGCGTCGGCCCGGGGAACAGCTGCGCGATCTGGGTGATCTCGGGCGCGATGAAGGCGGAGACATTGGGGAACAGGATGCGCACGAAGTCGAACCCGTTGTTTTCCTGTTCGCCCCACTTGTCGCGCGGATGCTCGCGCAGCTTCTCTGCGATCGCATGGTGGGGGAAGCCGATCCGCAGGTTCGGGCCGAACGCCTCGTAATGCATCCGGTTGGATGGGGTCCGCGGAAAAATGGTCTCGGGATGCAGCGACCCGAAGTGATAGCCTTCCAGATAGCCGTCGAAGGCGATCTTCCAGTTCGCGCCTTCGATCTCGCGGCTGCCCATATAGGTCCAGCTGCCAAGGTCGAGATCGGCGAAATCATTGAGGTAACCCTGGAAGTACTCGTCGAGATCGATCGTTGCCTCCGGGTCGAGGCTGACGAAGATCATCCCCGCACGCTCTTCGCACGGCAGTTCGCGCAACGAGCGGTCCTGCTTGTCGACATCGCCGAACAGCGATTTTTCCGCCACGCCCAGGAGCTTGCCGTCCTGACCGTAGGTCCACGCGTGATATTTGCAGGTGAAGCGCGAGCAATTGCCGCGCCCGGCCTCTGCAACGGGCGCACCGCGGTGGGCGCATACGTTGAGGAAGGCGCGCACGGCGCCTTTTTTGTCGCGCGCGATCAGCACCGGCATGCCGACCGCATCCATCGCCTTGTAGTCGCCCGGCTCGGGCATTTCCGCAGTGAAGGCCAGCATCAGCGGCACCTTCTTGAAGATCAGGTCGATCTCCCGCTGGTACTGTTCGGGATCGACATAGGCCGCCGCCGGGACCCGCATGACCTCGGAGGTCTGGTGGGTCTTCTTGTTCTCGACATAATCGAGCATGATTTCGGCGACGTCGCCAACCTTCGCAATGCGATCGATCTTGCCCATGGGGTCTCTCCAGCCTTTATGGTTTTGCCAGCCACAGTGCCGCCCTACGCGCACGTGGACAAGCTGGGAGAGGTAACAGGTGCCGCCCTTCGCCCGGCTGCTAGATTTCGACGCGAAACTATAAGAACGAAACAGAGAGGGGCTTTCATGGCCGACCCGCGCAAAGCCTGGAACTGGCTCGCCATTCCGCCCGCGCACCACGCAGACAGCGACTGGCGGGACACGACAATCGCCAAGCGCGCGCAAGAACTGGCGCAGGCCGACCCCGGCTTCATCGCGATCAGCGACGAACGCCGCGACCTCACCCGGCGCGAGTGGCTGGACGAGGCGCGCGCGTTGGCCGCTGCGTTGCAGGACCGCGGCTATGCGGCGGGCGATGTTATCGCCTTCCAACTGCCCAACTGGCACGAGACTGCCGTGATCGATCTCGCCGCGGCGCTGGCAGGGCTGGTGATCGTCCCGATCGTACCGATCTACCGCGATGCCGAAGTCGGCCTGATGCTGGCGGATTCCGGAGCCCGCGCGCTGTTCACCTGCGCCGAGTTCCGCAATTACGACTTCGCCGCAATGGCCGCGCGCGTGCAGCGGGAGCTGCCCCAGCTAGAGGATATCTTCGTCGTGCGCGGGGACGATACCGTCGGCGAAGACTACGCCTCGCTAGTACAGCAAGGTACACAGCTCGACCTCAAAGAGGTCGAGGTCGACCCGAAGGGGGTCAAGATGGTGCTCTACACCTCGGGCACCACCGGCCGGCCCAAGGGCGTGCTCCATTCGCACACCACGCTCGATCATGTGCTCGATCATAGCGCAGCGCACTGGGGGGTGGACGCGGGCGATACGCTGATCATGCCCTCCCCCGTCACGCATATTTCGGGCTTCGCCAACGGGCTGGAAATGCCGCTGGTGCGGGGCACGCGAACCATTCTGATGGAGCGCTGGGATGCGGCCGAGGCGGTCGCGCTGATCGACCGGCATCGGGTCAGCGGCACGGTGGCGGCAACGCCATTCCTGGTCGAGCTCGCCGATACCGCACGCAAGGCGGGCACCCGCCTTCCTTCGCTACGCTGGTTCGCCTGCGGCGGCGCGGCGGTGCCGCCCGAACTGATCCCGAGCGCGCGCAAAGCGTTCGACAATCTCGTCGCGTTTCGCGTGTTCGGTGCCTCCGAAGTGCCGCTGGTGACCTATGGCTGGCCCGACAATCCCGAACTCGCCGCGACCACGGATGGCGAGGTCGTCGATTATCAGGTCCGCATCGTCGACGGCGAGGGCCGCGATCTGCCGCCGGGCGAAGAGGGTGAGATCCTCGCCCATGGCCCTGCCATGATGCTCGGCTATTCGGACGAGGAGCAAACCCGCGCCGCAATCGACGAGCGCGGCTTTTTCCGCACAGGCGATCTGGGCCGCTTGACCGCCGATGGCGCGCTGACCGTGACCGGGCGCAAGAAGGATTTGATCATCCGCGGCGGCGAAAACATTAGCGCGGTCGAGATCGAGGACGTCTTGCGCACCCACCCTGGCCTGCAGGATGTGAGCGTGGTGGCAATGCCGCACGATCGCCTTGGCGAAGGGGTCTGCGCCTACTGCATCGCCGGGGACGAACCGCCCGCAATCGGCGATCTGGTCGATCATGTGATCAATTCAGGCCTCGCCAAACAGAAGATCCCCGAGCGGTTCGAGTTCGTGACCGACTTCCCGCGCACGGCGAGCGGCAAGGTGCGCAAGGATCAGCTGCGCAAGGACATCGCCCGCAAGCTCGCCGACGCCTAGGCGGGCCTGCGGGCGGCGCGTCTCAGTTCGCCGAGGCCGCCTCGATCGAGGCCTGCATCTCTTCCTGCGTCGGGTTGCCGCGCAGGCACAGCCCGCCGTTTACCTGCAGGTTCTCGCCGGTCATGAAACAGGCATCGCTGGCGAGGAAAACAGCCGCTTCGGCAACGTCTTCTGAGGTCCCCCACCGGCCCAGCGGATAGCCTTTGCGGAAGCTCTCGAACAGGCCGGGCACCTTGGCAGCGTCCGCGTTCATCGGCGTGTCGGTGAGACCGGGAGAGATCGAATTGGCGCGCACGCCCTCGACACCGAACTCGTTGGCGACGCACCGCACGACATGATCGGTCCCGGCCTTGGTCCCCATGTAGGCGGCGTGATTTTCCAGCATGATGACGGCGGTGGCGGAGCTGATCTGGATGATCGAGCCGCCCTGCCCGCCATGGCTGCGGGCCATCTTGCGCAGCATCGCCTGGAAGAACTGGTATGGCCCGATGAATTGCAGCGCCGTCATCTGGTCGAGCGTTTCGCGGGTCGTGTCGAGGAACGGCTCCAGCAGGCCCCAGCCGGTGGAATTGACCGCAATGTCGATCCCGCCCATCTGCTCCATCGCCGCATCGGCCAGCTCGGCAAGGCTGCTTTCCTGCGTGATATCGCACGCGTGCCATACAGCGCCGGTGTCCTTCGCGAAGTCTTCCAGCACATCGGCCTTGCGGCCCGAGACCATTACCTGTGCGCCTTCATCCATGAACCTGCGCGCCATCACCTGGCCCATGTTGTCCCGGCTGCTCGCGCCCAGAATAATCGCCCGCTTGCCTTCCAGCCGTTTCATATCCGCTCTCCTGCTTTAGTTATCGGATCGAGCGTATCAGAGCCCCGGAAGCGCCGGGCCTGTTACAAAACGCAGTGGTGTGCACCGGCCCGCTCGAACACGGTGGGATGGAGATAATCTCAAGCAATTTTCCGGGAGACGACAATGGACCTGCAACTCAAGGGCAAGAAGGCGATTCTGGTCGGTGCAAACGGCGGCATCGGGCGGCAAGTCGCACACGTGCTCGCCGAAGAAGGCTGCGACGTCGCGATTTGCGGACGCAGCGCGGACAAGGTTTCCGCCACCGCCAAGGAATGCGAAGGCAAGGGCGCGAAGGTTTATTCCGAAGCGCTCGACGTGACTGATGCGAGCGCGGTGCCCGCTTTCGTCAGCAATGCCGCAGACGCGCTGGGCGGGTGCGACATCTTCGTCAGCTTCACCTCGGCCAACCCGGGTGAGGATACCGACGAGGCATGGCAGACCATTCTGGCGACCGACGTGCTCCCGATGCGGCGCGGGATCGAGGCGGCTCTTCCGCATCTCGAAAAATCCGGCGCGGGTAGCGTGCTGTGCATCAGCTCTACCGGCGCGGTCGAGGAGTTCATGGGCGTGCAGCCCTACAACGCGTTGAAGGCGGCGGTGATGGCCTATTCCTCCGCCCAGTCGCAGGCGCTCGCGCCCAAGAACATCCGGGTCAATTGCATCACCCCGGGCCCGGTGTGGACCGAGGACGGCCCGTGGCCCCAGATCAAGGAAGGCATGCCCGATTTCTTCGGCCAGATCATGGGCCAGATGCCGCTGGGCAAAATGACCGACGGCACCGAACTGGCCAAGGCGATCGCCTTCGTCGCCTCGCCGGTATGCTCCACCATGACCGGCGCGAACATCGTGGTCGACAGCGGGATTACCAAGCGCAACCAGTTCTGATTGCGCGCACCGCCGGGCGAGCCGATCCTCAGTCGAGTGCGAGGATCAGCTTGCCCGTGTTGGCGCCGGAAAACAGCCGCATGAATGCGGGATAGGCATTGTCGATCCCGTGCTGGATGTCTTCGTCCATCACGACCTCGCCGCTGGCGATCCACTTGGCCATCTGCGCCCCGCCCTCGGCAAAGCGATCGACATAGGCAGAGATCAGGTATCCGTGCAGCGTCGCCTCCTGCGCGAGCACCTGCCACAGGTTGCGCGCGCCGTGCTTGGTCTCGCTGTTATACTCGCTGATCAGACCGCACAGCACGATCCGGGCATGCTTGGCGAGGTTCATCAGTTCGGCATCGAACACGGTTCCGCCGACATTCTCGAACACGATATTCGCGCCATCGGGCGTGACCTCGCGGATCGCGTCGGCCAGCTGCTCCGTGGACTTGCCGCGATAATCGACCGCCGCGTCATAGCCATAGCGCTCGACCAGCCTTGCGCATTTGTCAGGTCCGCCAGCGATGCCGACCGTGCGGCAGCCGTGGATCTTTGCAATCTGCCCGACCACCGATCCGACCGCGCCAGCCGCGCCGGAGACCAGCACGGTCTCGCCCGGCTGGGGCTTCGCGACTTCGAGCAGCCCGAAATAAGCGGTCAACCCGACCGCGCCGAAAGCAGAAAGGAACCGAGAGGGGCTGTCGACTGCCGAGACATCGACCTTGGCAGTGAACCCGTCGGGCACCACGGCGGAATATTCCTCGATCGCGTTCAATCCCATCACCCAATCGCCGGGCGCATAATCGGGATGATCGCTCGCGTGCACCTGCCCCACGGTCGTCGCCCGGACGGGATCGTCCAGAGCGATCGGCGGCATGTAGCTGGGCGCGTCGTCCATCCATCCGCGCTGTGCAGGATCGAGCGAGGCGAAGTGGTTGCGCAGCACGAAACCACCCGCGGGCGGGGCCGGAATTGCGGCGCTTACCAGCTCGAAATCGGTCTCCACCGGCTCGCCTTCAGGGCGGCGGCGGAGAAGAAAACGCTTGTTATCGGTCATGAATATCTCCCCTTCCCATTCCTCACAAATAGGCTGTGCAACGGCACCTCTACCAATTGTCAGTTCAAGTCGGACGGCAGCTCAGGGAAAACACTGAGGTTGAAGCCATCGGTGAATGGCGAACTCACGAGGGGATTAGAGGATGACTGTTTCGACCTATCGTACGGTCCTGGCAACCGCGCTGGGCACCTCCGCCTTGATGTGGGCGATGCCCGCGCAGGCACAGGCGCAGACGCCGCAAGACGATTCGCCCGATGGCTATGTCGGGAACCAGGCCGATGACAGCGACATGGATGGCGAGATCATCGTTACCGCCCGCCGCCGCGACGAAGCGCTGCAGGATACGCCGGTCGCAATCACCGCGATCAACACCCAGACGCTGGATAATCGCGGCACCACGACCATCGGCGATATTCAGGGCCTGTCGCCCAACCTGCTGATCACCAACCAGAACAGCGGCGCGGCTGCGGCGAACCTCTCCATTCGCGGCCTCACCTATGCCGACGTCGAGAAATCCGCCGAACCGACCGTGGGCGTCGTGATCGACGGCGTATTCATCGGCACCAGCACCGGCCAGTTCCTCGACTTCTTCGATATCGAACAGGTCGAAGTGCTGCGCGGCCCGCAAGGCACGCTGTTCGGCCGCAACACGATCGGCGGCGTGATCAACATCCGCCGCACCCGCCCGACCGGCCAGTTCGGCGTCAAGGCCGAAGCAAGCTATGGCGAGTACGGCACCTTTGCGACCCGCGCGGTCGTCAACACGCCGATGCTCGGCGATACGGTGTCGGGCAAGTTCTTCTACTTCCACACCGAATCCGACGGCTATTACACCGATTACTACACCGGCGACCGTCGCGGCGGGAGCAACAACGAAAACTATGGCGTAGCGATCAAGGTTGGTGATGGCGGCCCCTTCGAAGCCCTGCTGACGCTGGAACAGCAGGAACAGTCCTTCGACGTGGTCAACGCGCCGATCACCGAGACGGGGGAAGTCTTCTGCGGCTTCATGCCCGCGATCGAATGCAATCGTAACACGACGAGCGACCTGTACACGGTCTTCACCGAGCCTTTCAAATCGACCTACAAGGCCCCGGCAGGTACGCTGGAGATGAACCTCGATCTGGGCAGCCTCGCGCTCACCTCGATCACCAGCTATCGCAAATCGGAAGAGAACCAGGGCCAGGATTTCGACGGTTCCAGCGTAGATCTGTACAAGGTCCGCCGCCTTCAGAACTACGACCAGTTCAGCCAGGAGCTGCGCGCCGCCGGCAACTTCACCGACAATTTCGATTTCGTGATCGGTGGGTACTATTTCAACTCGAACTACGACCTGATCCAGTACACCTCGGTCTTCGGGTTCCAGCCGGGGGTCGATGCGAGCACCACGGACAACAATCCGCAATCGGTTATAGGCTCGGTGGAAAGCTTCGCCGTGTTCGGCGACTTCAACCTCAGCCTGTCGGATACGGTCCGCGTGTCGTTCGGCGGACGGTACACGACCGACACCAAGGAGCTCAGCAACGGGTTCGCCCAGACCGGGCTCGTCGGCCAGGGCGAAGCCACGTTCAAGAAATTCACCCCCAAGCTGGGGGTCGACTGGCGGCCCAACGAAGATCTGATGGTCTATGCCAGCTATTCGCAGGGCTTCCGCTCGGGCGGGTTCTCCCCGCGTGCAGCGACGGCCGCGACCGCCAGCCGCCCCTACGAGCCCGAGGTCGTCGACAGCTTCGAACTGGGCACCAAACTGAGTTTCGGCCGCACCCAGTTCAACTTCGCCGGGTTCTATTCGAAGTATAATGACCTGCAGGCGAACACGACCATCCCCGGCGGTCCGACGGGCAACCAGACGATCACCGACAACGTCGCCTCGGCAACCATCTGGGGCCTGGAAGCGGACTTCACGTCGCGTTTGACCAGCGAGCTGACCATCAATGGGGCCCTGGGCTATCTCAACAACGAGGTCGACGGGTTCATCGTGGGCAACGTCTCGCCGGTGAACGGCAACATCATCCCGTTCGACTATTCGAACAACAACCTGATCTACAACCCGAAGATCACCGGCTCGATCGGCGCGACCTACGACCAGCCGACCAGTTTCGGCAGCATGGTCGGCAACGTCACCTTCCGGTACATCGATCCGTACGATCAGCAGATTTCGCTCGGGCCGCTCAGCGGCGACCTGGCCAACGGGCCGGTGATCGTGAACGGAAACGACCCGCGGGTTCGCTCCGATGCGCAGACCCTGCTCGACGCCAGCATCCGCGCGAATTTCGAAATCGGTGGCGCACGCGCCTATGCCTCGGTCTTCGTGCGCAACCTGCTCGACGATCGCGGACCGAACGCCGCGTTCACCGTGGCCGGGCTGTTCTCCTTCTCGTCGGCCCGCGAACCGCGCATCTTCGGCGCATCTCTCGGCTTCGACTTCTAACCCAGACCCATCCCAGCGAGGCCGGGCATCGCGCCCGGCCTCTTTTTTATTCCGCTAGGAGGAAATCATGACCAAACGCCTCGATGGCAAGATCGCACTCATCACCGGCGGCGCGTCGGTCCCCGGTCTGGGCAGCGCAACCGCGCAGCGCCTCGCCGAAGAGGGGGCGAAAGTCTGCGTGACAGACATTGATCTCGACGGCGCGGAAGCGGTCGCCAAAGGCATCCGCGATGCGGGCGGCACCGCGATGGCGCTGAAGCAGGACGTCGCCGATGAAGCCGACTGGGACAGCGTGCTCGACCGGATTGCGCAGGAATGGGGCTCGCTCGACATCCTCGTCAACAATGCCGGGATCGCCGTACTGCGCCCGATCGAGAACCTGACCAGCGCGGACTGGAACAAGCAGCTGACCGTCAATCTGGACAGCGTGTTCTTCGGCACGCGGCGCGCGGTGGAGATCATGCGCAAGGCCGGGAAAGGCGGCTCGATCGTCAACCTGTCGTCGGTCGCCGGGCTGGTCGGTGTGCCCGCCTGTTCCGCCTATGCTGCGGCCAAGGCCGGGGTGCGGATGTTCGGCAAGACCATCGCGATCGAATGCGCGCGCGACAACATCCGGGTCAATTCGATCCACCCGGGGATGATCGACACCAACATGCAGAACGTCGCGAAAGCGGACAATGCAGAGCACTTCGATGCGGTGGTCGACTCGATCCCGATGGGCCGGATGGGCGATCCGGTCGATATCGCCAATGCAGTGCTGTTCCTCAGCTGCGACGAAGGTCGCTATGTCACCGGGACCGAACTGGTGGTCGATGGCGGGATGACCGCTCAGTAAGCTAGCTCATGACGCACAAAAAAGGGGGCGCGCCGGGATCGGCTGCGCCCCCTTTTTCCTGTTCGCACAGGATCAGTCGATCGCGACGATGACCTTGCCCGACTTGTCGCCGGTCAGCATGCGCCGGAACGCCTGCAGCGTGTTTTCGATGCCGCGCGTCTCGTCGATATCGCCGACCAGCTTGCCCTCGTCGTACCAGGTGCGCAGTTGCGGGTAGTAGTCGTAGCCCTGGGCCAGATAGTCGGGCAGGAAGATGCCCTTCACGGTCAGGCGCTTCATCAGGATCTGGTCGAACCGCGCCGGGCCAGCCTCGCCGCTTTCGCTGGTATAGCCCGAAAGCAGCCCGCAAATGCCGATCCTGCCGCCCAGCGCCATGTTGGGTAGCGCCGCATCGAGGATCGGGCCGCCGACATTTTCGAAATAGACGTCGATCCCGCCATCGATCTTCGCGATCTCTTCGGCGACATTCTGCCGCTTGTAGTCGATCGCACCGTCGAGCCCGAGCGTGCCCGTCAGCCACTCGCACTTCTCGGGCGAACCGGCGATGCCGTAGACCTTGCAGCCCATGTTGCGCGCGATCTGGCAGGCCGCTCCGCCGGTCGCCCCGGCAGCTGCGGAGACGAGCACGGTCTGCCCTTCCTCAAGACCGCCGATCACATCGGTCAGCCCGCACAGCGCGGTCATGCCATTGAGACCGAGCACGCCGAAATGCTGGCGGACATCGTCGATATCCGCGTCCAGCTTGGTCAACCCGGACAGCGCCGGGTCGACCGTGCTGTGGGTCGCCCAGTCGCCGAAGCCGCGAACCAGGTCGCCCTCTTCGAAGGCATCGCTGCGCGAAGCCTCGACGCGGCCGATAAACTGGCCCTGCATCGTCGCGCCGAGCGGGATCGGCGGTGAATAGCCGTCCTCCCGCGCGCTCATCCACACGCGCACGCCTGCATCCATGGAGAGGTATTGCGCGGCAACCCGCACCTGCCCCTCCGCCAGTTCGGGCAGGGTTTCTTCCTGCAAAGACAGTGCGGCTTCGTAATCGTGCCCTTCGGGCCGCGCATCGAGACGCCAGTGGCGACGGGTGCTCATCGCCTCAGCACCCCTTCGGCTGGATTTGCTTGTGAATATTGCGGAAGCTGCGGCGCGAGAACACCCAGCGTCCGTCCACCTTCACGCATTCGTCGTCATAGGCTCCGCGATCGCGCACGGTATTGTCGCCCTGGTCGTAGACTTCTGCGGTCCAGCTGCGGACCTTCGCATGGTCGCCGTCGATCTCGATCGCGCCGGGCCAGGCCTGGAACATGATGCCGGGATATTGCTCCATCGCCGATTTCCACAGGGCGACGATGTTGTCGCGGCCTTCCTGCGGCGGAAATTCGGGGTAATCGGGCATTTCCCACCGGGCGTCTTGCGACCAGCAAGCCCCCCAATCATCCGCGTCGCGCCGCGTCACCGCGTCCGCATAGGCTTCGATCAGCTCGCGAATAGCGAGCCGGTCCTCGACCGGGCCGGTATAGCTCATGAAATGTCCTCTCCATTATTGTCCGGCAGACCCTACAGGCTGCGAGGCCGCGGGCCAGCTGTGCAATATTGGAGGGGGGTAGCAGGCCTCAGCCTAGCTTTGGGCGCTCGCCTATCGCGGGCGGCTGATCCGGCACGGCGACCTCCAGCATGCCCTCGCTCTCGCGCGTTTCGAACATGCGCAGCGCAGGATAGGCCCCGCCGATGCACTTGCCGGTGCGCGCCTCGAACCGCGCGCCGTGGAGCGGACACATGATCGTGCCGCGACGGATACGCCCTGTCGAAAGGGCAGAGGCCTGATGGGTGCAGCAATCGTTGAAAGCGGTGAACGCACCATCCTCGCGCACGATCAGGACGTTCCATTCACCCAGCTTCGTCGCGAGCTTCCCCTCTTCGGGAAATGCGTCGATCGCAACAGCCTCAAACCACGTGGCACTCATTCATCACCCTTCCAGAACACGAACGGGCTCGCTGCCGTCCCACCCGGCCGCCGCGTCCGCAACCATGTCGTAAAAACCGACCAGCGCGGACACAGGCCGGTAAAGTTCGACCATGTGCCCAAGGCTGGCGACGGTGTCGATGAAAACGAACTGGAAGCCGTCCTCCATCGTCCCGCGAAACGCCTCCGTGTGGCCCCGGTCGGCAAAGCGCGCGACCGCAGCTTCCAGATCGTCCTCGAACAGCGCGATATGGTGCAGCCCGGTTTCCCCCTCCGCGAACATCTCGCGGAACGGAGACACGCCAGCGCTATCCTGCTGGACGAACTCCACCATCACCGGCCCCCACTGGCCATAGGCGGAGCTGTGGACCAGATCGCTGTCGGCCCCGCGATAGGTCGCATGGGCAAGCGTAATCCGGTCGAGCACGAAGAACGGGCCGGAGCCGAACAGCCGATGGTGATCCATCGCCGCCGCGCGGACATCCTCGCAGAAATACGCGATTTGCCTGACCGGACTTGCGACGTCTCCCATATCCACCGGCCTAGCAGCCACGCTTGAGCGGCACAGGCTAACCATTTCGGCAGGTGCCCGCGCGCGGGCTGATCGAAAGAATGCCCCCGATAAGAAACCGGGAGAGAGTGATGACGCACGATGAAAAGCTCAAGCTGATCGACGACCTTTACGCCGCCACCGGAGCGGGCGACTGGGAACGCGCGGAGTCCATGCTGACCGAAGACTTCTTCGCCAGCGAGGCCGATCACCTGCCGATGAAGGGCCGCTTCACCGGTCGTGGCGGGCTGAGAGAGCTCTACACGCTGGTCTTCACAATGGTCGATGCCAGCGGGATCAAGCGGATCGAGACCACCACCGGCGGCGACTACGCGGTGGTGATCCTCGAAATCCAGTTCGCGCAGGAAGGACTGGCCCCGGCGGAGACCTGCGAGATGTTCCGCTTCCGCGACGGCAAGGTGTGCGAGATCAAGCCCTATTACTACAACCCCGCCGCGTTCGATGCTGCGGTGGCGGCCAAGAAGGCGGGCAACGCCTGATCCCGCGGGCGGTAAGCCGCCTCATCGACCAGCGACATCAGCGCTTCGATTGGCGTCAGGGCACGCTGCCCGATCTCATGCTAGGCCTTGGTCAGCTTGAGGGGAGTCAGCTTACCAATGCTCGAACTGCAAAACGTCACGCACACCTATCCCAATGGAGTGCGCGCGCTCGACGATGTGACGCTGTCGATCCCGAAGGGGATGTTCGGCCTGCTGGGCCCCAACGGCGCGGGCAAGTCGACCCTGATGCGCACGGTTGCGACGCTGCAGACGCCCAGTTCGGGCAGCATCCGCTTCGGCGAGATCGACATCCTCGAAAATCCCGAGGAACTGCGCAAGCAGCTCGGCTACCTACCGCAGGATTTCGGCGTGTACCCGCGCGTTTCCGCTTACGACATGCTCGATCACATGGCGGTGCTGAAGGGCATTTCTTCCGCTTCGGATCGCAAGGCGACGGTCGAGACGCTGCTCAACCAGGTGAACCTGTGGGGCGTGCGCAAGAAGGCGATTGCGGGCTTTTCCGGCGGGATGCGCCAGCGCTTCGGTATTGCGCAGGCGCTGATCGGCAACCCCAACCTCATCATCGTCGACGAACCGACCGCCGGGCTGGACCCGGAAGAGCGTAACCGCTTCCTCAACCTGCTGGCTGAAATTGGCGAGAACGTGGTGGTGATCCTCTCCACGCACATCGTGGAGGATGTCGCCGACCTGTGCCCGCGCATGGCGGTGCTGATCGACGGCAAGATCAGCCTGCAGGGCGCACCGAAGGAACTGATCGACAAGGCACGCGGCACCGTGTGGGCCAAGACGATCGAGCGTTCCGAACTCGACGAGATGCGCGAGAAATACGAGGTGATCTCCACCCGCCTGTTCGCGGGCCAGACGATCATCCACGTCCTGTCCGACGGGGCGCCGGGGCCTGGTTTCCAGGCGGTCGAAGGCGGGCTTGAGGATGTCTATTTCTCCGCCCTCGCCAGCTCGCGCCGCGCGCCTGCCGACATCGCCGCCTGAGCGGGAGCAGCACCATGTTTGCAAAAATCGCGCTGTTCGAACTGCGCTACCAGCTGCGCAACCCGGTGTTCTGGGTCGCGACGGTCATCTTCTTCCTGCTGACCTATGGCGCGATGGCGAGTGACGACATCACCATCGGCGGGGGTGGCAATGTCAACGCCAACAGCCCCGTGGCGATCGTCACGACCCACATGATCCTGACGCTGTTCTTCATGTTCGTGACCACCGCCTTCGTCGCCAACGTGATCGTGCGCGACGAGGAAAGCGGGTTCGGTCCGCTCATCAGGTCCACTCAGGTCAGCAAGTTCAGCTACCTGTTCGGGCGCTTTACCGGCGCTTTCGTCGCCGCCGCATGCGCCTTCCTGGTGGTGCCGCTGGGGATCTGGATCGGCTCGCTGATGCCGTGGCTCGACCCCGAAACGATCGGGCCCAACCGCTTCTCCTACTACGCGTTCGCCTATTTCGTGTTCGCCCTGCCGAGCATCTTCATGGTCAGCGCGCTGTTCTTTGCAGTGGCGACCATCACCCGCTCGATGATGTACACCTACGTCGCCGTGGTGCTGTTTCTGGTGCTCTACATCGTCCTCAACTCGGTGATGTCGAGCCAGCCCGAATACCGCGACCTGGCGAGCTATATCGAGCCTTTCGGACTGGCCGCTTTCGGCAATGCGACCCGTTACTGGACTGCCGCGGAATCGAACACGCTGATCCCGCCGATCGACGGTGTTCTGCTGGCCAACCGGGCGATCTGGCTGGGCTTTTCCGCCCTCATGCTGGCACTCGCCTACTGGCGGTTCAGCTTCGCGAGCAAGTCGATCTCGGCACGCAAGGCGCGCAAGGCCGACAGGAAGCAGGCGAAACTGGCGGCGAAGGAGCCGCGGCTGGTCGACACCCTGCCCCAGCCGACGCCCGAGCGTGCCGGCTGGGCCCGGCTGGTCGCGCGCACCCGGTTCGAGATGGGGCAGGTGCTGCGCAGCCCCGCCTTCTTCGTGCTGCTGCTGATCGGCCTGTTCAACGCCTTCGCCGGGCTGTTCTTCGGCAACGAGATTTACGGCACGCCCGCACGCCCCCTCACCTTCGCGCTGATCGAGCCGCTGATGGGCACCTTCGCGCTGATCCCGATCATCATCGCGATCTACTACGGCGGGGAGCTGGTCTGGCGCGACCGGGAGCGCAAGTTCAACGAGATCATCGATTCCACCTCGGTTCCCGGGTGGTCGTACATGGTGCCCAAGACGATTGCGGTCGCCTTCGTGCTGATCGCGACCCTGCTGATCTCCGTGGTCGCGGCGATGCTGATCCAGGCCTTTCGCGGCTATACCGATTTCGAGATCGGCAAATATCTCGCCTGGTACGTGCTGCCGATGTCGGTCGACATGGTGCTGCTCGCGATCCTGTCGATCTTTATCCAGGCGCTGAGCCCGAACAAGTTCGTCGGCTGGGGCATCATGGTGCTCTACCTGATCGGCACCATCGTGCTCTCCAGCCTGGGCTTCGAGCATCCGCTGTATCTCTATGGCAGCACCGGCACGATGCGCGTGTCCGATATCAACGGCGCGAATGTCGGCTGGTCGACCGGCTGGTGGCTGCGGCTGTACTGGGGCGCGATCGCGCTGGTGCTGGCGGTGCTCGCCCACTTGCTGTGGCGGCGCGGAGCCGATGGCGCGCTGCTGCCCCGCCTGCGGCAATTGCCGCGCAGGCTCGCCTCGCCGTCGGGTGCCATCCTTGTCTGTGCGCTGGCCGTGGCCGCGCTGTCGGGCGGGTGGATCTTCTACCAGATGAACGTGGTCGACGAGTACCGCACGCAGGACGACGTCGAGGCCCAGCTGGCGGCGTACGAGAAGAAATATCTCAAATACGAAAACCTGCCCCAGCCGACCGCGACCGACATGAAGCTCGCCGTCGACCTCTATCCCGAGGAAACCCGCATGGAGGCGCGCGGGACGATCGCTTTCGTCAACAACACGGGCAGGCCGCTGGAGCAGTTGCATCTGCGGATCGCCGATTCCGACGCGGAAATCCGCTCGATCAAAGTCGAGGGCGCGACTCTCGACATGGATGACGAAGAGAACAAGTACCGCATCTACCGCTTCGATCAGCCGCTGGCCCCGGGTGCGACAGGTACGTTCACCTTCGCCACGCGGCGCTGGCAGCAGGGCATGCGTGCCAGCGGTGACGACACCCGGCTGGTGCGCAACGGCACCTTCCTGAGCAACAGCGAGTTCGTGCCGCAGATCGGCATGAGCCGGTCCGGCCTGCTGAGCGACCGGGCAACCCGGCGCAAATACGATCTGCCCGCCGAACTGCGGCAGGCCAAGCTGGAAGACGAAAGCGCGCGCAACCGCAATTACGTGGGCAATTCGCCGTGGGTCACCTCGGACATCACGGTCTCGACCGTCGCCGGCCAGACCCCGGTCGCCCCCGGCGACCGCGTGTCCGACGAGGTCCGCGGCGACCGGCGCGTGGCGCGGTTCGTGTCGAAGCAGCCGATCCTCGCGTTCTTCTCGATCCAGTCGGCAGACTACGAAGTCACCCGGCGGGTGCACAACGGCACCACGCTGGAAATCTACCACCACCCCAAACACGACTTCAACGTGGAGCGGATGCTGGACGCGATGGAGGTCAGCCTCGACTATTACGAGGCCAATTTCGGCCCCTACCAGTTCGACTATGCGCGGATCATCGAATTCCCGGGCTACGCATCCTTCGCGCAGGCCTTTGCCGGGACGATCCCCTATTCCGAAGACATGGGCTTCATCGCCGATAATGGCGATGCGGAGAGCATCGACTACGTCACCTATGTCACCGCGCACGAGCTCGGCCACCAATACTGGGCGCACCAGCTGATCAGTTCGGATCAGCAGGGCGGCACCATGCTGGTCGAAACGATGGCCCAGTATTCCGCGCTGATGGTGATGAAGCACCTGTACGGCGAAGATAACATCCGCCGCTTCCTGAAATACGAGCTGGACAACTACCTCGCAGCGCGCGGCAGCGAGGCGATCGAGGAACTGCCGCTCGAACGGGTCGAAGACCAGGGCTACATCCACTACCGCAAGGGTGCGGTGGTCACCTACCTGCTGCAGGACCGGCTGGGTGAGGATCGGGTCAATACGATGCTGTCCGGCCTGCTCGATCGCTACAAGTTCAAGGGGCCGCCCTACGCCAACGCGAACGATCTGGTCGGCGGTTACCTGTCGCTGGCGCGCAACAAGCAGGAACGCGATCTGGTGACCGACCTGCTTCAGCGGATCACGCTGTACGATCTGAAGGCGGACGAGGCCAAGGTGACGAAGCGCGCGGACGGCAAGTTCGAGACCGAGATCACCGTGGATGCGGAAAAGTTCTACGCCGATGGTCAGGGCAAGGAGCGCAAGGCGCTGCTGAGCGACGAGATCGAAGTGGGCGTGTTTGCGCAGAAGCCCGGTCTGGGCGCGTTCGAGCGCAAGGACGTGCTGGCGCTGCGCCGCTACCCCGTCCACTCCGGCTCGCAGACGATCCGGATCGTCACCGACACACGGCCGAGCTTCGCGGGGATCGATCCGTACAACAAGTATATCGACCGCAATTCGGACGATAATATCGTCGCAATCGACTAGCGATATGCGACGCTCAGCCTGCCTCTCCGCTCCCGCCTTGCGGGCTGCGGCCGAGGCAGGCGGCGTCGAGCAGCATCAGTTCGCCGTCGTGGATGATGCAGCCGGGCGCAGCGCGACGCAGGGCAGATGGTCCGCGCGCAAGCCGCGCCTGTGCCGCGCGGAACGCCGCGGGCACGACCAGATCCCACCGCTCGGGCAAGGTGCCCTGCATCAGGAAAGCACGATCGACCGCGATCACGGTGACGCCGTATTTCTCGACATACTCGTCCAGCGCCGCCTGATCGGATGAAGAAACCGCCGCCAGCGCATCCTCCAGCCGGTCCCGAAGCGGGCCGAAATAGCCCATGTGATAGGGAATCGAATGCTCTGCGCTGGCGAGCGTACGATGGCCGGTCAGCGCGGGGATGAAGTCCAGCTCCTCGCTCACCCCGCCGATCACCGCTGAATCGGGCAGGCTATCGATCCGCGCGATCGCGCCGGGATCGGCAGGGCGGGTCAGCCCCGGGGTGGGCGAGAGGAAGGATGCGACGAGGAAGGCAGCCAGCAGGCCGCCGCCCGCATAGACGCGCGCGTCGATCGCCCCTGCCCGCAGCCGCGCATCGAGCCACATGCCGGCCACCTGCCCGATCGCGATGAACTCGAGCACCGAGAGCGTGCGCTGGGTATATCGGCTGGGCAGATGAAGCGAGAACGCCAAGGCAACCGCCACCGCCCACCACGCGATCCCGGCGATCAGCACCCAGGCATAGATGAAATTGCCCGGCTCCCCGTCGACGCGGAAGGAACCGCGCCGCACTGCCGCGAAGGCGAGCCACAGCATCGGCACCAGCAGCAACATGTTGGGCAGCCAGGCCCACCGGGTCGACCAGCAGGGGACGATTTCGGGCAGCAGGCCGGTGCGCGCCTGGCACACCAGATCGACCTTGCCCGACAGGCCGACCACCGCGCTGCGTGCGAGGCCGGTGTTCATGTTCTCCATCCCCAGCGCGTCGCTGATCGTGAGGGTCGGCCTCCAGCCCTCGGTCGCGCCCGCCAGCGGGATCACTGCCGCGCCGACCGCTATCGCGCCGAGCCCGCACAGCACCCATGTCCTGAGGCTGAAATCGATCCGGAACGGCCGCCAGCCGACCCGCGACAGGCCCATCATCGTCAGGGCGACCAGCGCGGTGGTCGGGTACAGCAGGCCGAGCACGAACAGCGTCGGGATCATCTGCCACCCGCGATTGCGCAGAAGCCCGTCGAGGAACACCAGCAGCAGCGGAGCGGAAAAGGCGCGCGGTGTGGCCGAGTAGATCGAATCCTCGTGCAGTACGAACCCGGCCAGCAGCGCGGCAGCGGCAAAGGCGGCGAGCGGGCGCTGGGTCAGCGCCAGCGCGATCCGCCAGGCCATCCAGACGGAAAGGAACAGCAGCGGCACCGGCAGCAGTCTTGCGAATACCAGATGTTCGAGGCCGAGCATGTTCGCCACCGTGAACAGCATCCGGTAGGCCCACGGCCCGACCGACTGCCAGTAATCCGCCAGCAGGTCGCCGCGCATCGCGTCCGGATCATTCAGCCGCGCCATCCAGGTGAGGAACTGGCGGGCATCGTCCTGAATCGTGAGCGGCGCGTAAGTCAGCGTGCCGGGCACGAAGAAGGCAAGGTAGAGATAGATCAGCGCGGTCACGCCGGTCGCGGCGAACAGCAGGGTGCGCCAGCCGCGTTCGTCGTCGAGTGCGGGAAGGATCATCATGCGGCGCGCTCCTTGCGGACCTGGACCAGATAGTCGCCCATGAAGGGCAGGCCCGCGATTGCGGGCACGAGATAGCGCAAGGTCGCCAGCACGCCGAGCACGGCGGCGGACCCTGCCGAGAGATAGGGCGCGTACAGCAGCACGATCGCCGCATCGCGCGTGCCCACCCCCGCCATGGTGAAAGGCAGCAGGCCGGCAAGGATCGCAAGCGTGGCAAAGGCCATGTTGTCGAGGAACGGCACTCGGCCCAATCCTTGCGCGAAAAGCCAGAACTGCGCGAGATGCCCGCCCCAGATCAGCAGGCTGACCCCGGCGACCTTGGCCACGCGCCTGCGGTCGCTCCAGAACCAGCCGACCGCCTGCTGCCAGGTCTCGCCAAAGCCCGACAACCAGCGCCCGATCCGACCCGGCGCGATCCGCCCGGCGAGCGCGAGGAGCCGGCTCGCGAACCGCAAGGGCGAAAGCAGGACCATCAGCAGCACCAGCACTGCGCCGGTGCCCGCCGCAGCGAGCATCAGCCACAGATTGCCCCAACCGACCCACAGCAGTGCAAGCACGCCCCAGAACAGCAGCGCCGCCATGTCGAGCGATCGCTCCATTACCACCACGCCCACCGCAAGCTTTGGGTCGAACCCGTGGCGACCGGTCAGCGCGACCGCCTTGGCCAGATCGCCCAGCTTCGAGGGCAGCACGAGGTTGAGCGAGGATGCGCCCAGGATCAGCCGGGTGGCAGGCCACAGGCCGATCGGCGTCTGGGTCAGCATGCCGAAACGCAGCGCGGTGACCAGCGTCAGCGGCACGATCGTCGCGAGGCCCGCGGCAAGCCACCAGCCATCCGCAGCGGCCAGCGCCGCGCGGATCGACGACAGATCGACCTGCCACCAGATCAGCGCGAGCAGGATCAGGCTGACCAGTGCCCCGATCGCCTTCTTCACTGTGCCGTCTCCCTCATCGGAGGGGTACTCACCCCGCGGGCGGCGGGGCGGGCGGCTCCCGATCGCGCAGCCGCAGGTGCGCGTCCGCCAGTTCCTTGCGCTTCATATATTGCAGGTCCTGCAGCAGCCGACGATTGATCGCGAACAGCTCGCCCAGCAGGCCCGCCACCCAGAAAATCAGCGCCGCGATCAGCATCACCGCCGCGACGACCAGGCTGGGCACATGCGCGCGCTCGGTCCCCATGTAGAACAGCACCAGCCAGCGGATCATCAGACCCGTCCCAAGCAAAGCGGGCAGCAGGCTGAGCAGGAAGAACGTCTTGCCCGGCTTGTAGACGAAGAAGGACCGCAGGATCGACATCATCGAGCGGCGCACATAGTCGCGGATCGAGCGGACCAGCCGCGAAGGACGCGTCTCTCCATTCACGCCGACCGGTACGGAGACGATGCGAAAATCGCTGAGCCCCGCCTGGATGATCGATTCCAGCGTGTAGGTATAGCTGTCGAACACGTTGATCCGCAGTGCGACCTCTCGGCTCAGTGCGCGGAAACCGCTCGGCGCGTCGGCAATGTCCGTCCCCGATACGATCTGGACCACGCGGCTGCCCAGCTTCTGCAGGAACCGCTTGGTGCTGCTGAAATGCTCGATATCGGGGATCGGCCTCGCGCCGATCACGTATTGCGCCTGCCCTTTCAGGATCGGCTCGACCAGTTGCGGGATGTCGGACGCGTCGTACTGGTTGTCCGCATCGGTGTTGATGATGATGTCCGCGCCTTCGGCAAGGCCGCGCTGGACACCGGCCATGAAGCCGTGCGCCAGCCCCATGTTCACCGGCAGATCGACGATATGATCGACCCCATGCGCCTTGGCGACCTCCACCGTCCGGTCGGTGCTGCCATCATTGATGATCAGCCATTCGACCACGTCGATGCCGGGCACTTCGCGCGGCAGATCGCTCAGCGCCTCGCCAAGCGTCTCTTCCTCGTTGTAGCAGGGGATTTGAATGATCAGCTTCACAGGCGGGCTCTTTGATCGATGGGTCTCACGGGAGTGTGCGGGGCGCTAAAGCCCCTAGACCCGTTGATGGCCAGAAGAAATGTTGCCGTGATCGGCGCTCCCCCTCTATGGGCTCGCACAGTTTGGCTCAACCGGACAAAGGTAGTCACGATTTCTCTCCCAGCGCCATCACAAAGCCCGACGCCACCGATCGCCGAGGTCGCCCAGCGCCTGCGCGACAAGGTCGTGCGGCGCGCCATCTGCGTCGGCTGCGGAGCCTGCGTGGCGCTGGATGCCAGCGGGCGCTCGGCGATGGAGCGCACCGCGACCGGGCCCAAGCCTGCCTTCGCGCCCGGCACCGCGCTGCCCGAACTCGCGTGGGACGCATGCCCGGGCAAGGGCATCGACTACCCGCAGCTCTACCTAGACCATTACGGCCGGATGCCGGACTCCTGGCTGGTCGGGCACATCGTCGCGACCCGAACCGGCTATGCGGGCGACCCGTCGGTGCGCGCACGCGGTGCATCTGGCGGCGTGACCACGGCGGTGCTGCTCCACCTGCTGCAGTCGGGCCGGATCGACGCGGCAATCGTCGCGCGGCAGGGCGTGCCCGCCCCGCTCGAAGCGAGCCCGGTGATTGCGACCACGGCGGAGGAGATCCTCGACGCGGCGCAATCGGTCTACATCCCGGTCGCGATGCTCGACATCCTCTCACGGCTGGAGCCGGGCAAGCGCTATGCGATCACGCTGGTCCCCGAACAGGCGGCGGCACTGCGGCGGCTGCAGCATTCGGGGCACAAGCAGGCGCAGCAGATCGACTACGTCCTCGGCCCCTATACCGGCACCGCGCTCTACCCCGCCGCGATCGACAGCTTCGTACGCGCACATGGCGTGGCGAAGGACGATCCCGTCACCAGCTTGGAATGGCGCGCGGGCGAGTGGCCGGGCTATCTCGAGATCAAGACGCAGAGCGGCAAGGTACTGCGATCCAAGAAGGTCTATTACAACTTCCTGATCCCCTTCTTCGTCACCCGCGCCAGCCTGCAGAGCATGGATTTCGCCAACGAGTTCTGCGACCTGTCGGTCGGCGATGCGTGGAGCCCCGCGTTCGAGGCGCAGGGCGGCGGGCACTCGGTGGTCGTCACGCGCAGTGATAAGATGGAGGCGCTGGTCGAGGAGATGATCGCCGCAGGCGCGCTGGTGCTGGAGCGCGAGGACGATCTCAAGGCGACCGAAATGCACGGCCACATGATCGACTTCAAGAAACGTGGCGGCTTCATCCGTAACCAGTGGCGACGCAAGATCGGGCTGGCTGCGCCCGATTACGGCATGGAGCCAGCGACAATCCCGCCATCGCGCAAGATTGCCGAACTGGTCATTTCCACCCTGTTCGTGGTCGGCAGCACCGCCCCTGCCCGCTTCGTGCTGCGGCAGATCCCCGAGAGCGTGATCGGCCCGGTGTTCAACAAGCTGCGGCTCAGCTGGAAGAAGGCGAGCAAGCCGACCAAGCGCAAGGGGCTGGCCGATTTCCGCATGATCGTGGACGAGGAATGAGCGCGCCCGATCTGCATGCCCCACTGCTTCGCGTGGCGCAGCGCTGGATGCCGCGCATCCTGACGCAGGTGTGCCGCGACCCCACTTCCCCGCTGTTCGGCTGTGCAGACCGCAACTGGTGGCACTACAAGATCCGCGACTTCCCCTCGATCATCCTCCAGCAGGCCGGCTACGCGCTGCACGAGGCCGCGCGCCTGCCGCAGTGGCACGACCAGCGAGAGGCGCTGGAGGCCATCGCCGCCGCCAGCGCCCGGTTCTGGAACGCGCGCGCGCAAAAGCATTATGCGTTCGAGGAATATTACCCGTGGGAGCAGGGCTACCCCCCGCTCGCCTTCGCCACGCTCGCGGTTGCCAAGCTGGCGGATCAGGGCGTGGTCGCCGTGGAAGACCTGCGTGACGGTCTGCGGATCGCCGCGCGCCAGCTGCGCACCCGGTTCGAAGCGCAGGCGGGCAACCAGCAGGTCGCCGGGCTCGCCGCGCTTGCATGGATCGACAAGCTGCTGCCGCAGGATGCCGATCCTGCAGCCTTCGCGCAGGTAAAGGCCCGCACGCTGGATTTGCAGCACGCGGAAGGCTGGTTCTGGGAATATGACGGGCCGGACCTGGGCTATCTCGCGGTCACCATCGATTGCCTGTGGGACCTTTACGATGCGACCGGCGATGCGGACTACCGCGACGCCATCGCCCGCGCGCTCGGCTTCATGGCCGCGTTCCCCGCTGCCGCGCCCAACGGGGTCGGCCAGCACAACAGCCGCAACACCGATTACCTCGTGCCCTACGGCATCATCCGTTCCGCAATCGAGGGCACAGAGCCTGAGCGTGCGGACGCGGCGCGGGTCGCGCAGTGGGCGTTCGCCAGCGCCGACAGGGAGGATCACACCTACGCCGCGACCGACGACCGCTATATCTGCCACTATATCGGCCACTCGGTGATGCGCGCGCTCGCCCTGCTGGAAGGCCGGGCGGCGCTGGCTTTCGATGCCGCCGCGCCCGCGCCGCGCATGTTCGACGGATCGGGCCACTATCTGGCCGACGGCCTGATCGTCTCGCCGCGCAAGGGCGGCATCCTCACCATCAGCGGCCCCTCCGGCGAGGCGAGCGATTTCGGCTGGATCGTGGGGCGCGATGAGACGCAATATGTGTCGCACTGGTGGAGCGCGGACTGGTCGATCGAGCCGGTCGATGGCGGTATCGCGGTTGCGGGGCGGATGTTCTCCCACCGCGAGAAGCTGTCCAACCCGTTCCAGCATATCGTGCTGCGCTGTCTCGCATTCGTGCTCGGCAAGCGCCTGATCCCGATCCTCAAGCGTGTGCTGATCTTCAAGCGCGGCGGGCAATCGGAGCCGGTCCTGAACCGCAAGATCACGCATCGCGACGGCAGCGTCGAGATCACCGACCGGATAGAGGGCCTGCGCACCACCGACCGCCTGCTGCGTGCGCCGCGTGCATCCAAGCGCCACGTAGCCAGTGCCGACAGCTATCATCCGCAGGATCTGGCGCCGATCCGCGGATTTGCGCTGTCCGAAGAGCGCTCGGCTACGCCCGACGCAATCACTATCGTCACGCGCATCACCCCGTGCTAACCGCGCAGCCAAACAGGCGCACCGCCGCGCGGCCTTTTCAGGGCGCGTAGGGTCCGCCAGGAAGATTGCGGGACGAGGGAACAACCGATCGCACAGACCGAGCCTAGCGCGAAGACCGCGGTCTTCGATTCAGACCGGACGGGTGGCAAGGCCGCCGGTCTGCGGGTCGCGCTGTTCTCGGGAAATTACAACATGGTTCGCGATGGCGCGAACAAGGCGCTCAACCGGCTGGTGCGCTACCTGCTGGAGCATGGCGCGCAGGTGCGGGTCTATTCGCCGACCATTGCGGAGCCTGCCTTCGCGCCTGCGGGCGATCTTGTCTCGGTCCCCTCCTTCGCGATCCCGACGCGCAAGGAATACCGCCTGGCACTGGGCCTGCCTGCCGCCGTGCGCGAAGACATCCGCGCCTTCGCGCCCAACGTGGTCCACCTGTCCGCGCCCGACCGGCTCGGCCGCCAGATGCAGACTTTCGCCGCCGAGATCGAAGTGCCGGTGGTGGCCAGCCTGCACACACTGTTCCAGACCTACTTCACCTATTACGGGCTCGACATCTTCCGGGGCTATGCGGAGCGTTATCTCGACCGCTTCTATGGCCGGTGCGACATCGTGCTCGCCCCCAACCCCTACCTTGTCGAGGAACTGCGCCAGACGACGCAGCTTGGCGATCATGTGCATACCTGGAGCCGCGGCGTCGACCACAAGCTGTGGAATCCCTCACGCCGCGACCCAGAATGGCGCCGGGCCAAGGGCTATGCGGATGACGAGGCGGTGCTGCTGTTCTTCGGGCGGCTGGTGAAGGAAAAGGGCATCGACGTGTTCGAAGAGGTTGTGAAGACCCTTCGCGAGCGTGGACGCAAGGTCCGCCCGCTGATCGTCGGCGCCGGGCCTGCGGGCGACGATCTCGCCGGGCGGATCGGCGAGGCCGTGTTCACCGGCCATGTCGAGGGTGAGGAACTGGCACGCGCGGTCGGCAGCGCGGACATCCTCGTCAATCCGAGCATCACCGAAGCGTTCGGCAACGTCAATCTGGAAGCAATGGCGTCCGGCCTGGCGGTGGTCAGCGCGGATGCTCCGGCAGCTCGGGCGTTGATCGAGGATGGCAAGAACGGACTGATCGTGCCCCCGCGCGATGCCCGCGCCTATGCCGATGCGATCGAGCGGCTGACGGACGCCCCCGCCTACCGGAAAACCCTCGCCGATGCGGGGATCGCGTTCAGCGAGCGCTATCACTGGTCGGCGATCCTCGACAATGTCATCGCCAGCTATCGCCAGGCGATTGCAGAGGGCCCGCACCTGCGCGACCCGAAGGTTGCGGCAGTCGCGGCAAAGCGCCGCGCGGCCTTCGCGGCCTGACGCCGACCGGGGGAACACCCTCCCCGGACTTGCCAAAAATCCTGTTCTCATGATCCGGCAGGCGTTAAACCGTTATCGGATCGTGAACGCGGTTGGCTGTAAGAAGCTTCATCCTGCGCTCCGGAGGCGAGGCGAGGGGTTCTGGGATGACCTATCGCGGACATGCGCGGATGCTTGCGCGTAACGAAGTGCGGGATGCCGAATTCGCCCGAAGCGGCGAGGTGAGCCTCGCCCCGCCTGTGTCTGCCTATCGCGGATTCGGTTACAGCCCCGTCGCCGGCGGCTGGACCGACGACACCACCTTTCCGCGCCGCATGGCCGACGTGAACGGCGATGGCCGCGCGGACATCGTCGGCTTCGGCGCTGCTGGCGTCTTCGTCGCGCTGGCCGATCCGGCCGGCGGGTTCGGCGAGACATTGCTCGCCTACAACAGCTTCGGGGCCAGCGCCGAGGCCGGTGGGTGGGCTAACAACTCCGTCTATCCGCGAATGCTTGCAGATGTGAACGGAGATGGCCGCGCTGACCTGCTCGGCTTCGGATCGGCGGGCGTCTATGTCGCACTCGGCCTCGCGCCGACGGCTGAGCAGCCGGTCCGCTTCGGCGACGTTGCGCTCGCCTATAACGGGTTCGGCGCCGCGATCGAGGCAGGCGGCTGGACCAACGAAGGCATCTATCCGCGCACCGCGGCCGATGTGAATGGCGACGGACGGGCAGATCTCGTCGGCTTCGGATCGGCAGGAGTTTACGTCTCACTCGCCCGCGAAGACGCCACCTTCGCGCAGGCGACGCTCGCCTATAATGGCTTCGGTGCAAGCGATGTTGCTGGCGGCTGGGCCTCTTCCGAGCGCTATCCGCGCGAAATGGCGGACGTGAACGGAGATGGCCGGGCGGACATCGTCGGCTTCGGTGCAAATGGCGTGTTCGTTGCGCTGGCGCAGGAGAGTGGTGGCTTCGGCCCGACCATTCTCGGCCTCGCCAGCTTCGGCTTCGCACCCGAAGGCGGCGGCTGGACCAGCAGCGATACCTATCCGCGCCGCCTCGCCGACATGAACGGCGACGGGTATGCCGACATCGTCGGCTTTGGCGGGCTCGGCGCTTACGTCGCGCTCGGCAATGGCGACGGAACCTTTGCGGATCCCACCCTCGCGCTGCGGTCCTTCGGCGCAAGCGATGCGGGCGGCGGCTGGTTTTCGAACGACCGGTTCTACCGCACGCTGGCCGATGTGAATGGAGACGGCCAGGCGGATATCGTCGGCTTCGGCGGCGACTTCACCTATGTCTCGCTCAGCGGCAATCGCGCGCCGACGATCACCAGCAGCGATGCCGTGACGCTCCTCGAAGGATCGGTGCTGGCATATACCGTTACGGCGAGCGATCCGGACAACAACACGCTGTTCTTTTCGCTGAGCGGCGAGGATGCGGAGGCATTCTCGATCGACGCCCGGACCGGCGCGGTCAGTTTCCGCCAGGCCGCCGATTTCGAGGCCCCGGCTGATGGGAACGGCGACAACACTTACGAGATCATAGTGACCGCCAGCGACGGCGTGCTTGCCAGTTCCTTCGCCGTCACGCTGTATGTCACCAATCTCAACGAGATTACCGGAACCTCTGAATTCGAGTCCTTGTACGGGACCGAAGCGGGCGACCTGATCCGCGCACTCGGAGGGGGGGACTTCATATATGGCGGTAGCGGAGACGACTTCCTCGAAGGGGGTGCAGGAAACGACACGCTCTACGGCGGAGCGGGCGATGACATCCTCTACGGAGACGCCGCCGGTTTCGACGATGGCGGTAACGACGTCCTTTTCGACGATGGGGGCGGAAATGACCGCCTCTACGGCCAGGACGGAAACGATTATATCGGTGTCAGTCGCTCCAGCCAGACGGCCAATGTCTTGTTACTCGATGGCGGAGCCGGAAACGATTCGATCGTTTTTTCCAGCACCCGCTATGTTGATACCGTCACCATCCTCGGCGGATCCGGCGATGACGAGATCATTGTCAACGCCGTCTCGCAAAGCACGGTTGACGCTGGGTCGGGAGACGACTTCGTCGTGATCAATCCGAGTGGGGGGGTGCAGACGATCACTCTCGGGACGGGGAATGATATCATCTGGCTGGAGCGCCGAGACCCGGTCGCCTCACCCGACGCAACGATTATCATCACGGATATGACTGCCAGTGAGGATCGCCTGGCTCTTGAGGAATATCTCCCCGAGTACCTGATCGGCTGGGATCCGGCGACCAACCCCTTCGCGAGCGGGCACCTGCAACTGGTCGATGTGAACGGCACCGCGACGCTCCAGATCGACCGGGACGGTGCATCCCAGAGCGCCTATAGTCCGCAGTCCGTGGTGAGCTTCACCGGCAGAACCGCCGCCACAATGACTGCGCGCGAGCTGGGTTACCCAATAAATGGCGACGCCCCGGTCGGGGAGACGTTTACCGGTACGTCCGCGCGTGAAATCCTGAGCGGCAGCAATGGAGCCGATACTCTCAGCGGTCTTGCCGGAGACGATACGATCTGGGGCCGAGCGGACGACGACCTTATCGAAGGCGGCGAAGGTGCGGACCAGCTCAACGGTGGGTTGGGCAACGACACGCTCTACGGCAATAATTTCAACGACGCTGGGCCGGATATATCGGACGATATTCTCGACGACATCGGCGGTGGGAACGACCGGCTGTTCGGCCAGCGGGGCAATGACACCCTGTTCGTCTCACGCCTGACTCAGGCCTCCAGCGTCCTCCTTCTCGATGGCGGCCAGGGCGAAGACCGGATCTTTTTCAATTCCGTGCGCTACATTGATGATGTCACGGTGGTCGGTGGGACGGGCGCCGACCAGATTTATGTCGGCGGGGTCCGGTTGGGCTTGATCGATGCTGGCGAAGGCGATGATTCCGTCAATATCAGCATATTCGGGGGCTCGCAGAGCGTGACCCTGGGGGCCGGAAGCGACGCCATCACGGTCCAGTCGCTGCTCAACACGATTGCCTACAGCCTCGGTAGCGAGGTCGTGGTGACCGATTTCACCGCGGGAGAAGACCGGCTCTCGCTCACAGGCTTCCTGAACTCGGCATCGCAGAACTTGCCGGCCGGTTCCAATCCCTTCGCCACCGGGCACCTGCAACTGGTCGCTGAGGGCGAGGACACGCTGATCCAGTACGACCGCGATGGTGCTTCGGGCGAGAACTACGCCTTTGCGACCATCTTCAGGCTGGTCGGCGTCTCACCGGACAGCCTGAGCGCGACCGAACTGGGCTACGCCCCCGATGGGTCGGGCTCCGCCGCGGTCGTATCGCAGGAGGCTGCGTACGAATATCGCTTCGACGATGGCTGGAGCGGACACGCGTACAATGATGCGGTCCGCGCGCTGGCGCAGTTCGATCGTCCGACCGGGGCTGGCGGCCCTCATATGCAGAACTTCCCCGCAGCCTTCGCGCAGCCTGCGGTAGACGGATCAGGCGACTGGCCCATGCTGCAGGTAACCCTGCCGGACGCAGGCCTTGAACATCTGCAAATGTACTGACCGCCGCGGGCCTGCGCGGTGCGCAGGCTTAGGACCTGTCGCTTAGCCTTGCGCCGCTTCGTAGAGGCGGCCCGAGCGCGCGCCGGAGCGGCAGAAGGCCAGTACCGGGCCCGGCATCTCGGCCAGTGCCTGCGCGAAATCGTCTTTGCGCGCGGCGATATCGTCCGGCCCGGCGATGGGGATATGCCGTGCCTCGATCCCAGCATCCTGCGCGGCCGCAGCAATCACGGACCAGCTTGGCTGGCCGGGTTCCTCGCCATCGGGGCGGTTGCCGATGATCGAGCGGAAGCCACGATCGGCCAGCGCGGGCAAGTCTGCCGGGTCGATCTGCCCCGCGACCCACACGTTTTCGTCGAGCTGCGTCATGTCCATTGCATTGGTCCTCTTGTCGGATCGATGGTTGCGCCGCCTCAGTCCTCGCTCGCCGCGCCGGTTTCGAATTCGAACGGCGGCAGGCGGTTGACCGCCTCGCGGAGCGACAGGCTCCATTGCTCGGAGATGCGACGGAAATAGGGATCGTTCACTTCGATCCGCTGCTGGTGGGCAAGCTTGCACGCATCGCGTTCGTAAGTCGCCAGGTCCAGTGGGAGATCGACTGCCAGGTTGGAGCGGATGGTCGAATCGAAGCTGACCATCAGCAGCCGGGTCGCATCCTCGAAGGTCATCGCAGGGTCGAAGGTGCGCACGATGATCGGGCGACCATACTTGGTCTCGCCGGTCTGGAAGAAGGGCGAGTCATCGCCCGCCTCGATGAAGTTGCCTTCCGGGTAGATCAGGAACAGGCGCGGTTCGCTGCCCGCGATCTGGCCGCCTAGGATCAGGCTCGCGCGGAACGAAGCGCTCGCCTCGGGCCCCTCGTGCCGCAGCGACGCAATCACCTCGCGCAGGGTATTGCCCACGATGGTCGCGATCTGGAACATGGACGGGGCCGACAGGATCGACGGGTCGCGTTCAGACGGCGCCTTGGTCCGCTCGTCCAGCAGGCTGACGACCGCCTGCGTGGTCGCGAGATTGCCCGCCGAAAGCAGCGTGATGATCCGCTCTCCCGGGTTTTCCCAGTGGCGCATCTTGCGCACCTGCGAGACGTCGTCGACGCCTGCATTGGTCCGCGTATCGGACATGAAGATCAGGCCGCGGTCCAGCCGCATGCCCACGCAATAGGTCATCTAGTTCGGCACTCGTCGTAGTTGTGGGGAAAGGACTATTGCTCGACCTTCAGGGTGACAAGCACGCCTTCGTCACTTCCCCCCATCCTCATGCCGTTGATCGGCGCGGCCTCGCGAAAGTCTATCCCGGTGGCAACGCGGATATAGCGCTCGTCGGGGGAATAGCCGTTGGACACATCGAAACCAACCCAGCCCAAGCCTTCGAAGTAGGCTTCCGCCCAGGCGTGGCTGGCATCCTGTTCGACCCGGTCGTTCATCATCAGGTAGCCCGAGACGTAGCGTGCAGGCAGGCCCATCAACCGGGCGGCCGAACAGAAGATATGCGCGTGGTCCTGACACACGCCGGTGCCGCCCGTGATCGCTTCTTCCGCCGTGGTGCCCGAATGGGTGTTGCCGCCTTCATAGCCGACCGTATCGAGAATCGCGGCGGACAATGCGTGCCCGGTGGAAACCTGCGCAATGTCGCAATCGCCTAGACCGGCCACCAGCTTGCGCACACCCTCGCCCGCCTGCGTCAGCGGGGAAGAGCGCTTGAAGTGCCACAGCGGCAGGAAGCCCTGGTGCTTGCCCAGAACGCCGTCACCCTCGGTGTTTTCGACCAGGCCGACGCAACGGATGGAGGTTTCGGTGCGGCCCGGCTCGATCCCGATCAGGTCGACCCGGTTGCCGTTGTGATCGTCATAGCACAGCTCGGTCGCCCCGCCCTCGACCGTGATGGTCCAGTCCAGCACCTTCTGGCCGCGGCTGTCTTTCGGCCGCATGCGGACCTGCTGCAGCCCGTAGGAGACGGGCGCGTCATAGGTGTAACGCGTTTCGTGATCGACCCGCAGCCTCATGCGCCCGGTCCGAACGAATAGTCGGTGGAAATCTGGCTCGCGAGCCGGTTGTTCGCGTCGAGGAAGCTCTCGATGAACTCGTGCAGGCCGTCGTCGAAGATGGAGTCCATCGAACGGCCCAGATAGTCGAGGTGAATGCGGTCGGCCAATTCGCAGGACTCCGTGCGGTTGTCGTAGTTCTTCGCGAGGTAGCCCAGATTGTCGCATATCTTGTTATAGCAGAACGCGAGGCTGCGCGGCATCTGTTCATGCAGGATCAGGAACTGGGCGATGTCGCGCGGATTGACCGTCGCGCCGTGGAGCCACTGATAACTGCGCAGCGCCGAGACAGAGCGCAGGATCGTCTCCCACTGTTTGATGTCGAGCGTCGAGCCGACCTGGCTGATCGAGGGCAGCAGCAGGTAGTACTTCACATCGAGGATGCGCGCGGTGTTGTCGGCGCGTTCGATGAAGGTGCCCAGCCGCACGAAATTGAATCCGTCGTTGCGCAGCATCGTGCCGGTGGTCGCGCCGCGCACCAGCGCGTTCTGCTGGCGGATCGTGGTCAGCGTGTCGGGCAGGTCCGCTTCGGGGATGGTCCCGCGCAGCAGCTTGTCGAGCGTCATCCAGCTTTCGTTGGTCGCTTCCCACACCTCGCTGGTCAGCCCGATCCGGACGCCGCGCGCATTGTCGCGCGCGGATTTGACCATCGAGATGATGCTGGAGGGATTGTCGCGGTCGCTGAGCAGGAATTCGATCACCTTGGACGAGTTTGGCTCGCCATGTCGGGCCTTGAAAGCATCCAGCTGGCCGACCGTGGTCAGCACGGACTGCCATTCCGAACGCGACGAACCTGCACGCGTCAGCGCGATCCGGAAACCTGCGTCGAGCAGACGCGCGGTCGCCTCCGCCCGCTCGAGATAGCGGAACATCCAGAACAGGCCTGATGCGGTCTTACCCAGCATCGCGCGCCTCCATCGAAAGGGTCGTCGCGCGATCAGTCATCGAGCACCCATGTATCCTTGGTCCCACCGCCCTGGCTCGAATTCACGACCAGCGATCCTTCGTTCATCGCCACGCGGGTCAGCCCGCCGGGCACGATGTCAATCGAATTGGGCGCCATCAGCACGAAGGGGCGGAAATCGACGTGGCGCGGGGCAAGGCCCTGCTCGGTAAAGATCGGCACGGTCGACAGCGCCAGCGTGGGCTGTGCGATGTAGCCTTCGGGCTGTTCCTTCAGCTTTGCGCGGAAGTCGGCGATTTCCTGCTTGCTGGCGGTCGGGCCGATCAGCATGCCGTAGCCGCCCGATCCATGGACCTCTTTCACCACCAGCTCGTCCAGCTTGTCGAGCACTTCGGCCAGCTGGTCGGGCTCCGAACAGCGCCAGGTGGGCACGTTCTTCAACAGCGGTTCTTCGCCGGTGTAGAATTTCACGATCTCGGGCATGTAGCTGTACAGCGCCTTGTCGTCGGCGATCCCCGTGCCCGGCGCATTGGCGATGGTCACACCGCCCGCGCGATACACATCGAAGATCCCCGGCACGCCGAGCATCGATTGCGGATTGAAGTTGAGCGGATCGAGATACTCGTCGTCGATCCGGCGGTAGATCACGTCGACCGGCTTGTAGCCTTGCGTGGTGCGCATCGCGACCCGCCCGTCGATCACCCTGAGGTCGGACCCCTCGATCAGTTCCGCACCCATCTGATCGGCGAGGAAGCTGTGTTCGAAATAGGCGGAGTTGAATGTTCCCGGCGTCAGCACGGCCACGGTCGGCTTGTCGAGGCAGGCGGCAGGCGCGCATGACGACAGCGAGCGGCGCAGCCAGCTAGGGTAATCGCTCACCTCGCGGATCGGGATATCCGCGAACAGCTCCGGAAACATCTGGAGCATGATCTCGCGGTTTTCGAGCATGTAGGACACGCCCGAGGGGGTCCGCGCATTGTCTTCCAGCACGTAGAATTCGTCGGGCCCGGTGCGCACGATGTCGGTGCCGATGATGTGGGTGTAGATGCCGCCGGGCGGATCGAAGCCCATCATCTTGGGCAGGAACGCGGCATTATTGGCGATCAGGCTTTCGGGCACACGTCCTGCGCGCAGGATCTCCTGCCGGTGATAGATATCGTACAGGAATGCATTGATCGCACGAACGCGCTGCTCGATCCCCTTGGAGAGCTTGCGCCATTCGTTGCCCGACAGCACGCGCGGCACGACGTCGAACGGGATCAGGCGCTCATCCGCCGCCTCTTCGCCATAGACGTTGAAGGTGATACCGATCTTGCGGAAGAAATTCTCCGCCTGCTCGGACTTTCGCAGGACCCGGTTGTCAGGTTGGGAATCGAGCCATTTGCGAAATGCCTGGTAGGCTTCCCGGGTCTCGCCCGACTTGCCCCCATCATATCCAAGCATTTCGTCGAAGCTCAATTGAGTTCCCGGCCTTCCTGTTCGGCTGTTCCGGCTTCTCTACTGGCCGTATGCCGTCGATAGTCACCCAACCAAGAGCCTGCGTCAATTGTTCCGCCGCGCGAAATCTTCACCTCATCCGGAGACGCGCCCCTCGATCAGCCGATCGACCAGCGACGGGTCTGCGAGCGTCGATGTATCGCCCAGAGAACCATAATCGTTCTCGGCGATCTTGCGCAGGATACGGCGCATGATCTTGCCCGAACGGGTCTTTGGCAAAGCATCGGTGAAATGGATCCGGTCAGGCGTGGCCACCGGGCCGATTTCCTTGCGGACCTGCTGGCGCAGTTCCTCCGCAAGCGCGTCCGAACCGTCATCGCCCGCGTTGAGCGTGACATAGCAATAGATGCCCTGCCCCTTGATGTCGTGCGGGAAGCCGACCACCGCGGCTTCCGCCACATGCGGGTGGAGCACCAGCGCGCTCTCGACTTCGGCGGTGCCCATCCGGTGGCCGGAGACGTTGATCACATCGTCGACCCGCCCGGTGATGCGGTAGTAGCCGTGCGCATCGCGTTGGCACCCATCGCCTGTAAAGTACTTGCCCTTGTAGGTGCTGAAATAGGTCTGCACGAAGCGGTCGTGATCGCCGTAGACGGTGCGCGCCTGCCCCGGCCAGCTCGCGGCAAGGCACAGATTGCCCTCCGCAACGCCTTCCAGCACGCCGCCTTCATTGTCGACCAGTTGCGGCTGCACGCCGAAGAACGGCAGGCCGGCACTGCCCGGTTTCATCGCGTGGGCGGCGGGCAGCGTGGTCAGCATGATACCGCCCGTCTCGGTCTGCCACCAGGTATCGACCACCGGCACCCGGCCCTCGCCCGGCACGTCGCGATACCAGCGCCATGCTTCGGGATTGATCGGCTCGCCCACCGAACCAAGCAGGCGCAGGCTCGAGCGGTCGTGCGCGGTGACGAAGCGGTCGCCCTCGCGCATCAGCGCGCGGATTGCGGTCGGCGCGGTGTAAAAGATCGAAACCCTGTGCTTTTCGATCACCTGCCAGAACCGCCCGTGGTCGGGATAGTTGGGCACGCCTTCGAAGATCACCTGTGTCGCGCCGTTCAGCAGCGGTCCGTAGGTGACGTAGCTGTGCCCGGTGATCCAACCGATGTCGGCGGAACACCAGAAGATGTCATCCGGCCTGTGATCGAACGCATAGTGGAAGGTTGTCGCGGTCCACACGCCGTAGCCGCCGGTGGTGTGCAGCACACCCTTAGGCTTGCCGGTCGAGCCCGAGGTATAGAGGATGAACAGCGGGTCTTCCGCATTCATCGGCTCGCACGGGCAGTCGTCTTCACTGGCAAGGTCGGCGTACCAGTGGTCGCGGCCCTGCTTCATCGCGATGTCCGCCCCGGTATGGGCGATCACCAGCACGCCCTTCACCGGAGTATCGTGTTCGTCGACAGCGGCATCGACATTGGCCTTGAGGGGGATCGGCTTGCTCCCGCGCAGGCCTTCATCGGCGGTGATCACGAACTGGCTGTCGCAATCGATGATGCGGCCGGCCAGCGCCTCGGGCGAGAATCCGCCGAACACGACCGAATGGATCGCGCCCAACCGCGCGCAGGCGAGCATCGCGACCACGCCTTCGACCACCATCGGCATGTAAAGCGTGACCCGCGCGCCCTTGGTCACGCCCATCGCCTTGAGCGCATTGGCCATGCGCACGACCTCACGATGAAGATCGGCGTAGGTCAGTGTGCGGATTTCGCCGTCGGGCTCGTCGGGCTCGAAGATGAGCGCAGTCTTGTCCGCCTTGTCGGCCAGATGCCGGTCGACTGCATTGTGACACAGGTTGAGCGCGCCGTCGGCGAACCACTTGATATCGACCGGGTCAAACGACCATTCGCCGCCTTTGGTGGGGGCATCGATCCAGTCGAGCCGCTGCGCCTGCTCAAGCCAGAACCCGTCCGGGTCGGACAGCGAGCGGGCGTAATCCGCCTCGTACTGCGCTGCGGTGCAGTTGGTCTTCGCGGTCTGCGGCGGGTCGATGAATTCGCTCACGGCGCTGGCTCTCCCAATCGTGTTTTGCCGATGGCTAACCGATCGGCACGGTTTTGGCGACCGCGCAGCGCTGCGGGGGAACGCTGATATAATGATCGGCTCCGGACCAACGCGCCATTCAGACCGACGAACGACAGTGCGCCGCCCTTGCACCACGCGGGCAAGGCCAATAGCGAGTTACCCTGTAACATCGGCGCGAGTCGCGCGCGATGAAATTTCAGGGGAAACAGATGCGTAACAAGGTGTTTTTGATGGCCGCCCTCATGGCGGGTGTCGCGGCCCAACCGCTCGCTGCCAAGGAGGGGATGTTCACCCCCGAGCAGCTGCCCGAGATCGCCGACGATCTGAAAGAGACCGGCCTCGAACTCGATCCCGAAGCGCTCACCGACCTGACCGGCTTCCCGATGGGCTCGGTCGTCAGCCTGGGCGGCTGCTCCGCCAGCTTCGTTTCGCCGCAGGGACTGGTCGTCACCAACCACCACTGCGCGCGCGGATCGGTCCAGTACAACTCGACCGCGGAGAACAACTATCTCGAAAACGGCTTCCTCGCGAAGACGATGGGCGCCGAACTGCCTGCCGCGCCCGGCTCGCGCATTTATGTCACCACCGACTTCAGCGACGTGACCCAGCGCATGCGCGAAGGCACCGACACGATGACGCCCAACGCGCGCTATGACGCGATCGACCAGCGCGCGAAGGACATCACCGCGGAATGCGAACAGGAAGCAGGCTATCGCTGCCGGGTGGCGAGCTATTACGGCGGCGACGAGTACAAGCTGATCAAGCAGCTCGAAGTGAAGGACGTGCGCCTCGTCTACGCACCGGCGGATTCGATCGGCAAGTACGGCGGCGACGTCGATAACTGGATGTGGCCGCGCCACACCGGTGACTTCTCGTTCTACCGCGCCTATGTCGCGCCCGACGGCTCCTCGGCCGAATATTCCGAAGACAACGTGCCCTACAAGGCCGAGCACTTCCTGAAGGTCTCCAAGAGCGGGCTCGACGAAGGCGATTTCGTGATGGTCGCAGGCTATCCCGGCTCGACCTCGCGCTACGCGATGCTCGCCGAAGTCGAAAACACCTTCGGCTGGGAATATCCGACCTTCCAGAAGCTGCTGACCGACTGGATCGGCACCATCGAAGCCGCCGCGCCGGAAGGATCGGATGCGCGCGTCAAATACGAAGCACGCCTTGCCGGGCTCAACAATTACGAGAAGAACCTGCGCGGCCAGATCGAAGGCGCGCGCCGCGTCGGCCTGATCGAACGTCGCCGCGAACGGGAAGCCGCGCTGGCCGACTGGATCGCCGCCGATCCCTCGCGGGCGGCCTATGGTCCGGCGATCGAAAACCTGGCCGAACTCTCGCAGGAAAGCGCCACTGCGGCGCGCACCAGCTTCTGGTACGGCAACGCCACCCGCGCGCAGCTGCTCTCGGTCGCCGAGCGGCTCTATCGCCTCGCCAAGGAGCGTGAGAAGCCCAACGCCCAGCGCGAGTCGGGCTATCAGGAACGCGACATGGCGTTCTTCCGTCAGGGCCTGCAGGCACTCGACCGCCGCTATGATCCGAGCGTCGACAAGGCCGAATGGGAGCTGTTCCTCAGCGGCTATCTCGCCCAGCCGCAGGCCGAACGCGTCGCCGTGTTCGACAACGCCCTGGGCCTGACCGGCGTCGACGATGCCAAGCAGCTCGATGCGATCCTCGACGGTTACTACGCCAACACCTCGCTCGACGAGAGCGAGACCCGGCTCGCGCTGATGGATGCCAGCGTCGCCGATCTGGAAGCGAGCGACGATCCCTTCATGAAGCTCGCCATCGCGCTCTACGATTACGAGCGCGGGCTGGAAGACCAAGCAGAGGAGCGCGCCGGTCGCGGCCTCGCCCTGCGCCCCGCCTATATGGAGGCGATCACGCAGTGGCAGTCCGAACAGGGCATGCTGCCCTATCCCGATGCCAATTCGACGCTGCGCATCACTTACGGCAACGTGATGGGCGGATCGCCCTTCGACGGGATGGAATACCTGCCCTTCACCACGCTCGAAGGGATCACCCAGAAGGACACCGGGATCGATCCGTTCAACGCTCCGGCGCGCGAACTCGCCCTGATCGAGGCGAAGGATTACGGCCAGTACGAGCTCGACTCGATCGGCTCGGTCCCGGTCAACTTCCTGTCCGACCTCGACGTGACCGGCGGCAACAGCGGCTCTGCCACCCTCAATGCCAAGGGCGAGCTGGTAGGCCTGCTGTTCGACGGCACGTTCGAAAGCGTGAATTCGGACTGGGATTTCGACCCGCGCACCACGCGGTCGATCCATGTCGACACCCGCTACATGTTGTGGGTGATGGAAAAGGTCGACGGGGCGCAGAACCTGATCGCGGAAATGGACATCGTCGACTAGACGGCGATCCACTTCGGAAGAAAAGAAAGGGCGGCCTGCGGGTCGCCCTTTTTTCACAGCAAACGCCGGTTTAGCGGCGCATAGCCGATCGCCGTTTCAATCTTTGTTAGCGATATATGGCTATCGTCCTCGTATGAGGATGGACGAGAGGACACAGGGTACCTCGCCCGATCGGCCTGAAGGACGATTGCGCGCGACGCGAGGCCCCTTACCCTGGCTGATGCGGTGGAGCCATGGGACACCCCATGCGCTGCGCCCGTTCATGTGCGGTGCTCTGCTTTCCTCGCCCGGCGCGGTAATTCTGGGCGCAGTGAATGGCCTGTTCCTGGCCACCCTCGCCCATTTTACAATCGGTGGCCCCGCCTTCGCAATCATCATCGCGATCGAAACGATCCTGCTGTTCGCCCGCTTGGTCAGCCTGAAGCGGGTGAGCGAGATCCGTTCCAAGGGCGAAACACCGGGCATTGATACACCGATCACGCTTTCGATCCTGTGGTGCGCACTGCAGGGTGCACTTTTCTTCTTCTCGATGAGAAGCGGCAATACGGCCATGATGGTCCTTGTCGCGGCCCATTGCATGGGTCTGGTCGGGCCGCTGTGCGCGCGCAACTACGCAGCCCCCCGGCTCGGCCTGCTGCTGGTCGCGCTATGCGTGGGCCCGTTTCTGGCCGGCGCGGCGAGCACGGGCGAACCGCTGATGCTGGCGCTGCTGGCGCTGCTTCCCGGCTTCCTGATCGGCTCGGTCCAGCTACTCGCGCACTATCGCAGCGCGATGCTTTCCGCCCTCAGCGCGGAGATGATCAATGCCGAACGTGCACGTCGCGATCCCTTGACCGGTCTGCTCAATCGGCATGGGCTGGAAGGGGTTATGAAAAGCCTCTCCCGCGGCGAGGTGTTCTCGCTGGTGTGTTTCGATCTGGACGGCTTCAAGCCGATCAACGACCGCTTCGGCCATGCCGCAGGCGACGATTTGCTATGCGAGGTCGCCAATCGGATGCAGTCCGCGCTTGCCGAGGGGCAGGTTCTCTCGCGGATCGGCGGAGACGAATTTCTTGTCTTACTCCCTGGACAGGGCGCCCAGGCCGCCGAAACGGTCATCCAGGCGGTACTCGCCAAGGTCTCCGGCGCGCCCTACGCGGCCGATGCAAAAAGCCTGGTCGAAATCGGCGTTACTGCGGGCTTCGCCTGTTACCCGGACGATGCCACCAACATTGCGGAGCTGCATGTTCTGGCCGACCGGGCGCTTTATGCCGCGAAGAGGGCGGGCAAGGGTATCGGCACGCGCTACGCGCCCACGCTGGCCGCGTGACGGCTCAGCAGATCGTCTCTGTTGCGCAGATCGCAACGCCCGATGACGAACCGGCGCTGGTAGCACGGCAGGCTTTTCTGTAAGTCGCGCCCATGTTCGATGCAGTCGATCCCATCATTCTGGCCCGGATCCAGTTCGCGTTCACGGTCAGCTTCCATTTCATCTTCCCGGCCTTTTCGATCGGGCTGGCGAGCTATCTTGCTGTCCTGGAAGGCCTTTGGCTGAAGACCGGCAAGACGGTCTACATGGACCTGTTCAAATACTGGCTGAAAATCTTCGCGATCGCGTTTGCGATGGGCGTCGTCAGCGGCATCGTGATGTCCTACCAGTTCGGCACCAACTGGGCGGTCTTCTCCGACAAGGCAGGGCCGGTGATCGGGCCGCTGATGGCCTACGAGGTGCTGACCGCATTCTTCCTCGAAGCGGGCTTCCTCGGCGTGATGCTGTTCGGGATGAACCGCGTGGGCAAGAAGCTGCATTACGTGGCCACGCTGATGGTCGCAGGCGGCACCTTCATCAGCGCGTTCTGGATCCTCTCGGTCAATAGCTGGATGCAGACGCCCGTCGGCTACGAGATGGGTGCCAATGGCCAGTTCCTGCCGGGCGACAGCTGGGTCGAGATCATCTTCAACCCCAGCTTCCCCTATCGCCTCGTTCACACCGTGCTGGGCGCGTACATCACCACCGCCTTCGTGGTCGGCGGCGTGGGCGCGTGGCACCTGCTGAAGGATCGGACCAACGGCCACGCCCGCAAGATGTTCTCCATGGCGATGTGGATGGCCGCGCTGGTCGTGCCGATCCAGATCTTCGCGGGCGACATGCACGGGCTCAACACGCTGGAGCATCAGCCGCAGAAGGTGATGGCGATGGAAGGCCATTACGAAAGCCACCCCGACGGCGCGCCGCTGATCCTGTTCGGAATTCCGGACAGCGACGCGCGCGAGGTGAAATATGCGGTCGAGATTCCCAAGGCCTCCAGCCTGATCCTCAAGCACGATCTGAATGCGCCGCTCGACGGGCTCGATACGATCCCGCTCGACGAGCAGCCGCCCGTGGGCATCGTCTTCTGGAGCTTCCGGGTCATGGTCGGCCTGGGCTTCGCGATGCTGGGCGTCGGCCTGTGGAGCCTGCTCGCGCGCTGGCGCGGCAAGCTCTACGAATGGCGCTGGCTGCACCGCGCCGCGCTGGTGCTGGGCCCGGCTGGCTTTGTCGCGGTGATCGCGGGGTGGATCACCACCGAGGTCGGCCGCCAGCCATACGTCATCTACAACCTGCTGCGCACCGCCGATGCGGCCAGCCCGCTGGCCGCGCCTGCGGTAGGCGCTTCGCTGATCGCCTTCGTGCTTGTCTATTTCGCGGTCTTCGGCACCGGCACCTGGTACATCATGCGCCTGATGAGCCAGCCGCCCCACGCCCGTGAAACCGGGGTCAAGCGCGGCGATACGGGCCCAATCCGTACCGCCGGGATTACGCCGGGGCCGACGCAGGATCCGGGCAATCTCAGCCCGGATTCGCTCAGTTCGATCCAGTACATCGAGCCTGAGAGTAAGGAGGACGAGCAATGATCGACCTCACGACGATCTGGGCCTTCATCATCGCCTTCGCGATCTTCGCCTATGTGGTGATGGACGGGTTCGACCTCGGCATCGGAGTGCTCTTCCCCAGCTTCGCGGTGGGCCGCGAACGCGACCGTGCGATGAACTCCATCGCGCCGGTGTGGGATGGTAACGAGACCTGGCTGGTGCTGGGCGGCGGCGGCCTGTTCGCGGCCTTCCCGCTGGCCTATGCGGTGATCCTGCCCGCGACCTATCCGTTGATCATCGCAATGCTGCTGGGCCTCGTCTTCCGCGGGGTCGCGTTCGAATATCGCTGGCGCGATTCCTCGCACCGGCGATTCTGGGATGCGGCGTTCAGCGGCGGTTCGATCGTCGCCGCGCTGTCGCAGGGGATGATCCTTGGCGCGCTGCTGCAGGGCATCGAAGTTACCGACCGCGCCTATTCGGGCAGCTGGTTCGACTGGCTGACGCCCTACACGCTGCTGACGGGTGTCGGCACGGTCGCAGGCTACGCGCTGTTGGGTGCCACATGGCTGGTATGGAAGCTGGACGGCGACGGGCAGGCCCATGCGCGCAAGCTGGGCAAGATCGCGGCGCTCGCAACCCTCGCGCTGATGGGCGCGGTCAGCCTCTACAACCTCGTCTTGCGGCCCGAATATGCCGACCGCTGGCTGAGCGCGCCTGCCATCTACTGGGTCGCGCCGATCCCGATCGCCACGCTGATCGTGGCCGGGTTCCTTTGGCACGCGCTGTCGTGCGACCGGCACTCCAAGCCCTTCTGGCTCTCGCTTGCGCTGTTCCTGTTCGGGCTCGCGGGCGTAGGCGTGACCATCTGGCCCAATGTCGTCCCGCCGGGACTGACGATCTGGGATGCCGCCGCGCCCGAACGCAGCCAGATCTTCATGCTTGTCGGCGTGGCAATCACCATGCCGCTGATCATCGCCTATACCGCTTGGGCCTACTGGGTGTTTCGCGGCAAAGTGGGCGACGAAGGCTACCACTGATGGCGGAAGGTGACGTCGATTCTCCCCTCTGGAAACGGCTCGGCTGGATGGCCGCGATCTGGGGGATGAGCGTCGCCGCGCTGGGTGCGGTGGCCTTTCTGATCCGCTGGTGGCTGATACCCTGAGGGCACGCACCGGCCACAATCGGTCGCCGATCGAAACTTAAATTCCCGGACGCACTCGCCAATCGGGAGAGCCTTGCCTATCGTCGCCGCCCATGCGCTGCGCGATCACAATTGCCCTCGCCGCCCTGGCCCTGACCGGATGCGTCAATCTTGCGCCCGACCGCGCCCAGCCGCAGGTTACCGCGCAGCTGCCCGAGGGGTTCCCCAATAACGAGAATGCGGCACCTTATCGGCCCGCCGCATGGTGGACCGCGTTCCAGGACCCGGTGCTCGACGCGCTGGTGGCCGATGCGCTGGGCGACAATCTCGACATCGCCGAAGCCTCTGCCCGGGTCGCGCAAGCCGCCGCGCAGGCGCGCGTGGCCCGCTCCGCCCTGCTGCCACGAGTCAGTGCCAGCGGCGATGCCAGCTATTCCAACACCCCGCTGAGCGGGAGCGCCTTCGGCGGCTTTCCCGGAGGGGGCGGCGGCGCTCAGAGCAGCCGGATCGAAAACGATTCCTACTCGCTCGGCCTCGGCGCCTCCTACGAGATCGACCTGTTCGGCCGCGTCCGCAACGATTACGCAGCCGCACGCGCCGATGCCCTCGCCGCCGAATATGATTATCGTACGGTCCAGCTCGCCGCCGCGGCCGAGACCATCGCGACCTATTTCGAAATCGTCGATTCGCGTCGCCAGATCGAACTGACGCTCGAAACGATCGATCTGCTGGCCGATCGCGCCGCGCGGACCGAAGAACGGTTCCGGCGCGGACTGACCCAGAGCTTCGAGCTTTATCAGGTGCAGCAGGACCAGCGAAATGTTCAGGCATCCCTGCCCCAGCGTGAAGCCGCGCTCGACGACGCTGAGGGCCGTCTTGGTGTGCTTGTGCGCGTTTATCCGCAGGCTGTGGAGGCGCGTCTCGCACGCCCGCTGACGCCTCAACTGGTGTTCGACGAGGTGCCTGCAGGCCTGCCCGCCGACCTGCTCGGCCAGCGGCCCGACGTCGCTGCGGCCTGGGCGAGGCTGGAGGCCGCGCGCGCACGCGTCGGCGCCCGCAAGGCAGAGCGCTTCCCCTCGATCACGCTGTCCGCACAGCCGGGCACGCAGGGGGGCGACATCGGCGGCGCGCTGGACGTGGCGAACAACTGGGCGGTCAACCTTGCCGCCGGGCTGACTGCGCCGATCTTCCAGGGCGGGCGGATTTCCGCCAATATCGAGGCTGCGAAAGCAACCTACGATGCGGCAGCGGCCAATTACGCGCGCACCGTGCTGACCGCCTTTCGCGAAGCGAACAGCGCGATCGAGGATTACGAAGAGAACCGCCAGCGCTATCGGCTGATCCTCGCCCAGCGCGAAGAGGCGCGGTTCTCCGCCGATCTGCAGGTCCGTCGGTTCGAGGCCGGAGTGGGCGATTATGTCAGCTATCTCGATGCGTTGCGCGCACTGTACCAAGTCGAATCCGCGCTGTCTTCGGCAGGCCGCACGGTCGCGATCTCGCGCCTTGGCATCCACCGGGCGCTGGGCGGAGACTGGGCCGCCCCATCAGCGCCCGATTGGCTCGCCCCCAACCCGGTCGAGATGGTGCCCGCCCCTCAGGAAGGACAAGAGCCATGAGCCGTCGCAAACAATTGCTGCTGGTGGCGGCCGTGCTGGTCGGGGCGATCCTGATTGCAGTGCTGATGGTGACCCTGCGGCCAGAAACGGAAGAGCAGGAGCGGGTCGAGCAGGCCCCGCTGGTAGAGACGGTCGCCTTCCAGCAGGACACAGGCCCGTTGGAAGTGCGCGGTAGCGGCACTGTGCAGGCGAGCGAAACCGTCACCGTCGGGGCCGAGGTCGGCGGGCGGCTGGTCTATGTGAACCCGGCTTTTCGCGAGGGCCGCACCGTCCCGCGCGGGGCAACGCTGTTCCGCGTGAACCCGGTCGACTACCAGAACCAGGTCCGCACCGCGCGCGCCGATGTCGCGGCGCAGGATGTCGCTGTGCTGCAGGCGCGCGAAGAACTGGAAATCGCCCGCGAGGAACTCGACCGGTTCGCGCAGCGCCAATCGACCCGCGACGTATTGCAGGCGGGGATAGACCCTGACGATTATGCCGCGCGCATCCTGCCCCCCGGCTCACTCGCGCAGCAGGCATTCTCCGGGCAACAGGCAGGTCGGGATCGCGACTCGCCCAGCCGCCTCGCCACGCGCGAACCGCAACTGCGCTCCGCTCAGGCGGCGCGGGAACGTGCCTCCGCCAATCTCGAAGCCGCCCAGCTCTCGCTCTCCCGCACCCGGATCAGCGCGCCCTTCAGCAGCCTGGTGGAGGAAGAGAACGCCGCGGTCGGCACGCTGGTGCAGCCGGGCCAGACCCTCGGCACGCTGGTCGCGACCGACGCTTTCGAGGTGCGCGTGGCACTTACCGAGGATGAGGCAGCTCTGATCCCTTCCCTGCTGCGCGCCGATGCAGGCCGCATCCCCGCCAGCGTGACCTTCGTCTATGGCGGCGTCACCTACCGATGGGATGCCTTCGTTGACCGCGCGGACCCGATCCTCGACCCGCAGACGCGCACCATCGACGCCTTTTTGAAAGTGCCCTCTCCGCTACGTAGCGGGCAGCCGGTCGATGCAGGCGAGGATGCTCCGCAGGGCCCGCCGCTGCTGCTCGGCAGTTTCGTCGAGGCGCGGATCGTGGGGGAGGTGCCGGTGCCATTCGCCCGCATCCCGATCGCCGCGCTCAGGCCCGGCAACGAGATCTGGGTGGTGCGCGAGGGGCGGCTGCGTATCCTGCCCGTACGCGTCATCCAGCGCTCCGACGAGATTGCCTACGTCACCACGCAGAGTCTTGCCGCCGGTGGCAGAATCGTGACCAGTACCCTGCGCGCGCCGACCGACGGCATGCGCGTACGGGTCGCAGGGGCAGAAAAGCAGCGCCGAGCGGGCCAGTCCGGCGGTGAGTGACACGGAAGACCATACCGGCGCGGTCGACCGATACGGCAACGAAGCGAGTGACCGGGCGCGCGACCGCTCGGGGCCTATCGCGTTTATGGCGCGCAACGGCGTTGCAGCCAACCTGCTGCTACTGGCGATGCTGGTGGCGGGCTATTTCTCCTACACCAGCATCGTGCAGGAGGTGTTTCCCGAAAGCAGCCTCGATACGATTTCCGTCTCGGTCACCTATCCCGGTGCCACGCCCGAGGAGATCGAGGAATCGATCGTCCAGAAGGTAGAGGAAGCCGTCGAGGCGATCGAGGGCGTGAAGCAGATTACCGCGACCGCAGCCGAAGGGCGCGGCACGGTCAATGTAGAGCTGGAACTGGGCGCGGACATCGCCCGCGCGCTGGACGAGGTGAAGTCCGAAGTCGATCAGATCCAGACCTTCCCCGACGAGGCGGAGGAACCCGATATTCGCGAACTCACCACCCGGCTGGTGGTGCTGCGGATCGCGCTGTTCGGCGACGTGAACGAGCGGACGCTGAAGGAAACCGCCTACCGGCTGGAAGATGCGGCCGCCGCCCTGCCGGAGATCAGCTATGTCGATACCTCGGCGGTCCGCAATTACGAGATCTATGCCGATGTTCCCCAATCGCGCCTGCGTGCGCTCGGCCTGTCGCTCCCACAGGTCGCCCAGATCGTCGGCCAGTCGAGCCTCGACACCCCGGCAGGGTCTATCGAGACGGGCCGGGAAGAGGTGCGCGTGCGCACCATCGGCCAGAACTACGACCAGCAGGACTTCGAGAATATCATTGTCCTGACCACGCAGGACGGCGCAACCCTGAGGCTGGGCGACATTGCCGATGTCGACGACAGCTTCGAGGATTCGGACCTCATCACCCGGTTCAACGACCAGCCGGTCGCCTTCGTTGACGTGTACCGAACCAGCGACGAACGCGTGCTCGATATTGCCGAGGCGGCCAAGAACCTGGTGGCCAACGAGTTCGACATGCCGCCCGGCATCTCCTACGCGATCTGGGAAGACAGCTCGGAACTGCTCGAAGACCGGCTGGACCTGTTGCTGCGCAACGCCGCGTTCGGTCTCGTCTTGGTGCTGGCCGCGCTGACCCTGTTCCTCGACCTGCGGCTGGCGATGTGGACCGCCGTGGGCATTGGCGCGACCTTCGTGGGCGCCATCTTCATTCTCGACTGGGCCGGGTCGAGCATCAACATGTTCTCCCTGTTCGGCTTCATCCTCGCGCTTGGCCTGGTGGTCGACGACGCGGTTGTCGTGGGCGAGAATGTTTATGCAGAGCGGGAGCGCGGTCGCACCGGAATGGGTGCCGCGATCGCCGGGGCACAGCGCGTGAAGGTGCCGGTGTTCTTCGCGGTCGCGACGACCATTACCGCGTTCCTGCCGCTGCTGGCGGTGGGCGGCGTGATCGGCAAGATTCTGGCCGATATCCCGCTGGTGGTGATCGCGGTACTCACGCTCTCGCTGATCGAGGCGCTCTATGTCCTGCCCCATCACCTGAGCACGCTGCCCGATCCCTCGCACAAGCCTGGCAACCCGGTCACACGCTTCTTCGCGCGGGTGCAGGCGTGGGTCGATGAGCGGTTCAAGGCCTTTGTCGAGGGCCCGCTCGACAGGACACTGCGCTTCGTGGTGGCCGCGCCCTATCTGGTCGTCGCAGGCGGAATCGCTCTTCTGATCCTCTTCGTGGCGATGCTGCCCGCGGGGATCATCAAGTTCTCCTTCTTCCCCGAGATCGAAGGGGACATCGTCACCGCCTCGCTCGAAATGCCTGCGGGCACCACGGTCGAGCGGACGGCCGAGATAACCAACCGGATCGAAGCGGCGGCCGACCGAGCGCTCGCCCGGCTCGAGTCTTCCCCATCCGGCGAAACGCAGGCGCAAACCGGGGCTGCGAGCGGCGGGCCTAATCCGAGCTTTCTCGAAGCGACCTACACGACGATCGGGCTGGCGCAGACGGGCCAGGGCCCGGGCGGACCACAGCGAACCGTACGCCCCAACCTTGCCAACGTGCAGCTCAGCCTCGTCCCCGCGGCCCAGCGCGACACATCCGCAGTGAGGATCGAAGAGGCATGGCGCGAGGAGCTGGGCGAAGTGCCCGAGGCGAAATCCCTCTCCATTTCCTCCTCGCTGCTGGGGATCGGCGAACCGGTCAACGTACAGCTGAGCCACCCGGACGATGCGGTGCTCGATCTCGCCGGCGACCGGCTGATGAACCAACTGGCAGGCGTTGCCGGCGTGTTCGACATCGAAAGCGATCAGGACGCGGGCCAGCAGGAAATCGAGCTACGCCTGAAGCCTTCGGCGCGCACGCTGGGGGTAACCTTGCAGGATGTCGCAGGGCAGGTGCGGGCGGCATTCTTCGGAGCCGAAGCGGTGCGCGTCCAGCGCGGGCGCGAGGACGTGCGGGTCTATATTCGCCTGCCCGAGGAAGAGCGCGATTCGATCGCCGATATCGAGAATTACCGGGTCCGCGTGCCCGGCGGCGAGGTCGCCCTGTCGAGCCTGGCGGAGGTATCCTTCGGCGAGGCGCCTTCGGTCATCCGGCGGGAGGACGGGCACCGGATCACTACGATTACTGCCGATGTCGATAGCGACACGATCACAGGGCAAGAGGTGGCCGACCTGCTCGACAACGAGATCATGCCCGAACTGCAGGCGGATTACCCCTCCCTACAATATGATTTTGGGGGAGAGCAGGAGGAACAGCAGGAAAGCTTCGGCGATCTTGGGCAGGCTTTCCTGCTCGCGCTGGTGGCGATCTACGCGCTGCTCGCGGTGCCCTTCCGCTCTTACATCCAGCCGCTGATCATCATGGCGGCGATCCCCTTCGGCATGATCGGGGCGCTGATCGGGCACCTGCTTCTGGGCATCCCGCTGGGAATTCTCTCGATGTTCGGGATCATCGCGCTGTCCGGCGTAATCATCAACGGCGCGCTGGTGCTTATCGACTTCCTGAACGAAAACCTCGCCAACGGCATGGAGCCGGGCGAGGCTGTTATCGACGCGGCGAAATCACGCTTCCGCCCGATAATGCTGACCGCAATCACGACGTTTCTGGGCGTGGCGCCGATCACGTTCGAGACCAGCCTGCAGGCGCAGTTCCTGATCCCGATGTCGGCCAGCTTGGGCTTTGGCGTCCTGTTCGGCACTGCGCTGCTGATCCTGCTGATCCCTGCGCTCGCGACGATCCAGATGCGCGCGGTCGCGAGGGTTCAGAGGTGGCGCGGCAGAAACCGCGATGCCGTCGATCCCGGAGGCGAACCTATGGTTCCCTAGGGGCGCAACGCAAGCGCGCTCCTAGGGATAAAAGCTCTAGCCCAGCTTGCGGCGAACCAGCATCGCGCCGGCAGCGAGACCGAAAATGATCGCGACCGGAGGTGCGGGAACGGGCGTGCCCCCACCGCTCGAGCCACCGCCATGACCGGGGTCCGAAGGCGGCGTGTCCATCGCGACAGCCGGAGCGGCCACGGCCAGAAACGCGGCACCCGCGAGGGCAGTGATCAGTTTCATTCGATACCTCCTGTTTGTCGGCAGGAGGCATGCCAGAAAGGTCCCGGCAGTCGAGCGTCGATCACGCAGGTGACCGAAATCGGCACGACTTGCCGGGCAAGGCTTATTCCGCCGCTTCGACGGTCTCGATCGAGTCGGTCAGCGGGTGGGAGAGCTTGCCGATCATGTCTTTCGGGCAAACCTGCCAGACACTTGCGAGCGTGTTTTCCCACCGGTCGAGCAGGCCGCGCGCATAGGCGCTGCCGGTCAGTTCCACGTGGCGCTCGACCAGATCACGCAGATGCGTGCGCCAGTGCTCGCTCGCAATCCGCTGCCACAGGATCGAGCCGGGATTGGCGAGTTTCGGGAACATGCCGTTCTCATCCAGAACGAAAGCCATCCCCCCGGTCATTCCGGCACCGAAATTGGCACCGACCGGACCGAGGAAGACTGCGCTGCCGCCGGTCATGTATTCGCAGCCATTGGCACCGCATCCCTCGACTACGGTCACCGCGCCCGAATTGCGCACCGCAAACCGCTCGCCCGCCTTGCCCGCTGCAAACAGCGCACCCGAGGTCGCGCCATACAGCGCGGTGTTGCCGATGATGCCGTTGTGCTGGCTTTCGCGCGCGACGCCTGCGGGCGGATGCACGACGATCTCGCCGCCTGACAGGCCCTTGCCGACATAGTCGTTGGCATCCCCTTCGATCCGAAGACGGATACCGCGCGCGAGGAATGCGCCAAGCGACTGGCCCGCCTGACCGGTCAGATAGAGATCGATCGTGCCGTCGGGCAGACCGTCCGGTCCGTGGCGGGTGACCACCTCGGACGACAGGCGCGTGCCGACCGCGCGGTGCACGTTGCGTACCGGCAGATGCAGCGTCGTCTGCGTGCCGTTCTCCAGCGCGTCGCGCAGGTCGCCGAGCACCTCGGCGTCGAGGCTGTCGGGCACCGGGTTGCGATGTTCAGGGATCGAGAACACGCGCGGCTCGTCCGTCTGCACCTTCTGTAGGATCGGATTGAGGTCGAGATCGTCGAGATGCTCCGCCCCGCGGCTAACCTGCCGCAAGAGCTCGGTCCGTCCGATAACCTCTTCCAGAGAGGATACGCCCAGCTTGGCGAGGATGCGGCGGACGTCTTCGGCAAGGAAATCCATCAGTTGGATGACCTTTTCCGGGCTGCCGTCGAACATCGCGCGCAGGCGCGGGTCCTGTGTGCAAACCCCAACCGGGCATGTGTTCGAGTGGCACTGGCGGACCATGATGCAGCCCATCGCGACCAGGCTCATCGTCCCGATGCCGAACTCTTCCGCGCCCAGGATCGCGCCAATCACGATCTCGCGCCCGGTCTTCAGGCCACCGTCCACGCGCAACTTCACCTTGTGGCGCAAGCCATTGAGTGCGAGCACCTGGTTGACCTCGGCCAGACCCATTTCCCAAGGCGTGCCGGCGAACTTGATGCTGGTCTGCGGGCTCGCGCCCGTGCCGCCGGTGTGGCCCGAAATCAGGATTGCGTCGGCATGCGCCTTGGCCACGCCAGCCGCAATCGTGCCGATCCCCGCCGCGCTGACCAGCTTTACGCATACGCGCGCACGCGGGTTGATCTGCTTGAGATCGTAAATCAGCTGCGCGAGGTCTTCGATCGAGTAGATGTCGTGATGCGGCGGCGGCGAGATCAGCGTCACGCCGGGCGTCGAGTGACGCAGCTTGGCGATCACCTCGTCCACCTTGAAGCCGGGCAACTGCCCGCCCTCGCCCGGCTTGGCCCCTTGCGCGACCTTGATCTCGATCTCTTCGCAATTGTTGAGGTAGTGCGCGGTGACGCCGAAGCGCCCGCTCGCCACCTGCTTGATCCCGCTATTGGCCAGATCGCCGTTCTCGCGACGGGTGAAGCGTTCGGCGGACTCACCGCCCTCGCCCGAAACCGCCTTGGCCCCGATCCGGTTCATCGCGATCGCCAGCGTCTCGTGCGCTTCTGGCGACAGCGCGCCAAGGCTCATCCCCGGGGTCAGGAAGCGTGTACGGATCACCTCGCCCGGCTCGACCTCGTCGAGCGGCAGCGGTTCGACCGCCTCGTCGATCCCCAGCAGGTCGCGCAGGTAGATCGGCGGCTGGTTCTCGACCGCGTCGACGAAGCGACGCCATTGCTTCTCGTTGCCAGTCGCGCAGGCGGTCTGCAGCGCATGCATGCCCTCCGCGCCCCAGGCGTGCGTTTCCTCGCCATAGCGGCGGCGGTAGAAGCCACCGACCGGCAGCTGCGCATGGCGTCCGCCGAATGCACGGACATGCCGTTTCTCCGCGCTCAGATGCAGCGACGCATAGCCCTCGCCCGAAATCTTGTTCGGCATGCCGGGGAAAAGGTCGGCAGTGATCGCGCGGCTGAGCCCGACGGCCTCGAAATTGTAGCCGCCGCGATAGCTGGAGATGACCGAAACGCCCATCTTGGCCATGATCTTGAGCAGGCCGTCTTCCAGCGAAGTGCGAAAATTGGCCAGCGCCTCTTCGCGCGAGAGATCGCCGTAGAGGCCACGCGCATGGCGAGCGAGCAAGGCACCTTCAGCAAGGTACGGGTTCACCGTGGTCGCACCGACGCCGATCAGCACCGCCAGCGTGTGCGTATCGACGCATTCGGCCGAGCGGACATTGACCGAGGTGAAGCTGCGCAGGCCCACCCGCGTCAGGTGGGTGTGCACGGCTGCGGCGGCGAGGATCATCGGAACGCCGACCCGGTCGGGCCCGGTATTCTCGTCGCTGAGGAAAATCTCCGACTTCCCGCGCCGGACCAGCGCCTCCGCCTCTGCCCGGATCCGCTCGATCGCCTGGCGCAGATCGGCCGGTTCGCCACGTGCGCGGAAGGTGCAGTCGATATCGCCGATCGTGTCGCCGAATCCGGCCCGCAGACGGTCCCACAGGTTCGACGTCAGCACCGGGCTTTCGAGCACCAGCACGGAATCGTTCTGCGCGTCTTCTTCCAAGATGTTCGCGAGATTGGCGAACCGGGTCCGCAGGCTCATCACGTGCCGTTCGCGCAGGGAATCGATCGGCGGGTTGGTCACCTGAGCGAAGTTCTGGCGGAAGAACTGGCTGACATTGCGCGGCATGCCGCTGATCACCGCGAGCGGCGTGTCGTCGCCCATCGAGCCGATCGCTTCCTTGCCGTCGAGCGCCATGGCGTCGAGGATCAGCTCCATATCCTCGTTGGTCATGCCAGCCGCGGTCAGGCGGCGGTCGAGCTGATCGTCGTCGAACGGCGGATCGGCGGGCATGTCGATCTTGGGCAGGTCGTCGCTGTTGCGGAAGCCAGCGACCAGCGCACCGTAATCCGCCTCCCGCGCGATCCGCGCCTTGAGCTCGGCATCGCGCAGCAGGCGGCCCGCCTCCAGATCGATCGCGATCATCTGGCCGGGGCCCAGACGCCCCTTCTCGGCCACGCGGTCCTCTTCCAGCGCAACCATCCCGCTTTCCGAGCCGACCACCAGCAGGCCATCATCGGTGCGGGCAAAGGCCAGCGGACGCAAAGCATTGCGGTCGAGCCCGGCGACCGCCCAATGGCCGTCGGTCATCGCGAGCGCGGCGGGGCCGTCCCACGGCTCCATGACGGATGCCATGTACTGGTACATCGCCCGGTTCTCCGCCGGCATGTCGGCGGAGACCTGCCATGCCTCTGGGATCAGCATCGACTTGGCGGTGGGCATCGCCTTGCCGGAGCGGACCAGCAGCTCGATCGCGGCATCGAGGCTGGCAGTGTCGGACGCGCCGACCGGGATCACCGGCTTGATGTCGTCCGCCGTGCCCGCGAAGGACAGGCTCGCCATCTTGATCTCGTGCGTGCGCATCCAGTTACGGTTGCCGCGGATCGTGTTGATCTCGCCATTATGGGCCAGCGTGCGGAACGGCTGGGCGAGCCACCATTGCGGGAAGGTGTTGGTCGAATAGCGCTGGTGAAGGATCGCCATCCGGCTGGTGACCAGCGGGTCGCGCACGTCGGGATAGAAGGTCGCAAGGCTCTCTGCGAGGAACAGGCCCTTGTAGACGATCGACTGGGCAGAGAGCGAGGCGACATAGAAATCGCGCAGCTGCGCCTCGACGATCCGTCGCTCGATCCGCCGACGCACGATGTAGAGCCGCTTTTCGAACTCATCCAGCGTGCTTTCGGACGGGCTCGGCCCGGCGATCATCACCTGTTCGATTTCCGGGCGGGTTTCCTTCGCCTTGCGCCCGATGACCGAGATATCGACCGGCACCTGCCGCCAGCCATAAACGAACAGCCCGGCGCGGATCAGCTCCGCCTCCACGATCGTACGGCATGCATCCTGCGCGCCCAGATCGGTGCGCGGCAGGAACACCACGCCGACCGCAAGCCGCCCGTCGCGCAGCGAATGGCCGCTCGCGCTGATCGCGCTGGTGAAGAACTCCACCGGCAGGTCGAGCAGCAGGCCCGCGCCATCGCCGGTCTTGCCGTCGGCGTCGACCGCCCCGCGATGCCAGATCGAGGACAGCGCCTCGATCGCGCAATCGACCACGCGGCGCGTCGGCTTGCCCGAAATCTCGCCGATCAGCCCGACGCCGCAGGCATCGTGCTCGCTATCGGCATGGTACATCCCTTCCGCTGCAAGGCGGAGCGCTTCTTCGTGTTGGTTGATCATGCTGCTGCCGCGCTCGGATTGCGTTGCTGGACAAGGTAGGCGTCGATTTTCTCGGCTACATCGCGCCCGTCGCGTACCGCCCAGACGACCAGGCTGGCACCGCGGGAAATGTCCCCCCCTGCGAATACTCCGGGGAGCGAGGTCATCATGTCCTCATCACATTCCAGCGTGCCCCAGTCGGTTACGTTGAGACCTTCCTCGCCGAAAATCGCCGGCAGCGGCTCGGGCTCGAAGCCCAGAGCGAGGATCACGAGATCGGCGTCGAGCGCAAAGCTGCTCGACGGGTCGACCACCGGGCGGCGACGGCCATCGGCATCGGGCTCGCCCAGCTCCATCCGGTTGGCCTGCACCCGCTCGGCACGGGTCTCGCCTTGAATCGAGGCGGGGCCGGACAGCCACAGGAACTCGACGCCCTCTTCCTCGGCATGGGCAACCTCGGTGCGGCTGCCGGGCATGTTTTCCCGGTCGCGGCGATAAAGGCACTTCACGCTCTTCGCACCCTGACGAATCGCAGTTCGGACGCAGTCCATGGCGGTATCGCCGCCGCCGATCACGACCACGTCGCGATCCTTCGCGAACAAGCTGCCATCGGCGTGCTCGGCGACCTCGTCACCCAGACCGCTGCGGTTGGAAGCGGTCAGGAAATCGATTGCGCGGACGACACCGTCCTTGTCCGCACCATCGACCGTAAGCTCGCGCGACTGGTAAACGCCGGTGGCGACGAACACCGCATCGTGCCGCTCGCGCAATTCGGCCAGAGTGATATCCTTGCCCACCTCGACACCGCGATGGATGGTAATGCCACCTTCCTCGATCCGTGCGACGCGCCGGTCGACCACGCTCTTGTCGAGCTTGAAGTTGGGGATGCCGTAGATCAGCAGCCCGCCCGCCCGGTCGTGCCGGTCGTAAATCTCGACCTCGTAGCCCGCGACGCGAAGGTATTCCGCAGCGGTCAGCCCGGCGGGCCCCGCACCGATCACGGCGACCGACTGGCCGGTTGGCGTGCCCGGCTCGATCGGTCGCACCCAGCCGTTCTCCCACGCATTGTCGCCGAGGTATTTCTCGACACTGCCGATGGTGACTGCGCCGTGGCCGGAGAACTCGATCACGCAATTGCCTTCGCACAACCGGTCCTGCGGGCAGATCCGGCCGCAAATCTCGGGCATGGTCGAGGTGCGCGAGGACAGGTCGTAGGCCTCTTGCAGGCGCCCCTCGGCGGTCAGGCGCAGCCAGTCGGGAATGTGATTGTGCAGCGGGCAATGGACCTGGCAGTACGGCACGCCGCATTGCGCGCAGCGCCCCGCCTGGGCGCGCGCGGCATCATCCGCAAAGGGCGCACCGATCTCAAGGAAGTCCGCACGGCGGCTATCGGGGGTGCGCTTGGCCGGATAGGCCTGTTGGCGGTCGACAAATTTGTTGGTGACGTTACGTTCGATCGGATCGGCCCAGTTCAAAGCGAAAAGTTTCGGTTTCGGAAAGTCAGCGCCGCATTTGGCGCATCACTCGATCAGCATTGAGGATGCTCCACGAAATTTCAATGCAAATTTGTTGCGCCTGCGAAGAAGCACAGCTTTGCCGGAGCGACCTCGGGTGCGCCCCCTTTTGCTCTTGCCCCGCTTCCCCTAGCGTCAATACCGGCATTTAGGGGAGTAGAGTCGCAATGCGCAAAATTTCGAGTTTTCTGGCTTCGGGCATCGCAGCAGGCGCGCTGATCGCCAGCCCGGCGCTGGCGCAGGACGATCCGCCCCCGCTCAACCCTGCCGACACCGCCGAAAATGCGACGCAGGGAATCGGCGCGGGCGCGCGGCCCGTGGGTGCGGATTGGAGCCGCTCCCCGGTGGCGGCACCGCACGGCATGGCCGCGACCGCGCATCCGCTGGCGACGCAGATCGCGCTCGACATCCTCAAGGCGGGCGGCAGCGCGGTCGACGCGGCAATTGCCGCCAACGCCGCGCTGGGCCTGATGGAGCCGACCGGGAACGGCATCGGCGGCGACCTGTTCGCGATCATCTACGATCCCAAGACCGACAAGCTTTACGGCATCAACGGATCGGGCCGCAGTCCCTCGGGCCAGACTCTCGATCAGCTGAAGGAAAAGCTTGGGCCGGACGCGACCGCAATTCCGCCGGTGGGGCCCTTGCCGATCACCATTCCCGGCACGGTCGATGCCTGGTTCGACATGCACGATCGCTTCGGCAAACTGCCGATGACGCAGATTCTCGCGCCTGCGATCACCTACGCACGCGAAGGGCATCCGGTGGCCCCGGTGATCGCGATGTATCTCGACCGTTCGCTCGCCGCCTACGAGGCGCGGCTCAAGCGGTTCGATTTCGACTTCGACAATGCCCGCGCGACCTGGTTCGCCGACGGAGATGCGCCCAAGCCGGGCGAGATGTTCAAGAACCCCGATCTCGCCAACACGCTGGAGCGGATCGCGCGCAATGGACGCGACGAATATTACGAAGGCGAAACCGCGCGGATCATCGTCGACTATCTGCGCGAACAGGGCAGCGCGTTCACGCTGGCGGACTTCGCCAATCATGACAGCGAGTGGGTCGATGTCTCGTGCGTCGCCTATCGCAAGGGGTACGAGCTGTGCGAACTGCCGCCCAACAGCCAGGGCTTCGCCGCGCTGCAGATGGTCAACATCCTCAAGAATGTGGACCTGTCGCAGTGGGAGCGCGGATCGCCGCAAGTGATCCACTACATCACCGAGGCCAAGCGCCTCGCGTTCGAGGATGTCGCGCGCTTCTACGCCGACCCCGACTTCGCCGCCGCGCCGCAGGCCCTGCTGAGCGATGCCTACGGACGCGATCGGTTCGCGCTGATCGATCCGGAGCGTGCCACGCCCGCTTTCGGGCCGGGTGATCCTGAGGTGGAGCCCAAGCTGGAGGGTGAAGGCGACACCACCTACCTCACCGTGGCAGACAAGGACGGGATGATGGTCAGCCTGATCCAGTCCAATTATCGCGGCATGGGCGGCGGGCTTGTCGCGCCAGGGCTTGGCTTCATGTTCCAGGATCGCGGCGAGCTGTTCAGCCTCGATCCCGAACACCCCAATGCCTACGCACCCAGCAAGCGACCCTTCCACACGATCATTCCGGCCTTCGTAAAGAAAGACGGCAAGCCGTTCATGACGCTGGGGCTGATGGGCGGGGGGATGCAGCCGCAGGGGCACGTGCAGATCCTCATCAACCTCGTCGACTACGGGATGAACCTGCAGGAGGCGGGCGATGCCGCGCGGCTGATGCACGATGGCGGCCGCCAGCCGACCGACGCGCTGGCAGGTAGCGCCGCCGATACCGTGGACATCGACAATCTGGGCGTGCTGATGGTCGAACCCGGCATCCCCATTGCGACCGTGGAGGCACTGCGTGCGATGGGCCACAATGTCGAGGTGGAGACCACCGGCATCCCGTTCGGCGGCTATCAGGCGATCGCCCGCGATGCCGAGAGTGGCGTCTATGTCGGCGCGACCGAGATGCGCAAGGACGGCCAGGCCTCGGGCTATTGAGCGATGGGGCGGGCCTTGTCGGCCCGCCCCTCCTTCACCAATTCAGCCGCTGTTGCGCAGCGCGGTCGCGATCGCGTTGATCGACAGCTGGATGCCCTCGGCAATCCGTTCGTCCGGCTCGCCCGAGCGGTGCCGCTTGAGCAGTTCGACCTGCAGCAGGTTGAGCGGTTCGATATAGGGCAGCCGCAGCCGGATCGACGCATCGAGGCGGGGGGAATTTTCGAGCAGGAAGGACTGCCCGGTCGCATCCAGCAGCGCGTCATGCGTGCGCTGCCATTCGTCGCGGATCGCCCCGAACACGCCCTTCGCCAGATCGCGATCCTCGACCAGTTCGCTATAGCGCTCGGCAATGCCCATGTCGGATTTGGCGAGCACCATTTCCATATTGGCGAGCGCGTTGCGCAGGAACGGCCATTCGCGCGCCATTTCGCGCAGCAGCGCCTTGTCTTCGAACTGCGACAGCGCGGTACCGACGCCGTACCAGCCGGGCAGCATCACGCGCGCCTGGCTCCACGAGAAGACCCAAGGAATCGCGCGCAGATTCTCGATCCGGTCGTCCGACTTGCGGCTCGCCGGGCGCGATCCGATCTTGAGCGTGGCGATCTCCGCGATGGGAGTCATCTGACGGAAGAATCCGACGAACCCATCGGTGCCGTAGACCAGATCGCGATAGGTGCTGAACGCGGTCTCCGAGACCGCATCCATCGCCTCGGCATAGCGGCGATAATCGTCCTGCGGCACCCGTTCGGGCTCCATCGTGGCGAGCATCGCGGCGGTTACCATCGCGTCCAGATTTACCGCAGCGACCTCCGGCGTGCCGTATTTTGCCGCGATCACCTCGCCCTGTTCGGTGATCCGGATGCGCCCGTTGACCGTGCCCGAGGGCTGGCCGCGGATCGCATCGAAGGCGGAGCCGCCACCCCGGCCGACCGAACCGCCGCGCCCGTGGAACAGCTGCATGGTCACGCCCGCTTCGGCAAATACCGGGGCCAGCGCCTCGCTCGCCCGCGCAAGCATCCAGCTGGAGGTCAGATAGCCGCCATCCTTGTTGGAATCGGAATAGCCGATCATCACTTCCTGATGGCCGCGCGCACTGGCCATCGCGGCGACCTCCGGCAGGCCGAAATAGCTGCGCATCACCTCGGGCGCATTCTTCAGGTCGCCGATCGTCTCGAACAGCGGCACCGCCTGGATCGCGCAGTGCGGCGTTTCGCCCGCGCGATACAGGCCCACTTCCTTGAGCAGGATGTGCACTTCGAGCAGGTCGGACACGGTCTCCGCCATCGAGACCACGTATTGCGTGATGCAGTGCGGGCCGAACCGCGCATGTGCCTGCGCAGTCGCCTCGAGGATCGCCAGTTCCTTGGTCGTCTCCTCTCCGTATTCCATCCACTGCGATCGCAGTGGACGCGCGCTGGCGAGTTCGCGGCGCAGCAAGGCTATGCGCGCCTCCTCGTCGAGTGCGGTGTAGTCCTCCTCTACGCCCGCTTTGGCGAGCAATTCGCCCACCACACGCTCGTGCACCGCGCTGTTCTGCCGCAGGTCGAGCGTGGCGAGGTGGAAGCCGAAGGTGCGGACCGCCCGCACCAGCCGCCCGAGCGCGCCCTGCGAGGCGAGCGTCTGGCCGCCCGCCTTCGTCAAGGACCGGGCGACCACCCGCAGATCCTCCTGCAGGCCATCGGGGCTGTCATAGGGCTCGGCCGGGCCGATCGCGGCGCGCGAAGGCTCCTTGCCGACCAGTTCCTCGAAGGTTGCGGCGAGGCGGTTGTAGATGCCGATGATCGCGCGGCGGTAAGGCTCGTCCTGCCGGTGCGAAGACTCGTCACCGCTCGCGTCGGCCAGCCGCGCAAGCTCGGGATCGACCTCGGTCAGCTCGCTCGACAGCGAAAGCTCGCCGCCCAGCTTGTGGAGCGCGTCGAGATAATATTCGATCACGGTTTCCGCAGCGAAGGCCTGCGCGAAACGCAGCGAATCCGCGGTGACATAGGGGTTGCCGTCGCGGTCGCCGCCGATCCAGCTGCCGACCCGGAGGAAGCTGGCCGGGCGGCTGCCCAGTGCGTCTTCCCAGCGGCGATAGAGAACGGGGATCGCGGGCAGGAAGCTGTCGCGCATGAAGGAAACCGCGTTCTCGACCTCGTCGGTCACGAACAGCCGCTCACGCCGCAGCGTGCGGGTGTGCCACAGCAGTGCGATCTGGCGGATGATCGATTCCTCGACATCGTCGCCCTCGGGCGTGGAGATCGCCTGCGCATCGCGCATCCGCATCAGCTCGGCGATCCGTACGCGGTGGTCGATCACGCTCTTGCGGCGCACTTCGGTGGGGTGTGCGGTGAGCACCGGCATCACCAGCGCGTGGTCGAGCATTTCGGAAACCTGCTCGCTCGAAATGCCCTGCTCCTTCAGCGAAGCCAGCGCATCGACGAAGGGCATGTCCTGTTCGGCCATCATCCCCTCGCGGTCTTCCGCAAGGTTGGCGAGCATCGAGAACAGGCCGAAGCCGCGCACGAAGGCGAGCGTATCGTCGAGGTCTAGCTGCCCAAGCCGCAGGTCGACCGGCACCTCGTTGCGATGGCGCTCGACACTGGCGGCGCGGATTTCCTCGGTCCGCTGAAACAGCTGGTCGCCGCCATGTTCGCGGATCACATCGCCCAGTAGCTTGCCGAGATAGCGGATATCGGGGTTTTGCTGGATTGCGGGTCGGGTGGCGATGGAAATTCTCCCTGGGTTGCGGATGCCTACTATACCAATCGGGCCGCAGACTGTGCCCGCGCCCGGATCGCTTCCCGGTCAACCTCGCCCTGCGGCACCAGCCAGCTGCCGCCCACGCACAACACCTGATCGAGCGCGAGCCAGTCGGCGGCGGTTTCCTGTCTTATGCCGCCGGTGGGGCAGAACTTCAGCCCGCCGAACGGGCCTGCCAGTGCCTTGAGCGCAGGAATACCGCCATTGGCCTCTGCCGGGAAGAACTTGAAATGTTCAAGGCCCAGTTCGAGCCCGCGCATGATGTCGCCAGCCGTCGCAACCCCGGGAAGGAAAGGCACCCGCGCGCGAATCGCCGCGCGGCCCAGCGCCTCAGTCAGGCCGGGAGAGACGATGAACTGCGCGCCTGCATCGATCGCGGCCTGCAATTGCTCCTGATCGACGACCGTGCCCGCGCCCACGATCGCGCCGTCGACCTCGCGCATCGCCCGGATCGCGTCGAGAGCGACCGGGGTTCGCAGCGTCACTTCGAGCACGCGCAGGCCGCCTGCAACCAGCGCCTCGGCCATCGGCACCGCATCTTCCAGCCGGTCCACCACCAGCACCGGGATCACCGGCGCGGTGCGCATGATTTCTTCGATCGTCATCCGTGTTCCTTCGCGAAGGCAGCGGCCGCGCCGAACAGGCCCGGCTGGGGGTGGGTGATCAGCTTGACGGGGATCGTGCCCATCAGGTCCGCAAAGCGCCCCTTGGCGCGAAACCGCTCGGCAAAGCCCGATCCCGGGAGGATGTCGCGCAGGCGATAGCCCAGCCCGCCGGCGATCACGACGCCGCCAAAGCCGCCCTGAGCCAGCGCAAAATCACCCGCCGCGCTCCCCAGCGCGAGGCAGAACCGGTCGACGGCAGCGGCGGCAAGGCTGTCGCTGCCCGCCATTCCCGCCTGCCAGATCGCTACATCGTCCATCTCGGCAACCGGCTTTCCTTCGAGCGCGGCGAGCGTTGCGTAGATCTCGACGATGCCGGGGCCGGACACCACCCGCTCCACCGAAACCCGCATGTGGCGTTTGCGCAGGCGGGCGAAGATCGCGTCCTCTATCTGGTCGAGCGGAGCAAAATCGACATGCCCGCCCTCGGTCGCCTGCACCCGGTAGCCACTGGAATCGCGCCACAAATGCGCAACGCCCAGCCCTGTGCCGGGGCCGAGCACACTCAGCGTGCCCTCCGCAGCGAGTGGCTGGTCGGGGCCTGCAAGACGAAGAAACTGGTCATCCGGCGCCTGCGCCACGGCATGGGAGACCGCCGCGAAATCGTTCACCAGAGTGTAGCGCGACGCGCCGAGCTTTTCCTTTATCAGCGCGGGGCGGATCACCCACGGATTATTGGTGAAGCGGATCGCATCGCCGCTCGTCCGGCCCGCAATTGCGAGGCTTACCGCGTCGGGCAGGTGGCCGCCTTTGCGCGCGCGATAATCCTCCCACGCGGTCTGAAAACTCACGTGATCGGCGGTGTGGAGCGTCTCCGGCTCGTCGAGCGAGATCGCTCCATCCTCGGCGATGGTCGCGATGGCGAAGCGCGCGTGGGTGCCGCCGATATCGACCGCGACCAGCTGGCTTTCGCTCACAGCCCCGCCTCGGCGAGCATCGCAGAGCCGCCCTTTTCCGCCGGATCGGAGTAGCGGCGCATCATCGCGAACAGCTCGCGGCCAGTGCCCCGTGCTTCCGGCGGAGCCTCCGCCTGCTCGCGCGCGGCCCATTCACCAGCGTCCACAAGCGCACTCAGCGTGCCTTCAAGCGCACACACGCGCACCAGGTCGCCGTCGCGCAGCTTACCGAGGGGGCCACCGAGATACGCCTCGGGCGAGACGTGGATCGCGGAGGGGACCTTGCCGCTCGCGCCCGACATTCGGCCGTCGGTGACCAGCGCGACCTTGTAGCCACGGTCCTGTAGGACTCCCAGGGGCGAGCTCAGCTTGTGCAATTCGGGCATGCCGTTCGCCGCCGGGCCCTGGAAGCGGACGACGACGACCACGTCGCGGTCCAGCTCGCCCGCCTTGAAGGCTTCGGCGACCTGATGCTGGGTGGAGAACACGCGTGCCGGTGCCTCGATCGTGCGATGCTCGGGCGCGACTGCACTGACTTTCATCGTGGCGCGGCCGAGATTGCCGGCGAGCAACGCGAGGCCCCCGTCGGACTGGAACGGATCGGAGACCGGCTTGAGCAGAGTATCGTCGCGCGACTGCTCCGCGCCCGGCTTCCACACCAGAGCATCCTCTTCGATGAAGGGCTCCTGCGCGCCTTCCTCCAGCGATGCGCCGTAGACCGTGCGGATGTCGGGATGCGCCAGCCCTGCGCCGAGCAGTTCACGGATCACGAAGGGCATGCCACCCGCCGCGTGGAAGTAGTTTATGTCGCCTGCGCCGTTGGGATAGACGCTGGCGATCAGCGGGACGACATTGCTCAGCTCGTCCATATCGTCCCAGTCGATCGCGATGCCCGCCGCGCGCGCGATCGCGGGGATGTGGAGCATGTGATTGGTCGAGCCGCCGGTGGCGAGCAGGCCGATGGTGGCGTTGACAATCGCCTTCTCATCGATGCACGCACCCAGCGGACGGTAATCATCGCCCTGCCAGCCGATCTCCGTGACCCGGTGCACCGCCGCGCGGGTCAATTCCTGGCGCAGCTTGTTGCCCGGATTGACGAAGCTGGAGCCGGGCATGTGCAGCCCCATCATCTCCATCATCATCTGGTTGGAATTGGCCGTGCCGTAGAAGGTGCAGGTGCCCGCGCCGTGATAGCTGGCGCTTTCCGCCTCCAGCAGTTCCTCCTCGCCCAACTTGCCCTCGGCATAGAGCTGGCGGACGCGGATCTTCTCTTTGTTGGCGAGGCCAGAGGGCATCGGCCCGGCAGGCACCAGAATGGTCGGCAGATGGCCGAAACGCAACGCGCCGATCAGCAGGCCGGGCACGATCTTGTCGCAGATGCCCAGCAGCAGCGCGCCTTCGAACATGCCGTGGCTGAGGCCGACTGCCGTGCCCATCGCGATCACATCGCGGCTGAACAGTGACAGCTCCATCGAATCCTGCCCCTGCGTCACCCCGTCGCACATCGCGGGCACCCCGCCTGCGACCTGCGCGGTGGCGCCGCGTTCGCGCGCGAAAATCTTGATCTGCTCGGGATAGCGGCCGTAGGGCTGATGCGCGCTGAGCATGTCGTTATAGGCGGTGACGATGCCGATATTCATCGCCTGCCCGCTCTTGATCGCGGCCTTGTCCTCCCCGCTCGCAGCAAAGCCGTGCGCGAGATTGCCGCAGGAGAGCGAGGGGCGGTGGACGCCCTCTTCCCGCGCGCGCTCGATCAGGTCGAGATAGCGCGCCCGCCCGTCGCGCGAACGCTCCACGATCCGGTCGGTGACGCGGGCGACGGTGTCGTTCAGTGTCATTGCGCGCTCCAGTAGATGGTCACAGGGCCGCTCGCCTCGCGCAGGAAGCGCGCGACCGGCAGGTCACTTGCACAATCCTGCGCCCGCTCGATCACCTGCTTCTTGTCCGCTCCGCGCAGCACGATGATGCTCTCACGCGGGGCCTTGGTCAGCGCGGCGAAATTCATGCTCAGACGCGGGAACGGCGCTTCGGGGGGAAGCGGATCGGGCACGGTGCGGATCACCGCGCGTCCGGGGCGGTCTTCGGCCTGCATCTGTGGGAACAGCGAGGCGATGTGCCCATCCGTTCCCATGCCCAGCCACAACAGGTCGAGATCGGGCACTGCCATGCCCTCTTCCAATGCGACGATCCGCGCCCCGCTGTCGCCCAGCGCACGCTCCAGCTTCGCCTGATTGCTCGCCTCGTGATCGCGCGGCACCTGCCGGTCGTCGCCCAGCATGATCGTCGCCCCGCTCCAGTCGAGCCCGCGCTCCGCCAGTTCGGCGAAGATCGCCACCGGGGTCGATCCGCCGGGCACCGCGATCACCGGCGCATCGCTGGCCCCCACCACGCGTTCGATATGGTCGGCCACCGCCTTGGCGGAGCCATCGGGTGCCCAGCGCAGATCACTCATGCCAGGTCACCCCGTCACGCTCGGTCAGAGCGATCGCCGCACTCGGCCCCCAGCTGCCCGCGCCGTAGCGCTTGGGCGGAGCGTCTTCCTTCGCCCAGATTGCGCGGATGCCGTCGACCCAGCGCCACTGCGCCTCGACCTCGTCACGGCGCACGAACAGCGTCGGGTCGCCATCGATCAGGTCGAGCAGCAGCCGCTCGTAGGCGATCCGGCGGCGGGCCTTGGCGAAGGCATGGGTCAGCGAGAGGTCCAGCGGCACTTCGCGCAAGGTCACGCCTTCGCGGTCCATGCTGGGCTGCTTGGCCATCACCATCAGCCGCACGTATTCCTCGGGCTGCAGGCGGATCACCAGCCGGTTCGCATCCAGCCGCCCGCCGCGCCCGGCAAAGATATTGTGCGGCACGCATTTGAACTGGATCACGATCTCGCTGCGCCGCTCGGTCATGCGCTTGCCGGTGCGCAGGTAGAAGGGCACGCCCTGCCAGCGCCAGCTATCGACATGCGCCTTGATCGCGACGAAGGTTTCGGTGTCGGACGCCTCGCCCAGATCGTCGGCATAGCCTTCCACCGCCTCGCCCTGCACGGCCCCGCTGCCATACTGGCCGCGGACCATTTCCTCGGGCGAAACCGGGCGCAGCGATCGCAGCACCTTGACCTTCTCGTCGCGCACGCTGGCCGCGTCGTAATCGACCGGCGGCTCCATCGCGATCAGCGCAAGCAGCTGGAGCATGTGGTTCTGGACCATGTCGCGCAGCGCGCCGGTCTCGTCGTAGAAGCCGTGCCGCCCTTCCAGACCCACCGTCTCGCTGATGGTGATCTGCACATGGTCGATGTGGTTGGCGTTCCACAGCGGTTCGAACATCATGTTGGCGAAGCGCAGCGCCATCAGGTTTTGGACCGTTTCCTTGCCCAGATAGTGGTCGATGCGGAAAATCCGGTCTTCGGCGAAGGCGCTGGCGACCGCATCGTTGATCTTGGCCGAACTGGCGAGATCATTGCCGAGCGGCTTTTCCAGCCCGATCCGCACATTGTCGCCCGCCAGCCCGGCGGATTGTAGCCCCTTGATCGTGGGTTCGAACAGGAACGGCGCGGTCGACAGGAAGATCGAGAGCCCGCCCGAGATATCGCCCAGCTTGGCGGCGAGATCGTCAAACCCCTCGATCGTCGATGCGTCGAGCGGCTGGTATTGTAGATGCTTGAGGAAAGAGGCGATCTTGGCCTCGTCCTTGCGGTCATCGGGCAGGTACTGGTCCAGCGCTTCCTTGGCGAGCGTGCGGAACTCCTCGTCGGACAGCTCGCTGCGCGCGGTGCCGACGATCCGCAGATCAGCCGCGATCAGCTCGTCTTCGTGCAACGCGTAGAGCGATGGCAGCAGCATCCGCTTGGCTAGATCGCCGGTCGCCCCGAACAAAAGGAGCGAGGAAGAGGGGTGTCGCTTCAAAAAGGTCGCTCCCTGATAATCGTGCGGCGGAGCAATGTTCCAGCAACCGCCAGACCGCAGCTATCCTAGGGCAAGCCTTGCCCGGATTTCCAGCCGCATAGCTATGTGATGATTTAACGCCCGGGGTAGTTCCGGCCTGCCGATCCTATCGCTCGCCCCCGGTCGAAAGCAGGCGGAAGCCCCAGGCGGGCAGCGACACGGTATCGCCCGCCGCGATGGTAACCGCGTCTCCGTCACGAAATTCGCGGTAGGTGCCCGCCGCCAGCCCGTCCGCCAGCCTCGCCTCGACCGCTGTGTCGGAGAGGTTGAACAGGCCGACCACCTTGTTGCCGTCCTTCTGCCGGACCCAGCCGAACAGCTGCTGCGGCCTGTCGTTGACGACCTGCTGCATCACCGCGCCCCATTGCCCGTTGCCCAGCGCGGGGTTGGCGGTGCGAAAGGCGATCAGGTCCTTGAGAAGTGCGCCATAGTCGCAGCCTTCGCGCTGGCTCCAGTCGATCGGGTCCTTCTCGAAAAAGGCGAGGCGGTGCGCGTTGCACGCCTCCATCCCGTTATGGACCAGCGGCAGCCCTTCGCCGGTAAAGGCGAGCGCGGTCAGCGCTTCCAGCCCGTCACCGTAATTCTCGTAGATCGTGCCTTCCCACGCATTGCTGTCGTGGTTCTCGATATAGGTCAGGCGCATGGCCTCGCGCGGCCACAGGCTCTCGTTCTCGGCGTAATAGCCGAACAGCGCGGTCGCATCCGCCTCGCCCTTTGCGATCCGCTTGCCTGTATGGTGCCAGTCCCATGCGTAGGTCGCATCGAAGGCGGCGCGGTGGTGGACGGTCTGCTGCACCTCGCCCAGCATGAAGACCGGGCGGATCGCATCGAGCCGTGCGCGCATCGTCTCCCAGAAATCGATCGGGACATAGCCGGCGACATCGGCGCGATAGCCGTCCACGTCGAATTCGCGGACCCAGTATTCCATCGCCTTGCCGACATGCTCGCGCACCCCGGGCTTCGACCAGTCTAGATCGATGATGTCGGACCAGTCCCACCACGGGGTCGGGCGGAAATGGCCGTCCCAGGTCTTTTCGTACCAGTCGGGATGCTCGCTCGCGAGGGCATTGTCCCACGCGGTGTGGTTGGCCACCAGGTCGAGGATGACGTGGAAGCCCTGCGCGTGCGCGGCGTCGATGAAGTTGCGCAGGTCCTGCTCGGTGCCGAACTCGGGATTGACCGCGTAATAGTCGCGCACCGAATAGGGGCTGCCCAGCGTGCCCTTGCGGTTGACCTCGCCGATCGGGTGAATCGGCATCAGCCACAAGATGTCGACACCCAGCTCCTTCAGCCGCGGCAGCTCCTTCTGCGCGGCGGCGAAGGTGCCCTCGGGCGTGAACTGGCGGGTGTTGATCTGGTAGAGGACCGCATCGCGGCTCCATTCGGGATGCTCGATCTCGACGAAGGGCCGGGGTTGCCACGGATCGGCGGTCTGCGCGGCGGCGGGCGCTGCGGCGCAGGCCAGCAGCGCGGCGATGGCGAGTTTACGCATCGGTGGTCTCCGTACTGGATTGCGCGGGCAGGACCGATCCGACCCGCAGCATGGCCAGCGCGGCGAGTGCCCACGCGGCGGCGGCGAACAGCATGGTCCAGATGGGTTCGCCGGGGAAGAACGCCTTCATGATCGATCCCATGATCGTCGCCACCAGCAGCTGCGGCACCACGATGAAGATGTTGAACAGCCCCATGTAGATACCGAGCTTGGCCTGCGGCAGATTGCTGGCGAGGATCGCGTAGGGCATCGCGAGGATGCTGGCCCACGCAATGCCCTTCAGCACCTCGCACCCGATCAGCAGCATCGGATCGCGCAGCACGAAGAAGCCGAGGAAGCCCAGCGCGCCCGCCAGCAGGCATGCCATGTGGGTGTATGCCTGGCCGAACTTGCGCGCCATCACCGGCAGCACGAACAGCGCGGCGATCGCGGCGACCCCGTTCTGCACGGTGTAGATCAGGTTCCACCAGTTGGCGCCGTCGTTATAGGCCGCGCTCGCCGCATCGGCGCTGCCGTAGAAATATTGCGACACGATCGGGCCGGAATAGATCCACATGATGAACAGCGCGGACCAGCTGAAGAACTGCACCAGCGCGAGCCGTTTCATCACTTCAGGCATGCCGGAAAAGTCGCCCACGATGCTCGACAGCATGTTGGCCGACTGGCCTTTGCGCGCCATGGAAATGCCGATCGCGCTGAGCAGGCCGTAGGTCGCGAGCAGGCCGCCGAGCAGGTAAATCTCCTTCTCCAGCCCCAGCGGCGCAACTGCGAGGATCACCGCCGCGCCCGCCACCAGCCAGACCAGTGCGAAGCCGTAGTTCTTCGCCGCCAGCGCGCGGATCGTGTGGCTTTGCTCGATCTGGTTCTCGGCCTCGAACGCGGCCATTTCCTCGGGCGAATATTCTCGCGTGGTCAGCACGGTCCACGCGATCGCCACGAACAGCGCGCCCCCGCCCGCCCAGAAGCTCCACCGCACGGTGTCGGGAATCTGCCCTGGCGGCGCGATATTGGCGACGCCCAGATGCTCCAGAAACCACGGGAAGATCGCCGCGACCACCGCGCCGCTGCCGATGAAGGCGGTCTGCACGGCATAGCCGGTCGCGTGCTGCGACTTGTCCAGCATGTCCCCCACAAAGGCGCGGAACGGCTCCATCGAGATGTTGAGCGATGCGTCGAGCAGCCACAGCAGGCCTGCCGCAAACACCAGCGGCGCGGCGAAGGCGGGCGCGAAGGGCATCAGGAATAGGGAGAATGCGGCGAAGATCGCCCCGGTCAGGAAATAGGGCCGCCGGCGGCCCAGCCGGTTCCACGTCCGGTCGGACAGGTAGCCGATGATCGGCTGGACGATCAGCCCGGTCAGCGGCGCGGCAACCCACAGCGCGGGCAGATCGTCGAGCGATGCCCCCACCGTCTGGAAGATGCGGCTCATGTTGGAATTCTGCAGCACGAAGCCGATCTGGATTCCGAAGAAGCCGAAGCTGATGTTCCACAGCCCCGCCCAGCTCTGGCGTGGTTTCTCCATCGGCCTTGTTATCCTTTCCCCTGTCGGCGGGCGAACTCGCGTCACCCTGCCGATCGATGATGGGGCAAGGCTTTCACCAATCCGGGAGGCCGGACAAGCAACATACGAATGCGCTCAGGAGCTTGCGCGCACGATCAGCCTGGTCGGCAGCCGCGTGGGCGGCGGGTCGGAGCCTTCGATATGCGCCAGCAGCGTTTCCACCAGCAGCTCGCCCGCACCCTGCGTGTCCTGCATGATGGTGGAGAGCGGCGGGTGGGTCATGCTGGCGGCAGGGATATTGTCGAACCCGACCACCGCGACATCGCCCGGAATAGACAGCCCCGCCTCATCCAGCGCGCGCATCGCGCCGATCGCGATCACATCGCTCGCCGCGAACACCGCGTCGAACGCAGCGCCGCTTTCGATCAGGCGGCGCGCGGCGGCATAGCCCGCCTCGTCCGATGTCACCGCGTCGAATTGCAGCGCCGGATCGGGCTGCACGCCGTTGCTGCGGAGCGCCTCGCACAGGCCCTGATAGCGGTGCGCGAATTCGGGATAATGCTCGTCCGCATGGCCCAGAAACGCGACCTTCATGCGTCCGCGCTCGATGAAGTGTTCGCCGACCAGCCGCCCCGCGTCGATATTGTCCGAACCGACAGTGGCCCCGCTGCTGTCGCTGCTGACCGATCCCCAGCGGGCGAAATGCGTCCCCGCCTTGACCAGCTGGGCGAGCCTCTCAGCGTAGAGCGTGTAGTCGCCATAGCCGAGCAGGATCAGCCCGTCCGCCCGCTTGCTGTCCTGATATTTGACGTGCCAGTCGTCTTCCATGCGCTGGAAAGAGATCAGCAGATCGAGTCCGCGGTTTCCGCAAGCGCGGGTAATCGAACCGAGCATCGAGAGGAAGAACGGGTTGATCATGCTCTCGTCGGGCGTCGGGTCCTCGAAGAACAGCAGCGCGATGGTATTGGTCCGCTGGGTTCTGAGCGAGGAGGCATTGCGATCGACCGCATAGTTCAGCTCGCGCGCAATCCGCTCGATCTTCTCGCGGGTCGCCTGGCTGACCGACTTGTCGCCACGCAGCGCACGGCTGACCGTGGGCTGCGAGACGCCGGCCCGGTAGGCGATATCGAAGCTGGTCGGCCTGCCTGACGGGGTGCGGCCCATGCTCTCTCCCGAAAGGCGTCGTGCGCCTCTCATGCTTACGTATTCATCGGATTACGTCAGGTCGCCGTGCAAGGCAATTGCCGCACCCCGGGCGGCGCACCTCGCAGCCGCGAAAATGGCGTGATTGCGCCTATGATGGCCCCCTGCGCGCCGCGCAAGCGGGCCATCGACATTTATGCCACAGCCCCACGCGCACCATCGCCGCGCAGGGCACGCGTATACGTATGCGATCTTCCGGCGCGCCCACGGTGCTGCATTATGACCGCCGCAGACGCGCCAAGGACCGGCCGATCGAGACCGGGCCACGCGCATCTGGCGACGCTGGGAATGGCAGCGCCGCACACGGGAGAGAGAGAAGAGTCATGTCCTACCGCAATTCGCTTCGCAGCGGCACCAGCCTGCGCACCTGTGCCATCGCCCTGATCCTGGCCGGTGCTGCCGTGCCGGGCATCGCCGCCGCGCAGACCACCCAGCCGCCCGTCCCCGATACGGAAGAAGACGGTCAGCCGGTTGCCGACGACGATACCGACGAGAACGTGATCGTGGTCAGCGGCTTTCGCGCCGCTCTGGAGAGCGCGGTCAACGAGAAGCGCAACAGCGACCTGATCCTGGAATCGGTCACTGCCGAGGATATCGGCAAGCTGCCCGATGATTCGATCGGGGAATCGATCGCCCGCCTGCCCGGCATCACCTCGCAGCGGCTCAACGGTCGCGCCAACGTGATCGCCATTCGCGGCCTCGGCCCCGACTTCTCCCAGACGCTGCTGAACGGGCGCGAACAGACCTCTACCGGCGATAGCCGCGCGGTCGAATTCGACCAGTACCCCTCCGAAGTCGTCAGCCAGGTCAATGTCTACAAGACCCCCTCGGCCAGCCTCGTCGGCCAGGGCCTGGTCGGCACGATCGACGTGCGCACGATCCGCCCGCTGGAAGTGGACGAGCCGATCTTCGCGATTGGGGCCAAGGGTTCCTATGCGGATATCGGCGCGCTCAACGCGGGCTCGCGCGATTACGGCTATCGCCTGAACGCGACCTTCGTCGACCAGTTCGCCGACGACACGATCGGCGTCGCGCTGGCGGCGGCCTATACCGACGAGCCCTATCAGCTGCAGGAATTCAACGCCTGGGGCTATGCCGGCGATGGCACGCCCGGCAATCCCTACATCATCGGCGGCAACAAGAGCTTCGTCACCTCGACCCGGCTCAAGCGCTTCGGGGTCAACGGCACGCTGCAGTATCAGGCGTCGCCCAATTTCATGGTCACCGTCGACGGCTTCTATTCCAGTTTCGACGACGACCAGTCCAAGCGCGGGATCGAGCTGCCGCTGGGCTTCAGCAACCCCTACACCACCAGCAGCGTGGTCGACGGGCCGTTCGGCGGTTTCGCCGAGTCCGGCACCTTCACCGATGTGCGCGGCGTGGTGCGCAACGACGTGTTCCAGCGCCAGGCGGACCTCTATTCGGGCGGTCTCAACCTCGATTACGACGGCGACGACGGGTGGAGCGCGTTCTTCGATTTCGGTTATTCGCGCACCGACCGCAACGAACTGAGCATCGAAAGCTATTCGGGCACCGGCTATGGCGGGGGCAACGGCGCGGCCGATACGATCGGCTTCACCTCCGACACCAACGGCACCGCGTTCACCCACACGCTCGACTACAGCGACCCGAGCCTGATCCGGCTAACCGACCCGCTCGGCTGGGGCGGCGCGCGGGTGCAGGCCGGCTACTGGAACAACCGCATCATTGCCGACGAGCTGTTCCAGTATCGCGTGGGCGTATCGAAAGAACTGGGCGGCTTCCTGTCGGCCATGCATTTCGGGATGGCCTATACCGACCGTTCCAAGAGCCTGACGCCGGACGAGTTCTTCGTCTCGCCGCCGGGCGGCGCAACCGAAGTGGCCATTCCCACGGGCGCTCTGCTGCGGCCGACCGACCTCGACTATCTCGGCCTCGGCCCGATCGTCAGCTACGATGTCCGCGACCTGATCGCGGATGGCACGCTGATCCTCGACCCGAACACCTCCAACGATGTTCCGGCCAAGGCCTACGGCATCACCGAAGACCTGATGACCATCTACCTGCAGGCGGATATCGAGCAGGAACTGGGCATCGGCGTGCTGACCGGCAATTTCGGCGTGCAGGCCATCAATACCGACCAGAACTCGACCGGGCTTGCGTTCGCCGGTGGCCAGCCGGTCGACGTGTCGCTCGGCGCGGACTACTGGGACGTGCTGCCAAGCGCCAACCTCTCGCTGCGGCTCGATAGCGGGTGGGTCTTCCGCCTCGCCGCCAGCCGCCAGATCCAGCGCCCGCGTCTCGACGATCTGCGCGTGGCGATCAGCTATGGCGTGAACACCAACGCGGGCGAAAGCCCGACCGGTGTGGCGCCGTTCATCAGCGGCGGCGGCGGCAACCCGCTGCTGCGCCCGTACCGGGCCAATGCGGTCGACTTCAATATCGAGAAGTACTTCGCGAACGGTGCGGGCGTCGTCGCCGTGCAGGCCTTCTACAAGGATATCGTCAACTGGATCGCCAACGGGCGCTACACCTTCGATTATTCCGGCCTACCGACCCCGGCGGGTCAGACCCCGGCGACCACCATCGGTTTCCTCGATACGCAGGTGAACACCGGCGGCGGTAACTTCTACGGGGTCGAACTGTCGGCGACGGTACCGTTCGACGCCTTCTTCTCCGGCCTCGAAGGCTTCGGCGCGACCGGCGGCGTGGGCTACACCAAGTCGGAAGTGGAAGACTTCAACGGAGATATCGCACCGATTTCCGGCTATTCGGAATGGGTAGCCAACGGCACGCTCTATTACGACCTCAACGGCTTCAGCGCCCGGGGCAGCGTCCGCTATCGCTCCGAATTCATCGGCGAATTCAGCGGCTTCGGCGGTTCGCCGACGCGGCGTCTGGCGCGGGCGGAGACGATCGTCGATGCGCAGATCGGCTATGAATTCCAGCCGGGCAGCGCGCTGGAAGGGCTCTCGGTCTACCTCCAGGGGCAGAACCTCACCAACGCGCCGTTCGTCTCGCAGTTCAACGTGCCCGAACCGCGCGCGGTGATCGACTATCAGGAATATGGCCGCCGCTTCCTCGTCGGCGCGACCTTCAAGTTCTGATAGCCAAGGTCCGGAGCAGGCGGCGCATTCCTCCCAAGCCGCGCCGTCTGCCCCGGGCCCTAATTCTTGCCATGCGCCCTGCGGGCGGGTGAGGATGGGAGGTGAGCGTGATCCGGACCAGTTCCAGCGAAACCGAACCGCCCGCCATCGTCATCGTCGGCGGCGGCACCGCCGGGTGGATGGCGGCGGCGGCGCTCGCGCGGCTGACGCCCTGCGCGGTCACGCTGGTCGAGTCCGAGGCGATCGGCACGGTCGGCGTGGGCGAGGCGACGATCCCGCAGATCCGCCTGTTCAATCAGGCGCTGGGGATCGACGAGGCGGAGTTTCTGCGCGAGACCAAAGCCACCTTCAAGCTGGGCATCGAATTCGCCGGCTGGTCGCGCGCGGGTGCCAGCTACATGCACGCCTTCGGCGAGATCGGCACGGGCGCGGGCCTGCTCCCCTTCCATCAGCTGTGGCTGCGCGGCCGCGAGCTGGGCGTGGCAAAAGACCTCGCGACCTATTCGCTCAACGAGCGCGCCGCCCGTGCGCTCAAGATGCAGATGTGGCGCGGTGATGCCGGGCACAGCGTGCCCGACATGCCATGGGCGTACCACTTCGACGCCAGCCTCTACGCCGCGTACCTGCGCCGCCTGGCAGAAGCCCGCGGCGCGTCGCGGATCGAAGGCAAGGTCGCCTCGGTCGAGCGCGATGGCGCAAGCGGCGACATCGCGGCGGTTACGCTGGAGGACGGACGCCGGATCGCGGGCGATTTCTTCATCGATTGCAGCGGCTTTCGCAGCCTGCTGCTCGGGCAGGAACTGGCGACGGCGTTCGAGGACTGGAGCCACTGGCTCCCCTGCGACCGCGCGGTCGCTGTGCCGTGCGCCACGAAAGGGGAGTTCACCCCCTACACCCGCTCCACCGCGCACTCCGCCGGCTGGCAGTGGCGCATTCCGTTGCAGCACCGGATCGGCAACGGGCTGGTCTATTGCAGCGACTATCTCTCCGATGACGAGGCCGAGGCGCAGCTGCTCGCCAATCTCGACGGCGCGCCTCAGGCCACGCCCAATCGCCTGCGCTTCACCACCGGGATGCGCGCGCAGCAATGGTCGCACAACTGCCTCGCGCTGGGACTGGCCGCCGGGTTCATGGAGCCTCTGGAATCGACCAGCATCCACCTGATCCAGTCCTCGATCGCACGGTTCCTCAACATGCTGCCGAGCAAGCAGCCTGCGCCCGCGATGCGCGCGGAGTTCAACCGGCAAGCCGAGTTCGAATGGACCCGCATCCGGGACTTCCTGATCCTGCATTACTGGGCGAACGGGCGCGTCGGCGAAGCTTTCTGGGATCGCTGCCGGGAAATGGCCCTGCCCGACACACTGACCGCGAAGATCGAGCAGTTCAAAGCCAGCGGCTTCATCCATCGCGAGCACGAAGAGCTGTTCACCATCCCCGGCTGGGCGCAGGTGCTGATCGGGCAGGAGGTGATGCCGCAATCGCTCCACCCGCTCGCCGCGTCGACCGATCCGGCTGCGCTGGAGCGGATGCTGGGCGAGATCGAGGCGGGGATCGGCCGATTGGTCGATGCCATGCCGTCGCATGTCGAGTTTCTGCGCGCCTACTGCATGCCCCGCGCTACCAATCCATCCCCCACCCCGGTTCCGGAGACCGCCCGATGAAGCGCGCCGTCACCCTGCTCGCCGCAGCCAGCCTGCTCGGCGTTGCCACCTCCGCGCTCGCGCAGGAGCCAGCCGCCGCAACGGGCGAGCGCCTGTCTCAGGACGAGGTGATCTACTTCGTCCTGCCCGACCGCTTCGCCAATGGCGATACGGCCAACGATACCGGCGGCTATCCGGCGGACCGGCTCCAAAGCGGCTACGACCCGACCCATCGCGGCTTCTATCACGGCGGCGACCTGAAGGGCCTGACCGAGAAGCTCGACTATATCCAGGGCCTCGGCGTCACCGCGATCTGGTTCGCGCCGATCTTCAAGAACAAGCCGGTGCAGGGCCCGGCGGGTGACGAGAGCGCGGGCTACCACGGCTATTGGGTGACCGACTTCACCTCGGTCGACCCGCATCTGGGCACCAATGCCGAATTCAAGGCCTTCGTCGATGCGGCGCACGCGCGCGGGATGAAGGTCTATATGGACATCATCACCAACCACACCGCCGACGTCATCCAGTATGCGGGCGGCGACTATGCCTATCGCAGCAAGGCGGACTATCCCTATTCCACCCTTGGCGGGCCCGAGGGTGAGCGGATCAACCCGGGCTTCGCGGGCGACGATGATCCCAGCCCAGAGAACTGGGCCAAGCTGACCGATCCGCGCTTCGCCTACACCCCCGTGGTGCCCGAGGCGGAGCGGGACATCAAAGTGCCCGCATGGCTCAACGATCCGATCTACTACCATAATCGCGGCAACAGCGAGTGGTGGGGCGAAAGCGCGGTCTACGGCGATTTCGCGGGGCTCGACGATCTGGCGACCGAGCATCCGCGCGTGCTTGCCGGGATGATCGATATCTTCGGCAGCTGGATCGACCGGTTCGGGATCGACGGTTTCCGGATCGATACGGTCAAGCATGTGAACCCCGAGTTCTGGCAGGCCTTCGTGCCCGCGATGCAGGCGCGCGCCGAGGCGAAGGGGATCGCGGATTTCCTGATCTTCGGCGAAGTCTATGTCGACGGTGCGCGGCCCGGCCCGCTGGCGGCCTACACCCACCGCGACGCCCTGCCCGCCGTGCTCGACTTCACCTTCCAGTCCGCGGTGCGCGATGTGGTGGCAGACAATGCCTCGCCCGAAGTGCTGGTGCAGATGCTCGAAGGCGATGTGCTCTACGCGGGCGGCGAGGAAGCCGCGCTGCGCCTGCCGACCTTCCTCGGCAATCACGACATGGGCCGCTTTTCGATGTTCGTGAAAGCGGGCAATCCGGATGCCGGCCAGTCGGACCTGCTTGCGCGCACGATGCTGGGCCATGCGATGCTGCTGACCCTGCGCGGCATCCCGACGGTCTATTACGGGGACGAGCAGGGCTTCATCTCCGACGGCAACGACCAGCAGGCGCGCGAGGACATGTTCGCCAGCCAAGTTGCCGACTACAACGACAACGACCTGCTCGGCACGCAGGCGACTACGGCGGACGCGAACTATGCCGCCGACCACCCGCTTTACCGCATGATCGCGCGGCTTTCCGCGCTGCGCAAGGCGACGCCCGCGCTGAGCCGCGGGCTCACCGAAATCGGCACGTTCGACCGCGAGCCGGGCCTGCTCTCACTCATCCGCCGCGACCCCGAAAACGGGCAGACTGTCCTGCTGGTGTTCAACACCAGTGGGCAAGCGATCACGCGGAACGTGGAAATCGACATGAAGGAAACCACGCTGAAAACCCTCGACGGCACCTGCCCCGCCCAACCGACCGCGCCGGGCAGCGCGCGGTTCACCCTTCCCCCCTTCGGCTGGGCCGTGTGCGAGCTGGGGCGCAACTGATGGCGAGCGCGATGCAACCCTCTCCCGCTGCTGCGAAAGACGCGCAATGGTGGCGCGGCGCGGCGATCTACCAGATCTATCCGCGCAGCTTCATGGATTCCAACGGCGACGGCATCGGCGATCTGCCGGGCATCACTTCGCGGCTGGAGCATGTCGCCGATCTGGGCGTCGATGCGATCTGGGTCAGCCCCTTCTTCACCAGCCCGATGAAGGATTTCGGCTACGACGTTTCCGATTACTGCGATGTCGATCCGATCTTCGGCACCCTCGCCGATTTCGACGCGCTGGTCGCCCGCGCGCACGAACTCGGCCTCAAGCTGCTGATCGATCAGGTCTATTCGCATACCTCGGACGAGCATGAATGGTTCGCGCAGAGCCGTTCGGACCGGACCAATGCGAAGGCCGACTGGTACGTATGGGCCGATGCCAAGCCCGACGGGTCGCCCCCGTCCAACTGGCAGTCCGTGTTCGGCGGCCCGGCATGGACCTGGGATGCGCGGCGCGGGCAGTATTATCTGCACAACTTCCTCAGCAGCCAGCCGCAGCTCAACGTGCACAACGCGCAAGTGCAGGATGCATTGCTGGGCGTGATGCGCTTCTGGCTGGATCGCGGGGTCGACGGCTTCCGCATCGATGCGCTCAATTTCGCGATGCACGACCCGCAATTGCGCGACAATCCGCCCGCGCCCGCAACCGACAAGCCGCGCACGCGCCCGTTCGATTTCCAGCTCAAGAAATACAACATGTCGCACCCCGACATCCCGCATTTCATCGAGCGGATTCGCGCGCTGACCGACGAATACACCGACGATTCGGGGGCAATCTTCACCGTCGCCGAGGTCGGCGGGGACGAGGCGGAGGCGGAGATGAAGGCCTTCACGCAGGGCGAGGCGCATCTCAATTCCGCCTATGGCTTCAACTTCCTCTATGCCGACCGGCTGACCCCCGGGCTGGTCTGCGCCGCGCTGGCCGAATGGCCCGACGATCCGGGCACCGGCTGGCCCAGCTGGGCGTTCGAGAACCACGACGCCCCGCGCGCGGTCTCGCGCTGGTGCCCGGCCGGTTGCTCGCCCGAAGACATCGCCGCCTTCGCGCGGATGAAGATGGCGCTGCTCGCCTCGCTGCGCGGCAACATCATCATCTATCAGGGCGAAGAGCTGGGGCTGGAACAGGACGACATTCCCTTCGAACTGCTCCACGACCCCGAAGCGATCGCCAACTGGCCGCTGACCCTCTCGCGCGACGGGGTGCGGACCCCGATGCCGTGGGTCGCGCATGATCCAAGGGGCGGGTTTTCCACCGGATCGCCGTGGCTGCCGGTCGGTGAGGCCAACCGGACCCGCGCGGTCGATGTCCAGGCGAACGATCCCGAGGCGCTGCTTGGCTTCACCCGCCGGATGCTCGCGCTGCGCAACGAAACCCCCGCGCTGCGGCAGGGGCGCGTCGCGCAGTGCCGCGCCGATGGCGACCTGCTGTGGCTGACCCGCGAGGCCGCAGGGCAGAGCGTGCTGTGCGTCTTCAATCTGGGCGCGAGCGAGCACGCGATCGACGTGACAGGGCGCGAACTGCTCGCCACCAATGGCGCCACCACCAGCGCCCTGCCCCCCTTCGCCGCGCTTATTCTGGAGACCGCGTAATGCGTGCCCTGCTGGTTGCCCTGTTCTCGCTCGTCGCGCTCGCCGCGCCGCTCTCCGCTGCCGAGGTATCCTCCCCCGACGGGCGGATCGTGGTGCAGCTGGACGTCGATAACGAAGGCAAGGCGTTCTACCGCGTGGACCGCGACGGCGAGCCGCTGATTGCCGACAGCGTGCTCGGCTTCACCTTCACCGATGCCGAGACCATGCGCCGCAACTTCGCGATCGAGAGCGAGGCGCGCACCAGCCACGACGATACGTGGGAGCAGCCGTGGGGCGAGCGGCGCTTCGTGCGCGACCATTACAACGAACTGGCGGTCACCTTTCGCGAAACCCGCGATACCTCCAGGCGCGCGCTGACCGTGCGGATGCGCGTGTTCGACGACGGGATCGGCTTCCGATACGAATTCCCCGGCAGCGATGCGGCGCCGGTCACCCGGATTGCCGACGAGCTGACCGAGTTCGTGATCGCGCCCGAAGCCGCAGCAGACGGCACCGCGTGGTGGATTCCGGGCGGCGACTGGAACCGCTACGAATATCTCTACAACGAGACCCCGCTGGCCGAGGTTTCGACCGCGCACACGCCCATGACCGTCCGTCTGGCAGACGGCACGCACCTCGCCTTCCACGAGGCGGCGCTCGTCGATTATGCTGGGATGTGGCTGCGGCGCGTCGACGGCACCCGCTTTCGCGCCGTGCTCGCCCCGTCGAGCCGCGGGGCCAAGGTGGTCCGCGAAGGCGCCTTCACCACTCCTTGGCGCACGATCCGCATCGCCAACGGGCCTGCCGGGCTGGTCGAGAGCAACCTCGAACTCAACCTCAACGAGCCCAACAAGCTGGGCGATGTCAGCTGGTTCGAGCCTGCGAAATATATCGGCATCTGGTGGGGCATGATCCGTGGCGACTGGACCTGGGCGCAGGGGCCGGAGCACGGCGCGACGACCGAGCGGGCCAAGCAATATATCGATTTCGCCGCCGCCAACGGCTTTCGCGGCGTGCTGGTCGAAGGCTGGAACGTGGGCTGGGACGGCCAGTGGTTCGGCAATGGCCGCGATTACAGCTTCACCCAAGCCTATCCCGATTTCGACTTCGACGAAGTCACCGCCTACGCCGCATCGAAGGGCGTCCACCTGATCGGCCACCACGAGACCGGCGGCAATATCGAGGTCTACGAACGCCAGCTGGCAGACGCGCTCGATATGTATGCCGCGCATGGGGTGGACGTGGTCAAGACCGGCTATGTCGCCGATGCGGGCGGGATCATCAGCTGCAACGCCGATATCGCCGAGCCTTGCGGGGAAGAGGTGTTCGAGTGGCACGACGGCCAGCGGCAGGTGCAGCACCACCTCAAGGTCGTCACCCAAGCGGCCAGGCGCGGCATCGCGATCAATCCGCACGAACCGGTCAAGGATACCGGCCTGCGCCGGACCTATCCCAACTGGGTCAGCCGCGAGGGCGCGCGGGGGCAGGAATATAATGCCTGGGGTGCCTTCGCCAACGGGACCGAGCACGATCCGACGCTGGTCTATACCCGGATGCTGTCCGGCCCGATGGACTACACACCCGGCGTGCTCGGCCTGGTCGGCAATAATGGCGATCCGATCGCATCGACGCTGGCCAAGCAGCTCGGCCTCTATCTCGCGATCTATTCGCCGATCCAGATGGCCGCCGATTTCGTCGAGAGCCTCGAGGCGCATCCGAAAGAGCTTGAGTTCATCCGCATGGTCCCAGCCGACTGGGCGGAGAGCCACCTGATCGCAGGCGAAGTGGCCGACTACGCGATCTTCGCGCGCAAGGACCGCCATAGCGAGGACTGGTATGTCGGCGGCGTCAACGACGCAACCGAGCGGACGGTTGAGTTGAGGTTCGACTTCCTCGACGATGGTCAGGCCTACACCGCACGCGTGTGGAAGGACGGCCCCACCGCGACCTACGAGACCGAGGCGCGGCACGACATCGCCTACGACACGCTGACGATCCGGCGCGGCGACACCTACACCGTGCGCCTCGCGCCCGGTGGCGGGCTTGCGATGCAGCTCAAGCCTGTCGGATAAGACCGGGGGGCGTGGCCGTGCGCCGAATATCTGTAGCTGCAATCCGCTGGGGGGAATGAGCCGATGGCGCTCGAGACGATCGACCTGATTATCATCGCGGGTTACGCGCTCGCCCTGCTGGGCATTGCGCTGGCGGTGTCGCGCGAACCCAAGGGGCGCGACAAGAATACCGAGGATTACTTCCTCGCCGGGCGCGCGCTGCCGTGGTGGGCGATCGGCGCATCGCTGATCGCGTCGAACATCTCCGCCGAACAGATCATCGGCCAGTCGGGCCAGGGCTATGCGGTGGGGATCGCGATCGCGGCCTATGAGTGGCAGGCCGCGCTGGTCCTGATCATCGTCGCCAAGTTCTTCCTGCCGATCTTCCTCAAGCGACGCATCTACACGATGCCGCAGTTCCTCGCGCAGCGCTATGGCGAGGGGGTCAAGACGCTGATGAGCCTTTTCTGGGTCGCGCTGTACACGGCGGTCAACCTGACCACCGTGCTGTGGCTGGGCGGGCTCGCGATCTCTTCGCTCACCGGGTGGAGTGTGTTCGGCGCGATGGCCGCGCTGGCGGGCTTCGCCGCGCTCTATTCGCTCTACGGCGGGCTGAAGGCAGTCGCGCTGACCGACATCATTCAGGTGGTGATCCTGATTATCGGCGGGCTGGCGATCACCTGGATCGCGCTCGACGCGCTCGATGGCGCGGATGGTGCGATGGCAGGCCTGGCGCTGCTGATGCGCGAGATGCCGGGGCATTTCGAGATGATCCTCGCCCCCGACAACCCCGCCTATGGCGATCTGCCGGGGATCTGGACGCTGCTGGGCGGGCTGTGGGTGCTCCACTTCAGCTATTGGGGCTTCAACCAGTACATTATCCAGCGCGCGCTGGGCGCGGAGAGCCTGGGCGAGGCGCAGAAGGGCCTCGCCTTTGCCGCCCTCCTCAAGCTGCTGACGCCGTTCATCGTGGTCATTCCCGGCATCGCGGCGGTGATGCTGGCGCAGCAGGGCACGATCGACGGAGCGGCAATCGCGGCGCAGAGCGACCGCACCTATGGCGAGCTGATGGCCTTCGCACCCGCAGGCCTGCGCGGCCTGGTGTTCGCCGCGCTGATCGCGGCGGTGGTCTCCAGCCTCGCCTCGATGATGAACTCCATCTCGACCATCTTCACGATGGACCTTTACCGCGCATGGCGACCCGACCGGGCCGAGACGCATTACGTCACCGTAGGCCGGATCGCCGCCTTTGCCGCGATGGGCATCGCGCTGGTGCTCGCCCGCCCGTTCATCGGCGGCTTTGCCAGCGGGTTTCAGACGGTGCAGGAATATACCGGCTTCATCGCGCCCGGCGTGGTGGTGGTCTTCCTGCTCGGCTTCTTCGACCGGCGGAGCAATGCGGCGGGGGCCTACACCGCGCTGATCGGGTCGCTCGGCGTCAATGTGGTGCTGAAGTTCGCCGCACCAGACGTGCCCTTCATCATCCGCATCTGGATCGTGTTCGTGATCGCGCTGGTCGCCGCCGCGCTGGTATCGCGCGTCACGGGTCGTCCCGAGGAGGAGCGGACGGTGCGGATGGGCGACATCGCCTTCGCCACCAGCCCGCTGTTCAACACGCTCAGCGTAGCGGTGATCGCAATCCTCGCGGGCCTGTACGTCTGGCTTTGGTGAGGGTTGGTGGACCCTGCTGGGCTCGAACCAGCGACCTCGATATTAAAAGTATCTTGCTCTACCAACTGAGCTAAGGGTCCGACCGGGTGCGCTCACTAGGCAGGGCGCGCGGGCGGGTCAAGCGGGCGTGAAGCTGTCGCAAAGAAAGCCCGGTGACAGGATCATGCCAGCCGGGCGCAATCGCGCATGCCGGGCCGAGCACGAAGCTGCGCCGCGCAAAGGCCGGGTGCGGGATCGTCAGGTCATCGCCAAGCCACGCCCCGGCCGACCACAGCACGATATCGCAATCGAGTACACGGTCGCCCCAGGCCTGCCCGCGCCGCCTGCCGAACCCGCGTTCAAGCCGCTTGAGCTCGCCCAGCAGTTCCGGCGGGGCATGGTCGCTCTCCAACTCGGCCACTGCATTGGCGAAGCGCCGCCGCGCAGGGCCGATCGGGGCGCTCTCGATCACCGGGCTGCGTTTCGTCACCGTACCCAGCGCGCTCAGTTCCTCCATCGCGGCACGCACGACCTCATGCGGGCGGCCGTGCTCGCCATGCCGCCGGTTGCTGCCCAGCGCGATCAGATAGGTCTCGCTCAGCTTAAACGTCCTCAGCCAAGCGGCCGTAGAGTTCAGGCCGGCGATCGCGGAAGAAGCCCATCCCCGCGCGGTGCTTCGCCGCCGTATCGAGATCGAGCGTCGCGACCAGCACGCCGTCCTCCTCGCGCCCGAACTCGACCAGCTTGTCGCCCCATTCGTTGGTGATGAAAGAGTGGCCGTAGAAGGTCTGGCCGTCTTCGGTGCCGATCCGGTTCGCGGCGATCACCGGCATGCAGTTGGAGACCGAGTGCCCCTGCATCGCGCGCTGCCACATGCGGCTGGTATCGAAGCTGGCGTCGTAAGGCTCGGAGCCGATCGCGGTGGGGTAGAACAGCAGTTCCGCCCCCATCAGCGCCATCGCGCGCGCGGTTTCGGGATACCACTGGTCCCAGCACACGCCCACGCCGATCTTCGTTCCGAAAACATCCCACACCTTGAACCCGGTATTGCCGGGGCGGAAGTAGTACTTCTCTTCGTAGCCCGGTCCGTCCGGGATGTGGCTCTTGCGATAAACGCCCATGATCTCGCCTTGCGCGTCGATCATCGCGAGCGTGTTGTAGTGGTGCGGGCCGTCCTTCTCGAAGAAGCTAGTCGGGATCGCCACGCCCAGCTTCTTCGCCAGCTTCGCCATCGCGCGCACGTTGGGATGCTCTGCAGTCGGCGCGGCGCGGGCGAACAGCGCCTCGTCCTCGTGCTTGCAGAAGTACGGCCCATCGAACAGCTCGGGCGGCAGGATCACCTGCGCACCGCGAGAGGCCGCTTCCTCGACCAGCGAGGACACCGCCTCGATATTCTCTGCCTCGTCCTGGGCTCCAAGCTCCAGCTGGAGCGCGGCTACGGTGATTTCACGCATGGCCGCCGGTTACTTGGGCACCAGCGCGAAGTCCACCTGCACCGACACGCGGCTGGTCGTCTGGCCGGGCTGGATCACCCCGCCCGCCTGTTCCTCGGGCATGGCCTGCGTGCGGACCACCGGCGAAATGGGCGGCGGCGGAGGCGGCGCACCGGGGATATAGCGATTGCCCTGCGCCCCGCCGCCGTCGCGGATGGTGAGCACACGGGCGATCTTCATGTCGGCGGCATCGGCATAGGCCTGCGCGCGTGCCTTTGCTGCCTTGAACGCCTCGCCATAGGCGGTGTTCGCGGCCTTCTCGCTGTCCGAGATGCGCAGGTCCGGGCCGGAGAACACGTTCGCGCCCGCTTCGGTCGCAGCGGTCACCGCGTCGCCTGCCTTGTCGATATCGCGCACGGTGACCGCGACGATGTTGTTCGCCTGGTACTGGCCCTTGCGATCGCCGTACTGGATGCGCTGGATGCCGACGGTGCGCGTCTGGATGTCCTTCGCCGGGACGCCCGCCTCCTTCAGCGCGGCGACCACCTTGGCGATATCCTCTGCATTGGCATCGCTCGCCGCCTTGCCGGTGCGCCCGAAGTTCTCGACCCCGACCTGGAAGAACGCCTCGTCGGGTCGCACTTCGGATTCGCCCGTTGCGCTGACCGAAAGCAGCGTTTCGTCATGGTCGACCCCGCGCGGGTCATAGGCCGGTTGCTGGCACGCGGCGAGCGTCAGCGGTGCGGCAAGCAGGGGCAGGTACTTCGAACGCATGGCATATCCTCCGATGAGACTGTATCTCACGCGCCATCTGCCGCCGCCTGCCTGAACCGCGTCTGACAGGGCTCAGCGCTTCCTGAAGAGCAGCGTCATTCGGTCGCTTTCGCCCGTGTCACCTGCCCCGGCGACATCGCCGCTATTGCTCGGCGGCAAGGTCCACACGCCGCCTTCCCAGTTGGAAGGGTCGGCAGGGTTGGCGTTGATGTCGCTCATCCCCACCAGCTCGAACCCATGCGCCTCGACCAGCGCGATAACGTCTTCCTGCCGCAGGTAGCCCTTGGAGCCATTGGTGTAGTCACCCGGCGCATCGGCCTTCGCGCGGTGCTGGACGATGCCGAGCATCCCGTCGTCCTTCAGCATCGAGCGGATGCGGGTCAGCTCGGTATAGAGCACGCCCGAGCGCAGCAGGTTGTGCATTTCGCGGAAGATCAGCGCGCGATCGACCTGGCCCGCCATCGCTTCCGGCACGTCCTGCGAGGCGTAGATGCTGACCGGCGCGCCGCTGAGGTTCCAGCCGCCATAGGTCTCCTCGAACTTGCCCGGCAGGCCGCCGAAATACTCGCCGAAACGCTCCGCATCCGCCGCTGCGGGATCGGGGGTTAGGCCGACATAACGCCCCTCGCTGCCGAGATACGGCACCAGGATGCGCGTGTACCAGCCGCCTGCGGGCATGTAGTCGACCACGGTCATCCCCGGCTTCACCCCGAAGAAGTCGAGCGTTTCGAACGGGTGACGCCACTGGTCGCGCTGCGAATCCTCGCCCCGCACATCGGAGGCGACCGCCGCTTTGAGCGCGGGATGGTGGGAATGGCTCTCCCCCATCATCGCTTCGCCGTGGTGATCCGCCAGAGCAGGCGTGGCGACGGCGAACGCGGCAAGCGCGAGCAGGCTGGTGAAACGGCGCATCAGAAATTCTCCCCGGGGTTATGTGTGGCCCGCATTCTAGGGCCACGAGGAGCCAAGGCAAGCAGAGCCGCCGCGCGAGGATGGCAATCGCGCGCAGGCTTCCTACCTCCCCTGCAAAGGAGAATACCACAATGGCAGAGACGGCAATTTTCGGAGGCGGCTGCTTCTGGTGCACCGAGGCGGTGATGAAGGACGTGATCGGCGTCGAGAGCGTCGAGAGCGGCTATATCGGCGGCACGACACAGAACCCGACCTACAAGGAGGTGTGCACCGGCAATACCGGCCATGCCGAGGCGGTGAAGGTGACCTACGACGCCGACGCGATCAGCTATGCCGAACTGCTCGATATGTTCATGGGCACGCACGACCCGACCCAGCTCAACCGGCAGGGCAACGACGTGGGCACGCAGTATCGCAGCGCGATCTTCCCGCTCGACGCCAGCCAGGCCGAGGAAGCCGAGGCCGCGATCGGCCGCTGGAATGCCGCCAACGGCGCGATGGCGGTGACTACGATCGAAGGCATGGCGGGCGGCGAGCAGACCGCGACCTGGTATTCGGCCGAGGGCTATCATCAGGACTATTGGGACGGCGAAGGCCAGCGGAATCCCTATTGCCAGGCGACCATTCCGCCCAAGCTGATGAAGCTGCGCAAGAGCTTCCAGAAATACGTGAAGGACGACGCGTGATCGGTCGTCCGACGCGGAGCCCCTGACACACCTGGCACACAGTCCAGGGCTTAGAAAACCACCGCCGGTCCGGGCGCCATGAAAGGCTGCCCGGGCCGGCGTTTTCGTATCCTTGCGCATCGCGCGAGGATGGCATGCGCGCAGGGCTGTAGGACAGCGCCAAATCGACAGATTTGCCCTTCGGGGTTGCACCTCGCGGCTTTGGCCCCACGTTGGTGCGCATCGAATATTCCCGTGGCCGCGCAATCGCTCGCAGCCCCAACCCTCAGTCAGAGAGGAAATAGCTTATGCCTACCGCAAAGAACGGCGACACCGTCGCGATCGATTTCGTTGTGAAGACCGAAGCCGGCCAGGTCGTCGGCAACACCGAGGAAAGCGGCCCGCAGGTCGTCACGCTCGGCAAGCAGGAAATCTTCCCCGCGATCGAAGCCGCGCTCGACGGCATGGAAGTCGGCTCGGTGCAGCAGGTCAAGATCGAGAGCGACAACGCCTTCGGCCCGCGCCGCGAGGAACTGGTGATCGACGTGCCGCGCGAGAACCTGCCCGCAGAGCCCGCCCCGCAGCCGGGCATGCAGCTTTCGGCGCAGGGCCAGGACGGCCAGCCGATCCAGCTCGTCATCACCGAAGTGCACGACAACTCGGTCAAGGCCGACGGCAACCACCCGCTGGCAGGCGAAGACCTGACCTTCGGCGTGACGCTGGTCGAGATCAAGGAAGCCGCGTAAGGCTTCCAAGAGCCTTTTAAGGCTCTGAAAACATGAAACCCCGGTGCGATTGCGCGGAACGTGCAGATCGCGCCGGGGTTCTTTTTGGCAGACACGATGAGGAGTCTGCCCAATGCCCAAGCCTGACAAATCGATGATCGCCAAGACCATGCGCAGCATGGATCTGTGCATGATGACGACTCATGGCGAGGGTGGCACGCTCACCAGTCGACCGATGAGCAACAATGCGCAGGTCGATTTCGACGGCGACAGCTACTTCTTCACCGCTCCGGACACGCGCAAGCTGCGCGATATCGCACGCGACGATCACGTGGCGCTCGATTTCCAGGGCGACGGCGTGTGGCTCACGATCCGCGGCACCGCGAGCGTCCACGACGATCCCGAGCTCATCAAGGAACACTGGACGCCCGACATCGAAAAGTGGTTCGGCCACGGCCCGGACGAGCAGGATGGCGTGCTGATCGTGAAGGTGACCGCCCGCGAAGCAGAGCTTTACGGCGAGAACGAGGGCGTGGTGGATATGAGCGGCTAGTATCTCCTTCCCCGAAGGGGAGGTCGTGTGGGGGTGTGCAAAGACCGGTGGTGCAGAGCCCCCACCCCCAACCCCTCCCCACCGGGGAGGGGAGTTAAGTGGCTAACTGTTCCGCCAGCGCGCGATGAAGAACCCGTCGAGGCCGCCGTGTTCGGGCAGCATTCCCGGGTCGGTGCGCAGGGTGCCGTGCGCGGTGGGTGACAGGCCTGCGGGCAACTCCTCTGCGCTGACCGGTTCGCGCGGGAGCCAGACTTTCTCCGCCTGCTCCTCCCCCTCCTCGCTCTCGAGCGAGCACACTGCATAGACCAGCGCGCCGCCGGGCGTGAGCCAGCCGCTCGCGCGCTCGATCAGGCGCGCCTGTACCTCGGCCATCTGCTCGATCTGGCGCGGGCCGATGCGGTGGAGCACGTCCGGGTGGCGGCGCGCGGTGCCCGTCGCGGTGCACGGCGCGTCGATCAGGATCGCGTCGAAGGGGGCCTCCGGCTCCCATTTGAAGGCATCGGCGGCGATCACATCCGCCGACAGGCCGGTGCGCCTGAGGTTTTCCTCCAGCAGTTTCAGCCGCTTGGCCGAGATGTCGAGCGCGGTGACCTGCCACCCTTGCGCCGCCAGTTGCAGCGTCTTGCCGCCCGGCGCGGCGCACAGGTCGAGCGCGCGCCTCCCCTGCCCGTCGCCCAGCAGGCGCGCAGGCAGCGAGGCGGCGAGGTCCTGTACCCACCATGCGCCATCCTCGAACCCTTCGAGCCCGTGCACCGCCTGCCCGCGCGAGAGGCGCAGGTGGCCCGGCATCAGGCTGTCCGCGCCCAGCTTCACCGCCCATTCGGCGGTCTGCGAGGGGTCTTTGAGCGTCAGGTCGAGCGGGGGCGGTTCAGCCAGCCCCGCCGCGATGGCTCCGGCGCGTTCGCCCCAGCGCTCTGCGACGGCCTCGGGCAGCGTCGGCGCGGCGGGAAGCTCGACCCCGCGCTTGGTCAGCGCGCCGAACACGCCGTGCGCCAGCCGCTTGGGCCCGCCCGACAGCAGCGGCAGCGCAGTCGCGATCACCGCGTGCGGCGGCGTATCCAGCCGCAGCCACTGCGCCAGCATCAGCCGCAGCACGGTGCGCGGCTTGGCATCGTCTGGCAGGACCTCACGCGTCGCGGAGTCGATCAGGGCATCGAAATCGGGGAGCCAGCGCAAGGTCTCCGCCGCAATCGCACGGGCGAGCCCCGCGTCGGAGGCGGGCAGGCCGCGCAGGGCCGCGGTCTCGTTCTGCTCCAGCGTCTCGCCCCGGCGGAGCACGCCGTCGAGCAGGCGCAGCGCGGCGCGGCGTGCGGGCAGGCCGGGAATATCGTTGCTGTTATTGGCCATGCTTGAAACCGGGGGCGAACAGGATCATTTCTCTCATATGAAACGCGCTACCGAACGCCCCGAAGACTTCAAGAAGCCTGCGCACTGGAGCGACGATCCCGCGCCCGCGCCCGAACCCATCGACGCGAGCGTGGAGGACCCCAAGGGCCTAAGCCCCACGCGCTACGGCGACTGGGTGAAGGACGGAATCGCGATCGATTTCTGACCATAATCCTCTCCGCTTCGCGCAGCCAAACGGGGAGCGGGACCACGACACCGCAGGTGTCGTGGTGGAGGGGCGCTTGCGCCATTACCCCTCCGTCAGCCGCCTGCGGCGCCTGCCACCTCCCCATTTGCGCTGACGCGAAAACGGGGAGGAGCGACTTTTCTCAAATCCGTACCAGCCTGATCTGTAGCCCGTCCTTGGGCTGCGGGATCGGCCACGCCTGCCAGTCGGGCGCGTAATCTTCCGCCACTTCGATCCGGTAGCGGGTCAGCATGTGCGCCATCAGGATCTTGATCTGCATATAGGCGAAGTGCAGCCCCAGGCACATGTGCGCGCCGCCGCCGAAGGGCACCCAGGCATATTTGTGCCGCGCCTTCTCCGCCTCGCGGGTGAAGCGCATGGGATCGAATGTTTCAGGCGAATCCCAGATTTCCGGGTCGTTGTGGACGAAGGTCGGGTTCACGCCGACGGGAGTGCCCGCGGGGATGTGATACCCGCCGAACTCGAACGCCTCCAGCGCACGGCGCGGGATCGTGGGGACCGGCGGGATCATCCGCAGCGCTTCCTTGAACGCCATCTCGGTCAGTTCGGCCTTGGCCAGCTCCTCGTAATTCAGCGCACGCCCTTCCCCGCCGGTGATCGCGCGCAGTTCCTCGCGCAGCTTCTCCTGCCATTCGGGGTTCTTGGCGAGGTAATAGACCAGCGATGTCGCGGAAGACGTGATCGTGTCGTGCGCGGCCATCATCAGGAAGTTCATGTGGTCGACCACCTCGTCGACCGGCAGCAATTCGCCATTGTCGCGGGTCGCGGTGGCGAACTGGCTGAACATGTCCTGCCCCCCACCTTCCGCGCGGCGGCGCTGCGTTTCCTTGGTGAAATACTCGACCAGATAGGCACGGCCATCGGTGCCGCGCTTCATCTTGGTGAAGGGCAGCGACCGGCGGATCGGCGCGACCGAGGCCTGGACCATGTCGACGAAGGCCTGGTTCACCTTGTCCGCTTCCGCACCGAAGGGGATGCCGATGAAGCTGTCCGCCGCAAGGTCCAGCGTCAGCTGCTTGATCGCGGGGTAGAAACGCATCTCCCCTGCGCCCCATTCCTCCATCCGTTCCGAAATCCCGCGGTTGAGGCTGCCGACGTAATGGCGCATCGGCTCGGGCTTGAAGGCGATCGACAGCGCCTTGCGGTCGGCCCGGTGATGGTCGAAATCCATCAGCATCAGCCCGCGCGGGAACAGCTTGTCGAGAATCGGGCCCCAGCCCTGTTCGCTGGAGAAGATCTTCTGCCGGTCGAACAGCACCAGCTCGTTCGCATCCGCGCCGATCAGCGCCACCACCGTGCCGCCGAACGCGTTGTTGCGATAGACGCGGCCGTATTTCTCGACCATCGACTTGGTAAACCCGACCGGATCGGCCAGCATCTTCAAGGTGTTGCCGACGACCGGCAGGCCCTGTTCGCCGGGAATATGCGACAGGTCGGCCTTGGTCGGATTGGCGTCCTTCCAGTGCTGCGGACGGACGTTTGCGGGCTGGTGAGCTGCGAGCGTGGCCATCGGGTATCCTCTCCTTATTAACCCCAATGTAAATTAGCTCGCGCGGCAAATCCAGTCGTCAGATCCACCCTGCCAGTTCGCGCCGCAACAGCGCCTGGAGCATGGAAAGCCCGGCATCAGATGTATTGAGGCAGGAAAGCGCGGCGAATTGTTCGCCCCCCGCTTCGACGAACTGCTCATGCCCTTCGATGGCCAGCTCTTCGAGCGTTTCCAGACAATCGGCGGAGAAGCCGGGCGCGACCACCGCGATTCGCTTCGTGCCGCTGCGCGCTTCCTCTTCCAGCACAGCATCGGTCGCCGGTTCGAGCCACTTGGCCCGGCCGAAACGCGACTGGAAGCTGGTCCGGAAACGCAGGCCCTTGTGAACACCGCGTGACGCCATCTGCGCTTCGAGCAGGCGTGCGGTCTTGTGGCAGTGGCAGTGGTACGGGTCGCCCAGCGTCAGCGTGCGCGCGGGCATGCCGTGGAAGCTGAGCAGCAGCAGTTCGGGCACGAAGTCCAGCGCATCCAGCTGGCGACCGATATCCGCGGCCAGCGCGTCGATATAGAGCGGCTCGTCGTGATAGGGCGGCAGGGTGCGCAGGCTCGGCTGCCAGCGCTGTTCGCGCAGCCAGTCGCCCGCCTTGTCGACCACGGTGGCGGTCGTCGCAGCGCAATATTGCGGGTACATCGGCGCGAGCAGGATGCGGTCGCACCCGGCATCCTGCAAGGCGGCGAGCCGGTCGGGGATCGACGGCGCGCCGTAGCGCATCGCCCAGTCGACCATCACGCGCCCGTCGCCACCCAGCGCGCCCTGCATCGCGACCGCCTGCCCCTTGGTAATCGCGGCGAGCGGAGAGCCATCCTCGCTCCACACCTTGCGGTACGCCTCCGCCGATTTCTGGGGCCGGGTGTTGAGGATGATGCCGCGCAGGATCGGTTGCCAGACCAGCGCGGGAATCTCGATCACCCGCTTGTCGGACAGGAATTCCGCCAGATAGGTCCGCACATCGGCGGTTGTCGGCGCGACGGGGGTGCCCAGGTTGACCAGCAGCACGCCGATCTTGCCCGAGCGAACGGTGGGGTGCCCCTCGGGGAGTTGCTGATCCTGCCAGGTCATCCGCACCGCCAAGGGCAAGCGAGCGCATTCGTCAAGGTGGCAGTGTTCACGATGGCCCGTCTCACAATGCCCCGCCCCCCGATGGCTGCGCCGATGCGAGATCGAGCGGAAGGCTGCGGAACCGCTGCCCGGTGGCCGAGGAAAGCGCGTTGGCGATCGCCGGGGCGGCGATCACTGTGCCCAGCTCGCCGGGATCGAACGGCGGATCGTCGCTGGCGACGAATTCGACCGCGATCTGCGGGCTGTCCGCCAGCGTGGGCAGGTTGAGCCCGGCAAGGCGGCTGGTGGTGGGCAGTCCGCCGTTGAACCCGATCGCCGACCCGACCGCGAGCGAGAGGCCGTAGATCAGCCCGCCTTCGATCTGCTGGCGCGCCAGATCGAGATTGACGATCCGCCCGATATCGACTGCCGCGCTCAGCCGGGTGACTCGCACCCCGCCCTCGCCCGCGCGCGCCTCGGCAACGCAGGCGATCCGCCCGGTGCGCGTGCCCAGCGTCATCTTGTGGCAGGCCAGCCCCTGCCCGCTGGCAACCTCGCCGCCGTTCCATTCGGCCAGCCGCGCGGCGCGTTGCAGCACTTCGACCATCTTCAGGTCCGGCCCCAGCATCGCCACGCGGTAAGACAGTTTCTCGCGCCCCAGCGCCTCGGCCAGTTCGTCGATGAAGCTCTCGGTGAAGAACGCGCTCAGCGCATCGCCGCCGCCGCGCATCCGCGCCACCGGCAGGCCGATCGAGACCGGTACGTGATCGACCGCAAGATTGGGGATTTCATAGTCCGGCACCGCGCCCGACAGCGCCAGCGGGTCCGCCTGCCCCGCGCTCTCCTCGCGCGCGGCGATGGTGGTGCGGTTGTCGAACAGGCGCGCGCCCTGTTCGCGCATGAAGGGCGGGATCGCGATTGTGGTCTTGAGCGCGATGATGCTGCCGTCGCGCCCCAGCCGCGCGGATATCTCTGCGGCGGCTGGCGCGCGTGGCGGGCTGCCGATCATCTCCTGCCAGCGCGACCAGACCAGCTGCACCGGGCGGTCGAGCTCGCGCGCGATCACCGCCGCCTGGATCGCGTGGGTGTGGTCGAGCCGCGCGTCGAAGCTGCCGCCTGCCGCCATCGGCACCAGCACGACATCTTCCACTCCGATGCCGACCGCGCGCGCCGCCGCGACCCGCGCGCGCTCGGGCGCCTGGCTGGCGATCCACAGCGTCAGCTTGCCGTCCTTGAGCCACGCGGTCGCGCTCGCGGTTTCGATCGGCGCGTGCACGGCGGGGGCGACGTCGTAGCGGCGCGTGACGGTCGGCTTGCCGTCGACCACCTCGCTCGCCCCGATCAGCGCGATCCTCTGCGCCGGGCCTTTTTCCAGCCCTTTCGCGAGCGCATTGGCAATGGTGTCGCTATCGGCAGGGTCGGCCAGCGCGAAGATCGGCTTCATCGCCGCCAGCGCGCGCTCCGCCGCCCACCAGGTTTCTCCGGCCGCCGCGAGCCAGCGGTTGGCTTTGACGATGCCCAGCAGCCCGCGCATGTTCGCCGCCGCCTTGCGGTCGAAGCTCTTGAGCCGCGCATTGGCGAGCGGCCCCTGCCGGATCGCGACGAAGGCCATGCCAGGCAGGCGGATATCGCCCGCAAACAGGAAGCTGCCGTCGACCTTGGCGGGCAGGTCCACCCGGGGAAAGGCCGTGTCCCCGCCCGTCCCCGCGCCGGTCGGTGCCTCGGCGGGCTCTTCACTGAGCAGCGGGGCGACCGACGGTGGATCGCGCCGCGCCGCGCCCTCGGCAAGCTCGGCAAAGCGCAGGCGGCGATTGCCCGCGACCACGAAGCCTTCTGCCGCGCGGCACTGCTCGGGCGCGATGTCCCACCGCGCCGCCGCTTCGGCGATCAGCATCGCCCGTGCGGTCGCCGCAGCTTCGCGCACGGGAATTTCGTACGAGGCAAGCGTGGTGCCTGCGGCGGTGGCGGTAAAGCGCGTGCGCTCTGCGAAACGGCGGGCCAGCAGCGAGTCGGGATCGCTGGCGAGGTCGGCTCCGCCCGCCATCCACAGCGGTGCCCAGTGGCTGGCGAGCGCGAGATTGGGATAGGCGCCGGCAGGCGGTGCAGGCTCGACCGCGATCTGCCGCCAGTCCGCGCCCAGCTCCATCGCGGCGAGCTGCGGGATCAGCGTGGTGACGCCCTGCCCCATCTCGCATTGTGGGACCGCGACCGTGATCACGCCATCCGTGGCGATCTTGATCCAGGCGTTGAACCCGGCTTCGCCCTCGCCGGGTTTGAGCGGTGCGTCGAATCGCTGGGGCAGCAGCAGATAGGCGACCACCAGCCCGCCACCCGCAGCCGCACCCGCGAGCACGCCGCGCCGGGAGACGTGAAAGCCGCGCCGGGCCGGAGCATCCCGGCGCAGCACGGTCATGCCTTCGCGATTCCCTCGGCCACCGCGATCTGCCGCGCGATGGCGTGGAACGCCTGCGCTTCGGGCGTGTCCCCCAGCGCGACCGGATCGCCCGCATCGCTCGATTCGCGCACCGAGTGGCTGAGCGGAATGCGCCCGAGGAACGGCAGGTCGAGGCGGCCCGCCGCGCGTTCCACTCCGCCCGAACCGAACGGGTCGCTCGCCTCGCCGCAATGGGGGCAGACATAGCCCGACATGTTCTCGACCAGGCCGAGGATCGGCACCTCGCCCTGATCGAACAGCGAGCCCGCGCGCGCCGCATCCGCCAGCGCGAGGTCCTGCGGAGTCGACACGATCACCGCACCATCGGGTTTGAACTTCTGGAGCATGGTGATCTGCACATCGCCGGTGCCCGGCGGCAGGTCGACCAGCAGCAGCTCGGTATCACCCCAGTTGGCTTCGAACAATTGCGCCAGCGCGCGCCCCGCCATCGGCCCGCGCCACGCCAGTGCGCGCCCCTTGGCGACCAGATGCCCCATCGAAAGCATGGGAATATCCGCCACGCCGCGCACGGGTTGCAGCGTCTCGCCTTCCGCCTCGGGCTTCAGATCCTCGCTCTTGAGCAGGATCGGCTGAGAGGGGCCGTAGATATCGGCGTCGATCACGCCGACCTTCACGCCTGCACGCTTCAGCGCGACCGCCAGATTGGCGGTCACGGTCGACTTGCCGACCCCGCCCTTGCCCGATCCGATCGCGATGATCCGGCGGCGCACGCGTTCGCCCATGAAGGCGATCGCGGGTGCGGGATCGGCATCGCCGGGCGAAAGCGCGCTGTGCAGCTGCGCCTCCATCCGCTCTCGCGCGGGGGCATCCAGCCCCTCGCCATCCACCACCAGCGTCCATCGATCCTCGCGCTGCCGCGCCGAGATGATCCGCACGGCCAGGTCGGCGGGTAGCGCCTTTCTGACCGTCTCCAGCTCTGTCTGTCCGTTGCTCGTCACGCGCCCGTCATTAACAGCAAAAATGCGCGGGCAACCCCTGTTTTTCGTGAAACTTGGTTCCTATACAGGATGACATGAAAATCTTGGACGGGTTTCACTCGCGAATCGCGCTGGCGATGGCTGGCAAAAATCCCTGGGGCAGTTCTTCCGGCGGCGACGACGACGGTAGCGACCGCTCCGGCGCGCCCGACGGCGATGGCGATGGCTCGGACGGCAAGCCTTCGGAGGACCGGCCCAAGGGCCCCCGCAATCCGTGGCTGCCGCAGGGCGGCCGCGATGGAGAGCGGCGTTCCGCCTCGATCGAGGATATCTTCAAGAACCGCGGCCCCGAAGGCCCGCGCCGTCGCCCCGGTGGCCCGGGTGGCCCCGGCGGTCCCAATTTCCGCATGCCCGAACGGCCCGGCGGCAAGAGCTGGGTGCCGGTGATCGTCGCGGTCGTGGTGCTGATCTGGATCGGCGTGACCAGCACGCACCTGATCGGGCCGCAGCAAAAGGCGGTGGTCCAGACCTTCGGCGCCTATACCCGCACGCTCGATTCCGGCCTCAAGTTCACCGCGCCCTTCCCCATCGAAACCGTCGACGTCGTCGATGTCGAGGGGGTTCGCGCGGTGCAGATCCCGGGCGGCCAGGCCCGCGCCAAGCTGATCCTGACCGGCGACCAGAACCTGGTCGACCTCAGCTATATCGTGCGCTGGAACATCAAGAATCTGGAGCAGTTCAAGTTCCGCCTCGCCGAGCCGGAAGAGACCGTCAACGAAGTGGCCGAGGCTGCGATGCGCGCGACGGTTGCGGAAAAGACCCTCGACGAGACGTTCTCCGGCCAGGGCCGTGCGGAAATCGAACTGGCGGTGCGCGAGCGGATGCAGCGCGTGCTCGACCGCTATCGCGCAGGGATCAACGTGCTCGGCGTCGAAATCGACAAGGCCGACCCGCCCAACGAGGTGGTCGATGCCTTCCGCGACGTCTCGGTCGCCGAACAGAACGCCGATGCGGCGCGCAACCAGGCGCGCGGCTATGCCCAGCAGGTGATCGCCAATGCGCAGGGTGAGGCCGAGGCGTTCGACAAGGTGTACGAGGAATACCGCCTCGCGCCCGAAGTCACCCGCCGCCGGCTTTACTACGAAACCATGGAGCGCGTGCTGAGCCAGACCGACAAGACCATTGTCGAGACGGACAATGTGACGCCCTATCTGCCGCTGCCCGAGATCAACCGTCGCCGGTCCACGACGGTGACGCCCGCGCAGTCGGCCCAGCCTTCCACCAATTCCAACGCCAACGGGAGCCAGTGATCATGAGCAACCTGTGGCAAAGATATAGTAGCCTGCTGGTCCTCGCCGGCGTCGGCCTGGTGGCGCTGATGCTGAGCATCTACATCGTCCCCGAAGGCGAGCAGGCGGTCGTCCTGCGCACCGGTGAGCCGGTGGGCACGGTCAACACGATCAACGGCACCAAGGGTGCCGGGCTCTATCTGCGCATTCCGTTTGTCGACACGGTCCGCCGCGTGGACAAGCGCGTGCTCGACCTCGAAATGACCGACGAGGAAGTGCTCTCGCAGGACCAGCAGCGCTTGCTGGTCAACGCCTATGCCCGGTTCCGGATCGTCAATCCGGTGCGCATGGTCGAACGTGCGGGCACCACCGACGGGGTGCGCACCGCGCTGGAACCGATCCTCAACTCGGTCCTGCGGCAGGAACTCGGCCGCCGCACCTTCCAGGCCATGCTGACGGCGGAACGCGGCAGTGCGCTGGCCGTAGTCCGCACCAATCTGGACCGGCAGGCCCGCCAGTACGGCGCGGAAGTGATCGATGTGCAGATCAAGCGGACCGACCTGCCCGATGGCGCGCCGCTGCAATCGGCGTTCCAGCGGATGGAAACCGATCGCGAGCGCGAGGCGCGCACGATCCGCGCGCAGGGCAGCCGCGATGCGCGGATCATCCGCGCAGAGGCCGATGCCCAGGCCGCGCGGGTCTACGCCACCGCATTCGGCAAGGACCCGGAATTCTACGATTTCTACCGCGCGATGCAGAGCTACGACACAACCTTCGCGGCGACCGACGAAAACGGTCAGCCCAAGAGCGAGAGCAATATCATCCTCTCGCCCGACAACGAATATCTGCGGCAGTTCCGCGGACGCCGTTGACCGTTCGTCGAACAGTTCGGCGTCCGCAGTGCGCGATGCCGGGCTGTTCAAACGCGATTAAGCGCCCGGCCCTTTGAGTGCGGCGGGGATAGAGAACGGCCCCCCTGCGTTACCGACAGGGCTGAGGTCGACGAGTAGAAAAAAGGAACCAGAAGGACGTGAGACCCGTGCGATATGCTTATGGCCTGACTTCGGCGCTGCTGATCGGCGGCGCGACCATTTCCCTCGTGACCGGCCAGCCGGCTGGCGCGCAAGTTGCCCAGAATGCGGACCCCCAGATCCAGACGGCGGTCCCCCGTGCGGGCGCCCCGGCGAGCTTCGCCGACCTGACCGAACAACTCGCCCCGGCGGTGGTCAACATCTCCACCCGCCAGCGGGTCGAAGTGCAAAGCACCAACCCCTTCGCGGGCACCCCGTTCGAAGGTATGTTCGGCGATCGTGGCGGCGGCCAGCCGACCACCCGTGAAGGACAGTCGCTCGGCTCGGGCTTCATCGTCTCCGCCGATGGCTACGTGGTGACCAACAACCACGTCGTCACCCCGCAGGGCAACGGCACGGTCGAAGAGATCACAGTGACCATGCCCGACGGCACCGAATATGAGGCGAAGCTGGTCGGCAAGGATGCCGAGTCTGATCTCGCGGTGCTCAAGATCGACCGCCGCGAACCCTTCCCCTTCGTCAAGTTCGGCGATTCGGAGAAGGCGCGTGCGGGTGACTGGGTGGTCGCGATCGGCAACCCCTTCGGCCTCGGCGGCACGGTGACCAGCGGGATCATCTCGTCGGTCCTGCGCACGGCAGGCGCGGGTGCCTACGACCGCTACATCCAGACCGACGCGGCGATCAATCGCGGCAACTCGGGCGGCCCGCTGTTCGACATGCAGGGCAACGTGATCGGCATCAACAACGCGATCCTCTCGCCCTCGGGTGGCAGCGTGGGCGTGGGCTTCGCCATTCCGGCAGACACCGCCGCGCCGATCGTGGAGCGGCTGCGCAAGGGCGAAACCATCGAACGTGGCTATCTGGGCGTCAGCATCGGCCCGGTGACGGAAGATTTCGCCGCCGCGCTCGGCCTGCCGCGCAACCGCGGCGAGATCGTGCAGTCGGTGGTCGATGGCGAGGCGGCAGCGCGCTCGGGCATCGAGGCGGGCGATGTCGTCGTCTCGGTCAATGGCCGTGAAGTGACCCCGGACCAGACGCTCTCGTTCCTGGTGGCCAACATCAAGCCGGGCACGACCGTCCCCGTCGAACTGATCCGCGACGGCAAGCGGCGCAAGCTGAACGTCAAGGTCGGCACCCGCCCGAGCGCGGAAGAGCTGGCCCAGTCGCAGATGTTCGGTGCCGACGACGAAGAAGACGAGATGAACGCGCCGCTCGATCAGGGCGAATTCCTGGCAGAGAAGCTGGGCCTTGGCGTCGTGCCGATCAATCCGACGATCGCGCGCCAGCTGGGCGTCTCGGCGGATACGCAGGGGCTGGCCGTGGCAGCGGTCAACCAGAACTCGGACGCGGCGCGCAAGGGGATCCAGCGCCGCGACATCATCCTTTCGGCCAACTACCAGCCGGTCACCACCACCGCGCAGCTGGAGGAAATCGTTCGCGCTGCCGAGGCCGACGGACGCCCCTCGGTCGTGCTGCGCATCCAGCGCGTGCGTGGCCCCTCGGGCTATATCGGCGTGCGGATCCAGTAAGGGTTCGCCACCGACGCCCCCTTGTGGGAGCCTAAAGACAAGAAAGCCCCGGAGGAGCGATCCTCCGGGGCTTTTCCTTTGGAGTGGTGGCGCGCCCGGCACGCCGGGCTGGTGATCGCGCCTAGTAGATCCGCTGGCGCTGCTGCGGAGGCTCGTTACGCTCGGGCTGCTGACGCGGTTGAGGCGGGGGCTGCTGCGCGGGCGGCTGCTGGCGATTGCCCTGCCCGCCCTGGCTGTTGCCACCGATCGCGCGGTCGAGGAAATCGTCGTCGATCGCCTGCGGCTCGCCATCCGCGCCCTCGCCCGGTTGCCGAGGGCGCTCGGTCGCGCCCTCGCTCGCCGGGCCTTCCTCGCTCGGGCGGCGGCCCGGCTCGATCAGGTTGCCCTGCTCATCGATGAAGTAATAATCCTCCGGATCGCCGTAGTAGAATTCCTCGTCCGGCTCGACCTGCCATTCGGGCAGATCAGTATCGGTGTCGAAGGGTTCGACCGGGCGATCCTTGACTGCAAACCGCATGAAGGCGGCAAAGGCCTTCGCCGGTGCCGCTCCGCCGGAGAGGCCAGCGACCGCCTTGTTATCGTCGCGCCCCATCCACACGCCGGTGGTCAGGCCGGACGAAAAGCCGACGAAATAGCCATCCTTGTTGGAGCTGGTCGTGCCGGTCTTGCCTGCGACCGGGCGGCCGATCTGCGCCGCGCGACCGGTGCCGGTCTGCACCGCCGCCTGCAGCAGGTCGGTCATCTGGCTTGCGACATAATCGGGCACCAGCCGCACCTGTTGCGGCGGCTCGCGCTCGTACAGCGTCTGCCCGTCGGCCGTGGTCACCTTGGCGATGCCATAGGGCTGCACGGCCATCCCACCATCCGAAACCGAGGCGAAGGCGCGCGTCATGTCGAGCAGGCGGACTTCGGAGGTGCCCAGCACCATCGAGGGGTAGGTGGAGACATCCGAGCCGATGCCGAACCGGCGGGCCATAGAGGCAACCGTGCCGAAGCCGACCTCGTTGCCCAGCTGCGCAGCGATGGTGTTGACCGAGTAGGCGAAGCCCTGCCGCAGGGTCATCTCGCCCGCGTAGCGCCCGTTGTAATTCTTCGGGCTCCAGCCATCGATGGTGATCGGCGCGTCGACCACGGTGTCGTCCGCGCGGTAGCCGGATTCGAGCGCGGCGAGATAGACGAACAGTTTCCACGCCGATCCCGGCTGCCGCTGGGCAACGGTCGCGCGGTTGAAATTGCTGGTCACATAATCCGTGCCGCCGACCAGCGCGCGGATCGCGCCGTCGCGGTCCATCGATACCAGCGCGCCCTGCGTGTCCTTGGGCGCGTTGGCCTTGACCGCGGCGGTGGCTGCGCGCTGCATCCCGGTGTCGAGCGTGGTCCACACTTCGATCGGCTCCATCGTGTTGGGCAGCAGCAGATCGAGCTGCGGCAGGGCCCAGTCGGTGAAATAGCGGACCGAGTTCTGGCCGACATCTTTCTTCAGCTTCACCGCAGAGGGATCGACCGACGCCTGCGCGGCGGTGATCCGGCCCTGTTCGCGCATCAGCCGCAGCACGACCTGCGCGCGCGCCACGGCGGCGTCGACATCGGCGGTGGGGGAATAGCGGCTCGGAGCCTTGACCAGCCCGGCGATGATCGCCGCCTCTGCAGTCGAAAGCTCGGTCGCGGGGTGGCTGAAGAACTTGCGGCTGGCGGAATCGATACCGTAGGCGCCGCCGCCGAAATAGACCTTGTTGAGGTACAGCTCGAGGATCTGCTCCTTGCTGAACTTCGCCTCCAGCGCGAGCGCAAGCACGCCCTCGCGCAGTTTGCGGTCGAGCGTGCGGTTGGAATTGAGGAAGACGTTGCGCGCAAGCTGCTGCGTGATCGTGGAGGTCGCGGCGATCCGCCCGTCACCGGTGAGCGCGACATACAGCGCACGGGCGAGGCCGATCGGATCGACCCCGGGATGCGAATAGTAGCGGCGATCCTCCACCGCGACCATCGCCTGCTTCATCTCGTCGGGAATCTCGTCGCTGTCGAGCCATTCGCCATAGCTCGGCCCGAGTTCGAAAATCTCGCTGCCATCTGCCGCGCGCACGACGATGGTCTGCGCGTTCTGCGCCGCCTTGAGCTCATTGTAGGACGGCAGCGAACGGGCGGCAAAGGCCACCGCCAGCAGCAGGAAAACAACTGCCAGCGTGGCCAGCCCGGCGCCCCACATCAGCGTGAGGCGAAGCCAGCGCGGCGTCTTTTCCCACGTCTGCGCGCCGGGAAAGCGTCGCCCCGCTCCGCGTGCGGTAGTATTCCTCGCCATTCAGGGTCGTCCCAGCCTATGGCGCGTCGTCATGCGCGCCCGTGAATTTCGCCGCTATGCATAGGCGAAGCTCAATGGCGAATGAACGACATTTTTTTGCCGCAATTAACCACTCAGCTCCCGACCGGGGGATCGCCCGCCGCCTCGAACTCGAGCGCGGCGGAATTGATGCAATAGCGCAGTCCCGTGGGCTTGGGCCCATCGGGGAAGACATGGCCCAGGTGCCCGTCGCACTTGGCGCACATCACCTCGGTTCGGGTCATCCCGTGCGAGGTATCCTGCTCGGTTTCGACCGCACCGTCATCCGCCGGGGCATAGAAGCTGGGCCAGCCCGAACCGCTGTCGTATTTCTCGTCGCTGCGGAACACCAGCGAGCCGCAGCCCGCGCAGTAATATTCGCCCTCGTCCTTCAGCTTGTCGTAGGCGCCGGTGAAGGCACGTTCCGTCCCGCCTTCGCGCAGGACCTGGAACTGTTCGGGGGTCAGGCGTTCGCGCCATTCGGCTTCGGTCAGATCGAGCTTGTCGGACATATCGGGAAATCTCCTTTTGCCGGACCAACGCCTGCGCGGCGCACGGGTTTCGTATCAGTCGTCGAGCTGGGCGTAGTGCGCCGATGGCTGGATCACGTCCATCTTGTCCGCCAGCAGCGGGCCGAAGCTCGGACGGCTCTTGAACGCGGCGTACCAGTCGCGCGTCGGCTCGTGGTCCTTCCAGTCGATCCCGCCCAGATAGTCGGCCACGGAAAGCTGCGCGGCAGCGGTGATATCCGCCAGGCTCATCTGCGGCCCGGCGAGCCAGGCGCGATGGTCCAGCAGCCAGTCGAGGTAGTCGAGATGCGCGTGAGCCAGCTTCATCGCCTCACGGATGATCCGCGAGTCGGGCGGCTCGCGCAGCACCAGCCGCTTCTTCATCCGCTCGTGCAGCATGGGCATGGTCACATCGCCGAACAGGTTTTCCTCGAACAGCGCGACCAGCCGGCGGATTTCGGCGCGGTTGAGCGCGGAGCCGTTGATCATCGGCGCCTTGTCGACCGTCTCTTCGAAATATTCGCAGATCGCGGTCGAATCGCTCAGCACGATGCCCTTCTCGGTTTCCTCCACCACGGGCACGCGGCCCGCATGGTTCATATCGAAAAAGTCATCCGCCGCCTTCCAAGGGTCGAGCCGCTGGAGTGCGAAGGGCACGCCCTTTTCGCGCAGCAGGATGCGTACCTTGCGGCTGAACGGGCACAGGGGGAATTGGTGGATGGTCCACATGGCCGATGCAGATGGGCCATGTGGGGCGGCAAATCCAGATGCTGAAAAGAAACTTTGCGCAGCGGGCAGTTCAGCCCGCCGTGCTAAAGCCCCGATGCGTCGAGCAGCATCAGGCAGGCGGGCATGATCTCGTCGAGCGAGCCCTCTGCAAGGATCACCCCGGCCTGCGCGCGCAGCCGTGCCTCCACCGCCTCGCGGGTCATCCCGGTCTCGTCCATCAGCCTGGCGCCGGTGCGCACGAAGAACTCGCGCCCCCGCTCCCCCACCGGCGGGTAGACCAGCGCAGCCTCGTCCCCCTGCCGCTGGCGCTCGGCAACCAGCGCGAACGCGGCGGAGCAGCGGATCGCGCCCTGCTGGTCCGCCGGCAGCGGCGACAGCGCGTCTGCGGCAGGCGCGTCCTGCGGTGCGGGCTGGAGTGCGGGCTGGGTGGGGGCCTGGGCCGCGAAAAAAACGAGGGCGAGGAACTTGGCGATCATGGCCCGGACCTATACCTGATGCCGCGAGCGACCGCTGCCCCTTTCTGGTGGGCGGGGCCAAAACAAGACGAACCGTTGCACAAGAGGAGCGCCAAGCCATGTCCGACCATTCCAATCTCCACCTTCTGATCGGCGGCGAGAAAGTTTTCGGCGGGGGCCGCGACATGATCGAGGTGATCGACCCCGCAACCGCCGAGGTGCTCGGCAGCCTGCCCACCGCGACCACCGACGATCTCGACACCGCGCTCGCCAATGCGGACAAGGGCTTCCACGCCTGGCGCAAGGAAAGCGCGGACAAGCGCGCTGCCGTGCTGACCAAGGCGGGCCAGCTGCTCCGCGAACGCGCGAAGGACATCGGCACCCTGCTGACCAAAGAACAGGGCAAGCCGGTCAAGGAAGCCATCGGCGAAGTGATCTACTGCGCGATGCTGTTCGAATTCTACGCCGGCGAGTGCAAGCGCACCTACGGGCGCGAACTGGTCCGCCCGACCGGCCAGAGCGCGCGGGTGATCTACGTGCCGGTCGGCCCGGTCGCCGGCTTTGCCGCGTGGAACTTCCCCGCGATCAACGTCGCACGCAAGATCGGCGGCGCGATCGCGGCGGGCTGCTCGGTCATCGTCAAGCCGTCCGAGGAAACCCCTGCGGCGGGCATCGCGCTGGTGCAGGCGCTGCTCGACGCGGGCGTTCCGGGCGATGTCTGCCAGGTGGTGTTCGGCGTGCCCGACGAGGTCAGCCGCCACCTGCTCGCCAGCCCGATCATTCGCAAGGTCACCTTCACCGGCTCGACCGCCGTGGGCAAGCACCTGACCAAGCTGGCGGCCGAGGACATGAAGGTCACCACCATGGAACTGGGCGGTCATGCCCCGATCATGGTATTCAAGGATAGCGACGTCGACACCGTGCTCGATACGATGGTCGGCGCGGCATACCGCAACGCAGGCCAGGTCTGCGTCAGCCCGACCCGCTTCCTGGTCGAACAGGACCTGTTCCCCGCCTTCCGCGACGGCTTCGTCGAGCGGGCGAAGGCGATCACAGTGGGCAACGGCTTCGACGATGCCACGCGGATGGGCCCGATGGCCAATGATCGTGGGCCCGAAGGCCTCGCCAAGAAGATCGCCAACGCGAAGGACAAGGGAGCGAAAGTGGATGCCGGGGGCGAGCGGATCGGCAACCAGGGCTTCTTCTTCGAGCCGACCGTGCTCAGCGAAGTGCCCACCGATGCGGACATCATGAACGAAGAGCCGTTCGGCCCGATCGCGCTGATCAATCCGATGGCCAATGCCGACGCGATCATCGAGGAGGCGAACCGCCTGCCTTACGGCCTTGCCGCCTATGCATGGACCAACGATCCCAAGCTGCGCAGCCGTCTGGCCGCCGATGTCGAGGCCGGGATGCTGGCGATCAACGGCGCGAATGTGAGCGCGGTCGATGCGCCCTTCGGCGGGGTCAAATGGTCCGGCCACGGGCAGGAAGACGGCGCCGAAGGCGTGATGCACTGCATGGTCCCCAAGACCGTCCACGAAAGCTGATCTTGAGAAAAGGGGGGCCAGTCGCCCCCCTTTTTTCTTGAGCTGCGGGCCGCATTTCGTTCCGCTTCCTCAACTGGCCGGTTTGGTGTATTGCACGCCATGGCCTTCACGGAGCATCCCTTGCGGCGTGAACTGGTGCACGAGATGCACCTGCGCCGCTTTGCCCCGGTCCATGCCCCCGCCCGCATCGTGCAGATGGTCTACCTGATCGCCGAGGATCGTCGCGGGGAGGAACAACGCCACCTTTCCTCGCTGCCGCTCAAGCCGGTCTCGATCGAACAGGAAAGCCGCCACGCGGTGCTCCGTTTCGCTGGCGACCTGACCGTTCTTTGGGAACGCCACACCGAAGCGACCACCATCACCCTGATCGCCCCGCGCGAAGGGCAGGACGCGATGGCCCCGCTGACCGAATGGTTCGGCGCGTGGCCCGGATCGGTCCTGCGCGCCACCAGGGTGTTCGTCGAACCGGGCGAGGCAGAGGCAGAGGCGCTGCTCCCCGAAATGGGCTTCGAAGACGCTGATCTGGTATCGTGCCACGTGTGTTCGGGCGTGCGCGTATGGTCCGATTTCCGCATCCGCGAGGATGGCTATGGCCGCCTGCTGGTCTCCGCGCCGGGTCGCCAGCCCGACGATCTCGGGCGGATCGTGCAGCGGCTGCAGGAGCTGGGCAATTACCGCAATCTCGCACTGGTCGGCCTGCCGCGCGTGCAGCGGCTGATGCCCGAACTGAACGCGCTGGAAGAGCGGCTCGCCGCCCATGCGCAGGCGCTGGTCAATGATGGCGATGCAGAGGGCGATGGTGGGGGCGACGATGAGCGGCTGCTGCGCGAACTCTCGCAGGTCTCGGCCGAGCTGGCACAGATCCGGGCGGAGAATTCCTATCGCACCAGCGCCAGCCAGGCCTACGCGCAGATCGCCGCCGACCGGCTCGGCGCGCTCGATGTCCAGCCGATCGACGGGTACCAGAGCCTGACCGATTTCACCGAGCGCCGCCTGGTGCCCGCGACCCGCACGATCGAAACCTTCGTCAATCGGCTGCGGCGCCTGTCGGAACGCAGCGGCGACGTGATCGCGCTGCTCAACACGCGGATCGATACGCGGATCAAGGCGCAGAACCTCGAACTGCTGCGATCGATGGAGAGCAGCTTCAACCTCCAGCTGCGGCTGCAAAACCTGGTCGAGGCGCTGTCGGTGATCGCGGCCAGCTACTACGCGGTCGCGCTGATCGCCTATATGGCCAAGGGCGCGGTCGGCTTTGGCGAGGAAGGACACGAAGTCGACGTGGCGATCGCACTGATCGCCCCGGTCGTGATCCTGACGATCTTTCTGCTCGTCTCGCGCATTCGCCATCGTTTCATCAAGGAAACCGAAAACGCCGCCGCTCGTTCAGACAAAGGTCGTCCTTTGAATGACGACTGAAAGGGTTTATACCGAGTCTGTTAAGTGAGTTGGTTCAGGTGAGGAGATAATTAAATGCAGAAATCTCATGGTTTTGTCGGCAGCATGGCTCTGGCGTGCCTGCTTGTCTCCGCTGGCTGTAATAGCCGCGCCGACGAAGAACCGGCTGCTCCGGCGACCACCACCACCGAGGCGCCTGCGACCACTGCGGCCGCCGACACTGCGGCCCCTGCAGCCGACGTCGAATTCGCCAGCCTGACCGGCGATCCCGCCGCTGGTGAAAAGGCGTTCGCGGTCTGCACCACCTGCCACTCGGTCGAAGCGGGCGTGAACAAGACCGGCCCGTCGCTGCACGGCGTTGTCGGCCGCGAGGCCGGTACGGTCGCAGACTTCAACTACACCGACGCGAACAAGAACAGCGGCATCACCTGGACGCCGGAAGAACTGTTCGTCTACCTCGCCGATCCGCAGGCGACCATTCCTGGCACGAAGATGATCTTCCCGGGCATCAAGGACCCGCAGAAGCGCGCGGACGTGATCGCCTATCTCGAAACCCAGTCGTAAGACCGGATTTCACAATCGACACAGAAAGGGCGCTGCCGCGATATGCGGCGGCGCCCTTTTCTTTGTCTTGGGGGAGTCTCCGATCTCGGCGTCAGCCCCGCTCGACCTCAGTCGACCTTCGGCCGCCCCTCCTCGCGCCGCTCTTCTTCCGCTTCGCGGCGGCGCATCTCTTCAGCAGCCTTGCCCTCGGGCGTGTCCATCGGATGGCGGTTGGACCGCTTGCGAATGAAGAGAAAGAACACCACCGCGATGATCGCGAGCACGATCAGCAGCGTCATGATGTTGAGCGGTGCGGCCACCGCCAGCAACGGCATGTTTGAAACGGACATGAGGGATTTCTCGCTTTCTCCCTCCAGCCCCTTTTCTTTCAACGGGTTAGTGCGGCATTTAGTTCCGGACGCGCGCCTGTGCCATCAGGCGACCGCGTCCATCCGCGCCAGTTCGCACTGCGACCAGATCTCGCTCAGCGCGTCGATCAACCGCCCGATATCGCCATCGGTGTGCACCGGAGACGGGGTGATCCGCAGCCGCTCGGTCCCCACCGGCACGGTTGGGTAATTGATCGGCTGCACGTAGATCCCGTGATTGTCCATCAGCCAGTCGCTGATCATTTTGCACTTCTTGGCATCGCCGACCATCACCGGGATGATGTGGCTCGGATTGTCGAGATGCGGGATGCCGATCGCATCAAGCCGACGCCGCACCTGCGCCACCCGATCCTTGTGCCGCGCGCGTTCCATCTCGCTCGCCTTGAGATGACGGATGCTCGCCGCCGCACCCGCCGCCACGGCGGGGGGCAGCGCGGTGGAGAAGATGAACCCGCTGGCAAAGGTGCGGACATAGTCGATCAGGTCGGCGCTCGCGGCGATATAGCCGCCCATCACGCCGAACGCCTTGCCCAGCGTGCCTTCGATCACGGTGATCCGATCCATCAGCCCTTCGCGTTCGGCGACCCCGCCGCCGCGCGGGCCGTAGAGGCCGACGCCGTGCACCTCGTCGATATAGCTCATCGCGCCATGGCGTTCGCAGACGTCGAGAATATCCGCGATCGGCGCGATGTCGCCATCCATCGAATAGACGCTTTCGAACGCGACCAGCTTGGGCACGTCCGGGCCGTAGTCCGACAGCTTGCGGTCGAGATCCTCGACGTCATTGTGCGACCAGATCTTGTACGGCGCACGGCTGTGACGAATGCCCTCGATCATGCTCGCATGGTTGAGCGCGTCGGAAAACACGACGCAGCCCGGGATCTTCGCCGCCAGCGTGCCCAGCCCCGCCCAGTTGGAGACATAGCCGCTGGTGAACAGCAGCGCCGCTTCCTTGCCGTGCAGGTCCGCAAGCTCCCGCTCGAGCTCGACATGATAGTGGTTGGTGCCCGAGATATTGCGCGTGCCGCCCGCGCCCGCACCGCATTCGTCCAGCGCGGCGTGCATCGCGTCGACCACCACCGGATGCTGGCCCATGCCCAGGTAATCGTTGGAGCACCACACGGTGACGGCTTGCGTCTCTTCGCCGATGAAGCGGGTCGCCTGCGGGAAGGACCCGCGGTGCCGCTTGATATCGGTGAACACACGATAACGCCCCTCTTCGCGCACGCCATCGAGCTCGTCCTTGAAGAAGGCATTATAGTCCATCGGGGAAATCTCCGTCTCGTGCATTATAGACCCCTCATCGCGTTCGTGTGCGCCCGCTTGTCGCGCGCGGCAATAGCCCATCCCCATAATGCGCCATCGCGCAACGGCAGGGCAAAAAACAGGTGTTCGAGCGCGCCCAGCGCCGCCATCGCGAACAGCAGGCTCGCCGCCACCGACGCACCCGGGCCGCTCGTCTCCGCCGCGAGCGCGCCCAGCCAGCCGGCCAGCACCAGCGTGCCCGCAATGCTCAGGGCGAGCAGCGCGGTGAAGCGGTTGGGACCGAAATAGCTGGTCAGATAGGCGAGGTGGCGCGGCAGGATATCGGTGCTGGCATTGGGCACGCCCGCAAACAGGTTCAGCTTGGCGACCAGCCGCAGCGCGAACAGCAGCACGAAGACCTGCGCGCCGATCGGATTGGGCTGGCCCCAGCACAGCGCGATCAGGATCGCCGCGGTCGCCGCCAGCGCGATCTCGTGATGCAGCACCGCCGCGCTCGCCTTTGCGAAGCGCACGATGCCGTGCGCGCCCTCGGGGCATGGCTCGCGCCGGGGGCCTGTGACCCCGCCGGTCAGGAATGCAAATTCGTGCCAGCCCCAGATCGCCATTGCGCCTGCAAAGCCGAGATAGGCCCCGCCCGCGCCCGTCACTCGGGCCGAAGCAATCACGCACAGCATCCCGCCCGCACCCACCACACCTGCCCATATCAGGCTGCGGCCATAGCTTTCGCGCGGAGCGTTCGCCGCCCATGCGATCAGCCCGGTGGCGAAGAACCACACCGCGATGGTCGCCAGCACCGGCAGGACATGGCCGGTAAAGCTCACCATGCCGGTTGCAGCCTGACGCTCTGCGGCAGTTCATTGGTCCGCGTGCGGTGGAAATACATGCTGGCAAAGGCAGCGCCCGCGCCGGCCATTCCGCCGACACGTTTCAGCAGACCGCCAATGCCGCCCTCGGCCTTGCCCGCATCGATCCGTTCTGCCGCGCGGCGCAACCGGGCCATCTTGGCGCGGAAGGCGGGATCGTCCGTCTCCAGTTCGACCGGGAAGACCTGCCGGGCGATCTGGTTGCAGACCGAGAATACCTCGTAATCATACTCGGTCGGATCGACGCCCAGCGCCTCGTGGAACACCGGGCGATTGTGATCGCGCACGAACATCGTCGCGTAGACCGACAGCAGGAAGAAGCGGATCCACAACTTGTTCTTGCCCTGCAGCAGCTTTGGGTCGGAGCGCAGAAGCATGGCGAAGGCCTCGCCATGGCGGAACTCGTCGTTGCACCATTCCTCGAACCAGTCGAAGATCGGGTGGAACTTGTGCTGCGGGTTCGCGGCCAGATGCCGGTAGATCGTGATGTAGCGTGCGTAGCCGATCTTCTCCGACAGATAGACCGCGTAGAAAATGAACTTCGGTTTGAAGAAGGTGTATTTCTTGGTCTTCGTCAGGAAGCCCAGATCGACGCCGATCCCGGCATCCTTCAGGCTTTCGTTGATGAAGCCTGCATGGCGGCTCTCGTCGCGGGCGAGCAGTTTGAACAGCTGCTTCACGTCGGGGTTCTTCGTCCGCTTGGCGATCTCGGCATAGAGCACGCAGCCGGAAAATTCCGAGGTCATCGAGCTGACGAGGAAATCGGTGAACTCCTTGCGCAACGCGGGCGGCAGGTTCTCGATCACGCCGGTGAAGCTGTCATTGTGCTTGAAGTGGGTCTTGTTGGGATCGCCGATCATCTCTTCGATCAGCGCGTCCCACTCATCGCGTACCGGCGACACGTCGATCGCATCGAGCGCGTCGAAATCGGTGGTGTAGAACCGCGGGGTCAGGATCGTGTCCTGCGTGGCGAGAGCCATCGCCTCTTCGCTGGTCATCGGCTTGTAGGCGTTCATTTGATCCTCCCGGCGTTGAAGCTGACCTCGTAGAGTTCGGCGAGGTCGAAATAGGCCGCGATCCGAGTGAGGCTGCGCATGACCGGCCCTGCCCGGGTGACGGTGGCGGTGCGCTCGAACACCTCGCGGCTGCCAAAGGGGATCGAGATCGGATCGCCCTGCACCCGAACCCTGTCGCCCGCTTCCATCGCCACCGTCTTCGGCAGTTCGACATGCGCGTGGAAATGCTCGGAGCTTTGCTCGACCAGGATGCGGCAGGGAATCTCGAAGGTCTGGCGCGCCATTACGCGGCCTCCTCTGGCAGCAGCGCGGCGAAGACCGCGCGGTTGTCGTCGCCGAACCCGCCCAGTTCGAGCGCGCGGCCGGTCGCGGGATCGCTCAGCGTCAGCGAGCCGTCGTCCCACCGCGTCAGGGTGAAGGGCGTGCGCGCGGAAATGCCCTGGCTGCGACGAATATGGACGAGGCTGCGCACGGTGGAGCGGATGAAGCCGCCGGTGCCCGGCTCGACCCGCACAATCCGCTCGCCTGTCGTGCCGTCGTCGATCAGCACCGCACCATCGGGTGCGTCGGCAAAGGTCAGGCTGCGGATCGCGCTGGCCTCGGTCCCTGCGGCGGCGCGCGACACATGGGGCACCGCGTCGCGCTCGACCAGACCGAAGCTGGCCGACGCCGCCAGCGCGAGCGACAATGCGGCGATCGCCGCGATCACCAGCAGCGGCGCCTTGGGAGAGGGTTCGGCATGATCGTGATGCAGGCTCATGCCAGCGCGCCCTCCATCGCAGGCGTGCGCGCCTGTGCAGGCCGCTCCTGCGCCTGTCCGCGTTCGATCGCCTCATACGCCTCGACCGCCCGGGCCAGTTGCTCGGCGACATCCGCCGCCCCCGGCAGCGCACGCAGCATCGGCTGCGGCTTGGCGAAGCGCCACGGGCGCGCATGCGGCCACAGCAGCAGGTAGCCAAGCGTACGCTCTCCATTCGGCTCCAGCGCGATCTCCCCGAAGCCGTGGCCGCGCTCGCTGAGATGCGCGGCACCGATCTGCTTCAGCGGGATATTGACCGTCTTCTCGATCGCGATGCCGATATGCAGGATCACCCGCCGGTCGGTCAGGATGTAGCGGGTGGTCCGCGCCGAGGCGAAGGCCGTCGCATAAAGGATCGCGAGCACCGCCGCGCCTGCGGCGAGCGTGGTCGCAATACCGCCCGGTCCGCTGCCCATCACCACGGCGATCAGGGCGAGCAGCGCGAAATAGCCGGCGATCAGCGGGGTATGAAACGCGCTGCGGGCAAGCACCATCGGATCGGGCCTTCCCTGCCACAGCACCGCTTCGTCCGCCTGCGGATGCCACAGCACATCGATCTGAGTCGGACTGAGCGAAGGAGATTTGCGTGCCGTCACAACGCAGGCTCCTGCCGCTCGGGCGTGGCGTAGAGATAGCCGCCGCCGAAATAGGCGACGATCCGCTCTTCCTCATAGAAAGTGATCTGGTCCGGCGCTGCGGGAACAGGAGCGCCCGTGAACTGATCGGCAGTCAGCGCATCTATCACGATCCGGCCCTGCCGTCCGCGCACCAGCGCCATCGCCATGGGCGCAAGCACGGTCCTGCCCATGCCGAGATCGACCGAGAGATAGCGGATCACATGCTCGGCGCGGTCGATCCACACTTCGCTGACCGTGCCTGCGACCTTCCCATCCGCCCCGATGACGCTCATCCCGATCGGATTGGGATCGCGCGCGGCGATGGCGATGTGCGCGTCGAGGCTCAGCGGCACGATCCGCGGGCGACCATCCGCCGCCAGATCGGGCAGATCCTTGCGGTTCGCCCACGCTGCGGGGCCAAGGCCGTCGACCAGCGGATTGCCGGTCGGGATATAGGGCGCGCCGGAAGCGGCAAAGCTGCGCACCGCGGCCACGTCGAAGCTGTCACGGCCGCCGGTGGGGGTGGTCACCGCCCCGCGTCCATGGGGCAGGATGAAGGTCTTGGGGCTCGCCTGGCTCAGCGCGCCGCCGGGCGATTCCACCAGGCCGGTGCTCTCATCCTCCAGCGGATAGCCCTCGCGCCGGTCTTCGCGCCGCAGGTAGAATATCAGGCCGATGAAGAACAGCACGAAGGCCAGAAATACCAGCTCCGCGATGTCGATCGAACCCACGATTGTCGGGTCGCTCATTGGGATTCTCCTTGGGTGGCCATCATGTCGGGAACTCGCACAGGCCGAAGGGGCGCGCGATGGGCTGCGGGCTGTCGGCGCGATGCCGCGCGACAAGCGGGCCGAGCGCCACGAGCGCGGCCAGCAAGAGCATGATTTCGATGATGTAGACCCCGGCATAACCGGCGGCAGGCGTGTTGAGCGCGCCCGACAATCCGCCAGCGGATGCCGTGTGCGACAGCGCATCGCGCAAGGCCCCGCCGATCGCGATCGCAAGGCCCGCACAGCTCGCCTGCACCGCGCCCCATGCGCCCAGCGCAAGGCCGGCCCCCTCGCCCCGCGCGCGAACCATGGTTTCGGTCAGCGTGCCGACCGAAAACAGGCCGAGGCCAAGCCCGATCGCGAAGGCTCCGGCATAGAGCAGCAGGATCGAGGCAAAGGGCGCGGCGAACAGCACCAGCAGGAATGCGGCGATCCCGGCGACCAGACCAGTGCCCGCCAGCCGCAGGGGGTCCCCTCCGTGCGACAGGCTGCGCCCGGCAAGGCAGAAACCCGCCAGCGCGCCCGCGGCCCATGCTCCGGTCAGCATCGTCGTGCTGCCGACCGACAGGCCCAGAATCTCGCCCCCATAGGGTTCCAGCAGCGCATCCTGCATCGCAAAGGCCGCCGCACCGATGCCGATCGCGGCGAGCAGGCGTGCGGTGCGCTCTTCCGCGACGAATGCACGCCACAGGGTCGCAAAGCTCGGCCCTTCGGGGTCAGAGGGCATGCGCGAGGAGCCGCGCGGCTCCTGCTTCCACAGTGCCACCAGATTGAGCACCAGCGTCAGCGCGGCGGCTCCCTGAATCACCTGCACCAGCCGCGTGGGCGAGAAATCGACCAGCAGCGATCCGATCGCCAGCGCGGCCAGCATCGTGCCCGCGAGCAGCATGACGTAAAGCAGCGCGACCGCGCGCGGGCGCTTGTCCTGCGGGGCAAGATCGGTCGCCAGTGCCAGCCCGGCGGTTTGCGTGGTGTGCAGCCCCAGCCCGGTGAGCAGGAAGGCGATGGCGCTGAAGACGATCCCCAGCCGGACATGATCGGGGTCGGACATCAGCAGCAGCGCGAAGGGCATGATCGCCAGACCGCCGAACTGCATCAGCGTCCCCAGCCAGATATAAGGCACCCGCCGCCAGCCGAGCACTGAGCGATGCGTGTCCGACTTGTGGCCGATCAGCGCGCGCAAGGGTGCCACCAGCAGCGGGATCGCGATGATCGTGGCGACCAGCCCGGCGGGGATCGACAGCTCGACGATCATCACCCGGTTGAGCGTGCCGGTCAGCAACACCGCCGCCATCCCCACGCTCACCTGAAACAGCGCCAGCCGCAACAGGCGCGACAGCGGCAGCTCCGCACTCGCCGCATCGGCGAAGGGCAGCCACGCGGTGGCCACCTGCATCCATTTTGCAGCAAGAGGCGCGCTCTGGCTCATCCGCGGCGGACCAGTTCGATCGCGTGGCTGATGTAGAACCCGCTGGAAACCCGCTCGCTGCGAGCCACGCGCCAGTCGGGCAGGTGGCTTTCCAGCTGTGCGCGCAACCTGTCTTCCAGGATCGGGACCAGCCGGGGCGACCGGTCGCTGCGCGGGAACAGCTTGCCCGCCTGGTACATCGCGAACAGCAGCGGCGTCCGCGGCACGAAGGTGAACAGCATCGAATGCGAGGTCCGCTCACCCAGCTCGGCCAGCGCCGCGACCAGATCCGCCTCGCGGTAGTGGATCAGCGAGTCCATCGCCACGACATGCGCGAACTCGCCCAGCGCGGGGTCGAGCATGTCGCCCGCGCGCCAGGCGATCCTGCCATGGCCGAGGAACGATGGCTCGCGCCGCCGCGCCACTTCGACCAGCCCCGCGGCAACGTCGACCGCGGTCATCTCCGCGCCGCGGAACGCCGCTTCGACGCTCAAGGCACCGGTGCCGCACCCGGCATCGAGCACGCGGGTGCGCCGCAGGTCTTGCGGCAACCATGACAGCAGAGTCTGACGCATCGCATCGCGCCCTGCCCGCACGGTCGCGCGAATCCCGCTGACTGGCGCGTCCGAGGTCAGGTCGATCCACGCCTTCTGCGCGGTGCTGTCGAAATAGGTCGCCAGCCTGTCGCGATTGAGATCGTAGGGCGTGGCCCCACCCTGCTGAATTGCATGACTTGCCATCACTCGAACCCCAGAAAATCGAAGATATCGCGATCCTTCATCGCGGTGGCGTCCTGCGGATCGACACCGTCCCACAGCAGCTGCGCAAGGCGCAGATATTCGTTCTGCGCGGCGAGCACTTCGGGGCTGTCGTCCATCTCGAACAAGGTGCATTTCTTCAGGCGGCTGCGACGGATCGCGTCGAGATCCTGAAAATGCGCCAGCCGCTGCATGCCGATCTCGTCGCAGAAGCGATCGATCTCGTCGGTCTCGCGGCTGCGATTGGCGACCACCCCGGCGAGGCGCACATCGTAGTTCTTGGCCTTCGCGCCGATCGCGGCGACGATCCGGTTCATCGCGAAGATGCTGTCGAAATCGTTGGCAGCGACCACCAGCGCGCGTTCGGCATGTTGCAGCGGCGCGGCAAACCCTCCGCACACCACGTCGCCCAGCACGTCGAAGATCACCACGTCGGTGTCTTCGAGCAGGTGGTGCTGCTTGAGTAGCTTGACCGTCTGGCCAACGACATATCCGCCGCACCCGGTGCCCGCTGGCGGCCCGCCCGCCTCGACGCACATCACGCCGTTATAGCCTTCGAACATGAAGTCCTCGGTCCGCAGTTCCTCGGAGTGGAACTCGACCTGTTCCAGCGCATCGATCACCGTCGGCATCAGCTTCTTGGTCAGCGTGAAGGTGCTGTCATGCTTGGGATCGCAGCCGATCTGCAGCACCCGGTGGCCGAGCTTGCTGAACGCCGCGGAGAGGTTGGACGAGGTGGTCGACTTGCCGATCCCGCCTTTGCCGTAGACGGCGAAGACCTTCGCGCCCTTGATCTTGTCGCTCGGGTCGAGCTGGACCTGGACGGAGCCGTCGCCGTCCGGCGGTGCCTGTGTCGCGGCGTCTAGCATCATAGTCTCCTCATTCGGCCGCGACCACGCCTTCGAGCCGATCTTCCAGATCGTCGCTCGCCGCACGCAGTGCTGCCAGTGTGTCGTCGTCGGGTTCCCAGAGCTTGCGCTCGCAGGCTTCGAGCAGGCGGTTCGCCACCCGCGCGGATGATTTCGGGTTGAGCGCGGAAAGCCGCGCGCGCATCGCTTCGTCGAGCACGAAGGTCTCGCTGATCTGCTGGTAGACCCACGGCTTCACATCGCCGGTCGTCGCCGACCAGCCGAGCGTGTTGGTCACGTGCATTTCAACATGACGCACGCCTTCGAAGCCGTGCTTGAGCATGCCTTCGTACCATTTGGGGTTGAGCGTGCGGGTGCGTGTTTCGAGGTCGATCTGTTCGCCCAGCGTGCGGACCTTGGCCGCCCCGTGCGTCGCGTCGAGGATATAGACCGGCGCTTCCTGGCCGCCCTTTGCGCGGGCGATGGCGCGGTTCATCCCGCCCAGCCCGTCGACATACTGGTCGAGATCGGTGATCCCGACCTCCACGCTTTCGAGGTTTTGATAAGTGAAGTCGACGCTGGCGAGCGCGGAGGCGAACAGTTCGCGGCGCTGCACCGGCGCGCCCTTGGGACCGTAAGCATAGCCCTTGTGCGTCTCGAACGCGTTGGCCAGCTCGTCCGGATCGGTCCACACGCCGCCGTCGATCAGCTGGTTCACGTTCGCGCCATAGGCCCCCTCGGCATTGGAGAAGACGCGGAGGCTGGCGGTTTCGACGTCGCAGCCATGCGCCTCGGCAAAGGCGAGGCTATGCTTGCGCACAAAGTTCTGCTCGACCGGCTCGTCTGCGATGGTCGCGAGCCACGCGGCTTCGGCGAGCATGCGGGTCTGGAGCGGCAGCAGGTCGCGGAAGATGCCCGAGAGCGTTGCGACCACGTCGATCCGCGCGCGGCCCAGCTCGTTCAGCGGGATCAGTTCGGCCCCGCTGAGGCGACCATAGGAATCGAGCCGGGGACGCGCGCCGATCAGCGCCATCGCCTGCGCCAGCTGCGTGCCCTCGCTCTTGAGGTTGTCGGTGCCCCACAGCACCATCGCGATACTCTCGGGCGCTTTGTCTTTCGTAGCGCGGTGACGGGCGAGCAGTTGCTCGGCCTGCCGTGCGCCTTCGGCCACCGCGAAGCTGCTCGGGATGCGGAAGGGATCGAAGCCGTGGATGTTGCGCCCGGTGGGCAGGACGTCCGGGTTGCGTAGCAGGTCGCCGCCGGGCGATGGCAGCACATAGCCACCATCGAGCGCATGGATCAGCGCGGACATCTCGTCATTGGCATCGAGCTTGTCGGCTAGAGCATCGCGGTCCGCATCCGCGTCGGCGCACTCGATAGCGTCGAGCAGGGTTTCGCGCTCCTCGCCTTCGGGGTTGGCACCGAACACGTGCAACCCGTGCGGGATCAGCGTGCGCTCTAGCTCGTAGAGACGGCCCGAGAGGTCTTCGATATCGCCCATGAAAATCTCGAGCGTGTCGCAGGCATCGGCGATCATCGCCTCGACCGATGTGCGTTCCTCCGCGTCGGTCGATCCGCGCCAGCGCTCGGTCAGCGCCTTAAGGTCGGCAAAGCCCTTGTAGAGGCCCGCCTCGGCCAGCGGCGGGGTGAGGTAGCTGATCAGCGTCGCCGAAGCGCGCCGTTTGGCCAGGATGCCCTCGGACGGATTGTTGGCCGCGTAGAGATTGAAGTTGGGCAGGTCGCCCAGCAGCCGCTCGGGCCAGCAATCCCTGCTCAGCCCCGACTGCTTGCCGGGCATGAATTCGAGCGCGCCGTGCGTGCCGAAATGCAGCACCGCATCCGCGCCGAAATCGCGCCGGATCCAACGGTAGAAAGCGGAGAACGCATGCGTCGGGGCGAAGCCGCCCTCGAACAGCAGCCGCATCGGATCACCCTCGTATCCGAAGGCGGGCTGCACGCCGACGAAGACATCGCCCAGCTCGATCCCGTAGATGTGGATCGCCGAACCGTCCGCCTGCTGCTTGCCCGGCGCAGGGCTCCACTGCGCTTCGATCTCTTTCAGGTGCGGCTCGGCGCGGACATGCTCGTCCGCCGGAATGCGCGCGGCGACATTGGCGTCGGCGCAGAACATGTCCGCGTTGCCGTGTAGCACCGCGTCGCGCAGCGCGTCGATGCTCTCGGGCACATCGACCGCGTAGCCTTCGGCGTCGAGCCGGACGAGCGTGGCGTGGAGCGACTCGAACACCGCAAGATGCGCGGCCGTGCCGGTCGCGCCCGAATTGGGCGGGAAGTTGAAGATGACGATCGCCAGCTTGCGGCTTGCCCGCGCGGACTTGCGCAGCGTGACCAGCTTTGCGGTCTTCGCCGCAAGCGCGGCGGCGCGCTCCGGATGACCGCGCATCGCACGCACCGGGCCTTCGGCATCGTCGCTGCGCCCACCGAACAGGCTGGGCGCGATCGCTCCGTCGAGTTCGGGGATTGCGACCATCATCGTGGTTTCGAGCGGCAGGAGTCCCAGCCGGCCCTCGGCCCAGGACTCCAGCGACTGAAACTCGATCGGGTGCGCCGCGATATAGGGCAGGTCGAGGCCGGACAGCGTTTCCACCGCCGCCGCCGTGTCGTTATAGGCAGGCCCGCCGACCAGCGAGAAGCCCGTCAGGTTGACGATCGCATCGACCGACGGCTTGCCGTCCTTGACGAAGAATTTCTCGATCGCAGGCCGCGCGTCGAGACCGGCGGCGAAGGCCGGAACGACCTCCAGCCCGGCAGCCTCCATCGCCGCGATCACGCCATCGTAATGCGCGGTGTCGCGGCCCAGCAGGTAAGAGCGCAGCATCAGCAGGCCGACCCGCCCATGCGCGCCCTTCAGACGCGGCAGCAGGCGCGCGCTTTCCGAAATCAGCTGGTCGGTGCGCGGATGATATACGCCGACCTCGGGATATTCCTGCGGCGCGTCGGCATGGGTCGCCCCGCGCCGTGCCTCGCGCTCGCCAGCGGCGTACCGGTCAATCAGCGCGCGCGCCATGGCGACCACGTTGTCGTCCGACCCGGCGAGCCAGTATTGCAGCGTCAGGAAATAGGCGCGCACATCCTGCGCGGTGCCGGGGATGAATTTGAGGATCTTGGGCAGCCGGCGCAGCATCTTCATCTGGCCAGCGCCCGAGCTGGCGCCCGGCTTGCCCGAGCCGCGCAGCTTCTTGAGCAGCGCGAGCGGGCCCTTGGCAGGCGCATCCATGCGATAGCCGCCCATCCGGGTCAGCTTCACCACTTCGCCCGCCGACATCAGACCGAGCATCGCGTCGCAGTCTTCGCGGCGAGCCTCGAGCGCGGGCATGATCGCGCGGACATGGTCGTCGAGGAACAGCATCGTCGCGATGACGATGTCGGCCTGCGCGATATCGCTTTCCGTCTGTTCGAGCGATCCGGGTACCCGGTCCCAGTCGGACGCCGCGTGGAGCACGATTTCGATATTCTCGTCCGCCAGCCGCGCGCTCGCCCGCTCGACCGCACCCTTGAGGTGGTTGTCGAGCGTCACGATGACGACACGCGTCTGGGGGAGCGCGCTAGCGGGCATAATGCGCCTTCGCATCGTACAGCGTCTCAAGGTCGATCGCGGCGCGGCCCTGCTCGGCGGCGAAGCTCTCCGTGTTCCGCTTCGCCTTGCCGCGCACGAAGAATGGGATTTTCTTCAGCTCGGCCTCGGCCTCTGCGGTCCAGAGCGTATCTTCATCGTCACCCCGGACTTGTTCCGGGGTCCAGTCTTCCTCCTGGATGGCCGGTGCCATTGGCGCACTGGATGCTGAAACAAGTTCAGCATGACGAGAAGGCGAATGGGCAGACAGGTGCGAGGCCCCCGCGGCGTCGGAGAATTCGAAATCCTCGCGGAACATGGTCAGCAGGTGCTCTTCCAGCCCCATGACCAGCGGATGCACCCAGGTGTCGAACAGCACGTTCGCGCCTTCGAAACCCATTTGCGGACTGTGGCGCGCGGGGAAATCCTGCACGTGGACGGGGGCCGAGATCACCGCGCAGGGGACGCCCTGCCGCTTGGCGATGTGGCGTTCCATCTGCGTGCCCAGCACCAGCTCCGGCGCAGCGGCGGCGATCGCGTCCTCGACCTCCAGATGATCGTCGGTGATCAGCGGCTCGACGCCATACAGCTTGGCCGCATCGCGCACTTCGCGGGCGAATTCGCGGTTGTAGCAGCCGAGCCCGACCACCTCGAAGCCCAGTTCTTCCTTCGCGACCCGCGCGGCGGCGACCGCATGGGTTGCATCGCCGAACACGAACACGCGCTTGCCCGTGAGATACGTCGAGTCGACCGAACGGCTCCACCACGGCATGCGCGACTCGCCATCCGCAAGCGCAGGCTCGGGATCGACGCCAGCCAGCGCCGCGACCTCTGCGATGAACTCGCGCGTTGCACCGACGCCGATGGGAATGGTCTTGGTGCGCGGCTGCTTGAATTCGCGCTCCAGCCAGCGGGCGGCGCTGTCGCCGATTTCGGGATAGAGCACGATGTTGAAGTCCGCCGCGCCGATCCGGGCGATGTCGGCGGGCGAAGCGCCCAGCGGCGCTACGCAGTTCACATCGATGCCGAGCCGGTTGAGGATACCACGCACTTCGCGCACATCGTCGCGATGACGGAAGCCCAGAGCTGCGGGGCCGAGGATGTTGACCAGCGGCTTACGGCCATCACGCGAGGCGGGGCGCACATCGCGGTCCGCGATATGACGCACGATCTGGTAGAAGGTCTCGCCCGCGCCCCAGTTTTCCTTGCGCGAATAGCTCGGCAGTTCGAGCGGGACGACCGGGCACGGCAGGCGCATCGCCTCGGCCATACCGGCGGGATCGTCCTGGATCAGCTCGGCGGTGCACGAGGATCCGACCAGCATCACCTGCGGGTCGAACCGCGCGTAGGCATCGCGCGCGGCACGCTGGAACAGGTCGGCGGTATCCTTGCCCAGATCGCGCGCCTGGAAGGTGGTGTAGGTGACCGGCGGGCGCGCATTGCGCCGCTCGATCATCGTGAACAGCAGGTCGGCGTAGGTATCGCCCTGCGGCGCGTGGAGCAGATAGTGGACCCCGCGCATCGCCGTCGCGACCCGCATCGCGCCGACATGAGGAGGTCCCTCGTAGGTCCAGACAGACAGCTGCACCGCTACACCTGCAACACGTCGCGGCGGCGCAGCGGGCGCGCAAAGAGTTCGGCGAGGTCGCCCGCCTGTTCGAACCCGTGGATGGGCGAGAAGACCAGTTCGATCGCCCACTTGGTAGAGAGCCCTTCGGCCTCCAGTGGGTTGGCGAGGCCGAGGCCGCACACGGTCAGGTCCGGCCGGTCGGCGCGCACCCGGTCGAGCTGGCGGTCGACATCCTGCCCTTCGCTGATCCGGGTGCTTTCAGGCAATTGCTCCAGATCGCGGGCGACCAGCTTGCGGTTGAGATAGGGCGTGCCGACCTCGACCGGCTCCATGCCGAGTTCGGTGGCGAGAAAGCGCGCGAGCGGCACTTCGAGCTGCGAGTCGGGCAGGAAGCTGATCCGCTTGCCCGCCAGTTTCTCGCGATGGTGTTCGAGCGCGCGTTTGGCCCGCTCGCGGCCCGGCGCGATGACGCTGTTGGCGTGCATCTCGTCGATCCCGAAAGCCTGCCCCGCCGCCTTGAGCCATGCGGTGGTGCCCTCGGCACCGAACGGGAACGGCGCGTCGATCCGCTGCGCGCCGCGCGCCTCGAGCGCCTGCGCGGTCTCGCCGAGGAAGGGCTGCGCCAGCAGCACGCGCGTATTCGGCCCGACCGCCGGAAGACCATCCGCCGTGCGTGCAGGCAGCACGCCGACATTCTCGATCCCCAGCTGGGCGAACAGGCGCAGGAACTGGTCCTCGACGATGTCCGGCAGCGATCCAACCAGCAGCAGCTGCGGTGCGGCATCGGGCGCGCTCGTGGGCATGACGGGGACGAGCGAGGCGAGGCAGGCATCCTCGCCTTCGGTAAAGGTCGTTTCGATCCCGCTTCCCGAATAGTTGAGAATGCGGACCTGGCCTGCATGCTTTGCGCCGAGTCGCTCTGCCGCTTTGCCAAGGTCCAGCTTGATAACCTCGGAGGGGCACGAGCCGACCAGGAACAACTGCTTGATCTCGGGACGGCGAGTGAGCAGCCGGTCGACCACGCGGTCCAGCTCTTCATGGCAATCGGCCATGCCCGCCAGATCGCGCTCTTCGATGATCGCGGTCGCGAAGCGCGGCTCGGCGAAGATCATCACACCTGCCGCCGATTGCAGCAGATGCGCGCAGGTGCGCGATCCGACCACGAGGAAGAACGCGTCCTGCATTTTGCGGTGCAGCCAGACGATGCCGGTGAGCCCGCAGAAAACCTCACGCTGGCCGCGCTCGCGGAGCACCTCGCGTTCGGGAGGTGCGCCGCAGCCGCTATCTGCGGGGAGCGAGAATGCGTCGGCCTTCATGCCGGCACCGCCATTGGCTGCGCGGCAGGCTGCCCCGCGAGTCGCGCGGCGCGCAGCTTGAGGAGGAACTGCCCGGCATTGATGACGTAGGCGGCGTACCCGGCAAGCGCGACCAGCAGCCGCGTCTCGACACTACCGATCCCGCCGAAAAGCATCACCAGATAGGCCGTGTGCAGGCCGATCACGACCATGCTGAACACGTCTTCCCAGAAGAACGGCCGCGCGAACAGCCATTTGCCGAACACGACCTTCTCCCAGATCGAGCCGGTGATCATGATCGCGTAGAGCGCGAAAGTCTTGGCGAGGATGGAAAGCTCGGCGGCGAACGCGCCCTCCCCCGTCACCAACGTGCGCAGCACCAGCGCAAGACTGATGAGAAAGATCGCGAACTGCACCGGGGCGAGGACGCCCTGAACGATCGTCCACACGCTCGAGTCGCGGCGCACGCGTTCCTCCGGAGTATAGAGCGCAGCGGCCTGCGGACGTGTGGTCACGCCGGTCTTCAGGGCTGCTTCTGGCGATCCGTCGTGCGTCATACTGGCTTCGACGACCTCCTCTCTCGCGATGAAGACTAGGCCTCATTGCGCGAGAGTGTCAATCTCTCATGACGACAAGTAGATTGGACAGATGAGGATTTGCGCTTCTTCAACTTAAGGCGTACGCTTCTCTCAGCCCGGGCCGAGTGGCACTCGCAAACGCATGCCCGAGTCGACGCACTCCGCGCCGCTAACAGACTGGGGAGAGTCTGAAATGGCATCGGTATTTGGCAAGGGTTCCACCGCCTTCCGCAGCATGATCCCGAGCCCCCGGGGCTCGAGACGACGAGCGGAACAGGCCCACACCAGAGATCTGGTCGACATTGTCGAGCATCAGATGATTCCACGCCTGATGCTCGCGCATTCGCGCGAACGCCCGGCAACGATCGTCGAGGAGCGCGCTCCGATCACGCCCGACGATGCGGAAAGCTTCGCGGTCAATCTGCTCGAATGGGAGGCCGACCGCGCTCTGCTCGAAGTGGAAGCGCTGATGAGCGCCGGGCAGGATATCCGTTCCATCTTCCTCGACCTTCTCGCCCCTGCCGCCCGCAAGCTGGGAGTGTTGTGGGAAGAGGACGAATGCGATTTCGTCGAGGTCACCATGGGCCTGTGGCGCCTGCAGGAAGTGATGCGCGAGATCGCCTCGCGCACCCCGCCGGTCGAGCGCGCCATGCAAGCCCCTGCACGGGCACTGTTTTCCGCCATCCCTGGAGATCAGCACGGATTCGGTGCACTGATGATCGATGAAGTCTTCGCCCGCGCAGGGTGGGAAAGCGAAGCTCTGATCGATCCGCAGCGGCGCGAACTGCTCTCCGTGATTTCTCGCAAACCCTTCGATCTGGTGGGATTGACCGTAACAAACGATTGCCCTAGCTCCGCGCTCCAATCCCTGATCCGGGCGATCCGCACGGTTTCGTCCAATCCACAAACCTGCGTTATGATCGGTGGGCGGATGGTCAACGCCAACCCCGGCATCGCAGACGAGGTTGGCGCAGATGGTACGGCGAACGATGCCTTTGCGGCACTCGAACTCGCCGAACAGATGGTCGCGAAGACAGGACTAGTCCTTAACCCCACTTGATGAGGGGGCGAGTACCAGATGCTGACCAAGAAGCACCGCTCCGACGCGGATCGCAAATTCGGCAATCCCGCCGAGCATTTTCGCGCGCTCGACGCAGATTCCGCCCAACGCCTGGCCCTAGCGGCGGGCGACATCGCGCTCGTGCTCGACGATACCGGTCACATCCTCGACGTGTCGGTAGACGAGCGGGAGTTTCCCGATCTGGTGGAGTGGGCCGGGGCGAACTGGCTCGAAACGGTAACCATCGAAAGTCGTCCTAAGGTGATGGAAATGCTCGCCGCGGCGCGCAAGGGCGAAGCCGGACGCTGGCGGCAGGTCAACCACCCGACCAGCCAGGGCGATGTGCCGGTGCGCTACGCGCTCGTCAGCCTCAGCGAAGGGCGGCACCTCGCGCTGGGCCGCGATCTGCGCGACGCAGCCCGCACCCAGCAACGCCTGTTGCAGGTGCAGCAGGCGCTGGAGCGCGACTATATGCGCATGCGCCAGCTTGAAGCGCGCTATCGCATGCTGTTCGACCGTTCGCGCGAGGCAGTGCTGATCGTCGAGGCGGACAGCCACCGCATCCGCGAGGCGAACCCGGCAGCCTACAAGCTCGCCGGAGTGCGCCCCGACAGCCTGCAGGGCAAGAAGCTGGAGGGGCTGTTTCACAGCGGCTCGCGCGATCGGCTGGCGAACCAGCTGGGCTCCGCCCTTGGCGCGGATGCCGCCGCGCCGATCCCGGTCAGGCTCGCCAAGGGAAGCCGCGAAGCCGTGGTTACCGCGACCGGGTTCAGCCAGAATCGCCGCCAGTATCTGCTGCTGATCGTCAACCCGACGGACGAAAGCGCGCCTTCGGACGACCATGTGCTCGCGTCGGTGATCGAGGGAATGCCGGACGCCTTCGTCGTCGCCGACGAAGACATGCGTATCCTGCGGGCCAACGCGGCCTTCGTGGAACTGGTCGACGCCGCGAGCGAGGAGCAGCTGCACGGCCGCTCGCTCTCGCGCCTCATCGGTCGCCCCGGGATCGATCTGGACCTGATCGCGGGGCAGATGGAGAAGGAAGGCGTCGCCCGCAACGTATCGAGCGTCGTGCGCACGCTGAGCGGGACGGCGGAAGAGCCGGTCGAAATTTCCTCCGTCGCGACCGGCACCGAAAAGGACGGCGAACCGCGCCATTTCGGTTTCGTGATCCGGCCGATCGGCCGCCGCCTGCGCGATGTCAGCGGAGCGGGCGAGGAACTGCCCCGCTCGGTCGAGGAGCTGACCGATCTGGTCGGGCGCATGCCGCTGAAGGACATCGTGCGCGAAAGCACCGACCTGATCGAGCGTCTGTGTATCGAGGCGGCGCTGCTCTACACTTCGGACAACCGCGCCTCCGCCGCCGAAATTCTCGGCCTCAGCCGGCAGAGCCTTTATTCCAAGCTCAACCGCTATGGCCTGGGCAAGCAGGGCGAAGAAACCCGGTAGATTTTACCTGACAGATTGACTGTCAAAATGGTTTGACGAGGGCTGTGCCGAGGCATACGCTGCCCGGCATGGAACGTTCGGCGCTCCCCCTGAAAACGTCGCCGCCGCCTGCGGCTCGCGATGTCCTTGCGCTGCTCAAACCGATCACCTGGTTCCCCCCGATGTGGGCCTTCGCGGTCGGAGTCGTTTCCTCCGGCACCGCTGTCGACGGGCGCTGGCTGCTCGTCGCGGGCGGCGTGCTGCTGGCCGGACCGATGGTGTGCGGCACCAGCCAGGCGATCAATGACTGGTTCGACCGGCACGTCGACGCGATCAACGAACCCGACCGCCCGATTCCCTCGGGCCGGATCGCCGGTCGCTGGGGCCTGTTCATCGCCATCGCCGGCACGCTGCTCTCGCTCGCGCTCGCGGCGGCGCTTGGCCCGCTGGTGCTGGGTGCGGCGGTGATCGGGCTGGCGCTGGCCTGGGCCTATAGCGCCCCGCCCTTCCGGCTGAAGTCGAGCGGCTGGTGGGGCCCCGCCGTGGTCGGGCTGACCTATGAGGGGCTGAGCTGGTTTACCGGGGCGACGGTGATGCTGGGCGCAATGCCCTCCGCATCGGTCCTGACCGTGCTGCTGCTCTATTCGCTGGGCGCACACGGGATCATGACGCTCAACGATTTCAAGGCGGTCGAGGGTGACCGGGCGACCGGGCTGCGTTCACTCCCGGTCGTGCTCGGCGTGCGCCGCGCGAGCCTGCTCGCTTGTGCGACGATGGCAGGCGCGCAGGCGATCGTGGTCGCGCTGCTGCTGGCCTGGGGATTGACCCTGTCGGCGGTAATTGTCGCCGCACTGCTGACCGGGCAGTTCGCGCTCATGCCCAAGCTGCTGCGCAATCCAGCCCGGAATGCCCCGTGGTATGGCGCCACCGGGGTAACGCTCTACGTCCTCGGGATGCTCGCTGCCGGGCTTGGCCTCGGAGGCTACATCTGATGGGCAGCACCGCGTCGCATCCGTCCCCGACCGGTCTCGGCTGGATCGCGATCATCCGGCTGGGCCTGGTCCAGGCAGCAATCGGCGCGATCGTGATGCTGGCGACCTCGCTGCTCAACCGGGTTATGGTGGTCGAATACGCGCTCGCCGCGGCGGTCCCCGCCGGGCTGGTCGCGTGGCATTATGCGGTCCAGCTGGCGCGGCCACTGTGGGGGCACGGATCGGATCGGGGCCGCAGGCGCACGCCGTGGATCGTCGGCGGTATGGCGATGCTGGCAGGCGGGGCACTGCTGGCGGTGCGCGCGACGGTTATGCTGCCCGACTCAGCATTGCTGGGCGGCGCGCTGGCGATCTTCGCCTTCACCATGATCGGAGCAGGCGTTGGCGCGGCCGGCACCTCCATGCTGGCGCTGCTGGCCTCGGGAGTCGTGCCCGAGCGGCGCGCCGCCGCGGCGGCAGTTACTTGGACGATGATGATCGCAGGGATCGTGGTTGCCGCAGGCGTTGCGGGCGCCCTGCTCGATCCGTTCAGCGAGGCGCGACTGATCGGCGTTGCCGCAGGCGTCGCCCTCGCCGCATTCGCGCTCGCCTGCGCAGCGATCTGGCGGCTGGAGCCGCGCGCGATGCAGGATTTCTCCGATCGACCCCGCGGCGAGGTTCCCGGCTTCGCCGAGGCGCTGCGCGAGATCATGCAGGAGACCCCGGCGCGGCGCTTCACGGTGCTAATCTTCGTCTCGATGCTCGCCTATTCGATGCAGGACCTGATCCTTGAGCCCTTCGCGGGGTTGGTCTTCGGCATGTCGCCCGGAGAATCGACCAGCCTTTCGGGCACCCAGCATTCGGGCGTGCTGCTCGGAATGATTATCGCGGGCGTGGGCGGCAGCGCCTTTGCAGGACGGCTGCCCGTGGACCTGCGCGTGTGGATCGTCGCAGGCTGCACAGGCTCTGGCCTTGCGCTCGCAGGCCTCGCGATGGCGGCGCTGGCCGGGCCGGGCTGGCCGCTGAGCGCCAATGTCTTCGCCCTCGGCCTGTGCAACGGCGTGTTCGCGGTCTCCGCGATCGGCGCGATGATGGGTCTTGCCGGTGCCGGTGAGAACACCCGCGAGGGGGTGCGCATGGGCGTGTGGGGCGCAGCGCAGGCGATCGCCTTCGGGCTCGGCGGGCTGACCGGCGCGCTCGGCGTCGATGCGGCGCGCCACCTTATCGGCCGCGACGGCGCGGCCTTCCAGCTGATCTTCGCGATCGAGGCGTGCCTGTTCATCCTCGCCGCCGTGCTGGCGGTGCAGGCGACCCGCAGGGCGCCAATGGCAGACAAGGGAGTGGCGACGGCATGACTGAGACGGTTTACGACGCAGTGGTGGTCGGCGGTGGCCCCTCGGGAGCCACGATCGCAACCGACCTTGCCCGCGAGGGGCACCGGGTGCTGCTGCTCGACCGGGCGGGCCGGATCAAACCGTGCGGCGGCGCGGTGCCCCCGCGCCTGCTCAAGGATTTCGAGATCCCGCACCACCTACTGGTCGCCCGCGCCCGCTCGGCCCGGATGATCGCCCCGTCGAACCGCACGGTCGACATGCCGGTGGGTGAGATCGGCTATGTCGGGATGGTCGACCGCGACGTGTTCGACGAATGGCTGCGCGAGCGTGCGGCGGAAGTAGGCGCCGAGCGGCGCACGGGCACGTTCGAGACGATCGAGCGCGAAGAAGGCCAGCCGCCGACCGTGTGCTATCGCGAGCAGCGCGGCGGCAATATCCAGCGGGTGCGCACAAGGCTGGTGATCGGCGCGGACGGCGCACGCTCTGCGGTCGCGGCACAGAACATCGCCGGGGCCGAGCGGATGAAGTGCGTGTTCGCCTATCACGAAATCATCCAGTCGCCCGCGAACGACAGCGATCACTTCGACGCATCGCGCTGCGACGTGTTTTATCAGGGCCGCCTGTCGCCCGATTTCTACGCATGGGTGTTCCCCCACGGCGAAACCGCGAGCGTGGGCGTCGGCAGCGCGAACAAGGGCTTTTCGCTGCGTGGCGCGGTTGCGCGGATGCGCGGCGATCTGGGACTCGATGGCTGCGAGACGATCCGCCGCGAAGGCGCGCCGATCCCGCTCAAGCCGCTCAAGCGGTGGGATAACGGCGCTGACGTGATTGTCGCGGGCGATGCTGCGGGGGTGGTCGCTCCGGCCAGTGGCGAGGGCATCTATTACGCGATGATGGGCGGGCGCTGCGTGGCGCAGGCCGCCGCGCAGTTCCTCGCGACCGGGCAGCCTGCGGCGCTGCGCAGCGCGCGCAAGGCGTTCATGCGCGAACACGGCAAGGTGTTCTGGGTGCTCGGGATGATGCAGCACTTCTGGTATTCGAGCGACAAGCGGCGCGAGCGGTTCGTGACCATGTGCGCCGACCGCGATGTGCAGCAGCTGACTTGGGAAGCATATATGAACAAGCGGCTGGTGCGCGCGAAACCGGTTGCGCATGTCCGCATCTTCCTGAAGGATTGCGCCCATCTGCTGGGGTTGAAGGCACCCGCTTGAGGATACCGACGTAATGGGGCGCAGCTGGTTTTTGCCGATTCTGGTGGCGGGCATTGCCGCGCTTGGCGTGGCGATGCTGGGCGGCACGATCACCGATCTGGGCCCGTGGTATCAGTCGCTCGCCAAGCCGGACTGGACCCCGCCCGGCTACGTCTTCCCCATCGCATGGACCGCCATCTTCGCGCTGGCCGCGCTTGCTGCGGTGAGTGCCTGGCTCTCTGCCCCCAATGCCAACGCGCGCACCACCACGATCGGTCTGTTCGCGCTTAACGGCTTCCTCAACATCCTATGGAGCCTGCTGTTCTTTCGTCTGCAGAGGCCCGACTGGGCCTTCGCCGAACTGGTAGCGCTGTGGCTCTCGGTGCTGGTGCTGATCCTCTATTGCGGGCGCTTCTCGCGCCTCTCCGCACTGGCGCTGGTCCCCTACCTGATCTGGGTCAGCATCGCGGGCGCGCTCAACTGGAACATCGTCCAGCTCAACGGCCCGTTCTAGCATGGCCGCAGCCATGATGGAGGCGCTGTTCGCCAGCGGTCACGCAGCGGACATCGTGCTCGGCGTGCTGGCGATCGAAGCGCTAATCCTCGCCCGGCGCGGCTGGGCCTTTACCGCGATCATCGGCCTGATCGGACCTGCCGCGCTGATCGTGCTCGGCCTGCGCGCGGCCCTTGTAGACGCGGAGTGGTACTGGGTCTCGCTGCCGGTCGCGCTCGCCTTCCCGCTGCATCTGCTCGACCTGCGGCACAGGCTGCGCGCGACCCGCTGATCCCGAAACGACAAGAGCCCGACCACCGGGGCCGGGCTCTCGCGTGTCGGAGTTTGAAACCACGCGTCAGCGCGGCGGCGGGGCGTAGTGGTGCTCCTGCGCCCACAGGTACCAGTTGTCGACCACGGTGCCGGTCAGCAGGATGCCGATCCCGCCGGTCAGCGTGGTCAGGATGGCGAACCACCAGGCCCAGCGGTGGATCGATTCCATCGTCGCGTTGAAGCCCATGGTCCAGCGCCAGAACAGGCCAGCCCTTTCGGACGCGGTGCCGCGATCGGTAATCTGCTCGATCTCGCGCTCCCCGCCATAGCGGCTGACCGCCAGGATAGTGCCCCCATGCATCGCGAACAGCAGCGCGGATCCGTAGAGGAAAGCGATCGATAGCGCGTGGAACGGGTTGTAGAACAGGTTGCCGTAGATGAGCGAGAAATTGTTGGTCCAGTCGAGGTGCGGGAATATCCCGAAAGGCACCGCCTCCGACCAGCTGCCCATCAGCCCCGGGCGGATGAAGCCCAGCACCAGGTACAGCCAGATGGCGCTGGCGAAGGCCCAGCAGACGTGCAGGCCCATCCCCAGCGCTTTCGCGCGGCGGTAGGTCCGGGCCCACCACAGCAGGATCGACGTGGTCAGGAAGAACCCGGCCATGATCCACCAGCCACCTTCGGCCAGCGGGACGAAGGGCGAGAAGCCCCATTCAGGCCCCGGGGGGTCGAGCGAGAGCCAGAAGAACTCGCGCACGAAGGCCACCGGACTCCAGTTGACCGAGGCGAGCATGTTGAGCCCGATGATCTCGATCGCGATGAAGCCGAACAGCAGCGAGGCGACGCCCAGCCAGCCGAGATAGATCGGCCCCAGCTGCGCCTGGCCAAGCTTGCCGAACCAGTAGGCGTTGGAGTGGATCGGGATGCGCGGTTCGTCGGTGAAGGGAAGGTCTATGCCCATCTCGGCGGGCCCTTCAAGCTGCACCTGCGTGAAGATATTCTGGTAGCGTGCCATGACGTACTCCCTTCCTCAGGACCAGATCGGGATGCTGCGCCACCAGCTCCACCATTCGGGAAAGCTGCCCTGGTACAGCGGCCCGGCGAGGATCATGCAGGCCGCACTCCAGAACCCGGCGTTGAGCGCCAGCAGCAGGCCCAGCCGGTGGATGCCGATCGTGCCAATCGAATAGCCGACGAAATCGCGGAAATAGGTATCTTCGTACTCGGGCGACTTCACCTCCGTACCGCGCGGCACGTTGACTGCAGACAGGACCAGCGCACCGTGCAGCGCCAGCGCGAGGCAGGTCGTGAAGAAGAACGTGATCGCGACCATGTGCAGCGGATTATAGTGGAAGTTGACGTAGGAATATCCGGTGTTGGATACCCAATCGAGGTGGGTGAATATGCCGTAAGGAAAGCCATGGCCCCACGCCCCCAGCCATAGCGGTCGGATTACAACCAGTGTGGCATAAGCCAGAATGGCGAAGCTGAAGGCGACCGGCACGTGATAGCCCATCCCCAGCTTGCGGGAGATTTCCACCTGCCGCAGCGCCCATGAAACAAACGCGATCAGCGCGCACACAGTGATGATCTGCCAGTAGCCGCCAGCGTTGAGCGGCGCGGCGGCAAGCCCCGCATCGATGGGGGGCGGTTCGATGGAGATCAGCCACGGATTCCACGTTGGCCCCTGTGAGGCCGAAGCGAAGATCAGCAACGTGCCCAGCAACGCCGCGATCGCCGCGGTCACACCGAAGAACCCGACGTAAAATGGACCGACCCAGAAATCGAACAGGTCGCCACCGATCAGCGTGCCGCCACGCACACGGTATTTTCGCTCGAAGCTAAGGAGCGCCATAGGTCCATCCTTCCCGCCCCGTCACGCGGGGCTTCTAGGGTTCATCCCAGATACTCGTGCCGTGCCGCGCGAGCGACGCCGGCTGCGGGGACGGAAGTTCAGGCCCGCCCCCGTAACGTCCGGCGGGTTGCTAACCCGTCGTCGCCGGGCCTTCGACCGCCGCAGTGGTCGTCGCCGGGGCGGCACTTGCGCCATCCAGCCAGTTGTACCGGTTGGTGCTGAGCAGAATGAAGTGGATCAGCAGCGCGAGAACGAAGAGAAACACGAACAGGCCGGTAAGCGCCCTGCGCGGATCGAAAATGAGCCAGATTCTCCACATTTCATAATTCCTTTCATGTGGTTACGGCAGATGTGGCTCGCTGACGCCAACACGCGTCGGGCGAGCGAGGCGGATCGGTCAGAGCCAGGGCTTGTAGATCCACAGCGCGATGTGGGCGAGGACGGCGATCCCGGTGAAGCCCATGAAGGAACCGAGGAATATCTTGTGAAATTCCTTGGCTTCTTCCGGCGTCAGATAGGTCCGCAGACCGAAGCGATCATCGCCAGGTGTCGGATCGTTCATTGGTCAATCTCCAAACTTGCTGGACAAGGTGGGGCGTCGCCGCCCCGGCGGTATCCGCGTGAGAAACAGCTCTCCCCCACGAATTTCTGGGCCCGAAGCCGGGCAGATCGGATGGCCGCGCGGCTCACCGACCCGCTCCTTCGAGCAGGGCATCGGCAAGCCGGTCGGCGGTGACAGTGGTCTCGCCCGCGAGGCGGGCGGCAGCTTCGGCCGCATCGCGCCAGCGCTTGGCGGCGGAGATACGCACCAGCACGGGCTGTGCCTCCACGATCTGGTCGAGCCTGGCCTTGGCCGCAGGCTCCCAGCCCAGCGCAGCTTGTTTGCGCGCGGGGGTAGCCTCGGCCTTGTCCATGTCGGTGCCGAGCGGGAGGATGTGGAACAGCGCATCGAACAGCGCATTGCAAACCTCCTGCACGAGGTAGGTTGCGCCCGAATAGCCCATGAAGGGCGTTCCGGTGTGCCGCCGGATCGCCGCGCCGGGGAAGCTCGCCGGGATGAACTGGCCCTGCGGGCCGTGGCCGCGCCCTGCGACCTCGGCCATGTACATCCGCTCGTTATAGCTGCCGAACACGACCAGCGGCGGATTGGCGTGGATCGCCGCGCGAACGTCCTCGTTCTTGGGCTTCACGCCGGCGGAACGGGAAAAGGCGAAGCTGCACGGCAGGCCCATGTCGTCTTCGAGAAAGTGCCGGATTCCGCGCGCGTAGGTCTCGTTCGCGCAGATCCCGAAATTGGCGGTGCCGAAGAAATCCTGCGTGACCGAGCGCCACAGATCCCACAGCGGCTTGATCGTGGTGTGTTTTTCCTTCTCGATGAAGGGTTCCGGATCGAGCCCCAGTTCCTCGCCCAGCGCGCGCAGGAATTTGGTGGTCGAGGTCAGCCCGATAGGAGCCTGGAAGAACGGCCGCTCAAGCAGCTCGCACAGGTTGCGGCCATATTCGCGGTACATGCACACGTTGGCGTGCGCGTTGGCGAGCTTGCGCATGTCGGCGAGGTGGCTGCCGAGCGGGAAGACGCAGTTCACCTCCGCCCCGATCCCTTCGACCAGCCGGCGGATTTCGACCATGTCGCTGGCCATGTTGAACATGCCGTAAGCGGGACCGATGATGTTGACGAGCGGCTTCTCGCCCTCTTTCAACGCCTTGGCCTTGGGCATCTTCTTCGGCCCGAACTCGGTCCACAGCCAGCTGAGCGCACGGTCCGCACTCTCCCACTGGTCCTCGTCTATCGTGCGCGGCAGGAACCGGCGGATCGTGGTGCCTTCGGGCGTCACCCCGCCACCGATCATCTCGGCTATCGAGCCTGTGACGACCACCGAGGGCAGTTCGGGGTCGAGCGTCTTCCACGCGCGCTTCATCGCGGCTTCGGTGCCGGTCTTGCCCAGCTCTTCCTCGCCCAGCCCGGTGACGACGATCGGCAGTTCGTGCGGTGGCAGGCCGTCGGTGTAGTGCAGAACGCTGGTCACCGGCAGGTTTTCGCAGCCGACCGGGCCGTCGATGACGACCTGCAGGCCTTTGATCGCGGTAAAGACGTAAACCGCGCCCCAGTAGCCGCCGGCCCTGTCGTGATCGAGAACCAAGGTCATGCCCCGCCTCCCGAGCGACAGGAGATCGCGACGAAACCAAAGGCGCCGTGATCGAGGACGAGCGTCATGATCCCACCGCCTCTGCCGCCTTGAGCGCGGCTGCGGTCTGCGCTGCGAACTTCTTCTTGAACTGCGGGCGGTCGACGGGGGTATCTTCCCAGATACCCGCATTGTCGTCCGCGCCGACGCCTTCGAAGAAGTCGCGCATCCGGTCGAACCGCGCCTTGTTGCCCACCGCGGCGTTGACCACCTGCGCGAGGCTGCCCGCACCCGCCGGCCCCATCAGCGGGCGGGCCGAGATGAGATTGGTGAAGTAGAGCGCCGGGGTGGCGCGCTGCTTGGCGTGCTGGACCACGGGGGTCGTGCCGATGGCCAGATCCGGGCCGAATTCCTCGACCGCGGCGATGTCTTCTTCCAGCGTGGCGCGGTAATTGACGCGCACGCCCTTCGCTTCCAGCCATTCGCGGTCGGGATCGGACCAGCGCGTCTTGGGGCAGGCGGTGCCGACATAGGGCACATCCGCGCCGCTCTCGATCAGCATCCGCGCGACCAGCAGTTCGGAGCCTTCATAGCCCGAAACCGTGATCCGGCCTTTCACCGGCATCGCAGCGAGCGCACCCTCGATAGCAGGCAGGAACGCACTCTTAGCCGCGTCCACCTTGCCCTGCGCAACACCGCAGGCCGCGCCTATCGCATCGAGCCAGGCCGCCGTGCCGTCGCGCCCGACCGGCGCGGAGCCGACGACGGAGCGCCCCGCCGCCTCGAACTCGCGCACGCTGGCGGTGTAGAAAGGATGGATCGCGGCGACGACCCCGCAATCGAGTGCGCTGTACAACTCGCGCCATTCGCGCGTTGGCACCACCGGCCCTGCAGTGAGGCCCAGCGGCTCAAGCATCATGCCGATGCCGACCGGATCGGCGGGGAACATCTCGCCCAGCAGCGCCACGCTCGGGCGATCCGCCATCGGGCCTTCGGGCCGCGCAACAGGGCCTTCTTCGGCCTCCTCGCGCGCATATTTGAGCATCGCCCCGGCGAGGACGTCCTTCGCCTCAGCATGGGTCGGGATGCCGAAGCCCGGTACGTCGATGCCGATCACGCGCACGCCGTTGATCTGGTCGGGCAGCAGCCGCAGCGGCACGCCGCTGGCGGTGGGCACGCACAGGTTGGTGACGATGATCGTGTCGTATTGCGCCGGGTCGGCCAGCTGCTCGACCGCTTCCTTGATATCCTCGAACAGCTTGCCGGTGACCAGCGTTTCGGAGCTGAAGGGCACGTAGCCGACCGTGCGTCGCGCGCCGTAGAAGTGTGAGGTGAAAGTCAGACCATAGACGCAGCACGCACTGCCCGAGAGCACGGTTGCGGTGCGCTTCATCCGCAAGCCGACGCGCAGCGAGCCGAATGCGGGGCACATGCTTTGCGGCTGGTCGTGCGGGCCCTGCTTGGCCTCGTCCAGGGGATAGTCGCGCGCATACTGGTCGAGGATGTCGCTCTTGCCGGCCTCGCGGGCAGCCTCGCGCATCGTGTCGCCACTGGCGCAGTCGCCCCCGTCGGGCTTGCCAAGATCGAGCCGGTCGGCGCTTCTCGTATCGGGGATGATGGCGTCGCTCATTCCATCAAACCTCGTCGTACACGACTTCGAGGCTCGGCTTTGGCTCAAACGAGCCGCCGCGCATATCGGCTTGGGTGGCCGGGATCAGCTGGACGTTGCCGCCGGTATCTTCAGGGCTGAACAGGTCGAGCAGGCCGTCCCCTTCAAGCGGCGTCGGCCGCTGCGGCGGGGCGCTGGCGACGTTCAACGCCAGCTCCTCGAACAGCGGGGCCCATTCGCCGCCGGGCTTGCCGATGATCTGATAGTTTGCCGATTTGCGGCGGATTTCCTCGTTCGCGGGGATCGCGCATAGCACCGGGATGTCGACGGCTTTCGCAAAGGCCTGCGCCTCGCCCGTGCCGTCGTCCTTGTTCACGATCATGCCCGCGACGCCGACATTGCCGCCCATCGAGCGGAAATATTCGACCGCCTTGCACACGTTGTTGGCGACGTAGAGCGATTGCAGGTCGTTCGACCCGACCACGATCACCTTCTGGCACATGTCTCGCGCGATCGGCAGGCCGAAGCCGCCGCACACCACATCACCCAGGAAATCGAGCAGTACGTAATCGAAGCCCCATTCGTGGAAGCCCAGCTTCTCGAGCAGTTCGAAACCGTGGATGATCCCGCGTCCGCCGCAGCCGCGGCCGACTTCGGGCCCGCCAAGCTCCATCGCGAACACGCCGTCTCGCTGGAAGCAGACATCCTCGATGCTCACTTCCTCGCCCGCGAGCTTCTTCTTCGACGAGGTTTCGATGATCGTCGGGCAGGCCTTGCCGCCGAACAGCAGGCTGGTGGTGTCGCTCTTGGGATCGCAGCCGATCAGCAGCACGCGCTTGCCCTGCTGCGCCATCATGTAGCTGAGGTTGGACAGCGCGAAGCTCTTGCCCGAACCGCCCTTGCCATAGATCGCGATGACCTGCGTTTCCTTGGTCACCTCGCCGTCGTGGACCGGATCGGGCTCGATCGCGGCCTCTTCGCGCAGGGCGTCGAGGGCAGAGGGTTGGTCCAGATGGGTCATGCAAGTTCGCTCCAGTCCAGCACCAGCTTGAGGCATTCCTGATCCTCGAAAGCCGTGGGATATGCGGTCCGCGCATCGCTGGCCGGGGCCACGTCGGTGACGAGGCCGGCAAGGTTCAGCGCGCCGCTTTCGATGAGAGTGTGGGTCGCGGCGAGGTCTTCGGGCTGCCATTCGGCGGCAACGCGCAGGCGCGCCTCGCGCTGGAAGGCTGCAGGAAAGGCGAAGCTGATACGGTTGGCGTAGAAGCCGGCCAGCACGATCTCGCCTTGCCGCGCGAGACACCGGATCAGGATATCGATCACGTCGCTGCTGCCGCTGGCATCGTAGATCGCGTGGTAATCGTGCCGGTCGTCGTCCTTCGGCGCGATCACGTCATAGCCGATCGCACCGGTACGGCGGTGGGCCTTGTTGTCCCACACGGTGGGGGCAGGTGCGCCCGCGGCGATCGTCATGCGCGCCAACAGGCGGCCGAGCACACCGTGGCCGACGATCAGATCGGGCGGCTCTCCGCCTGCCAGTGCGTGCTGCGCGGTCGCGGCGAGCGCGAACAGCACGCCCTGCTCAGCCAGCGACTCCGGGATAGGCAGCGCTCGGGCGGATGGGACGATCAGCGTTTTCGCGGCGCCGCCGAACAGTCCACGTGCATCGGCGTAGCAGCTGGCACCGGGGACGAAGACCCACTCGCCAATGCGGCCTTGTGCATCCGGCCCGGCATCGACGATCCGGCCGACCGATTCGTAGCCGGGCACCAGTGGATAGCCCATGCCGGGGAAGGACGGCATTTCGCCGGTCCACAGCAGCTTCTCGGTACCGGTGCTGACACCGCTCCAGTGAATGGAGACGACCACGTCGGATGCCTCGACCGCATGCAGCTCGAGACGCTTGAGCGCGAGGCGCCCCGGTCCTTCGAGTGTGACGGCCATTGCATCCATTGCGTCGGTCCCTCTCTTAACTTGGGTCCGTCGGCGCCCGGAAGGTGCGATGGCCCAACCTTTGGCTACGCCTGACAACCAATACTGTCAATTCCGTATGACATATTAGTTGTCAGGCAACGGCGACGGTTAGTGACGCAATCAGCGGCTGACGCGTGGCAATCCGGCGGATGCGCGCGAAGCCAGCGTCGCGCAGCATTGAACGGATTTCCTTTGCGGTTCGAGGGCGGCCCTGGCCCATGGCCCAGAGGTAGAAGCCGAAATAGGCATCTCCCATCGGTTCGGCGCCGGGCGTGTCGGCCATTGGTTCGGCGATCAGCAATGTACCGCCCGGCTCCAGCGCGGCGCGGATGTTGCGCAGGATTTCCAGCGCCGGGCCGTCGTCGTGATCGTGGAGAATTCGCACCAGCGAGATGCAGTCATAGCCGCGCGGCAGGGCATCTTCGAAGAAGCTGCCGGGATGAACGGCGACTCGGCCCGCCTCGAGTCGCGCGGTCACTTCGGGCAGGTCGAACAGGCCGAGTCGGAGCGCGGGATGCGCGGCACCGACGGCCTCCAGAAATGCGCCCTGCCCGCCGCCGACATCGAGCAGGGAGGCATGGCGCGACAGGTCGTACGCTGCCAGAACCTCCTGCGCGACGGGCGCCTGCGAGGCGGACATCAGCTGCGAATAGGCGCCCGCACGCTGCGGATCGGCCTCGGCCGCCCTCCCTGCATAGGACCAGAAATGCGACAATGCGGTCGGCTGCGCGCGGTCGGCGCGCAGCAAGGCGAGCGGATCGGCGAGATCGGCATAGAGCAGCTTGTGATGGCGGATCATCGCCAGCGCGCCCGCATTCCCGTGCAGCGCAGCGCCGTGACGACCGAGCACCCACCAGTCGCCAGTCACGTGCTCGACAATCCCGATCGCCGCCGCCGCGCGCAGCAGCCTGAGCGTTGCGTCGGATGACAATCCAGCGAGTCGCGCCAGCTCGTCCGCGCTTGCGGGCCCTTCGCCAAGGCGCTGCACACAACCGCTCTCAACCGTGCACAACAGCACCTGAGAGTAGGTGAAGCCCGCCACCAGGTCGAACAGCGCGCCAGCACGCCGCCTCGCGATCGGACGCAGAAAAGGGTTCGCCGCCGCGTGGCGCTGGAACCGGGCGCTGCCAAGAATCCGGTTACGCCAGCCCAGCAGGCGCATTCTCCAACCACGGGGAGGACCATCCGATTGCGCTTGACCGATTATCATTTGTCCAGTGTGTTGGACACATGCTATGTCAATAGCAATCGTCTTGTGGGAGAGCGCGAGGATGAGCGGCAAGGCTGTCGTGATCGGAGCCGGCATCGGCGGGCTGGTCTGCGCCGCGCTCCTCGCCGCGCGCGGGCACGACGTCACCGTGATCGAGAAGGAGCCCAATGTCGGCGGCAAGGCCCGCAGGCTGGCGGTCGACGGCCAGCCGATCGACGCCGGGCCGACCGTGTTCACCATGCGCGAGGTGTTCGAAGAGGTGTTCCGCGCCTGCGGCAGCGACATCCACTCCGCGCTTTCGGTCAGGCCCGCACAAGTCATCGCACGCCACGCATGGTCGCAGGACGAGCGACTCGACCTGTTCGCCGATCCGATGCGCAGCGAAGAGGCGATCGGCGATTTCGCCGGAGCCGATGCGGCGCGCGGCTATCGCGCGTTTCGTGCCGAGGCGCGGCGGATCTACAACATCCTCGACGAAAGCCTGCTGCGGCAGAGCAAGGTCTTCTGGCCGCTGCCGCTGATGCAGCGGATCGGCCTTACCCGGGTCGGCGATCTCGCCGCAATCCGCCCTTACGAGAGCCTGTGGAAGGTGCTGGGCGAGCATTTTCAGGACCAGCGCCTGCGCCAGTTATTCGCCCGCTACACCACCTATTGCGGCTCTTCCCCCTTCTCCTCCCCCGCCACGCTAATGCTGATCGCGCATGTCGAGGCGCGCGGCGTGTGGCTGATCGAGGGCGGGATGAGCGCGCTGGCCGAGGCGCTCAGGACGCTGGCAGAAGCGAACGGCGCACGTTTCCGGCTGGGCGAAGGCGTCGCCCGGATAGAGACCGATCGCAAGGGCGCTTCGGGCGTCATCCTGGCCAACGGAGAGCGGATCGCAGCCGACGCAGTGCTGTGCAATGCGGATCCGGCAGCGCTGGCCCACGGGTGTTTCGGCGAGGAGGCACAGCGCGCGGTCGGCCGCGTGCCGCAGGGCCGCCGCTCGCTGTCCGCAATGGTGTGGCTGGCGCACGCGAAGACCGGCGGCTTCCCGCTCTCGCGCCACAACGTGTTCTTCTCGCCCGACTACCGCGCCGAGTTCGACCAGCTGAAGCAGGGCCGCCAGATCGACGATCCGTCGGTCTACATCTGCGCGCAGGATCGCGCGGCAGACCTGATCGAAGACACCGCTCCGCCACCCGGGCGCGAGCGCTTCCAAGTGATCGTCAACGCCCCGGCCAATGGCGACCGCCACGACTTTACCCAGAAGGAGCTCGACCAATGCACGCGCAGCATGACACGCAGCCTCGCCCGCTGCGGGCTGGAGCTGGAGGCGGATTTCCCGCACCGGCTGGTCACCCCGGCGGATTTCGACGCGCTGTTCCCTTCGACGGGTGGGGCCCTCTATGGACGGGCCTCGCACGGATGGGCGGCGTCCTTCCTGCGCCAGGGGGCAGCCACGCGGATCCCTGGGCTCTTCTGCGTCGGGGGGAGCACCCATCCGGGCGCGGGCGTGCCGATGGCCGCCTTGTCCGGGCAGATCGGGGCGCGCGCGGCGATGGCACGCCTCGCTTCGATGCGGCCATCCCGCCGGGCGGCTATGGCTGGTGGTATGTCGACGCGATCTCGGAAGACGGCCAGCACGGCCTGACCATCATCGCCTTTCTGGGCAGCGTCTTCTCGCCCTATTACAAGGCCAGCGGTCGCGGCGATCCGCTGAACCACGCGGCGCTCAATGTCGCACTCTACGGCCCCAGGGCGCGCTGGGCGATGACCGAGCGCGGCGGCGAGGCGGTGGTGCAGGAGCGCGACACGCTGGCGATCGGGCCGAGCAGCGTGCACTGGACCGGCGAGGCGCTGGAAATCGCGATCGAGGAGCGCGACAAGCGGCTGGGCATCCCCTGGCAGCGCCCGGTTCGCGGGGTCATCCGGGTGATCCCCGAAGCGCTCAACCCGGTCGGCTTCGCGCTCGATCCGGGCGCAAAGCACCACTGGCACTGCCTCGCCCCGCGCGCGCGGATCGAGGCGGAGATGCACGAGCCTTCGCTCAGCTGGACGGGCCGCGCCTATCTCGATTCCAATTTCGGGAGCGAGTCGCTCGAAGACGGGTTCGACGTTTGGCACTGGTCGCGGGCGCATCTGAAAGAAGGCGCGGTGGTCAGCTATGAAGGCAAGCGCAGCGACGGCTCGCGCTTCGCCAGCGCGATCCGGTTCGATGCCTATGGCCTGCCGCAGCAGGCCGAACTGCCGCTCGCCGCGCCGCTGCCCAACACCGCGTGGCAGATGGAACGCCGCACGCGTGCGGATCGTGGCCATGCGAGCGTGATCAAGACATGGGAGGATTCGCCGTTCTACGCCCGCTCGACGCTGGGCGCGCGGATCTACGGCGAACAGGTGGTGGCGGTGCAGGAGAGCCTCAACCTCAAGCGCTTTGCATCGCCGGTGGTGCAGTTCATGCTGCCCTACCGGATGCCGCGGGTCGGCGCTTAAGCGCGAAGCGGCCTCACTCGTCGCGGGCCTCGCGCTCCTTCTCCTCCTTGTCGCGCCTTATCTCCCGGCTGACGGACCAGTATTGCCAGCCGGCGAAGCCCAGCGCGACAACCGCTGTGAACACGATCTCGATCCAGCCGAAATGCTCGCCGAAGCGTTCCATCGCTCGCTCTCCCCTGGCGACTAGATAGCACGGCCTTCCAGAAACGCGCGGATCAGCTGCGCAACCCGCTCGGGCTGTTCCTCGTGCGCGAGGTGGCCGAGGCCGTCGAGCACTTCCAGCGTGGCGTCGGGCAGCTTGCGCGCGGCATCCTGCACGCCGCTGAGTGGAATGGCATCGTCGCCGCGCGCATGGATCAGCAGCACCGGGTTCGCGATGCCCGGCAGCGCGCGGTCGAGCGTGTCCAGATCCCAATTGGCCATCATCGCCAGCGCACCGCGCGCGTGGCGGCTATTACCCAGCAGCGTCGCGTAGCAGCGCGCGCCCTCGCGATCGAGGCGAGAGCCGGTCGACCGCTGGATGAAACCCTCGGTATCGCCCGCAAGCCGCGTCATGCCGGAGAAGAACTTCGGCACCAGCGGATTGAGCGCGAGCAGCCGCGCGACCGCCGGGAAGACCTGCGTCGCGGGCCAGGGAAACGGCGCGAGCGCGGGGTTGAGGCCGATCACCGGCGTATCGGGATAGCGCCCCTGCACCAGCGTGAGCGCGATCGCCGCGCCCGCCGAATGGCCGATGATCGCGGCGGGCGCGATGTCCATCGTCTGGATCAGGCCATGCACCGCGTCGGCCATGCCCGGCAGCGTCATCTGCGAATCGCGCACGCTGCCGGTAAAGGCGTGGCCGGGCAGATCCGGCGCGATCAGGGTGTAGCGGTCCGCCAGCTGCGGCATCACGCCGCGCCACGAGTGGCACGATGCGCCCGTGCCGTGGAGCAGCAGCAGGACCGGCGCGGTGCCAAGCGCCCGCCCCATCACCTGTACATGCCAGCGGATGCCGCCGCTTGTCACGAAGCGGCTGGCGTCGCGATGCGGCCAGTGGCGCCCGTCGCGGTCCCAGTCGAGCGGGTCGCTCATGCCGCGCGCGCCTGCGGGGCGGCAGCACTGACCGCCGCGTGCAGCTTCGCCGCATCGGCCATCGGCAGCGCGAGGAAGCGCGCGTGCATCGCCTGTGCCAGCTCGCCCGCCTCGGGCGCGGTGCGCGCGGAGATGTCGACCACCAGCGCATCGATCCCGCGCGCGGCGATCGCTCGCGCAGCATCCAGCGCGTCGGCCTTGGCCTGCGGGCGTCCACCCTTGCCTTCGGCGTCGATATTGGCGCGCCCGTCGGTCAGGATCACGAGATGCGCGGTCTTGCCCCGCGCCTGCACCGCCTCGGCCAGCTGGTGCCCCGCCTGGAGCCCCAGCGCGAGCGGCGTCCCGCCCCCGCCCGGCATTCCCGACAGCACGCGGCGTGCGCGGGTGAGCGAGCGGGTGGGCGGCAACAGCAGCTCGGCCACCGTGCCCCGGAAAGCGACCAGCGCAACCTCGCTGCGCGTGACGTAGGCCTGCGCGAGCATCAGCTCGACCGCACCCTTGGCCTCGGCCAGCCGCGCCGCCGCCGCCGAGCCCGAGGCATCGACGCAGAAAATGGTCACGCGCCCGCTGCGCTCTTCATAACGCCGCACGCGGATGTCGGAGCTGCGGATGATGAGGCGGTCGTTGGCGGCTTCGTATTCGCGGCGGCGCAGCTGCTGCCACGGCACGGCCGCGCGCAAGGTATCGACCAGCGCCAGCCGCGCCCCGCCGCGCGGCCTGCCGGGCCGCGCGGAGAGCGGCTTGCCGCGCAGGCAGGAGATACGCTTTTTGCCCCCGCCGCTCCCGCTGCTGCGCCGCGCCTTGCCCTCTGCGAGCCGTGCGAGAAGGTCGGGCGGAATGCTCGCCAGCGCGGCGTCGAGCACGACGTCGTCCAGCGGGGTGTCGCCGGGATCGGATGCCTCGTCGCGTTCGCGGGCGTCGGTGTCGTCGGGCGGTGGGGTGGGCTCATCCTCGGGCTGCTCGGGCATCTCGGGCAGCCGGGTCGCGCGCGGGCCGAGCACCAGCCGCGCGGCGGCGGCGATGTCGTCCTCGCTCACCACTACGCGCCCCTCCAGCGCGGCATGGGCACGGGCAGCGGCGTTCGCGAAATTGAGCGCGCGGATCGAGTGGACGCCCAGCGCGGCGGCTGTGGCGGCAAGAGCGTGCAGCGCTTCTTCGTCCAGCGGCGCGACATTGGCGGGGTCGGCGCTGCGCAGCGCGCCCTCGACCAGCCTCGCGTGGGTCAGGTCGCAGTGGAAGGCGATCCGCTCCAGCAGCGCGGCAGGCGGTCCTTCGTCCTCGATGCCATCGTCGAGCAGCACCAGGCCGAACCGCGCATCGCCATCCAGCGCCTGCGCCAGCCGCCCCGCTATCGCGTGGTCGAGCCGTTCGGCCAGCGGCACCACCAGCACCCCGCCCGCGATCTCTTCCAGCAGGCCGCGCGCGCGCACCGTGCGCCCGCTTGCAAGGCTGACGGCGAGGTCGACCCCGCCCAGCAGCCGCTCATCGTCGACATGCGCGGGCATCCGCCGCACCGCCACGCCCGTATCGCGCAGCATCTCCAGCAACGCCTCGCGCGCAGGACCGCTACCGCGCAGGCTGAGCCCGCCCAGCTGGGCCGGAGCGGTCAGAAACAGCGAGAGGGCGAGGCACGCATCGCGTGCCGGGTCTGGCGGTGCGGGCTCTGACCCGCTCACGCAAACACTTCGTCGAGCGCACGCTCGATCCGCGCGGTCGAGCCGGTCTCGTCGAGCACATCACGCCGCAGGCGGTGCCGCAGCGCCGAGGGGGCGACCGCGACCAGATGCCCCTGGCCGACCGTCTTGGCACCTTCCAGCGCAGCCAGGGCCTTGGCCGCGCGCATCAGGGTCAGCTCCCCGCGCAGACCATCCGCGCCCACCGCCATGCACAGCTCGGCGGCCTTGTGCAGCACCGCATCGGGGATGGCGACGGAAGCAAGCCGCTTGCGCCCCCGGTCCACCCGGCGCAGCACCTTGGCGTCTTCGTCCGCCCAGTCGTCGGCGAAGAGTTGAGAATCAGCCTCCTGCGCCGCACACCGCCGCATGATCTCGACGCGAGACTCGATGTCGCCCGGCGTGCGCACTTCGACCGACAGGCCGAACCGGTCGAGCAATTGCGGGCGCAGTTCGCCCTCTTCGGGGTTGCCGCTGCCGATGAGCACGAACTTGGCCGGATGGCGGACCGACAGGCCTTCACGCTCGACCACGTTCTCGCCCGAAGCGGCGACGTCCAGCAGCAGGTCGACCAGATGGTCTTCGAGCAGATTGATCTCGTCGATGTAGAGAAAGCCGCGATGCGCCTTGGCCAGCAGCCCGGGCTCGAACGCCTTTTCGCCGCTGCGCAGCGCACGTTCGAGGTCGAGCGCGCCCAGCACGCGGTCTTCGGTTGCGCCCAGCGGCAGGTCGACGAAGGGCACGGGGCGCTTGCGCAGCGGGCCGGTGCCGCAGACATCGGGGTAGCGCGCCTGATCGTCCTTGGAGCAACCGTAGGGGCAATCCTGAATTGCGCTGATCGGCGGCAGCAGGCCTGCCAGAGCGCGCGCAGCGGTGGACTTGCCCGTCCCGCGGTCGCCGAACACCATCACCCCGCCGATCGCAGGATCGACCGCGGCGATCAGCAGCGCCTGCTTCATCTCGTCCTGACCGACGATCGCTGAAAACGGGAAACGCGCCATCTGGACAGCAGAGTGTCGTAGCGGGAGGGCGCTGGCAAGGGCATTCCTCCCCATTCCCGCATTGTACGACGCGCCCGCGCTGCTAGGGAAAGGTGGCAGACTGAAACCAATATGGGAGAGTGAAAAATATGTTCAGCCACGTGATGCTCGGCGCCGACGATATCGAGGCGTCCAAGACCTTCTACGATGCGTGCTTCAAAGCGCTCGGCGGGCGCGAGGGCTCGGTCGATCCCAAAGGCCGGGTGATCTACATGCACAATGGTGGCATCTTCCTGATCACCAAGCCGATCGACGGCCAGCCCGCAAGCTGCGGCAATGGCTCGACCATCGGCTTCGCCGCCACCAGCGAGGAACAGGCCAATGCATGGCATGAGGCCGGCCTTGCCCATGGCGGCACCGCGATCGAAGACCCGCCGGGCCTGCGCGAAGGCGCGGGGATGAAGCTGTATCTCGCCTATCTGCGCGATCCCGCGGGCAACAAGATCTGCGCGATGTATCGCCCAGGCTGATGCCCGCCACTCCCCCTCCCTGAGGGGAGGCAAGATTGCGGCGCTAACCGCGCCCGATCAGGAACAGGGCGAATTCGGCGCGCAGGTTTGCGCCGAATTCGCCGATCTCGCGGCCCTTGCCGAAATACCACGCGCGCTCGATGCGGGCACCGCGATCGCTCACCAGTTCCTTGAAATCGACCACGGTCAGATTGCGGATATTGCCGGTCGCGTGCCAGCTTTCGGGCAGCGCGGGTGTCACCGGCATGCGCCCACCCAGCCCCAGCGCGACCCGCATCCGCCAGTGCGCGAAGTTGGGGAAGCTGATGAAGGCGGAGCGGCCCACGCGCAGCAATGCGTCGATCACCTCGGCAGGCCGATCGACCATCTGGATCGTCTGGCCGAGGATCGCGTAATCGAACGCGTCGTCCGGGTAATGCACCAGATCGGCCTCGGCATCGCCCTGCACCACCGATAGCCCGCGCGACACGCAGGTCGCCACGCGCTCGGGGTCGATCTCCAGCCCGCGTGCGTCGATTCCCTTGTGCTCCGCCAGCGCGGCGAGCAGCGTTCCCTCTCCGCAGCCGATATCGAGCACGCGCGATCCGTCGGGGATCGTCCCGGCAATCGCCGCAAGGTCGGGGCGCAGATCGGGAAGCGTGCTCATGCGTAGATGTCCGGAAAATGGCGCTGCATGAAAAGGCTCGGGTCGGGAAGAGACTGCCAGCCGAGACTTTCGTACAAACCGTGCGCATCGCGTGTCGCCAGCATCCAGCGGCGCAGCCCCTGCAATTCGGGATGCTCCTGCAAATGGCCGACCATCGCCTTGGCCAGCCCTTTGCCTCCATGCCCGTCGAGCACGTAGACATCCGCGAGATAGGCGAAGGTCGTCCGGTCGGTGATGACCCGCGCCATGCCGACCTGCACGCCGCCATGCAGCGCCGACACGCACAGGCTGTTGGCAAGCGCCCGCTCGACCGTTTCGAGCGGGATGCCCGGCGACCAGTAGCTTTGCGTCAGAAAAGCGTGCGCGGACCGGGCGTCGGCCCCCTCGCGCAGGTCATAGCCTTCAGGGACTTCGGTCACGACACGAACCCCTGCACGACCTCGTCCAGCCCCGGCGTATCGAGCAGGAACCCGTCATGGCCGTAAGGCGATGACAGCTCGACGAAGCTGACCGGCGCGCCCGCAGCGTTCAACGCACGCACGATGTGGCGGCTTTCTTCGGTCGGGTAGAGCCAGTCGGTATCGAAACTGACGATGCAGAACCGGGCAGTGGCCTGCGCGAAGGCATCGGCCAGCCGCCCGCCATGTGTTTCCGCCAGATCGAAATAGTCCATCGCGCGGGTGATATAGAGGTAGGAATTGGCGTCGAACCGGCGGGTGAACCCGCTGCCCTGGTATCGCAGGTAGGATTCCACCTGGAAATCCGCCTCGAACCCGAAGGACTTGGCACCGTCGCTGCCATCGGGCCGCTGTTGCAGCCGGCGTCCGAACTTCTCGGTCAGCCCGGCTTCGGAAAGATAGGTGATGTGCGCCGCCATCCGCGCGACCGCGAGGCCCGCGTCGGGATGCGCGCCACCGTGGTACTCGCCGCCGTTCCAGTTGGCGTCGGCCATGATCGCCTGCCGCCCGACCTCATGGAAGGCGATGTTCTGCGCGGACTGGCGCGCGGCGCTGGCCAGCACCAGTACGCGTTTCGCCCGCCCGGGAAAATCGGACACAAAGGCGAGCGCCTGCATCCCGCCCATCGATCCGCCGACCGCCGCATGGAGCCGCTCGATCCCCAGCGCATCGAGCAGGCGCGCGATCGCGCGGACCATGTCGTGGATGGTCACCACCGGGAAGCGCTGGCCGTAGGGCGTGCCCTCGCCGCCAGCTTCGGGATCGACACTGGCCGGGCCGGTCGACCCCATGCATCCGCCGATCACATTGGCACAGATCACACAGAAACGGTCCGTATCGATCGGCTTGCCGGGGCCGACCATCCGGTCCCACCAGCCGGGCTTGCCGGTCGCCGGATGCGGGCTCGCCACGTACTGGTCGCCGGTCAGCGCGTGGAAAATCAGCACCACATTGTCGCGCTCCGGCGAAAGCTCGCCATATTGCTGGTAGGCGATGGTAACGGGCGCGAGCGTCGCGCCGCTATCCAGCGGCAGCGGATCGGGCAGCGTCAGGCACAGGTCGGGATTACAGGCTGGCATTGTCGCTGGTCGCCTTACCGCCACTTCGCATGCTTGTGAAAGTGCAGATTTTGCGTAAGCGCTTGGGTCCATGACAAACCCGTCCATCCCCACGCCCAAGCCCTACATCCTCGACATCGCGCCCTATGTGCCGGGCGTTGCCAAGGCGGCGGACGGACGCGCGCTGACCAAGCTTTCCGCAAACGAGAACCCGCTGGGGTGCAGCGAAGCGGCGCTGGCGGCGATGATGCAGAGCCGCGCGGCGGCGCGCTATCCCGATCCGGACAGCATCGCGCTGCGCAGTGCGCTGGGCGAACTGCACGGGATCGACCCCGCGCGGATCGTGTGCGGAACCGGCTCGGACGAGCTGCTCAACCTCGCCGCGCAGGCGTTCGCAGGCGTCGGCGACGAAGTGCTGATGCCGCAATTCTCGTTTGCCGTGTACCCGATCGCCGCCCGGCGTGTGGGCGCGGTGCCGGTGGAGGCGAAGGCGAAGGATTTCGGGGCCGATGTGGACGCGCTGCTCGCGGCGGTGACGCCCGCGACGCGGATCGTGTTTATCGCCAACCCCAACAACCCGACCGGCACCTGGCTGCCCCATTCGGAAATTATGCGGCTGCACGCGGGCCTGCCGGGCGACGTGCTGCTGGTGCTCGACCAGGCCTATGCCGAATATTTGGACGACGAGGGTGCGCCCGGGCTCGCTCTCGCGAGCGAGGCGGAGAACGTGCTGGTTACCCGGACCTTCTCCAAGATCTACGGCCTCGCCTCGGCACGGGTCGGCTGGGCGACCGGCGCGCCGCATCTGGTCGATGCGCTCAACCGCATTCGCGGGCCGTTCAACGTGACCGGCGCCGCGCAGGCCGGGGCTCTGGCCGCGCTGGGAGACCAGGATTTCGTGCGCCGATCGCGCGAGGCGAATGCGCGGGTGCGCGCGGATTTCGTCGCGCGGCTGGAGGGTCTGGGCAATCGCGGCGTTTCCGTGGTGCCGAGCGAGGCGAATTTCGTGCTGGTCCGCTTTGGCGACCAGCCGACGGCGGAGCGCGTACGCGATGCCATTGCCGATGCAGGCTACGCGGTGCGGCATCTGCCCGGCCAGGGCCTGGGCGAAGCCTTGCGCATCACCATCGGCAGCGCCGAGGATATGGCGGCGGTCGGCGACGCGATCGAGAGTGCCATTACCGGTTGAGCGCGTTGATCGCCTCGCGCACCAGGCGCTCAACCTCCTCACGCGGCAGGCCGGGTTCGATGGCTGCGCCGAAGCGATAGGTGATCTGGCCCGGGCGCTTGACGAAGCTGCGATAGAGCGGCCCGCTGTTCACCGCGACCGGCACCACCGGCAGGTCGAGCAGCTTGTAGAGCCCCGCAAAACCGGAGACGATATCGCCCTCTTCCCCATGCGGGGTGCGGGTGCCTTCGGGAAAGATCAGGAACGGGCGGCCTTCCGCCTTGGCCTCTTTCGCGGCGCGCATCAGATCGCGCAGTGCCTTGGCCCCGTCCGCGCGGGCGACCGGAATGATGCCGTACTTGGTCGCGGCCCCGCCCCAGACGGGAATTTCGAGCAGCTCCTGCTTCGCGAACACCACCGGCGCATCGAACAGCTTCGCGGAGTCGATCGCTTCGAAAAAGCTCTCGTGCCGCATGGCGTAGAGTGCGGGGCGATCGATCGGCGCGCCCTCGCAGATCACGCGGATGCGCAGGATATGGCGCAGCGCCCAGCGATGCAGCCCGCTCCACGCGCCTGCAACCCGGCGCATCCCATGCCGCCCCTGGAAGGGCACCAGCACCAGCAACACCAGCGTGCCGACGTAGAAAACAGCATAGAACAGGAGGCTGCGGATCATGTTCATATCAGGAGAACAGCGGCCCGACCGTGCGGCTGACCAGCCACTTGTGATATTCGATCAGCAGCAGCCACAGGCTCGGCTCGCTGCGCACGGCATCCTTGATCAGCTTCACATCGCCGGGCAGCTGGCGGCGCAGTTCGGTCGCCGCACGGCGCATGTGCCAATCGCTGGTGACCAGACGCAGGCTCTTGATCCCATGCGCCTCCACCCATTCGCGCGTTTCCTGCGCATTGCCGCGCGTATCGGTCGCCGCGAAGCCCAGCGTGACGCAGCACTCCATCACATCTTCGGGCACCTTGAACTGCGCGGCGAACTCGCCCGGTTTGACCTCGGGATCGACGCCGGTGACCAGCAGGGTGTCGGCGCTGTCGGTCTGGACAACCTCCAGCCCGCGCTCGATCCGCCCGGCATAGCCGGTGGGCACGATCACCGCATCGGTCCGCTCCATCGGCGCAGGGCCCGGCAGCCAGCCGGCAAACCAGATGAAGCCGAGCACCCAGACGAGCACGATGGCAAGGCCGACACGCCAGATCACAACATCTTCCTTACTGCCGCGAGGACGGTGAAGCGGGCAGTCGCGACCGCCAGCAACACCCCGAAAACCGGGATCAGCGCGATCACGATCCAGTCGACCCAGTCAAGCCCCGCGCTCGCGATCATCCCGCTATCGAGCGCCGCGAACTGGTAGCCGAGGGCGAGCACCGCGGCGAGCCCAAGGACCAGCCCGGCCGCCCCGCCGAGGATCGAATCGACCAGCACCGCCCGCTGGAACAGCTGTGCGATCTGCCCGTCGGTCCCGCCCAGCAGGTGGACGATCTCGATCGTCGCACGGTTGTTGCCCAGCGCGCTTCTGGCCGCGAGGAACACCGCCGCCGCACTGGTCACCGCCAGCAGCAGGACCAGCGCGAGCGCGAGATATTGGAGCGACCTGAGCGCACTGAACACCGGCTGCAGCCAGGATGACTGCGCATCGATCCGCGCATCGGGCGCGGTCCCGGCGAGCGCGTCTGCCAGCGCCTCGATCGCCTGCGGGGTCGCCTTGCCGCCCAGCCGCACGTCGATCAGCGCGGGCACCGGCACGGTCTCTGCATCGCCCGCATTGCCCAGCCACGGCTCGATCAGGCGGTCGAGCTCTTCCTGCGGCACGATCCGGCTTTGCGCGACCATATCCATGCCCTGCAGCACGGCCTGCGCAGCCTGCGCCTGCTCGGCCCGGCTGCGCGGATCGGCGTCGAGGATCTGCACGGTCACCCCGCCCGACAATTCCGAGCGCGCATCTCCCGCCAGATTGCCGAGCGACAGCCCCGCGCCCGCCGCCAGCACGGTCAGTGCGACCATGATCGCCAGCACCCACGGCATCGGCCCGGCCAGCCGCGCCTGCGGAATCAGCGCGCGCGCCTTTTCGCCTGCGAAGGGCGAATGGCCTGCGCGCGCCGCATCGCTGAGCGGCGGCTGGCTCATCGCGGCGTTTTCCCGCCCGCGGGGCTGCGCGGGGGATAGCGCAGCGCGCCGGTCGGGTCCGCCAAGCGTCCCTTGTCCAGCCGCATGATCATCGAACTGCGCACGTTCTGCAGCAGGTGCACATCGTGGGTCGCGACGATCACCGTCGTGCCCAGCCGGTTGAGCGATTCGAACAGGCGCATCAGCTTCAATGCCATGTCGGGATCGACGTTACCGGTCGGCTCGTCCGCCAGCAGCATGTCGGGCCGGCCGATCACCGCACGCGCGATGGCCACCCGCTGCTTCTCCCCGCCGGACAATGTCTCGGGCCGCGCCTCGGCCCGATGCGCCAGACCGACCCATTCGAGCATGTCGGATACCGGCTGCACCAGCTCGCTCTCGTCCACCCCCGCAATGCGCAGCGGCAGCGCGACATTGTCGAACGCGGAGAGATGGTCGACCAGCCTGAAGTCCTGGAAAACCACGCCCAGCCGCCGCCTGAAGCCAGGCAGGCGGGATCGCGGCAGGGTGATGACGTCGCTGCCGAACATGCGGATGATCCCGCGCGACGGGCGCTGGGCAAGGTACAGCAGCTTGAGCAGGCTCGTCTTGCCCGCCCCGCTTGCGCCGGTCAGGAAATAGAAGCTGCCCGGCCACAGCGAGAAGCTGACGTCGGTCAGGATTTCCTTGCCGGTCCCGTAACGCAGGCCGACATTGTCGAAGAACGCGACTTCGCCGTCACCCCCCGACATCGTGCTGCCTCATCACCTGTCGACCCGTCCCATCGTTAACCAAGCAGGGGATATAGGGGGCATTGTGTGTGGACAAAAGGCGCAAAACCGGCCCGTCCACCGACGGGAAGCTTGCCTGTCGCCGCTTGCCGGGCGTAATGCAAAAGACACTATGATACTCGCCTGCCCTGCCTGCGATACACGCTATGCCGTACCCGATAGCGCGATCGGCCCCGAAGGACGCACGGTACGCTGCGCCCGGTGCCGCCATAGCTGGTTCCAGTCGGGCAGCGAACTCGACCTCGAAGAGCTTGAGCGCGATGGCACCGCGACCAGCGTCGAGGACGAGCCGACCGCGCGCCAGCCCTGGCACGACGTTCCTCCGATCGCCGCTGCCGAGCCGCGCGAACGGGCGAGCGAGGACCGCTCCCAGTTCTCGGCCGAGCCGCCGTTCCGCCCGCGGCGCAATCCGCTCAAGATGTGGGGCATGGCGGCAAGCCTGTTCGCGGTCATCTCGGTCGGTGCGATCGCGGCGGTAAGCTATGCGGGCCTGCCCGACTGGGTGCCGGTGAGCCGGCCGACTTTCGCGATGGAAGAGCCCGACCTGGTGCTCGAATTCCCGGCCAGCAAGCAGGATCGGCGTACTCTGCCCGACGGCAGCGAATATTTCGGCGTCGCGGGCGAGATCAAGAATGTCGGGCGCGAGACCAAGACGGTGCCGCCGGTGCTGATCGTCCTGTACGATTCGCGCAATCGCAAGGTCTACAACTGGGAAATCCTCCCCCGTCAGGGTCGCCTGCAGCCGGGCGAGACGCTCAGCATCAACGAGGCGATCACCGACCTGCCCAAATCGGCGCGTTTTGCGGAGATCGGCTGGAGCCCGTCCTGACGCAAAAGCCACACAGCAGGCGCGTGTGGAGGTTCTTGCAAGATTGTTCCGCAAACCCGCTTGCGGGGTGCCGCGCCCCCTGCTAGTGGGCCGCTTCCTCACGGGGCAGAGCCTGACTGGCTGGCCCCGGATGCAGCCCGAAACTTACGGGCTTGTGTGCGGTCGTGGCGGAACTGGTAGACGCGCAACGTTGAGGTCGTTGTGGCCGCAAGGCCGTGGAAGTTCGAGTCTTCTCGACCGCACCAAAATCTCCTTAAGGGATCCGGACAAACGATACCGGCCCTGCCGGACCACCCAAAGCGCGTGCTTGCGCGGGCTCGCGGCGAATGAATGGACGACTGAAGGCCAAGAATTCCTAGCTCTCCCTCTTCCTCGCCGAAGACCCGCCAATCCCGGCAGCGCATTTTGCTGTCCGAAAAGCCCCTGAAACCCGATTCGTCTCGCGCGGCATCCAGCCGCTGGCGGAGGTGACATTGCCTTGCCGGACATGCCGCCAAGCGGTCCGCTCAGCCTTGTTCAACCAACAAAAAAGGCCCCGAAAACGGGGCCTTTCGTTGATTGAACTGACGATCGCTTAGCGACCGAAGATCCATTCCCAGATATCCCACATAATTCGTCCCCTTGGTTCTAAGGATAGAGGACGTTTACCTATATTAACCAAGATTGTTAGTAAACCCTTAACCATAATCCGGACGTGGTGTGACATACCGGTTGAGCTCGATCAGACTGGTAAACTGGGACACCAGCATCGGCTTGGCGATGAAGTAGCCCTGGCCGCGATCGCAGCCCAGGCTGGATAACCAGGTGTGCGTCTCGAGATCCTCGATCCCTTCCGCGACAGATGTCATTCCCGCCTTCGAGGCAGTGTGAAGGACGCCCTCGACGATCGCGCGTGTCTTGCATGATCCGGCGAGCTGCTGGATGAAGAGCTGGTCTATCTTGACCTCGTCGAACGGAAGCCGTTGCAACGCCTCCAGATTGGCGCTGCCTACGCCAAAATCGTCGAGCGAGAATGTGATGCCTTGCTTGCGAAGACGCTCGACGATCTGGCAGGCGGTTTCGAAATCCTCGATCCGGGCGGTTTCGGTCACTTCGATCTTCAGGAGCGAGGGATCGACGTCGTACTCTCTGAGGCTCTTTTCAACGATTTCGGCGATGCGTTCGTCCACGAACTGCACGGCTGATACGTTAACCGAAAGAGGAAGGGCGCATCCCGACTCCTGCAAGGAACGCAAGGCAGCCATTGCCTTGTCGAGAATTCGACTTGTGAGCTCGTCGAGCCGTGCCATGCGCTCGAACTGCGGGATGAAGCGCGCCGGCGAAATCTCGTTGCCCGCTTCATCCTGCCATCTCGCCAGCACTTCGGCGCCCACGAATTTACCGGTCTTGAAGTCGACTTGCGGCTGGAGCTTGATCGAAATGCGATCTTCGGCAAGCGCTTCGGCCAGTCGCGCCGTCAGCGAATGGTCCCATTCATCGTCGTCATGGCAGGCGTCCGAAACGATGAAGACGGGCTGGAATGCTTCGCGCGCGTGATCCGCTGCCGCAATGGCCGAGCTCATTCTGTGCGCGGGCAGCCCTCGTGAAGAAAAATCTGCCCCGACCGTGACCGCGACGTCGATCGATTTGCTGGCGATAATGATGGGCTGCGAAACGATTGCGCGCAGACCCGACAGGTGGGACTCATAGTCGATCGCCGCATCCAGTATGAATGCGAAGTACTTCCCGCCGTCGAAATAGATCTTCGTATCCTTGCCCGTGATCGACAAGCGGTCCGATATCTGCCTCAGATAGGCGCGCTTTTCTCCCTCGCTGAGGTGCGCAAAAATGGAGTCCAGGCGGAGGATTTTGACGACCACTACACCCAGATCGCCCTGCCCTTCGCTAGCCGAGAAATCGCGCCTCAATGCCGAGAAATTGGGCAGCTTGCTGATCGGGTCGATGTAGAGGTGGCGCTGCTTGTACAAGACGAATCCGCGCATAATCGCGTAAAGCGTCAAGAGTAGGAACGTGTCGCCGAAATTCGCCTGCATTCCTGCAACGCCTGTCAGAGCAACTCCGCCGAGGAGGGCAAGGACGCAGGCGGCATAAAGAATTCGCCTCAGCCTGGCGGTTCGCGCGAGCCACACACTGAGCAGCAGCGCAAATCCGACCGCGAGCGGGAAGGCATAGAACGGAATGTGTTGTCCTGTACCGCGGAGTAGGGTTTCCGCGGCGAGGATGTGCGGAACCGAATCCGCCACGTAGCCGTCGTTCGCAATCCGCAGTTCGTTACCGAGCCGCGTGACGCCTATCACGAACGTGGTGTTGGGGATGTCGAAGCTATCAATGGCAGCATCGAGGTTTTCGTCGTCGATTCTGGGAATCGACGAGGCATCGATCGTTCCATCGATGAAGACCTGGCCCCGCGCCTCACCGCCCGGAGGAAGCGCGAAGGCCAGGCTTTCGCGCCCGTCGCGCCCCCGCGCTTTGATGTTCCATACGAAACCCAGGAAGTCCTGTTCGATATGGTTGTCGAAAGTTTGCGATCCTGCGGCAAAAGAAGCGTCTGGACGCCGCTCCAAGACACCCCCTTCCCTGCGCGGGGGGCCCTTGTCCGCAAGAAAGACATGATTGCGATTCTCGGCGAAAACGCGCTTGAGGCGTAGGTCGGCTGAAGGCGTGTCGCTACGCCGGAGAGGGATGTTCACGAAGATCCGGCGCGCGCCCGCATCGCGGAGCTTGCTGACCAACGACGCTATGCGGCGATTTCCTTCGGCCGCATTCTGGTCCGTGTATGCACCCACTTCGACAAGCGCGATGGTGCCGCTAGACTCTCTGTCGCCGAGCTTGGACTGGATCGCCCACGCAGTGATGTCCAAGGGCTTGAGAAGGGAAATCGCACCCGCCAACAGCGCGATTGCAATCGCGATGTACACGTGGCGCGATCTCTCGCTCAGCCAGAACTTGCGATGCACGAAATGAGGCCCTTCCGGTTTTGCGCATCCGTCCTAGTAAATATGCGTAAAAGGAGTGTTCACAGCGGCGAGGCAACCGACGCGGCGCTCTCGTGCCGCCTCGCTGATGGTCTGCTCCGCCGCGAAAATGCTTGCGAAGCGTCCTTGATACGCCAAGAATCTGAAACTTTCCGGAAACGGCAAGCCGCAACCGGCCGTTAACCAAGCAAGAGCCGATCGGGTCAATCACGCGATGTTCGATTTTCTGCCATTCAAAGATGCTGGGTACGCCCGATGATCGATATCGGCAGCATCGTCGATGGCACCTTCGCGTGGATCTGGGACCACCTCTTCGCAATTATCGGCTGGATCATCGCCATGATTGCTTTCGTGGTGGTGCCCTTCCGCCGCCCGCCAGCAGAGGCGCGTAACTGGCTGCTGATCTTTTTTGCGCTGCCGTGGGTCGCGCTGCTCATCTACTGGCTGATCGGTCGGCCGCAATATGCGAAGCAGCGTCAGGAGCGGGTCGCGGACCTGCCGCGCATTCTGGACCGGATTACCCGGCAATCGGGGCTCGACAAGGCAGAGATATCACCCCGACTTTGCGAGGATAATCACTCGCTGGCCAACCTGGCACACGGGCTGGGCCAGTTCCCGGCGGTCGATGGCAACCGGATCGCGCCGCTCGGTGACTATCACGCCACGTTCGACCGGATCGTCGAGGATATCGACCGCGCCCGGCACCACGTGCATGTCGAGTTCTACATCTTCAAGAACGACCGTGCGGGCGATCGCGTGCTCGCGGCACTCGAACGGGCGAGCACGCGGGGCGTGACCTGCCGCCTGCTGATCGATGCGCTGGGCTCCTACGGCTCGGTCGCATCGATCAAGCGGCGGCTGGAGCCTGCGGGCATCGAGGTGCACGACATCCTGCCGCTACGCCGGCGTCTGTCCAGTTCACGCGTGGACCTGCGCAATCACCGCAAGATCGTGGTGGTGGATGGTCGGGTCGGCTACACTGGCTCGCAGAATATCTGGGCGCCAGAAGATCATGGGAGACAGGCCAACCGCGAACTCGCGGTTCGCGTTACGGGGCCGCTTGTCGTTCAGCTGCAGGCGATCTTCGTGTGCGACTGGTATCTCGAAACGCTCGAGCAGCTGGTCGAGGAAGCGATGTTCCCTCCGCTCGAACCCGGGGAAGCCGGACTGGCGGCTCAGATGATCGCCACCGGGCCGGACAATCCGGTTGGCGGGATGGATCTGATCGTGGCGCAGGCGATGCACAATGCGAGCGAAGAGATCGTTATCGTCACGCCCTATTTCGTGCCCAATGACTCGCTGCTGACGGCCATCCGCGGCGCGGTGTTGCGCGGGGTCCGGGTGCGGCTGATCACTGCGGCGAAATGCGATCAGTACCTCGCCGGGCTGGCGCAGCGCAGCTATTACGAGGAAATCCTCTCGCTCGGGGCAGAAATTCACCTGTTCGGCCCCGAATTCCTGCACGCCAAGCATTCCCGGGTGGATCACGAGGTTTCGATCCTGGGATCGAGCAATATGGATATGCGCTCGTTCGAACTGAATGCCGAGATCGATCTGCTATGTTACGATCACACTTTCGCCGAGGACCTCCAGCAGGTGGAAAATCGCTATCTCGAACAATCCACTCCCGTGTCGTTCACCGAATGGAAGCATCGCCCCCTGATGCACAAGGTGCTGGAGAACACCGCACGAATGCTGAGCGAGCTGATCTGAAACGATGGCCAATCCCACCTTCAAGCTCGCCAGTTACAACATCCACAAGGCGGTCGGCACGGATCGCAAGCGCGATCCGTCACGCATCCTCAAAGTTCTGGGTGAGGTCGATGCGGACGTCGTGATCCTGCAGGAGGCAGACCGGCGGTTCGGGCAGCGCGAGCGCACCCTGCCCGATTTTCTGGTCGAGCAGCATACCGATTACATGCCGGTGCCCTTCGACGTGCAGCACGATTCAATGGGCTGGCACGGGAACACGATCATGGTCCGGCGCGACATCGCCGTCCTGGAGCATGACGTCCTCCATATTCCCTATCTCGAACCGCGCGGGGTCGTGACCGCGACCCTGCGGCTTCCCACCGGGCCGGAACTGACCGTGTTCGGTATGCATCTCGATCTGTCCGGCCTGTGGCGCGTGCGACAGGCGCGCGCGATCGCCGAACTGGCACGCGTGGCGCAGGAGCAGCGGCCCACGCTGCTGGCGGGTGACCTCAATGAATGGCGACCCAACGGCGGCTGCCTCAAGGAATTCGCACGCCACTTCACCATGCTCGATTGCGGGCGCAGCTTCCACAGCCAGCGCCCGATGGGGCGGCTCGACCGGATCATGCACGGAGCACCGCTGGAGGCCGTGGAGTTCGGCGTGCACCACAGCCCGCTCGCCTCGCGCGCGTCCGACCACCTTCCCGTCTGGGGCGTGTTCCGCATACCGGATTGATGCGCCGACGCTCTGGTAGACCTGGCTGGAGAGAGGCGGCGCTGGTCGGCACACGCCGAACGGCGAAGCAGCCCCGCGTCTCTCGCGTCAGCAGTGATCCGCTAGAACAGCGCAATATTGTCGATCAGCGGTTCCAGTTCCGGCGCAATGGGTGAGACGACGGGCGGCTGATGCAGCGCATCGCCCAACAAGTTCTCCTCTGCCTGCAATGCGCGGAGCGCGGCACTTGCGGCGCCGTACTCAAAGCCCGGCTCGACAACATGCGTGTCGGGCGCACCGAAGACCTGCAGGCCGGCGAGTTCGACCTCGCTCTCCATCACCGAGGCGCGGCCCCATCTGGAACTGTTTTCGAAGCGGAAGACGGGCTGGTCGGGACCGATCAACAGCTCGCGCGATCCTTCGTCGAACACCACGGGGTGCAGCACCCTGTCACTGGGCAGATGGACTTCGTTGTCACGCAGTTCGCCGAACAGGGCCTGATTGGACGCGACATCGAACAGCAGGTCCGCACCGGTTTGCGCGGTCCCGAAACCAGGCTCACCGGAATAGTCCAGCGCGGGGCCGATGCGGACCCAGTCACTGGTGCCGCCGTAAGCGACGACTACGCCGCCGGACGAGAAGCCGACGATATCGTCGGTCCCGTCGCCATTGATATCGGCCAGAATGCGAGGGAAACGATCATTGGTGGCCCAACCTCCGGCTGCATCACCATAGCCGAACTGATCGGTCGCGAGCGTTGCGTTGGAAAACCCGCCCTCACCATCGCCCAATGCCACCCACGTGCCGTTCGAACTGAAGCCGACGATGTCCACGGCTCCGTCGCCATTCAGATCGCCAAGCATTCTCGGGAACCGGTCTTGTGTCAGCCACCCGCCGGCAGACGGGGCCGAGCCAAATCCGCTATAACCGAGGACGGGGTCGGTATAAGTTCCGTTTTCGAGCGCGTAGGAGATGTAGACCCCGCCACTCCCGAAACCGACAATATCCGCACGACCGTCGCCATTGATGTCGGCAAGAGTGCGTTGGTAGAGGTCGTTGTTACTCCAGCCGCCAGCGGACTGGCTAAAACCAAAGCTGTTGGTTGCCAGATAGGTGTTCCCGAAGCCGCCATCGGCGCGCGCCAGCGACACGTAGACGCCTGCGCCGCCAAAACCGATCAGATCGTCGCGTCCGTCGCCGTTCACGTCCGCTACTTCGCGCGGGAAGCGTGTGTTGTCGAGCCATCCGCCCGCTGCGTCGGCGGAGCCGAAACCCGCCAAGGCAAGCACCGGTGCCGCGAAGGTGCCGCTCGCCTGGCCGTAAGACACGTAGGCACCACCGCTGCCAAAGCCGATGATGTCTGCACGGCCATCGCCGTTTACGTCACCCATCGTGCGGGGGAACCGGTCGCCATCCGCCCAGCCGCCTGCGGCATCTGCCGATCCAAAGCCGGCAATGCCCAGCTGGAGCGGCGCGAAGGTGCCATTCGCCTGCCCAAGCGCCACGAAAGTACCCGAAGACGCAAATCCGATCAGGTCGGCGCGCCCATCCCCATTCACATCCGCGACGGTCCTTGGATAGCGCTCGTTGCTCGACCAGCCGCCTGCGGCATCTCCGGCGCCAAACTGGTCATACCGGAACTGCAACTCGCCAGCCTGTGCGCCGAGCGCGTAAATGCCATCGTCAAAAGCGAGGCGTTCAACGCTGAACAGCGTGTCGACGCCGTCGGGCCCGCTGATCTGCTGGACCTGACCATTGGCAATATTGAAGATGGTATAGTCCGACCGGTTGCCAGAGAACACTGCGGTATCCGTGCCAGCGCCCCCGTCGATCGCATCGTTCCCGCCGCTTCCCACCAGAATATCGTCGCCTGCGCCTCCGCGGATCACATTGTCTGCCGCGTTCCCACGAAGAAGATTATCCAGGTCGTTTCCGGCAGCCTCGACTGCACCCGATCCACTGACGAGCGTGAGGTTTTCGATATTCGCGCCGAGTGTGTAGGATACACGGCTAAGGACCGTGTCGGTGCCTCCTCCGGCATATTCGACCAGCAAATCGCCAGCGCCAGCCACCTCATAAACATCGTCGCCCGTCCCCCCATAGACTGTCGCAGCAGCACTGAGCGACGGGATGGTCGTCCCGGTGAGGGAAACATTCATGGTGTAGGAAGAGCCTGCGGGCATCTCCCCGCGCTCGTTGGTGACTTCGATGTAATAGGTGCCGCCTGCTTCGAACGTGTGCGTGAGATAGGCATCGTAGGTAAAATCGCTCCCCGGATCGATCACGCTGGCAGTCGCGTTGGCCGAAATTGTCTGCCCAGCGGAATCGACTATCCTGAGCGCGCTGTCGAAATCGGTCGTCCGATCGATATCGATGATGATCGTGGCCCCTTGGGCCACGGTCACCGCGTAGAACTCCCGCCCGCTGCTGGAGACGGCATTGACGGTCGCATGCGGGATTGTCGCGGAGTCGCCAATCCTCCAGTCGGAGACAAGGTCGAACCCCCCTTCGAGCGCGATCGCGGTTTCGCGGGTTCCATTTACCTGCGTTACCAGCTTGACGATGTCGGGCCGATCTACCGGCGCGCTTCCGGAATCGATGATGAAGCGGTCGTTTCCGCTGCCCCCGAACACGATATCCGCCCCGCCGTTGGTCCGGATGACGTCGCCTCCCGCGCCGCCGTCGAGGCGGTCCGCATACGCACTGCCGACCAGCATGTCGGCGCCATCCCGACCGGTCAGATTGGCGACTCCGCCACCCGCATAGAAGGTATCGGCGCCTTCATCACCCGCCAGAACAAGCTCGCGAGGTGCCGCGTCTTCGGCAGGGCCGGAGCCTGCGACGCTGGTGCTGACCGCGATGACGTAGACGCCCGCATGTTCACCGATGCCGATGCTCCGGATCGACGTGCCAAGCAGGCTTGGGGCGGCTTCAGCGTCGGCAAGGAAGCGCGAAAGAATGTCTTCGGGCTGCACATCGTCGGAATAGACCGCAAAGAACTGGAGGTTCGCACTTCCTCCGAGATAGGATGCGAATGCGTCCGGAATTGCCTGCCCGTTGGACATCGTGGCGATCCAGCCTTGCAGATCGGTCGGCGTGAACGCGACCGAAGGCTCCACGAGCCGGTTGACGGCAACGTCCTGAGCGATCCGGTTGGCAAGCGTGAACAGCGCACCGCTCAGGCCCAGCTCGGATCCGGCGGTTCGCGCATCGTTGAGGGTGGCGGCAATCCCGATCTCAGTGGCGGAAGCGGTATCGCCCGAAAAATCGCCGGCTGCCTGGATGAAGAGCGCGCTGTTGTAGCCTTGCCGGGCGAGCTCTGGGGTCGTCTCGCTGGCAATGGCCGAGGCCGGGATTGGAGCCACCCCCTCTGCGGGCGCATAGCCGAGCGCCGCCCCCACGCCGATATAATGCAGATAGGCGGTCGCATAGTCGCCGTTGGCGACGGCGGTCGCAGCGTCCGCATAGGTGTCGAGATAGTAATCGGCATCGAAGCTTATCGGCGCGGTATTACTGTCGGCGTAATCGGTGTCATACACGTATGGCAGATCATCGAGAGACTGGAAGGACTCCCTGTAAAGCGTCCTCGCATAGTCTTGCACGTCATCACTGAAGAAAACGGTATACGCGACACCTCCGACGAAGCCCGTGACGATACCAAGGGCGATACCTATCGGATGTCGCGTCATCGCGCCTACGGCGGCAGGCCCGGAAGAGACGAGAGTCTCCGTTGCGGCATCGAAAGCCTGTACGAAAAACTCTTCGCGAAAATCTTCCGCATTACGAACCCGGCTAGTTCGAACGGAGGCATCGAATACCAGCCCGACAAGGCTGTACACCCCAGCCACCTTGCCCAGCAGCCGGGCAGCACTATCGGGAGAATCGACGCTTGCCGCGATTTGGAGAAGTTTGAACTTCGCTTCCTGAAAATCGAATGTACCGCCCAGTATGTCCGCTGCCGTGTCGCTGACCCAGGCATCCATGAGCCGTTCGGCATCCGGTTGCTGAATGTCGACATCCATCCGAACGGTGTACGACTGGTCGCTTGTATAGGCCTCTGGGGGCCGGAAGCTGAAAAAGTTACGTCCCTCGGTCACTGCGAAGGTGATTGCGCGGATGTTTCCCGGATCGGAGTCAAGCGCGACGGTAAGAGTAATCGCCCCCGGGGCCGCTGCCGTGAAGGCGATCGTGTCCAAGCTGTCGCCGGGGCCGAGCTCCTCACTGAAGACCAGCGAAGATGGGCCGACCTGTCCGAAATCGCGATCGAGGAGGAGAGCGCCTGCCGTTTGGCTCACCACAGGCGGAGAGAGCGAGGCGACGGGATCGCCGAAAATCACCGTGTCGATCGAGAACCCGGCGGCGTCATAGGATTCATCAATCACACGGACCGAGGCGATGCCCGCTTCGCTGGTAAAGCTGTAGGTCTGTACGCCGAACGCGGAATTGAGAATCGAACTCAGTACTCGGCCAGAACCGTCCAGAAACTCGATCCGCGTGCTGCCGAGATTGTCGAAATAGCCGGCGGCGAGCGAGACCGAAGTAACGGCCCGCTCGAAAAACAGGAAAACAGGGCCGAAATAGTTACTGTTTGCGGCAAAAGAGGGGGATGCTGGCTGAGCGCCATCGCGAACGATCTGCCCCGATGTTCGAACGGTGTTCTCGTCGAAAGAAAATGTTGGGTTACGCGCTCCTACTGATCGCTCGCTGAACGTAATTGTCGGCATAAAGCCACCCCCCTCACCCAATCGCCTCTGCCCGCAGCGAAATCAATCACTACAATTAAGCCGAATCGCCCAATCCAATTTTTACATGCCAATCTATTTTTGGGCAACAGTGATCAATTCGCAATTCCAATCATCTATAGGCAGGAGATTCTCGACGATCTCGCCGCCTGGCAACGATTGATCGGGGTCTGTGCTACAGATTCTTGACAATAGTCCGGTGCAAATGGTGTTCGCCCGACAACGGCATCGCGGCCTGCATGCCCGGTTGGACAAGCCCGCGCACAGCCCTACAACGTTTCGCCTCCCTTCTACGGCAAGACGAGCGAGCCTTCGTGACCGAACATTCCCGCGCATGGCGCTTCGCGGTCGACCGCGGCGGTACTTTCACCGATGTGGTCGCAACCACGCCCGACGGGCGGCTGGTGACCGACAAGCTGCTGTCCGAAAATCCCGGCCACTACGACGATGCCGCGACCGAAGCCGTTCGCCGCCTGATGGCGCAGCACGGCGAGGCACCGATCGCGGAGCTGCGGATCGGCACCACCGTGGCAACCAACGCGCTGCTGGAGCGCAAGGGCGAACGGCTCGCGCTGGTGACCACGCGCGGCTTCGGCGATGGCTTGCGGATCGGCGCGCAGGCGCGGCCCGAGATTTTCGCCCGCCACATCATCCTTCCCGAGCAACTGCCTGCCAAGGTTGTCGAAATCGACGAGAGGATCGGAGCCGACGGAACGATCCTGCACCCGCTCGACGATGATGCCGCGCGCGCGGCGTTGCAGAACCTGCGCAACGAGGGGTTCGATGCGCTGGCGATCATCCTGATGCACGGCTGGAAATACCGCGATCATGAGGCGCGGCTGGGCGAGATCGCGCGCGCACTCGGCTTCACGCAGGTCAGCGTCAGCCACGAGGTCGCGCCGCTGATCAAATACGTGCCGCGCGGCGATACCACCGTGGTCGACGCCTATCTCTCCCCGGTGCTCAAGCGCTACACAGACGGGCTTCAGCGGGACCTGCCCCCGGTCGAGCGGCTCGGCTTCATGCAATCCAATGGCGGGCTGGCGGAGGTCGGCGCGTTTCGCGGCAAGGACGCCATTCTGTCCGGCCCGGCTGGCGGCGTCGTGGGGATGGTCGCGGCGGGCGAACCGCTCGGCCATCGCAAGCTGATCGGCTTCGACATGGGCGGGACCAGCACCGATGTCGCGCATTATGCGGGTGAGCTGGAACTTGCGGCGGAGAACCTGGTCGCAGGCGTTCGGGTCGCCGCGCCGATGATGCAGATCCACACCGTCGCGGCGGGCGGCGGCTCGGTGTGCAGCTTCGACGGCGCACGCTTCCGCGTTGGACCCGAAAGCGGCGGTGCGGACCCGGGCCCGGCCTGCTACCGCAAGGGCGGCCCGCTGACGGTGACCGACTGCAACCTGTTTCTCGGCCGGATCGACCCGGCCTTCTTCCCGCATGTCTTCGGACCGGAGGGCAACCAGCCGCTCGCCCCCGAAGCATCGCGCAAACGGTTGGAAGAGATCGCGGCCCAATTGCCCGAACCCAAGCCGCTGGAAGACATCGCACGCGGCTTCCTCGCGATCGCGGTCGACAACATGGCCAATGCGATCCGCAAGATCTCGGTCGCGCGCGGGCACGATGTGACCGAATATGCGCTCGCCTGCTTCGGCGGCGCGGGCGGGCAGCATGCGTGCAAGGTGGCGGACGAGCTGGGGATCGAGACCGTGCTGGTCCATCCGCTCGCCGGTATCCTCTCCGCCTATGGCATCGGGCTCGCCCCCGTAAAGGCGATCCGCGAGGTCAGTCTGGTCCGGCCGCTGCACGATGGCTTTGCCGAAGAACTCGATACCTTGCGAGACGAGGCTCGCGCCGCGCTGACCGAACAGGGCATCGCCGCGAAAGACGTCACGCTCGCCGCCCGCGCGCGGCTGCGGTTCGACGGCAGCGATTCCATGCTGACCATCGAGTGTACCGATGCGGACGCGATGGATGCCGCCTTCCGCGTGCTCCACCGCCAGCGCTACGGCTATTCGGACAAGGACGCAGCAATCATCGTCGAAGCGCTTAGCGTGGATGCGAGCGGGACATCCGGCGGGCTTGGCGACGCGAGGATTGAGCCGGTCGCAGTCGATGGCGAAGCTTCGGGCGAGTGGCCGACCTACGAACGCGCCGCGCTTACCACTGGACAGGTGATCGCAGGCCCCGCGCTGGTGATCGATCCGGGCTCTACCACCGTGGTCGACGAAGGATGGGAAGCGCAGCTCGCCAAGGAAGGCAGCCTGGTGCTGACCCGCACGGTCCCGCTCGAACGCACGCGCGCGGCGGGGACCGAAGTCGATCCGGTCAGGCTGGAGATCTTCAACAACCTGTTCATGGCGATTGCCGAGGAAATGGGCGTGGTGCTGCAGAACACCGCGACCTCGGTCAACATCAAGGAACGGCTCGATTTCTCCTGCGCGCTGTTCAACGCACGCGGAGAGCTGATCGCCAATGCGCCGCATATCCCGGTGCATCTGGGCAGCATGGGCGACTCCATCGCCCGCGTGATCGAGGTGCGCGGAGATGCGCGCGACGGCCGAGGCATCCAGCGCGGCGATGCCTATGTGGTCAATGATCCGTTCCGCGGCGGCACCCACCTGCCCGACATCACGGTGATCGCGCCGGTATTCTATTCGGACGACGACGACACGCCCGACGCGTTCGTTGCCGCGCGCGGGCACCACGCGGATATCGGCGGGATCGCGCCCGGCTCGATGCCGCCCGAAAGCCGCACCATCGAGCAGGAGGGGGTGATGATCGACAACCTCCTGCTGGTCGATGAGGGCACCTTCCGAGAGGATGCGGTGCGCGCGGCGCTGGCCGATGCGAAATACCCGGCGCGCCGGCCCGATCGCAACCTGTCGGACCTGCGCGCGCAACTGGCCGCCTGCACCCGCGGCGCGGAACTGCTGCATCAGGCGGCGCATGAGCGCGGGGCGCAGATGGTCTCCGCCTACATGGACCACGTCCTCGCCAATGCGGAGGAGAGCGTGCGCGCGCTGCTCGGCCGGCTGGAGGATGGCGCGTTCACCTACCCGATGGACAACGGAGCGCAGGTGCAGGTCGCGATCCGGATCGACGATGCGACCCGCTCCGCGGTGTTCGATTTCACCGGCACCAGCGCACAGCAGGACAACAACTTCAACGCGCCGCGATCGATCACCCGCGCCGCCGCGCTCTATGTGCTGCGCACGCTGATCGACGATCCGATCCCGATGAACGATGGTTGCCTGCGCCCGGTCGAACTGATCGTGCCCGAAGGATCGATGCTCAATCCAAGGCCCGGCGCTGCGGTGGTCGCGGGCAATGTCGAGACCAGCCAGGTGGTAACCGATTGCCTGTTCGCCGCGACCGGTCGCCTCGCCCCCAGCCAGGGCACGATGAACAACTTCACCTTCGGCAACGAGGATCACCAGTATTACGAGACGATCGCTGGCGGATCGGGAGCGGGCCCCGACCATGACGGGACCAGCGCGGTGCAGACCCACATGACCAATTCGCGCCTGACCGACCCCGAAATCCTCGAAACGCGGCTGCCCGTGCGGCTGGACACCTTCGCGATCCGGCGCGGATCGGGTGGCACGGGCGCGCATACCGGCGGCGACGGGGTCGAGCGGCGGGTGACCTTCCTCGAAGAGATGCGCGCCAACATCCTCGCCAACCGGCGCACCGTACCGCCGCGCGGGATCGCGGGCGGCGGCGATGCGCTGCCGGGGGAAAACTGGGTCGAACGCGGAGACGGATCGCACGAAGACTTGTCCGCGACCGACAGCGCGGACATGCAGCCGGGCGACAGTTTCGTGATCCTCACGCCCGGCGGGGGCGGGTATGGAGAGACAAACGGATGAACTACTGGCCGCTGATCGGCATCGCGCTGGTCGTCATCGGGTTTGCCCTCAAGTTCAATCCGCTGCTGGTGGTGGTCGGCGCGGCGATCGCGACCGGACTGTTGGCAGGGCTGGATCCGGTTTCGGTAATCGAGGCGCTGGGGCAAGCCTTCAACGAGAACCGTTACATCTCGGTCACCTGGATCATCCTGCCAGTGATCGGCCTGCTCGAGCGGTATGGGTTGCAGCAACGCGCGCGCGGCCTGATCGAAAGCGTACGCGGGGCGACCATGGGCAAGCTGCTGGTGATCTACCTCGCGTTCCGTCAGCTGACCGCAGCGCTCGGCATGAAGGACATCGGCGGACACCCGCAGGCGGTCCGCCCGCTGGTTGCGCCCATGGCCGAGGCGGCGGCGGTCAAAACCCACGGCGACCTGCCCCAGGGTGAGCGCCAGAAAGTGCTCGCCATGTCGGCGGCGACCGACAATGTCGGGCTGTTCTTTGGCGAGGACATCTTCTTCGCCATCGCCTCCATCCTGCTGATCCAGGGCGTGTTTGAATCGGCAGGCTATCCGATGACGCCGCTGCAACTCTCGGTCTGGGCGATCCCGACCGCGATCTGCGCCTTCCTGATCCATTCGAGCCGGATCATGACGATGGACCGGCGACTGGGCCGGCTTCCATCGGCCATCGCGCACAGAGACAGGCCTGTCGAAGAACCCACCATCGTCCTCACCAAACGGGGAGACGGTCAGTGATCACCTACGAATGGCTCTATATCCTCGCCGGCATCTTCTTCGCCATCTGGGCGGTGCTGAGCGCGCTCGATCGCAGCAATGGCAAGCGGTGGGGCAATGCCGCCTTCTGGGGTCTGCTTGCGGTCAGCTTCCTGTTCGGGAGCCACTTTACGCCTTTGCTCAACGGAGTGCTGGTGCTGGCGCTGGTCGCCATCGCGGGCGTTGGCGGGCTGGGCCGCAGCGATCCGCCGACCACAACGCTGGAAGAGCGGTTCAAGCTGGCCGAGCTGAAGGGCAACAGGCTGTTCGTCCCTGCATTGATCGTGCCCTTCGTCGCGGTCGCAGGCACGCTCGCATATAACTGGACGCCCCTCAGCGGGACCGGCCTGTTCGAGCCGCGGCGCGAGACGTTGCTGCTGTTCGCGATCGGCGTGCTGGTCGCGCTGGTGGTGGCGATGGCGTGGCTGAGGCCCCCTGCCCTCGCCCCTGCGGAAGAAGGCCGCCGCCTGCTCGATTCGATCGGCTGGGCGGCGATCCTGCCGCAAATGCTCGCGGCGCTGGGCGCGGTGTTCGCAGTGGCCGGGGTGGGCGACATCATCGGCAGCCTTGCCGGGCAGGTTATTCCCGAAGGCAGCGTGCTGCTGACGGTGATCGTGTTCTGCCTGGGCATGGCGATCTTCACCATGATCATGGGCAATGCCTTCGCCGCATTCCCGGTAATGGCCGCCGCGATTGGCATTCCGCTGCTGGTGGAAGGCTATGGCGGCAATCCCGCAGTGATCGGCGCGGTCGGAATGCTGGCCGGCTTCTGCGGCACGCTGCTGACTCCGATGGCAGCCAACTTCAACATCGTGCCTGCCGCTCTGCTGGAGCTGGACGATCAGAACGGCGTCATCAAGCAGCAGGTGTGGACTGCGATCCCGCTGTGGGTCTGCAACATCGCAATCATCTATATCGGAGGGTTCCTGCTATGGAGTTGACGCAGGAAACGGCGACACGCTTTGCGCAGGCCGCGCTGGGCCATGTCGCGCGCGAATATCCGCGCAAGCTCGACCATGTCATGGATGGCGATGCCGACGTTCGGCCCCCGCGCGAACTGCATCCGTGCTTCTTCGGCAGTTTCGACTGGCATTCGTGCGTGCATGGCTGGTGGACCCTGCTGACCCTGCGGCGCCTGTTTCCCGAGAGCGACGAAGCGCACGCGATCGAAACGCTTGGCCGAGAGACCTTCACCACCGATAAACTGGCGGTGGAACTGGCCTACGCGCAGCGACCTTCCTCGCGCGGGTTCGAACGGCCCTATGGCTGGGGCTGGCTGCTCTATCTGCACCACGAAGCGGCACGCCATGACGAAGAATGGGCCGCACGGCTGGAGCCGCTGGCGCGCCATTTCGCGCAGGCGTTCAAGGATTATCTTGGCGTCCTCACCTACCCCGTCTTCGTCGGCACGCATTACAACACCGCCTTCGCGCTGACGCTGGCGCGCGAGTGGGCCGAAACCCGCGACCCGGAACTGGTCGAAACGATCGATAGCTGGTCCGCAAAGGCATTCGGCGATCGCCGCGATTATTGCGGATGGGAGCCGGGCGGCGACGAGTTTCTCTCCCCCGTGCTCAGCGCTTCGCTGCTGATGCGCAACGTCATGTCCCGGGTCGATTTTGCTCACTGGTTCGCCGGACTGGTGCTCGACAATCGCTGGCTTGAGCGGCTTCGGCCCGCCAGCGTCTCCGACCGGAGCGACGGCAAGATCGCCCATCTCGATGGGCTCAATCTCAGCCGCGCCTGGGCGCTGCGCGCGATCCTCCCTGCACTCAGCCATGCCGAGGATCGCGACCTGATCGATGCCTGCGCCACCGCGCACCTCGAAGCCGCGCTGCCCCATGTGACCGGCGACTATATGGGAGAGCACTGGCTGGCGAGCTTCGCTCTGCTCGCCCTGCTGGAGAAGCCCTAGCGGGTCAGGCCGGGTGGCCTGCATCCGGCGACCCGAAGAAGGTCGCATGCGCAGTAAAGCCATCCACCTCGCAGGCGAACCATTCGCTTGCCTCGTCGCCGTATGCCGGTGCGTTGATGGCTGCGAAGCCCAGTCGGGGGAAGAGATCGGCAACCAGCGCGTTCTTGCTGGTCGAGATATACTCGCCAAGCACGCGGCCCGCGCCCTCGCGACGCGCAGCCTCGACCAGCCGGTTGGCGATCTCCTGCTCCACCCCGCGCTGCAATATCCGGCAGGATTGCAGCCAGGTGTCGATCACCCAGTCATCCCCGCGCCTGGCCACGATGACGACCGCGATCATGCCGTGATCGGCAAACCGGTCGCTGAGGCGCACCTGCCAGCACAGCACATCGCCTGATGCCTGCATTCGGGCGAGTTCGTCCTTTCCGTGGCGTCGCGTCGTCAGGTTGAACTGGTTCGACTTGGCCACCAGCTGCGCGATGCGCGGCAGGCCTATATCGTCGAACGGGGTGATGAAGATCTCCATCTGGAGCGCGCGCAGGTAATCCTCGTAATTGCCGATGGCCGCCTGCATTTCGACCCGCTTCGCATCGCTGCCGTAAGACTGCGCGCGGGCGAGATCGTCGCCGCTGAGCGGCCCATGCTCGAATGCGCCCGACGCGGCGAGGATCGTGGCGTAGCGGAACGGCTGCTCGGGCAGTTCGGGCACGAAGACGAAGGGCAGCTCCTGCCGCACCCGTGCGCGTTCCGCCGGGTTATCGTCCATGAAGACGAGCGATTCCGGCCCCAGCCGCAGCGCCTGCGCGATGGCCCTGACGCCGCTTGCCTTGTCGTCCCAAGAGGCATGAAACACGGCGAAATCGTCCAGCCGCAGCAGCATGTCGGGATGCTGTGCGAAAGGCTGGCGTGCGGTCTCGTCGTTGTTCTTGGAGCACACGCATAGCGCAACGCCCCGATCCTTGAGGGTCAGCGCGAGCTGCTGCAGCGCAAGGTAGGCCTCGCCCGCCGCACTGCCCTGCCCGACTTCGATCCCCTCCAGCCCGTCATCGCCGATCACCCCACTCCACAGCGTGTTGTCGAGATCGAGCACCAGCGCGCGCCGTGCCTTTCCGAACGCCCCCGCCAGGTGGCGCGCGACATGGTCCGCGACCACGGGATTGAGCTCCATCGCGAAGGGCACTTTGAGATCGAACAGCCGCATCGGATCGCACCAGCCCGCGTGCCCCACATCGGCGGCGAGCGCGGCGATATCGATCACTGTCCAGTCACCCCGTGCCGCGCCCTCGAACACCGCCGCGTTGGTTTGTGCGACATGCGCCGCCATGGAGCCGGGCGTGATTGCGTCGATCGATGACACGCGCTGCGCAGGCGGCAGCGGTGTGGTCGATACCATCACGTCCGCGCGGCACTTTGTCTGCAGCGCTTCGACCGTCTGTCGCAGCGCCGCCGTGCTCGCATGAATCGCCGCCTCTTGCGCCTGCGCGTCGAGCAGCGCGGTACGCGCGTGGGTCATCGTGGCGTCGTGCCAGTAGAGCACGATGTCCACCGGTCCGCCGAACGGGTCGCCTGCGCCGAACGCCAGCGATGCCGCGCTGCCCGGCGGTGCCAGCACCGGCTCGATCAGCAAAAGCCGCGCGAGCCCGGCTGCCTGGAGCGCGGGGGCCAGAAAATCGAGCGTGCGATCGGAGACGATCCCGACCCTCAGAAACCGAAACGGCTCCAGCTGAGGCACGGCCTGGACCGCACGGCGCGCAAGCCGTTCCAGTTGCAACTGCTGCATGGGCCCCAGCTTTTCGCCGGCCATGCGGTGAAGGCACTCGGCCAGCGGCCGCTGCGCGTCGGGACTTAGCTCAGCGCGGTTTTCCGCCTCGGTCAGCAGCGCATCGGCGGTGGACTTCCACTCGCCCCATTCCGGCGACAGCGGAGGCTTCCATTCGAGCATCGCCATTCTCAGCAGCCCGCCATCACGTCAGCGCCCGCCCCGGCGCGGCTCAGGCCTGGGTCTTGGCGGCGAAGAGATCGACCAGCGCGCCCAGATCGGGCAGTCCGGTGACCTCCTGTGGGGCGCAGCGCACGCCGCACTCCTGCTCCAGCGCGACGACCAGCTGCACATGGCCGAGGCTGTCCCACTGCTCGACATCATTGGCCGTCAGCTCGCCAGTGATCGGCCCGTCGTACTGATCGAACAGCTCCCGAAAGATCGGTTCGAGCTTTGCGTAAACGTCTTCCCTGGTCATCTGCACCCTTTCTAGATCGCGGTCCCGACGACGATGGTCGAGATCGTCAGCTTCAGCTTGCGCGCCCGCTCCAGCGAGGCATCCATGCCGGGAAAATTCACCGTCTCGTCGATCGCGAAGCCCGCATCCCGCACCATCTCGACGATCTCCTCCGGCTCGCGAAACAGATAGATGTGATCGGGCGCAGGCGAGTTGACCGGCGCGTGGACGAAGATCTTGCCCCCGTCGTTGAGCAGCGAGCGGAGCGTCTTCAGCGCATCGCGCGGCTGTTCCAGATGTTCGAGCACTTCGGAGAAGGTCAGGCTGTCGAAATTGCCCGAGGGCGCATCGACGATGTTGTGCGCTTCCAGCGTCACCGGCTTCCGCACACCCATCGCCTCGAGTGCGTGGCGCGTATCGCGCAGGCTGGTCGCGCTGACATCCCAGCCGGTCACCGATCCGGTGCGCGGCGAATTGGCGGCCAGATACAGCAGCAGGCCGTGGCCCGGCCCGACTTCCAGATGATGCGCGCCCTGTTTGATGCGGGACAGGAATTCGCGATGGAAGTGGATGATCACGCGCGAGTGATTGCCCCACCACAGGTGGGAAAACAGCACGCCGTTCATGTATTTCTGCATAAACTCCGCATTGGCGTAGACCGTGCGCTCCGCCTCCTCGAAGGTGGAGAGGCGATAGGTGCCATGGCGCCGGAAGTAGTATTCCTCTTCCAGCATCTCGTTTGTCAGCCACGCATAGTCGCGCGCGATCGTCTCCAGCTTGCCTTCGCCGATCCGCGCGATCACCTGCGCCAGATGCTCCAGTTCGACGAGATGCTCGTCGGAACTGTTCGCGATCCGGCGGCTGAGAAAATCCTCATGCTCGGGAAATACCTCCAGCTGCAGCGCATAAAGCCGCGACAAGGTCGAATGCTGTTCCAGCCTGTTCATGTCGTCGGCCCCTTCTGGTTCATCTCTGTGCCCGCGCCCTGCTCCACATTGCGGGTCAGCCTAGCTGCGTAATTCTCGAAATTCCCGGTCGTCAGGCGATGGCGGCCCCGCGCCATGCTGTTCAGAATAAAGCGGTAGATGGCCGGGTTCTGTACGTGCGCCTCGTCGCGATAATTGGTCAGGTCGCCGGTAATCCAGGTCTCGTTGTCGAAAGCGAACACCCTGACATCGTCACGCCCGGCAAAGGCGCGGACGAGGCAGCGGCGGATCGCGATCTGCTTTGACAGAAAGGGTTCGGCCATGGCAACCTCCGCCGCGACGCCATAATCCTGCCAGCTGCGATAAAGCCGCAGGGAATAGGGCGGGATCACGAAATCGACTGTCTTGCCGCGCGCGGTCATCCGGTCGACCAGTTCCGGGAGGATCTGCGAGACCAGCGGGTAGTCCGCGCAGTCCTGCGATGCGCTGTCCATATCTGCGGCGGATGCCCGGTGCCGGTCGTCCTCCCGCTCTTCTGTCAGCTTCTGCTGGAACGCCGCATATTCCTGCCGTTCGGCCGCCAACGCGGTGGAATACTCCCATCCAGGTAGCCCGATCGGCTCTCCCTTCAGCTTCTGCATGGTCAGCCGAAGCACGTTTGGCGATGCGATCCTGAGGTCGTTGAGCGGATTGTCGTCGTACAGATAGGTCGGCAACAGATCCGATGCGTAGTCGGGCGGCAGCACGAAGAGATAGTCGAAGCTCACGATCACCCGCTCGGCGGGCGAATGGGCGGCCACCTGCTGCAGCAGGAAACGGCGGTCTGCGGGGCGTGGGCCGGAGACCGCGAAGTTGAACGCCTTTTCGACGCCGAAGCTCTTTTCCATCTCATCGCTGGTGATCGCGGCGAGCGTCGAGCTGCTGAGCAGCAGCACGTCCACGTCCGTACGCGCCGCGACCATGTACATCTCGCGATTGGTGTGGCGGTTATAGTCCGGCAGCAGACGCGGCGGCTCACCCCAGTCGTAGAGGTCGAGCGGGTCGATCGCGATCACCGCCCCGGTCACCACCCAGAAGAACGCGACCACCGACAGGATCGCGAGGATGAAGGGAGAGCGCAGGAGCCGGCCGCCGCGCTGGCGTTCGGCGGGAGAGGTCGTGCTGTCGTCGGGCTTCGTCACGGTCGCTCAGAATCCCAGATAGATGAACGGCGGAAGACGGCTGACGTAATAGAGCGTGGCGAGCAAGGCCCCCGCCATGATCCCGCCCCAGATTATGTTGGGGGCCCACTTGATCCGCGCCAGCAGGTTGCGGTTGGCCGGGTAGGTCCAGGTGAACAGCCCCGGCTTGTGATCGCGCGCCAGTTCGTAGGCATTGGGCAGGAACCAGCAGAAGCCGAGAATGGCGAAGACCAGCGCCAGCTCGCCGAAGTCGCGCAGGCCGACCCGATCGAGGGGGAGCGCCTGCTGGCCGAACATGGCGCCCACCATATGGCTCCAAGTGGTGACGCTTTCGGACCGGAACAGCGCGAAACACAGCACCATCGGCACGGTGAAGGCGACCCGGCCGATGATGTTGCGCGCGGTCTCGCTAGAGCGTGATTTCCATGTGCGCCAGGCCGACGTCTTCTTCGCCTCGGTCTCCAGCACGTACCACAACCCGTGCAGCAGGCCGAACAGCACGAAGGTCATCGTCGCGCCGTGCCACAGTGCGATCACCTCGAAATTGACCAGCAGCGGAAGCCAGATCAGCGGGAACCGGGCGAGCGGCTTCCACTTGATATGCCTCGCCGCGAACCGCGCGCCGAACAGCGACAGCGGCGTGTACATGAAAAGCGCGATCACGCGGGTCAGCGTGATGTGCCAGCGGCGATAGAAGTCGCCGATCGAGTTCGCTTTGAGCGGCGAGGCGAAGTTGATCGGCAGGATAATGCCGAGGATGCGCGCCGAGCCGAGCGCCATGTCGCTATAGCCCGAAAAGTCGAAATAGAGCTGCGCGTAATAGCCAAGCGCAGCGGTCCACGCGTCGATCAGATTGGGTTCGCCGCCCGCCGCAACCATGTCGAAGACAGGGTCGACATAGCGCGCGATATTGTCCGCGATAAGGACTTTCTTGAACAGGCCGACGATGATCAGAAACAGGCCGACTTCGATATTGATGCGCACCAGCCGCCCGAAATCGGCGCTGCGGACCTGCGGCGCGAATTCCTTCAGATAGACGATCGGGCCGATCACCAGTTGGGGAAAGAAGGCGATGAAGGCGGCGTAGCGCACGAAGCCGCGCGCCCGTCCGCGCGCGCCCCGCTCCGTCCCCAGATAGTCGATCACCTCGCGGTCGCGCCGATACGCGTCGAGCAGGAAGACCGCCTGCTGGAAGGTGTAGAAGGAAATGCCGACCGGAATCGCCACCAGCCCGGCGTTGAAGGCGGCCGAGCTTTCCGCGTAATTCAGGAAGAAGAACGAGTATTTGAACCAGATCAGCGCACCGAAATTGAACGCGATGCCAGCCCAGAAGATCGCCCTTCGCATCCCGCTTCTGTCGTCGCCCAGATGGATCAGCGACTGCGAGGCGGCCCAGTTCACCAGGATGCTCGCCAGCATCATGATCAGATAGTCGACGCCCCAGCCGACGTAGAATGCGCAAGAGGCGATGAACAGGAACGCGAGCGCCCACTCGACCCCGAAGCGCGAGCGTACGCCTGCGCACACGAAGGCGACTATCGGCAGGAACAGGAAGAGGTAGGCCGGGTCAGTAAACAGCACTGTCAGCAGCCTTTTCGAACCCCGGCGCGCCTCGCCAGCCCGGATGGGCCGGACCGGTGGAGGGAGGATGGGAGATCAACGCAAAGCACTCGCTTCCCCCCTCGCCTGCCCGCTGCGATCATCCAGCTTGCATCAGGCCGTCGGCGAAAAATCCCGCGCGCACCAGTAGATATGGCGGCGGATTCGTCAAGCTGCGCCGTAGCGGTCGCGCCCGGCGCGCGCAGGGGTCAAGTGACGCTGGTCTGCTCGAGCGAGACCTCGGAAAACGGGGGGAACGCCGAAAAAAAGAAGTCTTGCCGCGCAGCATAAGACCGAACGAATTTCCTGCCAATATGCGAGGCGATTCACCCTATCCTTCAGTCAACTCCTACTTATACATACCGCCTTTATTACCTTGCCTTCCTGTTTTTCCGTGGTACCGGCAGGTGCGCCGGATGATCCTGTCCTCCGCTTTCCGGAGGAAACATGGAAACTCGCCTCATAATTGCCTATTCGATTATCGCGCTTCTGATTTTATCGGCCGCGCTCGGCATCGTTGCCTACAGGCGCGATCGCAAACGCAAGCGCAAGGACCGCTGGCGCTAGGAAGCGAGCTTCGATCAAAACCCGCGTTGCTGAAGAGGCCGCCCGCCCCCAGGCCAGAAAAAATATTGCTGGCAGCCGCTCAAATGCAAAAGCCAATCCAGCGCCATTGTAATTTTTTCACTTACTGCTATATTGATCTTGCCTGACGTCGTTTGCGACGGATTGTTACCGCCGAGATACGCGCCTGAGCGCAAGTTCGGCACCAATTCCTTTTCACACACCACGGCTCCGTGACGGAATACGTCCGCACGGATGATTTTACGTACGCTAAGGACTATGGTTTGGCGAAAGAAGAGCTCATCACGATGGAAGGCGCGATCGACGAGATCCTGCCTGACGGACGTTTCGGCGTCACCCTCGATAATGAGCACCGCATCATCTGCTACACTGCTGGCAAGATGCGTCGCTATCGTATCCGATCGGTCGTTGGAGACCGCGTACATGTCGAAATGACGCCCTACGATCTGAGCAAAGGCCGGATCGTCTTCCGCGAGCGCACACCCGGGCAAGGGCCCGCCGGTGCGCGCAGCCGCGGTGGCAGGCGCTGACAATACCAGAAGGCGGCGGGAAAATATCCGCCGGACATACTTACAGATGAATATCTCGAATTCGCACGGCGCGCCTCGCGCCAAGCTTTCGCTGCGCTATGGTGCAGTCCATGCACGGGCACTCACGGGCCACGCGCCCGCCCCTGCGACAATCCCAACCCCCGAGCTACGAAAGATCGTAGCAACGATGGTCGACTGAGCCGGTGCGGTTTGCGCCACTGGCACCACGGGTGCTCGCATTGCGGGCATAATAAAAGGCCTCCGCCCTGTTCCAAGGGGCGGAGGCCTCTTTTGTTGAAAGGGTGAGCGTTAGGCCACTTCCTGGCATCCGGTGCCGCCGACGTCAGGCAGACAGCCCACCCGACTGGTGCCGCACCGGAGTGACCGAAGGACCGCGCACCGCACGCCGATCCGCAGCGGGCTCCGCCGGAACAGAAACGGTGATCGTCTGATTGTGCGGCTGGTTCATGGACGGCAGCATGCCGACAGGTGCCGCAGGAGTTGCCGGGCGTGTCGCCGTCGCCGGTTCGATCGCGACCCCGGCCTGCTCTGCCAGCATCGCGAAGCGGGGATCGGTCTGCACCAGTTGCGCCATGTGCTTGCCAGCGCGGCGCACGATCTGGCGGATCCGTTCACGGGTCAGGCTGTTATCGATGCTGAGCGCCAGCTTGGTATCGCCGGAGAACATGCTGCGCTCGATAATCGCACGATCGCGCTCCAGCCGTTCGTGCAGCTTTTCCAGCTCGACCGGGTCGGGGCCTGCCATGTGGGCACGAAAACTCGCCGGAAGATCGGGGCGGGATTCGCGGATGTCACGGGCGGGTCGACGGGTCCGGGCGCGCTTGCGCAACTGTTCGACGCCTGTCTTGCGCTCGGCTTCGATATAGGCGTCGACCAGCGCGATGCAGGCCTGATTGGCGAGATGTTCCGAGGCGGAGCTCTCGGTCCGCTCCAGCGCCGCTTCGTCTTCGATCAGCGCTTCGAGGCTGGTTTCTTCGCCATCGTCGCTGATAGACCCGGTGGTGAGAGCGATAGTCACCGCTTCCACCTTGCGGGCGGACGGCCGCTGATCGGTCATCAGGCGGAAGCGCAGGCTCTGCAGTTCGCCACGGATCTGCCAGTTGAGGAAGGTGGTGAACTTGGCCTTGGTCGGGTCATAGGCCTCGATCGCGCGGTGGACTGCAATCGCACAGACCTGCTCGGCGTCTTCATAATGAGCAGCCAGGCCGTATTGGCGAATGAAGTGCCGAATACGCGGCGCTGCGATCTTGAGAATTCTGATAAAAGCGCGATCGATATTTGCGCGCTGACGAGCGGACCCACGCGATCCGTCCGAATTCATGTTGGCGATAACTTCTGCTACCGCGACTTCCAGTGCTTCAGTACTTTTCGACATGAGTAAGCTCCCCTTACGTCAAATGCTGTCTTGTGACGATCAAGGGATAGTAGGCAGCCTATAAACGACCTCTTTCTTGGAGGTTCCGGTTTTCTCCTTTAAGGAACCATACCGAACTTGGCTTCAGTACTTTTACGGAAGGGCCACTACGGTCATGCCCGGACGGTTTCGGAGCCCCGCCTCGGGGCGCATCGCAGGCCACCGGGGTCGGCAGATTTCCCCGGAAAGTCAGGCATCCTGCGGGTTGTCGGCAGTCCGTCTGTCTGTCTGTCTGGATCAGCTGCTGGCCGCCTGCGGCAGGGCGGCAAACCGATCCGGCCTGATCTTGCGGGCGATGTAGCCGTTGAGCCAGTCACGGTGCGCCTGCGCGGCATCGCCGGTACGGGCGATCCGCTCGCGCGCCGATGCCGATCCGATCTGCGCCTTCAGTAAAACGGTGGCCCGACCCTCCGCCAATCCGCCCTTAAGGTAGCGGATCGCGTCTCCCGGCCCCAGATGGTGGCCGAGATAGGCAATCCGGGCGAGCGCCTGCGGATCGTCTCCAGTCCTGACGCCCGACCTGCGAATGGTCGCGATATTGGATGTGGCATAATCGGCGATGCTGTTGATCGACGCCGTCGCATCGTAACGCAGCGCGAGTAGCGATCCGCGCGCCGCGGGAGCGACGCGGCCGCTCTCGGTCAGCCACCCCTTCTGCCGTGCCACGTCATACAGCCAGGTGCCGGGCTTCTGGGCCATGCCGATCCATGTGCCGGAAAGGAACTGGCCCAGCCCCGCCGCGCTCGAACGCGGATTGCGCGACATCAGATTCCAGCTGCCATCCGGGCGTTTGGCCGCCTCTGCATCGACGATCGCGGCAAGCGTGGTCGCGGGCAGTCCGCTACGCTCGGCAGCCCTCTGCAAGGTCGCCGCGTAGCCGGAATTGGCCCCCAGGCTGCCCAGTGGGCCGCTGGCGGAACTCTCTTTGATGACGGGGCTGTAGGGCGACGGCGCATCGAAACCGAGGCCCGGCTTGGTCACCGCCGGAACGATCGGTTCGATGCTAATCTCGGGCTTGGCCACCGGGGGTCGAATGGAGTCGATCCCGATCCCCGGCTTCGCACCGGCTCCTTGCATGGCTTCGAAGGCCATCGCCAGCGCGCTGGCATCCTGACCGGTGCCGAACAGGTCCATCATCCCCATCGGGAGCCCCATGGGACCGTGGCGACACGGCCCCTGCGCGCCTGACTTATCGTCTTGCGCACTGCCGATGGCCGCCTGCCACAGGCGGTCGGTCATCTCGGAACGGGCCTGCGTATAGATGACGCGTGCCCGGTCCTGCGGGGAGAGCGATTCGAGTCCTACCTGCTGCATCGCACGTCACCGGGCCGTAAGCTGCGGAATGGTAGGCTTGGTCCGTGTGCGCGTGGCGGGAACCACGCGCGCCGCGCACAGATCGTCCGTTTCGCGCTGCTCGGCCCGCGATTGCTGCCGCCGATGGTCGTCTCGAAACGCCTCGGCGGCGTTTTCCAGCACGTGCTGCGAACCATAGGCGTCGACCGCCTCGCGCCGCAGGCGGCCGATTTCCTCCGATACGGCGACGCGCTGCGCCACCAGGTCCGCCTGCTGCGCCATCCTGCGCCGGACAAATGCCTCGGCAGACGAGGCCCAGCTCTGCGCGCAGACCTCGTACTCGCGCGCCAGCTCTTCCTCCAGCGCGCGGCTCTGCTGATCGATCTCCGTGAGCCGCGTGGTTTCCATGTGAATGGCGATGCGGGTGCGGTCGATTTCCCGCCGCCGCATGCGCAGGACGGTGTCGAAGGGCGTCTTCACTGCGAAGTCTCCGTCATCAGTTCGGCGAGCCGGGCGAAGCTGTGGGCCAGCGATCCGCGATCGTCCTTGCGCTGCTTCAGCAGGTCCTCGATCGCCGGCGCGAGGCGGATTGCTTCGTCCACCTCTGCATCCGAGCCGGACTTGTAGGCACCCAGCCGGACGAGCTCTTCCATGTCGGCATAATTGGACAGGTGCCGCAGCGCCGCGAGGCGCAGCCGGTTTTCTTCCTCCGCGTGGCAGTCGGGCAGCATGCGCGAGACCGATTTGAGGATGTCGATGGCGGGGAAGCGACCACGCTCGGCAATCTTGCGCGACATGACGATGTGACCATCCAGAATGCCGCGCACCGCATCGGCGATCGGTTCGTCGTGATCGTCGCCGTCGACCAGCACGCTGAACAGACCGGTGATCGATCCCTGACCGGGACCGCCGGGCCCCGCGCGTTCGAGCAGGCGCGGAAGTTCGGCGAAAACGGTGGGCGTATATCCCTTGGTCGCCGGGGGCTCGCCATTGGCAAGGCCGATCTCGCGCTGCGCCATGGCGAAGCGGGTGACCGAATCCATCAGGCACATCACGTCGCGGCCCGCATCACGGAAGTGCTCGGCGATGGCGAGGGTGGTCCACGCCGCCTGACGGCGCATGAGGGCCGGTGAATCGGAGGTCGCGACGACAACGACGCTGCGCGCCAAGCCTTCCGGCCCCAGATCGTCCTCGATGAATTCCTGAACTTCGCGGCCACGCTCGCCGATCAGGCCGATCACCGCGATGTCGGTTTCGACCCAGCGCGCCAGCATCGACAGCAGGGTCGACTTGCCGACGCCCGAGCCCGCAAACAGTCCCAGCCGCTGCCCCCGGCAAAGCGGCGCGAACAGGTCGAGCGAGCGCACTCCCGTTTCAAGCCTGCGCCCCACGCGGGTGCGGTTGGCAGCTGCCGGCGGGTCGGCCTTGAACAGGCGCGCTTCAGGGCCGACAGGAAGCGGTCCCTTGTCGTCCATCGGGCGACCAAGCCCGTCGACCACGCGGCCCAGCCACTGGTCGGTCGGTCGCAGCATCGACTGCCCTGGCATCAGGTCAACGCGGGTCCCAGTGGCAATCCCGTGCGGATCGTTGAACGACAGGCAATGCGCGGTCTGCCGGTCGAGCCCGGTGATCTCTGCATCCACGGTCCCGCCCTCGCACTCGATCGCTATGCGCGACCCGATGCGGGCGGAGCCGACCAACCCTTCGACCTCGATCAGCGCGCCGCGTACGGCGGCGACGGAGCCGAAGTGCCGATCGGGCGGAAACGCGCGGATTGCCCGCGCGGCGGATGCCAGCGTCTGCATGGCGAAAGGATCAGGCCGCGTTGGCCGCTTGGACGGTTTCGGCCTCTTCGACCGGGGCGAAACGGGCCAGCGCCTGGGTTTCGTAGGCGATCAGGGCGCGGCAATCGTTGAGCGCGCGATAGAAATCGCAATAGGCGACGCTGCGCGCGAACGACACGCAGTGCGCCTTTGCTTCGGGTGCTTCCACCGCTTCGACGAGATCCTCGAACAGCGAAAGGATGCGGCCCTGATACTGGGTCAGGTTGGCCGGATCGAGATAAGCCATCATGCACGCGAAATAGAGCCGGCGCGCCGGAGTGTTCGCTTCTGCGGGCGACATGACGTCGCGCCCGCGCAGGATTGCCGCAGCGTTTTCGACGACGATCTCTGCGCGACCGGTCGAGCGCAGCACCGCACCGTTGATGACGACCTTTTCGCCTTCGCGAAGAGTAATATGGAGCATCGCATGTCCCTTCTGATTGATGGGACCATTATAGAGGGGTGCGAGTGGTGCCGGGGCCGGGTCGGAAAAAATTGCCTGCTTTTGGGTTTGCCTATGCCGCTCTCCTACAATGCTCTTGTGACCGGGCGCGTGCCCGCCAAGCAGGAGTTGCAATTCAGTGAGCCTATATTCTGCCCTGTACGCCGGTGTGTCCGGCCTCGGTGCCCAATCGAGCGCGATGGCGACGGTTGCCGACAACATCACCAACATCAACACCGTGGGATACAAAGGCGCAGAGGCGGACTTTCGCACTCTCGTCACGGACGGACGCCTGAAGAGCAGCTATTCGGCTGGCGGCGTTGCGGCGGCACCCCGCGCGATGATTTCCAAGCAGGGGCTCCTCCAGGCAGCCTCCAGCCAGACCGATCTGGGCATCGACGGGGGCGGTTTCTTCGTCACCCGCACGGGCAGCGGCGCCGATAGCGGCATCGCATTCACCCGCGCCGGGGCTTTCCGCCCGGACGAGCAGGGCTATCTGCGCAATACTGGTGGCTATTTCCTGCAGGGCTGGCGGCTGGACACGACCGGCGGCTACACCAGCACCGGCGGCGTGAGCGAGCTGGAACCTGTCCGACTGAGCGGGCTGACCGGCACCGCCACGGCCACCACCCGCCTGACCGCTCGCATCAACCTGCAATCGACGCAGGAGCCGTTCACCGGTGCCTATGCCGCAGGCGATATGGCGACCGGCGCTCTGGAGCCGCATTTCTCTCGCACCTTCGAAATTTTCGATGCACAGGGTGGCGGCCATCAGGTAACGATGGGTTTCGTCAAGACCGGCCCCAACCAGTGGGTTTCAGAGATCTATGGCGACCCCGCCGATGTGACCGCGGCCAACGGCCTGCTGGCCAGCGGCAACGTCGCCTTCAACCCCGACGGCAGCCTCGATCTCGCCAACTCCTCGCCTGCCCTGTTCGGAACGCTCAACGTCTCCTGGGCCAACCAGGCCGGCTCCTCTCCGATCAACCTCAACCTTGGCAGTCAGGACGGGCTCGACGGTCTGACCCAGTTCGGCAGCAGCTCGGCGCTGATCGCATCCAGCACCGACGGCGGCATGCTTAACAATCTCGTCTCGGTGGAAGTCAGCAAGGACGGTATCGTCAGCGCCGTCTTCGACGATGGCACCTCGCGTCCGGTGTTCCAGCTGCCGATGGCGACCTTCGCCAATCCGGACGGTCTCTCGCGCCTGCCGGGCAATGCCTACACTGTCTCTCAGCAGTCGGGCAATGTCGCCATCGGGCGCCCGGGAGAGCTGGGCGGCGGCACGATTTCGGCCGGCACCCTGGAAGCATCCAACGTCGATCTGGCGCAGGAATTCACCAACATGATCCGCTTCCAGCGGGCCTACAGCGCATCGTCCAAGATCATCACCACGGTCGACGACATGCTCCAGGAAGTCAGCGCGCTCAAGCGCTAGAGCCTGGTCGGGCGAGGAACTGATTAATGTCGCTGAGCAATATCCTGGGAACGGCGGTGTCCGGCCTGTCGGCGTCGCAGGCCGGCATCAAATCGGTATCCAACAACATCGCCAACATCAGTACGCCGGGATACGCGCGCGAGCGCGTATCCCTCTCTACGGGTGTGACCCAGGGCCGTATCAACGGGGTCGTGATCGGCGAGCCCACCCGGATCGCCGACCGCTTTCTGGAGCAGACGGTATATCTTCGCGCGGGCGACATGGGCCGCGCAGAGGTGACCGCGAACTACATGGATCGCTTGCAGGCATTCCTGGGCGCACCGGGGGCCGAAAGCGGCGTGCCCGCGCGGCTCGACGCGATCAGTGCATCGGCGATCGCGCTGACGAGCGGACGAAGCGCGCCGCAGAACGCGGCGAGCTTCGTCGCCGAGGTGCAGGATGCCATCGGCTCCATCCGCCAGCTCGACGACGATATCCAGGTGCTGCGTGGCGATGTTGAATCGGAAGTCGGCTACTCGATTGAAACGGTCAACGACCTGCTCGAACGGATCCATGGCCTGAACGCTACTGTTGCGCAGCTTCGCGGTCTTGGCCGCAGCGCCGGCGGGGCCGAGGATCAGCGCATGTCCGCGCTCGAGGAATTGAGCGGACTGATGAAGGTATCCATCCGTGAGCAGCCCGATGGGCGGGTCAATATCGATTCCGCCACTGGTGCAGTTCTGCTCGACGGGCGACTTCGGAAATTGTCGTACCCCAGCCCCGGCGACGGGGTTGCGCAGCCGACCTACCCGGTGATCGATATCCGTTTCACCAACGAGGCGGGTGAGCCGACCACTGCGACGGGCGAGAAGCTCGATTCTTCTGCCATTGGCGGCAAGCTTGGCGGCCTGCTCGACCTGCGCGATCGTGCCTTGCCGGAATTCTCCGACCAGCTTGGTTCGCTGTTCGGCGGGCTTGCCGAAACCCTCAATTCGGTGTCCAACTCGGGCACCGCGGTCCCGCCTCCCAACCGGCTTGACGGCCGACCTACCGGGCTGATTGGCGGCGACCGCCTGGGGTTCACCGGACAGGCAACCTTCGCGGTAACCGACAAGAGCGGCATTCTCGTCGCGAGCACCACGGTCGATTTCGACGCACTGGGGCCACTGGCTACCGTCGACGATGCCATCGCCGCGATCAATGGTGGTCTGGCAGGCAATGCCACCGTTGCCCTGCAGGACGGGCGCCTGTCCTTCGTCGCCACAAGCGGCAGCAATGGGGTCGCGGTGGCGCAGGGCGATCCGCCAAGCGCGCGCGCGGGTAACGGCTTCTCGCATTATTTCGGCCTCAACGACGTGGTCCGTAGCGAGTCCGCAACGCTCGTCGCGCCGGGTTTCGTCGCCAGCGATCCGCACGGGTTCGGCGCCGGACAGTCCGCGCAGCTGGTGCTGCGCGATGCCACCGGCCGCTCTCTCGCGACCACGACGCTTACCGGCACGGTCGGCCCCACCATGGGCGATCTGGTCACCGAGCTGGGGCAGAGCCCGCTGGCAAAGTTCGGCAGTTTTGCGCTGGATGACCGGGGCCGCATATCCTTTACGCCCAGCCCGGGGGCCAGCGGTTCACTGCTTTCCATCCCCACGGATTCGACCGACCGCTTCGGCACCGGCGTATCCTTTACCGCGCTCTCCGGGCTGACCGGCGGTGCCAGCGGGCTGAACAAAGCAGGCGTGCGAAGCGACGTGCTGGCCAGCGGCGACCGGCTGCCGCTCTCCCGCCTGCGGACGGATGCCGCCGTTGGTGAGCCTGCGCTGGGCGGTGGCGACACGCGGGTTGCCGGTGCCCTTGTCGAAGCGCTGGGTAAGCCGATCGACTTCGGCAAGGCCGGGTCGGCGACGATCGAGCGTTTCTCCAGCCTGCTGATGGGCCGCGCCGGAACCCAGGCCGCGCGCGCGCAGGACATGCTGGTGGATGCCGCTGCGCGGCGCGACGACGCGATCAACCGGCGCGACAGCTTCTCCGGCGTCAATCTGGACGAGGAACTCTCGCAGATGGTGGTCCTCCAGAACAGCTATTCCGCCGCCGCGCGCGTCATGACGACCGCCACCCAAATGTACGACACTCTCCTCGATATGGTCCGCTGAAAGGACATCCAATGACCCGGGTTGCCACCATTCCGCTGCAACGCACGATGGCCGATGCCATCCAGCGCGCTCAGCAAAACCTCGCCAAGACGCAGACCTCGCTGTCGACCGGCAAGAAGGCGCAGGATTATGCGGGCCTGGGTACCGAAGCCGTGCGCACTATGTCGGCACGCTCGATGCTCGCCAAGCAGGAGGCGCAGGCGGTCGTCTCCAAGCACGTGACCACTTCGCTCGCGATCTACGATGCGCACGTCACCGGCCTCGACAACACCCTGATCGACCTGCGCACCCGCATGGCAACCGCGATCGGGACGGAAGATTCCTCGGGCCTGCAGGAAACGATAAAGGGCGCGTTCGAACAGTTCCGCAGCAGCCTCAACGCCAAGGAAGGCGGTATCCCACTATTCGGCGGCTCGCGCACCGATGTGCTGCCCTTCGCCCCCGAAAGCCTGGCCGACGTGGCCGCCACGCCGGCGTCCGACGCGTTCAGGAACGACGATGTGCGCGCCGTCGCGCATCTCTCCGAGGGCACTTCGGTAACATATGGCATTACGGCCAGCGATCTCGGTGCAGAAATCTACGAAGCGTTTCGCACTCTGGCGGCCGCCGGCCCGATCGGCGAACGGCTGACCGATGCACAGAAAACCGCCTTGCAGGACGCACTCGTGCAGATCGATACGGGCTCTGTCGGATTGCGCGCTGCGAATGCCGAAAACGGGCGCAAGCAGGCGCGCGTGGAAACGCTCGGCGAACGTGCCGAACAGCGATCGTTGGTCCTCAGCGACATCATCGCCGCGAACGAAGACGCGGATCTGGGCCAGGTCGCGGTCGATCTCGCGCAGCAGAAGGCGACGCTGGAGGCGAGCTATTCCGTCTTCGCACAGCTCAGCCAGCTCAATCTCACCAAGTACCTCTAGCCAAAGGCCAGCGACTACGCGCGGGGGATGCATGGCAAGCCATGCCGCCCCCGCGCGCTAGCTAGGATTTTTTGGTTTTGGTCTTTGCCTTGCGGGTTTCGCCCGCCAGCAGGTCGGCGAATTCGCCCGCCGGGCTCGCAGTCGGCATAGCGGCCATGGCCTGCGAAACTGCGGCAGGATTCAGATCTTCAACCGGACCTGTCAGCAGATCGAACGCGGCCGCAGTCGGCTTCCCGGCAAAGGCGGTGGCATAGCGCGCGCGCAAGCTTTGCAGGGACGTCTCGCGGCCCAGCATGGCGAGCGCGACAGCGCGCCGGAGGACGACGGTCTGCTCCACTTGGGTCAGGCCCCCGCTTTGCGAAGGTAACACTTCGTCCGAACCGGTCAGTGCCTGCCAGTTCTGGCGCCCCCATTCGATCTCGTCGCGAATGGCATCGCCTTGCGGCACCCCGTCGAGAACCGCCAGCGCCTCGTCGGTCCGTCCCAGCTTGTGCAGCGCGACCGCCTCTATCCGCAGACGTGCCCACAGCATCGGGTTGGGATAGATATTGCCATCGGTAGCGCGCAGCGCCCGCACGGCATCGGTCGGCTTGTCTGCCAGAATATAGAGTTTCGCCACCCGGACAGAGAGCGGGCCTTGCGCAACGTCCTTGGCCCGGGCCATCAGCTGATAGTCCAGCAGTTCCGCCGCGCGTTCATACAGCCCCTCGCCCTGCAGCCGATCGGCCAGTCGACTGACCAGCAGATCGCCGCCAGCCCCGCTCGGGCTGAGATCACGGTAATCCCAGAACAACCCCGCCGCCTCAGGCAGGGGTACCTTGCTATCCGGCGCAAGGATCGCCTGAAGCCGACCTTGCAGCACCTGCAGCATCTCACCGGTATCGACTGATACCGGATGATAGCGCAGGAGCGCCGCACCGGCGGCCAGCGCCGCACGGTCGTCATGCAGCTCTTCAGCCAGCGAAAATCGCAGCTTGAGCCCCCGTCGTTCGAGCGACCCGCCACGCCAGACGTAGCCGAGCCGTTCAAGCTGCTCGAGCGCCTTTCCCGGTTTGGCGCGGCGTTGCGCGACCAGCCCTTCGAGCAAAGAGATCCGCGCATCGATCTGCTGTTCTTGGGAGCCATTATCCGCAGCCCGGTCGAGCCTGAGCCGCGCCTGCTGCTCGCTGCCGAGCCTGAAGAGCGCGCGACCACGGATCAGATTGGCCTCGGGGTCTGCATCGGGGAGATATTTGAGCAAAGCGAGCGTACTACGCGGGCGTCCTTCATCGAGCGCGGCCTGCGCCGCGGCGAGCAGGAAGGATCCACCCTGCTGCGGAGTGCGCGAAGCGATAGCCCCCCGCGCGCAGGTCCACTCGCCGACCGCCTCGGCGGTCATGTCCAGCGCCGCCATCGCCCGCAGCCGCCAGGCACACGCTTCGGGGTTCTGCGCGAGCTGCTCGGTCGCCAACATATCGAGCGCGTCCATCGGCCGGTCGAGTTCCACCAGCGTGGCCCCGAGCGCAAGCCGGTGCGCCGGGACGAGCGAGAGATCGGGATCGTCCTTCGCCATCGTGACGAGCACGCCATAGGCCTCCGCCGCGCGGCCCTTGCCGATCAGGCTGCGCGCATAGCGCCACCGGGCCGCCTGGCGCGTCTGTTCGTTGCTGGCCGCGATCGCCTGCCACGCCTCGTGGTCGGACACGACCGGCCAGCCGTCGGCATCCCGAGCCAGCGGCTGGTTGGCCAGCGCGGCGGCGAAGCCGGGCAGCCGAACGCTCGGCATCGCGTCCCCGGTAGGCGCGTCGAGCGGGCCATCGCCCTGGGTGGCGGCGTCTGCCTCGGCCTGACCGTCGGCGGGTTTTTCATGGCCATGCGTGCCGTCTTCGGCAAATGCCGAAGCGGCCAACGCCAGCGTCAAGGTGGCAGACAGAGCTACGATTTTGCGCATGAATGTGTCAGCCGACCAGATGCGGCCAGGCGACGAGACCCGCGCCACCAACGGCGCAACCGGCGAGGAACAGAATTGCGGACAGGATCGAGAAGCGGCGAGCGGGCGCGACTTCGACCTCGGGCCGCTGTGCTTCTTCGATTGCCTGCTGCAGCGGCTGTGTGTCGGTGGGCGCATTTTGAGGCGCGCGCGCCGACCCGCCAGTGCTGACAAGCTTGATGCGGCTGGGTTTTTGGTCGTAGCTCATGTCCGCTCCGGTCGGGATATCCTCTATTATAGGGGAGAGACCGGCTTGCAGGCCGGCTGCAGCACCCCTTTTTCGAACAGATTGGCAGCGCGACATGAATAGCAAGAAACTCCTGCTGGGCGGCGCCCTCCTCGCTGCGGTGCCTGTTAGCAGCGCCTCGGGGGCAGGCGGCGGCGGCAAGGGTGCCGCCGAGGACCTGATCGATATGGAGGCGATCGCGGTGCCGATAGTCGATGGTGCCAAGCTTCAGGGTACCTTGCGATTCCGCATCGTGCTGGAGGCGCACGACGCCGAGGCGGCCAAGGAAATTGCCGCAGAGCTGCCGGGATTGCGTGCCGAAGCCCTCGCCACGGGGGCAGAGTTTTCCCGCCTGCGGGCGTCGCCATTCCTGGCGGTGGATGCGCAGCGGCTGTCGGACGAACTGACCGAAGCCCTGCACGCACGCTACGAAGGGATCGACAGGGTGCTGCTGGTAGAGGTGGCTGCCCGAACCTCCTGACCCTCAGCTTCCAGTTAACGTTATTGCTGCCGGGCGAGCGTTCAGCTCACCCGACGGGTTCGGACCTTACCCGTTTGGGCGGCGCAGGCCGCTTGCCCGCCAGCGCCATGCTCAGCCGCGCCGCAGCCGCCGGCGTCATCGCAGCGAGGATCTGCGCGGTCGAGCGCTCGCGCATCTTGCGCGCCACGGCGATCTGCACATCGATGTCCAGCTGTTCGAAAACCACCGCCGCCTGCTTCGGCTTCATCGACTGATAGATCCGCGCCAACTGATCGAGCGTCTCTGCCTCCTCGGCCGCCTTATCGGCTTTTGCGTCGGCCTTGGCCGCGGCCGCGCCATCGGTTTGGGGCCGCTGCTGCTGGTTCTGCAGATTGTCCTTCAGCCGCTTCTCCGACGCTCTGATCGCCTGTTCGCGCAGGTCGAGCGCACGTTCGCGCTCTTTGGCGGTCTGCCTTTTTTCGCTCAGTTCCGACTGGATGGCAGAGCCAAGCCGCGACTGCGACGCCTTGGCCGGTGCCTTCTCCTCGCCTGTGCCCGAGGCGCTGACGCCGTGGGCCAGCGTCGAGAGCGCGGCGGCACCTGCCATCAGCATCAGCAAAGAGGGGCGCTTGATGGTCATGCTGCTTCCTTAACACCGGCAGCACGCGTGGAGCTTTTGCGCGACGTGCGGGCCGGAGTCTTCTTGGTCGCCACAGCCTTCGCTGCGGTCGCGGTGGCGGCAGTGGGCTGCGCGGTGGTGGGCTTTGCGGAGGGTGTCTTCTCGCTCGGAGCTTTTGCACTTGGAGCGGTGGCGCTCGTGCTCGTAGCTCTCTTGGTCTTCGCATCTGCGGCCTTGGTCGCCTTGGGCGTATCGGCCTTGGACTGCGTCGGCTTGGTGCTGCGCGTGCGCGCCGGACGGGTCGCCTTGGCCACCTTGGCCGCTTTGGTTTCCTGAGCCGAGCCAACGGAGGCGGCCTCGATCAGGCGCTCCGCCATCGCATTGGCAATGCCGATCATGAGATGGAGCTCTTCGCGCACCTCGCGCGCATCGCCCAGCGCGCGCGCATGGGCCGTCCCTTCGATCGACAGTGTCTGCTTCAGCTCCGAAAGCACGCCCTGCGCCTTCGCCGTGGCCGTATCGAGAGCGCCAACGGTACGATCGAGCTGGCCCTCGCGAACCTGCTTGAGGCTGCGCATCATCCGTACGCTCTGGATGAGCACCGCGATGCAGAAGAGGACCGTGATGACATTGGTGAAGACGGTGAAGCTCATTGCGATTGACCCTGTTTGATGGTGTCGACGATGCCGATGGCGACGTGATTGCGCTGGCGACCGATCTGCGCCCGTGCCAGCGGCACGCCCCCGCAGCAGACCTCGAACGGGTCGTCCGGCGTCACGTCGAAGGGGATCGTCTGGCCGATTTCCAGCGAGTGAACGTCGGCGAGCCGCATCTCCCGTTCGCCAAGGACGGTGTAGATTTCGACCTCGGTCCGGAGAATCTCGTTGCGCATGTGATCGCGCCAGGTGTTATCGCCGCCAAGCTTTTCACCCATGAAGCGCTGCGACAGCTTGCCGCGCACCGGCTCCAGCGTGGCGAAGGGGAGCAGAATGGTGAAGTTGCCGCCCCGCCCGTCCATATCGACGGCGAAGGTTGCGGCCGATGCGACGTTGGTGGGGCCTGCGATCGCCGCAAAACGCGGGCTGGTCTCGATCCGTTCGAGCTCCATCGTAATCGGCGCGATCGGTTCGAATGCGGTGCTGAATTCGCGCAGCACCAGCTCGATCATCTTCGATACCAGCGTCGTCTCGATCGTGGTGAAGGCGCGCCCCTCGATCTTGCGCGGGGCAGCGCCCTTGCGTCCGCCCAGCAGCGCATCGACCACGGCATAGATCAGGTTCGCCTCGATCGTGACCAGACCGTAGTCCTGCCACGCAGGCACCTTGAATACGGCGATCATGCAAGGCAGCGGAACGCGGTTCATGAAGTCGCCGAAGCGGACCGAGGCAATATCGTCGAGCGAGACCTCGATCGCGTCCGAAGTAAGGTTGCGCATGCTGGTGGCGAAGGAACGGACCATGCGTTCGCACACCACCTCCAGCATCGGCAGCCGGGCATGGCTGACGACGCGGGATTCGATCACTGCGCGCAGGCCGCTCTTTTGTGGCAGGTCCGAGCTGGAATCGCCGAACAGCGCATCGATGCTGGCCTGGTCGAACGTCGCCCCCTCCGGCATGTCCATTGCCGGGGGATCGGGAAGGTCGAACTCTTCGAAATCGTCGTCGGTCATCACTGCTGGACCATGTCCTGAATAAGAACGTCGGCGACCACGCCCTCGCCCACCGTGTCCGCTGCGCGCAAAATGAGTTCTTCCTTGAGCCGGTAGACCGCCGCCGATCCGGCCAGATCTTCCGGGCGCAGTTCGCGCAGGAACGGCTGGTAGCGATCGATGATCATCGGCAGGTTCTCTTCGATCGTCGTAGCATCCTCGGGCGAGCCCGGTGCCAGCATGATACGCAGCTTCAGGAACCGGGCCTGGCCATCATTGGTGCGCAGGTTGACCATGAGCGGGGCGACTTCGACCAGCCCGCTCCCGCCCTCTTCGCCGTGGCCACCACCCGATTTTTCGCCGTGGCCCGCATCCTTCTTGGCTTCCTTGCCCGAATGATCGCCGGACTCCTTGGCCTCGGCATCGCCGCCGCCGCCCATAAGAAAGGCCCCGGCACCACCGCCGACCAGCAGCACAGCGCCCGCCGCGGCAATGATCTTTTTCTTCTTGGAAAAGCGCGGCGGCTTTGCGCCCTCTTCAGGCTTGGCCTCGTCCTGCGTCTCGGTGGTCATGGCTCGAATGCCTTTCTTTACCAAAAGCCGGCGGTCGAAACGTCGGCGGTGATTTTCTCCTATTATAGGATCGTCACCCGGCAAGATTTGCCCAGTGGCGATTTTCGAAGCAGTTTTTTCGGAGCGGCAAGCCGATGGATATTTCCTCATACGTTCTGCTCAGCCAGGAACAGGCGCTGAGGCGACGGATGGACATCGTCGCCAATAATCTGGCCAACACCTCGACCGTCGGCTTTCGCCGCGAACAGCCGATGTTCCGCGAATATGTGGAGCGCGCGGACGAGGCGATCATCGACGATGCGAAGCCGACCTCTTTCGTGCTCGACTTCCGCGCGATCCACGACATGACGCCCGGCGCGTTCCAGCCGACCGGCAATCCGCTCGACGTGATGATCGAGGGGCCGGGCTATCTCGCGGTCGAACTGCCCGATGGGGCAGGCACGGCCTATACGCGGGCGGGCTTCGTCAGTATTCTGGAAACCGGCGAACTTGCCACCGCAGGCGGGCAGCGTCTGCTCGACGAAGGCGGGCAGCCGATCGTGGTGCCCCCGGAAGAGGCCGGCCGCGTCTCGATCGCCGCCGATGGCAGCGTGATGGGCGCCGGTGGGCCGCTCGGCCGACTGGCAGTCACCGTATTCGACGACGAGAGCGGCCTCGTCCCCACGGGCGACGGACTCTATTCCGGCGCGCAGGGCCGCGTGCTCCCCGCCGAGGAAACCAAGTTGCGCAGCGGCGGGGTCGAGGGGTCGAACGTCCAGCCGATCGTGGAAACGACCGCCATGATCGACATCCTGCGCAAATACCAGAGCAGCGTGCGCATGGCCGAAAGCCTCAACGACATGCGCAAGCGCGCGCTCGACCGGCTCGGCCGCGTCGGCTGATCGCCCTCACCCAGACAATATCGAAGAAGGACAGAAAATCATGCGTTCGCTCTCGATCGCCGGCACCGGCATGCTTGCTCAGCAGACCAATGTCGACGTCATCTCCAACAACATCGCCAATATGAACACCACCGGGTTCAAGCGTCAGCGCGCCCAGTTCCAGGATCTGCTCTATCAGCAGGTCTCGCGCCCCGGTGCCTCTTCCGCCGGACCCGAGGCGCGGGCACCCACGGGCATCCAGATTGGCGCAGGCGTGCGCACCGGCGGCGTCTATCGCATCGCCGAACAGGGCGCGCTGGTCCAGACCGACAACCGCTTCGACCTGGCGATTCAGGGCCTTGGCTATTTCCAGGTCCAGATGCCGACCGGCGAGATCGGCTATACCCGCGACGGCACCTTCCAGCTGTCCGACCAGGGCGAGCTGGTCACCTCGCAGGGCCTCGTCGTGGAGCCGGGAATCACCATTCCCCAGGGCGCGGTCGATGTCGCGGTGTCGCGCACGGGCGAGGTCCAGATCAAGATCGCCGGCGAGACCGAGATGCAGACCGTCGGCCAGATCGAACTCGCCACCTTCGTCAACGAAGCCGGGCTGGAAGCCAAGGGCGACAACCTGTTCCTCGCCACCGCAGCCTCGGGCGAGCCGACCATCGCCGCGCCGGGCGAGCCCGGCTTCGGCAGCGTGGCGCAGGGTTTCGTCGAAGCCTCCAACGTCAATCCGGTCGCGGAAATCACCGCACTCATCACCGCACAGCGCGCCTATGAGATGAACAGCCGGGTGGTGAAGACCGCCGACGAAATGCTCGGCACGACGAGCCAGCTGCGCTGATGGCCCGGCGTTTCTTTCTCACCGCCCCGCTGCTCGCCGGGCTGGCGCTGCTGCCATGCGGCGCGCTCCATGCACAGAGCACGGGCGATGGCGTGGTGGCAGACGTTCTCACCCGCCCGATCCAGCGCGGCGACCTGCTGTCGGAGCGCGACTTCGCGCCCGAGGAAGTCACCGCCGCGCAGGCGCGGGGAAGCCTCGCCGCGCAGCAGGCGGCAGGCATGGAGGCGCGGCGCACGCTGCGCGCGGGAATGCCGGTGCGCGCGAGCGACCTCGCCGAACCGCGGCTCGTCAAGCGGGGCGAGACGGTCAAGATCAGCGTGCGCGAAGGCGCGTTGACGATCACCGCCATGGGCCGCGCGCTGGCCGATGCCGCGCTGGGCGAGCAGGTGCGCGTCTTCAGCGAAGCCACCAACCAGACGCTTCAGGGTGTCGTCGAAGGCGCCGGCACCGTTCGTGTGCTCGCCCCCTGAGCCACAAGCCAAGGAAACTCAGATGAAAAAAGTCGTTACGATCGCCGTTACGGCGTCGCTGCTGTCGGGTTGCGGCACGATCGATCGCCTCAAGAATGTCGGCAAGGCACCGTCCATGTCGCCGGTAGAGGCCTACACCACCCCTGCTTACGAGCCGTCCATCGCAAGCACGGACCCAGTCCGGATGCGTGGAACCGTGCCGACCGCGCCCGCTCCGCAAGCTCCTGCCCAAGCTCAGGCCCCCAACGCCTCGCTGTTTCGCGCCGGCGCTGGCGAACTGTTTCAGGATCAGCGCGCCTCGCGCGTGGGCGACATCCTGACGGTCGAGATCAACATCGCCGACAAGGCCGAGTTCGGCAATTCGACCTCGCGCTCTCGCAGTGGCTCGGAAAGCATGGGTATCGGCGCCCTGCTCGGCCTGCAGGACCTCCTCCCCGGCAATCCTGCACAGGCGGTCGATGCAACGTCGAACTCGGCCTCGGGCGGTCAGGGGAGCACCACCCGCAGCGAGACGATCAACATGACGATGGCGGCGATCGTCACCGACGTGCTGCCCAACGGCAATCTGGTGATCCGCGGACGGCAGGAGATGCGCGTCAATTTCGAGCTGCGCGAACTGATCGTGACCGGCATCGTGCGACCGCAGGACATCGCCAAGGGCAACACCATCCAGCACGGCAAGATCGCCGAGGCGCGGATCAGCTATGGCGGACGCGGCCAGCTAACCGATGTGCAGCAGGCGCGCTGGGGCCAGCAGATCTACGAAGCGCTGTTCCCGTTCTGAGACGGCGGCGCGGAACGGCAAAAATATCTGCCGATCCGCTTGGGATGGGGTGCCATTTCTTTCCAGAATGAAAGGCGCACCGCAGTTTTTGTTGTGCGTCGTGGCCAGCGCTTCTGGCCGGGACCGCAGAATGCGGTTCGCCTATCCAAGAAGGAAATGAAAAATGGCGTTCTCAGTCAATACCAACACCGGCGCGATGGCTGCTCTGCAGAGCCTGAACCAGACCAACAAGGGTCTGTCGCAGGTTCAGAGCCGTATCAACACCGGCCTGAACGTCGCATCGACCAAGGACGATTCGGCATCGTTCACGATTGCACAGTCTCTCCGCGGCGACGTGGGTGGTCTCTCGGCGGTCAATTCCTCGCTCAACCGGGGTAAGAGCACCGTCGATGTGGCGATTGCGGGTGCGGAGCAGATCTCCGACGTCCTCAATCAGATGAAGGCCAAGGCTATTCAGGCGGCAGATGACGGCCTGGATGCTGAAAGCCGTACCGCGATCAACGCCGACTACACGGCTCTGAAGGAGCAGATCACCACGATCATCGCTTCGTCGGAGTTCAACGGCACGAACGTTCTGAAGGATGACGCGACCTCGACCGGCAAGGTTTCCGCGCTGCAGTCGCTCGATACGACGAGCACGATCGGCGTGGCCAACCAGGCCTTCGATACCAACGTCACCACCGCCCTTGGTACCGGCCTCGGCACCAAAGCCGATGCCGATACTGCACTGACCGAAATCGCCACCGTGACCGCCACGGTGACGTCGACGCTGAGCACTCTGGGTTCGGCTTCGCGCAAGATCGAAGGGCAGCTGTCGTTCAACAGCAAGCTGTCCGACGTGATCGAGAGCGGTATCGGCAACCTCGTCGATGCCGATCTGGCCAAGGAATCGGCCAAGCTGCAGGCCCTGCAGGTCAAGCAGCAGCTGGGTGTCCAGGCTCTGTCGATCGCCAACCAGGCGCCGCAGACGATCACTTCGCTCTTCCGTTAATCGGTCGACGAAGTCTTTCCCCTTCCGGGGGGAAGGCCACCTGGGGCCGGGCGCAAGTCCGGCCCCTTTTGTTTTCCCGTCGCGCGATGCATGAAGCGCCGCCGACGCTGCCGAATGCGGCAGCAAGAACATCAGGCAGGTATCAGTACCCTTGGCGACGAACTTTCCCCGCATTCGCGAAATTGCCGATCCCTACGGGGAAGTCGTGCGGATCAGCGTAGAGCCCCATCCCGGTGGGGCCTTGATTCTGATAGATCGACCCAATGCCCCGCAGTCGGGCCAGGTCATGCTCGATGCCTACGGCGCGGATATCCTGCTCGGCTACATCATGTCGGCCCGCCTTGCCGTGCCGGGCACCATGCCCGAAGAAGAGATCGGGGGCGCCTTTCCGACCCGCTTCCAGCTGGAGCCCGAGCCTGAGGCAGCGGTGATCATCGACCAGCTCAATGCTGATGAACCGCTCAGGATCGTCCTGGCATTGTGGGATCGCGTATACGCCGAGCTGTGCATAGTCTGCGCGCATGCGCGCGAGCTGGGCCGGAGGCGGCAGTCCTACCTTCACTGACTGCGAGGCGTCTGTCGCGGGGCAGCCCAGGTTGCTGTCGAACAAGGTCGATCCGGGGCCCAGATCTCAGACTTGCACAGGGTCAGCGCGGCCACGGGCACGGGCGAACGAGCGGCGCAAAATTGCACGCGGTCATCGCCCGGCAATCCGGTGGCATTGTCTGCAAAAGAATGAAAAAATTGACCTCCGGGGCGGGCGAGAGACGGAACCGCATCTCTACGCCGCAAGAGGGAGGTGGAGAGTGCCCCGGAAGTCAGGCCTGGCAGAGGGAGACTGGGAAACTGCCGACCTTGTTACATTATAGAGGATTGCGCGGGCGCAGGGACGCGCTCGCACAATCTTTATTGACCTGCGACCACCCGAGCCAGCACGGAGGCAGGGAAGTTCAGGCCGTTGATGCCCAGCAACACCGCGCCATTGCGCGTCACCACCTCGTCGATGACACCGGTGCTGCGAACGCCCACCGGCACGTCCTGCCCTGCGCCGTCGACCGCACTGAGCGAGAGCGTATAGGCCCCCTCCGAGGCCGAGCCACCGCCGGTAAGCGAACCATCCCACACAAAATTGCCAGCGGTCGCCGGATCGAGTTCGCGCGTTTCGACCACGCTTCCGCGCGCATCGGTAATGGTCGCGGTCAGGCTCTGGATCGGGCGATCGGCAGACCAGGCCCACTGCGCGGGCGTTTCCCCAGAGAGGCCGGCGGTGCTGCTGTCGAGTTCCGCGCGCTGGCCCAGGAAGTTCGCCGACTGGGCGATATCCTGTGTCGAAAGCGCAGAGAGAATATCCTTTAGCGCGGCGGTCTGCTGGATCGACTGCTCGACCTGCGAATACTGCGTCAACTGCTGGGTATATTCGGAGGTTTCCATCGGATCGAGCGGATCCTGGTTCTGCATCTGCGTGGTCAGCAGTTTCAGGAACATGTCGAAATTGGCGTTCAGTTCGGCTCCCGCCGCACCGCCGGCGCCATTGCCCTGCACGCCGGACGTCATCGAGGAAATTACTGTCATGTCTTGGTCCTCAAGCGAAGAGATCTAGGCTTCCGCTACCGAGGCGCTTCGCGCGGGCTGGCTGCGCGCCGTCATCGCCCTCGGTTTCGGATTGTGCGGTGTTCGCACCGGAAGGAGTTTCGGGGCGGTTCTGCTGGCCCTGCTGGTCGCCGCGGCCCTGGCTGCGCGCCTCGAACTGGAAGGATTGGCCATCGGTACGCACGCCAGCATCGCCCAGCGCACGGACCAGATCGCCACTATCGCGCCGCAGCATATCCAGCGCCGCGGCGCTCTCTGCGGTCACATGCGCCCGCATCGTGCCCTTGTCGTCGAACTGCAGGCGGATATGAATCTCGCCCATTTCCGCAGGATCGAGGCGAATGGTCAGGCTATCCTTGCCATCGAGGCTGCGCCGGGCGATCTCGACGCCAAGCTGATGCCCGATCTCGCCCGGCCGGGCGGAGACGGTTCCGGGAACCGAGGCGGCGGGCCTGACGGTGTCTAGAGCCGGCTTGGCAGGATCAAGCCGGGTCTGGGCCAGCATGTCAGCCGTGCCCTCCCCGCCTTCACTTGCAGGGGCGGCGGCATCTGCGCCATTCTCTTTCACGAGCTGGGCAAAATCGCCGGTGTTACCGTTTTCAGGTGCCTGGGCCGCCGTGGAGCGGGGCGCAGCGGCATCGGGCGCCTGGCGAGCGTCACGAGCGGACACCGGAATGTTGCTGTCGTCCTGAGCAATATCGTCCGCCGTGGGTTCATCCGAAACCACAGAAGGCTGCCGCGCAGGGGACGCAGGGACCGCCTCGGCCACAGCATCTGCGGGCATCGCCACAACGACCCCATCCGCCGTCTCCGGCATATCATCCGCGCTCGGGACGACGTCGGGATCGCTCTCGGGCTGATCGACCGGCACAGGCTCAGCATCCGTGTGAACGGGCACCTGTTCGATCGCGGTGTCGGTGTTTTCACCGACAGGCGGGGCGGGCTGTTCGAGAGCCTGCTCGGGCGTTGCCCGCACAATCGGTTGCGCAACCGATTGCGCAATCGGCTGCGAGATCGGATCTGGGCGGGCAGGGTTGGGCTGCGAGACGGGCTCCGCATCGCGCACCTGTTCATCCGGCGCAATCGCGGGGCTGTCCCCCTCGGCCTGGACGCCCAGCGACGTCGGCAAGCGCTCGCCATCCGGCGAAGGCTGGAGATCGGCGAGTTGGATGGCGCTCTGCCCGGGATTATCGGCGGGCGGCGCATCGACCGGCTGGGCAGACACGTCGGCCGCGACAAGGGTCGCCACCGGCGGCATTGCGGGATCGGGCATCAATGTCTGGCCCGCCATGCCGGACGCAGCGGCGAGCTGGCCCGGGATCACACCAGGGCGCGCAAGCTGCTGGCTACCGTCGAGGATCATGCCCGGCATATTGCGCAGGCCTGCAAACCCGCTCAGTTGCGTCGCCTGCTGCGACGAAGGCGCAGTCAGCAATGCCGCGAAGGAGGGGCCTTGCGAAGGGAATGGGGTGGCGCCCCCAGACAATCCAGAAGGGGAGCTGTTGCCGGGAACAAGCGAGAGGAGTTGGGTCATGCGGTCCTTTCGCCCGGGGGGCGCCTAAGAGCATTATAGGATGATGAAAGCGATCAGGGCGCTTCGAGCACATTTTGTTGACCGATGCTGCCAACCGAACGAACGCGGGTGCGCGGATGGATCTCGTTTTGCGAGAGAACCACGGTCGCAGGGCGCACGCGTTCGATGATCGAGCGCACGAACGGGCGGATCGACGGGCTGACGAGAAGACACGGAATCTCGTTCCTCGCGGCCAGCGTGTCGTAGAGTTCACGCACCTGGGTGATGAAGCGCTGCAGGTTGGATGGAGCCATCGCGAGGTGACGTTCGTCCCCTTCCCCGATGATGCTCTCGGCAAATTGCTGGTCCCAGTCGGGCGACAGGGTCAGGATCGGGATGTAGCCGTCGCGGGTCTGCTGGGCGGAAATCTGCCGGGCCAGCCGGGCGCGGACGTGCTCGGTGATCTGGGTCAGGTTCTGGGTCAGCGGAGCGGTCTCCGCGATCGCTTCCAGAATGGTCGCCATGTCGCGCACGGAGACCCCTTCGGCGAGCAGGTTCTGCAGGATCCGCTGGATGCCCGAGATGCTGATCTTCGCAGGCACCAGGTCGGCGACCAGTTTCTCCGCGTCGGTATGCACCTCGTTCAGCAGTTTCTGCGTTTCGGTGTACGACAGAAGCTCGGCGATATTGTCCTTCACCAGTTCCGCCAGATGGGTGGTGACGATGGTGCCGCAGTCGACCACGGTCAGATTGCGCAGGCCCGCCTCGTCCCGCAGTTCGCGATCGATCCACAGCGCGGGCAGGCCGAACACCGGCTCCTGCGCAGGGTCGCCCGGCAGGCCGACATCGCCGCCGCCCGGGTTAATCACCATCAGCTTGTCGAGCCGCAGCTCGCCCGCCGCGACCTCGGTCTCGCGGATGAAGACGCGGTAGTCGTGCGCGCCCAGCCCCATATTGTCGATGATCCGCACCGCAGGCAGCACGAAGCCGTAATCGGTCGCCATCTGGCGGCGCAGCGCGCGCACCTGATCGTCGAGCCGCGGCTCGGCGGCCGAACCCTTGATGATCGGCAGCAGGCCATAGCCCAGCTCAACCCGCACCGCGTCGATTGCGATAGTATTGGCGATGGGTTCCTCGGATTCGGCCGAAGCGATCTCGGCCTGGGCCTTCTCGGCCTGTTCGTGCGCAAGCTGCTGCTTGTGCTTGCGGCTGGCCCACCAGCCGTAATAGCCGCTGGCGGCGGACACGAAGGCGAAGGGCAGAAAGGGGAAACCGGGCAGCAGCGCGAACGCCCCCATCAGCACGGACACCATGGCGAACGCCTTGGGATAACGGCCCAGCTGTTCGCCCAGAGCATTGCCGGTCTTGCCCGACATACCGCCCTTCGAGACGAGCAGGCCCGCAGCGGTCGAGACGATCAGCGCCGGAATCTGGCTGACCAGTCCGTCACCGACCGTCAGCAGAGTATAAGTGGTGAAGGCTTCGCCGAACTCGACGCCGTGGATCGCCACGCCGACGATCAGCCCGACGATCACGTTGATCGCGGTGATCAGCAGCCCGGCGATGGCATCGCCCTTCACGAACTTTGAGGCACCGTCCATCGCGCCGAAGAAGCCGCTTTCCGCCTCCAGCTCCTGACGCCGCGCACGCGCCTGTTCCTCGTTGATCATCCCCGCGCCAAGATCGGCATCGATCGCCATCTGCTTGCCCGGCATCGCATCGAGGCTGAAACGCGCGGCGACCTCCGCGATGCGCCCGGCGCCCTTGGTGATGACGACGAAGTTGATCACCACCAGGATGATGAAGATGGTGAGGCCGATGACGGTCTCGCCGCCGATCAGGAACTGCCCGAAAGCGCCGATCACGCCGCCTGCGGCCTGTGGCCCTTCGTGCCCGTGGCCCAGGATCAGCCGGGTCGAGGCGAGGTTCAGGCCCAGGCGCAGCATGGTCGCGATCAGCAGGATCGTCGGAAATGCCGAAAGCTGCAGCGGCTTCTCGATGAACAGCGAGGTCATCAGGATCATCACCGACAGCGTGATCGAGATCGCGAGCCCGAAATCGAGCAACCACGCCGGCATCGGCAGGATCAGCATCGCAATGATGCCGATCACACCGATCGCCAGCGCGAGATCGCGGTTGGCACCGATGCGTTCGAGGAAGCTGGTCAGATTCTGGGGCATGGCACGGGCGACCTGTTACGAGGGTATTACTTGGACGGGGCGACGCTGATGCCCGCCTGAACGAAGCTGTTGATCTTGTTGCGCATCGTGCGCACCGAAATGCCCAGGATCGACGAGGCAGACGTCCGATTGCCGCCGCACCGCTCCAGCGTGTGGAGGATCAGCTCGCGTTCGACCTCGGCGACCGTATGGCCGACCAGCTGTTCGACATGGAGACCGTCTTCGCCGACCGGACGGTCAGGCTCGATCGGCGAACCATCGGCGTGCACCAGCGCCTCGGCACCGATGGTGCCCGATCGCGCGAGCAGGATGGCGCGATGAATGGTCGTCTCAAGCTCGCTGACATTGCCGGGCCAGGTATAGCCTGCAAGCACGCGAGCTGCCGTGTCATCGAAGCCGGGCACCGGCGTCGCGTAAACGTCGGCGAACTGCGCAGCGAAATGCCGAGCGAGTTCTATGATGTCCTGCCCCCGGGCGCGCAGCGGCGGCATCCCGATCTCCGCTAAGCCAAGCCGGGCGTGCAGGTCCGCGCGGAACCGGCCCTGCTCAACCAGCGAGCCGAGATCGACGGTTGAACTGGTGATCAGGCGCGCGCCTTGGCGGGTGCTTCCCGGCGTGCCGGTTTGCCTCGTCTGCAGCACGTCGAGTAGCCGCGCCTGCAAGGTCGGGCAGAGGGCTTCGACGCCGCGCACGAAAATCGTGCCGCCTTCCGCCTCGTCCACACGGCCCACCCGGCGCGCGATCGCGCCAGGGAAGGCGCCCGGCTCGTGACCGAACAGCTCCGATTCGAGCATTTCGGGCGACACGCCATGGCACTCGACGGTCACGAAATGGCCAGCTCTGCCAGAGCTGGCATGAACCAGCCGGGCCATGACTTCCTTGCCGGTCCCCGGCTCCCCCCGGATCAGAATCGGTGCCGCGGTGGCGGCCATGGACGTTGCAAACTCCATCGCCTGCCGCATCGCCTCGCACGCGCCGATCATCTGGCGAGAGGGGCGCGCGACGGACATGATAGCCGCAGCAATCAGGTCACGGTCGGGCGGCAGTGGCAGATAATCGCGCGCGCCGCCGCGCACGGCGGCCACAGCCCTCTGGGCACTGGCATCGATGCCGCATGCGATCGTGGGAACAGCGATGCGTTCGGCATGCAGCGCGGCAATGAAGCCGGGCACGTCCAGCGCCACGTCGATCATCACCAGATCCCCGCCAGCACGACGCAGCAGGTCCATTGCCGAGCGCTCGTCATCCGCCATGGTGACAAGAGCACCCGTCTCGCGCGCCATATGCGCCGCTTGCCGGAAGATCGAGTGCTGCGCGCCGACCAGCGTCATGCGCACCGGAGTTGAGAGAGATCCGTTCATCAGTCGTCTTCGTGCACGATCTCGGTCAGGGTCACGCCCAGCGCTTTGTCGATCAGAACCACCTCGCCACGGGCGATCAGGCGGTTGCTGACGAAGATGTCGACCGGTTCGCCAACCTTGCGATCCAGTTCGACCACGCGTCCCGGAGCGATACTCATCAGTTCGGAGACGGTCATACGGGCGCGGCCCAGCACGGCCTGCATCTTGACCGGCACTTCGTGGACCGCGTCGAGCCCAAGCGCGCCACCGTCACCCTCGTACACGGCAAGATCCTCCAGCGGTTCGGGCGCAGCGGTCTCTCCAAGAGACGGCAGGTCAACGAAGGCTTCCGAGTTCTGCTCGATCGGAGCGGCGGCGATGTCATTGTCCATTTCGGTCATGAGAGTATCCTTCAGGCGCTGAGCCATTGGCGAACGACGGCGGCGGATTCGGCCGGGCTGGCGGCAACCGCGTCACCGATTTTCTTGAGTGCGGAAGCCTTGAGCTTGCCTTCGACTTGAGCGAGCGCGATTTCGTCATCCAGTTCGGGCCCGCTCAGCGCGGGGGGGCCGTCGTTTTCGAGTTGTTCGTCGCCACCCCGCCCATCGGGCGTGAGATCGATCACGCCCTGCCCGGGAGGCGGCAGCTGGCCGGCGGCGAGGGCGGGTTCGGACTTGGGCCGGAGCATACGCAGGACGAACAGGCCGACCACCGCGATGACCAGCAGCTTACCCAGATCGAACAGCTGGCCAAGCGGAAGGTCGGACCAAAAGTCTCCTTCGGCATCGGCAATTTCGTCGGGCTGCGCGAAGGGCATGCTCTCCACGATCACGCTGTCGCCACGCTCTGCATCATAGCCGACCGCGTTCTCGACCAACCGGGTCAGGCGCTGCACCTGCGGCGCAGGCAGGCCCTGTTCGCCGCCATCGACCATCACGGCCACGGTCAGGCGAGAAACCTTGCCCGGCATGCGGGTGGTCAGCGTCCGACGGCTGCTGTTCTGGAAGGTAATGTCTTCGGATGTTTCGTTGCGGGCGCTTTCGCGGGTGTCGCCGCCGCCGCCCATGACATCGCCACCCTCAGGGAGCTGCGCGCCAACGGTGACCCCTGGCGTGGCCCCTGCGTTCTCACGATTCTGATCGCCCGATTCGACAGAGATCTGGCGTGCAATCACCTGCGTATCCGGATCGAACACCTCCGCCTCTTCACGGGTCTGATCGCGGTCGATGTTTGCCGACACTTCCGCGCGGACCTTGCCCACGCCGACAATCGGTTCGAGCAGGGCCTCGATCTGGGTGCGGATGCGGGCTTCGGTGGCGACTTGGCGTTCGTCGGCCTGGCTCGCGCCAGCCTCGCCAGCCTCCCCGGCGCGCGCCAGCAGCGCCCCCGTCTGATCGACGATGGAAATGGATTCGGGCGACAATTCGGGCACGGCGGCGGCGACCAGATAGCGGATCGCCTCGACATTGCCGGACGACAGCTTGCCGCGGGTCTTCACGGTCACGGATGCGCTGGCCTTGCGCGCTTCGGGCGCGAACAGCGCGCGTTCGGGCATGACCAGATGGACCCGAGCGTTGACGATCGACTGCAAGGTCGCGATCGAACGCCCAAGCTCGCCCTCGATCGCGCGGGTCTCATTCATCTTTTCACGGGAGGAAGAGACCCCGAAGGCCTGCTGGGTGTCGAGCACCTCGTAACCGATCGTACCGCCCAGCTGTTCGCCCGCCATACTCATACGCAGTTCGGGAAGGCGATTTTCCGGGGCCAGCACCGCAGTGCCGTCGCCCGAAAGCGAGTACGGCACGTTCTGCGCGCGCAGCTTCTCGGTGATCGCCTGCGCCGCCGTGGGGTCGAGATCGGTGTAAAGATAGCCCATCTCGTCGGACGAGCCACCGCTCATCGCGACCGCCGCCAGTGCAGCGAGCAGCGCGAACGCCACGCCGCCCATCATCAGCACCCGGCGTGGCCCGAGTTGTCCGGCAAAGTTGCGCAGTGCTTCCAAGGTGACCCCGTAGGATTGCGCCGACAAAATCGCCGGCTCTCGGGATCATTATAGAAAGGCTGCGGGGCGGCATTTTTTGCCGGTGGGAAATTTTTGCCGGGTGCACAAAAGCCCGGCGCGACAGGTCACTCGGGGGAGTGATCCATGATCGGAGCAAGCTCGTCCAGCACCGCTTGGCGGCGGCTCTGCGCATCGACGATCACCCCGCCACGATCCCAGCGCAGCACCGCATCGCCGGGGGCGAGCGATGCGTCGCCGGATACGACCAGCGCCAGACGACGGCGGTCGCGACTCTGCCGCTCGGCGATCCGCGCCTCGATATCCTCGACCAGATCCGGGTGGACTTTTACATCGATCTCCTGCCCTCGCGCGACCTGCGCGAGCGCGCGCCCGATCGCTTCGTCGACCGCGCCACCGGGCTGCTGCGCAACAGCCTGTCCGGCCAGCGCTTCGGCCGCCGCAAAGGCGACCTCGATCGCATCGGCCTCGGCCTGGGCCTGCAATTCACCGGACTGCTCGGAAAGCTCGTCCAGCGATGCCTGAACCGCATCCAGCGCAGAAAGGATCGCCGCATCTCGTTCTGCGCGCACATGGCTGCACCCGGCCTCGAACGCTTCGGTTCTTGTCCGGGCCAGTTCTTCCGCATGGCTCTCTTCGATCCGGGCGATCTGCCTGCGCAGGGTATCTACGTCGTGCGCCAACTCGGCCGCGTCGGTCTTGCGTCGATATTGCCGTGCCGGTTCGCGAACCGGCATCGCAAACGTGCGGTCGAAGCCGAACGGCCGGACATGAAGGTTATGATCGTGCATCGTCATGCGATCAGTAGATCATCGATTCATCGGACTTCGGATCGACCAGAACGATCTCTCCCCGATCGGCAAGGGATTTGGCCAGGCGGACAAGCGCGGCTTGCGCCTCGTCGCATTCGCGTGCGCGCACCGGGCCCATCGCGCTCATGTCTTCGCGCAGCATCTTGGCCGCGCGCTCGGTCATCGCACCCAGGAACAGCGTGCGTATTTCTTCCGGCGCGCCCTTCAGCGCCAGCGCCATTTCGCGCTTATCGGCGTTCTTCACGATCGTGGCGATCGATGCGGTCAGGAGATTGCCCAGGTCCTCGAAGGTGAACATCAGCGCGCGGATGCGCTCCGCCGATTCCGCATTGCACTCTTCGAGCGCGCTGAGCATCCGCTCCTCGGCGGACCGGTCGAGCGCGTTGAACACCTCGGCCATCATCTCGTGCGGGTCGCGCTTCTGGGAGCGCGCCAGATTGGTCATGAACTCGCTCTTGAGCGTCTGCTCGATCTCGGCGACGATTTCCTTCTGGACCGGCTCCATCCGCAGCATTCGCTGGATGACGTCGGTCGCGAAGTCGCTGGGCAGTTCGGAAAGCACGCGCGCTGCATGCTCGGCCCGCAGCTTGCTAAGGATCACCGACACGGTCTGTGGGTATTCGTTGCGGAGATAGGCGGCGAGAACCGCCTCGTTCACATTGGACAGCTTGTCCCACATGGTGCGGCCCGAGGGACCACGGATGTCCTCCATGATCTCCTTGACCTTGTCTTCGCCGAGGATGCCGGAGAGCAGTCGCTCTGTCGTCTCGTACGATCCGTGCAGCGACGACATGCTGGAGACTTCGCTGCTGAACTGGACCAGCAAGTGCTCCACCGCCACGGCCGGCAACCGGCCCAGCTGGGCGATCCCGGCGGACAGTTCCTTGATCTCGTCGTTGTTCAGCTGCTCCCAGATCGGTGCCCCGTGTTCCTGGCCAAGCGCGAGCATCAGCGCAGCAGCACGCTGCGGCCCCGAATATTTCTTGAGCTCGGCAGGCTCCACGAGATTGGCGGCCATGGTCATGTCAGTTCCCCAGAGAAAGAAATCCCAGCGCCCATCCCGCATGATGGGAGCGCTCGTCCTATTATAGAGGAACGAACAGCCGATTGGACGGACGTAGCAAGAAGGTGCCGACAAACCTCAACAGCAGCCTCGCAGGCCTCAGCCTGCTCAGCGGAACCAACAGTTTCGCGATGTTCTCACCCGGATCGGGAGGGTTCGAAACGCTCGCCGTTCGGCGAGCAAAAGCGAACTTCTCGACGCCCGAAACCACGCCGCCGTGGAAGGAGGCCCAGCCCAGAACGTCGCTGTCATCGCAGGTTTCCGCAATCCGGCGCATGTCGTCGATAATCGATGCAGGGCCCACCGGCGCCCGCAAGCTGCCGAGCGATGTGGCCACCGCCTTCACCACCTACCGCGCGCTAGACCGGCTCCGCATGCTCGCAGAAGCCGCAACCGCTGGGCCCACGGACTCCGTGCGCGAGACGCTGCAGGGCGTGTTCGCAAAGGGGTTGCAGGATCTTGAGGCCTTCGTCGCCTCCGCACCCCGCGAAAAGCTGACTCTCGCGTTTGACGAGCCCAGCACCAGCGTCCGCTCTGTCGCGGTCGCCGCGGATGCCCCCGTCGGCACGGTCGCGGGCAAGGGCGTGGCCGAAGCGCGCGATGCGCCGCTCAGCGCGCTTACGGGTACGGAACGCTTCGCCATCACCATCCGTCGCGGCGATGCGAGCGACGTGATCAATGTCGACCTGGCCGGAGGACCGCAGCCGCCCACGCTCGATTCGATTTCGGGCTCGATCAACGATGCGATCGCCGCCGTGCCGATGCGTGCACCCGACGGCAGCGTCAACCTCGACGCAGACGGCAACCCGGTGCCCCGCTGGCTGGTCCGCTTCGTGCCGGACAAGAGCACCGGAAGCTGGGGCTTCAAGATCGAAAACCCGGGCCTGGAAGAGGTTTCCATCGACCAGATCGATGCGCCCGATGCGCTGATGGTGGTCACCGGCCAGACCGATCCCGATACCCCCGCATCGACGCAGGTGATGCGGATATCCGATCCGGCCGGCACAGCCCAACGATCGACCCTGTCCCAGATCGCCGGGCTCGACCGGCTGGCGACTGAGCGTGCGGAACTGAATGCACCGAAATATGCGCCGATCGAGGGCGTTGAACCGCCTTCGACAGAGCGATTTGCCGCCACCACTGCGCAATCGGTCGTCACTGCTGCCGACGGCACCAGTTTCGTCGTCGGCACGACTTCGGGCGATCTCGATTCCAACCGGGTCGCCGGTTCGCAAGACCTGTTTCTGACCAAGCTGGACAGCGAGGGCGCCGTTGTCTGGCAACGCGCGCTCGGTGCCAGCGGCTCTGCCAGCGGTGCGGCGGTCGCCCTCGGCCCGGATGGCCAGATCGTGGTGGCCGGCACGGTGACCGGCAGCTTCGACGGGGCCAACACCGACGGCGACATGATGGTCGCGCGCTTCGACGCGAACGGCGCAGAGCTGTCCTCCACCGTCATTCGTGCGGTTGGCAGTGACAGCGCAAGCGCGCTCGCGGTTGCCGCAGACGGTTCGATCTTCGTCGGCGGGCGCGGCGCGACGGGCGGCGGCGATGCGTTCATCGCCCGGCTCGACGCGGACGGTCAGCTGCGCGAGCGCCGCCGGATCGACAGCGGCGGCAGCGACACGGTCAATGCGCTGGCGATCGGAAGCAACGGCGAGCTGCTCGCGCTCACCAGCGAAGGCGGCGTCGGCACGCTGCGACGGATCGACAGCACCTCTCTGGTCAACGATCTCGGCTCGATGGATCTCGGTCGGGTCGATGCCCGCGTGCTCGCGGTCGCCGCCGACGGCACCATCGGGATCGGCGGCTCGGCCTCCAGCGCGGTGACCGGCAACCAGCTCAACGCCATGCAGGGCGGGCGTGACGGGTTCGTCGCGCGAGTCAGCGCCGATCTGGCCAGCAGCGATGTCAGCTATATCGCCACCGGAGCGGACGAGCGGGTAGACAGCATCGCCTTCATGGGCGGCAATCTCTACGCGGGCGGACGAACCACGGGCGACCTCGACGGCGCACGCCGCGGCACCAGCGACGGGTTCGTCGCCCGGCTCGATGCAGGAACCGGCGCGATCGCCGATATCCAGCAATTCGGCCTCGCCACCCGCACGACCGAGCCGGTCCGCATCGCTGCGGCCACCAGCGGGTCGACCGTGCTGGGCGCGCTCGGTCTGAAGCGCGGGCGGCTCGACAGCACCGATTCCCCCCTGCTGACCGCGCAGACCAGCCTGCGCGCAGGGGACCAGTTCTCGATCAAGGTCAACGACGGAATCGCACGGCAGATCACCATCGCCGCGGACGAAACCATGGCGACCTTGTCGCAGAAGATTAGCCGGATCACCGGCACCAAGGCGACCGTCACCACGCCATCGGGCGATGATGGCCGAACTCTGAGCATTACGGCGAAGGCAGGCCAGGCGATCGAGCTGGTCAGTGGCGGTGAAGGGCGCGATGCGCTTGCCAAGCTGGGCCTGCCCGAAGCGAAGCTGGTCGCGCCGCCAGCCTACGACAAACGCGCACCCAAGGTTGTGCCAGGCGGCAGCTACGGCCTCGACCTGACCCATGCGTTCGACATTTCGACCCGCGAAGGCGCGGCGCTTGCCACGAAACGCATCAAGAGCGCGATCTCGATGACGCAGACCGCCTATCGCTCGCTCTACTGGGACGATGGGAAGGCCGCGATCGTGAATGGCGGCGCCGGTTCTACCGGCGGCGCATCCCCGCGCCAGCTGGCGCAGATCGCAAACTATCAGGATGCGCTCGCCCGCATCAGCAGCCTTACCGCCGGGCTCAACTCCGGCGGCTTGTTCTAACAACTCAGACCAGGGAGCATGGCATGAGTGAAACGAGTCCAGCCCTCCTGCGGGGCATTGGTGTCGCCATGCGGCATCTTTCGGATCGCCAGCAGGTGATCGCGCAGAATATCGCCAATGGCGATACCCCGGGCTACAAGGCGCGCGAAGTCGAAGCGCCCAGCTTTGCGGGAATGGTGGATGCAAGCGGCGCGGGGCGCGTTGCGCGGCCCACCGTCCAGATCAGTTCCGAAATGCGCGCGCTTGGTGCACGCCAGCAATCATCGAGCGCGATCATCCTGGACGAGAATATCGTCGAGACGAAGCCGGACGGCAATAATGTCACGCTGGAAGAACAGGTGCTGAAGCTGGGCGCAGTGCAATCCGAATTCACCGCGCTGACCAACCTCTATCGCAAGCAGATGCAACTGCTCAAAACTGCGACCGGTCGCGGCAACGGATAAGCCGATCTAAAAACAAAGCGACCCCGGCTGGCGTTGGTGCCAGCCGGGGTCGCTTTGTATGTGTTGGAATGTGGTTCGGGGCCCGACCCGTTAGTGGTCGGAGAAATCAGGCAATCCCGGCCAGCCCCCAGGCTGGCCGGGATCGTCGTGTTAGAGGCTGGTGTTGACCGAGATCGGGCTGGAATCCTGCCGCCACGTCACCGAACCGGTGTCGCGGTAGCTGCAACTGGAATTCCCGGTCAGCCGCTTCGCTTCGGCCGCGACCGCGTCGATCAGATCGTTGGAAAGGTCACGCTGCCGCCTGACCACGGTCGCGTTGGACATGGCCGCGGCCTGCAGCGTGCCCATCGCCTCGGTCAGCGCGGCGTCCTGCTCTGCGTCCAGATCGCGCAGCCAGTTGGGCGTTTCGCGGTTGAGACGGACGATCTCGGCCTCCATCTGCGCCACCAGGCGGCGCTTGGCGGCGACCAGCTCTGCGTGGTCGGCAAGGCGCCCACGCTGGCCGAGTGCTTCGGTTTCCTCATCCATCAGCGAGGCAATCGAGCGGGCAGCATCGAGAATAGTGTCGATCATTGAGAACCCTCCTGCATTTTGATCATCTGTTCCATCACCGACGGGGCCAGGCCTACGCCGCCCCGTCTGGCGATTTCCGCACCCAGCTTTTCAGCCAGGACTCCGCGAAATATCTGCTCGGCATGGCCGCCGGAGAACTCATCCCCCATTTCGACGCTTTCGAGCATGAGCTTGGACATCTCGCCCAAGAAAACCGCTTCGAATTCCTCGGCCGTCTTGGCGATCTCGGCGCGCGATGCGCCGGGCGATGCGCCGCTCGGCACCGCCGCCGGCAGCCCCTGAAAGGGCGTTGCTGAAGCTGCGCTCGTCATTGGATCGTGATCTCCGCCTGCAGAGCGCCCGCGCCCTTGAGTGCGTGAAGGATCGTGATCAGGTCGCGCGGCGACACGCCCAGCCGGTTGAGGCCGTTGACCAGCGACTGGAGCGAGGTGCCCTGTTCCAGCATCGCAAGCGAGGCCCCGCCGCCGTCATCTACCTCCAGCCGGGTGCGCGGCACCACCGTGGTCTCTCCGCCGGAGAACGGGCCGGGCTGCGATACGATCGGGCTTTCGGCGACGCTGATCGTCAGCCCGCCCTGTGCGATCGCCACCGGGCTGATCCTGACGTCGGCGGTCATCACCACCGTGCCCGCCGCCTCGTTCACGACGATCCGCGCAGGCTGGTCGACATCGACCGGGAGGTTCTCGATCTCGGGCAGGAGCTGGAGAAGCGAGCCGCCATAGCCGCCCGCTCCACCCAGCTCGACCGTCGCCGGATCGAGCATGCGTGCCGCACCGGGGAAACGCTGGTTGATCGCCCTTACAATACGATCGGCGGTGGTGAAATCGGGGTTCTTGAGCGCCAGCTTGAGGCTGTCCGCGCTGCCCAGCACATAGGGAACCTCACGCTCGACGATCGCACCACCGGCGATCCGGGCGGAGGTCGAAACCCCGCGGCTGATGCTGGCACCTGCGCCCTGAGCCTTGAAGCCCGAGACCGCAAGCGGACCCTGGGCGACCGCGAAGATCTCTCCGTTCAGGGCGCGCAGGGGGGAGATGAGCAGCGTGCCGCCCTGCAGACTGGTCGCATCGCCCATCGCAGAGACCTGCACGTCGATCCGCGAACCGGCACGCGCGAAGGGCGGCAGGGTCGCGGTGACGGTGACGGCGGCGACGTTCTTGGTCCGCAGCTGCATGTCGCGCACGCTCACGCCCATGCGTTCGAGCATTGATTGCAGCGATTCCTCGGTAAACGGGACGTTGCGGGTACGGTCTCCGGTCCCGGCCAGACCGACCACGAGGCCGTAGCCGACCAACTGGTTCGTACGCACGTTCTCGACATCGACGATGTCCTTGATCCGCGAACCTGACTGGGCCTGCGCGGGCGCTGCGAGAAGCAGGGCCAAAGCTGTGACGACCATTGTCACGATGCGCATATTCTCGCTCCTGTTTACCAAAATGGCTTCCTTTTCTTATAGAATAGAGGAGGACAAGAATCGCACTTCGGTAGGAGTTTATCGTGCAGATCAGCGCGCTGTTGCCTGCCCCGGCTTTGCTTGCGGGGTTCGCCCGCAAGACCCCGACGTTCAACCTCGGGGAAGAGCCGGACGTGCCCACCGCGCAGGTGCCGCAACAGCCTGCCGTCCAGCCCGGCCAGCCGCTGGGTTCGGTGCAGATGCTGGTGACTCTTGCCGCCTATGATCCAGACCGCGAACGCCGCCGACAGATGGCCGAACAGGGTTTGGACGGGCTCGACGAACTCGAAGCGCTGCAGGTGGAACTGGCCACCGGCGAAGTGACGCCCGAACGGCTGGAGCAGTTGGCCGAATGGGTCGCTCAGGTCGAGCAGCCCGCCGATCCTGTGCTTGCCGAAATCATCGCCGATATCGAACTGCGCGTGCGCGTCGAACTGGCTAAATTCGATATCGAGGTCTAGACTCTCCGCATCGGCGGCGAGGCGCAAAGGCGCGGTTGCTACCGCCGTCCTTGCGCGAGCTTCATCACGTAGGAGATGATTTCGGCCACGGCGAGGTAATGCTCTGCCGGGATCGGCTGATCGAGCTTGGCGCTGGCGTGCAGGGCACGCGCGAGCGGCGGTTTCTCGATAATCGGAATGTCGTTGTCTTTCGCAATCTCGCGGATCTTGAGCGCGACCGCGTCGACGCCCTTGGCGACCACGACCGGAGCCGCCATCGCGCCGTGATCATATTGCAGCGCGACCGCATAGTGGGTCGGGTTAACGATAACCACGCTCGCCTGCGGGACCTTGGTCATCATTCGCCGCTTGGCGCGTTCCATGCCGATCGCGCGCACCTTGGCCTTGATCAGCGGGTCGCCCTCGGCGTCCTTGTGCTCGTCCTTGATCTCCTGCAGCGACATCCGCATCTTCTTCAGGAAGGCGCGCCGCTGATAGATGAAATCGGCGGCAGCGAGCGCGGCGACCATGATCGTCGCGGCCTTGACCATCTGGAACACCAGATCCGCCGCGACCTTGCCGACCGCGTGCGCGGGCGCGCCGACCAGCGTTTCGATCCCGCGTGCGTGCGGCCACACCACGATCAGCGCGACCCCGGCGACGAGCCCGAACTTCGCGAGCGTCTTGGCGAATTCGACGAGACCCTGCTTGCCGAACATGCGTTTCAAACCCGACCCGGGGTTAACCTTGCTCCACTTGATCTTGAGGCGCGACAGGGCCAGCGTCGGCCGACCTTGCAGGAACAGCGTGAGCAGCGCGAAGAACATCAGCATGCCGAGCAGCGGGCCCAGCGCGAGCCCGACTTGGCCCATCAGCAGGGCGGCAAAGGTCTGTCCGCTACCGCGAACATCCAGCTCGTCCGCCCCGCCCCACAGGCTCACGAAGACCGTCAGCATGCGCGAGACCGCCCACGCGCCCATCCCGCCCATCACCACGATCGCGGCAACGAACATGCTCGCGTGGCGCATCTCCGGTGCGCTGGCGACGTCGCCCTTCTTGCGCGCATCGTCGAGCTTCTTGTCGGTTGGGTCGTGCGTCTTCTCGCCGGAATCGGATTGCGACATTGATCAGACCCAGCCCTGCTGAACCCATTCGGCCATCGCCATCGCAAAGCCCATCAGCACCGCGCCCAGCGTTGCGCCGAAAAGCGCAAGGCCGAGCAGGATGTTGAGCGGCTGGGCGATGAAGAACACCTGGATGGTGGGCGCAAGCCGCGCGGCAAGGCCGAGCGCGACGTTGAACACGATGCCGTAGACCACCAGCGGCGCGGCGAGCGAAAAGCCCAGCTCCATCGATCGGGTGGTGGTGGCGATCGCCAGCTGCGCGAAATCGGCGGCGGGCGGCAAGCCGCCGACCGGGAAGACGAGGTAGCTGTTGACCATCGCGGCGATCCACAGGTGATGCACGCCGAGCGAGAAGCACACGATAACCGCGGCCACGCTGACCAGCTTGGCGATCACCGGCAATTGCCCGCCCAGCGCCGCATCGGGCATCACCGCAGAGGTCAGGCCCGTCTGCAGGCTGATGATCGACCCTGCGATGGTGATCGCGAGAAACATGATCCGCACGATCGCGCCCAGCGCCAGCCCCGTCAGCAGCTCTGCAAAGGCAGTTGCCGCCAGGCTCACGGCGTTGCCCGTGGGGGGCACCTGCGGCCCGAGCATGCCGAACAGGCCGAGCGAAATGCCCAGCGCAACCAGCAAACGGATGCGGCCGGGTACTGCATCGTCGGAGAACGCGGGCAAAACCATCAGCATCGCCCCCAAACGGGCGAATACCACCAGGAAGCCCTCCACCTGTACGGGCAAGTCTCCCATAGCCTCAGCCGGCCACGATCCGGTCGGAGACCTGGGCCATGAAATTGCCCATCGCATCGCCGATCATCGGCAGGCACAGCAGCAGGACGAAGCCCATCACGAACAGCTTTGGCACGAAAGTAAGCGTCATCTCCTGAATCTGGGTGAGCGCCTGCAACAGGCCGATCGCCACACCGATCACCAGCGAGGTGAACAGCATGGGGCCGCTAATCGTGAGGATCACGATAAGCGCCGCATGGGCAATCTGGATGGCGTCAGTAGAGGTCATGTTCGCTGCCCGATCGCGACTAGATCTGCATCCGCATGATCTCGCCATAGGCGCTGACCACGCGATCGCGCACGGCAACCACCGTGTCGAGGGCGGTTTCGGCGGCACCAATGGCGGTGACCACGTCGATCAGGTCGCCCTTGCCGGCGACCTGGCGAATGCTCGCCTGCTCGGCAGCGTGCAGCTTGCCCGAGGTGTCGGCGACAAGGCCGGAGACCAGATCGCCGAAGCTGCCGCCGTCTTCACCGCCGGGGGCAGCCTTGCCGGCAAGGCCGCCGGGCTTGGAAACGGGAATTCCGGCAAGACCTCCGCCATAAGCGGTCGCTGCGTCATATGCATTAATGGACATCGGGGGCGTTCCTTACTTGAGGAGGTCGATCGTGCGCATCGTCAGGCTGCGTGCCGCTTCGATGGCGTTGAGATTGGCTTCGTAGGATCGCTGGGCGGACTTCATGTCCGCACTTTCGATCAGCGAATTGACGTTGGGCATCTTCACATAGCCATCGGCATCCGCCGCCGGATTGCCGGGCTGGTGAACCCGGGTGAAGTCCGACTGGTCGGCCTGGATGCCGGTGATTTCGACCGTGGTGGCGCCGCTGGTGCGGTCCAGTGCAGCACGGAAAGTCGGCACCTTGCGCCGATAGGGATCGCCCCCGGGCGTGTCGGCAACGGAATTGGCATTCGCCAGATTCTCGGCGATCACACGCATGCGGAGGGTCTGGGCGCGAAGCCCTGCTGCGGAAACGCCGATCGAACTATCAAGAGACATTGTGTGGCCCCGGTTGTGATGCGCCGAGCGGCGCTGACTCACTACTGATAGGAAAATATTGCCTACCCCGGGGCGGGGGGCAGGACTTTTCTTCCTAGAATGCGGGCAAGGAGTTTGTTGCCATGTCCGTACTCAATGATGTCCCGGTCGACTGCACCATCGCGCTGGGTTCGACGACCCTGCCGATCAAGCAGATTCTCAAGCTGTCGCGCGGCGCGACCATTCCGCTCGACTGCAACGAGGACGATCCCACGCTGATCTATATAAATGGCCAGCTGATCGCGAAGGGGCAGATTCTTGTCGAAGGCGACAAGATGCTGCTGGAGATCAGCACCCTCGTAAAGCGGGGGCGCTAGGATGGACACGCTGGTCCTGTTTCGCACCTTTGGCGCACTCACTCTCCTGCTTGGCCTTCTCTCGGGCGCGCTGTGGGCGGTGCGACGGTTCGATATCCGCCTGCCCGGTGCGGTCACCCGCCAGCCGGATCGGCGCCTCGAACTGGTCGAGCGGCTGGGGCTCGACCAGCGCCGCTCGGCAGTGCTGATCCGGCGCGACGATCGCGAGCATCTGCTGATCATCTCCCCGGAGGGCCAATTGCTGGTCGAAACGCTCGAAGCGCGGCCGACCAAGGCCCCCCCGCCTCAGCCGGAACGCGCCGCACGACCACTTCCGGAATCGTTCACCGCATTGCTCAACCACAAGCTGGCAATGCCGGGGAGCACCTCGTCACACCGCGCGAAGCCCGGTTCCAAGCGAAAGAACTGACATGATCTTCCGCCAATTCCTGCGTACCGTAACCGGTGCTGCTGCCCTGCTGCTGATCCCGGGACACGCGCTGGCGCAATCCGCCACGTTCGATCTGGGCGGCGGAGGCTCGATGTCGGGCAGCGTAATTCAGCTGGTCCTGATGCTGACCGTGCTGAGCCTTGCCCCCGGCATCCTGATGACGGTCACCTCTTTCACCCGTATCGTGGTGGCCCTGTCGCTGCTGCGTACCGGGATCGGCGCGCCCGGCGTGCCGCCCAACCCGGTGATCATCAGCCTCGCCCTGTTCCTGTCGTTCTTCGTCATGGCGCCGACTTTCGAGAAGGCGTGGGAAGACGGTGTAACCCCCTACACGCAGGGTGAGATCGGTGAGGAAGAAGCGTTCGCGCGGACCTCTGCCCCCTTCCGCCAGTTCATGCTCAGTCAGGTCAACGAAAGCGATCTGGAACTGTTCGTCGAGCTTTCGGGTAAGCCTGCGCCCAGCCGCAGCGAGCTTGCCATGTCGACGCTGGTCCCGGCCTTCATGATTTCCGAGCTGCGGCGCGGGTTCGAGATCGGGTTCCTGTTGCTGCTGCCGTTCCTCATCATCGACCTTGCGGTGTCCGCCGTGCTGATGGCGATGGGTATGATGATGCTGCCACCACCCACCATATCGCTACCGATGAAGATCGTGTTCTTCGTGCTGGTCGATGGCTGGGCGCTGGTCGCGGGGTCGCTGGTCAAAAGCTTCGGGGGCGGCTGAATAACAGCCCCCCGCCAACCTGCGGGACAGCACCGGGCCATCCGCCTTTGCAGCCTAAGGAGCGGCAAAACGCAGGTCCGGTGCCTCCAACCAGCGGGCGAAGGACCCGAAGTCGGGCCTGACGTGGAAGATCAGCCCGGCGCGATTGCCGGTCGCCCAGCGGCTGGTACACGCCAGCGGCGGCAGACCGGGGATGGTGAGGGACCCATCCGCCCCGAGCGGAAAGCCCGCGTCACTTTCGACCCGGCAACCGCCAAGCGATATATCGACCAGCCGCAGCGTCAAAGCCTCTCCGGCGGTCTGCAATCGCGCGCGCGCGGTTGCGTGAAAGCGCGGACTACGCGCAGCCAGCCTCTTCCCCGAGGGCCCCACCGGCGGAGAGAGCATCTCCTGATGATCGACGTTGTGGGTGAAGGCGATGCCCGCCGCCAGCTGGTTGGTCCATGCAACCTGCCCGTCTATGCACACGCCGCTGCGCGCTTCGATCGCGACCCGATCGCCCTTTTCGAGTGGCGAACCGGTGTCGATGCGCATGCCGCCTTCGGACACGTTACGGATGCGGCAGATCGTATCGCTACCGCGGTGCCGCAACCGCCCGAGCATGAGCAAGGTGACGGTGCGCTCCAGCCGGGGGATCTTGTGCCCGCCGCCCGCAGAATGCGTAACGCGCGACGATCCGGAACCGATGAATGCTTCGCGCCCCATCTCAGACTGGCCTCGCGCTGGCGATGGCGACCGCGCTGACCGTGCCTTTTTCGAAGGCGACATCGGCCGCTTCCTGAACGATCTGGCGGAAGATCTCGAGCGTCGGCAGGGTTCCATCAGGTCCGCTCGCCATCGGCTTGCGATAGGTACGCATGTTGATCTCGTGGCGCAGCAGCGGGAGGCGCGCAGTCACGTCTTCGGATTGATCTTCGGGCACCTGAAGCGCGATCTGGAACGAGACATAGCCGGCGAGACGCTGCCCGTCGGGCAGCACCAGCGGCGCCATCACATCGTCTACCTCGACCAGCGTGGTGGGCTTTTCCTCGGCGCTGCTCGCGCCATCAGCCTCGGCAGGGCCGAGCAGCATCGTGGTGCCGTAGGCCGCGCCGCTCCCGATCCCGACACCGCCCGCCAGCAGCACGATCGGCATGATCATTGTCTTGATACCCGGCATGGCTGCTTACTCGCTAGAATTCGAAACTTGTGTCGGGCGGCAAGGCGGAGCCTTCCGCCTTGATGATGATCGCGATCCGGCGGTTTTCTGGCCGCATGGGCTGATCGGGATAGACGGGGCGCGTGCTCGCCATCGCGGAAACCTGGCTGATCCGGTCGTAAGACAGCCCCGCCGACTGCATGATCCTGCGCGCCGCCTGGGCACGGTCGCCCGAGAGCTTCCAGTTCGCTTCGCTAAGCCCGCCTTCGGCGTCGGTGTGCCCTTCCAGCGCCACGCTCACCCCGGTTCCGGCAACCTCGCGCGCGATCCGCATCAGCAGGTTGGTGGCGTAGCTGTTGGGCTCGCCCGATCCGTCCTTGAACATCGGTCGCTTGGCCGTGTCCATCAGGCTGATGGTCAGCGTGTTGCCGTCCTCCTTCATTTTCGCATTGTCGGAAACGCGGTCGTCGGCGGTACTATCGATGACGAGGCGCAGCTCCTGTGCGAGCACACGCATCGACGCATCCGGCACGTTCGCGGTGCCCCCCCGGGCCGCACCTGCGGTCGCGGCTTCCATCGCCGGGGTGCCCTGTGGCTTCTGCTCGCTCGATTGCGCCGCCCGGCTATTGCCCGCGCCCGCAGACGAACCACTGCTGCCCGGTCCGACAGCGCCGGGATCGGCAGGCGTGAAATACTCGGCCAGCCCCTTGAGCATCTCCTTGTCGGGGTTGGCCGTCAGCCACAGCAGCATGAAGAACGCCATCATCGCGGTCACGAAGTCGGCATAGGCGACCTTCCACGCGCCACCGTGATGCCCCCCGCCGGTGACCTTCTTGACCCGGCGGATGACTATGGGACGATCGGAGGCTTGAGTAGCCATGTTCAGTTCGCGCGGGTCGCCGCCCGCAGGCGATCCTGCAGCGCTTCGAGGCACACCGCATCAATGGCCTGGTGCGAATGCACGCCCGACGCCAGCCGGTCGAGCACCCGGGCGCTCTCACCCACGCGCTGGATGACGAGATCGAACGCCTGCAGGCGATGCAGATGCCTGAGGGCGATGTCCTCGTCGGCGACGAGGACGTGGGCCAGTTCCTCCACCAGAAGGCTTACCTGACGGATTTCGTCAGCAATGGCCCGGCACAGTTCGGCAGTTTGGTTTTCGAGAATATCCATGGCTCATCCCAGGCAAACAAGAAGACGTTCCGACAAACACATCAGAACAGCTCGACATCATTGGTGGCGATCCGCTGCGGGCGCTGCTCGAGCGGTGCGTCGGTGACCTTGATCGAGCGCACCTTGCCGTCGAACGGCAGGAATTCGACCTTGCGCGCGCTGGTCCCACCCAGGTCGCAATGGCGCACCTCCAGACCTTCCGTCTGCATGAACCGGCGGGCAAACTCGGCATTGCTGCTGCCGATCGCCCCCAGCCCGGCGACGATATTGGCGCCGCCGTACAGATGGCCGCAGAGCCGTTCGCGCTTGGCACCGGCCTGCATCATCGCGTTGATGAGCAGTTCCATCGCGTGCACCCCGTAGCGCTGCATTTCCTCGGGCCTGAGATCGTGCCCGGCGGTCGGTTCGCCGAGCAGGAAGTGGTTCATCCCGCCAAGGCGAGCCACGGAATCGTGGAGGCACACTGCAACGCACGATCCCAGCACCGTGGTCAGCATGACCTCCGGTTCGGCAATGACGCGATGTTCGCCCTGGATGATGGAGACGCGGCGCATGGCGTTCAGGACAGCGCCCCGAAGACGCGCTCGATCTTCTCTTTGAGAGCTGCGGGAGTGAAGGGCTTCACCACGTAGTTGTTGACGCCCATCTCGGCGGCCTTCTGGACGATCTCCTTCTCCGCCGACGCTGTCAGCATGATGAAAACCGTCTTGCCGATCACCGAATCCTTGCGCACTTCCTGGAGGAACTGCAGCCCGTCCATCTCGGGCATGTTGTAATCCGAAATGATCAGGTGGACGCGATTGGACCGCACATCGTCGAGCGCTTCTGTCGCGCTCGCCTTGTCGCGCACGTCACGAAAACCCAGATCCTGAAGCGTGCGGCGGATCATCGCGCGCATGCTGGTCTGATCGTCGACCACCATTACCTTGATTGCAGACGCTGCCGGCATAACCGATCCCCTTACTTGCTGCGGCAGGCGCCGATGATCGCCATCGGCAGCGCAGACAGACTCAATTCTCTTTCGACCGCGCCCATGGCTGCGGCCGCACGCGGCATTCCGTAGACGACGCAGGACTGTGCATCCTGGCCGAAGGTGCGGGCACCAGCCTGACGCATGGCCAGCAGGCCGGCTGCGCCGTCCTCGCCCATCCCCGTCAGGATCGCGCCCACGGCCTTTCGACCGAGCGGCGCAACCGACTGGAACAGCATGTCGACGGACGGGCGATGGCCGGACACGCGATCTCCATCGATCAGGCGAACGGTCTTGCCAGAGAGGATCATGTGGCGATCCCCCCCAGGAGCAATATAGACGGTTCCACGCTCCAGCGGGGCGCGGTCGTGCGCTTCCATCACTTTCACTGCGCAGACGCCGTCCAGGCGCCGGGCAAGGCTGCCCGTGAAGGCGGGCGGCATGTGCTGGACCACCAGCACCGGCGGCGCATCCTTGGGCAGGCTCGGCAGAATCGCGAACAGCGCATCGACGCCGCCAGTGGACGATCCGATGACGATCAGACGATCGTCGAGGAAAACGCCGCCGCCGGAATCGACGGGAGCGGGCGTTGCGACGTTCGGCGATTGCCGCACCTGAGAGCGCGCCGCGGCCTTGACCTTTTCGCACAGCTCGGCGGCTGCACGCGCCATATCACCACCCGCGCCGGTCGGCTTGGCGACAAAGTCCACCGCCCCGAGGCGCAGCGCCTCGATGGTGACCTCGGCCGCGTGCGTGGTGAGCGACGAGCACATCACCACCGGCGTAGGCCGCAGGCGCATGATCTTCTCGAGGAAGGAGAGCCCGTCCATGCCGGGCATCTCGACATCCAGCGTGACCACATCGGGATCGAGCTCGCGCATCAACTGCCGCGCCGCATGTGGCTCGGGGGCGGACCCCACCACCTTGATGCCGGGATCGGCATCGAGTGCGGCGCACAGCATCGTGCGCATCGTCGCGCTGTCGTCCACCACCAGTGTCCGGACCGGGGACGTCATTGGCCGCTACCTTCCTTGCGATAGATCGTCTGGCCGCAATTTTTCAGCACGTCGGCACCAGGGCCGATCAGACGTTCCGAATGGCCGATGTAGAGGTATCCGCCAGGCCGCAGCAGGCGCGAAAACCGGGCGATAAGCTCGGAGGTCGCGGTGTCGTCGAAATAGATCATGACGTTGCGGCAGAAGATGACGTCATATTGCTGGCGCATCGGCCACTCGCCGAACAGGTTCAGTTCGCGCGCGGTGACGAAACGGCGCGCGTCGTCGACAACGGCGAAATCATTGCCCTCTTCGCGCAGCCACTGGCGCCGGTACGCTTCCGGTATCGGCTTGACGGTGGCTTCGGAATAGACCGCCTTGCGCGCCGCAGCGACGACGCGCGCAGACAGATCGGTGGCCAGCAACTTGACGTCGCCGTCAGTCGCCCAGCGCGCTTCCGAACGCGACGTTCCAAGCATGCACATCACCAGCGAGTACACTTCCTCGCCGCTCGAGCATCCGGCCGACCACAGCCTGACAGGGTGCCCTGCGCGAGCCCGGTCCTGCAATTCGCCAAGAACGGCGGCCTTGAAGTGGTCGAAGTGATGGTCCTCGCGGAAGAAATGTGTGTGGTTCGTGGTCAACGCCTCGACCATCGCCGCGCGTTCGACAGCGTCGGATTCCACCAGCGAGAGATACTGGCCGAAAGATTCCAGACCGTGCTCGCGCAGGCGGCGGCTCAGGCGCGAGAATACGAGCGTTGCCTTCGTGGGCTGAAGCGCAATGCGCGCTTCACGCCCCACGATGGCGGCAACCCGCGCGAAATCGCGCTGGTCGAGCCGCGCTTCCGCTGGTGCGAGGCCGGCGGACTGGCCGAGAGCGGAGACCGTCTGCATCATTATGCAGCCAGGTCGAGATTGCGGGTCGGGCTGAGCTTGTCCAGATCGAGAAGCGAGACCATGGTCTGGTCCTTCTGGTCCGCGCTTTCCTTGCTGCGCTGGCCGATTTCGACGAGCCCGCGGATCACGCTGGTTTCGGTCACTTCGACTTCCGGGGCCGGCTGGATCGCGCTGTCCGCGACCGACACGATGTCGGCCACTTCGTCGACCAGGAAGCCGGCGTGCTTGCCTTCGATGTTGACCACCAGAATGCACGAGCGCGCGTGCAGCACGCTCGGCTCCCAGCCGAGCCGTTCGGCCAGACCGACCACCGGCACGACATGGCCGCGCAGATTGGTGACACCCTTGATGTAGGCGGGCACGCTGGGCAGCGGAGTGGGATCTTCCCACTCGCGGATTTCGATCAGCGCGGACATGTCGATGCCGAAGGTCTGCTTGCCGAGCAGGAAGGTCACGATCTTGCGCTCTGCATCGTCGACCGTTTCGGTCGCTTGCACAGACGCAGCGGTCATGGTGTTGAGATCGGCGGTATCGGTCGCGTTCATGCTGCCATTCCTTTCAGGACGAATTTGTTGGGAGAATTTGCCGAGGCCACCAGCGCCTCGATATCGAGAATGAGTGCGATCGAGCCGTCGCCAAGGATGGTCGCGCCACCCAGCCCGCGGATCGGGTAGAGGTTCTGGTCGAGGCTCTTGATCACCACTTCGCGGCGGTCTTCGATGGTATCGACCATCAGGCCGACATTGCCTGCGTCGGTTTCGACGATGATCACGACGCTGTCCTCGTCTTCCCGATCGGCGGGAGGCAGCTGGAACAGCTCGGACAGGCGCTTCACGGGCACGTAGGTGCCGCGCATGTCGATCACTTCCGAACTGTTGGCGACCGGGCGCATCTGCCCGGGCTCGGGCTGGACGGTTTCGACCACGTTGGACAGTGGCAGCACGTAGCGCTGGCCACACAGCCGCACGACCATCCCATCCAGGATCGCCAGCGTCAGCGGCAGGATCATGGTGAAGGTGGTGCCCTTGCCGGGAGCCGAGGTGATCTCGATCCGGCCGCCGAGCGCCTCGACATTGCTGCGCACCACATCCATGCCCACGCCGCGCCCGGAAATGGACGAGATCGTTTCGGCGGTGGAGAAGCCGGGGGCGCAGATCAGGTTGTCGATCTCTTCGTCGCTCAGGGTAGCGTCCGCGGCGACAATGCCCTTCTCGACCGCCTTCGCAAGCACGCGTTCGCGATCAATGCCGCGTCCATCATCGGCAACGCGCAGGAAAATACGCGCGCCCCTCTGCTCGGCAGACAGCTTCAGATTGCCCTGGGCGGGTTTGCCCTTCGCAACGCGTTCCTCCGAACTCTCGATGCCGTGATCGACCGCATTGCGGATCATGTGGGTCAGCGGCTCGCCGATCTTCTCGATCACGCTCTTGTCGACCTCGGTCGCCTCACCCGATACTTCGAGCGCGACATCCTTGTTGGTGGCCGAGCACAGCTCGCGCAGCATCCGTGGCACGCGGGAGAAGGCCTGGCGAATGGGCTGCGCACGCAGCGCCATGACATTGTCCTGAATTTCACGCGTCAAGCGCGCCAGTTCAGGCAGTTCGACCCGTTGCTGGTCCGCCGACGAGAGACGGTCCGCCAGGATCGAGTTGCGAATGACAAGCTCGCCAACAAGGTTGAGCAGCATGTCGAGCTTAGACACATCGACACGGATATTCTGCGGTGCCTCGAGCGCCTTGGCCTCCGCCGGCGAAGCGGCGGGCACCGCCTTCACCGGCGGCGCAGACGGCTCGCTCTCGGCTGCCGCCACGCTCGGGCTGGGGTCGGCCGAGACGGGCTGATCGTCCGCTTCGGGCTCGGCTCCGGGCCGCTCTGCAGGCTCACTATCGTGCGACGGCATCGTCTCGCCTTCGACGATGTCGACCACTGAATCGGGCGCGACAAAATCGAAAGCTTCCTCGATGTCCGAACGCGTCACGCTCGCCGGCATGGTAATGGACCAGGCGAAATAGGCACCTTCGGGATCGAGCTCGCGCAACGGAGGGAGAGAAGCGGTTTCCACAGCGACAACTTCGCCGCCCATCCGCTCCAGCTCGCGCAGGACCAGTAGGGGTTCGCTGCCATTGGCCATCGCATCCCGCGAGGGGGCGAAACGGATCGACCAGCCAGCAGCGGCGGTGCTCTCTTCTGCGTCACCATCGCCAAGGTCCATGAACGGATCAGATTCCCCGTCGAGATCTTCGATGTCCACCACGACCGGCATGAAGCCGAACTCGTCCGCTTCGCCTTCGGCTGTAGGTGCGCTCGCTTCGGAGGCCGTGTCTGCGGCCGGCGCATCGCCTGCCCCCTCAACCAGCAGCGCTTCTAGCGTGGCCAGCATCGCGGCATCATCCGGCACCTCGGCATGCCCCTGCGCCGCCTGCACGTGATCGGAGAGCACGTCGAAGGCGAGCAGCATGTTCTTGCAGATGTGGGCGGTCGGCTCGATGCGGCCAGCGCGCACTTCGTCCAGCAGGTTTTCGAAGATGTGTGAGAAGCTCTGCAGCCTTTCGTGCCCGAAGGCACCCGCGCCACCCTTGATCGAGTGGACCGCGCGGAACACGCCAGCGATCACATCAGCCGAGGTATCCCCGTCGGCCATCGTGCTGAGACCTTCTTCGGCGACCGCAAGACCTTCGTTGCACTCTTCGAAGAAGATCGCCTGGATATCGTCGAGATCGTCGCTCATGGGCACACCTTGCGGATTGCCGCCCCCAGTTTGTCAGGATCGAAAGGCTTGGTAATCCAGCCGGTTGCACCCGCGCTGCGCGCCCGCGCCTTCTTGTCGTCGGAAAATTCCGTCGACAGGACCAGGATCGGGGTTCCGCGAAACTCGGGCATGCCGCGGACCGCCTCGATCAGTTCGAAGCCGTCCATCTTGGGCATGTTGATGTCGGTGATCAGCAGGTCCGGATTGAGCTCGCACATGCGCGAAAGGCCGTGCTCGCCATCATCGGCGGTTTCGATGGCGAAACCCTGCTTGGTCAGCGATGCCTTCAGAAGCATCCGCATGCTCGCCGAGTCATCGACGGTCAGAATGCGCTTGGTCACGCGGCAACTCCTTCAGGATCCAGGCCGATCTGGTCGGTCAGTCGGCAACGTTTGACGCGGTCGCGAAAAGCCGCGCTGGGATTGGTAAAAGTTAGCGGGCGGCCCGCGCTGCGCGCCTCGGCCTGCGCGGCCACCAGCAGCTGCAGAACCGCCTGACCGGCGTTCTCCACTTCGCTGGCGTCGATTTCCGCCGGGGCCTGGCCGTCGAGTGCCAGCACCAGCCGGACCCGCAGTTCCTCCGCGGTGGCAGTGGTGCCGTTCGCCGGAAGCGTGACGGAGTCCTGCGGCTTGCCCTTGCTGTCGCCCGGGGGCGTATTGTCTTCAGGCGGGTTGGGCGTTGAGTTCACTGTTCGCCTCCTCAAGTGCGGTCTCGAGCTGTTGGAAGGAGGGCGCGAAACCCGAAGGTGTCATGCGCCGCGCAATTTCGATGGCCACCTGCGTGGGCAGCCCCTGGGCGTGTCCGATGATCGCGGTCTTCGCGATGATGAACGGCTTGGAATCGGACTCGATCGTTTCGAGCAACTTGGCTGCAAGCGGGCCGACGAGGCAGTACGAGAGCAGGACGCCAAGGAAGGTCCCGACCAGCGCGCCACCGATCATTCCGCCCAGAATTTCGGTCGGCTGATCGATAGAACCCATGGTCTTGATCACCCCCAGCACGGCGGCGACGATGCCGATGGCAGGCAGGCCGTCGGCCATCACCTGAAGCGCGTGCTGCGGCTCCAGCTCTTCATGATGATGCCGCTCGATGTCGTTTTCCATCGCTTCGGTCATCTGGTGCGGGTCTTCGAAATTGACCGTCATCATCCGCAGGTAATCGCAGATGAACTCGACCAGGTGATGATCGGCGAGGATCCGCGGATAACGGCTAAACAGCGTACTCTCTTCCGGTGCGTCGAGATGTGGCTCGATGGCAGTCGCCCCGCCCTTGCGAAAGGTGGTCAGCAAGGTGAACAGCATGGTCAGAAGATCGCGGTAGTCGCTTTCTTTCCAGCGCGGGCCTTTGAAGGAGCGGACAATGCCCTTGCCCGCCTTCTTCACCACCGACATGGAGTTGGCGACGAGGAAGGCGCCGATAGCTGCGCCGCCGATAGCCATCATCTCATGCGGCAGCGCATGAGAAATGATGTCCATCTTGCCGCCGGCCAGAATAAAACTGCCGAACACGCAAGCCAGGATCAGAATAAGGCCGATGCCGTTGACCATGGTTTCTCAGTTGCTTTCCTAAAGGACGGGTCTGTGTTGAATTATAGGCTGGTGACGTGCGGTTCGGATGGTGTTGGTGCGGTTTATTCTTCGGCCTTGCCCCCATCACCGCGTGGTCGCCCGATGATGTCCAGGTAATCCAGCAGTTCCTTTTCGCTCATCGCAGCGACGGCTGCGCTGTCGTGAAACCTGGACAGGCGGTAGGCGAGTTCGGGGGCCCAATCGGCCTCCACATCGAACAGGGCGCAAAAGCCGCCGATCGTGGGAAGACAGGTGTAGGCAAGCGCGGTGCCTTCGTCCCAGACCTCCTGGGTGAAGTCCTCGATCGCGGTCAGAACACCATTGCGAAGGCCGCCCTTGATCGTCGCGCGCTCGATCGTCTCGCCGCGGACGAGGCAGGTTTCGGAGCAATGCCGCCATGGAGCGGGCACGCTTGGAACGCCGACATAATAGTCCCGGCGGGCGATGGTGGTTTCGAGCTGCGGGCGCAGGACCAGAAACGGCGTCTGCTGCCTCACCGTCATCGCGCGGATGACGTGCAGCAATCGATAGGCGTGGTAGTAGTTTGCGACGCCCGGGATGATCCAGGCGCACGCGCCCGAATTCATCGGAAAGGTAGAGGCACCGCAGGCGCAGTCCAGTATGTCGAGCGCGCCGCCCGACCTTTCAAACTGCGCGAGAATGTCTGAGGTCAGCGGATCGGCGCGTCCGATCACGCACACTCGATCGACGCCGGCCGTGTCGAGCGTCTCCTTGATCGCAAGGCGCATCCCGGCAAGAGGATGAGTTGGCAGATCCATGGAGAAGTCCTCGTAATCGCACGAACGGCACGCGCTTTTTGATTATAGGAGGATTTCAGGAGGCCACGGCGGCAAGCGCCAGTAAAATGGTCCTTCAGGCCGCTGGAATGTCCGCGAACTGTCTAAAATAGAAAAACACCGTCAAAGGAGTTTTTTTGATGTCGCTTGCCGCTTACCAGAGTGTTCGCCGGCTCTCCGAAGCGCCCCGCGATACAGAGCATCGCTTGATGGGGCAGATCACCGGAGAGATGATCGTCGCCCGCGATGCGCAAAGGCAAGGGGCCGAACTGGCCGAGCCGCTGCATCGCAATCGCGAGATGTGGAACATCTTCTCCGCCGACTGCACTTCACCCGGCAACGAACTTCCCCGTGAACTGCGCGCTTCGATCATCTCCCTCGCGCTCTGGGTCAATCGCTTCTCGAGCGAGGTCATCGCCGGGCGCGAGAGCATCAATGACCTGATCGAGGTCAACCGCAGCGTCATGGAAGGGCTTGCAGCGCAGCGCCTGGCCAAGGCCTGACAACAACGCATCAAGAAAAGAGGAGCGACAGCGGGCCTGTCGCTCCTTTTTTTGTGCCTGGCGTCCGCTGCAGCCACTCAAGACAAGCAAGTTGTACGCACGCCCCGCTTACACCGCCGGCAGCGGCGATACAAAAAGGGCCGCCGCTTCTAAAGAAGCGGCGGCCCGTCTGAACCGGATGGAATATCCGATCGTCCTAGAAGCTGTTCCAGTCGTCCGCTCCCGAACGGCCGGCGTTCTTCGTGGCGGATGATCCCTGGCTCTTCGCAGCAGTGTGGGCAGGGGTCTGGGGCGACCGGACGTTCGAAGCCGGTGCCGTCACCCTGACGCGGGATGAATCGCCGCCGGTCTGGAACATAGCCGCACGCTCCGACAGGGAACCGACCTCGCTCAGCAGGTTGCGGGCCGCGGCAGAGGTCTCCTCCACCATCGCCGCGTTCTGCTGCGTCGACTGGTCCATGCTGGAGATGGCCGAGCTGATCTCTGTGACCGAAGACGACTGCGTCTGGTTGTCGGCCGCCATGGTGCCCAGAAGGGTGTGCACTTCGCTCACCCCTTCGGTGATGTCCGCAAGTGCGCCGTCGACACGCTCGACCGCACCAACCGCAGTCCCGATGTCGGTCTGCGTCACGGTCAGCTGATCGCGGGCAAGCTTGGCCTCTTCCTCGGCGCGCATGGCCAGCGCGCTGACCAGATCGGCGACCACCGCGAAGCCACGGCCTGCCTCGCCGGCACGACCTGCTTCCACGGCGGCGTTCATGGCGAGCACGCGTGTCTGGAAGGCGATCTTGTCGAGCCCTTCGATCACCGCGTCGATACCCTTGGCACTCTCGCTGACACGGCCCATCGCCTGAACCGCCTCATCCGCGATCGAGCGCCCGCCATTGACCGCCTTGATTGCGGAATCGGCGCGCTCGACGGTCTTCTGGCCCGCATCCGCAGACGCCCTGAGACGCTGGTCGATCTGGGTCAGCGAGGCGGAGGTTTCTTCCAGGCTGGCGGCGTTGCTTTCGGTGCGGCGGGCGAGATCTTCCGATGCCTGCGCAATCTCGCGCGAGCCCGTGCCGATTGCCTCGGCACTGTCGGCAACAGCCGAAATTATCTCGCGCAGGTTCGCCACCGCGTCGTTGAAGTTGGTCTTCACCGTCGCATATTCCGGCGCGAGATCTTCGTCGATACTGGCAGTAAGATCGCCCTGCGACAGGCGGCCAAGTTCGCGCTCGAGCGCCTCGACCACTGTGACCTGCGAAGCCTTGGTGCGCTCGAAATAAATCGAGACCGACAGCTCCATGTCCATCAGCGCGGCCTTGAGCACCGAAATGATCAGCTCAATGTCGTTGCCAGGAAGGAGCCGCTTGACACCCGAGCCGCCTGCCAGCCCGCGGAACATCTCCTCGAGCAGCACGGCGTAGGCGCCGATATACCAACGCGGTTCGAGTCCGATGATGGCATGGCGTTCGCCGATACGCCGGACGCTCTCGTAATAGCCCTCGTCGAAATTCGCGGTCGCGATATTGTTCCAGTGGCGCGACTGGGCAGCCTTGGCACCGGTCATGTGCTTCTCGTCCTTGAAGAAGCGTGCCGTCTCCGGCGTCTTGCGGACGACGTCGTAGAACCGGTCGAGAGCCTTCGGGAGAACCCGGTCGATGCGCGACTTGGACTTGGACAGCAGCGATTGCTGCTTGGCGTCGAACGCGGCGAATTCGAGCCGCGACTGCATTTCTTGCTTAGGCATCTTGGGTAATCTCTCGTTGTTAAGGTGCGGGAGACCATCCTGTCGGCCCGACCGCCCGTGTCCTTTACCTACGGAGCGGAACATCACCGTACTCGGCATGGTGGTTACCGGGCCGACAGCCTTTGGGAGGCGCCGGCCCGATTTCGTTTGACGGCTGGACCTCCCTAAAAGTCGTTCCAGTCGTCCGCACCGCTATGCGATGCGCCGTTCGCGGGCAGTGCCGCGACCGGAGATACGTAGGCCTTGGCAGGCTTAGCCGCAGGGGCCGGAAGCGAGCGGGCCTTTGAGGCGGGCGCCGTAACCGTAACCTTGGCCTTGCCGGTCTGGAACAGGGCCGCACGCTCCGACAGCGAGCTGACTTCACTCAACAGGTTGCGGGCCGCGGCAGAGGTCTCCTCCACCATCGCCGCGTTCTGCTGCGTCGACTGGTCCATGCTGGAGATGGCCGAGCTGATCTCGGTCACCGACGAAGACTGCGTCTGGTTGTCTGCCGCCATCGTGCCGAGCAGATTGTGCACTTCGCTGACGCCCTCGGTGATCTCGGCCAGCGCGCCGTCGACGCGCTCCACCGCGTTGACCGCAGTGCCGATATCGGTCTGGGTCACGGTCAGCTGATCGCGGGCAAGCTTGGCCTCTTCCTCGGCGCGCATGGCCAGCGCGCTGACCAGATCGGCAACCACCGCGAAGCCACGACCCGCCTCACCGGCACGCCCTGCTTCGACTGCGGCGTTCATCGCGAGCACGCGCGTCTGGAAGGCGATCTTGTCGAGCCCTTCGATGACCGCGTCGATGCCCTTGGCGCTTTCGCTGACGCGCCCCATCGCCTGAACCGCTTCGTTGGCGATCGAGCGCCCGCCATTGACCACGCCAATCGCGGAGTCGGCGCGTTCGACGGTCTTCTGACCCGAGCCTGCAGTCGCCCGCAGTCGCTCGTCGATCTGCGCAAGCGAGGCGGAGGTTTCTTCGAGGCTGGCGGCGTTGCTTTCCGTGCGACGAGCCAGATCCTCCGATGCCTGTGCGATCTCGCGCGAGCCCGTACCGATCGCCTCGGCACTGTCGGCAACGGCCGAGATCATCTCGCGCAGGCGCACGACCGCTTCGTTGAAGTTGATCTTGAGCTCGGCATAAGCGGGCGGGAATTCTGCGCTCACTTCGGCAGTCAGATCGCCTTCGGAAAGCTTGGCCAGGTGCGCGGCAAGTACGCGGACGACCTCGGCCTGCTCGTCGGCCTGCTTCTTCTGCTCTACGGCCGCATCGCGGAATGTGAACATGGCCCGCGCGATACGGCCTACGCAGTCCTGATAATTGACGAACTCGATCGGGGAGTCGAGGTCCCCAGCGGCGAGACCTTCCATACGGACCACGGTGGTCACGTAGGGATCAGCGATATTGGTGCGATAGACGACACCCAGCAGCGCCGCGATAATTGTGGCTACCGCTCCGGCAACCATGGTGATGACGTCACCCATGATCACGCCGACGATACCAACCATCGCGGTCAGTGCCGTGAGCGAGCCGAATGCTACAAGCAGCTTCAACCTGATCGGGGCAACTGTTCTGAACCAGTGCATAGTTAAACCTCACTCTCATTGTGCGATACTCTAAGGCGCGTCCGCACGATTACGCTTCCAGCTATTATAGCCGAGCATTATGGGTGAGATGCTTTCCTACTGACATTATATAGGGTTACGTAACTTATCGGAGGCTTTTACAATAACTTATTTAGGCACGTCTTTCAGCAAGCCGTGAGGGACCTACAGCACAAGGTTGCCAGGCCGGTCGCACCCTGAAGGTGGCCGGCCTGGCATCGAGCGAGGAACTAGGACTAGAAGTCGTTCCAGTCGTCCGCACCGCCGGCACCCGCCCCGTTGGCAGGAAGGGCTGCGACGGGAGAGACGTAGGCGGGGGAAGGCTTGGCCGCTGGGGCCGGAAGCGAACGCGATTTGGTCGCGGGCGCCGTAACCGTCACCTTGGCCTTGCCGGTCCGGAACAGGGAAGCACGCTCCGACAGCGAGCTGACCTCGCTCAACAGGTTGCGCGCGGCAGCGGAAGTTTCTTCTACCATCGCTGCGTTCTGCTGCGTCGACTGGTCCATGCTGGAGATGGCCGAGCTGATCTCGGTCACGGACGAAGACTGCGTCTGGTTGTCGGCAGCCATCGTGCCCAGCAGGCTGTGCACTTCGCTGACACCCTCAGTGATGTCCGCAAGTGCGCCGTCGACACGCTCCACCGCGTTCACCGCAGTGCCGATATCGGCCTGGGTCACGGTGAGCTGATCGCGGGCAAGCTTGGCCTCTTCCTCGGCGCGCATGGCCAGCGCACTGACCAGATCGGCAACCACCGCGAAGCCACGCCCTGCCTCACCGGCACGGCCTGCTTCCACGGCGGCGTTCATCGCCAGAACGCGGGTCTGGAAGGCGATCTTGTCGAGCCCTTCGATCACCGCGTCGATGCCCTTGGCACTTTCGCTGACGCGGCCCATCGCCTGAACCGCCTCGTCGGCGATCGAGCGCCCGCCACTGACCGCCTTGATCGCGTTGTCTGCGCGTACGACGGTCTGCTGACCGGCATCTGCGGACACCTTGAGGCGTTGGTCGATCTGGGTCAGCGAGGCCGAGGTTTCTTCCAGGCTAGCGGCGTTACTTTCCGTGCGGCGGGCAAGGTCTTCCGATGCCTGAGCAATCTCGCGCGAGCCGGTGCCGATCGCCTCGGCACTGTCGGCAACGGCCGAGATCATTTCGCGCAAGCGGGCAATCGCCTCGTTGAAATTGATCTTGAGCTCTCCGTACGCAGGCGGGAAGTCGGCCTTCAGTTCCGTGGTCAGATCGCCTTCCGAGAGCGCGGTAAGCCCATTGCTCAGCGCAGTGGTCACCACACGCTGTTCCTCTGCTTCACGAATGGCGTCTTCCGAACGTTTGGCGGCGGCCACTCGGAAACTGTCCACGGCCTTGGCGATCTGGCCGACCTCGTCCGCACGATTGGTCGACGGCACGGGAAGGTCGGCACCACCAGCCAGACGCTGCGTCGTATCGGCCAGCGCTGCGAGCGGCTGGGCGACGCTCTTGTTCAGGCCAAACCAGATTGCCCCTAGTGCGCCGATGCCGAATAGGGCGATGAGAAGCGACAGCATTTCCATGAAGCTGCCGAAGTCGCGCGCTTCTTCGAAGGCGGCCTGACGCGTGTCGACCACTTCCTTTACCAGGGTTTCGACTGCTTCGATGGCATCATGCGAGGCTTCCTTTGCGTCGGTGCGCAGGAACTGGATCGCCACTTCGCGCGGCTGTGAGCTGCTGATCGAGACAAGTTGCTTGTTCGTCGCTTCCAGCCGATCGACCGCGCTCTCTAGCAGTGCGAAGTCGCGGGCCACCTGAGAACCTTGGCGCTGCGAAAGTTCGGCTGCTTCGGCATAGTCGGCCATCGCGGCATGGAGCTCGGTCTGAGCCTTGGCCATACGCTCTTCGGTATTGATGCGATCCTCTTCGCTGATCCGGTTGACGTGGGCAAAAACCAGGATCCGGTACTGCTTGACCTGGTCCTGCACCCGAGCAAGCGCAGAGGTCGCTACCAGGCCACGTTTATTGGCCTGTTCGGAATAGGCGAGCGCGGATTTCTCGGCGACGTACGAAACCGTGGCCATGGCCGCGAAGGCGATGAACAGCGCGCCAAAGGCGAGCAGCATCTTGCGCGACAGGGGCCAGTCGTTGAGGCGACTTAGCATTCAGAAATCACTCCATAATTGAGGGCAAAAAGCCGAACAGATGTCCCAATTATAGAATGTCGGCCGTGCAGCCCGGCTGCGGCGGCGCGAAAATCTCGAACCGCACCCCCGCGATCGCCCAAACCATCCATCGCAAACCGAAAAAGCGCGTCCGTCCGCCGGAACCCTCTTCGCTCCAGCTATAAAGCCAGCACAGGTTTCAGATGGAGTGCACTATGATTTTTGGCGAACGTTCCGGCAGCCGCGCCTCTATGGCCGCGGTTGCGGTGCTGTTGGCCCTGCCGGCCCCCGTGCTGGCCGCCGACGACACGCAAGAGGATGACGGCTTCTCGATCGAAGGCAGCGTGCGTGGCCGGTTCGAGCGGATCGATGACGAATTTCGTCCGGGCAAGCTTCCCGACGAGACCATCTGGTCGACCCGCGCACTGGTGAAGGCCGAATATGCCACCGGGCCCGTGCGGTTCGTCGGCGAACTGCTCGACGCGCGTGCCTACGGGGTCGATCCGGGTTCTACCGTGAACACCTCCACCGTAAATGTGCTGGAGCCCATTCAGGCCTATGCCCAGTTCGATCTGGGCGAGGTGGCCGATGGCTGGAAGACGAGCCTGCAGGCGGGCCGCTTCACCATGAAATACGGATCGGGTCGCCTCGTCAGCCGCATCGGCTTTTCCAACGTTCCGACCTCCTTCACCGGTGCACGCGTCGACCTTTCTTCGGAAGGTGGTGACCAGATCAGCCTGTTCTGGACCATGCCGCAAGAACGGCGCCCTGGCGATGCCGCGTCCATTCGCGACAATGATTTCAAGTTCGACCGCGAGGGGGCGGACCTCCAGCTCTTCGGCGCCAATTACCAGTCCAAGCTGGACGCGCTCGGCGCAAGCCTCGAACTCTACGGCTATGGACTGCTGGAAGACGATCGCCCGGACAATGCGACGCGCAATCGGCAGCTTTTCACCCCGGGCCTGCGCCTGCTGCGCAAGCCCAAGGACGGGATGTTCGATTTCGATTTCGAGGCCGCCTACCAGCTCGGCACGATCCGCAGCGGCAAGGCGGCCAACGCTGCGGAACAGGACGTCTCCGCATGGATGATGCACGCCGAAATCGGTCGCTCGCTAGGCGGCCCGGCTGGCTTGCGTATCGCCGCACTATTCGACGCTGCGTCAGGCGAAAGCGCGGGTGGCGACTACACCCGCTTCGATCCGCTGTTCGGCGCGCGCAGCAGCACCTTCGGACCGACCGCCAATTATGGTCCGCTGTCCTTTTCCAACATTATCTCGCCCGGCCTGCGCATCGCGGCAAAGCCCAGCAAGCGCCTCGACGGATCGCTCTCGGTCCGCCTCGCATGGTTGCAGAGCGAGACGGACTCCTTCGCGAAAACGAGCGTGACGGATCCACTCGGCAGCGCGGGCCGCTTCGCCGGAACCCAATACGAAGCCTCGCTCGGCTACTGGATCGTGCCGAAGTCGATACGCTTTGGCCTCGGCGCAGCCTATCTCAGCAAGGGACGCTTTCTCGAACAGGCGGCCAATGCCCCCGATACCGGCGACACCCGCTATATCCTGTCGGATGTGACGCTCAGTTTCTGACGATCGCCCGTCGGGCTCAACACCGCGCGGCTTACCCTTGGCCGCGTGGCCTCTCGCCTAGGCCTCGACCAGACCGGCGGCGAAGGCCACGCGCAGAGCTTCGGGCAGGCTTTGCACTTCCAGCTTGTCCATCATCTTCCCACGGTAGACCTCGACCGTGCGCGGGCTGATATCGAGTTCGTAACCGATGACCTTGTTGGACTTGCCCTCGATCAGACCTTCCAGAACGTCCCGCTCGCGGGCGGACAGGCGGGACACCTTCTCTCGCGCCTCTCCGGTACGCGCGATCACCTGTTCGGTTTCTTCCAGATTTTCGAACGCCTGGTCGATCGTCTGCAACAGGGCCTTGGGATCGCAGGGCTTTTCGAGAAAGTCGATGGCACCCGCCTTCATCGCCTGGACGGCCATCCGCGTATCGCCCTGCCCGGTGATCACGATCGACAAAAGATCCTTACGATCGCGGATTGCCGCCAGCACGTCGAAGCCGCTGGCACCCGGCATGTTCATGTCGAGCAGGATCAGAGCCGATTGAATGTCACCAAGCTCGGCCAGAAAATCGTCGCCGGACGCAAAGGACCGCAGCAATGTGTTGGGATAGACGGACAGCAGGGAATACAGCTCTGAGCGCACCGACTGATCGTCATCGACTATGTAGATGCTGCGCATAATATCCGCTCGAACTCAAAATGACGGGTCGGAATGGATGGTACCCTATCCGCCCAATGATACGTTTGCCCGCGGGCCCGACAAGAGCACTGCTGGGCTCGGCCAGTCCCAGAGATAGCCCTGTCCGCATTGCGCCCCCAGCGAGGTGGCAAAATCGAAATGCGCGACTGTCTCGATGCCTTCAACCGTGGATGTGATCCCGCGTTCCTCGCAGTAATGGACCACCTCCTTGAGCAGACCCGAAGGTTCGTGCCCATCGAAGCATTTCCAGAAAATCTCCTTGTCGATTTTCAGCTCGGTCAGCGGGAGGTCGAAAAGCCGCTCCAGGCTGGTTGTCCCGCGCCCGAAATCGTCGATCGAGATGCCGCAATCGCGCATCGCAAGGCGACACGCAGCGCTGGCAACCTCATGAAACGATTCGATCGCCGCGTTTTCGGTGATCTCGATCATCAGCGTGCCTGCAGGCATCTGCCAGCGCTCCAACGCTTCGAAAACGATCTCGGGAAGATCGGCGGCGCACAGGATCGCTGGGGTACAATTCACCGAAACCGTGGTGTGGGTGCCCGCATCACGCAGGCTCGATACGAACTGCAAGGCGTCGTCGAGCACCTTGCGCGTCAGCGCGAGCTGGTGTGCCACTTCGACGCGCGCATCGAAGATTGCTTCGGGATTGATGGCAACGCCATCTGCCGAAATGCGCAGCAGGGCCTCGTATCCGACTATTGATCCGTCGGCCAACCGGCGCTTCGACTGGAAGACAGTCCGGGCCTGCTGTCCGATCGCATCGCTACCCAAGAGTTTGTCGATCAACGCCGCCTGGTCGTCCGGAGTGCTTCGCACAGGCGAGGCACCCTTCTCCGCAAGGGCCAGAAGCGAGTGGATCGAGTAGGGTTTTTCCAGCGCACCCAAGACACTCAAACCGACATCCCGGGCATAGCGTACGGCAGCTTGAATGATCCTGTGTTCATGTCCGCTGGCCACGATCACGTGGGACCGGCGGCCCTCCCCTGCGAGCCGCTTGATGACCTGAAATCCATCCATACCCGGCAAGCTGAGGTCGAGGAGCAGGATATCAGGATCCCGGTCGCCCGGCCCCGTCATCCGTTCGGCCGACGTCGCCCACGAGCAATCGTAACCCGAAGCCCGCAGCGCACTGGAAATCTCGGCGCAAGCTTCCTCGTCGTCGTCGATGATGTGGAGACTTGGCCTAGGCATTCGCCGACACCTCCCCCGCAGTAGAGGAAGGCACGTCGGGCGGAACCACGACAAATGCGGGGAAGTCGATCGTCACGATCGCGCCTTGCTCGGGTTCCTCGCGCGAGGTGATCGCAATCTTGCCGCCGATCTCCATGACGATTTGCCGTGAGATATAAAGACCCAGCCCGGTCCCACGATCTGAATCCTTGGTCGTCATGAATGCATCGAACGCAGCTTCCGGGTGGCTGAGCGACAAGCCACCGCCATTATCGGCAATGCTGATCTGCAGTCCGTCCTCTGCCATGTTCACGCCAAGCTCGATCACTCCGGTCAACCCGTCCTCGTCGCTCTCGCGGCGCGTCGCGATGGAATCGACCGCGTTCTGGAATGCATTGACCAGCACCTGTTCGAGGCCGACCCGCGGCGCGAGCAAGCGCGGCGGCGGACCTTCCGGCAGGGTGACTTGTACGCCGACATCGTGCTGGACCAGCAGGGGCCGGATGAAAGACAGGGTCGCGGCGATGACCTCACCCAGATCCAGCGGTTCCGGATCGCTATCCTCGATCCGCGCATAGCGGGAAATCCGCCCGATGATGTCCCGTGCCCGGTGCACCTGATCGCTGATCCGATCCAGTTTTCTGCGCGCACGTGCAGAACCCTCTTCATCCCCCTGATCGAGCAGCAGCCGTCCGTTCTCCGCACACAGCGAAATGGTGAACAACGGTTGTTTGAGCTCATGGCTCAGCGCGGATGCCATGCCGCCGAGTTCAACCAGCCGCGCCTGTTGCAACATCCGGTTCTGGGCCAATTTCGACTGGCGCAGGCGTACGATCCAGCCCGAACGCCAATGCCCCGGGGCGAGCAGATCGCGCGCGACGAGCAGATACCAATCGTTTGAAACATCCCCCCCCCAAGCGGAATTCGATGAAAGCCTCGTCCGCCCTGCTCGCCTCGGAAAACGCCATGCAATCGTTGGGATGTACATCGACCGACCGCTGTTGCGCCAGCCGATCAGTGCTGATGTCCTGGAAACTGAGGGCGCAGGCCTCCCGGTCAAAGAGGATATTGGCGGCCAGGCTAAGATCCATCTCCTGTTTAAGTTCGGTCACCGCACGCGTGATGCGCCTGCGTTCCTCCACCAGCCCGGCGAAACTGTTATTGGCCGCGACGATCGCCGCGATCGGTCGCTCGAATTCCGTGATCGCGAGCTGGCGTGGGGCGGACAGCCCCGGACGACCGAAGCCTTCTGTCACTTCTTTCCAGGCGCGCAGCGATCGCTTGAGCGCGCGCGACAAAAACACCTGCAGCAGAATTGCGAAGACGAGGATCAGCGCCGGACCGATCATCTGGAGCAAGACCCCGTGATATGCCTTTTCTGCGAGGGGCCGGGTTGAATAGAGATAGTAATATTGACGGCCCGCGATCTGCACATCGGCGAGCTGGCATGCCGAAACCCAATAGGCAAATGTGCTCCGATCGTTCGGGCCGCTGACCTGAGCCCCGTCGTCGATCCGCTGGCAACCGAACAGGTCCATCGCAGAGCGCGACCGCAGGCTGGTCTCCTCGTCCGAAATCAGCACCTTCTGATTCTCTATCCCGGCATTTTGCAGACTGGCCATGCCCAGAAAGGGTTCCTGCCGGTATAGCCCGCGGCCGATCCGCAATTCGACCTGGAGCGCCGTATCAGCCCGGTAATTGGCGAAATCCTGGGGAAAGCTGCGCACGCTGCCAAGGAACAGAACGAGTGCGGATGTCAGCACGATGAGCGTGATCGAAGCGGGCAGCAATTCCGCAAGGCTGACCGTTCGCCGCCTGAACAGACGCCCGGTGCGAAGATTGAGTGCCAGCATGGCTACGCACAGATCGACCAGCGCGGCCAGCAGCACTTCGTTGAGGACCTTGCGAATGAGCGCCAGCTCGATGATCGTCGCCGACGCACCGTAGTAGAAATACAGGAAGAGGAACGATCCGATGGAACCGAACGTGAGGAAGAATACGAGCGTTGCTATCGCGAGGGAGCGCCCGGCAAAGCGGACCCGATCGATGAACACTACATGGCCCAGAGCCATCGCGATGGTGAAAAGGTGCCCCCACCAGAATACCGATGCACCCATTGTGAGCAATACCACAGGGATCGCCAGCTTGAGCCCGCCCAAGCGGTACGCCATCAGGTAGAAGAACGGCCCGAGATACAGCTCGAAGCCCGGCGCGAGCACGATCCTGAAAGAGCTCGCCGCGGTCGCAAACACAAGGAGAGCCACGGCGACGACCCATCCCCGGGGCGTCATCCCGCGGCACATCGTCAGTCCGAACCATGACCTGTAGTTGGCGTCTAGGGGGCTAGCCATCAGGTCAGCGCGTCTTCTGTCAGCAGCGGCAACAGCAAGCCGGAATCGACCGGCTTAAAGAGGATGGGAATATCCTGCTTGCCAATCTCGAGGTGAATCTGCTCCGTAAGGTCGATGTGACCGGTCATCAGGATCGAGCGCGAGATTTTAGCTTCCAAAGCGGGATCAGCCGTTATCTGCCGGATCAGGTCGAGGCCGCTTCCGTCGCCCAGACGCAGGTCGGTGAGCAAAATGAGCGAGCTCGAAGCTGCCCTGATCTGCTCCATGCCTGATGCAACACTGTCCGCACCGCTCACAGCGAAACGGCGCAATTCGAGCATTTCGACCAACTCCTCGCGGACGTCGGCCTCGTCTTCGACTACCAAAATCATCGTCGACAGTTCTCGCGCTTAACAACCTCAAAGCAATTAGATGAGGGGTACGACCAAGCCGTTAATGTTTCCAGAACGCTCGGTAGGAAGACTTCCTCTCCGCCTCGCGGTTCTCACCCATTATAGACGCCCGGGGCAACTGGCACCCATGACGCCATGGTGCAAAAGTCGCCAGCGCCCCGTGGGCAAGAAGGCCCGCGACGACCTTATGAAATGCTTGGCAAATCTGGAACAGGCGGCCTGGATGGGCACCGTAAGGGCGCGTGCACCTAAGACTGCAGCGCTGCCTTGAGCGGATCGAGCCATTCCTCATACGGCCGCCACGCGCCCTGCCCCGCCCGCGTGATCGGCTGACGCACCTGCTCGCTGCTGGCGGTGCGGACCGCGCGCTTGGTTTCGTGGAAAGCGAGGCATTGCTCCTCGAAGGGGAGGCCTATGTGGTCGAGCATGCGGCGGGTCTGGCCCTCCAGATCGTCCAGCACATCCTCGTGGCTCACCCGCAGAACCCGCCCCGGCAGCACCTCATCCCAGTGCTGCATCAGGTCGACATAATCGGCGTAGTACCGACCGATCTCTTCCAGCCCGTAGGTGAACTCCTGCCCCTCGGCGAACAGCTGCTTGAAGCCGGAGAAACAGCAATCCATCGGCTCACGCCGCGCGTCGATGATGGTGGCATTGGGCAGGATCAGATGAATCAGGCCGATATGCCGGAAATTGTTCGGCATCTTGTCGATGAAGAACGGCGCGCCCTGCCGGTGGATGCGCGTATCAGCGATATATTGCTCGCCGAATTTCGCCAGCTGCTCGGCGGTCAGATCGTGCAGGATGTCGGGATAGCGCGAAGCGCTCGCCTTGCGCCCGCGCAACCGGTGCGCGAGCGAGAGGATATTGGGCAGTTCCAGCGTCCCGTCGATCTGGCTGTGGCTGGCGAGGATCTGTTCGAGCAGGGTCGATCCCGCACGCGGAAGTCCGAGGATGAAGATCGGATCGGGCGCGCGGTGCCCGTCGCCCTCGTGTCGCGCGAACAGGTCGGCGGTGCATGCCTCGCGCTGGCGAGCCAGCTCGGCGGTCATGGCATCGGCGCTGTAGCGTGTCTGTGCGCGCTTGAGATCGTTGCCTTCGCGGTAATGCGCGAAGCTTTCGGCATATTCCCCGCGATCCTCATGCCCCTTGCCCAGCGCGAAGGCGATGTGAACCCGGTCCATGAAGGCAAGCTCCGGACGGGCAGCCTGTTCGCGCATCGCCGCCATTTCTTCGTCGGTGAAGCGGTAGGTCTTGAGATTGGCGAGCGCATAAAAGGCATCGCCATGATCGGGCTTCGCGGTGAAGGCAGCGCGATAACTTTCGACCGCGTCGGCCTGACGCCCCATTGTCTTGAGCGCGTGCCCCCGGCTGGTCAGCGTCGCGGGATCGTGCGGAAGCGCCTTCAGCACCCGGTCGAACAGTTCGAACGCGCGATCGTAATCGCCGGTCTGCAGGCTCTCGATCGCGAGATGCGACTGGAACAGCGGGTTGTCGGGATCGCGCGCATACAGCGCCTCGGCCTCTTCGCGCGAACGCTCGAATTTCTGGCGGCGGCGCAGTGCGTCGATATAGTCGAGCCGCAACTGGATGTCCTCGGGCGCGAAGGCGACTGCGCTCTCCAGCAGGAATTCGGCGTCATCGAGCACGCCCAGCCGGATGCCGATCTGTGCGAGCAGGCGCATCCCCTCCGTCTCTTGCGGGCGCGCGCGCAGATAATGGCGGCAGATTTCCTCGGCACGGAGCAGGCGGCCCTCGTGGAGGTGGTTGGTGACTGCAAGCAACTCGCGCGGCAGCGCCCCGATACGCTCACGCTGGGCGCTGGCCGCCCGCGCCTCGGCAGTCAGGCCCGCGGCTGCCTGCAATCTTGCCAGTTCCCGCCAGCTGGCCTCCAGCGCGGGATTGAAGCGGACCGCCCGTGAGAAAGCGGCGATCGCGTCCGCCGGCCGATTACGCGCCACTGCCAGATGGCCCGCCTCCTGCCACGCGCGCCCATATTCGGGCATCGCACGGTGGAGCGCGGCGAGATGATCGGCCGCTGCCCCAGCCTTGCCCGCGTAGCGCGCAGCGACAGCGGCGACGTACAGCGCATCGCCATCGCCGGCATCTGCCGCCAGCAGATCTTCCGCAATCGCGAGCGCGCCCGCGTGATCGCCTGCCTGCAACGCCTTACGCGCCGCCTGTAGCTGTTCGTCGCGTCGGTCCATGCGCGCGGCCTTAAATGAAGAGCGGCGGCGAGCGCAAACCGCCCGCCGCCGCATGATGATCGGAAATCGTGTCGATCAGTAGTTGTAGCCGACCCGCAGGCCGATCGTCAGCGGACGGTTGGTCACGATGCGCGGACGATCATAGTAGAAGTCGCCTGCGATCTGCGCCCGTTCGTCGGACAGGTTCTCGCCGAAGATTTCGACATTCCAGCGATCGGCCTCGATCCCCGCGGACAGACCGAAGGTCGTGTAACCTTCCAGCTGCCAGCGGTTGATCTTGATGATGTCGGTGTACTTCGACGAGGAGTGCGTCACCTGCGGCATCACATAGGCATCCAGCGCATTGCTGAGCGCCCACTGATACCGCACCCGCGCGTTGCCCTGGAAGTTGGGCGCATAGGCGAGATCGCTGCCAAGCTCGACGTCGTCGGTCGGGGTCAGCACTTCGGTGATCTCGGTATCGAGGATCGAGAACGCGCCCGAGAACGTCAGCCCCGGCACGGCATAGGGTGCGAAGGTGAACTCCGCCTCGACGCCCCAGATCTCTGCATTCGCCGCATTGTCAGAGAAGAACAGGTTGACGATGCTCGGATCGAAGATCGTCGTCTGCAGGTTGCTGATGTCGACGAAGAAGGCACTGCCGTTGAACTTCAGCTGGCGGTCGAACAGCTGGGTCTTCCAACCGAGTTCGTAATTGGCCACCGTATCGGTCTGCAGTTCGAAGGGAACGGTGAAGTTGCCCGGCCCCTGCGCGCCACCCGGCCGGTTGAGAAGACCGGGGCGGAAGCCTTCCGAATAGGTCGCATACAGCAGAATGTCGTCGGCAGGGGTCAGGGTAACCGTACCCTTGAAGATCACCCCTTCGGACTTCGCCACGTCGGGGGCGCTCAGCGCGTTGAACACCAGGTTGGCCTGCGATTCCGAAAGCCCGGCCGCCATGATGTCGTCGACGGTGTCGCCCAGATTGAACGTCTGGCGAAGTGAGGCGTCGCACGATCCGATGAAGGTGTACTGCCCATCGCCGTCGTAAAGATCCGACAGGTTGGTGCCGAACGCGTTCTGATCTTCGGCAGCGCCTGCGTTGCAGAACGAGCTGTTGGCGGTGCCTTCGAAATCGACCTCTACGTTGTAGTAGCGCGCGCCGAAGGTGGCGGTCAGCAGGTCGGGCACGACATCGAAGCTGGCTTCTCCGAAGATACCGATCTGCCGGTCGGTGCGCTTCACGTCGTTGCGGAAGATCGCGGTCGCGGGCAGCGGACCGGCATCGCTGTTATAGGCGCCCGGGAACGGGAAGTTCGGCGCAAAGCCGCCAAAGGGTGCCGCCTCGATATTGCCCGGATAGTTGTAGTCGTTGCGTTCCTTCAGGATCAGGTCCGAATAGAACCCGCCTGCGGTCACCCGGAAGCGGTTTTCTTCCGGCGTGCTGACGCGCAGTTCCTGCGTGAACACGGTGGTTTCGGTATCCGAGGTCACGAACGCATTCGGGGCCTGGCACGTGCCGCTGGGATCGTTGCCCGCACCCGGATAGCTGACCGAACCGTCGCAGATGTAGTACGGCAGGTACTGACCGGCGAACATGTAATCGGTGTAGTCGATCTTCTGGTCGACCTCGCGATCGGTGTAGGCACCGTTGTAGATCACATCCAGCATGCCCAGCCGACCTTCGACGCTCCACGCAGTGTTGGAGAAGCTGTCTTCCAGCCGATCGTCCTCGTACCGCTGGATTTCCAGCTCATCGAGGTCGAGCTCCGGATCGGCGAAGAACACGCCGTCGGTCTCCAGCGACTGGCGCGTGTGCGACACGGTCAGCTTCCAGTCGGGCGAGAATTCATACAGCGCGGAGGCGCGGAAGCCCGAATACTGCGCGTCGTTGAAGTTCTCTTCGACCAATCCTGCGTTGTTGGCTTCGAGGAAGGTGACATCCGACAGGTCGGCGCCCGCCTGGATACCCTGGCGGCGCGGCTCGACGGGCACGCCGTTGCTGCGCACGGTGCCCGCCTCACGGAAGCGCGCGCTTTCGCTGAGGTCGCGGGTGCCAGCGACATTATCGATATAGCCGCCCTGATCGTCCAGATACACCACCGCGCGCAGCGCGAGGTTGCTGGTCACCGGCACGTTGATCATGCCTTCGGCCTTGTAGCTTTCCTCGCCGCCCTTGGTGAAGGACGTGCTGGCCTTGAAGCTGGCGTCGAACCCGGCGAGGCTCGGCTTGTTGGTGATCAGGCGGACGACGCCCGCCTGCGAGCTGGCGCCGAACAGCGTGCCCTGCGGACCCTTGAGCACTTCGATCCGCTCAAGGTCCGCGGCATAGACGTCGAGGTTGCGGCCGGGCTGCGCCAGCGGCTGCTCGTCCAGATACATCGAGACGTTGGGGGCAAGGCCCGCAACGCCTGCGGTGGTCAGGTTCGGCGTGGTCGAGGCGAGGCCGCGAATATAGATCGTGCTCTGCCCCGGGCCGGAGCCGCCCGCAGTGATCGAAGGCAGCTGCTCCAGGTAATCGTCGAAGGTGCTGATGTTGAGCTGGTCGAGCTCTTCGGCGCCGATCGCGTCGACCGCTACCGGCACATCCTGCAGGTCTTCGCTGCGCCGCTGCGCGGTGACGACGATGGTTTTGACCCCGCCTTGCGCAGGCTTGCGGCGGGCGCCGGGCTGCGCAGCTTGGCCGGACTGGCTCTGCTGCGCGGCAGCGGCGGTGGATGTTTCGGCAGGCGCAGCATCCTGTGCAGACGCGCCCGTGGCGAGCGCGAACGTAAGCGCGCCCGACGAAATGCCGGTTAGAAGTCGATTCATTGATAAGCCCCGTTAGATTTTAAGCCACGCCAGACGCGTGAGCGCACCCGGCGATGTCGACGGGCGGCATGCTCACATGCAAAATGGATCTCGCGGCGGTGGAGAGCCAAGGGTAACGGGGCGGGACAACCGCAACCACCGTTGTGGACCATAATCGGGGCCACAAGCATTTTGCGTTGCACAATTACAACATTCCGAGCTGTGTGGTTGGCCCGGGACCTGTTGTCCGGATCGGCCCGATGCTGAGCGCGCTCAGGCGCCCTCACCCTTCCTTCAAGCGCAGTTCGCAATCGCTCAACTCGTAAACGCGATCCGCTGCGCTCAACAGTGCGGGACGATGGGCGATAACAATCCGTGTAATGTTCAGGTTGCGCAGGTGCTCGGCAATCTTCAGTTCCGAAGCCTCGTCGAGATTGGCCGTGCCTTCGTCGAGGATCAGGTAGCTCGGGTTGCGGTAGAGCGCCCGGGCCAGAAGGATGCGCTGGCGCTGCCCTCCGGACAGTGCCGCCCCCATATCGCCGATCATCGTCGAGAACCCTTGCGCCATCTGTTCGATCTCGGTGGCGACGTTCGCCGATCTGGCCGCCTGAACGACCCTCTCAACGCTCATTTCGGGATCGAAGAAGGCGATGTTCTCGGCGATGGAGCCCGAAAACAGCTGATCGTCCTGTAATACGATACCCGCACGCCCACGCCAGCTGTGCCACAACGGCGGGAGCGCCGGTTTGCCGCCGATCGTGATCTTCCCCCCCGCCGGCTCGTAGAGGCCGGTAAGCAGTTTCAACAGGGTCGATTTCCCTCCGCCCGAGCGGCCGGTGATGGCGATGTATTCGCCATAGTGCACTGTCAGGTTAAGCCCCTGCAGGACCGGCGCGGCACCACCCTCGTATGTGAAGGAAACGTCGTGCAGCTCGATGGTCTCTTCCCCCACCGCGACGGGGGCTTCCGGTCCCAGCTCGGTTGGCTGGTGCACCAGCGGGGCGAGGCGCAGAAGGTGCACCCTGAGAAAGCGCAGTTGCATCGCCTGATTGATGAGCGCCAGCGCCCGCTCGCTAAAGGTCGAGCGGAACGACAGGAATGCGACCAGCATCCCGATCGACAATCCGTCGCCTTCGATAGCGATGTTGGCACCAACCGCGACCAGAACGATCATCTGGACACTGCCGCTCAGCCGTTGCAGCGCGGCCAGCAGACTCATGCATTTGGCAAGGCCGAGCGATGATCCGACAACCTGGAGGTAGCGCTGCCGCCATTCCCCCTCACGGATCATCTCCCCACCAAGCAGCTTGACCGTGGTCGTCGCCCGCATGGTTTCGATCAGGTGGCTTTGTTCGACCCCACGATTGAGAAGGTCGCGCTGGGTGTAGTTTCGCATCGGCGCGAGGAACGCCAGGCCGATCGCGACATCGACGACCAGCCCGACCAGAACGATCAGAGTGAGCGGAGCCGAATAGAAGAAGAGCAGGATGATGGCGAAGATGGCCATCACACCGTCGAGCAGGCTTTCGACCATCGTCTTCGTCAGGATTTCCTGAAGGCTGCGGCCCGATTGCATGCGCGAGAGGAGATCGCCGACGCTTTGCTGATTGAGGAAATCCTGGCGAATGCGGATCAGGCGCGCCACCAGCCTCCCCATGGTCTGATAGGCAATCGACTGGCCGATTTCGGCAAGCGCCCAGCTGCGCGTCAGATCGAGCGCGAAGCGCAGCAGCGCAAGCGTGCCAAACCCGATCGCCAGGATCAGCAGCAGCGACGTGTCGCCCTTTCCGATAGCTTCGTCGATCACCAGCTGGGTGAAGAAGGGGAACGCGAAGGTGATGATGAGCAGCGCGACCGAGATAAACAGGATTTGACCGGCCGATTTCGCAAACCCCTCAATCCTCGGCCACAGTTCACGCAGCCTGGCAGGACGTTCTTCCTCCTCTTGCGATTCCGACGATCGCGGCATCGGCTCGAACACGATGCCCTTGAGCGGGTTGGGGCGATGCACGCTCAGGCTGTGCGCCTTGCCGGCAACGTCGAGCCGCAGAAGCCCGGCATTCTCGGCACCGCCGAAGCCGATCCGGCCATCGGGCAACCGTACGATGAAAGAGGCCGAGGTCAGGTCGGCATGATCGTCGATCGTCACGATCCGACCGGATAGGCCGATCCGCTCACCCAGGGTGACCAGTTGGATCAGGCCGATCTCGGCCCGCAGAGCAGCAGCCTGTTCCCGCAGGCTGTTCAGCGAGATTTCGGCACCATGATGTCTTGCGGCGAGCCAGAGCGAGTGGACCGCGCTCTCCGCAATGCTTGCCGCATCGGCTACGGTCAGTTCACCGCGCGTCGATAGCGGGGCGCCTTTCATGAAGTGCCGGCGCTCGCGAATAGGGGATCGAGCAGCCATTCGACGAGTGTTCTGCGATCAGTCACCACCTCGGCCGTAAGCAGGCTGGAGGGCTGCAGCCGGACGCGTTTGCCGTAGGCTCTGATCGACTGGTCGGGCAGGCGCACGCGAACACGAAACACCGGCTCGCCCACGTTGGGGACCGGGATCTTGAGCTCGTCGGGCGGTATGGCGGCCTGCGATACCGAAATCACAGTGCCCGTCGGTGCGCCGAAACGTTCGTGCGGGAAGGCCTGGTATTGCAGGCGAACCGCATTGCCGGGCCGGATAAAGCCAACCGCGCGCGAGGATACGAACAGCTCTGCGAACAGCGCGGAATCTTTGGGCAGGATCGCGCAGAGCGAAGAACCGCTCACCGTATCGCCGGGGTTCGCCGTCAGCCCCGCGATCCGTCCCGAAACCGGCGCGCGAAGAACGAAACCTTCCGCAAGATCGTTCTGGATACGGCGCTGCTCGATCGCGGCCAGTGCGGCGGAACTGTCTGCCTGCGTACGAAGGTTCTCGGCAGTAAGCCCTGAAAGCTGGGCATCGATCATCCGAATCTGGCTGGCGTTACGGTCGTTCTGCTCGCGCAGCTGGATCATCTCGTCCAGAATGGCTGTGCGCCGCACCTCGATTGCCTCGATATCGTCGAGCGACACGAAGCCCTTTTCCAGCAGCGGTTTGCGCCGCTCAAGCTCACGATCGACGAGGCCGAGTTTTTTGTCAGCCAATGCGAGTCGGCTGGCGGTACTCTCGCTTGCAGCCGCAAGGCGACCACGTTCCGCACCCAGTTCCGCACGCCGACTTTCCACCTGGAGCCGAGATGCGCCGGCGGCTTTACGCGCCGCATCGGCCTCCAGGGTCAGCTGCGAGGTGATTGCGGTGGTCACGTCTCCGCTGGAAAGGGACTGCGCTGACTGGACCGTTGCGATGATCTCACCCCGCTCGACAAACTCGCCTTCCTCAACTCCGAGCGACGAGATAACCCCACCCGCTCGCGGTACGACGCGTACGAGACCCTTTTCCGGCACCAGCCAGCCGATGGCGGTTTCCTTGCGCGCGTAGCTTGCAAGCGAAGCGAAGATGAGTGCCGCGACTACGGTCAAGGCGACGATAAGACCGATGATCGAGCCGTACCTCGGCATACTGATGCGCAGCATCTGCGTGTCGGGGTGCGCGGAGGGCACGCCATGGTCCACCCCCCACTTCGGACGCCAGTTCAAGCAGCACCCCCTTGCAGTTCGAGAGAGAGAATATCCGCCGCGTCGTCAGCCGACAGCTGCAGTAGGCCGAGCCCAATACCTGCGCGCCCAACCATCAGCCCCGGCGTCTCTGAAAATTCCGCTATACCGCATCGATAGCCCCCCTCTGCCTCGTGCTCGCGCAAGGTCTTGGCGGCCAGATTCCGGGCATGCTCGCGCCAACTGCCGCCCGCGCGGCGGAAGATCAGCGCATTGCCGATCGCGCCATGGCACAGGCAGTGGCTGCCCCCCGCGCCATGCCTCGCCATTTCCTCCAGCCCCCGCTCAATGCTCCCGGACAGGCCTTCAGTAAGTTCGCCTGCCAATTCGCGGACGACAAGCCGACCGAGGACGATCCCCGGGGCGCCATGGCACCAGGTGGTGGAGGTCGTGATGCCCTCTCGCTGATCGATCCATGTCTGCTGTTCCTTGGCAAAGGTCCGATCCTCGAACAGCAGAGCGCGCCGCGCGAGATCAAGAGCTTGCTCGTTGGACGAAGCGATGCCGTAATGAGTGAGCGCAGCGGCAATGCCAGTGCTTCCGTGTGAAAATCCGGTCAGCCCGCCCGGCTGGATGGCGGTCGGCCAGAAGGCGGCACCATCGGCGTATTCGGCGGCATCGCAAAGCCGATCGAAACACGCCTTTGCCGCAGCCTCTGCCTCCGCAGGATAGGCATCGACCAGTTGGACTGCGACACGCAGCGCACCTGCAACTCCGCCGATCACATCGATCTTGAGGTCTTCGGGTGCGGCCCTCGCGATCGCACGTAGCCGGCCTGTTACACTCTCCTCCTTGCGCGGTTCTGCGATGGCCGCACTGATCCGTTCTTCTGCGTAAGCGAGGGCGGCGTGCCCCTCGAACCCGCCAACCTGGTTGCCAAGGCTTTCAGGGTTGGAACGGCGAACCGCCTCCAGGCAGCGCCCCGCCATCTCTGCAGCCCTTGGCGCTTGCGTCTGGCGTGACAGTTCGGAGAAAAACAGGCCGATCCCGGCGACCCCGTCGTAGATAGAGGAATCGGAGACCCCGATGCCGTAGCTCTCTGCGGTCAGGTTCGTTGCGCCGAACCAGTAAGGCATGCCGTCAAACACAAACGCCTCACGCGCGAGCGCATCGCCGATGCGGGCGGCGGCGGCGCGCCAGGCGGGCGCGTCGACCGAAGTGTCGGGCCTGTCCTCACGCACGGCGTAATGCGGCTGCTCCGGGCCCCCGGTGAGGCGGCTGGAGCGGAAAGCCTGGCGGATGATCGAGCATTGCCGCGCAAGATCGTCTTCGCCCATCGCGCCGATCCGGTCGCGGGACCGATCGTAGCCTGACTGCTCGAAGAAGTTCGGGATCGTCTCGCCGTCGGACGCATGCAGATCGGTTTCACCTGCGCAATAATGGAAGTGCGGCACGTCACCCCGCTGCAGATCCCGGCATTCGGCTGCGACAAGCCGACCGAGGTAGGGTTCGTGCTTGAGCTGCGACCACAGGCTGGCGAAGGACATCGCCCTTTCCGCCGCATCCCGCGCGACCGTGGGGTGGTAGGAACTTCGCAGCAGCTTGGCGTAGTCCACCGTCGCGCGCGCGACGTGGCGAACCTTGATATCCTCGAACCGGGTGAAGGGGCCTGCAAAAAGTTCACTGCGGCCCTTGGCCACTGCGCGATATGCAGCCGAAAAGCCGCGCACTATCTCATCGACGTAATCGTGCGCGGGCATGATCGTGGAGCCGAGGACCGGGTTTGCCCCACGCGTATCCAGCTCGCCCTTGATCGCTTCCAGGCGCGCATCGTCGCGTCCGATGTCGGTCCACTTGAAAGCCTGGATCGGAGACGGCTGCGCCTCGAACAGCCCTGCCGCACTCAGGTCGACACGCTTTCCATTGATGACGGTCGGTGTCGGAAGATAGCCGACCCATAGCATCGTTTCCACGCGCGCCCTGCCGGAGGACGCTGCGTAGTCCGCGCCTTCGACCGGCTTCGGCAGAGCGGTGAACAGGGTCTCGAGATCGACGGCATAGGGATGGGCCCCGTCGAAGATGAGGTTCTCGAAATGGATATCGCTAGCCGCGATGCAGTGGAGTGCGGCCAACAGCACGCCGAGCCGCTGATAGGCCTGGCGAATCTCGTCCCGACTGGTGCATTGCGAATGCTCGATGAAGCGAGCCCAGCCGTATTCGCCACGATCGCGCACGGGCACGCCCTCCGGAGCGGGTGAGACGCGCAGCGCGAGCCAGTCGAGAAAACTGGCGAAAGCGACATCGCCAGCGAGCGAACGGGGCTTGTAGACGATCCGGCCGTGCTCGAACTCCAAGATATTGACCGTGCGCCCGCCGTGATGCGAATCCCCCTCACCGAAGCTGACATCCTTCAGCGCGCCCAGCTGGCGATCGGCCAGAGCGTCGAGCAGGGGCCGATCGGCGGCGAAACGCTCAGCAAATTCGCTGACGGCGGCCAGCGTCGTCGACGAGAGCTCGCCCAGCAGGCGATCCAGCGACGGGAACCGCGCGAGCAGAATGGGGCGGCGGTGCCTGTCGAGCATGCCAAACGCGAAATCCCGGGCGCGATCTTCCGGGCGATCGCCCGCAAGCTTCCTCTCGACCCGCGCGATGTTGAGCGCCATCAGTAGCGACGGCAGGCTCGCCTGCTGCAATCGGCTGGTGAGATATTCGACCGCTTGGGATTGCAGGCACTCGCGATCGCCCGGCGTCAGGTCGAGCGTGGCGAGATGCCGATTGAGGCGGCGCGTGAACTCTCCCAGGATGGGGACAAGTGCGGTGCTCGGCCCGAGGGATTCGACCAGCGCCTCGCGCCGCGCGTCGTCCCTGGCCAGGCGGTGCCAGTAATCATCGTCGCTCAGGTTGGCGAGCATGGCGTGCCATGCCTTGCCTGCGAGGCAGCTGGCATCGACGGTATCGTCGCGTTCGAGCAGGCCCGCGACGATTGAGGGATCCGAAAGCCCCAGGGCTTCCAGAAAACGGTCCCTGTTGGCGTCGTCGCCTTCGAAATAGGACCTGGTGAACCAGTCTGTTTTCTTGGTGCCAGAGAAATGGGGGGTGGGTGACTGACCAGTGTCGGACAGGGCGTGAGCGCGTTCGGCCATGTCCAGCATTCGAATGGCAATCATTTCCACCTCCCATTTCCCTTCAGTTCTCGATCGAACCGTTCAGCACAGCAGGACGGTGGCACAGGCGAGGCACGGCGTGCCGAAGATGCTGCCACAGGAGCATCCACCGGTGGTCGTGTCGCTGCAGCCGCAATCGGCGGTGTAGCTGTTGACGGTGCCCGGCCCGGGCAGCTTCTCATGCGTGTCGAGAGCATAGACCTCCGCGGGCGAGGCACCCATCGGGCTCTCGGGGATTTCGAAGTCGCCGATCAGGTCCAGATCGAGATCGCCGATGTCCATGCCGACACGATCGACCAGCGCGGTGATAGCGGCGGCACGATCGGTCCGCATTTCTTCGGCAAACTGTTCATCGGTCCATGAAACGACCTGGATCAGGTCCCGCAGTTCCTGCCGAACCTGATCTTCAGCCACGTCCGGACGTTTTTCGAGTGTATCGATCATCAGATAACCCCTTCACATCTTGGCGGAATTGCCAAAAATATGAATGCTCCTGGCAAAAGATTCGATCAATAACTTTCAGTTCCATATTGATCAGTAATAGTATTACTCGGATTTATTATTGATTACCTCTTAAATCCCCATTTGTTTCACCGGGGAAAGACTCCCTATCCAGATCAATACGTCGGTTCCACTGCCAAGAGCGTGGAGACCCTGGGTATTTCTCCAGGTGCCTGGGTCGATCGCGGCCCCCACCCATCGACGTCCCAGCGGACATGTACGAAGCTTGCTCCCCCAAGGGACCGGCGGCAGCCATTCGGGCTTGAACCAGAAGCTGCCCGCCTTCGCCGCCTTCAGCAGAAACGCCAGATCGCCATGCTCCGCCGACGGGAGGCTGACCGCACTTCTGCTGGGCGTCGTCGCTCCGGGGAGGCTGAGCGAGTTCGATGCCGAGAGGTCGATGGCGCTCACCGCGCCTTCGTCCCAGGCAAAATTGACGGACACGTATTTCGCGCCGAGCACGTCGCGGAGATAGCCGCCTACGGACGGAGCGGTTACGCTTCGATAGGAAGCCGGAGCCGCGATCACATGCGTATCGTGGGCAAGGAAGATCAGCCGTCCGCCGTCGCTTGCAGCCTGGACATTGCGGGCGATCGCGCGATCGCGGCGCCCGATGAAGTCCGGCGGGATCGGCATGCTGCGCGCGTCGGCGGGGTAATATTCGAACGCTTCCAGACCGGCCAAGGCGTTTTGGACCAGCATCAGGGCACGGCGCTGTGCCGGCATGTCGGTTGCGATGAAATCGCGCAGGGCACGCGCATTGCGGATCTGCGCCTGATGCTGGTCGTAGGAGCTTGCCGAAAGCCAGTCCGCCAGCTTTGCCCCCCGCTCGGCAAGAAGGGGATCTGCCGCCTTGCGAAACTGAGCCACGCGCCCACCTTGCAGTCCGTTTTCGACCAGCGCCAAGGCAGCGCGAAGTTCGTTGGCCGGATCCTGAATGTCGACCCCGACGATTGTCACCGCGCGCTCCGGATGCTCGCTGTTCCACTGTCTCAGCCATTGCAGCAGGCCGACAAACTCATCCGTCCGCAGCGTGGCGAAAAAGGCAGGCGAAGACATGGCGCGGACTGGATCACCAAGCCCACCTTGGATGTACTGGTTGAGAGCTTCGAGCGGCAGGCGGTTGGCCTCAAGCGCGATGGTGGAGACCTTGCCAGCAGCAACCAGCGCGCGCACCAGTTCGAAACGTACGACCTGCTCTTCCTGCGAGCCATGGGTTGCCTCCCCCAGCCCGACAATCGATGCCCGGTCGATCGCCCGGGCGATACCCGCGACCCCTACCCCGCTACCGCCCCCGCCCGCCTCCGCCTCGTGAGAGGTCGAGATTGCAACGGCGTTGGTATCGAGCCAGCGGGCGATGGCCGCCCGCTCTTCGGGAGTGAATACGCACGACTGCGCGACGGGCGCAGCCTGCGACCAAGGCGCAGCGAGCGCGGCGGGTGCGAATGAGGCAGACAGCGCCAGAAGCGCTCCCGCGGCGACGATCCGATAGAGGAGGCCTCTTGGCTGCGTCACCGCGCCTGCGCCTGTGCTACCCGATCGAGCAGCAAAGACATCTTCTGATGCCCCGCGCGCGACAGGGAGAGCAACATGATCCGCCCGTCATCGGGATGGGGCTCGGAGACCAGAAAGCCGTCGCGCCGCAGCCGGTTCACCCACCGCACCGCCGTAGCTGGAGGGGCGCAGCTTGCGATCGCCGCGCTGCCGCACGACGTACACCGCTCCTGCTCGAACGCCACGAACAGGTCGAGCAGGATGTCCCACCCAGGCTCGTTACCCAATGTCTGAAACAGCGAGTCGCGAATGCGACGCTCTCGATAAATGCGCTGCGCAATGGCGACGCGATCGGATGATGGATCGTACGAGACGGACGGGCTTTGCAACGACATTCTTCACCTCTCTGACAAGGTGAGGTCGGCTTTCGGGATCGGCGCATTGCAGCATCGCGATTACCTGGAAACCGCCCCGTCCAGAGCCATCAGCGACTCCAGATCAGGCGAGGATGCCATCCACATAATTTAAGTCAAGGTTAAATCTTTCTCTGGGTCGCACCCGCAGTTCAGTCGTCGCCGTCATCGGCGGAGAAGTCGTCCGGAGAGAACTCGTATCGCAGGATATCCCCCGGCGAGCACGCCAGCGACGCGCAGATCCGCGCAAGCGTATCGAGACGGAAACCACGCACCTTTCCCGATCTGAGGAGCGACATCTGGGTCTGGCTGAGGCCCACCCGCCGCGCCAGCTCCTTGCCGGTCATCTTGCGATCGCGCAGAACCCGGTCCAGATCGATCATCACCGGCACTACAGGAATTCACCAAGTTCCCGCTTGATATCTCCATAGTCCTTCAGGAGATTTCCAAGCATCGTGAAAATGAATCCCGCCACAATAAGAAGCATAGCCGATCGATCGAAGTCCAAAAATGGCCCTTCTTTGAAAACCATACGATGAACAATAGGATTTCCTATGACCGTCAACATACCGCCTATGGATACGGATATGCCAAACTTCGTAAGCAGACGGCCCATTGTGACATCAAATTCTGATTTTTTGGACAGCCTGCGAAAGATCAGGCACAGGCACACAAGCGCGTAGATGTAAAAGACAGCGGGTAATCGCGACAGCAAGGTTTCCGCGTTCGCCTCCCCCATGATGAGGCCGGCAAGCTCGAACACATGAGCCAGGACATAGAGCACCGTAAGCGCGGCAGTGATGGCGAAGAACTGCGACGCACGGCGGCCCACCTTGTTTCGTGAGCGCTTCGAAATTTCCATATTGAAAAGCTCCGATCCAAGTCTACAATTTAACTTACACCTAAATCAAGCTTCCAGCCGGGCTGTGGGATGGCAAGCGTGACGATCGAGATATCCAATATCACAAAGCGGTTTGGGCGGTACCTCGCGCTTGACGACGTTTCCATCTCGCTCGCAGAAGGGTCGCTCGTTGGGTTGGTCGGCCCCAATGGCGCAGGCAAGACGACCCTGATGCGCGTTTGCGCAGGGGTAATCTCTGGTGGGCGGGCAATGGCGATCGGGCAGGATGGAAACACCCGGCCTGCGCGAGTGTCGGCCCTGTTCAACAATCGCGATCTTTACGACCACCTGAGCGGCTACGACAATCTGAAGCTCGAGTGCGTTCTGCAGCGACGGGACACCAATGAGATCGCCCGGCTGTCTGAATATCTCGGCCTCCACGCGTTTCTGCGCAAGAAGGTCGGCACCTATTCTCTCGGCATGCGGCAGAGGCTGGCCTTCGCCCGGGCGCTTGTCTCGCCCCCCGATCTGTTGCTGCTCGACGAGCCGACCATCGGCCTCGATCCCTCAGCGAAGGAGGAGATTTTCCAGCTGTTGCAGAAGTTGCGCTGCGACGGTGTCGCGATCCTGATGTCGAGCCACGATCTGGGCGATCTCGAACGGCTTGCCGATGCCTATGTCCTCCTGCGATCGGGCAAGGTCGTCGCCACGGCGGACCTCGGCGATCCGACCGCCATCCGAGGCGCTGCGATCGTCAGGACATCCGACGCGAGGGCTGCGGCGGCGCTCCTTGCCAAAAGTGGCTATCTGGTACGCGCACTGCCGGATGGTCAGCTCGAAGTCAGGCCCGACGCACGCCCGCTGAAGCCCGATCATATCGCACGGCTACTGGTCGGCGAAGACGTCGCGCTTTATCATCTTACGTCCAATGACCGTTCACTAAGGGCTTTCATCACGGCCAATGGCGGATTTGGTGGCTGAGATGCGGCCTTCCAACCTTGCACTGGCGAGTGTTTTCGCGCGGGCCGAATTCATGAAACTTCGCGGATCGCTTGCGTTGCTCCTCTGCCTGGTCGCCCCGGTCTCCGTTGTCGTGCTGAATCTCGCGATCAGCCTGGATCAGGATATCCGGAGCTTCGCGCAGTTCGCGTCGGCCAGCGCTGCGCTGTGGTCCTTTGCCATGCTACCGATGGCGGTCACCGCACTAAGCGTGCTGCTGACCCAGATGGAACATTCGCGTCAGGCCTGGGACCACGCCCTGTCGCACGAAGGTGCCCGGCCATTCCTCTACACTGCGAAAATGGGGGTCGCGGCCGTGTTGACCTTAGCGATGCACGGCGTTCTCGCAGTGGCAATGCTGATCGGCTGGCTGCTGCTTCGCGGTCTCCCGGGCTCCGACGCCTGGCTAGGGGAGTTTGCGATGAGTTCGCTTGTTCTAGCGAAGATGGCGGCGAGCGCGATGCTGATGGTCGCGCTGCAGATGGGCTGCGCAATCCTGTTCCGCAGCGCCATCCCTCCACTCTGCCTGGGCATCGTCGGCACGATGGCTGCAACAGGGGCAGTGCTTTCGCGGCAGGGAATCTATTTCCCGTGGCTGTTTGCCATCAACGTCATGAGCACCCCGCATCGCGCCGCCTTCGTCATCTGGTTCGGACTGTTGGGCGGATTGGCGATGTTCGCGGGGCTCAGCGCATTCTTCTCTCTCCGAGAGCGGAACTGAGCGCGAAGTCACCCGGCCCGGTCATCGTGCGAACCCGCAATGGCCCGATTTGAGAGCCACCAGCGTCCCGTTGTCCGAGGCAACGCAGAGCACCAAGTCGAGAACCGATCGAATCGCAGGCCGCTCAAAACCTGATCAAGCCAAAGCCATCAGGCTCGCATTGCCGCCAGCGGCGGTGGTATCGATCGACACAACCACTTCTTCCAGCATCCAGGCCGCCATGTATCCGTCGCCTCTACCGCCAAGTTGCACGATAGGGATCGGACCTTCGCCGGCGGCAATCGCCTTCAAAACCGGGCAGATGTCATCGCCATTATCCTCGATCAGCACGTGGGCAAACTCAGGCGCTTTTTCCCAATTTTGGACCCAGGAAAGCCCGCAGCTCAGTTCTGGCCCAACAGCTGCAAACAGCTCCCGCATCGCAGGTTCGTCGGGGAGGACGGGAATATTTCCTGTCGCGCTCACCAACCCCAGCTGCTCCTCCAGGCCTGCCGCAGTCTTGGGAAGCAGCAGCACCCGCCCGCACGGCCTGACGCTGTAAAGATTGCGTTCGCCGACGGGGCCCGGAAGCCCTGTCATGGCCCCCAAGCTTCGCGTATCGCCGGGATCATCGCTCTTGGCTGAGCTTCCGCAGTCCGGCTGCACCAGCCGCGACAGATAGAGCGGGCCGCCCGCCTTGGGGCCCGTGCCTGACAGGCCGCTGCCGCCGAACGGCTGAACCCCCACGATCGCGCCGATGATGTTGCGGTTGATGTAGATATTGCCCGCCTCGACCTCGGCGATCACCTCGGCGACGGTCTCGTCGATGCGGCTGTGAATGCCGAAGGTCAGGCCATAGCCGGTGGCCCCGATCTCCCGCATCAGCTTGCCCAGATCCTCGCGGGCAAAACGCACGACATGCAGCACCGGGCCGAACACCTCGCCGCCCAGCTGGTCGATAGAGTCGATCTCGATGATCGTGGGCGGCACGAAGGATTCGTGCTCCGTCGCGCCGTCGAGCGTCAGCTGCTCGACGCGGAGCCCCTTGGCCCGCATGGCCTCGATATGGGCGACAATCCCGGCCTGCGCCTCAGCCGAAATGACCGGGCCGACGTCGGCGCACAGCCGGTCGGTCGCCCCCACCCGCAGTTCGGCAAGCGCGCCGCGCAGCATGGTCAGGAGCTGGTCGGCGATGTCCTCTTGCAGGCACAGGATGCGCAGGGCCGAGCAGCGCTGGCCCGCGCTGTCGAAGGCGCTGGCGATCACGTCGCGCACCACCTGCTCCGGCAGGGCGGAGGAATCGACCACCATGGCGTTCTGTCCGCCCGTTTCGGCGATCAGCGGTATTGGCGCGCCATCGGGCAGGGTGCGCTGCGCCAGTTGCCGCTGGATCAGCTTGGCGACCTGCGTCGATCCGGTGAAGATAACGCCGCAGGTCTGCTGCGCGGCGACCAGCGCGGCACCGATATCGCCGGCCCCGGTGACCAGCTGCAGCACCGCCAGCGGCACGCCGGCCTCGTGCAGGATCTGCACCGCCTGCGCGGCGATCAGCGGGGTTTCCTCGGCCGGCTTGGCCAGCACCGTGTTTCCCGCCACCAGCGCCGCAGCGACCTGCCCCACAAAGATGGCGAGCGGGAAGTTCCACGGGCTGATGCATACCATCGGCCCGACCGCTTGCGCCTCGGCCAGACCGCCCCGCGCCTCGTTGGCATAGTAGCGCAGGAAATCGACCGCCTCGCGCACCTCGGCGATAGCGTTGGCGGCAGACTTGCCCGCTTCGCGCATGATCAGGCCCAGCAAGGCCTCCATGCGTTCGTCGAGCAGATCGGCTGCGCGATCGAGGTACGCGGCACGAACGGCAACCGGGGTTGCCGTCCATCCGGGAAAGGCATCCGATGCGTTGCGCGCCGCGATCTGCACATCGTCGGGAAGCGCGTTGCGAACATGCCCCGCGATGTCGTCCCTGCGTGCAGGGTTACGCACCGGCTCGGCCTGCCGCGAACCCTCCATGCCGGGGATCAGCGGCGCGGCCTGCCAGTCCGTGACCGCACTTTCGCACAGAGCCTCGCCAAGCTCTGCCAGCACCGTTTCGTCACTCAGGTCGAGCCCGCGCGAGTTACGGCGATCGGGGTAGAGATCGGGCGGCAGATCGATCACCGGATGGCTCGATCCCACAGGTTCAATGGCCTCGGCCTCCACCACCGGATCGGCGATCAGCTCGTCGATCGAGAGATCCTTGTCCCATATGCGGTTCACGAAAGAGGAGTTCGCGCCATTCTCCAGCAAGCGCCGCACCAGATAGGCGAGCAGCGTCTCGCGTGAGCCAACCGGGGCATAGATGCGGCACGGGCGGTCTAGCCGGTTCGGGCCGACCACTTCGCCATAGAGCTTCTCACCCATGCCGTGGAGGCACTGGAACTCGTAGTCTCCCACCGCGAAATCATCGCCTGCCAGATGGTGGATCGTGGCCAGCGTCTGGGCGTTGTGGGTGGCGAACTGCGGGAACACGTGCCGGCGCGCGGCCAGCAGCTTGCGCGCGCAGGCGATGTAACTGACATCGGTGTGGACCTTGCGCGTGAAGACGGGGAAATCCGCCAGCCCGTCGACTTGGGCGCGTTTGATCTCGCTGTCCCAATAGGCGCCTTTGACCAGCCGCACCATGATCCGGTGGCCCGAACGCTCCGCCAGATCGACGATCCAGTCGATCACATGAGGGCAACGCTTGCCATAGGCCTGCACCACGAAGCCCAGGCCGTTCCAGCCGAACAGGGCCGGATCGAACGCGAGCGCTTCGAGAATATCGAGCGAGATCTCCAACCGGTCGGATTCCTCGGCATCGATGTTGAAGCCGATATCATAGGCGCTCGCCAGCGCGGCCAGCGAGCGGACTCTGGGCAGAAGCTCGCCCATCACCCGGTCCGCCTGCGCGCGGGCATACCGGGGGTGCAACGCGGATAGCTTGATCGAGATTCCCGGCCCCGCATAGACGCCGCGCCCCGAGGATGCCTTGCCGATGGCGTGGATCGCGCGCTCGTATTCGGCATAGTAGCGGTCGGCATCGCGCATGGTCATGGCTGCTTCGCCGAGCATGTCGTAGCTGTAGGTGAAGCCGCGCTTTTCCTGCTTCCTGGCCCGTTGCAGCGCCTTGCCGATGGTCTCTCCGGTGACGAACTGATCGCCCATCATTTCCATCGCCATGTTTACCGCGCTGCGGACCACCGGCTCGCCGGCGCGCTTGATCAGGCCGGCCAGCGACACCGACAGGCCGCGTTCGCGCAGGGGAGCTACGAAGGAGCCCGATACGACCAGCCCCCAGGTCGCGGCGTTGACGAAGATGGAGCGCCCATCGCCCAAGTGATCGCGCCAATTGCCACGCGCGATCTTGTCGCGGATCAGCCGGTCGCGCGTGGCGCTGTCGGGGATGCGCAGCAACGCTTCGGCAAGGCACATCAGCGCCACGCCTTCCTGCGTGGAGAGCGAATATTCCTTCATCAGCCCGTCGACGCCGCCGGGCTGGCCGGTGCGCCGCAGCTTGCCCACGATAGTGCCTGCAATCCTGGCGACCGCCGCGCTTTGGGGCGCGGTCAGCCGCGCGGCTTCGATCAGCGGCGCGACGGCCTCAGCTTCCGCCAGACGATAGGCATTGGTGATCGCGCTACGCAGCGGCGTCGGCATGGCAACCGGCGGCGCAAACCGTGCGAAAGCCGGGCTCGTGCCGATTTCGAACATCTTTCCCATGACTGCAAACTCCGGGCAGGCGCAGCCGTCCATGCCCGCCGTTCGCGCGGCGGGCATGGGTCGGTTCTGGTTTCTTGAGGGTTGAAGGAGAGCGGCTAGCTCACGTAGCCGTTTCCAAGGTCGCGCTGGCGTCGCTCGGCGCTGCGCTGCGCCGGGTCGCCGAAGCCGCCCCCGCCGCCGGTCGCCACGCGCACCACGCTGCCCGCCTTGAGCGGCAAGGTGCTGGTCTTGAGCAGGTCGCCGCGCACCGTGCCATCGGGGGCGACGATCTCGACCTTCGGGCCAAGCCCCTCCGAGCCGCCCGACAGCCCCCATGGCCGCGTGAGCGAGCGCTCGAACCACAGCGACAGCGTGGTGTCGCCGTCCAGCTCATATTCGCGGTAGCTGCCGTTGCCGCCGCGGAACTCGCCTTCACCGCCGCTGTCCTGACGGATGCCGTACTTGGTGATGCGCATCGGATAGCGGTGTTCGAACACCTCGATCGGATAGTCGCGGAAGCTGCCGTTGACGTTGTTGATCAGGCAGTCCTGCCCGTCGCCGCCGTTCCATGCGCCCCAGCCGCCGCAGTTCGCCTCCACCGCAACGAAGAAGGCATCCTCGTTGCGCGCGTCGGTGCCGCTGAAGATGGTGACCATCGAATCGCCATAGTGCGCGGCGGCGGCGCGCTGCGGCAGCGCCGGTGCCAGCGCCTTCACCACCATGTCGATCAGCATGCCCAGCGAAGAGAAGTACCACGAGCACGCCGCCGGTGCCGCCGCGTGGAAGATCGTTCCTTCCGGGGCGACGATGTTCAGCGCCCGGAAGGTGCCGCCGTCCACGGGGCGCTCGGGATTGATCAGCAGCTTGAACGCCACGCGCAGGGCCGAGACCGTCTGGGTGAACCCGCAGTTGACACCGCCGACCGTCTGCTTCGACGAGCCGGTCAGGTCCATTTCCATGGTCTCGCCGCTCACGCGCACGGTCAGCTTGACCGGCACCGGGTCGGCCGAGATGCCGTCGTTGTCCAGCGCGCCCTCGGCGCAATATTCGCCATCGGGGATGGCGAGGATCGCCTGGCGTTCGAGCTCGGCGGACTGGGCGAAGATATCGTCGCGCGCTGCCTGCACCGTTGCATAGCCGAACCGCTCGATCAGCGCACGCATGCGCATCTCGCCGGTGCGCCCGGCCGCGATCTGCGCGTGCAGGTCGCCGATCAGGGCACCGCCGAAGCGGCTGTTGGCGCGCATGAAGGCAAGGATATCGTCCTGCGCCACGCCCTTGCGATAGACCTTGGTCGGCGGCCAGCGCATGCCCTCCTGATAGATCTCGCGGGCATCGGTGGGCGAGCCGGCATCCTTGGCCCCCACGTCGAGCCAGTGCGCGCGCGAGGTGGCGAAACCGATCCGCTTGCCCTCCCAGAAGATCGACCTGATCAAGGTGATGTCGTTAAGATGGGTGCCCGCGATATAGGAATCGTTGAGGAGCACCACGTCGCCTTCCTCGTAATAGTCCCAGCCCTTCATCTCGGCGATGATCTGCACGCACAGCGACAGATTGCCGAGAAACAGCGGCAGCCCCAGCGACTGGCCGAGCACGTCGCCGTTCTCGTCAAGCAGGCCTACCGCGCAGTCCTTGCCTTCGTAGATGATCGGCGTGAAGGCGCTGCGGATCAGCGAGGCGTTCATGTCTTCCGCAATGGCGTTGAAGGCATTGCGGATGATCTCGGTGGTGACCGGGTTGGAATGCGGATTGCTGGTGGTCATGCGCTTTCTCCTGCCGCGACGAGCATGTTCCCGCAGGTGTCGATGGTGATGGTGTAGCCCGGAGGCACCACAGTGGTGGCGCTCTCCTCTTCGATGATTGCCGGGCTCGCCATCGGCTTGCCGGGGACCAGTCGCGCGCGCTTCAGGATCGGCGTGCTGTGGGTTTCACCGTCGAAGATGACATCGCGCGTGCCGACCTGCGGCTCGCCGTCCTCGGGCGTGAAGCTGGCCTCCTTGCCGCCGTGCTCGAACTGGCCGGTGGCCGCCAGCCGCAGGCTGATGATCTCGGTTTCCGATTCCGGTTGCGAGTGGCCATAGCGCCGCTCGTAAAGCGCATGAAAGCGGTCGAGCATGTCGGCCAGGGTGTCCCCGTCTTCGAGGGGCACGGCGATCGAATACTCCTGCCCTTCGTAACGCAGGTCCACCGCGCGGGCGAAAGCCATCGCCCCCTCTGCCACGTTCTCTTCGCGCAGCCTCTCGCGGCCCTGTTTCTCCAGATCGGCGAAGGAAGCGCCCAGCTCCTTCTCGTCGACGGCGCTCATCACGCCGATGTGGCTGGCGACCAGATCGTGGCGGATATCGCTCTGCAACATGCCCCAGGCCGAGAAGGTGCCGGGGAAGCGCGGGATCAGGATCTGGGTCATGTCCAGCTCGCGCGCCAGTTCGACCGCGTGCATCGGCCCCGCCCCGCCGAAGGCGACGAGAGTGAACTCGCGCGGGTCGATGCCCTGCCCCACGGTGATGGTGCGCATGGCATCGGCCATCTTGGCATTGCTGATGGCGAGGATACCCTCGGCCAGCTCGCGGTCCGACAGGCCGATCTCGCTGCCCAGCCGCTCCATCGCTTTGCGCGTTGCTTCGCTGTCGAGCTTCATCTTGCCGTCCAGCAGCGAGTCATCACCCAGACGGCCTAGGAACAGGTTGGCGTCGGTTACGGTCGGCTCGGTGCCGCCGCGCGAATAGCTGACCGGACCGGAAAAAGACCCGGCACTTTGCGGCCCCACGCGCAAGCCCCCGGCCTCGACCCAGGCAATCGAGCCGCCGCCAGCGCCCACGGTGTCGATGCTGACGATCGACATCAGCAGCGGCAGGCCTTCCAGCACTGTCTCCGAGGTCATTTCCGGCTGGCCGTCGATAACGAGGCTGAGATCGAACGAGGTCCCCCCCATGTCGACGCACAGCAGGTTTTGCAGACCCGTCCGTCGCGCCAGCTCGCAGCCGCCGATGCTGCCGCCCACGGGGCCGGACATCAGCGTGGCAATCGGCCGCTCCTTGGCGAGGCGATCGGTCATCACGCCGCCGCTCGATCCCATCACGTGGACGGTCTTTTCCATCCCCGACTTGGCCAGTTCGGCCTTGAGCGTGTTGAGATAGAGCTCGACCACCGGCGCGACATAGGCGTCCATCACGGTGGAAGAGGCGCGCTCGACCTCGCGCCATTCGGGCGCCACCTGATGCGACAGCGAAACCGACACATCGGGCAGGGCCGCCTTCAGGATCTCGCGCGCCCGCAATTCGTGCGCGGGGTTGGTATAGGCGTGCAGCAGGCACACCGCGATGGCCTGAAAACCCTCTGCCTTCGCCTTCTCGATGATCGGGGCAAGGTCTTCTTCGGCCAGCTCGGTGATGACCGAACCGTCCCAGGCGAGCCGCTCGCGCACCTCGTGGACATTGCGGCGCGGGACCAGCTGCTCGGGCTTGCGATAGTGCAGCTTGTACAGCTCCTCGCGGTGGCCACGGGCGATGGTGTAGGTATCGCTGATGCCGCCGGTCATGATCAGCATCGTCTTGGCGCCGCGCCGTTCAAGGAAGGCGTTGAGGCCGACCGTGGTGCCGTGCACGAAGAAGTCGATCTCGGACGGATCGCCGACCAGCTGGCCAATGCCTTGCAGCACGCCCAGCGCCGGGTTCTCCTTGGTCGTCGGGACCTTCCCGATGCGCACTTCGCCCGCATCGTCCTCGACCACAATATCGGTGAACGTGCCGCCAATATCGGCAGAAACCTTGAATTTAGCCATTGTTTCAGTTCCACTCTCTGGGCGCCTGCACGCCCGATTTTTCTAACAGTCGTGGACGACCGTGAGCGTGATCGGCTCGCTCAGGTAATCCGTGTCTTCGGCGCGTTCGTAGATGCACCTGAGGGTGTCGAAGCCCGACGTGACCCGTCCGAAGACGGCAAACCCCTCGCCGTCCGCCTGGCGGGTACCGCCGTGATCCAGTTCCGGTTCGTCGCGCATGCAGATGAAGCAGCTGGGATAGACCTCGCCCTTGCCGAAGCGGGCGGCGGAAACCGCCCACTGGTCGTGCTTCAATCCGCTGGTCTCGGTGCCTTCATGCGCGATCCGGTCCAGCGGTCGTTCGTGGTGGTCCAGACCGAGCTGGATGACCTCGATCGGGACTCCCTCGCCCACCGATGAATTCGTCGGGGTGACGATGCGAAACACGCTCGCATCGACGAATTGCGGCTGGGCAAACTGGCGCATGAAATAGGCGCAGGTTGCGGGCGCAGCCTCGGGGGCCAGCGTGATGCCGAAAGAACCGAGCGTGCTGATGAAGCGGTAGCTTGCCATCGCCTCCTCCTGGGGAAGCCCCGTGGCGGGGCCGCACCGATCGTTAGACCGGCACTGCCCCGCCCGCGGGACCATCAGAAGTTGAACCGGAGGTCGGCACGGAACGTGTCCGGCTGCGCCGCATAGGCATAGCCGCCGGTCACGAACTCCGCGTTGTAGACCTCGTCGAAGATGTTGCTGCCCGAGAGCGTGAAGCTCCACCGGCCATCCAGATCCTCGATCCCGACGCGGGCATTGACCAGCTGGATCGCGGATCGCGCGGTGCTGTTCTCCGGATCCCAGAACTGGCGACCGCGATTTTCGAAATCGCCGCGGACGAAGAAGCCCAGCGTGTTCGAAATGTCGGTGCGATACTGGAAGCCTGCATTGATCGTGTTGCTGGCGATGTAGGGGGCGTCATTGCCCACCAGCGTGGGGTCGACGGCGTACTCCTTGATCTCGGCATCGGTGAAACTGACTCCGAGATAGGCGGTCAGTCCATCGGCGATCTCGGCCGAACCTTCCAGTTCGACCCCGAAGATGTCGATCTGGTCGATCGGCACCAGCACCTGCGCGCTGACCGCGCCGATGAACACGAAGTAGGGCGCATTGCTGAGATCGGTCTTGTAGACCGCGCCGCTCACGCTCGTGCGCGGCGCCAGCTGGGCCCGGAAACCGGCTTCCAGAGTCTCGGTCTCTTCCTGCGGCAGGACGTCGGACACACCGTTCACGCCCGCACCGGCGGCAATAACGCCGACGCCATTGGGGTTGAACTGCCCGCTGCGGAAACCCTTGCCCCAAGAGGCATAGAGCGTCGCCGTATCGGTGGGCTGGTAACGCAGCGTCACCTTGGGCTGGAACATGTCGAAGGTGGCCTTGTTCACCGCACCCGGCTGGCCGATCGGTCCCGTGACATTACCCGCGCCGTCATACAGCCCCTGCGCGGGATCGACGTATTGCGTGCGCTCGTCCTTGTCGTAACGCCCGGCCACCGAAAGCTCGAGGCTGTCGGTAAGATCGTAGGCCGCGTTGAAAAACACCGCCCAGGCCTGATTGTCGTTATCATCGGCAATGAAGCTGGTAAGCGGGTTCGTCGGATTGGTGACGGGCTCGCGCCGGATGCGGATGATGCCCTGTTCCAGATCGCTCGAAGCTTTCCGCACGGATCTGGAGGTGATTGAAAGGCCAAAAAAAGGCCCGTGGCGGAGCGGGAGGGATTCGATCTAAGCTATTAAACTACTGTTTAGAGAACCTTTAAGCGAGGCACCTACCGGCCCTTACCCCGACAAATACCCCGCTTTGCTGGCGAAAAATGAATTTCTTACTCCGACCTTTTGTCACGCGCGTGTCGCCATCACACATCTAACAATACCTTGGTCGTATGCAACGCGCTGCACTGGCACAAAGGGGGCGAGTACCGGTTGACGGCTTTGGCCGCTTTGCGCCCCAAATTCGGTCATTCTGCCCATCGGCCTGTTCACTTAAAAACACCCGTTGGAGCGATGGTGCGCTAACCTTGGTTCAGCAGCTTGATGTCACCCCAATGAGCCAGACTGGCAGAAGCTGTAGAAAGCTCTGATTGTGCCTTTAGGGGAGGAGCCCGGAGCGAGACCGGGCTCCATCCGTGATCGACCAACCGGGACTAGAATTCTCCGACCACTCCGACACGTGCGGTGGTGCTCTTGCCGCCTGCGTAGGAGACTCCGGCGGTAATCGCGAAGGGCTCTTCGGTGTTGGCCCTCGCGGCGATCGAGGCGCCGAAGGCCGCCTGGCCGCGATAGATCGAGGTATTCGCGGTATAGCTGATGCGGCCGGGGGCCGAGGGCATGGGTGCGGCCGTCAGCGCGACCGAGGCAGCGATCCCGCGATTGGTCTCGGTCCGCTCGCTCGCTGCCATTTCGTAGAGATCGAAGACACTGCCCTCGAGCGAGGACAGACGCGTGTCCATCCCGTCGAACCGGCTGAGGTCGAAGGTGGTCGTGCCCAGATTGCCCTGCGCATCGGTGGTGACAAGCGAGACCGGGCCGGACTGGCGGGCATTGCTTTCAGCGGACGCAATCCCGGCGAAAGTATAAGTGCTCTGCGAAGATCCGATCGTGACCTGACCGTCCTGCGTAGCGACGGCGCCCGCACCGATCGCCACCGCGCCGTTGCCGGTCGCGCTGGCCCCGTTGCCGAGCGCGATGGCGCTTTCGCCGATGGCCGAGCTGTCATTGCCAAGCGCCACCGCGCCGGTGCCGGTCGCGGTGTTGTTCGCGCCGAGCGCCACCGCACCGGTGCCGGTCGCGCGATTGGGATCGCCGATCGCGACCGCACCGTCACCCGAAGCGATATTGCCCGCGCCGATCGACACGGCCTGGCCGTCCTGCGCCTGCGCCTGATAACCGATCGCGACCGAGCGTTGGCCGCTGGCGCTGGCCCCCGATCCCATGGCGAGCGCATCCTCGCCCGTGGCAGTGGCGCCGGGGCCGGTCGAATTGCTTTCGAAGAAGGCAAGTTCGGCTGCGTTTGCGTCCGCCCGAGCCAGCGCGGTGTCCGCATCCTGCTGGGCGGCTTTCGCTTCATTCCGCGCAAGGTCGGCCTGGGACTGGGCCTTCACTGCGTTCTCGAATGCCACATCGGCGGTTTCCTGCGCCTCGGCCACGCCGACCGTGGCGTTGTTGGCTGCAATCTGAGCGGCGCGCGCTTCCTCCCGCGCGGCATCCGCCGTGCTCTGCGCATCGGCAGCGCTCTGAAACGCCTCGTCGGCGCGGGCCTGCGCAGCATTCGCTTCGCTGCGCGCGAGATCGGCGGTGTTCTGCGCAGCAGCGGCGGCATCGGCGTTCGCGGCAATCTGCGTGTTTTGCGCGTCGTTTTCGGCCAGCGCCTGATCGGCACTGTCCTGCGCGGTCTGTGCATTGGCGAGGGCCGCGTTGGCCGTGCCTTGCGCCGCGTCGGCAGCCCCCTGCGCATTTTCAGCGGCGGTGGCGTTGTTCGCGATCTGCGTGTCCTGCGCGTCGTTTTCGGCGAGTGCCCGATCGGCACTGTCCTGCGCGTTCGCGGCGTTGGCGATGGCCGTGTCCGCAGTGTCCTGCGCGGCCTCGGCGGTAGTTTGCGCGGTCCCGGCACTGGCCAGCGCTTGGTCGGCAGTGTCCTGAGCGGCTTCCGCGGCGCTCTGAGCCGTGGTGGCACTGGCCAGAGCTTGGTCCGCCGTATCCTGCGCCGCTTCGGCTGTTCCCTGGGCCTTCGCGGCGGCGGCGGCCACAGTATTCAGCTGGCCGAGATTGACCGCATCGGTAGTCTCGGTCCCCGCCGCAACATTGACGATCTGCCGCTGCAAATCCGCGCTGCCGACCGAAATGGTGTCGGACCGCGTCGCGATTGAACGGAAGCCGAGCGCCACTGCGCCGGTGACGTTTTGTTGCACCTCAGAAAAAGTGCCCAGAGCGGCGGAGCCAGCAGCGCCGTCGTTGACGAAGGCTTCACTACCGAGTGCCACACTATAAGCGGCGTCTGCATAGCTGTATTGACCTGTGGCGGTGCTGTAAGCACCGATGGCCCTGCTGAGTTGACCTGTCGCGGTGCTGTAATCGCCGAGGGCCCAGCTTTGCTGGCCTGTGGCGGTGCTGGATGCCCCACGTGCCTCGCTCCCTTCGCCCAGGGCGGTGCTGTACTTTCCGCTTGCCACGCTGCCCCCGCCGATTGCCTGGGAGCTGGACCCGCTTGCCACTGCCGCCGCACCGGTCGTGTTGAAGGCCAGGTATTGCAGGCTTGCGTCAAGCTGGCCCACGGTCACGGCGTCGCTGGCGTTTACGCCGTCTGCCAGATTGACGATCCGGCGGGTGATCGCGGCATCGTCGGCATCGATATCGCCGTCGCCATCGGTGTCTACCGTGCCCGCTCTCGCGCCCAGCGAGATCGTGTCCTTCTCGGTCGCCAGCGAACGGAAGCCGAGCGCCACGGCGCCGGTGACGTTTTCTTGAACCTCAGAAAAAGTGCCGAGAGCGACAGAGCCGGTAGCGCCGATGGCGACGTAGGCTTCATGACCGAGCGCTACACCATAAGTGGCGTCTGCATAGCTGTGTTGACCTGTGGCGGTACTGTAATCGCCTAGCGCTCTGCTGCTTTGGCCCGTCGCTGTGCTGTAGTCGCCGGTTGCCCAGCTGAGCTGGCCTGTGGCGGTGCTGTAATCCCCGCTTGCCTCGCTCCATTCGCCTAGGGCGGCGCTGTAATCACCGGTTGCGTCGGCGTCTTCGCCCAAGGCGGTGCTCAACCTTCCGCTTGCCACGCTGCCTTCGCCTACGGCGGTGCTGTAATTCCCACTTGCCTCGCTGCCTTCACCTACGGCGGTGCTCGCAACGCCACTTGCCTGGCTGTCCACACCGCATTCGGTCGACCTCAATCCTGAGCCAGTGTTGCACTCAGGTGTAGAATCGGCCGCGGCAGGGGCGGCGATGATCGCCAGGATCGTCACGCTGGTCCCGGCAAGAAGGTTGCGGGAGAATTTCTGGATAGTGTTTGACACGGGGATTCCTCCGGATGGTAAAAAGCAGGTGAACAGTCGCGCGGTCAGGAGCGCGGGAGAGGGGCGACGATGCGCAGCAGGCCGCCGTCGGCAAAGTGCTCCCGGGCATCGCGGTGCGTGCCGCCATGCGCCGAGGTGACGATGTTGGAGGCACTGTAATGCCGGCCGCCTTCGGTCTCTCCGTCGGCGACTTCCTCAAGCCCGAATTCGTCGGCAGTTGGCCAGAAAACGCAGCCCTCTACGGCGTCGTGGGTCAGTTCCATGACCTCTCCGTGCGCGCGCGCGAAACCCTCGATGAGAACCGGCCCCGGCGCGTTCGCGCATCCGGCCAGCGCACTCGCGGCAGCCAACGACAATAGGCGCGCACCAGCACGCAGGTTTGAAGCAATCACGGCGCGCCCCGAACGTCTTACCCAATCTTGGCTGGGTGGCATTCGGAGACCTGGCTCCAAGCCCCCAGAATTCCGCCCCCGGAGCCATTGTGACCCCTGTTCGGCGAACGACTGCAAAGCCGCTGCGCGTCCCGCAACTAACGGCTGCCGAGTTGCAACAGCGGTTGCTGAACTGCAGAATTAGGCGAATTTTAACGCCGGAAACGGCGTGGTCGGGGCATTGGCGGCGCGAAGGTGCTTCCCATCGGCGCTCCACAGCTTACGGGATTAAGGCGCAATCTATCCTTCCAACCTGAGTTCGCAGGCGACATCCATGGGTTTCGAACATCGCTATCCGAAAGTAGAAATGCACAGCGGAACGCATCCGCGGCTCGGCGGTGGAGTCGCGGTGTGGAAATTCGATGCCCTTCCCGACATGCTCGGGCCCGATTGCTGGGCCGTGGTGGCGGCCCGCCTGCTCCTGTCGCAGCCATTCGAGCCGGGTCTTGCCGCGATGCTTGAATTCATCGGGCGCTCGGCGCGCGCCGACAGGGCCTGGGTGCTCCGTTTCAACCACGATCTCACGACCATGCGCAACACTAACGAATGGTGTGCGGACGGGATCACTTCGCATGTCGAGGATCTGCAGGACGTCCCCGTCACCATGATCGGCGACATGCTGCTGCCGCTCAGGGACGGGCAGACCTTGGCTATCAACGATGTCGAATTGATCGGGCGCGGGATGCGCTCGATGCAGCGCGAGTTCCGCTTGCAGGGTATTCGCAGCACGCTGACGGTGCCGGTTATGGCAGAAGAAGGGCTGATCGCCTGCATCGGTCTTGATTGCACCCGTCAGCAGCGCGACTGGACCGAAAGCGAAGTGCACGCACTCACCCAGATTGCTGCCCTGATCGGCGTCAGCCGGACCGAAGGGGCACCGCTTACGCGCGAACGGATTGACCCGACCACCAGTGCCTCCGCGCGGCTTTACCTGCGCAGCGGACATTCGGCGCGAGGCGTGGATCCCGAGGATATCTGCGCGGTCGAGGCCGACGGCAGCGGGACGACAATCCACCTGTCGAGCGGGGAGACCGTGCCAGACGATCGACCGTTACGCTGGTGGCATTCGGTTCTGCCCGAACAGATGTTCCTGCGGACCCATCGCTCCGCGATTGCCAATCTGCGCAAGGTCGAGCGGTTTCAGCGCCGTTCCCGCGGGCAAGACCCCGAGCTCATCCTCAAAGGGAGCAAACGCCCCACGCCAGTCGCGCGCAGCCAGGTGCCGGAAGTTCGTCGCCGACTGGGAATGTAGAGATCATCGAGACTGGAAGGTGGGACCAGGTCCGCCGAAGCAATTGGTGAAGCTGCATCGGGCAGTTAGTAGCGAGTGGGCGCTCCCGTGTAGAATTTGCCCCATAGCGCAATGTCCTCTTCGGTCATCGCTGCGCCAGCACCGGACAGTAGGCAAACGGCCCACTAGCTGTCTCGCCGCTTTCAACAAAAGCGGCCAGTCTGCAATGCGCCCCAAATTTTAATCGTTAGATAATGCTTCGGCATTTCCCGTAAGCGGACTTTGTCGACTTGGCGGCCCATTGACCGCATGGTGTCGATCCCGGCAGCCTTACCGGTGAGCGAAGCGTTCTAGTTCAGGGGCGGCCAATCACGGAAGCAGCGTTGCTTCCTCGTCGTGAGCGAGCGCTTGAATAAGCATTTCGCCAGGTCCCGCGGGTTCTGGCATCTTCCGTTGGAGAAGGGGGCGCACTCTCCACGGCGGCTGTCAGGAAGATGCGTCCCAGACATTCCGACACAATGGCACCTGTGGGAGAGCATCAGGTGAACAACACTATGGTTGGAGGCAGGGTGCTGAGAGGTACCCTTCAGCAATTTCCGGCTAATCCCGGCTAATTCTCTCAGAGGAGTTTCAGCCTTGGCTAGCGGTCGGGTTGCGCGAGGCGGCGGTGCATCTGCGCGACCAGTTCGTCGGGAAGGATGTCGGCGAACAGGTCCTGCACCTTGTTCATGATGCCGCTGACCTCCTGCGTCTCGCCCTTGAGAAGCGCGCTATAGCCATCGTGCGCGACCTTTGCCGGATCGGACTTGTTGTCCATTTGCCCGGCCTGCGTGTCTTCCATGCTGGCGCGCTTGAAGAACTGCGTGTCGGTCACACCGGGCATGAGGCAGGAAATCACGACATTGGTGTGCTTGATCTCGTTCGCCAGCCCGACGCAGAAATCGTTCACGAAGGCCTTGGTCGAATTGTAGACCAGCTGATAGGCGCCGGGCATGTCGCCCGCGATCGAGCCGGTGACGAGGATGCGCCCCCGTTCGCGCAGCACCATCCGCGCGCCGATCTTGTGAATCAGCGACACCGTACCCTTGATATTGGTATCGATGACATGCGCAATGTCGGTCCACTGCTGGACGAAGAATGCATCGCCGAGGCCGTGCCCCGCATTGGCGACCAGCACGTCGACCTCGCGTTCGCCGATCTTGTTCATCAGGTCCTCGGTGCCCGTCGCCGTGCCGAGATCGACTTCGATCCGCTCCACCGAAGCCGCGCCGCAATCGCGCAGCGTGGCTTCGGCGGAGGCAAGATCGCGGTCGGCCACGACCAGCAGGTCGCATCCGTCCTTCGCGGCGAGCTTGGCGAGTTCGAGGCCGATCCCGCTGGACGCGCCGGTGACGACGCAGAAACCGGAAAGCTTGTCGATCGGGTTTGTGCTCATGCCGCGGCCTCCATTTCCATGCCGGGTTTGAGGACCACCTTGGTCCAGCTGTCCTGCTGCTCGCGGAAGTTCTTGTATCCGCGCGCAGCGTCTTCGAGGGGCAACCGGTGCGAAATCAGGAAGGTGGTATCGAGCGTGCCGTCCTCGATCTTGTCGAGCAGCGGCTTCGTATAGCGCTGCACATGCGTCTGGCCCGAATTGACCTTGAGGCCCTTCTCCATCAGCGCGCCGAGCGGAAACTTGTCGGTCATCCCGCCATAGACGCCGGGGATCGACACGCGTCCGCCGGGACGCACCGCGAGGATCGCCTGCTTGAGCGCCGCCGCGCGGTCGGCCCCCATGCCGATGGTCTGCTTCACCATGTCGAGCATGTTGTCGATTGCGAAACCGTGCGATTCCATGCCCACCGCATCGATTACCGCATCCACGCCGATCCCGCCGGACATTTCCATCAGCGCCTCGCGCACCTCGGTGGTCTCGAAATTGATGACCTCCGCGCCGAGTTGCTTTGCCAGTTCCAGCCGGTGCGGATGGTGATCGATCGCGATCACCTTGCTTGCGCCCATCACGAGCGCGGACTGTACGGCGAACAGCCCCACCGGGCCGCAGCCCCAGACCGCGACGGTATCGTCGGGCTGGATCTCGGCATTTTCCGCGCCCATCCAGCCGGTCGGCAGGATGTCGGACAGGAACAGGACCTTGTCGTCCTCAAGATGATCGGGAATGACGATCGGACCAACATCGGAGAACGGCACGCGGACATATTCCGCCTGCCCGCCCGAATAGCCGCCGGTAAGGTGCGAGTAGCCGAACAGCGCGGACATCGGATGGCCGTAGAGCGTGGCCGACATGTCCTGCTTTTCCGCCGGGTTCGAATTCTCGCACGCCGAATATTGCGTGATCTGGCAATGGAAGCAGTTGCCGCAGCTGATCGTGAAGGGCACGACGACGCGCTGGCCCTTCTTGAGCGTGCTGTCCTTGCCGGTCTCCACCACTTCGCCCATGAACTCATGGCCTAGGACGTCGCCGGGCAGCACGCCGGGGATTACGCCGTCGTAAAGGTGCAGGTCGGACCCGCAGATCGCGGTCGAAGTGATCTTGAGGATCGCGTCGCGCGGGTTGATGATTTCGGGATCGGGCACATTGTCCACCCGCACATCGTGCGTGCCTCGCCATGTTAGTGCGCGCATTATGCGTTCTCCTGTTGCTTGGCCGCGCGCGTCTCGCTCTTGCGATGCGCGGAAGTTGCGATTTCGCCGGTTTCCATCAGCATCTTGAAGCGCTTGAGATCGTGCCGCGCCTGCACTTCGGGTTCGCGCAGGAAGGCCTTTGCGAGCGCGCGGCCCGCCGCACCGCCCGGGGCGTCGTACTCGATGTGGAGCGACACGCGCGTGCCGCGATCGCCGGGTGCCTGCGTGAAAGTAACCTCGCCCTTCGTCTCGATGTCCGATCCTTCGACCGATCGCCAGGCGATGCGCTCGTTCTCGACCTCCTCGGCGATCTCGGTCTTCAGGTCGACACCGGTCCCGCCGGGTGCCTTGATCGTCCACACCGCGCGGCCTTTGGTGCCGCCCTGCTTGGCGATCGACTCGACGTTCTCCATGAACTCGGGGAGGTTCGCGAAATCGCGCCAGTAGGCGTAGAGTTCGCCGGCGGGCTTGCGAATCGTGACCGAGCGGCCGACCAGCGCGTGATCGCCCTGGTCGTTGCGTCGTGCGAATTGCGGCGCATCGTCCTTGCCGCCCTGATGGCGGCGGGAGCGGAAAGCGCCGAAAGCGGCAGCCCCCAGCGCGACCCCTGCGGCCGCGACACTTCCTGCGCCGATTTGTCGGGTTTGTTTCATGTCGGTATCCTTCCCAATCAGTCCTGCTTCACGCTTTCGCGGTCCCAGAAGCGCAGTTTGCCGCACTTCTCGATGAAGTCGTTCGCGGCATCCTTGCCCGTGGAAACGTCGACGAAGCCGTCGTCCATCCAGTTCCACACACCTGCCGTTTCGAAGAGGGGCTGCACCGCGGGGACGTAGGCGACGAACTTGGCGTGGGCGAAGGCGTCGTTTACGAAGTCGATGCTAGGCTTGTCGGTGTTGTACCGCTTGGCGGAAGCCTCGCTCATCACCACCGCCACCGCGTCGTAGGCCACCGACGGGCCGCCATCGATCTTCTCGTCGGCTTCCATCATCTTCCCGTCGGAAAGCTTGGCTCCGGCCACGTGCGGTGCGATGATCTCGACCATCCCGCCCGCAGCTTCTGCTGCTTCCTTCAGCGCCTTGACCACGCCCGCATCGCCGCCTTCGGCGATGTAGATGCCGAGCTTGCGGCCCTTGAAGCTGTCGGGCCCGTTCTTGAGGATCGAGAGCGCCGGGCTCTCGGGCAGGTCGGCGATCGGCTCGCGCGCGGCGGGCACCTTGGCGGGCAGTTCGGTAAGCCCCAGACCGTCCGCGACTTCCTGCGCGAGACCGTCGTCGATGTGCCGCAAATGGCCGACCATCCGCTTGCGGATGCTCATGCGTCCCACCTTTGAAAGCTCGAAGGTCAGTGCGTTGGCCATGTGCGTCTGCTCGACCGGAGTCTGGCTGACGTAGAACTGGCGCGCCTGGCTGTAGTGATCGGCGAATGTTTCGCTGCGCACCCGCACCTTGGGGCCAGTGACGGGGGCTTCGTAGGAGCTGAAGCCGTTCATCGGGCACGCGCGCGGACCGCGATCCTCTTCCTTCCCGTCGCCGTCGCCCCAGCTGTTGGGCTCGTAATTCACGCGGCCCTTGGGATTGGTCATCGCCATGTGCCCGTCCTGCTGGAAGTGGCGCACGGGGCACTTGGGCGCATTGATCGGCAGATGGGTGAAGTTGGGTCCGCCCAGCCGCTTGAGCTGCGTGTCGAGATAGCTGAAATTGCGGCCCTGCAGCAGTGGATCGTCCGAGTGGTCGATGCCGGGCACGATGTTCTGCGTGCAGAAGGCGACCTGCTCGGTCTCGGCGAAGAAATTGTCGACATTGGCGTCGAGCGTCAGCGTGCCGATGATCTCGACCGGGACCTGTTCCTCGGGAATGATCTTGGTCGCGTCGAGGATGTCGAATTCGAACTCCTCCGCGAAATCCTCGTCGAAGACCTGGATGCCCAGATCCCACTGCGGGAAGTCGCCGGCGTCGATCGCGTCCCACATGTCGCGGCGGTGGAAGTCGGGGTCCATCCCGTTGACCTTCAGCGCCTCGTTCCAGACCACCGATTGCAGGCCCAGCTTCGGCTTCCAGTGGAACTTGACGAAGTGGCTCTCACCCTTTTCGTTGACCAGCCGGAAGGTGTGCACTCCGAAGCCTTCCATGAAGCGGAAGGAGCGCGGGATCGTGCGGTCGGACATGATCCACATGACCATGTTCATCGCTTCCGGGCTGAGGCTGATGAAGTCCCAGAAATTGTCATGCGCGGTCTGCGCCTGCGGGAAGCCGCGATCGGGCGCGGGCTTGGCGGCGTGGATCAGGTCGGGAAACTTGATAGCATCCTGGATGAAGAACACCGGGATATTGTTGCCAACCAGGTCCCAGTTGCCTTCCTGGGTATAGAACTTGGTCGCGAAACCGCGCACGTCGCGCGCCAGATCGGGTGAACCCTTGTTGCCCGCCACGGTCGAGAAGCGGGTGAAGGTGGGCACCTTGACGCCCTCTTCATTGAAGATCCTCGCGCGCGAATATTGCGGGATCGCCTTCTTCAGCTCGAAGTGACCATGCACGCCATATCCGCGTGCGTGAACCACGCGCTCGGGAATGCGTTCGTGGTCGAAATGAAAGATTTTTTCGCGCGCGATATGGTCTTCGAGCAGCTGCGGCCCGCGCGCTCCGGCGGTCAGCCAGTTCTGATCGTCGGCGATCGGATGACCCTGCGCAGTGGTCATCACATCGTCGTCGCCCTTGGGCTTCTGGTGGTTTGCGCCACCGTCCGAAAGGTCGAGTTCCTTGGCCATTGAGTGCTCCGAAGTTGGGATATCTATCCCTCCCCAACGGGGCCCTTGGCCAAGAGTTGCACCATCGACGAAAAATATTTCGCCTTGCGGACCAATAAAAGCGCGCGATTAACAAATCTTAATATCAATGACCATTTTCACTTGGGTGCGTTTTCCGCAGCCCGTCTTCGCATTGCAAACTAACATTTGATATTGCCGCGCACTTGTATTTGTCTGTTCGGGAACGAATACCTGCTTCGCCATGTAGGATACCCGCTCGCGATAGTTCTCGCGGGCGCGAGCAAACCGCGAAGGAGCATCCAATGTCCGCCCCCGACAGCCTCACCGATTGCTACACCGAAGAACTGGCCGACCTGTGGTCCGCCAACGACCAGATGGAAAAGGTCGTTCGCGAACTTGCGAGCAAGGCGGGCGACGCCAAGCTCAAGAGCAAGCTGGAGAAGGGTGCCGAAGGCATCGCCAGGCACACCGAGACGATCAAGCAACTGCTCGACGATTGCGGGATCGACGAGAAGGAGCACTGCAAGGGAATGGAAGGCCTCGTGAAAGAGGCTCGCAAGCATGCCCTCGATGCCGATATCTCCGATGATGATGTGCGCGACGTTGTGATCGTCGCGCAGTATCAGCGGATGTGCCATTACGGCATCTGCGGCTTCGGCACCTCCAAGGCCTTCGCCGAAGCGCTCGGCAAGAGCGATCATGTCGCCAAGCTCGATGCGATCACCGAGGATATCTACGACACCGACGAGAACCTGAGCGATCTCGCCGAACGCAGCGTCAATCTGGACGCGAAATGACGCGAACGCCTGCGGCCGGGTGCTATCGCATCCGGCCTTTTCCTCATTCAATCGCCGACACGGGACCGGTGCATCCGGCTAAAGACGCGTCCATCGCGGTGCCAGTCGAACTGGCTGCGCTTCTGGCCAGCCCTCCGTTCGTCGGCAAGGCCGAGGTGTCCCGCTGCCGGGGTGTACTCGAGCGCGACTGCGATTTCGCAGTAGCTGTCCCGGTCCGCGACGAAGAACGCCGCCTGCCGGCCACCCTCGATGCCCTCTCCGCTGCCATGCGGGCCGTGCCCTTCGCAGGGTGCGCGGTGTTCGTCATCAACGACACGAGCGATGTTTCGGCCGACGTCATCGAGCGATGGGCGGTGCGCGAGAGGCAGTCCTTTCTGGCGCTGGAAGTGTCCTTCGATCCGACGATCCGCAACGCTCCGCATGCCCGCCGGCTCGCCCTCGACATTGCGGCGCGCGCGGTGTCCCGCGGCGCTCTCTTCACTACGGATGCCGACACGATTGTGGGCAAAACCTGGATCGACACGGGGCTTCGCTTTCTCGCCGAAGGCTACGACCTCGTCTGTGAGGATGTCTTGCTCGACGAACAAGAGCTTGCGGCCCTGCCTGCGCAAGTTCGCGAGGTCGGCGATGCCGAGCGTGACTATCTCGACCTGTGCGAACGCTTGTGGCGGTACTGGACCTATGGGCGCGCCGGCACGCTGGGATACCGCCCCTCCGGCGCAAGCCTTGCGATGAAGGGATCGAGCTATCTCGCACTCGGCGGCTTGCCGACCCCTGTCGTCGGAGAAGATCGGGCCTTGTGCGATGCGATGATCGGAGCGGGGTTCGCGGTCAAGGCGATGGAGAACTACGGGACGCGCACCTCGGCCCGGCTGAACGGACGTGCGTCTGGAGGATGCGGCGATGCCCTGGCGGACAGGGCCACCTCCGCGGATCCGGAATGCGATTCCCGGCTGAAGCCGGTCTGGCTGCTGCACGACGAAGCGACCTTGTGGATCGAGATAATTGGCGGGGCGAGCCGTGGCTTCCATGCTATCCCGAAGTCGGGCGGCACGATGACGTTCAGCGCCGTGCAGCGCGAATTGAAGATCGCGCGCAAACTGGCCACTACCTACGGCCTGGCCGATGCCTGAACCCGCCGAGACGGAAAGGATCGAGGCGATCCTTCGCGAACTGGCCCCGCTGTCGGATTGCGAAGGCGGTTCGCTTGCCCGGGAAGTCGCGCTGCTGAGCGAACGAGGCTGGTTGCGCGCCTGCCTGCCACGGCGGTGGGGTGGCGAAGGTTGGGGATGCGAACCTGCCGGGACGCGCGATGCATTCGATGCCCTGCGAGCCCTTGGCAGATCCAATCTTTCTGTAGCACGACTCTTCGAGGGCCATATGAACGCGGTCAAGCTGGTCGCCCTGTATGGCGGCGAGAATTCCGTGCGAGATATGGCGGGTGCGGTCGAGGCAGGCGTCCTTTTCGGCGTCTGGGGCGCCGACGAGCCCGCCGCCCCGCTAGGGTTCGAGAGGCGCGGAGGGGCGCTGGCGCTGACCGGAACCAAGCGCTTTGCATCCGGCCTTGGGCTGGTCGGCCGGGCCGTGGTCAGCGCGGCGACCCCCGAGGGCCAGCAGCTGCTGCTCGTGCCGACCGACGAGCCGGAGCGCTGCGATTACTCGGCCTGGTCGATGGGAGGGATGCGCGCCACCCAATCGGGCCGATACGATTTTGCCTGGCTCGAGGTCGGCAGCGATGCTCCGATCGGTGCGCCTGGCGATTACCAGCGCGAACCTCACTTCGAAGGAGGCATCTGGCGGTATTGCGGGGCGCATCTCGGCGCGGCGGAAGCGCTGTACCATGCGATGCTGGCGCAGCTGACCGAGCGCAAGCACGTCGATGATCCGAACCAGCAACGCCGTATCGTCGCCAGTGCAATCGCGATCGAAAGCGCCCGGCTATGGCTGCTGCGCGCCGCCGATGAAGTCGAGGCGAGCGGAGCCGAGGCGGGTAAAGCCGCGCTCTCGCTGCTTGCGCGCGAGGCGACCGAGGATGCGTGTCGACTGGTCATGGAGAACGTCGAGCGCGCGCTCGGGATGGCGGCGCACGACGCAGGTTCGCTCGTCCACCGCATGACCCGCGACCTTAGCCTGTTCCTGTGCCAGGCCATGCCCGATGCAAAGCGCGGCAGGGCCGCAGAGGCCCTGACCGCGATGGCTGCGCGGCCCGAACAGCTGTGAGTGTTCCCACACTTCCCGAAGGTTCGGTACTGCGCGCCGCCCGGTCCGCCCAGCACGTTTCGCTCGAGGCGCTGGCACCGCCCGGCCGCCTGCTGATCGTCTCTCCGCATCCGGACGATGAGACGCTGGGCTGCGGCATGGCGCTGGCGGCAGCACTGGCCGAAGGGCGGCAGGTCGCCATCCTGCTGCTGACCGATGGCGAGGGCTCGCACCCGAATTCGCGCAAATTCGGCACCGCGCGGCGCATCGCCACGCGCGCGGCGGAGTTCGACAGCGCACTGATGGCCCTCGCTCCCGACCATCTCGTCCCGGTGGTGCGCGCCCGGCTGCCCGACGGACGGACGACCGACAGGAGCGCCGCACAGGTTATCAATCGCCTGCTGGAGCACCGCTGCGTCGCAAATGCGGACACGATCTGGTCGACATGGGTTCACGATCCGCATTGCGACCACCGTACCGCCGCCGTTCTCTCGCGCATGCTCGCCGACCGGTCGGAGGCCGCTTTGTGGAGCTTTGCCGTCTGGGGCCGTTTCGGCGAGCGTCCGGTACCCGAGGGCTTGGGGCTCTTCTTCGACAGCCGGTTCCACCGCCCAAAGCGCGACGCGATGGATGCCTATGCCTCCCAGATGACCCCTCTGATCAACGACGATCCGGGAGGGTTTACGATGCCGCCCGCCTTGTTCGAGCACTTTGCCACCCATCCCGAGGTGTTCTTCCATGAGCGATGACCTGTCGGACCGGCGGCAAACTTTCGATGCGCTCTTCGCGAGCGACCCCGATCCATGGGGCTTCGAAAGTACGGCCTATGAAGCTGCCAAACGCCGCGCGACGCTCGCGATGCTGTTTCCTGACCGGTTCGAGCGCGCGCTCGAGGTCGGATGCGCCAATGGCGTCTTGACAGCCGAACTGGCGGGCGTGTGCGATGCGGTTCTGGGCATCGATGTCTCGCCCGCGGCTTTGCGGCTTGCGGCTGCGCGCGTCGCCCATCTCAAAAACGTTTCGCTCGCCCGAGCCGAAGTCCCCCGGGAATGGCCGGAGGGTACCTTCGACCTGATCGTGTTCTCCGAAATCCTCTACTTCCTGTCGCGTGAAGAGATTTCGCAAATCGCGCGGCTCGCCTGGCGGAGCCTTAACGACGATGGCGTATGCTTGCTGGTGAATTGGACAGGCCCGAACGACCTGCCAGTTGATGGACAAAGCGCTCGCGATATATTCGCCGAAGAATTGCCCTGGCTGAGCGCAGCGAGCGGGGTCTGGCCCCAGTATCGCATCGACCGGTTGCACAAGACTTTCCCTCGGAAGGAGGCCGCTTCAGGGCGTCTGGAGGATTAGTGCGAGGTATTGCCGATGCGCTATGGAGCCGCTGGCGAAGGGCAGCTTTCCCCGTCGCCCAAGCATAAGCCGACAGTCACCTTACGGCCCAGAAGCGGTCGATACTCACACCGGCCCATGAGTTCTCCGAGTACGATCTAGCGCCCATATCGTCCGGAGACGCTGCAAAAGTAGTACACTGGCTGGGTGAACTCGATGGTGAAATGCTTCTCCGACGATAAGTTCGCGTTTCTTGCGTCCACGATGATCATCTCCGGTGACAGATAGCTATGTATAAGGAGGTCGGTGACGGGTCTTCCCACGCATTTCAGTAGGACCGTTTCCGGCAGTTCCATGCCGTAAACGGTGACCGTGTTTTTCGCGAGCCGTATTCTATGCTCGGAGTGGACGATCTTGGCGAACGAGATATGACCAAGATCGACGCTAAATGGCCCCGACCAAGGCGACAAGCACTTCCAGTTGCGAAGCTCGGGCTGGACCGAGCCTTCTGCCTTGAGAGCACGAAGCGCCAGCATGTCGATCGAGCCATCCGCGCCATGCAGGTTCAGCTCGCCTTTCGCTGCATGGCGTCGCGATAGGTCTTTAAAAAGCTCCGCGAGCTGGGGCGCCGGGTCGCTGCAAGATCGAAGCTCGAGGTCGAAGGTGTCAGGTTGCAGGTCTTCGCCCAGACCCGAAACGCTGATGATGTGCGGAAATTCTCCGGTGTAACGTTGCCACTCCGTCCATCGCAGTTTCGTGTCGAGCACGTCTGCGGCGATACCGTATGTGCTGAGCCAGGCGGCGAACGTCTTGCGAACCCTTTTCAGCTGCCCGTGAACCGCATCGGCGATGCTCCGGTAGCCTTCATATCGAAGCGAGGTAAGAACATCGTCCACCAAAGCAGAAGCCCATTCGACGTCGGTGACCTCCAGATCATAGAAGATATGCTGGGCGTCCGCAGCGCAGTACGCGATCTCTGCGACGAGCCCTTCGGGAAGGGCGAACGTGAACAGACAGTCGGGACACTCCATTCCCCGTTCATTTTGGGTTTCGATGGAGACGATCTTGGCCGCCCCATCTCCCCGCTCGTCGAGATGCTTCGCTATGTTCCGGTGGACGGCGCTCATGAACGGTGAGAGAGCCTCCAAGCCTTCCCGGGATTGCCAGATCGCCATCTAGATGGCCTCTCTCTTCTGTGTGTAGAGATGCACCACTTCGGTTTTTGCAAGGCTGGGATTTCCAGAGGTGCGCTTTGCTAGGGTCTGGAAATCGAGCGCTTTCATCACCGCTTCGAGGTCGTCGATCCCTGGCGCGGCCTTGAGGAAATAATGCGCGCTGGGTTTTGCCTTCAGATCATGATGCACCCTGCCAGCGGCAGTACCCACCCGCTGCATGGCAAAATCGGCCTTGTGAGCATCGGGCGGATCAAGAAACTGAAAATCCGCGTGCGTTTTGGGAAGAACGATCTTTTGCCGCCGCACGAGTTTTCGCACCCAGATCTGGAAGGTTGCAGGTACATCCTTGCGCTTACCCTCGAACATGAAGCTGTCTTTTGGGACAGGCGTTTCGGCAAGCATATGGAACCGGGGGTCGAGGCGGTTTTGTACCGATACCTTCTGAAAGGTCAGCGGCACGATGAAGGCGATCACACTTGCCGCTGTTGCCGCATGATTGAAGAACCTGACCGCCAAGCTCGCATTCTTGCCGAACGGCGGATTGCCGATGGCGATCAAATTGCCGGATCTCGGCAACTGCATTCGAAGAAAATCGGCCTCGACTATTCCGGGACCTTGGGGATCGATGTCGAAGGCCAAGCTTCCGGGAGGCAGAAGGCGAAGAAATGCGCCTTCACCCGCACTGGGCTCCATGAATACGGGCGGGTTCGAGCGGCCTGGATCGTGTTCTGCAAATTGGCCATAAAACCAGTCGAAAAGCTCTTTTGCGACCTCGTCGCGCGTATAGAACTGGTCGAGATGCCGTGCCGTCTCGCGGCTCGAGAGCGCGGTCCCAAGCGCAGTATCGGAATTCGAGCACGGAGGTTTCTCAGCAAGTCCAGAGGTTCGACTGACGTGTTTAGCGGCGTCCGCATCAAGCGGGAAAAGAGATAGCTGTTCCATCTCCCAGCTTGTGGCGTGGGCATTTCTTGTTTATGCAACAACGTCACAGATGCGGAGGTGATTTTTTGAAAAAAACGTATCGCTATCGTTTGCCGGAGGGTTTTGTGGCTCTCAAAAACAATGTCGGCGAGTTGCTTCGCGATGCTCGTGAGGCGTCATTCGAATATGGCGAGACGCCAAGGAGAGAATTCGCTCAACTGGTCGGCGTTTCGCGCGAGACCCTGTCGCGTATCGAAAATGGAACGCGATGGCCGTCCTATAGAACGCTCATGGAGATCATGGGATTGCTCCGCATCGAATGGAGCCACATCGCTATCAAAGGCACAAGTTCGAAGAAACCAATTCGGGAGACGCCAGAGACGTGCTGCCAGCTCGGTGAGGCGCTTCGTGCCGGACGCAAATCAGCAGAATTGACTTTGCGGCAACTCGCCGAACGCACTGGAATGTCAGCAGCGCAGCTGTCGCGCATCGAGAATGGTCTATTCGTGCGGGGTGGGCATATCGAGATCCTGCCTGGTAAAGGCAAGAAAAAATTCGACGATTGCACGATCGTGCGGTTCACCCATCCCGTTCTAGAATACCATGCTAAGCTGGGGGGCTACGACAGTGACATCGGCAGGCGACTGGATTACGACTAAGTCGCTGGGTGATCGTCCATTGCAGGCGAGAGAGGACGCCCTTTCCCGGCGAGGCGAGAGTGGATGCAAAAAAAGGGCGCGTGATGCACCCCCTAGTTAGCGTTGAACTCTTGTAGTCGACTTTCTCGCGCGCTCGATAGCTTGCCATGCTGCATGGCTTGCAAGCAGGTTGCGGCGACGATGCGGGGCGCAGGATCTGAACAGCCAGTAGACCCACGCGGCCTGCGCTTCGCTGCTAAGCTGACCGACCCTTTGCAGGGGCGATGGGGCGGAGCTTGAAAGGGTCAGTCTCCCAATGGCCGCCGAATGCGCAAGGATATCCCGCGGCACAACTGCAAACACATTCGACAAAAGCCCGACGCACGGTACGAGATCGAAGAACGACGATGGGAACTGCGCTTTGGCGATCCGGCGCCCCCGGGCGTGGGGCTGGTCGGGCATGCAGATCAGGGCTTGAGTCTCGGGTGTAAACAGAGCGCGGATGTCGCCGCGTATGCGTTGCGGATCGTAGCCCGCGCCATAGCCTTGGGCAGACAGCGCAAACTTTGCTTCGGCATGGCCATGTCGGGCGCAGACGAACGCACCGAACCCGAACGGGCGCAATGGCTCGAATGTGTGCGGAGGCGGTAGGATGGAAAGGACGACCATGCGCTCTGGGATGGTCTTAATGATCCGATTGCGCATGATAAGGTTTCCTAAATAGGAAGCGGGCGGCATTCCGATTGAATGCCGCCCGCAAAGATGGGTGGTAAGGTACTGAGATGAATCGACCCTCTTAGGGATCGGTGAATGCCGGTCGATCCGCAAAGGCCAGCTGCAACAGGTGATCGCTCAAGGACTGTGCACCCTTGCGCGCTGCAAGTTCACCCCAATCCTCCCAGCGATCGAGGCGATGCGCGAGCCAGGCGAACATCCGGTCGCGCGCGTGATCGTCGGGGAACGACATCGACCACAATACCCGTGTGAGCGGAATGTTGTTGCCGAGCTGGGCGCCCATTAACTTGATACCGGGCCGATCCGCGATTGCTTCACGGACAAAGCGGTAGGGCAGATCGCGAGCGAACGCTTCCTGCGAAGCCAGCACGCGCTCGCGCTCATCCCTAGTCTCACCTCGGTCGAGACCCATCCGCGGCGTCAGGGCAGGAAGGCCGATCGGCAAGGGTGCCGATCCCGCGCTGCGGGTCGATGCAAGCATGACGAGCACGGCCCGTCCCTCCTGGGTCAGATCTTCGACGCGATTGGTGGATGTTAGCCCAACGCCTTCGAGCCAATGAGCGTAGAATGCCTGCAGGTGCCAGAGACCATCGAAGAGATCGCGCACGCTCTCCTCGGTCTTCACCACCCGGCGGTCGATGGCGACGAGGACCGCCAGCAGGAATTCCAATTCAGCCTCGACTGCATTGGCAGGGTGATGGCCCATGCGAAGTCGGTCGGTCCAAAGGTAGTCGCGCACGCTATCCCAGGCATTGCCGTCTTCGTCATAGAGCCACTCACCATCTTCGCTGGCCACAAGCCAGTAGCCCCATGGCAGGTTCGGGTTGCGCTTCGCGGCGTAAGGAATGTCGTCCATGATCGCCTCCTTCACGTCTTGTCCGGTTCGGTGTCGGGGGCGCCCAGCCTGAGCGTAACCCCACCGGAAAAGGCAGAGGCATGCTCGATCGCCTTGAGGGAGCGTGCGAGCGATCGGGTTTCCTCGTAGACGTAGTCGATCGAACGATAGACCTCGCCCTCCTCGCGATGCAGGGGTGGCTTGTAGCCATCGGGGACGAGATCGCCGGGCTTGTCGCACCCGAACCCGAACCACCACGTGTCGTCCGAGGTATTCTTTTGGCGGCCAGCCGGGTGCGCACGTTTGTTGGTGCGTCTTTCGCTAACGTGACAGATCGCGATCGATTCCCGCTCGTGCTTGCGGCAGGACTCGGAATAGTCGAGACCGCGATGCGCCGAGATGTCGAGCTCGGCAGGGATCGCATCGTAGGCGAAGCCCCAGAGCGGGTGGCCGATCGGGACGGCGACATACCCACCGAGGACGCCGCTCGCCTGGCGCAGGATGATGCAGGACAGGCCGCTCTCGGCATCGACCCACGCCAGTTTGTCGGGTTCACCGCTCCACGGGCCTGCCTCACGCGGATGGCGTTCGGGGTTGCGGTACAGCTGGAGGGGGTGGATTTCGGTATCGCCGATAGCGAAACGCTGGTCCGGCTTGGCGAGATTGGTGTTTGACTTGATTGGCGCGATAGCGCGGCCGGGTTTCTTCCTGGGCATTGGGCATTCCTTTCAGGCATAAAAAATGCCGCGTGTCCTTCGCTGGACAGGCGGCTTGGGGATGGCCTCGATAGAGGCCGACGTTCACTGGAGTGCGCTAATGGTTCGGGCCGCGCGCTTCGCCCTTCGTTGCAACCGCTAGGTCATTGTCTTTTCCTCCCTCTTATTGCCGTCCAAAAACCTTCACCGATCACGCCATTTCGGGCGCGCGAAAGACCGTGCCACGAAGGCCTGCTTCTGCGTGGCGTGCTCGGGCCCAGGGCGCGAAGGTCCGCTTGCAGAACTGCGAGCTCGGAAACGCCTCACCAAGCGTCTGCGCGAGCGCCAGCAGCGATGCGGGTCGATCGATCCGGATGCGTCCTGCGGCACCCAGCTGCATCATCGCGATAATGCTGGTGGTGATCACATCGGCGAGTACCTGTTCTTCGACCTCGCGCCATGCGCCTGCTTCGACCAGCGGCCCGATGCTCTTGCTCGGGCTGGGCTTGGCAGGAATGCCCATCGCTGTCGCAATTTCGGGCAGGTGCACGGTCTTCGCTGCGACCGATGTGGCAAGACACAGATCGACTTTGCGATCGCTGTGCGGGTGAAGATCGGCGATCTGAGTGGGCAGCACCAGGTCCTGCATCATCGCGACCTGGCGTAGCACGGCGAGATCCTTGGTCTCGCCGCCCCATGTGACAAGCTTCGCGTCGGGCTCGGCACGAAGCGCGTCGAAGAACGCGGAAACAATGGCCGCCTCGCTCTTGGTCTCGGCGGTCAGGACGATCGGTTCTCCGATCTCCGGGAGCGGCTTGCCCGCGACGAAGCGCAGCACGATCCAGCTCGCTGCCGCGATGCGATGGAAGGGCCAACGAATGGTCGGCTCCGCGCTTGCTCCTTCGGCAACCCGGTAAGCGTGATGCCGATCACGGTCGTAAGCATATTCGAAGTCGGCGACGACGATGGTTTGCGCACTGTCGACCTGATTGCTGGCGTTAGCGCAAAACAGGCGCGCATCCTCGGCCCATTGGTCGAGGCAGTTGGGTATAGTGGTTGTCACGAAAATCTCCATTGGATAGCGCCCCCGTCCCCGCGCATCGCGCGAGGAGGGCAGGCGGTGATTGGAATGTCGGTTGAGACGAGCGCTTAGCGATGCCGCTCATGCGCGGTGATCTGCCGCGTGGTCATCGCCGGAAGGCCATTGCGGTAGCCCCAGGCCTGCTCGTGTTCGACGCGACCGGGCGCGAGCTCGATTTCCCAGAACCTCTTCGGTGCATTCCAGCGGTAGCCGCGTGCGCGCAGCGCCTCCTTCTTCGAGAACGGCGCACGCTCGGCCTGGACCATCACTGTGGGTCGCTCGGACGCGTCGATCAGGCGGGCGAGATATGTGCGAGTTTCAGTTTCGCCGGGCCCGCGCTGGCGGTGCTGCAAGAGCCAGTGCAGGGCCCATACATCGGCGGCCGCACGGTGCGCGTCGGAGAACCATCCGACGTGTGCAAGAAGCGCTGATTGCGACCGCCCGTCGAAGCCCAATTGCAGCCAATCGATTTCACTGCACGAACAGGCCCAGGCTTTGCCCGCGAGCTCGGGATAGCGGCGCTCGATAAAGCCCGCATCGAAGCTCGCATTATGCGCCACGATCAGGTCCGCCCGGTCGAGCAGTCCGCGCGCGAAATCATCGTCGATCTTGTGGCCCCGAAGGTGCTGCGCACCGAGGCCGGTCACCATGGTGATCCGGGGGTCGAGTTCGCGCTCGGGATCATCGAGCCAACTGTGGGGCATCGAGTGTCCGATCACCTCTCCGCCATCGTCGACAAAGACGAGCTGGATCGCGAGTTCGATGATGACGTCGTTCTCGCTGTCGAGGCCGGTCGTTTCGGTGTCGAGGATCGCGATGCATTTGCCATCGGGCACAGGGCCCATTCGGGGCAGCGATGTAAAGGGTTTGGGCACGCGCCGCAGCACGCGGTATCCCTCGCAGGCTTCAAGTTCCATCGCCAGCGCTTCGGCGTCTGGCGACAGGTGGTCGGTATTCAGCATTTCGGTTTCTCCTGTTGGTGAAACCGGCGAGGCGGGAGCCGAGCGCTCTTGCTCTTTTCCCTTCAACCTGCCGGCTTCAACCGCCAGGTCATCCTTCAGTATTCCGATATTCGAGCCGCGCCGTCGCAGGCAGTCCGGTCTTTTCCATCTGCGGGCTCAAAAAAGGGGATGGCCGATTAGCCACCCCCGGTAACGTGGTCCAAAGTCTCGATATCAATCTCGGTAGTCGTACCGCGACATATCGATGCCAGCTCCGTCGCCGCTCTTGGAAGCTGCCGAGCTGCGCATGGGGTATTCCCGGATATTGAACCGGCCCAGCTGCTCGACCAGACCGTCGTAGTTGGCGCGCAGTTCTTCAAGCCGGGCTTCGGCCTGCTCGGCACGAGCAAGGTTAGTCGCTGCCAAGGTCTTGGCGGCGTCGCGTTCATTCAAGAGCGTCTCCAGCTTGAGGTCGGCTACCAGCTCTGCTTCGCGAGCTCTGTCCAGTTCGGATTCGAGCGCGACGATTCGTTCTCGCAGCAGGCCTTCGGTCTGTTCGCTTCGATGGCGACCCTCGACAATGGCCTTGCCGGCAAGCCCGGTGACGAGGCTGACGATGTTTTCGCCGTGCGCGCGAAGGTGGTGTTCGAGTTCTTCTCCAAGGCCCGCCGGTGCATGCCCGATCTTGTCGAACCCTTCGGAGAGCTTGCGCTGCTTCCAGTCCTCGAGCTTGGTATAGATCGACTCATTCGCGCGCGTCATGCCGAGCGCGGTTGCTATCCGGTTGCCGGTAACTTTCTCGATGTCATCGCCAGCCTCCCTGAGCAGGTCGTTTGCCACCGCATCGACATGGGCCTGGGTGTTCCAGTCAGTACTTTTCTTCATGGTATTCTATCTTTCCGCGTTTGCTCCAGCGAATGCAGCGAAAGTCGCTGGTTTCGCTGGTGGTCCGGTGAGAGAGCCGATCGCGATGAGCGTCCGACTTAAATTCACGGGCAAACGCGGAGATCATCGAATTCGCTATTGCTGCGAAAACAGCGAATGCAGCGAAGCCATGGAGCGCACCGGCCAAGGCGTGCGAGGGCTTCTGCGCACCTCTCGCGATGGGCACGCCATCGGGTGGCAGCGACCAGCACGTGGTCTATTGCAGGGCCCAGCAATGCGAGGCGGATACCGAGGATCAGGAGAATGACGGCCGTCATCGCTCCACTCCCTGTGGGGTGGGATACAATGGTTTCGACCGCCTACTGTTCTCAATTTGACCATGGTCCGGCGTTGGCGACTGCGGCAAGCCGGGCTTTGGAGGCGCATTTTCCTCGGGAGGCGGCGTGTCCTTCGCTGGTCGCTTCGCAGGAAGCGGCGGCTCGTCTACTTGGACGTTGCTGAATCCACCGTTCCGCTGGCTTTGGCGAGTCAGCTCTCGTCCGATGTCCTTGGCGAGAACATGGTCGCCTCGGATCAGTGCGCGTCTTCTTGGTGCTTCACCAGGCTGCAACCCCGGATCATATGCGAAGCGATCGGGCCTTGCCCGCGCGACCTGGATCAACCGATGGAAAATCGGATCGCTGCGCTGCGCTCTCCAGAAATCCTTCGCCCACGAGGCTTGCCGCTCCTCTATCTCGAGTTCGCCATCGACGATTCTGGCCGCACCTGAAATAAGCGCTGCCGCGATCAGTCGGCGTTTGTCGAGCTGGATCGCCTCGATTGCTCTCAGCCTATTCTGGATCTCACGATCGACCAGCACTTCCGGCTCGGATCCGAACGCCCGGGCGAGGCGCTCATCGTCCAGAAAGCGGTATTCCTGACCTTCGAACTTTTTGTGATAACGAGATGCAGCAAGGAAGAGCCGGTTGTGATCGATGTCCTCGTCGAGCTTGCGCCACGCCTCGATCAATATTGGATCGTCGCCTTTTGCGATTGAACGGGTCGGCTCGCGCTCGAGATACACTGCGATAAGACCTTCCAGGCTCATGCCGAGCGCCGGGCGCGCAAGCCCCGTTTGCGTATCGACGCGCTTGTCGCGGGCTTGCGCGGCCGCCTGCCTCGCCCGACGCCGGTCATCACGTGTCGCATAAAAGCGCCATGAGACATCGAGAATGGGCGCAGCCGACCGACCGGCAATCGCATCGAGATGCGCCTTGCCTGTCTCCGCCTGCTCATCTTCGAGCACGATGCCGAGCTCTGCTGCGATCCTGACCGTATCGAGGGCCGCTCGCTGCGTTCCTGCGATACGCACCCGGCTGTACTTGTCCTCTGCGATCCGGAGCGCATCAATGTTCACCTGTCGACCCGTATCGCTGACCGTCACCAGATTGTCGGTTTCGACGAAGGCGATGGTCGGCTCGCCCGAGGTGCTCCGGAGCCAATACTGGACTTCATTGTCGACGCGCTTGATTTCGTAACGCTGCTCCAGGTCGCGTGGTGGCTTATTCCGGTCCTTGCCAATCCGGAGGTGGCCCCAAATGATGAGCCGCACAGCTTGCCAGCCATTGGCCTTCTTGCTCTTCGCCCCAGCCTTATCGGATCCCTTCCTCGTTCGCCTTGCCCCCTTCGCAATCGCGAACTCGCGCACCACGGCTTCTTCCGATCGGCGGCGCGATGCCTGCTCGGCGACGGCCTCATTGTGCCGGCAGCCAAGCTTGGCATCCTGGATGCTCTGGCGCCTGCGCTTGTCGTCCTTCGATACGTGCTCCTCGATTCTCGCGATCTCGGGCTTGAGATCCGCTGCTTCCTGCTTCGCGCGCGCATCATGGTCGATTTCGGCGGTCGTGGTCTCCTCCGGTGGACGGTTGAATACCGGCATGGTCAGGGGGCGCAGATCGAGCTTCCCGCTCGGCGGTTTGAACTCGGCCTTAAAGCGATCTGAAAGCTTGCCGAGTGCAGCATTCGCGTAGGCATCACCGGCGCCCACCCATTCGCCGGTCGGCTGTCCGTCCGGACCGATCGCCTCCAGGCGGCCCGTATTGCCAACCTTCACATAGCGGATGCCAAGGGGCGCAAGCGAGCGATGGGTTTCCTGCCAACCGCCCGATTGTTTGATCCGCGGTGCCACCACGACTTGCACATAGCGTTGAAGCGACCAGGGAGTGCCGGGCTCGATCCCTTGGGGGGCTTCGTTCGTAGCGACAATCGCGTCGTGCTCTTGGCGCACTCGTTTCATCAGCCCGCCATCGGGTCGCTGGCTGCCGTCGCGACGCACGCGGTTTTTGTCCTTGGAGCGAAGGATACGACCCGTGCGATCCGCAACCTGCGTTCCAGTCAGAAATGCGAATACGCCTTCCTCGGTCGCGATGTAGCGTCGCATCGGTTCCGGCCGCAGACGGTCGTCACGCTCGACCACAGCGATCGCCACCTGCGCAGCTTCCTTGAACCAGCCATCGGCGAGTGGCTTGCCTTTGCCCTTGGCATCGACCGACAGCAGGTTGCCATGCCCGTGGACCTGGGGCTCATTCTGCTTGGAACCACGCTGCTCGCGGTGATAGGCTTCCAGTGACGGGCAGCCCGATGCCTCGAGCACATGACGGATCGTTTGGTTCTGCCGGGCGAGCCTGTGTGGCTCGAACATTTCGCCGTTACGATGCGACCATGTGTAGTGGTAGAAATGATCGAGACCGGCTGCAGCTGCGGCCACCGCAAGCCGCTGAATCTTCTTCAGCGTATCTCCATGGCCAAGGCCGTGGCTCGCCGAACCGATGACATCGTGATCGTCTTCGCGCACGATATACGCGCCCGCACGCGTCGCATCGGAAACGAAGTCGGCCTCGATCATAGCCTCCTCATAGCCATCCCTCTGCACACGTTCGATCTCGAACCCGTTGATATAGCTGCCGCAACCATAGACGATGTCGAACGCGTTCTTCTGGGCCGTGCGGGGCCGGCCCCCGGTGCCATCGGGGGCAATGGCGTAGCGCCAGATCTTGATGATCACGCGCTTGCCCTTCCGCGCTTCTGGCGAGTGGCAGCGCGGTGCTGCCGAACCTCCCAGTCCGCACACGCCTCGCTATAGGTTGCAACCGATGCGATGAGGTCCTGCGACAGATCGACACGGTGCTCATGGCTTTCCAGCAACCGTGAGATGAGCGCGTCTACGTCCTTCTCGATCTTCTCGATGGCAGCGTCGCGCGCCTGCGATGGCATCGTCTGCGACACCTGTCGAAGAGCAGTGAGAGCCCGCACGAGATCTGCAACGAGATGCAATTCGCCTGACAGCTCGTCGGCCAGCCGCATGAGCCGCGCCGCGACATCATGGCGCGGGTCTGCATACCCTTCGTCGAACAGCACGCGTTCGCGCACGTATTGCGATACATTCCGGCTCGCGGCGTTCTCGATGCGCTGCTTTTGCTCCTCGCTTTCCCAATAGACCGTAGTCGCGAATTTCTTGCGGTCATCGCCGTCCTTACACCTGCTCATCGCGCGCGGTCCCAGTTCGGCGCACGACGTGCGACGGCACAAAAACCCAACGTCACGAAGCGCAGCGACACGATGTTGGCAGGGGCGGACATTCCGCCCCCATCCTGCTTAACAGCTACACCCCTTTCGGCTGGGGTTCTCATGACAGGGGTATCCCGAGCTTCGCCATCGTCTGGATGAAAAAGGTCTCGGCCTCTTCGCCGAGCCTTTCCATTTCGTCTCTGGCCCAAGGGTCAGAAGCGAGTATGCGGCCAGCCTCGCGGATGGCCTCCATGTCAGTGGATTGCCAATACGCGCGCCAGAAGGTCTTCGCGGTCGAAGAGTTTAGCTCGTTGAACCTGAAGGGCACTTCGCGGGGGCTGCGTGGCAGATCGTCGATGGACGGCTGCGCTAACTCGGGGGGCGAGGCCTCATGGTTCTCATCGTCATCTGGGATGTTATCGAAGCTGTCGATATGGTCGAAGACGTCGAGCTCGACGTCCAGTGCCACGAGAAAATCTGTGCCAGGGCCATAGGTCCCGCCGGACCGCAGTTTGGTCCTGAACTGCCCAAGATAGCCGATCCAGCCTTCGAGCCAGCTGACCTCGTCGGCGTGTAGGTCGAGATCCGGGTAGGCAGCCCGCAACTTTTTGACCACTAGCTTGGGATAGAACTGCGTGCTGTTGCGGGCCTTACGGTGCAGGTCGGCGGCCAACCAGCCGAACGCTTCCGACCAGAGTTCGTACTTGCCGCCACGACGAATTTTCTCACGCAGGCTGGCGAGCATGGGTTTCTCCATGATGGCCAGCTCCTTGGCTTCCGGCCCGTTCGGGAATTTCTTGGCGAGCCGCACTTTCTGGCGACGCTCGCGCTCAGCCTTAGACAGGACGTTACGCGACCGTTGACCTTTTTGGGGAGGCTTGAGCTTACCTTCTGCCCCATCTGTCTCACCTACCTGATGCTCAGCTTTTGCTGAGCAATCGAGTCCGCTGTCTACTCCGTCCATTTCTCTTGCCTCCGTTGATAATACGAAGGGTTTTAGGAAGGTTCTCTCGTACAGCCAACGCGGCCGGTTTCGTGGCAGGTATTCCGGGACGCTACCACTAGAGTTCTCGAGCTTGAATTAAGTCCGATCAGCTTTGTTGTTGTTGAGGGAAGATCAATCATCGATCGTGGCCACGTTGCATACGCAATGCCACGACTGATATTGGGCCGCAGGCAGACAGTCCGCTAATGGCTGAAACTCGTGAACAGTTGCCATTCCGCTCACGCCCCTATCTCGATCGTCCGACCTCGCCAGGCAGATGCCCCAAAGCGGCCGACCGAGGGTCCACGGCCGACCGCCCATTGGGTCAGATTTCAGTGCGCTCTGCTAGAAGAAGGGCGTCTTCGACATCGACGCCGAGATAGCGGACCGTGTTTTCGATCTTCGTGTGACCCAGCAAAATCTGGATCGCACGAATGTTGCCGGTTGCCCGATAAATCATCGCGGCTTTTGTCCGCCGAAGCGAGTGCGTTCCGTATTCGGACTTTCGAAGACCGATCGCAGTCACCCATTCATCGACGAGGCGGGCATACTGGCGTGTGCTCATATGCCCGGCATGATCGACCCTGCTAGGGAAGAGGTAATCGCCTGTCGAACCACCCCGTCGTTCCAGCCAAGCTAATAACGTCGCTCGCACATCGGCGGTGAGTTCGAACTGTACTGGTCTATTGGTCTTCTGCTGGATGACGGTCGCGCGATTGCGGATGTCACAGCCGGCGACGACGTCGCCAATCTTGATCTTCACCAAATCGCAGCCGCGCAGCTTACTGTCGATGGCGAGATCGAAGAGCGCCTTATCCCTCAACCGGCCTTCTCGATCGAGGTGAAAGCGTATCGCCCATATCTGTTTTTGCGTTAGTGGACGCTTGGTGCCGACATTTTTGCCAGCGTTCCAAGCCACGCGTCTCTGCGTGGCATGATCAAATCGTGAGTATCCCATTGTCTTTCTCCTTGGCCCTCAATGGCCAAGGGAAGAGCAACCGAAGAATATGAAAATCTGGGCCGGAAGCTGACTGCCCGCTTTGGGCGGCGAGACGAAAAAACGGACGTCATAACAATGTCCTCATTGTGACCGAATGGGCCAACATCCGGCATTGGCGAGCTGGCTGACAACTGTTGTCCAAGCGTGAGAACACTGACGTATGTCATCAAGTTTTTCGTTCCGGCGCATTGGCTACGCTACGGGCAACTTCGGCAAGAACATCCTTGCCAGTTCAATGGACATTCTGCTCCTTTTCGTGATGACTGACATGCTGGGGATCAATCCGACACTGGCAGGGTTGGTCATGCTTTCATCGCTGGTGCTGGACGCCTTGCTTGATCCACTAATCGGGCTGGCGAGCGACCGCACGCACGGTGTGCTGGGGCGCTATGGACCTTATATCCTGCTTGGCGCACCGATCAGCGCAGGGCTGTTTGTCGCCTTGTTCCAACTGCCCGCACTCGGCCTCGGCTCCGTCCTTCTGGTGGCCCTGCTGTCATGGGGGTTTCGCATCGGCTATTCGCTGATCGACCTGCCCCACAACGCCTTGTTGACTGCAGTCGCCCCGGCCGGGCCCGAGCGCGCACGATTGTCGACCTATCGGTTCCTGTTCAGTTCACTCGCCTCCCTGGTCATCGCGTTGTCATTGCGGCCACTGGCTGATGGGGACGATGCATCGGGGCTTTCGGCGAGCACACTGGCCAGCCTGTCGATCGCGATCGGCCTCTCTTCGGCACTGGTCATGGTTTTCTCATGGTTGTCCGTTGCAGGGCTAGATCGCAAGCACAGCGCTACCGCTGTCGCAGGGCGGGTGGGCTGGCGCGAGCTCGGTCAGGCCCTGCGTGTCCGCTTCCTGCGTCGTACCATTGCCCTTGGCGCGCTCGCTTCGCTTGGCTTGCCACTATTCGCCAAGTCGCTGCTATACGTTGCTGCCAACCTGCTCGACGATGTTGAAGCCGCTTCAGACATGCTCACCGCCATGTTTACCGGGCAACTGGCCGGAATTGCGCTGTGGATCGGGCTGGCCGCGAAAAAGCCCAGTACCGCGCTCCTCACTTACGCCTATTGCGTCGCCGCATTCGGCCTGGCCAGCGCGATGGCTTTTCTGGCGTTCGCGCCGCAGTTCGTTCTGGTCTCCTGCTTTATCGTGGGGATCGGGGCGGCGGGGGCCTACTCGCTGATCTGGACAATCGTGGCCGACGGAGCCGACTGGGTCCAAGCGAAGCTCGGTATCAGTGCGAGCGGGGCGATCTTCGCGGTGGCGATTCTGGCTCAGAAGGCAGCCATAGGACTTGGCGCGATGATCTTCGGCGCAGGGCTCGATCTTGCAGGATATGAAGCCGGTGGCAGCTCACTCGCTATCGACCGCGCCATTCTGGGATGCGGGCTCGCCCTGCCATGTGCGCTCGCGCTGTCTTGTGCCTGGCTATGCCACGAACTCGGCAAGGGAAGCAGTGCCTAGCGCGTGTGGCTGGGGAAGAGCTGTTCGTAACTGGGCAGAACCGCCGCCCCGATCACGCCAGCCTTGCTGCCCAGCAGCGAGCCCAGCACCTTTGGGCGCGGCAGAAAGCGGTCCATCTCGCAAGTGATGCAGAAGTCTGGCTGGTCGATTTCCACCGCCAGCGCCTGGTTGATGTCGCTGGGCAGCCGCCCGCCAATAATGACTGCCTCGGGATCAACGAGCTTGACCGGGTAGTTGAGCTTGTCGCGCAGCTGGGCGCCAGCTCGCCGGATCCATTCGCGGCACTCTGGTATCGTGAAGGGATCGAGACCGTCGAGATCCGAAAAGTCCGCAAGCGAATGACCCGCAGCCTGAAGTGTGTGCAGCAAATCGATGCCCGAAGGCCTTGGCCTGTCGTCCGGAAAGTGGTTTCCGATGATGCCCGCATTGCGATGCGGCCCGAAATAGGCGCGGCCGCCTAGCACCAACCCGCCGCCGACACCGTGGCCAAGATGAACATAGAGATAGTTCTCGTAATTCTTGCCCGCGCCCAGCACGCGCTCGCCCACCGTTGCACAGTTGGAATCGCTGTTGATGGCGACCGGATAACCAAGCGCAGTTGAAAACTCTTGCGCCAGATCGTGCCCCCGAAGCTCTTGGAACAACGCGTTGGCAGCAACACTGCGTCCGTCCGCAGCAAAGTCACCCGGCAGCGATATGCCGATACCGAGCAAGCGATCGGCAAGGGCAAATTCCTGCGCCGCCGCAGTCTCGGCGAGCCAGGCTTCGATCTGCTGCAGGATCGAGCCGGTGGTGGCCTTCTCAATCGGACGGCGTTCGTAGCGGCGCAGGTTGCCCCCGAGGTCGAGGACCCCGAATTCGATCGCGGTCTGGGTGAAATTCACCCCCAGCGAGAACAAGGCTTGGTCATTAATTGATAACGCCTTAAAGGAGTTTCCGCGCCCTCCGCTGCGTTTCTCAACATCAAGTATCAGCGATTTCTCGCCCAATGAGCGGGCAATGCGCGATACCGACATCGCGGTAAGCCCGGTCATCTCGACCAAGGTTTGCCGCATTACGGGGCCGTATCTCATTACAATATCGAGTACTTCCCGCTCGCTGGGGTTGAGCAGGGCCAAGGCCGACTTTGGCAAGACACTCTCCCTTCTGATCGCCTGCAGTCTCTAGCATCCACGCTTTTAATAACACAGCGTTATTAAAATGTCACAAAGCCTGCCTAGGTGTGCCGCAACGCATTCAGGGGGCTTCGGCCTTTGCAGGACGATCAGAGGGACCATCGATGAACCAGAAATTCGCCTACTCCGCTTCGCTCGTGCCACTCGTGGCGCTGCTTTCCGCGCAACCGGCACTCGCTCAGCAGGCAACCGCCACCGATGCACGCTCCGTGATCTCGTCGGAGACCATCGTTGTGACCGGCCGCCGCTCGGTGGTTACTCCGGGCGAGGCGATCAAGGAGGTGTCGCCGGCGATCGTCGATTCGATCACTTCGGAAGATATCGAACAGACCGCCGACATCACCCTGCCCGAAGCGCTCGACCGCGTGGTGGGCGTGAGTTCGGACGGGTTCTTCTCTTCGAGCGACCCCGGCTATGTCTCGCTGCGCGGTTTCGATTCGCGCTACAACTCGATGGAGATCGACGGCAACCCGATCTGGTTTTCGAGCCAGAACAATCGCGGCGCGCAGATTGGCATGTTCCCCTCGGCGATCGTCAAGGAAACAAGCGTCTACAAGACCGTGCTGCCCGACATGGACGCCAACTCGGTCGGCGGCCACATCGCGCTGCGTACGCTGCGTGCCTTCGACGGCGGCACACAGCCCTATTTCAAGGCCGGCGGGCGGATCGGCTTTGCCGAGAATGACAGCCGCGTGAGCGAGCAGCAGTCTTACCAGGTCTACGGCGCGGGCAAGTTCACCTTCGGCCCGGATAACAATTTCGGCGCCGTGTTCGGCTTCAACCGCCAGCACACCGCCGACTACGACGACCTGGGCGCAAGCAGCGGCTATAGCCAACTCGGCGGCTTCGACGGCGAAATTACCGACATCATTCGCGGCAATGTCTTTTCCGCCGATAGCGCGGTCGACAAGGAGACGCGCAACACCGCCCTGTTCGGCAAGCTCGAGGCGCGCTCGACCGACGCCATGTACGCCTTCCTCAGCTTCAACTATTTCGACGAAACCAAGGACTACTACATCCAGCGCGCGGGCGCCTATATCGCGCCCAATGGCAGCCGTACCGTGACCCCGACCGGCCCCGGCACCGCCGACTTCACCAATGGCAACGCCCAGATCCGCGAGTACGACTACGTGATCGAGCGCAGCGCCTTCGTCGTGGGCGCGGGTCTCGACCTGCGTGTGGCCGACCGCGGCGTGCTGGTTCTGCGCGGCAACTACACCGATTTCAGCAACGATACGCTCACCCGCAACCTCGGCAACGGCTTCCGTATCGGCAGCATCGACGGGTCATACGACATCAGCGGCGACGTGCCAGTGATCACCCCCGCCGACCCAGCGCTTTACAACGACCTTGCCAGCTGGAAGTTCAACAACGGCGGGAGCGGTGCCTACAATCGCTACCAGCCGCTGCGCGACAACGTCTACACGCTCGGCGCGAAGTTCAATTTCAATAATCAGCCCGACGCTGAAGGCCTAGGCGGCTCGGTCGGTGTCAACTGGGTGCGGCTCGACCGCAGCTTCGACGAGCAATACGAATACTACAAGCTCAACTCGGGCGTGGCACTTGGATTTGACCAGGTAGCCTCGGGCACGATGGAGAACAATCAGGCCGCCTTGCAGGATTACGATGCGTTCTGGGACTTCATGTACAACCCGGCCAACGCCAAGATAACAACCGACGACCGGCTCACCTCCGACTATACCCTGCGCGAGGACATAATCGGCCTGCATGCGGCGGCTACCTACGCCACTGGCTCGTTCAAGCTGCTTGTCGGCCTGCGCTACGAACACACCACAGACGACACTTTGACCGGACAGATCGTCTCGGGAACCGAGCAGCCGCTTGATCGCCATAATCAGTACGGCAAATGGCTGCCTAACGTGCAGGCCGGCATCGACGCGACAGATCGCCTCAAGCTGCGCGCCGCCTTCACCCAGACGCTCGGCCGCGCCGATTTCGCCGATTTCGCCCCGGGCATCACCACCACCATCGGCGCTGCCGGAGAAACGATCATCTCGGGCACGAACGGCGAACTCGATACCCGCGTGTCGACCAACTACGATGCCAGCATCGAATACTACCTCGACGACGGTGTGCTGGCAGTGGCCTTGTTTCACAAGGATCTCGATGGCGAAATCTTCGACCAGCGTACCGAGTTCTATGATGGCGAAGGGATGCTGACGGAGGTGCGCACTGTGCCGCTCAATAACGGCATGGCGAGCGTGACTGGAATCGAGCTGACCGCCAACAAGCGACGCCTCGACTTCCTGCCGGCGCCCTTCGACCGGCTCGGCATCGCAGCCAACTTCACCTATATGGATGCGACTTGGGACGTGGTCTTCACCGACGGCAGCACCCGCTCGGTGCCGGGACTGCGCAACCAGCCCGAATGGATGAGCAGTGCGCGCGCCAGCTATGATTTCGGGCCGGTAGACATCAACCTGAACTATCGTGGACGCGGACGTGCTTTCACCGGCTCTTTCGGCACCTCGGCGGAATCGGATCGCTACGTCCGACAGCAGCATTTCCTCGATTTCCAGCTGAACGTACGGGCGATCGACAAGCTTCGCATCACCTTCGATGCCAAGAATCTGACCGACGAATACCAGATCCAGACGACCGGTATTAACGATTCAATCTACAACTCCCTTGGCCGTGGCCGCGAGTTCTGGCTCGGCCTGCACTACAAATATTGATCGGTTCGAGGTCCGGAGAATTTCTATGCGTATCGCTACTTGTCTGGCCGCTACACTCGCTCTTGCCTGTTCCTCGGCTGGCGCGGCGCAACCCTGCCTTCCGAACCCCGATCATTTCGTCGAACTGCGCGAGCGCGTCCTCCACCCGCCCGAGGGACATGTCGTGGTGGTGGCACACCGGGCCTGCTTTTCTGCCGCACCAGAAAATTCGCCCGCCGCTATCGATGCCTGCTGGCGCATGGGCGTCGAAGTGGTGGAAAACGACGTACGCATGCTCAAGGACGGGACGCTCGTCGTGATGCATGATGATACGATCGACCGTACCAGCGACGGATGGGGCTATCTCAACGATCTGACCATGGAGGACCTGGCCGGACTGCACCTACGCGATGGCGAAGGCGGCCCCGGGGCCCCGATCACGCCGTTGCCCGTAACGACGCTGCGCGAATACTACCGTGCGGCCAAAAACAAGGTCATGATCAATCTTGAGCTGAAGCCTTCAGCACGTGCCAACTTGCAGACACTTGTGAACGAGGCCCTCGAAATGGCGCGGGAAGAAGGCGTTATCGGCCAGATTGTGTTGAAGGTCCCCGATCGTAACAGCCATGGTCGGGTCAGCACTTCGCTTCCCATCGCCAGGCTCGAACTGCCCGACGACGTGCTTATCTGGCCGATTATCTGGCAAAGCGAAGGGGCCGATCCGGTCGCTCGGCTCGACCAGATGGAAACCTTCGATCCTGATGGCTTTGAGATTCCGTTTCTTGGCGAGGACTTCTTCACTGCAATTGCCAGAGACAGGCGGATTGCCGGACGGCCGGTTATGGCCGTGGCGGTTCGGCCCTACTGGAGCGGCGGCCTGAGCGATGCGGTATCCCTGCCAGCCCCGCAGAATGGCTGGGGCCGACTTGTAGATCTTGGGGCCAATGTCGTGATGACAGATTACCCGGATTACCTGCTCCGCTTTCTTGAACGGCAAGGCATGCGACAAGCCTATAGCTCCGATCTTTGCGCGAGATAGTTCAAGGTTCTGCACTGGCAGCCGTCCAAGCGACACAGATCGGATGTCCGCTTTTAAGCGGTTGTCGGAGTGGCTTGAGCGACCGAGTTTGGGGCGCAAAGCGGACTTATCTTGCCGCAATCATTTGTCCTGCTAGCCTATACAGGTGACTGATCAAATCGAACCCTGGTCAACCTATCTCGGCCGCACGTCGTTGGTCTCGAGCGGAAGAAAACCCCTCACCATGGCCTTTGGCCAGCTTGTACAATCGCAGGCTGGGTTTCCGCCCCACGAATTGCCTGAGATTTTTTCCGCACCCGAGGACGAAGGCGAGAACGACGCCGCCCGAGACTTGGTCCGTCTTAATGCCGAACACCCTGCACGCATGTTCGCCCTAGGGCGCCTTGACACATTCGCTCGCCCACTCGGCGGCGGCGACGTTGCAGCGATCCCTGCTGCATACTGGGAACTTGATGATCCGATGCTAAGGTTTGCCACCGGGACAATGAACCTCGAGCAATGGGCAAATCCGGATGCATCGCCTACCCACCGCATTTTTGTGTGTTCTGCGCAGTTCGATGAATGGCTTGCTGAATTGAAGCCGCTTGGGCCGCTGACCAATCGCCAGATCGAAGAGATTGTCGACCCGCAGCTACGGGCTGCCCGTGCCGTCGCCGCAAGAAAGGTCACAACGGCGCAAGGAGACAATACCGCGCAAAGTCCGAGATACGTCGCTCCAGCCAGTCCGCCCGGAGTTGGTCCAGCCTTGCTGACGATCAAGGAGGTCAGCAAGCTGATTGGGAAAAGCGAGTCGTGGATTCATCAGTACATAAACTATGGCAAGTTCCCCGAGCAGCTAAAGCTCGGCTCAAGTGCGCGTTGGAAGCTGACCGAAGTGTTGGCCTGGATCGAAGAACAAGCTGCCCGACGCGATAAGAGCTAGCGCCGCTTGCGCCGAGGGCTGTCGATTATCTCTTCGACAGGCAGCGCGCCTTCCATGATCAGGTCAGACCATACCTGCGCCAGTTCCCGGCGACGCCCCATATAGGCGGCACGATTATAGCGCAGTTCGCTGGCGCTCATCCCCTTGGGAGTATGGGCAAGCATCAGGTCGATGATGAGGCGATCGGCCAGCAAACGAACATCGGCGCCCAGTTCGCGCTCGACCTTTTCGTTCATGATGGTCGAGAAGCTTGAACGCCAACCATGGGGAACGTGCCGCCCCTTGTAGCCTTCCCGGTTGTAGAGATAGCCGATGGCGTTTTCGCTGATGGGTTTCAGGCCGGAGCGCGCACCGGGAAACACGAATGGCGAACGGCCTGTAAGCCACCGAACAGCCCGCAATGCTTCAACCGCCTGCCAAGTCAGGGGCACCTTGTGCTGGAAGGCTTCGTCGCTGCGCAGGTGCAGCTCCTGCTTCATGCGCTCGGCTGGAATTACCCACAGGGCCTCGCTGCAATCAGCATGTGGGTCTGCCCAGTCGATCCCGGTAATGTCGTCCCACTGCATGAAACGGACCATGCCGGGGCGCTGGGCCGTGATAGCCAGAATACGCCCTGCGATCCGATTGACAGGGGACGCGCCTGCGCGCTCGATGTCACCGATCATCGACCTGATGGAATCCACATCTGTGAGCGCCGGATAGCGGCGAGAGGGTGGCAGCGGCTTTAGCGCATCGTTGATATCGGTCGCAGGGTTGGCGAGGTCAGCACCCTCGGCATTGGCATAGCGATAAATCGCCGCCACCCGCTGCTTGATACGCCGGGCAGTTTCGATGGCACCACGCGCTTCGACTTTGCGCAAGACCGATAACAACAGTGGCTTGTCGATCTCAGCCAGCGGCATCGTGCCGATCTGCGGAAACACGTCGCGCTCAAGGCTCGTAATGACATCGGTCGCATGCACCGGCTTCCATCGATCAATCTGCAGCTTGTGCCACTCTCGAGCGACCTCCTCGAGCGTTTTCGCCTTATCTCCTGTGCTGACCATCCTTGCCCTCCTGGCAACATGGCGGGGGTCACGCCCATCGCGCAGGATCTTCTTTGCCTCATCGCGTTTCTCGCGAGCATCGGCCAGCGACACCTCGGGGTATGCACCCAAGGTCAGTAGCCGTTCCTTGTTTTCGAACCGGTATTTGTAGCGCCAACTTTTGTGGCCGCTCGCAGACACGTGAAGATGCAATCCGCGGCTGTCGGCAAGCTTATAAGCCTTGTCTCTCGAAGCAGCAGCGCGCACCGCCTTGTCCGTCAGCATCCGATACCCCCAGTGCGGTCCGTTCGTTACCCCCAGAATACCCCGAAACGCTTTTGGCTAGGGGTGAAATGGGCTGGACCGCATAGGAGTCGCAAACAGCGGAATTGTAAAGCTTTCCGCACGGATCTGGAGGTGATTGGACAACCTCGAAGAGGTCGATGGCGGAGCGGGAGGGATTCGAACCCTCGATACGGGGTTACCGTATACACACTTTCCAGGCGTGCGCCTTCGACCACTCGGCCACCGCTCCGCATCGCCCGTTCGGGAAGGGAGCGCACCTAGCTGCGTTCCGTGCGCTTCGCAAGACGCGGATGCTCCGCTAGGCACCGGGCATGAGAGAATTCGGACTTCCCGTGACGCTGGACGAGATGGAAGCGCTTGGCCGGGCGGCGATCGCCGCGCTTCCGCAGGCTTTTGCCGAACAGCTGGGCGATGTGGTGTTCGCGGTGGAGGACTTCGCCGACGAGGAGACCCTGCGCGAGCTGGGAATGGAAGATCCCTTCGAACTGACCGGCGTCTACGAAGGCCACGCGCTGACCGAGCGGAGCATCGAGATGTCGGGCACGCTGCCCACCCGCATACGCCTGTTCCGCCGCCCGATTCTCGACGAATGGGCAGAGCGCGGCGATGAGACTCTCGAGCACCTGGTGCGGCATGTCGTGATCCACGAGATCGGCCATCACTTCGGCCTCTCGGACGACGACATGCACGCGCTGGAAGACATGGCCGACCGCTAAATTTGCGTTCGGCATTGCGGGGAGCATCGCAAGGACGCAATCTGGGGCGGCGATGCGCTCCGCTCCGGATTGTTTCGCGCTGCTCGCCATGAGGGGGAAGCCAATGCGTATTCTTTTTGCCGCCAGTGCCGCTCTTGCGCTCGCCAGTACCGCCTTCGCGCAAGAAGCCGAAGCACCTCCGCCGTCCCCGGGCGAAATCGTAAGCTCGGCGCCCACCGATGACTGGATCGCCATCGATCCGGAGAACCTGGTGGTGATGACGCTGCCCCCGCTCGACGACGGGACCGAGCGCAGGATCGTGATGCAGCTGATCGGCGCGCCGTTCAGCCAAGGCTGGGTCGCGAACATCCGCACGCTCGCCCGCGCGAATTACTGGGACGGCAGCCAGATCCTGCGGGTGCAGGACAATTACGTGGTCCAGTGGGGCCAGCCCGACCCGGAGATGGGCGTCGAGCCCAAGGCCGTGCCCGAGGGGCTGAAAGTGATGACCGAGGGCGAGTATGTCGCCGGATCGCCCAACTGGCTCACCGGGCCGGTGCTGCAGGCCAAGCGCCAGCCGCAGGTGTTCGAGGACTGGCCCGCCCCGATGATGACCGACGCCTATGCCGATTTCGCGAGCTTTCGCGACGGCTGGCCGATTGCCGGCGTGCAGGGAATGCATCTCGCGGTCCAGTGGCCGGTGCACTGCTACGGCATGGTCGGCGTGGGTCGCAACATGTCGCCCGATACCGGCGACGGATCGCAGCTCTACACCGTGATCGGCCACGCGCCGCGCCATCTCGACCGCAATATCGCGGTCGTGGGCCGGATCGTGGAAGGCATCGAGCACCTCTCCAGCCTGCCGCGCGGCACCGGCCCGCTCGGCTTCTATGAGGACGAGAGCAAGCGCGTGCCGATCGTCTCCGTCCGCATGGCCGCCGATCTGCCCGAGAGCGAGCAGCCGCACTTCGAATACCTCTCCACCGCGAGCGAGAGCTTCGCGCGCTATGCCGATGCGCGCGCCAACCGGCGCGATCCGTTCTTCATCCAGCCTGCCGGCGGGGCGGACGTCTGCAATATCCCGGTGCCCGTGCGCAGGACAGACGCCGAGTGAGCACATTTGCGCTTCGCACTGCCGATGCTGGCGATGCAGGCGCGATCGCGGCGCTGCACACCGCCAACTGGCGCAGCACCTATGCCGGCATCCTCGACCCCGCCTATCTCGCCGGGCCGGTGGAGGAAGATCGACGCGCGGTGTGGCATGAGCGTCTGACCGCCGGGCCGGACGACCTTGAGGTTGTCGTCGCCGAAAGCGAACAGGGTATCGTCGGGTTCGCCAGCCTGTTCCACGAGCGCGAGCCCGGCTGGGGCGGCTTCGTCGACAACCTGCACAGCGCCGCATCGGTGCGCGGACAGGGTGTGGGCAAGGCGCTGCTGAGCGAGGCGGCACGACGGGTCGCCGCGCGCGATCGGCACAAAGGGCTCTACCTTTGGGTGTTCGAACGCAACGAAGCTGCGGTCGGCTTCTACCGCACGCTCGGCGGGGAGATCGCCGAAAGGCTCATCTCCGACTGGGACAAGGCGCCCGACGAAGTGCGCTATCGCATGCACTGGCCCCGGGCTGCGGATCTCGCCAAGCGCTAGACCTTCTGCATGAATTCCAGCCGGTTGCCGAATGGGTCGGCGGTGAAGAAACGGCGGTAGCCTGCCACTGGCTTGTCGTCGCGGCAGGCGACACCGGCCTGTTCCAGCCGTGCGCGCAGAGCATCCAGATCGCTGGTGAGGAACGCGGGATGCGCCTTGGTCGCAGGGGTAAAATCGGGGTCGACGCCCAGATGCAGCGCGACCTCGCCCGCCGCGAACCAGCAGCCCTGCGGCGAGAGCGTGTCGGGCTTGGCCACTTCGCGCATGCCGATCAGATCGACGAAGAAGGCGCGCGCGCTATCCTCACCACCTTCGGGGATGGCCAGCTGGACGTGATCATAGGCCAGCAGCGCGGTCATATCCGGTCGGCCTGGGCCACCGCATCGCTCGCCCTCAGCGCGCTGAGGATGCGGGTGAGGTGGGCGAGATCCTGCACTTCGATATCGATTTCGTAGGTCGCGAAGGGGTCTTCGATCCGCACCTTGTCGAGGCTGCGGACATCGGCATTGTTGCGCGCGACGATATTGGCCATCTCGGCGATCGTCCCGCGCCGGTCGTACAGCGTGACCGAAAGCCGCCCGGTCGCAAGGCCAGAGCGATTGCCCCAGTCGAGATCGAGCCAGTCGTTGTCGATCCCGCTGGCAAGGCTGAGGCACTGGATATTGTGCACCTCCACACTCTCCCCCTTGCGCCGCAGCCCGACGATCCGGTCGCCGGGCACCGGGTGGCAGCACTGGGCGAGCGTGTAGGCATTGCCGGGTTTGAGCCCGCGGATGGAGAGCGCCTGCTTCTTGTGCCGCGACCAGTCGGGGTCGTCTTCGAAATCGGCGGTGCTACCGGGGACCAGCGCCTCCATCACCTCGTGATCGGTGATCTGCGCCGCCCCGATGGCGTACATCAGGTCTTCCTCTTCCTCCATGCCGAGGCGTTTCAGCGCCTCGCGCAGCGCCTTCTTGCCGACCTTGGCCGGGGTGCGCGCGGCGATCTGGTCGTAGAGTTTGGAGCCCAGCTCGGCGACGTCTTCGCGTTCCTTGTTGCGTACCGCCCGGCGGATCGCGGCGCGCGCCTTGCCCGTCACCACGAAGCCCAGCCAGGATAGCTGCGGCTCCGCCTCGCTGCCCTTGATGATCTCCACCACATCGCCGTTCGCCAGCGGGGTGCGCAGCGGCATGTGGCGCCCGTTGATCTTCGCGCCCACCGTCTGCGCGCCCAGATCGGTGTGTACCGCGAATGCGAAATCGACCGGGGTGGCGCCCTTGGGCAACTGGAACAGCGCCCCCTTGGGGGTGAACGCGAAGATCCGGTCCTGATAAATCGCCAGCCGCGTATGTTCGAGCAGCTCGTCGGGGTCATGGCTGGCGTCGACGATCTCGATCAGGTCGCGCAGCCAGCCGACCTGCCCGTCGGGCCGGTCATGCTGCTTGTACGCCCAGTGCGCCGCGAGCCCGAACTCGTTGGTCCGGTGCATTTCCTGCGTGCGGATCTGCACCTCCACCCGCATCGAATTCTCGTAGATCAGCGAGGTGTGCAGGCTGCGATAGCCATTGCTCTTCGGGGTGGAGATGTAATCCTTGAACTTGCCGGGAATGAACTGCCACACCGTGTGCAGCACGCCCATTGCGCGGTAGCAGTCCTCGACGCTTTCGGTGATCACGCGAAACGCGAAAATGTCGGTCACCTGATCGAACGGCAGATGCCTCTCGGCCATCTTCTTCCAGATCGAATAGGGGTGCTTCTCGCGCCCCGACACCTCGACGCTCAGCCCCGCCTCGGCCAGCGCCTGCTTGATCGCGAGCGCGATCGCATCGACCTGCCCGCTGTCCTGGCTGCGGATTTCCGCAAGCCGTCCGGTGATCGTCGCGTACGCTTCCGGCTCCAGCTGCTCGAACGCGAGCGCCTGCATCTCGCGCATGTATTCGTACATGCCCACGCGCTCCGCCAGCGGGGCGTAGATATCCATCGTCTCGCGCGCGATCCGGCGGCGCTTGTCCTCGTTCTTGATGAAGTGGAGCGTGCGCATGTTGTGCAGCCGGTCGCCCAGCTTGATCAGCAGCACGCGGATATCCTCGCTCATCGCGAGCAGGAACTTGCGCAGGTTTTCCGCCGCGCGCTCGTTTTCGGGCAGCTGCTCGATCTTGGAGAGCTTGGTCACGCCATCCACCAGCCGCGCGATCTCCGGCCCGAAATTGGCCTCGATATCCTCGATCGTGGCGAGCGTGTCCTCGACCGTGTCGTGCAGCAGCGCGGTGGCGATGGTCTGCTGGTCGAGGCGCAGATCGGTCATCAGCCCGGCGACCTCTACCGGATGACTGAAATAGGGGTCCCCGCTCGCGCGCTTCTGCGTCCCGTGCTTCTGCACGGTGTACACATAGGCACGGTTGAGCATCGCCTCATCGGCGTCAGGGTCGTAGGCCTTGACCCGTTCAACAAGTTCGTACTGGCGCAGCATTTCACCCGCAAATGTGCGGTGCAGCGCACATTATTGCAACGCGCAAAATCGCCGCTTGGTTAATCGGCTGCCATCAGCCGGTCGACACCGGCCCGCGTCACCGCGTGATAGCCGTCGCGCGTTTCGGCATAGATGCGCTTTGCGATAGGCCGCCCCCAGTCGCCCTGGTCCCACAGCACCGCGAATAGCGGGCGGACGAACTTGGCCCGGCCGATCTCGCTCAGGAACACCTCCGCCTGCGGCACGGCAGGCTCGTACCGGTTGGCAAGCGCCAGTTCGAGCCACAGGAACAGCACTTCGTTGTTGCCCGTCTCCGACAGGCCCAGCGCATCATTGAGCGCGGCAAGCTGCGCGGCAGTCCGCTCCTTGGGAATATTGTCGAGGAAGCGCATCTGCTCGGCAGCGGTCCAGCCGCTCCAGCCGGTGGGGATGGTGCCGTTGGCGGCATAGGCGGTCACCGCCGTATCGACCGTGGCGAAGGCAGCAGGATCGGGCTTGGCGACATTGCCCGGCAGGCCGGGCTCGAAGATCCATTCGCGCAGCTTCAACTGCTTCGCTTCGGCGGGCGAGGTGACGAGGTTCGCCAGCATGTCGTCGTAGATCATCTGGCTGGTCGCTGGCTGGAACGCGTGGTTGTCGAACCACTGGCGTAGCCATGCGTCGAACCGCTCGCGGCCCACCGCGCGCTCCACCGTGCGCAGGAAGAAGTGCCCCTTGTCGTAGGCGATCGCGCTGCCGATCAGCTCGCCATCGCCTTCGTTGTGGAGCGCGGTGCCCGGCGCGTCATAGCCGACCTCGTCCAGCGTCTCGATGATGTTGGCATAGGAGAGCGCGGCCTCCTGTTCGGCGCGGCTCTTGCCGTAGACCTTCTCGACGATGCGGTTCTCGAAATAGGAGGTGACGCCTTCGTTGAGCCAGCCGTCGCCCCAGACCGCGTTGGTGACGAGGTTGCCCGACCAGCTATGCGCCAGTTCGTGCGCGACCAGCCCGTTGTTCGACCGGTCGCCCGCGATGAAGGTGGGCGTGAGGAAGGTCATCACCGGGTTTTCCATGCCCCCGTAGGGGAACGAGGGCGGCAGCACGATCATGTCGTACCGGCCCCAGCGATAATCACCGTAGAGTTCCTCGGCCGCTTCGACGAGCTGTTCGGTATCCGCCACCTCGTTATACGCCCGGTCGAGCGTGGCCGGTTCGGCCCACACGCCGGTGCGCGGGCCGGTGGCGCGGAAATCGATATCGCCAGCGGCGATCGCGATCAGATAGGGCGGCACCGGCTTGTCCATCACGAAGCGGAAGGCGCGGCGGCCATTGCCGAGATCCTCGGGCTCACCCTGACGCACGCCGCTCATCACGACATCGAGCGGCTTGGGCGCGGTGATGCGCGCCTCCCAGGTCTGGCGGATACCGGGGCTGTCCTGCGTGGGAATCCACGTGCGGTTGAGAATCGCCTGCCCCTGGCTGAACAGATACGGGTACTTGCCCCCGGCGGTCTGCTCAGGCGTCAGCCATTGCAGCGCGTCGGCATCGGGCGCGCTGCGATAGGCGATGCGCAGCTGGCGCGCGCCGTTCAGCTGGATGGTCAGCGGAGCACCCTTGCCCTCCTCTGCCTCACCGATCGTGAACGGGAGCGAATTGCCCTGCCCGTCGGTCACCCGGTCGATCCGCAATCCGTTGCTGTCGAGCACGATCTGCTTGGCATCGTCTTTGGCGAGGATATCCAGCACCGCACCGCCGCCGATCATCTTGGCGTCGAAGTCCAGATCCAGATCCAGCGCCACATGGGTGACCCGCGCGACCTGCGGCTGGGCATAGGTCTGGTCGTCGACCGCATCGGGCGTGGTCAGGATCGGGGAGACCATCGCGCTACGCTCGACCGGAGCCTCCTGCGCGCTGTCCATCGTGGTACAGCCGCTTGCGAACAGGGCGGCGGTGGCGAGCAGGGTGGCGCGAAACATGGGGTTCTCCGGGAAATTCGGGTCGTGTCGGTTCAATGCGGGGGAGCGCGTTCGGTGCCTAGGTCCACACAGCTTCGGGCGGCAGGCTCATCAGGATGGCGTCGACATTGCCGCCGGTCTTGAGGCCGAACAGCGTGCCCCTGTCGTAGACGAGGTTGAATTCGGCGTAGCGCCCGCGCCATTCCAGCTGGGTGCGCTTGTCCGCGTCGGTCCACTCGCTTTCCATCCGGCGGCGGACCAGCTTGGGGAAAATCTCCAGAAACGCGCGCCCGACATCCTGCGTGAAATCGAGATTGCGCGCGAAGCCGCTCTCGTCGTCGCATTCCAGATGGTCGTAGAAAATCCCGCCGACCCCGCGATGCACGCCGCGATGGGGGATGTAGAAATACTCGTCCGCCCATTTGCTGAAGCGTTCGTAATAGGTCGGGTTGTGCTTCGCGCAGGCGGCGCGGAAGGCGGCGTGGAATTCCTGCGTGTCCTCCTCGTAGGGGATCGGCGGGTTGAGGTCCGCGCCGCCGCCGAACCAGGCCTTGCCGGTGACGAGGAAGCGCGTGTTCATGTGCACTGCGGGCACATGCGGGTTGGCCATGTGCGCGACCAGGCTGATGCCGGTGGCGGAGAAGCGAGGGTCGTCCTCGGCCCCGTTGATCGTCTTGGCGAACTCGGGCGCGAATGTGCCGTGCACGGTGGAAACGTTGACCCCGACCTTCTCGAACACCTTGCCCTTCATCAGGCCCTGCACCCCCCCGCCTGGATTGTCGTTGCCTTCCTCGTCGCGATCCCAAGGGGTGTACCGGAAAGTCGCGTCGGAACCTGCCTCGCGCTCGATCGCCTCGAACTCGGCGCAGATCTGGTCGCGCAAGGATTCGAACCAGGTACGCGCTTGTTGCGTTTGGGCAGACCAGTCGGGCATTGTCTTCGCATCCTTGCGTGGCGTCGTGCATCCCTTGCCAATCCTGCCAGCCTAGGGCAAGTGACGGCCATGGTTCCCCTTTCGTTCGGCACAGCAGAGCTGCTTCTGCGCAGCGACGGTGCGGTCTACTGGCCGCGCGAGGCGACGCTGTTCGTCGCCGACCTGCACCTCGAAAAGGCAAGCTTCTTCGCAAGCCACGGCCAGCCGCTGCCGCCCTACGACAGCCGGGCAACGCTGGAACGGGTGGCTCAGGCGGTGGACGAGACCGGCGCGCGAAGAGTCGTGACGCTGGGCGACAACTTCCACGACGCAGAGGGCGCAGGCCGCCTGGAGGAGGGCGCGTGCGACATGCTGCGCGCGCTCACCGCGCGGGTCGACTGGGTCTGGATCACCGGCAACCACGACGGCCCACCCGACGCAGCCGGAGCAGCCGCGCAGTGCGGCGGGGCCTTGCACGAAGAACTGGAGATCGGCGGGGTGATCTGCCGCCACGAGGCGCGGGCCGGCGAGACGCGGGCAGAGCTTTCCGGTCACTGGCACCCCAAGCTTTCCGTCACCCTGCGCGGTCGCCGCGTGCGCCGCCCGTGTGCGGTGATCGCCCGGCGCAGCGATGGACCTCCGCGCATGGTGCTGCCCGCCTTCGGCACGCTGACAGGTGGAATGGCGGCCGACGATCCAGCGATTCGCAAGAGCCTTAGCCCCGCCGAAACGACCGAGGCGCTGTGCGCCGTGCGGGGGCAACTGGTCCGTCTGCCGCTGTGGCGGGCCGAGAAACGCGCGGCCTGACGCGATCTGCCCGCTGCAAAGCGCGGTTCCTCGCGCAGCCCCCTTTCGCATTGCGGCGAAAAGACCTAAATAGCGCGGACATCTGTTCATAACTTCAGGAGAGCATCCCATAGCACGTCCCCCCCGTCGTTCCCTTCAGCCGCCTATCAAGAGCGGCCCACGCTACGACAATTTTATCCAGTCGCCCAAGGTCCGCGTTATCGACGAGACCGGGGAAAACATCGGTGTGCTGAGCACGCGTGACGCGATCGAACGCGCGGCGGAAGTCGGGCTGAACCTCGTCGAGGTGTCGCCCAACGCAGACCCGCCCGTGTGCAAGTTCCTCGATGTCGGCAAGCACCGTTACGAAGCGCAGAAGAAGGCGAACCTCGCGCGCAAGACGCAGAAGACGCAGGACATCAAGGAAGTCAAAATGCGTCCGAACATCGACACGCACGATTACGACGTGAAGATGCGCAATGTGGTGAAGTTCATCGAGAACGGCGACAAGGTGAAGTGCACGCTGCGCTTCCGTGGCCGCGAAATGGCGCACCAGCAGCTGGGCATGGACCTGCTCAACCGGGTGCGCGACGATGTGGAAGAAATCGCCAAGGTCGAAAGCTTCCCGCGTCTCGAAGGCCGTCAGATGCTGATGGTCCTCGCGCCCAAGTAACTGCCTCTTCTACCTCTGCAGCCCAAGGCCCTCCCCATGCGCATAGTCTCCCTTGCCGGAATCGGCGTCGCGACCCTCGCGCTGGTTGCCTGCAATTCGGGTGGGGAGACGCAGCCGGACCAGGCCGCAAGCAGTGGCGAGAATACGCAGCAGGCGGGCAGCGATACCGAGCAGCCGGCGGGCGTGAACAACGGGATTCCCGACCTCACACCCGCCACGCTCACTCCCGACGAGCAGAAAGGGGAAAAGGGCGCGCGCAATGTGCTGCTGTCCTTCACCCGCGCGATCGAGCTGAAGGAGTTCGATCAGGCCTGGAACCTGATGGTGCCGGAACTGCGTGAGAACCTTCCACGCGACCAGTTCACGCAGACCTTCGCCGGTCTCGGGGACCTGACGGTCTCGGCTCCGGCCGGCACCATGGAAGGTGCGGCGGGGACTATCTACTACGAGGTTCCGATTACCATTCGGGGCGGGACCGGACAGACACTGACCGGGGAGATCGTGCTCAGCCGGGTCAACGATGTCCCCGGCGCGACCGAAGAACAGCTGCAGTGGCGCGTGCGCCGCTTCTCGGTTTCATCGAGCTAGCGCGCCGTAGGGATTACTCGATCCGGAAATCCAGCAGAGTGAAACGCGCCGGGCCGGTGGCGTAGACCCCGTGCCCGCGCAGTGCGGGCGAACCGAACACGAAACCGACCTGTGCCGTGCGCTCCAGCGCGCGGTCGAACGCGTCGGGCAGCGTGTAGCTGGTGCCACCGACCATCGCGATCCACTCCTCGTCCAGATCGATGCTGACCTCGTGCATGCCGCGGCTGAGCGGAATGACCTTGTCATTCGGCGCGTACCAGCGGTGGTGCGGCGTGCGCATCGTCCAGCGGTCGCCTGCGCGCTGGAAATAGAGCGACAGGGTCGCGGTGTTCCGCGGGTCTTCCTCCGGCACAAAGCGCACCCCGCGTGCGGCGTCGATCCGGTAACGCATGGTAATCCGCTTCGCGCCCGCAAGCGGCCGGGTTGCCGTGGTCACGTAATGGACGTGACCCGCCGCCGGGCTGGGATAGGGAAAATCGAATACCGCACCGCGCGCGGTATCCTGCATGGTCGCGGGCATCCGGTACGACGAGTTCTTGCCGCGCACGACCGGGCCGATCGACCAGGTCGAACGTACAGACTGCGCCGCCGCCGGTGCCACGGGCGCGACGGCAAGGCCGGTGCCGAGCAACGCAACGGATGCGACGGCGAGGATCAGGGATCGCTTCAACATGCCCCTGACATTGCTCCAGCGCCAATGGATCGACGCTGAACGGGCCGTTGTCGAGCCCGCCCCCTGCCCCCCCTTGTGCTCAGGGTCGCTTGATCGCGGAAACTCCCGGCGGTACTGGCGCGTTCGAAAACCGGCAGCTGGTGGAGATGCGTTCCTGCGGAGGTTAGGAGCGGGCCGCCACCGGCACAGCCTCCAGCCCAAGCCCCCGCCTTCCTGGGGGTATAGTTGAGGAAGGCCGTTCCCCATGACCGACGCCGTCGACGCAGTCGAAACCCCCACCCCCCGCCGCAAGCCCAAGCCCGAAGTCACGAAGATCGACGGGCGCAAGATGAAGCCGTCGACCCTGATGATGGGCCATGGCTACGACCCTGCCTTGTCCGAAGGATCGCTCAAGGCGCCGATCTTCCTGACCAGCACCTTCGCCTTCGAAAGCGCGGCTGCGGGCAAGCGCCACTTCGAAGGCATCACCGGCCTGCGTGAAGGCGGCGCGGAAGGCCTCGTCTATTCGCGCTTCAACGGACCGAACCAGGAAATCCTCGAGGACCGCCTCGCCATCTGGGACGGCGCGGAGGATTCGCTGTGCTTCTCCAGCGGGATGACCGCCATCTGCGTGATGATGATGGCCTACTGCAGCGCGGGCGACGTGATCGTCCACTCGGGCCCGCTCTACGCCGCATCGGAAGGCTTCGTCGCCAAGATCCTCGCCAAGTTCGGGGTGAAGTATATCGACTTCCCCGCCGGCGCGACGCGCGAGCAGTTCGACGAAGTGCTGACTAAGGCCAAGGCCATGGCCGAGGAGAACGGCGGCAAGGTCGCGATGATCTACCTCGAAAGCCCGGGCAACCCGACCAATGCTCTGGTCGATATCGAAATGGTTCGCGATGCGCGCGACGCGGCGCTTCCCGCCGATTGCCCGATCGCGATCGACAATACGTTCCTCGGCCCGCTGTGGCAGCGCCCGCTGGAGCACGGCGCGGACATCGTGTGCTATTCGCTGACCAAATATGTCGGCGGCCACTCGGACCTCGTCGCGGGCTCCATTGCCGGCAACGAAAAGTGGATGAAGCCGGTCCGCATGATCCGCAACACGATGGGCGGCATCGCCGACCCGAACACCGCATGGATGCTGCTACGTTCGCTGGAGACAGTGGAATTGCGGATGCAGCGCGCGGGCGAGAACGCGGCGAAGGTGTGCGAATTCCTGAAGAAGCACCCCAAGGTCGATGGCCTGGGCTATCTCGGCATGATCGAGGATGATCGCCAGCAGGACATCTACGACCGCCACTGCCTCGGCGCAGGGTCCACCTTCTCGCTGTTCCTCAAGGGCAGCGAAGAGGAGTGCTTCCGCTTCCTCGACGCGCTCAAGGTCGCCAAGCTTGCGGTCAGCCTTGGCGGCACCGAAACACTTGCCAGCCACCCAGCCAGCATGACGCACCTCTCCGTGCCCCATGCACGCCGCCAGCAGCTCGGCATTTCGGACGCGCTGGTGCGGATCAGCATCGGGATCGAAGACCCCGAAGACCTGATCGCCGACTTCGATCAGGCGCTCGACGCGGTCTGATCGGTCAGTTCACCGGAAAAATGCGAATGGGCGGAGGCTGCAAGGCCCCCGCCCATTTTTATATCAGCGCCCGAAACGCGCAGTCAGCTCGACCCCGAACAGGCGTGGCTCTGCGGGGATGAAGGTCGGCACGTTGAACGAACCGCCGGTGTTGCCCGCGTCGAGCAGATAATCCTCGTCGAAAGCGTTGCGGATAAACCCTGCGATCTCGAACCGGTCGTCGGCGAAGGATACGCCCGCCCGCGCGTTGACCAGCGTGACCGGCCCCTGCGAGATCAGCGGATCATTCGGCACTTCGAAGAAGATCCGGCTGCGGTAGGTGATGCTGGGGGTGGCGAACAGACGCGCGCCATTGCCCAGCGGATAGTCGATCGTGAAGCCGCCCGCCGCCTGCCACTCGGGCTGAAGGCGGAAACGTGCACCCGAATATTCGGGCGAGTATGCGCCGTCCTCGTCGATCCCGCCGCTGATATAGCCGACATTGCCGAAAATACTCAGCCAGTCGGTCGCCTGCACCGCGAGTTCCGCCTCGACACCCAGGTTCGATGCCGAACCCGCGCTGGCGGTGATGAAGGAGCCGAGGTTGTCGGGGTCTGCCACGGAAACCTGGAAGTTGTCGTAGACCTGATAATAGACCCCCAGCGATCCGGAGATCGGTCCGGCGCCCAGCTTCAGGCCGCCTTCATAGTTCCACACGGTTTCCTCGGGGATGACGGGCTGCACACCGCCTGCATTGACCGGCACCACCGGCGAACGGCGGCCCTTCGAGACCGTCGCGAACACGTTTACGAACGGATTGATGCGATAGAGGATGTTGAAGCGCGGCAGCACGGCGGTAAAGCTGTCTTCACCGGTGATGGTCTGCCCGCCGGTGTCGACCTGACCGGGGATCAGCGGCGCGCCGCTCAGCACCGAATTGGGCACCGTGGCGGTGAAGCCCGACTTGCGCTCCTCGATCAGGATCCGCGCACCCGCCGTCAGTTCGATGCTCGGGGTCGGGATGTAGGTCACGTCGCCGAACATCGAATAGCTGGTGTTTGTGCCCTGGTTCTCGAACACGGAAGCGTAGGGAATCGCGGTCGCTGCGCCACCCGTCGCAAGCTGGGTCACCACGCTGGCAGGCACGCTACCGTCAGGCGCAACACAAGGAATGCCGGGGATCAGCGGCGCACCGAACAGCGAGCTCAGGCACTGCAGGAAGGTACCCTCTTCGGTGGAGAAAGGCACGTTTTGGCGTCCCTTCTCGGCAAAAACGTTCCAGCCGAACGACGCGCGCCAGCTCGGGTCCGCATAGCTGAAGCGGCCTTCGTGGCTGAACTGGTGCCCGGTCGCGATTTCCGCGAATTCGAGGAACGGCGCTGCCGAGCCGTCGGCGTCGAACACCTCGGCGCTGTCGAATTCGCGGTAGCCGTTCACTGTAGTGAAGGTGAGCGAGTCGTTCAGTTCCACCTGTGCGGTCAGGTTGATGTCGTAGACTTCGCGGTTGAGGCCCAGCTGGTCATCGCCCAGCGCCGCCGCCGAATAAGGCGAACCGGCGAGGTTCGCGGGTTCGAAAGCGTTGGCCGGGCCACCCGGCGCTCCGGCAAAGGCCGGGAACGTGCCCGAGATGAACGGCGTGCCGCCATTGCGCTGCTGGTCGTAGGTGCCGACCAGGTCGACAGTCACGAAGGGGCTGGGCGTGAAGCGCAGCGATCCGCGAACGCCGAACTGGTCCTTGGCGTAAAGCTCTTCGTCCTGATTGGTCGCGAGGTTCTCGACGTAGCCATCACGCTTGCGCCATTCGAATGCCACGCGGCCCGCGATCACATCCGACCCTGCGTTGACGAAGCCCGACAGCAGCGTGGCGTCGTAATTGCCGTAGCCGCCGGTCATCTCGGCGGAGAAGCCGGGCTTCGGCTTGGCGGAGACGAGGCTGATCGCGCCGACAGCGCTGGCGGTGCCGAACAGGGTCGCCTGCGGGCCCTTGATGACCTCGACGCGCTCCAGATCGTAGATCGCCTGGTACGACCCGCGCGAGCGCGAGATATCGACGCCGTTGTAATAGAGCGTCACGCGCGGCCCCTGCTGGGCCGAACCGCTGTCCGAAGTGATGCCGCGGATGACGATGCCGGGGTTGTTGGCGCTCTGTTCCTGGATGTTGAGGCCGGGGACATAGTTCGACAGCTCGTCGAGATCGGTGACGCCCAGATTGGCAATCTGATCTCCGCTCAGGGCGCTGATGGTGATCGGCACGTCGAGCGCGCGCTGTTCGATCTTCTGCGCGGTGACAACGATCATGTTGCCGGTTTCTTCGGTGATTTCCTCCTCGCCGGTGGCTTCATCGGCAGGCTCGACCGGGGCCTGGGCGAGGGCGGCGACGGGCGACAGCGCGGCGGTGCCGAGCAAGACGAGACGGAGGATGGAAACGGAAGAAGAACGCATGGTGAGACCCTTTATGCTGCGATTGCGAAGGGTCGTTAGGGCCAGTGTGTTACCGATCCACTGCGCCGAGGTTACGCTTTGGTGAACCTGCCAGGTGAGAAGCCGTAGTCCTTATCCTGGTGCAGCTCCGCAACAGCGGGGGCGAACGGGTGGCTCATGGCAAGAGGCATGCCGCGCCTCTAAATCGGCTAGACCAAGATGACGGGTTCGGCGGTCCACCCGAGCTGATCATCCGGAAACATCGGCATGATTGGCGCAATCGGACTGCCGGCCGCTGGTTCGTATCCCGAAGCGAATATCATATCGAGTGACACGTCGGGCGTATTGGCGGCGTAGAATTGCGGGATGTCGGTGATGCTCAAGTCCTGATTGATGACGACCACCTGATCGCCGACCGTAACACTCTGCCAGGCACCGCGCAGAAAAAAGTTTACGATCGTCACAGCATTATGTTCCGCGTCGAGATTATCGAAGGTAATCCGGAGATTGTCTCCCTCGCGACCCACGGAGATATCATCAACGCTGACGTCGGCTTCGTAGATCAGGCCATTCAGGGCGGTGGTTCCATAGAGAACTTTATTCCCGTGCGGGGACACCGTGATCGTTCCGAAGTGGGAGCCATCGACCAGAATGACGTCGTTCCCCGCTCCTGTTTCGAGGAAAAAACTCGAATAGTGAGTTCCCCCTGTCACATCCGGAATCTGGAAGAGATTGTTCCCATCCGTGCCGATCCCGTTGATCTTGTATGGGGTAAGCTGCCCATGAGGGGGCGCCGTCAGGGAGAGATCTACTATTGAGCTTTCAAGATAGTCGGTCGGATCGAAATCGTCGAACAGGTCGTCGCGAAACCGGCGTTCGCCGCTGAATTCCTCGCCGGGGGCGTGCTGCCGGAACGTACTGGTACCCGGTCTCTGCGTGAGATGCATCAATTCGTGGCCGAGAACCTCGATAAACGACAAGTCATCGTACAGCGGATCATCAAGCCTGTTTCCGACAATCGTAATCACCGCAGTCGAGTCGGGAAGAAAACTCTGGTCCCCGTTCGGCATCTGTATCGCCTGAAACTCAGCCTCTCCGACGTCATTCCCGAAATCGGAAGGAGCAACCTCGGTCAGATTGATTTCTAGGGTAACATTGAGTTCGGCCATTTCTCGAAAAGCTTGGGCGAGCGAATCGTTTTCCGAAGAGTTAGCCAGCGCTGCCATGATGGCCGCAATCTGCTCAGGCGACGCACCCTCGATGGTGGTCTCCGGGCGCCCGTCCTTCTTGCCAATGACGACGATATCGTCCGTATCCACGGAGATGCCTGACAGGTCGAAGGACGAAAAATTGACCGTAGGAACGAACGCCCCCAGATACTCTGCACCGTATAGTCCACTGATCGACGTCGTCCCATAGGACCCGGTGACCGTGATGGTATTTCCGCTGACATTTGTGGGCATTGAGCCTGACCTCCCAAGGTCACTGATCACATGGTCAATCTACGACGCGATCTTCGAGACTTTCGATCAAGTCCGAAGATATCTCGATTTTGGCGAAAGCTGCCTGGCATTCGGTCTGGACGAAAGTTCCATCCTCGAGCCGCGACAGAGCAAGAAAGGCAATCTCGCCTTCGTCATAGTCCAGCTGCCGATTGCGCGAGCCTAGGACCACGACGCCTTCGTTTGTGAAAGGCTGTAGTGCAATCCGGTCGAACTCGCCCTTCAAAGCAAGGAGCACGACATATTGTTGAGAAATAGCACTGCCCGTTTGAGCATTCTCTATTCTACGAACAAAACCAACAAAATCCGATTCATCGAAAACGCGCTCGACCGCAATTTTTGGGTCCGATTCAAAAAAATTTGAAATACCACAGCGCGCATAGGCACCTTGATGGCAAAAGAATAGTAAAAGCGCGAGCAGCTTCAGCGCCTTCATACCGACCCCTTCAGATACTCAATTCGTCAGGAACAGAAAATTCGCATATTTTTGTTTCAGTGCCATTTCATCCAGCCCATTGGATTTTGCGGTGATTTAGAAACCACCGAGCCAGACACTCTTCCCACTAGTCGGCAGAAGCCTAGCCGTGCCATTCGCGCCGCGCTTCTGCGGCTTTGAGCACCTCGTAGGAGACCTGCAGCTTCTGGAATTCTGCGGCGGCTTCCTTGTCGCCCGGCTTCACGTCGGGATGGACGGTCTTCGCCTTTTCGCGCCAGGCGCGCTTGATGGTAGCGAAATCGGCATCGGATTCGAGACCCAGCGCATCGAGCGCGCGCATCTCGTCTGCCGAGCGCGATCCGTCGCCCGATCCGCCCCAGCTATAATGCGAGGCTTCGGCATAGCCTGCATTGTCGCGCTGTTCGGTGCGTGCGCGTTCGGCCGCCTCAGCCTTTTCCAGACCTTCGAAATAGTCCCACTTGGAATTATATTCCGCCGCATGCTTCTGGCAGAAATACCAGCGATCCGGGTTGTTGGGGGATTTGGGTGCGGGGCAGTCGCCGCGCTCGTCGCAGCCGTGGCGATCGCACAGGCGCACGGTCGCGGCCTCGCGGCTTTCCTCGTAGCCGCGCCAGCGCGGGAAACCCCAATCGTTCGATCTGCGCGGTTTTGCCATTGGTTCAATCTAGAGCGATCGCCCGCGCCCGCAACCTCGCAAACCGGTCTTCGAGGCTCTTCGCGCCACTACAGCGCAAAAGAAAAGGCGGGCGGCCCGCAAGCCACCCGCCCTTCCCGAAATACGACGCTCGCCGCCTAGTTGACGACGACGGTCACCGCGCGGCGGTTCTTGGCCCATGCCTCGGGCGTGGAAGCGGTCGCGACCGGGCGTTCCTCGCCATAGCTGACCGTGCGGATGCGGTTGGCGGCAATGCCCAGGCTGACGAGGTAGTTCTTGGCCGAGTTCGCGCGGCGCTCACCCAGAGCGAGGTTGTATTCGCGCGTGCCGCGTTCGTCCGCGTGGCCTTCGATCGTCACGGTGATGTTCGGGTACTGCGACATGTACTGCGCCTGCGTCTGCAGCGCGGCGGCATCGGCGGTGTCGATGTTGTAGCGGTCGGTGTCGAAATAGATCACGTTCTGGCCGTTCACCGCGCGCACGAAGTGCTCCTGCGTGCCGACGCCGGGCCCGCCGGTATTGCCGCCAGTGGTCGGCTGACTCACGCCCGGCTCGGGCGGGAGCTGTTCGGGTGCGGGCGACTTGCACGCCGCCAGCGACACGGTGGCCGAAAGGACGATCGCTGCTGCAATACGAGAATTCATAGGTCTCTCCTCACAAAATTGCCTTCATTCGTCGGTGCGACCCCACGAAAGAGCATCTGTTTTTCCTAACGCCTCAGGGCAGAATCGGGCCCCATGCCGGGTCCGATGCATCCACCGGAGTGGGCAGACGGCGCAGATTCTCGCCAGTCAGGTCCACCTGATAGATCGCGGTGCGGCCCGTGTTCCGCTCGGTGCGGAAGAACTGGAGGATGCGGCCATTGGGTGCCCAGGTGGGGGCCTCGTCCTGCCAGCCGTCCGTCAGCTTGCGGAAGTTCTTCCCGTCGGGGCTCATCGTGGCGATGTTGAAGTCGCCCGGGATGTAGGTGAACGCGATCTGGTCGCCGCGCGGGCTCCATTCGGGCGTTGCCGCACGGCCACCGAAGAAGGTGATCCGCCGCTGGTTCGATCCGTCGGCATTCATCATGTAAATCTGCTGCGCGCCCGAACGGTCGCTTTCGAACACGATCCGCGTGCCGTCGGGCGAGTAGGACCCGCCTACGTCGATGCCCGGCGCATCGGTCAGCCGCTCGCTCGGCCCGCCATTGGCGGAGACGCGGTAGATGTCCGTATTGCCGTTGACCGCCATCGAATAGAGCACCCAGCGCCCGTCCGGGCTCCAGCGCGGAGCGAAGGTAGGGTTGGCGCTTTCGGTGACCAGCGTCTGCCGCCCGGTGCCGATGTCGTAGACGTAGATGCGCGGATTGCCGTCGACATAGCTGAGATACATCAGCTTGCGGTAATCGGGCGAGTAACGCGGGGTCAGCGCGGTCGCGCGGCCGGTGGTGATGAAGCGGTGGTTGGCCCCGTCGCTGTCCATGATCGCGAGCCGCTTGGTCCGGTTATCCTTCGGGCCGGTCTCCGCGATATAGGCGATCCGGCTGTCGAAGAATGGGCTTTCCCCGGTCAGGCGCGAATAGACGAGGTCGGCGCACTTGTGCGCCGCACGCCGCCAGTCGGACGGCGGAACGACCCAGCCCGAGCGCGCGAGCTCGTCGCTGAGCGCAACGTCATACAGATAGCAGCCGACCACCAGCTTGCCGTCGGCGCGCGGGCGGACATAGCCCTGAACCAGCATTTCCGCGCCGCGCATACGCCACATGTTCCACACCGGATCGGTGATCTGCGGGTAGTTCGGCCTGGGCAGCGCGTCCGGCCCGGTGGGGGCGAAAAGGCCGTTGTTCTGCAGATCGGCCGTAATCACCCGGGCCAGCTCCGCACCCAGCGCGGCGGTGCCCTGCGCATTGGCGGCGGTAGGCACGTCGCGCTCCGCGGCGAAGGCCGGGATCGCGAGTTGCAGATCGTCGAGGCTGCCTTCGAAGGAGACGTTGACCGACAGGCCCCCGTCTTCATCGCCATCGCCCGGCGTCGGCACGGTTTCGACCTCGCCACCCACCGGCGGGGCACTGCCCAGGTCTTCGTTCTGCGCGAGGACCGGCGAAGCAATCAGCAGGGCCAGGCTAGCCAGCAAGAATCTCATTGAGCGAGTCTCCAATCGAGGTTGGCAGTCACCGACTTCCAAGCATTATAATATTCGGGCGGCAAATCGAAGGGGGCGGCCAGTTGCACCGCGCGGATGGCCTGTTCAGCATGTCGTTCGGCCTGCGCGCGGTTGGTCTGGTTGACCCCGGTCTGGCGCACCAGACGTGGACGCCCCTTCAGCGATCCGTCTTCGTTGAGCTGGAAAGAAATGTAGCTGACGATCTGTTCCACGTCGGGCCCGCTGGGCGGCTGCCAGTGCGGCTTGATCTGGCGCGAGATCGCCGCAGCGATACTGGCCTTCGCGCTGTTGCCGATCTGCGAAGCGGGAATGCGCGTGTCGGTCGAGGTCGAAGAGCTGCCCGATCCGGCGAGAAAATCGTCGCCGACGCGGCTGCCGCCCGAACGGGTCGGCTCGGCGCTGGGGCGCGGCTGCGGGCGTGGGCGCGGTTGCGCGGTCGCTCGGGGACTCGGCCGCGGCTGCGGGCGGCTGGTCGCGCGCGCGGTCGGCTGCGGACGCGGGGCGGGCGCAGGAGCGGTGGTGGGTTGCGGCAGCGGCGGCGGGGGTACGTATTCGATCGGCGGCGAAACCTGCTCGCCCAGCTCCGGCGCGACCGAGGCCTGCGCTTCCTGAACGGGATCGGGCGAGGTCGAAGTCGTCCCGACATCTTCCGCGAAATTGACCGTGATGCGTTGCGGCTCGGGCAGCTTTTCGCGCGTGGTACCCTGCACCAGCAGCACCGCAATCAGCGCGGCGTGCAGCGCGATCGCGACGATCAGCGCAATGGCATCGAGGCCGGTATGCTGTTTCGCGTCCATCGAGCCTGTGAGCTAGATCGAGTCGCTTGAACTGTTGGTGACCAGCGAGATCGAGTTGCAGCCCATCCGGTTGAGCTCGCCCATCACGCCCATCACGCGCCCGTAATCGAGCGTCTTGTCGGCGCGCAGAACCACCTCACGCTCGGAACAGGCAACGCCTTCGCTGGCCGTGGCGAGCGCCGCGCCCAGATCGCCCTGCGGCACTGCGGATTCGCCGACATAGATCGTGCCATCGCCCGCAATCGACACGTTGAGCGGTTCCTCGTCCTGCGGCAGCGCGTTGGCGCGGCTGTCCGGCAGGTCGACCGGTACGCCTGCGGTCAGCAGCGGCGCGGTGACCATGAAGATGATCAGCAGCACCAGCATCACGTCGACCAGCGGGGTAACGTTGATCTCCGCCATCGGCGCGCGCTTGGCGTTGCGCCCGCGCTTATGGGAATGGACGCCCATCGCCATCAGAGTTCTCCCTCGCGGTGCCGGCCCACACCCCCGCCCGGCCAACCCATGGCATTATCCTGTTGGGTTGGCCGGGCGGGGGTGTGGGCCGGTGCCGAATAAAACATCAAACCCGCTCCAGCTCGCGGCCGAGGTTCGCGTTGAACCGGTCGGCGAAGCGCTGGAGGATCGCTTCGTAGCGGTTCACGCTGGCCGAGAAGCGGTTGTAGGCGATCACTGCGGGGATCGCGGCGAACAGGCCGATCGCGGTCGCGAACAGCGCCTCGGAAATCCCCGGCGCGACCACCGCGAGCGAGGAATTGTTCTGCGCACCGATCTGGAAGAAGCTGTTCATGATGCCCCAAACGGTGCCGAACAGGCCCACGAAGGGCGCAACCGAGCCCAGCGTGGCGAGGAAGGTCAGCCGGTTGGCCATCCGGTCCGCTTCTTCGGCAACATGGCTGTCCATCACGGCGGCGATGCGGCCCTGCGCACCGCGCACGTCTTTCACCCCGCCCTTGGTCGACTTCTTCCACTCGGTGATCGCACCCCATGCGATACGCGCGGGCGCGACATCCTGGTTGCGGTAGGCATCGAGCGTTTGCTCGTAGTTTTCCGAGGCCCAGAAATCCTGTTCGAACTTGCGTGCGCGCTTCTTAGCGCCGCCGATCTTCATCGCGACCGAGATGATGATCATCCAGCTCCAGATCGAGGCGAGCAGCAGCGCAGCCATCACCGCCTTGACCACGATATCGGCGTCCATGAACAGCTTGACCGGCTCCAGCCGGGTCGGCGGAACGGGCATTGTCGCGGCGGCGGCAAGCAGGTCGGAAAGAATCATTCAGGCATGCTCCCCAAGAGAACTGGTATCGGAACTGGTATCGAGAATTCGGGTGAAGGCTTGCCGCCATGCATCGGGCTGGCGGCGCGGGCGGCCATTGGGCGCGACGAAGCCGACCCGGAAGGTCGCGCTGCAAATCGTCTCGCCATCGCGTTTCGCCTCCTGCACCATGCGCACGCTCGCTGCCTTGAGTTCGCTGCACCGCGTATGAATGACGATGTCGTCGTCGAGCAGCGCAGGCCGAAGATAGCGCATCTGCACATCGGCCACGGCATAGGCACCTTCGCCCGCTTCGATCGCGGCGCGCTGGTCGATCTCCAGCATCCGCAGCACATCGGAACGCGCACGTTCGAACCAGCGCAGGTAGTTGGCGTGATAGACGATGCCGGAAAGATCGGTGTCTTCATAATAGACCCGCACCGCATAGAGGTGCAGCGAGCCGTCGAACACGCCACCGGGCGGCGTTGGGCGGACAGGATCGGGTGCGTCGGTCATGCAGGGCACGCCTTTACCGGAAAGCTGTTCGGAGCGGCAATCACATTCAAGCGGACTGTCGCACGGTGGGAGCGGTTCGCCCGCCGCGCCAGAAGAAGCGGTCCGATCAGGCGATCATCCGCCCCAGCTTCTGCCCGCCGAAGATGTGGACGTGGAAATGCGGCACTTCCTGCCCGCCATTCTCACCCACATTGGCCAGCAGGCGATAGCCGGGCTCGACCAGCCCTTTCGCGCGCGCCACGGTGCCGACCGCGCGAACCAGCCCGGCAATCTCCTCGTCCGATGCCTTCTGCGCAAAATCGTCCCAGCTGACATACCTGCCCTTGGGGATCACCAGCGTGTGGATTTCGGCCTGCGGAGCAATATCCTCGAACGCGAAGGCCCAGTCGTCCTCGTACACCTTGGTGCAGGGGATCTCGCCGCGCAGGAGCTTGGCGAAGATATTGTCGTCGTCGTAGGGTGCGGTCGGATCAATCGGCATCGCTCGTCTCCTCCTGGCTCTCGCGGCTGGCCTTCTCCTCGATCCCCGAGATGCCCTCGCGCCGGTCGAGTTCGGCGAGCACGTCGTCCAGCGCGATCCCGCGGTCGGCCAGCAACACCATCAGGTGGAACAGCACGTCGGCGGCTTCGCCGACCAGTTCCTCGTCACTGCCCGAAAGCCCGGCGACCACCGCCTCGACCGCTTCCTCGCCCAGCTTGCGCGCCATCTTGGGCCGCCCGTCGCGCTTGAGCAGAGCGACATAGCTGGTTTCGGGATCGCAATTGCGACGTTCAAGGATCACCTTTTCCAGGCGAGCGAGAGTTTCCATCCAGACGGTCCTCTTTCTGGTTATACGTGACGCCTCAACCGTGCGTCCCTGCGTAGGGTTCCGGGTGGCGCGCAGGCAAGCCCGCCGCGCGTAGCGCGTCCTGCGCCTCGGCAATAGTATGCTGCCCGAAATGGAAGATGCTGGCGGCCAGCACCGCGCTGGCATGGCCCTCGCGCACACCGGCTACCATGTGATCCAGCGTGCCGACCCCGCCACTGGCGATCACCGGCACATCGACCGCATCGGCGATCATCCGCGTCAGTTCTAGGTCGTAGCCATCCTTGGTCCCGTCGCGATCCATCGAGGTGACGAGCAGTTCGCCCGCGCCCAGCTGCGCCAGCTTCGTGGCGTGTTCGAGCGCGTCGATCCCGGTCGCGCGGCGGCCGCCGTGGGTGAATATCTCGTAGCGCCCGCTTTCGCCGCGCCGGGCGTCGACCGAGGCGACCACGCACTGGCTGCCCATGCGCTGCGCGATATCGTCGACCAGTTCGGGCCGCGCCACGGCGGCGGAATTGATAGCGACCTTGTCAGCGCCTGCCAGCAGCAGCGTGCGCGCATCCTCGACGCTGCGCACCCCGCCACCCACGGTCAGCGGCATGAAGCAGACTTCGGCGGTACGCCGGACGATATCGGCCAGCGTCGCGCGTCCTTCATGGCTCGCGGAAATGTCGAGGAAGCACAGCTCGTCCGCGCCCGCGAGGTCGTAGGCATGCGCCTGCTCGACCGGATCGCCCGCATCGCGCAGGTCGACGAAATTGACGCCCTTGACCACGCGGCCCTCGGCCACGTCGAGACAGGGGATCACGCGGATACGAACGGTCATGTCATGTGCTTTTCGTTGGCGACGGTCGGTGCCTGGTCTCCGGTGAAGGTCGATGGCGCAACCTGCCCCGCCAGCCAGAACATCCCGAACGCCATGTTGATGTAGAGGACGATCGCGAACCAGAAGCGGCTCGGGTCTTCATCCTTCTTGCTCAGCCGGAATTTGCCCAGCGCGGTCTTGCCCCGCACCGCGTCGACCGCGGCGATGACCAGCATCACCAAGGTGGCGATCAGCGCGATATCGACGAAGGTCATGGGGCCATCCCCCCTCTCCAACTTCGGCTAGGACCTGGCAGGTCCAAGCCTGCGTATCCTCTCCCGCAAGGGGAGAGGATGGATGCGGCACAATTCCCTCTCCCCCTGTGGGAGAGGATAGCGCAGCTTGCCGCGTCTGCGGCTAGCGAAGCTTGGTGAGGGGGCTGGATCACACCGCCCCCACACGCAGCGCCTCTGCCAGATTCAGCCTCCCGTCGTACAGCGCGCGGCCGGTAATCACGCCTTCGATACCTTCCGCGGCGTGCGGTGCGAGGGCGCGGATATCCTCGATGTCAGCGACGCCGCCGCTGGCGATGACAGGCAGCGACTGCGCCTTGGCCAGCGCCAAAGTCGCCTCGACGTTGCAGCCCTTGAGCAGTCCGTCGCGGCCGATATCGGTGAACAGCAGCGCGGCGACGCCTGCATCCTCGAATCGGCGCGCCAGGTCTTCTACTGGCAGGTCGGAAACGCTCGCCCAGCCCTCGGTCGCGACCATGCCGTCGCGAGCATCGACTGCGACCACCACGCGGCCCGGATGATCCGCCGCCAGCGCCTTGACCAGCTCGGGGTCCTTCAGCGCCGCGGTCCCGATGACCACCCGCGCCACGCCCAGCTCGAGCCAGCGCTCCGCGCCTTCGCGCGTGCGGATGCCTCCGCCCAGCTGCACCTTGCCGGGGAAGCGCTTAAGGATGGATTCGACCGCATGCGCGTTGACCGCCTCGCCGGCGAAGGCGCCGTCGAGGTCGACCACGTGCAGCCAGCTCGCGCCAGCTTCGGCAAAGCGCGCGGCTTGTTCGCCGGGGTCGTCGCCGTAAATGGTCGCGCGGTCCATATCGCCTTCGGCGAGGCGGACGACATTGCCGCCCTTGAGGTCGATAGCGGGGAAGATGATCATGCGTTTGTCTCGATTGTCGTCACCCCCGCGAAGGCGGGGGTCTCCGGCCGCTGGTAGAAGGTTAGCGGGATTCCCGCCTTCGCGGGAATGACGGGAGTTAGGGCTTCCACTTCAAAAACCTCTCGAGCAGCGCCAGCCCGTAGGCCTGGCTCTTCTCCGGGTGAAACTGCACGCCGAGAATGTTGCCGCGCGCGACCGCCGCCGTCACCGATCCGCCGTGATCGGTACGCGCGGCAACGTGCGCGTGGTCGGCGACATCGAAGGCGTAGGAATGCAGGAAATAGGCCTCGCCCGGGTGGATCAGCCCGCTCGCATCGTCGGCAACGACCACGTCGTTCCAGCCCATATGCGGCACCTTCACGTGTTCGGACGGCTCGAGCGCGCGCACCTCGCCGCCGATCCAGCCGAGCCCCGGCGTCTCGCCATGCTCCAGCCCCTTGTCGGCGAGCAATTGCATGCCGACGCAGATGCCGAGGAAGGGCACGCCGTCCTTGAGCACGCGCCCTTCCAGCGCCTCGATCATTCCGGGCAGGCTGGCAAGGCCTTCGTAGCAGGCGGCAAACGCGCCCACGCCAGGCAGCACGATCCGCTCCGCCTTCGCCAGCGCATCCCCATCCGAAACCAGTGCGACATCCGCGCCGACCCGCCTGAGCGCGTTTTCGACCGAATGCAGGTTCCCGGCACCGTAATCGATCAGCGCGACACGATCAGCCACCCAGGATGCCCTTGGTGGAAGGAATGGCCCCGCCCTTGCGCGGGTCGATCTCAACCGCCTGCCGCATCGCGCGGGCGAAGCCCTTGTAGATCGCCTCGCAGATATGGTGGTTGTTGCTGCCGTACAGCAGCTCGACGTGCAGGGTCAGCCCGGCGGTCTGCGCGACCGACTGGAACCAGTGCTCGATCAGTTCGGTGTCCCACTCGCCCAGCTTGGTCTGGCTAAAGCCCGCGCGCCACACGCACCAGGGCCGCCCCGAGATATCCAGCGCAACCCGCGCCAAAGTCTCGTCCATCGGCGAATAGGCGGTGCCGTAGCGCCCAATCCCGCCCTTGTCGCCCAGCGCCTGCGTCAGTGCCTGGCCCAGCGCGATCGCGCTGTCTTCGGTGGTATGATGCTGGTCGACATGCAGGTCGCCATCGACCTTCATCTCCACATCGATCAGCGAATGGCGGGAGAACTGCTCGACCATATGGTCGAGAAAGCCGATCCCCGTCGCCACCTCGTAGGTGCCGGTACCATCAAGGTTCACCGCCACGCGGATGCGCGTTTCCTTGGTATCGCGCTCTATCAGACCGGTTCGCATGGGGACGCGCGCTATCCGTGACCGGGGCTGCGCGCAAGCATTCTGCGCTTGACCATACGCGCGCTCGCCGCCACCTAGCCACGTGATGAGTGACGATGCGCCCGATAGCCTGATCCCCTACGACCAGATCGTGCAGGAGGCCCTGCGCGCCGTGGTCGGCAGCGTGCTTGGTGAAATCGAGGCGGGCGGCGGTACGCTGCCCGGCAACCACCATTTCTACATCACCTTCAAGACCGGCGTGCCCGGGGTCGAGATACCCGACCATCTGCGGGAGCGTTTTCCGGACGAGATGACGATCGTCCTGCAGAACAAGTTCTGGGATCTAAACGTGACCGAAGTGGGCTTTTCGGTCGGGCTCAGCTTCAACCAGCGATCCTCGCATCTGGTGGTGCCGTTCTCCGCGATCACCGCCTTCGTCGATCCGGCGGTCGATTTCGGTCTGCAGTTCCAGGCGACCGAGGTGGAGGACTACCCCACCCCGACCGATGCCGCAGGAAACGACGGGTCGGACGATGCGGAACGCGATCCGCGCGAGGCCGTTACCAAGAACGAAGACGGCTCGAACGTCGTCACGGTCGATTTCGGCCGCAAGAAGTAACGCTCCGCACACACTCGTCAGCGCGTCCGGAGCCTGCAAGCCAGGGGGCCTGACCAGATGAGCAAACGCCGCGAGGAACTGCGCCGCAAGGTCGCCCGCGGACAGGCACGCGCCCGCGGCGAAGCGGTGCCGGGCCTCTCCCCCAATCCGGCAGCCAACCTGATCATGGCCAACGCGATCGTGCGCACCGGATCGATCCTGCTGCGCCGGGCCGTCGACAAGCGCATGCTGCGCGGGCGTTATGGCAAGGATACCGCCGAAGCCGCAGCAGAGAACCAGGGACTGGGATCGACGCTGACCGCACTCGCCCTGTCCAAGGTCGCTGCGCGCTCCTCCACCGGCGCGGTGGTGGTCGGCGGCGGAATGCTGGCCAAGGCGCTGTACGACCGGCGGCAGGCCAAGAAGGCGCGGGCCAAGGGCGATGCGCAGATTCTGGAAGACGCCGCCGACGCGTAAGCGCGCACGCACCCTTTACGGATTTAGCCGACGCGAAGGGTTGATCTGACCCGCCCGGACGGGCCAATGGCGGATATGCCCGACTCCTCCTCCCACTCGCACGAGACCGACACGCTTCATCGCAGGGGCGTCATGTTCATCCTCTCCTCGCCTTCCGGCGCGGGCAAAACGACGCTGTCGCGCATGCTGCTTGCCTCGGACGAGGAGATCATGCTGTCGGTCTCCGCCACCACGCGCGCCCCGCGCGAGGGCGAGGTGGATGGCAAGGACTATCACTTCGTCAGCAACGAAGAGTTCGACCGGCTGGTGGAAGAAGACGGGTTCTACGAATGGGCGCCCGTGTTCGGCAATCGCTACGGCACGCCCAAGGGCCACATCCGCGAAGGGCTGAAGCGCGGGCAGGATTACCTGTTCGACATCGACTGGCAGGGCACGCAGCAGCTTTACCAGAAAGACCAGCAGGACACGGTCAGCGTGTTCATCCTGCCGCCCAGCCTCGAGGAACTGCACCGCCGCCTGACCGCCCGCGCGCTCGACAGCGAAGAGGTGGTCAACAGCCGGATGGAACGCGCGCGCGCCGAAATCAGCCACTGGGCCGAATACGACTATGTCGTGATCAACGACAATGTCGATGCGTGCTTCACCAAGGTGCGCGAGATCCTGCACGCCGAACGCATGAAGCGCACGCGCCAGACCGGGCTGATCCCCTTCGTGCGCGAATTGATGGGGTAGCGCTGGCTCTGCCCCGGCAGCTCTGCCAGTAAGAGCGGACCAATGCGGGCGTTGCCCCAATGCGCATCGAGGAGACTGGCCTGATGACTGATAACGGCTCGACCACTCGCGACGAAGATGTCCCTCCTCTGAGCGACGCGGTGACGCAGGACGAAGATGTTGCGCAGGGCGGCCATGCTTCCGCCAGCGTCCCCTCCAGCCACGACGGGGCGAGCGACGCGGCAGACAATTCGTCGAAGTCGCGCGGTCGCTCCAAATTGGGCTGGATGCTCGGGGTCGTTGGCATCGCCGCGCTGCTGACGATGCTCGCCATGATCGCCGTCAGTGCGCTTGGCGGTATCGCATGGCGACAGGCCGTCTCTATCGTCATGTACGCGGGCCTTGCGGGGCTCATCGCGGTCGTCCTGCTGCTCGCTTTCATCTTTCGTCGGCGAAAGACAGGCAAATCGGCCTTCGAGTTGCCGGTCATCGCCGGTCTCGCCGGTGGCGCGGTCGCGGCTGTCTATGCCGCAAGCTGGGGCCTTGCATGGATTGGCCACCCCGCGATCCACGATATCTCGACCGACCTAGCCGATCCGCCGCAATTCAGAAGCCTCACCGTGCGGCCCGACAATTTCGACGACATTCCCGGCGCGGGCGACAGCGACATGACCGGCCTCAATCCGCGCCAGCGCTGGGCCGCGGTGCATCAGGACGCTTATCCCGACATCCGTTCCGTCCGGATCGATGCGCAGCCTGCGGCGGTGCTCGCCAAAGCACAGCGATTGGCGGAGGACCGCGGCTGGACGATTGCGCCGGGTGACAGCGACACCACGCTGGAAGCACAGGGGCGCGATACCCTGCTGGGTGTCGACTTCATCTTCATCCTGCGCGCCCTTCCGGCGCAGGATGACCGCGCGAGCCTGATCGATGTGCGGATGGTGACGCGTGAGGGCCGGTCCGATTACGGCGTGCTCGCCCCGATCGTGCGGACATTCCTGGCGGATCTCTCGGGTACCACCACTGCGTTGCAGGAAGGGACGACACCGGCAGGCTGACGGCCGGGCAAGCGTGCCCCCGGCAGGCGATCTAAGGGGCCGGCGTCCACTTGCCGCCCGCCCCGTGCCGCTGCGCCTAATCGCCCGACGGATCGACGAAGTTGCCCGCGCCGATATTGGCGTTGACCACGCCGCCGTCGATCGGGATCGTCGTGCCGACGACATAGTCGCCAGCCCGGCTGAGCAGGTAGATCGCGCCTGCGGCCATGTCTTCGGTCACGCCCACCCGCTTGCTGGGGATGCCGCGCTTTACCAGTTCCTCGTTGTCGCGTGCAGCGCGGTTCATCGCGCTGGGGAAAGCACCCGGACCGATCCCGTTGACCACGATGTTGTGGCCGATCAGCTCGGCAGCCATGCGGCGGGTGAGGTGGATCAGCCCGGCCTTGCTCGCCTGATAGGGATAGGTCGGCCACGGGTTGGTCTTCATCCCGTCGATGCTGGCGATCATCAGCACTTTGGCCGGACGCTCAGCCGTGCCTGCCTTCTTGAGCAGCGGCAGCAGCTTCTGGGTGAGGAAGAACGGCGTCTTGAGGTTGAGGTCCATCGTGCGGTGCCAGCCGGCCTCGCTGAACTCCTCGAAGGGTTCGCCCCATGCGGCGCCCGCGTTGTTCACCAGCAGGTCGAGCTTGTCCTCGCGGCTCGCGAGTTCGTCGGCCAGCGCCTTGATTCCGTCCATCTGGCTGAGATCGCCGACCAGGCCGATGACCTTGTCGCCCAGTTCGGCGGCGGTCTCGTCGACCTGCTCCTTCTTGCGCGCGACGATATAGACCTTCGCGCAGCCCGCTTCGAGCAGGCCTTCGACGATCATGCGCCCGATCCCGCGGCTGCCGCCGGTGACCAGCGCGATCTTGCCTTCGAGACCGAAAAGGTCGGTGAGTTTCATCATGACAGAAATCCTTTCTTCGTCATTGCGAGGAGCCGCAGGCGACGCGGCAATCCATGACGCAGGTCCCTGGATTGCTTCGCTACGCTCGCAATGACGAGGGACTTTTCAACATATTGAGGTCTAATATCCGCTCAGTTCCGCCACGCGGCCCGCGTGGTAGTACATGTCGCCGAGGAATTCCTGCAGCGCACGGTCGCGCTTCATGTAGAGGCCGATATCGTATTCGTCGGTCATCCCGATGCCGCCGTGCATCTGCACGCCTTCCTTGACCGCGAGGCCCGCCGCCTTGGCGACCTTGGCCTTGGCGACCGAGGTCATCAGCTCGGCCTGCTCGCTGCCCGCATCGAGCAGCTGCGCTGCCTTGATGGTCACCGCACGGGCGATCTCGACTTCGGAATAGAGGTGGGCGGCGCGGTGCTGCAGGGCCTGGAAGCTGCCGATCAGCTGCCCGAACTGCTTGCGCTGCTTGAGATAGTCGACCGTCATATCCATCGCGCCGCGTGCGACACCTACGCCTTCCGCCGACGCGCCGACGCGGCCTGCGCGCAGCATGGCGTTCAGGATCTCGCGCCCGCCGTCGACTTCGCCGATCACGGCGTCGCCATCCAGCTCCACCCCGTCGAAGGTGATGTGGCTGGCCATCGAGCTGTCGACCAGCCGCACGCTGTCGTGGCTCATTCCGCTCGCGTCCTGCGGCACCGCAAACAGCGTGATCCCGTCGGCATCGCTATCGCTGCCCGAGGTGCGCGCGGCGACCACGATCATCTCGGCGCTGGCGCCGTAGACCACGAAGTCCTTCTTGCCGCTCAGCTTGAAGCCATTGCCCGACTTCTCTGCCTTGCAGGCGATCTTTTCGGGCCGGTGCTTGGGGCCTTCGTCGATCGCGACGGCATAGACGTTCTTGCCCGCGACCAGATCGGGCAGCCAGCGGCCGCGCGTGTCGTCGCTGCCATGCTTGAGCGCGGTCGCGGCGAGAACCGAGGAGCTGAGGAAGGGCGACGGGGTAAGGTTCGCGCCGATTTCCTCGAGCACGATGTTCGCCTCGACCTGGCCCATGCCCAGCCCGCCGTCCTCTTCGGGAAGCAGGATGCCGGTGAAGCCCATCTCGCCGAACTGCTCCCACAAGCCATGGCCGAAGCCGTCCTTGCAGTCGCGGTCGCGCCAGTGGCGCAGCTGCTTGGCAATGCTGCCTTCTTCGCGGATGAAATCGCTGGCGCTGTCGGCCAGCATCGCCTGATCGTCGTCGTAATAAAGTGGCATCTCTTACTCCCTCTCCCCTTCAGGGGAGAGGGCCGGGGAGTGGGGACTGGCCCTTCCCGGCCCTTAAAGTTCATGATCCAGGGAGCGTAGCCGCCCCCTCTCCCAACCCTCTCCCCCAAGGGAGAGGGCTTTTCTCGTTACGCGCCCGGCAGTTCGAGTATGCGCTTGGCGACCACGTTGAGCATCACCTCGCTGGTGCCGCCCTCGATCGAGTTCGCCTTGGTACGCAGCCAGCTGCGGGCGGGCTTGCCGTGCTCGGTCTCTTCGCTTTCCCATTCGAGAGCGTGGCTGCCGCCGGCCGCCATCAGCAGCTCGTGCCGGCGCTTGTTGAGCTCGGTCCCGGCATATTTGAGCATGTTGGGCTGCGCAGGGTGGCCCTTGCCCACCTTCACCTCGTCGAGGAACTTCTCGCTCATCGCGGTAAACGCCAGCGCATCGACATCGAACAGCGCCATTTCGGCGCGCAGCACGGGGTCGAGCTCGCCCTGGCGGCTGGTCACCGCGCCCAGCGAAGAGGCGCGGTCGCCGCCGCCGGTGGCGGAGATCATCTCGCGCTCGTGGCCCAGCAGGTACTTCGCGACATCCCACCCGCGATTGATCTCGCCGACATAGGCCGGGATATCCTCTCCGTATGACTTGGGAACCTTCACATCGTCCATGAAGGTTTCGCAGAAGGGCGAGTTGCCGCTGATCAGCTTGATCGGCTTGGTCGAGACGCCGTCGCCTGCCATGTCGAACAGCATGAAGGTGATGCCCTGGTACTTGTTGTCCTTGTCCGTACGGACGAGGCAGAAGATCCAGTCGGCTTCGTCGGCGTAGGAGGTCCAGATCTTCTGGCCGTTGACGATCCAGTGATCGCCCTTATCCTCGCCAAAAGTCTGCATCGAGACGAGGTCCGATCCGCTTCCCGGCTCGCTATAGCCCTGGCACCAGCGAATCTCGCCGCGCGCGATCTCGTTGAGGAAGCGCTGCTTCTGGCCTTCGGTGCCGAAGTGCAGCAGCGCCGGGCCGAGCATCCAGATGCCGAAGCTGTGCAGCGGGCTGCGCGCGTCGATTCGCGCCATTTCCTCGCGCAACACCTTGGCTTCTGCGGGCGAAAGCCCCGCGCCGCCATATTCCTTTGGCCATGCCGGGACGGTGTAGCCCTTGTCGCGGCACGCCTCGAACCAGGCCTTCTGCGCCTCGTTCTTGAAGGTGGCGTTACGCCCGCCCCAATAAACGTCTTTCTCGTCTTCGGCGGGCTTGCGCATTTCGGGCGGGCAGTTGGCTTCGAGCCAGCTGCGCGTTTCCGCGCGGAATTGCTCCAGATCGGCCATGTATCTCTCTCCTCGGGATGCGGCGGAGCGGTGTGAGACTCTCGCCGCCGGTGCTTTTGCTGACGCCTACGTAAGGCCAAGCGAGGCTCCGCCGCAAGCGTACTTTCGTAAAACCGGTATGCCGTAGCGGCAGAGCGATTGCGCTTGCGCGCCCGCCCGCAACCCCTACTGTTCCGTAAACGTCAAAGGCGGCGCAAAGAAGCTCCGCACGGGAGAGATTCGCACTTCATGGCCTTCACGCAAGGACCGGTTCCGCTTCGCATCAAGCTGATTCAGGGCGTGGGAGCGATGGCCTTCGGAGTGAAGGACAGCGGCTTTTCCTTCTTCCTGCTGATCTTCTACAATCAGGTGCTGGGCATGGACGCGGGGCTGGTGGGCCTCGCGCTGGCACTGGCTTTGCTGGTCGACGCGGTCGCGGATCCATTCATCGGCTATTTCTCCGACCGGACCTATACCAAGTGGGGCCGCCGTCTCCCGTGGCTCTACATCGCACCCTTTCCGCTCGCAGTGGCGTGGATCATGCTGTGGTCCCCGCCCGGCGGTGAGGCGCCCAGCTTCCTCGGCCTGCTGGGCATTGCGGTCGGTGTGCGGCTGCTCTTGTCTGCCTGCGAGGTGCCTCAGGTGAGCCTCGTGCCCGAGATCACGACCGACTACGACGAGCGGACCACGCTGTTCCGTTACCGCTATCTGATGGGATGGAGCGGCGGGATCGTGATGATGATCCTCGCCTACACCGTGTTCATGCGCGGGCCCGACGGGATCCTGGAAGCGGACGGCTATGTCGGCTTCGGAATCGCAGGCGGGCTGCTGATGATAGCCTCGGTCATCGGGTCGGCGATCGGTCTGCACGCGCTGGTGGCGCATCCTCCGCCCGATCGCCCGCCGCCATTCCGGTGGCTCGACGCTTTTGCCGAGATCAAGCAGGCTTTCAGCGAGAAGGCGTTCCTGATCTTCGCCGCGGGCGCCATGGCGGCCTATATCAGCCAGGGCACGACCTTCTCCATCTCGCAATATGTCAACGCCTTCGTCTGGCAGTTCGACGAGCGCGCCTTTCAGGCCTACCCCGTGGTGCTGTTCTTCAGCGCGCTGCTGATGTTCGTCGTGGTGAGCCCGCTGCACCGGCGCCTCGGCAAGCCGCATACGGCCGCCTATGGTGCGCTGGCGGCGTTCGGGTTTGCCTTCACGCCCTACGCCCTGTTTCTGGCTGGTGCGTGGCCGGAGGCCGGAACGTTGCCGTCGACCGCCCTGTTCTATTGCTTCCTGTTCCTCGGCAACACCTCCGGGATCGTGTCGATGATCTCCGCCACGTCGATGGTCGCCGAAATCATCGAGGTGTACGAGGAACGCACGGGCGAGAGGGCCGAAGGCAAGTTCTATGCGGGCAACTGGCTGATCCAGAAATGCGCGACGGGCGCAGGGATTTTCATTTCCGGGCAAATCATCGCGCTGGCGCAACTGCCCACCGACGCGCGGCCCGGCACGGTATCGATGGAGGTGCTGACCCCGATGATCCTGCTCTACGGTCTCGTCTCGCTGATACTTGCCGCTACGGCCGCCTTCTGGCTGGCGCGGTTCCCCATCACGCGGGAGAGCCACGAGGCACGGCTCGCCCTGCTCGACGATGCGGCGCGCACCGATCCGACGGGAGAAGTTTTGCGTCCCTGAGGACCCACAACACGACGATTGCGGGGTTGGCGCAGGCGCGCGGCTCTGCCACGAGGCGTTTCGACTGCATACCTGATATTCGAAGATAGACCGAAGCAAGAGAGGCAAGACATGGATTTCCAACCGACCGAACGGCAAAGCCACTGGCGCGACCGGGTGCGCGACTTCATCGAGAAGGAAGTGCGCCCCGCCGTCCCCACCTACAAGGCGCAGGACGCCGAGGGCGATCGCTGGAAAGTCATCCCCGTGGTCGAGGAGCTGAAGGAAAAGGCCAAGGCCAAGGGCCTGTGGAACATGTTCATGCCCCCGCGCAATGACAGCCACCATCATGTCGATGAGACCTTCGAGTTCGAAGGCCCCGGCCTCACCAACCTCGAATATGCGATGGTCGCCGAGGAACTGGGCCGCATCGGCTTCGCCAGCGAAACGATGAACTGCTCTGCTCCCGACACCGGCAACATGGAAGTGCTCCACCGCTACGGCACACGAGAGCAGAAGGAACAGTGGCTGGCCCCGCTGATGGCCGGCGAAATCCGCAGCGCCTTCCTGATGACCGAACCGCAGGTCGCCAGCTCGGATGCGACCAACATCGAAACCTCGATCATCCGCGAAGGTGACGAATACGTCATCAACGGGCGCAAGTGGTGGTCCAGCGGTGCGGGCGATCCGCGCTGCAAGGTCGCGATCGTCATGGGCAAGAGTGATACCAGCGCCCAGCGCCACCAGCAGCAGTCGATGATCCTCATGCCGCTGGACGCGGAAGGCGTGACCATCGAGCGCCACCTGCCCGTGTTCGGCTATGACGATGCCCCGCACGGCCACATGGAAATCAGCCTCAACAACGTGCGCGTTCCCGCCTCGGCCATGCTGCTGGGCGAAGGGCGCGGGTTCGAGATCGCGCAAGGCCGCCTCGGGCCGGGCCGCATCCATCACTGCATGCGCACCATCGGCGTCGCCGAGGAAGCGCTGGAGAAGATGTGCAAGCGGCTGCAGGCGCGCGAAGCCTTCGGCAAGCCGATCTACAAGCACTCGATCTGGGAACAGCGCGTCGCGCAGGCCCGTATCGACATCGAGATGACGCGCCTGCTCTGCCTCAAGGCGGCCGACATGATGGACAAGGTCGGCAACAAGGCCGCCAAACAGGAAATCGCGATGATCAAGGTCGCCGCGCCGACCATGGCTCTGAAAATCATCGACGATGCGATCCAGGCGCATGGCGGTGCCGGCGTGTCCGACGATTTCGGCCTCGCGCAAGCCTACGCCCACCAGCGCACCCTGCGCCTGGCGGACGGCCCGGACGAGGTTCACGCACGCTCCATCGCGCGCATGGAATTCGCCCGGCACGCGCCGAGCGAGGACGAGATGGAAACCTACAGCTCGGGCGACATGGGCGCGACGCGCTAACGCCCAAAGCAACACTACCGCTCGCCCTGACAGGCTCAGGGCGAGCGGAAAAATCACACGGAGTTGAGAATGGCGAAGGCTGCAATCCTCGAAAAGCCCGGCGAACCGATGGTGATCGGCGAGATCGAACTTGCCGAACCCGCCCCGCACGAGGTTCTGATCGACACCAGGGCGTGCGGCCTGTGCCATTCGGACCTGCACTTCATCGACGGTGCCTATCCGCATGCGCTGCCGCTGGTGCCCGGGCACGAAGCGGCGGGCGTGGTCCGCGCGGTGGGCAGCGAAGTGACGATGGTGAAGCCGGGCGACCATGTCGTCTCGTGCCTCAGCGCGTTCTGCGGCCAGTGCGAATTCTGCGTCACCGGCCGCATGGCGCTGTGCCTCGGTCAGGGAACCCGGCGCGGCAAGGGTGCGGCCTCGCGCCTTTCCCGGGGCGGCGAGCCTGTGCAGCAGTTGCTCAACCTGTCCGCCTTTGCCGAACAGATGCTGATCCACGAACATGCCTGCGTGGCGATCGACAAGGATATGCCGTTCGACCGGGCTGCCGTGCTCGGCTGCGCGGTGACCACCGGTGCGGGCACCATCTTCAACGCGATCAAGCTGACGCCGGGTGAGAGCGTCGCGGTGATCGGCTGCGGCGGCGTCGGCCTTGCAGCGATCAACGCGGCCAAGATCGCGGGCGCAGGCATGATTATCGCCGCCGACCCGCTGCCCGAGAAGCGCGCGCTCGCCGAAACGCTGGGCGCGACACACACGATCGACGCGCTGGCGGAAGATGCCGCTTCGCAGATCGTCAAGCTGTCGGGTGGCGGCGTGCATTACGGCATCGAAGCGGTCGGACGGCAGGCGAGCGCGGATCTCGCGGTCGCATCGCTGCGGCGCGGCGGCACCGCCGTGGTCCTCGGCATGATGCCGCTGGACTGCAGGGTCGGGCTCGGCGCGATGGACCTGCTCGGCGGCAAGAAGCTGATGGGCGCGATCATGGGGATGAACCACTTCCCGGTCGATCTGCCGCGCCTCGTCGACTTCTACCTGCGCGGCCTGCTCGACCTCGACACGATCATTGCCGAACGGATCGCACTGGAAGACATCAACGCCGGGTTCGACAAGCTTCGCGAAGGGCACAGCGCCCGCAGCATCGTGGTGTTCGACTGACGGTTACGGGACCGCGCCTGTCCTACACCGGGCTGGCGCGCTAAAACCTGCGTCGGACAGATCATTCGGCGCAGGGTGATGAATTTTGAAAGGTGACACTTGCCGCTCTCGTTTGCGGTCCGGCCCGGCGAAATAGTGCGACTGCACGCGACGACCGGAATTTCGCGAACGGGCGCGGTACAGGTGCCAGCATAGAGACTGGCCGCCATTGGTTTAGGAGAGGAAGTTCGTGGCAGCTATCGACTACGAGAAGGAAATGGTCGGCACGGTCGACGTGCCCGAGGCCGACAAGCTGGACGAAGCGGCGCTGACCGCGTGGTTCGAGGAGAATGTGGAGGACTTCGAAGGGCCCCTCACCCTCTCGAAGTTCAAGGGCGGACAGTCCAACCCGACCTACAAGGTGGCGACGTCCAGCCGCAATTACGTGCTGCGCCGCCAGCCCTTCGGCAAGCTGCTGCCATCGGCCCACGCGGTCGACCGCGAATACACCGTGATGAGCGCGCTTGGGCCCACCGGCTTCCCCGTGCCGCGCACCTTCGGGCTGTGTGAAGACGCGGACGTGATCGGCTCCAAGTTCTTCGCCATGGAACTGATCCAGGGCCGCAACCTGTGGAACGGCGCGCTGCCCGATTACCAGCCGGACGAGCGGCGCGAGATCTACCACGCGATGGTCGACACGCTGGCCGATCTGCACACCACCGATCCCAAGAAGATCGGGCTGGGCGACTACGGCAAACCACAGGATTACTGCGCGCGCCAGATTGCCCGCTGGACCAAGCAGTACAAGCTTTCCGAAACCGAAGAGATTCCGGAGATGGAAGCGCTGATCGCGTGGCTTCCCGAGACGGTGCCCGAACAGCACGCCAGCGGGATCGTCCATGGCGACTACCGGCTCGACAACATGATCTTCCATGCAGACGAGAACCGCGTTGCCGCGGTGCTCGACTGGGAGCTGTCGACACTGGGCGATCCGATCGCGGATTTCAGCTACTTCGTGCTCAACTGGCACAATCCGTCCGACGGCCGGGCCGGGCTCGGTGGTAAGGACCTGAAGGCGCTGGGCATCCCCACCGCAGAGGAAGTCACCCAGCGCTATGTCGAACGGACCGGCTACCCGGTGCCCGACATGGACTGGTACTTCGCCTTCAACCTGTTCAAGTTTGCCGGGATCATCCAGGGCATCAAGAAGCGCGTGATCGACGGCACTGCCTCGTCAGCGCATGCCAAGCAGATGAGCGAGCGGGTGCGCCCGCTGGTGCAGTCCGCCTACGACTTCGCCAAGCGCGCCGGGCTCGACTGAGCGGGCGCGCTTCACAACCGCGCAGGGGCTCGCTAGCAGGCATGGCGAAGACGGGGCCGGTCCCCGGTGCAGGAGTGATTTGAGGATGAGCGACGAACACCGGCAGGTGATCGAACAGGCATGGGAGAACCGCGATTCTCTCGATACCGGCGATGTGGACCTGCGCGAAGCGGTCGAAAGTGCGATTACCAGCCTCGACGAAGGCAGCGCGCGGGTTGCGGAGCCTGACGGCAATGGCGGCTGGCAGGTCAACCAGTGGCTGAAGAAGGCCGTGCTGCTCTCGTTCCGCCTGTCGGACAACCGGGTGATGGACGGCGCGGTCGGCTCGCCCGCGTTCGACAAGGTGCCCAGCAAGTTCGCCGGCTGGGGCGAAGCGCGCTTCCGCGAAGCGGGTTTCCGCGTCGTTCCCGGTGCGATCGCGCGGCGCGGCAGCTTCATCGGCAAGAACTGCGTGCTGATGCCCAGCTTCACCAATATCGGTGCCTATGTGGGTGAAAACACCATGCTGGACACTTGGGCCAGCGTCGGCAGCTGCGCGCAGGTCGGCGCGAACTGCCACATCTCCGCCGGCGCAGGGATCGGCGGCGTACTTGAACCGCTGCAGGCCAACCCGACGATCATCGGCGACAACTGCTTCATCGGCGCACGCTCCGAAATCGTCGAGGGCGTGATCGTGGGCGAAGGCTGCGTGGTCGCTATGGGCGTGTTCATCACCCAGTCGACCAAGATCGTGGTGCGCGACACGGGCGAAGTGCTGCGCGGACACATCCCGCCTTATTCGGTGGTGGTGCCGGGCAGCCTTCCGGGCAAGGATGGCGAGCCGTCGCTGGCATGTGCGGTGATCGTCAAGACGGTCGACGCACAGACTCGCGAGAAGACCGGCATCAACGAATTGCTGCGCGACTGATCGGCATTCAAGGAACCGCGCGGCAGACGAGCCGTTGGTTATTTTCGGTGGACGGAAAGGTAATTTGAGATGACTGATAACCGCGATAGCAAAGTTCGTATCGACGAAGAAGACGTCAGCGGCGGCAGCAAGGAAGGCGTCGTGCGCTGGGTTCTGGGCATCGGCCTGCTTCTTGCGATCGTGCTGCTGTCGGTCATCTGGATCGTCCCCGCACTGATGCAGGGCGATGCTGAGGAAGAGGCCACGATGACGGGTACGATGGAAGCACGCGGTGCGCCCATCGGCAGCGACACGGACGGCATCATCGAAGAAGCTCCGGGCGACGAAGGCGTTGCCGAGGAACCGGCGGCCAACGACGAAGTTGTTGCTACCGAACAGGAATAACCGGCCAGGAGCCCCGATTTCATGAGCAATACGAACAGCTTCCAGAGCGATCAGTATGTGCAGTGGGATTGGGGCAACGGCACTGCCAAGGGCCAGATCAAGGAGCGTTTCGAACGCGAGGTGACCCGCACCCTGCAGGGCAGCGAGATCACCAGGAAGGGCTCAGAAGACGACCCCGCCTACCTCATCAAACAGGATGATGGCGACGAAGTGCTCAAGCTGGGCTCCGAAATCGAAGCACAAGACAGCTGAGGATCACGCCATGCCCAAGGCCAAATCGAAGAAGCAGCAACAGGCGGCAGGCGCCGCCCTCTCCGCCAAGCGCGGCGAGACGGACAAGTCCGATCTTCAGGGCGCATCCGTGGGCATGTACGAAAGCATGACCGAGGACGAACTGGAGGAAATGGCCTCCACCGACCGCGAAGACCTGCCCGAGGAAGTCGACGGAGACTGAGCGGGCCGGGCGTCAGCCCGCCCTCCTCACTCGCCGCCGCCCGCAGGGTACTCGTAAGGCGGCACATCGGCCATCGCTGCGCTGGTCGCCTCGACGCCGCGCATCACCCGCATCATGTTGCGGAAGCTGATCTTCTCCAGATCCTCCTGCGAGTATCCGCGCCGCGCCAGTTCGGTGAACAGAGCGGGGTATGTCGAGACATCCTCCAGCCCCTCAGGCCCGAAAGGAATGCCGTCGTAGTCCCCGCCGATCCCGATCGCGTCGATCCCGGCAATCTTGCGGACGTGATCGATATGGTCGGCCATGTCGGCGATATTGGCGGGCGGATAGGGGTTGGCCTCGTCCCACGCAGACATGCCTGCCACAACCGCGTCCGGCTGGCCCTGCCACAGCGCCTTCAACCGCGCCTCCTCGGCATCGCGCTGCGCGTTCCACACCCGCGCGTCCTCGCTGATGAAGCCCGGCACCGCGGTGACCATGATGATCCCGCCGTTCTCCGGCAGACGCCGCAGCACCGCATCGGGCACGTTGCGCGCGTGGCCGTTGATCGCGCGGGCGGAGGAATGGCTGAAGATCACCGGCGCGCGGCTCACGTCGAGCGCATCCATCATCGTCTTCTCGGACACGTGGCTGAGATCGACCACCATGCCGATCCGGTTCATCTCGCGCACCAGGTCCTTGCCGAAATCGGTCAGCCCACCATGCTCGGGATCGTCGGTCGCGCTGTCCGCCCACGGCGTGTTGCGGCTGTGCGTCAGCGTCATGTAGCGCGCGCCCAGATCGTACATCTGGCGCAGCACCGCGAGGCTCGACCCGATCGAGTGGCCGCCTTCCATGCCCAGCAGTCCGGCGATCTTGCCCTGCACCTGCGCCGCCGCGACATCGTCCGCGCTCAGCGCCAGCGTCATGTCATTGGGGTAACGGGCGATCAGCCGCTTCGCGACGTCGATCTGCTCGAGCGTCATCTGCACCGCTTCGGGCTCGTCGAGCGAGGCGGGAACGTAGACCGACCACCACTGCGCGCCGACATGCCCGGCACGCAACCGCGCCAGGTCTGTATGCATCGCGTTGCGCGTTTCGGTCCTGGTCGCGCTTGTGTCGGCAAAGTCGAACCCGTCGAGCACATTGTCGAACCGGCTGCGCAGCTGGATCGGCACGTCGTTGTGCCCGTCCCACACCGGCGCTGCTTCGAGCGCGGCCTGCGCGATTTCGTCCGGCGTCTGCGCGAAAGCAGGCGCGCACAACAGCGCGGCGAGTGCGGAAGCGGTGGCGAAACGACGCAGCATGTAGTGACTCCCCTGTCTCTGTCGGCCTAGGCATACCGGTGCACCGGCAAAAAGGAAGATGCGGAGCCATGATGACCGCCCGCGATATGATCGACCGCTATCGGCTCCAGCCCCATCCAGAAGGCGGCTGGTACCGCGAGACCTTCCGCGCAGGCGAGAAGGATGGGCGGGCGAGCGCAACGATGATCCTCTTCCTGCTGGAGGCGGGGCAGGCATCGCACTGGCACCGTGTCGATGCGGACGAGCTGTGGCTGTGGCACGCGGGCGATCCGCTCGCGCTCAGGATCGCGGAAGACGGGGATGCTGCCGTGGATACGATCGTGCTCGGCGACAGCAACGAGCCGGCGTGGCAGGGAGTGGTTCCGCAGGGCCAGTGGCAGGCGGCGATGCCGCTGCCCGGGTCGCACGGCTATGCCTTCGTTTCCTGCGTCGTTGCGCCGGGGTTCGAGTTCGACGGGTTCGAACTGGCACCGCCCGGCTGGGCACCGAAGAGGGCCTGAGGCGATGGCACGTACCGCAACCCGCTGGTTTCTCGCCCTGGCCTACCTCGCGGCGGGCGTCCTGCACATTGCAGCGCCCGGCCCCTTCCTGTCGATCATGCCCGGCTTCGTGCCTCTGCCCGAGGCGGTCGTGTTCGCCACCGGAGTTGCCGAAATCCTCGGCGCCATCGCGCTTGCGCAGCCCGTCTCGCCTGCGCTGAGAGCGGCCGGAGGCATCGGGCTGGCGCTTTACGCGCTGTGCGTATGGCCGGCGAACGTCCAGCACATGATCACAGACCTCGCCAGCGCCGATGGCGGCCTCGGCCTCGGCTATCACATCCCGCGCATGTTCGCGCAGCCGGTCATCATCTGGGCCGCGTTGTGGGCCAGCCGGGTGATCGACTGGCCCTTCGCGAAGCGGGTCTAGGCGTCGTCTTCGAGGTCGCCCAGATCCTCTTCATCCGAACCGCTGTAGCTCGCTGAGAGCACGCAGGCAGCCATCACATGGCCTTCCATCGCGGCAAACAGCTCCGCCTTGCCCGCGCCGGGCATCAGCGCGATCGGCAGGTCGAGCGCGAACAGCTGGAACACGAAGCAGTGCGGCGCGCCATCGGGATCGACCTTGGGGAGCAGCCATTCGGAATTGCCCTGGTCGTTCTTACCCGTGCGCGGCGGGGTCTCGCCCTCCAGCAGCTTGCCGTGCTGCGCGGGCAGGCCCCAGACCAGCCAGTGGCAGGTCGGATCGGCCTGGCTCGCATCCTCGACCGCAAGAACCAATTCCTCCGCGCCCTTGGGCGGCGCGGTCCATTCCATCGGCGGCGCAACCGCGTCTTCTTCATCCGCGGTGAAGCACGGGTCGAGCTCCTCGCCTTGCCCGAAGGCGGGGCTGGTGAGGGAAAAGCCGTTGCGCCCGATCGTCTCGCGCTTTGCGAATCGCGCGATCGCAAGCTTGGCATTGGCAGGGCAAGACGAGGGCAGAACTGCGGAAAGCCAGTCGGTCATGGGTCGGTGAATCTCCTTTGTTCCCCCCCGGGTAGGCGTTTGCGGCGATCGATGTAAGGCCCCGGCGCTCGCTCGCTAGTGAAGAGCACCGCGCGCACGGGGCTTTTCGAGATAGACAAGCAAGGGCGCTGGGGAATATCCCGTGGATACGGGAAGTTGAGAGGAAAATCAGCAATGTCGATCGGTCGCACCTCGCTCGCACTGGCACTCGCCGGGACGCTTGTTGCCTGCGGAGGTGGCGGGGGCAATTCGTCGCCCGCGACGGGAGGCACGCCTACACCGAGCCCGGCGACCTCGGCCTGCTCGCTCGAGAACCGCAAGGCATGGGTGCTCGACCAGCTGCGCACCTATTACCTGTTCCCCGACCTGCTCGATACCGGCGTAAACCCGGCGGCCTATCCGACCGTGCAATCCTATATCGACGCGCTGGTTGCCCCTGCCCGCGCACTGGGCCGCGACCGCTCATTCACCTACATCACGTCGATCGAGGAAGAGACCCGGCTGATCAATTCGGGGGCCTCGGCAGGCTTCGGGATCCGTCTGGCCTACGACACCTCGGCGGGAAGGGTGTTCGTGTTGGAGGCGTTCGAAAATGCGCCAGCCTTCGCGCAAGGTTTCGATCGTGGGACCGAGATTTTGGCGGTCAACGGTACCTCCACCGCCAGCCTGCTTGCCTCTGGCGGGCCGCAGGCATTCAGCGATGCGCTGGGGTCCAGCAACCCTGGCGTTACCCGCACCTTCACGATCCGCCAGCCAGACCAGACCGAGGCGACTGTCAGCGTGATCAAGAGCGAGTACGAGCTCGATCCGATCTCCGACCGATACGGTGTGAAGGTGATCGACAATGGCGGCACCCCGGTCGGCTATATCAACCTGCGCACCTTCATCGTCGAAGATGCAGGTACGCAGTTGCGCGCGGCGATCGACGGTTTCCGCCAGCAGGGTATCAGCGAGGTGATCCTCGATTTCCGCTATAATGGCGGCGGGCTCGTCTCGGTGGCGGAAACGCTCGGCGATCTGCTCGGCGCGGACAAGGTAGGCCAACAATTCAGCCGCACGATCTTCCGCGATTCGCTCTCCAGCAACAACGCGACCAGACTGTTCGAAACCCGGCCTCAGGCCATCGCTGCGACCAAGGTCGCGCTGATCGGTACCGGCTCGACCGCATCGGCGAGCGAGCTGGTCGGCAATGCGTTCATTCCCTATCTGGGCAACAACACCGCGCTGGTCGGCAGCAACACCTATGGCAAGCCGGTCGGCCAGATCGCGCGCGACAAGGCCGAGTGCGACGACCGCCTGCGCGTGGTCGCGTTCCGCACGGTCAATGCCGCCGGCGGTGGGGATTATTACAATGGCCTCGCGAGCGTCTATCCGCAGACCTGCGCAGCGGGGGACGACATCTTCGATCCGTTGGGCTCGGTCGACGAAGCTTCGACCGGTGCGGCGCTAGGCTTCCTGCGCGGAGCAGCGTGCAGTGCCATCGGTCAGGCTGGCGCGGCAGGCCAGAGCCAGCGCGGACAGATCAAGCAGGTCGAATATCAGGCGATCAGGCCGACCGAGCCGAGCGCGGCCCAATACCGCATTCCCGGGCTGTTCTAGCCCGGGCAGTCTTCAGGATGCCTGGCGGGTTGCCGCAGGCTCTGCGAGTGCGAGCGCCGCATCGACGACCTTGCTGGAGCAAGCCGGCTTGGCAATCAAACGCGCATTGAGCGCGGCAAGCGTCCCTTCCTGCCGGTTGAGGTCGCCCGAGTGCAGAATGTAGGGGATCTCGCGCCGCTCCAGCTCGCGTGCGACCGGCATGCAGGTTTCTCCATCGCGCAGCGTCACGTCGAGCACCGCGCACGAGACACTGCCTTGCGCCTCTATATGCGCCAGCGCCTCGCGCACATTGGTCGCGGTCAGCGGACGGCATTCACGGTCTTCCGCCGCGAATTCGAGATCCATCAGGATCAGCGGTTCGTCATCCAGCAACAGGATGCGGCATCCATCGATCACGTATTGCCCCCTTCGATCGGCACGGTCAGGACTGCGTGCAGCCCCTCCGGCTTCCATTCTCTCTCAATCGTGCCTCGCGCCGCAGCTACCATACGATTCATAATAGTCGCTCCGGTGCCAATATGCGCCGGCGCACCGGAAATTGGTGCTCCGCCGGTTTCGATCCAGGTCAGCACCGCGTTGCCATCGCGCCGCTGCCAGTCGACCGACACCTGCCCGTCATACCCCTCGGCCCAGGCGCCGTAGCGTGTGGCATTGGCCGCCAGCTCATGAAGCACAAGGCCGATCAGCGACATGGCCGAAAATGGCACCTGTGCGCCGTTACCCAGAAACTTCACCCGCTCGTCGACCGCGTAAGGCTCGAGGATCGCCTTCACCGCAGGGCCAAGATCGATCACCCCGACCGATGCTTCGTCGAGGGTGGTCTCGTAGGCCCGGCCCAGCGCATGGATGCGGCTGTTGATCTCCGACGTAGTGTCTTCCACCCCGCGCACCCGGCCCATCACGTTGACGATGCCCGATATGACCGAGAACATGTTCTTGATCCGGTGCGACAATTCGCGCGCCATCGCCCGGGCGTGGCGCTCTTCCTCACGCGCGGCGCGCACGTCCGACACGTCCCACTGGCTACCGAAGAAGTAGAGCAGCTTGCCCTGCGCATCGTAGATCGGGCCCAGATGCAGCGCGTTCCAGAACTCGGTGCCGTCCTTGCGGTAGTTGAGCAGTTCGACCACCACCACGTCTTCGTTCTCGATCGCCTCGCGGACCCGGCTGACCTCTGCGCGGTCGGTCTTGGGGCCTTGCAGGAAGCGGCAGTTACGGCCGAGAATTTCGTCTTCGTCGTAACCGGTCAGCCGGCGGAACGCGCGGTTCGCGAACACGATCGGCTGATCGGGCAGGTTCGGATCGCTCAGGCACACCGCCATCCGCGTCTGCGCCATCGCCTGTTCGAACAGCACGCCCGAGGTGTCGGAGAACCGGTCCTCGTGCCCGACATCCTTCATGTCGCGCCGCGGCCGGGCATTGGGATCGCGTTGCGATGCCTGACTATGTACTTCGGGTCGGTCGGCCATAGGTGTCCGTTAAGCTGGTGCCCGAAGGCTGCGCGCTATTAACATTGATCGCTTGAACGAGCATATTCCGCGCTCGTTCCTGCATTTTCTTCGCGCGCATTCCTTTTTCGGGCATCTGCGCGCGTCGATGGTTCGGAAGCATCTCGAGGAGGCATTGATGGGCGTGCGCACCTACACCACTTTTGCGGAGTTCTGGCCCTTCTACCTGCGCGAACACAGCCGCCCGGCAACGCGCCGGCTTCACTATGTCGGCACCGCGCTGGTCATCGCGCTGGCGGTGGTCGCGCTGGCGAGCCGCAACTGGTGGCTGCTGCTTGCGCTGCCCGTGGCGGGCTATTTCTTTGCCTGGATCGCGCATTTCCGGGTCGAACGGAACCGCCCGGCGACCTTCACCTATCCGCTGTGGAGCCTGATCGCCGATTTCCGGATGTTCTTCCTGTGGATCACCGGGCGGCTCGGCCCGGAGCTCGATCGCGCAGGCGTGAACAGACCGCAAGGCTAGGGCGCCTCCGGGCCTTCGAAGGGTTGCGCATCGGTCCACGCGCAGCCTTCGCGCGTGTCGTCGCCGATCTTCAGCGTCACCGTGTAGGGATAGGTCCGGTCGCTCATCCCGTCGGAGCAGGCACCCGGCGTTACCGTCATGTCGAACGCCGCCCCGTCGAGCGTACCGGAAAAGCCGAGCCCGCCCTGCCCGCTGAACCGACGGACAGCAAACCTGATGCCATCAGCATTCTCGGGCGTCTTGTAGGTCAGGCTCTCCCCACTCACCTTGCCGCTCCAGAAAGGCTCGGTGCCGGTGAAGCGGATCGTCTCACTCTTGCCGATAGCGTCGAAACCTTCGGGCGAAGTACCGGGCGCACGCGCTCCGTTCTCGGTCTGGCACGCAGCGAGCAGCAGGGGAATGGCAACAACCAGCAGGCGCATGGGGGTTCCTTTCGGCGAGAGAGGGTGCTTTGTTACAGGCGCGTTATCTATCCTGCCCCGCAGGAAACGGAAAGCGCGGGCGATCGCAAGACCTTACGGGAACCCCAGAAGGCGCTTGCGGATTGTGATGGCAAAGGGATTCGACGCAGAATTTGTCAGGGAGTACAGCAAGATGCGCGCCTTACCCGGGATCGTTGGAGCAGTCGCGGTAGTCGCGATCGGCGGTGCGGTAGCCGGTGCCGCGATTGATACGACCCCGCGCCAGACCCACGCCGAGACGCCGCTGCCCGGCCCCGGACCGATCGCGATCGACGACAAGCGTCGTGCCCTCGGCGCCGCAGATCACTACCCGCTGAAGGCGAACGGAAAGACCTACGAGGTCGCCGAACTGCGCGAACGCGGGCTGTACAGCCAGGATCGGTTCGCTCCACGGTTCGGCTATAGCGAAGCCGGTGCCGACCTAGGCGAATTCGACTTCGAGGCTGCGCAGGCCGAGTCCCTGCGGTGGGAGGCCGAGCAGCGCCGCGCGATCGACCAGCAGCGCAGCTATGCACGTCGGGCACCGCCTCGTCCGGCACCGCGCCGTCCGCTGGAGCTCGACCGGCCCGCCCGTGTCGCCCAGCCTTCGCAAGGACAGGCGATCACCTATGTCTCGCGCCCGGTGGTGCAGGAAACCTCCAGCGCGGCTGCGCGCTGATCGCACAAGCCACCGCTACACACACGAAAAGGGCTCCCGTAACCGGGAGCCCTTCGTCGTTCAGAGGTGCGGATGCGCTTACTGCGGCATCAGCACGGTATCGATCACATGGACCACGCCGTTCGAGGCGTCGATATCGGTCATCGTGACGGTTGCGGTGTTGCCCGCCGCATCGCGCAACACGACATTGTCGCCGTCCATCATCGCGGTAAGCTCTGCACCATTGACGGTGGTCAGCGTGTAACCGTCTTCACCCGCGGCCTCGATCGCTGCGGTCAGCGCGGCTGCATCGGTCGTCCCTTCGACGACATGATAGGTGAGGATGTTGGTCAGGTCTTCCTTGCCTGCTTCGCTCATCAGTTCGTCGCGAGTCGCCTGCGGCACCTTGTCGAAGGCGGCGTTGGTCGGTGCGAACACGGTGTATTCACCGCTCGACAGAGTCTCACCGAGGCCCGCCGTGGTTACCGCTTCGACCAGGGTCGAAAGCTGCGGGTCGGCCTGCGCGACTTCGACGATGGTACCGCTGGCCGCGTCATCGACCGCCATCTGGTCGGCGGCGGTGTCATCGGTCATCGCTGCGTCATCGTTGACGGTGTCGGATTCGGCACATGCGGCGAGCGAGAGCGCGGCGACCGAGGCGAGCGTTAGGGCTAGCTTGTTCATGGGGTTATCGTCCTTTTGGGGGCTTCGTAGACACGTCGCAACCGGTTGGCCGCTCCGTTCTCCCCATCAACGGGCTTGGGCTCGCGATGTTCCGATTTTGGCAAAAATGAGGCATCTGGCCGCAATCCCGCACCAGACCCGATTAATCCTCGATCCGGCCGATCACGCGAACCATGCAGCTGTCGGTGCCGCTCGGCGACGGGACCAGCAGGTTCGCGGTATCCCCGGTGCACAGGTTCGACCCGAAGCGGTTGTCGAGCGCAACTTCGTAGGCAAAGTCGATATCCCGGCAGTTGCTCAGCGTTTCGAGCACGAACCGCTCGTTGGCGCGGGTCTTCACGAAGATCCGCTCATTCCCGTTGGGGGCATCGGGCGCTTCGGAATAGCGATCCGCGTTGCGCATGAAGAAGCACTGATTGCTGGTGTCGAGGCCGGCAAGCGTCTCCTCCGCAGCATCGCCTTGCGCGCTCGCGGGTTCGGGAACGGGTGCGCAGGATGCGAGGACGGTTGCCCCGGCCAGGGCCGTCAAGCAGGCGATTGGATTGTTCATAACGAACCTCCTATGCGGTGCGTAAGCGCGGTTATGCTCTGAAAACGGAAAACCGGGCGCGCGCGTTCCCGCCCGGCCCATTGCCGCTTCCCGCCCACGCGCGGAGGCCCGGCTGGCGCATGCGGATCATGCCGAACGGCAAAAGCTGCGCACAGAAGGACGGATGGTGGGCACTGGCTCATCCCTCGGAACAAGCCATATTTTGGGCGAGTAGGAAAGCGGGCTCAGGCCGCGTCGGCTTCCGCCTGCTTGTCACGCACCAGCTTGGCGCGTTCCTCGGCCACGGCGCGGGCGTGTTCGGCAAGGCCGCGCCAGGTCTTCTCGGCGCGCAGTTCGCGGTCGCGCACATTGGCGAGTTCGGCCTTGTCCGCGGCGGCGGCGGCCTGGTCCGCGCGGGCGCAATAGAATTCGTAGCTCTGACTCATGGGGCGTCCTCCGGCGGGGGGTGTTGAAAGAGAAAGGGCGCCGCTTCGGTGTGAAGCGACGCCCTCGCGATGATCAGTCGGCGGCCGAGAGGTTCACGGCGCTTTCCTTGCCATTACGGCCCTGCTCGACTTCGTAGTTGAGACGCTGGTCCTTATCGAGGCCCTGCATCCCGGCCGCCTGGACGGCGGTGATGTGCACGAAGCTGTCGGCCGAGCCGTCGTCCGGCTGGATGAAGCCGAAGCCCTTGTCGCTGTTAAAGAATTTTACGGTGCCAGTCTTGGCCATGTGATGTTCCTTTCAAGAACAATGAATGCCCCTCGCGCGAAATTGCGCGCAGGGTTTTGCGTCAAATCGTCCGATGAAAGGAAAACGTCGTCTGGTTTACGCCGGGGCCCGGGCGGGTAAGCAGGGGCAAGCGGCGAGGCAAATTCCGAAGTCCGTCGCAAATTTCGACGTCAGCGAGGCTTATGTAGCACCGATCGGCCCAATTACCTAATCCCCATTGCCTCATCTCTTGCGCGCCCCTCGCCGCGCCGCCCTGCGAGCGCCGGAACGCGTGCGCGTTCGCGCCGTTGATCGCCCCATACAAGAGGAGACAGATGATGCAGATTCTCAAACTCGCCGCCCTCCCGCTCGCCGCGCTGGCGATTACCGCCTGCGAGTCCGAAGCGGACACGCAGGCCGACATGGCCGAGGACCGGATGGAAACGCAGGCCGAACAGAGCGCCGCTGCGGCGGGCATGGAAGAGGCCGCGCTGGGCATGACCGAGCTGCAGCTGATCGATGCCGACCTGATCGCCGCCGACGGCACCGAACTGGGCGATGTCGAAGCGGTCCACCGCGATGCATCGGGCGCGGTCGACGGGCTGTTCGTCGAGTTGGACAACACCGATCCCGATCGCTTCGTGATGATCCCGCTCGACGGGCTGAGCATGCGGATGGATGGCGACGACAAGGATGTGCAGACCGGGATGACCGCGCAGGACCTCGCCGCCCTGCCCGATGCGCAGATGCCCGCAGCCGGAATGTAAGCGCACCCCGGCCCCACCCTCGACAAGGCCCGCCCGCGCAGAGCCGCCGGGCGGGCTTTTTCGTAGCCTACACCCGCCCCGCCCGGGCTGCGGCGTGGCGGCGGGAGCGCGGAGCCGACCGGGTGACACGTGTCACCCATCTGTCACCCTCGCCCTCAGCACATCTTGCGCGGCACAAACCCCTGTGACCCCGCGATTTTCACCCGGCGCCATCGCCCGCAGGGTGACACATCGCGCATATTGCCCGCCATTTTATCGCGAGCCGTTGCGCGCGCGATCTTCGCTCGCGTCGAGCATGTGGCGCGCCTCGATATCCTTCGCCAGCTTGGTATCATCGCCGAGCAGCCGCTTGCCGTCCGCATCCTGCCACACGACCGGCCCGTGCTCGACCAGGTCGAGCATCTTCTCCCACCGGTCGGACCAGAACTCCGCCGCCGCGCCATAGCGCGACAATCGCTGTGCCCCCTGCACATTGCGGCGTGCGAGGAGGAAGACGGTCAACCGCTCGTCATACCGCCGCCGCGTGCCGACCTGCTCCCCGCCGTGAAACACCGGCTCTTCCACCCCGTGCAATGCGCGTTCGAGCGCGGCCTGGTGCAGCGCGTCATAGCCGTGCTGGAAAGCCGCCTCCCACGCGATATCGAACGGCTCCCCCTTCAGCCGGTTGCGCAGTTTGTAGGCCGACTGACGCGACATGCCGACCGCCTTCGCAGCCGCCTTCACCTGCTGCGTCGCCGCGAGCACGCGCAGGAACTCGGCCATCTTGCGCTTGGTCCAGCGGTCCTCCGGCGGGACGTAGGGGACATCGGCGATGGCAGGGGTGCGGGCGGAGAGTTTTTCGGGATCGCTCATCGAAGAGGTTAAGGCAGATTTGAGCGGAGTAGGAAAGTCGGGGCGCATTGGCGCAAGACGCGCACGCGGCGATTCACGAATTGATGCAAGGGTTGGGCCGAAGAGGCGTACACCCATGCGCGGGGCATACCGTCCCGATTGGAACCGATATGGCCAAGGGCCAGCAGAAGAAGAGCCGAGAGAACCGCAAGCCCAAGCAGGAAAAGGTGAAGACCAACGCCTCCAACCCCAGCATCAAGCCGGGTGCGATCAAGGGGCTGGAGAATATGAAGAACAGCTAGCGGCGAAATGGCGGGGGCGCCCGGCTTTCGCGCCGGTGGCCCCCGGCCTTCCTACCGGCTGAGGCGCCTGCGATTGGCGCGCACCGGCTTTGCATAATGCGCCAGCGCGCGACCCGTCGCCTCTTCGGCCGACTGGTTTGCGCCGCCTGCCATGATCGCGGGCATCAGCGTCATCGCGGCGGTCATCTTCTCGCTCACCATCCGCTCGGCCTCGCTCTCGGCCAGCTTGCCGCCCGCCATGATCCGCATCGAGCGCAGCCAGATGACATAGGACGCCTCCATCGACAGCGCCCAGGTATCGAACGCGAGCCGCGTCCACGAAGCGGAGAGAGATTGGGTCATCGGAGGTTTCCTAGGGGTGCGGCGGAATGCTGCACTGCGATAACGGACGGCACGGCGGAAGGTTGCGTGGGCGTGTTTCGAGAGCGGCGCTTGCCCGGCCCGGCGGTAGGAATGCGGCAGCGGGCGCGCTACGGATACCTCGATGTACAGCCCCTCCCCTCCCGATAACGCTCCCCAGCCGGACGCCGCAACCATTCTGGTCGATGCCGACGCCTGCCCGGTGAAGGAGGAAATCTACCGCGTCGCCGCGCGCCACAAGGCGCATGTCCGCGTGGTCAGCAACAGCCCCTTCCGCGTGCCGGTGAGCGAGCGGGTCAAGCGCGTGGTGGTCTCGGATGGCTTCGACGCGGCGGATGACTGGATCGCGGAGAATGCCAGCCCAGGCACCGTGGTCATCACCGCCGACATTCTGCTGGCCGAGCGCTGCCTCAAGGCGGGTGCGACGGTGCTGCGCCACGACGGCAAGAGCTTCGACGCCGCCAGCATCGGCAGCGCCATCGCCACCCGCGCGATCATGGAAGACCTGCGCGCCGGGATGGACGGCCCCCTCGGCGTGGCTGGAGGCGGCCCGCCGCCTTTCAGCAAGGCGGACCGCTCGCGGTTCCTGCAGGCGCTGGACCGGGTGCTGGTGGGGATGCGCTAGGCCGCGCAAAGGCGCTGGCGGAACCAGTCGGCCAGCTCGTCTTCCGAAAGTTCGCCTGCGGCCAGCGCCAGCACGATATCGATCGCATCCCTCGGCGCAAACGATAGCGCCTGCCCGTTCAGCCTGAGGAACAGGCGCGCAAACACCCACGCCGTGCGCTTGTTGCCGTCGGCAAAGGGATGGTTGCGCGCAATGCCATAGGCGTAGGCGGCGGCGAGCGCGCACAGATCATCTTCACCATAGGTCCACTGGTTGAGCGGACGGGCCAGCGCGCTTTCGAGCATGCCCTGATCGCGCACGCCCGTAGGCCCGCCATGCTCGGCCAACTGGCGATCATGGATGGCGAGCGCGAGGTCCAGCGAGAGCCACTCGGGTTCGGTGCGGGCGGTCAAACTTCTCCCCTGCCTTGAGGGAGGGGTTGGGGGTGGGTGTACGGCGCTGATTGGCCGCGCCCGACTTCAAGCGTCGATCCCCCACCCCTCGATCCCCCACCCCTCGATCCCCTCCCCACGGGGAGGGGAGGCGCAGCGGCGATCACTTCGCCAGTTCGCGCAGGATATCGCGATCCTCACGCATGATCGCCTCGGCAGCATCCATCTTGGCGGCAAAGTCCGGATCGACCGCCGTCAGCCTTACCCCGTCCGGCGCTTCGGAAAGATAGAGCTGATCCCCCGGCCCGACCCGCAGGCGCGCCAGCACCTCCTTGGGCAGGACGATCCCGGCGGAATTGCCGATCTTGGTGATTTTGAGTGGCTTGTTCATACGGGCGTTATAACATTGGCTGGCGGACGCCACAAGCAGCTTGAAGAGGTGTGCCCTCCCCGGATTCCTCTGCGGGAATTTCCTAGCGATATTTCAGGCGGTCGGATCTTATGTAATAGTGCTCTTACATTTTTCAGGGACGCAAGTTACGCCCGGATGCAGGCACCACCTCTACATGAAAGACCAAGCCCAGCCATGAAGTACAAACTGAAGGAGGTTTTCGCCGCTGGCGGCGTGCCGACGGTCACCTACGTCGATAGAGCTGAGCTCGAACTAGAGAAGAGAATTGAGCGCGCATTAGAGCGAGGCTTTACCTTCAACGTTGTCACTGGCCCGACAAAGTCGGGAAAGTCAGTGCTATGTCAGAAGGTACTTGGCGACGCGAAATTGATTCAGATTGAAGGGGGCCAGGTCGAGAACGCTGAGGAGTTTTGGAGTCAGCTAGGACATTTTCTACAGATCGCAGCAACGGAAACGACAACCGACAAGGCCAGTGGTAAAGTATCAGTCTCAGCCAAGCCTGGCTGGTTTGTCGATAGCCTTGTGAAGCTGACGGGGGGGATGGAACTGGGTGCCGAATCCTCGAATACGAAACAGTTTGTAAAGAGCTTGAAAATTGCTGCCATTGAGGCCCTCATCAGGAGCGATGCAGTTCTTCTAATCGACGATTTTCACTATATACCAGCCGCAACCCAAAAAGAGATTATTCAATCTTTTAAGAAGCCGGTTGCTGACGGGCTTAAACTATTTTTTCTGGCCGTGCCTCATCGCGGCTTTGATCCAATCAATGTTGAGAAGGAAGTAGAGGGCCGCTTTAAGCACATCAAGATCCCCACGTGGGATATGACACATTTAACAAAGATCGCAACACTCGGATTTCCAGCACTCAATGTAAAATGCGACAACTCAAAAATTGCTGACATCGCATCCCAAGCCACCCGAAACCCCCTGCTTATGCAGGAAATATGTGCCGAGCTTTGCTTAGAAAACGGAATCAAAGAGACACAGACCAAACTCATTACGCTTGATATGTCTAAGCTCACCCAAGCCTATCGCGAGGTAGCAGAAAGTAAGGGATTCCCCACATTCCAACTCCTGCAGAAGGGCCCACAAGCCAAGAAGTTAAGAGAGCAGAGGCTTTTGGCTGACGGGACCACTGAGGATATTTATTCCCTGATTATGAAAGCTCTTGCGCATTCCGGACCAAAGCCGACGACGAGCTACGATGAGCTACGATGAGCTTCGCGCTGAAATGAAGGACCTCCTAGATGAGCAGGGAAAGATGCCGCAGAAGAACGAAATTACGAGCGCTTTGAGCCACATGACACAAATCGCCCGAAAGAAAATTGAAGGTGAAACCGCTATTGAGTGGATTAAAGACACCAACGAGATCGTCATCGTTGATCCATTTCTTATATTTTATATGCGGCACGCTGACCTATCGGGCGGCGCAGACTGAGACGCGCCAAGTCAGAGGTCTATTGCTCCGAAGGGCTCCCTCTTCTACCGATACACCTTGTTCACTCCCACAATCCCCTCCAGCGTTTCCACGGCCTCCCCCCCCAGTCCGCACCTCGCGCACCGCCTCCAGAAACGGCGCGTAGTCGACGTAGTCGCGGTGCTCGAAGACTTTGCCGCCTGACAGTGTCAGCACGATCACCATCGGCGTCACGCTGTCCAAGGCGGCGCAGGGGCAGACCGGCGGCACGGGGCGCGCTCAGCCTTCGGGCGTGTCGCCTCCGCCCAGCCGCTTGCGCCAGTCAATCCGGGTCAGCGCGACGATCCCCGCCAGCATCGCGACCTGCAGCGCGATGCCCCACGGGCTAGTGAGGCCGCTGCGGATGACCTCGCCCAGGCTGGTCGCGCGGATGGTGTGCGCGGTCAGGCCGTAGATCGTGTAGGAGACGAACCGGCCCGCGAAGAACGCCGCGGTGAAGGGCAGCAGCCGCATCCGGGCAAGGCCCGCGGCCATGAACAATTGCGCCGATGGCAGCGGGGAGAGCGCGAACAGGCCGAGCCCCAGCAGCGTGCTACCGCGCCGCTTCTCGAGCGCTTCGCGCGCCGCCGCCAGATTGTCCTGCGTGCGAGCGGAGAGGAACCTTGCGCCCAGATACCGCGTGGCAAGGCCCAGCAGCAAGCGCCCCGACGCCGCCGCCAGCGCGCCCACGGGGACGAGGATCGGCAGCGCCAGATCTCCGCCGAGCGTGTAGAGCGCGATGATCGACCAGGTCGGCGGCCCGAACGCGGGCAGCAGGTTCACGCCGAACACGATGGCGAAGAAGATCAGGTATTCGGTCATTCGTCGCCCTGCCCCCTATCGTCGCCGCCGGTCAGCCGGCTTCGACGATCTCCAGCACGCTCGTCTGGCTGGCGGTAACGCCCGCGATCTCGTCGGTCACGTCGAGCTGCACGGTGTAGTCGCCCAGCTGCTCGCCATCCTCGATCACCAGGGCGATCGAATTGGGGGCGACACCGAAGCCCTGCGCGACCGGGGGCGAGAGCGGGAGCGCGTCGAACGCGATCGGATCGCCATAGGGCGTGCCGTCGGGCGCGGTGACGGTGACGACGGCGGAGAGATGGCACCGCCCGGCAAAGTCGCGCTGGCACCCGCCGTACAGGATAAACTGCTGGATCGGCCGGTTGCGGGCCGTCCGCGTCGTGATCGGCAAGGTCGGCGGGTCGGGCTGGTTCCACTGCGCGAGGAACGCGTCGGGATCGACCGACCAGAGGTGGATGATCCGCAGCTCTCCCGCGCGCACCTCAGCGCCGCCCTCGTCCTGTGCGGCGGCCGCACGGGGCACGAGGGCGAGCCAGAGGGCAAGCGAGAGCGCTGCTGCGATGGCGCGCGGCTTCATTCGGTCTCCTGCTCGGGCAGGTAGAGTCGTTCGCCCTTGGCGCGGTAGACTTCGCTCATCGTTTCCATGCCCCGCTCGTTCTCGGCGCGCTGTTCGGGCGAATTCTCACCCTTCAGATCTTCGCTCGCCAGATAGCTGTCGCTATTCTGCCTCGCGGCGAACTCGCGCACTTCCTGGCTGATCTTCATGGAGCAGAATTTCGGCCCGCACATCGAGCAGAAATGCGCGGTCTTGGCGCCTTCTGCGGGCAGCGTCTGGTCGTGATACTGCTCGGCGGTGTCGGGGTCGAGCGAGAGGTTGAACTGATCGCGCCAGCGGAATTCGAAGCGCGCCTTGCTCAGCGCATCGTCGCGCACCTGCGCCGCCGGGTGGCCCTTGGCGAGGTCCGCCGCGTGGGCGGCCAGCTTGTAGGTCACCACGCCGACCTTCACGTCGTCGCGGTCGGGCAGGCCGAGGTGCTCCTTGGGCGTGACATAGCAGAGCATCGCCGTGCCATACCAGCCGATCTGCGCCGCGCCGATGCCGCTGGTGATATGGTCGTAACCGGGCGCAATATCGGTCACGAGCGGCCCGAGCGTGTAGAACGGAGCCTCGCCGCAGGCTTCGAGCTGCTTGTCCATGTTCTCCTTGATCTTGTGCATAGGCACATGGCCCGGCCCTTCGATCATCACCTGCACATCCTGCTCCCACGCCTTCTTGGTGAGTTCGCCCAGCGTGTAGAGCTCGGCGAATTGCGCTTCGTCGTTGGCGTCGTAGATCGAGCCGGGGCGCAGGCCGTCGCCCAGCGAATAGGCGATGTCGTAGGCCTTCATGATCTCGGTGATCTCGTCGAAGCGCTCGTAGAGGAAGCTCTCCTTGTGATGCGCGAGGCACCACTTGGCCATGATCGATCCGCCGCGGCTGACGATGCCGGTCATCCGCTTGGCTGCCATCGGCACGTAGGGCAGGCGCACGCCCGCGTGGATGGTGAAATAGTCGACGCCCTGTTCGGCCTGTTCGATCAGCGTGTCGCGGAAGATCTCCCACGTCAGGTCCTCGGCCACGCCGCCGACCTTTTCGAGCGCCTGGTAGATCGGCACGGTGCCGATGGGGACGGGGCTGTTGCGGATGATCCATTCGCGGGTGTCGTGAATGTTGCGGCCTGTGCTCAGGTCCATGACGGTGTCGGCACCCCAGCGGATCGACCAGACCATCTTGTCGACCTCGTTGGCGACGTCGGATGCGACGGCGGAGTTGCCGATATTGGCGTTGATCTTGACCAGGAAGTTGCGCCCGATCGCCATCGGTTCGCTTTCGGGGTGGTTTATGTTGTTGGGGATGATCGCTCGGCCCCGCGCCACCTCGTCGCGAACGAACTCCGGCGTGATGAAATCGGGGATCGCCGCGCCCCAGCTCTGCCCATCGCGGTCCTTCGCGATCATTTCGCGACCCAGGTTCTCCCGCTCCGCGACATATTCCATTTCGGGCGTGATGATGCCCTTGCGGGCGTAGTGCATCTGGCTGACGTTCTGGCCCGCCTTGGCGCGCAGCGGACGCTTCACGACGCTGGGGAACTGCGGGACGCCGCCCGAACGATCCGGCCCGAGCTGGCCGTTATCCTCCGGCTTCACTGGCCTCGCGTCGTATTCCTCGACATCGCCGCGCGCCATGATCCACTCGCGGCGCAGCTGCGGGAGGCCCATGTTGATGTCGATCGCGACATTGGGGTCCGTGTAGGGGCCGGAGGTGTCGTAGACGCGCAGGGAAGGCTCTCCGCCCTCGAGGTCGATCTCACGCATGGCAACGCGAACGCCGCTGCCGGTGCGCGCGGCGACATGGACCTTGCGGCTGCCGCGAATGGGCCCGGTGGTAACTCCGATTTCGGTGCGGGCGGGGATGTCGGCCATGAAAAACGCTCCTTACAAAGTCGGAGCGAGGGCGGAGGCCGGGAGTTCTTTCCGAAAACCGCTCCCTCCCTCCGCCCGTATTACCGGGATCAGGTTCGACGGGTCGCGGTCTATTCCGCTCTCAACCTGCGATTTCGCGGCAGGCTCCCCGGGGATGTTCATGACTGTAGAGAACGTGATGCCCGGCGTAAAGCGCGCGCCGGATCAGTCGAGCGCGTCGGAGGCCTTCTTGCCGGCCATAATTCCCAGCACCAGGAAGATCACGAACAGGACGGCGGCGATGACCGCCAGCCAGATCGCGATATCGACGAAGGCACCGGCAACGCCGCCGAAACCAAGGATCGCGGCAACAGCGGCGACGACGAGACATATGAGAGCCAGTTTGATCATACCCGACCAACCGGCGGTTGCGCGCCCGGTTCCGCAGTCGGCACTCGTTTAGTGCCAGTTCAGGCGCGTTCGTGCCTGTTGGCGGCTTTGGAGGACGGGCTTGTCCCCCAGGTACTTTTGAGGGCACACCCACTCGCACCTTTTCTTTCGCGCGCCCAGGCCGCCAACCGACCGGAGCCACGATGACCGAATTTCCCCCGCCCGCAGACGAGAATACGCCCGAGGCTGTCGCCAAGCCGAAGCGCAACGCCTTTACCCGCTTTCTCGACGGCGTCGAATGGCTGGGCAACCTGCTGCCCCACCCCGTCACCTTGTTCGCGCTGCTGGCGGTGGGCATCGTGCTGCTGTCGGGCCTGTTCGGCTGGATGGGCGTCGCGGTGGTCGATCCGAGGCCCGCAGGCGCGCCGGGCGTGGCCGATGACGGGATGATCCGCGCGGTCAGCCTGATGAACGTGGAGGGACTGCAACGCATCTTCACCGGGCTGGTCGACAATTTCACCTCGTTCGCGCCGCTCGGCGTGGTGCTGGTCGCGATGCTCGGCGTCGGCGTGGCGGAGAAATCCGGCCTGCTGAGCGCGGCGGTGCGCAGCCTCGTGCTGGGCGCACCGCCCAAGCTGGTGACCGTGGCGATCGTGTTCGCCGGGATCATCTCCAACACCGCGAGCGAAGTCGGCTATGTCGTGCTGATCCCGCTCGGCGGCGCGATCTACTACGCGCTCGGCCGTCATCCGCTCGCCGGGATGGCCGCGGCCTTCGCGGGCGTTTCGGGCGGTTACAGCGCCAACCTGCTGATCGGCACGATCGACCCGCTGCTGGCCGGGATTACCGAGGAAGCGGCGCAGCTGATCGACCCCGACTATACTGTGCTGGCGACCGCCAACTGGTATTTCATGGTCGCGAGCACCTTCCTGATCACCGCGATCGGCAGCCTCGTGTCGATCTATATCGTCGAGCCGCAGCTGGGGAAATTCGACGCCTCCAAGGCCGATCCCGAGATCCTCGACGAAGGAATGATGCAGCCGCTCCAGAGCGAGGAGAAGAAGGGCCTGCGCTGGGCGGGCATCGCGATGCTGGGCGTCTTCGCGCTGATGGCGCTGACGCTGTGGCCCGAGTGGGGGGTGCTGCGCAATCTGGAGACGGGCGAGCGGATGGATTCGCCCTTCTTCGACGGGTTCGTCGTGTGGATCCTGATCTTCTTCGTGTGCGTAGGCTATGCCTATGGCCGCGCGGCCAAGACGATGAAGACCGACCGCGACGTGATCGATGCGATGTCCGGCGCGCTCAGCTCGCTGGGCCTCTACATCGTACTGGTGTTCTTCGCCGCGCAGTTCGTCGCCTTCTTCGGCTGGACGCATCTGGGCGGGATCACCGCCGTCACCGGCGCGCAGTTCCTCAAAGACACCGGGATGACCGGCCCGGCGATGTTCTTCGCCTTCATCGGCATCTGCGCGCTGATCAACCTCTCGCTGGGCAGCGCCTCCGCGCAATGGGCGGTGACCGCGCCGATCTTCGTGCCGATGCTGATGCTGATCGGCTATTCGCCCGAAGCCATTCAGGCCGCCTACCGGATCGGCGATAGCACGACCAATATCATCACCCCGATGATGAGCTATTTCGGGCTGATCCTGGCGTGGGCGACGCGATACCAGAAGGATCTGGGCGTGGGCACGCTGATCGCGATGATGCTGCCCTATTCGATCTGCTTCTTCGTGGCGTGGTCGATCTTCTTCTACCTGTGGACCTTCGTGCTGGGCCTGCCGGTGGGGCCGGGTTCGCCGACCTACTACCCGGCGCAGTGAGAGCTGCCCAACTTGCCGCGTGAGGTATCGCCGGTATGCTTCCCCGCGCGATTGATGGGGGAATGACGATGCGCAGAATGCTGGTAGCCGCGATCCTGCTCGCAGGGGCGGCCTGTTCCGATGGCGACGATAGCCCCGCCGAGGCAGACGAAGCGGTCACCGAGGCCGACCCTGCCCCCGCGCCGGAGGCCGAGGAGACTGCCGAGGCGCAAGCGGAACCGGCCAGCACGCGCGAGACTATCTCCGGCGCGGTGTCGGGCATCGCGCTCGATATGGGCCCGCCGATCGGCGACATGACCACCGCCGACGGGCGCCGCGTGGCGTTCCAGATCCCGGCGGAGAATGTCGAGGCAGTGATCGATGCCTGGGGCGGGGTCGGCGCGGACCTCACCCTCGATTGCGAGAAGGGCGCGCCCTTCACTGGCGAGGGCGGGCAGGCCTACGAATATTATCAGGATTGCCGCCTGCCCTAAGGCCGACAGCGGCTCAGAACGTGCCCAGCCGCGACAGCGCGACGAAGATGCACCCTGCGCCCAGGATCGCGGAAAGGCCCGCCCACACCTCGCTCGCGCTCGCGATCAGCCAGCGACCGAAGGTGACGAAGCGTTCGCCCGCCGCCAGCAGCACGATGCCTTCCAGCACCAGCAGCCCGCCGAGCGCGGAGACTGCGATGAACAGCCAGTCGTCCGGCCGCCACGGCACCACGAGATAGATCACCGCGCCCAGCGTCAGCGTGAGGATCCCGGCGATGAAGCGCATGCCCGGCGACTGCTCGAAATCCTGCATCATCGCCTTCCACGTCCCCGGCAGCCGCAGCTCGCCCATGGCGGCGGCGAAGGCATAGATGCCGATGAACATGGCGATCCAGGCGGGAATGGTGTCGGCGGTGGCCATCGGTGGCGATTGCTCCTGTGATAATCGTGCCAGGCATCGCAAGAACCGGTCGCGATGCGGATGCACCGCGCAGCGGGCAACGGCCCCGCGCGGCAGCTCGCCGCTCCGGTACCGCGCCCGGCCAGATGCCACCGCCACATGATGCGCGTGTGACTCACCACCGGAAATTGCGTAGTTAACAATTGTTTCTTGGCCGATGGCGCTCGCGTTCGCAAGCGGGCCGCAGCCCCGCCGAACGACCGCCCCGTTATGCGACAGCCGCAGCCCGGTTTCTTATCAGGCGCGGGGAGGGATAGTGCCCAGCCGGCGCGCGGTCAGCCGCCGCCGTTCGCGATCCAGCGGTCGATCTTTTCCTCCAGCACGGGCAGCGGCAGGCCGCCGGTGTTCAGCACCTGCGCGTGGAAATCCTTGATGTCGAACGCATCGCCCAGCTTGGCCTTCGCGCGCTCGCGCAGTTCCTGGATCTTCAGCGCGCCGATCTTGTAGGCCAGCGCCTGGCTCGGGATCGCGATATAGCGCTCCACCTCGGCGACCACTTCGGTGCGGGTCATGCCCGAATTTTCGAGCATGAAGTCGATCGCCTGCTCGCGGGTCCAGCCCTTGGAGTGGATGCCGGTGTCGACCACCAGCCGCATCGCGCGCAGCTGTTCGTCCTGCAACGTGCCGTACCGCGCCCACGGGTCTTCATAGAAGCCCATCTCGTTGCCCAGCGTCTCGGCATAGAGCGCCCAGCCTTCGACGAAGGAGGTCGTCCCGCCGAAGCGCATGAAGGCGGGCAGATCCTCGTTCTCCTGCGCCAGACTGATCTGGAAATGGTGCCCCGGCGCGCCTTCGTGCAGATAGAGCGTCACATTGCCCGTCGTCAGGCGGCTGGGCAGGTCGTAGGCGTTGAAGAAGAAGGTGCCCGGACGCGATCCGTCGGGCGTACCAGACTGGTACGAGCCGCCCGCGCTGAACTGCTCGATCGAGGGGTCGTAGGGTTCGATCTTGAGTTCGGACTTGGGGACCAGGCTGAACAGCTCGCCGATCTTCGCATCGACCTGCTTGCCGATATCGTAATAGGTCTGGGTCAGCGCCTCGCGGCTCTCCGGCTTGAACTTGGGATCGGTGCGCACGTAGTCGAAGAATTCGCCCAGCGTGCCCTCGTAGCCGACCTCTTCCTTCAGCGCCTCCAGCTCACCCTTGATCCGCTCGACCTCGGAAAGGCCCAGTTGGTGGATGTAGTCTGCTTTGAGCGGCAGGGTCGTGGTGCTCTCGATCAGCTGTTCGTACAGCTTGGCCCCGCCCTTCATCTGGCTCAGGCCCACTTCCTCGCGCGCGGCGGCAAGATATTCGTCGCGCAGGAAATCGCGCAGCCGCTCGTGCGCGGCGTAGATTTCGCGGGTCTTGGCCTCATAGGCGGCGGTCAGGCGAGCCTTGTCCGCGTCCGAGAAATTCTCGGGGAACATCGTGGTCGGGTCCATGAACTGCGATTCCGCAATCGGGATCGCCAGCTGTGTGTCGAGCTGCGAAATCACGTTGCCGATCGTCAGCTTGGTCTCGACCACGCCCGTTTCCATCCCTTCACGGAACTTCTCGATCGAGCGGTGGGTAATGGCGATATAGTCGTCGTGGCGGCTGAGGTTGTCTTCGTAGTTCGCGATGGTCTTGAACGGTGCCGCGCCGGTACCGCTCGCGAAATTGGGGTAGAAGGTGTGGAAGCCGCTGAAGTGGTTGACCGGGCGCACCTCGGTCAGAGCGCGGATTTCCGGGGTTGCGCCCTTGAGCGATTCATCCTGGTTGTACTTGAACACGTCGTAGGCGAGCTGGTCGGTCGGCGAGAGCTTGGCGCGGTCGATCTGGTCGAGCAGCGCGACGTTGAGCTGCGTGTCGCGCAGCGAGGCGTAATAGCTCGCATCGGTCAGGTAGTCGCCCAGCCGGTCCGCATTGGTGTCGTCGCCGCGAAACAGGCGGCTGAGCGGATTGAGTTCCAGACTGCGCGCATCGGAATCGGCGAACAGCGCGAACAGCTTGTCGTGTTCGGACTGCTGCGCGGCGGCGGGCGCTTCCTCGTGATGATCGGCCAGCGCCACCCCGGGCGAGGCAAGCAGGGCGAGCGCGGCGGCTCCGGTCAGCAGGCGACGGATGGTCATGTCGGTAGTCTCCCCCAGGAATATAATCGCGCGACGATAGGCCGGGCCGGGGCACCGGCCAATCGCCTTCTGCAAAGGCCAGCGGCCAATCGACGAACGTCGGCTATTCGATCACCCGCCCGCGCACCATCGCGAAGTCGACCTTCTCCAGCACCGTCACATCGTCCAGCGGATTGCCGTCGACCGCGATGATGTCTGCCGAATAGCCGGGCGCGAGGCGGCCGATCTGGTCGTCCATTTCCAGCACCTTCGCGGCGACCGTCGTGGCGCTTGCCAGCGCCTGCCGGTCGGTCATGCCCTGCGCGCGCATCAGCGCGAATTCGCCCGCGTTGCGGCCATGCGCGAACACGCCCGCATCGGTGCCGAAGGCGATCGGCACGTTCCAGCGCAGCGCCTTGCCCATGAAGACGCGCGCGGTTTCGGCCACGGCGCGGATCTTGTCCTCCACCACGGGGGTGTAGATGCCCTTGCCCAGCCGCTCGGTCACACCTTGGAACGCCATCAGCGTGGGGACCAGAACGGTGCCGTTCTCGCGCATCGCACGCGCCGCAGCTTCGTCCAGATAGGTGCCATGCTCGATCGTATCGATTCCGGCGCGGCTCGCCGCCTCGATCCCGCGCGCGCCATGCGCATGGGCCATCACCTTGAGGCCGAGCGAGTGGGCGGTCTCGGCAATCGCCTTCATCTCTGCATCGCTGAAATGCGCCTCCAGCCCACGGCCTTGCTGGCTGAGCACGCCGCCGGTGGCGGTGATCTTGATCACGTCGGAGCCGTTCTGGCTCGCCAGCCGCACCTTGGCCGCGCATTCGACCGGGCCGGTGCAGGTGAAGCCGCTGTCGAGCAGTTCGTTGACCTCGGGCCGGAAGCCGTTGACGTCGCCGTGCCCGCCAATGATCGCCAGCGGCACCCCCGCCGCGACGATCCGCGGGCCGGGGATCAGCCCCTCGGCCGTTCCGCGCCGCAGGGCGAAGGCGGTTTCGGGCCCGCTGCCCGCCTCGCGCACGGTGGTGAACCCCGCCAGTGCGGTGATCCGCGCGTTCTTCGCGCCCACGACCACGCCCCACTCGTCAGGCTCGGTCGCTTCCTTCCAGAAATCGCCGCCGGGATCGCCGGTCAGGTGGACATGCAGGTCGATCAGCCCGGGCAGCACGGTCTTGTCGGCAAGGTCGATCACCTGCGCCTCGCCACCCGGCGTCTGGAGCCCGTCGACGATCGAGACGATCCGGCCATCCTCGATCGTGATGGTGGCGCGGCCGCTCGGCTCGCCGTCGGCATCGCGGATCACCGATCCGGCATGGATCACCGTCACCTGCGCCAGCGCAGGCGTTCCCAGCAGCGCAGCAAGCGCCGCCATCATCCAGACCAGTACCCGCATCGTCCTATTCCCCCTTTTGCCCGGTCGCACGTTTGCGCACACCTGATGGCTGGCTATAACCTGCCGCACAGTTTGGCAAAAACAACCGAAACAATACGAGAGGACCACCAGAAGATGCACCACGCCACCCGCACTGCCCTGACCGCCGCCAGCCTGCTCGCCGGGGTGTCGCTCGCCGCGACCGCCCAGGCGCGCCCGATGACGCCGCAGGATGTGGCACAGCTGGAAAGCGTGGGCGCAATCGCCGTCTCGCCCGATGGCAGCCGCGTCGCGTACACCACCGCCAGCCTGCCCGACGTGGTTGCGGGCGAGGATAATGGCAGCACGCAGCAGCAGCTGAAAATGGCCTACGGGCCGGACAACACGCGCGTCTTTTTGCCCGAGGACGTCTCCGTCTCGACGGTCGAATTCTCGCCCGACGGGCGGATGGTCAGCTTCCTGTGGAGCAAGGACGACGAAGATCGCGCGGTCTGGGGCATTCCGGTCGATGGTGGCGCGCAGATGAAACTCGCCGAGGTCAAGGACGCCAGCGTGCGCAGCTACGCATGGGCGCCCGATGGCGCGACGCTCTATCTGCTGGCGAGTGCCGCCCCCGACAAGGACCGCAAGGCAGAGGCCAAGAATGGCTTCAACGCGGTGGTCTATGAAGAGGAAGAGCGGTTCAACCGGCTGTTCGCCGCGCAGGCCGGTGGCGAGGAAATCGACGCGAAGCCGCGCGAGATCGCCGTGTCCGGCTACGTCACCTCGTTCAGGCTCACGCCCGACGGCAAGCTCGGCATTGTCGAAAGCCAGCCGACCCCGCGGATCGACGACACCTATACCGCCAGCCGGGTCAACATCATCGATCTGGGCAAAGGCCGCGTGCTGCGCGAGGTCGAGACGCCGGGCAAGCTGGGCGATCTGGAAGTCTCGCCCGACGGCAGGCAGCTCTCGCTGGTCGCCGGTATCGACCAGCACGATCCCGCCGCGACGACGCTGCATCTGGTCAATGTCGCAAGCGGTGCATACCGCGCGCTCAACCAGGGCGCGGCGGAAGCGGTCGGCGATACCGAATGGCTCGCCAATGGCCAGCTTGCCGCGATCGTGGACAAGGGCGCGGACACGATCCTGCGCATGTACAATGCCGATGGCAGCGTGGCGCAGGAAATCGACCCGGACGAGCTGGTGCCGACTGCCCTCGAAAACGGTGGTAGCGATCGGCTGTTCGTACGTGCCGACAGCCCGCGCCATCCCAGTGAGCTGTTCGCGCTGAACGGCACCACCCTCACCCGCTGGACCAGCCACAACCCGTGGCTCGCCGAGATCGACTTCGGCACCCAGCGCACGATGACGTACACCGCGCGCGACGGGCAGCAGATCGAAGGCATTCTGATCGAGCCGGTCGGCGGTGTGCCCAAGGGCGGCGCGCCGACCATCATGATGGTCCATGGCGGGCCGGAATCGCACTACACCAATGGCTGGCTCACCGGCTATTCGATGCCCGGCCAGGTCGGCGCGGGTCAGGGCTATGCGGTGTTCCACCCGAACTATCGCGGCTCGACCGGTTACGGCACCGCGTTCTCCAAGCAGCATCAGGGCGACTATGCTGGCAAGGAATTCGACGACATCGTCGATGCCAAGCGCGCGCTGGTTGCCGAAGGGGTGACCGATGCGGACCGGACCGGGATCACTGGCGGCTCCTACGGCGGGTTCGCCAGCGCCTGGGGCGCGACGTACTACTCCAGCGAATATGCCGCGAGCGTGATGTTCGTCGGCATCTCCAACAATCTCAGCAAGTTCGGCACCACCGACATCCCCAACGAGATGTATCTGGTGCACGAGCGCAAGTGGCCGTGGGAAGAATGGGATCACCTGCTCGAGCGCAGCCCGATCTATCACGTCGACAAGGCGGAAACCCCGATCCTGATCATGCACGGGGCGGAAGACACGCGGGTTTCGCCTACCCAGAGCTACGAGCTCTATCGCAACATCAAGGTGCGCAAGCCCGATACCCCGGTGCGGCTGGTGCTGTTCCCGGGCGAAGGCCACGGCAATAGCCGCGCGGCCAGCCGCTACGACTACAACCTGCGCATGATGCGCTGGTTCGATACCTATCTGAAGACGGGCGACCGCGATGCGCAGATGCCCGCCCCGCGCCCCGACCTGATGATCCAGGACAAGAGCGAAGACTGAAGACTGAAGCCGCTTTCAGCGGCAAAGAAAGGGCGCGCAAGGGATGACCTTCGCGCCCTTTTCCGTGTCCAAACCATCCGACTTTCCAATATGGAAAGTTTTACCTTGCCAAATTGGAAAGTTACCCGCATAACTTTCCGAACTGGAAAGTGAAGGATAATCCGATGGACAGAAATGAAGCGCAATCGGCACTGGATGCCGTGAAGAATACCGATCGATCGATGGCAGACCGCATGACGTGGCCACTCTGGCGGCATGCGATTTTCGGGATGATGATGGCGCTGGTGCTGCTGGCAGTCGTTTCGCCGCTCGCCGCTCAGCTGCCGATTCTGGGCCTGCTGCTGCTGTTGGTCTACCTGGTCGTTCGCGATGACAAGAAGCGCCACGGCATGTTTGTAAGCGGGTACCAGAAAGGCCGCACAGGCTGGGTATTGGCAGCTCAGTTCGCGCTGCTGCTCGCGGCGCTAGTGCCAAGCCTCGTCTGGCTCGACGATCCGCTGGGGAGCCCGCTGTTCTGGGCCATCGCAGCGTTTGTGCTGATTGGCAGTACCGCGCTCAGCCTGCTGTGGGAAAATATCTATCAAGCAGACCTGAAGGCCGGCCGGCGATGAGCGCGGAGATCGACATGGCTCTGCACGCTCCGGCCCGGTTGCAGATTGCCGCAATGCTGGCGCGCGCCGACGAGGTCGAGTTCGCCACCATGCGCGAGGTTACCGGGGTGAGCGACAGCGTTCTCTCCAAGCACCTCACCGTCTTGGCCGACGCAGGCTACGTCAAGATCGTGAAGGCACCGCGCGACGGCCGTCAGCGAACTTGGGCATCGCTGACGCGTACCGGGCGGAGCGCGTTCGCCGCGCACATGACCGCACTGCGCGAACTCGCAGCAGCGGCAGAACAGGCCGTGGCGACGGAGTGATCCGTCGCCACGGCCTGCGGGAAATCAGAAGGTGTAGCCGATGCCGCCGCCGATCAGGAACTGGTCAGCATCGCCGCGCAGCGCGACGAAGGGCGACTTCTCGGCATCGCCGATCATCCGCGAATAGCCGCCGATCGCGAACAGCGCGAGGCCGCCATTGGCGAGATCGCCATCCAGATCGACCCCGACCAGCAGGTTCGCGCTGAGCTTGTTGAAGCCGGAACCCGCATCGTAGACCGGCAGGCCGCTGGCGGTCGCCTGCGCGGGGGTGACCGAATAGTAGTATTCGTTGAACGCCTCGTCCCCGTGCTCCGCACTGAGCGACAGGCTGATGCCCGCGCCGCGGCTGACCGGGGTGAAGTAGGTGATGCCCGGGTTGATCACCATGCCCTCATGCGCGCCCGCGACATCCCACCGCACGTCGACATTGGCCGACAGGCTGTCGTACGGGTTGAGCACGCCCGACACGCCGATGCTGGCGCTCGGCCCTACCTCGACTGCGGTATCCAGCTCGCCTGCTGCGGCGACCACCGGATCTTCGATATCGCCGGTCCGCGAGGTACGCAGGCGCACCGCAGGTCCGAAGCCGAAATTGACCTTGCTGTCAGCGCTGTCGGGAATGAAATCGAGTGCGAAACCAGCCGCACGCGGGTTGATATCGATCCCCCCGAGGCTCCCCTGGATGATCGGCAGTGGGAACACCTCGTAATCGTCGGAGCCGTCGTAATCGGGCGCAAAGCCCGCGCCTATGCCGACCTGGACCCAGTCGCCGTCGAACACTGTGCCTTCGGCAGAGCGGGCCGGAGCATCATCATCCGGGCCGTCTTGCGCGAGCGCCGGCGTGGCCACCCCGGCACAGGCGAACGCGACCGCAGCGAACGTTGCGGGGGTGGGTAGAATTGAACGCATGGATTATCCCTCATGTTGCGCCCCTTTGAACGGCGATTGAGAGGCATAGTTCCACGCAAAAGCGCATGATTGCGCGGGCAACCGCAAGTTCAATTGCACCTTTTTCCCCAGCGCCCTACGAGCATTGGCGATGACACCGGCGACATCAGGGGCTCGTGCCGACATCGCAATCCTTGGCGGCGGCCTTGCCGGTGGCCTGATCGCGCTCGCCCTGCGCCGGGCGGCCCCCTCGCTGGCAGTGGTGCTGGTCGAGGCAGGAGAGATGCTGGGCGGCAATCACCGCTGGAGCTGGTTCGAAAGCGATCTGACGCGCGACGGCGCGGCGCTGCTTGCCCTGTTTCGCAAGATCCACTGGCCCGCGGGTTACGACGTGCATTTCCCCGAGCACTCGCGGCGGCTGGAGAGCACCTATTTCTCGCTCGCCTCGGCCGATTTCGACGCAGCGCTGCGCCGCGAGCTGGCGCAGTCGACCATTCAAGCGGGCCGCAACGTCGCCTCGGTCGATGCGCGCGGAGCCACACTGGAGGGGGGCGAGCGGATCGAGGCGCGCTGCGTGATCGATGCGCGCGGCTTCATCCTGTCCGACGCGTTCGAGGGTGGCTGGCAGGTGTTCATGGGCCGCCATCTGCGCACCGACGCCCCGCACGATGTCGACCGCCCGATCGTGATGGACGCGAAGCTCGCCCAGCACGACGCCTTCCGCTTCGTCTACACCCTGCCGCTCGCCGCCGACGAGCTGTTCGTCGAGGATACCTATTACCAGGACAGCCCCACGCTCGACCGCGCAGCGCTCTCCAGCAGGATCGATCGCTATTGCGATGCGATGGGCTGGCACGGCGAGCCCCTCGCGTTCGAAACCGGCGTGCTCCCAGTCGTGACCGGCGGCGATCTGGCCCGCTACCAGCGCGAGGTGCGCGTGCCCGGCGTGGCGATGGCAGGCGCGCGGGCGATGATATCCCACCCTCTGACCAGCTATACCCTGCCCTTCGCGGTCGAAACCGCGCTGCTGGTGGCCGACAACCGCGATCTGCCCGGCGAACAGATGGCCGCCCTACTCGAAGCGCATGCGCGCCGTGTGTGGCAGCGGACAGGTTTTTACCGGATGCTCGGCAAAATGCTGTTCGGCGCGGCGAAACCTGAGGAACGATATCGCATCTTCTCGCGCTTCTATCGTCTATCGCCGGGATTGATCGAGCGGTTCTATGCCGCACGTTCGACCACCCCCGACAAGCTCAGGGTCTTGACCGGCAAGCCGCCGGTCCCGATCCCCCATGCCCTGCGCGCGCTGGCATCGCACCGCCCGCCGCTCGCCCCACCAGAAGGAACTGCCGACAATGGCTGAAGGCCGCACAGCATGCGTTATCGGGGCCGGTTTCGGCGGCCTCGCGCTCGCCATCAGATTGCAGAGCGCTGGGATCGCCACGACCGTGATCGAGGGCCGCGACAAGCCCGGCGGGCGCGCCTATTACTGGGAGAAGGACACCGACACGGGCACCTTCACTTTCGACGGCGGGCCCACGGTCGTCACCGATCCCGATTGCCTCAAGGAACTCTGGGCACTCTCGGGCCACGACATCGCGCAGGATGTCGAGTTGGTCCCGGTCAAGCCGTTCTACCGCCTCAACTGGCCTGACGGCACGAATTTCGACTATTCGAACGACCATGAAGAGCTGTTCGCGGAGATCGCGAAGCTCAACCCCAAGGACGTCGAAGGCTACCAGCGCTTCCTCGAATACTCCGCCGGGGTTTACGAGGAAGGCTACGTCAAGCTGGGCACGGTGCCCTTCCTCGATTTCAAATCGATGCTCAAGGCTGCGCCCGCGCTCGCCAAGAAGCAGGCCTATCGCAGCGTCTATTCGATGGTCTCCAGCTTCGTCGAGAACGAGAAGCTGCGCGAGGCGCTGAGCTTCCACACGCTGCTGGTCGGCGGCAACCCGATGAAGACGTCGAGCATCTACGCGCTGATCCACAAGCTGGAGATGGATGGCGGCGTGTGGTGGACCAAGGGCGGCACCAACCGGCTGATCGCCGGCATGGTGCGCCATTTCGAGCGGATCGGCGGGACGATCCGGCTGGGCGATCCGGTGGTCGGGATCGAGGTCGACGACAAACGCGCCAAGAGCGTGATGACCCAGAGCGGTTTCGTGCAGACCTTCGATGCGGTCGCCAGCAATGCCGACATCATGCATTCCTACCGCGACCTGCTGGGCCGCTCACAGCGCGGGTGGAGTATGGGCCGACGTCTGAAGCGCAAGAGCTACAGCCCCGGGCTGTTCGTGGTCCATTTCGGCCTCGAGGGGACATGGCCCGGCATCGCGCACCACATGATTTTGTTCGGGCCGCGTTACAAAGGGCTGCTCGACGATATCTACTCCAACGGCGTGCTGCCGGAAGATTTCTCGATCTACCTCCACCACCCGAGCAAGAGCGATCCCTCCATGGCCCCGCCGGGGATGAGCACGTTCTACGCGCTGGTGCCGGTGGCGCACCAGGGCAAGCTGCCGGTCGCCTGGGACGAGGTCGGCCCGCTGCTCGAAAAGCGCATCCTCGACGAAGTCGGCAAACGGCTGGTGCCCGACATTCACAGCCGGATCGTGACCAAGTTCCACTACGCGCCGAGCGACTTCGCCACCGATCTCAACGCGCACCTGGGCAGCGCCTTCAGCCTCGAGCCCGTGCTGACGCAGAGCGCCTTTTTCCGCGGCCACAACCGTGACGATGTGATCAAGAACTTCTACCTCGTCGGGGCAGGCACCCATCCGGGCGCAGGAATTCCCGGCGTGGTCGGCAGCGCCAAGGCGACCGCCGGCCTGATGATAGAGGATCTCAAATGAAGCGCCTCGCCATCTATTGCGGCGCGGCCACGCCGCCCGATCCGCGCTACATCGAACTGGCGCGCGATGTGGGCGCGGGGCTGGCGCAGCGCGGTATCGGCGTCGTCTATGGCGGCGGGCGGCTTGGCCTGATGGGCGCGCTGGCGCAAGGCGCGCTCGATCAGGGGGGTGAGGTGATCGGGGTGATCCCGCATGCGATGGTAGAGCGTGAATTCGCCAATCACGATTGCACGCAGCTGATCACGGTCGAGACGATGCACCAGCGCAAGCAGCACTTTACCGACCTTGCCGACGGCTTCATCACTCTGCCCGGCGGCATGGGCACGATGGACGAATTGTTCGAAGCATTGAGCTGGGCGCAGATCGGCTATCACGAAATGCCGGTAGGGCTGCTCAACGCCTTCGGTTTTTACGATGATCTTGTGCAGTTCGTAAACCGGATGGCGGATACGGGTTTCGTTCGTGCAACACATCGCGAGATCTTGCAGGTTGCGGACAATTTGCCGGAACTGCTCGACAAGCTTGCGTCTTATACGCCTAATACCCCGATCTATCGCATGAGCGCAGACCAGCTTTGAACCAGGCCCGCCCCCTCGTCCCTTCCCGCTTCGTGCGCCCCTCTATCCCGCGCCCCGGTGGCGGGCGCGACCGGGCTGCGCTGGTCAACGAATCCTACGAAGCGATTGCCGAAGGGTCGCGTAGCTTCGCCTTTGCCTCCAAGCTGTTCGACAAGGCCACGCGCGAACGCGTGTGGATGCTCTACGCTTGGTGCCGCCGGTGCGACGATCTGGCCGACGCGCAGGAGAAGGGCGGCGAGCTGGGCGATCAGGCGGGGATCGAGGACCGACTGCAGGCGATCAAGGTGCTGACCCGCCGCGCGCTGGAAGGCGGCGCAACCGCCGATGTCGCGTTCGACGCGCTGGGGCAGGTTGCAGGCGAGGCGGGCATCACGCTCGACATGGCGAACGAGGTGATCGCAGGCTTCGCGATGGATGCCAACGGCTTCAGCCCGCACAGCGAGAAGGAGCTGATGCGCTATTGCTACCACGTCGCGGGCGCGGTCGGCGTGCTGATGGCCCGGGTGATGTTCGCCCCCAACGACAGCTTCATCTACGACCGCGCATGCGATCTCGGGCTGGCGTTCCAGCTCGCCAATGTCGCGCGCGACGTGATCGAGGATGCGGCAGCCGGGCGCTGCTACCTGCCCGACGAGTGGCTGGAGGACGCCGGACTGACGCGGGAAAACTACGCGGACGAGGACAACCGCTTCGCGCTCGCGGCGGTCTCCGCACGGCTGGTCGACCGGATGGAAATGTACGAGGTCGCGTCCCGACTGGGCGCGAAACACCTGCGTTTCCGCCAGCGCTGGGCGGTTCTGTCCGCCGCGCGCATCTACGGCGCGATCGGGCGCAAGGTCCGCGCGCGAGGCCAGCTGGCGTGGGACACCCGCACCTATGTGCCGTGGTACGAAAAGCTCGTCCATGTGATCGCCGCCTTCGGTGAGGCCGTCACGAAGCACGCGCCCGAGCCCGAGCACTGGCCGCCCTATACCCGCGACGATCTTCGCCCGGTTGCCGGGTGGTAGACCTGCCGCCCACTTGGCGTTAGCGCTGCGGGCATGATCCAGAAGCTCCTGATCGCCAATCGCGGCGAAATCGCCTGCCGCATCATCCGCACCGCGCGTGAAATGGGCATTGCCACCGTTGCGGTCTATTCCGATGCCGACGCCAAGGCGCTGCACGTGCGCTCCGCCGATGAAGCGGTGCATATCGGCCCCTCGCCCGCTGCCGAAAGCTATCTGGTGGGCGAGAAGATCATCGCCGCCGCCAAGCAGACCGGCGCGCAGGCGATCCACCCAGGCTACGGTTTCCTCTCGGAAAACGCCGATTTCGCGCAGGCTGTGAAGGACGCAGGGCTGATCTGGGTCGGCGCGCCGCCCTCCTCGATCCGCGCGATGGGCCTCAAGGACGCGGCCAAGAAGCTGATGCGCGAGGCGGGCGTGCCCGTGACGCCGGGCTATGACGGCGACGACCAGAGCCCCGAGCGGCTGAAGCAGGAGGCCGATGCGATCGGCTATCCCGTGCTGATTAAGGCGGTCGCGGGTGGCGGCGGCAAGGGGATGCGCAAGGTCGATGCCGAGGGAGACTTCCTCTCCGCGCTCGAATCTTGCCGGCGCGAGGCCAATGCCAGCTTCGGCAATGACGACGTGATCTTAGAAAAATGGATCACCTCGCCCCGCCATATCGAAGTGCAGGTGTTCGGCGACAGCCACGGCAACCACGTCCACCTGTTCGAACGCGACTGTTCCTTGCAACGCCGCCACCAGAAGGTGATCGAAGAAGCGCCAGCCCCCGGCATGGACGAGGCCACGCGCGAGGAAATCTGCGCCGCCGCCGTGCGCGCCGCCAAGGCGGTCGATTACGAAGGCGCGGGCACGATCGAATTCATCGCCGACGCCAGCGAAGGCCTGCGCGCGGACCGCATCTTCTTCATGGAAATGAACACGCGCCTTCAGGTCGAGCATCCGGTGACCGAGGAGATCACCGGGGTCGATCTGGTCGAATGGCAGCTGCGCGTCGCTGCGGGCGAGCCGATCCCATGCAAGCAGGACGAGCTGTTTATCGACGGACACGCGATCGAGGCACGGCTCTACGCGGAAGACCCGTCCAGCGGTTTCCTGCCCAGCACCGGGTCACTCGACCATTTCGATATCGGCTTGCGGGGCCGTATCGAAACGGGCGTGGAGGAAGGCGATCAGATATCGCCCTTCTACGATCCCATGGTCGCCAAACTCGTGACCTGGGCAGAGACCCGGGAAGATGCGATCGAGCAGCTGGCAGAGATCGCCGACGGGGTCGAAATCTGGCCCGTGCGCACCAATGCGGCCTTCATCGCGAACTGCCTGCGCGACGAGGATTTCGAGGATGCCAATCTCGATACCGGCTTCATCGAACGCAAGATCGACGATCTGGTGGAATCGGACGAACCTTACGAAGCGATCTGGCAGACCGCTGCCGACTTCGTGGTTCTCGCCGAAACCGACGACTATGACGACCAGCCTGCGGGCTTCCGGCTCAATGCACCGGGCCGCCTCACCACCAGCCTCTCTTTCAAGGGCGATACGCGCGTCGTCGCGGCGGCCGAGGGTGCAGCGTTCGAGGCTGCGACCGGCTTTGTCGATCCGCACCGGGTGGTCGTTTTCGCCGACGGCATGTCTTTCGCCTTCGACCGCGGTTCGCGCGGCTCGGGCGCGGCTGCGGCAGGCGACGGCGCGATCCTCGCGCCGATGCCGGGCAAGGTCATCGCGCTCGACGTGGCCGAGGGCGACAGCGTCACCGCGGGCCAGCGGCTGATGGTGCTCGAGGCGATGAAGATGGAGCATTCGCTCACCGCGCCGTTCGACGGCACCGTGACCCAGCTTTCCGCCAGCGAAGGCGGTCAGGTGCAGGTCGAAGCGGTGCTGTGCGTGGTGGAGCCTTCCGAAGGCTGATCCTCCCCGTTTCTCCGCAGGATAGATGGGGAGGGGGACCACCCGCAGGGTGGTGGAGGGGCCCGATGCCTAAGACACCCCTCCGTCACGCAGCCTGCGGCTGCGCGCCACCTCCCCATTTGCGCTGACGCGAAAACGGGGAGGATCGATCGCTTAATCCTCGTACACCGGCGGGCCGAACAGCTTGCCGCGCTCCGCGAACAGCACCAGGCCGATGCAGATCAGCGCGCCGCCGAACAACGCGGTCGCCAGCGGGATCGCGGTGCCGTTATAGGCATAGCCGATGCTCGCGCCGATCACCGCTGCGGTGACCATCCGCAAGAAGGTCTGCACGCTTGCCGCCGCTCCCGCCGTCTCGCGGAAGGGCTGCATCGCGATCGAGCCGAAATTGGCACCGATGAAGCCGAGCAGCATCATGTTCGCCGCCATCAAAGGGACGAAGGTCCACAGCGTTTCCTCGGTCATGGTCGCGACGAACAGCTGCAGCGCGGCCACGATCAGGAACAGGAACAGGCCGGTGTGGCTCACGCGGCGGGCACCGAAACGCTCGACGATCCGCGAATTGGTCCAGCTGGCCACCGCCATCGCGCCCGCGCAGCAGGCGAAGATCGCGGGGAACCAGGGTCCCGCGCCGAATGCCTCGCCCACCAGCTGCTGCGCCGAGTTGATGAAACCGAACAGCGCACCGAAGATCACCGCGCTGCCCAGCGTGTAGCCCAACGCCTGCCGCATGGTCAGCGTGGCGCGCATGTTGCGCGCGATCACGCGCGGCTGGATCGGCTGTTTGTCTTCGGGATGCAGCGTCTCGGGCAGGTTGCGCCATGCCCATGCGCCCATCGCCACGCCGGCGACCGCGGTGAACACGAAGATCCAGCGCCAGTCGCCCATCACCATCAGCACGCCCTGCCCGATGCTGGGCGCGATCGCGGGCACCATCAGGAAGATGACGAAGATCAGGCTCATCATCCTGGCCATCTTGTCGCCGCCCACCCGGTCGCGGATGATCGCGGGCGGCAGCGCGACGATCCCCGCCGCGCCGAAGCCCTGCAGGAAGCGCAGCGTCAGCAGCGATTCGAAATTCCACGCCATCGCGCACAGCAGCGAAAAGGCGATGTAGAGCCCGAGCGCGGTGAACAGCACCGGCCGGCGACCGTACCTGTCCGCCAGCGATCCGGGGACCAGCGCGCCCAGACCGGCCGCGAGCAGATAGGCACCGACCACGAACTGACGCGAATTGCCGCCTGCGCCCAGATCGGCGGCAAGGTTGTCGAGCGCAGGAAGCACCGCATCGATGCCCAGCGCGTTGAGCGCCATCAGCAGCGCCATCATCGCGATCAGCTGACGCTCGCCGATCCGCTGGCCCGACGGCGGCAGCGCCGCAGGCGCGCGAGCATCGACGCTCTGCCGGTCGATCGACTCGCCGGGCCCGTAATCTGGATTTCGCATGTGCACAAAACCGCAAATGGCGGCGTCGGTTCCGATTGGCAACCTGTGTGCTATCGCAGGCCCGCGATGAGCGAAGGCGAGACCACTCCGGAAGATCGCGGCGAAGCACCGCCGACGCGCAAGATCATCCATGTCGACATGGATGCCTTCTTCGCCAGCGTGGAGCAGCGCGACAACCCTGAATTGCGGGGCAAACCGGTCGCGGTCGGCGGGGCGAGCGGGCGCGGTGTGGTTGCCGCTGCCAGTTACGAGGCGCGCAAGTTCGGCGTAAAATCCGCCATGCCATCGGTCACCGCCAAACGGCTGTGCCCGGACCTGATCTTCGTGAAGAGCCGCTTCGACGCCTATCGCGAGGCATCGGACCAGATCCGCGCGATCTTCCGCCACCACACCGATCTGGTCGAACCGCTGAGCCTCGACGAGGCCTATCTCGATGTGACCGTCAACAAGCTGGGCATCGCCTCGGCAACCCAGATCGCACAGATGATCCGGCAGGAAATCCGCGCGAAGACCCGCCTGACCGCGAGCGCGGGGGTCAGTTACAACAAGTTCCTCGCCAAGCTGGCGAGCGACCAGAACAAGCCCGACGGAATGTGCGTGATCCGCCCCGGCGAAGGCGCGGCTTTCGTTCAGACGCTGCCCATCCGCCGCTTCCACGGGGTCGGCCCGCGTGGGGAGGAGAAGATGGCGCGGCTCGGTATCGCCACCGGCGCGGATCTTGCCGCGAAGGACGCGGCGTGGCTGGCGCAGCATTTCGGCAGCTTCGGCGACTATCTCTATGGCGCGGCGCGCGGAATCGACGACCGGCCCGTGCGCGCCAACCGCATCCGCAAGTCTGTCGGCGGAGAACGCACCTTCTCGGTCGACCGGCACGAGGCGGAAGAACTGCGCACCACGCTGGACGACATCGTCGAGATCGTGTGGGAGCGGATCGAGCGGGCGCAGGCGCGCGGGCGCACGGTGACGCTCAAACTCAAATATAACGACTTCCAGCTGATGACCCGCGCCCGCTCGCTACCGCGTAGCGTCGCGGACAAGGCCGAATTCGCCGCGATCGGGCACGCAATCCTCGATGAACTGCTGCCCCTGCCGCGTCCGATCCGCCTGATGGGGCTGACGCTCTCCAATCTCGAACGGGGCGCTTCCGGGGAGGAGGACGAGGGGCGATCCAACGATGCCAGCGACGGTCAGCTCGCCCTGTTCTAGATCTTCAGCAGGTAGGCGATCCGCCTTTCGGCGAGGCCGCTGACCGGCTGCGGCGGATCGTCCGGCATCGCGAAGCGCACCTCCACGACCTCGCGCCCGTCGGGCACCGGGGCCTCCGCGATCTCCGCCAGGAAAAGGTACGCAGTGTGCGGCGCGCCGGAGATCGTCTCCTCGATCGTGCCCAGTTCGCTGACCGGGCCAAGCGTCAGCGCCAGTTCCTCCGCCATCTCGCGCCGCGCAGCTGCCTCGGGCGCTTCGCCGCGCGCGATCCCGCCGCCCGGCAGGCTCCAGTCGGGCGGGCCATAGGTATGTCGGACGAACAGCACCCGGCCTTGCGCGTCGCGCAGGATAACGCTCACGCCGCGCAGCTGCGGCTTCGCCAGCCGCCGCCAGACGTGGCGCAGACGGTGGGCGACGCGCAGCGCGAGGCGGTGGAGCGAGCGGGGCAGCAGTGGCGGCATGATGGATGCGGGATATAGAAAAGGGCCGGCCCGGCATAGCACCGGATCGGCCCTTCTGGTTGCCTGGCTAACGGGGGATTAGCCGAGCGTCGACTTGAGGAACCACGCGCGTTCCTCCGCCATGTCGGTCCAGTCGTCGAGCAGGCCGTCGGTCGCATTGTCGCCCGCCTCTTCGGCCAGCGGCTTCATGCCCTTGAGGCGCTTGATCATCGCGACGTTGTCGTCGTGCAGTTCCTTGACCATCGCATCGCCATCTAGGTCGGTCGAATCCTGATCCTTGACCTGCGTCGCGCGGGCGACCGAACCGATCGAGGTCAGCGTGACCTCGCCCAGCTTGCGCACGCGTTCACCGATCGCATCGATCTGATCGCGCAGCTCGATCGCCTGTTCGTCGAACAGCAGGTGCAGGTCGCGGAAGCGCGGGCCCTTCACATGCCAGTGGAAGTTCTTGGTCTTGAAGTAGAGCGCGAGGTGGTCCGCCAGCAGGCCGTTAAGTTCCTGCACCAGTGCGGTTTTCGAATTGTCGCCAGCTTGAGCCATGTTTGGTCTCCTGTGTTATTTTATTGGGCCTTGAAAAAGGGTCTCGTGAGGTCAACGGAGCAAGGCCCTCCCGGTTTCCTGCCAAAGCTTCGATTACTGTGATTGACTGGGCCTTCGCCCGGCGGGGGAGCAGCGCTCAGATGATCCCGCGCACACCCAGCCCGATCAGCAGGCCGGCCAGCAGGACGATCCCCGCCATCACCAGCCGGAAGGCGCGCAGCGGCAGGGCCTCCAGCTCTTCCCCCAGCGCCCAGCCACCGGCCAGCGCCACCCCCGCTCCCGCCGCACCGCCGAGCGCGACATAGGCAGGCAGCGCGGTGGCGGCGGCGAGCGCGAAGAGCAGGAAGCGCGCGGCATCGCCCCATTGCCGGGCGAGCAGCACGACGAAGGCTGCGAAGGGAGAGCGGGTCGGCTCTTTCGGGCGCTTGTCCCGCCCCGGCCACACCAGTTCCACCGCAGCCACGACCAGCGCGATGGCGACCAGCATCCGACGCGCCGCGTCGGGCAACATCTGCGCAATCGCATCGCCCGCCAGCGCCATCAGCCCGGCGGTAAAGACCGCAGCGACCAGCGCCGCCAGCAGGATGATCGCGCCGAGCGACCCCGCCAGCCGCGCGACCAGCAGCTGGTCGCGCGCGCCGATGGTCAGCAGCAGGGCAGCGGCAAAGCCGAAGAGGAAGGAGGACATGAGAGGGCGGTGCGCGCGGTCAGGCGGCGTCTGCCACGCGGCCGCTCTCGGGCGCGATCAGCACCGTGTTGCGGCCTGCCTTCTTCGCCTCGTACAGCGCGTTGTCGGCCCGGCGCAGCGTCTCGTCGCTGGTTTCGGAATTGACCGCGACCCCGGCGGAGAAGGTGATCGGCCCCATCGGCTCGTCGGTCTCCCGCAGCTTGAGGTTGCGTTCGGCCAGCGTTTCCTTCGCCTCGGCCACGCGCTCCGCCAGCTTGTTCGCGTCGGCGACCTCGGCGATCACGAGAAACTCCTCTCCTCCCCAGCGCGCGACCGGCCACGGGGAGAGCGATTCGCTCAGCGCTTCGGCAACAAGCTTCAGCGCGCGATCACCCACCGGGTGGCCGTAGGTATCGTTGATCGCCTTGAAATGATCGATATCGATCAGGCCGAGGCAATAGCGGACCTTGCGGATCTCAAGATCCTGAATGGTCGCGCGGGTCGCACGGCGATTGGGGATGCCGGTCAGTTCGTCGACCAGCGCCTTGTTGCGCGCCTCGTCGAGATCGCGCTGGAGCCGGTCGATCCGGTTAGAGGCGTTGGACAATTCCCGCTCCGCCTCCTCCGCCCGGTCGATGATGCGGCGGATCGCGCCGGTCAGATCCTCGCCCTGCGCGCCCTCGCGGATCACCTGGCTTTCCTCCGCGATGTCGCGTCCGACACCGTCCGCCTGGCGTTTTGCCTCGCGGGCGAGCTCTCCAGCAGTGTTGAGAAACAGTTCGACCGCTTCGTCGCGCGCGGCAATCCGCTCTTCGGGATCGTCGGAGGCAGAGGCATGCTTGCCCATGATCTCGACGATCGTCTCCTGCTTCATGCGCATGCCGTTTTCGATGTAGGTGTCGGTTTCCTCGCAGATCACCTTGCTCGACCGGGTCAGGTAGAGATAGCCGAAGCGGTAGTTCATCGGCGTGGGATCGAGCAGATTGCCAGCCAGAAACGTGAGCACGTCGCGCCCGATATTGTCCTTACCCATACCCCACTCGTCCGTCCGGTATCCTCATCGTGCCGCGCCCGATCATCCACGAGCCGCAACGGCATTAACTATACGGCGCGTTGGTGAATTTTTATCTAAGCCCGCACCCGCAGCGCAAATCCAAAAGTCTCAAAAGAGGGGATAATCGTGCCGCCTGCCCGATCGCACCATGCGCGGTGCCGATGCTCATTTGCGTTTTCGGCCTGAGGTCATGAGGTCGGGCTTAGGCGGCTTCTTCCAGCCTGCGGGAGGAATCGGCTTTTGCCGGCTCGTGCCCAGCCCCATGGCACCGGGCTGCTGGCGGATCAGGCCGGAGGTATCCGCCTTTGCCGCCTCTTCGGCATTCGCTCCGCCGCGCATCAGGTTGATCCGGTCACGTATTCGCCCTGCGGTCTCGAAATCGAGCGCACGCGCGGCGGCTTCCATCTCGCGCTGGAGATCCTCGACGGTCTTGCTCATGACGGTTGAACGCGCGGATGCGACTTCCGGTCCCACGCTCCGCACAACGCGCACGCTCGCCTCCGAAATCGCGGTTTTCTGCGGCTAATTCAGGATTGTGGAGCGGGTGAAGGGAATCGAACCCTCGTCGTCAGCTTGGGAAGCTGCTGCTCTACCATTGAGCTACACCCGCATCGGGGCCGCATTGGGCCGTGGCGCGATTGCACCTTCGCCAGGTCCCGGTCAAGATGGGTTGAACGCAGCGCCCCTGACCGCGGCCAACCCCCATGCGATTTCGGGCGCATTGAGCGCGATGGACGCTACGGCTAGCTCTTTCGCCAGTGGTGTGCGGGCCCTTCCTCCCTTGATCTGGTGCGGGCGCAGCGTCTAGCGCGCTACCGAAGAGTAAATTCACGGAGAGCCCCCATGCGCACTATCGACCACCATCTCGCGGCAGGCGTCGCCGCCGGCGAAGCCGCACGCACGCACAAGGTGTGGAACCCCTCCACCGGCGAGGTGCAGGCCGAGGTCGCGCTGGGCGATGCCGCACTGCTCGCACGGGCGGTGGCCAAGGCGAAGGAAGTCCAGCCCGAATGGGCCGCGACCAACCCGCAGCGCCGGGCGCGCGTGATGTTCGAGTTCAAGCGGCTGGTCGAAGCGAACAAGCAGGAACTGGCCGAGCTGCTCTCCAGCGAGCACGGCAAGGTTGTCGACGACGCGCATGGCGACGTGCAGCGCGGGCTGGAAGTGATCGAATATGCCTGCGGCATCCCGCAGGCGCTCAAGGGCGAGTACACGCAAGGTGCCGGCCCGGGGATCGACGTCTATTCGATGCGCCAGCCGCTCGGCATCGGGGCGGGCATCACCCCGTTCAACTTCCCCGCGATGATCCCGATGTGGATGTTCGGCATGGCGATCGCGGCGGGCAACGCCTTCATCCTCAAGCCGTCCGAACGCGATCCCTCCGTGCCGATCCGCCTCGCCGAACTGTTCGTGGAAGCGGGTGCGCCCGAAGGGCTGCTTCAGGTGGTCAATGGCGACAAGGAAATGGTCGACGCGATCCTCGACCATGACGACATCGCCGCGATCAGCTTCGTCGGTTCGTCGGACATTGCGCAGTATATCTACTCGCGCGGCACCGCTAACGGGAAGCGCGTGCAGGCCTTCGGTGGGGCGAAGAACCACGGCATCGTGATGCCCGACGCCGATCTCGATCAGGTGGTGAACGATCTGGCGGGCGCCGCCTTCGGATCGGCGGGCGAACGCTGCATGGCGCTGCCGGTGGTGGTACCGGTGGGCGAGGATACCGCGAACCGTCTGCGCGAAAAGCTGATCCCCGCGATCAACGCACTTCGGGTCGGCGTCTCGACCGACAAGGATGCGCAGTACGGCCCGGTGGTCACGCCCGAGCACAAGGCGCGGATCGAACAGTGGATCGACACCGCCGAGAAGGAAGGTGCCGAGGTCGTGATCGACGGGCGCGGGTTCAGCCTGCAAGGCCACGAAAAGGGCTTCTTCGTCGGGCCAACGCTACTGGACCGCGTGACCACCGACATGGAAAGCTACAAGGAAGAAATCTTCGGCCCCGTGCTCCAGATCGTGCGCGCGAAGGATTTCGAGGATGCGGTGCGCCTGCCGAGCGAGCACCAGTACGGCAACGGCGTCGCCATCTTCACCCGCAACGGCCACGCCGCGCGCGAATTCGCGCACCGCGTGAACGTCGGCATGGTCGGCATCAACGTGCCGATCCCCGTGCCCGTCAGCTACCACAGCTTCGGCGGGTGGAAGCGTTCGGGCTTCGGCGACATCGACCAGTACGGGCAGGAAGGGCTGCGCTTCTGGACCAAGACCAAGAAGGTCACCCAGCGCTGGCCCGATGGCGGTGGCGATGGCTCCAACGCCTTCGTCATCCCCACCATGGGTTGATCAGCAGCCGGAAACCTTGCCAATATCCGCTTGGGGCACACCACTACAGGGGGAAGACGGATGAATATGGTCAGGTTCATTGCGCCAGTGGCGGCTCTGGTCGCCTTGGCAGCATGTGGGGGTGAAACCGAGGACGCGGACGGGAAAAGCGCGGACGCCGCGCCCCCGCCCGCGCGGGCAGAGCCCACGCCGAGCGCACTCGACGCCATTCCCATGAACTTCCGGGGCGGGTGGGACAGTGTCGATGCGGGCGAGTTCGCGTGCACCACGCTCAGCGACACGGCGCTGACGATCGAGCCCAAGCTGCTGCAATATTACGAGGGCGCGTTCACTCCCGAGACGATCTCGCAGATCTCCGACGACCGGATCGAGAGCGAGGGCTTCTTCCAATATGCCGACGACCGGTCGAGAGAGTCCTACACGCTCAAGCTGTCGGACGGTGGCAAGCGCCTGACCCTTTCGGGCGACGGTTTCGAACCGTTCGAATTCCGCAAGTGCGCGACAATCCGCGAGGCGCATCTGATCCCCTCCGAGTACGAAGGCACCTGGTCCACCTACGGCACCTGCAAGGCCGCCGCCGACAGCCTGATCAAGATCGCGCCGACGAAGATCACCTGGCAGGGCAAGACGAGCAATTTCACCAAGGTCCACTACGCCGGGCCGAACGCGATCGAGCTCGAAGACGATGGCCAGGAGGAACCCTATGGCATCGTGCTGGACCAGGGAGGCAAGAGCGGTGCTTTGGTCGGGCCCGGGCATAGCCCGATTCCGCTGACCCGGTGCGGTGGCTGAGCAGTCGGACAGCGAGCGGCAGCAGGACATTCACCGCCGATGAAATCGCTTGCTCTCCTATCGTCAGTCGCTCTGGGTGTGATTGCCTGCTCCGCTGCGGATAGCGACAATGATGCCGCACCCGGCTCGAACGCGCCTGCACCCTCCTTCGAAACCGGCCAGATTCCGATTGCCGTCGAACCGGCCAGGACGATCGGCGGTGGCGCGAGCCAGCTCTACGCGGCGCCTTGGCCCGGGCTGTTTCCGGACGACGACGGATCCGCAGGGCAGAGCACTCTGCCCAGGAGCTTCCCTGCCGCGATCCGGGGAAAGTGGCGCGAAACCAAGGATGCTGCGGCAACCCCCGCGCAGTGCGACGGCTATCTGCCCGGCAACCTGGGCAGGGTGCTGACGATCCGCGACGACAGCTATACGTTTTTCGAAGCGGGCGGGCGCTTCGTATCCGTCAGGGAGCGCGAGCCGGGGCGCATCCGCGCGCTGTTCAACACCAGCTTTGCCGATGAGCCGACCCGTGACGAACTGGAATTCAGCGTCGATCCGGCAACAAAGACTCTGACCGTCCGCAATTTCGACACGGATGAACGCTCAATCAGGACATACCGCCGCTGTCCGCGCTAGCATCGCGACCATGCGTTTGGCCCTTCCCATGCTTGTCGCCCTGCTCGCCACGTCTGCGTGCTCGCCCACACCCAACGAGCAGGAGGTCGACACGACAGCCGCAGATCGAGGCATGCAAGGGCCGGATGCCGGCCAGCCCCCGATCCCGGTCGAACCCGATGGCGGGATCGGCGATGGAGCAGGCCCGCCCAAGGGTCTGCCCTCGGACGGCGACGCACAACAGGAACCTAGCGCCTTTGCCCAGACCTTCCCTGCGGCGATCCGCGGCAAGTGGCGCGAAACTGATGGCGCGGCGGTAACCAAGGCTCAATGTGACGGTTACCAGCAGGACAATATAGGCAAAGTGCTGACCATTCGGGAGGATGGCTATTCGTTCTTCGAGACCGGCGGAAAGTTCATCTCCGTCTCGGATCGCGCGCCCGGCCACATCCGCGCGCTGTTCGACACCACCTATGCCGACGAGCCGACCCGTGACGAGCTCGAATTCCGGGTCGATCCGGTGGCAAAGACGCTGACCGTCCGTAATTTCGACCCGGGTGAACGCTCCACCACTACCTACCGCCGCTGTCCGGGCTAGCGTCCGGGCCATGCGCTGGCTCCTTCCCCTCATGCTCGGCCTGCTCGCCGCCTGCGCGCATGCCGAGGACACATCCGCCCCGCCGCAACCGCCCGAAAAGCGGATTGCGCTGAGCTTCGACGATGCGCCGCGCGCACCCGGCGCCTTCCTCAGCGAGGAAGAGCGCACCCGGCTGCTGATCGCAAACCTTGCCGAAGCGGGCGTCGATCAGGCGGTGTTCTTCGTCAATCCCGGGCAAATCGATGGCGCGGATGACGAGGCACGGATCGTGGCCTATGTCGCCGCCGGGCACGTGATCGCGAACCATTCGGCGAGCCACCCCCACCTCTCGCAGACAGACGCCGCCGCATATCTGGCCGATATCGACGCCGCCGAGGAATGGCTGCACGGGCGCGCGGGATACCGCCCGTGGTTCCGCTATCCTTACCTCGACGAAGGTCGGCAGGATAAGGGGAAGCGCGACGCGGTACGTGAAGGTCTGGCGCAGCGTGGCCTCTCCAATGGCTACGTGACGATCGACGCAAGCGACTGGTTCTACGAAAGCGCCGCCAAGCGCGCGGTTGTAGACGGGCACAAGATCGACCGGCAGGCGCTGCACGATCTTTATATCGAAACGCAGGTCGACGCCGCCGAGTTCTACGACCAGCTCGCCCGGCAGACGATCGGGCGCTCCCCGGTTCACGTGATCCTGCTGCACGAGACCGACCTCAACGCGATGTACATCGGCGATCTGGTCCGCGCGCTGGAGGCAAAGGGCTGGACGATCGTCAGCGCGGACGAGGCCTATGCCGATCCCTTCGCCGATTATGCCCCCGTCTATGACACTCCCTCCGCCCAAGGCAGCCTGACCGAGATGGTCGCGTGGGAAAAGGGCCTGCCCGCCCCGCGCTGGTATCGCGGCAACGACACCGATCGGGCGCAGCAATGGTTCGATACCCGCGTGCTCGGCCTGCCGCGCAAACAGAACGACTGATCTTTAACCACCAAGCTGCTATCGTGGGCCGGCCATGCGATCTGTGCTGGGCCTTCTCGCCGCCATTCTGGTCGGCCTCGCGATAGGCGGTGCGTCCGCGCTGGTGCTGTCCGGCATCTGGCCGCGCAGCAGCGCCCCCACCGGGATCGCCGGGATCGCCATTGATGGCTGGCGCACCGATTTCGCGATCGGTTCGGACGCCGCCGATCCCTACACCCGCGCGCGCGTCGCCAGGCACGGGCTGTTCGCGCTGCAGCGACGCGAGGCGATCTATTTCACCCGCTCTCGCGATGAGCGTGGACGTCCCTTGCGCGAAGGCTGCCGCTATCGCCTGTCGGGCATGGGGCAGGCCGCGCGGTGGTGGTCGATCACGCTCTACGATGCGAACAGCCGCCTGCCGATCAACAAAGACCAGGCGCTGTCGATCAGTGCGAGCGAGACAGGCGAGGGCGCGTGGCAGGCGATCATCGCGCCCCAGCGGCCGGAGGGTGCGGAACACTGGATCTCCAGCCGCAACGCGGGCCATTTCGACCTGACTCTGCGGCTCTACGCGCCATCGGCGGAGGTGCTGGAAACGCCCAAGCTCGCGCTCAACCCGCCGCGTATCGCGCGGCTGGGCTGCACCACTGCGGAGGGCCTGTGATGCGCACGTTTCTGACGCTATTCGTCCTGCTTGCCGCGATCGTGATCGGCCACCTTGCGGTGCTGTACGGCGCGCCTGGCTTTATCATGCAACGCGCAATGGCCGCGATGGAACAGCGTGGCATTCCGCAGCATGGCTTCAGGCTTGCGCCGCGGATGACACCCCAGACCCAACGGGTAGTGCGCGCTTCCCCTGAGCTCGCCTATTCGATCTGCCTTTTCGACTTTTCCGAGGGGGTTGACGCGGTCGCGATCGAGATGGCCGCCTGGCCGGGCTATTCCTCGCTCTCGGTGTATGACGCGCAGACCAATAATTTCCTGACCTTCCGGGGCGAGGGGAAGCGCTTCGCGATGCGGCTGCTACCGCCCCTCAGCGAGCCCGAGGGCTTCTCCATCCCTGCCCCGACCCAGCGCGGGGTCGTGCTGATCCGCCGGATCGCACCGAACGAGGCCGACTATCGCGCGGTGGAGAAGATTGCGGTAGAAGACAGCTGCCGTGCGATCAGAGGGGGCAATGCACGATGATGAGGCGGATCATGCCTGCTACCGCGATGCTGATCGTGCTGGTCGGCTGCGACGGCAGGAACGGGGAGGCGCAGCCGGAACCGGGCGAGGACGCTGCCGGCGATGTGGCGGTGTCAGGCGAGCGCGCCCCGTCGACCACCACATCCGAACCGACCGCGCGCGCACCGACAGGCGATGCAACGCCGACAGCCGTGGAAAGCGCCTCGACCAGCGCTTCGCCCCCGCACTCGACCACACCCCCAACTCCACCCTCGCCTGCGCCCTCTTCCGAACCGACGCTCTACACCCTGCCCAATGTCCCGGCAGACGATGTCGCGCGCAACCGCGCTGCGCTGACCGCGATTCCGGCGAGTTATCTGGGCGAATGGGATGGCGTCGAGGGTAGCTGCGCGCCCGACTCCGACCTGCGCATGATGGTGCGCCCGGGCAGCATCGGCTTCTACGAATCGCGGGGCGAGGTCACCGCGGTGCGCCGCACCCGGGATGGGCTGGTGGTGTCGCTGGCGATGGAAGGCGAAGGCGAGCGCTGGGAAGAAGACTACTCGATGCGGCTGGTCGGCGGGCGGGAGCGGCTGGCCGTCACCGCGTCAAGCTACCCCGATCGCATCACGATGCGCAAACGCTGCCCGGCGGATCGCGGCTCCAGCGCACCCTGATCGCAGCCCGCCCTAGCGTTTTGTCCCCTTTTCTATCCGCGTCCGGGGGGCTAGGTCGCCTCCCATGACCGGACAATTCCAGCTTTCAGACGACCAGCTCGCGATCCAGGACATGGCGCAGCGGTTCACCGCCGACAACATCACGCCCCATGCGGGCAAGTGGGACGAGGATCACCACTTCCCCGTCGACACGATCAAGCAGACTGCCGAGCTCGGCTTCGGCGCGATCTACGTCAGCGAGGAGAGCGGCGGGATCGGCCTCGGCCGGCTCGAAGCGGCGCTGATCATGGAGGCGATGGCCTATGGCTGCCCCACCACCAGCGCGTTCATCTCGATCCACAACATGGCGAGCTGGATGATCGACCGCTTCGGCGGCGAAGGCGTGAAAGAGAAGTACCTTCCCCAGCTGGTGACGATGGAAAAGCTCGCCTCCTACTGCCTCACCGAACCGGGCAGCGGATCGGACGCGGCGGGGCTCAAGACGCAAGCCGTACTGGATGGCGACCACTATGTGCTCAACGGCACCAAGCAGTTCATCTCCGGCGGCGGCGTGAACGATGTCTACGTCACGATGGTCCGCACGGGCGATCACAAGACCAAGGGCATTACCTGCCTGGTGGTCGACAAGGATACGCCCGGCGTCAGCTTCGGCGCGCCCGAGAAAAAGCTCGGCTGGAACGCCAGCCCGACCGCGCAGGTCATCTTCGAAGATGCGCGCGTGCCGGTGGAGAACCGCGTGGGCGACGAAGGCGAAGGCTTCCGCTTCGCGATGATGGGGCTCGACGGCGGACGGCTGAACATCGGCGCCTGCTCGCTCGGCGGGGCGCAGCGCTGCCTCGACGAGGCGGTGAAGTACACCAAGGAACGCCAGCAGTTCGATCAGCAGATTGCCGACTTCCAGAACACGCAGTTCATGCTCGCCGACATGGCGACCGATCTGGAGGCGGCGCGCGCGCTGCTCTATCTCGCGGCGGCCAAGGTCACCGACAACGCGCCCGACAAGTCGCGCTTCTCCGCGATGGCGAAGCGGCTGGCGACCGACAATGGCAGCAAGGTCGTCAACGACGCGCTGCAGCTGTTCGGCGGCTACGGCTATCTCAAGGATTACCCGATCGAACGCTACTGGCGCGACCTGCGCGTGCACTCGATCCTCGAAGGCACCAACCAGGTGATGCGCATGATCGTGGGCCGGGATCTGCTGCGGCAGTGAGCCGGTTGCTGACCATCATCGGGGCGTGCCTCACCGCCGGAGTGGTGGGGGCCTTCGGGATGGCCGTCTGGCTCGCTTTCGTCGATCAGCATTCGATGGCGGCGCTTCCAAATCTATTTGCTTTAATGTATTTTTTTGGCGTTCTTTTTGCCATTCCCGGAGCTGCAATTGTCATTGCTGCCTCTGAATTTTGGAAGTTTGGGCGTTGGTGGTTTTTCGTCCTTGCAGGCCCCCTCGTACTCTTCCTCATTACCCTTCTGTTGAACCCCTCCATGAACTTCAGCGTTGATGGTCTTTGGCCGTGGATCGCTGCGACAGCGATGACGGGTGCCACGTATTGGCTGATCGCTTGGCGTCTCTATCCACCCGAGGGGGCCCGAACACCGAACGACGAAAGTCCAGTTGCATGACCGACCAGCTCAACATCCACACCCACCAGAACGTGGGCCATATCTCGCTCAACCGCCCCAAGGCGATCCATGCGCTGACGACCGAGATGTGCGTCGCGATGGCCGATGCGCTGACCGAGTGGGCCAGCCACGATGGTATCGCGGCGGTGATGATCGACCATGCCGAAGGGCGCGGCTTCTGCGCGGGCGGCGATATCGCGATGCTGCGCAACTCGGCGCTGAACGACGAGGGCAAGACGGGCCGCGAGTTCTTCCACGCCGAGTACCAGCTCAACCACCAGCTGTTCACCTACACCAAGCCGGTGGTCGCCTTCATGGACGGGATCACGATGGGCGGCGGCGTGGGCATCAGCCAGCCTGCAGCGTTCCGCGTGGCAACCGAGAACACCAAGTTTGCCATGCCCGAGACGGGCATCGGCCTGTTTCCCGATGTCGGCGGCGGCTGGTATCTCAGCCGCCTGCCCGGTCGCATCGGGCAATTCCTCGCGCTCACCGGCGCGCGGCTCGATGGTGCGGAGTGCCATGCGGTCGGACTCGCCACGCACTACATCGCGAGCGAGAACCTCGCCCGGCTGAAGGCCGCGATCGTCGACGATCCGGCCAATATCCAGGCGATCCTCGACGAGGCATCCGAGACCCCGCCCGAAGCGCGCATCCTCGCCAATCGCGAGAATATCGATCGCCTGTTCGCGGGCCGCACGCTGGAGAAGATCCTCGCGGCGCTCGAAGCCGACGATTCCGACTGGGCCGCGAAGGAACTCAAGACGCTGCGCGCCAAGAGCCCGCAAAGCTGCAAGGTCGCGCTGCGCCAGCTGGCGGACAGCCTGACGCTGGGCAGCTTCGCCGACGAGATGCGGATGGAATACCGCATCGGCAGCCGCGTGCTCGTCAGCCACGATTTTGCCGAAGGGGTCCGCGCGTTGATCGTCGACAAGACGGGCGACCCGCAGTGGAACCCCGCCACGCCCCAAGGCGTAACCGACGAACAGATCGAGGCGATCTTCGCTGCCCTGCCCGAGAGCGAGGAGTGGACGCCGCTGAGCTGATCCTTTGACAAGACCGTCATGCTGAACTCGTTTCAGCATCCAGCCCGCCTCGCGGGCAGACGGTACGGATCGAAGACTGGACCCTGAAACAAGTTCAGGGTGACGAATTTGAGGAGCCCTGAATGCCCTACGAAACCATCACCACGCAGACCGACGGTGCCGTCACCACCATCACGCTCAACCGCCCGCAGGCGCTCAATGCGCTTTCCAGCGTGGTGCTCGACGAGCTGATCGACGCCTTCACCGCCTATCAGAACGACGACAGCCAGCGGTGCGCGATCCTGACCGGCTCTGGCGACAAGGCCTTCGCCGCGGGCGCGGACATCAAGGAGATGAGCGAGAAGGACGCGGCGGATTTCTACTTGGCTGACTTCTTCGCCAAGTGGACCAGCCACATCGTCGAGGCGGTGCGCAAGCCGTGGATCGCGGCGGTCAACGGCTTCGCGCTCGGCGGCGGGTGCGAGCTTGCGATGATGGCCGACTTCATCATCGCGAGCGACAAGGCCAAATTCGGCCAGCCCGAGATCAAGCTGGGCGTCGCGCCGGGCATGGGCGGATCGCAGCGTCTCACCCGCGCGGTCGGCAAGGCCAAGGCGATGGAAATGTGCCTGACCGGCCGGATGATGGACGCCGAGGAAGCCGAACGCAGCGGTCTCGTTGCACGCGTCGTGCCGCATGACACGCTGATGGACGAAGCGCGAACCACCGCAGCCACCATCGCCGGAATGCCACCAATGGCCGCGATGGTGAACAAGGAAATGGTCAACGCCGCCTACGAGACTTTCCTCGGCCAGGGCGTGCTCCACGAACGCCGCCTGTTCCAGATCCTCACCGCGAGTGAGGACAAGGCCGAGGGCATGAAAGCCTTCATCGAGAAACGCGACGGGCAGTGGAAGGGGCGGTGATCCATTGAGCCCTCTCCCCTTTAGGGGAGAGGGTTGGGAGAGGGGTCTACCAGTCTCGAAGGAGACAGATCACCCCTCTCGAACTTCGGCTAGCGAGCGGGCTCGCAAGCCTGCGTATCCTCTCCCCGCACGGGGAGAGGGAAATTGGAGAGATGCTATGAAAATCGCCTTTATCGGCCTCGGCAACATGGGCGGCGGGATGGCCGCGAACTTGGTCAAGGCGGGGCACAACGTGCTCGCCTTCGATGTGAGTGCGGAGGCGAGGCAGAAGGCCGATGATGCTGGCTGCACCACTTTCTCTGAACCAAAATGGGCGGTAGAAGATGCCGATGCGGTGGTCTCGATGCTGCCCAATGGCGGGATCGTGAAGTCGGTCTATTCCGACGCCGTGATCGGCCATGCACCCGAGGGTGCGGCGCTGCTCGACTGCTCGACCATCGATGTCGCCACCGCCAAGGAAGTGACCGAAATGGCCACCACCAAGGGCTACAAGATGGTCGACGCACCGGTTTCCGGAGGGATCGCAGCAGCAGATGGCGGCACGCTGACCTTCATGGTCGGCGGCACCGAAGAAGCTTTCGCGGCGGCCAAGCCGATCCTCGAAGGCATGGGCAAAGCGGTGATCCATGCGGGCGATGCGGGCGCGGGCCAGACCGCCAAGATCTGCAACAACATGCTGCTCGCGATTTCGATGATCGGCGTGTCCGAAGCGATGCAGATGGCTAAGAAACTCGGCCTCGATCCGCAGAAGTTCTACGAGATCAGCTCGCAGTCGAGCGGGTATTGCTGGTCGCTCAATGCCTATACCCCGCTACCGGGCGTGGGCGTCGAGAGCCCGGCGGACAAGGACTACCAGGGCGGCTTCGCGACTGCGCTGATGCTGAAGGACCTGCGCCTCGCGATGGCGGCGGCGGAGGAGGTCGACGCGGGCGTGCCGCTGGGCGCACGCGCGGCGAGCCTGTACGAGGATTTCTCGGGCGCGGGCAATGACGGCCTCGATTTCTCGGCGATCATCAAGACCTACAAGTAAGCTGGCTTTCGTCATTGCGAGCGGCGAAGCCGCGCGGCAATCCATGGCCAAAGCTAACCGCCTCGCGGGCCGGTCCATGGATTGCTTCGTCGACTGCGTCTCCTCGCAATGACGAACTATGACTGAATCTCATCAATCACCCGCGCGAGCCATTCGCGCGGAGCCTTGCGGCGTCCCACATCCGCCACAAATTCCTGTCCCCGGCTGACCGCGATCAGGCGATTGCGCTCGGCCCAGCGCCACTGCGCATCGTGGTAGGAGAGGTCACCGCGCCGCAGCCACTTAAGCCGTACCCAGCGGCTGAGCGCTTCTCCCGGCGCCGTCAGTCGTAGGGCATCGGACCCCCTGCCCGCCATCCGCCCCGGCCCGACATAGAGCGTATCGTTCGGCCCATGCAGGCCCAGCGCGTGGGGATGACCGAGCGCCGCATACTCGGCACGCTCCGCTTCGTCGCACGCGGTCAGGTCGATCACCTGCTCGACTTCAAGGTATCCGAAGATGCGGTGATGCGGCCCGTGCCCCTCCCCCGCAAACCGCCCGAAGAACACGAACACGTCGCCTCGCCCCACGCCGTGATTGGCGAGATGCGTCTGCGCCGCGCCGACCTGCCCGAACAGGCATCGGCCATCGCCGGTGAACAGCGGATCGTGATGGCACAGGCTGTGCACGCCGTACGCGCCCCTGCTCGCCCGTGCGGCATGGTCACCCAGCCCCAGGTCGCCGTATGTCGTCCTTGCGATCCCCTTGGTATCGGGAATCGGCAGGCTGATCGGCTTGCCATCGACGATGGGCGAGGAGCCCCCGCCCGATCCGCTGTCGAACCCCTTGCGGCTGAAGACGATCTTCATGCCGCGCGGGTTCTACTGCCCGCCGATCTCGCTCGGCACCGGCTTGCCTGCGGGGGCCAGTTCGCCTTCCCACGCCAGGATCGGCTTGCGTGCCGCCTGCGTTTCGTCGAGCCGCCTGCGCGGCGCGAAATAGGGCGCGGCCTTCAGGCTCTCGTCGCCCGCCTTCGCCCGCTCCACCACGGAGCGCAGGGCGCCGATGAACTGGTCGAGGCCCACCTTGCTCTCGGTCTCGGTCGGTTCGATCAGCATCGCGCCATGGACCACCAGCGGGAAGTACATCGTCATCGGGTGATAGCCCTCGTCGATCAGCGCCTTCGCCAGATCGAGCGTCGAGAGCCCCTCGGCAAAGCCCTGATCGCCGAACAGCGCCTCGTGCATGCACGGCCCGCTCTCCCCGAAAGGTGCGTGGAGCAAGTCTTCCAGCGAGCGCAGGATGTAGTTGGCGTTGAGGACCGCGTCTTCCGCGACCTGCGCCAGCCCGTCCGCCCCGTGGCTGAGGATGTAGGCGAGCGCGCGGGTGAACATGCCCATCTGCCCGTGGAACGCGGTCATCCGCCCGAAGGCGTCCGAATGGCCGAACTCGTGCGCGTTCTCTTCCTCGACCAGATGCACCGTGCCGTCCGCGTCGCGCGCGGTGAAGGGCAGCGGGGCGTAGGGCGAGAGCGCTTCGGACAGCACCACAGGGCCGGAGCCGGGCCCGCCGCCGCCGTGCGGGGTGGAGAAGGTCTTGTGCAGGTTGATGTGCATCGCATCGACGCCGAGGTCGCCGGGACGCACCTTGCCGACGATCGCGTTGAAATTCGCGCCGTCGCAATAGACGAAGCCGCCCGCCGCGTGGACTGCGTCGGAGATCGCCTTCATGTCCCGCTCGAACAGCCCGCAGGTGTTGGGGTTGGTGATCATCACCGCCGCCACATCGGGGCCGAGCCGCGCCTTGAGCTTCTCCAGATCGACGCGGCCCTCTGCGGTCGCCGGAATATCCTCCACCTCATAGCCAGCGAAGGCGGCAGTGGCGGGGTTGGTGCCGTGCGCGCTTTCGGGCACCAGCACGACCTTGCGTGCATCGCCGCGCGCTTCGAGGGCGGCGCGGATGCACAGGATGCCGCACAGCTCGCCATGCGCGCCCGCCTTGGGGCTCATCGCGACCGAGTGCATGCCGGTCAGCGTGATCAGCCAGTTGGCCAGCTCGCTGACGACTTCGAGCGCGCCGCGGACCGTATCGACCGGCTGCAGCGGGTGGACGTCGGCAAAGCCGGGCATCCGCGCGACCTTTTCGTTCAGCCGCGGATTGTGCTTCATCGTGCAGCTGCCGAGCGGGAAGAGCCCGAGGTCGATCGCATAGTTCTGCCGGCTGAGCCGCGTGTAGTGCCGCAAGCATTCGGGCTCGGACAGGCCGGGCAGGCCGATCGTGTCGGTGCGCTCAAGCCCACCGAGGCGGCTGGGCGCATCGGCCTGCGGTTCGGGGAGGTCGACGCCGGTGGTCTCGATATGGCCGATCTCGAAGATCAGCGGCTCTTCGAGCATCAACGCACGGTTGCCGGTGAAGGTGGCGCTTTCGGTATCGCCAGCGAGCGGCGCGCTGGGCTTCCAGCCGGACTTGTTGGGCGCGTTCATGCCAGCACCTCCTTCAGGGCAGCGCAGAGGGTCTCGATATCCTCCTCGCTGGTGGTTTCGGTGAGCGTGACGAGCAGGCCTTCGGACAGGGCATCATTGGCCGGGAAGAGCCGACCGAGCGAGACGCCCGCGAGGATGCCCTGATCGGCCAGCTTGCGGACGACCTTGCGTGCATCCTGCCCGATCATGAGCGTGAATTCGTTGAAGAAGCTGTCGTTGAGCACGGTGACGCCGGGCACAGCCGCCAGCTTGTCCGCTGCAAGGCACGCAAGCCGGTGGTTCTCCGCCGCGAGCTGGCGCAGGCCCTTCTCCCCCAGCAGGCTCATGTGGACATTGAACGCCAGCGCGCACAGCCCGCTGTTGGTGCAGATATTGCTGGTCGCCTTCTCGCGCCGGATGTGCTGCTCGCGCGTCGAAAGCGTCAGCACGAAACCGCGTTTGCCCTCGGCATCCTGCGTCTCGCCGCACAGGCGGCCGGGCATCATGCGGACATGCTTGGGGTCGCGCACCGCGAACAGGCCCAGATAGGGCCCGCCGAACTGGAGGCCGACGCCAATCGACTGACCTTCGCCGACGACGATATCCGCGCCCATTTCGCCGGGCGACTTCACCGCGCCCAGCGCGACCGGCTCAAGGTTCACAGCGATCACCAGCGCGCCCTTGGCATGCGCGGCTTCGCTGATCTTTTCGAGGTCGGAGAGACGCCCGAGAATATCAGGGTACTGCACGACGACGCACGAAGTATCCTCGTCGATCCGGCCTATCAGCCCGTCGAGATCGGGCGAGCCCTGCAAGGTCGGCTGCGCGTCGGCGATCTCGTCCTCGGTGAACTTCGCCATGGTCCGCACGACCTCGGCGTAATGCGGGTGCAGCGCGCCCGAGAGGACGACCTTCTTGCGACTGCCGCGCGCGATTCGCCCCGCCATCGCGATCGCTTCCCAGCACGCGGTCGAGCCATCGTACATCGACGCATTGGCGACCGCGCAGCCATAGAGCCGCGCGACCTGCGTCTGGAACTCGAACAGCATCTGCAGCGTGCCCTGCGCGATCTCAGGCTGATATGGCGTGTAGGCCGTCAGGAACTCGCCGCGCTGGATGATGTGATCGACGCTTGCGGGCACATGGTGGCGATAGGCCCCCGCACCCAGGAAGAAGGGCGCATCGCCCGCCGCGAGGTTCTTGCCGGAGAGCGCACGCATGTGCCGCTCCACCGCCATCTCGCTGGCATGCATCGGCAGGCCCTCGATCGGGCCTTTGAGCCGAGCGTGTTCGGGCACATCGACGAACAGGTCGTCGATGCTGGACGCGCCGACCTTCGCGAGCATTTCGCCACGGTCGGCATCGGTCAGAGGGAGGTAGCGCATTGTATAGCTTCCGCTTTATAGAACTCTACGAATTGAACTCGGCTCGATGTCGCTCGCGCGATCGAAGCAGAAAGTGTTGGGTTGGAAACACTCGCTGCTAGCCCGACCCTCAATCACGACTTCACGAAATTGCATTGTGCTAGCGAGAGCATCGAAAGCACTCCCTCCGCCAATACGTAAACTTCGGTCGAACGCGGCCAGCCACTCGTCTGAACCGGTCTCACCATTCTCAACCATCTCGGCGTCTTCAACCGACACGAACAGGCCACAGTCATACCCACTGCAACGGCCGAGCCATCCGTGGACAGTGACGTCCTTTCCATCGAACGCCTCGATATTGGCAATGACCTCTTCCACGGACATCGCATCGCTGGGGACTGAAAACGCACACCCACTCAGCAAGGCGGCGCCCGCCAGAAGAGTGACGCCGCGCAGCATCAAAGACCCTCGACGAAACTCTTGTAGGCGGCTTCGTCCATCAGGCCTTCGAGCTCGCTCTCGTCGGCGATGGTCAGCTTGAAGAACCAGCCGTCTTCCTCGGGAGAGGAGTTGACCAGCGCGGGGTCTTCTTCGAGCGCGGAGTTCACTTCGATCACGGTGCCGGTGATCGGCGCGTAGACATCGCTCGCCGCCTTCACGGATTCGACGACGGCCGCGTCCTTGCTCTTTTCAAGCTCAGCGCCTTCGTCGGGCAGTTCGACGAACACGATGTCGCCCAGCTGTTCCTGCGCATAGTCGGTGATGCCGACCGTCGCGGCTTCGCCTTCGACTTCGATCCACTCATGATCTTCGGTGTAGTAACGGGACATTTGCTAGCTCCCCCGGAAATAGCGGTGTTGGACAAAGGGCATTTTCGCGACGCGCGCAGGCAGGCGTTTGTTCCGGACCTGCACTTCGAGCGCGGTATCGATCTCGGCATGGGCAGCATCGACGTAGCCCATCGCGATCGGGTGACCGAGCGTGGGCGAGAAGCCGCCGCTGGTGACGGTACCGACCTGGGTGTCACCCGCAAAAATCTCCGAACCTTCGCGCGCGGGCAGGCGCCCGTCGAGCACGAGGCCGACACGCTTTTGCGCCGCACCATCGCTCAGCGCGCCACTGATCCGCGCATGTCCGTGGTAGCCACCCGCCTCGCGCCGCTTCTTGCTCAGCGCAAAGGTCAGCTCAGCGGTGACCGGATCGATCTCCGCAGTCAGGTCGTGACCATACAGCGGCAGGCCCGCTTCGAGACGCAGTGAATCGCGTGCGCCCAGCCCGATTGGTTTGACCCGCTTGTCGTCGACCAGCGCCGCGGCGAGCTTTTCCGCGTGATCGGCGGGCACCGAAATCTCGAACCCGTCTTCCCCAGTGTAGCCCGCGCGGCTGATCCACAGCGGCACGCCGTTCCAGTCGTAAAACCCTGCGGTCATGAACACGAGTTCGGCGGCGGCAGGGACCAGTTCGCCCAGCGCATCGACCGCTTCAGGGCCCTGCAGCGCGAGCAGCGCCTGGTCTTCGTGGTGGGTCAGGGTGATGTCGTCGGGCAAATGCTCACGCAAAAAGGCGATGTCGTCCCACTTGCATGCGCCGTTGACCACCAGCGCGACGTGCTGCCCGGTATTGGTCACCATCAGATCGTCGAGAATGCCGCCGTCCTCGGCCAGCAGCAGCGTATAGCGCATCCGGCCCGGCTTCAGGCTGCTGACCAGTCCGGGGACGAGGGCTTCCAGCGCCTCTGCCGCCGCGGCAATGTCTCCATCGGGGCCTTCGAGAGTCAGCTGGCCCATGTGCGACACGTCGAACAGGCCCGCATGCGCGCGGGTCCAATCGTGTTCGGCCACGATCCCTTCGTACTGAATCGGCATTTCGTAGCCCGCGAAGGGCACCATGCGCGCGCCATGCGCACGATGCCACGCATCGAGAGCCAGCTTTTCCGGCGCGGTCTCGGTCTCTTCTTCGCTCATCATTCAATATCCGACAGCTGCGGGAAGACGCGCGTTGGTGCGCATCCTTGCCGCCTGCCCCCTCTGTCGGAATACCTGAGAGCTTACCCCTTCGGTGGTCGCTGGCAGTGCCAGAGACGCTTTCCAGAGTGTCCAATCGGCGCGCGCGGTTCGCCTTGCCTGAGAGTTTCCGGGGCGGTTGCTCCTTCGGCGCCGCGGTTCGGCCAGAGCCTCTCCACGATCTCTCCCGCGCGCTCCGCCGCAGAATCGCTTCCGCGGAGAACGACTGGCGGTGTGCTTTATTTGCTGCGGTGCGTCAATCGAGATTGGGACGCAGCCAGCGTTCGGCGGTCGCGATATCCACGCCTCTGCGCTGTGCATAGTCTTCCAGCTGGTCGCGGCCGATCCGCGCAACCCCGAAATACTCCGCTTCCGGGTGGCCGAAATAGAATCCGCTGACGGCCGCCGTGGGCCACATCGCGAAATTCTCGGTCAGCGTCAGGCCGGTATTGGCCTCGGCATCGAGCAACTCGAACAGCATCGGCTTGAGCGAGTGGTCGGGGCACGCAGGATAGCCCGGCGCTGGGCGAATGCCGCGATAGTCTTCCTTGATCAGCGCATCGTTGGTCAGCTGTTCGTCGGGCGCATAGCCCCACAGATCGGTGCGGACATGCTTGTGCAGCCGCTCTGCAAAAGCCTCGGCAAAACGGTCGGCGAGCGACTTGAGCAGGATGTCCGAATAGTCGTCCTTGTCCGCGATGAACTTGCGCGAAGGCTCGTCGATCCCGTGGATGCCGACCGCGAAGCCGCCGATCCAGTCGCCCGCAGGGTCGATGAAGTCGGCGAGGCACATGTTCGCGCGATCACGGCTCTTCTTGATCTGCTGGCGGAGCATCGGGAGCACAACATGCTCTTCGTTGCGCTCGAGATAGACCGTAATGTCGTCGCCATCGCGCGCGCAGGGCCACAAGCCGCACACGCCGCGCGCGGTCAGCCATTTCTCATCGATGATCCGGTCGAGCATCGCGTTGGCATCGTCGAACAGCGTGCGCGCGGTTTCGCCGACCACCTCGTCGTCGAGGATTTTCGGGTAGTTGCCGTGCAGTTCCCACGCGCGGAAGAACGGCGTCCAGTCGATATATTCGCGCAGGTCCGCCAGCGACCAGTCGTCGAACACGTGCAGGCCCGGCCGCATCGGCGGCGCGGGCTTGTCCGAATAGAACGGATCATAGTGGTTGGCGCGCGCTTCCTCGAGCGTGAACAGCGGGTTCTTGGTCTTGCCCTCGCGCGCCTCGCGCACCTTCACATATTCGCTCGCCGTATCGTCGACGAAGGCATCCCGCTGGGTGTCGGACAGCAGGCGGCTCGCCACCCCGACCGCGCGGCTTGCGTCGAGCACGTGGATCACCGGGCCTTCATAGGCCGGATCGATCCTGAGTGCGGTGTGCACCTTGCTGGTGGTCGCCCCGCCGATCAGCAGCGGGATCGACATCTCAGCGCCCTGCATTTCCTCCGCGACGGTCACCATCTCGTCGAGCGAGGGGGTGATCAGGCCCGACAGACCGATGATATCCGCCTTGTTGTCGTTCGCCGCCTTCAGGATGTCGCTCCACGGCACCATCACGCCCAAGTCGATCACGTCGTAGCCGTTGCACTGGAGCACGACGCCGACGATGTTCTTGCCGATATCGTGGACGTCGCCCTTCACGGTCGCCATCACGATCTTGCCCTTGGTCTTCTGCTCGGCCTCGGGAAGCTTGTCCTTCTCCGCCTCGATATAGGGGATCAGATGGGCGACCGCCTTCTTCATCACGCGCGCCGACTTCACCACCTGCGGCAGGAACATCTTGCCCGATCCGAACAGGTCGCCAACCACGTTCATCCCGTCCATCAGCGGGCCTTCGATCACCTCGATCGGGCGACCGCCCGCCGTTTCGGTGGCGGCGCGCATTTCCTCGGTATCGTCGACGATATGCGCGTCGATGCCTTTGACCAGCGCGTGCTCCAGCCGCTTCTCGACCGGCCAGCCGCGCCATTCGGCGGCTTCCTTCTCCGCCTTCTGGTCTTTGCCCTTGTAGCTTTCGGCGAGCGCGATCAGCCGCTCGGTCGCGGTCTCTTCGCCCGGTACATCGCGGTTGAGGATCACGTCCTCGCACGCTTCGCGCAAAGTCGGGTCGATCTGGTCGTAGATGTCGATCTGGCCCGCGTTGACGATAGCCATGTCGAGCCCGGCAGGGATCGCGTGGTAGAGGAAGACCGAGTGCATCGCGCGGCGCACGACCTCGTTGCCGCGGAAGCTGAAGGAGAGGTTGGAGAGCCCGCCGCTGGTCTTGGCATGCGGGCACGCGGCCTTGATCTCCTTCACCGCTTCGAGGAAATCGAGCCCGTAGCGATCATGCTCCTCGATCCCCGTCGCGACCGCGAAGATATTGGGATCGAAGATGATGTCTTCGGGCGGGAAGCCGATTCCGGTCAGCAGCTTGTAGGCGCGTGTGCAGATCTCGACCTTGCGCTGCTTGGTGTCCGCCTGGCCGGTCTCGTCGAAGGCCATCACCACGGCGGCCGCGCCGTAGTCCATGCACAGACGCGCGTGGGCCAGGAATTCCTCCTCGCCTTCCTTCATCGAGATCGAGTTAACGATCGGCTTACCCGAGACGCATTGCAGGCCCGCCTCGATCACATGCCACTTCGAGCTGTCGACCATCACCGGCACGCGCGCGATATCGGGCTCGGCACCGATCAGCTTGAGGAAGGTGGTCATCGCGTGAACCGCGTCGAGCAGGCCCTCGTCCATGTTGACGTCGATCACCTGCGCGCCGTTTTCGACCTGCTGGCGTGCGACTTCGACCGCGGTCGCGTAGTCGCCGTCCATAATCAGCTTCTTGAACCGGGCGGAGCCGGTCACATTGGTCCGCTCGCCGATATTGACGAAGTTGGCGATATTTTGCTCGGTCATGATTTAAGTCCGGTCCAGATCGCGGGCGAGAACGACATCGTCGTACAGCGTGCCGCCGACATCGAAACGACGCGTACCGATCTGGCGAAATCCCTGTTTGGTGTAGAATCCGATGGCGCGGTGATTATCGTCCTTCACGCCCAGCAGCAGGCGCGCATGGCCCGCCGCCCCGGCGAGTGCGGCGTCCAGCAGGCGGGCCGCGATCCCGCTGCCGTGAAAGCGTGACAGAACGTAGATTTTCTTGAGCTCGACATCCCCCTCGCGCGCGGCGTCGAGTTCGGGCGCGGTGAGCAGGGCATAGCCGATCGGCGCGCAATCCAGCTCGGCCAGCCAGGCCCGCGCCCCGCCTTCGAGCAGTCCGCTCAGATAGGCGGGCGCGTGGCGCTTCTGGCAATGGGTGACGAGCGCGTCGCCCGAAATCATTCCGGCAAAGGTTTCGAGGAAGGTCGCGTCGGACACCAGCGCCAGCCGCCCGGCATCCTCGCCGTCGGCCTCTCGCACCACCACACGTTCCAACGCGGCATCGCTCATGCAGCGATCTCGAAGGGTTCGAGCCCGGCGAGGCGCATGACGGTGGGCGGCTCGGGCAGTTCGCGCGGGGGAAGCCCGACGACCGCCTTTGCCATCGCGGCGATATGCTCAGGCGTCGAGCCGCAGCAACCGCCGAGGATGTTGACCTGGCCCTTGTCCGCCCACGCCTTCACCAGCGCTGCGGTGGTGTCTGGCGCTTCATCGTACTCGCCCAGCTCGTTGGGCAGGCCGGCATTGGGATAGACCATCACCAGCGTATCGGCGAGCTTGGCCAGCAATTGCACATGCGGGCGCAGTTGTTCCGCACCGAAGCTGCAATTGAGCCCGATCGTCACCGGGCTGGCATGGCGAACCGAGTGCCAGAACGCCTCGACCGTGTGGCCCGACAGGTTGCGGCCCGAAAGGTCGGTCAGCGTCATGCTCATCATGATCGGCACCTCGCGGCCAAGCTCGCGCTCCAGCTTCTTCACCGCGAAGATGCCCGCCTTGGCGTTGAGCGTGTCGAACACGGTCTCGATCAGGATGAAGTCCGCACCGCCCTTCACCAGCCCGGCGGCCTGCTGCCGATAGACTTCGACCAGATGATCGAAGGTGATCTCGCGATAGCCGGGGTCCTCGACATCGGGCGAGAGCGACAGGGTCTTGTTGGTCGGCCCGATTGCACCGGCAACGAAACGCGGGCGGCCATCCTTCGCCGCGTATTCATCCGCCAGTTCGCGCGCGATGCGGGCGGATTCGACGTTGATCGCGTCGACCTTGTCTTCCGCCTTGTAATCCGCTTGGCTGATCGTGTTGGCGGAGAAGGTGTTGGTCGAAACGATATCCGACCCGGCATCCAGATAGGCGCGGGTAATGTCGGCGATCACGTCGGGGCGAGTGAGCGCGAGGATGTCGTTATTGCCCTTCTGGTCGGCGGGCAGGTTTAGATCGCCCGCATAATCCGCCTCGGTCAGCTTGCGGTTCTGGATCTGCGTCCCGAACGCACCATCGGATATGAGGACGCGCTTGGCGGCTTCCTGCATCAAGGTCTGGCGGGCGTCGGTCATGCTGGGTTCTCCGTGGGCCGCATGCCGAGCAGGTGGCAGATCGCGTAGGCGAGGTCGGCGCGGTTGAGCGTATAGAAATGATAGTGGCGAATTCCGCCCGCGTAGAGCCGACGGCACATTTCTGCAGCGATCGTGGCCGAAACCAGCTGCCGTGCGGCGGGGCGCTGGTCGAGCCCTTCGAAAAGATTGTCCATCCACTGCGGAATTTCGGCGCCGCACTGCCCGGCGAATTCGCGCGCCTTGGCGACATTGGTGATCGGAAGGATGCCGGGCACGATCGGCACGTCGATACCCGCCTTGTCGGTCTTTTCCAGAAACGCGAAGAATGTTTCGGGCGAGAAGAAGAACTGCGTGATCGCGCGGTCCGCGCCCGCATCGATCTTGCGCTTCAGGTAATCGATCTCCGCCTGCGGGCTCTGCGCGTCGGGGTGGCATTCGGGATAGGCGCTGACCGAAATCTCGAAATCGGCGACCTCTTTCAGCCCGCGCACCAGCTCTTCGGCATTGGCGTAGCCATCAGGATGCGGTTCGAACGGGCCGAGCGTGCCGTCCTCGCGCGGCATGTCACCGCGCAGCGCCACGATGTGGCGCACGCCCGCTTCCCAGTAGTGCTCGGCAATCCGCTGCGTTTCCTTCTTCGAAGCGTTGACGCAGGTGAGGTGCGCAGCGGCCGGCAGCCCCGCTTCGGCGATGATCCGCGCCACCGTCTTGTGCGTGCGCTCCCGCGTCGAGCCACCCGCACCATAGGTGACCGAGACGAAGTGGGGATCGAGGGGTTTCAGCTCCTCGATCGCATTCCACAACGATACTTCCATCTTCTCGGTCTTGGGCGGGAAGAATTCGAAGCTGACGTCGATATCGCCCGGCAGTCCGCTGAACAGCGGCGGGGTGGTCGGATAATCTGCTTCGCGAGCGGGATCGAACATGGTGCCTGGTCCGGCCGTCATCGTGCCGCCTTTCGTGTGGTTTCGCGGGTGCCGAGCGCATCGATGCGCCGGGCGACCCAGATTCTGACCTCCAGCGTGTCGCCTTCGAGCGAGCGCGGAGGTTCGCTCGCAAAGCCGGTCTGCTCCAGAGCGCCGACCAGCTGCCCGTCTTCGAAGCCGAGGCGGGCATGCTGGAAACGTTCGCGCAGTTCTTCCTGCTGGTGTGCGGCGAAATCGACGATCGCGATCCGCCCGCCCGGCCGCAGCACCCGCGCCGCTTCGCGCAGCGGCACCAGCGGATCGGGTGCATAGTGCAGCACCTGGTGGAACAGAACCGTGTCGAACGACGCGCTGTCGAACGGCAGGGAGAGGAAATCGCCCTGCACCAGCTCGACCTTTTCCGCAGGCAGATGCTGCAGCTTGGCCCGCGCCACCCGCAGCATCTCGAGGCTCTTGTCGAGCGCGACGATCCGCGATGCCCCTTCGACGAAGAGTTCCGCCATCCGCCCGGTGCCGGTGCCGATGTCGAGCAGTTCGCCCAGCGGCTCACCCTCCAGCGCGCGGTTCAGCGCGGCTTCGACCTTTTCGTCCGGGCTGTGGCGGCGGCGCAGGTCGTCCCATTCTGTGGCATGCGCTTCGAACCATTCGGCGGCCTTGTCCTCGCGGGCGTTGCGAATCGCGGCGAGCTGGACCCGATCCTCTTCGCACTGCGCGGCGAATTCGGCGTCTTCCTGCTCCGCGATGGAGAGCAGCCGGGCCACCGCCGCCGTCAGCGGCGATCCCTGCGCGGCCTCGGTCGCGGCGCGCAGATAGATCCAGCTTCCCTCCCGCCGACGCACGGCAAGCCCCGCATCACACAGGATAGAGGCATGGCGCGAGACGCGCGGCTGGCTTTGCTGGAGCACCTGCGACAGCTCACCCACGGCAAGCTCTATCGTGCCCAGCAGCCGCATGATCCGCAGCCGGGTGGTGTCGCCAAGCGCGCGCAGGATGGCTTCGGTCCGCATCGCGAGCCGACATATAAAGATATTTTTATATCTACAAGTCCCGCGGCAGCGAGAGGCTCACGCAGCCTGCACTTGTAGCTGCGTCAGCCGCTCTCGATCTGTCGCAGAAGCTGCAGCTGGGCGCGGCCTGCGGAGGTCAGCCGCCAGCCCTCGCCGCCCTGTACGATCAGGCCGTCGCTGACCAGTTGCGCCTTGACGGTATCGCTGGCGGGCTCGCCATCGGGCATGACCCGGCCATAACGCCCGCCGTGGTAGATCAGCGGTTCCGCGCTGGTCCGCTCGAAATCGACCACCTCGCCAAGGAAGATCGCATGATCGCCGCCCTCGTATTCGAACTTGGCGGTGCAGCCGAAGCGCGCCGCACACCCTTGGAGACGCGGAGCCCCTTCCGGGCCGTCGCCACAGTCGAGATCGCCGAACTTGTCCGCCCCGCGGCTGGCGAAGCGGTTGGAAAGCGACTGCTGGTCCGCCGCCAGCACGTGCACCGCCCATGCCTTCGCATTGCGAAACACGGGCAGGTTGCGGCTGCCCAGCGACAGGCTCCACAGCACCATCGGCGGGTCGAGCGAGACCGAATTGAAGCTGTTCGCCGTCAATCCGGAAGGCTGCCCGTCCTCATCATAGGCGGTCACGATCGTCACACCGGTGACAAAAGTACCGAGCGCATCGCGAAAGGCGGATTGATCGATCACGGATCAAGGGCCTAGGCAGGCATCCGAACAAGCGCAAGGCACGTTTGCGCCACCCGGCGCGTTGCCATGCAGACAGACCCCGCGAGAAGGAGAATTCCCCCATGAAAACCCGCGCAGCCGTCGCCTTCGAAGCAAAGAAGCCGCTCGAAATCGTCGAACTCGATCTGGAAGGCCCCAAGGCCGGCGAAGTGCTGATCGAGATCAAGGCGACCGGGATCTGCCATACCGATGCCTACACGCTCGACGGGCTCGACAGCGAAGGCCTGTTCCCCAGCGTGCTCGGCCATGAAGGCGCCGGAATAGTTCGCGAAGTCGGCGCGGGCGTGACGAGCGTGAAGGAAGGCGATCACGTGATCCCGCTCTACACGCCCGAATGCCGCCAGTGCAAAATGTGCCTCTCTGGCAAGACCAACCTGTGCAGCGCGATCCGCGAAACGCAGGGCAGGGGCCTGATGCCCGACGGGACCACGCGGTTCAGCTATCAGGGCAAGCCGATCTACCACTACATGGGCTGCTCGACCTTCTCGAACTTCACCGTCCTGCCCGAGATCGCGGTCGCCAAAATCCGCGAGGACGCGCCCTTCCACACCAGCTGCTATATCGGCTGCGGCGTCACCACAGGCGTCGGCGCGGTGGTCAACACCGCGGACGTACGCCCGGGCGACAATGTCGTGGTGTTCGGCCTCGGCGGAATCGGGCTCAACGTCATCCAGGGCGCGCGCATGGCCGGTGCCGACCGGATCGTGGGTGTCGACATCAACCCCGACAAGAAGGCCTATGCCGAACATTTCGGGATGACCGATTTCGTTAATCCGAAGGATGTCGACGATGTGGTCGCGCATCTGGTCGAAATGCTCGACGGCGGGGCTGATTACAGCTTCGACTGCACCGGCAATACCGATGTCATGCGCCAGGCGCTGGAATGCTGTCACAAGGGCTGGGGCACTTCCATCATCATCGGCGTCGCCGAAGCGGGCAAGACGATCGAGACGCGCCCGTTCCAGCTGGTGACGGGCCGCAACTGGCGCGGGACCGCGTTCGGCGGGGCCAAGGGCCGCACCGACGTGCCCAAGATCGTCGACTGGTACATGGACGGCAAGATCCAGATCGACCCGATGATCACCCACGTGCTGAAGCTGGAAGAAATCAACAAGGCGTTCGACCTGATGCACTCGGGCGAGAGCATTCGCTCGGTCGTCGTCTTCGACTGATGCCGTCCGCAGCATCGCCAATCAAGGTCAACCTGGCGGAGAAGTTCGCCAGGTTCGACGACCATTGGGCACCGCGCATTGCAGGTCGCTACAACGGTAACGAGATACGCCTCGCCAAGGCCTCGGGCGATTTCCAGTGGCACAGTCACCCCGATACCGACGAGCTGTTCATCGTGATCGAAGGCACGCTCAGGATGGAATTCCGTGACCGTGTCGAAACGCTCGGCCCCGGTGAGCTGATCGTGGTCCCGCGGGGTGTCGAGCATTTCCCGCAGGTGCCCGAAGGGGAAGCGAAGCTGATCATCATCGACCCGGCGGATACCGCCAATACCGGCGATCGCGCCACCGCATTCACTCCGACGGAGGTATAGAATGACGTTTGAAACCGTCAGCGAGAACCGCAGCCATGGCGGCACGCAGGGCGTCTATAGCCATGCGAGCACCGCCACCGGCACCGACATGACCTTTTCCGTCTTTGTGCCCGAGCATGAAGAAGGGGCGAGGCTGCCGGTGCTGTGGTATCTCTCCGGCCTCACCTGCACGCACGCCAACGTCACCGAAAAGGGCGAATACCGTGCGGCCTGCGCCAAAGCCGGGATCATCTTCATCGCCCCCGACACGAGCCCGCGCGGCGAAGGCGTTGCCGATGACGATGCGTATGACATGGGGCAGGGCGCAGGGTTCTATGTCGATGCGACGCAGCAGCCGTGGACCCCGCATTTCACGATGCGCAGCTACATCGAGGACGAACTGCCCGCGCTGATCGCAGAGCACTTCCCGGTCGATATGGCGCGCCAGGGAATCACCGGCCATTCGATGGGCGGCCATGGGGCGCTGACCATCGGCCTCAGAAATCCAGAACGCTTCGCTTCGATCAGCGCGTTCAGCCCGATCGTCGCGCCCAGCCGGGTGCCGTGGGGCGAGAAGGCGCTATCGGGCTATCTGGGCGAAAACCGCGCAGCGTGGCGTGCATACGACGCCTGCGCCCTGATCGAGGATGGCGCGCGGGCCGATGTGCTGCTGGTGGAACAGGGCACGGCGGACCAGTTCCTGGCAGAACAGCTCAAGCCCGGACTGCTGGCCGAGGCGTGCGGGAAAGCGAACATCCCGCTCACGCTCAACATGCGCGACGGGTACGATCACAGCTACTATTTCATCTCGAGCTTTCTGGCCAATCACGTTGCGTGGCACGCCGCGCGGCTCAAGGCCTGAGCCCGGCGGGCGGGTCAGCTGACCACGAGGCGAGCGGTCACGTTTTCGGCCGCCTTCTTGCTCATCACCGGCGGCGCGGCATGGACCTGGTTCTTGCCCATCGCCTTCGCTTCGTAAAGCGCGGCGTCGGAGGCGGACAGCAGATCGCTGGATGACTTGGCGGTCTCCGGAATCGAGGCGATCCCGATCGAGGCGGTGACGCGACAGCCATGCTGTTCCGACAGCGATTCGATCCGCGCGCGCACCTGCTCTGCACGCATCATCGCATCGTCGATCCCGCAATCGGGCAGGATCACCAGCAGCTCCTCGCCGCCATAGCGGCACACGATGTCCGACGGGCGCAGCGCACCGACCACATGCGCGGCGACATCCTTGAGCACGGCATCGCCCTTGGCATGGCCATGCTCGTCGTTGAGCATCTTGAAATTGTCGAGGTCGATCATCAGCACCGAGGTGGACTGCCGCTGGCGCTGTGCCAGCGCGAGGAAGCGATCGAGCGTGTCTTCCATGTAGCGGCGGTTGTAGAGCCCGGTCATCGGGTCACGCAGCGACTGGGTGCGCAGCTGTTCGCGCAGCGATATGTTGGACAGCGCGAGCGAGGTCGAATCGGCCAGCGCCCGCGCGATCCGGCGGGCCTTCTCGACATTGGAGCACTTGCCGCCACGATCGCCCAGCACCAGCAGGCCGAAAACCTGCCCGCGCGCCATCATCGGCACTTCGATACTCGCGACCTCACCGATATAGTGGGAACAGCACAGCGACTGTTCCTGCGGATTGTTGAAATGGTCCTTGCCCCGCTTCAGCGCCCAGCAATTGGAGGGCACCAGACTGTCCGAGGCAACATAGGCCTCGGGCATGTCCCAGCTGTCGATCAGGTCGAGCCGGTCGCGCGAATTGTTGAACACATAGAGGGCGACGCCGCAGCCTGGCAGAAGCTTGCGGCTGGTGGCGCGCAGCACCTGCGCAGCGTCCGCATTGCTGTCCGCGCTTTGCAGCGTGTCGGTCATCGCGAACAGCTCTTCGATCTGTTCCTGCGTCTCGTTGATGCCGGTGAGGCGCGCCTTGTTCTCCGCCGACTGCGCTTTCCGGACCCAATGGATGATGAGGCTGAGGGCGAAGGCCAAAAACAGATGCCCGGCCCCAAGGACCTGCAGCATGGTGACCCACGATCCTTGCGCCACCGGAATGCACAACACCGCCGCCAGCGCGACGACCAGTGCGTAGCGCAAGGCGATCTGGGCCAACACGTAGAACAAGGTCCCGTTGCGGCCTTGCAATAGAGTCTCCGGCATCATCAACGAACTCCTCCCTATGCCTATGGCTAGGGCCAAATCGTAAATCAGTGCCTAACTAATGACCGCGCGTTCCTACCGGAGGTATAAGCCGCGTCTACGCGCGCGCGTAGACGCGCAGATCGTCCCGCGTGTCGATATCGACGATACAGCCCGGATCATCGACCGGCAGACGGACTACGCCGGGATGATCCTTTATCAGCGCGCGCGCGCCGCGATCGCCCTCCAGCTGCGCGACCCGCTCGAACAGCGCCCGCGACAGCGCGACCGGATGACCGGGGGCCTGCCCGAAAACCGGGTAGGCCCCCGGGGCTCCGCCCAGCACCGCGCGCAGCGCCTCGCCCGCGAGCTGCCCGCTGAGATCCGGCATGTCGCCAAGGAAGATCGCCACCGCCCGCGCATCGGCGGGAAGCGCGCCGATTCCCGCTTTCAGCGACGCGGAGAGGCCCTGCTGCCAGCTGTCGCAGTGCACGAATTCAGGCGGCGGCGTCTGCTCGGCCAGCACCGCCTCGCGGACCTGCTCGGCGTCGGCGCCTATGACCACCCGGACCGATTCCACCGGCGCTGCGAAGGCGGCCCGCACCGCCCGGCAGACCAGCGGTGTGTCATCGAGCCGTGCGAGCAGCTTGCCGCCACCGAACCGGCTCGCCCCGCCCGCCGCCAGCACCATCGCGTGGCATCCGGCGAGCATTGCCTCGCGCCCAGCGTGGCCTGTCATGCGGATTCACCGCTAGTGCGAGACCGGGCGTCGGCGACGATCTCGGCGATCACCGCCAGCGCGACCTCCCACGGCGATGCCGCGCCAATAGGCAGGCCGATCGGGGCCTTGAGGCGGTCGATCTCGGCCTCGCGCAATCCTGCGGCGCGCAGGCCAGCCCTTCGCTCGTCCAGCTTGCGCCGCGAGCCGAGCACCCCGACATAACCCGCCGACCCGGCAAGTGCGGGCACCAGCGCCTCCCGATCGCGCTCCAGATCGTGCGTTGCGACGGCGATGGCCGTCCATGGGTCGGGCGCGATGCTCGCCAGCGAATCGGCCAAGGCGCTGCGCAGCACCGGCACCTCCAAAGGCGTCTCGCCTTCCGGGGCGAAGGGCGCGAGCAGCACGGTATCCCAGCCGATCCGCTGGCCAAGACCGGCAATCGCGAGCGCGAAGGGGTCTGTGCCGACCACCGCCAGCCGCTGCGCGGGATCGTAGCGACGGCGGACCCGCGCGCGAGGAGCCGGGTCGGTCACCCCGTCCCTGCTGCAGCTTCGGTGCTTGCCGTCGCTGGTCCACAAGGCGGGCTCTCGCGCCTGCGTCAGGCGGCGCAGATCGTGGACTGCCGCATCGTCGGGCAGGACCCGCTCGAGCTCCACTTCGATCCTTCCCCCACACGGCAGGCGAATGTCGATGAACGGGCTGCCCTCGCCATAGACCAGCCGCCGCGGCTGACCGTCGGCGATTGCCTCGCGCGCGTGAAGCGCGACGTCCGCCTCGATACAGCCGCCCGAGAGGAAGCCCCAATAGTCAGCTGCCGTGATCAGCATCTGCGCCCCTACCGGGCGCGGCCCGCCATCGGCCGCCACGATCGTGGCCAGCGCGAACGTCTCGCCGGCGTCGGCCACGCGGAACATCTGCGGGCGGACATCATCCACTAGCCCCTCGGTCGACCACTCTCCAATACCGGGTTCGGCAGCGCTCATGCGGCCACCGTCATGCCGTCGACGTCATGGGCAAATGCCTGATTTGGGGAGGGCTTATGCATTGCTGCACCGCTAGCAGGCCTGCCCGCATAGGGGCCAGCGAAACAGTCAGACCTTGTCGCCCCCGGTCCAAGCACCAGATTGAACCCGCACCCGCGCAGGCCTATACCCCCCTTGGGTATGCAGAAACGAGCGTCGAGAATGAGCGACACCAAGACCGCCAAGATCAATCGGCTGAACCGGATTGCCGGGCAGGTGCGCGGCCTTGCGCAGATGATCGAGGATGATCGTTATTGCATCGACATCCTGCATCAGATGCAGGCGGTCAAATCCGCGCTCGCCAAGGTGGAAACCCAGGTTCTGAAGGATCACGCCGCCTGCTGCGTCGCCGAAGCGATCGCCAGCGGCGACGAGGGCGACCAGCGCGAGAAGTTCGAGGAACTGATCGAGCTGTTCGCCAAGCGCCGCTGACTGGGTAGATTTCTCAGGCTGCGAAGTCGTAGGGACTCGCTGCGTCGTCCGCCTTCCACTTGCGCTCCGTCTCGCTGTCGGGAAGCGGTGCCGGATAGCCCTGAATGCGCCAGAACTTGAATGGGGTCTCGTCGAAATGGACCTCCCAGCGATAGCCCAGATCCGAAGTGAAGGCGGCCAGCGACGCGCTCACATGGTTGAGCCATTTCTGGGCGAGTGCATCCTCGGGGAACTGCCGGGCGATATGATCGACCGCGATGCGGACGAAATCGTCGGTTGGCTTGCCGCTGACGAACATCCTGTCGCGCGGCATCTCGTGGAACACGACGCCCACGTAGAAGGCCGGGAGCATCGGGTAGAAATCGACGATGGTCTTCGCGATCTCGGCCTTGGTCTCGGGCGTGTAGGCATCGACCGGGTGATAGATGGTCCAGAGTGGCATTTCTTCTTCTCCTGTGGTGGTGATCAAGCGCCCAGCGGCGGCGTGCCGCAGGGGACTGCGGTGACGAGTTTGCGATTCAGAAATTCGCCGAAGCCTGCCTCGGCCAGTTCGCGCCCGAACCCCGACTGGCCGATACCGCCGAAGGGCAGATCGGCCTGGGTGCGCGAAGCCTGATTGATAAAGACCATGCCGCTGGCGATGCGGCGCGCCATGCGCTCGGCCGCCTCCATGTCTTCGGACAGGATCGAGGCTCCGAGCCCGAACGGCGTCGCATTGGCGAGCGACACGGCTGCGTCATCGCTTGCCACAGCATCCAGCATCAGCACCGGGCCGAAGAATTCCTCGCGATAGACGGGGTTGTCCGGCGCCATGTCGGCGAGGATTGTCGGCTCGAAGTAGAACCCCGCCCGGTTCATCCGGCTGCCGCCCGCGACCAGGCGCGCACCGTGGGCCACCGCCCGGTCGACCTGATCCTGAAGCGTTTGCGCCGCGCGCGCAGAGACGAGCGGGCCGAGCTTGGTCTCCGGGTCGCCCGGATCCCCCGTGGGAATCTTCGCGAATATCCGCGCGAGCGCGGCTTCCACGATTCGCGCCCGCTCCTTGCCGACAACGATCAGCCGCTTGGTCCCGACGCAGCACTGGCCGGTATTGAGCAATCGCCCGAACAGGGCCTGCTGAGCCGCCCATTCGACCGGCGCATCCTCGCGCACGATCATCGGGTCGTTGCCCCCCAGTTCGAGCACGACCTTCTTCAGGTTACGCCCCGCCTGTTCGGCAATCGCAGCACCGGCCTGTGTGCTGCCGGTGAAGGTGACGCCCTTGATCCGTGCGTCCGCGATCATCTCGCCGATCTGCTTATGCGACCCGAAGATGTTTGTATATACACCTTTGACGTCGCAGTGCTTTTCGAACAGCGCGGCAATCTCCACCGCGCATTCGGGGACCAGCTCCGAAGGCTTCACGATCACAACATTGCCCGCCGCAAGCTGTGGTGCGGCGACGCGGAAGATCTGGTAGAACGGAAAATTCCACGGCTCGATCGCGAGGATCGGCCCTATCGGCTCTTTCAGGACGAGCGCGCCCTCGACGCCGGGCACCTGTTCCGGGGCGAGGAATTGCCCGGCATGGTCCGCGTAATAGTCGCAGATCTGCGCGCAGAGCTGGATTTCGAAAAAAGCCTCCTGAACCCTCTTGCCCATCTCCGCGATGATGACCGAGGCCAGCCGACCGGCATCCTCGCGCAAGGAAGCGGCAACCGCGCGGAGCATTGCGCTTCGGACAGACACCTCGGTGCCTCGCCAGACCTCGAAGGCGTCCGCAGCCTGCTGCACGGTCGCTTCGAGCGCCTCATTCGTGATCAAGGCAAATTCTGCCCCGGGTGAAGCGGTGGCTGGGTTTATCGACTGGTATTGCATGGACTGCCCTCTGCGACTTGGGATCGGCGACGATGACCACCGCCTCCCGACCGCATCATGCATATACATGTTAGAGGGTGCAAGCAAGTCCTGCGGCGCATCTGCCGCAGCGCGGTTGCTAAGCGGTCCTGAGATCGGTCAGGCTGCTACGAACGCCCGCCACATTTTGCGGGCCGAGGCGCGCTTCGAGATCCTGCTGCGTGTCGAGCCAGCGGGGATAGACCTCGCGCAGCGTCGAAATTCCCTTTTCCGTGAGAACCAGTTCCTGCGCGCGCCCTTCGTTACCGAGCGGCTCGACATGACCCGACTTGCGCAGTTTTGCCAGATTGCGCGACAGGGTGCTCGCTTCGATGTCGAGCCATTCGCCAAGCTGCGCGATCGACGTCGGCCGATACTTGGCGATCGTGACCAGCAGCGTGAATTGCGTGATCGTTATCCCGCTTCCGGCGAGCGCGCGATCATAAGATCTGCCGATGACGCGGGCCGTCCTGAGAGTTGGCGCAGCAAGACACCTCGACGTGATCTCGTCGAGCATAGTCCTGTGGTCGGGAGTTTTCGCTTCGTCGCTCATCGGGCCATCATGTGCTCGGCCATGCCTCGATACCCGGCTGTTGCACAAAGCCCGGGCCGGTAATGCCTGCGGATCATCTCTGGCTCAACCTACACGCACAAACATGTATGTGCAATCTCGCTGAGATTACACCAGGTTTCAGCGATCCCACGCTGAAAGCGCCTCGCGCCCGATGGCAACTATGCTGAGCGATGTGCCGTCGAAGAATAGTGGTGCCGCTTTCGTGACTTGCACACGTGACCCCATCGTTACGGAATCATTGGCCCTGTGGGCCTGGCGCAAGCAACCTCCGGCAACCTCACTTCCGTCAGCTTTGCACCCCACTTAAGACCATCCGTAGGTGCTCGGCAGTGCCCCAAAGCTGCCGTCCGGTTGGCATCAACCCAAACTACGCATCCATCTATCAATCGAGTCCAGCCACCATGCGCTTGTAGTCTGCGGCGTTCCCATTCCGAAGCCGTGGCCTCCGTCGCGATAGCAATGGAGTTCCGCGGACCGACCAGCCTCGAGCCATCCCTGAACGAGGCCGAACTCTCGTGAACGCCATAACGGGTCGTCAGCGGCGATGGCGGCGAAAAGCGGTGGGGCGTTTTGCGTCACGGCAACACGCCCCATTGCCGGGTAGATTGCAGCCATCAAGTCAGGCATCGTCTCCGCATCGGCGTTAACCACTGTTTCGATCCCGGCGATCGGGCCTACAGAAAAGCCCAGGAAACCAACACGGTGGGGAACGATATTCCAATCCGTCGCGGATTTTCGGACCATGCGGATAGCCGCCTGTGCATCCGCAACAGCGGATGAAGGAATCGATAGCTCAGGGCCCCCCGCAGCGGCGACAGCGAATCTCTGGATCATCGTACAGCGAAAGGCATCGAGCGGCTCGGGCGTCGGTTCCAGTCGGTATTTGAAAATGAACGCGGCAATGCCGCGATTGGCGAGCCAACAGTTGAGTGCCAAAGCCGAACATCCGCATGAGCGAGTTCGATTGCCAAAAGCGGAAGGTCAGCAAGCCGCCCAAGATCGGCCATAGCAGCCCGTGTGCCGCACACTACAGATCACGCATCTCCGTAGCGGAAATCGGTCCGGATTAAGCGCTGTTCAATCGGCATTTCGCCTATCGGCAAGTCCGTTGGCTGGCGCACGAGAGTTCCTACGTGGGAAGGCAACCACCCCAGCCTTTTCTCTATCCCCGTGGTCACCGGATCGTCTGTCAACTCGACGGTGATGCAGCGCAGCGTCACGCCCTCGCCGAAATGGGTGGCAAGCGCGTCCGGCTCGACCCGGACAACGCTGGCCGGATCGGCGATGTCGCCGAAAGTTACCAGCAGCGGATAGTCTTCCCGCGCCACCTCGCCAGGGCCGGGATACTCGCCATGCGCCAGTTCCTTTGCCACCTCGACCACATCATAGCCGGTGCCGCGAAAGTTCGGATGGAGGGTATTCATCGACAGCCCCATCAGGTCGCGAAAATGCGCACCCGTCCTGCGCACCGCGAACAGGGTTCTTCCGCCTGGAAGGTCGACCGCGACCGCCTCACCTTTCACCGACCAGCCGCGAGTAGCCATTTCGCGCGTGATCGCGACCTTGTTCCCGGCGCCGACTTCATAGACCGATGAACCCGTGCGCACCCCACCGGGCGTCTCCACCTGCACCGTCATGCGGAAGCGGTAGCTGTTCCCTCCAAACAGGCGGCATCCGGAAAGCGCAGCAAACGCAACGCCACCCAGCAGGCCTAAAACACCTTGCCCGAATGTCCGTCGGGCCATCGTGGAGCCTTCCTTTTCGCTGATGTGCGCAAAGGGGTGCCAATCGCCGCCATTTGCTGCTGCCATGCGTGATGCAGTCCCGTCTGGTGATCAATGACATTCCATCAAGATGCTCGGTGGTTAGAACGTCTCGTTTGGCCAGCCTAGTGAGAAAAACCTGACAGTCGGCAGTCGGCCCAACAGACGACATCGGCGGCGAAACCTAACCCTGACAGGCTTTTCGCACGTCAGCCATGAATAACGCCTACCAGTCCAGTCCCACACGCGGGACCAGCCGAACGTCTCTTCGCGTTACAATGGCGCGTGGACAAGCTGAGGATGGTGGTGCCGCTTACGTGACTCGAACACGTGACCCCATCATTACGAATGATGTGCTCTACCAACTGAGCTAAAGCGGCATGTCGCTTGGAGGGACGCCCCTTATCCTCGCTATGCTGTGCCTGCAAGGGGGATGCTGGGGGCAGCTTCGCGAATCCGTTCGCATATGGCCTGCGCGACCTCCTGCGTGGTCGCGTTGCCGCCGACATCGGCGGTGCTCACACCCTCGGCGAGACATTTGGCGACCGCGCGTTCGATCGTTGCTGCGGCCGCTTCCTCGCCCAGCGCGTGGCGCAGCAACATTGCCGCACTCAGGATCGCTCCGATCGGGTTGGCCTTGCCCTGCCCGGCTATATCGGGCGCGGAGCCATGAATGGGCTCGAACAGCCCGCCATGGGTGAGGCCGAGCGAGGCCGACGGCGCGAGCCCGATCGAACCCGCGATCACCGAAGCCTCATCGCTCAAAATATCGCCAAACATGTTCTCGGTCAGGATGACGTCGAAGGCAGACGGGCGCTCGATCAGCTTCATCGCCATCGCGTCGACCAGCACGTGGTCGAGCGCGACATCGGGGAATTCCGCATCGCGCAGCGCGACCACGGTCTTGCGCCACAAGCGGCTGGTCGCGAGTACGTTGGCCTTGTCGACCGAGGTCACCCGGCCATCACGGCCGCGCGCGGCTTCGAAGGCGATCCGGGCGATCCGCTCCACCTCGCTGCGCGAATAGGCGCATTCGTCTGTGGCGTTCTCGTCGCCTTCCTGCCGCTTGCCGAAATAGATGCCTCCGGTCAGTTCGCGCACGATCAGCAGATCGGTCCCCGCGACCCGTTCCGGCTTGAGCGGCGATAGCGCTTCGAGGCCGTCGAACAGGGTAATCGGTCGCAGGTTGGCGAAGGTGCCCAGCTCGGTACGCAGCGCCAGCAGGCCCGCCTCGGGGCGCGGGCCGCCGCCTTCCCACTTGGGTCCGCCGACCGCACCGAGGAACACCGCATCGGCAGAGAGGCAGGCAGATTTCGTCTCTTCGGGAAAGGGATCGCCATGCGCGTCGATCGCGCAGCCGCCGAAATCATGGGTGGTGAAGGCGAGCGAGAGCTCATGCTCCGCCGCGACCGCTTCGAGCACGGCACGCGCGGCGGCAGCGACTTCGGGGCCGATCCCGTCGCCGGGGAGGAGTACGATTTTATGGGTCACGCGGCGGCCTCGTATGCGGTGATCTGCGCGTCGTGCGCGAGGATATGGCCAAGCGGATCGACCCCGTCGAGCAGGCAGCGGCGGGCGAAGGGCTCGACCGTGAAGCTGGCTTCGATGCCGTCCTCGGTCGTCAGGGTGCACTCTTCCAGATCGATGGCGATGGCAACGCCGGGCCGTTCAAGCAGCGCGGCGTGGGTTTCGGCATCGACCTCGACCGGCAGCAGGCCGTTCTTGAGCGAGTTGCTCTTGAAGATATCGGCAATGTCCGAGCTGACCACCGCGCGAAAGCCGTAGTCGAGCAGCGCCCACGGTGCGTGCTCGCGCGAGGAGCCGCAGCCGAAGTTCGGCCCTGCCACCAGCACCTGCCTGTCGCTTGCACCTGCGACCGGGAAGGGCGAAGCGTTCTTGGGCTGATCGTCACCGGTGTAGCGCCAGTCGTAGAAGGCGTTCGCGCCCAGCCCCTCACGCGTGGTGGTTGTGAGGAAGCGGGCGGGAATGATCTGGTCGGTGTCGATATTACTCTGGCGCACCACCAGCGTGCGTGCCTCCAGCCGCTTGAACGGATCAGGCTGCATCGCGCGCCTCCGTGCTGATATATTGCGATGGGTCGGCGATATGGCCCGCGATGGCGCAGGCGGCGGCGGTCGCCGGTCCAGCGAGGACGGTGCGTACGCCCTTGCCCTGGCGACCGACAAAGTTGCGGTTGGAGGTCGAGACGACCAGTTCGCCAGGCGCGCCCTGATCGCCGTTCATCGCGATGCACATCGAACAGCCGGGCAGGCGCCATTCGGCCCCTGCGTCGGTGAAGATCGCGTCCAGCCCTTCGGCCTCGGCCTGCTGACGGATCGCTTCGGAGCCGGGCACGATCAGCGCGGTGACACCGTCTGCCACTGTGCGCCCGCGCATGACCTCGGCGGCTTCGCGCAGGTCGGACAGGCGCGAATTGGTGCAGCTGCCGATGAACACGCGGTCGACCTTCGCCTCGGCGAAGGGCCGGTCGGCGGCGAAGCGCATATATTCCGCCGCCTCGCGTTCGGAATCGTTCGCGGGCGCAGGCGCGTTGCCGGTGACGGGCGCGGCGGCATCGGGAGAGACGCCGTAGGTGATCATCGAGCGGATCGCGGCGGCGTCGACGGTGACTTCCTTGTCGAAGCTCGCATCGGGATCGGAGGGCAGCTCGCGCCAGCGGGCAACCGCCGCGTCCCAATCCTCGCCCTGCGGAGCGCGCTCGCGCCCTTCGAGGTAGGCGAAGGTGGTTTCGTCGGGGGCAATCATGCCCACGCGCGCACCGGCCTCGATCGCCATGTTGCACAGGGTCATCCGGCCTTCCATCGACAGCGCCTCGACCGCTTCGCCAGCGAATTCGACCGCGTAGCCTTGGCCGCCGTCGGCGCCGATCTGCGCGATCATCGCCAGCGCCATGTCCTTCGCGCCGACCCCGGGCGACAACGCACCCTCGAACGTGATCCGCATACTCTTCGGCTTGCGCTGGAGGACGCATTGCGTGGCGAGCACATGGCCGACCTCGGTCGTGCCGATCCCGAAGGCGAGCGCGCCGAAGGCTCCATGCGTGGAGGTATGGCTGTCGCCGCACACGATCGTCTTGCCCGGCTGCGTCAGGCCCATTTCCGGGCCGATCACGTGGACGATCCCGCGCCGCGCATCGTCGAGCCCGAGCAGGTCGATGCCATGCTTCGCGCAATTCGCCTCCAGCTGGTGGACTTGGCGTTCTGCCGCTTCGGTGGCGTAGGGCAGCCGCCCGTCAGCGCCCGCAGGCAGCGTCGGCGTCGAGTGGTCGAGCGTCGCCTGCGTCAGGTCGGGTCGGCGGACCTTGAGCCCGCGCTCTTCCAGCACGGCGAAGGCCTGCGGCGAGGTGACCTCGTGTACCAGGTGCAGGTCGATGAAGAGGATCGCAGGCGCGTCCTCGCTTTCGGGGACGACGACATGTGTGTCCCACAGCTTGTCGAACAGAGATCGGGGGGCAGACATTGCGATACCCTTAAGCCGCGTCGGCGAAGTTCGCGGCGTGCGACAGCCGCTCGTGATTGTTGAACGCCGCCAGCAGGGCTTCGGCGGCGGCGATGACGACGTCGGTGTGCTGGCTGCGGCCCGAAATCGCCACGCCATCGACCAGCAGGCCGACCTCGATCTCCATCTCTCGGCTAAGCTGGTGCGCATCGACGCTTTCCAGCGTGCCGTGCTTCACCTCTGCGGCGACGCAGAAGGCATCGGTCAGCGCCTCGAACGGGCCGGTGCCGTGGCCGATCGTGGTCAGGCGGCCGCGCGTGCGGTGGTCGAGCGTGACCTTGGCGGTGGGCCGGTCGTTGGCCTTGGTCCCGGTGCGCATTTCCACCCGGACCAGCTCCCACGCGTGGCCGCGGCCGTCTTCGGCCAGCAGATCGCACAGGTCGTTGTCGGTCACTTCGCGCTTGGTATCGGCGAGCCGCTTGAAATCGGCATAGAGCTTCTCGAACCGGTTATCGCCCACCTCGCCCTGGCCCAGCGCCTCCAGCCGCGCCTTCAGCGCATGCTTGCCCGAGTGCTTGCCCAGTACCAGCGCGTTGGACGGCAGGCCGATGTCTTCCGGGCTCATGATCTCGTAGGTGCGGCGGTCGGCCAGCACGCCGTGCTGGTGGATGCCCGCCTCGTGCGCGAAGGCGTTGCGCCCGACGATCGCCTTGTTGCGCGGCGGAGCATTGCCGGTGACCTCGCCCAGCAGGCGGCTGACCGCGAAAATCTCGCGCGTCTCGACTCCGCTGGTCGCCCGGTAGTGATCGGGCCGCGTCTTGAGCGCCATCACCACTTCTTCCAACGCGCAGTTGCCCGCCCGCTCGCCGATCCCGTTGATCGTGCATTCGACCTGCCCCGCACCGCCGCGCACTGCGGCCAGGCTGTTGGCCACCGCCATGCCCAGGTCGTTGTGATTGTGGGTCGAGAAGACCACATGACCGGGCCGCGCGACATTGGCGGTCAGGTCCGCGAACAGCGCGTAGATTTCTTCCGGCGAGGTATAGCCCACCGTGTCGGGCACGTTGAGCACGTCGGCCCCTGCGGCGGCGGCGCATTCCAGCGCTTCCTTCAGGAACGCGGGATCGGTGCGCAGCGCGTCTTCGGCGGAGAACTCGATTTCGGTAAAGCGGCCCTTGGCCATCTTCAGCGCGCGCTCGATCGTGGCGAGCGCTTCGGGCTTTTCCATCTTGTGCTTGGCCGCCAGGTGCAGGTCGCTGGTGCCGAAGAACAGGTGCAGGCGGCTGCGCTTGGCCGGGCCCAGCGCGCGTTCGGCGGCGATGATGTCACCTTCCATTGCGCGCGAGAGCGAACACAGCATGGGCGCATCGGGCAGGTAGCCGATCTCGCTGGCGATCGCGTGGATCGCCTCGGCATCGCCGGGCGAGGCGGCGGCGAAGCCGACCTCCATCACATCCACCTTCAGCTTGCGCAGCGCATGCGCCAGCTTCAGCTTCTGCGTGGTGTTCATCGAGAAGCCGGGCGCCTGCTCGCCATCGCGCAGCGACGTATCGAAAATTGCGATCTGGCGCGGCTGCGCCTCATCCGTTTGCGACATGGACGACCTCCGCTACGCGCGTGTCATTGCTCAGGTGAATGGCGTTTTCGACCGCGTAAACCCGGTCCAGCTGGCGCAGCAGCGTGTCGATCCTGCGGGACGGGTCCATCGGCGCGAGCGCGAGGGTCATCACCGCGCGGTCCCCGTCGCTGCCCATCTGCATGGAGCGGACGGAAAAACCGCGCGCCTCGATCACGCCGAGCGTCCGGCGAAGCGCGCCTTCCTCGCACGCGAATTCGATGCGGATATGCTCAAGGCTCGGGGTGTTACGCGTCATGGCGCTTCTCCATCATTTCTGCATTCGATTTGCCCGGCGGCACCAGCGGCCAGACATTTTCTTCCGGGTCGATCCGGACATGGGCGAGGATCGGGCCGCGGGCGTTGATCAGGCGGTCGATCGCCCCGTCCACTTCCTCGCGGCGCTCGATTCCGAAGGCTTCGATGCCGAAGGCGTTGGCGACTTCGACGAAGTCGGGATTGTCGGACAGGTCGACCTCGGAATAATTCCCGTCGAAGAACAGCTCCTGCCACTGGCGCACCAAGCCCAGCATCGCATTGTCGAGCAGCAGGATCTTCACCGGGATCTGGTACCGGCGCAAGGTCGCCAGTTCCTGGATGTTCATCTGGAAGCCCCCGTCGCCGCACACCGCGAAGACGTGGCTGTCGGGTTCGGCCAGCTTGGCGCCGATCGCTGCGGGCAGGCCGAAGCCCATCGCCCCCAGTCCGCCGCTGGTCAGGTGCGCCTGCGGACGCGAGAAGCGGCAGTGCTGGGCGACCCACATCTGGTGCTGGCCGACATCGCAGGCGACCACGAAATCGTCGCCGACCCGCTCCGACAGGGTCTTGAGCATCGCGGGCGCATAGATCCCGTTGCCCGGCGCGTCGTAGCGCGGGGCATGCTTTTCGCGGGTCTCGGCGGTGGAGCGGGTCCACGCGTCGATCTCGCCCTTCTCGAAGTCGATCGTGGCGAGGCTCGCCTTCAGATTGCCGCACACCGCCGCATGGGCGAAGCGCAGCTTGCCCAGTTCGGCGGCATCGACATCGATGTGGACGACCGAGGCATGCGGCGCGAATTCGGCCAGCTTGCCGGTCGCCCGGTCATCGAACCGCGCACCCAGCACGATCAGAAGGTCGCATTCCTGCACCGCCATGTTCGCAGGCCGGTGGCCGTGCATCCCCAGCATGCCCAGCATCGCCGGGTGTTCCGGCGGCAGCACGCCCAGGCCCTGCAGCGTGGCGACTGCGGGGATGCCGCTTTCCTCCACGATCCGGCGGACCATCTCGCTGGCATTGGCGCGCGCGACGCCGCCGCCCAGATAGAACAGCGGCTTCTTCGCGCGGGCGATCAGGCGTTCTGCCTCGGCAATCGATTCGGATGTGGGTGCGGGCAGGATATTGGCTTCGGGCCGCCGCAGCGCGCCGGGTTCGCACACCGCCTGCTGCACGTCCTTGGGCAGGTCGACCAGCACCGGGCCGGGGCGCCCCCCTTCTGCAATGGCGAAGGCTTCCGCCATGGCCGAGGGGATATCCTCGGGCCGGCGGACGATGATCGAATGCTTCACGATCGGCATGGTCATGCCGAAGATGTCGGTTTCCTGAAACGCGTCGGTGCCCATCAGCGTCTGGGGCACCTGCCCGGTGATCGCCACCATCGGGACCGAGTCCAGATAGGCATTGGCGATTCCCGTGATCAGGTTGGTTGCGCCCGGGCCGGAGGTCGCCAGGCACACGCCAGCGCGCCCGGTGATCCGGCCATAAGCATCGGCAGCGAAGGCGGCGGCCTGTTCGTGCCGGACCAGGATGTGCCGCGTGGTGCCCTGCGGCAGCGCGTCATACACAGGCATGATCGCGCCGCCGGGATAGCCGAACACGCAATCGACGCCGAGCGCGGCCAGCGTATCGACTACCAGCTGCGCACCCGTGCGGGTGGCAGGCTGGCTTTGCGGACTGTGCATGGGCTGGGTCATGGTGTTCATGGCTTTCTCTTGGGCAAAGGCGCGCTTACGCGGCCTTTTGCTCCTTCTTCTTCTCGTCGGACTGCAACCACGACATCAGGCCGCGCAGTTCCTTGCCGGTGGCTTCGATCTGGTGCGACAGATCGGCCGCCTGCATCTCGTCGTACTTCTTCTTTCCGGCCTCGTTTTCGGCGATCCAGTTGCGCGCGAAGGTGCCGTCCTGAATGTCGGTCAGCACGTCCTTCATCCGCGCGCGCGTTTCGTCGTTAATGACACGCGGACCTGAGACGAGATCGCCGTAAATCGCGGTTTCGGAGACGAATTCGTGCATCTTCTCGAACCCGCCTTCGTACAGCAGGTCGACGATCAGCTTGAGTTCGTGGAGACACTCGTAATAGGCGATCTCGGGCTGGTAGCCGGCGTTAACCAGCGTCTCGAACCCGGCAGCGACCAGCTCGGTCGCGCCGCCGCACAGAACAGCCTGTTCGCCGAACAGATCGGTCTCGGTTTCCTCGCGGAAGCTGGTCTCGATCGCACCGGCGGTGGTTCCGCCGATCAGGCTGGCATAGGCCAGCGCCCGCTCGCGCGCTTCGCCGGTCGCATCCTGGCGCACCGCGAACAGGCAGGGCACGCCCGCGCCGCGCTCATATTCGCGGCGGACCAGATCGCCCGGCCCCTTGGGCGCGACCAAGATCACGTCGATACCGGCGGCAGGCTGGATGCGTTCGTACAGCACGGTGAAACCGTGCGCGACCAGCACTGCGTCGCCCGGCTCCAGATTGGGGGCGATTTCGGAGGCGAAGATCGTCTCGTGGCTCATGTCCGGGGTCAGCAGCGCGACCAGCGATGCGGCCTTGGCCGCTTCGGCAACGGGCATCACGGTCAGGCCGTCGGCGCGAGCTTTCGCGGCGGTGGGCGAACCGTCGCGCAGGCCGACGGTGACTTCGCAGCCGCTGTCCTTCAGGTTCATCGCGTGGGCGCGACCCTGGCTGCCATAGCCGATGATGGCGACGGGCTTGCCGCGCACCAGTTCGGGATTTGCATCTTCGTCGGTGTAGACCTTGATCGTCTTGGGCATGGTATCAGTCCTTCACTCGGTAACAGGTGGAATGGTTGTTGCGCCGTAGGCGGCGGACGAAACGAGGCGGGCGTATTTGTCGAACACCCCGCCCATGGAGTTTGGCGGTCTGGGAGTGTGCGCCGCGCGGCGGGCATCCCAGTCGATATCGGCGTCGATCCGGCGGGTTTCCGCGTCGATGCGGATGATGTCGCCTTCCTCGACCAGGGCGATCGGGCCGCCCTTGGCCGCTTCGGGAGAGCAGTGGCCGATCACGAAGCCGTGGCTCGCACCGGAAAAGCGCCCGTCGGTAATCAGCGCGACCTTGCCCGCGAGACCCTGCCCGGCGAGCGCGGCGGTCACCGCCAGCATCTCGCGCATGCCGGGCCCGCCGGAGGGGCCTTCGTAGCGGATGATGACGACATCGCCCGCCTGGATCTGGTTGGCGTTGACCGCCGCGAAGCAGGCTTCCTCGCCCTCGAACACCTTGGCCGGGCCTTCGAACGAGGCCGCGCCGTAGCCGGCGGTCTTCAGCACCGCGCCTTCGGGGGCGATGTCGCCGTAGAGGATGCTGAGGCCACCGGTCGCCTTGACCGGGTCGGCAGGCGATTTGACCACCTGCTGCCCCGGCGTTTCCTCGGCGCGGGCCAGTTCGGCAAACAGGCTGTCGCCCGTCACCGTGGGCGTGTCTTCCAGCATCCCGGCGTCCGCCAGCCGCTTGCCGAACAGCGGGACGCCGCCCGCCGCGTAGAGATCGCGCGCCAGGAAGCGCCCGCCCGGCTTCAGGTCGGTGATCACCGGCACGCTGCGCGACAATTCGTCGAAGGTTTCGATCGGGAAGGCAAAGCCCGCCTCCGCCGCGATCGCGGGCAGGTGCAGCACGGCGTTGGTCGAGCCGCCGCTCGCCACCACAGCCGTCGCCGCGTTGCGGATCGATGCGGGGCTCAGAAACGTGCGTGCAGAGGTGCCTTCGTGCGCCAGCTTGGCCGCCAGCCGACCGCAGCGCGCCGCCTCGACCCGCTTGGCGGAGTCGGTCGCGGGCGGATCGCCCGAACCCATCGGCGAAATGCCCATCATCGCCAGCGCCATCGCCATGGTGTTGGCGGTGAACTGACCGCCGCACGCGCCCGCACCAGGGCATGCCGCACGCTCGACCTTGTCCAGCTCGGCATCGCTCATGTCGCCTTTGGCATGCGCGCCGACAGCTTCGAAGACATCCTGGATCGACAGATCGCGACCATCCAGCTGGCCGGGCATGATAGTCCCGCCGTAGAAAACCAGCCCCGGAATATCGAGCCGGGCCAGCGCCATCGCGGCGGCGGGGATGGTCTTGTCGCAGCCGACCAGAATGATCGCCGCGTCCAGCGAATGGCCCTTCACCGCCAGTTCGATCGAGTCGGCAATGATCTCGCGGCTGATCAGCGAGGCGCGCATGCCCTCGCCGCCCATGGTGATCCCGTCGGACACGACGATGGTGTTGAAATCGACCGGGGTGGCTCCGTTTTCGCGCAGGCCCTGCCGGATCGGCTCGGCCAGATCGGCCAGGTGCATGTTGCACGGCGTCACCGTCGACCAGGTGTTGACGACCGCGACCATGGGCTGGGCCATCTGTTCGTCGGAGTAGCCCGCACCACGCAGCATGGCGCGTGCAGGCGCCTTGGCCGCACCCTTGGTGATCGCGTCGGAACGTTTGGAAGAAGTCTCAGTCATCACGTTGATCCCTTGACGGACCCAATAAAAAACCCCGCTTTCCTGTTCGGAGAGCGGGGTTCGAGAGGTCCGTCTGGCTAAGCCTAGCCGATGGGCACTCCCCCCCGCTGAATAAGAAGTACAAGGAAAATAACGAGGAGCAGCGCAAGACCCTGCGCAAACAGCACAGTCTCGTCGGCAGTACGGATGGCGGCCACGGCCTTCATTCGTCGTTCCTCGCATGCGCAGCACGATTGCTGCGGTGGCGAGCGGTTTATAACATCAAAGCTTAATGGCAAGCAAAAATGTTGCCGAACGAGGGGATTTTTCGGATCGTTTCGATCCGAGCGCCTTTTTTGATGTAGTTTTTCTGTTTGGAATCAGGACTTTGCCGGATCGAACAAAGTCGCCCGCGCGCCCTCTCGAAGCCCGCTGACCGGATGGTCGCTTCGGCCGCTCGCGATGATCGTCGCCCGGCCCTGCCCGGTCGCGTGGCGGGCGGCGGCAATCTTGGTCGCCATGCCGCCCGTACCGACACCTTCATGACGCGTTCCGCCGGCCATCGCGGCAATCCCCTCGTCGATGCGAGGGACATAGGCGATGTGGCGCGCGACGGGATCTGCGGGATCGCGGTCGTAAAGCCCGTCCACGTCGGACAGCAGCAGCAGGTCCGCATCGGCCAGCTCCGCCACCCGGGCGGAGAGCCGGTCATTATCGCCCAGCTTCAGTTCTTCAGTGGCGACACTGTCGTTCTCGTTGACCACCGGCACCGCGCCTGCATCCAGCAGCACGCCCAGCGTGGCCCGCGCATTGGCGGAGCGCTGAGGCGATTCGCTGTCGTCATAGGTGAGCAGGAGCTGCCCGACCGTGATCCCTTGCGTCGCGAAGGCGGCGCTCCACGCATTCATCAGCAGGCCTTGGCCGACTGCAGCGGCAGCCTGCCGTCGGTCGAGCTGCGGCGAACGCTCGATCCCCAGCCGCTTCCAGCCGAGCGCCACCGCGCCCGAGCTGACCACGATCACCTGCGCCCCGCCCGCCCGCAGCGCGGCGATATCCTGCGCCAGCGTCGCCAGCCAGGCTGTCCGCGCGGTGCGGCTTTCGGGATCGATCATGAGCGAGGAGCCGACCTTGACGACGATCCTGCGAGCCTGCGCAAGGCTGGCGGCGACGGAGGAATCGGCACTGGTCATGGGCGCACCTCAAGTCGGCCAATGCGGCCTTGTCCTACCCTCGTGTCGCGTGGAGGCCCGAGCCGGAATCGAACCGGCGTGCAAGGATTTGCAGTCCTCTGCGTAACCACTCCGCCATCGGGCCCCGCTGCTCACGGGCTTGGCGCGAAGCGCGCCATCTAGCGGGATGATCGCAGCAGTTCAATCGCCTTTCGGTCTCTAATGTCGCGCCCGCCCTTTCGATGGCCGCAGCCGGGTGTCTTCACATCGCCGCCCCCTTGTATAAGGAAGCCGCCATGACGATCGCTGCCATGCTTGAACCGATCGCCGGCAACGGCGAGACCGTAACCCTTCCCGCCCACGAGTGGATGCAGGGGCGCACGCTTTATGGCGGGGCGAGCGCGCTGATTGCGTACACCGCTGCGATCCGCGCCTTCCCCGATCTGCCCCCGCTGCGCTCCGCCCAGGTTGCGTTCGTCGCGCCTGTGGGCGCCGAGGTGACCCCGCATGCGAGCATCATCCGGCAGGGGCGCAACGTCACGCAGGTGCGGGTCGATCTGCTGGTGGAGGGCAGCCCCGCGCTGACATCGTTCTGGCTGTTCGGTGCTTCGCGCGAAGCGAACGCCGTCCACCCCGCCGAGCCGATCGCCCCCGCTCCGATCCCGATCGACGAGGCCGAACGGCTGATGGAGGGCCAGGGCCCGGCCTTCATCCAGAACAATTACGAACTGCGCCGCGCAGCCCCCTCGGGCGGCGAGGGCGGGCCGGTGGTCCGCCGCTGGCTGCGCCTGAAAGGTGGAGACGACCTCGATCCGACCAGCCACCTGATCCTGATCGGCGACACCATGCCGCCGGGCGCAATGCGCGCGATGCAGCGCCCCGGCCCGGTCAGCTCGATGAACTGGGCGATCAACCTGCTCGATCCGCTGGCGCAGACGCGCGACGGCTGGTGGATCGCGGAAGCCGCGAGCGACCACGCCGACCACGGCTATTCGAGCGAGCGGCTGCGCCTGTGGGACGCCGACGGGCGACTGGTGATGATCAGCCAGCAGGCGGCCGCGGTGTTCGGCTAGCGAACTCGCCTCCCGGTGGGGAGCGGGAGGAGCAGGTTACGCATCCCGGCGACGGACATTTTCCTACTTCGAGCGCACAGGCTATCGTGGCGACGGCTCTTTCCCATCGTCGTCCTCCCCGTTTGCAAACGCCGCCCGCCAGGCTCGCGCGGAGCAAAAATCCGCAATGCGTCACCCAACGCGCACCAAGTCGCTGAGATAACGACGAATTCTCAGGGTGACACTCGGGTGACACGTGTCACCCACGTAACCCAAGGGATTTACGCCCCTCCCCTTGGGGAGGGAGCCGAGTTTTGGTGGAGGTGGGTGGCTCAGGCGGCGTCCGTGAAATTGGGCGCGCGCTTGGCCATGCCGGCCATCACCGCCTCGATCTGATTGGGCTGACGGATCACGCCCGCCTGCTCGACGCTTTCGGCCATCAGCATGTCCTCGCCCGTCTCGTCGTGCATCCGATTGTGGAGCCGCTTGGCCGCGCGCACTGCGTCCGGGTTGCGCTGGGCGATGGTTGCGGCAATCTCCTTCGCCTTGGCCAGCGGATCGTCGGTGACATGCGTCGCGAGGCCGAGGACCTGCGCTTCCTCGCCGGAGAATTCGCGGTTGGTATAGACCAGCTCGCGCAGCACATCGTCGCGCACCAGCCCGCGCCACAGCTGGTATCCGCCCATGTCGGGGACCAGCCCCCACTTCATTTCCATGATCGCCATCCGCGCATCGGGCGCGACCACGCGGATATCGGCCCCGCTCGCGATCTGCATCCCGCCACCGAAGCATACCCCGTGCACCGCTGCGATTACCGGCATGGGCAGTTTACGCCACACGGTCGCGACCTGCTGGAACTTGTTCGAATCGCCATGCGTGCGGTCGGTCAGCTTGGGCTCGTTAGCGTCGGGCGTTCGCGCGAAGCTGGAAGTGTCGAGCCCGGCGCAAAAGCTGCGTCCCTCGCCAGACAGCACCACCACGCGCACATCCTTGCGCTCCATCAGCGATTCGCCCGCGGCAATGATCGCCTCGAACATAGCAGGGTCGAGCGCGTTCATCTTGTCCGGCCGGTTGAGGCGGACATGCGCCACGCCATCCTCGCCGATCTCCACCGTGACCCGCTGTTCCTCGACCTGCGATGCCATGCCTGCGCTCTCCCGTTGTTCGTTCGTTTGAAACCGTTCGGATGATTCGTTGCGCAAGGGCGCGGCGCTGTCCAGCCTGTATCCCGCCCCATCGGTGGCGATCATCGCCGCAAGGCCGACGGTCTCAAGCTTGCGCCGCAGCCGCGCGACATGCACCGCGACGCGATTGGTGCCCGGCTCGAAAGGGAGCCGCCAGACGTCCTGCAGCAGCGCGCGCTGGCTGACCGTGGCGTCCGGTGTCTCCGCCAACCGCCAGAGCAGCGCGAACTCGCGGGGGTGCAGCGCGAGCCAACGGTCGCGCACGTGCGCATCGCGATGGAACAGGTCCAGCCGCAACGGACCCGCTTCCATCCACCTCGCAATGAACTGCTGCGCTGCGTGCACGCGCCCCCGCCGCCCGCTGCCTCCACAAGGACATGCACCGTGGCACGTAGTTTACCTTATTGGAAAACAGGAACACTCCGGACCGGATGTATACCGGTTCAGGCTTGGGCGGCGGTCCCTAGGCGTTCGATCGCTGGAGGAAGCGCTTGATATTGCGCGCGGCCTGCCGGATGCGCTGCTCGTTCTCGACCATCGCGATACGGACGTAACCCTCGCCCTCCTCGCCGTAGCCGATGCCTGCTGCAACCGCGACGCCGGCCTGTTCCAGGAGCTGCTTGGAGAAGTCGAGACTGCCCATGTGCTCGAAGCCCGGCGGCAGCGGAGCCCACGCGAACATACTCGCGGGCGGAGAGGGTATCTCCCACCCGGCGCGGGTGAAGCTCTCGACCATCACGTCGCGCCGCCGCTGATAGCGCAGGCGGTTTTCCTCGACGATGTCCTGCGGCCCGTTGAGCGCCGCGCAGGCTGCTGCCTGAATGGGCGTGAACGCACCGTAGTCGAGATAGGATTTCACCCGCGTCAGCGCGGCGATCAGCGTCGGGTTGCCGACCGCGAAGCCCATCCGCCACCCGGCCATCGAATAGGTCTTCGACATCGAAGTGAACTCGACCGCGACGTCCTTCGCGCCGGGCACTTCGAGGATCGAGCGGGTCGGCTTGCCGTCGTAATAGAGCTCGGAATAGGCGAGGTCGGACAGGACCCAAACCTCATTCTCCCGCGCCCAGGCGACCAGCCGCTCGTAGAAAGCGAGGTCGACCGTCTCGGCGGTCGGGTTACTGGGGTAATTGACCACCAGCACGCTGGGCCGGGGCGAGGTGTAGGCCATCGCCTGATCCAGAGCGTCCCAATATTCCTCGTTCGGCGTGGTCGGCACAGAGCGGATCGTCGCGCCCGCTATGATGAAGCCATAGGTGTGGATCGGGTAGGACGGGCTCGGCGCCAGCACCACGTCGCCCGGCGCGACGATCGCGGTCGCCATCGACGAGAGGCCTTCCTTGGAGCCCATCGTCACCACCACCTCGCGCTCGGGGTCGAGTTCGACCCCGAATCGCCGCGCGTAGTAATTCGCCTGCGCCTTGCGCAGCCCGGGAATGCCGCGCGACTGGCTGTAGCCGTGCGCGGATGCCTTGCCCGCGACCTCGCACAGCTTGTCGATCACATGCTGCGGCGGGGGGTGATCGGGATTGCCCATGCCCAGGTCGATGATGTCGCGGCCAGCCGCGCGCGCCGCGTGGCGCATCGCGTTGACCTCGGCGATCACGTAGGGCGGCAGGCGCCGCATCCGGTAGAATTGCTCGTCGCTCAAGCTGTGCTCCCGCTCGCTCGGTTCGTTTCGTCCTTTCTGGAACGCCGCGCGCTTCTGTGCAATTGAAGCTTGAGAGAGGACGCCCAGAAATTTCTTTGCACGCCCAAGCATGCGGTTGGCGGGAAATTGACCAGAAGGACCGATGCGATGGCCAAGGATTCATCCGATCCAGCCGAGGGGAACATGTTCTCCGCGATGCTGGAGGCGCAGGCGCGCTGGACGCAGATGATGCTCGCGCCGCTCGCTACCCCGGGCCAGAGCGATGCGGGTAGCCATGCGGATGACACGCCGCCCGCGCTCGCCGATCTTCAGAAATGGGCGGAGAATGCGACCCGTCTGCAGACCATGTGGCTGGAATTCTGCCAGACCCACGCGATCGAGACGACCAGCGATATGATGGCGGGTGATCCCACCCAGTGGCCCGCCAAGTGGTTCGCGATGTTCGAAAGCTGGACCCAGCAGCTGCCCTTTGCGGACCCTGCCGAACAGCAGCGCTGGTGGGCGGAAAGCGCGCAGCTGTGGCAGGCGCTGATGCTCCCGCAAGGCGATCCGGACGGCGAGGCCGGGGCGGCCAGCCCGAGCCTGCCCCGCGAAGATCGGCGCTTCGCCGATCCGCGGTGGCGCGAACAGCCGGTCTATGCGCTGATTCACCAGACCTATCTGCTGCTGAGCGAGCGGGTGGAGGCGATGGTCGAGCAGATGGACAACATCGATCCGGCCAAGCGCGAACAGCTCAAATTCGCGACCCAGGCGATGGCCGAAGCGCTCAGCCCAGCGAACTTCCCCGCGACCAATCCGATCGTGCTCGACCGGATCTTGGAGACCCGCGGCGACAGCCTGGTCAAGGGCATGCAGAACCTGCTGCAGGATCTGCAGAAGGGCCAGCTGACCCATTCCGACCCGCAAGCTTTCGTGGTGGGCGAGAATATCGCGACCACGCCGGGCAAGGTGATTTACGAGACCGAGCTGTTCCAGCTGATCCAGTACGACCCGAGCACGGAGAAGGTGCTGTCGGTTCCGCTGGTGATTTTTCCGCCGTGGATCAACCGGTTCTACATCCTCGATCTCAATGAGAAGAAGAGCTTCGTGAGATGGGCGGTCGACCAGGGGCTGACCGTGTTCATGGTCAGCTGGAAATCGGCCGACGCATCGATGAAGGACGTGGTGTGGGACGACTATATCGCCGCCCAGATCGAGGCGATCGACCATGTCCGCAAGCGCCTGCGGCAGCCCGCCGTCCACACGATCGGCTATTGCGTAGCGGGGACCACGCTGGCCGCGACGCTCGCGGTGATGGAAGCGAAGGGTGAGGCCGACAAGGTCAAGAGCGCGACCTTCTTCACCGCGCAGGTCGATTTCGACGATGCGGGCGATCTGCTCCACTTCATCGACGACCAGCAGCTGACCACGATCAAGGGGCTGGAGCGCGACGGCTATCTCGACGGGCGCTACATGGCGGCGACCTTCAACCTGCTGCGCGGCAACGACCTGATCTGGAACTATGTCGTGCGCAATTACCTGCTGGGCGAGGATCACACCGCGTTCGATCTGCTCCACTGGAACGGCGACGTCACCAACCTGCCCGCCAAGTGGCACCGCAATTATCTGCAGGATCTCTACCGCGACAACCTGCTGGTGGAGCCGGGCAGGCTGGAGGCGCTGGGCGAGGCGATCGACCTGACCAAGGTCGAAGTGCCGACCTATATCCAGGCAGGCAAGGACGACCATATCGCGCCCGTGACCAGCGTCTGGAAGCTGACCGAGCACTTCACCGGCCCCACCCGCTTCGTGCTGGCAGGATCGGGCCACATCGCCGGGGTCGTCAATCCACCCGCGGCGGGCAAGTACCAGTACTGGATCAACGAGGACGAGAGCGTCGGGAGTCTGGACGAGTTTCGCAAGGGTGCGACGGAGCATCCGGGCAGCTGGTGGCCCGACTGGATCGAGTGGATCCGCAGCCATGACGACAAGGAAATCGCCGCGCGGGGCAAGCGCAAGCCGGGCAGCGGCAAGACCGACAAGGTCATCGAATCGGCCCCGGGGCGCTACGTAAAAACCCGGTAGAGGGCCCATTTCCCCTCGGTAAACCGCGATTTGTGCACTGCACAAAAACTGCTTGAAGTCGCACTGCACAATCGCTATTTGTGCAATGCAGCAAGTAGTAAGAGGTTTCCGTTCACATGGCTGACCAGACCACCGATAAGGGCGACGCCGCGGCGCAGAAGGCTTACGAGTCCGCCGTTGCCGCGAAGTCCGACAGCGAGCGCAAGCCCGTGACCGAATCGGCTAAGGCGCCTGAGGCGCCTGCCCCGACCGTGACGGCGAAGGAACCTGCGAAAAAGGCAACCACCAAGCCTGCGACCGCCAAGACAGCGGCGCCGGCCAAGAAGACCGCGCCGGCGAAGCCTGCCGTGAAGGCTCCCGTCGCGAAGAAGAAGGCCGGCCCCGCCAAGCGCAAGCAGGCCACCCCCACCAAATCGAAGGCGGCCCCCAAGACCGCTGCCTCCCCCAAGACGAAGGACACCACCATGGCTACCAAGACTGAAACCAAGACCCCCAATTTCGCCCCCAATTTTGCGAACGACATGGCCGCCGAAATGCAGACCCGCCTCGCGGGCATGTATGAAAAGGGTACCGAAATGACCGGCGAAATGGTCACCTTCCAGCGCGCCAATGCCGAAGCGATGGCCGAAGCGGGCAAGATCCTCTTCACCGGCATGCAGGACCTGACTCGCGGTGCCGTGGAAGAAACCCGCAAGGCTGCCGACCAGATGAGCGAAGATGCGCGCCTGATGGCCGCCGCCAAGTCGCCGACCGAACTGGTCAAGCTGCAGGGCGACATCATGCGCCGCTCGTTCGACCACGCAGTCGCCACCGGTTCGAAGAACACCGAAGCTTGGATCAAGCTGACCAACGACGCCTTCGCGCCGCTGACCAGCCGCGTCAGCGAAGCGGTCGACAAGATGAGCAAGCTCGCCGCCTGAGCTTGCGATCATAGCGGGCCGGGCTTCGGCAACGATCCGCCAGTCCGGTAACGGACCAAGTCACGAGGGGTCGGGCGCAGATGTCGCCCGGCCCCTTTTGCATTCCCCCCTCGCCACCGCCGGTCCCTTGCAGATCTGCCCGGCGTTACGATATTGTTTGGCCATGCACGATCCCGCCACACCCCGCGCGCCCGACGCCAGCCTTCGCCCGCGCGATGCTGCGCCCCTTCCTTCGCGCGCACCGACCGCAGCAGGAAACGACGACGAAGGCGAGGATGGTCGCCCGGCCGACCCCAATGTCGGGGTCGCGACCAAGACCCGCGCCAAGCCCAAGAAGCCGAGCCAGTACAAGGTGCTGATGCTCAACGACGATTACACACCGATGGAATTCGTGGTCATCGTGCTCAAGCGGTTCTTCAGGATGGATATGGAAGAGGCGACGCGGGTGATGCTGCAGGTCCACCAGCGCGGCGTGGGGGTGTGCGGAATCTTCCCTTACGAGGTCGCCGAAACCAAGGTGAACCAGGTGATGGATTTCGCCCGGCAGAATCAACACCCGCTCCAGTGCACGCTTGAAAAGGCCTGAACCGGGCGACGTGCGACAAGCCACATGACGTTTGCGCGCATTGCCGCTAGGGCATCGCGACCACGACCGTCCATTTAGCCGCGGGACCACGCTTGCCCTTCTCTTCGCGTCTCGACAGATACATCTTTCGCCTGACCATCGTCCCGATGATCGGCGTGTTCGCGCTCGCCGCGACGCTGTTGATGCTGGAACAGATGCTCAAGCTGTTCCGGTTCGTGTCGACCGAGGGGGGGCCGGTCGGCGTGGTGTTCCAGATGCTCGGCACGCTGCTGCCCGATTATGCTGTGCTGGCGATCCCGCTCGGCCTGCTGCTGGGCACCCTGTTCGCGTTCCGCCAGCTTGCCCTGTCGAGCGAACTGGACGTGATGCGCGCAGTCGGCCTTGGCTACGGGCGCCTGCTGAGGGTGCCCTTCGCGATCACGCTGGCGCTGATGGCGGTCAACGCGGCGATCGTGTTCTACGTCCAGCCCGTCTCCAAATATTACTACGAGGAGTTGCAGTTCGATCTGCGCTCAGGCGCGCTGGGCGCGTCGATCAAGGTCGGCGAGTTCACCACTTTGGCCGACCGTATGGCTTTGCGGATCGAAGAGAGCGAGGATTCCGGCCGCAAGCTCAAGGGCATTTTCGCGCGGATCAACGCCGAGGACGGACAGACCCTCTCGATCAGCGCGCGCGAGGGCAGGTTCCTGTCGACCAGCGACAATCCCGACACGATCATCCTGCGCCTGTCCGACGGCACGATCGTGCAGGACCCGCCGGGCGAGACCCCGCGCGTGCTCAGCTTTACCGAACACGACCTGCCGATCGACCTGCCCGCGATCGAGCAGTTCCGCGCCCGGGGCGAGGCGGAGCGCGAGTATATCCTGCCCGAACTGCTCCGCATGGGGTGGAGCGATACGACCACCGAGGCCCAGCGCCTAGGCAGCCAGGCAAGCTTCAACTACCGGATGGTGGAGCTGGCGATGATGCTGTTCATGCCGCTACTGGCGGTGGCGCTGGCGATTCCGCCGAAGCGGTCGACCAGCGCGCTGGGTGTGTTCGTCGCGGTGATCCTCGTGGTCGCCTATCACAAGGTCAATCAGTACATGCAGGATTTCGCCGCGCTTGGCCGGGTCGATCCGACGCTGGGCCTGTGGGGCCCGTTCGCGATCTTCGCCGGGCTGATCCTGTGGTGGTACTGGCAGATCGCCCATGTCCCCGGCGGCCAGCCAATCGGCGCGCTGGAAAGCGCCTTCGCCAAGATCGTCAAGCGGATCGGCAAGCTGCTGCGTCCCAAGCGCCGGGCCGACGCCTTCCGCGTCGAACAGGCGAGCTGAGCGGCCAGGATATGACGTTCGACTTCTTCCCGTCGCGCACGCTGACGCTGTACCTTGCCAAGATGTTCTCACTGCGCATCTTCGCGGTGCTGGTGATGCTGGTGCTGGTGCTGATGATGCTCGACCTGCTGTCGAACAGCGGCCAGATCCTGGAGGTCCCGGGCAATACCGAGGCGGATCTGTGGCTCTATGCCTCGCTGCGCGTACCGATGCTTATCCAGCGGTTTCTGCCCTATTCGGTGCTGCTGGCGACGATCATCACGCTAGTCACGCTCAACCAGAACAGCGAAGTGATCGCGATGAAGGCGGCGGGCCTGTCTGCGCATCAGGTGCTCGCCCCGCTGATCGTCACCGCACTGCTGGTGGCGGGGATCAGCTTCGCCTTCAACGAACGCGTGGTGACCCGCGCGACCGCACAGCTGACCGCTTGGGAGGCGACCGAATTCGGCGCGCTGCCCGACAAGCCCAAAAGCAAGGGCAGCATCTATCTCGAGGACGGGCAGAACATCCTGACCGCGCGCAGCTATTCAGGTGGCGGCCCCGCCCCGACCCTGCGCGATGTGACCTATTACAGGCGCAGTCCGACGGCCGAGATTACCCAGAAGGTCGATGCCCCGATGGCGGTTCACGGGCCCGACGGCTGGGCGATGCAGAACCCGAGCGTATTCACCGTCGGCACGGCGAGCCTGGCGCAGCCGAGCCAGCTGACCGTTGCCCCCGGCATCACCCCTGCCACGATCGAGCTGCAGGAGATCGACCCCACCACACAGCCGTTCTGGCAGCTGGGCAGCTCTATCGAGGCCTATCGGCAGGCCGGCCGCGACACGGAAGAGCTGGAAGCGAATTACTGGCACAAGATTTCCGGCCCCCTCGCCGCGGTGCTGATGCCCATTCTGGGCGCGGTCGCAGGCTTCGGCCTTGCCCGTTCGGGCCAGCTGTTCATGCGCGCGCTGATCGGCATGGCGCTCGGCTTTGCTTATTTCGTGATCGACAACGCCGCGCTCGCAATGGGCGATTTCGGGGGCTATCCGCCCTTCCTCGCCGCATGGGCACCCTTCCTGCTGTTCCTGATGATCGGCGAGACCGTGCTCGTTCGCACCGAAGAGTGAGCGGCGCAAAGACCGACGACTGGCACATCCGCCTCGCGCAGCGCGACGATGCGGCAGCGATGCCCGCGATCGAGCGCGCGGCGGGCAGGATGTTCGAACGCTTCGATGGGCTGGCGTGGGTCGCCGGGCAGGCACCCGTGCCGGTCGATCGGCTGGAGCGCTATATCGCGCGCGGCCATTGCCTTGTGGCGCAGACCAGCGAGCAGATTGTTGGCTTTCTGGCGACCGAACCCTTCGGGCGCGAGTTGCATGCATACGAATTCAGTGTGCACCCCGATTGGCAAGGGCGCGGGATCGGGTCCGCGCTGCTGCGCGGATGCATGATCGACGCGCGCAATTCGGGCTTCACCGCGATCACGCTTACGACATTCGCCGACGTCCCATGGAACGCGCCGTTCTATCGCCGGATGGGCTTCGTCGACATCGCCGCAGCGCACAACCCGCGTCTCGCAGACGAGCTCGCAACCGAGGCGGAGCGGGGCATGCCGGCCGAAGCGCGCATCGCAATGACCTGCGTGCTTGGTTGACTGGTTTGCAACAATCCCTAAATGCACCGCGCATTCAGAGGGTTGCCCCCAACGGCCTTCTGTCGTGCTAAACGCGGGGTTCGGGCCGTTTGTGTTGGTGTTGCAACCTTCTCGCAAAAGCGTAGAAACACCCAAGGGGACGCAAGACAGGAATTTGCCCGTGTCGGGACCGCACACCGCGAAAGCCCAAGCCGATCTACCGTTCCGCATACGCAGCCACGATCTTGATCGCATGACCTTGCGTGAGCCGATCGTCGGCGTTTTCCAGCACCACACCATCATGGCCCATCTTGCGCTCGCCAGCAGGTCGGCCGGCTGAAATGCCCAGAGATTTATGACCGACATCACCGTCTCGCCGCTCGACGCGACGAAGAGCCGCGAGCGTGCGGCCTTCGTCGACCTGGGCCGCCGCTTCGCCGCACAGCTGCCGCACTCGGTTCCGCAAATGCGGGCCGAGCAGCTCGAACTGATCAATCCGGGCAAAAACCCGTTCTTCGGCCACGCCGAAGCGCAGCTGTTTCTCGCCCATCGCCATGGCAAGCCCGTTGGCCGGATCAGCGCGCATATCGACCGGCTGGCGCTGGAGGCGCCCGCCGAGCAGGGCATGGGCCCTGGCACCGGCATGTTCGGCTATTTCGATGCGGAGGATGAAGCGGTCGCCAGCGCGCTGCTCGCAGCGGCGGAAGACTGGCTGCGGACGCAGGGGATGAACCGCGTGCTGGGCCCGATCTCCATGTCCATCTGGGAAGAGCCCGGCCTGCTGGTGCGCGGGCAGGATCACGCGCCGATGATCATGATGGGCCACCATCCCGAACGCTATGCTGGCTACATCGCCGGCGCGGGCTACGCGCCGGCCAAGCACCTCTATACTTACGATCTGCCTGTCGCTCGGGAATTTCCGCCGCTGGTGCAGCGGATCGTCAAGTCCGGAGAGCGCAACAACCGGATTCGGGTGCGCCCGATCGACCTCGACAATTACGAGAGCGAGATCGAGATTGTTCTCGAAATCCTCAACGATGCATGGTCGCAGAACTGGGGCTTCGTCCCGCTGACCGAGGCGGAGGTCGCCTATACCGGCAAGAAGCTGCGCCCGCTGATCCACCCGGAAATCAACCGCATCGCTGAGTTGGACGGCGAACCGGTCGCCTTCATGATGACGCTGCCCAACGTCAACGATCTGTTCGCGCGCACGCGCGGCAAGCTGTTCCCGTTCGGCTGGCTTGCGACCCTGCGCTGGCTGCGCAAACCGATGCACGCAGGGATGCGGGTGCCGCTGATGGGTGTGCGCAAGCGGCTGCATAACTCCCGCCTCGCCAGCCAGCTCGCTTTCATGATGATCAGCCAGATCAGGCAGTCGGCGAGCAGCGTGTTTCATTCGGATCGTGGCGAGGTCGGCTGGATCCTCGAAGACAACCAGGGAATGGTCGCCATCGCAGACGCGATCGACAGCAGCATCAACCGCGAATACGTGATCTACGAGAAGGATCTGTAAGCGCGCGCATTCGCTCCGGAACGCGAGGGACACCCGCGGCGTTTGCTGCATATCCCCACTTGCCGACCCCGGCCCTCGCGAAGGATACGTACGAATGCCGCCGGACGGCGCCAGCCCCCGAAAGACCCGCAATTACGGGCCTGTCCTGATTGTCGAAGACGATGCCGTCCTTGCCCTCGCGGTGGAAGACGCGCTGATCGAGGCGGGCGCGCGCGACATCGCGATCGCCGCAACGACATCGCAGGCGATCGAGCGACTGCGCGATGGCGACGTGGAAACCGTAATCCTCGACGTCCATCTGGCCGACCGCGGCGATGGCTGGGCGATTGCGGAAGTGCTGCGGGCGCTCGGCCCCAATGCACCCAAGGTCATCTTCGCAACCGGATCGCCCGACGAAATACCCGCCCACGTCGCGGATCTGGGCCCGGTGCTGGGCAAGCCGTACGATTTCGACGACCTGCTGGCGCATGTCGGCAAGCCCGAGCGCCCCTCTTTCCTCTCCCGCCTCAAGCGCGACTGAGCGTTCTTCCGGGCGCCGCCCGGCACGCCCGGACTGCGCCTTTCGCACACGACCCTCAGGCACAAAAAAAGGCCTTCGATCCGCATGGTGCGGAACGAAGGCCTTCGGGATCGTATCACCGGCCGCTTGGACGGGAGGGGGGTCTCGGCGGTGACATAGGGAGAATGCCCCGGCCCGAAGCCGGTTCCTCGCCGTGCAAATTTTTTTCACCCCTTTCACTATCACGTCATCGAAACCACGTTGCGGGCGCTTTACAAGCGAACTTGCGCAGGCTTGGAACCTGGCTCGACGCCGGACGTTGGCGAGAGGTTCAGACGGGAAAGATACTACATGTCCATTGGAGAAAATGTCGCTGCAAACCTCCCCTATCTGCGTCGCTACGCGCGCGCGCTGACGGGATCGCAGCAGACCGGTGACGCCTTCGTGCGCGCCACGCTCGAAGCGGCGTTGGCCGACGACGAGCTCAAGTCCTCGCTCGAAGGCGGCCGCGTGCCGCTGTACCGGGCGTTCAACAAGGTGTGGTCGAGCGCCTATCTCGAAGTGTCGGACCGGGGGGCAGACAATGCCGACCTGCCCGACCAGATCAGCGCCGATCGGCTGCAAACCGTTACACCGCTCAACCGGCAGGCGCTGCTGCTGACCACGCTGGAAGATTTCACGATCGAGCAGTCGGCGGAGATCATGGAGATCGCGCCGCAGGACGTCGAAAAGATGGTCCAGGATGCGATTGCCGAAATCGACCGCGAATCGGCCACCAGTGTCCTCATCATCGAAGACGAGCCGCTGATCTCGATGCAGCTGGAAGACCTTGTCCGCGGGCTCGGCCACGACATCTGCGGCACCGCCGCCACGCGCACGCAGGCGCAGCAGGTGGTCGCAGAACGAACCCCGGGTCTCGTGCTGGCCGATATCCAGCTCGCCGACGGCTCGTCGGGCCTCGACGCGGTTGACGATATCCTGAGCATCGGCAGCGTGCCGGTGATCTTCATCACCGCCTATCCCGAGCGACTGCTGACCGGCGACCGGCCCGAGCCGACCTATCTCGTCACCAAGCCGTTCCAGGAAGCCACGGTGCGCGCAGCGATCAGCCAGGCGCTGTTCTTCAACGCCAGCCGCGAGAACGCCTCCGCCTGAGGCAACGTCTCACGAAACAACAAAAAGGGCGTCGCGATTGCGGCGCCCTTTTTTGTGTCTCCTCCGAAGCCCCCCCGGCGGGCCGGGACATCAGCTCCTCCGATCAGCGCCCGCTCGCAGCCCCTGCCTCGCGCGCCTGCACACCGGCGGGGCGATTGCGCGCCCGCATCCGGAACTCGGTCGGCTTGCGCACCGGCACCCGCAGCACGCAGCGCACGCCCTGCGGCGCAAAGTCGAGCTCGACCGGGTGCTTGAGCTCGTGCGCGACGATCTTCTCGATCAGTTCGGTGCCGAACCCACGCGGGCGCTCGCTCGGTACCGTCGGCCCGCCGCGCTCCTGCCACAGCACCTCGACCAGATTGTCGCGCAACTGGTGCCAGGTGACATCGAGCTGCCCGCCTTCGACCGAGAGGGAGCCATATTTGGACGCATTGGTCGCCAGTTCGTGAATCGCGAGGCCGAACGACAGAGCGTCATTGGGCGCAAGATCGACCTCGGGCCCTTCGAGTTTGAGGATCGATTCGGCGGAATTGGCATAGGGCGCCAACTCCGCCTCCAGCACCGCGCGAAGCGGCGTGGTGCCCCATTCGGACTGGGTCAGCAGATCGTGCGTCGCGGACAGGGCGCGAATCCGCCCGTCGAGCCCGCTGGCGAAATCCTCCAGAGAATGCGCCCGTCGCCGGGTGAGCGCGACAATCGACAGCACATTGGCGAGCGTGTTCTTGACCCGGTGGTTAAGCTCGCGGGTCAGGGAATTGCGGATCGAGTTCTGCTCGGCATAGAAATCGAGCGCCGCCTGGTCCTCATGCGCCTGCTGGGTCAGCAGCCGGGCAACCAGCATCGAAAGGCTGGCGACCGCGATCCCGAACAGCAGGGTGATCATCGACAGCAGCGAAAGCGCATCGCCGCGTGCCGACTCCACCTCCACCGTCATCGGTCGATCGGCCAGATCGACCTCGATCCGCGTCACCCGCCCGGTCCGCCGTCCAGGCGCGTGCGCCGCGACCAGATTGGCGGCCACCGGCTTGCCATCATACAGCCGCACGCCCCGCTGGCCGACCAGTTCGCGCGTCAGCACCGAATCGAGGAACACCTGCGAATTGAACGGGCCGTAGACGAAGCCGCGGATCAGCTCGTCGCGCGTTCCCGGCTCGAACACGGGCATGTAGATGATGAAGCCCGAATCTTGCCCCTGGCCTTCCTGCACCAGCACGATCCGTCCACTCGCGGTCGGGCGGCCCGTCTCGATCGCCTCCTGCATCGCGCTGCGGCGGACGGCCTCGGAATACATGTCGAAGCCAAGCGCGCGCGCATTGCGTTCGCTCATCGGCTCAAGAAAGGTCACCGGCACCGCGAAGTTGCTGTCCGGTCCAGGCCTCGGCGTGATCCGGAACGGCTCGCCGGTATCGGCCTGCACCATGCGTTCGAAGCTGCCGACCTGCCCGCTCGGCACGATCGGCGCCCAGCCGATCCCTTCCGCCCCGCGATAATCGGCGTCCAGCCGCAATTCGGTGGCGAAGCGGCGAAACAGGTCGGCGGGCACCCGGTCGAGCGTGCTGATCAGCGCGGCACCGGCGATCAGGTACGATCCGCTGGTATTGACCCGCCGGTCGAGAGAAGAGGCAATCACTTGCGCGGTTTCGTTGAGCTGCGCCTGCTCGCGCCGCCGCTCGCCGCGTTCGATCGCATAGACGCTCAGCGCAGTGATCGCGGTGATCAGCAGGAAGATTACCACCGGCACGGCACGGGGGTAATGGACCAGCCATCGCCTGAATCGCCGTGTCGGAAGTGTCGGATCGGACGCCACTACTGCTCCGCTTGAATATCGTTCGGGCCGCGCGTCCGGCGGCCTGGTGAATGCTGGATTTAGCAAGGGAACCACGCGCGGGCAGCAACGTTCCTGTTGTCTTGGATCGATTATGGGAAGGGCAGGCTTGGGTTTCGGCTACCGATGCCCCATGTAAGCCGACAGGCATGAACGAAAAACACACTCCAGATACGCAGAGCCAGCACCTCAAGGGCGCTGGCAAGGATGGCGCGAGCATGGAAGAGCCTCGCTGGGCGGACAGCCTGCGAAGCCTTTACGACTCCGTGGTCGACGAACCGATTCCCGACAGCTTCAAGGATTTGCTCGCTCAGTTCGACGATCCTGAAAAAGACGCCGACAAGGGCGGTGGCAAGTCATGAGCGGGCACCCCGCACCCGCCGCCGATCCGGTCGAGTTCAAGCGTGAGCTGACGGGCGTGGTTCCGCACCTACGCGCCTTTGCGCGCGGGCTGTGCGGCAGGCCCGACATGGCCGACGATCTTGTGCAGGAAACGCTGATGAAGGCGTGGGCCGCGCAGGAGCGGTTCGAGCCGGGCACCAGCATGCGCGCGTGGACCTTCGTGATCCTGCGCAATGCCTACCTCACCGACATGCGCCGCAACCGCTTTCGCGGCGAATATGACGAGAACGTTGCCGAACGCATCCTGACCGCCCCGGCGGGCCAGGAAGAGCCGATCCACCTGTCCGACATGCACCGTGCGCTGCTGACCCTGCCGCCCGAGCGGCGCGAGGCGCTGCTGCTGGTGGGCGCGGGTGGCTTCTCCTACGAAGAAGCGGCCAATATCTGCGGCTGCGCGGTCGGCACGATCAAGAGCCGCGTGGGCCGCGCCCGCGCCGCGCTCAATGCGATGCTTGCCGATGGCGATATCCCGCGCCGCTCGATCGACGACGACACCGCCCACCGCGCGATTCTGGAAGAGCTGGACGATGTCGCAGCGGGCAATGGTCTGGCCGAACCGACCAATGGGCGCAGCTGATGGCATCCGCGCCCTGCCCGGGCGCGCCCTGACCGCACACTGCATCGCCGGATCGCCACGATGAGCGAGCCGGGGGGCGAAGCGGAACGTCGGCCTGACAAGCCGCCACGTGCTACCGGCGGTTCCAAGAAACGCACACTGCTGGCCGAACAGGAACTGCGCCTGCTGAGCACGCTGGTGCTGCTGCTGGGCGTGGGGCTGTTCCTCGCCCTGCCCTTCGTCCTGTCGATAGGCTCGGTGGTTTTCCTGCCGGTCACCGCCGCCGTTCTCCTGACCGTATTGCTCGCCCCGCTGGCCGATCGCCTGTCGTCATGGGGCGTGCCCAACACGCTTGCCTCGGTGCTCGCGCTGGTCATTTTCGTCGCGATCGTGGTGCTCGCCTTCAGCGCGATCCTGCAGCCCGCTTTCTCTCTGTTCGACCGGCTGCCCGAACTGATCGAGCAGATCGGATCGCGCTACCGCGAGATGCAGGAGGAGTTTGCCTGGCTCGCCAACGCCAACGAGCGGCTGACCGACTTGGTCGGTGAATCGGGCGCGACCGAGGTGGTGCTGGCCGGGCCTTCGGTGTTCCAGCAGGTCGCGATCAGCGCGCCGGTGCTGCTGCTGGAAGTAATGCTGACCTTCCTGATGGCGTTCTTCATGGTCGAGGCGCGTGGGCGGCTGAGGCGCAACATCCTGTTCGGACGGACCAGCTTCGGCACCAGCGTCAAGGCGGCCCGCGTGCTGCGCGAGGTGCAGGACCGGGTGGCGGCTTACATCCTGACCGTGGCCTGGATCAATCTGGGCGTCGGCATCGTCGTCGCGCTGGGCGCGTGGGCGATGGGCCTGCCCGCGCCGGTCATGTGGGGCGGCCTCGCAATGCTGCTCAATTTCATCCCCTATGTCGGCCCGCTGGCGATGACCGGCCTGCTGGTGCTGTTCGGGCTGGGCACGGCGGATTCGATGTTTCTCGGCATGATCCCTGCGGTCGCCTACATCACGCTGCACGTGTTCGAGGCGAATGCGATCACGCCCGCGATCCTCGGCCGCCGGTTCACCATGAACCCGGTCATGATCCTGCTCGCCTTTTCCTATTTCACCTGGATCTGGGGCGCGATCGGCGCACTGCTGTCGGTCCCGCTGCTGCTGATGCTGACCGCCTTCTTCGACCATGTCGGGCGGCCCAACCTGCTCGGCTTCATCTTCGGCGAACCGCTGTTCCAAACCCCGCTGATCGAAGAGGCGGACGAGACCCTCACGCCTCCGCCCAACGGGTAATACCCACTTCACAAAAAAGGGGCCGGACCGCAGCGCGGCCCGCCCCCTTTTCAATCATTGACGATAGCTCGTCCGATCAGCTGGAATATTTCCAGGTTTCACCGCGCGCGAGGTTCTCGCTCGCGAAGCCCCAGTTCAGCTTCTCGGTCGTCACCGCCTTCAGATAGGCCGGACGCGCATTCTGGTGGTCGAGATAGTAGGCATGCTCCCACAGGTCGATCACGAGCAGCGGGTTCACCCCGGCCTGGTCGGCCAGCGTGTCGCCGTCATGGGTTTCCTCGATCGAGAGCTTGCCGCCCTTTTCGGCGAGCCACACCCAGCCGCTGGCGAAGTGGCCGGCACCGCGTTCCTGCAGCTTTTCCTTGAGCGCATCGACCGAGCCGAAAGCGCTTTCGATCATGCTCTTGAGCTCGTCTGAGGCGGCGGTTTCTTCGCCCGCCATCGAGTTCCAATAGAACCCGTGGTTCCAGCTCTGCGCCGAATTGTTGAACAGGCCCTGGTCGCTGCCGCGCGCGGCAGCGATGATTTCCTCAAGCGACTTGTCCGCGTGATCGGTGCCTTCGATCGCCGCGTTGGTCTTGTCGATATAGGCCTTGTGGTGCTTGCCGTGGTGGTAGCTGAGCGTCTCGGCGGAGACCGCCGGGGCCAGCACGGTGTCCGGATAGGGCAGCGGGGTAACTTCGAAAGCCATGTGTGTTGTCTCCCATTCTTTGGGTTTGTGGTTCAGCTGTCGGTAAGTGAACGCGCGGGCGCGGCATCCGTTGCAAGATTTTCGCCGCTTTCGTTCGGGAATTCGCTTGCGCCCTCGCGATCGGTCGCACTGGCGAGCGCGACGTCGGCGGTCACGTTGGCCAGCGTGCGCATGATGTCGGGGATCATCTCCACCGCGACCAGCAACGCCAGCGGCTCGACCGGGACGCCCATCGCCAGCGCGATCGGCCCGATCGAGACGACGAAGCTGATCGTGCCGGGCAGGCTGACCGACCCGATCGAGATCACGAAGGCGACCGCCAGCCCGGCGAGCATGGCGGTGAGGCTCAGCTCGATCCCGAATAGGTGCGCGACGTAGATCGCCACGGCGAGGTTCATCGCCGGGCTGGTCGCGCGGAAGATCGCGACCGACAGCGGCAGCACGAAATCGGCAACGTTCTCGCTGATGTCGAGCCGCCGCGCGCTCGCCAGCATCGCGGGCAGGCTGGCAAGCGAGCTTTGGGTGGAGATGGCGACCGCCTGCGCGGGCAGCAGCGCGCGTGCGAAACGCAGCGGCCCGTGCCGCACCGCGCCGACCGCGAAGGCCGCAACCAGCACGATCCCGCCCATCGCCGCGACGGTCGCGATATAGTGGATCAGCGTCAGGAACGCCGCATCCCCCCCTGCGCGCACCGCGACCCCGAGCGCCAGCGCGAAGACCCCGACCGGCGCAACCCACAGCACCCAGCCGATCACCATCAGCATCGCATTCGCAACCGCTTCGAAAAAGCTGCGCAGGATTGCGGACTGCTCGGGCGCCAAGCGGGTGATCGCAACCGCGAACAGCGCAAAGAAGATCGTTAGCGGCAGCATCGCGGTCTCGGCCGCGGCGGCGATAATGTTGGGCGCGATCAGCGAGAGGATGAATTCGCTCAGGCCGGGCACCTCCTGCGGCTCGACATTCGCAGCCAGCAGGCTTTGCGCGCCGGCAGGCGCGGGCACCGCATCGAGCAACAACGGCATCGCGATCAATGTCGCAACCCCGCCGAAGACCAGCGCCGCCGCGACGAACACCAGCATCCGTCGCGCCGTCGCCCCGGCGCGCGCGGCACTGGCAAGCTGGGTGATGCCCAGCACCAGCAGCGCAGCGACCAGCGGGATGATCGTCATCTGCAAGGCGCGCAGCCACAGCGCGCCCGCCGGTCCGGTGACCGGCAGAATGCTGTCCGCAACCGGCCGCCCGGCGATCAGCGATCCGGCGATCAGCCCCGCGACGAGCCCGCCGAAGGTCCACCAGACCGGCAGGCGCAAAGTCACCAGCCGTGCGGGACGGGTTGTCTCAGGTGCCGACAAGCGCGATTGCCCCCTTCCATCGCCGTGCCTGCGCGTCCACAAGCGCGCTCCACGGGATCGCCTCGGTACAGACGACAAGCAAGGGTGTGAAGACCTCGATCATGGCACGCAAATACTTCGGCACCGACGGAATTCGCGGAGAGACCAACAAGGGCGCAATGACCGCCGCCATGGCGATGCGCGTCGCGCAGGCCGCGGGCGCGCATTTCCGCAGGGGCGACCATCGCCACCGGGTGGTGATCGGCAAGGACACGCGCCTGTCGGGCTACATGGTCGAGAACGCGCTGGTCGCGGGCTTCACCAGCATGGGCGTGAACGTGATCCAGACCGGGCCGCTGCCCACCCCCGCGATCGCCATGCTGACGCGTGAGATGCGCGCGGATCTGGGGGTGATGATCTCGGCCAGCCACAATCCGTATCAGGACAACGGCATCAAGCTGTTCGGCCCCGATGGCTTCAAACTGTCGGACGAGGACGAGGCTGCGATCGAGGCGCTGATCGAACAGGAGCCCGAACTGGTGCCCGCCAGCGAGATCGGCCGCGCGCGCCGGATCGAGGATTCCCGCGGACGCTATATCCACGCGGTCAAGCAGTCGGTCAGCGACAAGACCCGGTTCGACGATCTGAAGGTCGTCGTCGATTGCGCCAATGGCGCGGCCTATCAGGTCGCCCCCAGCGCGATCTGGGAACTGGGCGCGGAGGTCATCACGCTGGGCGTCGATCCGGACGGGACCAATATCAACGACGGGGTCGGCTCGACCTCGCTCGACGCGGTCAAGGCCAAGGTCGTGGAGACCGGTGCCGATATCGGCATTGCGCTGGATGGCGATGCGGATCGGCTGATCGTGATCGACGAGAAGGGCGAGGCGATCGACGGCGACCAGATCATGGCCTCGATCGCGACCCGCATGGCGGAAAAGGGCCAGCTGCGCGGTGGCGGCGTGGTCGCCACGGTGATGAGCAACCTCGGCCTCGAACGCTATCTGGAAGGCAAGGGTCTGACGCTGGAGCGGACCAAGGTCGGCGATCGCTATGTTCTGGGCCGGATGCGCAGCGGCGGGTTCAATGTCGGCGGCGAACAGTCGGGCCACATGATCCTGCTCGACCATGCGACCACCGGCGACGGAACGGTCGCGGCGATGCGCGTGCTCGCCAGCCTGGTCCGCTCCAACCGCCCCGCGTCGGAAGAACTGCGGATGTTTGAGCCCGTGCCCCAGCTGCTCAAGAACGTGCGCTACGACGGGGCGAGCCCGCTCGACGCGGAAACGGTCAAGTCCGCGATCAAGGATGCGGAGCGGGCGCTGGCGGGCAAGGGCCGGCTGGTGATCCGCGCTTCGGGCACCGAGCCGCTGATCCGCGTGATGGCCGAGGGCGACGATGCGGGCGAGGTGGAACAGGTGGTCGACGCGGTGTGCGACGCGGTCAGGGCGGCCAGCTGATGCTCGACATGCGGCCCGATTGCGAACGCTGCGGTGTGGATCTGCCCGCGCCCCGGCCGGGCGCCTTCATCTGCAGCTTTGAATGCACCTTCTGTGCGTCGTGTGCGGAGGCGCTGGACGATCTGTGCCCCAATTGCGGAGGCGAACTGATGGACCGCCCGACACGAACGGGCGACCTCCTCGAGAAATATCCCGCCAGCACCGAGCGCAAGTTCAAGGGATGAGCGACAAGCCCCCTCCCCGCATTCTTTCCATCGCCGGGTCCGATTCGGGCGGCGGTGCCGGCATTCAGGCTGACATCAAGACGATCACGATGCTGGGCGGCTATGCGATGACCGCGATCACCGCGATCACCGCGCAGAATTCGCGCGGGGTGCAGGGAATCACTCCGCTCGGCGGCGATTTCGTGGTCGAACAGATCGATTCCTGCCTGACCGATTTCGGCGCGGACGCGATCAAGATCGGCATGCTCCACGATGACGGGATCATCGCCGAGGTCGCCAAGGGCCTGGCCACCCTGCCCGAGGCGCAGGGTGTGCCACTGATCCTCGACCCGGTGATGGTCGCCACCTCGGGCGCGCGGCTGCTGCGCGAAGATGCGGTGGAGATCATGCGCGAGCAGCTGTTCCCGCTGGCGACGCTGCTCACGCCCAACCTTCCCGAACTCGAAATTCTCGCCGGACGATCGCTGACCGATACCGGGCAGATCGTGGAGGCGTCGATCGCGCTGGCCGAGGCGAATGACTGCCACGTGCTCGCGAAGGGCGGGCACACGGACGATGCGCGGGTGATCGACATCCTGTGTTCGCCCGAAGGCTTCCTGATGCAGTTCGACGATGCGAAGATCGATTCGCGCCACACACACGGCACGGGCTGCACTCTGTCCGCCGCGATCGCCACGCTGGTCGGCCACGGGCAACCGCTGCATCACGCGATCCGCCTCGCCCGCCAGTTCACCCGCGCGGCAATCGAGAACGCGCCGGGCTTCGGCGACGGCCACGGGCCGATGGGGCATCAGGCGGTGAGGAAGCTGTCGGACTAGGCGCACGAAGCCCGGGCCGCGCGGCCCGCGCCTGTTAAGCCTTCAGGTCGTAGAACTTGGCGATCGCCGCCCATGCCTCGTCGGCGGTTTCGCACCAGGTGATCAGGTCGAGATCGCGCGCGGAGATCGTCCCTTCCTCGGCCAGCGCCTCGAAATTGATCACCCGGCTCCAGAAATCCTCGCCGAACAGCAGGATCGGCATTGGCTTCATCTTGCCGGTCTGGATCAGCGTCAGCAGTTCGAAGAACTCGTCGAAGGTCCCGAACCCGCCGGGGAACACCGCCACCGCCTTCGCGCGCAGCAGGAAGTGCATCTTACGCAGCGCGAAATAGTGGAACTGGAAGCTGAGATAGGGCGTGACGTAGGTGTTGGGCGCCTGCTCGTGCGGCAGCACGATGTTGAGGCCGATGCTCTCGCCGCCCGCATCGCTTGCGCCGCGATTGCCCGCTTCCATGATCGACGGCCCGCCACCGGTGGTGACCACGAACTGCCGCTCGCCATTCTCGATGATCGCCTTTTCGGTGACCATCCGGGCGAGGTTGTAGGCCTCCTGATAATACTTGGCCTTGCCGATCAGGCTCCGGGTGACCTTCGCCTCATCCTCGGGCTCGCTTTCGGCGCGCTTTTCCATCGCCTCGACATCTTCGGTCGAGGGGATTCGCGCAGAGCCGTACATCACCAGCGTGCTGCCCACGCCCGCCTGATCCAGCAGCATTTCCGGCTTGAGCAGCTCAAGCTGGAAACGGACCGGGCGCAGCTCGGGCTTGAGGAGGAACTCCTCGTCGCTGAAAGCCAGCTTGTAGGCCGGGTGCCGCGTCTGCGGCGTATCGAAGCTGCTGGCGCCCTCGGCGAAACCCGCCTCTTCCTGCGCCCCGTAAAACCGGCGATCGTAGAGATCGCGCACACCACCATCTTTGCTCATTGAAGCGGCGATAGGCGGCAATCGCGCGCCCGGCAAGGACCGAGAACGTGTTGGGCGAAATTGGAAAAAGCTGGATGCCCCGTGAGGATTCGAACCTCAATTGACGGAGTCAGAGTCCGTAGTCTTACCATTAGACGACGGGGCAATAGCATTGCGACGGGCCCGCAGAGCGGGCGGAACACGTTCGCGAAGCGGCGCATCTAGAAAGCCGAGGCCGCAGCGTCAAGCACTCATCCGCTCAGGCCAGCCTTGCTCAAATGCGCCCAGGCGTTTAGCGTCCGGGTCAGGTGCCCGCGGGATATCGCTGCGGGTGGATTGGAAAAGTACTTATGGCGGACTTCGCGCCGCCGGACGACAGCAAAGGGGCTTACCCGACGGAGGGCAAAATGTCCGGCGAGGTAGCAGAGAAACGCTACCACCAACCTCCGAAGCCCACGAATTCTCCCAAACGCCACCGCAAGTCCGATGGCAGGCGACGCAATAGCGCTGCCAAGCGCACTCCGGGACCGGGCCAGAAGGGCCCGCGCGGCGGGCGACAGGCCTATGCCGCGCTCGACCTGGGGACCAATAATTGCCGCCTGCTGATCGCGCGGCCATCGGGGCAGGATTTCACCGTGATCGACGCGTTCAGCCGGGTGGTACGCCTTGGCGAAGGCCTTGCCCTGTCGGGAAGGCTGTCCGACGAGGCGATGGACCGCGCGCTGGGCGCGCTGCATGTCTGCGCGGAAAAGCTGCGCCGCCGCAACGTCTTCCTCGCCCGGTCGGTCGCCACCGAAGCCTGCCGCAGGGCGGTCAACGGTGCGCAGTTCATCGATCGCGTGCGCGAGGAAACGGGCATCGTGCTCGACATCATCTCCGCGCAGGAAGAGGCACGGCTGGCGGTTCTGGGATGCCACGTCCTGCTCGAACAGGGGGACGGCCCCGCGCTGATCTTCGATATCGGCGGCGGCTCGACCGAGCTGATTCTGGTCGGCCCGGGCGAAGGCGCGATCCCGCGCATTCTCGACTGGCAGAGCGTGCCGTGGGGTGTCGTCTCGCTGACCGACACGGTGATGGGCGGCATGACTCCGGGTCAGGCCGATGACGAGCAGGGCCGGCTGGACCTCTACGCCGCGATGCGCCGGACGGTGGACGAAAGCTTCGCACCTTTTGCCCGGCGAATCGGCGATGCGCCGTCGGCCGAGGATATCCGCCTGCTGGGCACCAGCGGCACGGTGACCACGCTCGCCAGCCTGCATCTGCAACTGCCGCATTACGATCGCCGTGCAGTCGACGGCCTGATCGTGCCGTCGCGCTCCATGCGCGACATTTCCGCGCATCTCTCCGGCCTCAGCCTGGCAGACCGGGCCAAGGTGCCGTGCATCGGCACCGACCGCGCCGAACTGGTCGTGGCGGGTTGTGCAATTCTCGAATCAATCCTCGACCTGTGGCCAGCCGAACGTCTGGGCGTTGCCGATCGCGGCATTCGCGAAGGCATTCTGCGCAGCCTCATGTCGGGCGACCTGGACCGTGGGACACGAACATAATGAGCCGTAGCCGGGGCGACCCGCAAAAGCGCGTAAAGACCGCCCGCGGGCGCACCGCATCCTCCAACCGCTGGCTGGAGCGGCAGCTGAACGACCCCTACGTGCGCGAGGCGAAGGCAGCCGGCTATCGCAGCCGCGCCGCTTTCAAGCTGATCGAGCTGGACGAGAAGTTCGGCATCCTGCGCGGGGCGGAGCGAATCGTCGATCTGGGCATCGCGCCGGGTGGCTGGTCGCAGATCGCGCAGAAGAAGCGCCCGCAGGCGACGATCGTGGGGATCGACCTGCTGCCGACCGAGCCGCTGGACGGGGTGACGATCCTGGAAATGGACTTCATGGCCGACGAAGCGCCCGAGACGATCATGGGCCACCTGGGCGGGCCGCCCGATCTGGTGATGTCGGACATGGCGGCCAACACCGTGGGCCACAAGCAGACCGATCACCTGCGCACGATGGGGCTGGTCGAAACCGCGGCCGACTTCGCGATCCAGACGCTGGCGCCCGGCGGGCAATTCCTCGCCAAGGTGCTCGCCGGCGGCACCGACGCGCAGCTGCTCGCGCTGCTCAAGAAGAATTTCAAGACGGTCAAGCACGCCAAACCGCCGGCGAGCCGCAAGGGCTCGTCGGAATGGTATGTCGTCGCTCAGGGATTCAAAGGGTCGGATTCGGGGGGCCGCGACTAGCGGCCCTCATCCGGGGGATTGCTCCGGGGCGACCGAGCGCCGCCCCGTCAGCCCTCAGCCTTCGGGATTGGTCGCGGGCGCGCTTTCGGGCACCGGCTGATCGGCACCCATCGCGCTCGCCGCTTCGGCTTCGCCGGTTTCCGCGCCTTCGACTGCACCAGGGCCTTCGCCCGGCGAATCGGCGTCTTCTTCACCCTCTGCAGGCTCTTCTGCTACCGGTGCGGGCAGCGGCGGGCCGCCACCATTTTCGAGCAGATAGAGGATCACGTTGGCGCGATCTTCGGCCTTGGAAAGCCCGGCGAAGCTCATCTTGGTGCCGTTGGCGAAGGCCTTCGGGCTGGTCAGCCAGGCGTCCATGTTGTCGTAAGTCCAGTCCCCGCCATGACCCGACAGAGCCGAGCTGTAGGCGAAACCGGCGGCGTGCTGGCCGATCGGTTTGCCCATAACGCCCCACAGATTCGGACCGATGCCGTCCGCGCCACCCTGGGCGATCGTGTGGCATGCGGTGCACTTGGCGAAGACCGCTTCGCCCGCAGACGCGCTGCCCGCGGCGAGCAGGTTGGCAAACGGCGGGCCAGCATCGGCGGCGCCTTCTTCCTCGTCCGCCTGGATGAAGAAGCCAGGTTCCGCCCCTTCGGGCAGCTCGTTATCGTCGGCATGGAAGTACATCGAGCTGATGCTCGACGCGCCAAGCGCGATAACGCCGGAAAACAGGATCCACCCGAATGCGGTGTTGCGATTGTCTTTCATCGAAATGTGCCTGGCCGTTTCTGGAATGGGAGACTGCAGGAAGGGTGCGCGCGCGATCTAGCCAGAGCGCCCGATATGCGCAAGTGCCACGCTGGCGTTGCGAAACGAACCATTCGCGAACGCGACGGCTTGCGGCCCCGTGTACGCCATGCCAAGCCCGCCGGCGTGACGACAGGGGCAGCGACCAGTGAGGGGGCAGTGGACGCCTGGCGCGCGGTGCGCAGCGATTCGGACATCCAGTTCGCGCCCATCGCACAGCCCGATCCGCCCCAGACGCCCGAATGGCTGCGCGCGCTCGGCGAATTTCTGGTCGATCTGCTGGGGCCGGTAGCACGACTGTTCGTTGCCGCATGGCCGGTGCTGATGTGGGTGCTGATCGCGATCGGCGTCGCCCTGCTGGTGCTGCTGATCGTGCGGATCTTCGACATTCCGGTGCTCAAGCGGCGCAGCAAGGCGTCCGACCAGTCCGAGGATACCCTGCCCGATCGGGCCGAGGCCGAGGCGCTGCTGAGCGATGCCGACGCGCTCGCCGCGCAGGGCCGCTATGGCGAGGCGGTGCGCCTGCTGCTCGCGCGCAGCATCGGGCAGATCGCCAATCGCCGCCCCGATCTGGTCCATCCGTCCAGCACCGCGCGCGAATTGTCCCGGCTCGACGCCCTGCCCGACGCCGGTCGGCGCGCCTTCGCCGCGATCGCGCGCAGTGTGGAACGCGCCTTGTTCGCGCTGGAAGACCTGACCGAGCGCGACTGGAACGAAGCGCGCGCCGCCTATGCCGACTTCGCGCTGGAGCGTGGCTGAGATGGCCGATGCAAAGGCATCCGGCGCCTTCAGCAAGCGCGGCACCTTCGCGCTGGTGCTGTTCGCGGCGCTCGCCTTCGTCGCCTTCCTGTTCCTGATCGGGCGGGGCGGGCTGGAAGGCAGCGGCAATAATGGCCAGGCGCACGCGGCGGGCACCGGGCTCGCCGGATTTGCCGGGCTCACCCGCCTGCTGGAAGAGGACGGCGTGTGGGTCGAGCGGTCGCGCGATCGCGGTGCGCTGAACGATCCCGGCCTGCTGGTCCTCACCCCCCCGGCGAATATCGACGACGAGGAATTCGCCGAGATCATCGAGCGCCGCCGGACCATCGGCCCGACAATGATCATCGCGCCCAAGTGGTTCGCGATGCCCGCGCAGGGGGACAGGAACAGCAAGCCCGGCTGGGTCCACCTGCTGGGCGCGAGCGAAAACTGGGCGATGACGATCGATGGCCGCACGCTCTCCTTCCCCCATATCGACCTGAAGGACCGCACCGCGCGCTGGCGCGGCCTCGGCCTGAGCGGAACCCTGCCCAGCAAGGATGCGCTGGCGGCGGTCGAAATCGGAGCGGTTGACGCCGAGAACAGCGCGGGCAGCGAGAGCGGTTTCCTCGCCCCGCTGGTGGAGGACGGCGACGGGCGCATGCTCGTCGCCTACCTCGCCGATGACGGCAGCTATCTCGATGGCGACCTCTATCTCGATCCCGAACGTGGCGACAGCGCGCCGGTCTATGGCGTGATGCTGGTCGCCGAACCCGATCTCATGAACAACTGGGGGATGGCCGAGGAAAAGCGCGCGCTGCTGGCGCTCGACCTGATCGACATTGCCCGGCAGGGGACCGACGGGCCGGTCCGCTTCGACCTGACGCTGAACGGCATGGGCGGATCGCGCAATCTGCTGACCCTCGCGTTCGAGCCGCCCTTCCTCGCCGCCACGCTGACGCTGCTGCTGGCGCTGGCCATCGCGATGTGGCGCGCCTTCACCCGTTTCGGCCCCGCGCTGCGCCCCGCCCCCGCGATTGCCCCGGGCAAGAGCCAACTGGTTGCCAATGGCGCGCAGGTAATCGCCCGCAGCGGCCGCATGCGCCTGCTGCGCGAGCCTTACGCATCGCTGATGCGCGCGCGAATCGCCCATCGGCTCGGCCTGCAACCGGGCGATGACGAGGGGATCGAGCGCGCACTCTCCGCGCGTGGCGCACCTGCGCTCGACCCAGCGCTGGAGGCGCTCGCCTCGGCCAGCAACCGCAAAGACCTGCTGCGCGCCGCCCGCGCGCTCCGCGATCTCGAAAGGACCCTATGACCCAGGAACTCGAACCGCTCCGCACGCTGGCCGCCGATGTGAAGGCAGAGGTCGGCAAGGCGATCATCGGGCAGGAGGCGATGGTGGATCACCTGCTGATCGCCCTGATCGCGCAGGGGCACGTGCTGATGGAAGGCCCGCCGGGGACCGCGAAGACCTTCCTCGCGCAGTGCTTCGCGCGCGCGACGGGCCTCGATTACGGGCGCATCCAGTTCACGCCCGACCTGCTGCCAGGCGATATCCTGGGCTCCAACCTGTTCAACTTCCAGACCAGCCAGTTCACCCTGACGCGCGGCGCGATCTTTACCGAGCTGCTGCTGGCGGACGAGATCAACCGCACCCCGCCCAAGACACAGGCCGCGCTGCTGGAGGCGATGCAGGAACGGCGCGTGACGCTGGATGGGGAGACACACCTGCTGCCCGACCGCTTCATGGTCGTCGCGACGCAGAACCCGATCGAGAGCCAGGGCGTCTACCCGCTGCCCGAGGCGCAGCTCGATCGCTTCCTGTTCAAGCTGCTCGCCGAATATCCCAGCGAGGAGGAAGAGGCGCGGATCGTCGCGCGATTCGGCACAGAACAGGGCCCGCCCCGGCCCGAGGCCTTCGGGATCGAGCCGGTGACGGGCCGTGACGCGCTGCAGCAGGCCATTGCCGCGGTGAAGGCGGTCACGCTCGCGCCGGAGAATGTCGACTACGTGGTCCGGCTGGTCCGCGCGACGCGCAGCCATGCCGACCTTGCGACCGGCGCAAGCCCGCGTGCCGCGGTGCTGCTGGGCAATGCCGCGCGCGTGCGCGCCGCGCTCGACGGGCGCGACTATGTGGTGCCCGACGATATCAAGGCGCTCGCCACGGCCGTGCTGCGCCACCGCCTGATCCTCTCCGCCGCCGCCGAGATCGAGGGGCGCGAGGTCGAGGGGATCGTCGACGACCTGATCGAAAGCACCGAGGCGCCGCGCTAGCACCATGGCCGCCGCGCTGCTCCCCACCATCCGCACCGCGCGGATCGTCGCGCTGGCCGCGCCGCTGGCGCTGGCGGTCGCGCTGCTCGCGCCGCAGGCGTGGCTCGCGGTGCCGGTCGCGGCGGGGGTGCTGCTGGTGCTGGTGCTGATCGACGCCGCGCGTGCGGGCACGCTCGGGGAATGGACAATCGCGCATGATGGCGATGTCGAGATCGGCCAGCCTGCCCCGCTGAGCGTATCGGCAGACATAAACGGCACTCCGGGAGCGGTGCGCGCCGCCGTGTCGCTCGACCCGCGACTTGCGCCGGGCGGGCGGGCCGATCTGGCTCTGCAACGTAAACAGGAGGTGTGGACCGCGCAGACGCAGCTGGTGCCGCAGCGTCGCGGAACCGCGCCGGTTGATACCCTGTGGCTCGCCTGGGACGGCCCCTGGGGCCTCGGCAGCCGCCAGCAGCGGATCGCGCTGGAGCGGGAAATCCGCGTGTGGCCCGACCTCTCGCCGATCCGCTCGCGCCCATTGCAGGCGCTGCTGCGCGATGCGGAGCTGGGCCTGATCGCCCGGCGGCGGCGCGGCGAAGGCACCCAGTTCGAAGCGCTGACCGAATACGAGGCGGGGATGGACAAGCGCCGGATCGACTGGAACGCGAGCGCCCGCCACGCCGCACTCTATGCGCGCGAGAACGAGACCGAGCGCAACAACCAGATCGTGTTCGCGTTCGATTGCGGGCAGGCGATGTGCGAGCCGATCGACGACGTGCCCCGGCTCGACCGGGCGATCAGCGCGGGGCTGACCGCCGCCTATGTCGCGCTGAAGGGCGGCGATCGCGCGATGCTGTTCGGCTTTGCCCGGCGCCCCGTGCTCGCCAGCCCCTTCGTTGGCGAGACCCGCGCCTTTGCGCGGTTGCAGCAGGCGGCGGCCGGGCTCGACTATCGCCAGGGGGAGGAGGCGAACTACACCCTCGCGCTCGCCACCCTGTCCGCCCGGCTCAAGCGCCGGTCGCTGGTCGTGCTGTTCTCCGACTTCAGCGACACCACTGCGGCGGAGCTGATGATCGAGAGCCTCGGGCGGCTGAGCCAGCGCCACGCGGTGGTGTTCGTCACGCTGGAAGATCGCGAGCTTGCGCAGTTCACCAATGCCGCGCCCGACAGCGTCGACGACGTTGCCCGCGCGGTCACCGCCGACGCGCTTTCGCGCCAGCGCCAGCTGGTGCTCACCCGGCTACGGCGGATGGGCGTGGACGTGATCGAGGCACCTTACGACAAGCTCGGCTTCGCGGTGATCGACCGCTATCTGTCGCTGCGCACGCAGGAGGCGATCGCAGGATGAAGGCCCCCACCATCCGCAACCCCTTCGCGGCGCAGCCCCTGCCCGAACAGCCCGATATCGAGGCGGCGGCGCTTCGGTCCGACCGTTTCCGGCTGGAGCGGGAGGGCGACTGGCGGCGGCTCGAACACATCGTCCGTCGGCTGGAACGCGGCTTCGCCTTCCGCCTTTCGGACGAGGATATCATGGACCTGCCCGTGCTCTACCGGCAGGCCGCATCGAGCCTGGCGGTCGCGCGCGAGACCTCGCTCGATGCGGCGACGCTGCGCTTTCTTGAGGATCTGGTGCAGCGCGCCTGGTATCAGGTCTATGGCCCGCGCAGCGGCCTGCTGCGCTGGCTCGGCGGGTTCTTCCGGGGTGGCTGGAGCCGCGCGGTGCGGGCGATCTGGCTCGACATCCTGCTCGCCTTCGCGGCGATGGCCGCCGGGGTCGCGGCGGGCTGGCTGCTGGTTGCGCGCAACGTCGAATGGTATTTCGCGCTGGTCCCCGGCTCGATGGCGGACGCCCGCGTTCCCGGTGCCAGCCGCGCGCAGCTGGCCGAAACGCTGGCGATTGCCGATGGCGCGGGCGGCCTCTCCGCCTTCGCCGCGCAGCTGTTCTACAACAATGCGAGCGTGTGCATCCTCGCCTTCGCGCTGGGCTTCGCGTTCGGCGTGCCCACGCTGCTGCTGCTGATCTACAATATGGCGCTGCTGGGCGCGATGGCGTGGCTGTACAACTCGGTCGGCCTGCTGCCCGACTTCCTTGCGTGGCTGAGCGTGCATGGCACCACCGAGCTGACAGCGATCCTGCTGGCGGGCGCGGCGGGCGTGCATGTCGGGCGGCGGATGGCCTTCCCCGGCGATGCCAGCATCCTCTCCACGACGGCAGAGGCAGGCCGCCGCGCCGCGCTGGTGATGCTGGGCTGCGTGTTCATGCTGATCTTCGCCGCGATCCTGGAAGCCTTCCCGCGCCAGCTCGCCGGGCCGGAGGCGCGCGCGATCATCGGCGCGTTCATGGCGATCGCGTGGGCTGCGCTGTTCGTGCTGGTGGGCCGAGAGCGCAAGGGAGCGAGCGCGTCATGAGTACCGCTAGCAAATCCCTCGATGCCAAGCGGCAGCGGCAGATCGTCACGCCCGAAGGCGTGCCGCTGGGTGTGACGCTCGCCACGCGCGGCTCGCGCCTGATCGCGCTGATCCTCGACTATGTGATCATGTTCGTCGGCCTGTTCCTGATCGCGCTCGCGCTGCTGCTGGTCGGGATCAATCTCGGCCAGCTGGACGCGCTGGGCACGGGCGCGGGCGAGTTCCTGGTGGTCGTGTTCTTCATCGTGCTGTTCCTGGCGTTCAACGGCTATTTCATCTTCTTCGAGATGGGCCCGCGCGGCGCCACGCTGGGCAAGCGGGCGGTGGGCATCAGGGTCGCCGCACGCCCGCAAGGCCAGTCGGGCGAGCGGCTGACCGCAGAAGCGATCATCGCGCGCAACCTGCTGCGCCAGATCGAGATCTTTCTGCCGCTGACCTTCTTCAGCACCGCGGGCGAGGCAGGCTCCGGCCCTGCATGGCTGGTCGGGTCGCTGTGGTTCGCGGTGTTCATGCTGTTCCCCTTCTTCAACCGCGACGCGCTGCGTGCGGGCGACGTGGTCGCGGGCACCTGGGTGGTCGAGGCCCCGCGCCGCAAGCTGGCCGAGGCGCTGTCGCTGCGGCAGGAGAGCGAGCCTGCGGCCGAGGCGGCCTATCGCTTCGGCCCGGAAGAGCTGGAGGTCTACGGCGAGTACGAGCTGCAGTCGCTCGAACGCGTGCTGCGCGATGGCGATGAGGAGACGCTGGCTGCGGTGCACGCTGCGATCGTGCGCAAGATCGGCTGGCAGGCCGGATCGGGCGACGAGCGTGCCTTCCTCGAATCCTTCTACACCGCGCTCAGGGCCAAGCTGGAAGGCGACATGCGCTTCGGCAAGCGCAAGGCGGACAAGCACGCCGAGGTCGACCGGGGCGGGCCACCCCTGCGCTGATGGGCCCTGCGCTGATCTCCCCCGGCTGATTGCCCGACTCGCGTCGATCCGGTATTGTCTGTGATCGGAGAGACTTATGCGACACGCCCCCGAGATCAACGATTACATCACCCGCGATGAAGTCGCCGCGCTCAGCGCCAAATCGGATGCGCGCGCGGCAGCGACCGTGCTGTTTCAGGCGGGCCTCGCCGTGGCCGCCTTCGCGGTCGCGATCCTCTGGCCCAACCCGCTGACGATCCTTGCCGCGATCATCATTCTGGGCGGGCGCATCCAGGCCTTCGGGATCATCACCCACGACTGCGCGCACGGCGCGTTCTTCCGCACGCCGAAGCTGAATGTCTTGGTAGGCAAGTGGATCAGCGGAGCGGCGGCGCATGTCCCGCTCGATCTCTATCGCCGCTACCACCTCGACCATCACAAGTTCGCCGGCACGCCGGACGATCCAGACAAGTGGATGGTGAAAGCCTATCCGGTCACGCGCGCCTCACTGAAGCGCAAGCTGATCCGCGACATCACCGGCCAGACCGGGTTTCGCGACCTTGTGGGCGAGATCAAGCGCTTCAAATGGAGCGAGACCGGGCCTTCGGTGCTGTTCCACACGCTGCTGTTCGTCGCGCTGCTCGCAGTGGGTGCGCCGTGGGCCTATCTGATGTGGTGGGCGGCGCGGATCTTCGTCTATCCGCTGACCATGCGGCTGCGCCAGATTTCGGAGCATGGCGTCGCGAAGGACCGCGATGCGATGGATGCGCGGATCAACACGGGCACCACGATCCCGCGCTGGTGGGAGGCGCTGCTGCTCTCCCCGTGCAATGTGAACTACCATCTGGAGCATCACATCTTCGCGGGCGTGCCGCCCTATCGCCTCGCGCGGTTGCACCACCTGCTCAAAGAGCGCGGCTATTACCGCGACCACGACTGCATCGCCTACGGCTTCGGCGACGTGTTGCGCCGCGCGACGCGGGTGGGCTGACCAAGAAGTCTCCCCTCCCCTTGGGGAGGGGTTGGGGGTGGGGGTTCCCCACCATCGGCTTAAGCACCACCCCCTCCCCGACCTCCCCCTTCAAAGGGGGAGGAGCAGGTCGCGCTTCACGCGGGCGGGCATTTTCCTACTTCAGACACACAGGTTAGAACGACGACGGCTCTTTCCCATCGTCGTCCCCTCGCTCACCCGCGCGGCCCAAAATCCGCAAAACGTCGCCCGGAGTACCCCAAGCTCTCGAGAGATATGAACTTTCTCAGGGTGACGCATGGGTGACACGTGTCACCCTGCGTCATGCGGCTGCGATCACTCGCCATCGCCGAAGATCGCGACTTCCTTCACGCCCTTGCTGGTTTCGCGGGCGCGATACATGCCCGGCGTGTTGAAGCTGAAGACGGCGGGGCCGAAAGGCGACACCACGATCACCCCACCGTCGCCGCCCAGGTCTTTCACCTCGGCCAGCACCTCGTCCGCCACCTGTCGGACATCGTCTTCGTCCAGCCACAGCTCGCTCGCGTGCACGGCATATTCGGGAAAGCCGAGTTCGTCGCGCGGCACGCTCTCTTCCGCTTCTTCGAGCAGGTCGTTCCAGGCAAGCCGCAGCCGCGTGCAGATTTCCTGCGCCACGCCCACCCGGATGAAGTACTCGCCCGCGCCGGTGGCGGAGACCGCGCAGCTGCGGTTGTCGGCATAGGTGCCCGCGCCGATCACCGGCGCATCGCCGATCCGGCCCCAGCGCTTCCCGGTCAGCCCGCCGGTCGAGGTGCCCGCCGCCATGTTGCCTTCGAGGTCGAGCGCGACCGCGCCGACCGTGCCATATTTGTAATCGACATCGATTGCGGAAAGCTTTTCAGCTTTCAGCCGTTCGAGAGAGCGCAACCGGCTCTCGGTCCGAAACCATTCATTGGGCACCCGCTCCAGATCTGTGCCGTCGGCGAAGGTCTCCGCCCCGGCACCGCTCAGGAAGACATGCCGCCCGTCGCGCATCACTTCCTGCGCGAGCAGGATCGGGTGGCGCACCGTGCCGATGCCGGTGACCGCGCCAGCGGAGCGGTCGCGCCCGTCCATCAGCGCGGCGTCGTGCTCGATCGTGCCATCCCAGGTGAACACCGCACCGCGTCCGGCGTTGAACTTGGGGTCGTCTTCCATGAGGGTGATCGCGGCGGTCACCGCGTCCATCGCGCTGCCGCCATCGCGCAGGATCGCCGAACCTGCTTCGAGCGCGGCATCCAGCGCGGCGCGATACTCCGCCTCCTGCTCGGGCGTCATATTGGCCCGCTCGATCGTGCCCGCGCCGCCGTGGATCGCGAAGGACCAGCGCGGCTCGCCCGGCTCGTAGTCCTCCTGCGCCAGCGCCGGAGCGGTCAGAAAGCTTGCGAGTGCGAGTGCGATGATGGCGCGCATGAAAATCTCTCCTGATGCGGGCGGGACAATGCCGCGCTTGCCCCGCCCGGTCCAGCTTCCCCTGCGTGGTGGCGCGCGCTAGGCCGGTGCCATGATCCTGCGCCCCGCCATGCCCAAAGATGCACCCGCACTCGCCACGCTGGGGCGGGAGAGTTTCTGCGCGGCTTTCGAGCATCTCTACAAGCCCGAAGATCTCGCCGCCTTCCTAGAGCAGGCCTATGCGGAAAACGCCGTTGCCGGCGAGATCGCCGATGATTGCCATATCCACCGCCTCGCCGATGATGGCGAACGGCTGCTGGGTTACGTCAAGCTGCGCGCGCCCAGCGGGTATGCGGGGTATTCGGACGCGGCGAACCCGATCGCGCTCGGCCAGCTCTACACGCAGCCGAAGCTGACCGGGCAGGGCATCGGTGCCGCGCTGATGGACTGGGCGATGGCCGAGGCGCGGGAGCGCGGCCACGATGCGGTCCAGCTATCGGTGTGGAGCGAGAATTTCGGCGCTCAGCGGTTCTACCAGCGGTACGGCTTCGCCAAGATCGCGGACATAGACTTCTGGGTCGGCAATCACCGCGATGATGAATTCCTCTACGAACTCAGGCTTTAGCGACCCGTTCGGCTGTCCGCCCAGGCCTGTCGTTCGTCGAGCGCACCCTTGCCAAGCCCGGCCCGCAGGCGCACGCCTCGCCCGCAGAATATCCAGGGGGAATACCTGACCATGAAGACCTTCGCCGCCGCCATCGCGCTCGTCGCGCTGCTGCCCGCCGCACCCGCTTTCGCCCAGGCCGAAACCACGCAGAGCGCGCCCGCCCAGCCCGACTGGGTCGAGACCAGCAATGCCTACACGCAGAAGCTGATCGACTTCGAAGCGCAGTTCTCTCCCGAAGGCGCCTCGTCCGCCGGGTACGAGCAGTACGACGGGCAGACCTTCGACTATTCGCTCGACGCGGACGAGCGCTACGTCGCCGGGGCGAAGGAACTGAAGGCCGAATTCACCGCCGCGATGGCGCGGGAGAGCAATCCCTTCGTCAAGCAGGACCTCGCGATCCTGATCGACAATCTCGACCTCGAGATCACCGAGCGCGAGTTGAACGACAAATACATGCTCGAATGGGCCGAGCTGCCGCAGGGCATTTTCTATTCGATCGGTTCGATCCTGTCCGACCAGACGGCCGAAAACCGCCACGCCTCCGCGCTGGAGCTGCTGCGCAAATATACCGGTGTAGAGGATGGCTACGAACCGTATACCGAGCAGGCCAAGGCGCATTTCGAAGCCAGCCGGGGCGACGGCAAGATCGGGCCCTACCGGGTCGAGGTCGAGGAATCGATCGGCAAGATCCCGACCTTCGTCGCCGGGATCCGCGAGCTGTTCGACAAGTACGAAATCGACGGGGCGGACGAAGCGCTCGACGCGATGGAAACGCAGTTCGCCGATTACGGCGAGTGGACCCGCGAAACCGTGCTGCCGCAAGCGCGCGACACCGCGAGGCTGCCCGAGGAACTCTACGCGCTGAACCTGCGCGATGTCGGGATCGACATGGACCCACGCGAGGCAATGAGCCAGGCACGCCGCGGCTTCTACGAAATCCGCGCGCAGATGGAGGCGCTCGCGCCGCAAATCGCCGAAAAGAACGGCTGGCCCGAGACGGACATGGCCGGGGTGATGGCACGGCTGAAGCAGCAGACCATCCCCAACGACGAGATCGAGGAATTCTATCGCGGCGTGAACCGCGAACTCGAAGCCAAGGCGCGCGAGAACGACATCGTCAGCGTGCCCGATACGCAGCTGCAGATGCGCGTTGCGAGCGAGGCGGAGAGCGCCGCCCAGCCCGCGCCGCACATGCGCCCGCCGCGTCTGATCGGGAACACCGGCGAACAGGGCACCTTCGTGCTCACCGTGGGCAATCCCACCGCCAGCGCGGACGATGCCTACGACGATTTCAACTTCCCCGCCGCCGCCTGGACGCTGAGCGCGCACGAGGCCCGGCCCGGTCACGAGATGCAGTTTGCCGCGCTGGTCGAGCAGGGCGTTTCGCTCGCCCGGATGCTCTACGCCTTCAACAGCGTGAACGTGGAAGGCTGGGCGCTCTACGCCGAGGCGGAGATGATGCCGCACGAACCGATCGAAGGCCAGTTCATCGCGCAGCAGTTCCGCATGCTGCGCGCGGCCCGTGCCTTCCTCGACCCCGCGCTGAACCTTGGCCTGATGACCCGTGACGAAGCCGAATACGTGCTGCGCGAGGAAGCGCTGTTCTCGCCCGGCATGACCAAACAGGAGCTCGATCGCTACCAGTTCCGCATGCCCGGCCAGGCCGGCGCATACTACTACGGCTACCGCAAGCTGATCGACCTGCGCGTCGAGACCGAGCTGGCGCTGGGCGAGGCGTTCGACGAGAAGGAATTCAACGACTTCCTGCTCGCCCAAGGGATCATTCCGCTGGAACTGATCGCCAAGGCGGTGCGCGAGGAATTCATTCCCGCGCACAAGCAGGCCTCCTAGGGCTGGAGGGCGATCTTCACAGCCACTTCAATCGCTTGAAGATCGCCATCAGCACCGCGATGATCGCCAGGCAAATGCCGGTCACCCACCAGAAGGCATGGCCGTCGTTCACGCCCGGCATCCCGCCGACATTGATGCCGAGCAGCCCGGTAAGAAAACCGAGCGGAAGGAAGATGCCCGCCACGATCGTGAGCATGTAGGTTGCGCGTTCATTGCTGGCGAGCGCGCGGGTGCGCAGCTCGTCCATCAGCACCACCGCGCTTTCCTTGCTGACGTCGATATCGTCGAGATAGCGGCGCAGGCGGTCGATCGTCTCGGCAATCTCGCGCCGGTCGTGCTCCTCGAACCACGGCGGCGCTTCGCGACTGATCGCCTCCAGCGCGACGTGCTGCGGGCCCATGTGCCGTTTCAGACCGAGGCAATTGCGGCGGATGGTCGCGATCTTGGTCAGCATGTCCTCCGGATCGTCGTCCATGTTCATGTCCTCGAGCAGGTCGATATGCTCGTTCATGTCGACGATCGACTGGCTCATCCGGGTGACCATCGACTCAGTCAGCGCGGTGACGATCGCGCCGACATCGCCGGGGCCCGACCCGCGATCGATCTGCGCGAGAATTTCGCGGGGAGTCTGCAAGGGATGGCGGCGCAGCGTGATCAACCGGACCCCGTCGCTCCACACCTGCATCGAGATCATGTCCTCGGGCTCTGCCCCGGGGTTGAAGTTGATCCCCCGCAGCGTGGCCACCAGCGTGTTCCCTTCGCGAAAGGCGCGCGGCCGGGTGTCGTCGCTGGTAAGCAGTTCGGCGGTCGGCTCGGGAATGCCGATGCGCTGCTGCAACCACTCGTAGACACCGGGCGTGTTGCGGCACAGGTGCATCCACAGCACCTGATCGCCCGGCCCCGCACCCGCTGGTGCAGGCTCCCACTCCTGAATGCCCGCCCAGTCGATCGCGCGGCCGCCGCCCGTACCGTCCAGCACCCGCGCAAACAGCAATGGCGTGCCGGGTTCGGTGTCTGTCGCTTCACTCATGCTGCATCCTGTGCCCCAGATCCGACCCGATTCCTACGCCCGGCAGGATCGCGCGGGCACAGCCCAATGCCAAAACGTTCAATTTTATCGATAACTGCGCCAATTCCCTTGATCCGCATTCCAAACGGGGCAACAGGCGCGGCATGACAAAACCCCTCACTTACGGCCTTCGCGCCCTCCCCGTCCTCGCCATCCTGTGCTCCGCCAATCCGGCATTCGCAGGCGCATTTCTCATCCAGGAACAATCCGCCAAGGAAACCGGCCGCGCGCTGTCCGGCGCGGCTGTGGCCGCCGACGGCCCCGCCTCGATCTATTTCAACCCCGCATCGATGACCAAGCTGGACGGCGTGCAGGTCGAAGCAGCCTCGCAGTTCCTGTTCCTCACCGCCTCGCAGGAAGATCAGGGCAGCACGCGCGGCGTGCCGGGCCTGCCCGTCTCGGTTCCGACCGGCGGTAGCAATGGCGGCAACCCCTTCCCCCAGCCACTCCTGGTTCCCTCGGGCGCGATCAGCGCGCAGCTGAGCGACAACGTGTGGGCAGGCCTTGCGGTCAACGCGCCGTTCGGCCTGATCGCGCAGTATGACGACGATTTCTTCGGCCGCTACGATACGCTGCGCGCCGACGTCTTCACGCTGAATGTGCAGCCCAGCCTGGCGGTAAAGATCGGTGACAATGTCTCCGTCGGCGCGGGCATCGACGTGCAGTATATCGACGTCGAGCTGACCAATGCCGTGCCCAATCTCTCCCCCACCGCACCGGACGGTTTCGCCCGGGTGAAGGGTGACGACATCTCGATCGGCTGGAATGCGGGCATCATGGTCGATCTCGCCCCCGTCCGGATCGGTGCGCATTATCGCTCGCAGGTGAAGCAGAACCTGGAAGGCACGTTCGAGCTTTCCGGCCTGCTCGGCCCGCTGGCGGGCAACAATGCGACGGTAGACGCGACCGCGCCGCTGACCCTGCCCGATATCGCGACCCTCAGCATCCAGCTCGGCACGGATACGCCGTGGCGCGTGTTCGGCACCTGGCGCTATTACGACTGGAGTGATTTCAAGGAGATTGCGATCTATCCCGAAGGCGGGGTGCCGCCGCAGATCTCCGAACAGAACTACAAGGACAGCTGGTCGATGTCGCTCGGCGGCGAATATGACGTCTCCGACAAGCTGACGCTGCGCGCCGGTACGGCGTTCGACGAATCGCCGATCACCGACGCGTACCGCTCCGCCCGCGTGCCCGATGCCGACCGGGTGTGGGCTTCGGTTGGCCTGACCTATGATATGAGCGACCGGTTCTCCGCCAACCTCGGCTATTCGCACGTGTTCGTGAACGACGCGCCGCTCGACCGCACGGACGCCTTTTTCGAAGGCACTCCGGCGGAAATCGCGACCACGATCCGCTCCGACAGCTCGGGCAACGCGGATATCCTCGCGGTATCGCTCGGCGCGCGTTTCTGACGCGCTGACGCATCAAAGGGCCATTCGGCTTTTCCCGGCGGACATGAGTGCCTATACAGGCCTCATGTCCGTTCGCCCCTGGAGAGATATCGAACGCCGCCAGTCGCGGCAGATCATGGTCGGCAATGTGCCGGTTGGCGGCGATGCGCCGATCAGCGTGCAGACCATGACCAATACGCCGACCGAAGATGTCGGCGCGACGCTCGACCAGATTCGCCGGTGCGAGGATGCGGGAGCGGACATTATCCGCGTGTCCTGCCCGACCGAAGAGGCGACACGGCATTTCGACAAGATCACCCGCGCCGCGAATGTCCCGATCGTCGCGGACATCCACTTCCACTACAAGCGCGCACTCGAAGCGGCCGACAAGGGCGCGGCGTGCCTGCGGATCAACCCGGGCAATATCGGTAGCAGCGAGCGGGTGGCCGAGGTCGTTCGCGCCGCCAAGGCCAATGGCTGCGCGATCCGCATCGGCGTGAACGCAGGATCGCTCGAGAAGGACCTGCTCGAGAAGTATGGCGAGCCCTGCCCCGAAGCGCTGATCGAAAGCGCGCTCGACCATATCAAGCTGCTGCAGGATCACGATTTCCACGAATACAAGGTGGCGGTGAAGGCCTCCGACGTGTTCCTCGCGGTCGCAGCCTATCATGGGCTGGCGGAAGCCGTGGACTGCCCGCTGCACCTCGGCATTACCGAGGCGGGCGGACTGATCGGCGGGACGGTGAAGTCCTCGATCGGCATGGGTAGCCTGCTCTGGGCCGGCATCGGCGACACGATCCGCGTGAGCCTCTCGGCCGAGCCCGAGCAGGAAGTGCGCGTCGGCTACGAGATGCTCAAGGCACTTGGCCTGCGCACCCGCGGCGTGCGCGTCGTCTCCTGCCCCAGCTGCTCGCGGCAGGGCTTCGACGTGATCCGCACGGTCGAGGCGCTGGAGAAGCGGCTCGAACACATCAAAACGCCGATGAGCCTCTCGGTGCTCGGCTGTGTCGTCAACGGCCCGGGCGAGGCGCGCGAGACCGACATCGGGATCACCGGCGGCGGCAAGGGCAAGCACATGGTCTATCTGTCGGGCGTGACCGACCACCATGTGGAAGACGAGAGCATGCTCGACCACATCGTGCGGTTGGTGGAAGAGAAAGCCGCCCGGATCGAGGCGGGCGAGGATGTCGCCTTCGACCCGCATGCCGCCCCGGCGGTAGAAGCCGCGGAGTAGCTTGCTCCACGTCGTTCATCACGTCGACTACATGGCGCCCGCGCCGACGCGCGGCAGCTTCCGGTTCGACAAGTATCAGCTGGTAATGGTCGCGCTGCGCGAGAGCGGCCATCCGATTACCGAGCATGCTCCCGATCCCTGCCCGCGCGAATGGCTGGAGGCGGTCCACTGCCCCGACTATGTCGAGCAGGTGTTCACCGCGCAGGTTCCGTACGAGAAGGAACGGCGGATCGGCTTTCCGGTCACGCCGCATATCGCGCAGCGGGTGGCGCATACCAATGGCGGCACCTGGCTCGCCGCGCGGCTCGCGATGCGGCATGGCTACGCCGCCAACAGCGCGGCGGGGAGCCACCACGCGCTCTACGATACCGGTGCGGGTTTCTGCGTGTTCAACGATCTGGCGGTGTGCGCCAACCGTCTGATCGCGCAAGGCAACGCGCGCCGCGTGCTGATCGTCGATTGCGATGTCCATCAGGGCGACGGCACCGCCGCGCTGACCGCTGGGCGCGAGGATGTGTTCACTCTCTCGCTCCATGCGGAGAAGAACTTCCCGGTTCGCAAGGCCCGCTCCAGCCTCGATGTCGCGCTGCCCGATGGGACGAGCGATGCGGACTATCTCGATGTACTGGGCACGCACCTGCCGCGCGTACTGGATGAATTCGCGCCCGATATCGTGCTCTACCAGGCAGGGGTCGACCCGCACGAGAACGACAAGCTGGGCCGGCTCGCGCTGACCGACGAGGGGCTTGAGCGGCGCGATCGCTATGTGGTCGAAACCGTGCGCGGGCGCGGTCTGCCGGTCGCGAGCGCGTTGGGCGGTGGCTATGGCACCGACCCGCGCGTGGTGGCGGAGAGACATGCGCGTTCGATGATCGCGATGGCGCGGGAGAATGCGGCGTTCACGCGCGCTTCCTGACAGATCAAGCCGCGCGAGTCGCGGCACCGCCTTCTGCTTTCCGGAAGACTTGGTTAAGCACGTCGACGCATTGCCGCGATCTACGCGGCCCGAGGTTCAGCATATTTTTCAACACTTTCGATGCACCGCACTGACGTAACGGTTCAGCCTCTAGGGGGCCTTACGGATTACGTTGAACGCCGATGGCGCGATAGCATGTCCTCGCTCCATCAGGGGGGCATCACATCGAAAGGAGCGAAAGCATGCGCAACCTCATCTTCAGGATCGCGGCAGTCGGGCTGATCCTTGGCATGTCGAGCGCGAGCGTTCCGGCAATGGCAGAGTCGCCCGAGTTCGAAGAGTGCGTGGCAAACTGCATCGAATATGCGGACGGTAACCAGACGGTCCTCAATCAGTGCATCAACTATTGCTTCCGCACCTATAGCCCCGAGTACTGACATTCTGACGGTGTGGGCCGGGCACCGCCGGGCCCACACCCGCACACCGTCTCACTTCAGAAATAGATATCGACGTAGTCGGTCAGACGATCGCACCACTCGAATTCGCGTAGCCGGTAATAGCGGCGGTTCTGCGTGATCGCGAAATGCCAGGTCTTGTCCGCACGGCATTCGCGCCCGGTATCGGGAGTGTCGGTAATCGCGATCGTCCCGCGCAAGGTGAAGTATCCCTCGCCGATCTCCAGAATAGTCCCATCGACCTCCAGTTCGCTGCCATCGTCTCCGGTCTGGTGGCCCGAGACGTGCCACACCCCGCGCTCGTCCGGGGCGATGGAAACCGGCCCGCGATCGTCCCATCCGATCCATTGCAGCGTGATCCCACCCGGCGAAAGCAGACGATCCGCATCGCGCTGGCTCAGGATCTCGGTCGGATCCTCCAGGAAGGCCGGGTCCGATACACTCGACTGAGCCTCCAGCCCCACTGGCATCGCCGCCCAGATTGCCGCAGCAATCGTCCCCCACAGCGCGACTTGTCGCATTCTGGCACCTCCTCAAGGGCGAAACCGCGAAACGGCTTCAAGCAAGCATTAAGCTCGGTTATAGCACATAGCCGAGATGCAACGTCGCGATCTGATCAAGACCGGGCTCGGCACCGGCATTGCGCTGGGAGCTGGTGTGACCCTGCCGAGCCGCGTGTTCGCGCAACCAATGGCCGGAAATGCGCGCGACCGCCAGCTTTTCGCAATCGCTAAACGCGAGCTGGACAAGGCGGGCGAGGTCATCTGGCGCAAGGACATCGTCGGGATCGCCGATTTCGGGCTTCATTCGGCCGAACGCCGGTTCCATTTCGTCAATCTGGACCGGCAGGAAGTGAAAAGCTTCCATGTCAGCCACGGCACCGGGTCCGATCCCGAGCATGACGGCTGGCTCAACACCTTCTCCAATGTCGAAGGCTCCAACGCGACCAGCCGCGGAGCCTACATCACCTGGGAGTGGTACACCGGAAAGTTCGGCACTTCGGTGCGGCTCGGCGGGCTCGATCAGACCAACAACCATGCGCTTGAACGCTATATCGTGATGCACCGGGCCAGCTATGCCGAGCCCGAGCATGTCGATCGGTGGGGACGGCTGGGGCGCTCCAATGGTTGCTTCGCGCTGGGCGAGGAGCAGTTCAAGATCGCTTTGCTCAACCTGTCCGGCGGGCGGCTGCTCTATGCCGAGGCGCTGGGCCTGAAGGAAGACGGCACGCAGGCCTATCCGCCGCAGGCCATCGTGGGCGAACCGGAGAACGGCTACCACATCCTGCGCCAGCCCCGGCAGGAGACCTTCGAACAGACCAACCCGGGCGTTTACTGATACCATGCCTTACAGACCGCAGTTCGACCGCGGTCACCTGTGGCCTCCCCTTGCAGCGCTGATCCCGGCAGCCGGTTACGCCGCGATCTTCGTTGCGCTCTCGATAATCCCTGCCGTGCTTGCCGAACCATTCGTCAGCGGCTCGATCCCGCTCGGCCCGGCACCCGATTCGCTCTCCGCCATCGCACGATCCGGTGTCGGGATGGCCGTGGTAGTTATCGGGATTGCCATCTTCGCCTTCATCACCATCGCAGTAGCGCTGCTCGTGATAGGCACGCCGACTGCTTGGCTGATCGGCAACCGTATCCGCCACCCGGCCTCGCTGGTGCCTGCAATGCTTGCCGCGATGCTGGCGTTCTGGATATTATTCGGGCGATCCGGATCGTTGTCGACACAGCCTTGGGCGCTGGCGCCGGGCCTATGGTGCGCTTTCGGATCGGCGCTGATCTACCGCCACTTCGTCATCAGGTTCCGCGACGAGAGCGATCTGCTCGACTGAACGGCCCTGACTACGCAATATCGCGCGGATCGTTGACGATCTCGATGATTTCCTCGTCGGTCACCCGGCTGCGGTTCGCCTTGCGCGGAGCTTCGAACGCGGCGAGCACGGGTGCGTCGCGATCGTAGATGTCCTTGAAGGTCGCCATCTCGCCGTCGATGTTGGTGCCCATCGTGAAATAGGTGATGTAGGCGGGCATCGTGCTATTGAACTCGACCCGCGTGTACTCTCCGCTCGCCAGGATATCGGCAGCTTCCTCACCGGTCAGGCCCGCCTGCAGAATCGCGAGCGTGAATGCGAGTTCGGTCGCGCGTTCGGTACGGATGCAGCCATGGCTGAGCGCCCGGTCGGACTGGCTGAACAGCCCGCGCGAAGGCGTATCGTGGAAGAAGATCGCGTGCCGGTTGGGCATGTCGAGCTTCATCCGGCCCAGCGCATTGCCCGGTCCGGGGCCCTGCACCACGCTGATATAGCCGTTCGCGCCGCGCGTCGCCTTGTAGCCTTTCGAGGCGGCCCAGGAAGGATTGCCGAGCACACGCTCACCCAGGCCTTCGCCCTTCACGATGGACTGCGGCACGGTCCAGTTCGGGTTGAGGATCACGCCCTCGACGCTCTCGGCCAGCTGCGGGGTCGCGGTGCGCCCCGGCTTGCCCACAATCGTGCGATAGGTGCGCATGATCTTGTCGTTCACCGTCAGGCGCAGCTGATATTCGGGCACGTTGGTAATCAGGTACTGATGGCCCAGATCGCGCGGCAGCCAGCGCCAGCGATCCATGTTGGCCTGGATCAGCTTGTACCGCTTGCTGCCGGGCTTGGCCTTGGCCAGCTCGCCGAGCAGGGCCTCATAATCGGGGTGCAGCGGAGCCACACCCTCGATCGCGCCCATGATATCGCCGGACTCAAGCGCCTGCTTGAGCACCGCGCCGCTGCGATAGCGGTCCGCATCCGGGTCCATCACGAACCACTGGGTGCGGTGGTCCATTGGCGTACGCCCGTCGCGCATGTCCTCCACCAGCCACACGAACCGGCGGCTGGCCTCTTCATCCAGCATCGCGCCCGGGCCGGCGGCGATCGCCGCACGCAGGCCGGGAAGATCGTAATCCGACGGGATCAGGCCATGCGTGCCGATCCCCTCGATCGCGGCGACAAGCGCCTGCGCCTGCGCCACATCCCACTGCTGCACCACCGGGTCGAATTTCTGGACCACCGGCTCGCTGGTCATCTCGACCGGACCGGTTGCGGTAGAAGGGACCACGGGGCTGGAGGTCACCGCGTCGTCGGCATCCGCGTCAGCCTTGTCATCCTCATCCTGACCGCCCGGCAACAGGTTGGTCGGCGCGTTTTGCGCGACCAGCGCGGTCGGCCCGGCAAGCGTGGCGGTGGCAAGGACAAACAGCGAAGTGGCAAGCGTTTTCATGTCGTAGGATAGACCCTGTTATCGAGCGCGTCGCCTTATATAGCGACGGATCTTTGCGGGCAGAAGCCTCGCGAATTTATGCGCAATCATCAAGCTGCAAGCATTTATCCAACCTGAATTTACGCACGATCTGCGGCACATCGGTGACGCTTGGCAGAGCTTGGGATAGGGCAAGAGCAATGTCCCGGTCCGCCACCCTTGCCCCATTCGCGGTCGCGCTTGCAGGTGTGGCGATGCTTTCGCTGATGGATGCGTTAATGAAGGACGCATCGCTCGCGATCGGGGCCTATTCCGCCGCGCTGATACGCGCAGGCCTGTCCACCGCCATCGCGATGCCCTTATGGCTCGCCCGACGGACCAACTGGCCGGACGCAGGGACCGTGCGCCTGCACGTGCTGCGCGGGGTCTGTTCCGCCTTCATGGGGCTGAGCTTCTTTTTCGCGCTGACCAGACTGCCGATCGCCGAGACCATCGCGATTTCCTTCATCGCCCCGCTGATCGCGCTGTACCTTGCGGCAATCCTGCTCGGCGAGAAAGTCACCCGCCGGGCGGTGCTGGCCTCGCTGATCAGTTTTGCCGGCGCGCTGGTGATCGTGGGCGGGCAGTTCGGGCGCGGCAGGCTGGATGAGGAAGCCCTGGTCGGCCTTGGCGCGATCCTGATCTCGGCGGTGCTCTACGCGCTCAACTTCATCATCATCCGCCAGCAGTCGCAGCGCGCAGGGCCGCTGGAGGTCGCCGCGTTTCACGGGGGCGTATCGACGCTGGTGCTGGGTCTTGCTGCCCCTTGGCTGCTGCTTGCCCCGCCCGTATCCGTCCAGCCGAGCCTGCTGGCCGCCGGACTGCTCACCGTGGGTGGGGCGATGACGATCGCCTGGGCCTACGCCCGGGCAGAGGCGCAGGCATTGTTGCCGGTCGAATATTCCGGCTTCTGCTGGGCCGCGCTGTTCGGCTGGCTGTTTTTCGGCGAAAGAGTAAGTGCGGGCACGCTGGCTGGCGTGGTGATGATCGTGATCGGCACCTATATCGCGGTCACCAGGGGCCGCGCGCCTGCCCGTCCGTCGGGCGGAGCGGAGACTGCGGCCCCCTGAGCCGGCAGCCCTCTTTCGCGCGGACGCTTGATTTTCGCACCCGTACGGGCCAAGCGCGCGGCACATATTTCCGGCACATACCGGCCTCCCGCCCGTTAGTCGCAAGACAGGCCGCCACCAGAAGCAACATGAAAGGACCGCCCACGCTATGACCCAGGTCGGCAAGGACACTCTCGGTACCCGCAGCACTCTCACCGTCGAAGGCAAGGATTACGCCTACTACTCGCTCGCCAAGGCGGCGGAGCAGTTGGGCGATGTTTCCCGTCTGCCCTTCAGCCTCAAGGTGTTGCTGGAGAACATGCTGCGTTTCGAAGACGGCGGGCACACGGTCTCGGTCGACAATGCGAAGGAAATCGCGGACCGGGTCAACAATCCGGTGACCGGCGGCGAAATCCAGTACCGCCCCGCGCGCGTGCTCCTGCAGGACTTCACCGGCGTGCCCTGCGTGGTGGACCTCGCCGCGATGCGCGACGCGATCAAGGCGCTTGGCGGCGACACGCAGAAGATCAACCCGCAGGTTCCCGTGAACCTCGTCATCGACCACTCGGTGATGGTCGACGAATTCGGCCATCCCAAGGCGATGGAAGCCAACATGGAACTCGAATACGCCCGCAATGCGGAGCGTTACGACTTCCTCAAGTGGGGCTCCAAGAGCTTCGAGAATTTCTCCGCCGTGCCTCCGGGCACCGGCATCTGCCACCAGGTGAACCTCGAATATATCGCGCGCTGCACCTGGGCGAGCGAAGGGCCCGACGGCCAGATGGTCGCATACCCGGACACCTGTGTCGGCACCGACAGCCACACCACGATGGTCAACGGCCTCGGTGTGCTCGGCTGGGGCGTCGGCGGGATCGAGGCCGAGGCAGCGATGCTCGGCCAGCCGATTTCGATGCTGATCCCCGAAGTGGTCGGCTTCAAGTTCACCGGCAAGCTCGCCGAGGGCGTCACCGCGACCGACCTCGTGCTCACCGCCACGCAGATGCTGCGCGCGCATGGCGTTGTCGGCAAGTTCGTCGAGTATTTCGGCCCAGGCCTCGAATCGCTCAGCCTCGCGGACCGCGCCACGCTGTCCAACATGTCGCCCGAATACGGCGCGACCTGCGGCTTCTTCGGCATCGACGACAAGACGCTCGAATACCTGCGCCTGACGGGCCGCGACGAGCATGAGATCGCGCTCGCCGAAGCCTATGCCAAGGAACAGGGCCTGTGGGTCCATCCCGATGTCGAGCCGGTGTTCTCCAGCACGATCGAACTCGACCTCTCGAAGGTCGTGCCGAGCCTTGCCGGACCCAAGCGTCCGCAGGACAAGGTCGCGCTTCCCGAAGTGGACGAGCTGTTCAACCGCGACCTCAAGGACGTCTACGGCAAGTCCGAACCGCACCGCGTCGATGTCGAGAACACGCACCACGATGTGGGCGACGGCGATGTGGTGATCGCGGCCATCACAAGCTGCACCAACACCTCCAACCCGGACGTTCTGATCGCGGCCGGTCTGGTTGCCAAGAAGGCGCGCGAGAAGGGCCTGAAGCCCAAGCCGTGGGTCAAGACTTCGCTCGCCCCCGGATCGCAGGTCGTCACGGACTACCTCGTGAAATCGGGCCTGCAGGATGATCTGGACGCGATGGGCTTCGATCTGGTCGGCTACGGCTGCACCACCTGTATCGGCAACTCCGGTCCGCTCGCCCCCGCGATCAGCAAGGCGATCAATTCGAACGACATCGTCGCCGCCTCGGTCCTGTCGGGCAACCGCAACTTCGAAGGCCGCGTGTCACCCGATGTGCGCGCCAACTTCCTCGCCTCGCCGCCGCTGGTGGTCGCCTACGCGATCAAGGGCACGGTGACGCAGGACATTATCGACACGCCGCTGGGTGAAGACCAGCATGGCAAGCCGGTGATGCTGGCGGACATCTGGCCGACCAACCAGGAAGTCGCCGATCTGCGCGCAGCCAATGTGAGCCGCGACATGTTCGTCGACCGCTACGCCAACGTGTACGAAGGTGACGAGCACTGGCGCGCGATCACGGTGGAGCCGAGCGACACCTACAAGTGGAACCCGACCAGCACCTACGTCGCCAGCCCGCCGTTCTTCGACGGGATGAAGATGGACCCCGAGCCGGTGGCGGACATCAACGATGCCAAGCCGCTCGCCATCCTCGGCGATTCGGTCACCACCGACCACATCAGCCCGGCCGGTTCGATCAAGGAAGACAGCCCCGCAGGCGAGTATCTGAAGAGCCACCAGGTTTCGAAGGCGGACTTCAACTCCTACGGCAGCCGCCGCGGCAACCACGACGTGATGATGCGCGGCACCTTCGCCAATATCCGTATCAAGAACGAAATGGTCCCGGGCGTCGAGGGTGGCTTCACCACCTACAAGGGCGAGCAGATGCCGATCTACGACGCAGCGATGCGTCACAAGGAAGACGGCACGCCGCTGGTCGTGATCGGGGGCAAGGAATACGGCACCGGCTCCAGCCGCGACTGGGCGGCCAAGGGCACCATCCTGCTGGGCGTGCGCGCCGTGATCGTCGAGAGCTACGAGCGTATTCACCGCTCCAACCTCGTCGGGATGGGCGTGCTGCCGCTGCAGTTCAAGGATGGCGACACCCGCGAGACGCTGGGCCTCAAGGCCACCGACAGCTTCACCATTCGCGGTCTCGCGGATCTCAAGCCGGCGCAGGACGTGACGGTCGACGTGACCCGCGAAGATGGCAGCACCTTCAGCTTCACCGCGAAGTGCCGCATCGATACCGAGAACGAGCTGGACTACTACCGCAACGGCGGCATCCTCCAGTACGTGATCCGCAAACTCGCCAGCCAGTAAGCATCAGGCTCAACGGCAAACGAAAGGCCCGGCCAAATTTGGTCGGGCCTTTTCGCATGTGCTGCGCAAATCAAAGGGCGGAGGCCGCTCCTGGCAAGCTGCCCCCGCCCAGGTCACGGCGCAAGACTGCGCCGCCCCGTTCGTTTGCCGACAAGACGCCGCAGCGCCGGTCAGTCGTCGTTCTTGGAAGCCCATTTGCGGCGGGTGATGACCGCCAGCGCGGCCGCACCGAACAGCAGGCCGACAGGCGGCGCCGGAACGGGATGGCCGCTGCTGCCGCTGGTACCGCTGGTGCTGCTCCAGCCAGAGGAGCTGGGCGGGTGACCGCTGCTCGAATTACCCGAACTTGTGCTGACATCGCCCGAGGACGAGGACGAACTGGAGACGTCGCCAGAGGTCGACGAGGAGCTAGAGACGTCACCCGAAGTCGAGGATGAGCTCGAAACGTCACCCGAAGTGGAGGACGAACTGCTGACGTCGCCCGAGGTGGAAGACGAACTCGAAACGTCGCCGGATGTCGACGACGAGCTGGAAACATCGCCCGAGGATGAACTGGAAACATCGCCCGAGGACGAGCTCGACACATCACCAGACGACGAACTGGAGACGTCACCTGAAGAGCTCGAGCTGGTCGAACTGGAGGGATTCCCGGACGTGGACGACGAGGTCGACGAGGAGGTGCTGACACCGCCGGTCGAGGTACTGACACCGCTCGAGGTGCTCACGCCGCCAGTCGACGTCGAGACACCTCCGGTCGAGGTGGAAACGCCGCCAGTGGTCGAGGAGCTGCTCGTGGTCGACGTCAGCCCACCCGTGGAGGTCGAGGTCGATCCACCGGAGGTCGAAGTCGACCCGCCCGAGGTCGAGGTCGACCCGCCCGAAGTCGAGGTCGATCCGCCAGTGGTCGTGCTGACGGAAATAGTGCCGCCGCCGCTACCGCCGCCCCCGAAGAAACCGCCGAAGAAGCCGCCGCCGAAACCGCCACCGCCGCCGCCACCGGCGACCGCGACACCGCCGCCCTGGCCACCGCCGCCACCGACGAAGCCGCCGCCAACAGGCAGCGCCGCAGGCGCAACCGCTACCACCGTGCGCGAGGCACCATCGCCATATTCCGCGCAGGCATCCGCCGCAGCGGCAAGATCCGGGTCGTCATAGGAAGAGCCGCCGCGCGCATCATAGATGATCTGCTCGCCCGCGCCGACGCCCGTGCCGCCTGCCATGCTCGCCGGCACGCACTCGACGGTGCGCCGCACGACCCGCCGCTTGCGCAGCGTGGTGCGCGGCACCTGCCGTTCGACGACCCGGTCTTCCTTGACGTAGCGAAGCGCCGGAGTGTCCTTGACCGACTTGTAATCGGTCGTGGCGACCTGCTCCTCGGCCACATGGAGCGCGCCGCCGGCAATAACGGCGGTGCCCGCAGCGGCTGCGGAGAGTTTTGCGAGGGCGATCTTCATCGACATAATGCCAGGCTCTTTAAATTGGAGCGCTTTATAAACCGTTGCCATCGGCGGTTCCGACGGGCGGAGTGAAAGTGCGCCTGTATGCAATAGGCCTTACCGGGCATGCTGACCGCAATGCAATTAACCACGAAAATGCGGTTTTACCGGCCCAATATCAAAGACATTGCCGACCAGAGCGCCCACCTGTCCCAAGCTGGCACCACGGCATGCAGAGTGGTTACGCGCGGCTCACGATTTCCCCGCGAACAGATCGGGCGAATCACTTTTCGGCGCAGCCAGACCAAGATGCCGCCACCCACCCGCGTTGAGGCAACGCCCGCGCGCGGTGCGTGCGACCAGCCCGAGCTGGATCAGGAACGGCTCGACCACATCTTCCAGCGTGTCGCGCGGTTCGGCTAGGCCCGCCGCCAGCGTCTCGATCCCCACCGGGCCGCCGCCATAGGTCTCCGCGATCATGGTGAGGTAGCGACGGTCCATCGCGTCGAGCCCCAGCGAATCGACTTCCAGCTTGGTCAGTGCGCTGTCCGCCACCTTCGCGGTGATGCTCGGCGCGTTGTCGACACTGGCGAAGTCGCGCACGCGGCGCAGCAGGCGGCCCGCCACGCGCGGCGTGCCGCGAGAGCGCCGCGCGATCTCACGCGCGCCATCGGGCTCGATCCTGAGGCCCAGCTTGTTCGCGCCGCGCGTCACCACCCGCTCCAGCTCCTCGTGCGTGTAGAAGTTCAACCGCACGGGAATGCCGAATCGATCGCGCAAGGGAGTGGTCAGCAGGCCCTGCCGGGTAGTCGCGCCGATCAGCGTGAAGGGCGGCAGGTCGATCCGCACGCTGCGCGCCGAGGGCCCCTCGCCGATCATCAAGTCGAGCGCGCGGTCCTCCATCGCGGGGTAGAGCACCTCCTCAACCACCGGATTGAGACGGTGGATCTCGTCGATGAACAGCACGTCGTGCGGTTCGAGATTGGTCAGCAGCGCGGCGAGGTCGCCCGCCTTGGCAATGACAGGCCCGCTGGTGGAGCGGAACCCCGCCCCCAGCTCGCGCGCGACGATCTGCGCCAGCGTGGTCTTGCCCAGCCCCGGCGGCCCGAAGAACAGCGTATGATCCATCGCCTCGCCGCGGCGCTTGGCGGCGGCGATGAACACGCCGAGGTTCTCGCGCGCAGCCTCCTGCCCGATGAACTCGGTGAGGCTCTTGGGCCGCAGCGCCGCATCGGGATCGTCCGGCAGGCGTTCGGGCGTGTGGAGGGGCTGGTCGGTCACACCGCCCCCATAACGTCATGCTGAACTTGTTTCAGCATCCAGCCAGCGGCAATCTCCGCCTTATGCCGACCGAGAAGCAACCCTGCGTCTACATCCTCACGAGCAAGCCCTTCGGCACGCTCTACATCGGCGTCACCTCGGATCTGATTGCCCGCCTCTGGCAGCACCGCGAGGGCACGGGAGAGGGGTTCACCAAACGCTACGCCGTGCATCGGCTGGCCCACTTCGAACTGGTCGACACGATGGAATCGGCGATCAAGCGCGAGAAGCAGCTGAAGAACTGGCACCGCGACTGGAAGCTCAACCTGATAACCCGCGAGAACCCGGATTGGAGAGACCTGGCGATCGACCTGGGCTTTGAGCCGATGCCTCCGGACGAGCGGCACGCTAGACCCTGAAACAAGTTCAGGGTGACGGGAGGGCTAGTGACGCTCAAAACGGGTTCACCGTATAGCCCTGCTGCTGGAGCAGCGCGTGGGCGGTCATGGCGGAGAGGGCTATTTCCACGCCGGGGATCAGTTCGGCCTTCGCCACACCCGGCCCCGCCGCGCTTTGGCCGCAGACGATGAAGCGCACGCCCTGGTCGATCATTGCGCGCACCATCGCGCCCGACGGGTTCGCCTCGCCGCGATCGCGCGCTACCCAAGCGGCGTCGGTCAGCAGGTCGAGCACAGCAGGCCCGTGGACCACCACCGCCGCGCGGTTCTCCATCGGCGGCACCCCGGCGCGCGCGTGCATGTTGATGAGGCGTGCCGCGCTCTCGAAGCCGCGGTTGAGCTTGCCCTCCTCGGCAGCGCGCGACACGTCGAACGCGACGTGGAAGCTCGCGCCCTCGGGAATGGCGAAGTCGGTGTCGGGCACGTCGGCGACCGGGCCGAAGTCTTCGAACACCGGCCCGTAAGACACCTGCGCCGCCGCAGGGGTGCCGACCGCCAGCGCCACAACCGCCATCAATGTCACTCGCATAGCCATCTCCATCACCCCGCCGCCTTCTTCAACGCCACGCGGATCAGCTCGCCCTCGCTCGCGCCTTCGCCCAGTTCGCCCATCGCCTCGGCCACAGCCTTCGCCGCGATCGCGGGCTTGAAGCCCAGGTTCTCCAGCGCGGAGACCGCATCGGCGCTCGCCCCGCCCTTCGGAGCGGCGATCGCCACCCCGCCCGGCGCCACGGGCAGCGCGCCCGCCTTGTCCTGCAGCTCGTTGACGATCCGGCCCGCCAGCTTGGGCCCCACGCCATTCGCCCGCGCGACCATCGCCGCATCGCCGCTGGCGCAGGCCGCCTGCACCTCGCCCGCCGACAGGACCGAGAGGATCGCCAGCGCGACCTTGCTGCCCACGCCCTGCACCGATGTGAGCAGGCGGAACCAGTCGCGCTCCGCCGCCTCGGCAAAACCGAGCAGGCGCATGTCGTTCTCGCTCACCTGCAGGTCGGTGAACAGCCGCGCCTCGTTGCCCTCGCTACCCAGCGCGTCGAGCGTGCGGGTCGAGCAGTGGACGAGGTAGCCCACCCCGCCCACGTCGATCACCGCCCAGTCGGGGCCGGTCGCGTCGAGCGTTCCTGTGAGCTTTGCAATCATGGTTTGTTCCTGCCCTACTCCGACTCGCATTGCCAGCGCAGTGCGCAGGTTTTGCCAATCCGGAGGTGGGCCTGACACACCTGACACACTGTCCAAGGGTTCAAACCGTGTCGATCAATGGAACGTCACTAATCGAGTGAAGCGATTACGAGAGCGGACGACACTTTCCGACGATGGCAAAGAGCAGCCAGCACCCTAGCGCGCACAGAGCGAGTAGGAAAATTCACGAGCTATGACAGGGCGTGGACAGGCACCGCCGCTTGCGGCAACGCTTGCCGTCATGAGCTGGAACACATTCGGGCGGGTCTTCCGCTTCACCACCTGGGGGGAAAGCCACGGGCCGGCGATCGGCGCGGTGGTCGACGGGTGCCCGCCGGGCATTGCGCTCACCGAAGAGGACATCCAGCCGTGGCTCGACAGACGCAAGCCGGGGCAGAGCAAGTTCACCACCCAGCGGCGCGAGCCCGATGCGGTGCGCATCCTCTCCGGCGTATTCGAAGGCAAGACGACAGGCACGCCGATCTCGCTGATGATCGAGAATGTCGATCAGCGCTCGAAAGACTATTCGAATGTCGCGCAGGCCTATCGCCCCGGCCACGCCGACTACACGTATGACGCCAAGTACGGCTTCCGCGACTATCGCGGCGGCGGGCGGTCGAGCGCGCGCGAAACCGCGATGCGCGTTGCGGCGGGCGCGGTCGCGCGGCTGGTCGTACCGCAGGTGAGCATCCTCGCCTATGTGGCGGAGATCGGCGGAGACCGGATCGACCCGGCGAAGTTCGATGCCGACCAGATCGGTCAAAACCCCTTCTGGTGCCCCGACCCTGAGGCGGCCAAGCGCTGGGAGACGCTGGTGGACGATGCGCGCAAGGCAGGCTCCTCGCTCGGCGCGGTGGTCGAATGCGTGGCCACCGGCGTGCCCGCTGGCTGGGGCGCGCCGCTCTACGCCAAGCTCGACAGCGAGCTGGCGGCGGCGATGATGAGCATCAACGCGGTCAAGGGCGTGGAGATCGGCGACGGCTTCGACGCCGCGCGCCTCTCGGGCGAGCAGAACGCCGACCCGATGCGGCCCTCGGCAGGCGGCGACGCACCCGAGTTCACCGCCAACCACGCGGGCGGCATCGCCGGCGGGATTGCCACCGGCCAGCCGGTCACCTGCCGCGTGGCGTTCAAGCCGACCAGCTCCATCCTGACCCCGGTCGACACGATCACCCGCGAAGGTGAAGCGACCCAGATCAGCACCAAGGGCCGCCACGACCCCTGCGTCGGCATCCGCGGTGTGCCGGTGGTCGAGGCGATGATGGCCTGCGTACTGGCGGATCAGGCGCTGCTGCATCGAGCGCAGTGCGGGTAGCGAGCTGTCTGCAAGCCAGCCGTTGTGGCCATCTGCCGAGTGGGACAAAGCCATCTCATGAAGAACATTCAGATCATCGACGGCGCGCCGAATGCCACCTTCAGCATCTTCCAGGCCACGGACGAGGAGTTCGCGATCATCTTCCCCGATGGACGCGACATGGAGGTCGCAGCGGATTTGTGCGAGCGGGTGGGAGATGACGAAGCCGGTCGCGTTTTGACGCCGATCTGGCAACGTCCCGTCCTGAAGTCGGATGCGATGGGCATCCACGGAACCCTCTTCTACGACGCAGAGGAGCGGCGCGAGTTCTTGCCGCCCTCCCGGCGTGAAGTGGATTGGGGCGAGAGTTACATCAACGAGGCGCAGAGGGTGCTGCATCGTCGGCATCGCGATAACCCGCTCAAGCCTGCGCATGCGCTGCGCGGTCGCTGAACGGGCGTCGACCAATGACCTCGCCCTACATCCCCGCAGAGGACAGCAATGGCGCGCAGGTGCGTATCGCACCGATGGAGCCCGGCGATATTCCCGAAGCGGTCGCGATCCAGGCGCAGGCCTATCCCGCGTCGCTTCAGGAAGACGCCCCGGTGTTCGCCGCGCGGCTGGCGCTCTCGCCGTCCTTTTGCTTCACCGCTCGCCGGGCTGGCGCGATGGCCGGGTATCTGATCGCCCATGGGTGGGACCGGGCCAACCCGCCCGCGATCGGCACGCTGACGCGCCCCGCCGGGGCAAGCGCCGTGCTCTATATCCACGACCTTGCGATCGCGCCGGACGCGCGCGGCCTTCGCCTGGGCGAGCGGCTGGTCGGCTGCGCCTTCGATGCCGCCCGGGCCAGCGGGCTTTGCGAGGCGGAGCTGGTGGCCGTGGAGGGCGCGCACGGCTTCTGGCACCGGCTCGGCTTTCGCGAAGGCCACTCGCCCGCCATCGCTGCGAAGCTTGTATCCTACGGCCCGGACGCGCGCTGGATGCGGCGGGACGATCTGACTGCGGGATAGGGCGCGCGCTGCCGCAGGGTCGCTATTTCCGGTTTCGCGCAATCAGGTCGGCCAGAAGGGCGTCGAGGTCTTCGCGATCCAGATAGCGGCCATCGCGGATCACCGCTGCGATCCGCCGCGTGTTCGCAATATCCTCGAGCGGATTGTCGTCGAGCAGGACGAGGTCGGCCCTTTTACCGACGGCAACCGTCCCGCGATCATCCTCGACACCCAGAAACTCCGCGGCGAGCCGGGTGGAGCCTTCCAGGATCAGGCGACTATCCAGCCCCGCTTGCGCCAGCGCCTCGAACTCGTCGTGCAGCGAGAAGCCGGGGGCCACGCCGGGAATACCGGCATCGGTTCCCGTGAGCACCGGGATGCCCGCCTGTGCGAAGGCGCGGACCAGTGGGCCGTTAAATTCCACGATGCTTTGCGTGTAGGCGATGTATCCCTCGTTCGACTGGGCAGCGTAGGGATTGGAGTTGACGGAAAGATCGTAGAACTGCGGCGGCAGCACATACAGGTCTTCGCGCAAGGCGAGCGAGCCCGGGTCGCGCGCGATTTGCGCGATCCGGTCGTTGGCGGTGAGCGTTGTGACGAGCGCGGTGCCGTTTTTGCGAGCCATCTCCACGTAGGATGGAATTGCCGTGAGGTCGGGGGAGCGGGTTTGCTGCGCGAATTCCTCCGCATGGACGACCAGGTCGTAACCCGGCTGGAAGAAGGACCCGGTGATCCCCTCGCCCCGCTGCGGGATATGGCCGACGACCCGGATGTTCCGCGCGCGTGCCTCCTCCACGATGGCGGTGAAGGTCGGCAGGTCGAGATGGCCATACACCTTCACGAACTCGAACCCGTCGGCTGCTGCGTCTTTCACCGCCTGCCGACCCTGCGCGGGCGAGCCCGCACTATGCGTAATTCCGAAGGGCAGGACCGGATCGTTGCTGTCGATCATGGTCGCCATAGCCAGGTGCGGGCCAAGGACACGACCACTCTCGATCGCGATCCGCTGCCCCACGGTCTCGGGCATGGCGGCCAGGTCGAACACCTGAAGCACGCCGTTGACGATGTAGGGCGTGAAGGCGTCCTGCATGTTGGCTGTACCATCTTCGGGCACCGGACTACGCGCCAGCAGGCGCAGCATACGCTCGTTCCCGATATGCACATGCATGTCGCTGAAACCCGGGACCAGCCATTTGCCCGTCCCGTCGATCCGGTTCGCATCCCTCGGACCGCCTGCGTCTGCGGCATCTGCGATGGAGACGATCCGGCCTTCTTCGATCACGACGGTCCGGTTGGGCAGCACGCCGCCCTCCTCTGTCATCGGGATCACGGTGACATTCTCGATCACGAGCGTCTCGCCGGCGGTTGCCGGGGCAGGCGGCGACGCGGCCAGCGGGGCGGTCGCGAGCGCGATCATCGCGAGGAAGGCCAGGCATCTCAACATCGTCGAAGTCCTCCTTGGCTGCAGGTTCGGCGGTTCGAGCTGGGCCGGTCCTGACAGCGGTTTTGAAAATCCGTCTTGTCACTGTCTAGATTGCTTATCGCGACCTATCTAGACGCTGTCAAGTTGCTTCGCTAATGGGGGTCGAACGGCAGACATTGCTGGTTGGGCGAGATGACGGACAAGACCTATCATCATGGAAATCTGGCTGCCGAGCTGTTGCAGGCGGCAGAGCGAGAGCTGGTCCTGAACGGGATCGAGGCGTTTTCCCTGCGGGCGGTGGCCAAGCGTGCCGGTGTCAGCCATGGTGCCCCCGCCTATCATTTCAAAAGCGCCAGAGGATTGCTGACCGCGCTCGCCGCGACCGGATACGAGCGGCTGGTGGAGGCGCAGGAAGCGCGCCAGTCCGACGCCGGGAGCGCCCCGAAGGAGCAGCTTATTGCGATCGGCCTGGGCTATCTCGATTTTGCCGAGGCCAATCCGGACCTTTTTAGGCTGATGTTCTCGTCCGAGAAGCCCGACAGGGGCGATGCCCATTTCGACACCGCAGCGAAAGCCGCCTTCGGAAAACTGCTCGATGGCGTGCGCGAGGTATTGGGCCGCGATCCTTCGGCCCACCCCGCTACCATGACGCAGGTCGCCGCATCCTGGGCGATGGTCCACGGGCTGGCCGACCTCATCATTTCGGGGCGGCTCGACGGGCCGCTGGCGATGAAAGAGATTTCGGGACCGGATCGGGAGATGCTGTTGTCGCGCATCCTGTTGAAAGCTCTGGCGTAACGCTGGCCGCGCGGATGAGGGAAAATCGCGGCACGATGCGTCCGACCCGCTCCTTATCGGGACCCTCGAAAAGTTCCACAAATTTGATCGATAATTCCGATTGCGGCCATCGCCACAAATCGCTTTTGTGCGTTGCAGCAGTCCCTATCTAGGCGTCGAGTTTCAACCCCCAGAGGAGACATTCATGGGTATCATCGGAAGCCAGATCAAACCGTTCAAAGCCACCGCATTCCAGGCCGGCAAGGACTTCTTCGAAGTCACCGACGAGGACGTGAAGGGCAAGTGGGCGATCTTCTTCTTCTACCCGGCGGACTTCACCTTCGTGTGCCCGACCGAGCTGGAAAACCTCGGCGAACAGTACGACATGCTCCAGAAGATGGGCGTGGAAGTCTATGCCGTCAGCACCGACACGCATTTCAGCCACAAGGCATGGCACGACACCTCCGACAAGATCGGCAAGCTGAAGTTCCCGTTCCTCGGCGACCAGCTGCACACGCTGTCGAAGAACTTCGACGTCCTGCGTGAGGAAATGGGCCTCGCCGACCGTGCGACCTTCGTGGTCGATCCCGACGGTGTGATCCAGATCATGGAGCAGACCTGCGAAGGCGTGGGCCGCAATGCCAACGAACTCGCCCGCAAGATCAAGGCGGCGCAGTACGTCCGCGAGAACCCCGGCCAGGTCTGCCCGGCCGCGTGGGAAGAAGGTAGCGAGACGCTGGCCCCCTCGCTCGACCTTGTCGGCAAGATCTAAGCAATACTCTCGGAGGCTCGGCACACGCCGGGCCTCCACTTCCCCTCCCCCAACCCTCCCCGTCTTCGCGAGGGGTGATGACGACAAAGCGATCCATGTTCGAACCGGTCCAGGCCGACCCTTTCGATGATGGATTGCCGCGCCGCTTCCAGCGGCTCGCAATGACGCATTTTTCGATGGAGTCCTTTCCCATGCTCGACGCACAGATGACCGATCAGCTGAAGCAGTATCTGCAAAACCTGCGCGAGCCGGTGGAGCTTGTCGCATCGCTGGGTGACGACGAAACGTCGGCCAAGACGCGCGAGCTGCTCGAAGAGATCGCCGCGCTGCACGATCTGGTCAGCGTGGACTTCGACGGTGACTTCGAACGCAAGCCCAGCTTTATCATCCGCCGTGGCAATGACGCCGAAAAGTGGGTCCGCTTTGCCGGGCTGCCGATGGGCCACGAGTTCACCTCGCTGGTGCTCGCGCTGTTGTGGGCGGGCGGCCATCCGCCCAAGGTCGATGCCGATGTGCTGGAGGATATCCGCCGGATCGAGACCGATCTGGAGTTCGAGATGTTCTTCTCGCTCTCGTGCCACAACTGCCCCGACGTCGTGCAGGCGCTGACGCTGATGGCGCTGGAGAACAGCCGCATCACCGCGACGCTGATCGAAGGCGGCGCGTACAAGGACGAGGTCGAGGCACGCGACATCATGGCCGTGCCAGCGACCTTCCTGAATGGTGAGAGCTTCTACAACGGCAAGATCGAACTGCCGCAGATCCTCGAACGGCTCGATACCGGCGCAGGCGCGAAGGCCGCAGCCAAGCTCAACGAGCGCGAGCCTTACGAAGTGCTGGTGATCGGCGGCGGGCCCGCCGGGGTCGCAACCTCGGTCTACACCGCGCGCAAGGGCTTCCGCACCGGCATCGCGGCCGAACGGTTCGGCGGGCAGTTGCAGGATACGTTGGGAATCGAGAACCTGCCCGGCACCGCCTATACCGAAGGGCCCAGGCTTTCCGCCGACCTCGACGAGCAGGTCAGGGAAAACGAGATCGACAAGATCGACCTCGTGCAGGCCGAAGAGCTGATCCCGGCCACGCAGGAGGGCGGAATGCACAAGGTCCGCTTCGCCAATGGCGGCGAGCTGTCGGCACGCGCGATCATCCTCGCGACCGGCGCACGCTGGCGCAATCTCGGCGTCCCGGGCGAGCAGGAATACCGCAACAAGGGCGTGGCCTACTGCCCGCACTGCGACGGCCCGCTATTCAAGGGCAAGCGGATCTCGGTGATCGGCGGCGGCAACTCGGGCGTCGAAGCGGCGATCGACCTCGCCAAGATCGTCGATCACGTGACGCTGATCGAGTTCGACACGCAGCTGCGCGCCGATGCGGTGCTGGTGAGCAAGCTCAAGAGCCTCGACAATGTCGAGATCGTCACCAACGGCCAGACGACCGAGATCACCGGCGACGGCAGCCGCGTGAACGGGATCATCGTGAAGGACCGCGACAGCGGCGAAGAGCGCACGATCGAACTGGCGGGCGTCTTCGTGCAGATCGGCCTCGTCCCCAACACCGAATGGCTGAAGGATTCGGGCCTCGAACTGTCGAAGCACGGCGAGATCGTGACCGACGAACGCGGCGCGACAAACCTGCCCGGTATCTTCGGCGCGGGCGATGCGACGACCGTGCCCTACAAGCAGATCGTGGTCGCGATGGGCCAGGGCGCGAAAGCGGGCCTCACCGCGTTCGATTACCTGATCCGTACCGAACCGGCGGACGAGATCGCGCAAGCGGCGTAAGTCCCTCCCCTGCAAAGCATTTTGCTTGTCGGATTTTCCGGGCAGATGTATTTTCGATCCCGTCCGGCTTCGGCGCGGACGGGATCGTTCAGGGGAAAAATCCGAATATGAAGTTCAGTCAGTGCGCGCTCGCGAGCGCGCTGGTGGCATTGGCCGTGCCCGCGTCGGCGCACGCCGAAGGCAAATCGCTGCAACTCGCCAAGGTCGTGCTCGACACCGAGACCGCACCGATCGAGGCGCGCGTGAAGGGCGGCACGCTGTGCGTCTTTCCGAGCAATATCGAGCTGCCCAAGGAAAAGAAAACGCAGGATTTCGAGCGTTACGACCGGCTGGTTTCTGACGCGCTGGGCACTAGCGAAGTCGCGGTAGTCTCCGACTCGGACGATCTGTTTGCCGCGGAATCGGACGACAAGGGCGATATCCTGCTGGGCGCGGTGATGGCGCCGACCGCGATCAACATCTGCTCCTCGGTCAACGGCTTCAAAGGCACGATCGATATCAAGGTCGAATGGCAGTTCTACGATCGCGAGAGCGCGAAGGTGGTGGAAACGCTGACCACCGAGGGCTCGGGCACTCTGGCGAAATTCTCGAACAGCGGATTCGAGGAGATGTGGGACGCCGCCTTCGTCGATGCGCTCGCCAAGGTGCAGCAGGCGGGCGTGATCGACCGGGTGCTGGCAGCGGGCGCGACGGTGGACTCGGTCGATCCCGCGGCAGGCGACCCTGCGCAGGCCGATGTGCTTGACGAGCCGCAGGATGTCGCACCCGCGACCTGAGTCCAGACCACACCGAACGCATGAGCGCCGCCATTCGCAAGCCGGATGGCGGCGCTTTGCATTTGGGCTTGCACGAGTCGCACCATCGCTCAGGGTGATTAGTCAAAGCCAATTAATCGATTGGACCAATCACAGGATCGAGCGCATTCTCTCCTCATCGGCGACGCGAGTCGCACACGAGAAGGAGTGGATGATGGACGCGAAGACTGGTTCGATGGGCGGTGGATGCCCGTTTCATGGCGATGGCGGCGTGCGCGCGCTGCTGGGGCGCACCAACAAGGACTGGTGGCCCGATGCACTCGACCTGCACATCCTGACGCAAGGCGGGCAGTCGCCCGATCCGATGGGCGAGGATTTCGATTATTGCGAAGCGTTCAATGCGCTCGACTACGCGTCGCTGAAGGCAGACCTCCACGCGCTGATGACCGACAGCCAGCCGTGGTGGCCGGCGGATTACGGCCATTACGGCCCGTTCTTCATCCGCATGGCATGGCACGCGGCGGGCACCTATCGCACCGGCGACGGACGCGGCGGCGCTTCCAGCGGCCAGCAGCGCTTCGCCCCGCTCAATTCCTGGCCCGACAACGGCAACCTCGACAAGGCGCGCCGTCTGCTGTGGCCGATCAAGCAGAAATACGGCAAGCACATCAGCTGGGCGGACCTGTTCATCCTCACCGGCAATGTCGCGATCGAGAGCATGGGCGGGCCCGTGTTCGGCTTCGGCGGCGGCCGCAAGGACGTCTACGAGCCGGAGAACGACATCTATTGGGGCTCGGAAGAAGAGTGGGTCGACCAGGGCGTCGAGACGCGCATCATTCCCGATGAGGGCAAGGCGCTCGAAAACCCGCTCGCCGCGATCCAGATGGGGCTGATCTACGTCAATCCCGAAGGCCCCGGCGGCAATCCCGATCCGCTGCAATCGGCGCGCGACATGCGCGAGACCTTCGCCCGCATGGCGATGAACGACGAGGAGACCGTAGCGCTGACCGCAGGCGGCCACGCCTTCGGCAAGTGCCACGGCGCGGTGCCCGCCGACCAGCTGAGCGGATCGCCCGAGAGCGAGGCATTGCAGCTGATGGGCTTCGGCTGGGCGACCGATGCCGAGCAGATCGAGAAGGGCCATATCACCACCTCCGGCCTCGAAGGGGCGTGGACGCCCAACCCGACGCAGTGGGGCGGCGATTATTTCCGCCTGCTGTTCAAATACGACTACGAGCTGGTGAAGAGCCCGGCGGGTGCGCAGCAATGGCAGCCGGTGAACCCGGACCCGGAAGACATGGCGCCCGATGCGCGCGATCCGTCCAAAAAGGTGCCGACCATGATGACCACCGCCGACATGGCGCTGAAGATGGACCCGGATTATCGCAAGATATCCGAACGCTTCCGCGACGATCAGGCCGCGCTCGACGATGCCTTCGCGCGTGCATGGTTCAAGCTCTGCCACCGCGATATGGGGCCCAAGGTCCGCTATCTCGGCCCGGATGTGCCGTCGGAAGACCTGATCTGGCAGGACCCGGTTCCTACGGGTCGCGTGGCGTCCGACACCGCAGTCGACATCTTCAAGGACAAGGTGCTGCGCAGCGACCTCAGCGTGCGCGAACTCGTGAAGGCGGCGTGGGCTTCGGCTTCGACCTACCGCAAGAGCGACCATCGCGGGGGCGCCAACGGCGCGCATATCCGGATGGAGCCGATGAAGAGCTGGGCGGTCAACGATCCCGAGGAACTCGGCAAGGTCCTCGCCAAGCTGGACGAGCTGCGCGACGACATCTCGATGGCCGATGCGATCGTGATTGCCGGTTCGGCGGCGGTCGAGAAGGCGGCGAAGGATGCCGGGTTCGACATCAAGGTTCCCGTCACCACCGGGCGCGGAGATGCCAGCGAGGAGCAGACCGATGCGGAGAGCTTCGAGCCGATGGAGCCCTTCGCCGATGGCTTCCGCAACTACCTCAAGACCAAGGCGAGCGTGAAGACCGAAGATCTGCTGATCGACCGGGCCAGCCTTCTGGGCCTCTCGATCCCCGAGATGGTCGTTCTGGTCGGCGGGATGCGCGCGCTGGGCGCGGTGAGCGAGCATGCCAAGCACGGCCATTCGATCGGCGTGCTGACCGACCGGCCGGGCCAGCTGACCAACGACTTCTTCGTGAACCTGCTCGACATGGGCACGAAGTGGGCAACGGTCGACGAGAGCGGCGACGAGGAATTCGTCGGCACCGACCGCGCCTCGGGCGAGGAGAAGTGGCACGCGACGCGCACCGATCTCGTCTTCGGCTCCAACTCGCAGCTGCGCGCGGTGGCAGAGGTCTATGCCGAGAACGGCAACGAGGAGAAGTTCGTGAAGGACTTCGTCGCCGCCTGGACCAAGGTGATGGACGCAGACCGGTTCGATCTGACCTACGCCAAGTACCACTGATGGCGTACCACTGACCGGCACGGCATAGCGCCGCAGACAAGGAAGGCCCCCGGCAGCAATGTCGGGGGCCTTTTGTGTGTGCGGGAAAAGCGAAAACGGTGATCGTTTCTTTGCCGCAGCAATAGCGGAACAGGACCGCGCGCCGCGCGCTATCCCCCTGTTACTCCAAAAAGAAAGCTGCGCGCCATGGCCAAGACCGTTCCCCCCACCACCACCGATGCCGGTATCCGCGTCCAGAGCGACGAGCATTCGCTGACGATCAGCCCCGACGGCCCGATCGTCCTGAACGATCACTACCTGATCGAGCAGATGGCCAACTTCAATCGGGAGCGGATTCCCGAACGCCAGCCGCACGCCAAGGGTTCGGGCGCGTTCGGCACGTGGAAGACCACGGCGGATGTCTCGAAATATACCAAGGCCAAGATCTTCCAGCCGGGCGCGGAATGCGAGGTTGCGATGCGCTTCTCCACCGTGGCGGGTGAGCGCGGCAGCCCCGATACCTGGCGCGATCCGCGCGGCTTCTCAGTCAAATATTATACCGAGGATGGCAATTTCGACATGGTCGGCAACAACACGCCGATCTTCTTCATCCGCGACCCGCTAAAATTCCAGCACTTCATCCGCAGCCAGAAGCGCCGCGCCGACAACGGCCTGCGCGATCACGACATGATGTGGGATTTCTGGACGCTGTCGCCGGAGAGCGCGCACCAGGTCACCTACCTGATGGGCGATCGCGGCGTGCCGAAGAACTGGCGCGAGATGAACGGCTATTCCAGCCACACCTACATGCTGATCAACGAGGACGGCGAAAAGTTCTGGGTCAAGTTCCACTTCCACACCAATGTCGGTGACGAGAGCGGCAACGCCCACCTGACGCAGGACGAGGCAGTCAAGAAGGCAGGCGAGGACAGCGACTATCACCGCCGCGACCTGTTCGACGCGATTGCCGAGGGCAATTTCCCGAGCTGGACGCTCAAATGGCAGATCATGCCGTTCGAGGATGCCAAGACCTATCGCATCAACCCGTTCGACCTGACCAAGACCTGGCCGCACGAGGATTATCCGCTGATCGAGGTCGGCACGCTGACGCTCAACGAAAACCCGGTCGACTGGGATACGCAGATCGAACAGCTCGCGTTCGAGCCGAACAACATGGTGCCCGGCATCGGCCTGTCGCCGGACAAGATGCTGCTGGCGCGCGGCTTCTCCTATTCGGATGCGCACCGCGCGCGTCTGGGCGTCAATTACAAGCAGATCCCGGTCAACGCGGCGAAGAATGCGGAGGTAAACTCCTACAGCCGGGCCGGGCACATGCGGACGCAGAACGCGGTCGATCCGGTCTATGCGCCCAATTCCTACGGCGGCCCCGCCGCGCAGCCGCAGGTTGGCGGCGAGGCGACATGGTATGCCGATGGCGACATGGTGCGGCAGGCCTATACCCTGCGCGAGGATGACGACGACTGGTCGCAGGCCCGCGCATTGGTGAACGACGTGATGGACGACGAACAGCGCGACCGCTTCGTCTCCAACGTCTCCGGCCACCTCGCCGATGGCGTGAGCGAGAAGGTGCTCGTACGTGCCTTCGAATACTGGAAGAACGTCGACAAGACGATCGGCCAGCGGATCGAGGACAAGGTCCGCGAAATGATCGGCGGCAAGTCCACCGCGCCGGGCATGGCGAGCGCGGAATCGATCAAGCAGAGTCAGGGTGCACAATAGGGCCTGATGGTCGATGTCGGTGGGCGAGCGCAAAATCGCCCATCGACATGGCTGCCAAGCCTGTTAATGCGAGCCCTTCGCAAAAAGGAAGGCATATTATGCGCACACTGAAGTTCCTCGTCCCCGTCGCCGCATCCGCACTGGCGCTTGCCGCGTGCTCGGAAGCTCCCGAAGCGACCACCGATGAAACCGCCGCGACCGATACCGCGACGCCCGATGCCGATGCGGTCGAATCGCCCGACGCCGCCTCCACCGTCCTCAACGCCAATGACGCGACCGAGAGCGAACTCGCCGCTGTCGACGGCGTTTCGCCCGAACTCGCGGCCGCGATCGTCGCCGGCCAGCCCTATGCCAGCGTCACCGATCTCGACGCCAAGCTCAAGGAAACGCTGAGCGAGGACGAAGCCAAGGCGGTGCTGGTCAACGTGTTCGTGCCGATCAACCTCAACTCCGCCAGCGAAGAGGAAATCCGCCTCGTTCCCGGCATGACCGACAAGATGGTCCACGAGTTCGAGGAATACCGCCCCTACGCCGACATGGGCGTGTTCGATCGCGAGATCGGCAAATATGTCGACGAAGCGGAAGTCGCGCGCTTCCGCCAGTACGTCACGCTTTGACGCTGGCGCTGGCTGCGCGTTTCTGACGCCATTGCAGCCAGACCCTGACGATCTCGATCGCCGCCAATATCGCGATGTTGATATAGGCGGTGGTCGGATCGAAGGCGGATAGCGCCCAGTGCACGAACACCAGCACCGCGGCGGGATAGACCAGCCGGTGCAGCGTCTTCCATGAGCGCTTGAGCATCCGCATCGAGACATCGTTGGACGTGATCGCCAGCGGCAGGAACAGCGCCAGCGCGACCCATCCGGCGAGGACGTAAGGCGTCGACGCCTCATCCAAGATGATCGCGGGATCGCTCTTGCGCCACAGGTAGATGATCGTGTGCCCGGCGGCATAGGCGAAGCTCGCCACGCCGAGATCGCGCCGTTTGCGCATCAGATACTGGACGAACCGGTTGCGACGGAATGCCAGCCGCAGGGGCGTCACCGCGAGGGTGACCATCAGCAGCCACGCCGCCCAGTCTCCGCTATCGCCGATGATGTGTCCGTATCCATAGGCATCGGGCGTGAACCACCACCGCCCGAGCATCCACGCGCCCGGCAGAGCGAGGATCAGGCACAGTAGCGGGCGTGAGCGGAGCAGGCTCATCAGCGACCTCTCCTCAGAACAATGTACAGCGCACCCTCGCCCCCGTGGCGGCGGTGTGCGGAGCGCACCGCGGCGATCGAGCCGCCATGTTCGCTCGCCGCGAGCCAGTCGAGGATCTTGGCGCGGATCGCACCGCGCCGCTCGCCCCGGTCGGCGGCGTCCCCGCCGCGCGGCTTGCCGGTGACCACCAGCACGGTGCGCGCATCCATGCTGCGCGCCTGCGCCATCCCGTCCATCAGCCGGTCATAGGCGCGCTCCAGCCCGTGGCCGTGAAGGTCGAGGCTGACATCGGGCACGATCTCGCCCGCCTTCAGGCGGCGGTCCCAATGGGAATCGAGATTACCGGGTGGGTTGCGGCCGGAACGCCTTGCGGACGGCGCGGGCGCGATCGCCTTTGGCGGCCTGGCCGACTGTTTGGGCAGCGGGGCAGGCGAAGGGGCTGGGGGAACGGGTACTGCGCGGACTACGGGAGTGGGGCGAATCGGATCGACCGTCGCCGCCAGCGCCGCCCAGGCAGCCGCCTCTTCGGCAGACAATCCGCGCGGCGCGTGTCTCATCGCCCGGTCAGGCGCGCGACGGTCCCCTTGGGCAGGAGCACCAGCGCAGTGCCGCGCGCGCTCATTCCGCCGGCAATCTCGCGTGCGTCGCCGCCATTGCCCCAGAAGGTGTCGAACCGGTTCGGGCCTTTGATCGCGCCGCCGGTATCCTGGGCCACCCACATGCCGGAGGCGACCGGGCGGTCCATCTCCAGCACCACGGGCGCGCCGTAGGGGACGAAGCGCGGATCGACCGCGACGCTGTTCTGCCGCGTGACCGGCACGCCGAGCGAGCCGAGCGGGCCGGAGGTGTCGAGCTCACGGAAGAAGATCCAGCTTTCGTTCTCGCGCATCAGCGCGCGGCCTTCCTCCGGGTTGTCGCGGATGTACTGGACGATGCCCTGCATCGATCCGGGGTACTGGCCCGGCCCGTCGCCCAGCAGCCCGCGCTCGCGCATCAGCCCGCCGATCCCGGTATAGCCGCGCCCGTTCTGCCCCGCATAACCGATCCGCATCCGGCTGCCGTCGGGCAGGCGCAGCAGGCCCGAACCCTGGATCTGGAGGAAGAACATCTCGACCGGGTCGGCCGCCCACGCGATTTCGAGGCCGCGCCCGGCGAGCGCGCCATCCTCTATCTCTGCGCGGGTGTAGTAGGGCACGAAAGCGCCCGTGTCGTCGTAGCGGCCAAGCGGCGGGCGCCCCTCGCGCTCGCTTTCGGGCATGTCGGCGGGCCATGCGCGCACCAGATCTTCGGGCAGGCGGTAGACGGGCACGTCGTAGCCTGCGCGGCGCGTACGGCTGCCGAGGATCTCGGGCTCGAAATAGCCGGTTGCGAAGGCGGTGCCGTCGCCGATCCGGGCGGTTTCGAAGAAGGTTTCGAAGAAAGTCAGCGCGTCACCATCCCACCGCAGCGCGGCGGTGCAGACCGGCAGCCAGTCTTCGGGCCGGGTCAGACCGCTCGCGTCGGCCTTCTCGGACGGCCAGTTGCAGCTGGAGCGGAATGCGGTGAGCGCGGCGGAGGCATCGGCCGCGTCGAGGCGGAGCGAACGGAACGCAGGCCCCGGCGCGACTCCGGCAGCCACCGCGCTCTCGAAAGCGGGCGGCGCGGGCTTGTCGATCGGCGGGAAAGGCGGCTTGTCGGCACCCGGCCCGACGCAGCTTGAGAGAGCGACCAGCGCCGCGAGCGGCCATATCCACTTGAACATCGCGCTCTCCCCCCGGCGTTATGGATCGGGCCGGGCCGCGCGTGCGCCCCGGGCCCCCAAGTCTCAGCCCTAGCCTCAGCCTTCGTCGGTTTCGACCAGCTGCCAGTCCGGCGTGCGCGAGTCGACGCGGCGGGCAAACGTCCAGATGTCGCGGCTCTCGATCGCATCGTCGAGCGATCCGGCGACCATGTTGCCATCGCGGTCGTGGGTGACGGCAGCGATATCGGCCACAAAGCGCACCGTGATGCGCGCTTCCTTGCGCTCCAGCTCGGCATCGCGGATTGTCGCATCCTCGATCCGGATCAGCCGGTTTTCCATCGTTTCGCCCGCTTCCTCGCGCGCGTCGATCGCCTGGGCGAAGCCCTGATAGACCGAGTCGTCGCACAGATCGCGCAGGGTTTCCTTGTCGCCCTTCCAGTAGGCTTCCAGGATCATGCCATAGGCACCCTTCGCCCCTTCGAGGAAGCTGGTGATGTCAAACCCGCGATCCGCCGCGATGATCGACTGCACGCCGCGTTCCACCACCGGCAGCACGTCGGGCTTGGCTTCCTGCTCGGTCACCGCGCGCGGCGGGGCCTGCGTGGTCTGCGGCGATGCGGGCATTCCAGGCTTGTCCTTCGCATCGAAGCGATGCGGCACGGGCTCTTCCTCATGCTCGGCCCGGCGGCCGAGAACCGAATAGAGCCGCAGCCCCAGAAAGACTGCGATCATGGCGAGAATGACGATTTCGTAGATCACTGAATGGGGTACCTGATCCTGCGGGCCTTTGTGGCCGACCGCAAAGCCGACCGAGCCCTGTATTCGTGTAATGGGCCTTCAATCCCACACATAGGGCGCGATATCAAATGCACAACGGCTGCCTAAGTATCCCGCTGCGGCGGTTCGTGCCCGTTGCGGGGCGGGAAAGCGGCTGCTAGGCGGCGTGTCACCGACCACGCGGGCGCAAGGTCAAGCTGCCGCCCGGGTATCCCAACCTTTCGAAAGAGTGCTCTTCCATGGCCGACGAAGGCGACGTTCTGACCGATCTCAACACCCCGTCCAGCGGCAATGGCGCGGACAACCGCCCCACTGCGGGCTTCATCACGCAGTATATCAAGGATCTCTCGGTCGAGAATCCGAATTCTCCGGCCAGCTTCCAGTGGCAGGACGCGCCGCAGATCGACCTGCAGTTCAACATCGGCGCGAACCCGGTGAACGACGAGATCAGCGAAGTCGAACTGAAGATCAACGCGACCGCCAATTGCGAAAACGGGCAGCTTTACGTGATCGAGCTGGTCTATGCCGGCCTCGTCGGCGTGCGCAACATGCCCGAAGACCAGATGCACATGTTCCTGTTCGCAGAAGCGCCGCGCATCCTGTTCCCCTTCGCCCGCCGCGTGGTCGCCGACGCAACCCGCGATCTGGGCTTCCAGCCGCTGATGGTCGATCCGATCGACTTCAACGGGCTGTACCTGCAGCGCCTTCAGGAACGGCAGGCGGAAGACGCCGCTGCGGGCGGCGCGGCACCGGGCGGCAACGCCTGACCACCGCCCGGCAGGGGGGCCAGTAGGGAGGCGGGCGGATGAGCCTGCTCAGGAATGTCGGGACGATCGGCGGGCTGACGCTGGTCAGTCGCTTTGCCGGGCTCGCGCGGGAGATGATCTTCTCCCGCGTGCTCGGTGCCAATGCCGTCACCGACGCCTGGTTTCAGGCGTTCATCATCCCCAACGTCTTCCGCCGCATGTTCGCGGAAGGGGCGTTTTCGGCCGCCTTCGTGCCGATGTTCTCCAAGCGATTGCATGGAGACGGCGGGATCGAGGAAGCGCGCAGCTTCTCCAATGATGTGCTGAGCGTGTTCCTGCCGGTGCTGATCGCGGTCTGCGCGGTCATGATGCTGGCGATGCCGCTGGTCATTCGCCTGCTCGGCGATGGCGATTCCTCGCCCGCCGACTTCGCGATGGAGGTCGACTTCGCGCGGATCATGTTCCCCTACATCGCGCTGGTCAGCATGGTGACGCTGTTCACCGGAATGCTCAATTCGGTCAGCCGCTTCGCGCCCGGGGCAAGCTTTCCGATCATCCTCAACCTGGTCCTGATCGCGAACCTGCTGATCGGCGATCATGCCATTTCGCAATGGGGCTGGACCACGCGTCAGGTGGGCTACACCCAGGCCTGGGCGGTGACGGTGGGCGGTGCGATCCAGCTCGCCTGGCTCTATTACTGGACCCGGGTGGAGGGCTTCCGGCCCAGGCTGCTGTGGCCGCGTATCACGCCCGAGGTAAAACGCCTGTCGATCATCGCGTTTCCCGCAGCGATCGGCGGCGGCGCGTACCAGATCAACACGCTGGTCCAGCTCTACTTCCTCAACCAGCTCGACAGCGGCTCGATCAGCTACATGAATTACGCCGACCGGCTGAACCAGCTGCCGCTGGGGATCATCGGCATCGCCCTGTCGACCGCGATCCTGCCCACATTGTCCAAGTTCGTCGGCGCGAAGAATCGGGCGGGGACCGATCGCATCCAGTCCGATGCGATCGAGCTCGCCATGCTGCTGACGATCCCCGCAGCCGTCGCCCTCGCCATCTGTGCCGAACCCTTCGTCACGATGATCTTCCAGGGCGGCCGCTTCAGCCTCGAACAGGCGGCGCTGACCGGCAATGTGCTCGCCGCGCTGGTCCTCGGCCTGCCCGCATACGTTCTGGTGAAGGTGCTGGTGCCCAATTTCTATGCCCGGTCGGACACGCGCACGCCGGTCTACGCCGCGTTCATCTCGCTGGTCGTGTTCGCGGCGATGAACGTCGCGACGATCGGCCGGTTCGGTGTGGTCGGAGTCGCCTTTGCCAGCGTGATCGGCGCTTGGATCAATGTCGGCTATCTCTATGTGGTGCTGGTCAGGCGCGACTATTACCGCATCCCGTTGAAGCTGGTCGGGCGGATCGCGCGCCAGCTGGTTGCCGCCGCGGCGATGGGCGCTGCCCTGTGGTTCACGCGCGACCTGCTGACCGGGTGGTACGATGCGGGCCTGTTCGCGCGGGCGGGCGCGCTCGCCGCGCTCGTCGTCTGCGCGGGCGCAGTCTATTTCGGGATCGCCTTCGCGATCGGCGCGATCGACCGCCAGCGCATCACCACGCTGACCCGCAAGACCCCGGTGCCCGCAAGCGACGGGCCGGACGATGTTGCCGAATAGACTGCGTGTGATAAGGCTCGCCGCCATGGACCGGATTGCTCAGCCAGTGAACACTGCACCGCGCCGCTTTGCAACGCGCGGGCGGGCGGCCTGGCGATGGCTGGGTCAGCTTTGATCTGACCGCCGGGGGCCAACCCGGCACCAAGCCATTATCCGTTCGATTTTCGAAAGATCTCTCATCATGCGCGTAGTTTCGGGCATCCAGCCCACCGGCAACCTTCACCTCGGCAATTATCTCGGCGCGATCCGCAACTGGGTGCGGATGCAGGACGAGATGGACGCGGACAGCGAATGCCTGTTCTTCCTCGCCGATCTGCATGCGATCTCGATGTCGCACGAACCCGCCGAACTGCGCCGCGCGACGCTGGAAATGGCCGCCGCGCTGGTGGCCTGCGGGATCGATCCCGATCGCTCGATCCTGTTCAACCAGGCGCAGGTGCCCCAGCACGCAGAGCTGCAATGGCTGCTCAACGGCACCGCGCGGATGGGCTGGCTGAACCGGATGACGCAGTGGAAGGACAAGGCGGGCAAGAACCGCGAAGGCGCCAGCGTCGCGCTGTTCACCTACCCGGTGCTGCAGGCCGCCGACGTGCTAGTCCACCAGGCGACCCACGTGCCCGTGGGCGACGACCAGAAGCAGCATCTGGAGCTGGCACGCGACATCGCGCAGAAGTTCAACAACGACTTCTGCACCGAAGACGCCCCGCTGTTCACCCTGCCCGAACCGATCACTCCGCCCGATGCGGCGCGGATCATGAGCCTGCGCGACGGCAGCAAGAAGATGTCCAAATCCGACCCTTCGGACATGAGCCGGATCAACCTGTCCGACGATCCGGACGAGGTGATGAAGAAGGTCAAGAAGGCCAAGACCGATCCCGAGCCGCTGCCTTCCGAGCGCGACGGGCTCGAAGGCCGCGCAGAAGCGCTCAACCTCGTGACGATCTACGCCGCGCTGACCGACCGGAGCGTGGATGACGTGCTGGCCGAACATGGCGGGCAGGGCTTCGGCGCGTTCAAGCCCGCGCTGGGCGAGGTGCTGATCGAAACGCTGCGGCCGATCTCGGCACGGTTCAACCAGCTGCTCGAAGATCGCGAGGCGCTCGATGCGATCCTCGCACGCGGCGCAGCCAAGGCGCGCGACCGCGCTGCGCCCACGCTGGCTGCGACCTACGAAGCGCTCGGACTGGTCCGTGGCTGATCGCAGATCCCGCTAAGTCGAGGAAAGTTAAGGACTTCAAGAGGTTAAAGCAGCGTTCAGGGGAACCTGTCTAGGACGTGAATCGTAATGTCATGCGGGGGGCATCCCCACGGAGTGCCTCCCCTCACCCAGGGGCACTTGCCATGATCAAACCACGTTTTCTCGCTGCCGTCGGCGCGCTGGGCATTCTCGGTGCCGGGCTGACCGCTTGTGCAACCGGCTTCCAGGCCGACGTCTCCCGCTTCCAGGCGCAGCTGCCTGCGCCGCAAGGCCAGACCTTCGCGGTGGTCGCGGACGATCCCTCGCTCGCCGGCGGGATCGAGTTCGGCCAGTATGCGGAGCTGGTAAGCGGTGAGATGGCGCGGCTGGGCTACGTCCCCGGCACGCCCGCCAATGCCGACCTGATCGTGCGGTTCGACTACGATGTCGATAACGGGCGCGAACGGGTCCGCTCGACCGGGACCGGCTTCCGCGATCCCTTCTACGATCCCTGGTATCGTTACCGTGCCGGGGCCTTCGTCCCGCGCGGCTACTGGGGCTACGGCTACTACGACCCGTGGCTCTCCAGCAGCAGCCGGATCGACAGCTACACCGTCTATACCAGCGAGATCGACCTCGACATCGACGACCGGCGGACCGGTGAGCGGCTGTTCGAAGGCACGGCCAAGGCCGTTTCGCCCAGCGACAACCTGCAATATCTGGTGCCCAATCTGGTCGACGCGATGTTCACCGGCTTCCCCGGCAATTCGGGCGAAACCGTGCGCATCTCGATCAAGCCGGAAGAACGGTAAGACCGGGCAGAAATGCGAAACAGGAAAGGGCGGGCCGCATGGTCCGCCTTTTTCGTATCAGAGCGTGGCGTGCCCACCGGTCGAGCCGAAGCCGCCTGCCCCGCGCTGCGTCTCATCCAGATCGTCCACCTCGGCAAATGCCGCGCGGGTAACGGGGGCGAGCACCAGCTGCGCCACGCGGTCGCCGCGGCGGATCGCGAAGCTCTCGTCGCCGTGGTTGATCAGCAGCACCTTGAGCTCGCCGCGATAGTCCGAATCGATCGTGCCCGGCGCATTGGGCACGGAGATGCCGTGCTTGAAGGCGAGGCCGGAGCGCGGACGCACCTGAATCTCGTACCCCTTCGGAATAGCCACCGCGAAGCCCGTGGCGACGGCATGGCGCGCGCCGGGAGCGAGATCGACATCCTCTGCCGCGCACACGTCCATCCCCGCCGCGCCATCTGTGGCGTAGACGGGCAGCGGCAGGCCTTCGCCATGCGGCAGGCGCTTGATCGCCACGCCAACCGTATCAGTCATTATCGTTCTCCAGCGCCAGCGCGATCCGTTCGACCAGCCGCATGGCCACCTCTTCCTTGGGCATTTGCGGCCAGTCCTCGACGCCGTCTTCGGTGACGAGGTGGATGGTGTTGTGCGCCCCGCCCATCACGCTGTGCCCGACACCGCCCGACACATCATTGGCGACGATCCAGTCGGCCTTCTTGCGCGCGCGCTTGGCCTGCGCGTTCTCGACCACATCGTCGGTCTCCGCAGCGAAGCCGATCAGCAGGCCGGGGCGGGCGTCCGAAGCGCCCAGCGTGGCGAGGATATCGGGGTTCTCGGCCAGCTCCAACGCGGGCGGAGCGTCGCCGCGCTTCTTCATCTTGCTCCCGGCGACATCGCGCGTGCGCCAGTCGGCGACGGCGGCGGCCATGATCGCGATATCGGCGGGCAGGCTTTCGCGCACCGCAGCCGCCATGTCACGCGCGGTCTGCACGTCGACGCGGGTGACACCGGGCGGCGTCGCCAGCTCCACCGGACCCGCGACCAGCGTAACCCGCGCGCCTGCCGCAGCGGCAGCGGCGGCAATCGCGAAGCCCTGTTTCCCGCTGGAGCGGTTGGCGATGTAGCGCACCGGATCGATCGGCTCGTGCGTCGGCCCGGCGGTCACCAGCACGTGGCGGCCCGCCAGCGGTGCCCCGTCGAAATGGTAGAAAGCGCCGCGATCCTCTTCGCGCGCAGCCGCAGCCGCGCCGCCTTTCTCTGCCAGCAGCGTGTCCGGCTGCGGCGACGCCTTCCGCCCCCCCCGCGGAATCAGCGATGCGATCAGTCCGCCGAGGCCGCCATGAGGCTCGCGCTCGCGCGTCTCGGTGCCGGTACCCTGCCCCGCCCAGCTGGCGATCGCATTCCAGATCGCGGGCGGTTCGGGCAGGCGCCCTGCGCCGTATTCGCCGCAGGCCATCGGCCCCTCGTCGGGATCGAGCACGATCACGCCCGCCTCTCGCAGCCGCGCGACATTGGCCTGCACTGCGGCGTGGCTCCACATGCGCACGTTCATCGCGGGCACCGCCATCACCGGCTTGTCCGTCGCGAGCAGCAGCGTGGTCGCCAGATCGTCCGCAATACCCGCCGCCATCTTGGCCAGCATGTTCGCGGTCGCAGGGCACACCACCACCAGATCCGCCTCGCGGCTGAGCTGGATATGGCCCATCTCGACTTCGTTCTTCAGGTCCCAGAGTGTCGTGTGGACAGGGTTTTCGGAAAGCGCGGCTAGCGTCATCGGGGTGACGAAATGCGCGCCCCCCTCGGTCAGCACGCAGGTGACGCTGCCACCGTTCTTGCGGATCAGGCGGATCAGCTCGCACGACTTGTAGGCCGCGATCCCGCCGCCGATCACCAGCAGCACCTTGATGCCGCTCGGCGCCGCCATCAGCCGATCACCCCCAAAGCGAACAGACCCGCCATCAGGCCCGCGCCACCCAGCACCAGCGCCGCCTGGCCGAGCCAGCCCGGGCCACTGCTTTCACGCGCGCGCCGATCCCACATCAGCTCGATCTCGGGCAACGGAGCGGGCTCGGGCGCGCCGCCCTTGGGCGGGTATTTCTCCTCGAGCCGGCGAACCAGCCCCGGGATCCGCTGCAGCGTGTCGAAATCCTCGCGCAGGCGCTCGGCAATCGCAGCCTCGGGGCCCAGCTCGTCGCGAATCCAGCTGCGCACGAAGGGCGCGGAGACATCCCACATGTTGATCTTGGGATTGAGCTGCGTGGCGATGCCTTCGACCATCACCATCGTCTTTTGCAGCAGCAGCAGGTGCGGCTGGGTCTGCATGTCGAAATCGCGGGTGATGGCGAACAGCCCGTCGAGCATCTGGCCGACCGACAGCTCGCTCACCGGCTTGCCGCGCATCGGTTCGCCCACCGCGCGCAGCGCCGTGGCGAATTCGCCGACCGAGTGGTGGCTGGGCACATATTGCGCCTCGAAATGGATTTCGGCGACGCGGCGGTAATTGCCCGTTGTCAGGCCGTAGAGGATTTCCGCCAGCCATTGCCGCGCGCGCCGGTCGATCCGGCCCATGATCCCGAAATCGATCGCGGCGATCGTGCCGTCGGGCTCCACGAACAGGTTCCCCTGGTGCATGTCGGCATGGAAATAGCCGTAGCTGATCGCCTGCGTGAGGAAGGCGAGGACCAGCCGCTCGGCCAGCTGCTCCAGATCGTGCCCGGCAGCGACCAGCCCTTCCCGGTCGCTCATCTTGATGCCGTCGATCCACTCGATCGTCATCACGCGGCCATTGGTCCGGTCCCAGTCGACCGCGGGGATGCGATAGCCGGCAAAGCCCTTCATCGCCTCGGCCAGCTCGCTCGCCGCCGCAGCCTCGCGCCGCAGGTCGAGCTCGGTATTGGTCCAGCGCTTGAAGTTGGCGATGGTCAGCGCGGGCCGCAGGCGCGCGGCCTCGCCGCCCATCGCCTCGACATGCGCGGCGGCCCATTCATAGGTCGCGATGTCGCGGGCGAACTGCTCACGGATGCCCGGGCGCAGCATCTTGACCGCGACCTGCCGCCCATCGGTAGTGATGGCGCGGTGGACCTGCGCGATCGACGCCGCGCCGACCGGCTTGGGGTCGATCTCCGCAAACAGCGCGTCGACCGGCTGCGCAAAGGTCGATTCGATCACCGGGCGCAGGCTCTCGAACGGGACCGGCGGCAGGTTGTCCTGCAAGGATAGAAGGTTGAGCGCCGCCTCGTCCCCGACCAGATCGGGCCTTGTGGCGAGCGACTGGCCCAGCTTGATCGCCGCCGGACCGATCGCGCGGAATGCGCCCGCATAATCGGGAGTCGCGGGCTGGCGGGTGCCGAACCGGGCGAGCCTGACCAGACGCTTGACCGGGGCGGGCGTGTTGGGATCGCTCTCGATCCCGCGCAGCGCGCCGTGACGCGCGGCGGTCCGCCCCCATTTCAGCAGGCGCCAGATATGGCGAGACGGGCGTGTCACGCGATCAGATTTTCCAGCCGGAATGAATGTTCACGGCCCCGCCGAGGATCGTCTCGACACGGGTCTGCGTAAAGCCCGCCGCCTTGATCATCGCCTCGAACTCGGGCGGGCGCGGGAAGCGGCGGATCGATTCGGCGAGGTAGCGATAGCTTTCCTCGTCATTGGCGATCAGCTTGCCCATCAGCGGCATCAACCGGTGCGAGTAGAGGTCGTAGACTTCCTTGAAGCCGGGCCAGTCGGTGCTGGAGAACTCCATGCAGTAGAACCGCCCGCCATGCTTGAGCACGCGGTGCGCCTCGGCCAGCGCCTCGTCGATGTGGGTCACGTTACGAATGCCGAACACGATCGTGTAGGCATCGAACTGCCGGTCGGAGAAGGTCAGTTCCTCGGCGTTCTGGCACGACCAGACGAGGCCGTCGATCCCGCGCTCCATCGCCCGTTCCACACCCACGTCGAGCATGTCCTGGTTGATGTCGGACACGATCACGTCCGCGCCGCAATCGGCCATGCGGAAGGCGATGTCGCCGGTGCCGCCCGCCATGTCGAGAATCGCCTCGCCCGGCTGCGGTTTGACCCGCCGCACGAAGCGGTCCTTCCACAATCGGTGCATCCCGCCCGACATCGCATCGTTCATCACGTCGTACTTGGCGGCGACGCTGGAAAAGACGCCGCCAACGCGTGCGGTCTTCTCATCGGGGCTGACATCTTCGTAGCCGAAGGAAACGGTATCGCTCATGGAATTGGGCCTTAGGGGGAAAGGTTTGTGGCGTCTATTCGCTAGCTTGGTTTGATCGGCACCAGCCCTCTCCCCCTCCCAACCACCCATGGCATCATCCTGTCGGGTGGTTGGGAGGGGGAGAGGGCTGGCACCGCCTCCGGCGAACCGCCATATCCACCTCGACACGTTCCCAATCGCCGGAAAACCAATGCCCGAACTTCCCGAGGTCGAGACCACCGTGCGCGGGCTCGCCCTTCATCTGGAAAACCGCACCATCACCGCCGCGCGCACCGCGCGGCCCGACATGCGCAGGCCCTTTCCCGAAGGACTGGGGCAGGCGCTGGTCGGCGCGCGGGTGACCGCGCTGGGGCGGCGCGCCAAGTTCGGCCTGATCCATACCGACCGCGACCAGACGCTGATCTTCCATCTGGGGATGAGCGGGCGCTGGCGGATCGATCCCGACCAGCCCGACCGGCACGACCACCTGCTGATCGAAACCGAATCGAATCGATTCGCGCTGAACGACCCACGGCGATTCGGATGGGTCGATCTGGTCGACACGGCCGCGCTCGACGCTTGGCCCAGCTTCGTCACCATGGGGCCCGAACCGCTCGGCCCCGATCTTACCGCCGCCCATCTGCGCGCCGCGTTGGCGGGCCGCAGGCAGGCTATCAAGCTGCTGCTGCTCGACCAGCGAATCGTTGCTGGGCTCGGCAATATCTACGTGTGCGAGGCGCTGTGGCGCGCCCGGATCAGCCCGAAGCGAGCAGGTGGCCGCGTCTCGCTCGCGGCGCTGGAACGGCTGGTTACGGCGATTCGCGAGGTGCTGGAGCAATCGATTCGCGATGGCGGATCGACCTTGCGCGATTATGCCCGGCCCGATGGCGAGCTGGGCTATTTCTCCACCCGGTTCGACGTCTATGGCCGCACCGGCGAATCGTGCCGACGCGAGGACGGCGGCCATATCGCCCGGATCGAACAGGGCGGTCGCAGCACCTGGTATTGCCCGGTCTGCCAGAGGTAGGCTTTCGGCCAATTTCCTTGACGAGCCGGACACCGCGCCCTATGTGCGCGCCCTTCCGGCGAGCAATCGCCGCTTCCAGGCATTGATTTTAAAAGCAGTTGGCTGCGCGCTTCGCGGCCAGAGACAAGGACGACCATGGCCAATACGCCGCAAGCCCGCAAACGCATCCGTCGCAACGAGCGTCGCGCCGAAATCAACGGTGCGCGTATGAGCCGCATCCGCACCTTCCTCAAGAAGGTCGAGAGCGCGATCGAAGGCGGCGACAAGGAAACCGCCCAGACCGCCCTTCGCGCTGCTCAGCCCGAGCTGGCGCGCGGCGTTGCCCGCGGCGTTCTCCACAAGAACACCGCCTCGCGCAAGATGAGCCGGCTTTCCAAGCGGGTTGCCGCTCTCTAAGCTGCTTTCAGACCACAATCTGACCGCGTTTTCGGGGTCGTCGCCGTGTGCGACGGCCCCTTTTGGTTTTGTCTTAAAACCGACGCACGGGCTTCGCGATTCGGCCTAGGAATCCCGCCGATTCGAGGGGCTATCCGGGGCGAAAAAACAGCGTTTACAGCGCCTTAAACGGAAGGCTGCGGCTCACACCACTGTCAATTTCTTTATTTCAAATTCGCTACCATTTCGCGCTTGCCCATCGCCCCCCAGACCTGTCTATTGATCGTCACCGCCGGGGAGGGACACCGCGGCTGGGACTAAATCGAAGATGGCCGGTGGGGGGCCTCAACACTGCTCGCGATGACACGCGATTCCGGTGAAGGGGGCGCTGTATCCATCGAATGTAAACAGGGAACCCCGGAGGCGACACGCGCTTCCGGAAGCGGAGGTCTATTAGCAAGTCATGGCACGTATTCCCGACACGAACGGTGCCGCACGCAAGCGGGCCAAAGGCGAAGGCGAAGATATGGAGCGCGTGGCGCTGGCCGCGGACTGGGACGATATCAGCACCGGCCTGCGCAAGGATCTTGGCCATCAGCTGCACAGCCAGTGGATCAAGCCGGTCCAGCTGGGCGAGTTCGACTCCGAAACCGGCACGCTGGCGCTGTACCTGCCGTCGGAGTTCGCCGCCGAGTGGGTCCGCAAGCATTTCGCCGACCGTCTCTCGCTCGCGTGGAAGATCATGCGTTCCGAGATCAAGACCGTCGCGATCGAGGTGCACCCCAGCCGCAAGCGGATGGCCGACATCTCGCTGGGCGATTCGCGTCGCCCGGCCAATGACGGGCCCGAGCTGCGCGTGGTCTCCGATGGCGGCTTCGGCGATCCGGGCTTCAGCAGCGTCGGCCTTGACGCTTCGCTGACCTTCGCCGCCTTCGTCACCGGCGATGCCAACGTGCTCGCCCGCAACGCCGCGCAGCGGATGGCCGCCAACGAGAAGCCGCAGTTCTCGCCGCTCTACATCAAGGCGGCGACCGGCCAGGGCAAGACGCACCTGCTGCACGCGATCGGCCACCAGTTCCTCAGCCAGCACCCGCGTGCGCGGATCTTCTACTGTTCGGCAGAGCGCTTCATGGTCGAGTTCGTCCAGGCGCTGAAGCAGAACCGGATGATCGAGTTCAAGACGCGCCTGCGCGGCTTCGACCTGCTGCTGGTCGACGATCTGCAGTTCATCATCGGCAAGGCGAGCGCTCAGGAAGAGCTGCTCTATACGATCGATCACCTGCTGTCGGAGGGCAAGCGACTGGTCTTTGCCGCCGACCGCGCGCCGCAGGCCCTCGATTCGGTCGAACCGCGCCTGCTCAGCCGCCTGTCGATGGGTCTGGTCGCGGACATCCAGCCCGCCGATCTGGAACTGCGCCGTTCGATCCTCGAATCGAAGCTGACCCGGTTTGCACCGCTCAGCGTGCCCGACGACGTGGTCGACTTCCTCGCCCGCACGATCACCCGCAACGTGCGCGAGCTGGTCGGTGGCCTCAACAAGCTGATCGCCTATGCCCAGCTGACCGGTCAGCCGGTCTCGCTGCAGCTGGCCGAAGAACAGCTGACCGATATCCTCTCGGCCAACCGCCGCCGGATCACGATCGACGAGATTCAGCGCACCGTGTGCCAGTTCTACCGCATCGACCGCAGCGAGATGAGCAGCAAGCGCCGCACCCGCGCCGTGGTTCGCCCGCGTCAGGTCGCGATGTACCTGTCCAAGGTGCTCACCCCGCGCAGCTACCCCGAGATCGGGCGCAAGTTCGGCGGCCGCGACCACTCCACGGTGATCCACGCGGTCAAGCTGATCGAGGACCTGCGCACCCGCGATGCCGACATGGACGGCGACGTTCGCAGCCTGCTTCGCCAGCTCGAAAGCTGATCGCACTACCCACAGCGGGCCCACACTTAGCCCACAGCCGATCGACAGCTTGCACACCGATTGTCGACAGACCCATCCACAGGTCTGTCGACAGGTCCGCCACAGGCTGCCAACAGCGTGTCCATGGCCAATCCCCAGCCTTGCCCACAGCGAGTCGACTTGCCCGCCACGCTCGGCGCCGCGCTGCTGCGGGGCTTGCGCAGCACCTGCCCGCGCTGCGGCGAGGGGCGGCTGTTTCGCAAGTGGATCAAGCCGGTCGATGCCTGCCCGCATTGCGCGCAGGACTGGTCCGTCCAGCAGGCGGATGACTTCCCCGCCTATATCGGCATCTTCGTGGTCGGGCATCTGCTCGCGCCGGTCGTGATCGCGATGATCGGGACCTACGATATGTCGCCGATCCTGACGCTGGCGATCATCCTGCCGGTCGCGGTGGCGATGCTGCTGGCGATGCTCCAGCCGGTAAAGGGCGGCGTGATCGCCTTCCTGTGGTGGTTCGGCATCGGCAGCTTCGTGCAGGAGCGGCGCGACGAGGATTCCGACAAACCGTGACCATCGCACCCGAACGGCTGGAGCGTTTCGCGCGCCATATCGTGCTGCCCGAAGTGGGCGGCGCGGGGCAGGCCGCGCTGGCGGACATGCATGTCGCCCTGATCGGCCTGGGCGGAATCGGCAGCCCGGCACTGCAATATCTCGCGGGCGCAGGCGTCGGACGCTTCACGCTTGTCGATTCGGGCGATGTCGAGCTCTCCAACCTCCAGCGCCAGACGATCTACACCACCCGCGACATCGGCCATGCCAAGGCGGTCGCCGCACGCCGCTGGCTCGCCAATTTCGACAATGGCCTGACCGCCGATGTGCGTGACGACCGGATCGATGCGGCCAATGCGGCAGCGTTGATCGAGGATGCGGATCTGGTGCTCGACGGGACGGACAATTTCGCCACCCGCCTCGCCGTGTCGGACGCGTGCGTTGCGGCGCGTGTGCCGCTACTCTCCGCCGCGGTGGGCCGCTTCCAGGGCCAGGTCGGCGCGTTTGCGGGGCACCTGCCCGAACACGCCTGTTATCGCTGCTTCGTCGGCGATGCCTTCGATGCCGAGGATTGCGACACCTGCGCCGAAGACGGCGTGCTGGGCGCGATGGTCGGCTGGGTCGGCAGCTTCGCCGCAATGCAGGCGATCCGCGTGCTGTTATGCGGAGTGAGCGCGCTGGGCGATCCGCAATGGGGCACGCTGCACCTGATGGAGGGGCTCAGCCCCGCGATGCGCAGTTTTCAGATTGCGAAAGATCCGGCGTGCAAAGGGTGCGGCTCAGCCGCCTAGCAGCTCGTCCACCCACGCGGGTACGAGTTCTCCCGCCCTGCCCTGACGCGATTCGTCGAACCAGTGCGAGCCTTCGCTGCGTTCGAGATTGAGCTCCAGCGTGCGCGCGCCGTAGGCCGCAGCCTCCTGCACGAAACCTGCTGCAGGATAGACCGCGCCGCTGGTCCCGATCGAGACGAACAGGTCCGCACCGGCCAGCGCGGCATAAATCCGCTCCATCTCGTAGGGCATCTCGCCGAACCACACGATGTCGGGCCGCAACGCGGGCGCGCCGCACGCCTCGCAGAGCGGCGCATTGCTCAGCGGACCGTGCCACTCCATGCGCGCACGGCAGGCCGTGCACAGCGCGCTACGCAGCCGACCGTGCATGTGAAGCACGCTCTTCGCGCCAGCGCGCTCGTGCAGGTCGTCGACGTTCTGGGTGACGATCAGCAAGCTGTGCGATTCGTCACGCGGCCATTCGGACTCGAGCCGGGCGAGCGCCCGGTGCGCCGCATTGGGCTCCACCGTGTCGAGCGCGGCGCGCCGCGCATCGTAGAACCCCTGCACCAGCGCCGGGTTGCGCGCGAACGCCTCGGGCGTGGCGACGTCCTCTATCCGGTGCCGTTCCCACAGCCCGCCCGCGTCGCGGAACGTGTCGATCCCGCTTTCTGCGGAAATTCCTGCGCCGGTCAGGATGACGATGTTGCGAATGTCTGCCATGCACCCATCAAACACCGGCAAGGCGCGAGGGCAATGGCAGCAATCGGAATCATCGGGCGCGACGGGCGCATGGGGCAGGCCATCGCTGCGGCTATCGAGGGCGGCGAGCACACGCTGGCAGGCGCGGTCGACAAGGGCGAGGATGTCGCCGGCCTTGCCGATCGCAGCGAGGTGCTGATCGACTTCTCCGCTCCGCAGGCGCTCGAAAGCAATCTGCACGCCGCCGTCGGCGCAGGCGTTCCGCTACTGATCGGCACGACCGGGCTTGAGGAAGCGCATCACACCGCGATCGACAATGCGGCGCGCGCGGTCGCGGTGCTGCAGACGGGCAATACCTCGCTCGGCGTGACCATGCTCGCGCGGCTGGTGCGCGAGGCGGCAGGGGCGCTGGCGCAGGGCTGGGATGTCGAGATCGTCGAGATGCACCACCGTGCAAAGGTGGATGCACCGTCTGGCACCGCGCTGCTGCTGGGCGAAGCGGCGGCAAGCGGACGCGGGATCGACCTCACGCAGAATTCCGAGCGCGGCCGCGACGGGCACACCGGCGCACGCGGCGATGGCGCGATCGGCTTTGCAAGCCTGCGCGGCGGCACGGTCGCTGGCGAGCACTCGGTCATCCTGGCAGGCGAGAACGAGCGCATCGTGCTCAGCCACGTGGCCGAGGACCGCACGCTGTTCGCCCGCGGCGCGCTGACCGGCGCGGATTGGCTGATCGGCAAGCCGCCCGGGCGCTATTCGATGGAAGACGTGCTGGGAATCTGATCGGGCATGACCAAGGACCAGATCTTCGAATTCTTTAGCAGGCTGGCGGAGGGCGATCCCTCACCCGAGACCGAGCTGGAATACGGCAACCCGTATCAGCTGCTGGTCGCAGTGACGCTGAGCGCGCAGGCGACCGATGTTGGGGTCAACAAGGCGACCCGTGCGCTGTTCGCGGACGTAAAGACACCGCAGCAGATGATTGATCTGGGCGAGGATGGGCTGAAGGAGCACATCAAGACGATCGGGCTCTTCAACTCCAAGGCGAAGAACGTGATCGCGATGGCACGGCTGCTGGTCGACGAGCATGGCGGCGAGGTTCCGCAGACGCGTGAGGAACTCGTCACGCTGCCCGGTGTCGGCCGTAAGACCGCCAATGTCGTGCTCAACTGCGCCTTCGGGCAAGAAACCTTCGCGGTCGACACGCACATCTTCCGCGTCGGCAACCGCACCGGCCTCGCCAAAGGCAAGACGCCCGAGGCGGTCGAGGCGAAGCTGGAAAAGCGCGTCCCCGGTCCATTTCGCCTTCACGCACACCACTGGCTGATCCTGCACGGCCGCTACGTGTGCAAGGCGCGCACGCCCGAATGCTGGCGATGCGAGGTTTCCGATCTGTGCAGCTACCGCAAGAAGGTGGTAGAACCGCCCAAGGCGCGGCGCTGATTCTCGCCGCGCGCAGGTCGCAGCGGAGAACCCCCATGATGAAACTTGCAGCAGCCCCCCTTGCCGGAATGATCGCGCTGTGCGCCTGTGCGCCGGTCGACCAGCCGGACACCGTGCCTGCCGAGGTCAAGCCTGCGGTGCAGGTCACCGGCGCGGCGAAGAGCTGCATTTCCGCCTCGCTCGTACGTAACACCAAGGTGCGCGGCGACGGGGTGATCGATTTCGAGCTCGACGACGGCAAGATCTATCGCAACGCACTGTCGCAAGGCTGCCCCGCGCTGCGCCGCGGCGATGCCATCGCCTACGATGTGCGCGGCGGCAACCTGTGCAGCGGGGAGATCGTCTTCGAGCTCAACAATATCGGCGGCCAGCTCTCGCGCGGTGCCGCCTGCGGCCTCGGCGAGTTCGTGCCGGTCGAATATGCCGACACGGTCAGCGGTGCGCCGGCAACGATGGACAACTAGCCCACGCTAGACATCGTCCGCGCTGGCGAGCTCGGCCTTGTCGATCTCGCCCAGCATGGTCGCCGTGGCCACCGTCACCGTGGCATCGCCGGTGACGTTGGTCGCGGTGCGCATCATGTCCATGATCCGGTCGACGCCCGCAACGAAGGCAATGGTTTCCAGCGGCACGCCAACGGCGGTGAAGATCGCGCCCATCATCACCAGCCCGCCGCCGGGGATCCCCGCCGCGCCGATCGAGCCCACGGTCGCGAGCAGGGCGATCATCCCGTAATCGCCCCAGCTCAGATCGACCCCGAAGATCTGCGCGCCGAACAGCGTCGCAAGACCGAGGTACATCGCCGTTCCGTCCATATTGATGGTCGAGCCGAGCGAGACGATGAAGCTGGAAGTGGGGCGGCTGACACCGAGGTTGCGCTGGGTGCAGCGCAGCGTCACCGGCAGCGTCGCGCTGGAGGAAGCGGTCGAATAGGCCACTGCGATCGCATCGATCATTCCCCGAAAGAAGCCGATCACCGACACGCGCGACAGCAGCAGGATGGCGACGTACATGATCGCAATGATCAGCAGGCACCCGGCATAGTTGAGCGCGACCAGCTTGCCGAGCGCGGCGACGGCATCAAGGCCGAGCGTGCCGACCACCCAAGCGATCAGCGCGAAAACGCCGAAAGGCGTGAGTTCCATGATCACCATCGTGATCTTCTGGAAGATCACCGCGCCCGCATCGAAGGCACCGGCGACTGCCGCCACCGCACCTCTTGTCGCGCCCGGCGCCTCGGGGTTTTCCTTATCCTCTTCCCGCTTGGCGAGCAGGATGCCGATGCCGACCAGCAGGGAGAAAACGATCAGCGGCAGCACGTTGACGTCCGCCATCACCTTCACCGGACTGACCGGGATCATCGAGCGGACCATTTCGCGCCAGTCGAAGGGCGCAGGCTCGGGCACCGCACCCATCTCGATCCCGCTCGTGTCGAGGCCGATGCCGGGCGCGAAGAAGGTCCCCAGCCCCAGGCCCAGCCAAACCGCGATCTGGCCGGTAACCACGAACAGGAGGATTGCGCGCCAGCCGACGCTGCCCAGCTTGCCGAGATCGCCAATCGCGGTCACCCCCGACACCAGGCTGAGGAAGATCAGCGGGACGATCAGCATCTTGATGAAGTCGATGAAGACATCGCCGACGATCTTGATGCTCTCGGCATCCTCGCCCCAGAAATACCCAACGATCGCGCCCAGTATCAGCGCGAGCAGCACGCGCGCCCACAGCGGTGTGGCGAACCAGGCCTTGAACATTCACTTCCCCCTAGAATCTCTAGCCGCCTCTAGTGCCGTTGCCGGAGGAAGACGGCAAGCCTTGCGCGTTCAGCTCTCCAATGCGGCGCGTGCAACCCGCGCATAAATCCGCGCAAGGACGGCAAGGTCCGCCACCGCGACCGCTTCGTCCGTCTTGTGCATGGTCGCGTTGACCAGCCCGAACTCGATCACCGGGCAGACGCTGCGCAGGAACCGGGCGTCCGACGTCCCCCCGCTGGTGGAGGCTTCGGGCACCACGCCCGTCTCCGCCTCCACCGCAGCGGCGATCAGGCCGGAAAACTCGCCCGGGGGGGTCAGGAACGGCTCGCCCGAAATCACGGGCCGCACGTCGACCCGATGCCGTGCGCAGATCGTGGTGACTTTCTCGCTCAGCGAGGCGCCCGAGTGCAGATCGTTGAAGCGGATGGACAGCCGCGCCCGCGCCTCGCCGGGAATGACGTTGTGCGCCGGATTGCCGACTTCGATATCGGTGATCTCCAGATTGCTCGGCTGGAACCAGTCGGTGCCCTCGTCCAGCTCGAGCGCTTCCAGTTCCGCCATCGCGGCGACGAGGCGCGGGATCGGGTTGTCGGCAAGATGCGGATAGGCGACGTGGCCCTGCGTGCCCTTGGCGCTAAGCCACATGTTGACCGAGCCCCGGCGGCCGATCTTCATCATGTCGCCCAGCCGGTTCACGCTGGTGGGCTCGCCGACGAGGCACAGGTCCGGCGCCTGCTCGTTCGCATGCATGAAGTCGATCAGCGCGCGCGTGCCGTGCAGCGCGGGCCCTTCCTCGTCGCCGGTGATGATGAAGCTGATCGTCCCGGCATCGGCGGGCACCTTCGCAACGGCGGCAACCATGCAGGCGATCGCGCCCTTCATGTCGACCGCGCCGCGCCCGTAGAGCAGGTCGCCCCTGATTTCGGGCGCAAATGCGCCGCTTTCCCAGCCCTCTCCCGGCGGGACCACATCGAGGTGCCCGGCGAAGGCGAAGTGCTTCGGCCCCGCTCCGGTGCGGATCGCGAACAGGTTCTCGACCGGTGCATCGTCCGACCCGGCAGGCCCGCTACCGCGCGTGAAGCGATGGACGGTGAAGCCGAGCGGCTCCAGCATCGCCTGCATCTCATCGAACACCGCTCCGGTTGCGGGGGTGACGCTGGGCGCGGCGAGCAGCCGCTTGGCGAGGTCGAGAACATCAGTCATGTCTTGCGCGCTAGCAGGAGACTTCGCCGATGCCCAAGCTCGATCTCGATGCGATCCCTCAGACCAACGCGACCGGCTATCCCGCCCCGTTCGACCGCGAAGTGCAGGGCCGCTGGTATCGCCGTCTTGCGCCCGTTGCCGGACTGACGCGGATGGGGGCGAGCCATGTGACGCTCAAGCCCGGCGCATGGTCGAGCCAGCGCCACTGGCACAGCGCGGAGGACGAGCTGGTGGTGATGCTGGCGGGCGAGGCGGTGCTGGTCGAGGATGAGGGCGAGACCGTTATCAGACCCGGCGATGTCATCGCTTGGGCGGCAGGCGCAGAAAACGGCCACCACCTTCAGAACCGCAGCGACGCCGATTGCGTGTTCGTGGCGATCAGCGCGGGGCCGAAGGCCGACGACTCAGGCGAATATCCCGATATCGACATGGTGTTCGATGCCGAAGGCTACGCGCGCAAGGACGGCACGCGCTACGCGGCCAAGCGTACGCCCTAGTCGCCCGCGGGCTCAGGCAGCGGTCCCGGCTCCATCGCGCGGTCGAGCAGGTCGGCGATCCGCAAGCCGGCCTGCGTCACGCGGCGCTGCGATACCGGAACCGCCGCTTCGATCGCCTGCTGCGTCATCGCGGTCTCGTCCGGCAGCGGGCCGTCGAGCGGGCTACGGCCGAAGGCATTGGGGTAGACGAAGTCGCGCGCGGTCTCCCAGCTTTCGCGGCCCCAGTCGGCAGGCGTGCCGCCCGCGAGCTCCGCGCGCTCGGCGGCGGTGTAGCGGCGCACCAGAGAAGGCCGCGCGCTGGTGATCGCGCGCTCGGCCAGCGGTCCGTCCCAGATCCAGTGCAGGTTCAGCCCCGGCGCGATGCCATAGGCAGCCTCGCGGTCGTTGCCGCCCCGGTCGTCCAGATCGCCCGAGTGCAGCGGCATGTGGATGTCGCCGGTGAAGTGGACTACGAAGGCGAGCGCTTGCAAGCGGACATTGGCGGGCAGGCTCTCGTCCGCGAGGATGCGGAAATTGCGCTCGATCTGCGCGCTGACGCAATTGCCGCCGGAGCAGTTCTTGCGCACGTCGTAATCCTCGGTCACCGGCTCGGTCTGGTAATGCCACGCCGAGGTATAGCCCCAGCGCCAGCCTTCGCGCCGGATGCAGTCGGGCCAGGTCGCCGCCTCCACCAGATTGCCCAGCGGGCAGTCGGGCGTGCCGATCAGCGGCTCGGCGGCGAACAGCCTGTCGAGCTTTGCGCGCGTCTCGGGCCGGATATTGGCCTGCGCGATCTCTGCGGTGATGCCGTGAGCATAATAGCCCCAGGCATGGCCCGCGCTCGGCAGCAGCAAGGCGATGCCCGCCAGCGCAGCGCCGATGCGCATGCCAACCCCGCGCCTCAAGCCTGTGGCACGCTTTCGTATTGTTCGATGACCCATTGTTCGTCCTCGGCGGCGGCAATCCATTGCTGGAGCCAGTCGTGCGTCCAGACCGCCTGCATGTAGCTGTCGGCGAAGCCCGGTACCCCGAAGCCATAGGTGATGAAACGGCTGACTACGGGGGCGTAGAAGATATCCGCCGCGCCGAAGGTGCCGAACAGGAACGGCCCGCCACTGCCGAAGCGCGCACGCGCCTCCGCCCACAGGCCGAGGATGCGCACGACGTCGTGCCGGGTGCCTTCGGAAATCTTCACTTCCGTGTGCCGCGCGCGGATGTTCATCGGGCATTCGCGCCGCAGCGACAGGTACGAGCTGTGCATTTCGGCGACCATTGCGCGGGCCATCGCGCGCGCCGCGTCTTCCTTCGGCCAGAAGCGATCGCGACCGACCTTGTCGGCCAGATATTCGAGGATTGCGAGACTGTCCCACACGACTGCCTCCCCATTCTCGTTGGTGTCCCACAGCACCGGCACCTTGCCTGACGAGGGCGTGAGGTCGCCCTCCTTCTGCTTGAGCGCGTCCCAATCCTCGCCGAACAGCGGGACGAGCAGCTCTTCGAAGGAGAGGCCCGCCTGCTTGCACGCCAGCCAGCCGCGCAGGCTCCAGCTGGAATAGTTCTTGTTGCCGATAATCAGTTTCATGGGTCTGTCGCGTCGGGCCTTACCGGGATGAACCTCGCGCCTAGAGCGCCACTTCGCCGCTGTCGAGCGTGGCGGCGATGACAGGCAAGAGGCTTACGGGGTCAGCGCGTCGGCCACAATCGCTGCGCGCAGGGCCGCGATCCCCTGCCCCTTTTCGGCACTGGTCAGGTGGATTTCGGGGTAGGCTGCGGGATGCTTCTTGGCCTCGGCGGCGACCTTGTCGTGCGTTTCGGCAAGCGCGCTCGCCTTGATCTTGTCGCTCTTGGTCAGGACGATGCGATAGCCAACGGCCGCCTCGTCGAGCATCTTCATCATCGCCCGGTCGGTGTCTTTGAGGCCATGGCGGCTGTCGACCAGGACGAGGGCGCGCGCCAGCACCGGCCGTCCGCGCAGGTAGGTGCGGACCACGTTCTGCCACTTCTCGACCACGCTCTTGGGCGCCTTCGCAAAACCGTAGCCGGGCATGTCGACCAGCCTGAACTGGGTCGGCTGGCCCACCTCGAAAATATTGAGCTCCTGCGTGCGTCCCGGCGTGACAGAGGCGCGCGCGATGCCCTTGCGCATGGTCAGCGCGTTGAGCAGCGAGCTTTTGCCCACGTTGGAGCGGCCCGCCAGCGCAATTTCCGGCACGGTCGGTTCGGGCAGGAACTTGAGCTGCGGGGCGGACAGCAGGAATTCGACCCGCCCGCTCACCATGCGCGCAGCGGCGACCTCCTCAGGCGTCTGCGGGCCCGGGCCGGGGGCGCTCACGCCTTGCTTTCCGACTGCGCCTTGGCTGCCTTTTCCGCCCGTTCCTTCTCCGCCGCCTCACGCAGCTGCGGGTGCTTGGAATAGAGGTACTTCTGCTGCGCCAGCGTCAGGATGTTGGAGGTGTTCCAGTACAGCAGCAGCCCGGCCGCGAAGGGCGACATCACGAACATCATCACCCACGGCATGATCGAGAAGACCTGCTGCTGCACCGGGTCCATCGCCGCCGGATTGAGGCGGAAGGTGAGCCACATGGTGAAGCCCAGCAGCAGCGCGAGCGGGCCGAGAGCAAGCATGCCCGGCACCTCGAACGGAAGCATGCCGAACAGGTTGAGGATATGCGCCGGGTCGGGCGCGGACAGGTCCCTGATCCAGAAAATGAACGGCTGGTGGCGCATCTCGATCGCGAGGATCAGCACCTTGTATAGCGCGAAGAACACTGGAATCTGCAGCAGCATCGGCAGGCATCCCGCAACCGGATTGACGCCGCGTTCCTTGAACAGCTTCTGCATCTCCTGCTGCTGGGTGACCTTGTCGTCCTTGTGCTTCTCCTGCAGCTTTTTCATTTCCGGCTGGATCGCCTTCATGCTCGCCATGCTGGAGAAGCCCTTCTGGGCGATCGGGAACATCAGCCCGCGCACGATGCAGGTCAGCAGGATGATCGCGACGCCGAAATTGCCGACGACCGAGAAGATCTGGCGCAGCAGCCACAGGATCGGCTTTTCGAACCAGCGGAACCAGCCCCAGTCGATCGCGAGGCCGAACTGCGCGATGCCTGCATCCTGATAGGCATCGAGCACATTGCTTTCCTTCGCGCCCGCGAACAGCCGCGAGGTGCGGGTGATCTGGCGTCCGGGCTGCAGGGTCGCCGGATTGTAGATCAGGTCGGCGCGGAACAGATTGTCGCCGAGCGAGCGAAAACCGGTGTCAGGCGCGCTCCCGGCTTCGGGGATCAGCGCGCCCAGCCAGTAGATGTCCGTAAAGCCGAGCCAGGCCGGGTCGGCCCCGCCAGAGACCACCTTCTGTTCGACCACGTCGTCGTAGTCCGGCCCATAGTCGACCGTGCCGCCGAAGGTGCCGATCGGCCCGGAATGCGAAATCCAGGTGCTCTTGCTCGCGGTCAGGCTGGTGCGGGTAATGGTCGCGAAGGGGGAGACGACCACCGGCGCGTCGCCGGTATTGGCAACGGTCTGCTCCGCGGTGATCATGTAGTTGTCGTCGATCGACAGGCGGATGCGGAAGCGCTGGCCCTGCGCATTGTCCCACCTGAGATCGATCGGGGTGTCGGGCGTCAGCGCCTCACCGCTCGCCTGCCACACGGTGTCCGCACCAGGCACCTGCGTGCCCTCGCCCACGAAGCCGAACTGCGCGAAGTTCTGGATCGGCGTGCCGGCGGGCGCGAACAGCTGCACCGGGCCGCTATCCTTGTCGACCGTCGCGCGGTGGTCCTTGAGCTCGATATCGTCGATCCGCGCGCCGACGAGGTTGATCGACCCTTCTACGCGCGGCGCGTCGATCGCGACGCGGTTGCCCGCGCTCAGAGCTTCGTCGAGATCGACCGCTTCATCGATCGCGGCGGCGGCGATGGCGGGATTTTGCCCCGTGTCCTGCGTAACGCGCTGTTCCGGCGTCGTCGCCCGGTCGACCTGCTCAGTCTCCGGCGGGGTCGGATAGTAATAGGTGACCGCGGCTTCGTAGCCGAGAATCAGGATGCCGCACAGCACCACGGCGAGGATGAGATTGCGCTGGTTGTCCAAGAACTGCGGTCCTGCTGGTAGTCGTAACGCGAAAGGGAGCGGGGTTGGGCCTTGGCCCTAGGGCACCGGGTCCGGGCCGTGGCCACCCCATGGATGACAGCGCATTATACGCTTGAAGCCCAGCCATCCACCCTTGATTGGCCCATGCTTCTCGATCGCCTCGATCGCATATTGGGAACAGCTGGGCTGGAACCGGCAGGAGGGCGGCAGGATCGCGCTGGGGCCAAGCTGCCAGCCGCGGATCAGCAGCACCATGACACGTCTGACCGGCTTCATCTCGTGCGCTTCCTGCGCGGCGGACGCCCGCGCTGCCCTTCGCCGCGTGCAGCCTTCGCCAGTGCGCCGACCAGTTCGCTGGAAAGCTTGGTGAAATCGCGTTCCACCCCACCATCGCGGCCGATCAGCACATGATCGTGATCGGGCAGGCCGTGTTCGGGCAGATGAGCCCACAGCAGCTCGCGAAAGCGGCGCTTCATCCGGTTGCGCACGACCGCGTTGCCGATCTTCTTGGTCACGGTGATGCCGTAGCGCATCCCGCGCCCCTCGTTGGGGCGCACCAGCAGCACGAAGCCGCGCGCGGGCACGCGCAGACCGCGATTAGCCGCGAGGAAATCCGCGCGGGCGGTCAACACATCCTGGCTGGTTACACGCGTGCTCATGGAACCCGGAAAGGCAAACGGGCCCCCGATCGGGAGCCCGCAAGCTTGAGCGTCAGGCACAAGAGCCCTCGCTCGCGTAAAAGCCGAATCGGCTTACGCGCAAAGCTTCTTGCGGCCACGCTTGCGGCGTGCGGCGAGAACCTTGCGGCCGCCGGTGGTCGCCTTGCGCGCGAAAAAGCCGTGGCGACGCGCACGAACGAGATTGCTGGGCTGGAAAGTCCGCTTCATGATACCCTCGAGAAAACTGGATCGACCAACCGCGCAAGGCGCGAATCGGTCTCAGGTGCCTCCGACCCGAAAGGCCGGAACTTCAAGCGCGCGCCACTAAGGGATCGCGGCGGTCACGTCAAGATAGGCGATGCGTGGTGCAGCGTCCGGCGCGTTGTCGTTCGCGGCGGCACCGATCGTCCGAGCGAGCCACCCGCGCATGTCCTGCGCATCGAGCCAGCGGGCCCGGGCATTGGGCACCGAATTGGTCATCGCGTAGAAACTGCGCGCGCCCTCATCGCTCATCCCCATTTCGCGGTAATAGTCGAGGTAATAGCGGTGCTCTGATGCCCCGGCGGCAAAGTCGCGCGCCTCGCGCCCGCGGTTGTCGCGCCAGGAATGGACCGCGAAGCGCGCGCCATCCTCGACCTCGCGCCGGACGCCGGCAAGGAAGAGCTCGACCGCGCCCGAGCGGACCGATCCACCAGCAGGCACCCGCGTATCCAGCCCCGCCTCGCGGATCATCCGCCCGACTTCCAGATTGGCACGGTCGTTCTCGGTCCCCGGTGCCTCCACCAGATCGAGCGTGCGCAGCCCCGGATACGCGTTCAGCAATGCGGCGAACTGGCCCGGGGTCGCCGCATTGGTCGTGCCCACCAGAACCGCGCGCGAAGGATCGACCACGCGGAACGGGCCGAACGCGGCAATCGCGCTGGGCGCGCGAGCCCGGAAGGACGAAATCGCGCGATCGGCGATGGCGTATTCCAGCCGCGGCTCATCGACGAAATCTTCGGCATAGAGGAATTCGGGTGCCGCATCGTCCTCGTAGAAGCGGGGATCGCTCTCCTCGATCCACTCTTCCGTTTCCGTCACCTGAATCACCCAGCTCTCGGCCTGCGAGGGGGAAGGGAGCAGGCCGAGAGACGCGATCAGTGCGGGTATGAGGGGGATTTGCCAACGCACCGGCAAATTCTTGCCGCCCGCCGCGTTACCATTGCCCTCGTGAAAATGGTTGCCGTGCCGCTAACCCTTTCAGCGGGCGGGGAGCATTGCCAACTCGACAAGCCAGCGGCGACGCGGCAGACATTGCGGGGCTGGCCGCGTGGCGGCCGCTCTTGGGGGAGGGCCTGCTTGTGGTCGCGCTGGTGCGCACGGTCGCCTATCTCGGGCTCGAAGCCCGCAGCGTCGAGGTGCAGTGCCAGCTCGCCTCGGGCCTGCCGCGCTTCTCTGTCGTCGGTCTGCCGGACAAGGCGGTGAGCGAGAGCCGCGAGCGGGTGCAGGCCGCGCTCGCCGCGATGGGCCTTGCGCTGCCGCCCAAGCGGATCACGGTCAACCTCTCGCCCGCCGACCTGCCCAAGGACGGATCGCATTACGACCTGCCGATCGCGCTGGCGCTGCTGGGCGCGATGGGCGTGGTCGATCGCGAGCAGCTGGCGGACTTTGTCGCGGTCGGCGAGCTTGCGCTGGATGGGCGGATCGTCGGCTCGCCCGGCGTGCTGCTGGCCGCGATGCATGCGAGCGAGGCCGAGTGCGGGCTGATCTGCCCCGCTGCGCAGGGCGCGGAGGCCCGCTGGGCAAGCGGCATCCCGGTGATCGCAGCGCCTGATCTGGTCAGCCTGCTCGGCCATCTGAAAGGCACGCAGCAACTCTCCGCACCGCCGCTTGGCGAGGTCGAGGATGCCGTGCCCGGGCCAGACCTGAAACAGGTCAAGGGGCAGGAGACTGCCAAGCGCGCGCTGGAGATCGCCGCCGCAGGAGGTCACAACCTGCTGATGAGCGGGCCGCCGGGTGCGGGCAAGAGCCTCCTCGCCGCGTGCCTGCCCGGCATCCTCCCTCCGCTCACGCCAGCCGAGGCGCTGGAGGTGAGCATGGTGCAGTCGGTCGCTGGCCTGCTGGAGGGCGGCCGGATCAGCCGGTCGCGGCCCTTCCGCGCCCCGCACCATTCGGCGAGCATGGCGGCGCTGACCGGCGGCGGGCTGAAGGTGCGGCCCGGAGAGGTCTCCCTCGCGCATCTGGGTGTGCTGTTCCTCGACGAACTGCCCGAATTCCAGCGCCCGGTGCTCGATTCACTCCGCCAGCCGCTGGAGACGGGCAAGGTCGACGTCGCGCGGGCCAATGCGCATGTCAGCTTCCCTGCGCGGGTCCAGCTGATCGCGGCGATGAACCCGTGCCGCTGCGGGCACCTCGGCGATCCCTCGCTCGCCTGCAGCCGCGCGCCCAAGTGCGCCGCCGATTACCAGAGCAAGGTCAGCGGGCCGATGCTCGACCGGATCGACCTGCATGTAGAAGTGGAGCCGGTCAGCGCCGCCGACCTCGCGCTGCCCCCGCCTGCCGAGGGTAGCGCCGAGGTCGCAGCGCGGGTCGCGGCGGCTCGCGCGCTGCAGGGCAGGCGCGGCGAAGAGGCCGGCGTGCGCACCAATGCCGAGCTGGACGGTGACATGCTGGAGCGCTTCGCCACGCCCGATGAGGCGGGCCGCATGCTGCTGATGCAGGCGGCGGAGGCGATGCGGCTCTCCGCGCGGTCATATGTGCGGATGCTGCGGGTCGCGCGGACCATCGCCGACCTTTCGAACAGTGAGCAGATCGGCCGGGTCCATGTGGCCGAGGCGCTCAGCTACCGACGGCAGGCACCGCGCGCCTAGCCTCCAGCCCGATCGCGGGAATGGGATTGCAAAGTTGCGGCCCGCCCCATAGCCCTCCCGCAAAAGACACAGGAGAGGGTGGACTATGAGGATGATCGGTTGGGCGGCATTGGCCGCAGCGTCTGTGACCGGGGTTGCGGCGCACGCGCAGGACGATCTCGACGCGACCATCGTGCGCACCGACTATGGCATTCCGCATGTGACGGCGGATAGCTGGGAGGGGATCGGCTACGGCGTCGCCTATGCCTATGCGCAGGACAACTTCTGCCTGCTGGCGGAGGAGTTCGTGACCATACGGGGCGAACGCTCGATATATTTCGGGCCCGAAGGCACGGTGCTGCACGGTTCGAACGAGACCGACAACCTCAGTTCCGACGTCTTCATGCGCTCCGTGATCGACCTGCCGCGCCTGCGCGCAGGCGCGGGTGCCCAGGGGCGCGAAGCGAACCTGCTCGCGGCGGGCTATGTCGCCGGATACAACCGCTTCCTGCGTGACGCTGGCACCGAAGGCATCCCCGCCGAATGCCGGGGCAAGCCGTGGGTCAAGCCGATCACCAATGACGACATGCTGCGCCTGACCGAGAAGCAGATGCTGCTGGCGAGCGCGATGCCCTTCCTCCCCGCGATCGCCAACGCCGCGCCTCCCGGAATGCCCGCGCAGGCGTCCGCGATGGATCTGCCCGAGCGCGAGGACATGGGCGTGGGCTCCAACGGCTGGGCCTTCGGGGGAGATGTGACGCAAGACGGGCGCGGCCTGGTGATCGGCAACCCGCACTTCCCGTGGCAGGGGCCCAACCGCTTCTGGCAGGTCCACGCCACCATCCCCGGCAAGCTCGACGTGATGGGCAGCACGCTGGCGGGCGGACCGATCCCGACGCTGGGCTTCAACCGCGACATCGCGTGGACCCATACGGTCACCGCCGCGCGCCACTTCACGCTGTTCCAGCTCGCGCTCGATCCGACGGACCCGACCCGGTACGTCGTCGACGGCAAGCCGATGGAGATGACCAGGCGCACCGTCAGCGTGCCGATGCCCGATGGGGCGGAGCCGGTGGAGCGCACGCTCTATTCGACCATCTACGGCCCCCTCGTGGCGATGCCGCAGGTCGGCCTCGCGTGGACCGACACCATGGCCTTCTCGATGCGCGACGCGAACAGCGCCAACCAGCGCGCGCTGGGCACCTGGGTGCGTATCGCGCAGGCGACCAATGTCGACGACGTGCGCAAGGCGGTGACCGAGACGCTGGGCATTCCGTGGGTCAACACGATCGTCGCCGACCGTTATGGCAATGCGCTGCACGCCGATGTCACTTCGGTGCCCAACGTCTCGGCCGAGAAGGTCGCGGAGTGCGCCACGCCCTTCTCGGGCCTTGTCGCCTCGCGGCTGACGCTGCTCGACGGCGCGCGCTCGGAATGCAACTGGACCGTCACGAAGGGCACGCCCGTGCCCGGCCTGCTGCCTGCCAGCGAGCAGGCGATCCAGCAGCGCCGCGATTCGGTGACCAACAGCAACGACAGCTACTGGCTGAGCAATGCGAGCGCGCCCAACAAGCAGCTCTCCCCCATCTTGGGCGCCTGGGGCGAGCCGGTGACGCTGCGCACCCGGGCCAACTTCCAGGAGACCGACGCGGTGCTGGCGATCGGCCCGCTGACCCGCGAACGCGCGCAGGCGCTGGCCTTCTCCAACCGCAGCCTCGCGGCGGAGATGGTGGTCGACCCGCTGCTCTCCCTCTGCGAGGCCGAACCGGCGGCGAAGGGGGCGTGCGGCGTGCTGGCGGGGTGGGACCGCCGGGTCGAGATCGACAGCCGCGGCGCGTTCCTGTTCACCACCTTCTGGGACAAGGTGAGCAAGCGCCCCGACCTGTGGAGCACCCCGTTCGACCCTGCCGACCCGGTCAACACCCCGCGCGATCTCAACACGCAAGGCGAGGCAGGCACCAAGCTGCTCGCCGCGCTGGTCGAGGCGGCAGGCGAGGTCGAGGCGAAGGGCATAGCGCTCGACGCGCCGTGGGGCGAAGTCCAGTTCGCACCGCGCAACGGCACGCGGATCCCGATCCATGGCGGACCGGGCGATGCGGGCATCCTCAACGTGCAATACGCCAACCCGATCGAGGGCGGGATCACCCCGTTCCACGGAACCAGCTACATCCAGATCGTCGGCTTCGACGAGGACGGGCCGGTGGCCGACGCGATCCTGAGCTACTCGCAATCGACCAACCCCGCCTCCCCGCACTACGCGGACCAGACGCAGGCCTACGCGATCAAGGCCTGGAACCGCCTGCCCTTCTCGCCAGAGGAGATCGAGGCCGCGCGGCAGGGCGACGTACTGCGAATCGCGGAGTGAGCAAGACCTGTCGGGGCCGGCCGGAGGGTCGGCCCTGACACACCTGACACACCTGACACACAGTCCAGGGGTAGAAAACCGGACCCTTTGTGGTCACGGGCTCACAACGGGCTTGGGGTGCGGATCGACGGTTGAAAGAGCGCCGTCCGTATTAGCTGGGCAGTGGTGTGTAGGACAGCGACAAGAAATGACTCCCACTTATTCTCGCTGCCTGCTGATTGTCGTAACAGGAGCTTAAGGACGGGATGAGAAATGGCTGAACGGATAATTGGACTAAGTGCCTCAAAAGATTACGTCATTTACGTCGATGCCGAAGTACCTGACGACGAAGACTCGCCCATCACGATCTTGGAAGATGGCAATTGGAAGATTCATAGAGGCGATCGTTCAGACGCCTATCAAGTCCTCCACCAACAATGTTCAGACTATATTCGCGAAGCGGCCATCGACAAAGCCGTCATTAAAGCAAGTGCAGTCATGGGCCGAGGCGCTGCCAAGCTTGGAATGCTTCATACAGCGGAAGTAAGGGGAGTGATCATTGCTGCAGCCTCATCGGTCTGCTCGGTGACACAAATGAAAAAGGCGGTCGTCAGTCGAACTTATGGCGATCGCAATGTCGACGACTATATAGATGACGATGCTTTCTGGGACGAACACACTACTGGCAAAAAACTTCGAAAAATGAGTCGAGAGGTTGCAATGCTAGTAGTGGCAGCGAGGAACAAATCATGACAGGCTTCACCTCTGGCGTGAAGGTCGGGAGGAAGATTGGCAACGGTCATTTCGGTCAGGTCCACGAGGCTCTTGATCCTGCCCACGGAGACGTCGCCGTTAAGATACTTCGCCGCGGCGTAACGCTAGATGATGCCAACTGGGCGAACTATAAGGAATTCCACCTCGGCGAAGCTAAGAGGCTTTCCCGCGCTGAACACCGTAATGTCGTGAAGGTTCACTACGTGGTCGAGGGTGACGGCGGAGACAGTGTTGCAATATGCATGGCGTTCTGTCCCGGCGGCTCGCTCCAAGAGCAATTCGAGCGCGGCCCGATGACACTTTCTGAAGTTAAAAGAGTGGGCACACAAGTCTTGCACGGACTTGGCGCTTTACACCAAAGAGGAATGCTCCACCGCGACATAAAGCCCGCAAATATCCTGATTGATGCCGATGCGGTGGCACAGCTGGGTGACTTCGGGCTGGTGACGGACGACTTGGTGCTAGGTTACGGCTCGCAAGCTGGATATAGCGATCACATCGCTTACGAGGTTTGGAATGGTGTCGGCACCAGCGCAAAGTCCGATATCTGGGCCTTAGGCATGACGCTCTATCGCCTTTTGCATGGCAAAACTTGGTACGACGAAAGTCCCGATCCACGCGACCTTGTTCGTCACGGAGGTTTCGCCGACACACTTCGCTGGCTTCCGCATGTTCCAAAAGACTGGCGTCGGGTGATCCGCAAGATGCTTGCTGATGATACGGCGAAGCGGTTTCAGAGCGCCCAACAGGCGCTGAATGGTATCGCCCCGCTATCAGTCGAACCAGCGTGGGAGACCAAAGTAGCTGACGACTTAATTGAATGGCAAAGAACCAAGGGACAGCGGCGACTTCGGGTTGAATGGAAGCGTCTATCAGCGCGAAAACACGAATGGCGGGCCTGGAGCGAGCCGCTCAAGCTCGGACGCGACCGCAGCCTCGGACAGTCCAAAGGAATTGTGGGCCGGCATAAAGCTGAGACGGATTTGCGAGACTTCCTTTGTGGCTAAATTGAGCGCAACTTTCGTGGGAGCAAATAAGAGCCTGAAAAGTCAGAAGCCCTTGGCTCCCGAAGGTTGAGCTGTTTGGCAGCCTCTCCCCTTCGCTCACTAGAGCATTTCTTACAGTATGCCTTCTTGGAATTAACGTTGACCGGCGCACGCCAGTTCCTTCCACAAGAGCGGCATCTTGGGTGGGCAATGTACAGATTGGGAGTATTGCGTTTCATATTTCCCCTCTAAGGGTGGGGATAAGCTGTGAACAAATCGTGAATCAGTTTGAGCGTACTGTCAAGCAAGTGGCGCACTGATTAAGCCCAACTGCCTTGATTGCGGGTCCCGAGCGTATGCGAAATACCGCCAATCTCCGCTGCGTACGACCGCCCGATGTCGCCTTGCGAACGACCAAAGCTACTTTGCCCAAATCTTATCCGGGAGCCACCCCCACCCCCTCCAGCGTCGCCCGCGCCTCGTGCGCGATCCGTTCGGCTATCTCTCCGAACATGGCCTCGAGCGGGGAGCCGCGGCGCCAGACGGCGGCGATCGAGCGGCTGGCGGACCAGTCCTCCACCTCTACCCGGCGCACAGAGTTATTCGCGCTGGCGTCGGACAGCAGGTAGAGTTCGGGCAGCAGCGCCAGCCCCAGCCCGCTGGCGGCCATCTGGCAGATCGAATCGAGGCTGGTGCCCTCGTAATCGCCGAGCACCTGTGCGCCGAGCTCCTGCGCGGTCTGGACCACCTGCCGGTGGTGGTGGTGCCGCTTGTCGAGTCCCAGCAGCGCCGCCCCCGCCAGGTCCGCACGGGTCACACGATCACGCTCGAACAGCGGATCGTCGGGCGGCGCGACCAGCACCAGCCGTTCGCGAAACAGCGGCTGGATCTCGATATCGTCGCCGGTCAGCGGCAGCGGCGCGAGCATCAGGTCGAGATGGCCGCGCCGCAGATCGTCCAGCTGCTCGTCCGGAATACCGTCGCGCACGTGCATCCGCACATCGGGATAGGCGCGGTGCAGGCGCGAGATCACCACCGGCATCAGATAGGGGCCGAGCGTGGGTGTGACGCCGAAGCGGATCGTGCCGACCAGCCCGCCTGAGGCTTGCGCGGCGAGCTTGCGGATATCGTCGACCCCGATCAACACCTGCCGCGCACGCTCGATCACCTGCCGCCCCACCGGGGTCGGGATCGCGCCGGTCGAGGTGCGCTCGACCAGATCGCACCCCAGCCGCACCTCCAGCTGCTTCACCTGCTGGCTCAGCGTCGGCTGGGTGACGTTGAGCGCATTGGCCGCGCGACCGAAATGACCGTGATCGTCGAGCGCGACGAGATATTCGAGCTGGCGGAGCGAAACCATGCCGTGATAGATAGTGCCTATCGGATCGGCTCTGCAAATCAATTGGTATCAATTGCAGTGCGGACCTAGGTTGTTTTCAACACAAGGAGAGCAAGCATGAGCCAGCCACGCCTCGACAACCTGCGCCAGCGCCACCGCGCGCTGGATCGTCTGATCGACACCACCCGCGCGCTGGCGCGGCAGGAAGAGGTCAAGCGGCTCAAGCGCCTGCGGCTCCGCCTGAAGGACAGGATCGCCGCGCTTTCGCTGCCCGATCGCACCACGGCCAAGGGATAGGCATTTCATGATCGTATCGGCAGCAGCCGCCCTGCGCGACTTCCTGAAGCAGGAAAGCGCGGGCGGCATCGTCCTCATCGCCGCCGCGGCGCTCGCGCTGCTGGCGGCGAACACCATGTTCTCGGGCAGCTATTTCGGCGCGCTCGACACGCCCGTCAGCGTGGCAGTGGGCAGCTTCGCGATCGACAAGCCGCTGCTGCTGTGGATCAACGACGGGTTGATGGCGGTGTTCTTCTTCCTCGTCGGGCTGGAGGTTAAGCGCGAGGTGGTGGAAGGCCAGCTGTCGAGCTGGAACCAGGCCTCGCTCCCGCTGGTCGCGGCGATCGGCGGGATGGCCATGCCTGCGCTGATCTTCGTCGGCCTCAACATGGGCAGCCCGGCCAATATCTCCGGCTGGGCGATCCCCGCCGCGACCGACATCGCCTTCGCGCTGGGCATCCTCTCGCTGCTCGGCCCGCGGGTGCCGGTGGCGCTGAAAGCGCTGCTGCTGGCGATCGCGGTGATCGACGATATCGGCGCGATCACCATCATCGCGCTGTTCTATTCCGGCTCGATCGACACCGCCATGCTGGGCGGCGGCGCGCTGGCGCTGGCGGCGATGATCGTGCTCAACCGGTTCAAGGTCGGGTCGAGCATCCCCTACATCCTGCTCGCGATCGTGCTGTGGGTGTTCATCCTCAAGTCGGGCGTGCACGCCACGCTGGCAGGCGTCGCCGCGGCGATGACCATCCCGATGCGCGCGCGCGACGGCTCGCAGCCGCTCGAGAGGATGGAGCACTTCCTGCACCCGTGGGTCGCCTTCCTGGTCATCCCGATCTTCGGCTTCGCCAATGCGGGCGTCTCGCTGGGCGGGCTGGAATTTGCCGACCTGCTCGCGCCGCTGCCGCTGGGCATCGCGCTGGGGCTGCTGATCGGCAAGCAGATCGGCATCTTCGGCTTTGCCTTCATCGCGGTAAAAACCGGGCTGGCGCGGCTGCCCGAGAACGTCGGGTGGCGACAGGTCCACGGCGTCTCGCTGCTCGCCGCGATCGGGTTCACCATGAGCCTGTTCATCGGCAACCTCGCATTCGACAGCGCGGCGCAGGTGGATGCGGTGAAGATCGGGGTGCTGGCCGGGTCCGTGATCGCCGCGCTGGCGGGGTTCTTCCTGCTCAAGGCGGGCCTGCCCGCTGCGGCAGAGACGCGGGAGGAACAGACCGCCCCCGCCTGATCCTTTCCCCTTCGCCCGGGTTCCCTCCCCGCACCCTCCCCCCGGGCGACGGTTTGCGCGTGGCAGGTCAGGCTTGACCTTGCCGCGCGCAGGCCGGACCACGGCGGCCATGACCAAACCCGTCACCCTCTGGGGCCTGCCGCATTCCCTCTACACCGGCCGCGCGCGCAGCTATCTGCGCAAGCAGCGCATCGCCTATATCGAACGCCCGCCGACCCAGCCCGATTTTGCGGAGCGCATCCTCCCCGCGATTGGCCGCGCGATCATCCCGGTGGTGGAGCTGGCGGACGGCACAATCATCCAGGACACGGTCGACATCATCGACTATTTCGAGCGTTCGGGCACCGCGCATGGCCCGGTGCCGCACCCCGCTTACCCCGCCGACGCACGCCTGCTCGCGCTGGCGCATCTGTTCGAGATCTATGCCGTCGTCGGCCTGACCCGGCACGCGATGCATTATCGCTGGAGCTATCTGGGTGAGCAGGAGGCTTTCCTGCGGCACGCCTTCGCCACCGGCAGCGATGCGAGCCGCGCCGAGGCGACGATGGGCCGGATGCATTCCTACCTGCCGATGCTGGGCGTCGATGCGGCGACGATTCCGGCGATCGAGCAAAGCTATCACGAGCTGCTCGCCCATCTCGACGCGCATTTCGAGGACTACCCGTTCCTGCTGGGCGCGAGCCCGAGCATTGCCGACTACGCCATGTTCGGCCCGCTGTTCGCGCATCTGGGGCGCGATCCGGTACCGCTCGCGATCATGCAGCGCGAGGCGCCGCACGTGTTCCGCTGGGTCGAGCGGATGCATGCGCCCGACCTCGACAGCGTGGATTATCCCATGCCCGCGCCAGAGTTTCCCGATGGCGACCTGCCCGCAACCCTCGCCCCGCTGCTCGCGCAGATCGGCCGCGAGCTGATCCCCGACCTGACCGACCGGCTGGCCTTCCTGCGCGACTATGTGGCTCAGCATAAGCCAAAGGTCGGCGATCCGGTCGCGGACAAGCCCCACCGCCGCGTGATCGGCACGGTCGAGACCTCGTTCCGCGACGTGGCCTATACCGGCGGTGTGCAGCCTTACACCTTCTTCCTGTGGCAGCGGCTGATCGATGCGGGACGGCATCCGGAGGCGAGAGCGCTGTTCGCCAAACATGATCTGACGGCGTTGATCGACATCGACCTGCCGATCCGCGTCGAACGTCGCGACCAGATCGAGGTGTGGGGCTGAAACGCGCCCGATAGGCCGCCCGGGCAAACCTGACAGGGTTTGTAACTGGAGCCCGGCGGCGCCCCGGCTACCTTGCGAACTCCACTTTGCCGGGAGCTTCATCCATGAGTATCGCCTTCGCCCTCGGGCTCGCCCTGTCGCCTGCCCTTGCCTTGCAGAGCCTGACCATCGTCGACGGGCCCAAGCCCGACGCGAACGGCATGGCGGTCGACTATGGCAACGGCGTGTGCCGGGTCAGCCTGTTCGGCAAGGATGGCGATGGCGAGCAGATCCGCGCCGAATTCTCGCGCCGATTGCGCGACGGCAATCTGGGCGTGTCGCTCTACGGCCCGTTCATCCGGAAATTCCGCCAGGCCGATCCCGACGCGAACTACCCCGTCACGGTGGTGTTCGACACCGGCAGCAGCGCACCCTCGCGCTCGGGCGGATACGATGTCGGCGGGTTCGAGGAATATGCCTGGGCCGGCTGGGGTCCGGGTGCGGCATCGGATGCCACCTACGCCGCGTTGAAGGGGGCAAGCTCGTTCTCCGTCGAAATGGATGGGAACAGCTACGGCCCCTTCACCTGGACCGGTACGGGCGCGGTGTGGACCGCGCTGGACGATTGCGAGACCGATAACAGCTGATGCCGTCCCGGCTGGTCTCGTTCGTCCTTGCCCTGCTGCTGCTGTCGACGGGAGGGGTCGCGGCAGCGCAGGGCACCGATACCCAGGCCGCACGCGCGCAGTGGTGGTCCAGCCTTGAGGCATGCAGTTCGCAGAACCGTGCCGCATGCGACCAAGCGGTCGAACTCGCCGCGCAGCTGTTCGAACGCACCGATCGCGATGTCGCAACCACCTGGATGAAGGCCTGCCTTGCCGGGGATCAGGACCGCTGCGAAATCGGCTATCGCCGGTTCAAGAACACCAGTTTCGCGGAAGACCCGCACCCGATCTCCCACATGTTCGCGCGCGTTTCCTGCTTTGCGGGAATATCCGACCTGTGCCGTCCGTGGGACGATTTCGAGACCACCGATCCTGGCAAGCGCGCGCTGGTGATGGCGGACATGTGTATGCAGGGCGCATTGCCGGGGACGTGTTACCGCGCGCTGGCGTACTTCCGGAACGAGAAGGGCTTCTACAACGCGATCACCTACGACCTCGCCGAGACGGTGTGCGAGCGGTACGAATCGGGCAGCGCCTGCCGCGTCTGGGCGGAGGCGCTGGAGGCCAACTGGGATCATCGCCGCGCCTACCGGTTCCATCGCAAGGCGTGCGAAACGGGATTGCAGGAAAGCTGCCCCGACGCCGCGCGACTGAAGAAGCGCGTCGACTACGAAGATCGCCAGGCAGACGCTGCCCGAGAGGCGCAGGTGCGGCGCGAGGCGGCTGCACAGCAGGCCAGCGCATGGCGATCGCAGGCCTATAACGCAGGCTACACCTCGCCCGGCACCTACCGCGCGCCGACCACGCCCTTCGGCAGCTCGGCGCGCGATATCGCCAACTGGCAGCGGTACGAGAAGAACCTGTGCCTGGGCAATCCGGTCAACAAGTACTGCTGAGCGAGAGCGCTACGTCGCGAGCCCAAAAATGCCACCGGCGGGCACTGGCGCTAGATAAGCCCGGCGGTGAAGGCGATATAGAGCGCGTAACCGGCTACCAGCGCCAGACCTTCGATCCGCGAGATCCGCGCGCCGGTCCATGCCAGCACCATCACCCCCAGCGAGACCGCGATCAATAGCGGCAGATCGAAGCCGAGGATCGATTGGGGCACCGTCGTGGGCGCGATCGTCCCCGTGACCCCGCCGATGAACAGCACGTTGTAGATGTTCGATCCGAGCACGTTGCCCAGCGCGACTTCGGACTGCTTGCGCAGCGCGGCGACCGCCGAGGTCACCAGTTCGGGGAGCGAGGTGCCGACCGCCACGATGGTCAGGCCGACCAGCGTCTCCGACATGCCGAATTCTCTGGCGATGGTGACCGCCGAATTGACCAGCAGCGTGCCGCCCCCGACGATGCAGGCCAGCCCCGCCAGCAGGAAGGCTGTGGACACGGCCCAGCCGGGCTGGCGCTGCGTCTGCGTGTCGAGCGCGGGGTCGATATTCTCCAGCGCCGCAGCCTTGTCGAACGCGGCGCTGTGCGCGGCGGCGCGCTTTTCCTGCCGGTAGGCGAGCACGAGGTAGCCGACCATCAGCACGATCAGCGTCAGCCCGGCCACCCTGCCCAGCCCGGTGGTCAGGCCCAGTGCCAGCAACGCGACCACTGCCAGCACGCCCACGCCGCCATCGCGCCACAGCGTGCCGCGCGCGACCGCTATCGGTGCAAGCAGCGCCGCCACGCCGAGGATCAGCATGCTGTTGGCGATGTTGGAGCCAACGATATTGCCCAGCGCAATTCCCGGCGAGCCTGCCAGTGCCGCCTGCACGCTCGCGGCGAGTTCGGGCATCGAAGTGCCCATGCCGACAATGGTCAGGCCGATCATCAGCGGCGATACGCCCAGCTTGCCCGCGATCGCGACCGCGCCGCGCACCAGCAGCTCGCCACCCACCACCAGCAGAACGAGGCCCGCAATCAGAATAAGGATCGTCATGGGAGGAAATCCAGCAGGACGCGCAGCCCACCCAGCAGGGCGGCGGCGGCCGTGGCCTTGGCTGCCCTGGCATTAAGGATCTGCGCGCGGTTGAGGGCGACGACCAGCCGGTTGATATCGGCATAGTCGAAGGTTTCGTGCTTGCTGACCCGGCGCACGCGCTTGCCGCTCGCGCGTAGCCAGAACCACGCGGAAAGCACTGCCGCGATCACGATCGCCGCATCGAGGAGATAGACCAGCGCCTGCATCACGTGCGATCCGCCTTATCAGACGGCGCTACCGAAGGTGCGCGGGGGAATGAGTGCCAAAAGGACATGAGTAACGGACCGGGCTGAGCTGCGGAAAACATCTCGTTCCGACATCACGAGCGCGCAAAACGCACTCGCCAGAGGGGCCCGGTAACGTGGTGCTTTTATAATCCGCGGCGGTGCTCCGCGCAATCAATATCGATGCGCGAACAGCGCCTTGCGCCAAGCGGCGTGGCCCGCGGGCTGTTACTCCGCCGCTTCGCGCGGCAGGTCCTGCGCGGCCTCGCCGTCGGCAGGGGCACCTTCGCGGCGGTTGCGCCCGGCTTCGGGCAGATCCTTGCGGGCCATCATGTTGAGGTCCGCCGGGCCCAGAATGCGCCCGTCATGCGCCAGCATCGCGACCGGGCCGATCGGCATGCGGTCGCGCTCATCGACGATCACCGGGTCCATCCCGATGCCTTCGACGCCGTATTTGAGGCCCCAGTGCCGCAGCGAGACCATCGCGGGCAGCAGGTCGAAGCCCTTCTCTGTCAGCGCATATTCGACCCGGCGGCGATCCTGTTCGTCCTGCACCCGGTCCAGAATGCCGTGTTCGACCAGCCTGCTGAGCCGATTTGACAGGATATTGCGGGCGATGCCCAGCTCGCTCAGGAATTCCTCGAAGTGGTGCACGCCGTTGAAGCTGGCGCGCAGGATCATGAAGCTCCAGCGTTCGCCCATCACCTCCAGCGCGGCGGGCAGCCCGCAGGCGCTCAGCTCCTTCAGCGGTTCGCGAACGTCTGTACCCATCGTCAACCTCTCCAAATGGCAGGCTTACCCCAAATGCGCGGGGTCACAAAATTGAAACTCGGTTTTTAGTTGCAACCTGCAACCTAGTCAGATAGGTAGTGATTCGCAACCTAAACTGTCCGGCCAATTCTGCGGCCCGAATTATCGCCAACAGGAGATCGAGATGACCAACCGCGTGAACCCCCTTCGCCAGCTCGCCATTGGCAGCGTTGCCGTGCTGACCACCGCGCTCACCTTCGGCGCGACCGTCACCCCCGCACCGGCCTACGCGCAGTCGGGTGCCTATTACCGCGCCACGCTGCAGCAGCCGGTCGAAAAGCGGACCGAGATCATCCGCGGCGGCACTTTCATCTGCTCGGGCACCGTGTGCGTCGGCACCAAGGCCCGCTCGCGCCCCGAACTGGTGTGCAAGAAGCTGGCCGGCGAATTCGGCCCGGTCGCGAGCTTCTCGGTCGCGGGCAAGGACGTGGACGAGGCGACCCTCGCCAGCTGCAAGACCGAAGAAGCCTGATCGAACGATCCACCTGCCGGTCGGCCTCCCAGACGACCGGCAAAGGAAAAGCCCTCCGGCCATTATGGCCTGGAGGGCTTTTTCATGGCGTCGCGAATGGACGCAACGAGGGGAACGCGGGGCCCGGTGGCCCCACGCTCCGCTCGCGAAACTCTATCCGATGATAGCAGCCACCGGGGCGATTAGCCCTGGCGCGCCTTCATCCGCTTGTTGGTCTTGTTGATCACATAGGTCCGGCCGCGACGACGGATCACGCGATTGTCGCGGTGACGGTTCTTGAGCGACTTGAGGCTGTTGCGAATCTTCATGGCACTACCCTGGAAAAATCATCGACCGAAAAAATCGACTGCAAAAGAAACGGCACCGCAGAACAGCCTGCGATGCCGGCATCATTGCGGCGCTATCTAGTCACGAAGGCTCTAAAGTCAAGCATCGCGGTCGCGGGCACCTGCGCGGCCCCACGCGACGGGGCACGCAATGGGGCACGCTTTGCCCGGTCCATGCGTTATCGCGATGCCAGACCCGGTTTCGCGCCCGAATTCAAGCACTATCGCCAGAGGATGCCCACCGCCATGATCGCCCGCCACAGGACTTTCGCCCTTATCGCAGCGATCGCCGCGCTGCCGCTTTCCGCCTGCACCACCGCGCGCCCTGCCGGCCCGATCGAGGTGACCCGCTTCATCGCGCCCGATTCGCGCGCGCAGCTGGGAGACACCACGCTCAGGGTGGAGACCGCGCCCGGGTCGGAAGAGCAGGGCCTCGCGATGCTGCCTTACACGCAGGCCGTGGCGCGCGAGCTGAGCACGTTCGGCTATACCGAGAACGCGCGACCCGCAGCACGCCAGCTCGCCAGCGTCAGCGTCGAGCGCGAGCAGCTGACCGAAGGCGGGCGGCGCAGCCCGGTCTCGGTCGGCGCGGGCGGATCGGCGGGCAGCTATGGCAGCGGCGTGGGGCTGGGCGTGGGCATCAACCTGGGCGGCGGCGCGGACGAGCGGGTGATCACCCGCCTTTCTGTCAGTCTTCGCGACGTGACAAGCGGCACCGTGTTGTGGGAAGGGCGCGCGCGACTCGACGCGCCGGTCGGCTCCCGTCTTGCGCAAAACGACGCAGCGGCAGCGGCTCTCGCCGAGGCGCTGTTCCGGGGCTTCCCCGGCAACAGCGGTGAAACCATCGAAGTGGAGGTCAATCCTTGAGCAATATCACCATCGACACAGGCTTCGACAGCGGCAGCATCGAGGTCATGACCGTGCACCAGGCGAGCGCGATGCTGCGCCTGAAGAACGACCACCAGAGCGAATTCAAGCAGTGGTTCCACTTCCGCGTCGCCAATACCGGCGGGCGCGAGCTGGTGATCAAGATCGTCGGCCTGAACGACAGCGCCTATCCGGCGGGCTGGCCGGATTACAACGCCTGCGTCAGCGAAGACCGCGCCTTCTGGGGCCGCGCGCCCTCCACCTTCGACAAGGACGAGGAAGGCGGCACGCTGACGATCCGCTTCACCCCGACCTGCGATCTGGTGTGGTTCGCCTATTTCGCGCCGTTCTCGATGGAACGGCACCACGATCTGGTCGCCGAATGCGCCAGCACCGAAGGCGTGACCTACCGCAAGCTGGGCGAAACGCTCGACGGGCAGCCGCTCGACTGCCTCGAGATGGGCGAAGGCGAGACGCAGGTCTGGCTCTACGGCCGCCAGCATCCGGGCGAGAGCATGGCCGAATGGTGGATGGAAGGCGCGCTCGAAGTGCTCGGCAATCCGGCGGATACGCTGGGCCGCGCGCTGCGCGAGAAGTGCCGGTTCCACGTGGTGCCCAACTGCAACCCCGACGGCAGCCGCCGGGGCCATCTGCGGACCAATGCCAAGGGCGTGAACCTCAACCGCGAATGGGCCGAACCCACCGCCGAAAATTCACCCGAAGTGCTCGCGATCCGCAACGCGATGGACGATACCGGGGTGCATTTCGCGATGGACGTCCACGGCGACGAGGCGATCGACGCGGTGTTCCTCGCCGGGTTCGAGGGCATTCCGAGCTGGAGCGACGAGCATGGCGAGCGATTCTATCGCTACCAGCGGATTCTCGAACGCCGCAGCCCCGATTTCCAGACCGCCAAGGGCTATCCCAAGTCCGGCCCGGGCAAGGCCAACCTGACGATCAGCACCAACCAGGTGGCGGAGCGCTACGCCGCGACCGCGATGACGCTGGAAATGCCGTTCAAGGACAATGCCGACTATCCGGACGAACTGCAGGGATGGAGCCCCGAACGCTCCAAGCTGCTCGCCCGCGATTGCCTCGGCGCGCTGCTCGAATGGCTGGAGAGCGACGGGGGCTAAGGCCAACCCTGCTCCTCCCCCTCAAGGGGGAGGTTGGGTGGGGGTGTACCCCGGGCCGATGGCTGGGCGCCCCCACCCCCGGCCCCTCCCCATGGGGAGGGGAGTTGCGGTTAATCCAGATGGGCCGGGCCGAACCCGTGGGGCAGCAGGTCCGACAGGCGCAGTTCCATCACCTCGTGCGCGCCGACGCACAGGATCGCCGGGTCCGTGCCGCCCAGCTGGGCGATTTCGTTGAGCACCTGGCGACAGCGGCCGCACGGCGTGATCGGGGCATCGCCGCCCTTGCCCTTCGGGCCGGTCACCGCGAGCCGTTCCAGCCCGCCGCGCCGCCCTTCGGCCAGAGCCTTGGCGACCGCGACCGTCTCCGCGCACAGCGACAGGCCGTAGCTCGCGTTCTCGATATTGGTGCCGGTGATGATCGCGCCGTCGGCAAAGCGCAGCGCGGCGCCGACCGGATAGTCCGAATAGGGCGCATAGGCAGTGGCCGCCGCCTCGCGCGCTGCGGCAATCAGTTCGTCATCATTCACGGTCGCACCACCATCCATTCGATCGGCTCCTCGCTACCGGGGCCCACATAATTCTCGTTCGCGGTCCACAGCAGCCAAGGCCGCCCGCCGTAATCCGGCTCGAACCGCGTGCGCACCAGCCACAGGTTGCGCTCGATCCGCGCGGCGACGCCGTGTGCGGCCTCGAACTCGCGGCTCACCTTGAGGATCGCCGGCTTGCCCGCATGGGCCTCTATCTGGTTGGCGAGGATCGTCAGCTCGCTGCGCACCTGCCCGCTATCGACCGGATCGATGCAGTCTGCGCCGGGATCGCTCAGCTCGATCGCGGGCGGCAGCAGCGCGGGATCGCGCGGCACGATGGTGACGAAATTGGCCGACTGCCCGTCCGCCGGGACGCAGGGGTCGAATCGGTGGACCGCGCCGACCTCCAGCCCCGCCTTGCGCGCGGCGACCAGCGCGCGGGTGAATTCCGCCGACCGCTCGCCATCGCCCGCGCTGGCGGACAGATAGACGAAATCGGCGCCGCTGCCCTTCAGCACCTCGAAATTGACGCCCGCAGTGCCGCGGGAGAGGTCCACGCCCTGTTCGGGAAACGCGCTTTCCTCCGGCCGCCAGTGGCGCAGATCCTGATAAAGCCACACGGCGACGCCCACCGGCGCGGCGATCAGCAGCACCAGCAGCGCCTTGAGCCACAGCGGGCGCTTCGTCTTGCGGGCCATTTTGCGCCTAGCCACGAATGTGCAGGACGCAGATCAGCGTGAACAGCCGCCGCGCAGTCGCGAAATCGGTTTCGACCTTGCCCTCCAGCCGCTCGACCAGCAGCTCGGCCGCGCGGTTGTGGACGCCGCGGCGGGCCATGTCGATCGTCTCGATCTCTGCCGGGGTCGCCTTGCGAATCGCCTGGTAATAGCTGTCGCAGATCGCGAAATAGTCGCGGATCGGGCGGCGGAAGCGCGCCAGACCCAGCAGGATCGTCTCCAGCTCGTCCCCCCTTTCGGTCGTGACATCGAGCGCAAGCCGGTCGTCGCGTACCGACAGCGCGAGATGATAGGGGCCGTGCGCCCCGCGCTCCGCAGAACGGACCGGCTTGAAGGTGTTCTCCTCGATCAGATCGAAGATCGCCACCCGCCGCTCCTGCTCGACATCGGCATTGCGCCACAGGATCGTCGAGTCGTCGAGCGAGATGTTAGAGATGCGATAATCGGCCATGTCGTTACGGGTTGCCTTCGCAGACTATCGGGGCCTCGGGCAAGGCGCTTAACGCTTGTGCGCGATATTCACAGGGGGGCGAGGCATTTCTCCTGGCCGGATCGCTTGCGGGCCGCCGCCGCCTCGCACAAGAAGCGGGCAATGTCCGATAGCAGTCTGATCCTCGATTCCGCCCCCGCCAGTTCCGCAGGCGACGCCCCCGCCACCGCCATTGGCGAGGAAGGTCGCTCGCTGCCCTCCAACGTGGAGGCCGAGGCCGCCTTCCTTGGCGCGGTGCTGATCGACAATTCGGTCTACGAGGAACTGCCCAACCCGCTACGTCCCGAGCATTTCTTCGTCCCCGCGCACCGCCTGATCATGGAACGCGTGCTGACCATGATGGAGCGAGGCGCGACCGCGAGCCCGGTGACGCTCAAGCCCTATTTCGATGGTAACGAGCATCTCGAACCGCTCGGCGGGACGACCTATCTCGCGCGGCTGACCGCGGACGGTCACGGACTCCTCGCAACGCGCCAGCTGGCCGAGCAGATCTACGATCTCGCACTGCTGCGCGAACTGGTGACGGTGGGCCGCGCGCTGGTGGGCGGCGCGCTCGATACCTCGGAAACGGTCGAGCCGCTCAAGCAGATCGAGAAGGCCGAGGCCGCGCTCTACGAGATTGCCGAGGGGACCAACATCGGCTCCGACGCGAGCACCTTCAAGGATGCCTCGATCGCCGCGCTGAAGCTGGCGCAGAAGGCGATGAATTCGGATCGCGGCCTGTCGGGCCGCACCACCGGCCTCTCGACCATCGACGACAAGACCGCCGGCCTGCACAATTCCGACCTCGTGATCCTCGCCGGGCGTCCGGGCATGGGCAAGACCTCGCTCGCGACCAACATCGCGTTCAACACCGCGTACGAATACTTGAAGCAGATGCGCGACGGCGGGCCGGACAGCGGCGGTGCGCCGGTCGCCTTCTTCAGCCTCGAAATGAGCGCGGACCAGCTCGCCACGCGTATCCTTGCCGAACAGGCGGAGATCAGCTCCGAAAAGCTGCGTTCGGGCGATATCGGGCGCGACGAGTTCACCCGGCTGTCCGAAGCGAGCCAGCGTCTCGCCGACCTGCCGCTCTATATCGACGACACCCCCGCGCTCACCATCGATGCGCTGCGGATGCGCGCGCGGCGGCTGAAGCGGAAGAACAAGATCGGCCTCGTCGTGGTCGACTACCTGCAGCTGCTGCAGGGATCGGGCCGCGCCAACGACAACCGCGTGAACGAGATTTCGGAGATCAGCCGTGGTCTCAAGACCATGGCCAAGGAGCTGGAGCTGCCGGTGATCGCGCTGTCGCAGCTGAGCCGTGCGGTGGAACAACGCGAGGACAAGAAGCCCCAGCTGGCCGACCTTCGCGAATCGGGCTCGATCGAGCAGGACGCCGACATGGTGTGGTTCATCTACCGCGCCGAATATTATCACAAGGCGCAGATGCCCAACGTGCCCGACGGCTCCGAATCGCCCGACGACGCGCAGAAATACCAGGACTGGATGGAGGAGCATCAGAAGCTGGTGAACAAGGCGCTGCTGATCGTCGCCAAGCAGCGCCACGGCTCGACCGGCAACGTGCCGCTGATCTTCCAGAGCGAATACACCAAGTTCAGCTCGCCCTCCTATCGCGACTATTCGGACTTCGGCGAGGAGTAGGTGCAGGTCCGCGCACCGGATTCACGTTGAAAATCGCGGCGCGAGCCCCTATAGGTCACTTCGATCCCGAAATTTAAGTGCATGGAGTGCCTTCGCTTATGGCGCGCGTTACCGTTGAAGATTGCGTCGACAAGATTCCCAACCGCTTCGATCTCGTGCTGCTGGCTGCAGAGCGCGCGCGCGAAATCTCGGGTGGTGCGGAAATCACGCTCGACCGCGACCGCGACAAGAACCCGGTCGTCGCGCTGCGCGAGATTGCCGAGCAGACCGTGAAGCCCAAGGACCTGCAGGAAAGCATGGTCACCAACCTGCAGAAGATCCTGCCGGACGATGATGACGAGGTGGATGAAATCGGCTCGCTCAGCCAGTCGGCCGAAGCTCTGCGTGTGACCGCGGCGACCCCGGCCCGCTCGACCTCGGTCGGCGGCGACTACGAAGGCTGATCTGCCTTGGGCTGACAACGCAGCCCTCCCGAACACGCTGAAGCGGGGCGGACCTCTCCGGAGGTGCCGCCCCGTTTTTCGTTTCGGCGCCCGTTCATCCAGACCATGCGAACCGGAGAGAACCCCGCTTTTGCAGCGGGCAAACTGCTATATGTAATGAAGCTGCAACACGGCGCGCCTCTTCACCCGCGCGCAGAAGGAGACGGGCAGGCATGGCGGTCGTCGCGATCTACAGCGTGAAGGGCGGGGTCGGTAAAACCACTTTCGCCGCCAACCTGGCATGGTGCGCGGCGACCCATTCCAGCCGCCGGACCCTGCTGTGGGATCTGGATGCGGCAGGCGGCGCGGGCTTCCTGCTGGGCGTCGATCCGAAGAAGAAACGGCTCGCGACCAGCGTGATCAGCAAGGAGATCGATCCTGCCAAGCTGATCCGCAAGACCGGCTACCCCAGGCTCGACCTGCTGCCCGCGGACGAATCGATCCGCGCGATCGACGCGCAGCTGGCCGAGATCGGCAAGAAGAACCGGATCGCGAAGCTGACCGCCGATCTGATCAAGGATTACGACCGGCTGCTGCTCGATTGCCCGCCGGTGCTCAACGAACTCTCCAGCCAGATCGTGCGCGCCGCCGATCTGATTGTGGTGCCGATCCCGCCCTCGCCCCTGTCCGCCCGCGCGCTCGAGATCGTGCGCGAGGAAGTGAGCGCGGAGGGCAAGAAGGCCCCACCGATCATGCCGGTGTTCTCGATGGTCGATCGTCGCCGCACGCTGCACCGCGATGCGATCGCGGCCTCGCCGGACTGGGCGGTGATCCCCGCGTCGAGCGCGATCGAACAATGCGCCGCGCACCAGGCCCCGGTCGGCGCCTTCGCCCCGCGCAGCCCGGGCGCGCGCGCGTTCAAGGCCCTGTGGACCCGGATCGAGCGCACGCTCGCGAAGGGCTAGTCTCCGCTTCCGCGACCGGTCTTTTCCTGCAGCGCATCGATGCGCAGCGACGCGTCGGCCTTGCTCAGTTCGGGATCGAACGCCTCGGGCTCGCCAGCCTCTTCGGCCAGCGTTTTCAGATAGCTGGCCTGCGCGCCGGTCATCCGTTCGTCGCCGGTGGTCCAGTTTTCGGGAGCCTTCTCGGCATTCGAGGTCGGCTCGGCCTTGGGGTGCTGGGTGATCTCTTCCACGCTACGTGTCTCCTTTCCCGTGCAACGAGCGATGTTCCTCATACGTTCCCGTTGAGCACGATCGCACAGGCTGGCGCTGGGGAAGAGGCACGCTATGACGGCATCATGCCCGACGCCCCCTCTCCCGCAACCGAGCGAGCGCCGATGCTCGGCGGCCGTTTCGCCGACCCGCTGATTCGTGCGCTGACGGTGTTCCTTGCCGGGATGGTGCTGCTGCTCGCGCTCGACCTGGTCAGCGAGCCGAGCGGTCGGGCGGGCGAGGATATCGCGATCGACCGGGCGCTGTCGGGCACCGACCATGCGTTGGCCACGGTGGTGGGCGACATCGGTGAAGAGACGCCCGATGCTTCGGATGCGGACAGCGCGGAACGGCGCGAGCGGGCGCAGTCGGCGGCGTTCTTCGTCGAGCAGGCGAACCTCGCCTGGCGACGCGGCGAGATCGACCAGACGGACGCTGCCGAGCAGGATCGCGGCGCCTCCGCGCTGCTGACTTTCCTTGGCGAATTGTGGACGCTGGGCTGGCTGCTGCTGCCGCTGGGCGCGCTCTCAGCGCGGCTGACCTGCCCCGCCACGGGCATGCGCCATCCCCAATGGCCGGTAATCTTCGCGGGCGAAGCGCTGGGCGGCTCGGCCGCGTTGATCGCGCTCGCACTCGCGCTGCACCAGCTGGGCCTGCCGGCGCAATTTGTGCTCGCCCCGCTGGTCAGCGCGATCGTGGTCGTCAACGCGTGGCGGCTGCGCGATCATGCGCGGCTCGACCGGGCGACTACGCTGCTGCGGCTTGCCCCCCTGCTGGTACTGCTGACCGTGATCCTGATCGGCGCTCGGATCGTCCTCGTCAGGCTCGGCATGCTGGGCTGACGACTGCGCGCGTGACGGCTCGACGGGCGATGTGCTTGTGCTAGAGGCGCAGGCGGACGGACAGGGGGCAGACGGGCATGAGCGATATTCCCGAGGCGATCGGTACGGCAAGCGAGGGCGGCCTGTTCGCGCGCGCGATTTCGCGTGAGAGTGGCGGCAGCGCTCTCGACGCGGACGGACACTTCGCGGAAACCGCCTGCCTCAATTGCGGGACAGAGCTGGTCGGCCCGCATTGCCACACCTGCGGTCAGGCGGCGCACCTGCACCGCACCCTGTCCGCCGTGGGGCACGATCTGGTCCACGGCGTGCTCCATCTCGACGGCAAGCTGTGGCACACGCTGCCGCTGCTCGCGTGGCGGCCGGGCGATCTCACCCGCCGCTATATCGCAGGCGAGCGCGCGTTCTTCGTCTCGCCGATGGCGATGTTCCTGTTCACCGTGTTCCTGATGTTTGCGGTGTTCCAGGCGGTCGGCTTCACCACCCCGGCGGACATCTCCATGCCCGACATGGAACAGATCGACGGTGCTCTCAAGCAGGAGCGCGAGGATCTGACCGACGAGCGCGCCGAACTGGTAACGAGCCTCGACGCCACCGACGACGAGGCGGAAGCTAGCCGGATCCGCAGCGAGATTGCCGATGTCGATGAGGAGATCGCGTCGATCGAGGCCGGTCGATCGGTTCTGACGGACAAGGATTTCGGCGAACCCGGCATGCACGTCACGATCGGCGATCCCCGGAGCAGCGAGTTCCTGCATCACCTCAACGAGAAATGGCGCAAGAACCCCGGGCTGATGCTCTACAAGCTGCAGTCCAACAGCTACAAATTCTCGTGGCTGCTGATCCCGCTATCGCTGCCCTTCGTGTGGCTGCTGTTCGCGTGGCGGCGCGAGTTCAAGGCCTACGACCACGCGGTGTTCGTGACCTATTCGCTCAGCTTCATGTCACTGATGTTCATCGCGCTGTCGCTGCTGGCGAAGGCGGGTGTCGGGTTGGGGTGGCTGTTCACGATCTTCGCGACGATCGCGCCGCTGCATATCTACCGCCAGCTGAAGCAGGGTTACGCGCTGTCGCGCTGGTCGGCGATCTGGCGGCTGCTCGTGCTGCTGTTCGCGATCTTTATCGTGCTCTCGCTATTCCTGCAGACCCTGCTGTTGCTGGGCGCGTTCTGAAGCGGTCAGGGAGGAGGCGGCTTGCAGATGGCAAGCGTGCTGTGACGCTGGTCGATCAATACGATATGCCCCTGCAACGCATGGGCCCCGATCAGCACTTCGGGATAATCCGTGGCAACCTTTACCGCGATGCCTTCCAGCCGCGCGCCCCCTATCTCTACCGGTCCGGCGAGCTTCGCATCGAAAATGTCGATGCGCGTGTTGGTCAGGCTGCCGCCACCGGCAGGGCCTGCCGCAGTCCCTTCCAGATCGGCAAAGACCGCGCCCGGCACAACCATCGTGACATTGGCACCGGTATCCACATTGCCGGTCGTTTTGAGCGCGCCGATCGTGACCGGAATCCGGAAAGCACGTTCAAAAGTCATCGCCTCCCGCAGCGAGGCGGGCATCTCCCGGCTGCGATAGAATGTCAGGCGGCGGGTCGAAAAATCGATCGCCAGCAACCCGTCGGCGAAGAACTCGCGCCCGAGGATGCCTGAGAAGGCGGCTTCGGGAGATACCCTGCTGCGATAGTCGCGCGCGATCACCGACAGGTCGCGACGCTCCAGTCCGCCCAGCGTCAGGCTGGCAATCCTGACCTTGTCGACCTGCGAACTGCTGACGCCATCGGAAGTCTCGTCCTTGCCATCGGCGGGCAGGTTCAGCGCATCGGCGAGCGTGGCGTCGGCACGGCCCATTCCGCTGGCACCTGTATCCAGCGCGAAGACGAAAGGGCCTTCGCCATTGACCATTGCATCGAGATAGATCCGTCCGTCGATCGTGCGGAACGGCAGGCTGAACACCGCCTCGGCGGGCGCTTCGATGGCGAGAGCGCAGGCGCTATCACGGTGAGTGTCCGGTCCGGCAGCGCGGGCCGGAGCGGCTGCGATCATCCCGGCCAGAATAGTATACGTAATAAAGTGATTGAAAGACAACGCGAAACCTCCCTGCTGTATTATCCACTTAATACAGCAGGGAGGAGCGGGTCAATCGGTCCCGTCGAGCTCGCCGTCGGTGGGCTCGGATGTCTCGCGCTTCTCGGCCACGTCGTCGCGCAGGTCGGCGGCCCCTTCGCTGACCTTGTCGGCCGCGACCACGGTCGCTTCTTCCAGCTTCTCGCCCACAACTTCGGCATTGGCGGCGGTGTCGGCGGCGGCACCTTCGGCAAACGCCTTGCCGCTTTCCTGGGTTTCCTCGGAACAGGCGACGAGGCCCAGCGAGGCGGCGGCAAGGGCAAGCAGAAGAGCGGTATTCGGGCGGTTCATGGCAAGTACTCCCTGGCGTATTAGCAAATGTTAACCATCATCGGGCGAGCGGGGTTCCCGCCGCCCATGCGACCTCTAGCCCAGCCGACGCGTGGCGAGAGCAGCAAATTGGCGAAATGCCGCTGCGGGACATGAAAAGGCCTCCCGGGTGACTGAAGGTCCAGTCGCGCGGGAGGCCTGAATACTAAGCCAGCTACAGATCAGCCAAGCAGAGGGCGTTACGCGCCTTGCGGAGCAGTGCCACCTTCCCCGCCGAAGCGCTTGCCCGCCTTGGGCACCGCCGATCCGCCGACGCTGCGCGGCTTGCGCGGGCCGCGGGGCTCGTCGGGCCGGTCGAGCTTGCCGTCCTTGAGCAGCTGGTCGATCTCCTCACCCGTCAGCGTCTCGAATTCGAGCATCGACTGGGCGAGCAGGTGCAGCTGGTCTTCCTTGTCGGTCAGGATCTGGGTCGCACGCTTGTGCGCCCCTTCGACCAGCGCACGGATTTCCGCATCGATCAGCTTGTTGGTCTCGCCCGAACCCATCGTGCGCGCCGACTGGCCCATGCCGAGGTAGCCTTCCTGCTGCTCCTCGTACTGGAGCGGGCCGAGCTTGTCGGACATGCCCCACTTGGTGACCATGTTGCGCGCCAGCGAGGTGGCGTACTGGATGTCGGAGCTGGCACCGCTCGACACCTTGTCGTGCCCGAAGATCAGCTCTTCGGCGACGCGCCCCCCCATGGCGACGGCGAGGTCGGCATGCATCTTGTCGCGGTGGTACGAGTAGTTGTCCCGCTCGGGCAGGCGCATCACCATGCCCAGCGCACGGCCGCGCGGGATGATCGTCGCCTTGTGGATCGGGTCCGATGCCGGCTCGTTCAGCGAGACGAGCGCGTGGCCCGCTTCGTGATAGGCGGTCATCTTCTTCTCATCGTCGGTCATCACCATGGAGCGGCGTTCGCTGCCCATCATGACCTTGTCCTTCGCGTCCTCGAATTCCTGCATCGCGACCAGCCGCTTGTTGCGACGCGCAGCCAGCAGCGCGGCTTCGTTGACGAGGTTGGCGAGGTCTGCGCCGGAGAAGCCGGGCGTGCCGCGCGCGATGGTGCGCGGGTTCACGTCGGGCGCCAGCGGCACCTTTTTCATGTGCACGTCGAGGATCTTCTCGCGCCCTTCGATGTCGGGCACGGGCACCACGACCTGACGGTCGAACCGGCCCGGACGCAACAGCGCGGGGTCGAGCACGTCGGGGCGGTTGGTCGCCGCGATGATGATGATGCCTTCGTTGGCTTCGAAGCCGTCCATCTCGACCAGCAGCTGGTTGAGCGTCTGCTCGCGCTCGTCGTTCGAATTGCCGAGGCCATGCCCACGGCTGCGACCCACGGCGTCGATTTCGTCGATGAACAGGATGCACGGTGCGTTCTTCTTCGCCTGTTCGAACATGTCGCGCACGCGGCTCGCACCAACGCCCACGAACATCTCGACGAAGTCGGAGCCCGAAATGGTGAAGAACGGCACGCCCGCCTCGCCCGCGATCGCGCGGGCCAGCAGCGTCTTACCTGTACCGGGCGAGCCGACCAGCAGCGCGCCCTTGGGGATCGTGCCGCCCAGCTTGGAGAAGCGCTGCGGGTCCTTCAGAAATTCGACGATTTCTTCCAGCTCTTCGCGCGCTTCGTCGATCCCGGCGACGTCCTTGAACGTCACCCGGCCCTGCTTCTCGGTCAGCATCTTGGCCTTGGACTTGCCGAAGCCCATCGCGCCGCCCGCGCCGCCATTCTTCTGCACCTGCCGCAGCGCGAAGAAAGCGATGCCCAGGATCAGCAGGAAGGGCAGCGACTGGATCAGGATGACCCAGAAAATGCTCATCTGCTCCTTGGGCGTGCCCGAATAGGTGACGCCATTATCGTCGAGCAGCTTGGTCAGGCCGCTGTCGTTGCCGACCGGCACCGTGTTGAACGTCTCGTCGTTCTTGAGCACGCCGGTAATCCGGTCGTCGGAGATCTGCACCTCCTTGACGGTGCCGCTCGCCACGCGGTCGCGGAAGTCGGAATAGCTGATCGTGGTGCCGGTGTTCTGGCTGGCACCGCCGAACATCGAGACCGCAAGCAGCAGGGCGAGGAAGACCCCGCCCCAGATCATCAGGCTGCGGATCCACGGGTTGGGGCCGCCGCCCCCCGGACCGCCAGGGCCCTGCCCGTCGGGCGTGTTCTGTTCGCTCATGAAAAACCGAGTCCTTTCGCCTGTGAATGTAGGCGCAAGGGGATGAATGACAAGTTGCGCGCGCCGCTTGTGCGCGCGGTGTCACGCAATCGGCTCAGAAGCTGAAGGCGCGGCGGGCCAGCCCCTCGGACGCACGGCGGTTGCCCCGCGTGGCGTCGGGCGCATCGCGCCGCTCGGCAGAGGTTGAGCTGCGGATTGGCACGACGCGCGAATCCTCGGCCTGGGGCGCAGCATGCGGGCGGCTTTGCGGGCCGGGAAGCGCGCGCTGGCCACCGCCCGGCGGCGTCCCACCAAGGCCCATCTGATCGAGCTTCGCCTCCAGCGCATGGTGCAGATGCTCGAGCCCCTTGGCGGCGGGCGACCAGTTGGCGAAGGCGGCGATCGGCTCGCGCCGCACCGCGACCTGCTCGACATGGCTGCTCGCCGGGACGACGGGCCAGTTGGCACCCGCATTCTCGCGCACCCAGCGGTGCAGCTTGCGCCGCTGGTCGTACATCGAGAGCACCGGAAGCACCGGCGGATGGCCCGGGCGCTTCGCCAGTTCCGCGCGAATAAAGCCGAACGCGCGCGCGGCGAGCGGGGAGGCGGGCAGCGGGACCACGATCAGGTCGGCGGCTTCCATGATCTGCTCGCTCACCTCGTTGATCATCGGCGGGCAGTCGAGCACGATGCGTGGATACTCGCCCTTCATGAAGTTGAGCATCTGCGCCAGCCGCTTCTTCGCGCCGATGCGGGCCAGCTGCACGGGGAGATCGCGCAGGCTCTGGTCGGCCCCGATCAGAGAGAGGCGGTCGTATCGGGTCGGCTCGATCAAGTCGCGCGGGGCGCGGGCGTGGTGGAAGGCGGAGATCGCCTTCTGCACCTTGCGCTCTTCATGGCCCAGCAGGAAACCCGCCCCGCCCTGCGGATCGAGATCGTAGAGCAGCGTTTCGTGGCCACCGGTCTGCGAGAAGCGCCAGGCGAGGTCCACCGCCATGGTCGTTTTCCCGACTCCACCCTTCATGCTGTAGACGGCGATGACGGCCATGTGCGCTTTCCCCCTGCTTGACGGTCCGAATCGGTTATCGGCAAATGTCTGACTAACATTAATCAAACACCGTCCATGCGCCTACTCAAGCCGCACAAAGCGCCCGAACCCGGGCTGGGACACGCTTTCGCAAACAGGTTAACGGGGGCGGTATGGGAGCTGCGGTGCCAGCCCGCACTCCCGTGCAGGCCGGTGCCGAGACAATGGCGATCGCCCTACATGCCGCGCGCGATCACCATCTTCATGATCTCGTTCGATCCGCCGAAGATGCGGCTGACGCGGCTGTCGCGGAACATGCGGGCGATGGGGTAATCGTTGATATAGCCCGATCCGCCATGCAGCTGCAGGCACTTGTCGACCACTTCGCCCTGCAACTCGGTCAACCACAGCTTGGCCATGCACGCGGTCGGCACGTCCAGCTTGCCCTCCAGATGCTGCGCGATGCAGTGATTGACGAAGACCTTGGCCGCGGTTGCCCGCGCCTTCAGCTCCGCGAGTGTGAACTGGGTGTTCTGGAAATCCCAGATCGTCTTGCCGAAGGCTTTGCGCTCCTTGGTGAAGGCGATCGTTTCCTCCAGCGCGCGCTCGATCGTCGACATCGCGCCCATCGCGATGATCAGGCGTTCCTGCGGCAGCTCGCCCATCAGCTGGTAGAAGCCCTTGCCTTCCTCCCCGCCGAGCACGTTCTCCGCAGGGACGAACACATCGTCGAAGAACAGCTCGCTGGTGTCCTGCGAGTCGAGCCCGATCTTGTCGAGCTTCTTGCCCCGCTGGAACCCTTCCGCACCGTCGGTCTCCAGCAGCATCAGCGAGATGCCCTTGGCCCGCTCGTTCGGGTCTGTCTTGGCGACGACGATGATGAAGTCGGCGATCTGGCCGTTGGAGATGTAGGTCTTGGCCCCGTTGATCTTGTAGCCGTTGCCGTCCTTCAGCGCGGTGGTGGTGATCGATTGCAGGTCCGATCCCACGCCCGGCTCGGTCATCGCGATCGCGCTGACCAACTCGCCCGAGACCAGGCGCGGCAGGTACTTCTTCTTCTGCTCTTCGGTCCCGTGGCGCACGAGGTAGGGCAGGATGATCGTGTTATGCAGGCTGGCGGCGAAGCCTTCGACATTGTGCCGGCCCTGCTGGTCGATCACCACCATTTCGTGCCGGAAATCGCCGCCGTGACCGCCATATTCCTCGGGCACCGACGCACCGAGCAATCCCGCCTCGCCCGCCTCGCGCCAGAATTCGCGGTCGACCTGGCCATCATCGCGCCACTTGAGGACGCGGGATTCTGGCGCGTGCTTTTCATAGAACTTGCCGACCGCGTCGGCGAACACCGCGATCTCTTCTTCGTCCATGAATTCGGGCTGCGGCACGTCTAATGCTGGCATTGGAGATCCTCTCGAAGCTTTTGTTTTGCGGACGAGACTAGCGAACCGGTTGCAAACTGCAATCGGTTCGCTGCGCTAGGAAACCGCGCCGGATTCCCGAAATTCCGTAATCTCGCCCTCACTCAGGCCCAGCTCCGCAAGGATGTCGGAAGTATCGTTCCCCGGCATCGGCGCGGGCGAAGGCGTTGCGGTTGCGGTGCCCGAATAGCGCGGCGCGGGCGCAGGCTGCGGGCTGTCCGCCACGTCGATAAAAGTTTCACGCGCGGCCATATGCGGATGCTCGCGCGCCTCGCTCATGGTCAGCACCGGGGCGTAGCAGACGTCGCTATGTTCCAGAGCCTCGTCCCACTCGGCGCGGGTCTTGGTTCTGAAGATCGCGGCGAGCTTGTCCTTGAGCGCGGGCCACTGCGACGGGTTCATCTGCGCGTCGAAGTCCGGGTCTTCCGCAAGGCCCAGCCGCGCGCGCAGCTCGGCATAGAATTGCGGCTCGATGCTGCCGATGCTGACGAACTTGCCGTCGGCAGTCTCGTAGGTGTCGTAGAAATGCGCGCCGGTATCGAGCAGGTTTGCGCCCAGATCCTCGCGCCACACGCCCTGATTGGCCATACCGTGGATCATGCTCATGAGCAACGCGGTGCCATCGGTCATCGCGGCGTCGATCACCTGGCCCTCACCGCCACGCGCGACGTTCAGCAGCGCCGAGACCATCCCGAAGGCGAGCATCATCCCGCCACCGCCGAAATCGCCGACCATGTTGATCGGCGGGGTCGGCTTCTCGCCCGCCCGCCCGAAATGGGCGAGCGCCCCGGCGAGCGCGATGTAGTTGATGTCGTGCCCGGCATAGGGCGCGTAAGGCCCCGTCTGGCCCCACCCGGTCATCCGACCGTAGATGAGCTTTGGGTTGTCGGCGAGCAGCACTTCGGGCCCCAGCCCCAGCCGCTCCATCACTCCGGGCCGAAAGCCTTCGATCAACCCGTCGGCGCTGGCGCACAGCTTGCGCGCGAGCGCGATGCCCTGCTCGCTCTTCAGGTTGAGCGCGATCGACTTGCGCCCGCGTGCGAGAATATCCTTGTTGGAGATCGGCTGCGAGCCGCCGCGCCCGCCGCTCGCACGGTCGATGCGGATGACCTCCGCGCCGTGGTCGGCCAGCATCATGCCGCAAAACGGACCCGGCCCGATGCCTGCGAATTCGACGATGCGCAGCCCTGCGAGCGGGCCCGCCATTACCTGCCCTTCCAGTTGGGTGCGCGCTTCTCCGCAAAAGCCGCCGCGCCTTCGCGCGCGTCCTCGCTCATGAACACCTGGGGCATCAGCTTGCCCTGCTCGTCCCACCGCGATTCGAGGCTCCAGCCGCGCGATTCCTCGATCACCTGCTTGGAGACTTTCACCGCGAGCGGACCGTTGGCGGCGATCGCCTTTGCCAGCTCCATCGCCCCGTCCATCACGCTGCCATCGGTCACCCGGTTGACCAAGCCCAGCTCGTAAGCGCGGGGGGCATCGATGAAATCGCCGGTCAGCGCCAGCTCCATCGCGACCTTGGGCGGGATCTGGTCGGGCAGTTTCATCAGGCCGCCGGCCGCCGCGATGAGGCCGCGCTTGACCTCGGGAATGCCGAACTTCGCACCACTATGGGCGACCACCATGTCGCACGAGATCATCAGTTCGAGCCCGCCTGCCAGCGCATAGCCTTCGACCGCGGCGATGATCGGCTTGGCCGGGCTCTTCTGCGTCAGCCCGCCGAAGCCGCGCCCTTCCACGATCGGGCTCTCCCCGCGCAGGAAGCCTTTCAGGTCCATGCCCGAACAGAAAGTGCCGCCCGCGCCGGTCAGGATCGCAACGCGCAGATCGTCTTCGGCATCGAGCCGGTCGAGCGCGGCGGCGATCGCTTCGGCTGCCGCCTTGTTCATCGCGTTTTTGGCGTCGGGCCGGTTGATGGTGATGACCAGGACGCCGTCCTTCACCTCGGTCAGAATATCGTCGCTCATGTCTCTCTCCCATGCGCCTTCGCGATTACGTGGCGCTTTGCAACCGATGCTGCATAAGCCCGCACGCAGGGTCAAGCGGGAAGCGAGCGGAGCACGCCTCGCGGATAATGCGAATGCGTTCCACTTACATGCGCAGCCTCTTAAAGCGCCGCCATGTCGCGCGGCGCAATCCGATTCTGGTACGTGGTTCACAAGTGAAGCAGCCTGATTCCCGCGCCGTTCCTGCTGATGCTGTGCATCACCGGACTGCCGCTGATCTTCCATGACGAGATCGATGCCGCGCTGGGGGAAGATTACGACTCCACGTTCGCCGGCGCGCCCTCGGCCGAAGGCGGCACCGCCAAAGCCGATGTCGAATGGGAACTGCCCGTCGTGCCGGGCGTGACCCCGACCGGCCGCGCGCTCTACGCCGGCGAGCAATATGTCGATGCGGCCAACCCGCTGGAGATCGACAGCTGGGCGGTGTTCGACCTGGGCGCACGCTACGTCTTCGCGGCGGGCGATGTGCCCGTCACCTTGCGCCTCGCGGTCGAGAATGTCGGCAACCAAGCCTACTGGGCCTCTGCCTTCGACACCTTCTCGAACGCGCTGCTGCAGGGTCGCCCACGCACGGTGCGCGCCTCGATCTCCGCCGACTTTTGAGCAGACCAAGACCAACGGCTCGTGCCCCGAAAACCACCGCGCACGAGCGCAACGTCACGCCTTCTCCGCCGACAGGGGCGCGTTGTGGCGCAACTCTGATGCTCTGAGAAAACTGGCGCACCCGACAGGATTCGAACCTGTGACCTCTGCCTTCGGAGGGCAGCGCTCTATCCAGCTGAGCTACGGGTGCATCGCGCGATGCGGATGGCGCGCTTAGCAAAGCGAACGGATGTGCGCCAACGGAAAATCCTCGCCGCGCATCATCTTGCCGCGCGTTAGCGGATTGGCAAGGGACGGTCGCTAGCCTTGTGCAGTCATGAGCGACCTCGCCCCCGATCATTTTCCCGGCCATCCGCCCGTCCGCGCACCCGGCAGCGACAGCGACGGGTTCGAGCGGGGCAATGCGACCCTGATCGAGCAATGGGCGGCGGTGGAAGATGCCGCCCGGGTGGTCGCGCTGCTCGCGGGGCAGCCCGCGCCCGAGTTCGACGCCCCCGATCAGGCACTGATCGCCCGCCTCACCAGAGCCGACGCTGGCCGCACGCAAGCCTCCATCCTGGCGCTCGACGAACTGGTGGCGACGATGCGCTTCGGGCTCGACGCGCTGCTCGCCGCGCACGGGACGAGCGCCGATCCGCGCCCCGCGGCGCATTGCCTGTGGCGCGAATACCAGCGCGGCCGCGCGGCGACCCTGCGCGAAGCGGCGCTGGCAACGCGCGGCTGACCACGCTGCGCTTGACAGCGGTGTTCACCTCCTGTTCTTGAGGTGCATGGCCGAATCGTCCTTCCTGCTCGACCCTTCCACCAGCCCGGCACCCGCAGCGGCCCAGCATCCCTGCGATGCCAGCGGCGCGGCCCGCGGGATCATGCGGCTGTTTGCGCGCAATGATATCTGGTGCACGACCGAGATGCCGCTGCGCGGAGGGCGCCGCGCGGACCTGATGGGGATCGATGCCAAGGGCCACGTGATCATCGTCGAGATCAAGGTATCGCGCGCCGATCTGACTGGCGACGCCAAATGGACCGATTATCTGGACCATTGCGACAAGTTCTACTGGGGCATCGGCACGCATCTCGACCGGGCAATCCTCGAAGGAGAAGCCTTCCTGCCCGAACGGTGCGGGCTGATCGTCGCCGATGGCTACGATGCGGAGATCATCCGCCCGGCGGCGCGGCATCCTCTGGCTCCGGCGCGGCGCAAGGTCGAGGTGGAGCGGCTCGCCCGCACCGCGATGCGCCGCACGACCGTCGCCTGCGATCCTGATTGCGCGCCCTGGGGCGGCGAGAAATAGCGGAGCAGCCGGTAAAATGGCCGCATGCCGGGTCTTCGCACAAGCCCCTCGCCTAATCTTCGCGCGCGCGGCATAAGGCGCGCCATCATGCTGATTGCCCTGATCCTTTCCACCATGGCGATGGTCGCCATCGTGGCGCTGCGCTATCTCGCGATCAGCGGGGCCTTCGCCGCGCTGACGACGCGGGTGCGACCCGGCCATCACGCGGGGCTCAGCACACAGATCCGGCGCGAGATCGGCTGGTCGCTGGTGTCCGCCGCGATCTACGGCATTCCCGCAGGTGTGGTCGCCTGGGGCTGGGACAGCCTGGGCTGGACCCGGATCTACGCCGACTGGAATGCCTACCCGCTGTGGTATCTGCCGCTATCGGTGTTCCTGTATCTTTTCGCGCACGACACCTGGTTCTACTGGACGCATCGCTGGATGCACGAGCCGCGCGTGTTCCGCGTGGCGCACGCGGTCCATCACGCCAGCCGCCCGCCGACCGCATGGGCCGCAATGAGCTTTCATCCGATAGAAGCACTCACAGGTGCGGTGGTTATCCCGCTGCTCGTCTTCCTCGTGCCGATTCACATCGCTATGCTGGGGGTGGTGCTGACCGTGATGACCGTCATGGGGGTGACGAATCATATGGGGTGGGAGATGTTTCCGCGATGGCTGGTCCGGTCGCCTGTGGGCGGATGGATCATCACCGCGAGCCATCACCAGCTCCACCACGAACGCTACCAATGCAATTACGGGCTCTATTTCCGGTTCTGGGATCGTTTATGCAAAACCGATCGAGGTCTCTCGAAAAGCTTTCAACCCTGACGCTCGCCACCGCGGCGATGCTCACGCTCGGCAATGCGCCGGGGGTGCGGCAGGATGTGGTGGTCACCGTGGTCGACCTGCGTTCGACGCAGGGCACCGTGCTCGCGTGTCTGACCGACAGATCGGGCACCTTCCCCGATTGCGCCCACGACGAGACCTCGCAAAAGCGGGTCGTGCGGGCCAATGCGCGGGTTACCATCGTATTCAACGACGTTCAGCCGGGCGAATATGCGATCTCGCTGCTGCATGACGAGAACGGCAACGGCAAGGCGGACAAGACGCTGTTCATCCCCAAGGAGGGGTTCGGCTTCTCGCGCGATGCCAAGGTCCGCTTCGGCCCGCCGCAATTCTCCGCCGCAGCCTTTACCGTGGGCGCGGATTCGCCGGTCTATCAGACGATCCGGATGCGCTATCTCAGCCGCTAGAGCCATACCCGCCGACGGAGCGCCTTCCCGGGGCGAAGCATAACCTTAAATTTACCACGGTGCTGCACAACGGACCCGAAGTTTAAAAAGGGTCTGTTTTTGTGATGGATAGCTTGCGCGGAAATCCTGGCGTGTTCGACGAACTGCAGGACGACACGTCGTGGGAGGAGAGCGACACCGACGGCGAGCTGTCGGTGGACGAGACGCCGCCCTCCCTCGTCGGCCAGGACGAGCGCCGGATGCAGGTGCGCGCCTATAACTACTGGGCGGGACTGCTGGGCGACCGGACTTTCCCCAGCGTGGAGGATATCGAATCCGACCGGCTGCCCGATTTCAGCGAAAACAGCGTGCTGCTGGATTTCACCAGCGGCACGGAAGACCCCGCGATCGTGTTCCTGGGCGACAAGCTGGCCGGCGAATGCCATTGCGATCACCCGATCCGGACGCTGGCCGACGTGCCCAGCCGATCGCTGCTGAGCCGGATTACCGACCACTATCTGCAGATCCTCGCCAACGAGGCACCGATCGGGTTCGAGGCAGAATTCGTCAACGATACCGGCGCGACCGTGCTCTATCGCGGAATCCTGCTGCCCTTCTCGTCCGACGACGAGACGATCGACTTCATCTACGGCGTGATCAACTGGAAGGAAGTCGCCGACCAGCTGACCACCGATGCGCTGCTGCTCCAGATCGATCAGGCGCTCGACAGCGGGGCGCGCCCGCAGAGCGAGGATGACGACGAACTGCCCGCCCCCGAGCGGCGGGTTACCGCGGTCCCGTCGATCACGCGCTGGGCGGATGGCCCCGGCTCGTCCCCCGACCAGTCCCATGGTGAGGAAACCGCACGCGAAGCCGCGCGACCGGTGCCCAACCCCGTCCCCAGCCCCACGTTCGCCCGGCTCCACGCGCATGTCGGCGGCGGCCCGCTCTCGCCGCCGATGCCGGGCGCGACCGGAAACGATGGATCACGGGGGTCTGCAAACGCGACCGGCCTCCACGCCTGCCTCGCCGAGGCACGCGCGCTGGTCGAAGCCGCCGGGCATGTCGATGCACGCAGCCGCGTGGCGCTCTACGCTGCGGTGTCGCGTGCGCATGATGTCGCCCTCGCCGCGCAGGCGGAGCCCGACGCCTTTGCCGCGCTGCTGCACGAGCATGCAATCGAGGCTGCGCCGCGCGCGCCGATGACCCCGGTGGTCAAGCTCGTCTTCGGGACGGACTACGACAAGTCGCGCATCGCCGAATATGCCGCCGTGCTCGCCTTCGCGCAGCGCGAGGGGATCGCCCATGGCGCCCTCGCCGCTTTCCTCGACGCGGCGGACGGCGGCCTGAAAGGCGTGGTTGCGCGCGAGCGGGCCTTCCGCCGCGAAGCCGCAGGCAAGCCCGCCGCCGGCGGCGCAAAGGCACGCGTGCGCCGCAAGCTGGCCACTCTGCCCGCCCAGCCGATCGACGCGATTCCGGTCGAGGGCGCGGAGTTCTCCGTCTGCGTGATCCGCCGCGATGCCGACGGGGCAATCGCCTTCCTCGGCGAAGTCGCCGATGACGAGCGTCTGCTTGCCCGCGCGGCGAAACATCTGGCCCACGCCACGCGATAACCCCCGTTTGTGCCGCATCTTGCGGCATTGAGGGGTTCACTCCGCGCGAGAGGCCCGCTAGCGCGCCTTGGATGGGGATTTTCACTCGCCGACCGGTCCGCGTGCAACCCTTCTTCGGGTATCGCAACCGCGAGCGGCTGGTGCTCGTGGGGCGGACCCAGCGCTCGCGCCCGCCCGAGTTCGAAGAAGCGGGGCGCTGGCGCACGTTCCGCGTGATGATGTCGCAGTTCTTCGCCTCGGAAGTGCGCAATGTCGGCGTGACCTTGTGCCTGACCCGTTCCGACGGGGAGGATTTCAGCTACACGACCACCTCCGACGACGACGGCTATTTCCGCTTCGAGATCGATCTGGAGGGCGACTGGCCCTATCCCGCGCAGACCGCCTGGGAAGTTGTCCGGCTGGGATGGGACAACCGCGACGGGCACCAGAGCGTCACCGGCCATGTGCTGGTGCCGGGAGCAGACGCGCAGATCGGCGTGATCTCCGACATCGACGATACGATCATCGAAACCGGGATCACCGGCGGCTGGCACAATGTCGTGCGCAACTGGAAGCGGATCTTCGCGCAGATGCCGCACGAGCGGATTCTGGTGGAGGGCGCGGACTCCTTCTACGGCGCGATCGGTGGCGGGCTGACGGTGAGCGAGTCCGAACCACCGACCGGTGCCGTCATTCCCACAACGCACCGGCCGTTCTTCTACATCTCGTCCTCGCCGTGGAACCTGTTTTCCTACCTCGTCGCGTTCCAGCGCTCGCGCGAATTGCCGCTGGGCGCGTTGTTCCTGCGCAACTGGGGCTTCAACCGCGCGACCATCGGCAAGAAGAGCCACGGCGCGCACAAGCATCAGGCGATTGGCGAGATCCTCGCGCATTTCTCGCACCTGCGCTTCGCCTTCATCGGCGACGACACCCAGGGCGACCTGCCCGCCTTCGCCGAAGCGGTCGCGCGCGAGCCCGATCGGATCGCGGCGGTGTTCATCCGCACCACCGAAAAGGCGCTGTCGGAAAAGGAACTTGACGCGAAACGGGTCATCGAGAGCTTTGGGGTGCCCCTGTGGCTGGGGAACAGCTATGCCATCGGTCGGGATTTCCTGAGAGCAGCAGGGGTGGCACCGCATGGGGAAACATCGCGCATCGTGGAAACGGTGGGTCCGCGAAATGGAGAAGAAGCCTAAGGAACCAGGCGGCTGCTGCCTGGTCCAGATGATCTTCGTCCTCGCGCTGACGATCCTCGCATACAACCTGTACCACGGGGTCTGGCCGGATCTGCGCCATCACCTGCTCGACAAGGCGGACCTTGCCTTCACCTTCCGCAACGATGTCGAGGTGCGCGGGCCGATCGCCTACGGGCGGCACGAGGATCAGGTTCTCACCATTACCCGCAGAGAGGCGGCGCGCAGCGATGCAGCGCTGCCCGTGCTGGTGTTCTTCCACGGCGGCAGCTGGGCGAATGGCAGCCCCGAGGCTTACGGCTTCATCGGCCGCAATTTCGCGCCGCGCGGCTTCGTGGTGGTCAATGCCGGTTACCGGCTGGTCCCCGAAGGACGCTATCCGGCGATGCTGGCGGACAGCGCGGCGGCGGTGAAGTGGACCGCGCGCAACATCGGCAGATATGGCGGCGATCCCGACCAGATCTATCTGATGGGCCATTCCGCCGGGGCCTATAACGCGGTCATGCTGGGGCTGGACCGGCGCTGGACCCGCCGCCTGGGCCTGCCCGACGACACGATCGACGGCGTGATCGGGCTGGCCGGGCCGTACGACTTCCTGCCGCTGGAGGGAGAGGGGATGACAAACGCGTTCGGCGAAGCAAAGCCGCTCGCCGCGACCCAGCCGATCCGCTTCGCGCGCAAGGATGCGCCCCCCATGCTGCTGATCACCGGCGCGGACGACGAGCAGGTGAGCCCCGACAATGTGCGCAAGCTCTACGATGCGCTCGCCGCGAAGGGCGCGCCCGTCCGGCGCGTGGTGCTGGAGGACATCGGCCACATTACGCTGGTCATGGGCCTCGCCAAGCCGTTCGATCAAGACCGGCGGGTGAAGGACGAGGTCTCCGGGTTCCTGCGCGAGCAGATCCGCGATGCCGCACGCGAACGCGTCCGTTCGGAGCGCCGCGCACGCGAGATGGCGGCGACCCGCGATGCCGACAGCCCGCCTGCTCGCGAAGTCCGCGACCCGGCTCCTCCCGCAGCGCAAGCTTCAGGAGACATTCAGCCCGCCGGGGGCTAGCATGCCGGCATGATCGCGCACCTCCCCCGCATCACGATGCCCCCCCTTGCGCTGCGGCGGGTTGTGGCCCGATTCGTCGCGCTGCTGCTCGCTTTCTCGCTGACCGCCCAGCCCGCGATGGCGCAGAGCATCCTGCGCGATGCGGAGACCGAGGCGCTGCTGCGCGACCTTGCCGATCCGCTGGTCGAGGCGGCGGGGCTGCGGCCCGGCAATGTCGACGTGGTGCTGGTTAACGACCCGTCGATCAACGCCTTCGTTGCAGGCGGGCAGGTGGTCTATCTCCACTCCGGCCTGATCAACGCGGCGGACAGCGCCAACGAGGTTCAGGGGGTGATCGCGCACGAGCTCGGCCACATCACCGGCGGCCACGTGATCAACACCGACGGGGCGAGTGCGGCGCAGACCATCTCCATCCTCTCGCTGCTGATCGGGGTCGCGATGGCGGCAGCGGGCGGCGGCGATGCGGCGATGGGCGCAATCATGGCCGGGCAGCGTGCGGCGATGGGCAAGTACCTGGCCTTCAATCGCACGCAGGAATCCTCTGCCGATGCCGCCGGGGCGCAGTTCCTTTCCGACGCCGGGATTACGGGCAAGGGCTCGCTCGAATTCTTCGGCAAGCTGCTCAACCAGGAATACCGCTACAGCCGCAGCCAGAGCGAAGAGGCAGGGTTCAACCGGACCCACCCGCTCTCGGGCGATCGTATCGCACGCCTGCGCGAAGTGTACGAGAAAGACCCTGCGTGGAACACGCCGCCCGATCCGCAGCTGCAGGCCCGCTTCGAACGCGTACGTGCCAAGCTTTACGGTTATCTCGCCGAACCCGCCCGGACGCTCAAAGCCTATCCGGTGACGCGGACCGATATCCCCGCGCGCTACGCCCGTGCCTATGCCTATCACAAGGATGCACGGATCGATCAGGCGCTCGCCGAAACCGACGCGCTGATCGCCAGCGATCCCGACAACCCCTATTTCCTCGAACTGCGCGGCCAGGTGCTGCTCGAATCCGGACGGCCCGACGAGGCGCTGCCCGCGCTGCGCCGCGCGACCGAGCTGACGCAGAACGAACCGCTGATCGCATCGCTGTTCGGCCATGCGCTGATCGCGACCGAGGATCGCAGCCACTACGACGAGGCGGAAAGCGTGCTGCGCGCCGCGGTTGCCAAGGACCGCCGCAATCCCTTCGCGTGGTATCAGCTGGGCCTGGTCTACGCCGCGAAGGGCGACATGCCGCGCGCGCATCTCGCCAGCGCCGAACAGCAGGTGATGCAGCGCCAGTATATCGAGGCGCTGCGCAGCGCCCAGCTCGCCGAATCCGCCCTGCCCGAAGGCTCGGCAGACTGGCTGCGCGCGCAGGATGTGCGGATGCAGGCGCAGGCCGCACTCGAAGCCGCGCGCGAAGACAGCTAGAGGCCCTTTCCCATGAAGAACGAAATCCTGCGCCTGGTCGGGGTGCTCGCACTCGCACTCCTCGGCGGCTTTCTCGGCGCGTGGCTGTTCGCAGCGACCGGCCTCGGCGACCGGCGGACAGAGGCCTACCTGCTCGACAATCCCGAAATCCTCCCGCGCATGGCGGAGGAACTGCAGACGCGCGAAACCGAACGGCGGCTGGCACAGGTGGGCGACGAATGGCGCGAGCCGTTCCCCGGCGCGGTCCTCGGCAATCCGAAGGGCAGCCGCACCTTGTTCGAGTTCTCGGACTATAATTGCGGCTATTGCCGGATGAGCCTGCAGCACGTGCAAGAACTGATCGCGCGCGATCCCGAACTGCGCGTGGTGATCAAGGAATGGCCGATCTTCGAAGGCAGCGACGTCGCCGCGCGGATGGCGCTCGCCGCTGCCAAGCAGGGCAAGTACGCCGCGTTCCACGATGCACTCTACAAGAAGGAGGTGGCCGACAGCCAGACGGTCGACCAGGTCGGCAAGGCGATCGGCCTCGACATGGAGCGTGCCCGCAGGGATGCGCAGGGGCAGGATGTGACGATGGAACTGATGCGCACTGCCGCGCTGGCGCAGGATCTCGGCTTTACCGGCACGCCCGCGTGGATCACCGGCAACCGGATTCTGCAGGGCGCGCAGGGCACCGAGCGCCTGGCGCAAGCGATCGAGGATAGCGCCGAAACGCCATGATCCGCCCAGTTTCCATCGCGGCGTCGATCACCCTGTCGCTCGCGGCGGGGCTTGGCGCGCTGCCCGTGCAGGCGCAGACGCCAGAGGCTCCTCCGGCTGCGATCGACGCGCCGCGCGCAATCCTGCCCCCGGAGATCGCCGAACTGCGCCGGCAGGACGAGCGCGTCCTGCAGCTCGGCTACCGCCTCGTCACCGGCAATGCGCGGTTCTGCGCGGACAGGACCCACACCGCCGGGCTGCTGCTGCACGACATGGGCGCCTATGGCGAGGGCGAGGCCCTGCGCGGTCTGCTCGGCCTGACCGGCGATATCGGAGTGCAGGCGCTGGTGCCGGATGGTCCCGCCGCGCGCGCGGGGCTGCAGGTGGACGATACCGTGCTCGCTGTGGGCGACCTGGTGATTGCCGATATCCCGACCGAGAAGTCCAAATCGTGGGAGCGGATCGAGACGATCCGCGCGAAGACCGAAAGCCTGCTCGCGCAGACCGGCACTCTACCCATCACCGTTCGGCGCGCGGACAAGCCGGTCACGCTGACCGTCACCGGCGAACCCGCCTGCCGCAGCCGGTTCGAGATCGGCGAAGGCGGCCGCGCCGTGGCCGACGGGCACCGGGTGGTGATCGGCCCTGAATTTGCAGGGATCGACTATCCCGATCCGTTGCTCGCCGCGGTGCTGGGCCATGAGTTCGCGCACAACATCCTGCGCCATCGCGAATGGTTCGACGCCAATGGTGGGCGCAAACAGAACACGGTGCGCCTGACCGAGCGCGAGGCGGACCGGCTGATGCCGTGGCTGCTGGCCAATGCAGGCTTCGATCCGGTCGCGGGGGCGCATTTCTTCGAACGCTGGGGCCCGCGCCACGGCGGCTGGATCTTCCGCGCCCGCAGCCATGACGGGTGGGACGAGCGGGCCGAGTTCATCCTCGCCGAAATCCCGCTGATCGAGGCGCAGCTGGCGCAGGGCGACGGGGCCGACTGGGCCGACTGGGCGACCGGTTTCCGGCGCGAAGAGCTGCCGGGCAAGGATCTCGCCGGGCGCTAGGCAGCGGCCTCTTCGTTATCGAGCGCCTTGGCGTAGGGCGACGACAGAGGCCGTGCCATCACCCGGCGGACCATCGGCTCGAAGAACTCCAGCGGCTCGCTCTCGTAATCCGGGTCGAACGCGGCCTGGTCGTATTTCTCGCAGAATTCTTTGCACGCTTCGTAGTGCGGATGATCGCGGAACTGTTCGCGCGCGTTCTGGTCCATGCCGAGGAAGTGGAAATAGTAATAGCCCTGGAAGGCGCCGTGGTTCTGGCAGATCCAGTGCACCTCCTCGCTGACGAAGGGCTTGATGATCGAGGCAGCGACTTCGGGATGGTTGTAGCTGCCCAGCGTATCGCCGATATCGTGGAGCAATGCCATCACCACGTAGCGCTCGTCCCGCCCGTCGCGATGGGCGCGGGTGGCGGTTTGCAGCGAATGCTCCAGGCGGCACACCGGAAAGCCGCCGAAATCGCCGTCGAGCAGCTTGAGATGGTCGAGCACGCGGTCGGGCAGGCCCTTGGCGAAGGCCATGTATTCGCCGCTGATGATCGCCCAGTCCTGGGCGGTGCCTTCCTTCATCTCGCGGAATTTGGCGCGCTCTGCGGCCGAATGCAGCGTGTCTGCTGGTTGCATTGGTCCTCTCCTTGGCGTGAGAAACTAACCGATCACCGCGGCTTGCGCAAAAGTTTGTGAGAATGCGGCCGGTTGCGCTAAATGGGGGCCATGGCCGTGCTGCCCTACCGCCCCGCCCCGTTCTTCGCGAACAAGAATCGCGCCTTCTGGAACCTGCAATTCGCGGGCTGGGGCGGCGCGATGCTGCTGCGCTGTGTGCAAGGCCTCGTCAACGGGCAGGGCCTCGGCCTGCTGGCGATCGTGTTCCCTGCAACCGTGACGGGCTTTTCGCTCAGTCTGCTGCTTTCGGTGATCTATCGCAACCTGATGGGCCGGCAGCCGCTGGTCACCTGGGGGTTGACCACACTCGCCCTCGCCACCGCGCTGAGCGTGCTGGTCCTGATCGAGGCATGGGTGGCCGGGCTGTACTATTTCGATCGCGAAACCACGCTGACCCAGCTGTTCTTCCTCTACCTTGCGGTGGAGGGCCCGCTGCTGGGTGCGTGGACCGGGCTCTATTATGCGATCAACTATTTCCTCCAGCTGGAGGAGCAGGCCGACCGGCTTGAACGGCTGGAGGCGCAGGCGACCAGCGCGCAGCTGGCGATGCTGCGCTATCAGCTCAACCCGCATTTCCTGTTCAACACGCTCAACTCGATCTCCACGCTGGTGCTGCTCAAACAGACCGAGCCCGCCAATGCGATGCTCACCCGCCTGTCGCGCTTCCTGCGCCACACGCTGGTCTCGCAGCCGGGCGGCACGGTGACCGTGGCGCAGGAGGTGGAGACGCTGAAGCTTTACCTCGATATCGAGCGGATGCGGTTCGAAGAGCGGTTGCAGACCGAATTCGACATCGCGGACGAAGCGGCCGAGGCGTGCCTGCCCTCGCTGCTGCTGCAGCCGCTGGTCGAAAACGCGATCAAATACGCGGTCTCCCCGCTGGAGGAGGGCGCGAAGATCTCGCTCACCGCGCAATTGTCCGGCTCGCGCCTGCGGCTGGTGGTGTCGGACACCGGGCCCGGGCTCAAGACCCCGCTGGATGCGACCGGCACCTCGCTCCCACGCAGCGACAGCCCGGATTCGACCGGGGTCGGCCTCGCCAATATTCGCAACCGGCTCGCCCAGGCGTATGGCGAGAACCATCTGTTCGAAATTCGCTCCCCGGTTCAGGGCGGCTTCACGGTGATTATCGAAATCCCGTTCGAGCGTGAAGGCGAAGACATTGCCGCAGCGCTCGCACCGCCGCCCGAACTGACCACACACCCCTCGCTTCTCGGAGAGGCGCGGGATGGATGGTCGACCGAGCGGCGGCACGGGAAACAGGATGCTGGACCGGCCGTTGATTCACCGGCGTACCCCCGCGCCATGGGCCCCAGCCCGATTGGATAGTGAGAAAATGACCATCAAGACGATCATCGTGGACGACGAGAAGCTGGCCATTCAGGGTCTGCAACTGCGGCTCGAGAAGTTTGAGGATGTCGAGATCATCGACACCTGTTCGAACGGGCGCGAGGCGATCCGCAAGATCAAGACGCTGCGCCCCGACCTCGTCTTCCTCGACATCCAGATGCCCGGTTTCGATGGCTTCGGCGTGGTGCAGGGCGTGATGGATATCGAACCGCCGCTGTTCGTGTTCGTCACCGCATTTCAGGAGCATGCGATCCGCGCGTTCCAGGCCAATGCGCTGCATTACCTGATGAAGCCGGTCGACGAGGACAAGCTGGCCGACGTGATCGAACGCGTCCGCCAGCGGATGACCGAGAAGCGCGGCGCGGACGAGGCGGAAAAGCTGATGAACGTGCTCGCCGAAGTGGCCCCCGAAGCCGCCGAGGAATTGCAGGACGGCGCGGCCGACGGATCGGACCGGTTCGAGAAACTGCTCAACGTCAAGGACCGGGGCAAGATCTTCCGCGTCGAGGTCGAATCGATCGAACATATCGAGGCGGCGGGCGATTACATGTGCATCTATACCGGCGATAATTCGCTGATCCTGCGCGAGACGATGAAGGATCTGGAACGCCGACTGGACCCGCGCAAGTTCCAGCGGGTCCACCGCTCGACCATCGTCAATCTCGACCAGGTGCGGCAGGTGAAGCCGCACACCAACGGCGAGTGCTTCCTGGTGCTGAGCTCGGGCGCAGAGGTTAAGGTCTCGCGCTCCTACCGCGACGTGGTCGCGCGCTTCGTGCATTGACCGCTTAGGTCGTCATTGCGAGGAGCGGAACGACGAAGCAATCCATGGTGCCATGGATTGCCGCGCGGTCCCGGACCGCTCGCAATGACGAAGATTTGCCAATGAGCGATTTCACTCTTCCCGGCTTCGACCTCGATGCCTTCGTGCGCGCAACGCTGGCGGAGGATCTGGGCGAAGGCCTGCCCGGCGGCGGGCGCGACGTGACCTCCGAAGCCGTCATCCCGGCGGATGCAAAGTTCACCGGGGTGATGGACAGCCGCGATCCGATCAGCGTGGCGGGACTGCCGATCGCAGCGGCGTTCTTCCGCGCGCTCGACCCCGACTGCGCGATCGAGCAGCTGGTCGAGGACGGCGCGCAGGTCGCGCCTGGCACCGACCTGATGCGGATCGAGGGCAATGCCCGCGCGCTGCTGACCGCGGAGCGCGCCGCGCTCAATACGGTGCAGCACCTCTCCGGCATTGCCACGCTGGTGCGCAGCTACGTGCAGGCGATGGACAATCCGGACTGCACATTGCTCGACACGCGCAAAACCCTGCCCGGGCTGCGCATGCTCGAAAAATACGCGGTGCGGATGGGCGGCGGCGCGAACCACCGCATGGGCCTGTGGGATGCCGCGATGATCAAGGACAATCACGTCGCGGTGGCCGGATCGGTCGGCGAGGCGGTGCGCCGCGCGCGCGATGCGGGCGTTGCGGACATCATCTGCGAGGTCGACCGGATCGACCAGATCGGCCCCGCACTGGATGCGGGCGCAACCCGCCTGCTGCTCGACAATATGGAACCCGATACCCTGCGCGAAGCGGTCGCGCTGGTTGCCGGGCGCGTCCCGACCGAGGCCTCTGGCGGGATCAACCTCGATACGATCCGCGCCAAGGCGGCGACCGGGGTCGATTACGTATCGGTCGGGCGACTCACCCAAAGCGCGCCCGCGGCCGATATCGGCCTGGATTTCACCACCTTGGCGTGACCCGCGGCTTGCGGAGACCCGCGCCATACGGCACCGTCGATCCCTCGGGACACCAGGGGAGCACATCGGTGAAGCCGCAATCCATCAAACTGTTCGACTATTTCTACCTCGGGGCGATGTTCATCGGCCTGCTGGCCTTCATCACGAGCTATCCGGCACTCAAGGCGCAGCTCGCGGCGCAGGCAGCACAGACCGGCGTTGCCGTTCCGCCGAGCGTGATCTGGATCGGCTATGCCGTCGGCGCGCTGATCGGCCTGCTGATGTGGTATCTGGTGTCACAGCGCCGGGTGGTGATCGCCAAGTGGGTGATCGTCGCCTTCTTCCTGTTCTCGCTGATCGGGGTGGGCGACTATTTCGGCGGGCCGCTGGTGCTATCCCGCATTTACGGCCTGGTCGGCCTGCTTGCGCAGGCGGCTGCCGTGGTCATGCTGTTCCGCGGCGATGCGATCCGCTGGCTCAACGGCACGCCGACGGACGACGCACCGCCTCCCCCCGACGCCTGAGCCATGCGGCGAATCGCGCTGGCGCTGGCGCTGGGCGCCGCTCTGGCAGGCACCGCCAGCGCGCAGAGCTATCAGTGCACACCGCCGCGCAGCGTCGCGGTGCCGGGTGTCGCGCGCGAGGGGCCGACCCGCGCGATGCCGGTTACCGGCTACGTCCTCTCGCTCAGCTGGAGCCCCGAGTTCTGCCGCAACCGCAAGGAATCGCCACGCCATGCGCAGCAATGCTCGGGCAGCAAAGGCAGCTTCGGGCTGATCGTGCATGGGCTGTGGCCGCAAGGTGCCCGCAGCTGGCCGCAATGGTGCGAGGCGCGGAACGTGCGCCCCACAGGCGCGCAGCTCGCCCGGCAGATGTGCGTGCAACCCTCTGCCAGTCTCACGATGCGGCAATGGGCCAAGCATGGCAGCTGCATGGCGGACCGGCCCGACCGCTATTTCCGCATCACCCGCATCCTCCACCGCAGCCTCGACTGGCCCGACCTCGACCGCTTGTCGCGCAAGGAGGGGCTGACCGCAGGCGACATTCGCGAGGCGTGGATGCAGGCCAACACCAACTGGCGGCCCGAGATGATCGCGGTGATCCTCAACGAGCGTGGCTGGCTGGAGGAACTGCGGCTTTGCTACGGGCGCGACTGGCTTCCGACGGCGTGCAAACGCTCGGCGCGCGGGGCAGCGGATGATGCTCCGGCGAAGATCTGGCGGGGGCTTTAGCCCCGACGCTCGTTGAAAAAGCCCCGCAGCATCTTCGCCGCTTCCTCCTCCCCCATGCCCGAATAGACTTCGGGCCGGTGGTGGCATTGCGGGTGGTCGAACACGCGCGCGCCGTGCGCCACCGCGCCGCCCTTGGGATCGGCAGCCCCGTAATACAGCCGTCCGATTCGCGCGTGGGCTATGGCGCCTGCGCACATCGCGCAGGGCTCCAGAGTCACCCACAGGTCGCAGCCTTCGAGTCGCTCCTGCCCCAAGGCCTTCGCTGCGGCGCGCAGCGCTAGCACTTCGGCATGGGCGGTCGGGTCGGCGAGCGTGCGCGGCGCGTTGTGCGCCGAGGCGATCACTTCGCCATCGCGCATAACCACCGCGCCGACCGGCACTTCGCCTGCATCGGCGGCCAGTTGCGCCTGTGCCAGCGCGGCTTGCATCGGATCGGGCAAGGGCCATCGCGTCATGATGAAAAATGCGCTAGAAGCGCAGGGAGCGGCTCGCAAGCGCGAGTCCTTGTTGACGATTCGGCAATTGGCCGCTAAGCGCGGCGACTTTCCGGCACAGACCGATCACCATTTTTGAGAAGAGATAAGCCATGTCGCGCATCTGCGAACTGACCGGCAAGGGTCGCCAGGTCGGCCACAATGTCAGCCACGCGAACAACAAGACCAAGCGTGTCTTCCTGCCCAACCTCCAGAACGTCACTCTGATGAGCGAAAAGCTGGACCGCAGCTTCAAGTTCCGCGTCTCGACGCAGGGGCTGCGTTCGGTCGAGCACAATGGCGGTCTCGACAACTGGCTGCTGAAGACCAAGGACGAGAAGCTCTCGGCCCGTGCGCTCAAGGTCAAGCGCGAGCTCAAGAAGGCGGCTGCACCCGCCGCCTGAGCCTTTCGGCTTTCACATTCGAATCAGGTCGGGCGCGTTCGCAGGTTGCTGCGAAACGCGCCCTACGTGTGTCTGCAAGACACGCGCTGCTGTCCTACATCGCTCGCCCGCGCTAGCCTGGCGCGGCTCTTTCACATCGTCGGTCCACCCGCCGGATTCGCGCTAACAGCGGGCGAGGTTTTTCAGCCCCTGGACTGTGTGTCAGGTGTGTCAGCGCTTGGGCGGCGAGGGCGATTCGCGCCTCGCGCCGTCAGTCGGGCATCGGCCCCACGAACAGCAGCGGGTCGAGCCGCGAATCCTGCCATTTGAGGCTCCAGTGCAGATGCGGGCCGGTCGCGCGGCCGGTCGCGCCGATCGTGCCGAGATACTGGCCCTGCTTCACCCGCTGCCCCTCGCGCACGACGATGGTCGCGGAATGCAGGAAGGCGCTGTTCAGCCCCATCCCGTGGTCGATCATCAGCAGCCGCCCTTCCAGCGTGAAGGGGTCCTGCGCGACCAGCGTGACCACCCCGTCGGCAGGCGCGACGTAAGGCACGCCTGCGCCCGGCGCGATGTCGAGGCCGGAGTGATAGGGGCCGGGCTTGCCCTGATAGACCCGCTGCGAACCGAATCGGCCGGAAATGCGCCCGGTGACCGGCCAGACGAAGTCCTGCCGCCAGCCGTCCGCCCCGGTCTGCTTCGCACGCGCGGCGACGATCTGGGCCAGTTCGCCCTCGCGCAATCGCTGGAACTCCGCGCTGCTCCGCCCCGCACGATAGGGCGCGTTGATATATTCGAGCTTCCAGTCGCGCGGGCGGATCGTCAGCGGGCTGGAGATGGTCCGCCCATCCTCCAGCGTCGCGACCAGCTCGATCTGCGGACCCTGATCGCGGTCGAACGCGGCGAAGAAATTGCCATCCTCGTCGAACCGCAGCGACTGCTCGCCCAGCCGTGCGCTGCGCGTATTGCTGGGCACTTGCCCGCGTATCCAGCCGCCCTGTTCCAGCTCCCCGCGAAACGAGAAGGTGGTGCGGGCAGGCGCGGGAGCGGGTGTCGGAGTGGCGACAGGCCACGGTGTCGGGCTCGCGCGCGGCGCGGCGACCGGCTGGACGACTTCGCGCAGGTCTGCGGCGTCGCGGGGTGCCGAACAGCTGCCGAGCAGGATCGCGAGCGAAGCGCCGGTCGCGGCGGCGAGCTTCGTGGGCTGCAAGCTCACACCTGGCCGGTCAGGCGGCGGGTCGCAATCTCGCAGCTCGCGTAGGCCTCCTGATGCTCCGCGCTCCAGTAACGCAGAGTGTCGAGCGGAATCGGCTCGCCGGTGATCGCACAGGGGACGTAACGCCCGTTGCGGATCACACGAAAGGAGTTGGGGCCATAGTGAAGCTTGGCAGGCTGATCGCTGGAAGTGGTAAGCATGGCCGCAATATAGCGATCCTGCGCCGCCGAAACACCCTCTTCAGAACAGGTCGCCCTGTCCCGAGGGCGGCGGGGGGCTCTTTCGCCTGGGCTTCGGCGCAGCGGCGGGCGTTGCGGGCGGCGGCGGCGCATCGCCGGTGCTTGCCGCAACCCGCCCGTCGGCGAACTTGAGGCTGAGCGTGCCTGCCGCGCGCGCATCCCCGGCACTGCGGACCAGCGCGCCCTGCCCGTCGAACACCATCGCATAGCCACGCTTGAGCGGCGCATCGGGGTCGAGCGAGCGGAGCATGGCGACATTTGCCGCCAGCCGCTCGGTCGCGCGGGCGTGGCGGGTGGTCAGCGTGGCGGGCATCAGGCGGACATGCTCCAGCCGTTCGCGCGCCTGGCCGAGCCGCCAGTTGAGCGTTGCCGGGCTCAGCCGCGCCGCCGCTTCGCCGAGCGTGGCGCGCCCGATCGCAACCCGGTCGACCAGCGCGCGGCGGTGGCGTTCGGTCGCATCGTCGAGCGCCTGGGCCGCCGCCTGCAGCAGCGCGTCCGGCCTGGGCAGTCGCTGCGAACAGGCCTCCAGCCGCTCGCGCCCCAGAGACACGGGCCGCGTCGCGCAGCGCATCTGCCGCGCACCGAGATCGGCGATCCCTGCGGCCAGTTCAGCGCGCACCGGCACCGCGCGTTCGGCGGCGGCGGTGGGGGTGGGCGCACGGTGGTCGGCGGCGAAATCGGCGAGCGTGGTGTCGGTCTCGTGTCCTACCGCGGAGATCACGGGTATCTCCGATTCGGCGATCGCGCGGACCACCTCTTCCTCGTTGAAGGCCCACAGATCCTCGATCGAGCCGCCCCCGCGCGCGACGATCAGCAGGTCGGGCCGGGCAATCGCACCGCCGCGTTCAAGCGCGTTGAAACCGCGCACGGCAGCGCTCACCTGCCCCTTCGCGGTCTCTCCCTGTACCACCACGGGCCACACGATCACGTGGCTCGGGAAACGGTCCGACAGGCGGTGGAGGATGTCGCGAATCACCGCACCCGTGGGCGAGGTGACCACGCCGATGGTGCGCGGCAGGAAGGGCAGCGGCTTCTTGCGCGCATCGGCAAACAGCCCCTCCGCCTCCAGCCGCGCCTTGGTCTTCTCCAGCAGCGCGAGCAGCGCGCCTTCGCCCGCCAGCTCCATCCGTTCGATCACGATCTGGTACTTGGAGCGCCCGGCATAGGTGGTGACCTTGCCGCTGGCGATCACCTCCACCCCGTCCTCGGGCCGGAAGGCGAGGCGTGGGGCGGCGGACTTCCACATCACCCCGTCGATGACCGATTTTTCGTCCTTCAGGCTGCAATAGAGGTGGCCCGAGGCCGCGCGCTTCACGCCCGACAGCTCGCCGCGAATGCGCACGAAGCCGAAGCGATCTTCCACCACGCGCTTGAGGCTGCGCGAGAGATCGCTAACGCTCAGCGGCTCGGAATTGTCGCCCGGGCGGCTCTCGGCTAGCAGCGCAGGGTCAGCATCGTCGGAATAGGAAGCGCTCATGAATATCCTTCTGCTCGGATCGGGGGGCCGCGAACATGCGCTGGCGTGGAAGCTGGCCGCCGCGCGCTCGTGCACCATGCTCTACGCCGCGCCGGGCAACCCGGGCATCGCCGATCACGCGGACATTGTCGCGCTCGACGCGGGCGATCACAAGGCCGTGATCGGCTTTTGCCACGAGAAGGGCATCGACCTCGCCGTGGTCGGCCCCGAAGCGCCGCTGGTCGCGGGGCTGGCGGACGATCTGCGCGCTGACGGCATCGCGGTGTTCGGCCCCGGCAAGGCCGCCGCCCAGCTTGAAGGCAGCAAGGGCTTCACCAAGGATCTGTGCGCGCGCGCGAACATCCCCACCGCGCGGTACGAGCGGGCGACCTCGCTCGAAGCTGCATGGGGCGCGCTCAAGCACTTCAACGCGCCCTTCGTGCTCAAGGCGGACGGGCTTGCGGCGGGCAAGGGCGTGGTGATCGCCGAGACGCGCGAGGAGGCGCAGCACGCGCTCTCCGAAATGTTCGACGGCCGGTTCGGCTCGGCCGGCTCCGAAGTCGTGATCGAGGAGTTCATGCGCGGCGAAGAGGCAAGCTTCTTCGCGCTTACCGATGGTGAGACCATCCTCCCCTTCGGTTCCGCACAGGATCACAAGCGGGTGGGCGAGGGCGATACCGGGCCCAACACGGGCGGCATGGGCGCCTACAGCCCCGCCCCGGTCCTGTCCGAGAATCTGGTCGACCGCGCCATGCGCGAGATCGTGGTGCCCACCGTGCGCACGCTGGGCGCAGAGGGGATGCCCTATTGCGGCGTGCTCTACGCCGGGCTGATGCTGACCGACGAAGGCCCCAAGCTGGTCGAATACAACATCCGCTTCGGCGACCCGGAGTGCCAGGTGCTGATGATGCGCTTCGAGGGTGACCTCGCCGCACTGCTGATGGCCTGCGCGACGGGCAAACTGGTCGATGCCGAGCCGGTGCGCTTCTCGGACGACACCGCGCTGACCGTGGTGATGGCGGCCGAGGGCTATCCCGACACCCCGAAGAAGGGCGGCACGATCAACCTCGGTAGCGCGGAAGCGGGCGGCGCCAAGGTCTTCCACGCGGGCACTGCGCGCGAGCCCGACGGCACACTGATCGCCAGCGGCGGCCGCGTGCTCAACGTGACCGCGCGGGGGCGCAATGTGACGCAGGCGCAGGCCGCGGCCTACGAGGCAGTCGACGCAATCGACTTCGCGCAAGGCTTCTGCCGCCGCGATATCGGCTGGCGCGAGGTGGAGCGGGAAAAAGACTAGCCCGATTCGCGATCCAGACCGTCGAGACATCCCGGATCGGCGGCAAGGCACGGCTCGATCTCGCGCATCAGCCAGTGGCGGAAGGCGCGGACCTTGAGGGAATGGCGGCGCACCTCGGGGTAGATAAGGCGGAAATAGCCGCCCGGGCGCACAATGCGGTTGCCCACCCGGACGAGGCGGCCGTCGGCCAGTTCGGTATGGAAGAGCGTCGGCGCGAGGATCGCGACGCCGTTTCCACTCATCGCGGCGGCAGCGTCGAGCTGCTGCGAGTCGAATTCCAGCCCGCGCGGCTGCCTGCCCGCCTTTTCGCCGGCACGCTCAGCACAGTGGGCATCGTCCCATTCGCGCCACCAGACATTATTGGGCGAGATGCGCTGGTCTTCGGCGATGTCGGGATCATCCGCTTGGAGGGTCTCGTGCGCCGCCACGAACTTCGGGTTCGCGAAGGGCGCGATGCCCAGTCGGTAGAGGCGATGCACCTGCAAGCCCGCAGGCTCTTCGCGCGAGAGCCTGACCGCCAGATCGCATTCGCCAGCTTCCAGATCGACGAAAGCGTCACCGACCACCAGCCGCACCGCGATCTCCGGGTGTTCGAGCTGGAAAGAGCCGAGGCGCGGGGCGAGGATTTTGGTCGCAAAGGTCTGGAAGCAGGCGATCGAGAGAACCTGCTCCTCGTCCTTGGCGAGCTCGGCAAAGGCGCTCTCCATCGTGGCAACGGCCTGCGAGACCCGCTGGGCCAGTGCCGCCCCCGCCGGTGTCAGCTGCATCCTGCGGCCTTCGCGCACGAACAGGACCGTACCCACGCGCTGTTCGAGGCTCTTGATCTGGTAGCTCACGCCCGCCTGCGTCAGCCCCAGTTCCTCCCCGGCGCGGGTATAGTTGCGATGCCGGGCGGCGGCCTCGAAGGCCCTGACGGCTGCGAGCGGGGGGAGCTGGCGCATGCCCCAGTCATAAGCTCAGCTTGTTTCAATACCCAGCGTTTCGATTGGTTTTCCGGTCGCAAAGCCGTCATCCCCACCGTGCCAGAGACAAGGGAGATGATTATGAACGCGCACACACTCGCACTCGCCGTCGCGCTCACGATCGGCGGCAGCCCGGCCCTCGCCGATCCCGGCGAGAATCGGGTCGCCGTCCGATATGATGACCTCGATCTGCGCAGCACAGCGGGCCGCACGATCCTCGACCGGCGCCTCGACGATGGGATCAGGAATGTATGCCGGTCGCCCCACTCACGCTCGGTCCGTGTGGCTTCGGAAACCAAGGCATGCATCGCGCAGCTGCAGGAAAAGGTGGCGCAGCTGCGCAACCGGATCATTGCCGAAGCAGCGGATGCGCCGCCGGGAGACAAGCGCGACTGATGGGCTCCCGGCCTCCTCAGTCGCGCTACGCCGCACTCAGGCGTCCAGCCGCTCCGCCACCAGCGCCTTCAGATCCGCCTCGGGCCGTGCGCCCCAGTGCGAGATGACCTCTCCGGCCGCCACTGCGCCGCGGATCAGGCTCTCTTCGAGCGAGGCATCGCGGCAATAGCCGGAGAGGAAGCCGGCGGCGAAGAGGTCGCCTGCGCCGGTCAGGTCCTGCACCTTCTCGACCGGCTCGGGCTTCACGCTCGCGCGCTCGTCGCCACGCGCGGCGATCGCGCCCTTGGCGCCGCAGGTCATCACCACCAGCGGGACATCGTTGGCCAGGCTTTCGAACGCGGTTTCGGGGTCGGAGCCTTCGAGGATGCCCGCCTCTTCCTCGTTCACGAACAGGATGTCGATCAACCCGTCGTTGATCAGGCCGCGGAAATCGCCGCCGTGCATGTGGACGCAGAAATCGGCGCAGGTGGCGAAGGCGATCTTCACGCCCGCCTCGCGCGCCACGCCGATCGCGCGCTTCATCGCCTCGCGCGGTTCGGTCGGATCCCACAGGTAGCCTTCGAGGAACAGCACCTTCGTGCTGCGGATCAGATCGTCGTCGATCGCTTCGGCGGGCAGGAACTGCGATGCGCCAAGCGAGGTGTTCATCGTGCGCTCCCCATCGGGGTCCACCAGCACGAGGCAGCGGCCGGTCGGCGGTTCGCTTTCCTTGTCGCTATAGGGGCGCGCGGGGGTATCGAAGCTGACGCCCACCGAGGTCAGATCGTGGCGGTAGATTTCGCCCAGCTGGTCGTCCGCGATCTGCCCGATGAAGGCGGTCTTCAGGCCCAGCATGGTCGCGCCCGCCAGCGTGTTGGCCGCCGCGCCGCCGGAGATTTCCTTGGTCTGGCCCATCTTGCCGTAGAGATCGACCGAACGCTCCGCGTCGATCAGCCGCATCGAACCGGCAGGCAATTCCTCTTGGCGAAGGAATTCGTGGCTGACCGGGGCGATGACGTCGACGATGGCGTTGCCGATGGCGATGACGTCGAATTTGGGGTCGGCCATGATGGGGGCGGTCTCCTGTAGGGAATGCAAGCAATGCGTTGATGTTGGTGGGGGCCTAGCGATGAAGCGAGCCAAGGCCAAGCCGGTGATCGCGCTGCGGCGATTGACTTGGCGCCATCGCCAACGGAAAAAGGCGCGCCCGATGACATCGCTCCCCGCCTCTCTCGCCCGCGCCTTCGCCCAACTCGCGGACCCCCGCGTGCTGTGGCTGCTGATCAAGTCGCTGCTGGTGACGGTGCTGCTGTTCGCCTTGCTGGGGGTGGCGGTCTATTTCGGGCTCGCCTGGCTGCTCGACCGCGGGCTCGGCGCGCTGGTCGATGCCAACCTGCCACCCAATGTCGCGAGCGCACTGGCCACGATCGGCACTCTGTTGGCAGTGGTGCTGGGCGGCTGGCTGCTGTTCCGCGTCACCGCGCTCGCCGCGATCCAGTTCTTCGCCGACGACGTGGTCGAGGCGGTCGAGGCGCGCTATTACCCGGAAGCGCTGGAGAGCGCGCGGCGGATCGGCTTTGCCGAGAGCATGTGGATCAGCTTCAAGGGCGCGGTGCGGGTGATCCTGGTCAACCTGCTGATCCTGCCGCTGGCGCTGGTGCTGCTGGTGACCGGCTTCGGCACGGTGGTGCTGTTCGCGCTGGTCAATGCCTGGCTGCTGGGGCGCGAACTGCGCGACATGGCGTGGCTGCGCCATCGCAAGGATTCGGACGAAGAACCGCCGATCGGCCGCGGCACGCGTTTTGCGCTGGGGCTGATCATTGCCGGGATGCTGACCGTGCCCGGCCTCAATTTCATCGCGCCGATCATCGGCGCGGCCGCTGCAACCCATCTCGTTCAAGGACGCATGCGCGATGCCTGATCTTTCCAAGACACTGCTCGGCTTCGCGCTGCTGCCGCTGGTCGCCGCCTGCGCCGCGCCGGGCGCACCTGCGCCGCGCGCCGGCCAGCGGAGCGTGCCGCGCACCAGCGGCCCGCCGCCCCGGACCACGCCGATCCCGCCGAGCGATCCCCGACCGAGCGTGCCCGGCGCGTTCATCGCGCCCAAGGTGATGAACGACCCCGCGCTGTCCTTCGTGATCGGATCGCGCGCGAGCCAGCTGGAACAGACTTTCGGCCCGCCCCGGCTGGATGTTCTGGAAGGGGATGCGCGCAAGCTGCAATTCGCAGGCGAGCAATGCGTACTCGACGTGTTTCTCTACCCGCTGTCGCCCGGCGCGGAGCCGACCGCGACCTATGTCGACGCCCGCCGCGCGAGCGATGCGCTGGATGTGGACCGGGGCGCCTGCGCGAAGGCGCTGCGGCGCTAGTCCCTGCCGAAATCGAGCGGGGCCTCAGCCCCGCCCTGCATGGGCAGCGGTCCGCGCGGGGGCACTGCCGGGACGGGCATTCCTGCCTCAGGTGGCTTGCGACGCCGTTTCGGCTGCCGGTTCTGGAACAGCCAGGGGGCCTGCTCTTCCACCGAGATGCGGCCCTGCCTGCTGCGAAGGCCGTGAACGACGGCAAGCGCTACCATTCGAGCGACGATTTTGGCGGCAGGGTTCATCTGGCCCCTATACCATGAAGCTTTCGCCGCAGCCACACGCGCCCTTGGCGTTGGGGTTCTCGAACACAAAGCCGGCGGAGAAATCGTCTTCCACCCAGTCCATCACGCTGCCGACGAGGTAGAGCACCGAGGCTCCATCGATGTAGAACACGCCGCCGGGGGTCTCGATCTTCTCGTCGAAACCCTGTTCCTCGCTCACATAGTCGACCGAATAGGCAAGACCTGAGCACCCGCGCCGGGGCGTGGAGAGTTTCACCCCGATCGCATCGTCGGGTGCCTTCGCCATCAGGTCGGCCACGCGCTGCTCGGCAGCAGGCGTCAGCGTGACGGCGGCAGGGCGTTCGCGAGTTTTCGTAGCCATATCGATCAATCCCAACTCGTCCGAAGTAGCACTTCGGACGAAAGTTTAGAGCATTCCCAGTTCGAGCCGCGCTTCGTCGGTCATCTTGTCCGGGCCCCACGGCGGGTCCCACACCAGATTGACCTCGGCATCGCGCACGCCGGGCACCGAGCCGGTGCGGATCTCGACCTCGGCGGGCATGGATTCGGCCACCGGGCAGTGCGGCGTGGTGAGCGTCATGGTGACGACCACGTCCTTGTCCTCGGAGACTTCGACGCCGTAGATCAGGCCCAGATCGTAGATATTGACCGGGATTTCGGGGTCGTAGATTTCCTTGAGCGCGGCGATCACTGCTTCCTGCAAGGCCCCGCCCGCACCCGTCTCGCTCGACGCTTCGGGCTTCTTCTTGAGGAACCCGTCGAGATAGTCGCGCTTGCGTGCAAGCTTCTCGCCGGCAGTTTCTTCATCCGGATCGACCGCGTCTTCCACCCGCGCGCGGGGTGGTTTGCTCGCGACCATCTGCTCGGTCGGCGAGGGGGCCGCGATGTAATCTTTTTCTTCGTCGCTCATCCTGCGTTCCTCAGGCGAAAATCTTCAGCGTGCGGTCGATCCCGCGCATCAGTGCGGCGATGTCACTCTCGTCGGAGTAGACCCCGAAACTGGCGCGCGCCGTTCCCGGCACGCCGAGGTGGTCCATCAGCGGCTGGCAGCAGTGGTGGCCAGCACGGATCGCCACGTTCTCTTCATCCAATATGGTGCCCAGATCGTGCGGGTGAACCCCCGGCAGCTCGAACGAGACGATGGCGAGCGAATCTTCCGGCCCGAACACGCGCACGCCCTGAATGCGGGCGAGTTCCTCGCGCAGTTGCGAAACCAGCGAACGTTCGTGAGCCTCGATAGTGTCGAGGCCGATATCCTCGATGAACTCACACGCGGTCGCAAACGCGAGCGCTTCGGCGATCGCGGGCGTGCCCGCCTCGAACCGCTGCGGCGGCGGGGCGTAGGTGGTTTCGGCAAAGCTGACCTTGTCGATCATCGATCCGCCGCCCTGCCATGGGGGCATCGAATCGAGCAGCTCCTTGCGGCCCCACAGCGCGCCGACGCCGGTCGGCCCGTACATCTTGTGCGCGCTCATCGCGTAGAAATCGCAGCCGATCTCCTCCACGTCGACCGGCAGCCGCGGTGCAGCCTGGCATCCGTCGAGCAGCAGCTTCGCGCCGACCGAATGCGCCAGCTCCGCCGCGCGTTTGGCATCGAGCACCGAGCCGAGCACGTTGGAGACATGCGCGAAGGCGACCATCTCGTGCTCGGACGTCAGCATCTGTTCCGCCGCGTCGAGATCGATCCGGCCGTCGTCGGTCAGCGGGCAGACATCGACCTGCCAGCCCGCCAGCTGCCACGGGACGATATTGGAGTGATGCTCCAGCTGGCTGAGCAGCACGCGGCCCTTTTTCGGATAGCTGTAGGCGACAAGGTTGATCGCTTCGGTCGCGCCGCGGGTGAAGACGAGTTCATTCTCACCGCCGCCGATGAAGGCGGCCACGCGGCGACGCGCAGCCTCGTAACCCAGCGTCATCTGCGCCGAGCGGCTGTAAATCCCGCGATGGACGGTCGCGTAATCCTCGCCGAGCGAGCGTGCCATCGCATCGATCACCACGCGCGGTTTCTGCGCGGTGGCGCCGCTGTCGAGATAGTGCCACGGCTCGCCATCCCCGGTCAGCAGGCCGGGGAACTGCGACCAGATGCCAAGATTCGCGCGGTCCATGGTGCGACTGTCGCTCACGCCCACTCTTCCAGCTTGTCGAGCGCTTTTTCCAGCAGCGTTTCGCGCGTGGCCTCGTCCGCCAGCTCGCGCGTCGCATCGCCGATGAAGGCCTGCACCAGCAGGCGGCGGATGGTCTCGGGCGGAAGGCCGCGCGCGGCCATGTAGAAGCGCGCGGATTCGTCCAGCTGGCCGACGGTGGCGCCATGCGCGCACTGGACGTCGTCGGCGTAAATCTCCAGCTGCGGTACGCTGTTCACGCTCGCGCCCTTTTCCAGCAGCAGGCCCTTGAAGCTCTGCGCCGCGTCGGTCTTCTGCGCATCGCGCACGACATCGATCCGGCCGAGGAAATTGCCCGTGCCCTTGCCCCAGTGGACGCTGCGCACGGTCTGGTTGCTGGTCGCGCCGGGCTTTTCATGCGCCATGCGGGTGACGATCTCGCGGGTGGTGTCGCCACCGCCCAGCGTAATCCCGCCGAGTTCGAAATGCGCGCCTTCGGCCAGCGTCACGACCACTTCGAGCCGCCCGAGCTGGCCACCCGCGACCAGCGCGGCAAGTTCGGCACGCGCGTTCTTTTCGAGCACGATCCGCAGGCGGCGCATCTCCAGGCCCCCATCCTTGTCGGCGCCGCCGTCGAGCACGATCAGGTCGGACCACGTCTCACCCTCGGCCACGCGGACATCTTCCCACGCCTCGAACGTGTCGGGTGCGGTATCCTGCAGCGCGTCGATATCGGAATAGCGCCAGGCTTCGTCGCGGTTCGTTGGAAGGAGCGCTGCTTCAGGCATCTGCCATCACCGCGTCGTAGCCTTCGCGCTCCAGATCGGTGGCCAGTTCCGGCCCGCCGGTCTTGACGATGCGCCCCTTGCTGAGGATCGAGACCCGGTCGGGCTGCACCACGTCGAGCAGGCGCTGGTAGTGGGTGATCAGCAGCACGCCCTTTTCCGGGTTGCGCATGATCGCGTTGATCCCGTCGCCGACCACGCGCAACGCGTCGATGTCGAGCCCGGAATCGGTCTCGTCCAGCACCGCGAATTGCGGATCGAGAATGCCCATCTGGACCATCTCGGCGCGCTTCTTCTCGCCACCCGAGAAGCCGACGTTCACGTTGCGCTTGAGCATCTCCATGTCGAGCTTGAGCAGTCCGGCCTTTTCCTTGGCCAGCTTGAGGAAATCGCCGCCGGTCATCGCCTCTTCGCCGCGCGCGCGGCGCTGGGCGTTCAAGGCTTCGCGCAGGAACTGGATGTTGGAGACGCCCGGAATCTCGACCGGATACTGGAAGCCGAGGAACAGGCCTGCGGCCGCCCGCTCGTGCGGGTCCATCGCCAGCAGGTCCTGCCCGCGGAAAGTGACCGAGCCTTCGGTGACTTCGTATCCCGGTCGCCCGCCCAGCACATAGGCAAGCGTCGACTTGCCCGCGCCGTTGGGGCCCATGATGGCATGCACCTCGCCCGCATTCACGGTGAGCGTGAGGCCATCGAGGATCTTCTTGCCGTCAATTTCGGCGTGGAGGTTATCGATCTGGAGCATTGGTAAACCTATTCGGGGGATTGATCGCGATCAGCGTGGCGAGCAGCGCCAGCACCGCGGGTGCGTAAAGGGAAACGAGGTTCTGCGTCTGCGCCGGGCCGGTGCCGCCGTCCCACAAAATCGCGTTCTGCGCCGAAAGCTGCGCGGCCCAGGCGAGCCACAGCGCGAGCGCGGTCAGCGCGGCGCCGACGTGCAGCAGTTCATTGCGTTCGTCGGACGCATTCAAGGCAGGGCGTGCAGTGCGGTTCGGGGTGGAGAGCTCGGCCTGCAGGACGGGCGGGCTCGCCAACCTGGCAAGCTTGCGTGCTTCCAGACGGGTGCGCGTGGTCGTCCACGGCGTGGCCGTGCCGTTGATCGCCGCATCGAGATCGCGGCGCAGAGTGCGGGCGAGCGGCGCGAGGCGGGGTGCGTCGGAGGTCAGCACCTCCCGCGCGAGCGCCTGCATCGCGAGCAGGTCGCGGCTCGCATCAGCCACCTCTGCGTGCGCGAGGATTTCGAGCCTATCCATCGCGCCGCCCCCGATCGCTCCTGCCGCGATTGTTCGGGCGCGGCGGGCCGTTGCCGTCGCGGTCGTAGCGCGGGCGGGTCTGGCGCGGATTCTCGGCCTCGTGGCGGCGGCGCGCTTCCTTCCGGTTGGCGATCGCGGCGCGCATTTCCTGCGTCAGCGTGGCCAGCACCGCGTCGATATCGGTCAGGATATCGGCGGCTGGCACGTGGACCACGCGGATGCCGACAGCCTCGAGGCTCTTGTCGCGCCGGGTGGCGATGGCGGGCTCCACACCCTCCTCGTCGATCAGGATCGCGAGGCCCATGTTGTGCGAGTTGAAATCGACGATCGCGCTGCCGACGACCGCGAAGCGGGTGAAGGAATAGCGCCCGAAATCGGCCTTCGAGAACTTCTCGGCCAGCGCCTTGTGCGCCGGGCTCGCATGGCGGCGCATCTCGCGCGCACGATCATGCAGCGCATCGAGGCGCTTCTCCGAGATTTCCCACCCGCGGCCCTTGCGTTTGACGGCGGCGGCGGTGGAGTCTTCGGATGCGGGCCGGAGGTTAAGAGTCTTGCGTTCGGTCATTGCGCTGAGACCTCACACTGCAAAGTAATATGGCTCATGGGCGCCCCACCCTCGTGAAGGGTCTCTGGATAATGTTCTACCAAACGCACTGTGAGTTTGACCTCTGCTTTTTCAGTTCGCACAAAAATCACTTCACCAGCGCGCGGAACCGCCTCGAATTCGAAGTGCGAAGAGATCGTTTGACACCGCGTGTCGATAAATACTCTCGTCATACTGCCCCCATGCTTCCTTCGAGCAAGATCGCTACGCCCCCATGAAAACAACCGTCACCCCGGACTTGATCCGGGGTCCCGCTGCCTTTTGCGCCGCGCTGGAAGAAGCGGGATCCCGGCTCGGAGGCCGGGATGACGAGGGGGTAGAGGGTGGCGCCGATCACCCCACACTCCCTTCAAGCGAGATCGCCAGCAGCTTCTGCGCCTCGACCGCGAATTCCATCGGCAGTTCTTTCAGCACTTCCTTGGCGAAGCCGTTGACGATCAGCGCGATCGCCGCTTCCTCGTCCAGCCCGCGCTGCTGCGCGTAGAACAGCTGGTCGTCGGAAATCTTGGAGGTAGTCGCCTCGTGCTCGATCTGCGCGGTGGGGTTCTTCACCTCGATATAGGGCACGGTGTGCGCGCCGCACTTGTCGCCCAGCAGCAGCGAATCGCACTCGGTGCGGTTGCGCACGCCCTCGGCATTGGCGGCCACGCGGACCAGCCCGCGATAGGTGTTGTTGCTCTGCCCGGCGCTGATTCCCTTGGAGATGATCGTCGAGCGGCTGCCCTTGCCGTTATGGATCATCTTGGTTCCGGTATCGGCCTGCTGGTGGTTGTTGGTGACCGCGACCGAGTAGAACTCGCCTACGGAGTTTTCACCGTTGAGCACGCAGCTGGGGTACTTCCACGTCACCGCAGAGCCGGTCTCGACCTGCGTCCAGCTGATCTTGCTGCGCGCGCCCTGGCACAGCCCGCGCTTGGTCACGAAATTGTAGATCCCGCCGACGCCTTCGGAATTGCCGGGATACCAGTTCTGCACGGTCGAATACTTGATCTCGGCATCGTCCATCGCGACCAGCTCGACCACGGCGGCGTGGAGCTGGTTCTCGTCGCGCATCGGCGCGGTGCAGCCTTCGAGGTAGCTGACATAGCTGCCCTTTTCGGCGACGATCAGCGTGCGTTCGAACTGGCCGGTGTTCTCCGCATTGATGCGGAAATAGGTCGAGAGCTCCATCGGGCAGCGTACGCCTTCGGGGATGTAGACGAAGGTGCCGTCCGAAAAGACCGCGCTGTTGAGGCAGGCGAAGTAGTTATCGTTCTGCGGCACCACGCGGCCGAGCCACTTCTTGACCAGTTCCGGGTGCTCGCGGATCGCCTCGCTGATCGAGAGGAAAATCACCCCCGCCTTCTGCAATTCCTCGCGGAAGGTGGTGGCGACGCTGACGCTGTCGAACACCGCATCCACCGCGACCTTGCGCGCGCCCTTCACCCCGGCGAGCACTTCCTGCTCCGCCAGCGGGATGCCCAGCTTGTCGTAGACCGACTTGATCTCGGGATCGAGCTCGTCGAGGCTTTCGAGCTCTTCCTTCTTCTTGGGCGCGGCGTAGTAATACGCGTCCTGATAATCGATCGCCGGATAGCCGATCTTGGCCCAGTCCGGCTCGGTCATGGTCAGCCATTTGCGGTAGGCCTTGAGCCGCCATTCGAGCATCCACTCGGGCTCGTTCTTCTTGGCCGAGATGAACCTGACCGTGTCTTCCGACAGCCCCTTGGGTGCGTAGTCGGTCTCGATATCCGAATGCCAGCCGAACTCGTAGTCGGCGGCTTTCGCGGCGGCTGCCTTTGCCTCCGCGTCCTGCTCGGGCTGCTTGAGGTCGATTGCTTCGTTCATGCCACTTCTTTCTGTGCAGGTACTGCGCCCGCAATTTTCGCCAGCGAAACCTCGGCCAGCGCGCCGCGCACCGCGGCGTTGACCACCGGCCAGTGCGGTTTGACGCTGCATTCGTGCTCGACTGCGCAATCGCCGGTGTCGATGCAACTGACGAGCGCGATAGGCCCTTCGATCGCTTCGACGATGTCGGCCATGCTGATCGCCGCCGCAGGCCGGCCCAGCTGGAGCCCGCCGCCCGCGCCTCTGGTGGAGCGGAGCAGGCCAGCCGCGCTCAGCTTGCTGACGATCTTCTGCGCGGTCGGCACCGGAATGCCGGTTTCCTGCGCCAGATCGGCCGACGACACGCGTCCGCGCTTTCTTCTGTCGGCCTCGACAAGCGACGCCGAACCGCATTTGCGGGCGGTTGCGGCCATGATCACGATGGCGTAGTCGGCAAGGTTGCTGAGGCGCATGCCAGCCAATTCGGACTAAATCAGTCCGATTTCAACCAAAACCCGACTCTTGCGAGTCGTTTGCACTCCCTTCGTCATTCCCGCGAAGGCGGGAATCCCGCTGTTGTGGCGGCCCTGTCGACAAGAAGCGGGACCCCCGCCTTCGCGGGGGTGACGCGTGGGGATGCGGTTCAGCCCTTCTTGTTCGCCACCCACGCCTCGACATTCTCCTCCAGAATATCGAGCGGCACGGGCCCGGGCAGCAGAACGGCATCGTGGAATTCGCGGATGTCGAAATCCTCACCCAGCTCGGCGCGTGCCTGTTCACGCAGCTCCATGATCTTCAATTTGCCGATCATGTAGGCGGTCGCCTGGCCGGGATAGACGACATAGCGTTCGATCGCCTTGCGGATGTCGCCCTCGGGATTGGGCGTATTGTCCTTCAGGTACTGGATCGCCTGCTCACGGCTCCAGCGCTTGGAGTGGATGCCGGTGTCGACCACCAGCCGGCACGCGCGCCACAGCTCCATCTGCAGCCGCCCGAAATCGGCATAGGGATCGGTGTAGAAGCCCATGTCCTTGCCCAGCTCCTCCGAATAGAGGCCCCAGCCTTCGGTATAGGCGGTCACCCCGCCGAAGCGGCGGAAGGGCGGCACATCGCCCAGCTCGGTCTGGATCGTGCGCTGGAGGTGATGGCCGGGCAGGCCTTCATGATAGGCGAGCGCTTCGAGCTCGTTCCTGCTCATGTCCTTCAGGTTATAGAGGTTCACGTAATAGGTGCCGGGGCGCGAGCCGTCGGGTGCGGGGCTCTGGTAGAAGGCTTTTCCTGCGCTCTTTTCGCGAAACGCCTCGACCGGCTTGACCTGCAGCGGGGCCTTGGGGAGCGTTGCGAAGAACTCGGGCAGCTTGGCTTCCATCGCATCCAGCCGCGCCTGCGCATCGGCCAGATAGGCCTCGCGCGTGTCGTAATAGAAGCGGTCGTCGGTGCGGGTGAATTCGAAGAATTCCTGCAAGCTTCCCTCGAACCCGACCTGGTCCATGATCGCGCGCATCTCGTCGTGGATCCGCGCGACATTCTCCAGCCCGATCCGGTGGATTTGGTCGGCGGTGAGGTCGGTCGTGGTATAGTTCTTGAGCAGCGCGGAGTAATACGCCTCGCCCTCGGGCAAACGCCAGATTCCGTCATCGGTCGGCGCAATGGCCTGCTGCCGCTCCATCTCGGCGAGCAGGCGACGATAGGCAGGCACCGCGCTGTCGTTCCAGGCCAAGGTGGCCTGCGCCACGAGCGACGCGCGCTCAGCGTCGAGCAAATTGAGTTCGCCAACTTTACCCCGGAAATCTTCCAGCACCGCGCTGTTTTCACCCGCGTCGAGCAGGTTGCGAACATCCGAAATGACGTAGGGATAGACCCAGTCGGGCGGCATCACGCCCGCATCGGCACGCTCGCGCGATTGGGCGGTCAGCGTGTCGATTACATCGCCCAGCCCATCGATCCGCGAGATATAGTCGGTCGCCTGATCGGCGTTCTGCACCGCGTGGATATTGATCAGGAAGGCGGGGAGCTGGCTTTGCGCACCGCTCATCTGGTCGAAGATGTAGCCGTAGTCGCGGTACGGGAAGAGCGAGGCGGAGCGCTTCGCCATCGCGTCGAACAGGCGGTAGGACAGCGCATCCTGCGGCGAGAGCGTGGCGACATCGTAGCCCTCCCGCATGGCCGCCGCAGTGTCCTGCAACAGCGCCTGTTCGCGCACCTCCGCCTGATCGGAAAAGTCGCCCCAGGTGCCGTAATCCTCGTCGCGAATCCCGCGATAGGCCTTGGTCAGCGGCGACATTTCCAGCTGCGCCGCGTCGTACCGGTCGAATAAAGTGTCGATATCCGCCGGAACCTGCGCGGCGGGTGCCTCCGCGCTCGCGACCGGCGCGGTGCTGGTCTCGGTCTGCGTGGTGGTGCAAGCGGCGAGCCCCAGGCTCGCGAGCAGGACGATGGCGGTCTGGCCCGGAATGCGGGTGTTGGTCATGCGGCGTCTCCCCAAGAATTGCATGTTTCGGCCACCCTGCCCGAGGCAGCGCGCCAATGATAGGGCGCTGCAAACGACAGTCGACACCTCGCGATGGCCAGCATAGGGCATGGCGCGATGCTGTTCCCGCTTGCTCGCCCGCTGCTCTTCACGCTCGACCCCGAACGCGCGCACCGCCTGTCGCTTGCCGGGCTCAAGCGCCTGCCGACAGGCCGCCCGCCGCGCCACGATCCGGCGCTTGGCGTGACCATCGGCGGGGTCACCTTCCCCAGCCCGGTCGGCGTTGCGCCGGGCTACGACAAGGATGCCGAAGTGCCCGATGCGCTGCTGGGGCTCGGCTTCGGCTTCGTCGAGGTCGGCACGATCACCCCGCTGCCGCAGGCGGGCAATCCGCGCCCACGCCTGTTCCGGCTGGCGGAGGATCGTGCGGTCATCAACCGCATGGGCTTCAACAATGGCGGGGCCGAGGCCGCGCACAGGCGTCTCCGCAAGCGTGCGGGCAGGCCCGGGATCGTCGGGATCAACATCGGCGCCAACAAGGACAGCGACGATCGCATCGCCGATTATGCGCTGATGACCGAGCTGATGGCCCCGCTCGCCAGCTATCTGACGATCAACATTTCGAGCCCGAACACGCCGGGCCTGCGCGACCTGCAGACGGGCGATGCGCTCAAGCACCTGCTCGACGGTGTGTTCGAGGCACGCGGAGAGCGGGCAACCCCGGTCTTCCTGAAACTTGCGCCCGATCTGGAGCCGAGCGAGATCGACGCGATCGCGAAGGTTGCTCTGGGCAGCCCGCTTGCCGCGCTGATTATCTCCAACACCACGCTCGCCCGCCCGCCGCTCAAGTCGAACCATGCCGACGAGGCGGGCGGACTGTCGGGCGCGCCGCTCGCGCCGCTCGCGCTTCAGCGGCTGAAGGATTTCCGCAAGGCGACCGGGGGCGAGATCCCGCTGATCGCTGCCGGCGGGATCGACAGCGCCGACGCCGCGTGGGAGCGGATCGTCGCGGGCGCGAGCCTGGTGCAGCTCTACTCCGCGATGGTCTATCACGGGCCGATGCTCGGCCGCCGGATCGCCAAGGGCCTTTCGCAAAGGTTGCGGGCGGAAGGCTTTGCGTCGATTGAGGACGCCATCGGATCGCAAGCCTGAGGATCGCCATGCTCGCCAGAACCTTCAAAGCCCCGCTGTTCGGGATCGCCGCCGCCCTTTCGCTCGCAGGCTGCGCGACTGCCCCCGTCGCGCCGGTCGAAACCGCTGCTCCGCAGGCGACCCAAGGCGCAGTCAGCGCCGCAGACCCGCGGGCGCAGGAGGCCGGCTACGAAATGCTGCGCCGGGGCGGGACCGCAACTGACGCGGCAATCGCGGTGATGCTCGCGCTGACCGTGGTCGAGCCGCAAAGCTCCGGGATCGGCGGCGGCGGCTTCATGGTGCTGGGCGATGCCGATGGCACGGTCACGACCTATGACGGGCGCGAAACCGCCCCCGCTGGGGCAACGCCTGACTGGTTCCTCGACAAGGACGGCAGGGTGCCGCCGTTCCGCGATTCGGTGCGCAGCGGGCTGAGCGTCGGCGTCCCGGGCAACCTCGCGCTTGCCGCGAAGGCCCATGCAGAGCACGGCAAGCTGCCCTGGGCCCAGCTGTTCGAACCCGCGATCGCGCTGGCGCGCGACGGCTTCCGCGTGAACCCGCGGCTCAACAAGTCGCTGTCCGACAGCGCCGATACCGGCGCGCGCAGCGATCAGGGCAAGGCGCTGTACTACGATGCGGCAGGCGCGCCGGTCGCGATCGGCTCCACGCTGACCAACCCGGCGCTGGCCCGCACGCTCGAGAGAATCGCGCAGGCCGGGCCCGATGCATTCTACGACGGCGATTTTGCCGAGCGGATCGCGAAGACAGTCGCCGACGACACACCGCGCAGCGGGGCGATGACCGTGCGCGATATCGAAGGCTATGTCGCGAAGGAGCGCGCGCCGCTGTGCACCCGCTACCGCGCCTATCGCATCTGCGCGATGGGGCCGCCGACCTCGGGCGGGGTCGCGGTGATGCAGATCATCGGCCAGCTGGAGCGGTTCGATCTTGCCGCACTCGGCCCGCGCAATCCGGTGACCTGGCACCTGTTCCTCGAATCCCAGCGGCTCGCCTATGCCGATCGCGAACTCTACCTTGCGGACAGCGATTTCGTGCCCGTCCCCGCCGCCGGACTGATCGCGCCCGATTACCTCGCGCGGCGCGGCGCGCTGATCCTGCCCGGCAGCACTCTGGCCGAAGTGAAGCCCGGCACGCCCGAAGGCGCGGACCTGGCGCTGGCCGATGGCGACGAGCCCGAGGAGCGCGGCACCTCGCATATCGCGGTGGTCGACGATGCAGGCACGATGATCAGCTATACCTCGACCATCGAAAGCGCCTTCGGATCGGGGCTGATGGTCGACGGGTTCTATCTCAACAACGAGCTGACCGATTTCAGCCGCTCGCCCACGGTCGACGGGAAGTCTGTCGCGAACCGGGTGGAGGGTGGCAAGCGCCCGCGCAGCTCGATGGCGCCGGTGGTGGTCTACGACCCGCAGGGTCAGCCGTTCATGGCGGTCGGCGCGGCCGGCGGCAGCACGATCCCCGTGCAGACCGCGCGCAGCATCATCGGCGTGATCGATTTCGGGCTGGCTCCCGAAGACGCGCTGGGTCTGCCCTTCGTCATGGCGTTCGGCGACAGCGTGCTGCTGGAAGAAGGCACGTGGCTGGCGGACAGCCAGGACGCCTTCCGCTCGCTCGGCCACACCATGCTGACCATTCGCCCCGCACCGGTGAAGGCAGGGATCGTGGTGCGAGAGGGCGATCGCTGGGTCTCGGCGCGCGATCCGCGGCTCGAAGGGCAGCTGGAACTGCCCTGAGGGCATCGGCCCCCGCGCTTGCCGTAATCCTGCCGGGAGCCTAGATCGCCGCACATAGTTATAAAAATAACGAAACCTGGGAGACGGTGCGGCTTTGACGCAGCTTGAAGAGATTGAACGGGCGAGCAACCTCGTCTCATTGTTCCTGAAACGCGCCGACGCGGGCGGCGACAAGCCCTTCCTCGGGCGCAAGGTCGCTGGCGAGTGGCAGACCATCAGCTGGCGGGAGGCCGCCGATCAGGTGTGCCTGCTGGCGGAGAACCTGCGCGGCCTCGGCCTCAGGGACGGCGACCGGGTCATGCTGGTGAGCGAGAACCGGCCCGAATGGTGCATTTCAGACCTCGCGATCATGGCGGCAGGCTGCATCACCGTGCCCGCCTACACCACCAATACCGAGCGCGACCACGTCCACATCCTCGACAATTCGGGTGCGCGGGCGGTGATCGTGTCGAACGAAAAGCTATCCGGCCCTCTGATCCCGGCGATCTTCGCGACCGGCATTGCCGAACACATCATTCCGATCGAAAGCGTGCGCGGATACCAGGGCGGCAACCTGGCCTGCCATGGGTGGGAGCGGATGACGCAGGGCGATGCGAAGGCCGCGCGCGCCGCAGTCGATGCGCGAATCGCCAAGATCGGGCGCCGGGACACTGCCTGCATCATCTATACCAGCGGCACCGGCGGCGCACCGCGCGGCGTGTTGCAGCACCATGGCGCGATCCTGTGCAATGTCGCGGGCGCTGCGGACATCCTGATCGACGATTTCGACCTGTCGAACGATGAGCGCTTCCTCTCCTTCCTCCCGCTGAGCCACGCCTACGAACATACCGGCGGGCAATTCCTGCCGATCGGTGTCGGCGCGCAGATCTTCTATGCCGAGGGGCTGGAGAAGCTCGCCAGCAATATCGAGGAAACCAGCCCGACTGTGATGGTCGTGGTCCCGCGCCTGTTCGAAGTACTGCGCACGCGGATCATGAAGCAGATCGCCAAGCAGGGCGGCGCTGCGAGTTTCCTGCTGGACCGCGCGCTGGAGATAGAGGAGCGGGCCGCCAACAAGGGCAAGAAGCGCCTGCGCGACAAGCCGATGGATGCGCTCGTCGGCAAGCTTTTGAGGCCCAAGATCCGCCAGAAATTCGGCGGCCGGATCAAGGCGATGGTTTCGGGCGGCGCGCCGCTCAACCCCGATGTCGGGATCTTTTTCCAGGCGCTCGGCCTGCCGATGATGCAAGGCTATGGCCAGACCGAGGCGGGGCCGGTGATCAGCTGCAACAGGCCTTCTGCCGGCGTGTCGATGGACACGGTCGGCCCGCCGATGAAGGGCGTTGAGGTCAGGATTGCCGAGGATGGCGAAATCCTGTGCCGTGGCGAGTTGGTGATGCATGGTTACTGGCAGAACCAAGGCGAAACCGACCGCGCGCTGAAGGACGGCTGGCTGCACACTGGCGATATCGGCTACATCGACGACAAGGGCCGGATCGTCATCACCGACCGCAAGAAGGACATGATCGTCAACGACAAGGGCGACAATGTCGCGCCCCAGAAGCTTGAGGGGATGCTGACCCTCCAGCCCGAGATCGGGCAGGCGATGGTGGTCGGCGACCGGCGGCCCTACGTGGTCGGGCTGATCGTACCCGATACCGAGTGGGCGCTCGACTGGTGCAATTCGCAGAACAAGTCGCTCGACTGCAAGAAAGTGCTCGAGCTGCCCGAGTTTCGCGCGGAAATCCGCAAGGCGATCGACCGGGTCAATGCGGAACTGTCGGTGGTCGAGAAGGTGCGCGGGTTCGCCTTCGCCGACGAGCCGTTCTCGATCGAGAATGAGGAAATGACGCCGAGCATGAAGATCCGGCGGCACAAGATCAGGGAACGCTACGGCGATCGGCTGAACGCCCTCTATCGCAGCTGAGGACCGCGGCCATGCGGATCGCCGATGAGACGGGGATTCGGACGGTCACGGCGGTGACAGGCCCGGGTTGAGGGCACGGCCCGGCATGGGGCGCCCAAGGTTGGTGATACGCCGGTGATCTGACCCAGGGTGGGGGAGCCTTGAGCCGCCCCCTCTTTTCCTGCGCGTTTTCATGCACCCGCATTCCCGAGAATGCTCGGCTGGTGTCGCACGGGAAGGTCTGTGTTGCGCCGTTGCTACATTTTTCGAACACGCTGCCATCTGAGACTTGGCACATTCGCTGACGCGCTATAACGCGCGCAACCGGCGGCTTTTGGGGGTTGCAGCGTAATTTGGGTCGTTATTCGCAATCTGAATGGTGCCGTCGCTTGGACATAAGGATACGTGATGAACACCAATAGTTGCCCAACCGCAACACGCGGACGTGCGCGCCGATGCGCAATCCTTCTGGGGGGTATTTCGCTCTTCACGCTGGCCACGCCGGCGCTCGCGCAGGACTCTGCCGTGCTCGATCGTCTCGAGGCGCTCGAAGACCGGCTCGATGCGCTGCAAAGCGAAAACCAGCAGCTGCGCGCGCAGCTTGAAGACATGCGCAGTGTGAAAGCCGCGCAAGGCGATGTCGTCGTCGCGGCATCCGACGCGCAGGTGCCTGCGGCGGCTGCGCAAGCCGAGATTCCCGGCACGGCACGCGTCGCGACGACGGCAGGCGCCGCCGGCCCGGTCGATGTGGTCACCGAAGCCGACGACCCGCGTGAGATGCAGGTGGCGGGATCGGAGAACTTCGTCGGCACCAACGCCGCCTATGCGTACCAGATGCTCGACCATGCGGAGAACGTGAACACGAAGCCGCTGGTGCAGCTGGCGGCGCTGCAATCGGGCGAACTGACCGACCGGGTGACGCTGTCGGGCGGGATCACCGCGATCGCCAATTACCAGTGGGCGACGGTCGACTCCAAGTTCGGCTACCTCATGCGCCACCCGACCAGCGCCAACCAGCTGGGCGACAATGTCTCCGAAGTGGTGCTGCATTCGGCCAACCTCGCGCTGACCGCGCGGCTGCTGCCCAACGTCACCGGTTACGCGGAACTGCTGTACGATCCGGAGCAGAGCTTCGGTCAGGGGACGATCACCGCGCTGGCGCGCAACCAGATCCAGCTGCGGCGTGGCTGGGTGATGTTCGGCAATCTGGACCAGCTGCCGGTTTATGCTCTGGTCGGCAAGATGGACACGCCCTTCGGGCTCAACGACACGGTCAACCCGTTCACCAATTCGACCAACTGGCACGCTTTCGCAGGGCTGGCCTATGGCGGACAGGTCGGCTTCGTCTCGGGCGGGCTGCATGTGCGCGGGATGATCATCCAGGGTGGCGCGCAGTTCCGTTCGGCGAACGTTCCGGTGCTGGGCACCAGCGTGCCTTCGCGCGCGAACAACTTCGCGGTCGATGCGCGCTACACGATCGACCTTGGCGGAGAGGGCAATGCGCTGATGGCCGGTGCCAGCTACCAGCGCGGCACCGCCTATTGCCAGGACTATCCGGTCACGCACTTCAACCCGTGTCAGGACAACAACCCGGGCATCGCCGCCTATGGCAAGCTGACCTATGGACCGCTGACGCTGATGGGCGAATATGCGAAGACGACGAAGGAATGGGCGGGCACCGCCGTGCCCGATCCGACCAACCCGCTGAGCGTGTATGACGCAGTGAAGCCCGAGGCCTTCACCGTCGGCGGCCGCTTCGGCTTCGGAGCCGAGAGCCTGACCATGCAACGTCGCGAATTCGCGCTGTCGGCCGAATTCTCGAAGTTCATTTCGGGTGAGGAAGGCTCCCCCTGGCGGCGGCAGAACCAGATCGTGCTGGGCGGTTCGTGGTTCCCAGCACCGAACGTGAACCTGTTCGGCGAGTTCATCCGCGTGAACGGGTACGTCCCGCTCAACTTCCTGTCGGGGGGCAATTTCCCCGATGGCAGCACCTGGTCGAACCAGGATGCGGATACCAATGTGATTCTGGCAGGCGCGCAGGTCGCGTTCTGACCCGATTCGCCGATCGGGCCGTCAGTGCCGGGCCGCTCGCGAAGAGTGATCCGGCTCAGGCGGCCTCGTCTGCCAGGTCGACATATTCGGGGAAGAAGGTCGGCGGGCGCGAGGACCATGCAGGTGCGGTCGCGGCCGCTTCGCTCAGGCTTTGCAGCAGCAGCTTGCGACGTGCGGGGCGCAGATGCGGCATGGCGGCGCCGGCGCAAAACGCGCTCGGCAGCCACGGGCGCACCTCAGCCCCGAGCAGGCGTTCGTAGAGGAAGCGGAAGGGCGAAAAACCGTCGAGCCGTTCCTGCGCCAGATCGAACGCGGCAAGCCGGGAGAGCTGCCCCATGAAGGGGGAGACCGATTCGCCCGCATCCGCGCCAGGCATCGTGTGGCGCAGCACCTTCAGGTCCTGATAGGCGACGTATTGGCGGCGGATGTCGACATTCTCGCTCGCATTGCGGGCCCACAGCTTGAAGGCATCGCACCGTCCCAGCCCGATATCGAGATTGCGCCGGATGAAGCGCTGTTCGCACGGGCTGAACCCGGCGAATTCGCGCATCTCGGCGATGCTCAGGCTGGTCGTGTTGTTCTTCGTCGCCATCGTGCCCCTCCGTGGCCGCCGAGTCGAGGCGGCCCGTTTGTCCGATGACAGGCATGTTTCCGCGATCTTGGTAAACAAACCGCTAAGCTTGATATCCGGTCTTTCCTCAGCGGCGTCAGATAAGCCCTGCAAGCGGGCTTGAGGGGTCCGCATATTTGCGCGTCGCCATGCGTCCGGAGAGGTAGGCGTCGCGCCCGGCCTGCACCGCACGGCGCATCGCCCGCGCCATGCGAATCGGGTCTTTTGCCTCTGCGATCGCGGTGTTCATCAGGATGCCGTCGCAGCCCAGCTCCATGCCCACTGCCGCATCCGACGCGGTGCCGACTCCGGCATCGACCAGCACCGGCACGCTCGCGCCTTCGACGATCAGGCGGATGGTCACGCGGTTCTGAATGCCGAGGCCACTTCCGATCGGCGCGCCCAGCGGCATGATCGCGACCGCGCCGGCTTCCTCCAGCTGCTTGGCGGCGATCGGATCGTCCGCGCAATAGACCATCGGATGGAAGCCTTCCTTGGCCAGCGTCTCGGTCGCGCGCAAAGTCTCGCGCATGTCGGGGTACAGCGTCTTCGCCTCGCCCAGCACCTCCAGCTTGACCAGATCCCAGCCGCCCGCCTCGCGCGCAAGACGCAGCGTGCGCACCGCCTCGTCGGCAGTGAAGCAGCCCGCGGTATTGGGCAGGTAGGTGACCTTCTTCGGATCGATGAAATCGGTCAGCATCGGCTGATTGGGGTCGGACACGTTCACGCGCCGCACCGCGACGGTGACGATCTCCGCGCCGCTAGCCTCCAGCGCGGCGGCGTTCTGCGCGAAGTCCTTGTACTTGCCGGTGCCCACGATCAGGCGAGAGCGGAAGGTGCGCCCGGCGACACTCCACGTGTCATCGTCGTGCGCCGCATGGTCGCCTCCGCCCACGAAGTGCACGATCTCCAGCGAATCGCCATCGCTCAGCGCGATCTCGGCCAGCTGCGATCGCGGGGCGATCTCGCCATTATGCTCAACCGCGACCTTTTCCGGCGCGAGGCCGAGTTCGCGCACGAGCGCGGCGATGTCGGGGGCGGTGGTGGTGCGGCTCTCGCCGTTTAGCTGGATGGATCTGGTGTCGCTCATGGCCGGGCGACTTGGGGCCTCAGCGCCGTTCGCGCAAGACAATGCCGTGCCTGTGGTCGCTCGAACTGCGCAGGTTGAGCACGTGGCCAAGCGAAACCAGCGCCACGCCGATGATCGTCAGCGCGGCTTCTTCCACCCCGTGCGGCGCGGCCAGCGCACCGCCCATGAAGGTGAGCCCGGTCATCGCGATCACGAAGGGCATCCGCCGCTTGTGCCGCACCGCGCCGATACCGATCGCGACGCCGGCGATGATGGTCGCGGCGGCAAGGCCCCACCAGTGCAGTTCGGGCGCGAGCAGCCAGCCACCCGCGAGGCCCAGCGAGGAAATCACCACGATGGTCAGCACGCAGTGCACCGCGCACAGCGCGGACAGGGCGATACCCATCGCATCGAGACGGACACGATTCGAGAGACTGCGGATGTCCATTGCCAGCCAAGTATGTGACGTTGTTTTATTTTGCAAGATAACCGGGGCGAAAATTCAGCCCTGACGCAGGTTTGCGTGCTTGCAACTGGGCGCGCGGGCACGCATTCAGGCGCCATGGCAAGCCTGTTATCCCGCCGCCCCGACACCCCGCGCATGATCGACACCGCCCGCCCCGGATGGCTCGCGTGGTGGCTGATTGTGGTGGCCGTGCTGGTGGTTACGATCGTGGCGGTTGGCGGCATTACCCGGCTGACCGAATCCGGCCTTTCGATCACCCAGTGGGACCCGGTCACAGGCGTGCTGCCGCCGCTCAGCGAACAGGCATGGCAGGCGGAGTTCGCGAGATATCAGGCGACCCCGGAATATCGGCTTGAGGCGGGGCCTGCGGGCATGACGCTATCCGACTTCAAAGGGATTTTCTTCTGGGAATGGTTCCACCGTCTACTCGGGCGACTGATCGGAATGGTGTTTGCGCTACCCCTGATCTTCGCCTGGGTGCGCGGATGGATTCCGCGGGGCTACAAGCCTCGGCTGCTCGCGCTGCTCGCGCTGGGCGGCCTGCAGGGCGTGTTCGGCTGGCTGATGGTCCGTTCCGGCCTCGGCGGCGAGATGACCGACGTGAGCCATTTCTGGCTTTCGATCCACCTCGGCACCGCGCTGATTACGCTGGCGGGGCTGGTGTGGACCGCGCTCGACCTGCGCACGCTCAGGCGCGATCCGCGCGCACGACCGGCGCGGCTGCGCCCGTTCGCCGCGCTGGCGGGCGTGGTTCTGTTTATCCAGATCGTGCTGGGCGCGTGGGTCGCGGGGCTTAACGCGGGACTGGCGTCGAACACCTGGCCACTGATGCAGGGCCGCTTCCTGCCCGAGGCGAACTGGGCGCAGGGCGCGTTCTGGGCCTTCACGCATGATCCCTTCCTGCTGCATTTCCTCCACCGCTGGTTCGCGTGGATCGCCTTCGCGGCGCTTGTCTGGCTCGGCCTGCAAGCCTCCCGGCGGGAGGGGATCGCGGGCAAGGCTCTGCTGGTGATCGTCTGCACGCAGGTTCTGCTGGGGATCGTCACGGTCGTCACGGGAGTGTCGATCTGGGTCGCGGTCGCCCACCAGGTGACCGGTGCCCTTCTGGTCGCCGCCACTGCCGCCTCGGCCCACTCGCTGGGCCAACGGACCAGCAGGATGGAGGGGCTCGCCGCGTGAGCGCGCTGATCTACACCGTCTTCGCCACTCGAGAGGACGCCCGCGCGGTCGCCTCGCAACTGCTGGACGAGCGCCTGATTGCCTGTGCCAATGTGATCGGCCGGATCGAAGCGCTGTTCGAATGGGATGGCGAGCGCGGCGAGGGCGAGGAGATCGCGATCCTGTTCAAGACCAATGCCGAGCGGCTGGACGATGCCGTCGCGCGTCTGGAAACGCTGCACCAGTACGAAGCGCCCGCCATTCTCGGTTGGCGCGCCGACAGCGCTGGCAAAGCCACGGCGGCCTGGCTGGCGGCGATGGGCGGTTAGACATGATGGAGCGGCGCGGCTTTCTGACGGGGCTTGGTCTGGTCGGGTTTGCGCCGCTTGCCCTGCACCCCGCTTCGCTGCTCGCCGCGCGCGCCGTTCCTCAGGGCGAATTCCGGCTCGAGCGCGTGCTGCGGCGCGACCTGTTCGACGGCAAGGCGATCATTGTCAGTCGCGGCTGGCTGATCCGGTTCGATGCGGCGGCTGACGGCGGTGTTGAAGTGACCGGGGAGCAGGTGATGAGCGTGGTCGACGCGCCGCCGGCGCTCGCCGCACTCGCCCGGCTGGAGGAGCAGCGGGCAGCCAGCCTGCTGCCCCTGCGGCTCTCGGCCAGCGGGACGATCGTCGATCTGCCCGGCGATAGCGCGCTCGATCCTCTCCCCGACACGGTAATCGAGGCTGTGGCGGACTATGTCGCGGGCCATTCGTCCGCGCCCGCCGTCGATCTGAACGTGCGAGAATTCGTCGCCCAGCTTTCGCAGCGGCAGATGGGCTGGCTTTCACACCTGCCACCCGACCTCCTCTTTCCCGCTCCCCGGGACAGGACGGCGACCCGCGAGCTCGCCCTGGAGGACGGCGGACAGGGCCGGGTCGAACTGCGCGAAATCGTGCAGGCAGACCCGGCATCCGGACTGCTCGAAAGCTTCGTGCGCGAAGCGATTACAACGGTTGGCGAGAGTTCGCGCAGCGCCGCCGAAACCTGGCGGCTATACGACACGGTATCATAATACCTCTTCTCTAACCCCCGAGATTGCTTGACTTGGGAGGCCTTCGGACGCATTAGCGCGCTCCACGACCGGCTGGGCGAATCGGCGAAACACGCGTTTCATCCTCCGGCGAGACCCCCCTAATTCTCGAGGGACACGATAGCCATGAAGGCGCTCAGCAAGATGACCCGGTCGATCAAGCCGGCCGAGGTCGAAAAGAACTGGTATGTGATCGACGCGGAAGGCCTGGTTGTTGGCCGCCTCGCCTCGATCGTTGCGAACATCCTGCGCGGCAAGCACAAGCCGAGTTACACCCCGCACGTCGATTGCGGTGATCACGTGATCATCCTCAATGCGGACAAGGTGAAGTTCACCGGCCGCAAGATGGGCAACAAGAAGTATTACAAGCACACCGGCTATGCCGGCGGCATCAAGGAAACCACGCCCGCCAAGATCCTCGAGGGCAAGTTCCCCGAGCGCGTGGTGGAAAAAGCTGTCGAGCGGATGATTCCGCGCGGGCCGCTTGGTCGCCAGCAGATGAAGGCGCTGCACCTGTATGCCGGCACCGAGCATCCGCATGACGGGCAGAAGCCCGAGGTGCTCGACGTTGCTTCGATGAACCGCAAGAACAAGGCTCTCGCATAATGGCCGACGACAAGAACCAGAACGAATCGCAAGGGTCCGAAAAGGCCGAGAGCGTGCGCGATCTCGCCGATCTCGCGAACATCGCGGGTGATGCGCCTGCTGCCGACGCCGCCGTGGTTGCCGAAAGCACCGCGCCGCTGCGCGAGCAGGAGCTGGACCAGCATGGCCGCGCCTACGCCACCGGTCGCCGCAAGGACGCGGTCGCCCGCGTGTGGATCAAGCCCGGCAAGGGCACGATCACGATCAACGGCAAGGAGCAGGAAACCTATTTCGCGCGTCCGACTCTGCGCCTCGTCATCAACCAGCCGTTCGCAATCACCGATCGTGAAGGCCAGTACGACGTGATCGCCACCGTTCGCGGCGGCGGCCTGTCGGGCCAGGCCGGTGCGGTGAAGCACGGCATCGCGCAGGCACTGTCCAAGTACGAGCCCGCGCTGCGCGGCACGGTCAAGGCGGCAGGCTTCCTGACCCGCGACAGCCGCGTGGTCGAGCGTAAGAAGTACGGCCGGGCCAAGGCACGCCGTAGCTTCCAGTTCTCGAAGCGCTAAGCTACAAGAACAACGGATCACCAGGAGGGGCGGTGCCGCGAGGCGCCGCCCTTTTTGTTTGGGAAACTGGTCTTCCGCGTGCGCGGATCAACTCACCGGCGGATCGGTGCGCGGAACAGCGCCGACGGGCGCGACCGGTTCGCCCTCTTCGCGCGGCGGATGCGCGTCCTCGGGGACGTCGTCGATCTTCATCGCCTCGTCGTCGATATTCTCGAGATTGCGGATATGCACCCGCAGTGTCTCGCCATCCCAGCGCAGCTCGTTGAAGCTCGGCGGGGTGGAGCGCAGGCGCTGCGACAGCGTGCCCGCGCCGATCATGCGGACCGGGCCGTGGGGCGTGTCCTCCATGATCTCGAACGCGTCGTGGACATGCCCGGACAGCACGCCGAGCACATTGCGCTTCGCCAGTTCGGCCAGCGCATTCGAGCCGCCGCGGGTCATCGCGGTGCCTTGCGTACCGACTTCGCGCAAAGGGTGATGCACGGTCACCAACGCACGCGTGCCAGCGGGCAGTGCGTCGATCCGCGCGAGGCAGTCCTCCAGCGCGCGGCCCGTGACCCAGCCCTTGGACCAGTTGAAGCGGGGCTGCGCGCGGACAGCGGTTTTCAGCGGCACCAGCGCGATCCCCGGCAGGTCGATCTCCCGCTCGACAATCTCCGTAAGCCGCCCGAACCGCTTGTAGGGCGTTACAAACCGCTCGATCAGGTTGAAATAGGGCATGTCGTGATTGCCGACATCGAGCGTGGCGGGGGCCTGCAAGGTGCCGATCCACTCTTCCGCCGCGCGAAATTCGTGGTGGCGCGCACGCATCGTCAGGTCGCCGGTGATCGCGACCGCATCGGGCCCCATGCGCGCGACCTCGGCGGCGAACCAGTCGAGCGCCTCGTTGTTTTCGAGCCCGAAGTGAATGTCGCTGACGTGAAACAGCAGCGTGTCGGCCATCAGGTCAGTCCTCTTGCGCCAGTGTCGCGATCAGATCGACGGGGCATTTGTCGAGCGCGAATGTCTCGGTCGCGTCGCCATGGGCAGGCTCCCCGTCCAGCAGCAGGTCGAGCGGCTGAGCGCCCGTGCTGGCGAGCGTGGTTTCCTGAAACGGGCCGAGGGTGTCGTGCGGCCCCTCGCGGAATTCCTGCCGCAACAGCGCCCAGGTCTGGGCAACGAAATCCGCCCCGGTGCGCGCATGATAGGCGGCGATCTCGATCCCCCCGGCATGCGGCATCAGCTCCACAATCGGGTAGCCTTCGGGCGCGCCCGCATCGGGCTGGCGGATCCGCACCGGCGGCTGGCCGGCAGTGTTCTGAATCGCGGCACCCGCCGCCGTCAGCATCGCACCCGCATCGGCCGCGCGCAGTGCCTCGCGCACCTCGTTCCAGCTCGTCCCGGGGCCGACCAGCAGACCCGCCAGCGCGATTCCCTTCGAAGAGTGGATGATCTGCGGCCGGACCCGGCGCGCCTTGCCGGTGGAGAACGCCTCGATCACCTCGTGGACCCCGGCCTCGCCATGGACCCGCTTGGGCAGAAGGTTCTGCGTGCCACCCGGCAGCGGCAGAACCGCCCCGCCCCATCCGGCCAGCGCCGCGACGACGGCGTTGATCGTGCCGTCACCGCCCAGAGTGACGACGGTGTCGATACCCCGCCGGTCGAGTTCGGCAGGCGAAGGGATCTCTTCGGCGGGGAAGGTCGTACGCTCGGCAATGCACAGGCTCGAGCGCTCACACGCCTCGTGCAGATCGGCGAGCAGCTCCTCGCGCACCGATCCACTGCCTTCGTTCGTGATCAACCAGATATCGCGGGATGTACTCATGATGGTCGAATGCCCCGTGAGCGGGCCCGTTCCGTCACCCCCGGCTGTCACTGGGCAAGATCGGCCATCGCAACCGAACCGGGCGAGTCGTTCTGCTGCACCAGCAGCTTGTCGATCTTGCGCCCGTCCATATCGACGATCTCGAATCGCCAGCCCTGATGGGTGAACACCTCGCCCTCCTCGGGCAGATGCTTGAGCACGGAGAGCGCAAATCCGGCGGCGGTGGCGAATTCGCGATCCTCGCCATAATCCAGCGCCAGCCGGTCGCCGAGCGATTCGGCGTCGAGACTGCCGGAGATCAGCAGCGATCCATCCGCGCGCTCGATCACCTCGGGTATCTCGCCCTGATCCTTGTCGCTTTCGAACTGGCCGACGATCGCGGTCAGCAGGTCGATCGGGGTCACGATCCCGTCGAGATGCCCGTATTCGTCGTGGACCATGGCCATCGCCACTTCGGCCTGCTGCAGCACGCGCAGCGCGTCCATCGCGTCGAGCTGGTCGGGCACCACCTCCACGCGCTTGGCCAGGTCGGTCAGCTTGAACGGCTGGCCTGTCAGCATCGCGGCAAGCACTTCGCGCACCTTCACCACGCCGACAACCTTGTCGGCAGAGCCTTCCGCCACCGGCAGCAGCGAGTGCGGCGTGTCGCCGATCGTCGCCTCGATCTCGGCCCGGTCGGCATCGGCATCGATCCAGTCGAGCTCGGTGCGCGGGGTCATCACTTCGCGCACAGGGCGATCCGCGAGCCTGACCACGCCTTTCAGGATGGCGCTCTGGTCAGCCTCCAGCACCCCGCTGCGGGTCGCCTCGGCGAACAGCATCTGCAGTTCCTCGGCGGTGACGCTGTTCTGCCCCCCCGGACGCACGCCGAACAGGCGGACGATCGTGGCGGATGAAAAGTCGAGCACCCACACCACCGGCGCGGCGATCCTCGCGAGCCATTTCATCGGCTGCGCCATGACCATCGCGATCCGATCGGCCGAGCGCAGGGCGAGCTGCTTGGGCACCAGTTCGCCGATCACCAGGCTGGCATAGGTGGTCAGCACGATCACCAGGATGAAGCCGACCTGCTCCGCGCGGTCGGCCGACAGCCCCAGCGGATCGCCGATTCGTTCGCCCACCGGGCCGCCCAGGCTCGCGCCGGAGTAAGCACCGGCAATGATCCCGACCAAGGTGATCCCGATCTGCACGGTGGAGAGGAACTTGCCTGGATCGCCCGCCAGCTCCAGCGCGGTTGCCGCGGCAACGCTGCCGCCCTCCGCCTTGGCCTGCAGGCGGGTGTGCTTGGCCGAAACGATCGCCAGCTCCGACATCGCGAAGACGCCGTTGAGCACGATCAATCCGGCAATGATGATCAGGTCTGTCCAGGGGAAAGGTGTCACGGTGCCTGCCGCGCTAGCACAAATCTTGCGCCACGCCAGCCGTGAACCGGCTTGTGCAGGCCGCCGGGAACAAGCGGGAAGCGGGCGGCGTTGACGAACCGGCTAGCGTGGGTGGGACGCGAAGCCCCCCACTTGCGCCCGAGGGGGCGCGCATAAAAAACCACAAAGGGATACCAAGTTCATGAAAACCCCCCGTCTTATTCTCTCGTCGGTAGCCATTGCGGCGCTGGTGAGCACCTCCGCCTGCGTTACCGACCCCAATACCGGCGAGCAGAAGGTTTCGCGCACCGCGATCGGTGCGGCAGTCGGCGGCACGCTGGGCTATTTGCTGGGCGATATTATCGGCGGCGGCGCGGCCCGTATCATCGGAGCCGGCATCGGCGGTTCCGCCGGGGCGGTGATCGGCGACCAGTTCGACGACCAGATTCGCGAGCTTGACGAGCAGACCGCCGGCAGCGGCGTCGATGTCGAGGAAATCGGCGATCAGGACGCGATTCTCGTGCGCCTGCCCGACGGCGTGACCTTCGCTACCAACTCGGCGAACATCAATCCGAGCTTCCAGCGCACGCTCGACACCGTGGCGCAGAGCATGATCCGCTACCCCAACTCGCTGATCGACGTGTACGGCTTCACCGACACCACCGGCAGCCCGAGTTATAACCAGCAGCTGTCCGAACAGCGCGCCCAGGCGGTCGCCAATTACCTCGTCTCGCAGGGTGTCTCGCGCGCCCGCATCGCGACCCGCGGCTATGGTGAAGACCCGCAGTACCTGCGCGTTCGCACCGGCGACAACGTGAACGAGCCGCTCAACCGCCGCGTTGAAATCAAGATCGTTCCGATCAGCCAGGAAGAAGTGGCCGCCGCGCGCCGCTGATTTCTGCCGCTACGGCATCGAATACCAGGAGGGCCGGCGCAGCGATGCGTCGGCCCTTTTCTGTCGCCCGCGCTATCGGGCCTTGCTCTGGGCGAGCAGTTCGCGCGCCCGCGGGCCGAAATGCTCGATCGCCGGTTCGCGCAGCGTGGGCGCGCATACCAGCAGCCCGAAACTGCGCGGGTCGCGCTTGTTGTATCCCAGCGGCTGGCCGAAAATATCGCTCACCGAAGCGCCTGCCTCGCGCGCAATCAGGGTCGCAGCGGCAATGTCCCACTCGTAGCCCCAGCGCATGGTGGCCAGCAGGTCCGCCTGTCCCGCAGCGACCATCGCGGCGCGCAGGGCGATGCCATTGGGCTGCTCGACCTTGGTGAAGCCGCGATCGTCTTTGGCCAGATCATTGGCGGGAACCCGCGCACCATCCAGCTGTTCGCGCCGCGATGTGGCGAGCGCCTCTCCGTTGAGGGTCGCGCCGCGTCCTGCCGTGGCCCGCCAGCTTTCCTCGCGCGCGGGCGCTTCGAGCGCGGCAATCAGCGATCTGCCCGAGGATACCAGCGCGACCGATACCGCCCAGCCGCTGCGCCCGCGGATGAAGTCGCGGGTGCCATCGATCGGGTCGACCACCCACACCAGCCGGTCGTCCAGCCGCTCCGCATTCTCGGCGCTCTCTTCGGAGAGCCAGCCCGCGCTGGGCAGCAGGGCCCCCAGTTCGCGCTTGAGGAAGGTGTCGACCTCCAGATCGGCTTCGCACACCGGATCGTTGGTCCCCTTGTCCCACACTTCCACGCTGTTTCCCGCGCCGGGCCAGCGATTCATGGCGATTCGTCCCGCTTCGCGCAGGATGGCTTCAAGGCGGGGATAGTCGATCATAACTGGCACTTGGCATGTGCGTCCGGTTCTCGCCCTTTTCAAGCGGGCGCATCCATGCTTAGGCGCCCCACGAATACCTATATCACGCTGTCAGCCACGAAGGACGCACCGCCCCATGAACATTCACGAGTATCAGGCCAAGGAACTGCTTGCCGAGCACGGAATCGCCATCCCCAAGGGCATCCCTGCGATGAACGTCGAAGAAGCCGTCGCGGGTGCCAAGCAGCTGCCCGGCCCGCTCTACGTCGTGAAGGCGCAAATCCATGCCGGTGGTCGCGGCAAGGGCAAGTTCAAGGAACTGGGCCCCGACGCCAAGGGCGGCGTACGCCTCGCCAAGTCGATCGAAGAGGTGGAAGAGGCCGCGCGCGAAATGCTCGGCAACACGCTGGTCACCGTGCAGACCGGCGATGCGGGCAAGGAAGTGAACCGCCTCTACGTCACCGACGGGGTGGATATCGCCAAGGAATACTACCTCGCGCTGCTGGTCGACCGGGCAAGCGGCGAAGTCGCCATCGTGGCTTCGACCGAAGGCGGGATGGACATCGAAACCGTCGCGCACGAAACGCCCGAGCGGATCACCACCATCACCATCGACCCGGCGCAGGGCTTCATGCCGCACCACGGCCGCGCGGTGGCCTTCGCGCTGAAGCTGGAAGGCGACCTCAACAAGCAGGCGCAGAAGCTCTCCAAGCAGCTCTACGAAGCCTTCCTCGCCTATGACTGCGCGATGCTCGAGATCAATCCGCTGGTCGAGACCGAAGACGGCAACCTGCTGGTGCTCGACACCAAGATGAGCTTCGATTCGAACGCGATGTATCGCCAGAAGGAAGTCGAAAAGCTGCGCGACGTCACCGAGGAAGACGAAGCCGAGGTGGAAGCGAGCGAATACGACCTCGCTTACATCAAGCTCGACGGCAATATCGGCTGCATGGTCAACGGCGCCGGCCTCGCCATGGCGACGATGGACATCATCAAGCTCAACGGCGCGTTCCCGGCCAACTTCCTCGATGTCGGCGGCGGCGCCAACAAGGAGAAGGTGACCGCGGCGTTCAAGCTGATCCTCAAGGACCCGGCTGTCGAAGGCATCCTGGTCAACATCTTCGGCGGGATCATGAAGTGCGACGTGATCGCCGACGGTATCGTCGCGGCGGCCAAGGAAGTGAACATCCAGGTTCCGCTGGTGGTTCGCCTCGAAGGCACGAACGTCGAAAAGGGCAAGGAAATCCTCGCCAATTCGGGCCTCGCGATCGTGCCCGCAGACGATCTGGGCGATGCCGCCAAGAAGATCGTGGCCGAGGTCAACAAGGCCAAGTAAGCCCGGACCCATCATTCGGTGGGGCGATCAGCAAAGCGGGGCGCGGGAGGAGACTTTCGCGCCCCGTTTCTCATTGCGCTCCATTGCTGGGTGAGAGTCTAGAAGATCCCGCCGCTAGCCGCGCCGCCGCCTCCCCCCATCAGCACCTTGGTCACGACGACGTAGAACGCCGCGCCGCTGCCCAGAAACGCGATCAGCATCAGCAGCCCGTCACGCACGGTCAGCGCGATGCCGAATGCCGCGATTACCGCCATCGGCAGGACGACTGCAAAGGGCAGCAGTTCGAGCGGTGGCACTGCCAGACACAGCAGCGCGATCACCGCTGCGGCGATGCGCGCCGCGGTCGGTCCGGTGAAGACCTCCAGCCGCCCGTGGAAGATCTTGTCCAGCCACGCGCCGACCTTCTCCATATCCTCCGCCGCGTTGGCGAGCTTTTCGCCTTCGACCGAGCGGTTCTCGAGGAAGCCGGGCAGCCATAGATGCTGCTTGCCGAACACCAGCTGCACCGCGATCAGCAGCAGCGTGACGGCGAGGAAGGTCGGCACGCCCGGAATCCCGCCGACAGGCGATATGCCGATCAGCGCGGGCACCAGCAGAACCGGGCCATAGGACCGGCTGCCGAAGGATTCGACGATGTCGCCAATCGTCGCCCGGTCGTTGCGATCGCCGATATCGGTCAGCCGATCGAGAATGCCGCACACGGTCTTGGGGGTATCCGCCATGATAGTCCAAACCCCCTGCGGTGCGACGGTTCCGTCGTGTTGTCAGATGATTCGCAGGCGCTTGGCCATAGGCGGGGGAGGCGCGGGGGCGGCATACCTGACGCTACGCTCTCGCGGCGCACCGAACACGCCCTTGACGGCGCTGTTTCCGGAACGCAACACCGCCCGCAGCCATTGGAACAAATATAGCATTCCGCGGCCCGGCGAGCCCTCGCCGTGCCATCCACGCGAAAGGACAACCGATGAAAATACTCGTGCCCGTCAAGCGGGTGATCGATTACAACGTGAAGCCCCGCGTCAAGGCGGACGGCTCCGGAGTCGACCTCGCCAACGTCAAGATGAGCATGAACCCGTTCGACGAGATCGCGGTCGAAGAAGCGATCCGGATCAAGGAAGCGGGCAATGCCGAAGAGATCGTCGCGGTCTCGGTCGGCCCGGCAAAGGCGCAGGAAACGCTGCGTACCGCGCTCGCCATGGGTGCGGACCGTGCAATCCTTGTCGAATCCGATGAAGATCTGGAGCCGCTCGCCGTCGCCAAGATCCTCAAGGCGATCGTCGAGGAAGAACAGCCCGGCCTCGTACTGCTGGGCAAGCAGTCGATTTCGGACGACAGCAACCAGACGGGCCAGATGCTCGCCGCACTGCTGGACCGGCCGCAGGGCACCTTCGCCAACACGATCACGCTCGAAGGCGATTCGATCACCGTGAAGCGCGAGATCGATGGCGGCCTCGAAACGGTCAAGCTGACCCTGCCCGCGATCGTCACCACCGACCTTCGCCTGAACGAGCCGCGCTACGCCTCGCTGCCCAACATCATGAAGGCCAAGAAGAAGCCGCTCGACACCAAGAGCCCGGCCGATTTCGGCGTCGATACCGCGCCGCGCCTCAAGACGCTCAAGGTCTCCGAGCCGCCGGTCCGTCAGGCTGGCGAAAAGGTCGAGGATGTCGATGCGCTGGTCGCCAAGGTCAAGGCGCTCGGGATCGCCTGATTGGGGCCTGCGCCCGCTTAGAGATATTGAGGTAAGAACATGAAAACTCTGGTTCTGGTCGAACACGACAACACAGAAGTGAAGGACGCGACGCTGGCTGCCGTCACCGCCGCGTCCAAGCTCGGCGAAGTGCACCTGCTGGTCGCTGGCGCAGACTGCGCGGGCGTGGCCGATGCCGCCGCGAAGATCGCAGGCGTGGGCAAGGTCCACCTTGCGGACAACGCCGCCTGTAAGGACATGCTGGCGGAGAATATCGCGCCGCTCGCCGCCAAGCTGATGGCCGATCACGACGCCTTCGTCGCGCCCGCGACCACCACCGGCAAGAACATCGCGCCGCGCGTCGCCGCGCTGCTCGATGTGATGCAGATTTCCGAAGTGATGAGCGTCGAAGGCGACAAGACCTTCACCCGCCCGATCTACGCGGGCAACGCGATCGCCACGGTCGAAAGCACTGAGGACAAGCTGGTCCTGACCGTGCGCGGCACCGCGTTCGACAAGGCCGAAGCCGAAGGCGGCAGCGGCACTGTCGAGACGGTCGAGACCACCGGCAATGCGGGCACCTCCGAATTCGTCAGCCGCGAACTCGCCAAGAGCGAGCGCCCCGAACTGACCAGCGCGAGCGTGGTCGTGTCGGGCGGCCGTGCGCTGAAGGACGCGGAGACGTTCGAGGAATACATCACGCCGCTGGCCGACAAGCTGGGCGCTGCGATCGGCGCGAGCCGTGCGGCGGTCGATGCGGGCTATGTCCCCAACGACTACCAGGTCGGCCAGACGGGCAAGATCGTCGCGCCGGAAGCCTATTTCGCGATCGGCATCTCGGGCGCGATCCAGCACCTTGCCGGGATGAAGGATTCCAAGACCATCATCGCAATCAACAAGGACGAGGACGCCCCGATCTTCCAGGTCGCGGACATCGGCCTGGTCGCGGACCTGTTCAAGGCAGTGCCGGAACTGACCGAAAAGCTCTGAGGGCTCAACGCCTTTAAGGTTACAGGAGAGCCCCGCCCTTGTGGCGGGGCTTTTTTTGCGCGCCCCGGCGACGCGGCGGGTCAGAACGCCTGCGTGATCGCGTGCAGCGTCACGCCGACCAGCCCGCCCACCAGAGTGCCGTTGATGCGGATGAACTGCAGGTCCCGGCCCACCGCGCTCTCGATCCGGTCGGTCACCGTGCCCGCGTCCCACCGCTTCACGGTGTCGGACACCAGCGCGACGATCTGCGCGCCATAGCGTGACGTCATCCCGACAGCCGTACGTCGCGCGAAGCGGTTGATCTGCCGCTGGAGGCGCGGATCGTCCTGCAAGGCCTTACCCAGTTCGCGCAGAGCCTCGCGCAGGTCGTTGCCCAGTCCGCTGTTCGGATCGCGCGCGCGGGCAATCAGCGAACGCCGCATCCGTTCCCACACGCCCATCCACCAGTCGGCCAGCGCCGGGTTTTCCAGCAGGTCCATCTTCACCGCCTCGACCCTGGCCTGCATCTCCGGATCCGTCTTGAGCTGTGTCGCGAGTTTGATCAAAGCCGCGTCGATCTTGCCGCGCATCGGGTGGTCGGGATCGACCAGCACTTCGGCCAGCAGGCGGTACACTCCGTCGAGCACGGAGCTGGAGATACGGCTGTCGAGCCCGGTCCAGCGCAGCACCGAATTGGCGCGGCTGCGGATGATCTCGCGCACCGCCTCCTCGTTGTCCTCCAACGTCAGCCCGGCCCAGCGGATCAGGCCGTCGAGCAGCGGACGATGGCGGCCGTCGGCGATCAGGTTTTCGAGCAGATTGCCAAGCAGCGGAGCGAGCTCAATTCTGGACAACTGGCTGGCGAGCCCCGCGCGCACCCGCAGGCCAAGCCGTTCGGGGTCGAGCGATTCGAGCACTTCTGCCGCCAGCTCCGCGCCGCCGCCCATGAAGCGCGAGCGTTCGCCGCCTTCGCGGTTGACCAGGAACTCGCCCGCGTTCGCCGCTACATTCGTCCGCCGCATCCGCCGCGCGACGACCGATGGGGTGAGGAAGTTGGCGCGAAGGAACTGCGCCATGGTGTCCGCAATCCGGTCTTTCTTGCGCGGAATGATCGCGGTGTGGGGGATCGGTACGCCCAGCGGATGGCGGAACAGCGCGGTCACCGCGAACCAGTCGGCCAGCCCGCCAACCATAGCCGCTTCGGCAAAGGCGTGCAGGTAGCCCCAGAACGGATGTAGATCGAGGTTGATCTCCGCCACCACGAACACGCCCGCCATGGCGAGAAGCAGGCCGGTGGCGGTGCGGCGGATCTGCCGGGTTTGGTCCAAAGACGATCCTACAATCAGCCGGTTGTCTCTCATTCGCTTATACATCGACGCGGAGACGAACCTATCTCCGTGCTGGTATAAGGAAACACCGGATGTCGAAAATCATCAAGAAAAGCCTGGCTTGCGCTCTCGTACTCGGCGCTGTGACGACCCCGACTCTTGCGATGGCGCAGCAAGACGTGCCGGATATCTGCACCCGCGAAGCCCGGACCTACAGCGAATGGGTCGCACAGATCTTCTTGTGCCACTGATCGCTCCATACAAGCAGCTTGCTTAATCGGAGGATGGGGCCGCGACACCGGGGGTGAGCGCGGCTCCTTCCTTCGAGGCGGCGTTGATCGAGAGCATCTTGCGCAAGGCGGGGCCGACCCGCTTTTCGAACCCGTCGGCAAGGCTGAAACCAGCCGGCACGATGAGCAGGGTCAGCAGCGTGGAAACCACCAGCCCGCCGATCACCATGGTGCCCATTGGCGCGCGCCATGCCCCATCGCCCGATCCGAGCACGCCCGAAAGCGCAGTGGGGATCATCCCGGCGGTCATCGCAAAGGTCGTCATGACGATCGGCTGGGCGCGCTTGTGCCCCGCATCGATGATGGCATCCATCTTGTCCTGACCATGGGCCATCGCCTCGATCGCGAAGTCGATCAGCAGGATCGAGTTCTTTGACACGATCCCTAACAACAGCAGCACGCCGATATAGACGGGCATCGATTGCGGCTGTCCGACCAGCCAGACCAGAAAGATGCCGCCCAGCGGCGCGAGCGCAAGGCTGGTCATGTTGACCAGCGGGCTCATCAGACGCTTGTAGAGCAGCACCAGCACCGCGAAGACCAGCAACACACCGGTCGGAACCGCGATCGCGAAGTTCGTCATCAGCTCGTTCTGGATTTCTTCCTCGCCCACGGCATCACGCGTCACACCCGCAGGCAAATCCTGCAGCACCGGCAACTGTTCGATCTGCGCGCGCGCCTCGCCCGTCACGACGCCTTCGGCGAGGTCGGCACCGACCAGGATGCGGCGGCTCTGGTTATAGCGCTGGATAGCGGTCGGCCCCGAACCGAACCGGATATCTGCGACCCGGCTGAGGGGAACGGTCCCCCCGCGAAGGGTCGGCACTGGCAGGTTCTCGATCGTGGTCAGGCTCTCGCGCGAGGCTTCGGGCAGTTTCACGCGGATCGGAATCTGGCGATCCGACAGCGAGAACTTCGCCGCGTTCTGCTCGATCTCACCCAGAGTCGCGATCCGGATCGTCTGACTCAGCGCGATCGTCGAGACGCCGAGATCGGCGGCCAGATCGGGGCGGGGCTCGATGATCAACTCGGGTCGGGAAAGGTCGGCGTTGATGCGCGGGGCGACAATGGTTTTCAGCCCCTTCATCTGCTCGACCAGCTGCGATGCCGTTTCCTGCAATACTTCGGGATTCGATCCGGCGAGCATCACGGTGATGTCACGGCCGCTCCCGCCACCGCCGCCCTGCTGCGACTGGAAGCGCACGCGGGCGTCGGGAATGGTGGCAAGCAGGGGCGCGAGCTGCCGCTCGAACTGGATCGAGGTTCGTTCACGATCGGGCGACAAGGTGATGTAGATCGTCGCACTGCCCATCCGCACGCGCTCCAGCGCACGCTCCACCTCGGGCTGTTCGTACAGTAGCGTGGCGACCCGGTCTGCGACCGCTTCGGTATCTTCCAGCGTCGTACCCGGGACCATTTCGATCTGGACCTGGCTGTTGTCGCTGTCGACATTCGGCTGAAACTGGCCGGGCACGCTCATGAACAGCTGCACGGTCAGAAGCAGCGCGAAATAGCCGATCATCAGCATCCACACGCGATGGTCGTAGAAGCGCGCCTCGAGATAGCGCCACACTTCGCGGGCGCGCGGGCCGAACACCGCGCTCAGCAAGCCGAGCAGCTTGAGCACGATCCAGCCGGCGGCGAAGGCGATCGCGGCGGCCAGCGCCATCTGCACAATCCCAACGATCCGGTTATAGAATGTGCCCGCCACGGACTCGGGTGAAGAGGCGACCGCGCCCCCCACCTTCTCGGCAAGACCCAGCCCGCTCAGCGCGCCGTTCACGCCGAAGAAGGCCACGGCGGTCACCGCAATCAGCACCAGCGCCGTCACCAGCAGCGCCGGCAGGTAGGCAAACCGCTTTTTCGGGGGTTCGATGCCTTCACGACGACGGAGCATCTTGCCACGTTCGAGCGTCCAGTGGAGGATGCCCATGTAGCGGTCCATCATCGGGCCCTCACCATGGCTGGCATGGCCCTTGGACTTCAGGAAGTAGGCCGCGAGCATAGGCGTGATCATGCGGGCGACCGCCAGCGACATCAGCACCGCAACCACCACGGTGATCCCGAAGTTCTTGAAGAACTGTCCGGAAATGCCCGGCATCAGGCCGACAGGCAGGAAGACCGCGACGATGCAGAAGCTGGTCGCGACCACCGGCAGACCGATCTCATCCGCCGCATCGATCGACGCCTCGTAGGCGTCCTTGCCCATTCGCATGTGTCTGACGATGTTCTCGATCTCCACGATCGCATCGTCGACCAGCACGCCTGCCACCAGCGCGAGCGCCAGCAAAGATAATGAGTTCAGGTTGAACCCGAGCAGATCCATGAACCAGAAGGTCGGGATCGCCGAGAGCGGGATAGCAACTGCGGAAATGAACGTCGCGCGCCAGTCGCGCAGGAAGAAAAACACCACCACGACCGCGAGCAAAGCGCCCTCGATCATCATCGCCATCGAGCTCTCGTACTGTTCCTCGGTATACTTCACCGTGTTGAACAGCTGGATGAAGTGGACGCCCGGGTTTTCCGCCTCGATCTTCTCGATTTCCTCAAGCGCGTCATGGAAGGTCGAAACATCGGACGCGCCCTTGGCACGCGACATGGCGAAGTTGACGACTTCCTTGTCGCGGACCTTGCTGATCGAGGTCTGCTCGGAATAGCCGTCGCGCACGGTCGCAACATCGGCGAGCTTGATCGTGCGCCCGTCGCCGAGCTGGATCTGCTGCTGCGAAAGGGCATAGGCGTCCTGACTATTGCCCAGCACGCGCACAGACTGGCGCGTGCCACCAACCTCGGCTGCACCGCCTGCGGCATTGAGGTTGTTCTGCCGCAGCACACCGTTCAACTGGCTGGCGGTGACTCCGTAGGACTGGATGGCTTGGGGATCGAGGATCACCTCGATTTCGCGATCGACCCCCGCGAAGCGATTGACCTCGGCCATGCCTTCCACGCCGAGCAAGCGCTTGGCCACCACATCGTCGATGAACCAGCTGAGCTGCTCCAGCGTCATGTCGTCGGCTTCGACCGCGTAGATCCCCAGGAAACCTCCGGAAATCTCTTCCTTCGAAACGCGTGGTTCGAGGATTCCGTCGGGCAGCGAGCCGCGAACCGTATTGATCGCGTTGGTCACTTCGGACACCGCATCATTCGGATCGGTGCCGATCTCGAATTCGATGAAGGTGCTGGAATTGCCTTCCGACGCGGTCGAATTGATGTTTTTCACGCCGTTGATCGAGCGGACCGCGGATTCGACCAGTTGGGTTATCTGGTTCTCGATCTCCGTCGGCGCCGCGCCGGGCTGCGAGATATTGACGTTGACCGCAGGGAATTCGATCTCCGGGTTGTTGACCACGTCCATCCGGCTGAAGCTGAGCAGACCCGCCAGCAATAGCGCAGTAAAGAAGACCAGCGGAATGACCGGGTTGCGGATCGACCAGGCGGAGATGTTGCGGAAGTTCATCGTGCTCAGTCCTTCTGCGCGACCGGGTTCACCCGCTCGCCCGGATTGAGGAAGCCGCCTGCGCGCAGCACGACCTGCTCGTCGCCCGACAGACCACCGGTGATCGCGACCCCGCGCGAGGTGATCATGCCGGTTTCGATCGCGCGGCGGACGACGGTGTTGTCCGGGCCGACGATGTAGACATAGCTGCCCTCGTCATCGGCAAGGACCGCGCTTTCGGGCAGCAGCGGAGCAACCGTGGTGCCGCTGCGAATGGTTGCGGTTGCAAAGCCGCCGGGCCGCAGACCGGGTGCGTACTTCAGTGCGATCCGGGCGACTCCCTGGCGGCTCTGCGCGTCGACGGTCGGCTCGATCTGCCAGATCTGGCCGGTATAGGTCTCGTTCGATCCGACCGGAGAGACCTCTGCCGGGATCCCGACAGACAGCTTCTGCAGTTCGTTTTCGCCAACCTGCGCGCGCAGTTCCATCTGGCCACCTTGGGCAATCACGAAAACCGACGGTGTGCCGCCGCCCACCGTTTGCCCGGGCTCGATATTGCGTTCCAGGACAAGGCCCGATGCGGGCGCGACGATGTTGAGCCGCGCGTTGCGCTCACGCAGCTCGCCCAGCTGGGCCTGTGCCACCGCAACCCGTGCACGGGCTGCATCGCGCGTCGCGGTCAGACGGTCGACATCGGCTTGCGAGACGAACCCGCGCTCGACCAGCTGAAGCGCACGGTCGAGATTGCTCTGGGCCAGCTCAGCGTCGGCCCGGGCGACCTGGATTTGCGCGGCCTGTGCGCGCGCCTGCTGGTTCTGGACAGAGCGATCGATCGAAGCGAGCACCTGCCCGGCATTGACCCACTGGCCCTGTTCGACGTTGACCGAAACGACCCGGCCGCCTTCGCCGACCACGCCGACGGGGAGCGAACGCCGCGCGGCGATGGTGCCGGTCGCGGTGATGGTGCCCTCGATCGCGCCCCTGCCCGGCTTCATGACCGTGATGTCGGCCGCCTGGGAGCCCGCATCGACCGGGGCCGGGGCCTCGTTGGTCGAGCTGAGGTAGAACCAGCCGCCAATAAGCAGCGCGACCACGACGACCGCCAGGATGATGACAATGCGTGTCCGCCCACCCTTCGATTCACTGTCTGGAGTGGTCGTGTAGGGGTTGCTCATCCTGCCCTCATTTTCGTCGTGTCCGACCGTCGGCTGATAATTCATGTTCGGTCCGTTCGCACTGGCGGTTGCTTCGCCTCTCCGACGCAGGTCGGGGGCGATCTATCGATCCGGACTTGCCTTAGGGCCGCTATTCGCAACCGGCAATCGGCTCCTCTACCAACTGCCTAGCAAGCCTGACGAACGAGAGCTGTGTTCGGGGCCGCGCAGCGCACAGCAAAAAGGCGGTGCGACCTGATGGCCGCACCGCCTTTTCCGGTGTCTCTATGACGTGCCGAGCTTAGCGAACGCGCCCGCGCTGTACCAGATTGGCAATCGCGAGAAGGATCACGGCACCGACGATGGCGACGATGAAGCCGGTCAGGCTGAATTCGCCGATCGGGCCACCCACGCCGAAGAAGGCGTTGCCGACCCAGTTACCGATCAGCGAGCCGATAAGGCCGACGATGATGTTCCAGAAGATGCCCATCGAGGCATCGCGGCCCATGATCATGGAGGCAATCCAGCCCGCCACACCGCCGATGATAATCGCGATAATCCAACTCAACATGTCCCAGCTCCTGTTTTTATTCCACCCCGTTCGGGTCACGGGTCAGCAACGGGAGCGAGGGACAGGAGGTTCCCGACGGGCGACGAATTGTCGCCTGTCGGGCCGCCGGGAACGTGGCGAAATCAGTATTTCAACTGGCGTTCGTAAAGATCGCGATAGTGCTGGATTCGGGTGACGCGCAGGCCCTGCATGCCCGAGCGGTCGACCGCGCGCTGCCAGGAGGCGAACTCCTCCAGCGTCAGGCCGTAGCGTTCCAGCACTTCGTCGATGGTCAGCAGGCCGCCATTGACTGCGGCGACGACCTCCGCCTTGCGGCGAACGACCCAGCGCTTGGTCTTGGGGCTGGGCAGATCGGCCAGCGTCAGCGGCTCGCCCAGCGGGCCGATAACCTGGTCGGGCTTGATTTTCTGGTTCTCGATCATGGATTCTCTCGATGGCGCTCGGGGGACGGGTTGGCGCTGGAAGAAGCCCTACCCCTGCTCGCTTTGCGGCGCGCTAAAGACACAAGGTTAACGCTGCGTTCGTCTTTTGCTTCGGTTCGGTCGAAGGACGGGCCGGACTGCGAAAGGAGGCCCGGGTCCTGCGTACGCAGGGCGCGCGAAAGGCTGATCGCGGCGGCCAGTTCGGACCACCCGACTCGCCTGAGGCCGTGCTCGTCTGCCGCTGGCTTGGCCGCGGCGATCTTGTCTGCTCCCTCGAACATGCCCCCTGCCTAACCCAAATATGGTCAAGAGAGGGTAAATGCAGCCATAAGTCAGTCGCTTGGCGCGAGCGTTTGTTAACGTGACAGGCACCCGCAACCGGCGCATTTCTTGTCTCTTGGGCCCGCGGGTCTATATGCGGGGCTTGCGAGTATCCCCATGACCGACACCACCTTCCTCTCCAACGCCGATCAGGCCGCGAACCTGTTCGATCTGCCGCGCCCGGCCTCCGAGTGCCGGATCGTTGTCGCGATGTCGGGCGGGGTCGACAGTTCGGTGGTCGCCGCGCTGGCCGCGAAGACCGGCGCCGACGTGGTCGGCATCACCCTGCAGCTCTACGATTATGGTGCCGCGACGGGGCGCAAGGGTGCGTGCTGCGCGGGCGACGATATCGCCGACGCGCGCGCCGTGGCGGACCGGCTGGGGATCGCGCATTACGTCTTCGACCATGAGAGCGCGTTTCGCGAATCGGTGGTCGAGCAGTTTGCCGACGATTACCTCGCGGGCCGCACGCCAGTGCCGTGCATCCGCTGCAACATGGGCCCCAAGTTCACCGATCTGCTGACCATGGCGCGCGAACTGGATGCCGATTGCCTCGCCACCGGGCACTATGTGCGCCGGGTCATGGGTGCGGGCGGATCGGAACTACACCGGGCCGAAGACGCGGGGCGCGACCAGAGCTATTTCCTGTTCGCGACCACCCAGCCGCAGCTCGATTTCCTGCGCTTCCCGCTGGGCGGAATGCCCAAGTCGCAGGTCCGCGCACTCGCCGAGGAAGCGGGTCTACGCAACGCAGCCAAGCCCGACAGCCAAGACATCTGCTTCGTGCCCGACGGCAATTATGCCGGCATCGTCAAGAAGTTGCGGCCAGAGGGCGCGACGCCCGGCGCCATCGTCCACGCGCGCACCGGCGAGACGCTGGGCGAGCATGCGGGCGTGATCCACTTCACGGTGGGCCAGCGGCGCGGGCTCGAGATCGGCGGTCAGCCGGAGCCGCTTTACGTGGTCGAGCTCGATGCGAAGTCCGCGGAAGTGCGCGTCGGGCCCAAGGCCATGCTTGCCACCGCGAGCGCGCAGCTGGTCGATACCAACCGGATCGGCCCGCTGCCGGACCTGCCGCTGACGGCCAAGGTCCGCTCGCTCGCCAAGCCGGTGCCGGTCACGCTGGAAGGCTCGCTGGGCGAGGGATCACCCGTCACGATCAACTTCGACACGCCCGAATACGGCGTTGCCCCGGGGCAGGCGGCGGTGATCTATGCGGGCGACCGGGCAGTCGGCGGCGGCTGGATCGACAGCACCCGGCCCGCAGCCTGACACGCGCCAACCCGCGCTAGTCTTCCCACTTCTCCAGCACGCAGCCATAGCCTTCGCGATACGTCGCGGTCTGGCTGGCAAGCAGCGGGAACGTGGCGGTAACGCTCTTCGTGGCCGGATCGTCGGACAGGCGGACCAGTTCCATCCCGGCGACCTTGTCTTTCGCGCAATCGCCGATCGGGCGGCCACCGATATAGCGGCACGAGCAGCCAACCCGCGCCGCGTAGGCCGCGCCGGTCACGGCATAGCCGTTGATCGCCGTGCGATTGGCGAAGAACGCGATCGCCGCGATGCTCGCCAGCACCAGCAGCGCGACCAGCAGGATGCGCGGCCACAGGCGGCGGCGGGCGCCCTGGCGGCTGGCGGTGTAAGCGGAATGGGTATCTGTCGTTGCCAAGCGGGCTTCTCTCGTGCGAATTGCTGCGCATGTCTTCGCCCCGCGCCCGTGCGCTTGCAACCCCCGTCTGTCTCGCCCTCCCCCTCGCTCTATGCCTCGCCGCATGCGGCGGCGGCACGGAGGTCGATCCGGGCGCAACCGAGGCCGAGCTTTCGGTGATCGGCGACAATCCCGGCGTGGGCCGGGAGCGGCTGGCGATGGAATTCGGCGATCTGTTCGAGGATGAGCAGGGCCTCGGCGAAACGCGCGCCGCGCTGATCATGCACGCAGGCGAGATCGTCGGCGAACGCTACGCCGACGGCTATGATGCAGACACCCGCTTCATCAGCTGGTCGATGGCCAAGACGGTGACTGCAGTGATGATCGGCATGCTGGTCGCCGATGGCGCGCTGGAGCTTGATGCGCCCGCGCCGGTGCCCGAATGGCAGCGCCCCGGCGATGCGCGCGCCGAGATCACTTTGCGCGACCTCCTCCAGATGCGTTCCGGCCTCGACCATACAGAGGGCGGCGAGGTGCCCTACGAATCGAGCGAAGTGCGCATGCTGTTCCTCGACCAGCGCGACGATATGGCGAAGTTCGCCGAGGAACAGCCGCTGGAGGCAGAGCCGGGCGAAAAGTTCGAATATTCGAGCAACACGACGGTGATCCTCGCCGATATCGCCGCCGACGTGCTGACCAGGAACAGCCAGGACCCTGAGGAACGGCGCAAGGCGGTCGATACATACTTGCGCACTCGCCTGTTCGGCCCGCTGGGCATGACCTCGATGGTGCCCGAATACGACGCAGCGGGCACGCTGATCGGCGGCAGCGCGATCCACGGGACCTTGCGCGACTGGGCGCGGTTCGGCGAATTCCTGCGCAATCATGGGAGCTATCGCGGGACCCAGCTGGTCCCGCGCCAGTGGATCGACTTCATGCTCGAACCCAGTCCGCCCGCGCCGTTCTATGGCGGGCAAATCTGGCTTAACACGCAAGCGTCCGATCCGCAGAACCAGCTTTATCCGATCGACAACCCGCAAGGCATCTTCGCCGCGATCGGCCACATGGGCCAGTACATCGTGGTCTCGCCCAAGCAGAAGCTGACGATCGTGCGGCTGGGCCATTCGGACGCGGAGGAGCGCCGCGCGCTGCTGCGCCAGATCAACGATCTGGTGGAACTCTACCCCACACCGTAACGCGGCGAGGGGCGCGGCCCCGCCCGCACGCCCTATTCGGGAAGGTGGAACTTGCCCTCGACCACGGTGACACACGGCCCGCCGAGCCACACCCGCTCGCCATCCATCCGGCAATGCAGATGCCCGCCACGCGCGGAGGCCTGAAACGCGCTCATCGTGTCGCGGCCCAGCCGCTGCGCCCAGAACGGAGCCAGCGCGGCATGGGCCGATCCGGTCACGCTGTCTTCCGGCACGCCCCAGGCTGGCACGAACACGCGGCTGACGATGTCGGTCTCGTCGCCCGGCGCGGTGCAGATGACCATCCGGTCGATCTTGGCGAGCGCACGCATGTCCGGCTCCAGCGCGCGGACCTCCGCTTCGTTCTCGAGCAGCACGATGGTGGTCTGTTCCGCTCCGCTGACCGATTCGAACAACGGCGCGGAGACGTGCAGTGCATTCAGCAGAGAGGGATACTCGCCCTCCTCCACCTTGGTGATCGGCAGCGCGAGCTCATAACCCGATTCCACCCGCCGCACTTCGAGCAGGCCCGCCTTGCGGGTGCGGAAGGTGACAGAATCGCTGTCGCCGCTTTCGCTTCCGAAGCGGTTGTCCGGGTCCAACAGAACGTGCCCCGCGGCCAGCGTGGCATGGCCGCACAGCGCGACCTCACTGGTCGGGGTGAACCAGCGCAGCTCCCAGTCGGCCCCGCCGCTGGTGTCGCGCACCACGAAGGCGGTTTCCGCGAAATTGTTCTCCTCGCCGATCGCCTGCAGCGTCGCATCCGACAACCACGAGGCGAGCGGCATCACCGCCGCCTGGTTGCCGGCGAAGGGCCGGTTGGCGAAGGCGTCGACGTGCCAGTAAGGCAGCGTGGTCATGGTTTGCTCTCCAGCTTGGCGAACTCGTCTTGCTCGACGAGCGTGTTTCCGGGCTCATCGACATGACCGGCAGGGTCGATGTGGATCAGCAGCTCGGCCTCTGGAAATTCGCGGCCCAGCTCCTGTTCGACCCGGTCGATGATATCGTGAGCCTTCTCAACGGTGTAGTCGCCGGGGAGGTCCACATGAAATTGAACAAAATCGATTCCGCCGCTGGTGCGCGTGCGCAGATCGTGCAGGCGGGCGAGTTCCGGATGGCGCGCCGCGACCTCGACGAAGCGGCGGCGTTTTTCCTCCGGCCATTCACGATCCATCAGGTGATCGACCGCCTCCGAGCCCGCACGCCAAGCGCCCCACAGCAGCCACGCGGCAATCGCGAGGCCGAACAGCGGGTCCGCCCACGCCACGCCGAGATAGCGATCGAGCACCAGCGCCGCGATCACCGCGAGATTGAGCAGCAGGTCCGACTGGTAATGCACATGATCGGCATGGATCGCGAGCGAGCCCGTCCGCGCGAGCACGTAACGCTGAAAGGCAAGCAGCGCGAAGGTTGCAAGGATCGCGATCACGCTGACCACGATGCCTTCCTGCGCGGCGGCCACCCGCTCCCCTTCGACCAGCGCCTGCCCGGATCGCATGGCGATGCCTGCGGCGGACACCGCGATCAGCATCACCTGAAAGATCGCTGCCAGCGCCTCCGCCTTGCCATGCCCGAAACGGTGGGTGGAACTCGCCGGACGCGCAGCGATGATGACGCCGAGCAGGGTGACAAGGCTCGCCACCAGATCGAGCGCGCTGTCCGCCAGGCTGCCGAGCAGCGACACCGAACTGGTCTGCCACACCGCCCATAGCTTGAGCGCGACCAGCAGCAGCGCGGTCGAAATCGATGCGATGGCGGCGGCGCGGCCGAGGTTTGCCCTCTCGCTGGCCGACCCGCTCCTCATGGGAACAGCAGCGTGCTCGTCCAGCCGTCGCCCTCGCGCAGGAACACGCGGCGATCGTGCAGGCGGTTGTCGCGGTCGAGCCAGAACTCGATCCGCTCGGCATGCAGGGTGAACCCTGTCCAGTGGGCGGGCCGCTCCACTTCGTCGCCCGCAAAGCGGGCCTCGGCTTCGTGATAGCGTGCGACAAAGGCCTCGCGATCCGCGAGCGGGCGCGACTGGTCGGAGGCGACCGCGCCAAGCTGCGCCGGGCGCGAGCGCGAGTGGAAATACTCGTCGGCGGTCGCGTCGCTTACCTGGGTGAGCGGGCCTTCGATGCGGATCTGGCGGCGCAGGCCCTTCCAGTGGAACAGCAGCGCGGCATGCGCATTGGCGCGAATTTCCTCGCCCTTGCGGCTCTGCGCATTGGTGTAAAAGGTGAACTCGCCCTCGCCGAAGTCCTTCAGCAGCACCATCCGCACCGACGGGCGACCGTCCGGCGTGGCGGTTGCCAGTGCCATCGCGTTAGAATCATTGGGCTCGCTAGCGCGCGCTTCGGCATACCACTGGTCGAACAGCGCCAGTGGGCCATCGGTGGGCAGCGCGCTGCTGGTGGCGGGCGTATGGATGGTGTCGCTCATGCCCCGGTCCCTAGCCCCGCCCGTGCAGAGCCGCAATTGGCGCATTCATTTGGTAAGGAGTGCTTGGTAAACACCCGGCCATGTCGGCGTTAATCAAGCCCGTGATCCTGTGCGGCGGCGGAGGCACACGCCTCTGGCCGCGCTCTCGCCCTGCCCGGCCGAAACCCTTCCTGCCGCTGCTGGGCGAGCGGACGCTGTTCCAGCAGGCGCTCGACCGGGTGGCCGATCCCGATCAATTCGCGCCTGCGATGGTGGTGGCGGGCGAGCCGCATGTGCCGCTGGTGCGCGAACAGGGTGGCAGCGAGCTTGCGATTATCGCCGAACCGATGGGCCGCAACACCGCGCCCGCTATCGCGCTGGCCGCGCTGCGCGCACCGGAAGGCAGCGTTCTGCTGGTCTGCCCCAGCGACCATTACATTGCCGACGCGCCCGCATTCCGCGAGGCCGCGCGCGCCGCAGCACAGCTGGCGCAGCAGGGCTCGCTGGTGGCCTTCGGTATCGAGGCGAGCAAGCCCCACACCGGCTATGGCTACCTCAAGCGGGGGGAGGCGCTCGCGGACGGCTTCCGGCTCGACGCGTTCGTCGAGAAGCCCGACCTTGCTACGGCGCAGCGGTTCCTCGCCGATGGTCGCTATAGCTGGAATGGCGGCATCTTCGCCTTCGGCCGCGACGTATTCCTGGAAGAGCTGCGCAGGCACCGACCGGAAATGGCGGCCCTGTGCGAGGCTGCGGTGGCACAAGGCACCGAGGACGGGGCGCTGTTCCGCCCCGATGCCAAGGTGTTCGAGACGATCCGCAGCGAATCGATCGATTATGCAGTGATGGAAAACACCGCCCATGCAGCGATGGTGCCCGTCTCGATGGGCTGGTCCGATATCGGCAGCTGGGATGCGCTGCGCGAGGCGCGCGGCGGGGTCTCTCGCGGGCCCCACGAACTGCTCGATTGCAGCAGAGTGATGGTCGACAGCGACGGGCCGCGGGTATCGGTGGTCGGGCTGGACGACGTGATCGTGGTGGTCGACGGCGACGAAATTCTCGTCATGCGCGCCGATGCGGCGCAGGATGTCGGCAAGCTGGGCGGAGCCTCTCTCTCATGAGGACGCTCCCGGTCCATCTGGTGCACAAGGTGTGGGGTCGGCACACGCCGCCCGCTCCTTTCACCAATCCGGGCGAAGAGCCGCTGGGCGAGATCTGGTTCGATCCGCCGCCCGAGCTCGACAGCCTGCTGGTCAAGTTCATCTTCACCGATGCCGCGCTGTCGGTGCAGGTCCACCCCGACGATGCGCAGGCCCCGGCAGGCCAGCGGGGCAAGAACGAGTGCTGGTACATCCTCGATGCGCAACCCGGCGCGACGATCGCGGTCGGGCTGGAGCGGGCGATGAGCGTGGACGAACTGCGTGCAGGCGCGCTCGACGGCTCGATCGAGAGCGCGGTCCGCCGGCTCGAAGTGCGGCCGGGCGATTTCGTGTCGATCCCGGCCGGCACGATCCACGCGATCGGGCCGGGCATCAGCCTGCTGGAAGTGCAGCAGAACAGCGATGTGACCTATCGCCTGTACGATTACGGGCGCCCGCGCGACCTGCATCTCGAAGAGGCGCTGCGGGTCGTCCGGCGTCAACCGTTCGACGACGCGCTGCTGACCCGTGCCGGTGAGACCAGCGGTGTCTATTGCGAACTGATCGACGGGCCGTTTTTCCGGGTCGCGAAACTGACCGGTTCTGCCGCATTACCCAACGAGCGTTTCGGGCGCGAGTGTCTGGTTCTGCCGCTGTCCGAAGGGGTCACGCTGGACGAACAGCCGCTGCCCGTGGGCAGCTGTACGATTGCGCGCGGGCTGCGCGGCCTTGCGCTGCGACCCGACGCGAGTGCCATTCTGGTCGAGGAGACCCACCGTGCAAATGCCTGATTGTGCTGTGCGTAATCCGGCTTATCTCGCCAAGCGCCTTGCGCGGACCCGGTGCGAATTCTAGCTAGCAGCTCATGGCAGACGCTTACGACATCCTCGGCATCGGGCGCAGTGCGTCTGAAAAGGAGATCAAGAGCGCCTATCGCACGCTCGCCAAGCAGCTCCATCCGGACCGCAACAAGGATAATCCCAAGGCGGCCGAGCGCTTTTCCGACATCACCAAGGCCTATGATCTGCTGTCCGACAAGGACCAGCGCGCCCGCTACGATCGCGGCGAGATCGACCTTGAAGGCAATCCGACCAATCCGTTCGGTGGCGGAGGGTTCGGCGGCAGCGGCGCAGGGCCGCGCGGTGGCTATTCGAACCAGGATTTTCGCGGCTTCGGCGGCGAAGACGTGGATCTGGGCGACTTGTTCGAAGGCCTGTTCGGCGGTGGCCGGACCGGGCCGATGGGCGGCGGGAGCGCCAGAGGCGGCGGCTTCGGCTCGCGCAGCGCACCCCCGCGCAAGGGTGCGGACATCGCCTATCGCCTGCGCGTGCCCTTCGTCGATGCGGCAAGGCTGATCGATCAGCGGATCACCCTGTCCGACGGCAAGACGATCGACCTGAAACTGCCCGCCGGGGTCGAGAGCGGCACCCAGATGCGGCTGCGCGGCAAGGGCGAGCAGGGGCCCGGCGGCGCGGGCGATGCGCTGGTCACGGTCGAAATCGACAAGCACCCCCATTTCGAACGCGACGGCGACCGCGTCCGGCTCGAACTGCCGATCACGCTGAGCGAGGCGGTTCGCGGCGGCAAGGTCCGCGTGCCCACGGTCGACGGGCCGGTCATGCTGACGATCAAGCCGGGCACCAGCGGCGGTACGACCATGCGCCTGTCGGGCAAGGGTTTCTCGCGCAAAACCGGTGGCCGCGGCGACCAGCTGGTAACGATCCAGATCGTCCTGCCCGAGGATATCGGCCCGCTTCAGCAAGCACTCGAGGGATGGACCGACAAAAGCGATCCACGCGCGGACCTGAGCACCTGAGGTGGCGATGGGCCGCCTCATTCCGCGCCTCAGACAGGCGCTTCCCGACCCTGAAAACCGGCAGATCCACTCGCTGACACCCGAGGACCGGCGGCGTGAGGCGCAGGCCCTGCGGACCTCGCGCGGCGCACCGGAACACAAGTATTTCCGCTCCTACGAGGTTGCGCGCCGGGTGCTGGTGGGCACGCTTAACGACGGCTTCCTCTACGCGGGCAATCTCGCCTATCTCGCGATGCTCGCGATCTTTCCCTTCTTCATCACCGGGGCGGCAATCTTCGCCGCCTTCGGCGAGAGCAGCGAGCGCGCGGCCAGCATCAACGCCCTCCTGCTCGCGATGCCGCCGGTGGTGGCCGAGGTGATCGAGCCCGTGGCGCGCAACGTGATCGATGCGCGGCAGGGCTGGCTGCTGTGGGCGGGCGGGCTGCTGGGCCTGTGGACCGTGGGCAGCCTGATCGAGACGATTCGCGACCTGCTGCGCCGGTCTTACGGCACCGAGGCGACCCAGGCCTTCTGGCGTTACCGCCTTGCATCGACCGGCATCATCATCGCGGCGGTCATCGTGCTGATGCTCTCGCTGATCGCGCAGGTGATGATCGGCACGGCGCAGCAAATCATTGCAGCCTATTTCCCGCCCCTCAGCGATGCGCTGGGCAAGCTCGCGCTGGCGCGCTTCGTGCCCGGTTTCGGCCTGTTCGGTTCTTTCTACGCGCTGTTCTACGTGCTGACGCCCGGTCAGTACCGCAAGAAACGCTACCCCAAATGGCCCGGCGCGCTGGCGGTCACCTTGTGGTGGGTCGGCGTGACGGTCGCGCTGCCGCAGGTGCTGCGGAGCTTTTTCAGCTACAACCTCACCTATGGTTCGCTCGCCGGAATCATCATCACGCTGCTGTTTTTCTGGCTGGTCGGGCTCGGCGTCGTTATCGGGGCGCAATTGAACGCGGCGCTCGCAGAGACGCCAGAGGAAGAGCGGCTGGCGACGATGAGCGCGCACGAGCCGCGGATCGCGCCAGAGGCGCTGGGATACGAAAAGGAGAAACCATGACCGGTCTGATGGAAGGCAAGCGGGGGCTCATCATGGGGCTCGCCAACGACAAGTCGCTCGCCTGGGGCATTGCCAAGGCCTGCGCCGCGCAGGGCGCGCAGCTGGCCTTCACCTATCAGGGCGAGGCACTGGAAAAGCGGGTCCGCCCGCTGGCCGAGCAGCTCGGCTCGGAAATCGTGTTCCCGTGCGATGTCAGCGACATGGACAATCTGGACGCCGCGTTCGAGACGCTCAAGAGCCACTGGGACAGCCTCGATTTCGTGGTCCACGCGATCGGCTTTTCCGACAAGAGCGAGCTGCGCGGCAAGTATGTCGACACCAGCCTCGACAATTTCCTCATGACCATGAACATCTCGGCCTATTCGCTGGTCGCGGTGGCCAAGCGTGCGGCGGCGATGATGCCAGAAAGCGGCGGCAGCATCCTGACCCTGACCTATTACGGCGCGGAAAAGGTCATCCCGCATTACAACGTGATGGGCGTCGCCAAGGCCGCGCTGGAAACCAGCGTGCAATATCTCGCCAATGATCTGGGGCCGGACAACATTCGGGTGAACGCGATCAGCGCGGGGCCGATCAAGACGCTGGCGGCCAGCGGGATCGGCGATTTCCGGTACATCCTCAAGTGGAACGAGCTCAACTCCCCGCTCCGCCGCAATGTCACGATCGACGATGTCGGTGGCTCGGGCCTCTATTTCCTGAGCGATCTGTCATCGGGCGTCACCGGCGAGGTCCACCATGTCGACGCGGGCTACCACGTCGTCGGGATGAAGCAGGAAGACGCGCCCGATATCGCGCTCGGCTAGCTTCCCTGGGCCAGATCCCGGGGCTAGATCCCGGGGAGGTCGCCGAAGCCTTCGATCTCACGAATACAGGCAAGCGCGACCTTCGCCTTGGCCGGGCGGGTAGGCATGAATTGCTCGGCCAGCGATTCGCGATCCTGCGCCAGTTCGCTCGCGCTCTTTTGGGCTTCGCGTGCCTGGGTCTGCACCCGCTTGTCGAACAGCTCGAGCAACTGCCCCATCGCCGCCTGCTGCGTCTGGTCGAGCTGGGCGGAATTGCGATAGGGGCCCAGCACGGTGTCGGTCGCCACATCGCACAGCACCGCCTGGGTATAGGGGCTGTCCGAATAGGTCAGCGCAGACGCGTTGCCGATCGAGAGCGCCTGGGCAGCCTTCTTTTGCGCCGCTGGAATTTCACGACCGGCGAAGCTATCGACCTTGTACGGCTCGATGGTCTCCTGGCCGCATGCCTGACATCCCAAGGCTGCAACCAGCAGCATGATTCGCTTGATCATTGAAACTTCCCTAAAGACGCGCGTCGCATACCCCGGACGGAAACAATTTCAAAATGAAGCGCAATGTTCTGAAATCCTGGCTTCCGTTCGAACGTAGCGGCGGCCCGGAAAGCCTCGCCTTCGTGTGCCTGCTGGTTTTGCTCGCCATCGTCTGGCTGGCCGGCGGCGCATCGCGCGCCGATGCGCTGGGCCAGATGGTTACCCGCGTGGGCACCTGGGCCGTGCTGGTGTTCTTCGTGCTCAAGGCTCGGCCGACGCACTTCAAGCTGGGCATGCCGCTGATCCTGCTCGTCGGCGCAGCGCTGCTGGTCGCGGTGCAGCTGATCCCCCTGCCGCCGGGATTGTGGACCGCCATGCCGGGGCGCGACCTGTTTCTGGACGCCGCCGATGTCGCCGGGCTTGGCACACAGCCATGGCGGCCGATCAGCCTTTCGCCTCCGGGTACGATGAACGCCTTGATGTCGCTGGTAGTACCGGTCGCAGCGGTCGCCTTCGCTGCCTACCTGCCCGAAAAGGCGCAGTGGCGGATCGTACAGGCTCTGATTGTTATGGCTGTGCTCTCACTGCTTGTCGGGCTCGCGGAATTTTCCGGCATCAGCCTCGACCACCCGCTGATCAACGACAGCGCGGGCGAGGCAAGCGGGGTGTTCGCCAACCGCAACCATCAGGCGCTGATGCTCGCCATGGCGATTGTCGCGGTATTTTTCGTCGCGGCGCGCGGCGTTCGCCGGGGCCATTTCTCTCCCGCTTTCGCGCTGGGCGGTGGCGGGCTCTCCATCGTGCTGATGGTGCTGGTGATCCTCGCCACGGGGTCGCGCGCCGGTCTGGCACTTGGCGCGCTTGCACTGGTGGCGGGCGCCTCGGTCTTCGTCGTACCGGGCGGCAATGCGCCGAAGATTCCGCGATCCGCGCTGCTTGTGGGCGCGGCGATCCTGATCGCCCTGGTGGTCGCAAGCGTCGTGCTCGGACGGGCAGAGTCCTTCGAAAGATTGGGCTCGGAATCGATCTCCGGCGATGCGCGCGAAGATCTCTCCGGGGTGGTGTCGATGATGGCTGCCACCTTCGCCCCCGTGGGCAGCGGCTTCGGCACTTTCGATCCGGTCTTCCGCATCGCCGAGCCCGACGCGATGCTCCAGTTCCGCTATTACAACCTTGCACATAATGATTTCCTGCAGGTGGTGCTCGAAGGCGGTGTACTGGGTGCACTGCTGCTGGTGGTGGGGATCGGCTGGTGGGCCTATGCCAGCGTGCGCGCATGGATTGCCGGGCGCGGGCTGGCGGTGCTGGGATCGTGGATGCTGCTGCTGGTGTTCGCGGCCAGCTTCGTCGATTACCCCGCGCGCACGCCGATCATCATGGCGCTGGGCGCGATCGCCGCGGTCTGGCTGGCGGGCGGATACCCGCGCGAAGAGCGCATCGCCGGCAGCGGAAAATCCGGTTCAGGCAAGCGCAAGTCCGGCGGTGGCACCCGGCGGCGAAACACGAACCCGTCCCAATGAGCACTTTACCGGAATAGCGTTTAGGCCTATCTGCGCCGCCAGTCTGGGGGCGCATCGGGTCTGCCCGGATTTCTTCCACTCGACCATTCACGCCAGAGGCAGATAATGCATCGATTGATATTGCTATTGTGTGTGCTG
>NZ_JAINWL010000013.1 GCF_021021475.1 Citromicrobium bathyomarinum | reverse complement strand
GCGGATTTCTTGGCTTCGAACTTGGTGAGGAGGGCGCCGAAGATGCGGATGTTGGCGGAGTTCAGGCGTCCGATGGCGTTCTTGACGAGGCCGGCGCGGATATTGTGGGATTCGACCACGTAGAGCACGCCTTCGACATGGGTTGCGATGAGCGGCGCGTCGGCGAGGCCCATGACCGGCGGCGAGTCGATCACGACATGGTCGTAGGTTTCCAGCAGGCGGCGCATCAGCAGGTCGAGCCGGTTGCCGGTCAGCAGTTCGGCGGCGTTGGGCGGGATCGGACCGGCCGACATCGCGGTGAACCCCAGGTGGGTCATCGGGAAGGTCATGGTCTCGATATCGTCGTCGCCGGCGAGGAAGTTGGACAGGCCGCGATCGTGATCGAC
>NZ_JAINWL010000012.1 GCF_021021475.1 Citromicrobium bathyomarinum | reverse complement strand
GGATACAGGCCCGGGGTCTCGACCTCGCCCGACACGGTCACCACCTGGCTGACCGAGTTGACGATGTTCACTGTCACCTCCGGATCGCGCACGTAACGCGCATCCAGCGCCCGCTCCACATCCATCGCCAGCTCGCCCGCGGTCTTGCCGCCAGCCTCGACCGTGCCCAGAAACGGCAGCGCAATCCGCCCGCTCGCATCCACCTGCACATCGCGCGTGAACTCGGGATAGTTGAATACCTCGATCCGGATCGTGTCCAGCGGACCAATCAGCGCAGGACGATCCGGCGCCACCAGATCATCCCGATTGGGAATAGGCAGCCCATCCGCAGCCTCCACCACCGTCATACGGTCCGTCGATACCAACGGCTCACGAGAACCGCACCCCGACAAAACCAGCACACACAATAGCAATATCAATCGATGCAT
>NZ_JAINWL010000011.1 GCF_021021475.1 Citromicrobium bathyomarinum | reverse complement strand
CAAGATGCAGCGCCCGCTTATGACACCGGACGAGATTTTGGCGATGGATGAGGACTGCCAGATTAACTTCATCTCTGGGCTGAACCTTCATCCGCTCTTCTCACAAAAGCGGCACTTTGATGCCCTGATGGAGCTTAATGGGCTCTGGTTGCCAAACCCATTCCACCCCCCGGCTGATCGTGTTCTGCTGCCGGGCCGCTTCGGAAGCAATTGGCACGATGTCATCACCGCTCCCGTGCCACCGCAGCTCGCGCATCTGCCGCAATACGATGGTGGTGTATTGCGGAGTATAAAAATCTCTCAGAGAATTCTCTGAGTTCAGGTAACATAACAAGAAAATTCGAGAATTAAAAATGAAGAAGAAAGACTCAGACGATCCTCAATTCCACTACGAGATTTGGCAAGGCCCATCTGAAACCTACGGCGATGAAGCTAAAAGCATAAGCTATGTTGAAAATCACAATGGCCAGTGCAGTTATGCGGAACTAGCATTAGATTTCGAGATTGCTGCTGAAGCCTTGATCGCCTCTTACCGCCAATCCGAGATGGGGAATTGGGTCGCTCCTGTCTCGCACATCGTGCGTCAAACCCTAGAACTTCGACTGAAGGCTTTTCTTCAAGCCGTCGCTGAAAGAGATGGTTCGATAGACAGGAAACCTCTCGCTTCTCACAACCTATGGGCGATATGGTCGGCCTGCAAAACGTGGATGGTCGAACAAGAATTTCAAATATTGGAAGATGCAAGGCTCCCGATGATCGAGAGGCTTCTATCCGCCTATCATGCGATTGACCCATCGGGTGATCTCTTTCGTTTTGGAATTTCAAGGCAGACTGCCTTTGGCAAACAGAAAAGCTATGACCGGGTTGGGATAGACTTACCGATATTTTGTGAGGAATTTGCAGCGGCAAGCAGGCTTTTACAGCATTGGGAAGCTGTTGTGTTCAGATTAACATTAGCCGAAGAAATGCAATGGGATACCGATCCGTATTTCGATGCAGATGATTTTCCACTTTCTTTGCAGAAATCAGATACCACAGCTATCTAGACAATCTGTACTTTTTATGTTCTACTTTTGGCAAATAGC
>NZ_JAINWL010000010.1 GCF_021021475.1 Citromicrobium bathyomarinum | reverse complement strand
GTCGTTGGTTCAAATCCAACTCCCGCAACCACCTGGCCCTGAAATCATTATCCAATTTCGCCTCGCTGCTTACAGCGGGGCTTTTTGCGTCTGGCCTCGCAGGCAAAGAACAGGCAGATTTTCGCCGTGCAGAGGTATCGACTGCACTTGTCGGCGCCGGGCACAGAGATGTCCGCTTCAACCAGATGGCAAGAAACCCCATTTGCGTGTTCGCTCAAGGCGTGCGGCACTTTTACAGAGCAGGGCAAGTCCCGTCGATGATGGTCGAGTGCAACTGGCAAGGAGTGCTTTTCCAAGTTTCTGTTCCATGCTTCCGCATAGGGGGGGGTGTGCGTCGGTGCCGCCCAGTTCCTCCTTCGCGCTGACACGTGCCAATACCTGACGGCCATCGTCCCCGAGACGCAACATCCCTCAGGCTGATCCTGACTTGATCACGTGCACGAGGATCGCTCCCGATCGTCGGCTGTGAGAGGATATGCATGCAGGCCTCTCCCGCCGCTGCTTCCGCCGACTCGGGCTCGAGCGCGTTGTGCGCAATCGCTGACCTTTTCGAAGAGCTGCCGCTTTCGGTTTCGCGACATCGCCCTCTCGTGCAAGCTTCGCGAGATGACTGTCGGGCGCGGTGTGACAGAGTGGCCTGGCGGCGGGCCAAGGCTCCGAGCTGTAGGAGGTGACATGCGGGGCTCGAACGCAAGGCTTCGACAGCTGTTGGCACGACGCGGGCGGGCCCATGTCGCGGACTGAGGAGAGAAAGACGCTGACGCCAGGCGAGCATATCCTCAACACCGCCGACGCCGACGCCGAATGCCGCCGCGCATATTCTCGGGCCGATTGTGCGAAGGAAGAGTTGATCCTCCTCATGTGAACACGGTCGCACCCAGGAATGGGAGGGGCACTAGTGACGGATCCGAAGGACATAAGGGCTGGGCAGCTACTGCCCGAGTGAATGGTGCTTTCGCTCGTAATTCGAGAGGCTTTGGTTCTCGAGAAAATCCTCCCCTCTCGCGACCAGCTAGGGCTGATCCGTCAGCGCTTCTCCATGATCGAGTCTGCCTGCAGCATGGGGCGGGCGACGTGCTGAAACTGGCCTCCAACCGAATCGCCTTCTCCTTGGAAGGCGGATGGCGCACAGGATACGGGGCGGGTGCTATCCTGTGCATGAGGCCGGAACGCCCGTTTGTGCGGTGTCACGCGGCGTGTCGTCCTGCCGAAAGGAGGCTGCCAGAGGACGTCTGCGAACTTTTGTCAGAAAAACGCAAAAAACCGTTTGACCGAATCTCTGGTCCCGCCT
>NZ_JAINWL010000001.1 GCF_021021475.1 Citromicrobium bathyomarinum | reverse complement strand
CCTCCTCACCAAGTTCGAAGCCAAGAAATCCGCTTACGGATATTCCTACGGCTACGAATATGGATACTCATACGGCAAAGAAGATGAGGAGAAGGGCGGCAAGGCCAAGACCTGAGTCACGCCGGCCGCTTCACATCTTCAGCTTGCCAGGCGTAGCGGAGTCGCCCGGCCCGGTGCAGGCGTATCCGCCGCCCAGATACCGCGCGTATCGTAAACCAACGCGTGGGCGCGCTCTTCCGCCGGGATCGAGCGGAACAGGTCGTGGTCGACCAGCACGATCAGGATGCCGCAGGTTTCCAGCGCGGTGTCGATGTCGACAAGCTTCGCGCCGGTTTCCCCGAATTCGATCGGCAGTTCGCGCGCAAACGGCTCCACGATATTGATTCGCGAGCCGAATGTGCGCGCCAGCCGCGCGGCGATGAAGCGCGCGGGGCTTTCCCGAAAATCGTCGATATTCGCCTTGAACGCGAGCCCAAGGCACGCGACCGGCACACGCGGGTTCTCTTCGATCAGCGCACTCGCGCGCTCCAGCACGTGCTGCATCTTGGCATCATTGACCTCACGCGCGGTGCGGATGACGCGGGCGTCTTCGGGTGCGCCGTGGACGATGAACCACGGGTCGACCGCGATACAGTGGCCGCCGACACCGGGCCCGGGCTGGAGAACGTTGACCCGCGGGTGGCGGTTGGCGAGGCGGATCACCTCCCACACGTCCAGCCCCTGCTTGTCGGCGATCATCGACAATTCGTTGGCAAAGGCGATGTTGACGTCGCGAAACGCGTTTTCGACCAGCTTGGTCATCTCTGCCGAGCGTGCGTCCGTGGCGATGCATTCCCCGCGCACGAAGCGCTTGTAGAAGGCGATCGCCTTGCGTGCACAGCGCGGCGTGACGCCGCCGACCGAGCGATCATTATGGACCAGTTCTTCCAGAATGCGGCCCGGCAGCACCCGCTCCGGGCAATAGGCGATCGCGATATCGGGCGTGCCCGCGGCCAGCCCCGGCATCGCAAGGTCGGGGCGCAGCGCGGCCAGACGGTCGCGCACCGCATCGGTCGTGCCGACCGGACAGGTGCTTTCGCAGATCACCAGCGCGCCCGCATCCAGAACCGGCGCGATCGCGTCGGCAGCGGCCATTACGTAGCCGGTATCGGGCGTATGCTCGCCATCCTTCTCGAACGGGGTAGGCACCGCGATGACATAGACATCGGCGCGCGGCATCTGGGTAGAGGCACACAGCGTCCCGCGCGAGACCACCGCCTGGACCAGCCCGTCCAGATCGACTTCCTCGATATGGATCGCGCCGCGGTTGATCGTTTCGACCACTTCGGGCGAGACATCGACGCCGGTGACCGCGCATCCGGTGCGCGCGATGATTGCAGCGGTGGGCAAGCCGATATAGCCGAGCCCGACCACGGCAACCGTGGGTGTGTCGTTGGTCATGCGTCTGCGTGCCCCTGTGGCCTAGTCTTCCGCATCGCTTTTGCATGGCGCGGGTAAAATTTATGGTAACGGCCCCGGTGCTAGGGGCATGCGCGAGCAAGGAGACCTGCGTGAACATTCTGGTTACCGGAGCGGCAGGCTTCATCGGTGCAGCGCTGGCCGAGGCACTGGTGGCGCGCGGCGACCGCGTGATCGGGATCGACAATCTCAACCCCTATTACGCTGTCTCTCTGAAGCGTGACCGGCTCGCACGGGTGGCGGCCGCGGCGGACGAGGCGTTTCGCTTCATCGAATGCGACTTCGGCGATCATGAGGCGCTGGCGCGCGCACTGGACCAGCACGGCTTCGACCGGATCGTCCATCTCGGCGCGCAGCCGGGCGTGCGCTATTCGCTCGAAAACCCGCGTGCCTATGCGCATGCCAACATCACCGGCCATCTCAACATGCTGGAGCTGGGACGGACCCGGGGCGTCGACCACCTGGTCTATGCCAGCTCGAGCTCGGTCTATGGCGGGAACGAGAAGGTGCCTTTCGCGGTCGAGGACCGGGTCGATCACCCCTACTCGCTCTACGCCGCGACCAAGAAGGCGGACGAGTTGATGAGCGAAAGCTACGCCCATCTCTATCGCCTGCCGCAGACCGGGCTCAGGTTCTTCACGGTCTACGGCCCGTGGGGGCGGCCCGACATGATGCCGTGGATATTCACGCAAAAGATCCTCAAGGGCGAACCGATCCCGGTCTTCAACAATGGCGAGATGAGCCGCGATTTCACCTATGTGGACGATATCGTGCGCGGCATCGTCGCCTGCCTCGACGGCCCGCCGGGCGACGACGGAGCGACCAAGCCGGGCGGCAGCGTGGCACCGCACGCGCTCTACAATATCGGCAATAACCGGTCAGAAGAACTGATGCGGGTGATCGGGATCATCGAGGCGGCGTGTGGTCGCAAGGCCCAGGTCGAGCTGCTGCCGATGCAGAAAGGCGACGTGCCGCGCACCTTTGCAGATATCGATGCGATCGTGCGTGACCATGGTTTCCAGCCCCAGACCAGCGCCGACGAAGGCTTCCCGCGCTTCGTCAGCTGGTTCAAGGCCTATCACGGGATCGACTAGGCACGCCGAGCGCCGTCAGTGCTGGGCCATCAGCTGCGCGATCCGCTGCGATGAGTGGCCATCGCCGAACGGATTGTGCGCCTGCGCCATCGCGGCGTAGGCAGCCTCGTCGTCGAGCAGGCGAAACACCTCACGCTGGATCGCTTCGGGATCGGTGCCGACCAGCTTCGCTGTGCCTGCCTCGACCCCTTCGGGCCGCTCGGTCGTAGCGCGCATCACCAGCACCGGCTTGCCCAGCGCGGGCGCTTCTTCCTGCACCCCGCCGCTGTCGGTCAGCATCAGCGTGCTCGCCTGCATCAAGGCGGCGAAATTGGGATAGTCGAGCGGCTCGAGCAGCGCGACATTGTCCAGCCCGGACAACTCGTCATGCATGGTCGCGCGGACATTGGGGTTGAGGTGGACGGGGAACAGCACGGCGGTATCGTCCCGCTCCGCGATCGCGCGGATCGCCCGGGCAACCGCGCGCATCCCCTCGCCGAAATTCTCGCGCCGGTGGGTGGTGACGCCGATGATCCGCTTGCCTGCAAAGCGCTGTGCCGCCGTGTGCAGATCCGCCGCGAGAGCGGGTTTCCGCTCGATCGCGCCGAGCACCCAGTGGAGCGCGTCGATCACCGTGTTACCGGTGACGTGAATGTTCGCGGGGTCGATATTCTCGCGTCGCAGCGCGTCGGCGGCGGTCTGCGTGGGCGCGCAGTGAAGCGCGGCCATCGTGCCGATCACCTTGCGGTTGACCTCTTCGGGCCAGGGATGGTGGATGTCGCCGCTGCGCAGGCCCGCCTCGACATGGCAGATCGGGATCTTGCGGTAGAACGCGGCAAGCGCGCCGCACATCGCGCTGGCGGTATCGCCCTGCACCACCACCCAGTCGGGCACCTCGGCATCGAGCGTTTCGCCGATTCCGGTCAGAAGCCGTCCGGTCAGCGCGTCGAGGCTCTGGTCCGCGCGCATCACCGCGAGATCGTGATCGGGCACGACCTGCGCGATATCGAGCACCTGATCGAGCATTGCGCGGTGCTGCCCGGTAGAGACGACCACCGGCGCAAAGCGCGGGTCTTCGCGCAGCAGGTGGATCAGCGGGAAGAGCTTGATCGCCTCCGGCCGGGTGCCGAAGACGATCGCAATCTTGAGCGGCGCGGTGGTGTTCGTGCGGGCCATGTCGCCCGCTTACGCAAAATCGGTTAACAAGCCGAGACGGCGCGTTAACGCCGTTCGAGCGCCTTACTCGTCGCCCGAGCCGTCAGGCTGCTTCGCTGCGGGTTGCGGCAGCGCCTCTGCAGCGACTTCGGCCTCCCGCTCGCGCTCGATCCGCTCCATATATTCGCGCTCGATCTGTTCGACCCGCTCCTGCTCGGCAGCGGCATCTTCATCGATGGTCGAAAGCCTCTCGGCCCGCGCCTCGGCGATCAGCTGGCTGAACCGCGCAGCAGACCCGCCCTCGCGCGCTTCGTAAGCGGCGTCGATCATCTTCTGGGTGCAGCCGGTGAAGCCCGCCGCGCCCGAGGGCGAGCAGCTCATCGCGCCGAACTTGCCGACATATTCGAAGCTCTCGACCCGCTTGGCCCAGGCCGTATTGGCCGGATCGTTGCTGTAGCGCAGGTTTTCGGGGATGCGGAAGCGTTCGCTCTCGTCCATCCGCGCGACGACGCAGATCGTATCTTCCGGGCAGTCGACCTCATCGTCGCCATAGGCGATGACCATGCTGACCTTGTCCCCGGCCTCGTCCTGTGCGGCGGCGGGCGCGCCTGCGCCAAGGGCGATCAGGCTGGCGATGGCGGCGGTTGCGAAGATTTTCATGGCAGGCCTCTGCGGCAAGGAATGGGATGGTCTGTGGGCGCACTGCATAAGCGCGCCGGATGGCTGAACTGTGACTGAAGCGAGCGAGCGCGAGGGGCGGTTCCCGCGCATCACACCCGCTCGGACAGGCGGATCGCCGCGCGGCAGCCCAGCCGGATCGCGGCAGAGAGCAGCGGATAGCCGGGGGTTTCCTCTGCCCCAGCAGCGATCGCGGCATCGTGATGCTCACGCTCTTCCTCGCGAAACTGTTCGATCATGCCCTGCAGTTCGGGATCTTCGTCGGCATCCTTCAGCTCGTCGAGCTGTTTGGAATAATGCAGGTCGATCTCGGTCTCGACAGCGGCGGTGCAGGCCATCGCAGCCTTGGGCCCGATCAGCGCGGTCGCCGCGCCCAGCGCATAGCCTGCGACGGACCAGAACGGGTGCAGCGCGGTCGGGCGCACGCCCCGCTCGGCCATCAGAGCGTTGAAGGCATCGTGATGTTCGTCTTCCTGCCGCGCCATCGCGGCGATCTCGCCGGAATGCGGGCCGCGATCGCCCATCACCGCCAGCTGCCCGGCATAGATGCGCGTTGCGCCGAACTCGCCTGCCTGATCGACTCGGATCATCCGGTGGATATGGTCTTTCATGCGCGCTTGCCCTTCTTCGCCAGCAGCGAAATCGCGGCGATGCCCGCCGCACTCGATATAAGAAAGTTGTAACCCGCCAGCGAGATTCCGAACAGTCGCCACGCCGCCTCGTCGCAGCGCACCAGCGGCGTGTTCATGATCGCGTCGAGCGCGTTGCCCCCTTCGCTGGACGAGGGGATCGCCGCGCAGCCGGTGATCCCCTGCCACCAGTGATATTCCACCCCTGCATGAAACAGCCCGATCAGGCCCGAGGCGATGATCGCCAGCGCCGCGAGGGCGATCCAGACCCGCTGGGGAGGGGCGATGAAGGCGAGCAGCGCCAGCGCCAGCGCGGCGAAGTGCGGGTAACGCTGCCACCAGCACATTTCGCACGGGTACAGGCCGAAGACGTACTGGCTGACATAGGCCCCGCCCAGCAGCAGCGCGGGGACGAGCAGGACGATCCAGCGGGCGGTGCGCGCGGCGGGCGTGTCGATCATGCCTGTATCGCCCGGACTACTTGCGCAGCGCGACCGAGCTGGGCGTGGTCCGGCGCAGCGTCTTGAGCGCATAGTCGAGCTGGAAATCCTCGATCCCCTGCTCTTCCAGCTCGGCGGCGGTCTGGGTGAAGCGCGGATCCTGGCGGATATCGTTCTCCAGATCGTCGTCCTTCAGATCGGCCTCGTTGATCAGGTGACCGCGCAGGTCGCTTTCGCGCAGCTGGTACTTGCGGCGCCGCTCCATGTCCGGATCGGACAGCTGCGGCACGCGGATGTCGGGCTTGATCCCGCCTTCCTGCACCGAATGGCCCGACGGCGTGTAGTAACGCGCGGTGGTCAGCTTGAGCGCGGCGTCCGGCCCCAGCGGGACCAGCGACTGCACGCTGCCCTTGCCGAAGCTGCGTTCGCCCATGATCAGCGCGCGGCGGTGATCCTGCAGCGCGCCCGCGACGATCTCGCTTGCCGAGGCGGAGCCCGCGTCGATCAGCACGATCAGCGGAACATCTGCCGCGATCTGCCCGCGATAGACCGTTTCCGCATCGAACGACATCGATTCGCCCCGCGCACGGCCGCGCTGCGAGACGATCCGCCCCTCGTCGAGGAACAGGTCCGACAGCGCGATCGCCTCGTCCAGCGAACCGCCAGGGTTGGAGCGCAGGTCGAGCACCAGGCCGTTGACCCGGCCGCCCGCCTCGCGCTGGATATCGTTCCACGCCGCAAACACGTCCGCGCCGACATCGCGTGAGAACTCGTTGACGGTGATGACCCCGATCTTGCCGTCCTTCACCTCGTAGGTGACCGGCTCCAGCTCGATCACGCCGCGCGTCACGCTGGTTTCGATCGGCTCATCGCTGCCGGGGCGGAAGATCGTCAGATTGATCGAGGTGCCGGCGGGGCCGCGCATCTGCTGCACCGCCTCGTCCAGATCGCCGCCGTAGATCAGCTTGCCATCGAGGTGGGTGATGAAGTCGCCCGCCTTGATCCCGGCCTTTTCCGCGGGGCTGCCGCGGAACGGGCTGATCACCTTGACCGCGCCGTCTTCCATCACGACCGACAGGCCGAGGCCGGAATAATTGCCGTCGATCAGCGTTTCGAGCCGCTCCAGATCGCTGCCGTCGAGATAGGCCGAATGCGGATCGAGGCTGGCGAGCATCCCGTCGATCGCGCCGCGAATCAGCTTCTCGTCATCGACCTCGTCGACATAGCTCGCCTGAATGCGCTGATAGGTGGCGAACAGCTTGGCGAACTCGGGCGCCACGCGGCTGTCGACCTGGGCCATGCCGGCGGTGGCGATGGGAATCATCGCCACGGCGGTGACCAGAGCGAGCGAACGGGCGACGACGGGCAGTTTCATAGTCTCAAGCCTTCCGGACATTCGCCCCCGTTTATAGGGAGCAAGCCATTAACGCCAGATGCACTTGGGGCGTGGCCGAGAGGGGGCAAGCTCAGTTCGACAGGTGGTCGAGAGGGTTCGCCGGGCGCCCGCCCAGCCGCAGTTCGAACCCGATCGGACCGCCCGCAGACGGGGCGACCCCCAGCGATGCGCCTTCGCCCAGCTGCTCACCCACGGTCACGTCGGTGCGCGCAAGCCCGGTGACGAGGCTGGTCCAGCCGCCCGGATGTTCGACGATAACGATCCGGCCATAGCCGCGAAACGGCCCGGCGAAGGCGACCCGGCCCGGTGCGGGGGTGACGACCTGCGCCCCGCCGCCTGCGCGCAGCAGGATGCCGTCGCTGCGCACGCCCGAGCCATCGACCGATCCGAATCCGCGCAGCGTGCGCCCGTCGACCGGCAGCCGCAGGCCTGCGGGCGAGCGGACCTGCTCGCGCGTCGGTGCGGGCATCGGTATGGCGCGCGTGCGCGCACGACCCGGGTCGGACGGGCGCATCACCGGGCCGGGTAGCGCGGCCAGCTCCTCACGCAATGTGCCTGCGGCATCTATCCGCGCCACCAGCCCGTCCAGATCACGCGCCTGTTCGGCGAAGGCGAGCGCGCGCTCTTCCTGCCGGTCGGCCTCCCCGCCCCGGCGGCGCGCGGCGAGCCGCTTGCGGGTCTCGATCTCGGCCAGCTGCTTGCGGCGCAGCGCGAGGTGCCCCTCTTCCTCGGCCAGCTTGGCGAGCAGGGTTTCGGCCCGATCACGCAGCGCGCGGCTGCGGTCGATCTCTCCGCGCAGCGCGGCGGTGCGCCCGCGCACTTCGGGGATGGTCGTCTCCAGAACCGCGCGCAGGTACATGCTGTCGCGGATCGAGCCGGGGCGGAACACCGACAGCACCAGCGGCCTGCGCGAGACGTTCTGCAACGCGCCGGTCAGCCGGATCAGCGGTTCGCGTCGCTCGGCCAGCCGTGCATCGAGCGCGCGCTGCTGGCGCGCGATCAGCGACAGGCGGCCCTGCGCCACCGCGATCTGCGCCTCGGTTTCCTGAATTCGCGCGGCAAGCGCGGCGGACTGGCGCGCGACCTTCGCTGCCTCCTGCTCCGCCTCGGCCGCAGCAGCTTCGAGAGACCGGGCGCGCTGAGCAGCGCGCTGCGACGCCTGCTGCGCCCGCTCGATCGCGGCGCGCACCGCGTCCGCATTATCGTAAGCCTCGATGCCCTGCCCACGCACCTGCGGTGCGGCGACGACCAGCGCGATTGCGGCAATCGGCGCGGCAAGCAGGGCGAGGCGGTGTAGCACGCGTGCTACCCTGCCCGATGATAGGGATGTCCTGCAAGAATGCTCGTCGCGCGGTAGAGCTGTTCGGCCAGCATTGCGCGCGCCAGCAGGTGCGGCCAGGTCGCACTGCCGAAGGCGAGCAGCAGGTCCGCTTCCTCGCGCTGTGCCTCGCTATGCCCGTCGGCGGCGCCGATCAGGAAACGCGTCTCGCGAATCCCGCCATCGCGCCACTGGCCGAGGATTTCGGCGAGCTGTTCGGAGGAAAGATCGCGCCCTTTCTCGTCGAGCGCGACGGTGCGGTGCGGATCCTTGGTCGGCGGGATCTTGCCGCCGGTGTCGGGCAGTTCGGTCAGTTTAGTGTCCCACGCGATCCGTGTCAGATAGCGGTCGACCAGCTCGGCCTCAGGCGAACGCCCGATCTTGCCGCGCGCAACAATATGGAGAAGCATGCGCGCTCAGCAGCCCGGATCAGGCATTGCCCCCGGCAGCGATCTGGCCGTTCTCGCCAAAGGACCACATCCGCTCGATATTGTAGAAGCTGCGCACTTCGGGGCGGAACAGGTGGATCACCACGTCGCCCGCGTCGATCACCACCCAGTCGGCGGCGGGCAAGCCTTCGAGCCGGACCGAGCCGTAGCCGTCCTGCTTGATCTTCTCGGCCAGCTTCTGCGCGATCGAGGCGACCTGCCGGGTCGACCGGCCGGAGGCGACCACCATATGATCGGCCATGCTCGACTTGCCGGCCAGGTCGATGCTGACGATGTCCTGCGCCTGATCGTCGTCGAGCTGCTGCATCACCAGCGCGTGGAGCGCGTCGGACCTGTCTTCAGTCATGGCAGAAACTCTCGGGGCTTTGGTGGCGGGCATGATGGCGGCTTGCACATTGGTCATGGGCGAGGTCGATACTCCTGTCATTCCAGTGATATGGGAATGGCCGGGAGCATATGCGAGTCATGCGCTGCCCGGCTCCGGATCGGTACTGAAATCTATGATGGGGCGATGGGTAATCTGATCGCGGAGCGCAGCGTCACGATAATCGGCGGCCCAGTCTGGCGCGCCAGCGCGAATCGCGGTGGCGGACCGGGCATCGGGATCAAAACGCAATGTCACCAGAATAGGTGCGCTCCACTCGCCCCGTTTCCTGAGCTGCGCCGGATCCACCCGGAAACGCCGCAGCATGGCCGCCGCGGGGCTGGCGACGGTTGCCATCTCATACCCCGGTCTGGCGATCACCGCAATCGGCACGCTCCACACGATCCGGCGCCACGCCCGCCACTTGTGGAATGTCACCAGATTGTCAGACCCCATCAGCCACACGAATTCGTGGGCAGAGAAGCGATTCTGCAACGCTGCGATGGTGTCGACCGTATAGCGCGTGCCCAGCTCGCGCTCGATAGCGGTCACCCGGATCGGCGCGCGGCGCGCCTGCGCCACTGCAGAGGCATAGCGCGCGGCCAGCGGAGCCATGCCCTCTTTCGGCTTGAGCGGATTGCCGGGCGAGACCAGCCACCACACCTCGTCCAGCCCGAGCGCGTCCATCGCGAACAGCGAGATTCGCCGGTGGCCGCCATGCGCCGGGTTGAAGCTGCCCCCGAGCAGGCCGACGCGCCGCCTCCTGCGTCCGGTGGTGGACGCGTGGAATGGTGGAGGCGGACGGTCGGTCAAGCGCAGCGGAACCCGCGAATGAGCAAGTGGTTCCCGCGTAAACATGGTTAACGCCATCGGTATTTAACAGTTCATCGTAGGTAGAGTTCCATTCGTCCTAACGACTCGGCGCGGGATTCGACCGTGTCGGACCCCACTGTTAACCCCCGAATCGGGACCGGGACAACGGTAGGGGTCGACTTGAGCAACGAACAGCAGCACCGGCTCACGTGGCGTGAGCGGATGGAAAACTGGTTTCCGGAGCGTGAGTTTTTCATGCGCTCGCAAGGCCAGGTCCGTTTCATCAAGATCAGTTCGAAACTTCAGAAACGCACCGCCGCACTGGCGCTGACCGCCTCGGTCGCCTTCGTGGGCAGCATGGGCGTGATGAGCGTGCTGCAATACCGCTCCAGCGTGGAGCGAGTCGCGCTGCTGGAGCGCGAGGCGGATGTCGCCACTTCGGAAGAGCGGCTGAAAGCCTACCGCGCCAATATCGGCGAGGTGACGCAGGATCTGGAGAAGCGGCAGGACTTCATCGAGGGCATGATCGAGATGCTGCCCCCCGATGCAGTCAAGCACGACAATGTCACCGACAGCACCAACGAGACCGACGAACTGGTCGAGAAGGTCTCCGCCGCAGTGCCCGAAGCGGCCTCGCTTGCGCGGATCGAATCACGCCAGCTCGCCTTCGTCGAAGGGCTGACCCGCTACGCCGACCAGCGATCGCGCCGCGCGATGTGGGCGCTGCGCGAACTTGGGCTCGATCCGGACCGGATGCTCGCCTCGGCCGACACCAGCGCGCGCGGCGGCCCGCTCGAAGCGCTGTTCGGCAAGGACGAGCAGATCGATCCGCGATTCGAACGCCTCGGCGCAAGCCTGTCGCGCATGGCCACACTCGAAGCGACGCTGCAGGGCGTACCGCAGTTCGCACCGACCAAGGCGGCGGCGGTCAATTCCTCCTACGGCTATCGCCGCGATCCCTTCACCGGGCGTGCCGCGATGCACCGCGGGCTGGACTTCCCGGCCAGGATGGGCGCGCCGATCTTCGCCACCGCGCGGGGAACCGTGACATTTGTGGGCCGAAAGGGCGGCTATGGTAACGTGGTCGAAATCAGCCACGGGCAAGGTCTTTTAACCCGTTACGCCCACATGTCGCGTTTTGAGGCGCGGGTCGGGCAGCGGGTTGAAGCAGGTACGGTTATCGGCGCAATCGGTAGCACCGGTCGTTCGACCGGCCCGCACTTGCATTTCGAGGTTCGAGTGAACGGCACAGCAGTCAATCCGCGCACATTCTTGGAGTTAGCCCCCGATGTTCTCAAAAAAGTCCGCCGAAACTCCGGCGCCCAGCGCACCCGCACGGCCAGCGACACCCAGGGCGACGCCGGTGTCTAAGTCGTCGTCCTCCTCGGGGAGCTTCTCGGTGCTCGGCGCCGACGTCACCATCACCGGCAACATCGCGGCCTCGACCGAACTGCATATCGACGGCACGGTCGAAGGCGATATCGACTGCGCCTCGCTGGTGCAGGGCGAGGCCAGCCAGATCGCCGGCGAAGTGAAGGCGGAAAGCGCGCGCCTTGCCGGGCGGGTCGACGGATCGATCCACGCGCGTGAGCTGGTGATCCTGCGCAGCGCGACGATCAACGGCGATGTCCATTACGAAGCGCTGACGGTGGAACAGGGTGCCTCGGTCCAGGGCCGTTTCGCCCCGCGCGAGGCCGGTTCCGCCAGTGCGTCTTCGAGCCAGTCGAGCGCCCAGAGCGAGAGCAGCAGCGAAAGCACCTCTTCGGCGGGCGGTTCGACCACCGCCGATCTGGGCATTTCGCCCTTCTCCTCGGACGACAGCTCGGACGAGAAGAGTGCCAGCGCGAGCGCCAACTACTACTGATCGCCGATCTTACGAAAAAAGGGGGCCGACGCGGATCGCGTGACGGCCCCCTTTTTCATGCGCTGTATCCTCGCAACGAGGCCGCGTGATCAGCCAAGCACTTCGGCCCGCAGCGCCTTTCGGTCGAGCTTGCCGACCATCGTCACCGGCAGTTCCTTGCGAATCACCACCTGGTCGACCCGCTCGTGCTTGCCCACGCGGGTGTTGAGCCAGTCGCGCAGCGCCTCGGCGGTGGGGGCTTCCTGATCGGGTTGCAGCGTGGCGTAGGCGCGCGGAACCTCACCGTGGTAATCGTCGGGCACCCCGATCACCAGCACGTCGCGAATGGCGGGATGGGTCTGGAGCACGTCCTCCACCTGGCTGGGGAAGACCTTGAACCCGCCGACCGCGATCATGTCCTTGATCCGGTCGACGATCTCGATGAAGCCGTCCGCATCGATCCGCGCGACATCGCCGGTACGCAGCCACTTGCGGCCCTGATGCTCGATGAACACCTCGGCGTCGGCTTCGGGCAGGTTCCAGTAACCCTGCATGATCTGCGGGCCGTTGATCGCCAGCTCGCCCGGCTCGCCCTCGGGGGCGAGCTGCGTTTCGTCCTCCTTGTCGAGCAACAGCAGTCTCGTGCCCGGAATCGGCTGACCGATGGTGCCCGTCTTGCGCGTGGCGAGGTAGGGATTGGTCGAAACCACGCCAGAACTCTCGGTCAGGCCATAACCTTCGACCAGCCGCACGCCGGAGAGCGTCTCGAACTTGTCGCGCAGCGGATCGGCCAGCGGCGCGCCGCCCGAAATGCTGATTCTGAGCGAGGAGAAGTCGGTCGTCGCCGCCTTGGGATGGTCGAGCAGCGCCTGAAACATGGTCGGCACGCCGGGGAATCCGGTCACTTTTGCGCGACTGAGCGTCTTGAGTACGTCGCCCGCTTCGAACCGCGGCACCATCGCGATGGTTGCCCCGCGCACGATGCTGCGGTTGAGCACACAGGTGTTCGCAAAGACATGGAACAGCGGCAGCGCGCCCATGATGATGTCCGGCTCGTCACGCTCGAACGGGTCGATCGCATCGACCTGCTGGGCATTGGCAGCAAGGTTGCCGTGGCTCAGCATCGCGCCCTTGGGCCGGCCCGTGGTGCCGCCGGTATATTGCAGCAGCGCGATTTCGTCGGGCGTGATGTCGAGCGGGGTCGGCTCGCTGCGCGGCAGCATTGCGTCCCAGCGCACGATGCTCTTCCCATAGGCGGGCTTGGCGATCGCGCTACGTTTGAACAGCTTGAGGCCCAGCGCCTTGAGCGTCGGCAGCATGCCGGCGAGTTCGCCCACCACCAGCGTTTCCAGCGAAGAGCCTTCGAGCACCGCCTGCGCGGTGCCGTAAAGCGCGTTCGCGTCGACCGTGACCAGCAGCCGGGTGCCCGAATCCTCCACCTGATGCGAAAGCTCGTCGACCGAATAGAGCGGCGAGAAATTGACCACCGTCGCGCCCGCCAGCATCGCGCCGTAATAGGCGGAGAGGTAGATGGGCACGTTGGGCAGGAACAGCCCGACCCGGTCGCCGCGCCCGATCCCCGCCGCCTGCAGTCCAGCGGCAAAGCGCCGCGCCTCGGCATGCATTGCCTGATAGCTGAGCCTGCGGCCGAGGAAATCGATCAGCGTGCGGTCAGGGTGCGCCGCCACCGCCCGCGCCAGCAGCGCGGGCATGGTGGTCGATTTGATGGGCGTGTCCCACGGGCGCGGGTGGTGATAATTGCTGCTGCTTACATCCATGTAAGCATGATGCAGACGCGCGCGCGGCTCGGCAAGTATTTGCTTGAGCGCAGGCGGATTATTCTTCCGTCTGCTCCTCGGCATCCTCGGTATCAGCCGGGGTTTCAGCGGGGGCCGCTTCGGCTTCCGGCTCGGCGGGCGCTTCGCTTGCGGTGCCGATCGGCATGCCGCTCAGCTGCTCTTCCTCGCTCGCGCGCTTGGCCTGCAGCCATGCGGCGGCTTCGGCTTCCTGCGCGGCTTCGGCGGCGGCCTTCTCGTTATCGTCGCGTTCGCGGCGCAGTTCCTCGATCAGACGCGCCTTGTCGCTGGCTTCGACCGCGGGGTCGGAGACGGCGTTTTCCAGCCCGGCCTTCTTCGCCGCAGCCTTGACCACCGCGTCGAGCTCGCGCTGCGAGCAAAGGCCCAGCGTCACCGGGTCTTTCGGCTGGATGTTCTGGATGTTCCAGTGGCTGCGTTCGCGGATCGCACCGATCGTGTTGCGGGTGGTCCCGATCAGCTTGGAGATCTGCGCGTCGGTCACCTCTGGGTGGTTGCGCAGAATCCAGGCGATGCCGTCCGGCTTGTCCTGCCGCTTGGACACGGGGGTATAGCGCGGGCCCTTGGTCCGGGTCACTTCCGCCGGAGCCTTCTGCATCTTGAGGCTGTAGGTGCTGTCTGCCTGACCGCGCTCGATCTCTTCCTGGGTCAGCTCGCCGGCATAGACAGGGTCGCGCCCGGTATATTTGCTACCCGCCAGATCGTCTGCCATCGCCTGCACTTCGAGGATGTGCAGCCCGCAGAATTCGGCGATCTGCTCGAAGCTCAGGCCGGTATTGTCGACCAGCCAGGTGGCGGTCGCGTGCGGCATCAGCGGAGTGGGTTGGTCGGCCATGACGGTCATCCTGAACTGCTCGGCCCCGATCGGTTGGCGGAGCCCTGAAAATGAAAGGGCCGCCCCATGCAGGAGCGGCCTCGTAAGCGCCATTGTAAGGATCGCGCCGCCTTTGGGCAAGGAAGATCGGCATTTCAGGGACTCGCTCAGGGAGTGAGGGTTTCTCCATCGAACTCTTCCAGCCCGGCGACGAACTGCAGGGTCGCCTTTTCCCAGCTGAACTGCGCGCCGTACTGGGCGCAGGTCTGCCGGTCGCGCAGCAGCGCATTGGCGATCGCATCGTCGAGATCGTCGCGCATCGCGCCCGCTTCCTCGCTCAGCACGTCGCGCGGGCCCGGCACGGGGAAGGCGGCAACCGGCGTGCCGCAGGCCAGTGCCTCGATCATGACCAGCCCGAAGGTATCGGTCTTGCTGGGGAACACGAACACGTCGGCATTGGCATAGCAGCGGGCGAGCGCGTCTCCGCTGCGTTTGCCAAGGAACACCGCCTCGGGATAGCGGGCCTCCAGATCGGCGCGGGCCGGCCCGTCGCCGACCACCACCTTGGTGCCCGGCCTTGTGGTGCGCAGGAACGCCTCGATGTTCTTCTCGACCGCGACCCGGCCGACATACAGCTGGATCGGGCGGACCAGCCCCTCGTAATCCTCGCAGGGGCCGACATCGGGATGGAAGGCCTCCAGATCGACCCCGCGGCCCCAGTGATGCAGCCGGGTGAGGCCCTGCGCGCGCAGTTCCTCGCGGATGCTCTCGGTCGCCACCATCACCCGCTGCGCGGGGCGGTGGAACCAGCGGATATAGGGCCAGAACGCATCCGAGGGCAGCGAGGTGCGCCGCGCGATATAGTCGGGAAACTGCGTGTGATAGGCGGTGGTGAACGGCACCGCCTTGGCCATGCAATATCGCCGCGCGGCCAGCCCCAGCGGGCCTTCGGTGGCGATATGCACCGCATCGGGGTGCAGGTCCGACAGCCGCCGGCCCACGGTGCCGGGCAGGGTCAGCGCAAGGCGGATTTCGGGATAGGTCGGGCAGGGCAGCGAGGGATACTGATCGGGCGTGATCATATCCACCTGGTGCCCGTGCGCGCGCAGGATGTCGCAGGTGGTGGTCAGCGTGCGGACCACGCCGTTCATCTGCGGATACCACGCGTCGGTGACGATCGCGATCGACTTGGGCGGCAGTTCGGCCAACTCAGCCAAGCCCCCCGGTTCGACCAGCAGCATCAGGCGACCGCCCGCACGTCGTCCGCCGCACCGTCATGCGCGGGTGGCGCGATTTCGCGTTTCGCGATCTCGTCCGGCCAGTGGAGGATTTCCATCCGCCCGTCGAAATGCTCGACCAGCGCATTGCACCCTTCGACCCAGTCGCCGTCGTTCCAGTATTCGATCTCGCGCCCGTGATGGGCGAACATGCGGTGCTCTGCGGTGTGGATATGGCCGCACACGACCCCGTCGACCCCGCGCTCTCCGGCGGCGCGGGCCACGATTTCCTCGTATTTCGAGATGAACTCGACCGCATTCTTCACCTTGTGCTTGGCCGCCTTCGACAGCGACCAGTAGGGCATCCCCAGCGCCGTGCGGGCCTTGTTGACCCATTGATTCAGCGCCATCATCAGATGGTAGGCGGTATCGCCCACGAATGCGAGCCACCTGTGGGTGAGCATCACGGTATCGAATTCGTCGCCATGCAGAACCATCAGCCGGCGCCCGTCGGCGGTGGTGTGGAACGCGGCGCGGCGGATTTCGACATCGCCGAAGTTCATCCCGCAAAACGGCCGCACGACCTCGTCGTGGTTGCCCGGAATATAGACGATCCGCGTGCCGCGCTTGGACCGCTTGAGGATCCGCCAGACGATGTCGTTATGCGCGGCGGGCCAGTAGAACTTCTTCTTCAGCCGCCAGCCGTCGATGATATCGCCGACCAGATACATTGTTTCGGAATCGGTGCTGTCGAGGAAATCGATCAGCATCTCCGCATTGCAGCCCTTGGTGCCCAGATGCACGTCGCTGATCCAGATTGTGCGGAAACGGCGGCGCTTGCCGTCTTGGGGCTCGGGCACCGATGGCTCGATCGAGGGAAAGGCGGAGACGTTGCCTGCGCCGCCCGCGAAGGCGGCGAATTCTTTGGGCAAGCCGTCGGGCGTGGTCTGGTCGAACATGGCGGTGGGCGGCCCCTGTTGTCCCTCTGAAGGGAGGTTCGTCGTCCAAAAGCCCGCAAAGAATATCTCGTATTCCGTGCGGTATATTGGGCGTGGGGTAGACCGCTATTGTTACAGGCGACTCACAGAACGGTTACAGTACCGCTAATTTCCACAGCCTTGTCCGTCATATCGCCATGAAGTCGGCGACTTTGAACGTGCCTAGAGTTCTTCGTCTACCGCGAGCACGATCTTGCCGATGTGATCGCCCGCCTCCATCCGCGTGTGTGCCGCGGCCGCTTCGGCCAGCGGGAAAATCTCGTCCATCACCGGGCGCACCGCGCCCTCTTCGACCAGCGACCACGCCTCGCGCGCGATCTCGCTGCCCAGCGCGGCCTTGAACGCGTCGGAGCGGGGGCGCAAAGTCGATCCGGTCAGCACCAGCCGCTTGGACATGACCAGCGCCATGTTGATCTCGGCCTTCATTCCGCCGAGCACCGCGATCGTCACGTGCCGCCCGCCTGGCTTGAGACACTTGAGATTGCGCGCGACATAGTCGCCAGAGACCATGTCGAGCACCAGATCGACCCCCTCGCCGCCGGTGATATTGCCGACCGCCTCAACGAAATCGGTGGTCTTGTAATCGATCGCATGATCGGCACCCACACGCCGCGCGGCCTCGCACTTTTCCTCGCTGCCCGCGGTCACGATCACCTTCAGGCCGAACGCCTTGCCCAGCATGATCGCCATTGTGCCGATCCCGCTGGTGCCGCCATGGACCAGCAACGTCTCCCCGTCGCGCGCCATTCCGCGCTGGAAGACATTGTGCCACACGGTGAACAGGGTTTCGGGCAGCGCCGCCGCCTCCGCCAGGGTGATCGCGTCGGGCACCGGCAGCGTGTGGCCGGCGGGCACTGCGCAATATTGCGCATAGGCACCGCCCGGCGTCAGCGCGCAGACATGCTCGCCCAGCCGCGCCGGATCGACGCCCTCGCCCACCGCGACGATCTCGCCCGCAGCTTCCAGCCCGAGGATCGGCGAAGCACCCGGCGGGGCGGGGTAATTGCCCGCACGCTGGATGCAGTCGGGACGGTTGACCCCCGCATAGGCGACCTTCAGCAGGATCTCGCCCGGCCCGGGCTGGGGCACCGGCACGTCCTGCTCCAGCCTGAGCACCTCGGGTCCGCCGGGCTCGGCAAAGCCGATCGCTTGCATGGTGTCGGGTACGGCTGGCATCGATTTCCCCCCAAAATCGCGGTCAACAGGTCTGTCGCGAGCCCGCCACCTAGCTTCAGCGTGCATTGACAGCAAGCGACGCTGGGAGGAAGGTGGCACGGTCATGGAAGAAGACGTCGGCCCCCGCCCTGCCAGCGATGCGGCCAGCCAGCTGGCTGCGGAGGATCTGACGCGCCTGTCGCAGTTCGAACTCGACGAGCGTATCCGCATGCTGCAGCTGGAAATCGCGCGGGTCGAACAGCACCGAACGCGCTATTCGCAGCAGCGCAGTGCCGCCGAGGCGCTGTTTGCCAAGAAAAACGAGAATTGAGCGTGCCGCGCCCTTCACATGGCACCGGCGGCATCCAATATCTCAGGCAACCTGTTCACCTTGCGCTAAACCCCTTGCGCAGATTTTCGGTGACATTCCGCAGCCCAGCTTCGCGCTGCCATACCCCGCAGGAGCATCATGCCTAGCTTCGCCCAGAATCTCGAAAAGACCCTCCACGCCGCGCTCGATGGCGCGCGGGAGCGACGTCACGAATACGCCACGCTCGAACACCTGCTGCTCGCGCTGATCGCGGACGAGGATGCAGCCGAAGTGATGGGCGCGTGCGGGGTCGACCTCGCCGAGCTGGCCGACGTGGTGCGCACCTATCTCGACCAGGAATACCAGTCCCTCAAAGCCGAGGAATCGGGCGAACCGCAGCCGACCGCCGGTTTCCAGCGCGTGGTCCAGCGCGCGATCCTGCACGTCCAGTCTTCGGGCAAGGATACCGTGACCGGTGCCAACGTGCTGGTCGCGCTGTTCTCCGAACGCGATTCATACGCGGTCTATTTCCTCCAGCAGCAGGATATGAGCCGGCTCGATGCGGTCAGCTTCATCAGCCACGGCATCGGCAAGGGCGGCCAGGCGATCGAGCCGCGCTCGCCGCGCGGTGCCGACGAGGCCGAGGCCGAGGAGAAGGAAGAGGCCAAGGGCAACAAGAAGGAAACCGCGCTCGACCAGTTCACGGTCAACCTCAACACCAAGGCGCAGGGTGGCAAGATCGACCCGCTGATCGGGCGTGGCCCCGAAGTCGACCGGACGATCCAGATCCTGTGCCGTCGGAGCAAGAACAACCCACTCTATGTCGGCGACCCCGGCGTCGGGAAGACCGCGATTGCCGAAGGTCTGGCGCGCAAGATCATCGAGGGCGACGTGCCCGAGGTGCTGAACGAGGCGGTGATCTATTCGCTCGACATGGGAGCATTGCTCGCGGGCACGCGCTATCGCGGCGATTTCGAGGAACGGCTGAAGCAGGTCGTCTCCGAACTGGAAAAGATGCCGCACGCGATTCTCTTCATCGACGAGATCCACACGGTAATCGGTGCGGGTGCGACCTCAGGCGGGGCGATGGATGCCTCGAACCTGCTCAAGCCCGCGCTGTCCAGCGGCGCGATCCGCTGCATCGGGTCGACCACGTACAAGGAATTCCGCAACCACTTCGAAAAGGATCGCGCGCTGCTGCGCCGGTTCCAGAAGATCGACGTCAACGAGCCGACGATCGAGGATACGGTCAAGATTCTCAAGGGCCTCAAGTCCGCGTTCGAGCAGCATCACAAGGTGACCTACACCGCCGATGCTCTGAAGACCGCGGTGGAGCTGAGCGCGCGCTACATCAACGACCGCAAGCTGCCCGACAAGGCGATCGACGTGGTCGACGAGGTCGGCGCGATGCAGATGCTGGTCCCGCCCAGCCGCCGCAAGAAGAAGATCACCGCGCGCGAGATCGAACAGGTCATCGCGACGATGGCGCGCATCCCGCCCAAATCGGTGAGCAAGGACGACAAGGCCGCGCTCGAAAACCTCGAACGCGATTTGAAGCAGGTCGTCTTCGGGCAGGACGCGGCGGTCAAGAAACTCTCGACCGCGATGAAGCTCAGCCGCGCAGGCCTGCGCGATCCGGACAAGCCGATCGGCTCGTTCCTGTTCTCCGGCCCCACCGGCGTCGGCAAGACCGAGGTCGCGCGCCAGCTCGCCAGCATCATGGGCATCGAGCTCAAGCGCTTCGACATGTCCGAATATATGGAGCGGCACTCCGTCTCGCGCCTGATCGGCGCACCTCCGGGCTATGTCGGTTACGACCAGGGCGGGCTGCTGACCGATGCCGTCGACCAGAATCCGCACAGCGTGCTGCTGCTCGACGAGATCGAGAAGGCGCACCCCGACCTGTTCAACATCCTGCTGCAGGTGATGGATAACGGGCGCCTGACCGACCATCACGGCAAGACGGTCGATTTCCGCAACGTGGTGCTGATCATGACCACCAATGCCGGCGCGGCGGACATGGCGCGCAGCGGCATCGGCTTCGGCGACGTAAGCAAGGAGGATGCGAGCGAGGAGGCGGTGAAGCAGATGTTCACCCCCGAATTCCGCAACCGCCTCGATGCGATCGTGCCGTTCGGCTATCTCGGCAAGGACACCATCGCGCGGGTGGTCGACAAGTTCATCATCCAGCTCGAACTCCAGCTGGCCGAACAGAACGTCGACATCCAGTTCGACGACGCAGCCAAGAAATGGCTCGGCGACAAGGGCTACGACCGGCTCTACGGCGCGCGCCCGATGGGCCGCCTGATCCAAGAAAAGATCAAGCAGCCGCTCGCCGAGGAACTGCTGTTCGGCAAGCTGGCCGACGGCGGCGAGGTCAACGTGACACTGAAGGACGGCAAACCGCACTTCGAGCTGACGCCCGCTCCGCCCAAGGCGAAGCGCAAGAAGGCTCCGGCGAAGAAGAAGGCTGCGTCGGGTGAAGCCGATGGCGGGGTCACGAAGGATAGCGAGAGCTAAGCCTCAACGGTCGAACACCCACCCCAACCCCTCCCTCAAGGGAGGGGCAGCGAGACTTGCGAGCTTGCTCGCTAGTCGCAGCGGGGTGGGATTGCGGCGCTTGGGGAACGCGGCGTCCCCTGCCTAGGTTATTCCGGCATGCCCGCAGCTCCCTTCTCCTGGATCCAGCCGCATCCACACGGCATCCATGTTGTGCCCGCCGATGCGTGGGTCGATCCTTCGCGCCCGGTCGACAATGCGCTGGTCACCCACGGTCATGCGGACCATGCGCGCGGTGGGCATGGCACCACTTATGCGACACCCGAGACGCTCGCCATCATGGAGCTGCGCTACCGCACCGGGGCCGAGGACGACGCGGGCGAGATTCCGCACCGGGCCGAGCCGGTTCGCTACGGAGAGACGGTCCGGCTGAAGGGCGGCGTCGACGTCACCTACATTCCCGCAGGACACGTGCTGGGCAGCGCGCAGATATTGCTCGAACATGCGGGCGAGCGGATCGTCGTCACCGGCGATTACAAGCGCCGTCCGGACCCGACCTGCCCGCCCTTCGAAGTGACGCCCTGCGACATCTTCATCACCGAGGCGACCTTCGGCCTGCCGGTGTTCACCCACCCGCCGATCGCAGGCGAGATGGCCAAGCTGACCGACCGGCTGGCGGCGCATCCCGATTCCTGCGTGCTCGTGGGTGCCTATGCGCTGGGCAAGGCGCAGCGGGTGATCGCAGAGCTGCGCGCGGCGGGGCATGCCGACCCGATCTATCTCCACGGGGCGATGGAGCGGATGTGCCGCCTGTACGAAGAGCACGGCGTCGATCTGGGCGAGCTGCGGCTCGTCTCCGATCACGATAAGGACGACATGCGCGGCCACATCGTCGTGTGCCCGCCCTCGGCATTGAACGACCGGTGGAGCCGCCGCCTGCCCGATCCGATCACCGCGATGGCGTCGGGCTGGATGCGGGTGCGCCAGCGCGCGCGACAGCGCAATGTCGAGCTGCCGCTGATCATCTCCGACCATGCCGACTGGGGCGAGCTGACCGACACGATCCGCGAGGTCGATCCGCAGGAAACCTGGATCACGCATGGCCGCGAGGAGGCATTGCTGCGCTGGTGCCAGCTGCACCAGCGGCCCGCCCGCGCGCTCGCGCTGGTCGGGTACGAGGACGAGGATGATTGACGGGGACGGCGGAGAGTCGGAGCCTCGCCTGCTACCCCACCGCGACACCGAACAGCTTACCCACCCCTGCGGTGATCGCCATCGCGAGCGCACCCCAGAAGACCACCCGCAGCACCGATGGCAGGATCGGGGCGCCGCCGGTCCGCGCACCCAACGCACCCAGCACGGCGAGGCAGACGAGCGAAATCACACCCACCGCCGGGACCAGCATGTGCGGCGGTGCAAGGGGCACCACCGCCAGCGGTGCCGCTGCGCCGGCCGTGAAGGTCAGCGCGGATGTGATCGCAGCCTGCAGCGGGCGCGCCTTCGTCGCATGCGAAATGCCCAGTTCGTCGCGGCTATGCGCGCCCAGCGCATCGAACGCGGTCATCTGCTGGGCAACGGCAAGCGCGGTTTCGGGCTGCACCCCGCGCTCCTCGTACAGCCGGGTCAGTTCGGCGAGTTCCTGGTCGGGTTGATCGGCCAGCTCGGCGGCTTCGCGTGCGAGATCCGCCTTTTCGGTGTCGGCTTGCGAACTGACCGAGACATATTCGCCCGCAGCCATCGACATTGCACCGGCGAAGAGCGCGGAAATCCCGGCAACCAGCACGCCATTGGCGCTTGCACTGGCGGACGCGACACCGATGATCAGGCTGGCGGTCGACACGATGCCGTCGTTTGCGCCCATGACCGCGGCCCGAAGCCATCCGATCCGCGATGTCGCGTGCGCTTCGGTGTGTGAACCAAGTCGACTCATGGCGTGCCCCCGTGGCGAAAGGATGTGCCACCGCCCCTTGCGCCGCGCAACTGCGCCCATTCGATACGCATCCGGGCCCGCTCGGGAGCTATCGGGCCGGTCCCTGGTTATCGCCGCATGGGACCTTTCGCCGCTTCGACCTGCCACCTCCGCACCCGCAAGGGCCGGTTGCCTGCGATCGGCGCGGCTCTGCGCGGATCCCCTGGAAGCCAGCGATCGGGGCGCGCGAGGGGAGTGCGACCGGTGCCCGACAACAGCCGGGCACCGGCCATATGTCAGACGAACCTACTTGATTTCGGCCAGCTTGGCCGAGATCGCGGTCAGCTTCTCGTCGGTGATCACGCCTTGCGAGAAGGGCTGCACGGCCTTGAGGCTCAGCGCCTTGAACTGGCCGTAGGCGGGATGTTCGTCGAGGCCGGGAAGCTCGCCGAGCACGATCGCCCTGGTAGTCTCGTTCGCCATCAGCGCCTCGATCGGGGTCTCGATCGTGTAGGCGGTAGCGGCCTCTTCATGGCCGGAATGGTCGTCCTGCGCGATCGCGGGGGCGACACTGGTCGCAAGCAGCAGCGGCAGGGCAAAAAGGGCGGTCTTCATGGCAGTCTCTCCGGTGGAATGGCGGGGCGCGCGATGCGCCCGGCACCGATCATCGCACGCCCAGCGCCGTGCGCAAGAACGGATTGAGAAGTGGAGCTATTCGCCGCCCTGATCGACGCGCTGGTCTATACCCGCAGCCGCAACGAGAAGCTGCGGCTGATCGGCGAATATCTGCGCGCCACGCCCGATCCCGACCGCGGCTGGGCGCTCGCCGCGCTGAGCGACGGGCTGGACTTTCCCGCGGTCAAATCCTCCACCATCCGCACCTTGCTGAAGGAGCGGGTCGATCCCGTGTTGTGGACGCTCAGCCGCGATTTCGTGGGTGACACGGCGGAAACCGCGAGCCTGCTGTGGCCCCAACCCGACGATGCGCCTTCCCCGCCGAGCGTGAGCGAGACGGTGGAGCTGCTCAGGGGGATGACGCGCAAGTCCGTGCTGACAGAGCTTCCCGCGCTGCTCGACCGGCTGGACGTGTCGGGCCGCTACGCGCTGCTCAAGCTGGCCACCGGCGCAATGCGGATCGGCATTTCCGCGCGGCTCGCGAAGGTCGCCTTTGCCGATGCGTTCGACGTGCCGGTGGAGGAGGTGGAGGAATACTGGCACGGGCTCGCCCCGCCCTATCCCGAACTGTTCGCCTGGGCCGCCGAGGGTGCGGACCCGCCCGACATGGCGGGCATCCCGCTGTTCAAGCCCTTCATGCTCGCGCATCCGCTGGAAGACACGGTGGTCAGCCTCGACGACTATGTTGCGGAATGGAAGTGGGACGGGATCCGCGTGCAGCTCGTCCATGCCGGCCCCGAAGGTAGCGGCGAGACGCGGCTTTTTTCGCGCGGCGGCGACGATATTTCGCACACCTTCCCCGAAATGCTGCCCGCGCTCGACTTTCCCGCGATCCTCGATGGCGAATTGCTGGTGCAGGGTAGCACGCAAGGCGGTGAAGCAGGCGGCGCGGCCAGCTTCAACGCGCTCCAGCAGCGGCTGGGGCGCAAGACCGTCAGCAAGAAGATGCTGGCCGAAAGCCCCGCCTTCGTGCGCGTCTACGATGTCCTCTCGCTCGATGGGGAGAACCTGCGTGACAAGCCGTGGCACGAGCGGCGCGCGGTTCTCGAAGCGCTGATGGCGCGGCTGCCGTCCGAACGCTTCGACCTCAGCGCAATCGTCGAAGCACGCGATTTCGAGCACCTCGCACAAATCCGCGAAGGCGCGCGCGACGATGCGATCGAGGGGCTGATGCTCAAACGCCGCGATTCGCCCTACGTGCCGGGCCGCCGCACCGGGCTATGGTACAAGTGGAAGCGCGACCCGCTGCTGATCGACTGCGTGCTGATGTATGCGCAGCGCGGGTCAGGCAAACGCTCCAGCTTCTACTCCGACTACACCTTCGGCTGCTGGAACGGCGACCCGGATGCGGGCGCGGACCTGCTGCCGGTGGGCAAGGCCTATTCGGGCTTCACCGATGCCGAGCTGAAAAAGATCGACCGCCACGTGCGCCAGAACACCGTCAACCGCTTCGGCCCCGTGCGCGAGACCGACCGGAGTCTGGTGTTCGAGGTCGCGTTCGACTCGGTCCACGCGAGCAAGCGGCACAAGTCCGGCCTCGCCATGCGCTTCCCCCGCATCCACCGCATCCGCTGGGACAAGCCGCCGCACGAGGCGGACCGGATCGAGGCACTGCGCGCGCTGGTGAGAGACTGACCTCTTCTTCCTCGTCACCCCGGCTGACGAGATAGAGAGGTCGGCGCGAATACTGACGTCACGACAGCACCACCGCCGCGTCTTCAATCCTGCGCGCGCGCGGTGTACCGCCAATGCCATGCAGCGCTTCACGCCTCCGCAGCGTCTCTTCGCTTATACCGTCGCCGGACTGGCCGGTTTCGTCGACGTCACCGGCTATCTCCAGCTGAACGGCTACTTCGTCTCCTTCATGACCGGTAACACTACCCTGCTCGCGCGCGATCTGGCGGAGGGGGCGAGCCGGGTGGCGGTGCCCGCGCTGCTGATTGCGGGCTTCGTGATCGGGGTGGTGACGGGCACGCTGGTGGGGGACCGGGTGGCGTCACGACGCAAGGTGGTGGTCACCGGGTTGGTTGCCACGCTGCTGATCTGCGCGGCGTTGGCACGGGTGGCGGAGCTGCGCGAGATCTCGCTCGGCCTGCTGGTGATCGCGATGGGTGCGCTCAACACCGTGCTGAGCGCCAATCGCGAAAGCCCGGTGGGGCTGACCTACATGACCGGCGCGCTGGTGCGCACGGGGCAGTTGATTGCAGATCGCCTGTCCGGAGACCGCAAGGCCGATCCGCTGCCCTTCGCGCTGCTGTGGGTCAGCCTGCTGGTCGGCGCGCTGTGCGGCGGGGTCCTCGCGATGCAATGGGGTGCCGCTTCGCTATGGGTCGCGGGCGGGCTGGCGCTGGCGCTGTGCCTCGCGGCAACGCGCATCGCGCCCGCTAGAGCGTAACGCCCAGCACCTTCTCGCGCGAAGTTGCGCCGCGCAACAGCGTGCAGCGCGATTTGGGGATGCCGAGCGCCTTGGCAACCAGCTCTGCAACCGCAGTATTGGCTGCGCCGTCCTGCGGTTTGGCGCGGACCTTCACCTGCACGCCGCCGGCGACGATCGCGAGCGATTCGGTGCGGGCGCCGGGCGTCACCCGCACGCGCAGCTCGCCCGAGCGGACCAGCGCGCGCAGCGCCTGGGCATCGGGGAGGTCAGCCTTGGGTCGCGCCATCGCATTCGGCGCGATTGCGCGCTGTCCTACAGATGCCCTGCCGTGGCATGGTCAGGCCGTTCTTTCCCATGGTCCGTATTCTTGTGCGCATCCCAATCGCTCCTGATCGAGACACGCGATCAATTCGCGCCCGTCGATCGAGCGGGTTTCAACCCCTGGACTGTGTGTCAGGTGTGTCAGGGCTGCTCGCCTGCAGCGACCGCCGCCGCGTGGTGCTTCGCATTTTCGGCGTAGTGCGCCACGCCCAGCTTCATGCCCGCAATCGCCGCATCGTCGAGATCGCGCATCTTGCGCGCAGGGCGGCCGCCCCACAGCTCGCGCGCACCCATCACCTTGTTCTCGGTCAGCATCGCGCCCGCCGCCAGCATCGCATCGCTGGCGATCACCGCCTTGTTCATCGCGATCGCGCCGAGGCCCACGAAGCCGCGATCCTCGATGATGCAGCCGTGGACCATCGCCATGTGGCCGATCAGCACGTCGTCGCCGATCACCAGCGGGCAGCCATCGGGGTATTGCGGCGAAGGGCCGTCGCAGTGGAGCACGCTGCCATCCTGCACATTGGTCCGCTCCCCGATCGTGATGCTGCTGACATCGGCGCGCAGTACGCAGTTGTACCAGATCGAGCTGCCCGCCCCGATCGTCACGTCGCCCACGATCGTGCAGCCGGGCGCAATGAAGGCGCTCTCGTGAATCCGGGGCGCTTTGCCGTGGATCGGGATCAGGCGCACGCCGGGCCTGCTGCTCGTGTCGGTCATCATCTGTCTCCCAATATTGTGTCCCAATCGAGGTAGGGCAGGATCGACGCGAAGTCGTCGGTCCACGCGGGGCCGCGCGGGTCGCCCAGTTCGATCCAGTTGGTCTGCGGGCTGGATTGTAGCAGCTTGGCCATCGGCACCGCATCGCTGGCAATCGCGACCCAGTAGCTGGCCGAAATGCCCCGGTCCGGATCGCCCGGATCGTCGCGCATCAGCGCGATCCAGCCGTTCTCCAGCGCATGTGCAGCGATCACCGGTCGCAGGTTTACATAGCGGTTGGAAATGTGGATCAGCATCAGCCCGTCGGGCTTCAGCGCGCGGCCGTAGGCATGCATCGCCTCACGCGTCAGCAGATGCAGCGGGATCGCGTCGGAGCTGAACGCGTCGACCGCGAGGATGTCGTATTGCTGGGCAGGCTCCGCCTCCAGCTCCAGCCGCGCATCGCCCAGATGGATCTGCGCATCGGGGGCGCAGTCGCTGAGGTAGGTGAACACGCCATTGCGCGAGTAGTCGACCACCATCGGGTCGATCTCGTAGAAGGTGTAGCGCTGCCCCGGCTCGCGGTAACAGGCGAGCGTGCCGGTGCCGAGGCCGATCACGCCGATCTGCGCGTTGTCGCCATAGATCGTATCCGCTGCCGACAGGGCGAGGCCCACGCCCGAGGTCGGCCCGTAATAGCTGGTCGGCAGGTCGCGCCGCTCGGGATCGAGGAACTGGCGCCCGTGGATCGTGGTCCCGTGCGACAGCACGCGGGTCGGTGGATTGTCGAACTGACGCACGGTGTAGACGCCGAAATAGCTGCGTTCGCGAATGCCCGCCGCGCTTTCCCCCAGCGTCGTCCAGCCTCCGCGCGCGAGCATCAGGATCAGCAGGATCGCGAGGAACGCCCATCTGTTGCCCAGCGCCAGCACGCCCAGCAGCGCGATGGCGAGCAGCAGGAGGTGGACCGTCATATCCCCCTGCGCGTCGATCGCCCGGGTCATCCACCAGCCGAGCAGCGCCGCCCCGAGAACGAGCGCCAGCCGTGCCAACCTGCGCTGGCGCGCGCTCAACCCCAGCCGGTCCATCCACGGCACCAGCGGGGTCTGCGGGAGCAGCGCAGCGGCGGCGAGCACCAGCAGCGGATGCTCCCACACCCAGTCGAACAGCAGCGGCGCGATGAGAGCCGCGAACAGCCCGCCGAGCGCGCCCCCTGCACTCATCACGAGGTAGAACAGGGTCAGGCGGGCAGGCTCCGGGCGCGTGGCATAGAGACGCCGGTGGAGCGCGGTCGCGACCACGAACAGCATCAGCACCGCCGCGATCGCGATCGAGAGCCCGTCCGCCCCGCGGCTCACCATCGCCATCGCGCCGACCAGCAGGATCACGGTGGGTGCAGTGCGGGCGAGCGCGAAGCCCAGCGTGCTGCGAGCGTTGAAGGCGAACACGAAGCTGAGCAGGTACAAGCCCAGCGGCAGCACCCACAGCAGCGGCATCGCGACGATATCGGTGGTCAGATGCGTGGTGGTCGAGAGCATCAGGCCCGAAGGCACGGCGGACAGTGCGAGCCACAGCGCGATCCGCCGCCAGCCGATCGGCTCGACATCGTCGCCGTCCGCCGGGCCCTGCGCAGCGACATCGGGCGTGCGCCACCGGGTCCACGCGAGCAGCGCCATGCACACGATCAGCACGCCGTAGCCCGCCGCCCAGGCAATGCTCTGGCCCGCCAGCGGCAGGTTGGGCTCGAGCAGCAGCGGATAGCTCAGCAGGCCTGCAAAGCTGCCGATGTTGGACGCGGCATAGAGCCAATAGGGGTCGCCTGCGGAAGGCTCGGCGGCATACCAGCGCTGGATCAGCGGGGCCTGCGCGGCGACGACGAAGAAGGGCGCACCGATGGTGGCGACCAGCAGCAGCGGGACCCAGAACACCTCGTACCCGCTCGGCCGCGGCACATCGGCCAGCGCGATGGGCAGGAACACCAGCGCCACCATCATCAGCGCCAAGTGGATCAGCGCCTGCCGCCGGATCGCCAGCCGGGAGATCGCGTGGGCGTAGGCATAACCGCCCAGCAGCAGCGCCTGATAGACCAGCATTGCGCTGTTCCACACGGCCGGCGCACCGCCCAGCTGCGGCAGAGCAAGCCGGGCGACCAGCGGCTGGACGAGGAACAGCAGGAAGCTGCCGAGCAGGATCGTCGCGACGAAGAGAGGGCGCGCAGGTGCCTTCATGCGACGTTCGGCTTGCTCGCGGCCCATGCCTCCCGGCTAAGCGAATAGAGGATGGTCGGGTTGTCCTCGGGCGGGAAGCGCGGGTCGTCGAAGTCGAGGTCTTCGCGCCGCTCCATCCCCAGCCGCTCCATCAGCCGCCAGCTTGGCTCGTTGGCGCGCGATGTCAGCGCGACGACATGCGGTGCATGGTGGTCGACGAAGGCCCAGCGCAGCACCGCGCGGACAGCTTCGATGGCATAGCCGCGCCGCCAGCGATCCTCGCGGATCAGCCAGCCGATTTCGAAGTCTCCGGGGTTGCGCGCACCCTCGGCATCGACCCGCTTGAGGCCGCAGTGGCCCACGAACTCGCCGGTGTCGCGCTCGATCAGGAACAGGAAGCTGAAACCCTCGCGATCGTGAAGGTCCATCGATGTGCGGTGCTTCTGCTCGATCGCCTCCAGAGAAAGCGGCCCACCCAGATGGTGCATGACCGCCGGGGTGTTGAGCAGGCCGAACTGCAGCTGTGCATCGCCCGGCTCTATCCGGCGTAGCCGCAGCCGCTCGGTCTCGAGGATCCACTCAGCCACGCGCTAACCGCCATTCGCGCTGGGTGATCGAATACACGATGATCGTCGGCTCTTCCGGGTCGAAATCGGCATTGGCGAAATCGAGATCCTCGCGCCGCTGCATGCCCAGCCGCTTCATCAGACCCCAGCTCGCGATGTTGCGCGCCACGGTCAGCGCGACGACCTCATCGGCCCCGTAACGCTCGAACGCGAGGTTGAGCGATGCGGTGGCCGCCTCCCTGGCATAGCCCTGACCCCACGCATCCTCGCGCAGCCGCCAGCCGACCTCCATCATGCCCAGCGGCCCACCCGCCTGGTTGCACCGCTTGAGCCCGCAAAAGCCAAGGATCGCGCCATCCGCCTTGCGCTCGAGCACCCAGAAGGTGTGGCCGTGATCGCGCTGATAGCCCAGCAGGCGATCCTGCGCCCCGGCCCGCTTGTCCGCATCGCACACGCCGCCCAGCCAGCGCATGACTGCGGGCGTGTTGGTCCCCTCCCAGAAGCGCGGCCAATCCTCCTCGCGCCAGTCGCGCAGGATCAGCCGGTCGGTTTCGTGCCGGAATTCGCCCACGGATGCTCAGCCAGCGAGGACGCGAGCTGCGAGCGGCGCATGATAGGTCAGTATGCCTGCACACCCCGCACGTTTGAACGCGATCAGCTTCTCCATCACCAACGCCTCCCGCTCACCGATGCCGGCCGCGACACCCGCCTCGATCAGCGCATATTCGCCGCTCACCTGATAGGCGAAGATCGGCACATCGAACCGGTCGCGCGCCATCCGGATGATGTCGAGATAGGCGAGCCCGGGCTTGACCATTACGCTGTCCGCACCCTCGGCAATGTCGAGCGCGATTTCGCGCATCGCCTCGTCGCTGTTGCCCGGATCGAGCTGGTAGGTGCGCTTGTCGCCCTTCAGCCTGCCGCCCGTGCCCACCGCATCGCGAAACGGGCCGTAGAAGGCGGACGCGAACTTGGCCGCATAGCTCATGATCTGGACATTGGTGTGCCCGGCTTCTTCCAGCGCCTGCCGGATCGCGCCAACGCGCCCGTCCATCATATCCGACGGGGCGATCACGTCGGCACCCGCCGCAGCCTGATTGAGCGACTGTTTCACCAGCGCTTCTATCGTCGCGTCGTTGGCGACATAGTTATGCTGGTCCAGCAAGCCATCCTGCCCATGGCTGGTATAGGGGTCGAGCGCGACATCGCAGATCACGCCGATCGCATCGCCGTAGCGCTCACGAATGGCGCGGACCGCGCGGCAGAGCAGGTTATCAGGGTTCCAGGCCTCTTCCGCGGTTTCGCTGCGAAGCCGCGCGGGCGTGTTCGGAAACAGCGCGACGCACGGGATGCCGAGGTCGATCGCCTCGCCCACGCGGTCCACCAGCAGATCGACCGACCAGCGGCTGACACCGGGCAGGCTGGCAACGGGTTGCTCCTGCCCCTCCCCGTCGATCACGAAAAGTGGCCAGATCAGGTCGGCAGGGGAAAGCGTGGTCTCACGGTGAAGCCGGCGGCTCCAGTCGCGGGTGCGGGTGCGACGAAGGCGGGTCGAGGGAAATGCAGCAGCCATGGCGGCGAGGTGTGGCGCATGGCCGCGCCCCCCGCAAGGGGCGTTAGCCGCCGCGGCGGTGGTGCGCGACCAGCGCAATCCGGTCGATCTCGCGCAGCGGCTCTTCCGCAACCGGCTTGGTCGGGTGCATCTCTTCCAGCGCGACCCCGGCATCGACCGTCTTGAGCGCCTCCAGCGTGGAGCGGAAGCGCTGCAGCTCGGCCCCGCTCAACTGCGCGCGGGTGACGTAGCGTACGCTCAGCGGATCGATATGGCGGCCGCCACGGTACATCTCGTAATGGAGATGCGGCCCGGTTGAGAGGCCGGTCGATCCGACATAGCCGATGATCTGGCCGCGCTTCACATACTGCCCGCGCGACACCGCGATCCGGCTCATGTGGCAGAACTTGGTTCCGAGGCCGCCCTCGTGGGACAGCTTCACCGCGTTCCCGCAGCCGCCCATCCGACCCGCGCTGGTCACCCGGCCATCGGTCGGAGCGACGATCGGCGTGCCGTAGCGGGCACGATAGTCGACGCCCGCGTGCATCCGCTTGTACCGCAGGATCGGGTGGCGACGCATGCCATAGCGGGAGCCGATCGGCCCCGGTACCGGGGCAAGCAGGCCGGATCGCTGCTCGCCCACGCCAGAGGCTTCGAAGAACTGGTCGTCCTTGCCCCAGCGCATCAGCTGGATCTTGTCTTTCCCGTCACGCTCGACGCCGGCGTAAAGCAGCCGACCTGCCTGGCGTTCACCGGTCGCAGCGCGGCGGTAGGAGACGATCATGTCGAAGGTGTCGCCCGGCTGCAGCGCCTGGTCGAGATCCTCGTAATCACCGAGCGCCTTCAGGTAGGACTGGATGGCGCTCGCCGGTGCGCCGACCGCACGGGCCGAGCGGTAGAGGCTGCCGCCCACGGTGCCGCGTACGCGCAGCGGCGTCTCGTCCACTTCGATCGGCTCGCGGATCAGCGAGAGATTGCCGTCGTCCCCACGCGCGACGGCCAGCGCAAGGTCGAAGCGCGCGCGGAAGCGCACTTCATCAAGCGGACGGGGCGCTTTGGGCGCTGCGCGGCGGCCCAACGTCACATCGATCTGGGTGCCGGGCTCGATCTCGTCGAGCGCGATCGCCTGCGCGACCAGTTCGGCAGCGCGCGCCGCGTCGGCCTTGCCGACACCCTGCCGCGCGAGCATCCGCGCAAGATCGTCACCCCGCCCGAAGGTCGCAGTCGCCTCCAGCTGCGGCCGCTCGGGCGCATCGGCAAGCGGGCGGACCAGCGCGGTCGCCGCCATCCGCGTGCCGGTATCGCCGCCCAGCGCGAGCGGTTGAATGGTCTGGCTGCGAAATTCGTCGCGCGCCTGCTCGTCCAGCCGGACTGCCGGTGCGGCCTCCAGCGGAGCAAAGTCGGGCCAGAAAGCCAGTGCGACAGCGGATAGCGAAAGGAAGGTGGCCGCCCCGCGAAACCAGCGCAGGCTGCCGATGTTCTGGGCGAGATCGGGGGCCAGGTCGGCCCGCTCGATCCGCTGCGCCTGCGCCGAAAACCACGCGCGCGAAGCCTTCACCGCACGCTCCATGCGCACGCTGGCCTTGGTCGACTCGGCTGCTGCCCTGTCCCTGATCGCGGCAATGTCGTCATCCGCAGGTGCGGGCGCTTGCTCCCCTGTCACCTGCTGTTCGGCGTTGGTCAGATCCCGTCTCCGATAGTCTGGTGCTGCCGCCCGGACCTGTCTTTTCATGACCGGGCGGCGCATATCGGGTGAGAGGATTATGTGCCACGGCAAACTTAATCCGTGTTTAATCACGCTATAGTGCTTGCCCGGCTGGTCGACGACCGGAGGCTGATGCGCGGCGAACCGCGTTCGCTTGCGGGTGCCTGCCGACCTTGCCACATTGGGAGGTATGTCCGCCCCCGCGATCAAGGCCGTCCTCGGCCCCACCAATACCGGCAAGACGCACCTCGCGATCGAGCGGATGTGCGGCCATTCGAGCGGGGCGATCGGCTTCCCGCTCCGCCTGCTTGCGCGCGAGGTGTACGACCGCGTGGTCGCGATCAAGGGGGAGAAGGCGGTTGCGCTGATCACGGGCGAGGAGCGGATCGAGCCGCCCGATGCTCGCTATTTCCTGTGCACGGCAGAGGCGATGCCGCACGATGGCGGAGGACATGCCTTCGTCGCGCTCGACGAGGTCCAGCTGGCCGCCGACCGGGAGCGGGGTCACGTCTTCACCGACCGGCTGCTCAATGCACGCGGTCGTGAGGAGACCATGCTGCTGGGCTCCTCCACCGCAGCGCCGGTCATCAAATCACTGATTCCGCATGCTGAACTAATCGAGCGGCCGCGCTTTTCGACGCTCACCCATGGGGGCGTGAAAAAGCTCTCCCGCCTGCCCAAGCGCAGCGCGGTGGTCGCCTTCTCGTCCGACCAAGTCTACGCCATCGCGGAAATGCTGAGGCGTCATCGCGGCGGAGCGGCGGTGGTGATGGGCGCGCTGAGCCCGGAGACGCGTAATCGCCAGGTCGAATTGTTCCAGAATGGCGAGGTCGACTACATCGTCGCGACCGATGCCATCGGGATGGGACTCAATCTTGACGTCACCCATGTCGCCTTCGCCAGTCTCGCCAAGTTCGACGGGGTCAAGCGACGGCGGCTGACTCCGGCGGAGATGGCGCAGATCGCCGGGCGCGCGGGTCGCCACCATCGCGACGGCAGCTTCGGCACGTTGACGGGCACCGGCGGCCACGACGCCGAATTCACCGACGAAGAGATCTACGCGATCGAGGAACACCGCTTCCAGCCGCTGACCAAACTCTACTGGCGCGAGGCGGAGCCGCGCTTCGATTCGCTGTCCGTGCTGATCGAAGACCTGTGCGCTCGGCCCGACGAACGAGAGCTTGCACCCGCCCCCGAAGCGATCGACCTGGCGGTTCTGCGCAAGCTCGCCGACCAGCCCTTCGCGCGCATGATTCGCGGCCCTGCCAATGTCCGGCGGTTCTGGGAGGTCTGCTCGCTGCCCGATTTCCGCGCCTCGGGCGTGGAGACTCATGCGCGCTTCGTCACCCGGCTCTGGCAGGATCTGCGCGAAGGCTATATCGGCGCGGACTTCGTCGCCGCCCGGATCGCCGAACTCGATACCGTGCGCGGCGATATTGCCGTGTTGCAGGGGCGGATAGCCGCGATCCGTTCCTGGGCCTATATCTGCCAGCGGCCCGACTGGGTGCTCGCGCGCGACGAAATGGCAGCGCGGGCCCGCGCGGTCGAAGCACGCCTGTCGGACGCATTGCACATGCGCCTGACCGAGCGATTCGTGAATCGAAGGACCTCCGTTTTAATGAAGCATCTTGGAAACGACCCTGCGCTGCTCCCCATTTCGCTGGAGGATGACGGCACCTTGCTGGTCGAGGACCAGCCGATCGGCAAGCTGGAAGGGTTCCGCTTCGCGATCGATCCGCAGGCGGCGGTCGGCGACCGCAAGATGCTGCTGTCGGCAGGCGAAAAGGCGCTTCCCCGCATCCTCGCCACCCAGGCCGAGCGACTGCGCGAGAACAAGCTTGAAGGCGTGACGCTGGAAAATGGCCGGGTGATGTGGGCCGGGCAGGAGATCGCCCGGCTGGAACACCCGGTCGACCCGGCAGAGCCCCGGTTGAAGCCTGCGCGAGAGCTGGACCGCCTGCCTGACGGCGCGCGCGAGGCCTTTCTCGCGGCCATCGAAGCGAAGGTGACCGAATGGCTCGCCCCGCTCGAACCTTTACGCAAGCTCCAGCTCGCCTCGAAGAGCGAGGATGCGACCTCGTGGGCACGGGCGCTGCTTCTCAATCTTCTCGACGGGCACGGCATCGCCACGCGCGAGCAGGCGGGGATCGAGAACCTGCCCAAAGAAGCGCGTCCGTTCCTGCGCAGGGTCGGTGTGACCTTCGGCGCGCTCGACATATTTGCGCCCTCGCTGCTCAAACCTGCCCCACGCCTCGCGATGAAGCAGGCCGGGATAGATGAGCGCCCGATCGACGAGGCGATGCGCTCTGTCATCCCTGCAACCAAACCGCTTCCCGCAGGATATCGTCCGGCTGGCGAACAGCTGGTCCGCGTCGATATTGCGGAAAAGCTGTTCAAGCAGGCACACGAGACCAGAGCCGGAAAGGGCGACGGCAAGAAGGGCCGTGGCGCGCCCTTCGTGCTCGACCTCTCGCTCGCGGTGTCGACCGGGCTGACTCCGGACAGCATCAAGCGGCTGCTGGGTGCGGCAGGGTTCCGCATGATCGATGGCAAACCGCTCGCGGAAGGCGCATTCGGCCCGGCCCTGCCCGACCGGTGGCGCTGGCTGCCCTCTCGCAAAGGCGGGGACGATCGCCATCAGCAGCACCGCCCCGGCGGCAAAGCCCACCAGCACAAGGGGCGCGGCAAGCCTGGAGGGAAGCAGGCGGGCAAGGGCCGTGGCCCCCGGCAGGGCGGGCAGAACGCACCTGCCAAACCGCGCGAGCCCCGTCCGGAGAACGCCTTCGCCGCGCTGAAGGACATGCTTTCCTGATGCGCGGGGCCTGATGCGGCTCGACCTCGCGCTGTGCCGGTTGCGCTTCGTGCGCGCGCGCAGCGCGGCACGGCGGCTGGTCGAAGGCGGGCATCTGAGGGTAAATGGCACCCGCGTAGAACGGGTTTCGCGCGAGATTGCGGTGGGCGATGTCCTTACCATTCCGCGCACATCCGGGGTGCTGGTCATCCGAATCGAGGCCCTGCCCAAGCGTCGCGGACCACCAGCAGAAGCGCGTGAATGTTACAGCCTGCTTGACCGCGCGGGCACCGACCCACTAGCAGCAGCGCGAGATTCAAACGGCGCGCAAGGATAACGCCCCATGACCTATGTCGTCACCGACGCCTGCATCAAGTGCAAGTACACCGATTGCGTCGAAGTCTGCCCGGTGGACTGCTTCTACGAGGGCGAAAACATGCTGGTGATCAACCCCAGCGAATGCATCGATTGCGGTGTGTGCGAGCCCGAGTGCCCGGCCGAGGCGATTCTGCCCGATACCGAGGACAACCTCGAGAAGTGGCTGGAGCTCAACACCAAGTTCTCGAACGAGTGGCCCAACATCACCCAGAAGAAGGACCCGCCCGAAGACGCCGACGAGCACAAGGGCGAAGAGGGCAAGTTCGAAAAGTTCTTCAACCCGGAACCCGGCGAAGGCGACTGACGCAGCCGGTCGCTTGCGACCGCGCGCATTTCATTCTCGTCAATCGGCGGCCTTCACGGAGGCCAGGATGCGCTGGACTGCGTCCGAAGCCTCCCCCGCAAGCTTGCGGTACTCTGCATCGGGGTCCGCTTCGGCAGCGACTCGCGCCCATTCAACGGCGTCTTGCAGCAATCCAGGATCGACGCTCGCCCGCTCCCCGTCGCTGACGTAGCCGCGCTGGAAGAGCGTTTGAAAAACCCGGAATGCCGCGTCCGCGCGGCCATGGGCATGGGCGCGCTCGAACCATGATTGCGCTTTGGCGAGATCACGGTCGACGCCATCGCCCTTTTGATAAATCTGGCCCAGCAGATAACTGGCGTTGGCCTGATCTTGCGCGCCCGCCTTTTCGAGCCAGTATCGCGCCGCAACCGGATCGCGCTTGGTATATTGGCCCATGAGCAGATAGCCGCCCAGATCGGTCTGCGCATGGGCGTTTCCTGCAGTGGCAGCCTGCCTGCACAGCGCCAGTCCGCGCTCGACGTCCGGCGCGCCCCCCTCGCCCTTGATCAGCATGTTTCCCAGCGCGCATTGCGACTGCGTGAAGCCGGCTGCAATCGCGCGCGCGTAATGGACCCGCGCCTTGGCATGATCCCGCGGGCGCCCCACACCGTCGTAGTAACAGGTTGCGATATTGTGCTGCGCATCGGCTCGCTCTGCGGGGACCTGTTCGAAATAATCACACGCCCGTGCGGGGTCGCGACGAATACCCCGCGCGCCCGCGCCGAACAGTTCGCCCAATGCCTCCACCGCGGAGGCATCGCCTGCTTCCCCCAGCGCTTCCAGAGCCGCGATGGCGGTGTCGGGGTCTGCAGGGTCGATAGTATCAAGGATGCCAAGCGTTTCAGCGCTATACGCCTTCTCCCCCACCACGCTCGCCGATTCCTGCAGCGGCGTATTGACGGCGGCGGGCTGCATGAGCGTCAGAGCGAGGGTAAACATGTCGTCAGCGTATGGCGGGCAGGCCTGTGTGTCGATCCCGTTGGTTCACGACGATTGGAACCGACAGCACCCAGCTGCGTCGTCTCGGGGTACACGGGGGAATCGAATGCTCGACCTGCTGAAGCGGACCTGGCGCGGCGCGTCGGAAGACAATGCCGGACTCGTTGCGGCCGGCGTGTCCTACTACGCCTTTCTCGCGATGGTGCCCCTGCTGGCGGTGTGTGTGCTACTGTACGGCCTCGTCGCAACACCCGATGCTGTCGCGCGCGATATCGACGCGCTCGGTCGCGGACTGCCACCCAGTGCCGCATCGCTCATCGGCGACCAGCTGCAATCGGTGACCGAAGCGAAGGATAATGCGAAGGGACTCGGGCTCGCTATCGCCTTTGCCATCGCGCTGTTCGGCGCGCGCAACGCTGCCCGCTCGATCATTGGCGGACTCAACGTGGTCTTCAATGTCGAGGAGGATCGCGGCTTTCTGAAGAGTAACGCGATTGCACTCGTCGTCACGCTGGGTGCAGTGTTCGCCCTGGCGCTGGCGGGCACGGCCATTTCGCTCGCTGCGGCGCTGCCCGGTGCGGCGGCACCGGTGGCAAGCTTCGCGCTGATGTTCATCGCCGGGATGCTTGGCGCAGGATTTCTTTATCGCTTCGCGCCCAACCGGCCCGATCCGCCGTGGAGCGCGGTCTTGCCCGGCGCTGCGCTGTTCGCTCTGGTGTGGGTTGGGGCGACTGCGCTGTTTGGCAGCTACGTCGCCAATTTCGCGAACTACAACGCCACCTATGGCTCGCTCGGCGCGGTGGTGATCCTGCTGACGTGGTTCTACCTCAGCGCCTTCGTGTTGCTGCTGGGCGGCGAATTCGTCCAGGCACGCGCGGAGCAGACATGACTTGCGGCATTTGTTTCATCGACTCGCAATATTCGCAAGAACCTGCTATATAGGCACTCCCGCCGCGATCCACGGTCGCGACGGCCTATGGAAGTTGAAAGGCAGGTTCCCCCAGCATCACGACGCGAATGGACCTTCGCCTCTTGCAGGCGGCCGGTCTTTTCTTGCGTCCGATGCACACCCTGTCTTCGGATGAAAGGAAATTTCATGGCAGCCAAGGCACTGGCCTTCGATGTCGGCGATTACGTCGTATACCCCAAGCACGGCGTCGGCCGTGTGGTCGAACTGCAGAGCGAAGAGATCGCGGGAATGCAGCTCGAGCTTTACGTGCTGCGCTTCGAGAAAGAGCGGATGACGCTGCGCGTACCGGTCAACAAGGTCGAAGCGATCGGCATGCGCAAGCTTTCCAGCGACAAGACGCTCAAGGAAGCGATGGAAACGCTCAAGGGCAAGCCCAAGGTCAAGCGGACCATGTGGAGCCGCCGCGCGCAGGAATACGAAGCGAAGATCAACTCGGGCGACCTCGTGTCGATCGCCGAAGTGACCCGCGACCTGTTCCGCCCCGACGACCAGCCCGAACAGAGCTATTCCGAACGGCAGATCTTCGAAGCCGCCTCCAGCCGCCTCGCCCGCGAACTGGCCGCGATGGAGAAGACCGACGAGCCTGCCGCGCTCGAGAAGATCCTCTCGGTGCTGCGCGAACACGCGCCGCAATATTACGAGAATACCGAAGAAGCCTGATCGACCGGCTGCCAACGCAGTCCGACAGAGGGCCGTCCCGAAAGGGGCGGCCCTCTTGCTTTGCGCCCATCGCATCCTGTATTAGATCGCTAACACAGTCATCGACAGGGAGATCGTCATGAAGTTCTGGCCAGGCCTAGCCGTTGCCGCCGCAGCCACCATGCTCTCGGCATGCAACACCGATTTCAACATCAGCTCGAGCAGCGACGGCGTGCCGCTTGCCGAGCTCGACTACGAAGGCGCAACCCCCACCGGCATTTCATTGGCCGGCCCCGACCGGGTGATCGTCACCTCGGGCGACACGCTGACCATCGACGTCGAAGGCGATTCGAGCGTGACCGAGGATCTGCGCTTCGATCTCGACGACGATTCTCTGGGAATCGGGCGCGAGGGCAACTGGCGTCAAAACGGAGTCGCGACCATCCGCGTGACCATGCCCACCCCGACCCGCATGTCCATGGCCGGATCGGGTACGATGACCGTCGATCGGCTTGGCAAGGGCGGTGAGGCGGAGATCTCGATCGCCGGATCGGGCGAATCGAAGGTCGGCCGGATCGATGCGGACGCGCTGGAGGTGAATGTCGCGGGTTCGGGCTCGCTCAAGGCAGCGGGTGCGGCCAAGACGCTCGATCTCTCGATTGCCGGGTCGGGTGATCTGGATATGCGCGACGTCAAGGTGGACAGCGCCGAGGTTGCGATCGCGGGATCGGGCGATGCCGCCTTCGCCTCGGATGGCGACGTCGAGGCGAGCATCATGGGCTCGGGCACGGTCGAGGTGCTGGGCAATGCCAGCTGCTCGGTCAGTTCGATGGGCTCGGGCGAGCTGAAATGCCGCAAGCGCACCGCGGCAAGCGGTGCGGCAGCCGAGGACGCCGAATAGGCGTTTGTGCCGGGGCGGCGCAGGGCATAAGCTGGCGGTATGAAACCGATCATTCCGCTCGCCCTGCTAGCCGCCCTCACCCTGCAGGGGTGTCTCGCCAAGACCGCCTGGGATGTCGCCACGCTGCCGGTAAAGGCGGGCAGCAAGGCGGTTGACCTGGCGACGACCAGCCAGAGCGAGGCGGACGAAAAGCGCGGGCGCGAGCTGCGCAAGCGCGAGGAACGGCTCGGGAAGCTGGAGCGCCGCTATCGCGACCTGCGCGAGGATTGCGAGGACGGCGACCGCCGCGCGTGCGAGGAGGCGCGCGAGACTTACGAGGAAATCCAGCGGCTCTTGCCGACGGTGCCCTACGAACCGGAGCGCTGATTGCCCCCGCGAGGCGCAGCAGCACGCCGCAGCCGGTCGTTGATTGCGCGGCCTACTGCGTCTTCGGGAACCGGAGCCACCGCGATTCGCGGCTTGTCGGAAGCGGCTGCCAGATGGAGGCACGCGTAGAGGCGTGACGCAGCTTCGTTGACGTCACCGATTGCTGACAGCGTGACGTCGCCTTCGACTGCGCCGAAACCTATCAGAAATTCCCCTGCTTCGGCCTTCCGGGCGTTCAGGCGCAACGGCTTTCCCGGCGCATAATGCCGCCGCATCTGGCCCGGGGCTTCGATCCCACGCCCATTCGACGCCTCGCCACCAAGCATATCTTCGAGCATCTCGCGTCCGATCGGCCCCTCCCGGAGAACGGACCAGCCCCCGTCCGCACGCAATGCGACGATGGTGGACTCGAGCCCGCGCTCGCTCGCGCCCGCGTCGAGCACGGCGTCGATCCTGCCATCCAGCGTCGCGAGGACATGCTCTGCCGTGGTCGGGCTGACGGTTTCGCTCGCATTGGCCGAGGGTGCGGCCACCGGAATGGCAAGCTCGTCCAGCACTGCCCGCATCACCGGGTGCGCCGGGCACCGCACTGCGAGCGTGGGCAGGCCTGCATGGATCGATGACGCCACGGCAGCATTCCCGTGCCGGGGCAGCACCAGCGTCAGCGGTCCGGGCCAGAAGCGGGCGGCGAGCGCAAGGGCACGCGGCTCCATTGTGACCAGTGCCTCAGCATGCTGCGCATCGCTCACATGGACGATCAGCGGATTGAAACTCGGTCGTCCCTTGGCTGCGAAGATCCGCGAGACCGCGTCTTCACTATCCGCGCGCGCCGCCAGGCCGTAGACCGTCTCGGTCGGCACCGCGACCAGACCGCCGTCGCGCAGGATCTGCGCAGTGCGTGCGATTCCGGTCGAGTCGGGCGCTAGCCGTTCCGTAACGTATTTGCGGTCCATCGCCGCGCGATATATCCGGGGCGTAGGAATTCCAAGAGGATGTGAGCCAAGTGACCCCCTACAAGCCCGCCACGCAAGACCAGCTGCTCGCCATTCGTGCCAATGCCGGCATCGCCGAACTGGCCGAGCATGAACACTTCGCCGCCGCCGAGCCCGACCTCGTCGAGGCGATCGTCGAAGGCGTGGGCCAGTTCGCGGCAGGCGAGTGGGCACCCCTCAACCGCAAGGGCGATCTGGAAGGCGCCAAGCTGGAGAACGGCGTGGTTCGGCTGCCCGACGGGTTCGAGGAGGCCTATCAGGCCTATGTCGAGCAGGACTGGAACGCGATCGCGGGCAGCGCCGAATATGGTGGCCAGGGCCTGCCCTTCACCCTCGCCTGCAACGTGCTCGAAAACCTTGGCGCGGCGAACTTCGCCTTCAACCTGCTGCCGATGCTCTCTGTCGGAGCGATCGAGGCGCTGGCGGCGCACGGGACGCAGGAGCAGCAGGCACGCTATCTCCCAGATCTGATCAGCGGCAAATGGTCGGGCACCATGAACCTGACCGAATCGCAGGCTGGCAGCGACGTGGGCGCTCTGCGGACCACCGCACAGCCGATCGAAGACGGCGAGCATGCGGGCAAGTACCGGATCAAGGGCCAGAAGATCTACATCACCTGGGGCGAGCACGAGCTGGCCGAGAACATCATCCACCTGGTTCTCGCCCGCCTCCCCGGCGCACCTGAGGGCAGCCGCGGCATCTCGCTGTTTCTGGTGCCCAAGTACCATCTGAAGGACGATGGCACGCCGGGGGCGCATAACGACCTGCGCTGCGTCAGTCTGGAGCACAAGCTTGGCATCAACGCCTCGCCCACCTGCGTCATGTCCTACGGCGACAATGACGAATGCATCGGGGAGCTGGTCGGGGCCGAGAATCGGGGCCTCGCCGCAATGTTCACGATGATGAACAATGCGCGGATCAATGTCGGTTCGCAGGGCGTGCAGATCGCCGAGCGCGCGACGCAGCAGGCCCTCGCCTATGCGCTGGAGCGGGTCCAGTCGGCCCGTGCCGGGGCCGAGGACCGCACGCCGGTCGCGATCATGGACCATCCCGATGTGCGCCGCATGCTGCTGCGCATGCGCAGTCTGACCGAGGCGATGCGCGGGCTGCTGTACTACACCGCCGGACAGGTCGACCGTGGCGACATCGGCGATGCTGCCGCGAAGGCACGCGCCGAAGTGCTGGTCCCGATGCTGAAAGCCTGGGCGACCGATACCGGGATCGAGGTCGCCTCGCTCGGCATCCAGGTCCATGGCGGCATGGGCTTTGTCGAGGAAACCGGCGCCGCGCAGCATTTCCGCGATGCGCGGATCGCGCCGATCTACGAAGGCACCAACGGCATCCAGGCGGCCGATCTGGTCACCCGGAAGCTGGGGCTGGAGAATGGCGAAGTTCTGCAGGCCCTGTTCGCCGATATCGCCCGCGATGCGGGCGAGGAAGCGCAGTTACAGGCGCTGGCGGGCGAATGTGCGGCGATTGCCAAGTGGATGCGCGAGGATGCCTCGCTCGACGATCGCCTCGCGGGCAGCGTGCCCTTCACCACCATGTGCGCGGTCGCAGTGGCAGGCTGGTGCCTGACGAAGCAGCACGCGGCGCTCACCGAGAGCGACGATACCCAGCGCGCCCACGCTAAGAAGGTCACGATGCGCTTCATCCTCGATCACATCGTGCCCGAAGCGATCGGCCTCAAAGCATCGGCAACCGCCGGAGCAGCGCTGCTGTACGAACTGGACGGAAGCGTGCTCGCCGCCTGAACCCGATGGGGATCAGTTCCCCATCGGATTGAATTCGCGGGCGAACTCATCGGTGAAGGCTTCGCGCGGATCACCCTTGAGCTCGACCTGCGGGTCGAGCGACTTGCCCTGGTTGCGCTCGATCGCGGGCGACGGATCGGCCTTGGGGTCGATGACGTGCCAGATGATCCCGGCGGTATCGTCGCTTACCAGCAGTCCGCCATCAGGGGCCCATTCGACCCAGGTCGGCCGCCCGCGCGTCTCGCCGTCACCGTTGAGGAAGCTGCCCAGCACGGGGACCGGCTTGCCCAGCGGATTGCCGCGCTCGTCGAAGCGGACGAACACGACGTCGTAACCCGAGGGCGGCTTGCGGTTCCAAGAGCCGTGGCGGGCGATGAATGCGCCGCGTCCGTAACGCTCACCCAGCCGGTTGCCTTCGCTGCTGAATGCTAGGCCGAGCGCGGCGACATGCGGGCCGAGCGCAAATTCCGGATAGCGCGCATATTCGGAGAGGAAGTTGGGCATCGGCGCATCGACCCGGCGATCGAACTCGTTCTTGTAATAGACCCAGGGCCAGCCGTAGTTCGCGCCGATCGGCACATTGGTGAGGTAATCGGGCACCAGATCGCCGCCGAGCATGTCGCGCTCGTTCACGGTGGTCCACAGCTCGCCCGACATCGGGTTCCAAGCGAGCCCGTTGGGGTTGCGCAGGCCGGTTGCGTAGATTCGCTTGGAGTCGTCGGTCAGGTCGTATTCCCAGATCGCGGCGCGGCCTTCCTCGGCCTCCATGCCGTTCTCGCCGATATTGCTCGACGATCCGACCGCGATGTAGATTCGCTCCCCATCGGGCGACAGGATGATGTTGCGCATCCAGTGGTTGCCGCCGCCCGGCAGGTCCATCAGCTTGCGCGGGTTTCCGGCCACCTTGTCCGAACCCAGCTCGTAATCGAATTCGAGCAAGGCGTTGTGGTTGGCGATGTAGAGCTTGCCGTCGCCGTAAGCGATGCCGGAAGGCGAATCGAGGTCGGCTTCGCGCAGGGTTTTCTGCACATCTGCGCGCCCGTCGCCATCGGTATCGCGCAGCAAGACCAGTTTGTTGGGCGAAGGCACTCCAGCGCCTGCCTCACCCATCAGATATTTCATTACCAAGCCCTGGATTCCGCCGACATCGCGCGGCGGACTGTTGGTGAGGGTAACCAGAACATCGCCGTTGGGCAGGCGATAGAGCACGCGGGGATGGTCCAATCCCTCGGCGAAACGGATGACCTCGAGGCCTTTCGCGGCCGGTGGGGCCTCGTCTTGCGCCCAGCCGACCGGCTCCGCAATTTTGATCGTCGGAAACCACTCGTTGTCGGGCTCAACCAGCGTGGGATCGGTTCCGCTAACCTCATCCACGGTGAGTTCGGCCTTCGATCCGCGCAACAGCAGCGCGATGGCGATGGCAGCCGCAACCAGAATGACGAGCAGGGCGATGCCGATATTGCGAAGAAGGGTCATGCACCCGAAATAGGGCGCGGGCACGCAGGCGGCAATCGCCAATGATCGCGGCCCTGATTCTGGAGCTTACATGTTCGATTTTGCCCTGCCCGCCGATACCAGTGATGAAGAGCGCTATCGCGAGCTCGCCAATGCCGGGGATTCCCTCACCGATGGTGAGAGCGACGCGGTGGCCAACATGGCCAACCTGGCAGCGCTGATCTGGAGCTTCGTGCCCGATCTCAACTGGGCCGGCTTCTATCGTGTGGTCGATGGCGAACTGGTGCTTGGCCCCTTCATCGGGCGCCCCGCGTGCATCCGTATCCCCTTCGGTCAGGGGGTTTGCGGCACCGCCGCTTGCAGCGGGGAAACCCAGCTGGTGGAAGACGTGCATGCCTTCCCCGGCCATATCGCCTGCGATTCGGCAAGTGCGTCCGAACTGGTCGTGCCGGTGATCCGCGATGGGCAGGTTATCGCCGTGATCGACCTCGACAGCCCCAGCAAAGCTCGATTCGGTGAGGCCGATGCACGCGGTATCGAGGCAGTCGCCAAGCGTATCGCTACCAGGGTCTGAGGCGCAGCCGCTGCCCCAGCCCGGGACAGGTCGGATCGTTCGACAATCATCAACGGAGCAAAAGCGCTAACCCGAAATTAAGTATATCGGGAGCGCGTCCTTGGAGCGCGCCTCCCGTCAACAAGGGGTTGGTCTGCCATGCGTCTGTTTCTCATTTCCGGTGCCGCTGCGCTTGTCGGGCTCGCCGCGCCTGCGTCGGCCCAGTACTACGCGCCGCGCCCCGCCTATGCGCCTGCACCTGCGCGCGCGAGCCCGCCGCTACCGCCGAGCTATGATCGGGGCGACTGGGTTCGCGAGTGCCGCGCCTATCTTCGCGACCGCCGTCGGCGGGGCGAGACCGGCGGAGTCGTCGGCGGACTGATCGGCGGGGCCGGCGGCGCCCTGCTGGGCAATGAGCTGGCGGACGATGGTTCGCGGCTTGCCGGATCGTTGATCGGCGGCGGGATCGGTGGTCTGGCCGGAGTTGCTATCGGAACGGCAATCGGTCTCGCAGGTCGCGACGACGAGCGCCGCGATTGCAGGGCCTGGCTGGATCACTACGAACGCGCAGCTGCAGAGCGTGCAGCTGACGGATATGGCTACGACTACGACTACGGCTACGATCAGGGGGGCTACGGTTACGGGTATGACGATGGTTACGCCTATGCTGCGCCCGGATATGGTGGCGGTGGCTACGCCTACGCGAGCGGCGGGGGTTACTCGGGCGGCTATGCTGGTGGATACGCCGGCGGGGGCTATGCGGCGGGCGTAGTGGTGGTTGTCGAACACCAGCGCGGCGAACGCTATGTGCCTGTTATTCGAGAGGAAATCATCGAAGAGACGTACGAGACGACCGAGTACGAAACGGTTCGCGAACGCGTTACCGACTACGTCCCCCTGCCCGTAGAACGGCGACGGGGCGACAAGCGGATCCGCTACACCAAGCAGCGCTGAGACGTGCGGCGCATTTCAGCGCCGCGCCTCTCGGCTAGATCTTCCCGCCGGTGAGGCGCTGGCACAGCAGGTCCAGCTGATCGAGCGTCTTGTACTTGATCGTAATCGCTCCAGAGCTTGGATCGGCGTCGGGCTTGATCTTGAGCGACATGCCGAGGAATTCTTCCAGGTGCCGTTCGACCGCGGCGATATCCTCGCTCTCGTGGCTGCCAGACTTGCTGGGCCTGGCTGATGACGCGCGGCCCGAAGCGGTGCCCTTGCTGCGAGCGCGCTTTTCCACGTCCCGCACCGACAGATTGCGGGTCACCGCCTCTTCAGCCAGCATCTCCGCAGCATCGTGGCCGATAAGAGCCCGGGCGTGTCCCATGCTCAGCTGGCCACGCTCGACATAGGCGATGACCTTTTCGGGGAGCGCCAGCAGTCGCTGATGATTCGCAACGTGGCTGCGCGACTTGTCGACCAGTTCGGCGATTTCCGCCTGGCTCATGCCCTCTTCGTCGGCGAGATGCTGGTAGGCGCGCGCTTCTTCGATAGGGTTGAGGTCTTCGCGCTGGATATTTTCGATCAGCGCAATCGCCATCACCTCGCGCTGGTCGAGATCGCGGATAATCGCTGGAATTTCATGCAGTTTGGCGCGTTGCGCCGCGCGCCAGCGCCGTTCGCCGGCGACCAGCTGGTAGCGGCCCTTGCGCTCAAGCGGACGGACGATGACAGGCTGGATGACCCCGCGTTGCGCGATCGAGCGGGCAAGATCGTCGAGCGCGTCGTCGTCGAAGATTTGTCGCGGCTGGCCGGGCAACGGCTCGATCCGGGCGACGGGAATGGAGGCGAGGCCACTGCGCGGTGCACCCGCGCCGCCCTCACCCTGGCCTGCAGCGCTCGACAGCGCGGTCCCGCCTTCGCTCGGCGCAACGCTTTCTTCGCGATGGGTTTCGCCGAGCAGCGCGCCGAGCCCGCGGCCCAGCTTGCGCTTTGCGCGATCCGGTGTGACGTCGGCGGCGGTGGAGACTTCGGGCTTGCTGCTCATGCGGCTTTCCTTTCCAGGGGCATCCGGCCGAGCAGTTCACGGGCAAGCGCCATGTAAGCGCGGCTGCCCGCGCAGGAGTGGTCGTAGATCAATGCCGGTAACCCGTGGCTGGGGGCCTCCGACAGACGGACATTGCGCGGAATCACGGTATCGAAGACCAGCCCGCCGAGGCACTCGCGAACATCCTCTGCCACCGCATCGGTGAGCCGGTTACGGCGGTCGAACATGGTCAGTGTCACGCCGATGATGTTGAGCGAGGGATTGATCCCCTGCTGCACGCGTTCGACGGTCTGGAGCAGCTGGCTGAGCCCTTCGAGCGCGAAGAATTCGCACTGGAGCGGGACCATCAGCGAATCGGCTGCGCTGAGCGCGTTGAGCGTCAGCAGGCCGAGCGATGGCGGGCAGTCGATGAAGCAGACATCATAATGATGATCGGCATTCACCAGTGCCTTCTTGAGCCGCTCGACCCGGTCGCCCTCCGCAACCAGCTCGACCTCAGCGCCGCTCAGGTCCTGGGTTGCGGGGATGATATCGAGATTGGGGATGCGCGTTTTCAGCGTGCATTGCGCAACGGTCGCCTCCTCCATCAGGAGGTCGTACGTCGAATCCTCACGGTCCCGGCTGGGAATACCGAGCCCGGTCGAGGCATTTCCCTGCGGATCCAGGTCGATCAGCAGTGTTCGCCAGCCGGTCGCCGCGATGGCGGTCGCGATGTTGATCGCGGTGGTGGTCTTGCCCACGCCGCCCTTCTGGTTGGCAATTGCGATGCGGATCATTGTCTGCTCCCGCCTTTGGGCCGGCCCCTGCCGACTAGGATCGCAGCGTCGCGACTGGTGAGCGATTGTTCCACGTGAAACATTGCGTGCTGCTGAGAATTTAGCTCGTCTCTTTCCTGCGCCGCCGACCTGCCTTTGGGCAAGACCCAATGCGTGGCGTCGGTGGAAAAGCGTGCGGACAAGCTGATGAGATCCTTCAGCGACGCGCAGGCACGCGCGCTGATGACATCCGCGGCGAAGGTCTCCACCTTCTCGACTCGACTGCCAGCGACACGGCAGTTCCCCAGCTTGGCCAGCGCCACCATCCGCTCGAGCCACGTGACGCGTTTCGCCCTTGGTTCACAAAGTACATGCGGCAGGTCCGGTCTCATGATCGCGGTGACGATGCCGGGGAAGCCGGCCCCTGTGCCGATATCGAGCCATGTGCCCGATGTTTCACGTGGAACATGGTCTAGCAACTGCGCGCTATCCGCAACATGGCGCTGCCAGACGCTGTCGATCGTCGAGCGTGATATCAGGTTCTGGTGCTCAGCCTCGATGCGCAACTCGGCGACGAATTGCTCCAGCTTGGCGAACGCAGCGTCGGAGCAACGCTCGGCCACAAAGGCTTTCGCCTCTTCCTCGGTCTCGATCATCATGCGGCGCGGCTCTCGTGATATTTGCGAGCATAGACCAGCAGCGCCGCCACTGCCGCAGGCGTAATGCCCGCAACCCGGCCTGCCTGCGCGAGGCTGTCGGGCCGTGCACGTGAAAGGCGCTCGACCATCTCGTTCGAAAGACCGGGAACCTGCGCGAAGGGAAAATCAGGCGCGAGCCGGACCTGCTCATTGGCGCGTAGCTCGCGCAATTCGGCGTCCTGACGCGCGATATAGGGCGCATAGTGCAGGTCTTCGCCGATCTCTTCCAGCAAGGCCGGGTCCGTTTCACGTGGAACAAGCCCTGCATACTGCAGTGCGGAAAGATCGATGCCAGGGAAGCGCGTCCAATCCCGCAACGGCTGCCGACCCGCATCATCCGTGGCTCCGAAGCCGAGCGCGCGCATCTGCGCGGGGCCATAATCCTCAGCCAGCGCGCTCTCCACATCTGCGCGTGCAGCCGCTCGGGCTTCGAACCATGCGCCGCGTTCCTCGTGAACACAGCCCACCTCGATGGCCAGTGGCGTCAGCCGGGTGCTGGCGTTGTTGGCGCGCAACCGCAGGCGATACTCGGCACGCGCGGTGAGCATGCGATAGGGTTCGGTCACGCCATGCAGCGTGAGGTCGTCGACCATCACCGCGATATAGCTGTTCGCACGATCGAGCGCCGGCGCGTCGCGTCCCAGAACGCTGGATGCGGCGTGCAGGCCAGCGACCAGTCCCTGCGCCGCCGCTTCTTCGTAGCCCGTGGTGCCGTTGATCTGCCCCGCGCAATAGAGCCCGGGCAAACTGCGCATCTGCAACCATCGGTCGAGCGAGCGCGGATCGACATGGTCGTATTCGACCGCATAGCCCGGTTCGACCACCCGGACCTGCTCCAACCCGTCGATCGCGCGCAGAAAGTCTTCCTGCACGTCGACCGGCAGCGAGGTGCTGATCCCGTTGGGATAGACCAGCGGCGTATCCAGCCCCTCCGGCTCAAGAAAGACCTGGTGCCCGTCGCGATCGCCGAAGCGGTCGATCTTGTCCTCGATAGAGGGGCAATATCGCGGCCCCTGCGCGCCGATCGCGCCTGAATAAAGCGGGGAGCGCGAGAGGTTCGCGCGGATGATCTCGTGCGCGCGCGCATTGGTTCGGGTGATGGCACAGAATATCTGCGGATTGGCCCGTCCACGTGAAAGCGGCGACATAGTCCACACCTCGTGGTCGGACGGCTGCTCATCGAGTCGCGACCAGTCGACCGTTCGCCCATCAAGCCGGGGCGGCGTACCGGTCTTCAACCGCGCCATCGGCAGAGCCGCCTCGCGCAGCTGGGCGGCAAGCCGTGCGGCAGAACCCTCACCCACACGCCCGCCGACGAAGGTCTCCTCTCCCCGGAAGAGAACGCCGCCAAGGAAGGTCCCGGTGCACAGGATCGCGGCCTCGCATCCGATTCGCGTTCCGTCCGCGAGTTCGACGCCAGCGACCCGCTCGCCGTCCAGCACCAGCGCCGCCGCCTCGCCCGCGATCACGTCGAGCGTCTCTTCCGCCGCAACCTGCGCACGCACCGCTGCCCCGAACAGTTTGCGGTCCGCCTGTACGCGCGGTCCCCATACGGCGCTTCCCTTGGACCGGTTGAGCATGCGGTAATGGATCGCGCCCGCATCCGCCGCCCGGCCAAGCACACCGTCGAAGGCATCCACCTCGCGCACCAAATGGCCCTTGCCCAGCCCGCCGATCGCCGGGTTGCAGCTCATCGCGCCGATCTTGCTGGCGTCCATCGTCACCAGCGCAACGCGCACGCCCATGCGCGCGGCGACGCAGGCCGCTTCCACGCCGGCGTGACCACCGCCGATGACGATAATCGGATAATGCTGCATGCGCGTTCCTATAGGCGCGCTGGGTCGCTATCGCCAGAGGGAGCAATGTTCCACGTGGAACATCATTTGCCGATGCAGAAGCGTCCGAACAGCGCGTCGAGCATATCTTCGGTCGCCACCGTGCCCAGCATCGCATCCATCGCGTGGCGCGCCTGCCGCAGCGCTTCGCCCGCGATCAGCAAGTCGTCCTCGCCTTCGGCACGGCGAATCGACTCACGCGCGTCCGCCAAGCGCTCCTTCTGCCGCCGCGAGACGGCTACCTGACCTGGCTTGGGCAAGCATTCACGACCCAGCGCGACCAGATGTGCGATCAGATCGGCCAACCCATCGCGAGTGGTCGAGGACACGTGAAAAGCACCCTCCCCCTTTCGCGTAGCGTCCTCAAGATCGATCATGCTGGCAACCTCCAGCGCCTCCGCAGGCCCCTCACCCTCCGGTCCCAACCAAAGGATGATGTCAGCCCGACCCAGCTCACCTTCCGCGCGCATGATTCCGAGCTGCTCGATTTCGTCCGCACCTTCGCCCCGCAGTCCTGCCGTATCGACCAGCAGGAAGGGTACACCGCCGAGCGCGATCGGACGCTCGATCACATCGCGGGTGGTTCCTGCGATCGGAGAGACGATCGCTGCCGCTTCGTCGAGAACGGCGTTGAACAGGCTCGACTTGCCCGCGTTGGGCGGCCCGGCGAGTACGATCCGCAAGCCGTCGCGCAAGCGGTCTGCCGAGGGCGTGGCGAGCCATTGATCCATCTGGGATGCGATCCCTTCCAGCGCACCGCGCCATGGCGCAGGCGGAAGATCACCCTGGTCGTCGTCCGAGAAATCGAGCTCCTGCTCGACCGCTGCGGACGCGGCGAGCACTTCGTCGCGCCACTCGGCCAACCGCGAAGACGCTGCCCCGCCTGCCGAACTCGCCAGCACGGCGCGCTGCAACTCGGTCTCCGCGGAGAGCATGTCGCCCAGCGCCTCCGCCTCCAGCAGGTCCATCCGACCGTTGAGGAAGGCGCGGCGGGTGAACTCCCCCGCCTCGGCGCGGCGCAGGCCACAGCCTGTCTCCAGCGCAGTCTCGATCGCGCGGATCACCGCACGCCCGCCGTGGCAGTGGATCTCGGCGCAGTCTTCACCGGTGGCGGTATTCGGGCCGGGAAACCACAGCACCAAAGCCTCGTCGAGCCAGCCCCTATCCGGATCGGCAATCTGCCGCAGGCTGGCGCGGCGCGGCGTTGGCAGCGGGCCTGCAAGCCGAGTCAGCGCCTCTGCCGCTTTCGACCCGGACATGCGGATAACGGCGACACCGCAGGGCGGCGCGCCCGAGGACAGCGCAAAAATCGTGTCGCGCGTGTCAGTCGCCAGTTTTCGTCTCGCCGCCCTTGCGGCCAATGTTCGCCGCGCTGGTTTCCATGAAGGCCTGGAACATCTTCAGCCCAGCCTGCCCCATCGGAGCCATCGATCGCGCCAGCTCCTGCAACTGGTCGGGGTTGGAAACGCCGCGCATCGCCTTCTCCATGCCTTCCGAATAGGCGGCCTGCGCGCGGGAGAGATCGGGCAGGCCCATGAAGGCGCGTGCTTCCTCGGGCGTGCAGTCGATTTCCACGTGGACCTTCATCGGGGGTTCTCCGTTACCTCTCGTGCAGGCTATGTGGGCTGCGCAAAGCCAGCGCGCAAGCGCACGGATCGACCAAGGACTGGAGCATTTCGATGAGCGAGACGACACGGATCACCACCCTCGACGGGGACAAGGACTTCATGGCCTATGTCGCGCAGCCCGAAGGCGAATCACGCGCGGCAATCGTGGTCATTCAGGAAATCTTCGGCGTGAACGCAGGGATCCGCCGCAAATGCGATCTTCTGGCCGAAGCCGGCTATCTGGCCGTGGCGCCCGACCTGTTCTGGCAGCTCGGCGAGGGAATCGAACTCGATCCCGATATCGAACCCGAATTTCAGAAGGCGCTCGATCTGATGGGCAAGTTCGATCAGGACGAAGGCGTGCGCGACATCGAAGCGACGATCAAATGGGCGCGGCAGAAGTCAGGCAAGAAGGTCGGCGCGGTCGGCTACTGCCTTGGCGGGAGGCTCGCGTACATGACTGCGGCGCGGACCGATTCGGACGCAAGTGTGGGCTATTACGCGGTGGGCATCGACGAGCTGCTGCGAGAAAAGCAGGCGATCTCCAACCCGCTGATGCTCCACATCCCGACCGAGGATGGTTTCGTCGACAAGGAGACGCAGAAGGCGATGCACGAAGGGCTGGACGACCATCCCAAGGTCACGTTGCACGACTACGCAGGCATGGACCACGGCTTCGCCACCCAGTTCGGCAAGCGCCGGAACGAAGAGAACGCGCAGCTCGCCGACAAGCGCACGATGGCCTTCTTCGCCGAGCATCTGGGATGACGCCCACGCAGCAAGGCCTCGCCGAATGGCACACGCTCGCCACCGCGCCGGACCCTGAACGTCTGGCGCGGTTGGTGGCACAGGATGCGGTCTTCCACTCCCCGGTGGTCCATACGCCGCAGGAAGGGCGCGCGCTGGTGGTTTCCTATCTGAGCGCCGCTGCGGCGACGCTGGGCCAAGGCGAGTTTCGCTATGTGCGCGAACTGGTCGACGGGCAGAACGTGATGCTGGAATTCACCTGCGTGCTCGACGGCATTCAGGTGAACGGCGTCGACATCATCCGCTTCGACGAGGCGGGCATGATTGCCGATTTCAAGGTGATGATCCGCCCGATCAAGGCGGTGAACAAGGTCTGGGAAATGATGGCGGCAGAGCTGGAGAAAGCGTCCGCTTCATAGCCTTTCGATGACGAAACCCGCGCGAGCGGCGGGATCGGTGAAAGGCAGCGTGATCGGGCTGTACCCGTAATCACGCCATGCGCCGAGCACCGCCGCATCGCTTTCGACCGCCTCTTCCCAGCTCTGAATGCGCTCGTGATCCTGACGGTAGATTTCGCGCCAGGGCGGCGCGTGGAAAACCGGGCCTTCGTATCGATATTCCCGGCATGCCGCGTCGATCGCGGGCGGCACGGCGAGCCCTTCGAGCCTCAGGAAACCGACGATATCGGCAAAGCCGCGATCGAACAGGATCGGGGCATCGCCCTCCCCTGCCCGATCCCACGAGGCGCGCTGCGCCTCCAGCATGGCGAGCGCGAAGTCGGTCGGCCGCTCCGCACGCATCTCCATGCCGCCGGGAGCCTGGAGGATCGCCCGTGCGACCTCTTCCCCCGTAGCAACACCGCGCCTTGCCACCTCGGCCAGCAGGGTCGACTTGCCCGACCCCGGTGCCCCGGTAACGACGGCGCGGCGCATGATCCTACTGGTTCATGGTATCGAAGAAGTCTTCGTTGGTCTTCGAATCCTTCATCTTGTCGAGCAGGAATTCCATCGAATCGATGGTGCCCATCTGCATGAGGATGCGGCGCAGCACCCACATCTTGGAGAGCTTGTCCTTCTCGACCAGCAGCTCTTCCTTGCGCGTGCCGGACTTGCCGACGTCGAGCGCGGGGAAGATGCGCTTGTCCGCAACCTTGCGGTCGAGGACGATTTCCGAGTTGCCGGTACCCTTGAACTCTTCGAAGATGACTTCATCCATCCGGCTGCCGGTATCGATCAGCGCGGTGGCGATGATCGAGAGCGAGCCGCCTTCCTCGATGTTGCGCGCCGCACCGAAGAAGCGCTTGGGGCGCTGGAGCGCGTTGGCGTCCACACCGCCGGTCAGCACCTTGCCCGAGCTGGGCACCACGGTGTTGTAGGCACGGCCCAGACGGGTGATCGAGTCGAGCAGGATCACCACGTCCTTCTTGTGTTCGACCAAGCGCTTTGCCTTCTCGATCACCATTTCGGCGACCTGCACGTGGCGCTGCGCAGGCTCGTCGAAGGTAGAGGAAATGACCTCGCCCTTCACCGAACGCTGCATGTCGGTCACTTCCTCGGGCCGCTCGTCGACCAGCAGGACCAGCAGGAACACCTCGGGGTGATTGTCGGTGATCGCCTTGGCAATGTTCTGCAACAGCACGGTCTTACCCGTACGCGGCGGCGCGACGATCAGCGCGCGCTGGCCCTTGCCCTGCGGCGAGATGATGTCGATCACCCGCGCGCTCTTGTCCTTGACCGTAGGATCGAGCGTGTCGAGGTTGAGCTTCTGTTCGGGATAGAGCGGCGTCAGGTTGTCGAAATTGGTGCGCATCCGAACCGCTTCGGGATCGTCGTAGTTGACGCTGGTCAGCTTGGTCAGCGCGAAATAGCGCTCCCCCTCGCGCGGGGCGCGAATCTCGCCTTCCACCGTATCGCCGGTGCGCAGGCCCCATTTGCGGATCTGGTTGGGCGACACGTAGATATCGTCCGGCCCGGCGAGGTAGTTCGCCTCGGGCGAGCGGAGGAAGCCGAAGCCGTCTTGCATCACCTCGATCGTGCCGATGCCCATGATCTGCTCGTCGTAATCCTCGTCCTCCGCGAGTTCGCGCAGGATGCAGAACATCAGGTCCTGGCGGCGCATCGTGCCCGCCGCCTCGACGCCCAGTTCCTCCGCCATGCTGACGAGATCGGCCGGAGCCTTCTTCTTTAAGTCTTTGAGATGCATAGATTTTTAGTCCGAAAGAATGCGGCCGGCCATCACCGAAAGGGCTTGGAGAAAGCATGGATGGTGTTCGGCAGGATGCCGACAGGGACCCGGCCGGGTCACTTCATGAAATAGGTCGGTCCGCGGCGCAGGTCAATCGACCTTGGCCCACGAATTTCCCGATCAGAACGGCTTGATGACGACCAGCACCACGATCAGCGCGAGCAGCAGCGCAGGCACTTCGCCCCACAGGCGCAGCCGCTTTTCCGCCATCGGCCGCTCGCCGCGCGCCATCTTCTTCGACAGCGCGACCATGAAACCGTGATAGCCTGTCAGCAGCAACACCAGAAACAGCTTGGCGTGGAACCACCCGTCGCTCCACGCGCCGATGGTGACCGACAGCGTAAGGCCCAGCACCCAGGTGACGATCAGACTGGGAGTCAGAATGATGTTGCGAAGCTGGCCTGTGCGCGTCGCCCACAGCGCTTCCTCTGCCGATCCGGGCGCGCTCGGGTGCATGTAGACCAGCTGGCGCGGCAGAATGAACAGGCCGGCCATCCAGAACACCATGAAGATGATGTGCCCGGCCTTGAGCCAGAAATAGAGCATGCTGAGCGTTTCCTGCATGGCGCTGCCTTAGCGGCTCTGCCTAGCGCTGCCAATCGCGCAACACGCCCAGCGCATGTTCGACATGCGCGATCGGCGTGTGGCGGTCGATTCCGTGGCCCAGATTGAACACGTGCGGGCGGTCCGCCAGTGCCGACAGGATTTGCCGGATCGTGTGGTCCAGCCGATCGCCACCGGCAAGCAACAGCATCGGGTCGAGATTGCCCTGCACCGGCATGGCCTTGGGCAGAGCCGCATGCGCCCATTCGGGGTCGAGCGTTTCGTCGAGGCCGACCGCGTCGACTCCGGTCCGCTCCGCATAGCGCGGCAATTTCTCGCCCGCCCCCTTGGGGAAACCGATCACCGGAATATCCGGATGGCTATCCTTGATCGCGGCGACGATCCGCGCGTTGGGTTCGATTACCCAGCGGTCGAACTCGTCCGGTGCGAGGCTCCCTGCCCAGCTGTCGAACAGCTGCACCGCTTCCGCGCCCGCATCGATCTGCCCACGCAGATAGCCGACGGTCTGGTCGATGATCGCGCCGATAATCGCCTCGACCTTGCCCGGATCGGCATAGGCCATCGCCCGTGCCGCGTGCTGATCCCGGCTGCCCTCGCCCGCGATCATGTAGGTCGCGACGGTCCATGGGCTGCCTGCAAAGCCGAGCATGGTGACATCGGGTGCGAGCTGGTCGCGGCACAGCCGCACGGTCTGGTAGACCGGGTCATAGCGGGAGGGATCGGCGCTGAGCCCGGCAAGCTCACTCTCGACCAGCGGCGGGCTCAGCTTGGGGCCTTCGCCGGCGAGGAATTCGAGCTTCTGCCCCATCGCGTGCGGCACGATCAGGATATCGGAAAACAGGATCGCCCCGTCGAACCCGAACCGGCGGACCGGCTGCAAGGTTACCTCGCACGCCGCCTCGCTATCGTAAACCAGATCGAGGAACCCGCCCTTATCGGCACGCAAGGCGCGGTATTCGGGCAAATATCGCCCTGCCTGGCGCATGAACCAGACGGGTGGGCTTTCGGCGCGTTCGCCGCGCAGGCAATCGAGAAGAGGACCGGGCATGCGCCTAACTATCCTAAATAATAATATTATTAATAGATGGATGAAGGAAGTAGGCCCTGTGGACAGGCGGGATAACCCACTGCTGCACAGCCCCCGACTCATAACCCGGGCCACCCCCAGCCAACCGAATCCGCACGGCTGCGCGGTCAATCGAAACTTATCCCGGTTGTACCCAGCATGCGGATAAAGGCCATCCCTGTTGGCAAACCCCCGGTGTGAATCCGGGGGCCGGTGGGCACGAAAACCGTGCCGGACTTGTCCTTGCGGATATGAAGTGGTTTATCCCGAGAGCTTTCCACAGGCCGGATCATCCCTTGGCGCGCACGCATATTCACCTCTTCTCCGATTCGACCGGCGAGACCCTCCAGATGGTCGCGAACGCCGCGCTCGCCCAGTTCGAAGGGGCGGACGTGGTGCGCCATTTCTGGCCGATGGTCCGTTCGCGCCAGCATCTGGAACGGATCATGCCGGAACTGGAAAAGGCACCCGGCCTGATCCTGTTTACGCTGGTGAACGAGGATACGCGCGACCTGCTCGAAGATCGCTGTCGACAGCTGGGCATGCCCGCGGTGGACGCGCTGGGGGTGGTGACCACCGCGCTCGAAAACCATCTGGGGCAGGAGGCGCATGGTCGCCCCGGTCGCCAGCACCGGATGGACGATGCCTATTTCAAGCGGGTCGATGCGATCCATTTCACCATCGCGCATGATGATGGCGTGGGCAGTGAAGACTGGCACCGCGCCGATATCCTGCTGACCGGGGTTTCGCGCACATCGAAGACGCCGACCAGCATCTATCTCGCCAACCGGGGCTTTAAGGTCGCCAACATCCCGCTGGTGATCGAAAGCCCGCCGCCGCCGGTGCTGTTCGAATTGAGCGGCCCGCTGATCGTCGGCCTGACCACCGCGCCCGACCGGCTGGTGCAGATCCGCCGCAACCGCCTGCTCTCGCTCAACGAAGCCTCGCAGACCGCCTATGCCGAGCATGAGCGGGTGGAGGAGGAGATCCGCTTCGCGCGGCGCATGTTTGCAGACAATAACTGGCCGGTGATCGACGTCACCCGCCGCTCGATCGAAGAAACCGCCGCCGCGATCATCAAGCTGGCCGGCGAACATGGCTCGCGCACCAAGCCGCAGGAGAAGCCGATCTGACCCTGATCCTCGCCTCGAACAGTGCCTCGCGCCGCGCCATGCTGGAGGCGGCGGGCATCTCCATCGCCTCCGCCATTGGTGCCGATGTGGATGAGCGCGCGCTGGAAGCAGAGATGGCAGATGCGCCGCCCGCAGAGATCGCGCAGGCGCTCGCCGCAGCAAAGGCCAGCGCGGTGTCCGCGGAAAATCCCGGCGCGCTGGTGCTGGGTGGTGACAGTCTGGTGATGGTCGAGGGCGAGCGGTTCGACAAACCGCGCGACCGTGATGCCGCCGCCGAACACCTGCGCTTCTTCTCGGGCAAGCCGCTCAATCTCTACAGCGCGGCCGCACTCGCGCGTGACGGGCGGATCGTGTGGCTGGGTGAAGACGTCGCCACGCTGCATGTGCGCGAGCTGAGCGAGGATTTCATCGAATCCTACCTCGCCGTGGAATGGCCCGAGGTCGCCCAGTGCGTCGGGGTATTCCGGATCGAGGCGCTGGGCGTGCAATTGTTCGAGCGGATTCAGGGCGACTATTTCACCATCCTGGGCATGCCGCTGCTGCAAGTGCTCGGCGCGCTGCGTGATGAGGACGTGCTGGCCTCATGAGCATGCCCTTTGCGGAGGTGATCGGCGATCCCATCGCCCAGTCCAAGTCGCCCGCGATCCACCGCTTCTGGCTCGAGAAGCTGGGGATCGAGGCGGATTATCGCGCCACCCGCGTGACCGAGGACGATCTGGCGGACTATCTTGCGGAGCGGCAGGCCGACCCGAACTGGCGCGGCTGCAACGTGACCATGCCGCTCAAACAGGCGGTCCAGCCGTACCTGGCTTCGGTGGAAGACCCGGCCGCCTCGATCGGTGCGGTCAACACGATCTATCCCGCGTTCGATCGCGTGCTTGCCGGGACCAATACCGATGCCGCCGGGTTTCTCGAACCGCTGACGCAGCAGCTGCGGGACACGCACCTGTTTCGCATGGCGCGGATCATCGGTGCGGGCGGGGCCGCGCGGGCGATCGCCCATGCGCTGGCCGTGCAAGGCTTCACTCTCTTGCTCGCCGCAAGGCGCACCGAACAGGCCGAAGAGCTGATCGCGCAGCTGCCCGGCACCACGGAGCACCATGTCGCCCCGATCGACCACTTCGCCGCGCCGACCGATTTCGCCTTCGACGACCGGCAGGGCATGCTCGATCTGGTGGTCAATGCCAGCCCGCTGGGGATGCGCGGCAAGGACGAGCTCGCTTTCGACTGGAGCCATGCACCGCCCGGTGCGATCGCCTATGATATCGTCACCGACCCGCTCGACACCGCATTCCTGCAGGCCGCACGCGCGGCGGGGCATCCAACGATCGACGGGCTGGCGATGCTGATCGGGCAGGCGGCGGAGGCGTTCCGCCTGTTCTACGGCGCCCGTCCCCCGCGCGAGCACGATGCCGAACTGCGCGAGCTGCTGAGCGCATGACACGCCCGCTGATCCTCGGCCTGACCGGTTCGATCGGGATGGGCAAATCGGCGGTCGCCGCCATGTTCGAGGCGCACGGGGTGCCCGTGTTCGATGCCGATGCGGAGGTTCGCGCGATGCAGGGGCCGGGCGGCCCGGTGCTCGGGGCGATCGAGGCGGCCTTTCCCGGGACGACCGGGCCCGAGGGTGTCGATCGCGGCAAGCTGGGCGCGCTGGTGTTCGGCAACCGCGAAGAGCTCGCCCGGCTCGAAGCGATCATGCACCCTGCGGTGGCGCAGCGTCGCGCGGCATTCCTCGCGGAAAACAGCGACGCGCCGATCATCGTGTTCGACATCCCGCTATTGTTCGAAAAGGGCGGCGCGGGCGGGGTCGACCGGGTGGTAGTGGTCTCCGCGCCCCATCCCGTCCAGCGCGAGCGGGTGCTGGCGCGCGAGGGCATGACCGAGGAGAAATTCGAGCAGATCCTCGCGCTGCAGACCCCGGACTCGGACAAGCGCGCGCGCGCCGATCACGTGATCGATACCGGCCAGTCGCTCGCCGAAACCGAGGCGGAGGTCGCCGAACTGATCGCCCTATTGAAAAGCGAGCGCCCTTCCCCCGCCTGACCTTGCCAGTTGGCCCATGGAGGCCGATACTCCGGCCATGCGCGAAATCATCTTCGATACCGAAACCACCGGGATCGACCCCAAGCAGGGGCACCGGATGGTCGAGATCGGCTGTGTCGAGCTGGTCGACCGGATGCCGACCGGCGAAACCTTCCACGCCTATTACAACCCCGAGCGCGACATGCCCGCCGAGGCCGAGGCGATCCACGGGCTGAGCGCGCAGTTCCTGGCGGACAAGCCGCGTTTCGCCGATGCAGTCGACGAGTTTCTCGATTTCGTCCGAGACGACATGCTGGTGGCGCATAATGCCGGGTTCGACTTCGCCTTCCTCAATGCCGAGCTGGAGCTGTGTACGCGCGAACCGATCTGCCTGACCCGCAAGATCGACACGCTGGAAATGGCACGGCGCAAGAACCCGGGAGGCAAGCATTCGCTCGATGCGCTGTGTTCGCGCTACGGGGTCGATCGCAGCCACCGCGTGTTCCACGGCGCTCTGCTCGACGCGGAGCTGCTCGCGCAGGTCTATATCGAGCTGACCGGCGGGCGGCAGATCGCGATGGGCCTGATTGGCGAGCTTGGCGAAGGCGATACCGCTCCGGCGGAGCCCGAACTGGCCGCGATGCTTCCCTCCGGCGATCGTCCGCGGCGCCCGGCCCGGCCCCATTCCGCGAGCGAACAGGAACTCGCGGCCCACGCGGCCTTTCTTGACCGTATGACAAGACCTATCTGGCATAGATAGGCCCCGCCCTCCCCCCGAAGGCGGCCAATAAGAAGGAGTATTGCTGAGCATGGATGTCAGGATTTCGGGCCACCAGATCGACACCGGCGCTGCGTTGCAGGAAAACGCGACCGATCGTCTCGCAGCCATCGTCGACAAGTATTTCAGCCGCGCGATTTCGGCCCACGCCACCTTCGGCAAGGTGCCGGGCGGGGCTTTCTCGTGCGATATCGTCGCCCATATCAAGCAGGGCCTGACGCTGAAGTCGCGCGGTGAGGCGCATGACATCCACCAGGCACTCGACGCGTCGGCCGCCAAGCTCGAAAAGCAGCTGCGCCGCTACAAGCGCCGGCTGAGCGAGAAGCACACCGACCGCGCGCTGTCGCCCGAGGCGGAGGAAGCCGCCTACCGGATCTTCGCCGCGCGCGCCGAAGAAGACGAGAGTGAGGTCGATGAAGCGGCACCCGTGGTTGCCGAGACCAAGACCGACATCCCCGAAGTCTCGGTCGCCGATGCGGTCATGCTGCTCGATCTGCGCGACACCAATGCGCTGTTCTTCAAAAATGCTGGCAGTGGCCGCCATAATATGGTCTATCGCCGCCACGACGGCTCGATCGGATGGGTGGAGCCTCACTGACGCGCCAGCGGTTCGGCATTGATGCCAACCAGCAAGGGCGCGCCCGCCGCGCCTCTTGCGGCATCACGCCAGACCTGACGTCAGCTCACGAAAGCACAGTACCTTGCCGAGTCCGTTCCGATTGCTTCCCGAGGCGGTTCGCTGCGCCCATTGCAGCGACAAGCGTGCCATCCTTGCCGAGCTCGCGCGCGGATTTGCATCCGCCTACGGGCTCGACGAGGGCATGGTGCTGGACGCGCTGCGCGAACGCGAGGCGCTCGGCAGCACCGGCTTCGGCCGGGCAGTTGCGATCCCGCACGCCCGGCTGGAGACGATCGATCGCCCGCTGGCGATGCTGATTCATCTCGACCGCGACGTCGATTTCGACGCTGCCGACGGAATCCCCGTGCGGCTGGTGGTGGGCCTGCTCTCGCCCAGCGATGCGGGTGCGCAGCACCTCCACGCACTCGCGGCGATATCCCGCGTGACGCGTGACGAACGCGTGCTGCACCAGTTGTTCGAAGCGCGCAGCGAGGAAGAGCTGTTCGCGATCATCGCGAATTCGGGTCTGCGTGACGCAGCCTGAGGACTCCCCCGGGCCCGCCGCCCATTATCGCGCGCTCGAGCGACTCTATCGCTCGGCCCCGATCAACGCGCTGTTCGCATCGGGTCTCACCATCGAGGGTGAAGGCCGTGCGCGGATCGAGTTCGATATTACCGAAAGCGTCTATCACGCGGCGGGTGCGGCGCATGGCACCGTCTATTTCAAGATGCTCGACGATGCGGCCTTCTACGCCGCCAACACCCTGGTCACCGACCGATTCCTGCTGACGACCGCGTTCAACGCCCATTTCACCAAGCCGGTGCGCGAGGGGCGGGTGACTGCGTCGGGCGTGTGGATCAGCGGGCGACGGCGCGTGCTGGTCGCCGAATCGCGGCTGGTCGACGAAGAGGGTGACGAGATCGGGCGCGGCACCGGCACATTCATGCGCTCGCGAATCCCGCTTTCGGGCCTCGAAGGATACGCGGACGAATCGCAATGAGCGATTCGCGGCTGCCGACTCACCTGCTGGTGAGTGCTCTTTTGCGGCAAGTTTCGGCAGACGGTGGCAATGGAGTTATCCTTGCCAAAGGTGACCGTGAAAGCGGCACCTATATTGTTTTGCTGCGCGAGCGAGACGGAAGCGTGAAACTAGTTGAAAGGCGCCCGTCCGCCGGGTTTGGCTTCGAATGGCAAGTAACGCAGGAGAAAACCCCTGAAAACGAAGGGGAAATCTACGAATATTGCGATCGCAGACATGCCCAGGACGAAGATTTGTGGGTCGTCGAGGCACAGGTCGAAAATGCACAACGGTTCGTCGCACAAATGCGGCCTTAACTTGACCTAGCGCGCCGCACAGACGAAGGGCCCGCGACTTCGAATTTGCGCAGGCGGTCGAAGCGGCAATACGGTCGCATCGATAAGCACGCAGTCGGGGAACGGCCGGCAGGCCTTTCAAGAACCCTCACACCTTACACAACTTCAACAAGCGCTTCGGCGCGTGATGGTTCCAGCCTGCGTCTGTGTTCGTTCACCGCCCTTTGAACGGGATCAATGGGTAGCAAGACGAAATTCGGCTTTGCGGCGTTTGTCGCAGCTGGACTGATCGCATCCGCAGGGTTCACCTACGCGGACGCGCAAGCCCAACAGGGCGACACTGAAATTTCCATCGCGCCGCAGCCGGAGGCTTCGGCCGATCCGGTGTTCATCTCCGAAGAAGTGGTTCAGCCGCTGCCGGAAGAGAACACGAGCAAGGCGGACGAGACGGCGCAGGTCGCCGACGCAGCCACGCCGCAGGCATCATCGCTGCGCGAACTGGTCGCCGAGGTCGATGCACCCGCGACGCTGTCGCGCCAGCTCGAATGCCTGGCAGGCGCAGTCTATTTCGAAGCGCGCGGTGAGCCGATCGAAGGCCAGCTGGCGGTGGCGCAGGTCATCATCAACCGCGCCGAATCCTCCGCCTTCCCTTCGGATTATTGCGGGGTTGTCACCCAGCGTTCGCAGTTCTCCTTCGTGAAGAACGGCGTCATCCCCAGCCGCCGCAGCAATGCCGCTGCGTGGGAACGCGCGCGCAAGATCGCGCGGATTGCGCACGAAGGCATGTGGAACAGCGCGGCGGAAGACTCGCTCTATTTCCACGCGACCTATGTGAAGCCGAGCTGGGCGCGCAAGAAGGTCGCACGGGCAACCATCAAGACGCACATCTTCTACCGGTAAGCGATACCGGATCGATTTTTTGAAGAGGGGCGCGGCACGGGAGGGTGCTGCGCCCCTTTCGCGTGATGGTACATCCTCAGGCGATCTCGACCCACACGGGTGCATGATCGCTGGCCTTCTCGCGGCCGCGTGCATGCTTGTCGACGCCCGCCGCCTGCAAGCGGTCTGCGAGTTCGGGCGAGAGCAGGCAGTGGTCGATGCGGAAGCCATGATCGCGCTGCCAGGCGCCGCGCTGATAGTCCCAGAAGGTCCACACCCCGCCGCGCGGGTTGAGCGTGTCGATCGCGTCGGTCCACCCGTCCGCCAGCAGGCGGGCGTAGGCATCGCGCGATTCGGGCTGCATCAGCGCGTCGTTCGCCATCGCGGGCGGCGACCACACGTCCTTGTCCTGCGGGATGACATTGAAATCGCCGAGCACGATCGTGGGCTTCTCCTGCGCCCACAGCGCCGCCATACGCGCGCGCAGCCGCTCCATCCACGCCAGCTTGTAATCGAACTTGGGGCCGGGATGGGGATTGCCGTTGGGCAGGTAGAGATTGGCAACGACCACGCCATCGACCTCGACCTCAAGATAGCGGGCCTGATCGTCGCTCTCGTCACCGGGCAGGCCGCGCTGTCGCTCTTCCATGGTCAGACCCTGCTTGGCGAGCACGGCGACCCCGTTGAAGCTCTTCTGTCCGTGCCACAGCGCCTGATAGCCGATCTTCTCGAACTCGCTGGCAGGGAAGCCGTCGTCTTGCGACTTGATTTCCTGCAGGCACGCGACGTCGGGCTGCGTTTCCTCCAGCCATTCGAGCAGGCGGGGCAGACGGGCCTTGATCCCGTTTATGTTGAAGGTGGCGATTTTCATTTTTTCTGGCTGTCCATCTTGTCAGATGGACATGGCGGTACCAGCCCACACCCCCACCCGGCCAGCCCATGGAATTATCCTGTCGGGTTGGCCGGGTGGGGGTGTGGGCTGGTACCGTGCAAGCGTTTGGCCGAAGGCGAAACGCGGACCATGCATTAGATGCCGAAGCTGGAACCGCAGCCGCAGCCCGCGGCCGCCTGCGGATTCTCGACCTGGAAGGCCGCCCCGCCCAGCGATTCGACGAAATCGACCTTGCTGCCTGCCACCAGATCGAGGCTGACCGGATCGACCACCAGTGTCACCCCGTCGGTTTCGCTGGTCAGGTCGTCGCTCTCGGGCCCATCGGCCAGTTCGAAGCGATACTGGAAGCCCGAGCATCCGCCGCCATCCACGGCAAGCCGCAAAACCGCGGGCTTGCCCTGCTTGCTGGCAATGGCGGAGACGCGCGCTGCGGCGGCTTGCGTGAGAGCGGGAGTATCGGTCATAGCTACGATATGGGCGCGAGGGGGCCTTGCCTCAAGCCGTCTGGATGTAGCTACGCAAATCCTCTGCCTCTCGCTCCACCTCGTCGAAGCGCGATTTGACCAGATCGCCGATCGAGACGAAGCCGAGCAGTGCATCGTCCTCGACCACCGGGAGGTGACGAATGCGCCGCTTGGTCATAAGCGCCAGCGCCTGGTCGATCTTCTGATCGCGCGTCACGGTGATTGCGGGTGAGGTCATGACCTCGCCCACCGGCCTTTCGAGGCAGGACGGGCCTTGCGCAGCCATGCAATAGATCACGTCGCGTTCGGAAAAGATGCCCGCGACCTTGCCGCCGTCCATCACCGGCAGCGCGCCGATCCGCTTTTCCGCGAGCAGCGCAACCGCGTCGCGCATCGGAGTTTGCGTCTGGCAGCTCACGATGTCATGAGGATCGCGATCCGCGACAAGCCGTTCGATATCCATCCTCAGCTCTCCTTTTTTGGGAGGAGGATCATGACACGAAGGGTGCGTTTTGGCGAATCTGCGCGACACCCTGCCACAGGAGGGCCCGATGCCGCCCAAATCCCCGCTTGACGATCCCGAACAGGCCGCCTTCGCCTGGGCGCGCTACAAGCGGATCATGCGCTTCATGCTGCTGGTGACGATTATCGTGGTCGCGGCCGCAATGGCGGCGATCTTCTGGAGTGAGGCGGAGGTCAGCCCGCATTTCTTCATCGCGGTCGCGCTGGGCATCGGGCTGACGATGCTGCTTGCCAGCGCGCTGATGGGGCTGGTGTTCCTCTCCAACGGCACCGGCCACGACGAATCGATCCACAATCCGCTGGCCGACGAGGATGGCTGGCACGACAGTGGCGAGGACGACTGGCGGCGCTGAGAGCCCTCAGCGCTCCGGATACAGGCGATACGCCTCCACCGGCTCTCCGCCGATAAGGTGTTGCTGGATGATCTCCTCCAGCACCTCAGGCGTGCAGGAGTGGTACCAGACGCCATCGGGCTGGACGAGTGCGATCGGCCCTGCATCGCAGATCTGCAGGCAATCGGCCTTGGTCCGCCGGACCAGCAGATCCTGCCCGTCATCTTTAGACGGGCCAATGCGCAGCTCCTTCAGGCGTTTCTTGAGGTAGTTCCAGGATTCCTTGCCCTGCGCGCGGTCGCAGCACTTCGCCTTTTCCGGCATTGCGCACAAGAAGATGTGCCGCGCGGCGCGCTCTCCACCCGTCTTGGCGAGCGCCTCGCGCGCCTTGCGCAGTTCCTTCGCCTTGTTCATTCGGAGCGTTCGCCCAGCCAGCGGTCGAGCCACGTGAACACGGTATCGTGCCATTGCAGGGAATTTGCAGGCTTTAGGACCCAGTGGTTCTCGTCGGGGAAGACCAGCAGCTGCGAGGGGATGCCGCGTTCCTGCAAGGCGGTGAAGGCGCCGATGCCCTGGGTATAGGGCACGCGGAAATCCTTCTCCCCGGTTACTACCAGCATCGGCGTCTGCCAGTTGTCGACGTAATTGACAGGGTTCCAGCGCTCGTAAGTGTCGCGCGCCTCGGCATAGCTGCCGCCGAAGTCCCAGCGGGGAAACCACAATTCCTCGGTCGCGTAATAGAAGCTGCGCATATCGAACAGGCCGTCGTGCTGCACCAGGCAGTCGAACCGGTCGGACCATTTCCCGGCGATCCAGTTCATCATGTAGCCGCCGTAGGACGCGCCCATCGCGCAGGCCCGGGTCCCGTCGATCTGCGGATCGAGCGTGAGTGCTGCGGCGAGGCCCTTTTGCAGGTCCTCCAGCGGCTTGCCGCCCCAGTCGCGGTTGATCGCATCGGTGAAGGCCTGCCCGTATCCGGTCGATCCGTGGAAATCGACCGAGATCACCGCGTAGCCCTGGCTCGCCAGCACGCGGGGGTTCCAGCGGCTCGACCAGCCATCGTTGAACGAACCCTGCGGCCCGCCGTGGACGTAGAGAATCGCAGGCAGCGGCCCGGTGGCGCCGGAAGGCTTGGTGATCTGGCCCCAAACGGTGTCGCCATTCGCGCCCGCGAAATCGAACCGCCGGGTCTCGACCGGGGCGAGTGCATCGATCCGGTCGGTCGCGACGCTGGTCAGCCGGTCTGCCTCACCCCAGTTGCGCGAGAGGTAGACTTCGGCCGGGGCGGCGATCGAATCACGGGTGAACAGCAGGCGCTGACCATCCAGCGGAGTCACATTGCCGATATGCGCTTCGTTGCCGGGCATCAGGTCGAGCTTGGTCACCGTGCCGGTGCGCGGGTCGATCCGGAAGGCGGGCGTGTCGAGCACGTCCTGCGCGGTGGCCACGATCCAGCGCGAATCGGGGGTCCACGCGAGCGAACCGAAGCTCCGGTCGAAATCCTGCGTCAGCGCGCGCGTCTCGCCGGTGGCCAGATCGCGCAGCATGATCCGCAGCCGATCCGCTTCGTATGCGGGCCGCTCCATCGCGAGAAAAGCGAGCCATTTGCCGTCGGGTGACGGTGCGGGGGTGCCGTCGGTCGCCTTGTTCGCATCGGTCAGATTGGCGGGGGCGGTGTCCCCCATGGTGAAGCTGTAGATATCGGTGTCGGTCGAGGTCGGCTCTGCCGCATCCGATTCACGGGCGACGAAATAGAGTGTCTTGCCGTCCGGGCTCCACGCCATGTCTTCCAGCCCGCCGAAGGGCTGCAGCGGCGTGTCGCCGACCAGCGCGCCTTCCCCGTCGGGCCCGTCGACCGCGACGCCCGGGCCACGCGCCTTGCCGCCCGACAGCGGGAACACGAACACGCGGCTGAACACATCGGGCGTCTCCCACGTATCCCAGTGCCGCACGAAGCCGTCTTCATTGTCGTAGAGCCTGCCGGAACCGGTCGCAGTGGTGGCGGCATCGGGGCAGTCGAACTGCGCGCAGCCGCGCGGAACATTGCCGAAGATCGCGAGGCTTTCGCCATTGGGCGAGACTTCGAATCCGCCGACCTCGCGGGTCAGCTGGGTCACCTGATGCAGATCGGCCAGCGTGCTGTCGCCGCGCAGCGCCCCGCGCCACACCTGTGCGCCGGTCGACCCTTCGCCGCCGGGCGCGAGGAAATAGACTTCGTCATCGCCGACGAACACGGGCGAGGACGCGCCTTCGGGCATGGTCACCGCGACCTCATCCCCCGTGGCGATCGTGCGGGCCCGGTACTGCGTGCTGCGGGCAAGCGATTCGGAATCGGTCGTGGTGACCGAATAGAGCGCCAGAGTGCCGTCATCATTGGCGCTCGGGCCCCCGAGACGCGGCATGGTGACCAGGTCGAGCGCGGTCATCGGGTGCGGGGACGTTGGCTGGGCGGCGCTGCTCTGAGCAGTCTCTTGCGCGATCGCGGGGGTGGTGACGAACGCCGCGGAGGCGGCGAGAAGGGCGAGCGGTTTGAAAGCCTTGCGCATGGCGCGCGAAACTAAGCCTGTCGCTGCGCCTCGCAAGCGAATTCTGGTGACGAGTCGGGGTGGGCCGGGGCGAAAACCCGCAGCGGTGATCAGCCCTGCTTCTTGACGATTCGCGCGATTTCCTGGCGGACCAGTTCCTCCACCATCGGCGGCAGGTTCTTGTCGAGCCAGTCGGCCAGCATGGGGCGCAGCATTTCGCGTGCCATGCCTTCGAGCGAGGTCTCGCCCGAGCGCACGATCTGCGGCTGCGCGCCCGGCTCTGCCAGCAACGCGAGGGTCGCGAGATTGTCGCGCATGGATTCGCGCGAGGTGGCGCTCATCAGAGGTTCGTCCTGTTCGTCTTCATGGTTAGCGGCGTGCCCGCCGCCCGTCGCATCGTCGTCATCGACCAGGTCGGCTTCGGCCAGATCGAACACCTCGTCGGCCTCTTCCTCAAGAACCGCTTCCGTACGGCTGGCGCGTTCGCGCCGCCGCCGCGCATCCAGCGCGCCCGCGCGGTTGTCGCGCGCGATCACCTTCTTGATGGAATCGAGAATTTCCTCGACCGACGCTTCCCCGTCCCGCAAGTTTCCGTCCCCCGACAGTGGTCGTTCAGTTCCGTTCCGGCTCGATCATCGGGCCGTAGACCGTGCCGACTTCCGCGTCGGCGGCGGGAATGTCAACGGTCCGTGTGCCGGCGGCTTCGGGTTCGGGGTCGCGATCCCAGTCGCTCCAGCGGTCCGACACGCGCTCGTAATTCGCCAGCGGATCGTACAGCGCGCCGCCTTCGATGCCCAAATCGCGCGCCTCTGCGCGGCCCATCGCGGCCAGCAGGCTGAAGCCGGCGACGTAAGCGTTACGTCGTGCGGTGACGAGATCGACGCGGGCGAGCAGCAGCTCCTGCTCGGCATTGAGCACGTCGAGCACGGTGCGGTTGCCGATCGAGTTTTCCGCGCGCACGCCTTCGAGGCTGAGTTCGGCAGCAGCAACCGCCTCGCGCGAGCTGTCGATAATCGCCAGCGCGGCGGAATAGCTCGCGTAAGAGGCGCGCACCTGCGCGATCACGTCACGCTCGGCGGCGATCACCTGATCGAGCGCGGCGGACGCGCGGGCCTGTGCCTGGCGTTGCAGCGCTGCGGGGCGTCCACCCTGGAAGATCGGGATCGACAGGGTCAGGCCGGCGGACGAGGCGTCGGCAGTCTGGGGGCTGGGCCCGGTCGGCGAATCGGGGACCGAGCCGAGGAAATTCTGATAATCATAGCCGGCGAAAGCGGACAGGCGGGGAAGGCGGCTCGCCCCGGCGACATCAATATCGTATCCTGCGGCCTGCGCACGTTCGCGCGCGGCGATCAGGTCTGGATTATTGTCCAGCGCGACATCGACCGCCATCCGGGGATCGGCCGGCAGGTTGGGGAGCGGCGGCGGCGGTTCGAGCTCGCCCGGGGCGGAACCGACCAGCTGGATGTAGCTTTCGCGCGCCTGGATCAGTCCGGCCTGGGCCGAACGCAGGTCGCCGCGGGCGAGTGCCAGCCGCGATTGCGACTGGGCAACATCGGTCCGGGTCAGGTCGCCGATCTCAAACCGGTCGCTGGTGGCACGCAGGTTGACCTCCAGCACCTGGACCTGATTGGCGCTCAGGCCGACCAGCGCTTCGCCGCGCAGCACGTCCATATAGGCCGCGACGACCTGGCTGAAGATTGCACTCTCGGTCCCGCGCAGATCCGCACGGCCTGCCTCGACCCGCTGCTCCGCGGCGCGGATCGAGTTCTTGACCGCACCGCCGGAATAGATCGGCACGCCCAGATCGACCCCGGCGCTCAGCGAGCGGGCAGGCGCGAAGAAGCTCGTCGAATTCTGGATCAGCACTTCGGTCAGCGCGGCGGATCCGGTGACGCTCGGCCGTCCGTCGGCCTTCTCGATCGCAACATTCTCGTCCGTGGCGCGCAGTTGGGCCCGCGCGGCCTGCAGCGTGGGGTTGCTGCGATAGGCTTCGGCCAGCGCCTCGTTCAGCGTATCCGCATAGGCGGGCGCGGCGAGAGCCAGAATGCTCGACGCCGTCAGGGCGAGGATGGCGGTGCGTTTCATGATCAGAAAGTCCAGCTTTGCGGCCGGTCGAACGCGGGGAGGCGGGGAAGCTGGCTTTCGACCAGCGTCATCAGCGAAACATCCGCGCCGCTATGGCGGCCAATTGCGAGGCGGGGGACGCCGCGCGAAACAACTCCGGTGACGAGCCTGCCCGACGGGGCCAGCGTGGCTGCCAGCTGCGCGGGCACATGCTCGACCGCGCCATCGACGATCACCAGATCGAACGCGCCGTCGACATCGCCCGACAGCACTTCGTCCGGCGTCGCTTCGCGGAGTTCGCCGACCAGCGGCCGGATCAGCGCAGCGAGATAGGCGGTCGCGGGGCCGATCAGCAGAGTGCGTTCGTCGGCACGCGGCTTCGCATGGGTCAGGATCTGCCCCTGCGCCAGCGGCGGGGCGAGGAAGGCACCGGCACCCAACGGAACCGTCCGGTCGACATAGGCGGACGCCCGCGCGGCTTCGGGCACGTAATCTTCACGCGGGATCGCGGCCATCCGGTCCAGCACCCATGCATCGTTGATCCCGCTGGTGCGCAGCTGGCTTTCGATCATGTGGCGGCGCGCGGCGGTGAAGTCGGGTGCTTTGTGCGCGGTTGCGATCATGTTTCTCGTCTCGTTTTCTGTCGCCGGAGTGGATCGGCGGATGCGGGCCTCGGCGGTGCCTTATAGGGGGCGGAAAGGCTCGCCAAGACCCGCATCACTTGTCGCATAGGCTTGTGCTGCTCTAGTGGCGCTTCGGTTTCGATCAGCAGGAGGTGCCCGTCGATGAGCGACATGACCATTATCAAGGAAGACGATCTCATCGAAAGCGTGGCCGACGCGCTGCAATTCATCTCCTACTATCACCCGATGGACTATATCCGCGCGCTGGGCGAAGCCTACGAGGCCGAGCAGGGCCCGGCGGCGAAGGACGCGATCGCGCAGATCCTCACCAACAGCCGCATGTGCGCCGAAGGGCACCGTCCGATCTGCCAGGATACCGGCATCGTCAACGTGTTCGTGAAGTGGGGGCAGGACTGCCGGCTGGACAGCAAGCGCAGCCTGCAGGACGTGGTCGATGAGGGCGTGCGGCAGGCCTACAATCACCCCGATAACAAGCTGCGCGCCAGCATTCTCGCCGATCCTGCCTTCACCCGCCGCAACACGCGCGACAATACCCCTTGCGTGCTGTCGGTCGAGATGGTGCCGGGCAACACGGTCAGCGTCGATGTCGCCGCCAAGGGCGGGGGCAGCGAGAACAAGAGCAAGTTCAAGATGATGAACCCCAGCGACAATATCGTCGACTGGGTGGTCGAACAGGTGCCCAGCATGGGTGCTGGCTGGTGCCCGCCGGGGATGCTGGGCATCGGCATCGGCGGGACGGCGGAGCACTGCGTGCGGCTGGCCAAGCAGAGCCTGATGGACCCGATCGACATGGGTCAGCTGAAGGCGCGCGGCGCGCAGACCGATATCGAGCAGCTGCGGATCGACATTTTCGATGCGGTCAACGCGCAGGGAATCGGCGCGCAGGGGCTGGGTGGCCTCTCGACCGTGCTCGACGTCAAGATTCTCGACTGGCCGTGCCATGCCGCGGGCAAGCCGGTGGCGATGATTCCCAACTGCGCCGCCACCCGCCATGCGCATTTCACGCTCGACGGGTCGGGGCCGAGCTATCTCGAAAAGCCCGATCTCGACCAGTGGCCCAAGGTCAACTGGCAGCCCGACAGCGCGGCCAAGCGCGTGAACCTCGACACGCTGACGCAGGAAGAGGTGGAGAGCTGGAACCATGGCGACCGCTTGCTGCTGTCTGGCAAGATGCTCACGGGCCGCGACGCGGCGCACAAACGCATCAAAGACATGCTGGAAGCGGGCGAGGAGCTGCCTGTGAGCTTCAAGGGGCGCGCGATCTATTACGTCGGTCCGGTCGACCCGGTGATGGGCGAAGTCGTTGGCCCGGCGGGCCCGACCACCGCCACCCGGATGGACAAGTTCACCGAGATGATGCTCGACCTCGGCCTGCTCGCGATGATCGGCAAGGCGGAGCGGGGCGCCGATGCGGTCGAAGTGATCAGCCGCTTCAAGACCGCCTACCTGATGGCGACCGGTGGCGCGGCCTACCTGGTTGCGCGGGCGATCAAGGAATCGAAGGTCGTCGCGTTCGAGGAGCTGGGTATGGAGGCGATCTACGAATTCACGGTCGAGAACATGCCGGTGACGGTCGCGGTCGATGCGCAGGGCAACAACGTCCACACGCTGGCACCCGCGCAGTGGAAGAAGCGGATCGCGGAGGAAAAGCTGCTCGAAAAGTCGTGAGCGGCACTCGACCGGTGTCCGGCTGCTATCGACCGGCGGCATGGCCTTGCGCGCGCGCGCAGCGCAATGAGGGCGGATCGTGACCGACGTTTCACCTGACACCCCCGCCGCCCGCACATCGAGCGTTCTGCCACTGCGGCTCGTGCTGCTGTCCATCGCGGGACTGTGGCTGACCTATTACGTGCTCGTTTCGCTGCGCGGGCTGGTTGTCGGGCTGGACCTGCAGGAGGCGCTGATGTGGCGCCGGCTGATCGTGTGCCTGGTCGGCGCGGTGGTCACCTTTGGAATGTGGCTGGTGCTGCGGCTGGTCGATTCGCGATCGCTGCAGGTAAAGACCGCGACCGCACTGCTCGTCGCGCTGCCCGCCTCGCTGATGATCGCGCAGGTCAACCAGATGGTCTTCGCCGACGTGCAGGACCGGATCTATCAGGATTACGCCAAGGAGCAGGGGATCGTCATCCGGCGCGATGAATCGGGCAACCTGCTGGTCGAGTTCCCGCCGATCCCTCGCGCACAGAGAACCGGCACCGTCGGCACCACCGGCGCCGCGACCGACCGGCGCGAGATGGACCTCGACGATGGCGAGGGGCGGACCTTCGTGCTTGCCCCCGCACCCAAGGGAGCGGAACGCTGGCGGCAACTGTCCGACATCGCGCTGGGCCGCTATTTCCTGCTGCTCGCCTGGGCTGCGCTGTATCTCGCGATGCTGGCGGGCGCACAGGCCCGCGCGTCACAGGTGCGTGAAGAGCGCTTCCGAACCGCCGCCAAGGCCGCAGAGCTCCGATCCCTGCGCTACCAGATCAATCCGCACTTCCTGTTCAACACGCTCAATTCGCTCTCTTCGCTGGTGATCACCGGCAAGGAAACGCGGGCCGAGGCGATGATCCAGGCGGTCTCCAACTTCTACCGCCACAGCCTGGCGGAGGAGCCGACAGAGGACGTCGCGCTGGAGGACGAGATCGCGCTGCAACGCGACTACCTCGCGATCGAGGAGGTCCGCTTCCCCGAACGCCTGCTGGTCGCGATCGACCTGCCCGACGATCTGGAGCGTGCGCGCGTGCCGGGGATGATCCTCCAGCCGCTGGTGGAAAATTCGGTCCGCTACGCAGTCGCCCGCTCGACCACCCCGGTGCGCGTGTCGATCGAGGCCTTTGCCGCCGATGGGCGCCTGCATCTGGTGGTGGCCGATAATGGCCCCGGTCTTCCCGAGGGGACCGGAGGCGGCTTCGGCATCGGCCTTTCCAACGTGCGCGACCGGCTCAAGGCCCGCTTCGGCTCGCGCGCTCAAGTCCGCTCCGGAAAGGTCGAGGGCGGAGGCTACCGTACAGAACTCATCATGCCGCTGGATTTCAACGATGGACGATAATGGACCCCTGCGCGTCGTACTGGTCGACGACGAACCGCTCGCGATCGAGCGTCTGGAAACCCTGTGCGGCCGGATTGCCGACGTCGAAGTGGTCGGCAAGGCCGATCACGGCGAAGCCGCGCTGGAGGTGATCGGCAAGACCGCGCCCGATCTGGTGCTGCTCGACCTGACCATGCCCGGGATCGACGGGATCGAAGTCGCGCGCAAACTGTCCGAACAGACGACGCCGCCTGCGGTCATCTTCGTCACCGCGCACGAGAGCTTCGCGGTCGAAGCATTCGATCTCGACGCGGTCGACTATGTGCTGAAGCCCGTCGCTGCCGAGCGGCTTGAGCGTGCGATCGGCCGCGCGATCGCGAAGCGGGGCGAGCCTGCGGGCACCAGCGACACCAAGTGGCTGCAGGAATTGTGGGTGCCGCACCGGTCCGAACTGGTCCGTGTGTCGGTCTCGGACGTGCGCCGGATCGATGCCGAGCGTGATTATGTGCGGCTGTTCGTGGGCGAAAAGACCTACCTGCTGCTGCAGACCATCGCCGGGCTGGAGGAAAAGCTCGATCCCGAGGAATACATCCGCATTCATCGCAGCACGATCCTGCGCAAAGACAACATCGCGGGCCTGCGTCATGACGGGCTGGGCGTCTGGTCGGTCGAGCTGGAAGATGGCGAGACGCTGCGGATCGGTCGCACCTACCTGCCCAAGGTGAAGGCCATGGCGGGCCGCTAGGAGCGCCACTGCACGCGTCGGCCTTCGCGCTAGCGTGACACGCACACCCATGCGAAAGCCCCCGCCGGACCGGGATCCGACGGGGGCTTTGTGCGAAGGGGCGAGGGGCGTCAGCCGCCCAGATTGTCGTCCGTCTCCATTGCCGCGATCTGCGCGCGGACCTGCCGGTCGACATTGGCGACACATTTGCGCGCGGCGCTGGGGTTCAGCCGGGTGCCGGTGCGCAGCTCGCCGACACCGCAAACCTTGCGCGCGGCCGCATCGATCCGCTTGTCGAGCGTGGCGCGCCCTTCGGGGCTGCTCAGGTCGAGATCGGCATAGGGTACGCTGACAGACGCGTTCTGGGCCATGGCGGGCACCACCGGCAGAGCGAGGGCGGTGGCGGCGATCAGTACGAGAGACGTCTTCATTGGGGGTCCTCCTTTTATAGGGCGGCGCACCGGGGTTCAGGGGGGATTGGTGCGCCGCCGGACACAGGAGTGACCCATCATGCCCGGCGGGGCACGCGGCTTTCGACCGGAGGCGTGATTGCTAGACGGACGTTACGGAATCGGGGATCAACCGCCGATCTCGTCCGGCCAACGACAGGAGCGCAAAAAGCCCCGCCGGCAAAATGCGGGCGGGGCCATTGCAGGTGATTCGAAAAAAGGGGGGCGGGGCAAAGCCCCCGCGATCAGCCGGGGATGACCGCCTGCGCCGAACCGCCATCGCCCTGCGGCGCGGCGAGGATGTCGCGCGTCACGCGGCCCTTGGCGACGGTTTGCGTCTTGGGATCGCCGACCGAGGAGCGGATGCCGGGAGCCGCCTCGCCTGCGCGGCTGAGCGCGGCAGCTTCGACCTGGCTGCGCGGAGCCGGGCCGCCGAACAGCGCGTCCAGCGCCTGTTCCGCCGCGGTGCCTTCAGAGGGGCGCGGTGCGCCAGGTTCGGGTGGGGCGAGGCTGAAATCGGGCGGAACCACCAGCGGCGCCTGCCGCTGCACTGCGAATTCGTCCGGCCGGTCGCGGCCCAGGATTCCGCCGCCGCTGCCGCAGGCGGACAGGCCCATGGCGAAGGTGGCGAGGATGATGAGGCTCTTGTGGCGCATGTTCAGCTCTCTTTCGCAGCCAGGTGCATATCGGATTGCGCGCCCTTGTCGCGCAGGAAGAAGGAACGGGCAAGGATGATGAGGACGCCGATGGTGATGCACGCATCGGCGACGTTGAAGATCATGAACGGGCGGAACGCGCCGAAGTGCAGGTCCGCATAGTCGATCACGTAGCCGTAGAGCACGCGGTCGAGGATATTGCCCAGCGCGCCGCCAAGAATGAGGGCGAGGCCGAAGATATCGCCCTTGGTCCGCTCGCGCAGCATCCAGAACAGCACGATCAGCGCGATCGCGCCGGTGCCCATCACCAGCAGCCAGCGCTGTTCCACGCTCTGCGCCTCGAACAGGCCGAGCGAAATGCCGAAATTGGTGGTGAAGCGCAGGTCGAAGAAGGGCAGCAGTTCCTTCACCGCGCCGATGGAATCGATTCCCAGCGGGCCGGTGACCAGCCATTTGACCAGCTGGTCGAGCCCGAAGACGAGCGCGGCCAGCGCAAGGCCGCGCAAGCGGCGATTCCACGCACCGTCCATCAGTTCACCACCTCTTCGCACCGACTGCACAGGTCGCCATCCTCAGCCACGCTCGGCAGGAGGCGCCAGCAACGGCCACACTTGTTACAGGAGGAACGGGTTACGGTCACCCCTTCGCCATCGTGGGTGGCGACTGACGCGGCGATGAACAGCTCGGCAAGATCGTCGCGGGTGAACCCTTCCGGCACGGCCTGCGCGGGCACGGACACCGCCGCTTCGTTGCTGGAACGGATGGTCTTCTCGCGCCGCAGCGGCTCGATCGCCTCGGTCACATCCTCGCGAAGCTCGCGCAGCGCAGCGAAGCGCGTTGCCAGCGCTTCGTCTGTCCAATTGTCCGGAAGCGGGTCGATCTGCTGGAGGTGGATGCTCTTCGCCTCGGGGAAGCGGGTGGTCCACACTTCCTCGGCGGTGAAGACGAGCACCGGCGCAGCATAGCGGACCAGCGCGTGGAACAGCGTGTCGAGCACGGTGCGGTAGGCGCGGCGTTCGACCCATGCCGGATCGTCGCAATAGAGGCGGTCCTTGCGGATATCGAACAGGAAGGCGGACAGGTCCTCGTTCGCGAACTCGGTCAGCAGGCGGGTGTATTCGTTGAAGTCGTAATCCGCGATTGCCTGCCGCAGCTTGCCGTCGAGCTCGGCCAGCTTGTGCAGCGTGTAGCGCTCCAGCTCGGGCATCTCGGCATAATCGACGGCTTCGTCGGCCTCGTAGCCCTCCAGCGCGCCGAGCAGGTAGCGGAAGGTGTTGCGCAGCTTGCGGTACTGGTCGGCAACGCCCTTCAGGATCTCGTCGCCGATGCGGTGGTCCATCGTCGAATCGACACTGAGCGCCCACAGCCGCAGGATATCCGCACCGTACTGGTCGACGATCTTGAGCGGGTCGACCGTGTTGCCGAGGCTCTTCGACATCTTGCGCCCGTTCTGGTCCATGGTGAAGCCATGGGTCAGCACCTGGTCGTAGGGCGCACGGCCGCGCGTGGCGCAGCTTTCGAGCAGCGAGGACTGGAACCAGCCGCGATGCTGGTCGGACCCTTCGAGGTAGAGATTGGCGGGCCAGGTCAGCGCCGGCCAGCGATCGCTTTCGAGCACGAAGACATGCGTGCAGCCCGAATCGAACCACACGTCTAGGATGTCGTGCACCATCTCGAAATCGTCGGGGTTGTGATCGCTTCCAAGGAACTCGGCTTTGCGCGCCTCGTCCCATGCATCGACGCCGCCTTCGCGGATCGCATCGACCACGCGCTGGTTCGCGGCAGCGTCTTGCAGGTAGGTGCCGTCCCTGCGGACGAACAGCGTGATCGGCACGCCCCACGCGCGCTGGCGCGACAGCACCCAGTCGGGCCGCCCTTCGACCATCGCGCGGATACGGTTGCGCCCCCGCTCGGGCACGAAGCGGACGCGTTCGATTTCGGACATTGCCCTTTCCCGCAAGGTCGAGCCCTCTCCCTTGAGGGAGAGGGTTGGGTGAGGGTGTTCGGCGTCTGCGGGCGTGGGAGACCCCACCCCCGACCCCTCCCCGTCGGGGAGGGGGGATTCGGCGCCAAGGTCTTTATCCATCGGCACGAACCACTGCGGCGTGCAGCGGTAGATGATCTTCGCCTTGGAGCGCCACGAGTGCGGGTAGGAGTGCTTGTAATCCGCGCTCGCGCTCAGCAGCGCACCCGCTTCGCGCAGGTCCGTGCAGATCGGCCCGTCGGGCGCGTTGAAGTTGGCGTTGATGACCGCGCGGCGGCGCTCGTCATTTCCGCCCAGCCACGGCCAGTCGTCGCGGTACACGCCGCCATCATCGACCGCGAAGACCGGATCGATCCCGTTCTCGCGGCACAGGTAGAAATCGTCCTCGCCGTGGTCGGGCGACATGTGGACGAGGCCGGTGCCGCTGTCGGTGGTGACGAAATCGCCCGGCAGCATCGGGCGCAGAGTTTCGTAGAACCCACCGAGGGTGTGCATTGGGTGGCGGACCTTGGTTCCGGCGAGGTCGGAGCCTTTTATGGTTCGCCGCGAGCTTATCACGAATTCTTGTGGGTCGCAGTCGCGCCGAAGACGGGTCGTTACCGACTCCAGCAAGCCAGCAGCGACAAGATACCGACCGCCTTCCCGGAGGTTCATGCCGATCTCGTCATCATTGTAGTTCACGAGACAGTCGAACAGGACATACTCAACCTCCGGCCCATAAGCCAAAGCCTGGTTCACCGGGATCGTCCACGGCGTCGTCGTCCAGATCACCGCATACGCGCCCTCAAGTTCAGGCACATTCGGCGATTCGACGATCTCGAACGCCACGTCGATTTGGGTCGAGGTGATGTCCTCGTACTCGACCTCGGCCTCGGCGAGCGCGGTCTTTTCGACCGGGCTCCACATCACCGGCTTGGAGCCGCGGTAGAGATTGCCGGCTTCGGCGAACTTCATCAGCTCGGCGACGATCGTCGCTTCGCTGTCGTAGTCCATGGTGAGGTAGGGATTGTCCCAGTCGCCCAGGATGCCGAGGCGCTTCAGCTGCTGGCGCTGGGTATCGACCCATTTCTGTGCATAGGCGCGGCATTCGGCGCGGAACTCGGCGCGCGGAACCTCGTCCTTGTTGAGCTTCTTCTTGCGGTACTGTTCCTCGACCTTCCACTCGATCGGCAGGCCGTGGCAGTCCCACCCGGGCACGTAGGGCGCATCCTTGCCCAGCAGCGTCTGCGTGCGCACGACCATGTCCTTGAGGATGTGATTGAGTGCGTGGCCGACGTGAATGTCGCCATTGGCGTAGGGCGGGCCATCGTGAAGGATGAACTTTTCCGCGCCCGCACGCTCGGCGCGCAGCGTCCCGTGCAGGTCGTCCTGCTGCCACCCGGCCAGAATGCCCGGCTCCTTCTGCGGGAGCCCGGCTTTCATGGGAAAATCGGTTTTCGGCAGGAAGACGGTGTCCCGCCAATCCTTCTTTGTATCGTCGCTCATCAGGCGCGAGGCCTTAGCGGGGCCTTGTGCATCGCGCAATTTTTCGATTGCCATGCGCGGTATCCGGTCGCGGGAGGATCGGGGCGCGCGGGAGACTTCGCGCAACCTGTCCTACATGCGGCCGACCGGCTAACCTCGCTGCCGCTCTTTCAAAATGTCGATCCCCGCGAGCTGTTCATCGGCTTTCGCGCGATGAAATCCGCCCTCGAAAAAGAGGCCAGTTTTTTGCCCCCAGGACACTGTGTCAGGTGTGTCAGAAGCCGCTGAGCGCCAACCCTACTTCGCCAGCAACCGCCGCGCCTCCGCGCAATCGCGGTCCATCTGCGCGATCAGCGCGTCGAGCCCGTCGAACTTCGCCTCGGGCCGGATGAAGTGGTGCAGCGCGACCTCGATTTCCTGCCCGTAGAGGTCGCCCGAAAAGTCGAAGAAATAGGGCTCGAGCAGCTCCTTGGCCGGTTCGAACTGCGGGCGGATGCCGATATTGGCCGCGCCTTGCAGCTCCTCGCCGGAGGACAGGATGCGCCCCGTCACGGCGTAGATGCCGTAGTGCGGGCGCAGGTAATCCTCGAGCGCAAGGTTGGCGGTGGGGTAGCCGATCTCGCGCCCGCGCTTGTCGCCATGCTCCACGATCCCGCGAATCGCGAAGGGGCGGGTGAGCAGCTGAGCGGCGGCCTGTGGCTCGCCCTCCTTCAGAAGATCGCGAATCCGGCTGGAGGAGACGACCGCGTCGCCATCGCTCACCGCCGAAACGGTGCGCGCTTCCAGCCCATGCTTCGCGCCGTGCTCTTTCAGCAGAGCGGCATTGCCCTTGGCGCCCTTGCCGAAAGTGAAATCCTCTCCCGTCAGCACGCCATGCGCGCCGAACCGCTCGACCAGGATACGCTCGATGAAGTCTTCCGCGCTGGTGCCTGCCAGCTCGGCATCGAAGTGGAACACCAGCATCGCGGTCGCCCCGAAGGCGAGATAGAGCTCGTGCCGCTGCTCGAGGCTGGTCAGGCGGAAGGGCGGGGTGTCGGGCTTGAAGAACTGCACCGGGTGCGGATCGAAGGTGGCGACGATGACGGGGCGCTCTTCCTCGCGCGCCCAGCGAATCGCCTCGCCCGCGACCGCCTGGTGGCCCTTGTGAAACCCGTCGAAATTGCCGAGCGCGACGATCGCTCCGCGCAAGGGCGCAGGCACCGGCTCGCGATGGTCGAGCCACCTCATGCGGCTTCTACCGGCTCCGCAGGTGCGGGTATGGGGCCGAGGCCTCCGCGCAGCACGCGCAGCGCATTGCCGCCCATCACGGCGCGGATTTCGTCCTCGGTGAAGCCCTCGTCCATCAGCGCCTGCGTCACCTGCACCAGCTGCGAGGTGTCGAAGCGTACCGTTGTGGCGCCGTCGTAGTCGCTGCCGAGCGCGACATAGTCGATCCCCACCAGATCGCGCACGTGCTTCATCGCCTTGGCCGCATCGCGCGGGGACGTGCCGCACACCGCCGCATCCCAGTAGCCAATGCCGACCACACCGCCGGTCTTGGCGACCCCACGAATCTCATCGTCGGACAGGTTGCGGTTGACGTCGCAGGTCGCCTGCACCCCGCCATGGCTGGAGACGACCGGGCGCTCCGCCATCGCGAGGATGTCGGCCACGCAGGTATGGCTGCAATGCGCGATGTCGACCACCATGCCGAGCGCTTCCATGCGCCGCACGGCCTTGCGTCCCTTGTCGGTCAGCCCGCCCTTTTCCATCCCGTGCATCGAGCCCGCGAGGTCGGTGTCGAAGAAATGGGTCAGGCTGGCCATGCGGAAACCCTGTTTGCTCAGCACGTCGAGGTTCGACAGATCGCCTTCGAGGTTCTGCAGGCCTTCGATGCTGAGCAGCGCACCGACCGGCTTGGGCGTCTGGCTGGATCGTTCACGCAGCAGACGGTCGAGATCCTTGATGGAAGCGACCTTGAGCAGCTCGCCGTCCGACTTCGCCGCCGCCCGGTCGAGCTTCTCGGCATGCCACAGCGAGCGTTCCAGCAGGCTGTTCCAGGTGCGGGTGGGCTGAAGCTGCGCGATCACCAGCGTGGTGATGTTGTCGCTATCGGCATCGTTCGCGTCGTAGTTCTGGCCCTTGGGCGTCTTGGTGACGCTGGAGAATACCTGCAGCGCGACATTGCCCTCTTCGAGGCGCGGCAGGTCCATATGGCCCTGATCCGCGCGATTCAGCAGGTTGCGGTTCCACAGCAGCGTGTCGGAATGCAGATCGACGATGGTCAGCGTCTCGTGCAGCGCCTTCGCTTCGTCGGAGACTTCGATCAGCGGTTCGCCGTCGATCTGGTTCATGCTCCGCTCGACCACGCCGGGGCCGAACTGGAAGAAGCCTGCGATGCCGACCAGCAGCACCAGCCCGACGATAATCAGTACGGTTTTCTTCACGCGCGCCGCTCATAGGTGATGAAGGAGAAGGCGGGGGTGTCGCCGCTGGCCTCGTGGTCCTCACGCGCGACCTCGGTCCAGCGTTCGGGATCGGGGGCGTCCATGAAGGTGTCGCCGTCGTAATCGGCGTGGATCTGGGTCAGCTCGATCCGTTCGGCCTGCGGCTCGAACAGCAGGAATACCTCGGACCCGCCGATGATCGCGGTTTCCTCACCCCCGGCGGCGGCGAGCGCCTCGGGGACCGACATCACATGCTCGGCACCTTCGGCCTGCCAGTCCGAATCGCGGCTCAGCACGATATGGCGGCGACCGGGGAGCGGGGCGGGGAAACTCTCGAAGGTCTTGCGGCCCATGATCATCGGCTTGCCCATGGTCACTTCCTTGAAGTGCTTCAGGTCCGCCGGGATGTGCCAGGGCAGGCCGCCATCCTTGCCGATCGTGCCGTTCGCGGCGCGCGCGTAGACGAGGAAGAGCTGATCCTGAATCATGAGCTGGTGTCTCCCTCGGGCCATTCGAGCCGTGTGATGTGGCCCATCTTGCGCCCCTCGGGCGAGTCGGTCTTGCCGTAGAGGTGGAGATGCGCGGCCGGATCGGCGAGCGCTTCGTGCGCAGTCGCGGCGGCGGGGCCGATCACGTTCTCCATCACCACGCGCGGCGCGACGCGGCGGGTATCGCCCAGCGGCAGGCCGCAGATCGCGCGGACCTGGTTCTCGAACTGGCTGGTGGCCGCACCTTCGATGGTCCAGTGGCCGGAATTGTGCGCGCGCGGGGCCATCTCGTTGAAGATCGGGCCGCTTTCGCTGGCGAAGAATTCGAGCGTCAGCACACCGACATAGTCGAGCTTGTCCGCCACTGCTTTGGCCAGCTTGCGCGCCTCGCTCACCTGCTGGCCGATGATCGCGGCACCGGGCAGGGTCGAGCGGGCGAGGATGCCGTCCTCGTGCCCGTTCTGCGAGCTTTCCCAGAAGGCCACCGTGCCATCCGCGCGCCGGGCGAGGATGACCGAGAATTCGCATTCGAACTGCACGAAGCCTTCGAGGATGCAGGGCGTGTCGGGCAGGTCGAGCGCCTCGGCCTCTTCGCGCGAGCCGATCCGCCACTGGCCTTTGCCGTCGTACCCGTCGCGGCGAGTCTTGAGGATCGCCGGTGTGCCCAGCGCCTCGATCCCGGCGAGCAGGTCGGCGCGCGAATCGACCGCGTGGAAGGGTGCCGGCGTGCCGCCGAGATCAGCGACGAAGCGCTTCTCTGCCAGCCGGTCCTGCGCGATCGCGAGGGCCCGGGGGTGCGGGGCGAGCTTGTCGGCTATGGCATCGAGCGGGGCGGCGGGGACGTTCTCGAACTCGAGCGTCACCACGTCGCACGCATCGGCAAAGGCCTTGAGCGCGTCCGCATCGTGCCAGTCTGCGGCAATATATTCATTGCACACCTGCGCGATCACCGCCTCGCCCGCCGGAGCGTAGGCGATCACGCGATAGCCCAGCTGCGCGGCGGAGATCGCCAGCATACGGCCAAGCTGCCCACCGCCGAGGATGCCGATCGTGCCGCCCGGTTTGATCATGACCGCTCGATCACTCAGGCCGTTCCGCAACCTTGGCGGTGCGCGCGGCGCGCCAGGCGACCAGCCGTTCCATCACCGCCGGATCATGCGCGCCGAGAATCGCGGCGGCGAGCAGCGCGGCATTGGTTGCCCCCGCCTCTCCGATCGCGAGCGTGCCGACCGGGATGCCGGCGGGCATCTGCGCGATCGACAGCAGGCTATCCATGCCCGACAGCGCTTTCGACTGGACCGGCACGCCGAGCACCGGAAGCGGGGTCATCGCGGCGATCATGCCTGGCAGATGCGCCGCGCCGCCCGCGCCAGCGATTACCACCTTGAAGCCTTCGTCCGCCGCGCCTTTGGCGAAATCGTACATCCGGTCGGGCGTGCGGTGGGCGGAGACGATCCGCGCCTCGTGCGCTATCCCCAGTTCTTCGAGAACATCGGCGGCGCATTTCATCGTCGGCCAGTCGGACTGGCTGCCCATGACGATGGCGACGGTCGCGGCGCCGGACATCAGGTTTCGTCCAGGTAGCGGCGTTCCCCCGCGACCTGCCCATCTTCGAACCGGTAGATGATCGGCCGCCCGGTGGGGATTTCGAGGCCGGTAATCTCGTCGTCCGAAATGCCCGAGAGGTGCTTGACCAGCGCACGCAGCGAATTGCCATGGGCGGAGACGATCACCGTCCGCTCGCCGGTCAGCTGGGGCAGGATGTGTTCTTCCCAGTAGGGCAGCACGCGCTCGATCGTGAGCTTCAGGCTCTCGGTATAGGGCACGTCGATCCCTTCGTAGCGCGGGTCCGCGCCGGGATCATATTCGCTGCCCGGCTCCATCGGCGGGGGCGGAGTGTCGAAACTGCGGCGCCAGATATGGACCTGCTCGTCGCCGTGCTTGTCGCGCGTCTGCTGCTTGTCGAGCCCGGTCAGGCCGCCATAGTGCCGCTCGTTCAGGTGCCAGTCCTTGGTCACCGGAATCCACAGCCGCCCGCATTCCTCCAGCGCGAGATTGAGCGTGCGAATCGCGCGCGTCTGGAGCGAGGTGAAGGCAATATCGGGCAGTACGCCCTTGTCTTTCAGCAGGCGGCCCGCGGCGCGCGCTTCTTCCACGCCCTTGTCGGTCAGATCGACATCCCACCATCCGGTGAAACGGTTGGCGAGGTTCCATTCCGACTGTCCGTGGCGGACGAGGATCAGCGTCGACAAATTCTTGTGCTCCCTTGCGGATAGGCTGCGAGCCGTTAGCGGGCCTCACCGTTTTTGGAAAGGTCGCGTTCCTGCGGTGTGGCCTGGGTGCCCGCCTTGCGCCGCCGCAGGTTCGCGCGCAGCTGTGCGGCAAGGCGTTCCTCCCTTGTGGGCGGTGCTGGAGGGGGGCTGTCGGGCTCGCTCATCGTGTGCTCCCATGCTATTGCGAAGGCTTCGAGGCAAGCTTGGCTTGACTTGTGCGCCGCACGCGACAATAGCGCGCGGCCTGTGGCGGGCGATAGCGTTCGCCCACGCCCCCTTATGCTGCTGTAGCTCAGTGGTAGAGCGCACCCTTGGTAAGGGTGAGGCCGGGAGTTCAATCCTCCCCAGCAGCACCACCACTCTACCCCCTCTCGCGAATCACCCGTCGATTCGCCTCGGCCACTCGCCCGAAAGGGCTTGCGGGCCTTTTGCCGCTTGGCCATTCATCGCAGCCATGAACGAAGACGGGGCATACGCACAGGTGGCGGCGACACAGGGCGACGAACAGCCTTTGCAGCAGGGCCATCCCAACCATCCCAAGGCGATGCGGGTCGAAGCAGTGCTGGTTGCCCTGCCGCTGTTGATCGGCGCGCTGGTCGCCGAATATCTGACCCCGTTTCCAAACTTCCTGATCGCGGGCCCGGTTGCCTTGATCCTGCTGCTGGTGGTCATCATGCTGCCGCATCGCCGCTATGCGGTGCGCGGTTATGCGCTGAGCGAGGACCGGTTGCGGGTGGTCAGAGGCATGATGTTCCATGCGGACACCGTCGTCCCCTTCGGCCGGGTCCAGCATATCGACGTCGATCGCGGGCCTATCGAGAGATATTACGGGCTCGCCACGCTGCAGCTCTATACCGCAGGCTCGCACGGCGACGTGATCAGCCTGCCCGGCCTTGCGCACCAGGATGCGCTGGACATGCGCGAGACGATTCGCGCCCACATCAAGCGCGCATCGCTGTGAGCGAGCTTTCCGCCAGCGATCCGAATCGCGAGGAGGCGCCAGACAGCGCAGCCGTGGGCGAATCGCCCGACGGGGAACCCAAGCGGACCGACCCGCGCACCTTCCTGGTCCAGGCGGTCCAGACCGTCCCGCGCACGATCGTTCCGCTGGTGGCGGTGGCGCTCGCTACCCGCGACGAAGGGTCTTTCGCGGTGCCCGTGATGCTCGGCCTCGGCGTGCTGTTGCTGGGGGCGATCACGTTTTTCACCTTTCTGGGCTGGTGGCGGCAGACCTACCGCGTGGGCGACAGCGACATCCGGCTGGAGACCGGCGTGTTGTCGCGCGCGGCCCGCTCTGTGCCCTACGAGCGGATTCAGGACGTCAGCCTCGAACAGGGCTTCGTGCCGCGCCTGTTCGGGCTGACCAGCGTCAAGTTAGAAACCGGCGCGGGCGGATCGGACGAGATCAAGCTCGCCTACCTCTCCAGTGAGGAAGGCGAGCGGTTGCGCGAACTGGTGCGCGAGCTGCGCGACGAGGCCGATGGCGTGGCCGCGCCCGCCGCTGCGCAGGAGGCGCGCGAGGAGCAAGGCGCGCGCGAGGCCGACGCCCAGCTGCTGTTCGCGATGGGCCCGCGCCGTCTGTTCGTGTTCGGCCTGTTCGAATTCTCGCTCGCGCTGGTCGCCTTTCTCGGCGCGGCGGCGCAGCAGCTCGACTTCCTGCTGCCGTTCGACATCTGGGACTTCGATTTCTGGCGCGGGCTGGTTGCGGGGCAGGGCGAACAGCTCGCCGAGCTGGGCCCGATTGCGCAGGCGCTGGGCGCCGTGGCTGCGATTATCACCTTACTGGTGGTCGGCGTGGTCAGCGGAATCGCAAAGACCTTCGCACGCGACTGGGATTTCCGGCTGGAGCGCACGCCCAAGGGCTTTCGCCGGCGGCGCGGGCTGTTCACCCGAACCGACGTGGTCATGCCGGTGCACCGGGTGCAGGCGGTCCGGATCGGGACCGGCGCGGTGCGCCACCGGTTCGGCTGGAAGAGCCTCAAGCTGGTCAGCCTGGCGCAGGATGCGGGCAATGCCAGCCACGTGGTCGCGCCTTTTGCCAAGGCTGCGGAGCTGACCCCGATTCTCGAGGTCGCGGGCTTCCCGCTGCCGCCCCGGGGCCTTTCATGGCATCGCACCACCGGATCCTACCGCGTGGTTTCGGCGCTGATCAACGCGGTCAGCTTCGTCCTGCTTGCCGCAGCAGTCGCGGTGGCGACGCATCTGTTCGTGCCAGAACGGTATGACTGGCTGTGGCTGGTGGCGGCGGCGCTGGCCGTGATGGCGGGCTTTACCGCCATCCAGCAGCTGTTCCTGTGGCGGGTGGAGCGGCACGCGATTTCGCCGCGGCATCTCTACAAGCGCAGCGGCTGGCTCGCGCCCGGGTACAAGATTGCCGACCGGGTGAAGCTGCAATCGGTCGAGATCGCGCGCGGGCCGCTGGGGCGGATGTTCGGTTACGTCACGCTCAACCTCGGGCTCGCGGGCGGCCATTTCGCGCTGCCCGGCCTCCCGCGCGAGGAGGCCGAGGCGCTGCGCCGCGCACTGCTGGCGAGCATGGTCGAAACCGATTTCTCCCGGCTGGTGAAATAGCCGCTCAGGCGCGCACGGCGTCCCAGTCGTTCTCCTCGAACTTCTTCGCGACGTAGGAGCAGTCGGGGCGAATCAGGAAACCCTGCTTGCGCGCGTCGGCTACCAGCCGCTCGACCAGCAGCGCCGCGACGCCGCGCCCGCCGATCGCTTCGGGGACGAGCGTGTGGGTTGCGATGCGCACTTCCTTGCCGTCGACTTCGTCGCCCGGCTCCCACTCCAGCGTGCCCTTCGCATCCTCGCCCTCCAGATGCGCGATATACTTGCCGCCCTGGCCGACGACGTGATGAGTAATGGTGGCAGTGCCCATGGGTGTCCTGTCCTTTGCGATATGCTTGCATCGAACGCCGGGCTGCGTAGGGGCGTTCCAATGCGTTTCATGTCCGACAATGCCGCAAGCGTACACCCCAAGGTGTGGGAGGCGCTGCGCGCCGCCGATGGGGTCGATTCGCCCTATGACGGCGATGCGCTGTCGCAGCAGCTCGACGCACGATTTTCCGAGCTGTTCGGGCGCGAAGCCACCGTCCTGTGGGTCGCCACGGGTACGGCGGCCAACTGTCTTGCGCTGGCCACGATGTGCCCGCCGCATGGCGGCGTGGTCTGCCACCGGGAGGCGCATATCGAGATGGACGAGGGCGGGGCGCCCGGCTTCTACCTCCACGGTGCCAAGCTGCTGCTCGCGGGTCGAAGCGATGGGGGCGACGGCGCGAAGCTGACCCCGCAGGCGATTCGCGACGTGATCGATCCGATCCGCGACGATGTCCATCAGGTCCAGCCGCACGCGATCTCGATCACGCAGGCGAGCGAATATGGCCGCGTCTATCGCCCGGAAGAGATCGCGGCGATTTCACAGCTGGCGCGCGAGCGCGGCCTTGCGCTGCACATGGATGGCGCGCGCTTCGCCAATGCCACTGCCTTTCTGGGTGGATCGGCGGCAGAGGCTGCGGGCGATATCGACGCGCTCAGCTTCGGCTGCGTCAAGAATGGCGGGATGAGCGCGGAAGCGATCGTGTTCTTCGACCCCGCGCTGGCGGACGTGGCCCGCTACCGCCGCAAGCGCGCGGGCCACCTGCAATCCAAGGGCCGCTTCCTCGCCGCACAACTGCTCGCAATGGTCGAGGACGACCTGTGGCTCGACAATGCGCGCGCCGCCAATGCCGCGGCGCAGGCGATCGCCGAACGCGGCGGCGAGCGGCTGATGCATCCGGTCGAGGCGAACGAGGTCTTCATCCGCCTCTCCCCTGACGAGCGCGAGATGCTGCGCGGGATCGGCTACCAGTTCTACGACTGGGGCGCGGACGCGGCGCGCTTCGTCGCCTCGTGGGACAGCGATCCGGGCGAGGCGCGCGCGCTCGGCCAGGCGATTGCCGACCTATGAGCGATAGCAGCGGCGGGATGCTGCGGCCCCGCGTAATCCTGCCCTTCCTGATCACGGGCACGATCTGGGGATCGACCTGGCTGGTCATCACCGGCCAGATTGCGGACGTGCCCGCCGCATGGTCGGTGTTCTATCGCTTCGCGCTCGCGACCCCGGCGCTGTTCCTGGTCGCGGCGCTGATGAAGCGGCGGCTGCGCCTGACCCGGCCCGAGCATCTGCTGGCGCTGGTGGTCGGCATCTTCCAGTTCAGCGGCAACTTCCTGTTCGTCTACCATGCCGAACTGTACGTCACCTCGGGCATCGTCGCGATGATGTTCGGCCTGCTGATGGTGCCCAACGCGCTGTTCGCGCGGCTCTTCCTGGGCGAGCGGGTGAAGGGCGGATTCATCGCGGGCAGTGGCATCGCGATCATCGGCGTGTCCTTCCTGCTGATCCACGAATGGCAGGCGAACCCCGATGCCGGGGTAATCGGCGGCAACGTGGTGCTGGGTATCGGTCTGGCGCTGCTCGGCATCCTTTCCGCCTCGGTCGCCAATGTGGTGCAGGCCAACCCGACCGGGCGCGCGGTGCCGATGGTCAGCCTGCTCGCCTGGGCGATGCTGTACGGCACGGTGTTCGATCTCGCTTTCGCCTGGGTGACGACGGGGCCGCCACCACTGCCGGGCGCGCCGGGATACTGGCTGGGAATCGTCTATCTCGCGCTGATCGGGTCGGTGGTCACCTTCCCGCTGCACTACAACCTGGTGCGCGAGATCGGCGCGGGGCGGACCGCGTATAATTCGATCCTGACGATCTCGGTCGCGATGCTGCTGTCGACATTGTTCGAAGACTATCGCTGGACCTGGCTGACCGGCGGCGGGATGGTGCTGGCGGTGATCGGCATGGTGATCGCGCTCACCGCGCGGCGCCAGAAAGCCGTGCAGGTACAGCAGTCCGGCTCTCTGCGGCACTGACTCTCGTGGCGGACTAGCGGAGCAGCGCCCTCAGACCTTCGCGGTAGGTCGGGTAATGCGGCCGCCAGCCGAGCACGCGTTTCGCCTTGAGGTTCGCGACCCGCCGGTTCTCGGCATAGAAGCCGCGCGCCATCGGACTGAGGTTGGCCTCTTCCAGTGTCACCAGCGGTGGCGGCTCCACGCCCAGCAGCGCGCAGGCTTCCTCCACCACCGCATTCTGGCTCGCGGGCAGATCGTCGCCGAGGTTGTACGCCCCCGGCGGCGCATCGCTCGCCAGCGCGGCGGCCACGCCGCCGGCGATGTCATCCACATGCACCCGGCTGAAGACCTGCCCCGGCAGGTCGATCCGCTTGGCCTTGCCCTCGGCAATCCGGTCGAAAATGCTGCGCCCCGGGCCGTAAATGCCGGGCAGGCGGAAGACCCGCGCGCCGCGCTCCATCCAACTCGCATCGCAGGCCATGCGGGCATTGCGCCGTCCGTCGCCGGTGGGTGAGCTTTCATCGACCCACGCGCCCTGCCGGTCGCCATAGACCCCGGTGGAGGAGAGATAGCCGATCCAGGTATGGCCCAGCGCAGCGCCATAGCGTTCCAGCACGGGGTCGCTTTCGCTCTCGCGGTCGGGCGGGACCGAGGACAGCACCGCATCCGCGCGCGACAATTCGGCGCGCACGGCATCGGCATCGTCGAAGGAAAGCTTGCCCTCGCTGCCGGTCGCAACCACTTCCCACTCGAGCGATTGCGCGCGTTGTGCGATCCGCTTGGCGCTGTAGCCAAGCCCGAAGATGAATAATTTTGGCATTGGCGGCCCTGCTGCCACAAATGCCGCGAAAAGAAAAAGCGCGAAGAAACGAGGACCGATGGACCAGCCGAGCAATCCCGCCGCCGCCGACAATGCCCCCGCCGGGGCGCCCGTGCTGCCCGACGCCGCGCCCGAGCCCGACGCGCCCGCCATCATCCGGCGTAAGGACTACACGCCGTTTCCGTGGCGCGTGCCGGAGGTGCGGCTGGCCTTCGATCTGGGTATCGAGAGCACGCGGGTCGAAGCGACGCTGAGTGTCGAGCCCAACCCGCAGGCAGGCGCCGCCTCTGCCATCCGCCTCGATGGCGATGGGCTGGTGCTCGAAAGCGTGGCCGTGGATGGCGAGCCGCGCGACGACTGGCAGCGCGATGGCGAGGCGCTGGTCGTGCCGCTGTCTTCCGGCCCGCACACGCTCACCATCGTCACCCGGATCGCGCCTGCCGAAAACACCCAGCTGATGGGCCTCTATGCCAGCGGCGGGATGCTGTGCACGCAGTGCGAGGCGGAAGGTTTTCGCCGCATCACCTTCTTCCCCGACCGGCCCGATGTGCTGTCGGTCTACACCGTGCGGATGGAGGCGGACGCGAAGGCCTTCCCGGTGCTGCTGTCGAACGGCAACCCGGTGGAGGAGGGCCAGCTTGAAGGTAGCCGGCATTTTGCCGAGTGGCACGATCCGTGGCCCAAGCCGTCCTACCTCTTCGCGCTGGTCGCGGGCGATCTGGTCGCGCGCCGGGACAGCTTCACCACCATGGGCGGGCGCGAGGTCGAACTGGGCGTGTGGGTCCGCGAAGCCGATCTCTCGCGCACCGAACACGCGATGGAATCGATCAAGCGGTCGATGAAATGGGACGAGGAGACCTACGGGCGCGAATACGACCTCGACCGGTTCAACATCGTCGCGGTGGGCGATTTCAACATGGGGGCGATGGAGAACAAGGGCCTCAACATCTTCAACACGAAATACGTGCTGGCGGACGAGGAAACCGCGACCGACGCCGATTTCGACGCGGTCGAAGGCGTGATCGGGCACGAATATTTCCACAACTGGTCGGGCAACCGGATCACCTGCCGCGACTGGTTCCAGCTGAGCCTGAAGGAAGGCTTCACCGTGCTGCGCGACCAGACCTTCAGCGAGGATCTGCACGGCGCTGCGGTCAAGCGGATCGGCGATGTCCGGATGCTGCGCAGCGTCCAGTTCCCCGAAGACAGCGGCCCATTCGCGCACCCAATCCGGCCCGATAGCTACAAGGAAATCAGCAACTTCTACACCGCGACCATCTACAACAAGGGCGCAGAGGTGATCCGCATGATGCGGAGCATGGCGGGGCTGGAGGCGTTCCGAAAGGGGAGCGATCTCTATTTCGAGCGCCATGATGGCGAGGCCGCGACCTGTGAGGATTTCGTCAAGGCGATGGAGGATGGCGCGGGGCTCGACCTCACGCAGTTCCGTCGCTGGTACGAACAGGCGGGCACGCCGCAGGTCACCGTCGAGCAGCGGCACGAGGGTGACCGGGTCACGCTCACGCTGACGCAGGTCGTCCCGGCCACACCGGGCCAGCCCGACAAGTTGCCGGTGCCGATCCCGCTCAAGATCGCACTGTTCGACCGCGAGGCGGGCACGCATTCGGGTGAACAGCTGATCGTGCTGACGCAGGATAGCCAGGACTTCACCTTCGATGGCCATGCGAAGCCGCCGGTTCTCTCGATCAACCGCAACTTCACCGCCCCGGTCGCGATAGAGCGGGACATTGCGCGCGAGGATCTGGTGTTCCTCGCCGCGCACGACGACGACGCCTTCGCGCGGCACGAGGCGATGCAGGAGCTACTGCTCGGCTATCTGCTGGGCGATGGCGACGAGGCTGCGCGCGAGGCGATCGGCACCGCAGCGGGGGCGATCCTTACGGACGATGCGCTCGACCACGAAATGCGAGCCGAGCTGCTCGGCCTGCCGACCTTCGCCTATCTCGCCGAACGCTCCGAGGTGTTCGACCCGGGCGCGATGGTCGACAAGCGCGAAGGGCTCAAGACCTGGCTGGGCGAGACCTTCGCAGGCAGGTTTGCCGACCTGCACGACTCGCTCGCCGAACCCTCGCGCGCGGACGGAATGGCGGGCAAGCAGGCGCGGCGGATGCGCAGCGTCGCGCTCGCCTATCTCGCGGCGGCGGACCCGGCGGACGGAGCGAAACGCGGGCTCGCGCAATATCGCGACGCGCCGGGCATGACCGACCGGCAGGGCGCGCTCGCAGTGCTCGCCGGGCTCGACGGGCCCGAGCGGGAAGAGGCGCTGGCCGATTTCTACAGCCGATTCGCGGACAACGCGCTGGTGATCGACAAGTGGTTCACGCTGCAGGCCTCGGCCCTGCGCGAGGATGTGCTGGGGCAGATCGAACAGCTTGCCCGGCATCAGGCCTTCACCATGAGCAATCCCAACCGGGTCCGCGCGCTCTATGCCGCCGCTGCGGGCAATCCACTGGCGTTCCATGCAGCGGACGGCACCGGCTATCGCATGATCGCCGACCTGATTCTGGAGCTCAACCTCCGGAACCCGCAGCTTGCCGCACGATTCGTGCCCTCGCTGGGCCGCTTCCGCCGGATCGAGCCCAAGCGCGCGGCAATGATGCGCGCCGAACTGGAGCGGATCTCGCAGGCGGGCAAGCTGTCGCGCGATGTCGCCGAACAGGTCGAGGCGAGCCTTGGCTGACGGCGGCCCCGCACCGATCCGCGCGGCCGCGCTGGAAGGCGTGCCGCACGGTTTTTTCGGCCGGCAGGGCGGTGTCTCGACCGGAGAGGTTGCCGGGTTGCAGGTCGGCTTCGGCGCGGGAGACGATCCGGAATTCGTGGCGGAAAATCGCCGCCGGGTGATCGCCGCCGTGCTTCCCGGTGCGGGGCTGGCGATGCCTTTTCAAGTCCACTCGCCCGACGTGGCGGTCGTGTCCGCTCCGGTCGAGGGCGACGACCGGCCCCGCGTCGATGCGCTGGTGAGCGCTACGCCGGGCCTGCTGATCGGCGTTGTCACCGCCGATTGCGCGCCGGTGCTTTTGGCGGATCGGCAGGCGGGCGTGGTCGCCGCTGCCCATGCCGGCTGGCGCGGCGCGAAAGAGGGCGTGCTGGCCAATACGGTCGCGGAAATGGAACGTCTTGGGGCCGATCGCAGCCGGATCGCCGCCGCCATCGGACCGACCATCGCGCAGCCCAGCTACGAGGTGGATGCCGGTTTTCGCGATGCCTTTCTGACCGACGATCCCGCCACTGATCGCTTCTTCGCATCCGGCAAACCGGGCCACTTCCAGTTCGATCTGCCCGGCTTTGTCGCCGCGCAGCTGGCCGCCGCAGGTGTCGGCAAGGTCGAGAATCTGGGCCTCGACACCTATGCCGACCCGGCCCGCTTCTACTCGTTCCGCCGCGCGACCCACCGGGGCGAGGCGACCTATGGCAGGCAGGGTGCGTTCATCGGCCTCGGCTAGCTTTGCGCGGCGCGCAACTGGTCGCACGCAAAAGGCCATTGGCAGTTCGGGCCTTACGCGCTAACAGCCCCCGCAGATGGGAAGGGGTCAGCTCCCCCAGCAGGCGTTTTCGCGCCACCGGGGCCGAGCGGATCGCCCGAATTTCCCTGAGAAAAAGCAACTCGCGCAAGGTGGGCGTTTCGTTCATCATGCGCGCGACAAGGCAGGAACGATGGCAGACGCAACCGGTGCCGCAGCTGCGGAACCCAATAATATCGGCGAAACCAGCGAAACCGGTGAAGGTGGCGTTCGTCGCCGCGACTTCATCAACATCGCTGCGGTCAGTGCAGCCGGAGTCGGCGGTGCGGCGGTGCTCTATCCGCTGATCAGCCAGATGGCTCCTTCGGCGGACGTGCTCGCCGAGAGCACGACCGAGGTCGACGTTTCTGCGATCGAACCGGGCCAGGCGATCAAGGCGGTCTTCCGCAAGCAGCCGCTGTTCGTGCGTCGACTGACGCCGAAGGAAATCGCCGAAGCCGATGCTGTGCCGCTTTCCGCGCTCCGCGATCCGGAAACGCTGGCCGACCGGACCAAGGAAGGCCACCTCGATATGCTGGTGACCATGGGCGTCTGCACCCACCTGGGCTGCGTGCCGCTGGGTGCCGCCGAGGGCGAGAACAAGGGCGAATTCGGCGGCTATTTCTGCCCCTGCCACGGTTCGAGCTACGACACCGCCGCGCGTATCCGCAAGGGCCCCGCGCCCACGAACCTGGTGGTTCCGGATTACGTGTTCAGCTCCGACACCACGATCACCGTCGGCTAAGGCAAGAGAAAGACGAGAGCGATGAGTTTTCCCTGGGCCAAGGAATACACCCCGGCAAACGGGTTCACCAAGTGGGTTGACGAGAAGCTGCCGCTGCCGCGCTTCGTCTACAATGCGGTGGGCGCGGGCTATCCGGTGCCGCGCAATCTGAACTACATGTGGAATTTCGGCGTCCTCGCCGGGTTCTGTCTGGTGCTGCAGATCGTCACCGGCGTGGTGCTGGCGATGCACTATGCCGCCAACGCACAGGTCGCTTTCGGCACTGTCGAACACATCATGCGCGACGTGAACTGGGGCTGGATGCTGCGTTACATGCACGCCAACGGTGCCAGCTTCTTCTTCCTGGTGCTATACCTCCACATTTTCCGCGGCTTCTTCTACTCCTCGTACAAGGCTCCGCGCGAAATGATCTGGCTGCTCGGCGTGGTCATCTTCCTGCTCGCCATGGCGACCGCCTTCATGGGCTACGTGCTGCCGTGGGGCCAGATGAGCTTCTGGGGTGCCAAGGTCATCACCGGCCTGTTCAGCGCCATTCCCTTCGTCGGCGAGCCGATCCAGATCTGGCTGCTGGGCGGTTTCGCGCCCGACAATGCCGCGCTCAACCGCTTCTTCTCGCTGCACTTCCTGCTGCCCTTCGTGATCGCGGGCGTCGTGATCCTGCACGTCTGGGCGCTGCACATCCCCGGTTCGTCCAACCCGACCGGCGTCGAAGTGAAGAGCGAAAGCGACACCGTACCGTTCCACCCGTATTACACGGCGAAGGATGGCTTCGGCCTCGGCGTGTTCCTGATCATCTACTGCGTGGTCGTGTTCTTCCTGCCGAACATGCTCGGCCACCCGGACAACTATATCGAGGCGAACCCGCTCTCGACGCCCGCCCACATCGTGCCCGAATGGTATTTCTACCCGTTCTACGCGATCCTGCGTGCGTTCACCTTCGACTTCATCCTCGAAGCGAAGCTGTGGGGCGTGCTCGCCATGTTCAGCTCGATCCTGCTGTGGTTCCTGCTGCCCTGGCTCGACCGTTCGCCGGTTCGCAGCGGCCACTACCGCCCGCTGTTCCGCACCTTCTTCATCATCCTGCTGGTTGATATGGCGGTGCTGTTCTACTGCGGCGGTGCGCCGGCTGAAGAGCCCTATGTGATGATCAGCCAGATCGCGACGGCGTACTACTTCCTGCACTTCCTCGTGATCCTGCCGATCGTTTCCTCGATCGAGAAACCCAAGCCCCTGCCCTACTCGATTACCGAGGCGGTGCTGGGGTCCGACAAGAAGGCCGTGCTGGGCGAAAACACCCAGCCCGCGACCTGACGGTCGACCTACCGATTGCCTAGTGACGACGGATAAACGTTAAGGACACCCGATGATCCGCATTCTTTCCGCCCTTGCCGGACTCGTCTTTGCAGGCGTGGTTCTGCTCGCCTTCGTCATGGGTGCGACCACCTGGCTGACCGAAGAGCCCATGCACTCGGCCGACCACGAGTTCCATCTCGACGCGCACGGCCCCGAAGGCGGCTATTCGTTCGACGGTCCCGTGGGCAAGTGGGACGTCGCGCAGCTGCAGCGTGGCCTCAAGGTCTACAGCGAAGTCTGCGCGGCCTGCCACAGCCTGAAGTTCGTCGCTTTCCGCGATCTGGAAGAGATCGGCTACAGCGAAGCGCAGGTGAAGGCCTTCGCCGCGACCAAGCAGGTGCCCGGGATCGATCCGAACACCGGCGAAAGCACTATGCGTCCGGGTGAACCGACCGATTACTTCCCCTCGCCGTTCCCCAATGCGGTGGCTGCCGCCGCGGCGAACAACAACGCGATCCCGCCCGATCTTTCGCTGATGACCAAGGCGCGCCACCACGGCAGCAACTACGTCTATTCGCTGCTGACCGGGTACACGGATCCGGCCACCTTCGAGAAGGACGGCAAGCGCCTGATGGAGGAGTTCCCCGACTTCCAGACGCCGCCGGGGCTCTACTTCAACCCTTACTTCGCCAACCTCAACCTGGCGATGGCTCCGCCGCTCGGCGTGGACGGTCAGGTGACCTACGACGACGGCACCGAAGCGACGGTGTCGCAGATGTCGGCCGACGTCGCCGCGTTCCTGACCTGGACGGCCGAGCCCAAGCTGGTCGAGCGCAAGCAGACTGGTTTCGCAGTCCTCGTCTTCCTGCTGTTCGCAACGGTTCTGGCCTATTTCGCGAAGCGGCAGGTCTGGTCGAGCGTGAAGCCGAAAAAGGCCTGAGCCGATCCCGGCTGATGCTTCCGTGAGAAATGCTCCCGCAGCGCTCGATCTCGAGCAGCTGCGGGCCAGCATCCGCACGGTGCCCGACTTTCCCAAGCCGGGCATCCAGTTCCGCGACATTACTACTCTATTGAGCGAGCCTGCCGCGCTGCGCACCAGCGTGTCGCTGCTGGCGGATATGGCGCGCGATCAGGGAGCGACCGTAATCGCCGGGATGGAAGCACGCGGCTTCATCTTCGGCGCGGCGGTTGCGATCCACGCGGGGCTTGGCTTCGTGCCGATCCGCAAGCCGGGCAAGCTGCCGGTGGAAACGATCGGCGTCGACTACGCACTGGAATATGGCACCGACCGCCTTGAACTCGACCCGAGCGCGCTGGCACCCGGAGCAAGGGTTGCGCTGGTCGACGATCTCATCGCCACCGGGGGCACCGCGCTGGCGGCAGTCGAGCTGGTAACGCTCACCGGAGCGCATGTGGCTGCCGCGCTCTTCGTGGTCGATCTGCCCGATCTGGGCGGTTCGGCCCGGCTGCGCGATGCGGACATCCCCGTCCACTCGCTGGTTTCGTTCGACGGCGACTAGCGTCAACCACGCGTCTCTTCAGGGACTTGTGGAACGGATTGCCTTCGGGCACCGTTGCTAGCGGATCGAAGGGGGTCTGATCTCGCCATGCAAACGGCAGCAGTTGTAATCGCAGCGGTCGGCGCGCTCGGCATTGGCGCGCAATGGATCGCGTGGCGGACCAATTGGCCTGCCATCGTCCTGATGCTGGCCGCCGGTTTTCTGGCGGGCCCCATCCTCGGCCTGTTCGATCCCGAAGAAACCTTCGGCTCCCTATTGGAGCCAATGATAGGAATCGGGGTCGCGCTAATCCTGTTCGAAGGCGGCCTCAGCCTCAGCTTCCGGGAATTGCAGCATTCGGGCAGCGCGGTCTGGCGACTCGCAACGATCGGCGTGGCGGTCGGCTGGGCGCTAGGCGCGGTAACCGGCTATTACGTCGCCGGGCTGGTATGGCCGGTGGCGATCCTGTTCGGCGGGATCCTGGTGGTCACCGGCCCGACGGTTGTGCTGCCGCTGCTGCGCCAGTCCAACGTGCAAACCCGGCCCGCCTCGATCCTGAAGTGGGAGGCGATCGTCAACGACCCCACCGGCGCGCTGTGCGCTGTCATCGCCTACGAATATTTCCGCAAGGTCGCCGAATCGCCGGGCGCTTCGCTGTTCGAGGTCGTGCCACCCTTGATCGTGGCCGCAGTCATCTCGGGCCTGATCGGCTATGCCGCGGCATGGATCATCTCGTACCTCTTCCCGCGTGGCGCGGTGCCCGAATATCTGAAGGTGCCGGTGCTGTTCTCACTCGTGATCGCGGTGTTCGTCGTGTGCAACATGATCGAGCACGAGGCCGGGCTGGTCGCGGTCACCGTGATGGGCGTCGCGCTCGCCAACATGGACGTCTCATCCCTGCGCAGCATCCACCCGTTCAAGGAGAACATCGCGGTTCTGCTGGTCTCGGGCATCTTCATCCTGCTGTCCGCCTCGCTCAGCTACGACGACCTGCAATATCTCAACTGGCGCTTCGGCGCATTCCTGCTCGCGCTGCTGTTCTTCGTCCGTCCGGCGACCGTGCTGATCAGTCTGCTCGGCAGCCCGCTTCCGTGGAACGAGCGCCTGTTCCTCGCCTGGATCGCCCCGCGCGGGATCGTGCTGGTCGCCATCTCCGGCCTGTTCGCCCTGCGTCTGAGCGAACTCGGCTATGGCGATGGTAATGTCCTGATCGGGCTGAGCTTTGCCGTGGTGGTCGCGACCATCGTGGCGCACGGTTTTACGGTCGATCTGGTTGCCAAGCTGCTCAAGGTGAAGGGCACCGATCGCCCCGGCCTGATCATTGCCGGCAGCACACCGTGGACGATCGCGCTGGCCAAGCAGATGCACGCGCTCAAGACCCCGGTGATGATCGTCGATTCGAGCTGGCAGCGGCTCGCCGCCGCGCGGCGCGAGGGCCTGCCCTATTATCACGGCGAATTCCTCAACGAGGCGACCGAGCACAATCTCGACCTCAACCCGTATCAGGTGCTCGTCGCGGCGACCGATAACGAGGCTTACAACGCGCTCGTCTGCAACGAGTTCGCCCACGAGATTGGGCGCGACAGCGTGTACCAGCTGGGCGAGGCCGTGGAGGACGACCGGCGGGCCTTGCCGGGCAGCCTGCGCGGCCGCGCTCTGTTCGAATCGGGTTTCGGAGTGGCCGAGGTCGATCAGCGGCAGAAGGAAGGCTGGGTCTTCCGCCGGACCAAGCTGACCGAAGAATTCACGATCGACGACGCGCGCGAGAAGCTGGGCGAGAAAGCCAACATGCTGCTGCTGCTGCGCGAAAACGGCACCATGCGCTTCTTTACTCACGCGGCCCGGCCCGAACCGCGCCCGGGGGACATCGTCATCACCTATACGCCCCAGCACCTCAAGCGCGCCGAGGCCGAATCGGCCAAGCGCGAAGCGGGGCAGAAGGACGCGGGCAAAAAGCCGTCGGACAACCGCGAGCCTGGGCCGGCGGGCGGGAAGCCCAAACCGGCATGAGTGAGCTGATACGAACTGGTAACCGAAGGAGGGTGGCCATGCGTGGCCCGATGATTGTGCTGGCGCTGGGCGCGCTGCTGGTGGCTTGCAACAGCGAGGAGCCGAGCCCCGCGCCGACCCCCACGCCGAGCGCGACCGCGAGCGACAGCCCGCCGGAAAACAATTCGATAATCCGCCCCGACATCGAAGTGGAGCGGCCGCCGATCGCGCTCGAACCGCTGCGGACCACGATTCCCTTCGGGGCCGGCGGCACCGAGCTGGACGAGACCGCGATGGCTGAACTCAACGGCCTGCTCGACACCGATCAGTGGAAGCAGGTCGAGCGGGTGATCCTGCGCGGGCACAGCGACGCGGGCGGCCCCGACCGGGTCAACATGCGCGTGTCGGAAGAGCGTGCGCAGGCGGTCGCCGACTGGCTGATGGAGCAGGGGCTGACCGAGGACCAGATCCGCATCATCGCCTTCGGCGCGCAGAATCCTGTCCAGCCGAACCTGCTGCCCAATGGCGAACCCAACGAGCGGGGCCGTGCGGCAAATCGCCGGGTCGAGATCACCATTCTGGTGCCCAAGGGTGCGACCATTCCCGATCCCGGGCCGACGGTGACACCGACGCCCATCGGCCCGCCATCCTCGCCCGCACCGGCCACCTCGCCCACGCCAGGCGCGTCCGGCACGGGCGGGGCGCGCTAGCCGGGCGTATCAGGCCTTGGCCTGCGAGCTCGCGATTGCGCCCAGCAAAGGCTCGGCCAGCTCGCGGCGACAGATCAGCAGGTCGGGCGACAGCGCCTCCGCGCGGTTGTAGCGCAGCGCGGAGCCGTCGATCCGCGAACAGTGCAGGCCATGCGCCTGTGCCACCGCAACCGGCGCGCAATTGTCCCACTCGTATTGCCCGCCGCTGTGGAGGTAGGCGTCCGCTTCGCCGCGCACCACGGCCATCGCCTTGGCACCTGCGCTGCCCATGCCGACCAGCTCGAGGCCGACCTTCCGAGCGACGTCCTCTGCCAAAGCGGGCGCACGGCTGCGGCTGACCACCATCTTGCCGGTTGCTTCGGCGGCCCGTGCCCCTGCCGCATCGCTGGAGAGCACCAGCCCGAGATCGGGCAGGGCGACCGCACCGACCTGCGCCTCGCCATTGATCGATAGGCCGACGTGGACCGCCCAGTCGCCGCGCCCCTCGGCAAATTCGCGCGTGCCGTCGACCGGGTCGATGATCCACACGCGGTCGTGCGAGAGGCGCTCGGCACTGTCCTCGCTCTCCTCCGACAGGATTCCATCGTCGGGCCGATGCTGGCGCAACGCGAGCATCAGGAAGGCATTGGCCGCCTTGTCCCCCGCATCGCCCAGACCGCGCCCTTCGACCAGCCCACTCGCGCGCACCGCCAGCGCAATGCGCCCGGCCGCCTCGGCCAGCGCTGCCGCCAGCTTTATATCCTCGGCAAGGCTCATTTGAGCGGCAGGATCTGCGCGATGATGTGGTCGGCCGCTTCGTCAACGCTCATGTCGACGGTGTTCACCCTGATCTCCGGTTGCTCGGGCGGCTCGTAAGGGCTGTCGATCCCGGTGAAGTTCTTCAGCTTGCCCTCCCGCGCTTTCCTGTAGAGGCCCTTCACGTCGCGTTCCTCCGCCACTTCCAGCGGCGTGTCGACGAAAATCTCCACGAACTCGCCTTCGGGCAGCATGTCGCGGACCATCTTCCGCTCGGCACGGAAGGGGCTGATGAAGGCGGTCAGCACGATCAGTCCTGCATCCGCCATCAGCTTGGCAACCTCGCCGATCCGGCGGATATTCTCGATCCGGTCGGCCTCGGTAAAGCCGAGATCCTTGTTCAGCCCGTGGCGCACATTGTCCCCGTCGAGCAGGAAGGTGTGCCGGTTCATCAATGCGAGCTTCTTCTCCACCGCATTGGCGATGGTCGACTTGCCCGAGCCGGAAAGCCCGGTGAACCACAGTACCCGCGGGGTCTGGTTCTTCAGCGCCGCATGATGCTCGCGGGCGATGTCGGTCGGCTGCCAATGCACGTTCTGCGCGCGGCGCAGCGCGAAGTTGAGCATCCCGCACGCGACCGTCGCATCGCGTTCCTTGTCGATCAGGATGAACCCGCCCAGCGCCTTGCTATCGGCATAGGGTTCGAACGCGATCGGGCGGTCGGTGCGCAGTTCCAGCACGCCGATCCCGTTCAGCTCCAGCGTCTTGGCCGCCAGCCGGGAGCCGGATCCGGCGGGATTGTTGACGTCGATCTCGTATTTGGGCGCGGCGAGCGTCGCGGTGACGGTGCGCGTGCCGATCTTGAGCCAGTATCCGCGACCCGGCTTCATCGCGGTCTGGTCCATCCAGACCACGCTCGCTTCGAACTGGTCGGCGACCTGCGGCGGATCGTCCGCAGCGCTGATGACGTCGCCCCGGCTGCAATCGACCTCTTCGGCCAGCGTCAGCGTGACCGATTGCCCGGCCACCGCCTTTCCTAGCGGCCCGTCGAAGGTGTGGATCGCCTTGATCGTGGTCTGCGCGCCCGAGGGGAGCACGCGGACCGCGTCACCCGGGCGAACGGTGCCGTCGCTGATCAGCCCGGCAAACCCGCGAAAATCCTGATTGGGCCGGTTGACCCACTGCGCCGCCATCCGGAACGGCCGCGCCTGTGAGCCCTCGCCCGCCAATGGCACCGCCTCCAGCGCCTCGACCAGGCTCGGCCCGTCGTACCAATCGGTCACGGTCGAGCGCTCGACGACATTGTCGCCCCTGAAGCCCGAGATCGGGATCGCGGTCAGACCCTCGAACCCGAAATCCTCCGCGAAGGCGGCGAAATCGTCGCGGATCGCCTCGAAGGTGGCGCGGTCGTAATCGACCAGGTCCATCTTGTTCACCGCGAGGATGACGTGGCGGATGCCCAGCAGCTTCGCGAGGAACGCGTGCCGCCGGGTCTGCACCAGCACGCCCTTGCGCGCATCGACCAGCAGCACGGCGGCATCGGCTGTCGATGCGCCGGTCACCATGTTGCGGGTATACTGCTCGTGCCCCGGCGTGTCGGCGACGATGAACTTGCGGCTCTCGGTTGCGAAGAACCGGTAGGCGACGTCGATCGTGATGCCCTGTTCGCGCTCGGCAGACAGCCCGTCGACCAGCAATGCGAAATCGAGTTCCTGCCCCTGCGTGCCGACCCGCGCGCTGTCGCTTTCCAGCTGGCCGAGCTGATCCTCGAACACGGCGCGCGAATCGTACAGCAGCCGCCCGATCAGGGTCGACTTGCCGTCATCCACGCTGCCGCAGGTAATGAAGCGCAACAGCCCCTTGTCGCGGTGCCGTTCCAGATAGGCGTCGATGTCCTGCGCGATCAGCGCATCGGGGCGGTAGGTCCGGTCTTCGGCGTCGGCCATCAGAAGTACCCCTCCGCCTTCTTCTTCTCCATCCCGGCACCGCCTTCGTCCTTGTCGATCGCGCGGCCCTGCCGTTCGCTGCTGGTGGTCAGCAGCATTTCCTGCACCACGTCGCGTACGGTCGCCGCTTCGCTCTCCACCGCGCCGGTCAGCGGATAGCAGCCGAGCGTGCGGAAGCGGACAGAGCGCATCTGGGGCTGCTCGCCCTCGCGCAGCGGGAAGCGTTCGTCCTCGACCATCAGCAGCATCCCGTCGCGCTCCACCACCGGACGCGGGCTCGCGAAATAGAGCGAGGCGATCTCGATCCCCTCGGCCATGATGTATTGCCAGATGTCGAGCTCGGTCCAGTTGGACAGAGGGAAGGCGCGGATGCTCTCGCCCGGGGCCTTGCGGGTATTGTACAGGTTCCACAATTCGGGCCGCTGGTTCTTCGGGTCCCACGCGTGGGTCGCGGTGCGGAAGGAGAGCACCCGCTCCTTGGCGCGGCTCTTCTCCTCGTCGCGCCGCGCGCCGCCGAAAGCCGCATCGAAGCCATAGTGGTCGAGCGCTTGCTTGAGCCCCTGCGTCTTCCACATGTCGGTATGCAGCGCGCCATGGTCGAACGGGTTGATCCCGCGTTCCTTCGCCTCGGCGTTCTGCCACACCAGCAGTTCCATGCCGGCGTCTGCGGCGGACTTGTCGCGCACCGCATACATCTCGCTGAACTTCCACGTCGTATCGACATGCAGCAGCGGGAAGGGCGGAGCGGAGGGGTGGAACGCCTTGCGCGCGAGATGGAGCATCACCGCGCTGTCTTTCCCTGCGGAATAGAGCATCACGGGCGCTCGCGTTTCCGCCACGACCTCGCGCATGATATGGATCGCCTCCGCCTCGAGGCGCTGGAGATGGGTAAGTGCAGACATCGCGGCCTCACATGGCCGGTGATCCCCGCAGCGCCAAGATAGAATGGCTTGAAGCGCCAGAAGCGATTGACGCCCCGCCATCGCCGATGGCAAAGGCATGATCCTGAAGCGGGCGGGTATAGCATAGTGGTAATGCTCCAGCCTTCCAAGCTGGCTAGAGGGGTTCGATTCCCCTTACCCGCTCCAGATTTTCGCTGAAAATCTGGAAGTCCTTTTCCCTGATCCTCGCCGCTATTCCGTTCGCCCTAGCGGGCTCCGGGGCGGCTGCGGGCGGGCGGTCGCCCTTGCCGTCGCTGCGCAACGGATCGGGCCGTGCCTATCCGGCCGAATCCACCGCCATATTGTCGATCAGGCGCGTGCCGAGGATATGCGCGGCGACCAGCAGGCGGGCGGGGCGGTTGCTCAGCGTATCGATCCTTTCGAGCGAGGCCGCATCGGCCAGCGCGGCGTAGTCGACCTTCGAAAATCCGCCTTCGATCAGCTTGTGCTCCAGATCGCGCAGCGCGGCACCCACCGGCGCGCCCGCTTCGATCCGGGCGATCGCCTGCCGCATCGCTGCGGGCAGCACCGCGGCCTGCGCGCGCGCGGTCTCGTCGAGATACCGGTTGCGGCTCGACAGCGCGAGCCCGTCCGCCTCGCGCACGGTCGGCACGCCTAGGATTGCGTCCGCCTGGGGCTGCGAGAGATCGAGGTCCCGTGCCATCCGCCGGATCACCGCGAGCTGTTGCCAGTCCTTCTCCCCGAACAGAGCGACATCGGGCCGGACCTGATTGAACAGCTTGCACACCACCGTGGCGACCCCGGCGAAGTGGCCCGGGCGGCTTGCTCCGCAGAAATCTGCGCTAACGCCCTCGACCGAAATGCTGGTCGCGAAACCATCGGGGTACATCTCTTCCGCATTGGGTGCCCACAGCGCGTCCACCCCTTCGCCCTCCAGCAGCCGCGAATCCGCCTCCAGCGTGCGCGGATAGGCATCCAGATCCTCGTTCGGGCCGAACTGGGTCGGGTTGACGAAGATCGACACCACCACGCGGTCCGCCTTTTCGCGGGCCGCGCGCACCAGAGTCAGGTGCCCTTCGTGCAACGCGCCCATGGTCGGCACGAAGGCAATGCTCTCGCCCTTCGCGCGCCAGGCCTCGATGGCACTGCGCAGGTGATCCAGCCGGTGAAGCGATTGCATGGGTCAGACCCCTCCGATAGATGATTGGCGACGGCCTAGCCTTGGCTGGCCCTGTTCCGCAATCAGCAAAGGATCGCCGCGCACGTGACTGGCCATCGCCCCCATCGCATCGTCTTCGCCAACGAAAAGGGCGGGACCGGCAAATCGACCACCGCAGTCCATGTGGCGGTCGCGCTGGCCTATCAGGGTGCGCGGGTGGCTGCGATCGATCTCGACCACCGTCAGCGCACGATGGACCGCTATTTCGAAAACCGCGACGAAACCGCGCGCCGTCGCGGGATCGCGCTGCCGACCGCACGGTGCGAGGTATTCGCGGGCGGTGGTGCAGAGGCGCTGGAGGAAAAGGCGAAGGAACTCGCCGCGGACGCCGATTTCCTGCTGTTCGACACGCCCGGTCGCGACGATCCGCTGGCGCAGCATGCGGCCAAGGAAGCCGATACGCTGGTCACTCCGCTCAACGACAGTTTCGTCGATTTCGACCTGATCGGCCAGGTCGACGCGGAAAGCTTCAAGGTCCGCCGCCTGAGCTTCTATGCTGAGGCGATCTGGGAAGCGCGGCTGGCGCGCAGCAAGAGCTCGATCGAGCAGAACCGCCCGCAGATGGACTGGGTGGTGGTGCGCAACCGCACCGGCCACACCGAGGCGCGCAACATGGTGCGTATCGAACGCGCGCTCACCGAGCTGAGCAAGCGGGTCGGTTTCCGCGTCTCCTCCGGCCTGTCCGAACGCGTGATCTATCGCGAGCTGTTCCCCTCGGGCCTGACTCTGCTCGACAAGGGGCACCTGGGCGATCTGGGAACCAGCCATCTGGTCGCCCGGCAGGAGCTGCGCCAGCTGGTCCAGAACCTGAACCTGCCGGTTCCCGAAGGGGCCGATCGGGCGCTGGAAGCTGCATGATCCGGTTCCTGATCATCGCCGCACTGCTCAGCGTCGTTTGCCGCTGGGCGTTCGAACGATGGCCATGGGACTATCTCAAACCCGCGCCGACCCGGTCTCAGGCGATGTCCCGTGCGCGCAAGCTGCTGGGCGTGCCGGCCGATGCGGGCCACGCGCAGATCATCGAGGCGCACAAGCGGCTGGTAAGCCAGGTCCACCCGGACCGGGGTGGCAGCGCGGCGCAGGTGCATGAGGCAAACGCCGCGCGCGACATACTGATCGACCAACTTCCCCCAAGGGAGAGAGCGAAATGAGCCACACCTTCGACCCGACCATCCTGCGCGAATATGATATCCGCGGCATTATCGGCGAGACGCTGGAGGCGGATGATGCCCGCGCGATCGGGCGCAGCTTCGGCTCGATGCTCAGGCGCAGCGGCGGATCGCGCGTGGCGGTCGGCTATGACGGGCGGCAAAGCTCGCCAATGCTGGAACATGCGCTGGTCGAGGGACTGACCGCGAGCGGGTGCGATGTCGTGCGGGTCGGCCTCGGCCCCACGCCGATGCTCTATTATGCAGAGGCTTCAGCCGATGATGTGGATGGCGGCATCCAGATAACCGGCAGCCATAATCCCCCCAATTACAACGGCTTCAAGATGGTGTTTCAAGGCCGCCCGTTTTTCGGGGCGGACATCCAGCAGCTCGGCGAAGTGGCCGCCGCTGGTGAGTGGGAGGATGGCACTGGCTCGGTCATCGATCGCCCGCTGATCGACGCCTATGTCGAGCGGTTGCTGGAAGGGCTGGACGGGATCGACCCCGCCTCGCTCGCGGATATCAGGATCGGCTGGGACGCAGGCAATGGCTCGGCCGGGCCCGCGCTCGAAAAGCTCGTCGCGCGGCTGCCGGGTGAGCATCATGTGCTTTACGCAGAGGTCGATGGCACCTTCCCCAATCATCATCCCGATCCGACGGTCGAGGCGAATCTGGCGGACCTGCGCGCGCTGGTCGCGGACAAGCAGCTCGACTTCGGAATTGCCTTCGACGGGGACGGCGACCGGATCGGGGCGATCGACGGCGAGGGCCGCGTGATCTGGGGCGACCAGCTGCTGATGATCTACGCGCAGGATCTGCTGCAAAGGCGGGCCGGGGCCACGATTATCGCCGATGTGAAGGCCAGCCGCGCGCTGTTCGACCATGTCGAGGCGCATGGTGGCAAGCCGGTGATGTGGAAGACCGGCCATTCGCTGATTAAGTCCAAAATGAAGGAAACTGGCGCGCCGCTGGCTGGAGAGATGAGCGGGCACGTGTTCTTCGCCGATACCTACTACGGCTACGACGATGCGCTTTACGCCGGGGTCCGGCTGATCGCGGCATCGGCGCGGCTGGGACATTCCGTCACCGAATTGCGCGGGGCGATGCCCGACATGGTCAACACGCCGGAAATGCGTTTCCAGGTCGATGAGTCCCGCAAGTTCGCTGCGGTCGAGGAGGTTCGCGACCGGCTGGCCGACTCACCCGCTCAGGTCAACGCGACCGACGGTGTCCGCGTCACCACCGATGACGGCTGGTGGCTGCTGCGTGCCTCGAACACGCAGGACGTGCTGGTCGCGCGCGCCGAAAGCGACAGCGCGGCGGGCCTTGCGCGACTGATGCAGCAGATCGACGAGCAACTGGCGCTGTCGGGCCTCGAGCGCGGGCCGCAGGCGGAGCATTGATCGGGACGCAGGGTTTGCGAAAGTTTCCCGGAGTCTGTGAGGAAGCACGATGAAGAATATCGCATTGGTCACCGCAATGGGCGCGCTAGCCTTGGCTCAGCCCGCGATGGCGCAGGACGAGCGCGCGACAGAAGAGGCGACTGAAGACACCCAGGCCGAACTTCAGCAAGCCGATCCGGACGAGGCCGGCCAGAGCGCCGGTGTCGCCCTGGCCGAGTTGATGGGCGCGATCTTCAGCGCGGAGCCTTTGACTGCGGAGCAGGAGGCCAGACTGCCTGAAGCGGGTGCGGCTGCGAATGCGCTCGTGCCGGAAGGCATTTACGGGCGCATGATGCGCGAGATGATGGACGGCACCGTTGGCGGTCTCTTCGGCATGATTCTGGAGCAGGGCGATGCGATGAGCAGCCTTGATCTTGCCGACTATACGGGGCTCTACGGCGAAGAGGTCGACGCGCTGACTGAAGAGCAACGGCGCGAGCTCACCACGATTTTCGACCCGGTTTATCAGGAACGCATGGAGGCCGAGATGGCCGCGATGACGGATATGATGGAGCGGGTTTTCGGCAGTCTCGAACCGGGGCTGCGCGAAGGTCTGTCGCGGGCACTGGCAACGCGGTTCTCCACCGACGAGCTGGAAGCGATCAATGCGTTTTTCGCCACTCCCGCTGGCGCGAAGTATGCGGGCGAGAGCCTGATCATGTTTACCGACCCACAGATCATGGCCAGCGTCGGGCAGGCGATGCCCGCGCTGATGCAGGAAATGCCTGCGCTTTTAGGCGGTGAAGGCGATACCGCAGGCGATTTGCCCGCGCCGCGCCGGTATGACGACCTTACTCCTTCCGAACAGCGCCGCGCGGCCGAGCTGCTCGGCGTCGACCAGCCGACGCTCCGTGCGCGCATGGCTGAGGCCGAGGAAGCGAAGGCCGAGGAAGCGGGCGCCGCAGGCGGGGCACCGGCAGATGACGCGTGGAGTGATGACGATCAGGCAATTCCCGATGTCGAAACCGAAGAGACGTCCGATGCCTTCGAGGAAGCGATGGAGGAAGTCGGAGCGTAACGAAGCTCGGCTCTTTCCCGCTGCGCGTGCATTGTTGCGGCATGCCGAGCACTGACATTCCCCCTGACATCGAAGCCTGGTTTGCGGGGCGCGGCTGGCGCATCCGTGATCACCAGCTCGCGATGCTGGAGGCGAGCGATCGGGGCGATCACGCGCTGCTGGTGGCCGATACGGGTGCGGGCAAGACGCTGGCCGGCTTCCTGCCGACGCTCGCCGCGTTCACCCCCTCTAGGCTGGGCGATGCGAAGCCGCCGGAGGGGTTGCACACGATCTACGTCTCGCCGCTCAAGGCGCTGGCGCAGGATGTGCAGCGCAACCTGATCGCTCCGGTGGAGCAGATGGGCCTGCCGATCAGCGTCGAGACGCGCAGCGGCGATACCTCGTCCGACCGCAAGCGCCGCCAGCGCGACAAGCCGCCCAATGTGCTGCTGACCACGCCGGAGAGCTTGTCCCTGCTGCTCTCCTACCCCGAAAGCTTCGATATCTTCGCCGGGTGCCAGCGGATCGTGATCGACGAGATCCACGCCTTCGCCACAGGCAAGCGTGGCGACCTGCTGGCGCTGTGTCTTGCACGGTTGCAGCATATTGCACCCGATATGCAACGTGCTGCGCTTTCAGCCACGGTCGCCAACGAAGAGGGCTTTCGAGCCTGGCTGGCGCCCCATGGCGAGATAGACCGGGTTGCGGTGGTGCAGGGCGAGGTGGGCGCTCCGCCCGAAGTGGAAATCCTCCTGCCCGACGAGAACCGCGTGCCGTGGGGCGGCCATGCGGCGACCTGGGCAATCCCGCAGCTCTACGAGGTGCTGCGGCAGAACCGCACCACGCTGGTCTTCACCAACACGCGTTTCCTCGCCGAATATATCTTCCAGCACCTGTGGGATGTGAACGAGGACAAGCTGCCGATCGGCATTCACCACGGCTCGCTCAGCCGCGAGGCGCGCGAGAAGGTGGAGGGGGCGATGGCGGCGGGCGAGCTGCGCGCGCTGGTCGCCACCGCCAGCCTCGATCTGGGGGTGGACTGGGGCGATATCGACTGCGTGGTCCAGATGGGCGCGCCAAAGGGCTCCAGCCGCCTGTTGCAGCGCGTGGGGCGCGCAAATCACCGGCTCGACCAGCCCAGTCGTGCGCTGCTGGTCCCCGGCAACCGGTTCGAATTTCTCGAAGCCCAGGCAGCCAAGGATGCGGTCGACGAAGGGCAGCGCGATGGTGAGGATTTCCGGCCCGGCGGGCTCGACGTGCTCGCCCAGCACGTGATGGCTTGCGTCTGTGCCGCGCCGTTCGAGGAGGCCGAGTTGCTCGCGCAGGTGCGCAGCTGCCTGCCCTATGCGTGGATCGACGAGGATGTGTTTGCGCGGGTGCTGAACTTCGTTGCAACCGGAGGCTACGCTCTCAAGGCCTACGACCGGTTTCAGCGGATCGTGCGCGACCGGTCGGGCGAGTGGCGGCTGACCCACCCGCAGCATGCCGCGCGCCATCGGCTGAATGCGGGCATCATCATGGATGCGCAGATGCTGGAGGTGCGCTTCAGGAACGGCCGTTCGCTGGGCCGGGTGGAGGAGAATTTCGCCGCGCAGCTATCACCGGGGGACACCTTCGCCTTCGCCGGCACCTCGCTGGAGGTCGAGCAGCTGCGCGACATGGAGATCATCGTGCGCGCATCGAGCAAGTCGGCGATGATCCCAAGCTATGGCGGGGCGCGCATGCCGCTGACCACGCATCTGGCGGACCGGGTCAGGGCCATGCTGGTCGATCGCGCGAGCTGGGCGCGCTTTCCCGACGATGTGCGCGAGTGGCTGGAGATGCAGGACTGGCGCAGCGAGCTGCCGGGGCCGGACAATCTGCTGGTCGAAAGCTTCCCGCGTGGTGGCCGCGAATACACGGTCTACTACACTTTCACCGGGTGGAACGCGAACCAGTCTCTGGGGATGCTGATTACCAAGCGGATGGAGGATCGCGGGCTGATGCCCGGCGGCTTCGTTGCAAACGACTATTCGCTGGCGGTGTGGGGGCTCAAGCCCGTCGAGGATCCAGCGCCGCTGCTATCGCCAGATATTCTGGCGCACGAATTCGTCGACTGGGTGCAGGATTCGCATTTGCTGCGCCGCTCCTTCCGCGAGGTGGCGGTGATCGGCGGACTGGTCGAGCGGCAGCATCCGGGCAAACGCAAGACAGGCAAGCAGGTCACCTTCTCGACCGACCTGATCTACGACGTGCTGCGCAAGTACGAGCCCGAGCATGTGCTGCTCGAGGCCGCTTGGGCCGACGCACGCACACGGTTGACCGATGTCGGGCGGTTGGGCGACTTGCTCGACCGCGCGCAGGGCGATCTGGTGCATGTGAAGCTGGACCGCGTGAGCCCGCTTGCGGTCCCGGTGATGGTGATGATCGGGCGCGAGAGCCTTCCGCAGGGCTCGGTCGACGACGAACTGCTGCTCGAGGCCGAAAGCCTTGCGGGCGAGGCGATGCGGCCCGCCGGTTAGGGCGCGCCGGTGGGGCTAGTCGGTCGTGAACTTGCGATACTTCTCGTTGCCCACGAAGCCGAACTTGGTGACCGGCGAGGCCTCTATGAGCGCGAGCGTGCGGGCCGACAGGTCGTAGCTCGCATTGGCCTCGGGCTCGAACTGCAGTTCGGGCTCGGGCGCCACGCGGCTGGCCAGCGTGAGGTTGGTCGCCAGTCGGCGCTGGGAGACGGCCTCGCCATTCCACAGGACTGCGCCGTCCTCGGTCACCACCACCTTGTTGATGACCGGGTCGATCGGGCTGCCCTCGCCAACGCCGACATCGATCTCCACCGCGTTGGTCGCGATCGGGATGGTGATGATGAACATGATCAACAGCACCAGCAGGACGTCGATCAGCGGGGTCATGTTGATCTCGCCCACCGGGGCGGGGGCTTTCACGGCTCGGTCGATTGCAGCACTGGCCATCATCCTGTCTCCCATAGGGCGGCCACTTTTGTGGCTCGCGAGAGAGATAGTATAACAATCAATCGTGCTTGGCCAGTACGCACGAAAAAGGGGGCGGATCGCTCCGCCCCCTGATCGACTGGCTGCATCGCAATGCTGCCAAATATGTAACCGGACCTACTTGCCGAAGGTGCGGTACTGTTCGTTGCCGACGAAGCCGAACTTCGTCACGCCCGAGGCCTTGATGATGTTCAGCGTCTTGGCCGAGAGGTCGTAGCTGGCGAGGGGCTCGGGCTCGAACTGCAGTTCGGGCTCGGGCTCGATATCGCGGGTCAGCTGGAGATTGCGGACCAGCTGGCCCTGATTGATGGCCTCGCCGTTCCACAGGATCTCGCCGTTTTGGGTCAACACGATCTTGTTCTTGACCGGGTCGATCTCCTGCTGCGCATCGTTGGGGTTGGGCTGCGGAAGGTCGATGTTGACCGCGTGGGTCGCCACCGGGATGGTGATGATGAACATGATGAGGAGCACGAGCAGGACGTCGATCAGCGGCGTCATGTTCATGTCCATCATCGGGGCACCATCATCGGAACCGCCTGACATAGCCATGGGTGTGGTCTCCTAAATCTTTGTCTGCGGCGGATCAGGCGTTCGGATCGACCGGGTTCGAGATGAACCCGACGGTCGGATAGCCTGCTGCCTGCACGTTGTAGATCGTGCCGGCGACACACCGCCAGGGTGCGTTCACGTCGCCGCGAATGTGCACCTGCGGGATCAGGTCGGGCTCTGCCTTGATGGCTTCCGGGCCACCTGCACGTTGCACGATGCTGTCGAGCCGCTCGAACGCCTGGTCGTACAGCTCTTCCGAGCTCACCGGCGTGGTGTTGCCGAAGTAGACCCGGCATTCGCCGTCACGAACCGCACCGCTGTACCCCGGATCACCGGCCGCGTTGCCGTTGGCATCGGTGGTGCTCACGGTGAGCTGCAGGTTCTCGACCTTGTCCTTCGATTCTTCCGATTCGAAGACCGGAATCTGGAGCTTCTCGATCGTCTGGATCGCGACAGGAACCGCAATCAGGAAGATGATGAGAAGCACCAGCATCACGTCCACCAGCGGAGTGGTGTTGATGTCTGCCATCGGCGTATTGCCGTCGCCTCCCGTGGAAATCGCCATGGTTTGCGTCCTATTCCGTTATGTGACCAGAGAAGTGAGCGAAGGGGGCCGCGCCACCAGCGATGGGCGGCCCCTGTCGACTTACTTCTTGACGGTCTTGGCAGCCTGCTGCGTCGAAGCGGCAGTCATCGGGCGAACCGAGCCGTTCGAGTTGACGTAGGCCAGCAGGTCGGTCGAGAAACCGGTCAGCAGCTCGGCGATGCGCTTGTTGCGGGACATCAGCCAGTTGTAGGCGAACACCGCAGGCACGGCGACGAGCAGACCGATCGCGGTCATGATCAGCGCTTCACCGACCGGGCCGGCAACCTTGTCGATCGAGGCCGAACCGGCGAGACCGATGTTGATCAGCGCGCGATAGATCCCGATCACGGTACCGAGCAGACCGACGAACGGCGCGGTCGCACCGACCGTGGCGAGGAAGGCGAGGCCGCCGTTGAGGCGCGACATGATCGCATCCTGCGAACGGGCCAGCGAACCGTGCATCCAGTCGTGCGCTTCCATGCTGTCGGTCATCTTGCCGTGCGAGGCCTGGGCCGCGACGGTGTCGTCGACCATCTGGCGCCATGCGCTGTTCTTGTCGAGCTTGCCGGCGCCCTCTTCGAGGCTGTTCGCACGCCAGAACTGGCTGCGGACCTTCTTGTACTGACCCAGCACCTTGTTCTGCTCGAGCAGCTTGGTGATCAGGATGTAGAACGAACCGACCGACATGATCACGAGCACGGCGAGAATGGTCCAGGCGATCGGGCCGCCCTGTTCCATAGCTTCCATGAAGCCGAATTCAGTCTGCGGACCTGCGTCACCGGCAGCCGCCATAAGATTGATGAACATCGCGAAGTCTCCAAAAAAAATGTCTTAACCAGTAACCTCGACGCGCCCCCGGTCTGCCCTGCAGCAGGGGGCGCGCCGTTCAAATCAGTTGGGAATTTCCCAGCGAACCGTTCCGGAGAACGACCCGGCATCACCCCGGAACCGAGCGCGACGCTCGATCAGGCGGCAGGTCGCGTCCTTGAGCTCGCCCGGCGCGTTCCCGCCGGTGATCGAGCAGCCCGAAACCCGGCCATTACTGCCGATCGACAGCGTGAACGACACGGTGCCCGAGTAGTCGCGGCTGATCCAGCTCGACCGGTAGTCTGAATCGGTGATCCAGTTCCCGTTCGACGGCCGCGGCGGATTGGCCGGCGGCGGAGGCGGGGGCGGCGGCGGCGGCGGCGCGGGAGGCGCAACCGGTGCGGCCGGGGGAATCCGCAGCGCCGGCGGAGCGGGCGGCGGAATCGTCTGCTGCGTGCGCACCTGCGGCGGGTTCGTCGCAACCGAAATCGGCGGCGGCGGTGCCACGGGCGGCGGCGGAGCAGTATCCGGCTGCGGCTCGGGGGGCGGCGGTTCTTCCTCGGGTTCAGGGGGCGGCGGTTCTTCGATATCGACTGTCGTCACCCGTTCCACGACCTTCTTGACGGCTGAATAGGCCAGGCCGGTAATGAGGACGTAGCCGATGGCGACATGAATAAGACCGACTATGATGATCGCGACAATCTTGTTGCCGCTCATCTGTTGATCTGAATAAGCCATGCAGTCGCATCACTCCATCAAGCACCGGGCGCGGCCCGGCGATCATGTCCGGCGGCTGCACCGGACGGCGATAGTTTACGACCCGTTAGCCAATTCGATTGCGTCTCCCGGCTGGCGGAAGGCGCAATGTCACGAGCCAGTGGGGCCGTGTCCGGGTAATTTCCGTACCGTCCACCCAGACGGGTCGGGTCTTAGACATGATGCAAACCCACTGCAAACCCTTTGTCGGTTCAGTTGGAATTCACTAGCCAATGTGTCTGCATCGTGAAAATTTACTAATCGGAAGGCGGCTTGTCCGTCCAATCTCAATACCGGAGAGCGCATTGAAGTTCCTGAGGCCGATCATTGTCACTGCCCTCGCCGCACTCGCGATCGGGCCGGTAAGCATCGCGGTTTCCGCGCACGCGCAGGACGCTACCGGGCAGACGGCAGCCGTGCCGCAGCAGGCGACCGATGCCGATCTGATCGACCTGGCCGATTACGCAGACCTCGTGCTGCGCGCAAAGGTCCGTCGGCAAAGCGAACTTAAGCCCGAGCGCGCGCCGGGTCTGCAACCGGGCCATACCCGATTTTACATCGAGGCCGAAACGCAGAGCCTGCTGGCGGGCGCCACCCCGGTTGGCCAACGGGTGCGCTATCTGGTCGATCTCCCGCTCGACGCGCGGGGCCGCAAGCCCAGCCTGCGCAATGCCGAAGTGATCCTGTTCGCGCGCCCCGTTGCGGGCCGCCCGGGCGAGCTGCAGCTGGTCGCGCCCGACGCGCAGCTGCGCTGGAACGCGGAGCTGGAACGCCGCACGCGTCTCATTCTGGAACAGCTGGTCGCCCCCGATGCGCCTTCGCGAATCACCGGGGTGCGCGATGCGCTTTCGGTCGCGGGAACGCTGGCGGGCGAATCGGAAACGCAGATCTTCCTCGAGACGGTCGACGATGCCCCCGCCGCAATCAGCGTGGTGCGTCGCCCGGGCATGGAGCCGGTGTGGGGCGTGTCCTTCTCCGAGATCGTCGACCAGGCGGTGCGGATCCCGCCGCGCGGATCGCTGGCCGCTTATCGCCTTGCCTGCGCGATGCCGCGGACCCTGCCGAGCGAGGCCAACCTGGCGCGCGAACCCGCCGACCGTGCGCGGGCGAGTGATGACTATCGCTACGTGATCGCCCAGCTGGGCCCATGCCCGCGGCTGCGCGAGGTGCCGACCATCCGCTACTGAATCGGTCAGGCAGGTGCCGCGGGTGGTTGCCATTGTGCGCCGCGGCATTAAGCCCTCGCGCTCATGAGCGATGCATTCAAACTGGGCCTTGCAGGCCTCGGCACGGTCGGCACGGGGGTGCTGCGCCTGCTGGACGACAACGCCGATCTCCTGTCCGCGCGCGCCGGGCGGCCGATCGAGGTGGTCGCGGTTAGCGCGCGGACGCGTGGCCGGGACCGGGGGATCGACCTTTCCGGATACCAGTGGTGCGACGATCCGGCCGATCTGGCGCAGGTCGAGGGGCTGGACGCGGTGATCGAGGTGATGGGCGGCACCGACGGCCCCGCGCTCGATCTCGCCCGCGCCAGCCTGTCTGCCGGGCGCAGCGTGGTGACCGCGAACAAGGCGATGATCGCCACCCACGGGTTCGAGCTGGCGCAGGCGGCGGAAACCTCGGGCGCGGCGCTGCTGTTCGAGGCTGCGGTGTGTGCGGGCACGCCGATCCTCCAGACCATGCGCGACGGGCTGTCTGCCAACCGGATCGACCGGATCGAGGGCATCCTCAACGGCACCAGCAATTACATCCTCTCCGCAATGGAGCGCTCGGGCGAGGACTTTGGCGAGACGCTCGCCGAGGCCCAGCGACTCGGTTACGCGGAGGCCGATCCCGCGCTCGACGTCGATGGCGGCGATGCGGCGCACAAGCTCGCCATTCTCGCCGCACTCGGCTTCGGCCTGCGGCCCGATTTCGCGGGCGTCGAGGTGAACGGCATCCGCGACGTGCGCGCCGCCGACATCGCCCAGGCCGAACGGCTGGGGTACAAGATCCGCCTCGTCGCGATGGCGGACATGGTCGATCGACCGGGGGAGGCACCGGCGCTGCTGCAGCGGGTCCGCCCGTGCCTGCTGCCTGCCGATCACCTGCTTGCCGGAATCGACGGGCCGACCAACGCGGTGCTGACGCTGGGCGACCAGTCGGGCCCGATACTGATCCAGGGCGCGGGCGCGGGCAGTGCGGCGACCGCCAGCGGGATCGTGGCCGACGTAGTCGCGCTCGCCAGAGGCCAGGCGCGCGCGCCGCTCGCCGTCCCGGCGGGGCAGCTGGCGGTGGCCGAGCGGGCCGATTCGGGGGCGCGAGAGGCACGCTATTACCTGCGCTTCGTCGTTGCGGACCGCCCCGGCGTGCTCGCCGAGCTGGCCGCCGCGATGCGCGATGCGCGGGTCAGCATCCAGAGCCTGATCCAGGAAGGCGAGGGGGTCGACCCCGAAGCCGGCGGGATCATGGTCGCGCTGACCACCCACCGCGCACCTGCCCGCAACATCCGCGATGCGCTGGCCCGGTTGCAGGGATCGCAGAGCATCGTCGAGCCGCCGCTCTCGATGCCGATCCTGCAGGACTGATTCGCCTCAGCCTTCGGGCGAGGGCGGCGGGGCCTCCTGCGGCTGTGCCTGCTCGTCGGAAGGCTGGCCATCGGCAGAAGCGCCGCCATCATAGGCCGAGCCACGCGGAGCGAGACCGCGCGCAATCCGGTCCGCGTCAGACCCCGGCGGTGCCTCGGGCAGCTCGGAGAAGTCGATGATGTAGGCCGGGGGCGGCGGGCAGTTGATGCCCTTGATACAGCCGCTGACGGTCGCCGGGCCCTTGAAGATGCCGGGGCCCGAGACGTCCGGCGCCTGCCCGGTCCACTCCAGATGACTCTCGTCGCCGCGCTCCAGCCGCGATTGCACCCGGTACTGGTCCGGGTTCTGTTCCACGGGCGCGCAGACCACGATTTCGTTGTCGGCCGATTCGGGACAGTCGGCGGGCAGTTCGCGCTCCGGCTCGGGCGCGCCATAGGCACGCCGCGCCTCTTCCAGCACCGGGCCGACCACATCCTCGCGATCCTGCGCCGCAGCGGGCGTGCCAGCCAGCGCCACGCCGCCGCAAATCGTGATGACAAAAGCGCTTCGTATCGACACAGGCCCGCTCCCCGACTAGGCGCTTCAACCAAGGCAAACGATACCAGAAGGGCTGAATTACCAATGAACACTTCAGGCACGTCCAACGAACTCGCCAATGAACTGGATCGCGTGCTGGTGCTCGAACTGGTACGAGTCACCGAAAAAGCGGCGATCGCCGCATCCAAGCTGGTCGGTCGCGGGGACGAGAAAGCCGCCGATGCCGCCGCGGTCGAAGCGATGCGCAAGGCGTTCGACAAGCTCGAGATCGACGGCACCGTGGTGATCGGCGAGGGCGAGCGGGACGAGGCCCCCATGCTCTATATCGGCGAGAAGGTGGGCGGCGCGCCCGGCACCGGGCCCAAGATCGACATCGCGCTCGACCCGCTGGAAGGCACCACCATCACCGCCAAGGCCGGGCCCAACGCGCTCGCCGTGCTCGCGGCGGCGGAGAAGGGCAACCTGCTCAACGCGCCCGACACCTATATGGACAAGCTGGCGGTCGGCCCCGGCTACCCCGAGGGTATCATCGATCTCGCCAAGTCGCCGAGCGAGAACGTGCGCGCGGTCGCCGAAGCCAAGGGCGTGAAGCCCGAAGAGATCATCGTCTGCGTGCTCGACCGGCCGCGCCATGCGGAGCTGATCGCGGAGCTGCGCGGGCTTGGCTGCGGCGTGGTGCTGATCGGCGACGGCGATGTCGCCGGGGTGATCGCGGTCACCGACGAGGACACCACGATCGACATGTACATGGGCCAGGGCGGCGCGCCCGAGGGCGTGCTGGCCGCAGCCGCGCTGCGCTGCGTCGGCGGGCAGTTCAACGGCCGCCTCGTGTTCCGCAACGACGACGAGAAGGCCCGCGCCGCCAAGTGGGGGATCGAGGATCTCGACCGGATCTACAAGCTGGAAGATCTCGCCAAGGGCGACTGCATCTTCGCCGCGACCGGCGTGACCTCGGGATCGCTGCTCGAAGGCGTGAAGCGCCGCAAGGGCGGACGAATGACCACCGAAAGCGTGGTGATGCGCGCGTCGAGCGGCACGGTGCGCTGGATTCGGGGCGAGCACCGCATTCGGTGATTTGCGGGGAGACGCTGGCGTTTCCGTAAGTGCAACGGCCTTCGCACCCCGAACTGGGACTCGCGCTGGATTCGGGGCGAGCACCGCATCCGGTAGTCTGCGGGGAGACGTTGGCGTAACACATTTACCGGGCCCGGATGGCAAACTCGCTCCGTCTTTGCCCGGGCCCGCAGACAGGCGATCGCGATCTGGTGAGCCGACCCTGCGCGTCAGCCTCAAAAGCGCAGGAATGTCCGGTTTGCGCGCGATGCTGACCATGGCGCCGCGATAGACCACCGGCCTGACCAGCCCGCGTTTCACCCGCGCGAACAGCTGCGTATCCGTCACCTTCCGGAAATCCTCGCGCGCGCCTTCGAAGCGACCCGACCCGGGCGGGGTCAGCACGCGGTCCCACGCATCGGCAAACGACCGTGCCTCTGGGCGTGCCCGCAGGCGATAGGCGCTCGCACGGCTCATCCCGACATGGCGCGCCGCCACGGCGACCGATCCGGTGAGGTAGAGCTGCACGAGAAAGGCGCACTGGCGCGCCACGCTCCACCCGTCGCGCCGGGTGCGCAGCGGCACGGGGCGGAACCAGCCGGGGCGGCGGCGCAAATGGTGGGCACTGGGCTTCGCCATCGGGCATTCTAAGCCACGAACGGGCAGCAGTAGGAAAGCGTTTTGAGCGCGCGATCCGGGGCGCACACGCGAACCACACATTGCATTCGTGTGACCGGCGGTTTAGCCGCGCAACCGACCCCGCCCCGCCTCCAACAAGGACCGCCTCCCTTATGAAACTGATGGCCGGCAATTCGAACCTGCCCCTCGCCCGTGCGATCGCAGGCTACCTCGAAATTCCGCTGACCGACGCCAGCGTGCGCCGATTCGCCGACGAGGAAGTGTTCGTCGAGATCCACGAGAACGTGCGCGGCGAGGACGTGTTCGTGCTCCAGTCGACCAGCTTCCCGGCGAACGACAACCTGATGGAGCTGCTGATCTGCATCGATGCGCTGAAGCGCGCATCGGCCCGCCGGATCACCGCCGTGGTCCCCTATTTCGGCTATGCCAGGCAGGACCGCAAACCCGGCCCGCGCACGCCGATCAGTGCCAAGCTGGTCGCCAACCTGATCACCCAGGCCGGGGCCGACCGCGTGCTGGCGGTGGACCTGCACGCGGGCCAGATCCAGGGCTTCTTCGACATCCCGACCGACAACCTGTTTGCAGCGCCCGTGATGGCTGCCGACATTCAGGCCCGTTACGGCGACCGCGACCTGATGGTGGTCAGCCCCGACGTGGGCGGCGTGGTCCGCGCGCGCGCTCTGGCCAAGCGGCTCGACAATGCGCCGCTGGCGATCGTCGACAAGCGGCGCGACCGGCCCGGCGAATCGGAGGTGATGAACATCATCGGCGACGTGCAGGGCCGCCACTGCGTGCTGATCGACGATATCGTCGATTCGGGCGGCACCTTGTGCAACGCGGCCGACGCGCTGCTCGAACAGGGGGCATCCTCGGTCGCGGCCTACATCACCCACGGCGTGCTGTCGGGCGCGGCAGTGGCGCGGGTCGATGCCTCGCAGCTGACCGAGCTGGTGGTGACCGACACGATTCCCGCCGCCGAAGCAGCAAAGGATGCCAAGCGCATCCGCTATCTCACCATCGCCCCGCTGATCGGCGAAGCGGTGCGGCGGATTGCGGATGAAAGCTCGGTTTCCAGCCTGTTCGACTAGGGCGGGCACCATAAAGGAGAGCCGCGCGATGAAACTCGACGACGAACTGGCGGTCGCCCACCGGCTGGCCGATGCTGCGCGCGAGGCGATTCGCCCGCATTTCCGCGAAGTCTCGCCCGAGTTCAAAGGCGACGCCTCGCCCGTGACGATCGCCGACCGCGAGGCGGAGGATGCGATGCGCGCGATCCTGATGTCCGAATACGCGCAGGACGGGATCGTGGGCGAGGAATATCCCGAGCATGAGGGCCGGTCGGGCCGGCAATGGGTGCTCGACCCGATCGACGGCACGATCAGCTTCATCGCCGGGCGGCCGATCTTCGGCACGTTGATCGCGCTGATGCAGGATGGCTGGCCGGTGCTGGGACTGATCGACCAGCCGATTACGGGGGAGCGTTGGGTCGGGCGAATCGGCATGCCGACCACGCTCAACGGCAAGGAAATCCGCACGCGTTCGTGCAAGAGCCTCGATGCGGCGATCCTCGCCACCAGCAGCCCGCACTATTTCGATGCCGAGGGTGCCGATGGCTACATGCGGCTGGCCCATGCGGTCGGCGGCAACAAGCGGCAGGGCATGATCGTCTATGGCGGCGATTGCTATAATTACGGTCTGCTCGCGGGCGGGCAGATCGACATCGTGTGCGAATCGGGTCTCAAGCTGTTCGACTATGCCGCGCTGGTCCCGGTGGTCGAGGGTGCGGGCGGCACGATGAGCGACTGGCAGGGCAATCCGCTGGACGCGCAAAGCGACGGATCGGTGATCGCGCTGGGCGACCCCGCGCGGCTGGAGGATGTGCTGGAGGCGCTGGCCGGGCACGCGCACGAAGAGCACTGATGCGGCTGTTCGCGTACGGCGTTCTGAACCGCGAACTGGCGAAGGGCCGCGCGGCGCAGCTGATCGCCCCGCTCGACGAAGGGCGGGCCGCGACGGTGCGCGGCACGCTCTACGGGCTGCGCGGGCCTGATGGCGGGTGGTATCCGATCCTCCTGCCCGATGCCGATGGCGGCACGGTCCACGGGATGCTCCACGATGCCAGCGGCGTCGACTGGCCCGCGATGGACGATTTCGAGGATGCGCATGACGGGCCCGGTGCCGAATATGCCCGGCGCGAGCTTACGGTAGCGCTTGACGACGGGACCGCGACCAGCGGCTTTGCCTATTGCTACGTGCGCGACCTGCCCGGGGATGCCGAGCCGATCCCCGGCGGCCATTTCGGAGCATGGCTGCGCGAGACCAACCGCCGCGCGATTCTGGGTCGCGACTAAGTCTCCGATTCCACGGCACTTTGTGGCCACCTTGCGCGTTGCCGGGCCATGACCAAGAAAACGATCTTCATCACCGGTATCGGCAACGGCATCGGCCGTGCGCTGGCCATCCACTACGCCAACAAGGGCTGGCGCGTCGCCGGGCTGGACCCGGACGAGGAAGCGCTGGCTGAGCTGCGCGAGGGGCTCGATGGCGATCTGCTGCTGGTCGAAGGCGATGCGGGCAAGGAAGCGCATGTGATCGACACGGCGGACCGGCTGGCCGAATGGCTCGACGGCGCGCCGCTGACCTGTCTCGTCAACAACGCGGGTATCGCCAACCCCTATGCCGGTCCGCTCGAAGACCTGTCGCTGGCCGACTTCCAGAGCTGGATCGACGCCAGCCTGACCGCCGCCTTCCTGTGCAGCCGCTCGCTCCTGCCCTTCCTGCGGCGCGGCGATGGCGGGACGATCGTCAACATCTCCTCCACCCGCGCGGTGATGAGCGAGCCCAATTCCTACGGCTATGCCGCCGCCAAGGGCGGGCTCGACGCGCTGACGCACGCGATGGCGGTCTCGCTCGGCCCGAAGATCCGCGTCAACGCGATCCGCCCCGGCTGGATCGAGACGCGCAACTGGCAGAAGCAGGCCAATCGCGAACAGGTCGAACATCGCGAACAGGACAAGGCGCAGCACCCCGTAGGCCGCGTCGGCAACCCGGAGGACATCGCGCAGACAGTCGACTGGCTGATCGGCGCAGGCTTCGTCACCGGACAGGCGATCAACGTCGATGGTGGCATGACTGTGAAGATGATCTACGAGCACTGACCATGACGACGGGGGGACATCTCGATCTGAGCGGGCGCACGGCGCTGGTCACCGGTGCGGCGCGCGGGCTGGGCAAGGCGATCGCCCTGCGGCTGGCGGAAAACGGCGCACGCGTGCTGGTCTCGGGCCGCGACGAGGCCGCGCTTGCCGATGTCGGCGGCGGGACGCAGCCGCTGGTGTTCGACCTCGACGATTCGCGCGCCTGCGAGGCTGCGCTCAGCGAAGCAGGCGCGATCGACATCCTCGTCAACAATGCCGGGATGCGCGACCGCCGCGCGTTGGCCGATCTGCCGCGCGAGGCCTTTTCGGCCATGCTGGAGACCAACCTCGCCGCTCCTTACGACCTCGCCCGCAGGATCGCGCCGGGCATGATCGAGCGCGGCTGGGGCCGGATCGTCAATGTCAGCTCGATCGCGGGCCAGATCGCGCGCGGCGACGTGGCCTACACCGCGAGCAAGGGCGGGCTCGACGCGCTGACCCGGGCGCTTGCGGCGGAACTCGGCCCGCACGGGATTACGGTCAACGCGGTAGCCCCGGGCTATTTCGCGACCGAGACCAACGCCGAAATGGTCGCCGACGAGGAGATTGCGGCGCATCTGAAGCGCCGGACATCTCTGGGCCGCTGGGGCCAGCCGGATGAGATCGCGGGCGCGGTCGCATTCCTCGCCTCTCCCGATGCGGGCTACATCACCGGGCAGGTGCTCGCAGTCGACGGCGGCTACCTCGCCCACTTCTGACTTGCGTTTTCGCTTAGAATCGCTAGATCGCCCGCCTTCACCGACACGTAATTCACCGCCGGTCTGGCTGTAAGGGCTGCCAGGGCTGGTTCGGACGTGTCTCTGTCAAGGAGATGAAAATGCCCAAGATGAAGACCAAGAGCGGTGTGAAGAAGCGCTTCAAGTTCACCGCGACCGGCAAGGTCAAGCACGGTGTCGCCGGCAAGCGCCACCGCCTGATGAGCCACAATGCGAAGTATATCCGCCAGAACCGCGGGACCGACGTGCTCTCCAGCGCAGATGTCGATCACGTGAAAAAGTGGGCCCCTTACGGCCTGAAGTGAGTGCTTGAGGGGCAATCCCCTCGCATCACAACAAATTCTGAAAGGATAATACCATGCCTCGCATCAAACGCGGCGTTACCACGCGCCAGAAGCACAAGCGGCTCCTAGACCAGGCCAAGGGCTATCGCGGCCGTCGCAAGAATACGATTCGCGTCGCCCGTCAGGCGGTCGAAAAGGCCGGCCAGTACGCCTATCGCGACCGCAAGGTTAAGAAGCGCAACTTCCGCGCGCTGTGGATCCAGCGCATCAACGCGGCCGTGCGCGCCGAAGGCCTGACCTATTCGCAGTTCATGCACGGCACCAAGCTGGCCGGCATCGAGCTCGACCGTAAGGTGATGGCCGACCTCGCCATGAACGAGGAAGCGGCCTTCAAGGCGATCATCAAGCAGGCCAAGGACGCGCTTCCTGCCTGATTGATCGAAGCTGTTTGAAAAGAGGAAGCGCCACCCACCCGGGTAGGCGCTTTTTCTTTGTCCCCCATTCGTCTAGCGAGCGCCCCATCATGAGCACCGAACACGAAGCACAAGTCACCCAGACGCTGGAGCGGCTGCATGCCGCCGACGATCTCGAGACGGTCGAGGCGATCCGGGTGGAGGCGCTGGGCAAGCAGGGCTGGCTCAACGCGCTGATGAAGACGCTGGGCAAGATGAGCCCGGAAGAGCGCCAGACCGAAGGGCCGCGTCTGCAGGGGATGCGCGCGCGCGTCGCCGATGCGATCGAGGATCGCAAGGCCGTGCTCGAAGCCGCCGCGCTCGAAGCGCGTCTCGCCACCGAAGTGATCGACCTCACGCTGCCCGCGCCGCAGATGCCGCAGGGCAGCGTGCACCCGGTCAGCCAGGTGATGGACGAGATCGCAGAGCTTTTCGCGGACCTCGGCTTCGCGGTCGCCACCGGCCCCGAGATCGAGGACGACTGGCACAATTTCACCGCGCTCAACATGGCCGAAACGCACCCCGCGCGCGCGGAGATGGACACGTTCTATTTCCCCGACCGCGATGGCGACGGCAACCGGATGCTGCTGCGCACGCACACCTCGCCGGTGCAAATCCGCACGATGAAGGCGGCTTCCCAGAACGGCGGCGAGCCGGTGCGGATCATCGCGCCGGGCCGCGTCTATCGCAGCGATAGCGACGCGACCCACACGCCGATGTTCCACCAGGTCGAAGGCCTCGCGATCGACCGCGACATTCACCTCGGCCATCTCAAGTGGACGCTGGAGACCTTCTTCAAGGCGCTGTTCGAGCGTGAGGACATCGTGTTGCGCTTGCGCCCGTCCTACTTCCCCTTCACCGAGCCTTCGGTTGAGTTCGACGTCGGCTATTCCAACGAAGGCGGACGCCGCGTGGTCGGCGGCCACGGCGATGCCGAGGGGCACGACTGGATGGAGCTGGGCGGCAGCGGGATGGTCAATCCGCGCGTCCTCGAATTCGCGGGCTATGATCCGAACGAGTGGCAGGGCTTCGCCTTCGGCCTCGGGATCGATCGCCTCGCCATGCTCAAATACGGAATGAACGACTTGCGTGCCTTCTTCGACGGCGACGCCCGCTGGCTGTCGCACTACGGCTTCTCGCCCTTCGACCAACCGACGCTTTCGGGCGGTGTGGGAGCGCGCGCATGAAGTTCTCGATCGAATGGCTGAAGTACTTCCTCGAAACCGACGCCTCGGTGCAGGAGATCGCCGACACACTGAACGCGATCGGCCACGAGGTGGAGGGGATCGAGGATCCGGCGGAAAAGCTCGCCGGATTCACCGTCGCCGAGGTGCTCACCGCAGGCCCGCACCCCGATGCGGACAAGCTGCAGGTGCTCTCCGTCTCCACCGGTGAGGGCGAGCCTTTGCAGGTCGTGTGCGGTGCGCCCAACGCGCGTGCCGGGATGAAGGGCGTGCTCGGCGTGGCCGGCGCGGTCGTGCCTGCCAACGGCATGGAGCTGAAAAAGTCCAAGATCCGCGGCGTCGAATCGAACGGCATGATGTGCTCGGTGCGCGAGCTGGAGCTGGGCGAGGAGCACGACGGGATCATCGAGCTGCCGGCCGATGCGCCGGTCGGCGCGAGCTTTGCCGAATATCACGCCGCCTCGCCGATCATCGACGTGGCGATCACCCCCGACCGCCCCGATTGCATGGGCGTGATGGGCATCGCGCGCGATCTGGCGGCAGCGGGGCTTGGCACGTTCAAACCGGTCGAAGCGGGCGATGTCTCGGGCGAAGGCGCCTGCCCGGTCGAAATCCGCACCGACGATGCCGAGGGCTGCCCGGCCTTTTACGGCCGCGTGATTCGCGGCGTGAGCAACGGCGCTAGCCCTGAGTGGATGCAGCGGCGGCTGAAGGCCGCAGGCCAGCGGCCGATTTCGGCGCTGGTCGATTGCACCAATTACCTGATGCTCGCCTTCGGGCGGCCTGCGCATGTCTATGATCTCGCCAAGCTCACCGGCCCGGTGGTCGCCCGCCGCGCCAAGGACGGCGAGCAGATCGAGGCGCTGAACGAGAAGACCTACACGCTCGACGACACGATGACCGTGATCGCCGACGATGCGGGCGTGCACGATGTCGCCGGGATCATGGGCGGCGAGCATTCGGGCGCCACCGAAGCCACGACCGACGTGCTGCTCGAAATCGCGTATTTCGACCCGGCGCGGATCGGCGTGACCGGCCGCAAGCTGGGCCTGACTTCGGACGCACGCACCCGGTTCGAGCGTGGCGTGGACCCCGAATTCCTCGACGAGGGGCTCGCGATCCTGACCTCGCTGATCGTGAAGACCTGCGGTGGCACTCCCACCGAAGTGGTGCGCGCAGGCCAGCCGCCGGTCGAGCCCAAGGTCGTGCAATTCGACCCGGCCCGCACCGCGAAGCTGGGCGGGGTCGAGGTGGCGGAGGACCGCCAGCGCGCGATCCTGACCGCGCTCGATTTCAAGGTGGCGGACGACTGGCAGGTCACCTGCCCGCCGCGCCGCCACGACATCGAAGGGCCTGCCGATCTGGTCGAGGAAGTCGTCCGCATCGAAGGGCTCGATAAGGTCGCCAGCGTCCCGCTGACCCGCGCGCCCGGCGTCGCCAAGCCGACCGCCACGCCCGAGCAGCTGGTCCAGCGCAAGCTGCGCCGCGCGGCGGCTGCGCGCGGCCTGCACGAAGCGGTGACGTGGAGCTTCCTTCCGGTGGCGCAAGCGGAGCATTTCGCCGATGGTGCCGATCTGTGGGTGCTCGACAACCCGATCAGCGAAGACCTGAAAGCCATGCGCCCCTCGCTGCTGCCGGGCCTGCTGACCGCCGCCAAGCGCGCTGCGGATCGCGGCGCGGCGGGTGCGCGGCTGTTCGAGATCGGGCGACGTTATTTCCGAGGGGGAAGCGGCCATAGCGACGAGCGCGCGACGCTCGGCCTCGTCCTCGCGGGCGAGAAGACGCCGCGCGGCTGGGCCAATGGCAAGGCGCAAGGCTTCCACGCCTACGACGCCAAGGCGGAGGCGCTCGCGCTGCTCGAAGCCGCAGGCGCCCCGGTCGACAACCTGATGGTGATGGGGGAAGCTGGCACTCAGTTCCACCCAGGCCAGTCGGCCACGCTGAGGCTCGGCCCGAAGAAGGTGCTCGCCCGCTTCGGCGCACTGCATCCCGCGACGCTCAAGGCGTTCGACATCGACGGGCCTGTCGTGGCAGCGGAGATCTTCCTCGATGCGATCCCCGCGAAGAAGAACGCCGAGTTCGCCCGCTCGACCTACAGCCCGCCTGCGCTCCAGCCGGTGACGCGCGACTTCGCGTTCCTGGTCCACAGCAACATGCCCGCCGGCGATCTGGTCAAGGCGGTGCGCGGCGCGGACAAGCAGCGGATCGTCGATGCGCGCATTTTCGACCGGTTCGACGGGCAGGGCGTTCCGCAAGGCAAGACCTCGCTCGCGCTCGAAGTCACGCTCCAGCCGGGCGAGAAGAGCTTCACCGACGAGGAACTGAAGGCGATTTCCGACGCGGTCGTGAAAGCGGCGGCGAAAACCGGAGCGGAGTTGAGAGCATGAAAACAGCCCTGATTACCGGAGCGACCGCAGGGATCGGCCGTGCCACCACGCGGCTGCTGGTCGAGAACGGCTGGCGCGTGATCGGCACCGGGCGGCGCCAGGAGCGGCTCGATGCGCTGTCGCAGGAGCTGGGCGCGGATCGCTTCCTCGGCCTCGCCTTCGACATCACCGATGACGCCGCGCGCGATGCGGCGATCGACGGGCTGCCGGAGGAGTGGCGCGGGATCGACCTGCTGGTCAACAATGCCGGCCTCGCCAAGGGGCTCAACCCCGCGCAGGACGCCGATCTCGACGACTGGCAGACCATGATCGACACCAATGTGACCGCGATGGTCCGGCTGACGCGCAAAATGCTGCCCGGCCTGATCGAGCGCAAGGGCGCGCTGGTCAATATCGGCTCGGTCGCGGGGAGCTACGTCTATCCCGGCGGCAATGTCTACGCGGGCTCCAAGGCCTTCGTGAACCACTTTACGCTGGCGATCCGCGCCGATCTGCACGGCACCGGCGTGCGTGTGACGAGCATCGAGCCGGGGATGGTCGAGACCGAATTCACCACCGTGCGCACGGGCAGCCAGGACAAGTCCGACGAGTTCTATTCGGGCGCGCACCCGATGACGGGCGAGGATATTGCCGAGACGATCCGCTGGGTCGCCGAGCTGCCCGTGCATCTCAACGTCAACCGGCTGGAGATCATGCCGGTGACGCAAGACTTCGCGGGCTTCCGCGTGGCGCGGGACGAAAACTAACCGTCACCCCCGCGCAGGCGGGGGTCCAGCTGACCTTCCCGCCCCTGGACAACGTATCTGGATTCCCGCCTTCGCGGGAATGACGAGGAAGACACATGACCTCCGAACGCCGTACCTTCGCGATCATTTCGCACCCCGACGCGGGTAAGACCACGCTGACCGAGAAGCTGCTGCTGCGTGGCGGCGCGATTCACTTGGCGGGCGAGGTCAAGGCGCGCGGGGCCGCGCGGCGGGCGCGTTCGGACTGGATGAGTATCGAGCAGCAGCGCGGCATCTCGGTCACGTCCTCGGTGATGACTTTCGAGCGGAACGGGATCACCTTCAACCTGCTCGACACGCCGGGGCACGAGGATTTCTCCGAGGATACCTACCGCACGCTGACCGCGGTCGATTCGGCGATCATGGTGCTCGACGCGGCAGCCGGTATCGAGGCGCAGACATTGAAGCTGTTCGAGGTCTGCCGGTTGCGCAGCGTCCCGATCATCACCTTCATCAACAAGATCGACCGCGAGGGGCGCGAGCCATTCGAACTGCTCGACGAGATCGCCGAGAAGCTCGCGCTCGACACCGCGCCGATGAGCTGGCCGGTGGGCATGGGCGGGCTGTTCGAAGGCGTCTACGACTTCGAGGAGAACGAGCTGTATCTGCCCGAGGGCGACAGCAAGGAATTCCAGGGCAAGACCGTGAAGGTCGACGGGCCTGAGGATGAAAAGCTCGCCGAATATCTCTCCGCCGATGGTGTCGCGCGGGTGGCCGAGGAAGGCCTGCTGGCGCGCGAGGGCTATGCCCCGTTCGATTTCGAGGCCTATCGCAATGGCGACCTGACGCCGGTCTACTTCGGCTCCGCGCTCAAGGAATTCGGCGTCACCGCGATTATCGATGCGATTGCCAAATACGCGCCCGCACCGCGCCCGCAGCCGACCGATGAGGGCGAGATTGCGCCGACCCGCGACGAGGTGACCGGCTTCATCTTCAAGGTGCAGGCCAATATGGACCCCAACCATCGCGACCGGATCGCCTTCATGCGGCAGGTTTCGGGCACCTTCAAACGCGGCATGAAGCTGACGCCCAGCGGCCTCGGCAAGCCGATCGCGGTGCATTCGCCGATCCTGTTCTTCGCGCAGGACCGCGAGATCGCCGACAATGCCTACCCCGGCGACATTATCGGCATACCCAACCACGGCACGCTGCGGGTGGGCGACACGCTGAGCGAGAAGAACGAGGTACGCTTCACCGGCCTGCCCAACTTCGCGCCCGAAATCCTGCGCCGCGTCCAACTGAAGGATCCGACCAAGACCAAGCAGCTGAGGAAGGCGCTCGACGACCTCTCCGAAGAGGGGGTGATCCAGGTGTTCTACCCGGAGCTGGGCGCGAACCACATCGTCGGTGTGGTCGGCCAGCTGCAGCTCGAAGTGCTGATCTCGCGCCTCGCCGCCGAGTACAAGGTCGAGGCCGCGCTGGAGCCCGCACCCTTCGCGACCGCGCGCTGGGTGAAGGGCGAGGACAAGGCGCTCGACGAGTTCGAGAAGTTCAACCGCGCGAACCTCGCCAAGGATCGCGATGGCGACATGGTGTTCCTCGCCAAGAGCCCTTGGGACGTGAACTACCAGCAGGAAAAGAACCCCGACCTCAAGTTCTCGGCCACCAAGGAACGATAACATCCCGTCATTCCCGCGCAGGCGGGAATCCCGCTTTCTTCAAACGAGCGGGACCCCCGCCTGCGCGGGGGTGACGGATCGTTGGGGGTGGGGTAAATCTTGCCCTATGGCCGACTTCTTCGACACGCTCTCCGACAAGCATATCGCGATGATCGCGAAGCAGCCGGTGTTCTTCGTCGCAACTGCGGCAGAAGACGCACGGATCAACCTCAGCCCCAAGGGCTACGACGCATTCCGGGTGCTCGCGCCGAACAAGGTCGCCTATCTCGACCTTGGCGGATCGGGCAACGAGACGCACGCGCATCTCGCCGCGGATGGCCGCATCACGCTGATGTTCTGCAATTTTGAGCAGCCTGCGCTGATCCTGCGGATCTATGGCCGGGGTCGCCCGGTGCTGCCGCAGGATGCCGAGTGGGCCGGGCTGGCCGGGCACTTCACGCTGCTGCCCGGCACGCGTCAGATCTTCGTAATCGACGTCGAAAGCGTGCAGACCTCGTGCGGCTGGGGCGTGCCCTTCATGGCCTACGAGGCGGAGCGGCCGACGCTCAAGAAGGCGCACGCTCAGGCCGATCCGGACCAATGGGCGGCCAAGATGAAGGATCGCACGTCGAGCATCGATGGCCTGCCCACCCGCGCCACCGATCACTATATTGCAGGCACGCCGCTCGACTGAGCCGCTTCACCCGGCGGGCCCAATCGGCTGCCGGACGAACCAGCGCTTCTGCCGCAAAGCGCGCCATGGTATGGTTAACGCCGACAGCAATGATCGGGAGTGAGCCTCACATGCGTTCGTTGATACTCGCAATTTCGCTTTTCGCAGGATCTCTCCTCCCGCTCGGGGCCGCGCCCGCTGCGGCTCAGGTGGCCAATGCGGCCGCAGCCGATCCATTGCCCGCCGATTTCCATGGCAAGGTCCAGTATTTCGGCAATCACAGCGGCGAAGTGGTCGCCACCGTGCCCGGCACGCCCCGGCGCACCGACACCAAGTGCCCCAAGCGCGAAGGCGGCTGCCCCGAACTGATCGGCGGCAGCTTCCAGGCCGAGCTCGAATTCGACGGCGACATCGTGAAGGGCGAGTATCGCGGCACCGGGGGCATGCGCCCCTCAAGCCTGATCGGCCGCCGCAACGGTGCCAATTGTCGCCTGTTCGACACTGCCGACGGATCGGTGTGGAATGGCCGCTGCGATCGCGAGGCCTTTGTTGGCACGGTGCGCAGCGTGGCCAATGCGCCCGAGCAGATTGACCTCGCGTTCGAAGCCGTGGGCGTCAACGCGGTCGACTTCTTCGAGCAGGAGCGCACGCGCGAGCTGATCGCCGCGTATGAGCGGTTCGGCGGCATCGCCTTTGGCGAGGGTGCGGGCGAATCGCGGCTCGACGCGCTGCTGCGCCTCAACAGCTATTTCGTAGCCGAGGGGCAAGGCTACCGCTCCGGCACGCTGCGCAATGTCGAGCGTGAGAGCGAGAAGAAGAACAGCCCGGATTACGCGGTTTACGGCGAGTACAACACGATCGACGGCGCCCGTGCCTGGGCGCGCGCACGGTTCGACTACAACCGCTTCGTGTGTCTGGAGACCTCGATCGAGCCGGGCACCTGCCGCCCGATCGACCCGACCCCGCCCACGTTGGAGAATGGCAGCGACTTCTTTGCCGAGCTTGGCCTGCCCCGGCTCGCGCCGCAGGGGGCGGGCGAGGCACAGGGGCTCTGACGTCGCGCCGGTTCCGGCGCCCCCGGTGGGAAGGCGGCGCTAGCCCGCCTTCTCCGCCTGGATCACGAAGTCCGCACACCGCTCCCCGATCATGATCGAGGGGGCGTTGGTGTTGCCCGAGACCAGCTTGGGCATGATCGAGGCATCGGCGACCCACAGTCCTTCGATCCCGCGCGCCTTCAGCGTCGGGTCGACCACCGCTTCCTCGTCCGAGCCCATCCGGCAGGTGCCGACCGGGTGGTAGACCGTGTCTGCGCGGCTGCGAATCATCGCGTCGAGCGCCGCATCGTCGGTCAGGTCGACCGGGTGACGATCGGTCAGCCCGTAATCGGCCAGCGGCGCGGTCTCGGCAATCCGGTGCGACAGGCGCACGCCTTCGCGCAGCACCGCCATATCGCGCTCGTCGTCGAGGAAGTTGGGGTCGATCGCGGGCGCGTCTGCCGCATCGGGGCTGGTGAGACGCACGGTGCCGCGGCTTTCCGGGCGCAGCACGCAGGCGTGCAACGAGACTCCGTGGCCGTTCACCTTCTCGCGCCCGTGATCCTCCAGCATGGCGGGGACGAAGTGCCACTGCACATCGGGCGCGGGCGCATCGGGCATCACGGTCCAGAATCCGCCCGCCTCGGCATAGGGGGTGGTCATCACCCCGGTGCGGGTGCGCCGGTGCTCGACAATCGCGCCCAGCATGCGCAGCGTGCCTTCGCGGCTGTTGCCGATCGGCACGCGGCTCTCGCTCTCCCAGCTCGAAACGTAATCGATATGGTCCTGCAGGTTGCTGCCCACCGCCGGGCGGTCGAGCGCGACCTCGATCCCCATCGCGTTGAGGTGCCGCCCCGGGCCGATCCCCGACAGCATCAGGATCTGCGGCGAGTTGAACGCACCCGCCGACAGGATCACCCCGCGCCGCGCGTTGAGATATTCCCGGTGCTTGCCCTTGCGGACCATGACGCCGGTCACGCGGCCATTCTCGATCACCAGCTTCTCGACCAGCGTCTTGGTACGGATATCGAGATTGGGCTGGTTGCGGATCGGCTCGACATAGGCGCGGCTGGCGGACCAGCGCTCGCCCTTGCGCTGCGTCACCTGATAGATGCCGAAGCCTGCCTGCTTCTCGCCATTGAAGTCGTCACGTTCGGGATACTGGAGCGAGGCGGCGCTTGCCACGAAGGCGCGGCTGGTCTCGTTGGTCCAGCGCTGGTTCGATACGAACAGCGGGCCGCCTGCGCCGTGATATTCATCCTCTCCGCGCTCGTTCGCCTCGGCCTTTTTGAACCACGGCAGCACGTCGTCGTAGGCCCAGCCATCGCAGCCCATCGCCGCCCAGTTGTCGTAATCCCAGGCATTGCCGCGGATATAGATCATCGCGTTGATCGCGCTGGAGCCGCCCAGCCCACGCCCGCGCGGCTGAAACCCGGTGCGCCCACCGAGCCCCTTCTGCGGGACGGTTTCGTAACGGTAGTTCTGGCTGCCGCTCAGGAAAGGCATCATGCCGGGCGTCTTCACGCGGAAGTCGTTGTTCCGCCCGCCCGCCTCGATCAGGCACACGCTGCGATGGCCGTCCACAGCCAGCCGCCCGGTGACCGCGCTGCCCGCACTGCCCCCGCCGATGACGATATAGTCGTATTGGTTCATGCGCCCGTCCTCTCTCGTGTACGGAATATTCTCTCCGTTTACGGAAAGGTTAGGCTGCGCGGCGTGGCCCCGCAATCGGCTTTTGCGGCTCGTCCTGCGTCGTCTCGACCGGCGCGGCGTCTGCCTGCTGTTGCTGCTCCTGCCAGCGAGCGCGAATCATGTCAGATGTCTCGCGGCTGCCGTCGTGGCTCCAGCCCGGCTCGCGCAGCAGGTAGGAAAGCTTGTGCTTCCAGGGGCTACGCCAGATGTCGCCGAGCATCCCGACCCATTCGTGGAACACCGCCCACAGCAGGTTGAAGCTGCCCAGCTGCTTCACGATGCCGTAGCGGATCGGTTCTTCGGAATGCGGACGCTCCGCCTCGAAGGTGCCGAACAGCTTGTCCCACACGATGAACACGCCCGCGTAATTGCGGTCGAGATAGCGCGGGTTGGTCGCGTGGTGCACGCGGTGGTGGCTGGGCGTGTTCATCACCGCCTCGAACCAGCGCGGCATGCGGTCGATCGCTTCGGTGTGAATCCAGAACTGGTAGATCAGGTTGAACCCGCCGCAGATCGCGATCATCGCCGGGTGGAAGCCCAGCAGCACCAGCGGCAGCGCGAAGGCGAAGCCGAGCGTGAACGCGCCGGTCCACGTCTGCCGCAGCGCAGTGGAGAGGTTGTAGTGCTGGCTCGAGTGATGGTTCACGTGGCTCGCCCAGAACCACCGGCTGCGGTGGCCGAATCGGTGGACCCAGTAATATTTGAGATCGTCGAGCACGAAGCACACAGGCCACGCCCACCATTCCCAGCCGATGGTGAAGAAGCGCACCTCGTAGGCGGCGAGGAACACCGCCAGCGCCAGCCCGCCCAGCAGCAATCCTGCGACGGTGCTGCCCAGGCCGAAGGCGAGGCTGACCAGCGTATCCTTCGGCTCATAGGAATGCGGCGCCTTGAACCGCGCCCACAGCATCTCTGCCAGAACGAGCAGGACGAAGCCGGGAATGGCGTAATCGACGGGCGAGAAGTCAGGCATGGTCCGACCTTCCTAGCGCCTCGATGCGCGAGGCCCAAGCCTGCGCCTCGGGGCCGAGATCCAGCACCACCGGGCCATAGCGGCGGTCGTGCGGCACGATGGTGAGGATATCGCCCTCACTGTGCGCGGGCGTGCCCGGCTCCAGAACGCGCGCGGCGAAGTGGGTGCCATGACGGCGCAGCACCATGATCCGCCCGGCCGAATCGGCGAGAATCGCGGCGGAGCCGTCGCGCCCGACCGCAGCTTCCCTGGGATCGAACGCGCTATCCGCCTCGCGGGCGAGGGCGAGAGCGCGCTCGGCGGTGTCGATGGTGCGCGGCTGGCCTAGCTTGAGCGCCCAGGCGATTCCCGCCAGCACCAGAATCGCGAGCAGCGATCCGCCCAGTTGGAGAAGCTGAGTATCCATCGGCGCTCAATCGCTCCCGCCGGGCTTCGGGGCGAATCGCCCCCTCGCGGTGTGCTGTGCCCGTCCTGCCAAGTCCGTCGAGCGCATCGGCCCCTCCATCCCGGGCAAGACATGCAGGCTCTCCCGAAGCCGCGCAAGCCTTCGAAATTGTCATAATCTTGCGGAATCAAGTACCCTATTGCGAATTGGTTCGCGCCCACGCGCATTCTGCGATAAGGGTGGGGCCAGTTGGTGGGGGACTGGCGGCATGAACGTCGATCGTTTGCCACTCCAGCAATGCCGGGAGGCGACCGTTCGCGCCTTTACGGGATTTCGTTTTGCGGGCGGGTGGAAGTAGCAAGGTTTTTGGCGAGTTATGGGTTACGATAAAGGGCGTCGTCGCGGGCGCGACAAGCGGGACAACATCGGAGAAGACGGTTTCGAGCCGTTTCCCGGCGGTGATTTCGGCGGCGGGTTCCAGGATCGCGGCGGATTCGACGATCGCGGTGGCGGTGGCTACCAGGATCGCGGCGGTTTTCAGGACCGTGGCGGGTTCCAGGATCGCGGCGGACCGGGCGGCGGTGGCCGTGGCGGCTTCGGCGGCGGCGGCGGTGGTCCGCGCGGCGGCGCTGGCGGTGGCGGCGGTTTCAACCGCATGCCCGCACAGGTCGTCGGCACCGGCAAGGGCCAGGTGAAATTCTTCAACGGCCAGAAGGGCTTCGGCTTCATCCAGCAGGAAGGCGGCGGAGACGACGTGTTCGTGCACATTAGTGCCGTCGAACGCGCCGGTCTTGAAGGCCTTGCCGAAGGGCAGGAGCTCGAATTCAACCTGGTCGATCGTGGCGGCAAGATTTCCGCGCAGGATCTGCAGGTCGTGGGCGACGTCATCCCCGTCACCGGTGGTGCCGTAGCCGCTCCCCGCGATGGCGGCCCCGGCGCGGCCGGCGGTGCTCCGCGGCGCGAGCTGACGGGCGAGAAGGCGACCGGCACGGTCAAGTTCTTCAATTCGATGAAGGGCTTCGGCTTCCTGGTGCGCGACGACGGCCAGCCCGATGCCTTCGTGCATATCAGCGCGGTGGAACGCTCGGGCCTGTCGCAGATCAACGAGGGCGAACGCTACGAATTCGATCTCGAAGTCGACCGACGAGGCAAGTATTCGGCGGTCAACCTCGTTCCCGTACAGGAATAAGGCGCGCACCGGCTAGGGTCATGCTCACCAGTTTGACCCGGCCCGGCTGACGCAATAGATCGCCGGTCATTCGCGAATGGCGGTTCCCTCGCGGGGCCGCCATTTGTCGTTCACCGTTTTGAATTTTCCGGAGTTGCCATGTCGATCCCCGCCCTGATGCCCGTCTATCCCCGTTGCGACGTCCGCCCCGTGAAGGGCGAGCACTGCCACCTGATCGACGAGGATGGCACGCGCTATCTCGACTTCGCCAGCGGCATCGCGGTCAACCTGCTCGGCCACAGCCACGAAGGGCTGATCGGCGCGATCCAGCGCCAGGCCGAGACGCTGATGCACGTCTCCAACCTCTACGGCAGCCCGCATCAGGAAAAGCTGGCGCAGATGCTGGTCGACGCGAGTTTCGCCGATACGGTGTTCTTCACCAATTCGGGCGCCGAGGCGGTCGAATGCGCGATCAAGACCGCGCGCGCGTTCCACCAGCACGAGGATGGCGACCCCGCCCGGACCGAGCTGATCACGTTCACCAGCGCGTTCCATGGGCGCACGATGGCGACGATCAGCGCGAGCAACCAGGCCAAGATGCACCACGGCTTCCTGCCGCTGCTGCAGGGCTTCAAATATTGCGAGTTCGACGATCTGGCCGCTGCAAAGGCCGCGATCGGCCCGCAGACCGCCGGATTCCTGGTCGAACCGATCCAGGGCGAGGGTGGCATCCGCCCCGCCAGCCAGGAGTTCATGCAGGGCCTGCGCGATCTGGCTGACGAACATGGCCTGATGCTGGTGCTGGACGAGGTCCAGTGCGGCGTCGCGCGCACGGGCAAGTTCTACGCGCACGAGCTCTATGGCGTGAAGCCGGACATCGTGGCGAGCGCGAAGGGCATCGGCGGCGGCTTCCCGCTGGGCGCCTGCCTTGCGACCGAACATGCCGCACGTGGGATGACCTTCGGCACCCACGGTTCCACCTACGGCGGCAACCCGCTCGCCATGGCGGCGGGCGTCGCGGTGATGGAAGCGGTCGCCAACGACGAATTCCTCCAAGGCGTGCGCGACAAGGGTGCGCGGCTGAAGGCGCGGCTGGAACAGTTCATCGGCAATTATCCCGACCTGTTCGAGCTGGTCCGCGGCGAAGGCCTGATGCTCGGCATCAAAATGAAGGTCGAAAGCCGCCCGTTCTTCCAGCACCTGCGCGACAAGCACCAGCTGCTGACCGTGGCGGCAGGCGACAACACGCTGCGCGTGCTTCCGCCGCTGGTGGTGGGCGATGCGGAGATCGACGAGTTCTTCGACAAGCTGTCTGCCGGTGCGGCCGACTACGAAGTGCCGGACGCCAGCTGATGGGCACGCGGCATTTCCTCGACCTCTCGGACGCAGGCGGCGATGCCCTCGCCGCGATGCTGAACGACGCGATCGACCGCAAGGGTGCGCGCAAGTCCTGGCCCAAGGGCAAGGCGGATGCCGATGCACCTCTCGCCGGGCATGTGCTGGCGATGATCTTCGAGAAAAGCTCGACCCGCACGCGGGTCAGCTTCGACATCGCGATGCGCCAGCTGGGTGGCAGCGCTATCGTGATGGAGAGCGGCTCGATGCAGCTCGGCCGGGGGGAGAGCATCGCCGACACCGCGCGCGTGCTGAGCCGGATGGTCGATGCGATCATGATCCGGACCGACGATCACGCCAAGGTCGAGGAAATGGCCCGCCATGCCAGCGTGCCGGTGATCAACGGGCTGACCGACGCGTCGCACCCGTGCCAGATCGTCGCCGATCTGCTGACCATCATCGAACATGGCAAGGCGCTGCCGGGGCTGGAACTGGCCTGGCTGGGCGATGGCAACAACGTGCTCCACTCGATCCTCGAGGCCGCCGGCATCTTCAAGTTCAACGTGCGTGTTGCCACGCCAGCAGGTTTCGAGCCCGAGGCGGCGTTCGTCGAAGCGGCCCGCGCGGGCGGCGCGACGATCACGCTGACGCAGGATGCTGAGGGCGCCGCGAGGGACGCGGACGTGATCGTCACCGATACCTGGGTTTCGATGGGGCAGGAAAACGCCGCGAGCAAGATCGCCGCAATGCAGCCTTTCCAGGTCAATGACGCGCTGATGGCGCTGGCCAAGCCGGATGCGGATTTCCTCCACTGCCTGCCCGCACATGTCGGCGACGAGGTGACGCAAAGCGTGATCGAAGGGCCGCAAAGCCGCGTGTTCGACGAAGCGGAGAACCGCATCCACGCGCAGAAATCCGTGCTTCTCTGGGCTTTCGGCAAGCTCTGAATCGCAGGGGGTCTTGGGGAGACGGCGGGCGTTCTTATATAGCCCGCCGTGACCGATACTCTCCAGACAAGCGAAACCTTCTCCGACCACCTGCTGGGCGCGTCGATCCCCTCGCGGGATACGCGGCTGCGGCTCGTGCGGCTCGACCGCACGCTCGACGAAATCCTCGCCGCGCACGACTATCCCCCCGCGATCCGCAACCTGCTCGCCGAAGCGCTGGTGGTTGCCGCGCTGGTCGGTGCGCTGATCGACGAAGATGATGAAGAGAGCGCGGAGGGCGAAGGCGGCGGCCAGATGACCATGCAGGCCCAGACCGAGGCGGGCATCGTCAAGCTGCTGGTCTGCGACTTCCGCCAGGGCGCGGTGCGCGGCTATGCCGATTTCGATGCCGAGGCGCTGGCCAAGCTGGGCGCCAACCCCTCGCTCCCCGCGCTGTTCGGCAAAGGCTATCTCGCGATCACCTTCGACGTGCCCAAGCGGGGCGGGCGCTATCAGGGGATCGTGCCGCTGGAGGGAGAAAGCCTGGCCGCCGCGTGCGAGAGCTATTTCCTTCAGTCGCAACAGCTCCCCACGCTCGTGCGAGTTGCGGTGAAGACCGAAGGCGAGCGCACGCTCGCTGCAGGCCTGCTCGCGCAGCATCTTCCCGATGGCGAGGTCGGGCGCGAACGGCTGCATGTTCGCGTCTCCCACCCGCACTGGGAGCATGTCGAGACCATGGCAGGCTCGATCCGGCACGAGGAACTGCTCGACGAGGCGCTCCCGCTCGAAGCGCTGGTCTGGCGACTGTTCCACGAAGAAGACGAGGTGCGTGTCTTTCAGGGAAAGCCGCTGACACGCGGTTGCCGTTGCAGTGTCGAGCACTACGAATCGCTCATTCGTCGATTCTCTCAGGAAGACAGGGCCGAAATGCGCAATGAAGCGGGTGACATTCTGGTCGATTGCGCGTTCTGTTCGCGAATTTTCACAATCGACGCCTAGCGGCGTTCATGTCCGGCGCGGGTGAAATCGTGTATAGATGCTCTTCTACTTTAACAGAATCGCCGAATTTGAAGGGGATAGGGCAATGACGAGACGCGGGATCACCATCTCCCTTGCGCTCGCCCTCGCGGGGGCCGTGGGCCTTGCCGCGCCGCTTGCGGCGCAGGGCGGCTCCACCACCTTATTCGACAAGCTTCATCTCGGCACTTGGGAAATCCGCGAGCGCGGCGAAGGCGCAACCACGCGGCGGATCTGCCTCAGGCGCGAAAGCGATCTGGTCCAGCTGCGCCATCGCGGGATGCGCTGCAGCCGCAACGTGATCGACGACAATGGTGTCAGCGCGACCGTCCATTACAGCTGCAACGGCAATGGTTATGGCCAGACCGATATTCGGTGGGAATCGCCCGAGCTGATCCAGCTGCGGACCACCGGGATCGAACGCGGTTCGCCTTTCGCCTTTGCCGCGGAAGGCCGGCGGGTGGGCGACTGCAAGTGATCCGCGTGCGCTGTTCGGGCTTGCGGATCGATCGCGCAAGCCGCTAGCGCGGAGCCCATGACGGGCAAAAATCCTGACGCCATCGCCGCCGCCCTGCTTTCGGGTGGGCTGGACTCCATGGTTGCCGCCGCTCTGGCGCGCGAGCGGGGGCACGAAGTGCACGCGCTCACCATCGACTACGGCCAGCGCCACGTGCGCGAGATCGAGGCGGCGCGCAAAATCGCCAGGGCGCTGGGACTTGCGAGCCATCGCGAAATCACGCTCGACCTGCGCAAGTTCGGCGGATCGGCGCTCACCGCCGATATCGACGTGCCCAAGGATGGCGTCGATGGCACGATCCCTGTCACCTATGTGCCCGCCCGCAATCTCGTCTTCCTCGCGCTGACCACCGCTTTTGCCGAAAGCATCGGCGCAGGCCGGATCGTGATCGGGGTCAATGCGCTCGACTATTCGGGCTATCCGGACTGTCGCCCTGAATTCATCGCGAGCTTCGCCGAAACGGCGCGGCTGGGCACAAAGGCGGGGATCGAAGGCGGCGGTTTCGCGATCGACGCCCCGCTCCAGTTCCTCGGCAAGGCCGAGATTGCGAGCGAGGCGAACCGGCTTGGGCTCGATACCGCACTCAGCTGGTCGTGTTACGACCCGAGAGGGGATGGCCTGCCGTGCGGATTGTGCGATAGCTGTCGTCTGCGCCGCAAGGGTTTTGCCGATGCGGGGCTGACCGACGGGCTGACCTATCCGGCGGATACATAAGAAAAACGACGAGGGGGATGAATGGACGCGACGGACAAGCCCGCATCGGCACCAGATGCCAAGGTGCCCGCCTATAGCTGGTACGCGCTCAGCGTGCTGGTGCTGGTTTACGTGCTCAACTTCGTCGATCGCCAGATCCTCTCGATCCTGGCGAACGACATCAAGGCGGATCTGGGCGTCGACGACGCGTTTCTGGGCTTCCTCTACGGCACCGCGTTCGCGATCTTCTACGCGCTTTTCGGCATTCCGCTGGGCAAGCTGGCGGACAGCTGGCACCGCGTCAGGCTTATGACGATCGGTCTTGGCCTATGGTCGCTGATGACCGCGGCGTCCGGCTTTGCGAAGAATGCGGCGGTGCTTTCCGGCGCGCGCGTCGGCGTCGGGATCGGCGAGGCGACAGCGAGCCCGTCCGCCTATTCGCTGATTTCGGACTGGTTCCCCGCGCGTCTGCGCGCCACCGCGCTCGCGATCTATTCCTCGGGCCTGTATGTCGGCGGCGGTATCTCGCTGGTGATCGGCGCGCTGGTGGTCGAGAACTGGAACGCGGCTTACCCCAATGGCGGCCCGCTGGGCCTCGCCGGGTGGCAGGCGGCCTTCATCGCGGTGGGCCTGCCTGGCCTTCTGCTCGCGATCTGGGTCTTCACGCTGAAAGAGCCGGTGCGTGGCCTGATCGACGGCATGCCGTCGGAGCCGGTCGAGAAGCCGTGGCGCGGCTTCGTCGAGGAGCTGCTGCAGATCATCCCGCCGTTCACGATTCTGGGGGCCGCGCGGCGCAGCCCGACGGCTCTGGCGATCAATCTCGTCGGGCTGGTTGGTTTCTTCACCGCCGCTTGGCTGATCACCCTGCTGGCGGAGACCGGGCAGGGCTTCATCATGGGCGGGATGGGCTTCGACCTGGCGATATCGGACCAGTGGTTCCTGCTGGCGGTCGGCTATTACGCGATCTTCAGCTGGGCGAGCGCGCTGCGGTCACGCGACCCGCAGACCTTCGCGCTGACCTGGGGCTCGCCGGCCTTCCTGTGCACCATCCTCGGTTACGGCACGGTTGCCTTCATCTCCTACGCCACGTCCTATTGGGGCGCGCCCTACGGCGAACGGGTGTTCGAGATTTCCAAGAGCGAGCTGGGCCTGCTGCTGGGGGCGCCGGCAGCGGTAACCGGGTTCCTCGGGGTGATCGCCGGCGGCCGGATGGCGGACTGGCTGTTTACCAAGCTGCCCGGCGGGCGGCTTTATGTCGTGCTGTTCGGGCTGCTCGCGCCGGTGCCGGTGGTGTGGGTGATGTTTACTACCGACAGCAAAGCGCTGTTCCTGGTGCTAGCGGCGGTGGCCCAGCTGTTCGCGTCGAGCGCGCTTGGCGCCGCCGCCGCGACCAGCCAGTCGCTGGTTCTGCCCCGTATGCGCGGGGTGGCGACGGCCACATTCTTCCTGGCGACGACGCTGGTTGGGCTGGCGCTCGGGCCGTATCTCGCCGGGCTTGTTTCGTCCAAGGCGGATGGCGATCTTGGCCTGGGTATGCTGAGCACCCTGTGGGTCGCGCCGATCGGGCTCGTCCTGCTGGTTGCGGCGCTGAAGCTGGTCCCGGCCGCGCAGGAGCGCGTGCTCGCAGCGGGCCAGTCCGAAGCCTGAAAATCCTGTAAGTGAAGCGTTGGGGCGGGGCCGCTGTGGCCTCGCCCCTTCTGATTGTCAGGCCTGTTCGAGAACGCCGCAGCGCTCGCGCGAACCGGCATTGCCCGACGGGTCTGTGCGCCCGTCGTCGGCGTCCGCGTGGATGACCACGGCGGTGCCGTCTGCATCGAAGATCTGGTCGATCACGTAAGTGCGTGTGCCGTCGAGCGGCACCTGCACGCTCGCCGTGCCGTTCGCTGCGACCACCAAGTTCGGCAGATCGCCCAGATGGCTGCCGTCATTATCGAGCAGGCCGTGGCCCTTGTTGGCGGGATTGAGGTGCCCGCCTGCCGACTTGAAGTCGGGCAGGGCGCAGCGGCCCGTGGTGTGCAGGTGGAAACCGTGCTCGCCCGGCGTGAGCCCCTCGACCGTGACGGCGAGCTCCGCGCGGTCCCCAACGCCCAGCAGGCGCGCTTCGCCCGTGGGGTTGCCGTCCGTGTCGAGCAGGGTGGCGGTGGCGAGCAGTTCTTCGCCGGGTACCGGTGTGGTCGCGCATGCAGCGAGTGCGGCGGCGCAGGTGAGCCCGAGCGCGGCCGGGGCAACGCGTGTGAGCCTGGAAAGACGTGTCATGACAGGTGATCTCCTCCGTTTTCACCTGCCCAACGAAGAAGGGGCCGGATTGCTCCGGCCCCTTCCAGTGTTTCGTAGCGGAAGTCCGCTCGATTACATGCCCGAACCCGGACCGTAGGTGATTTCCACGCGACGGTTCTGCAGTTCGCGAACACCGTCGGCGGTCGGAACGCGGGGGTTCGCTTCACCGAAGGCTTCGCTGCTGATGCGGGCGTCGGGGATACCACGGCCGGTCATGTACTGACGGACCGAAGCGTTACGACGTGCCGCGAGGCCGAGGTTGTACTGAACGGTACCCGAACGGTCGGTGTAACCGGCCAGCATGACCGAGGCGTTGCCGCAGTTCTGGTAAGCCGAGATCGCGTTGTTCAGAACCGAGGCTGCTTCCGGAGTGATGTCCGAACGATCCCAGTTGAAGAACACGATGTACGGGCCCGTGTTGCACTCCACCTGCGGCGGGGGCGGCGGGGGCGGCGGCGGCGGGGGAGGCGGCGGCGGCGGCGGCGGCGGGGGCGGCGGTGCCGGCGGTGCGCCGAAGTTGTAGGTCACCGTGCCCATCAGCGAGTGCGAGCGCAGGCGGCCTTCGAGCACGTCACCAAGACGATCGACCATTTCGATGTTCTGGGCGTTGAAGAAGCGATACTTCAGGCCGACATCGATGCGATCGGTCACCGGAGCGCGAACGCCCGCGAGGATCTGCCAAGCAAACCCGGTGTCCGAATCGTCGAGACCCGGCGCACCGTTGGTGTTGATGGTCGTCTGGACCTTGGTCCGGGCGACACCGACACCGCCACCGACGAAGCCCTGCAGGCCGTCATCGGGACCGAAGTCGGCCAAGCCGTTGACCATGAAGCTCAGCGAGTTGACGTAGCCGTTCGCCGGGAACTGGCCTGCGGCTGCGAGGCGCGTACCGGCACCGGCCGGGAAGCCGAGCGTGCCGACGATAAGCTGGTCGGCGTCGGCTTCACGGTAGCTCGCTTCGGCTTCGATCCGGACCGGGCCGAAATCGTAACCAACGAGACCGCCGAAATCATAGCCGGCGTCGTAATCTTGGGTGAGCTGGTCTTCGACGCCATTGACGTCGAAGTCGAGGTCTTCGACCAGCATCGGACCGCCTTCGACCTGCACGTACCATTGGCTGTCACGTGCAAGTGCCGGCGATGCGAGCATCGTCGAAGCCATCGCCATTCCGATGACGATATTGCGCATTACTGTAATTCCCCTTTGTAATGATTGGGAGCCACCAGGAGGCCCCCACTTAACTTTTCCCCAGTTCCGAGGCAAGCAGACAGGCCCTCGTTTCCGTAAAGCGAAGACACTGTTGCAAGATTGCCTCATCAGCGAGAACGTCTCTTGATGGAAGCCGGGATCGATCCCTGTTCCTCCCGGCCCGCCAACGCTTCGTCAAACCGGCGGTTCCCGGCGGCGCTCTCAAATCCCCAGGCCAAAGGCGCGAAGTTGCGCTATAAGTTCCTCGATCGCGGAGCGCGCTTCCGTGTCTATCGTTGCACCGCCAGTGGGGATTGTGGGCAACGCGACCGCCTGCCAGCCATCGCGCCAATGACGCAAGCCGCCCAGCGCGCGGTCGAATACAACGGTGCCTTCCGAAGGTTGCGCGTATATCCAGCTGCCTGCGATCCTGAACGCGAGCGCGCCCTCAAGCCCCGCCCACTCGCCCTGCGCTCCCGCACCCACGATCCAGCCTGTGCCCTCCGCGGGCTCCGCCGGAGGTGCATCGCTTTCCCCCTCCACCACGGGGCGCAGCAGCGCGTCGATCCGCGCAAGTGCCTCGTTCACGGTCGCTTCCTTCTGCGCCTGGGCGACGACCAGGAAGGGCAGAGCGTTGCGCGGCGATCGCGCTGCGAGTTCCAGTGGGATGGACATCAGTTGGTCTCCTGGGATGGGGCGGGAGGAAGGTGGACGGGGTGCGACAGACCACGGGTGCCGATCTGGCGAACCCACAGCGCCGCTAACGGGTGGAGTGCGCGCAAGTCTGCCCATTGGGTCTGGGTTAGGGAGAAGCTCGGCCCGGTCACCTCCCACAGCGCATGCGGCGTTTCGAGCGAACCGAGGCCGACCTGATAGGTTTCGCGCTCCTCGACCAGCGGCATGTCCACTCCGTCCTGCCAGCGCCAGCCTCCGCGTGCCCTGCGCACCCAACTCCACATCGCATCGCCCGCCGCTGTGAGATCGACCCGCGGGTGGACAGGGGTGAGCGGGCGCTGCGTGACGCCGGCAGAGCCAAGTGCGGCGTAGACAGGCTCGGTCGAGCCGACACCGGGAAGCGCAGCGATCTCCATGTGATCCTGCGCCGGGAGCGCGACCAGCCGGTGGTCGATCAGGATTGCGGCAGTGCCCTGCGGGTGGCCCGCAGCTGCGTGATGCTCGGTCCCTGCGCGCCCGCGCAGCAGGCCGGTCAAGCGCCAGTGCGCATCGCCGAGCGGCTCGGCTTGGCGGAACTGGAGCACTTCCTCACCCAGCAGCAGCCGGTTCGCGCCGCTCAGCAGCGCGGGCATGTCGACCGATTGCAGCTGCATGCCGGCCGAGACCAGCGCGATCTCCAGCGTGGCCTCCGCCTCGAACAGCAGGCTGGGGGAGGGTGCGAGCGGCGCGAGGCTGGCACCCTGGACCGTGTCGCCACGGCCGACCTGCCCGAGCGGAAGCAGCGCATCGCCCTCCACCGCCGCCAGCGCGATCGGGCTGCGCGTGCCCGCCATGCTGAGCGCGGCGTAGCGTTGCGGCGTCGCCGGATCGCCCGATCCGTCCCATGGCAGCTCGACATAGCGCAGCACGAGCTCGCCGGGTACGTCATCGAGCGGGGGCGGGCCGGAGCCCGGATCGGCAACCGACTGCCCCGCAGGGAGCCGCGCGATCCGCTCCAGCCCCAGGTCGATCCCGTCGGCGTGCCATTCCCAGCTGCTCACGCGCCAGACATCGCCGTGGCTCGCACGCGTCACCACGGCCCCCGGCACGATTCCCGCCGCAGGCTCTGCGATCCGCCATTCGAGATTGTCGCGTGCGGTGAGAGCGCGGCGATGCAGCGCGGCGATCCGTCGCTGTGCGTCCGGTGCGGCAAAGGCTCCGGGGAACTCGATCTGCCCGCTCGCCCCGCCGACGCCCGGCGCACGCTGGAGCGAGGGCTGGTAGTCGCGCGCGGGATCGTAATAGCGCAAGGCTGCTGGCACCTCGCGCGTGGACGCGTCGCGGCGCACGCGCGGCTCGGCGCGATCCTCTCCGTCGAGGCGACCGACAACCGGGCGCGGCAGCGCGATCGGCTCGCCGACCTCCACCGGCGATAGCGAGAGGCCCTTGGCGGTCGCGCCAAGCGTCAGCGGGAAAACCTGCCCCACATGCGCCAGCAGATCCGCGCGCGACCCGCCCTGATCGGCGAAGCCCCGCAGCCCCGCCAGCGGAGCACTAGCGCCAGCCGCAAGCGGGATGTCTTCAAGCAGGTCGACGACGTCGAGCGTACCGTCGGGCGCGGTCACCTCGAAGCTGAGCGCTGGGATGCGATTGCCGAAGCTGGCCAGCTCCAGGTCCTCGAACACCAGATAGGCGAGGTCGCGGAAGGCACAGGCCTGCGCGACCTTGTCTGCGACGATCAATGGATCGACTTCGTCGTCTCCGGTGCCCTTGTGCAGCCGCATGACCCCGCCGACTTTCAGGTCGCCCGCGCTCCCGCGCAGCAATGCGCCATCGGCCCAGATACGCCCTATCGCGGCGACTGGCCGGCTCGACAGCGCGACCGCGAAGGAGATCGCGTAGCTGTAGGTGGTGGTCTTCGGCTGCCCCTTGCCGCCGCTCGTCTGACTGCTTTCGACCAGTTCGGTCGCCCAGATGATCGCGCCGGGCACCCGCATCGTGCCGAACACGCGCGGGACCGGCTGGCCGTAGCTGGACGTGGAGACTGCCAGCTCGGTCAGGCGCGGGCCTTGGCGGGTTGGCGTGCCGATCACCGCGCTGTCGACCGCGCGGCCCAGCACCGCCCCGATCGCCCCGCCGATCGGCCCGCCGAGCGCGGTGCCGACCGTGGACAGGATCAGCGTTGCCATGATGTAGCTCCTTGCGGATTGGCGGCGGCCCGCCAGCAGGCGAGCACGCGCCAGTGGTCGGGCAGCGGGCTTTCGACGACCCGGCGAAGCCCGGCGTGGGCATGGATGATCCGGTGCCCATCCACGGCGACCGCCGCGTGGACCTGCGTCGGGGCGGTTTGCACAAGCAGCAGATCGCCCGCTAGCCGTGGGCCGTGCGCCTCGATCAGGCGTGCTGCTGCCAGCGCCTCATGCGGAAAGGTGAAGCGCCTGCGCTGCGGCCGGTAATCCGCCGGTACCGCGAGCGTAATCTTCGCTGCCGCAAGGCTGGCGAGTACCACTCCGATACAGTCGAGCCCGATCGATGGATCACGCCCCTGCAGGCGGAACGGTGTGCCGACCAGATCGCCCGCCGCGCGTGCGATCCGGGATGCCCTGTCCATCAGCTGCGCGATGGGTAGCGGGCGACGAGGTCGTTGCCTGGCAGGAAGGGTTCGCCGCGAAAGTTCACCGCATTGCCGAAGCGTGTGGAGCAGGTGGCGATGGTGCGGTCGCAGCCCTCGCGCAGCTGTGCTCTGGTTCCCTCGCGCACTCCGGCGGGGATACCGCTGTCGAGCACGAGCATTCCGGCCTCATCGGCGATAATGGCCTGGCGCAGGCCGACCGCGGGCCCGTCCAGCCAGCGCAGTTCCCCGAACACGAAATCTGCGCTTGCGAGCACTGCAAAGCCGACCGCATTGGCACCTGCGTCGATCGCCGCGACCTGCCGCTCAACCGTGAAGCGAGCAGGCGACAGGTTGCAGCCGGGCCCGCAGAAACGTGCGCGGCATCCGGGGCTGGTGCGCGGGACCGGGTCTGCCTCCAGTGCGGCCTTGGCCGAATGCAGCTGGGCGGAGAAACCGTCGGCGACGGCTTCCGTCTGGCCGATCGTGCCCCAGTAATGCGCCTGAGCCTCGCCGCTCTGCCAGTCGATGCTGCCGATCGTCACCGCTGCGCCGTCGAAGCGGCCCGCTTCCAGATCGACTGCGGAGATTGCGTCGTGCGTGATCGCGCCGTCCATCTGCGCGTCGTCGCCTGCAATCTCGCTCGTCAGGCGCAGCGCGGCGGGGCGGATGCCGGGCGCGGCGCGCAGGCGCACGCCGTCCAGCATCAGGTCGCGGTCGTGGCTGGTGAAGCCCAGCGTTACGCCATCGCGCCGCTCGATCCGCCAGAAGAAGGCGCGGGTGGCGAGGCGGTCTTCCCCATATACCTCGCTCATGCCGCCTCCCTGATCTCGATCAGCGGCACGCTGGGCGCCTGCCCGGCGGCAAAACCGGCGGCGCTGATCGCCAGCCGGTCCTCGGCAAAGCGCACGGGCACATCGAACAGGAAGCCCGCGCGCACCTCCACTTCGGCCTGAGGTGCCTCGTCCAGCACCACGAAGCCCAGCGGATCGAGCGTGAAGCCTGCGGTCTCCTGACCGCCGACCGACACGCGCACCGTGCCGCTACGCGGTCGGGTGATCCGCCGGACCTGCGGCTCGGGTTCCTCGCCGTAGCGTTTGACCAGCGCGAAGCGGGTGGTCTCGCCATTGCCGAGCCCGAGCAACTGGTCCGCCGGGGTCGGCGCGCCCGTGGTGCCTTTGGAGGAGAAATCGAACGGATCGGTCAGGCGAAAGCCGCGTGCGGGGCCATGGCGGGCGCGGAAGAAGCCGAGCAGGGTTGCCAGCTCGCTCTCCGAACGAATGCCCGGCCCGACATCGAAGCGAAGCCGCGCGTCGGCCCACTGCGCTGTGCGGCGTTCGTGGCCCGAGGCGGTGACCAGCACCGAGGTCGAGAATTCGGGGCTCGCGCTGGCATCCGTGCCGAGTGTGAGCGGATAGGGGACGTCGTCGAAGTTCTGCATGTAGTCCTCGCGGTGGTCAGTCTGGGGCGGGGCAAGCCGGGTGTATCCGTCGCGTGCAATCTGCGGCAGCGCCCACACGAAGCGCTGGGTCACACCGCGCGCGCGCGCTTCGTCGAGCGCGGCATCGATCCGCGCCCAGTATGCGGGCGCATCTTCGGCGTTCAGCACGAAGCCTGCGAAATAGTCCTGCCGGTCGATCGGATAGCCGAGCCGTGCATCGACATGCGCGTAAGCCCCGCGGCGGCGCGCATCGGCACCGGCGGTCAGCCAGTCGTAATCCTCCAGCTGCAAGCGATCGAAGGCGGGCCAGGCCCAGCCCACCGGCAGGTTTGCGCGTTCTATCTCGGGCATCTGGCCGTCGAGGATCGTCGGTGTGAAGGCGAGCAGCAGCACCTCCGCCTCACCCCCGGCAGCATCGCGCACCGCCTGCGCCAGCGCGGCGGTGGAGGTGGACAGCAGCACGCCCGCCTGATCGAGCAGTCCTTTCTGCGCCTCATCCAGCGGCGCGCGCATATCGGTGATCACCGGTGGATCGCCGCCGAACGTGGCCTTTGCGCCATCGTCATAAAGGCACGGTGCAAAGCTGCCCGGTGTGACCCACCACCACGGCTCGCCGATCTGGAAGTGAACGGGCAATCCGGCGGCCTGTGCGATCTGCACGAAGGCCGTGGCGACCTGTCGCAGGTAGCCCATCGCACCTGCATGCGCAGGCGAAAGCAGCGCGGAGGGCGGCTCCCACCCGGTCTGCGCAGGCGCGCCATCGTAGGCGCGCTGTTTCCAGTCGTTCCAGCAATGCGCGTCGAACAACTCGTAGGACAGCGACCAGATGATCTCGAACCCCGCGGCCTGCGCCTTCTCGGCATAGGCCCGGTGCCATGCAGCGCAGGCATCGTTGAGCACGCCGCCCGCGAGGCTGACGTAATGCCCGCCGGCAAGCGGTTCGAGCCGGAAATAGTGGCTCATCCCGACATAGTGGACCACCCGCCCACGATAGCCGAGCTGGCGAATCTGGCGGATCAGCCGGGCGGGTGTCTGGTTGAAGCAGTCGTCATAAGCGGTCGCGATCTGCTCGCCATGCTCGGGCAGCATGCTCTCGCCGATCTCCAGCATCGCGCGCGCCCCGTCGCAGGAGATGGCGCTCAGCTCGACCCAGCCATCGGCGCGCTGGGCCAGCGGATCGGCGCTGCCCGGCACGTAGCCGGGGGGCACCAGCGAGATGAACATGCGGTCGATGTCAGCGGAGTGGACTGGCTCTCCGGGCAACGCGAAGCCGCTTTCCAGCGCCGAGAACGGCAGCGTCACCAGCGCGTCCTCGGGCGACCCCTCGGTGTAGTTCCACAGCCGGACGTACCAGCTGCATGCGGTGCCGCTCGCATCGCGCCCCTCGATTGTCAGCGTGGGGCCATTGACTGCGTCGAGCGCGATCACCCCGCCGCTGCGCCACCGGAAGGACAGGACCGTGTGCGAATAATCGCGGTCGGTCGCGTAGCTCTGCAGCGGATGGTCGAGCCTATCCTCGCTCTCCCAGATCAGCCCCGCGAGTTCGCCCGCATGATGGAATTCACAGGTCAACCGCAGCGCATCGGGCGCGATGGTGACCACGCTCGCCATCATCGGGCGGGGGAAATTGACCGTCCAGAAGCGCGGATCGAAGCGCTGGATATGGTCGTGCTCCTGCCCGTTGCGGGCAGCGCAAAGCCAGTAGGCCATCAGCTGTTCTCCATTGCCCGACGCACCGCTGCGGCGATCTGCCGGCTGGAGCGTTCGAGCGCGATCGGCGCGGCAGTGCCCGCAGGCGCGGCCAGCTGGATCGCAACATCGACCCGCCGCGCGCCGCCGCCATGCGCTGCCAGCGGGACGACCCGCCCATCCGACGGAGGCACGAAGAGTTCGGGCCCGCGCTCACCGACCAGATAGCCGCGCTGCGCGCTCACCGGGCCGCCGGTCGCACGGCCCGGCAGGCCGAGCACGCCGCCCAGCAGAGTCCCGACGATCCCGCCCAGCGGATTGTTCGCCCCGAAAATCTGACCGATCCCGAGCTTGAGCGCCTGGCTCGCGATCCGGTCGATCGCCTTGCTGGCGGAGGCCTGCAGATCCTCGAAGCCGAGGCTGCCCCGCCGGATCGCTCTCAGCAGGCTGCGTTCGAGCACTTCGCCCGCGCGCGAAAAGCCTGCCACGAGTTCGCCGTCGAGGTCTTGCCGCATGCGTGCGACATCCTCGGCAAAGCCGCGCGTATTGGCGCGCACGTCGATCAGCATTGCGTCGACCGGGTCGGCTGCAAGGTCAGGCATCGGGATATTGCTCCATCAGACTGTCGATCTCGGCCCGGTCCACGACTGGCGCAGCGGCTGGGGTCGTCGGGCCGAGCGCGGCGGCGAGTTCGGCGGGCGTGGCGTGCCAGAACGCCTCGGGCGTCCAGCCCAGCGCCTGCGCGGCGAGCGCTGCCAGCGGCGGCACGCCGGGGGAGAAGGCGCGGGTCATCGGCCCTGCAGGATCGCGCCGAGCAGCGCGCGCAGCGGCTTGGTGGCGGCGGCAAGCCCGCCTGCCAGAATCGCGTCGCCCACAGCCTCGCGGGTCAGCCCCTCGCGCGATTGCAGGCAGTGCCAGAACAGCGCGGCGATCTCGGCCAGGCGCAGCTCGCCATTGGCTGCACGCTCGACCAGCGCGAACAGGGGGCCGAGTTCTTCCTCCGCCGCGACCAGCGCGGTAAAGCTGGGGCGCAGTTTGCGCACCTCGCCCGCGATACGGATTGCCGCTTCCCCGCGCAGGGCGTTGGGGGGCGGATTGGGTTCGTCACCCCGGACCTGTTCCGGGGTCATGCCGGGACGACCGGGCCCGAGCTTTCGAGCTGGATCGTGTAATTGCGCTCGCCATTGAAATCGCCCGAATAGTCGAGCCGCTGGACGAGGAAGCGCCCGCGCAGCCGCGCGCCATCCTCGAACGACAGTTCGTAATCGTCGATCGTGCCGGCCAGCGCGTGGGTCTGCACCCGCGCCTCGGCATCCGAGCCGAGGAAGATGCCCCCCGCGCTGACCGAGACCGAGCGGGTGCCCGCGCCCGACAGCAATTCGCGCCAGCCGCCGGACTCCTTGTGCGTGACCACCACGCTGTCGCCGTTGATCGCCAGCTGGGTGGTCCGCAGCCCGGCGACGGTCTGGTAGGCGGGCGGTGCGGCCCCGTCGCCGATCTTGAGGAGGAAGGCGGAGCCTCTTTGTGCGGTCATGGGATGTCCTTTCGGGATCAGTCGGAAGCGAGGAGGCGGAAACGGTATTCGCGCAGCAATGCGCGGGCGTTGAGCGGGCGGCGTTCGGCGCGTCCGCGCAGGAATGTGGCGCTGACCACGCGGAACCCGGACTGCTGCGCGGGCAGGGCGAGCGTGCGGGCATCGACCCGTGCGGCGATGTCCCCGCCGCTCGCCGGATCGTCGCCGTGCAGCCGCAGTTCGAGCGCGATGCGCACCTCGCGCCCGGCCTCGGTCTTGGTGCCCCAGTCGGTCGAGGCGGAGGCGACCAGTGCGAGCCACGGGGGCGAGGCGCGCTCCACCTCCGCCTCGTCGACCAGATTGATCGCGTCCATCAGCGCCGGATCGGCGCGCAGGTGATCGAGCAGCGCGGCGCGCAGCCGGGTTTCCATCAGTCGTCTCCGAAATGAGGCCAGAGCCGGTCGGGCGAGCGCCAAGGATCGCCGCCCAGCTTCCGGGCGCGGTTCTCGAGGCGCTTGAGCGCCCGCCGCTCCAGCGCATGGGCCAGCCGGTCGAGCGCGGGCATCCGCACGCGGATCATCCCGGCCATCACGCCAGCCTCAGCACGCGCCAGGGCCGCCACAGCGCCGCGATCGCGGCGGGTGGCTCGCCGCCCGCAGCCTCTCCCTCGCGATGGAGGAAGGCGGCGAAGCGCAGGATGCCGTGGCGCAGGCCATCGGGCAGACCGGGCCAGTCGGGTGCAAGGCCCGTCTCCAGCGTGACCACGACGCGGCTCAGGTAAGGGCCGCTGCGCAGCCGCAATTGAGCCGAGCCGTCGCCTGCCAGATGCAGGTCGTAATCCTCCTCGCCCAGGGCGGTGCGGGTGCCGTCATTGGCGAGCCGCTCGATCTTCGTGAGCCGCGCGATCGGTCGGCTGGCAAGCCGCGTCCATTCATGGCTCGCCTCCATCACCACCTCGATGGTCGAGGCGATCGGGGTGAGGGTGGTGAACCGCTCGCACGCCTCCAGCGCGGCCCCGATCAGGCCGGTCAGCTGCGCGTCGTCGGCCGAGCGTGAGATGCCGAGCCAATGCTTGAGCTCGGCCAGCGCGGGCGCGAGATCGCCGGTCGCCAGCACCGTGCGTATCATGGCGGTCTCCTGAAATGATCGTCGTGAAAAAGGCGCCCGCGTCGGCCGGGGGAATGGGGGGAGCCGACGCGGGCGCGGCGGCGCGGTTGCGGGAAGAGCCCGCCCGCGCCGCTTGGCGTCAGGCCTCGATCCGCAGCAGCTTGATCGCTGCGCTGTCGAGCACCTGCCCGCCGATCCGCTTGGTCGCGTAGAAGTGGACGAAGGGCTTGTTGGTGAAGGGATCGCGCAGCACCTGCGTTGCGCTGCGTTCCGCGATCAGATAGCCGTGGCGGAAATTACCGAAGGCGATCGGATATTCGCCGCCCGCAATATCCGGCATGTCTTCCGCTTCGACCACCGGATAGCCCAGCAGCCGGTCCGGCTGGCCCTCGATCAGGCCGGGCTGCCACAGGAATGCGCCGTCGCTGGTCTTGAGCTTGCGCACCTCGGCCAGCGTGGTCGAGTTCATCACGAAGCTCGCGCCCTGGCGGTGGCCCGCCTTCATCGTGTGAACCAGGTCGATCAGCTTTTCTTCCGGATCGGTGCCGAAGCCGGTCGCATCGCCGGTGCCGACATATTGCACACTGCCGAAGGCACGCGCCGCATCGCCCAGCGTGCTGGTGGGGGCCTTGAGGAAGCCCTTGGGCTGGTTGGTGCCGGAGCCGTTCACGAAGGCGGCACCTTCGGCGCGGGCGAACTCCATCGCGATCTCGCTCGACAGCCAGGATTCCAGATCGAAGCCTGCGTCGTCGAGCATCGCCTGGCTCGCCGCCGGGTTGGCGTAGAGGTCGCCGCTGGGCGGGGCGATTTCGGCAAAGCTGGGCGTGTCGGTCTCGGGCCGCTCGGCCGTCTCGCCCGCCCACCCGCTGGCGGTGCCGCCGGTGGCGACCAGTTTGCGATAGCCCGCGCTGCCGGTCTGGACGACCTGTGCCAGCGCGCGGATCGGGCTGATTTCGGTCAGCTGGCGGGCGATCATCGCGTCGATCTGACGCGGCACGGCATAGCCGCCATCGCTTGGGCTGGTGCCGGAGATCGATTTGATCTCATGCGTATTGCCGCGGCGCAGATAGCCATCGACGAAGCCCTTCACCTCGGTCTGGGCGGCACTGGTGGCGGCAAGTGCGGGGCGCTGCGCCGCGCGCTGTGCGCCTTGGGCGATGCGGTCGACCCGCAGCTTCACCTCCTCGACTTCGCTGCGCAGGCCCTCGACCTGCTGCTCGACCCGGTCCTGTCGGGCGACGATGTCGAAGCTGGCGTCGATCGCGGTGGCGTCCGCGTCGGCCGGGGCAATGGGCGCGGTGTTGGGAAGGGGCATGTCCATGATGGCAGTCTCTCTTTCGTTGGGCACGGGAAAGGCCCCCTCTCCTTGCAGGGGAGGGGGTTGGGGTGGGGCAGGCGAGGTTTGACGGGGGTCTGGGAAAGTCAGGCGACCAGATGCACCCGCGCGCCATGCTGGAGCGGGTGGGTGACGAGGCTGATCTCGATCAGGTCGAGCGCGATCAGCTCGCGCCCCTGCGGTCCGCTATGCGCCGACCGCGCGCGGAACCCGAAGCTGAGACCGGACACCGCGCGGGCTGCCAGCAGAGCAGCCGCGCGGCTGGCGGGCCGGTCGATCGCGGCGACCACGCGCAGGCCGCGCGCATCCTCGCCGATCCGCTCGACCCAGCCGATCCGCTGGCGCGGGTCGTGCTGCCACAGCAGCGGCAGGGGATCGCGGCGCTGTGCCAGAGTGGCGGCAAAGGCACCGGGGCGGATGGTGTCGCGCGCGGCATCGGCAATGTCGAACAGCGCGGCATAGCCGGCGATCCTCATCGGACCAGCTCCGCGACACCGAGCCGCACCGCGATACCGACCAGCAGCGCGGCGAACACGCCGCGCACCAGCCACTCGATCGCGGCCTTCCACGCGCTCGCCTTGGCATCGCGCCAGGCCTGCAGCAGCTCGCGCAGCTCGTCGATATCGCCCGAGGCAGCCTCGTCCGACAGGCCGATCCGGGCGAGCGCGCGCGCCGCGCCCAGCTCGCCCGCTTCCTCGGCAATCGCGCGCAGCGTGACCAGCTCCGCGCCCTCGGCCCGCGCCTGCGAGAGCAGCGCGGTGAGCATGTCTTCGGTGGTCATGACCGGTCCTCCTGCGGGGCGAGGCCGAGCATTGCGCGGCGTTCCTCGGGCGTGAGGAAATCCGCCTCGCTCACCTGCTTCCACAGCCGCTCGCGGTCTTCGGACAGCGCGGGCACCCGGTCGAGATCCACGGCGATCTGCGCATCGGAGAACCACGGCGCCATCCCGGCAGCGATCCCGCCGAAGATCTTGTCCGCCAGCGGCAGGAGGGTGAGGCGCCACAGCGCGCGGTTGGCCTCGCGGTAATTGGAATAGGTGTTGTCGCCCGGCAGGCCGAGCAGCATCGGCGGCACCCCGAAGGCAAGCGCAATGTCGCGCGCCGCCGCTGCTTTCAGCGTGGCGAAGTCCATGTCCGCAGGGCTCAGCGCCATGCTCTGCCAGCTGAGCCCGCCTTCGAGCAGCATCGGCCGCCCGGCATTGCCGTTGCCCTGGAAGGCGCTGGCGAGTTCGGCCTTCAATCGCTCGAACTGGTCCGTCGTCAGCCCCTGTCCGTCGCCCGGCTGGTAGACCAGCGCGCCAGAGGGCCGCGCGGCATTCTCCAGCAGGGCGTGATTCCAGCGGCTCGCCGCGTTGTGAATCGCGATCGCCTGCGCGGCGGCGCTCAAGGCGCCCGCGCCATAGTGATCGTCGCCGGGGTTGAGGCATTTGAGGTGGATCAGCTCGGGCCAGCCATCCTCGTCCTCCAGCGGGATCACATGCGTCTGCGCACCGAGATGATAGGCGAAGGCTTCGGGCCAGCCATCGGCGCGCTGGCGGATCGCCACCCGCTCGGGCCGCAGCGCGAACAGCTCGACCGGCTTACCGCTCGCGTCCTTCAGGATCTGGATAAAGGCATTGCCGTGCAGCAGCAGGTGGGCGGCGATGGTCTCGACCAACGATTGGCCCGCGCTGGGCGCGGTGACCAGAGCGAGCAGCTCGTACGCATCGGTGGAAACGGGTGCGGCCCCGACGCCCTCGGCCACGATTCGCACCGCCCGCTGCGCGACGGGGTTGGAGGCATAGCCCGCCTCCAGACTGGTCGCATAGTCGAACGGCGGAGCGGCGGCCCCGCGCGCCTCGAACGCCGAGGCCCAGGGCGAAACGAACCCGCGTGCAATAGGCACACGGGCGCTCCCCCCGCCCTTGAAGGCGGAGATCAGGTCGGTAAACATGGACATGGCGTCTCCCGGGATCAGGCAGCCCCCCGGGCGGTTGGCCCGAAAGGGGGAAGCGATGAAATTAGGTCTATCAATCGTTCTGGCAGCGATGGCTGGAGCGGCCATGGCCCAGCCTGCGCTCGCGCAGAACCGCGTGGTCGAGGTCTCCGATGCCACGTGCCGCATCGAGGTGGGCAATGGGGCCAAGGCGCTGCTGATGCGCGCCGATACGGACGGTTCGGCGATCATCGGCCTCATGTTCAAGGCCGCGGTCGACACGCCCGGACGCGAGCGCGAAGGCTATTTCTACATGCGTCTCGACTTCTCGACCGGCGGCCCGGTGACCTACCGCGACGGCTTCGCGGGCGACTACGCCCAGGGCTACATCGCCGACATGAGCGTGGACGACCTCGCATGGATGCTGAGCGAGACGCCCGGGCGCTTCTCCTACGCGGTCGGCGGAACGGCGCAGCGCATTGAGGCGGACACGAGCGAGGACATTCCCGAGTTCAAGGCGTTCCGGACGTGTGTGGAAGGTCTGAAGGGCTAGCTCCGAGGTAGGCTCTTTCACATCCCCCGCACCCGCGGCCTCCCGCTGCGCCCCAGCATCAGTTCGGTCAGCGCCCAGACCAGCGCGTCGGCGCGGTCGGGGGAGCGGCCCGGGCCTTCGTATCCTCCACCGATCGTGAGCCCGCACAGCTGGTCCTCCAGCTTCGCGAACAGCCCGGCGTGGTGCACGCGGCCTGCTTCGTAGAGCGCGGCGACCGGTTCGGCGCGGGCGGCTTTGCCTCGGCTGGCGTGGACCAGCTTGACCGGCAGCGACACATCCGCCGCGCGCAGCACGCTTTCGACCATCGCGCCGCCCTGGTTAGCCTCGGCGATGACGCGGTCGGCCTCCCACTTCTCGGCGGCTCGCGCGACGGCTCGCGCCCATTTCTCGGGCGAGGCGCGCTCTAAGCTTTCGTCGGCGAAGACGGTGGCGAGCGCTTCGTCGTCGATGCCGCAGACTACTATCCCGCAGGCGTCGCCGTGGGCGCTGGCGGGGGGATCTACGCCTATGACGATGCGGGTGAGACCGTTGGTCTCGGTCGCAGCCCGTTCCCCCGACCCCATCCCCTGAAGGAGAGGGGGAGTGGTGCGGCACATCTCCAGCATGGCGCGGGTCCACAGCGCGCCTTCGATGTCGGTCAGCAGTTCGCCGTCCAGTTCCTGCCGCCCCAGCGTGGTGCTGCCGAACTGGCGGCGCATCCGGTTCACGAAGCGGGTGGGGAGGTTGCCCTCGTTGTCCCATGTCGTCCCGCGCGTCACCGCGACGTCGCCGGTTTCGGCCTCCTCCAGCAATCGCCGGACCAGCGGGACGGCGCGCGGCGTGGTGGTCGCAGCCACGCGGGGGTGCCCACCCAGGCGCAGGCCCATCTGCAGGTTGTCCCACGCCGCCGTGGCCCGCTCGCCTGCATTGTCCCACTTGGCGATCTCGTCGCACCACGCGTGGCTGTGCTGCGGACCGCGCAAGGATTCGGGCTCGGCGGCGGAGTAGCAATAGCCGCGCGCGCCGCCAGGCCACGAGAGCCGCCGCAGGCTCGGCTCCCATTGCGGAGCATAATCCGGCGGCGACACCGCGAGGATGCCGCTCTCCCCTTCGATCATGACGCTGCGCACCTCGGCCAGAGAGGCACCGACCAGCGCGATCCGTGCGTGCCGATCAGTGCGCGCGAGCATGCGCACCCATTCGGCACCCGCCCGCGTTTTGCCGAAGCCGCGCCCGGCGCAGATCAGCCACGTGTGCCAGTCGCTTGTCGGCGGCATCTGTTCCGCCCGCGCCCAGAGCGGCCAGTAGCGGGCGATCGCGTGGGCATCTCCTTTGCTCAGCGAGGCGTACCAGTCGAGCCGCGCCTCCGGGGCAAGTTTGAGCAGGTCGCCCAGCCAGTCAGCGCCCATCGCCGCCATCGGTCTGCGATGCGGCGCCGTCCTTGGCGAGGCGCTCGCGGATCGTGGCAAGCTTGGCTTCGAGCGAGGCGAACACCTCCGCCTCGTCCTGCCCGTGGCGCTTCGCCCTCTCGGTGGCGATGGCCTCGCGGTGTGCGGCGAGCAGGCGGATTGCGCTGGTGATGTCGAGCTTGCGGTCGGGATCGTGGCCGCGCAGGCTTGCCAGCACTTCCATCTCCAGGTGCTCGTATCCCTCGTACAGCGCGCCACGCCATGCGGCGGCGAAGTCCGCATGTTCGCGCCGGGTCTTGTAGGCGCGGCTGGGGGAGACGCCCGCCGCCCTTGCCGACGCGGACACGTTGGAGGTCGCGGCCAGCGCTTCGAGGAAATAGGTCCGCCAGTGGGTGCTGACCGGGCCTTCCGCCCGCGCGCCCGTCTGTCGGTCGATCAGGCGCGAGCGTTTGGCGCGCGCCCTTGCAGGCGCGCCCAGTGGTGTTTCTGTCATGACATGATGACCCCGGGGGCTGGCGATTGGTACGGCGGTCGATCCCGCTGCCGCCCGCACCATCGCGATGTTCCGTACCTCTAACCAAAGAGCGTCACGATGTCAATGCTCAAATAACCTATCTGGTAAATTATCCGATCCACGCACGCGCTTGCGCGGGGTGGGCGGCTCGCCTAAGCGCTGGCGAAATCTGGGAGGGAGCGGCAATGCTGCGCGGTCTGTACAATTGGACGATGGAGAAGGCGGCGCATCCCTATGCGCAGTGGTGGCTCGCGTTCTTCTGCTTCGTCGAAGCCAGCTTCTTCCCCATCCCGCCGCACCCGCTGCTGGGCCTGATGTGTCTGGCAGAGCCGAAGAAGGCGATTCGCTTCGGCGTGATCGCCACGCTCGCCTCGGTTGTCGGCGGGCTGTTCGGCTATTTCATCGGCTGGGGCCTGTACGATCTGGTCGGCGAATGGCTGATCGGCGTGATCGGGATGACCGACAGCTTCCCGCGCGCCGCCTGCTATCTGCGCGAATACGACTGGGAGGCGATCGTGGTCGCCGGATCGACTCCGGTGCCGTTCAAGCTGCTGACGATCTCTGCCGGGTTCGTGAACATGAACATCGTCACCTTCATCCTCGCCAGCCTGGTCGGACGCGGGATGATCTTCTTCACCGTGGGCCTGCTGTTCCGCATCTTCGGCGCGCCGATCAAGGTCTTCATCGACAAGTATCTTCCGTGGGTCACCGCCGCGTTCGTCGCGCTGGTGATCGGTGGGGTGCTGGTGCTGACCCAGGTCGGCCATGGTGACGAAACCGACGCAAACGATCCGTGCGCTGCGGTCCACAGCATCGAGGATCTGTGAGCCTCCTCGCCGAGGCGGCGCCGCCCGCAGAGCACGCCCTGTCACGCCGCCTCGCCGCGGAGGCGATCGGCAGCTTCTTCCTCTTCGCCGGCGTGCTTGGCTCGGGGGTGATGGCGGAAAATCTGATGGACGGAAACGTTGCGGTCGCCCTGCTCGCCAACACGATCGCCACCGGGGCAATCCTCTACGTGCTGATTGCGATGCTGGGGCCGATCTCGGGCGCGCATTTCAACCCCGCGGTCAGCATCGCCTTCGCGCTGCGCGGGGAGACGCGGGTGCGCATTGCGCTGCTCTATATCCTCGTCCAGCTGCTGGCGGGTGCGCTGGGCGCGCTGGCGGTCCACCTGATGTTCGACCTGCCGATCCTGCAGCTCTCGACCAAGGCGCGCACGGGCGTTGGCCAATGGGCGGGCGAGGCGATCGCGACTTTCGGCCTCGTGCTCACCATCCTCGTCACATTGAAGCGCTTGCCCGGGTCGGTTCCGGCCAGCGTCGCGCTCTACATCACCGCCGCCTACTGGTTCACCAGCTCGACCAGCTTCGCCAATCCCGCGATCACCGTGGTCCGCTCGCTCAGTGACACCTTCGCCGGGATCGCCCCGGTCGACGTGCCCGGCTTCATCGCCGCGCAGCTGGTGGGAATGATGCTGGCGGTGGGTGTGGGCGGATGGCTCAGCGCCGATCCGCCCACGGGGGAAGCCGGTTAGCCGTTGAACGTCGTTTCCAGCGTGATCTCGGTATCGAGCAGCTTGGACAGCGGGCAGTTTTCCTTGGCGGTCTTGGCGCATTCCTCGAACGTCGCCTTGTCGAGCCCGTCGCCGCCGCCGGTGACGGAGAGGGCGGACTTGCTGACCTTGAAGCCCTCGCCATCCTTTTCGAGCGTGACCTTGCAGGTCGTCTCAATCGTGCCGTCCGAGTGGCCCTTGCCCGCCAGCTGGAACGACAGCGCCATGGTGAAGCAGCTGGCATGCGCGGCTGCGATCAGTTCTTCGGGGTTGGTGCCCGGCTCATCCTCGAACCGGGTCTTGAAGCCGTAGGGCTGGTCCTTGAGCGCGCCCGAGCCGGTCGAGACGTGGCCCTTGCCGTCCTTGCCGAAGCCTTCGTACTTTGCGCTGCCAGTGCTGATATTCGCCATTAGAGAATCTCCTTCTGCCCTGTGAGACGAAAGGCGTGGCCAGCGGTTCCGCGCTATCTCAGCCCAGCGACTTGACGATCACCCACACGCCGACGGCCGCGACCAGCACCGCAAATCCGATCTCCAGCGCTCGCTTGTGCGTGGCGAGCTTCGCGCCGGCGCCGCGACCCAGCACGCTGCCGCCGATGCCTCCGGCGACCAGCCAGGCGACGATCGTCCAGTCGACCATGCCCGAAAGCGCGTAAGACCCGGCGGTGGTGATCCCGAAGGCGCTGACCGCGACCAGCGAGCTGCCGATCGCCAGCGACAGCGGCATCGCGGTCGCGAAGACCAGCCCCGGCACGATCAGGAAGCCACCGCCGATCCCGAAGAAACCGGCGAGCAGCCCGGTGCCAAACCCGATCGGGAGGATGCGCGAGAGCATGGATTTCGCATTCTCGCGCGTCATCCGCACCAGCGGGTTCTCCGCCGCCTTGCGACCGCGCAGCATCAGCAGCGCGACCACCACCATCAGCCCGCCGAACAGGCCGAGCAGGCTCTCCCCGTCGACGGCCTTGCCCGCCTCCGCGCCCAGCGCCGCACCCGCCGACCCGGCGAGCGCGAAGCTGAGCGCGCATTGCCAGCGGACATTGCCCGCACGCGCGTGGCCGATCAGCCCGACCAGCGCGTTGAGCGCGACCGCCACCGCGGCGGTGCCGATCGCCATGTGCGGCGATTTCATCCCCACCGCATAGACCAGCAGCGGGACGGCGAGGATCGAGCCCCCGCCGCCGACCAGCCCCAGCACGAAGCCGATCACTCCGCCCGAAAGCAGCGTGATGAGGATATGGGCCGCGTCCATCGATCGCGTCAGGCCGCTGCGGCCCGCCGGTTCCACGGCATGATCGCGAGCAGGTACGCCATCCCGCACCAGCCGGTGGTGCCAGCGAAGACCAGCCCTGCGCCCACAAAGCCCGACAGCGCGAACCATCCCGGCGCCACCGTGAGGCCCAGGATCACGCCCAGCAGCACCAGCGATCCGGCGGCGATCTGAACCTGCCGCATGATCTCGATCGGCTGGCTGCGGTCTTCCTCCACCGGCAGGTCGGCCTTGCGCCAGCCTTCCAGCCCGCCTTCGAGCAGGAAGGCCTCGCCATCATGGCACGCGGCGAGCCGCTGTGCATTGCTGCCGGTCCGCATGCCGGAGCGGCACATGAACACGATCGGGCCGTCGCAATCGATCCGCTCGATCTGGTCGAGCGGGCGATTCTCGGCACCCTGTGCGCGGGCGCGGGCGAACTCGTCGGTCCCGCGAATATCCACCAGTTTTGCGCCTTCGGCCATCATGCGCCGTGCCTCGGTGGGGGAGACGGTTTTGGGGGTGTTGGCGGTAGAAGTCGTAGGTGTAGCAGTCATGGGGGGTCACTCCTGACAATAGAGATCGTGAAGGGTCGCCAGCAGGGTGCGGCAGCGCGGGTCGGCGATGCGGTACCAGGCGGTCTGCGCCTCGCGCCGGGAGTCGACCAGACCCTCGGCCCGCATCTTCGCAAGGTGCTGCGAGAGCGCGGACTGGGACAGGCCGACCTCCTCGGCCAGCGCGTTCACCCGCATCTCGCCATGTTCGGCCAGCTTGCACATCACCATCAGGCGACGGGTGTTGCCGAGCGCCTTGAGCAGCTCGGCGACGGAAGATGCATTGGCCTCGAACGTGGCGAGGTCTGCGGGGGCGAGAAGTGTGTCGTTTTCCATTAGCACTTGCTAAATAAGCAATCGCTAATATATGTCAAGCGTCAACAGCAAGCCCGATGGAGACTGATCATGACGAACCCCCGCATTCGCGCCTTCTTCGACGAACCGACCAACACGGTCAGCTATCTGGTCTGGGATCCGGACACGGCGAAGGGCGCAGTCATCGACCCTGTGCTCGACTTCGATCTCGCCTCGGGCGAGGCGGACGTGCGCTCTGCCGAAGCGATCCTTGCCGCCGCCGAAGAGGAAGGCGTGACGATCGAGCGCGTGCTCGAAACCCACGCCCATGCCGACCATCTGAGCGCGGCACCCTTCATCAAGGGCAAGACCGGCGCGCGAATCGGGATCGGCGCGCATATTCGCGATGTGCAGAAGATCTTCCGCCCGGTCTTCGGGATGGACGACCTCAAGACCGACGGATCGGATTTCGACGACCTGTTCGCCGATGGAGAGACCTTCGCGATCGGCTCGCTCACCGTCGAGGTGCTGCACGTGCCCGGCCACACGCCCGCCGACATCGCCTACAAGATCGGCGATGCGGTGTTCGTGGGCGACACGCTGTTCATGCCCGATTTCGGCACCGCGCGGGCGGACTTCCCCGGCGGCGATGCGCACCAGCTCTACCACTCGATCCGCCGCCTGCTGGCGCTGCCCGAGGACACCCGGCTGTTCATGTGCCACGACTACAAGGCCCCGGGGCGCGACGATTACGCGTGGGAGACCACCGTGGGCGAGCAGAAGCGTAGCAGCGTGCACGTCCACGACGGCGTGAGCGAGGACGAGTTCGTCGCCATGCGCGAGGCGCGCGACAGCGACCTTGCCGTGCCGCGGCTGCTGCTACCCTCGGTCCAGGTCAATATCCGCGCCGGCCGCTTCCCCGAAGCGACCGACAACGGCGTTTCCTATCTGCGCATTCCGATCAAGCCGGTGCGCCATGCGCTGGATGCCGGCTGATCAGATAATCCCGGTCGCCTTGCCCGCGCGCTCGAACATGCCGAGGATGGTGGCGACCTCTTCCTCGCTATGTTCGGCGCACAGCGAGCAGCGCAGCAGCGTCATGTTGGCGGGCGTTGCGGGCGGGCGGGCGAGATTGACGTAGAGCCCTTCCTTCAGCAGCGCCTCCCACATCTGCGCGCCCCTGGTCAGGTCGGGCATGATGACGGCGATGATCGCGCTCTGCGGCTCGTCGGTGCCGAGCTGGAAGCCGAGGTCTTTCAGTCCCTTGTGCAGCGTGCGGGAATTCTCCCACAGGTGCGCGCGCTTGTTGCCGCCGTGCATCAGCTTGCGGATGCTGGTCGCGGCGGTGGCGACCACGCTCGGCGGAAGGCTGGCGGTGAACACGTAGGGGCGGCACACCAGCCGCATGATCTCGAAATCGGGGTGGTTGGAGACGCAGAAGCCGCCCACCGTGCCCACGCTCTTCGAGAAGGTGCCGATCACGAAGTCGACATCGTCGAGAACGCCCTGCGCTTCGGCAACGCCGCGGCCATGCTCGCCGATGAAGCCCATCGAGTGCGCTTCGTCCACCAGCACCATCGCGCCCGCTTCCTTGGAGACGCGGATCATCTCCTTGAGCGGAGCGACGTCGCCCAGCATCGAATAGACGCCTTCGAGCACGACCAGCTTGCCCGCATCGGCGGGAATGCGCTTCAGCCGCTTTTCGAGCGCCTCGATGTCGTTGTGGCGGAAGGGGACGATCTCGGCCCGGCCCATTGCGCAGCCATCGTAGATCGAGGCATGGCTGTCGATATCCAGCACCACGTAATCGCCCTTGCCGGCGATGGTGGAGATGATCCCGAGGTTGGCCTGGTAGCCGGTGGAAAAGACCATCGCATGGTCCATTCCGTAAAATTCCTTGAGCGCGTCCTCGCACTCCTTGTGGCCCTGATACGTGCCATTGAGCACGCGGCTGCCGGTGGTCCCGCTACCGAATTCCTCCAGCGCCTGCTTGCCCGCCTCGATCACGTCCGGATCGAAGGTCATACCCATGTAGTTGTAGGTGCCGAGCAGGATCGTCTCGCGCCCGTTGCAGATCGCGCGGGTGGGCGAGAGGACCTTTTCCATCACCAGGTTGAAGGGATCTTCCACCCCGCTGGCGAGCAGGCCTTCGCGCATCGCGATCAGATCGTCGAACTTGGCGAAAAGATCGCCCTTGGCGCGGCCTTCACGCACTACGGGCGCGTCCGGCTGGCTGATGCCTTCACTCATCGTGCGATCACCCTGCGTCGACCAGTTTCTTCACGGCATCGACCAGCTGGCCATAGGTCTCGATCTCGGCCTGCTGGTTCATCGAGATGATGATGTCGAACTCGTCCTCGATCGCGGCGACGAAGTCCATCACGGTCAGGCTGTCGAATTCGAGGTCGCCCTGAAAGGTGGTCGCATCGGTAATCGTGACCCCGTTCTTGTTGAACGGTTCGATCAGGTCGCGGATTCGCCGGTCGATCTCGGCACGGTCCATCGCGGGCATCCTCTAAGAAGAATTGGGGAAGGGGCCGCCAAAGCGCTTTCGGCCCGGATTTGTCAAGCTTTCGCGAGGCGGCGCTACTCGCCGATCAGCGCGAGAACCTTGGCCGAGAAGGGCCCGATGGAGACCGGTTTGGCAAGGTAATCCTCTGCGCCTGCGGCGCGGATCCGGTCTTCGTCGCCCTTGCCCGCATAGGCGGTCACCGCGAGCACGGGCACGCCCGCGAGCTTGGGATCGGCCTTCATCTGCGCGATCAGGTCGAGGCCGGAGACATGCGGCAGCTGGATGTCCATGATCGCCAGATCGGGGCGGAACTGGTGCGCCGAGGCGATCACCGAATTGCCATCCGCACAGCCCAGCACCTCGTAGCCCTTGGCGCGCAGCACATCGCAGAACAATTTGCGGTTGAGATCGTTGTCCTCGACAACAAGGATGCGTTTTGCCACGTCTCGCCCAACTCCTGATTTCCCCCGCTATCGGATAGGCCACCAGCCCCCCCTATGACAACGCCCACGACACCGGACCCTTCCCACGGCTGTCACAGTGATGCCGAAGCGCTGGCACTGGGCGCGCTGGGCTGGATCCTGACCGACGAGCGGCGGGCCGACCGCCTGCTCTCGCTGACCGGACTGACTCCCGAACGGTTGCGCCACGGGATCGAGGACCGCAGTGTGCAGGCTGCGGTGCTCGAATTCCTCGCCGCGCACGAGCCCGATCTGGTCCTCGCCGCCGATGCGCTCAATGTCGATCCGGCGGTGATCATCGCCGCGCACCGGGAGCTGTCTGCATGAGCGCGCGCCCGCTTGTCATCACCGATTGCGACGAAGTGCTGCTGCACATGGTCGCGCCTTTCCGCGACTGGCTGGGCGAGGCGCATGGCATCGACTTCGCCTTCGACGCGCCCGATTTCACCACTGCGCTGACCCGCCGCGAGAGCGGCGAGACGGTCGAGCAGAAGGAGATCTGGCGGCTGCTCAACGGTTTCTTCGATACCGAGATGGAACGGCAGGAGCCGATCGCGGGCGCGGTGGAGGCCTATGGCACGCTGGCCGAGCAGGCCGATGTGGTGGTGCTGACCAATCTGCTGGACCACCGGCAAGAGGATCGCGCGCGCCAGCTCGCTCGCCACGGTATCGACGTGAAGGTCTACACCAACCAGGGCCCGAAGGGCGGGGCGATCGCGCGGATTCTGGACGAGTACTCCCCCAGCCGCGCGGTGTTCATCGACGATCTTTCACAGCACCACAGCTCGGCGCGCGAGCATGCGCCCGATATTGCCCGACTGCACTTGTGCGGCGAGCCCGGCCTCGCCCCGCATATTGCATGCGGAGCCAAGGCGGGCGATGCGCACGCCCGAATCGATACGTGGCACGAAGCGCTGCCATGGATACTGGACCGACTGGAGAAACCCGCATGACCATTCAAGCCCGCCTCGACGAACTGGGGATCACCCTGCCCAAGGCCGCGGCTCCCGTTGCCAGCTACGTACCGGTCGCGGTGCATGGCGGCCTTGCGTATCTTTCCGGGCAACTGCCTTTCATCGACGGCGAACTGGTCACCGGGCGGCTGGGCGATGACGTGAGCCTTGAAGACGGCGTCGCCGCCGCGCGGGCATGCGGGCTGATGATTCTTGCACAGCTGGAAGGCGCGCGCATCTCGCTCGACCGGGTGGAGCGCGTCGTCAGGCTCGGCGCGTTCGTCAATTCTACCGCCGATTTCACCGATCAGGCGAAGGTCGCCAATGGCGCGTCCGAACTGATGTTCGACGTGTTCGGAGAAGCGGGCCGCCATGCCCGCGCAGCGGTCGGCGTGCCGGTCCTGCCGCTGGGCGCGGCGGTCGAGGTCGACGCGATCATCGCGCTGCGCCCGCAGCACTAGCGGCTCGCGAAGCGCCCCATGCGTTCCCATATCGGCGATAATGGCGGATAGAGAGCTCACGGCACGCATCCACGGCGGGGTCGCCGGTATTGACGCGGCGGCGTGGGATCGGGTTGCGGGCGAGGACAATCCCTTCGTCGGCCACGCGTTCCTCTCCGCGATGGAGGATTCGGGCAGCGTCGGGCCGGGCACCGGCTGGCAGGCTGCACCGATCACGATTGCGGACGACGGCGGCACGATCCACGCGGCTCTGCCGGCCTACCTCAAGTCGCACAGCCGCGGCGAATACGTGTTCGACCAGGGCTGGGCCGACGCTTACGAGAGGGCGGGCGGGCGCTATTATCCCAAGCTTCAGATCGCCGCGCCCTTCACCCCGGCGACGGGCCCGCGCCTGCTGTTCGAGGACGAGGCCTTCGCCGCGCCGCTGCTGAACGCGGCCGAGCAGGTGTGCCACGAACATGCCCTGTCGGGCGCGCACGCGACTTTCATTGCGCCCGATCAGGTCCCGCTTTTCGAGCGTGCCGGGTGGCTGATTCGCAGCGATCTGCAGTTCCACTGGGAAAACGACGGATTCAAGGATTTCGACGCGTTTCTGGACACGCTTGCGAGTCGCAAGCGCAAGAACCTGCGCAAGGAGCGCGCGAAGGCACAGGAGCAGGTCGAGATTCGCCACCTCACCGGCGCCGACCTGACCGAGGATGTGTGGGACGCGTTCTGGGAATTCTATCAGGATACCGGAATGCGCAAATGGGGCACGCCCTATCTGACGCGCGAGGCCTTTACCCTGTTGGGCGAGCGGATGGGTGAGCAGATCCTGCTGATCTTCGCGTATCTGAACGGACAGCCGGTTGCGGGCGCGATGAACGTGATCGGCGGGACCACGCTGTTCGGGCGCTACTGGGGGTGCCTGGTCGACATCCCCTTCCTGCATTTCGAGCTGTGCTATTATCAGGCGATAGACACGGCGATCGCGCGCGGGCTGTCGCGTGTGGAGGCAGGGGCGCAGGGCGGGCACAAGCTCGCGCGCGGATATGCTCCGGTGCAGACGCGCTCGGCGCATTATATAGCCGATCCGGGCCTGCGCGCCGCGGTGGCTGAGTTCCTCGAGCGCGAGCGGCAGGGCATCGCGGCGGAACAGAACTTCCTCGAAGAGCGAACGCCCTTCAGGAAAGGCTAGTCGTCAGGCGCTCTTGCGATGTTCGATCATCCACTGGCGCGCGCGGCGCTGTGCTTCGGCGATTTCGCGGGCGGTCATCTCGTCGGAAATATCGGCCCGGCACCAGGCCGCTTCCTGATGGCCCCTTGCGGCGGCGAGGTTGAACCACTGGTGCGCTTCGATCAGGTCGCAGTCGAGCCCGTGGCCCCCGGTCGACCAGATGACGCCCAGTTCGTAGCACGCCTGCCCATCGCCATCGGCGGCAGCCGCGATCAGCCGCGCGATCGTCAGGTCGGCAATCTGGTCGGTGGCCGGTGTGGCCGTCTCGATTTCTACACTGGTCAGTCGCATGGTAATTCCCCTGTCCTCATTATCCCCTTCTAGACGGGTTGCAGCCCGCCCGTTCACTTCTTGCTGGTCATGGTAAACAGGCCGTTAATGGCCGCGCCTCTTTCTGCCGGTTGCGCAAGGTACAGCCGCGACGGATGCGCAGGTTCGGTTCGGCGTGCATTCGTTCGCGGAGCGACACTTAGTTTCACTTTCGGGGATAAGCGCTTGTTCGGCATCGCATGCCTGCTAAGAGCCGCCGCCATAGGCTCCGCTGCTTGCCTTGACGGCAGTGAGAGGAGCCGGTCACGGGTGGGACCGGAAGAGATAGAGGACGTGATGGCCGCAGAAGCGCTCAGCGAAAGCGAAATTCTGGCCAAGGCGAACAAGGCCTTGCCGGACGACTATACGCCCTCCGACGACGAAGAATACATGAACGAGCGGCAGCAGCAGTTCTTTCGCAAGCTGCTGATCGAATGGAAGCATTCGCTGCGCACCGAAGCGGGCGGCACCTTGCAGAACCTTGCCGATGCGCCGCTGCGCGAACCCGACCTGACTGATCGCGCGTCGAGTGAGACCGATTGGGGAATCGAGCTGCGTACCCGCGACCGCCAGCGCAAGTTGATCGCCAAGATCGACGCCGCGCTACGCCGGATCGACGCGGGTGAATACGGCTATTGCGAAGTCACCGGCGATCCGATCGGCCTGCAGCGCCTGATCGCGCGCCCGGTCGCGACCATGACGGTCGAGGCGCAGGAAGCGCACGAGCGGCGCGAGAAAATCTCCCGCAACGACTGAACTCGCCCAAAGGCGGGGGGAATTGCGGTAAAGCGGTGTTTAAACTTTCTTAGCCTGTCTCGCGCTAGATGCAGCAAAGGGCCGTCACAGGCCCCTAACTGCGACCCGGACAGACCGAGACGACCGAATGAACGCCATCGATACCAGATCTGTGAAGCGCGACAGCCTGTTCCTGACGGCGGAACTGACCCTGGCCGACGGAGGCCAGTCGACTCGCGTGAAGGTGCGCAACCTTTCCGACGGCGGAATGATGGCAGAGGCCGATCTGTACGTCGAACGGGGCATGCGTCTGGCCGTGGACCTGCGCAATGTGGGCCGCGTCACCGGCTCGGTCGCGTGGACGCAGGACAACCGCTTCGGCATCGTGTTCGACAACGAAATCGATTCGAAGAAGGTTCGCGAGGCTCCGGCACCCGCGGGCGACAGCACGCCGCGCTATACCCGGCCTTCCTCGATCGCGCCGCCGTCGGCCCAACAGGTCTCGCCGCGTTCGATCCGCAAGATCTAGCACGAAACCGCGCTGACCCCGGCGCGCCGGCCTGCTAAGGGCCGATTGCCGTGCCGAGCCAGTTCATCCCCAATCGTTTCGCCCCCGCCGGGCGTCCCCGACCTGCCTTGCGGTGGCTTGCCGCCGCGCTGATGGCGGTCGCGCTGGGATCATGCGGCGATACGGGGGAAGAAGACGGCCTGCCGGTGGTGGTCATCGGTGCCCCCGATTCGATTTTCGAAGACGGTCTGCGCCTCTCGCCCGGGGCGCAGCTGGTCCGCGATGCGACTGCCTCGGGCATCGTCGCGCTCAATGCGGAGGGCGAGGTCGTGCCCGCGCTGGGCGAAAGCTGGATCGTGACCGAGGATGGGCGCAGCTACATCTTCCGGCTGCGCCAGCTGACCTGGTCCGATGGCGAGCCACTGACCGCAGAGGACGCTCGCGCCAGCCTGCTGGCGACGATCCGCCAGCTGCGCGGCACTTCGCTCGGCCTCGACCTGCGAAAGATCGACGATGTGCGCGCGATGACCGCGCGGGTGATCGAAATCCGCCTGACCGGGCCGATGCCCGAATTCCTGCAACTGCTCGCCCAGCCCGAACTGGCGATCATGCATGACGACGAATCGATCGCGCCGATGCGGCTGGAGCGTGAAGACGACCTCGCGATCCTGCGTCCGACCCCGCCCGAATCGATCGGCCTGCCCGAGCGCGAGCCTGACGAGCTGGGCAAGACCGTCCGCCTGCGGGCGCTGCCCGGCGTGCAGGCAAACGAGGCATTCAGTCAGGGCAAGGCGGCGGCGCTGCTCGACGGGACGGTCTTCACCCTCCCGCTGGCCGATACCGGCCCGCTGTCGCGCGGGACCATCCGGCTGGACCCCGCGCTGGGCCTGTTCGGGATGCTGGTGAGCAACGAACAGGGCTTCTTCGCCGAGGTCGAGAATCGCGAGGCGCTGTCCATGGCGATCGACCGCGCGGCACTGGCCGAGGGGTTCAGTCTGGGTGGATGGCAGCCCTCGACCCGGATCGTCCCCGTCGGCCTGCCGGGCAATCCTGTTTCGCCCGGAGAACGCTGGGCATCGCTGTCGATCGATCAGCGGCGCGATCGCGCGCGCCAGCAGGTGGTCGACTGGCAGCGCCGCACCGGGCAGGCACCGCGCGTCCGCCTGTGGGTGCCCGAGGGGCCGGGCAGCGACGTGCTGGTACGCGCGCTCTCGCTCGACCTGGCGACGATCGGGGTGGAGCTTCGCCGGGTCCAGTTTCCGCAAGGGGCGGATCTGGTGATGATCGACCGGGTGGCGCGCTATCCCAGCGCACGCTGGTTCCTCAACCAGTTCAATTGCGAGCTGCTGCGCGGCCCCTGCTCGCCCGAAGCGGATGAGCTGGTCACGCAGTCGCTGCGCCCCGAGCCGGGCGAGGGCTCCGCGACGCTGCTGGCCGAGGCCGAGGGTGCGCTGATCGCGCGCGAGGTATATATTCCGCTGGGCGCGCCGGTCCGCTGGTCGCTGGTCCGCAGCGGGCTGGAAGGTTTTTCCGAGAACTCGTGGTCCAGACACCCCATTTATGCGTTGGCAGGGGTAGAGGCCTGGTAGAACGGGGACATTTCCAATGGGTGAGACGCAGACGATCAACCTGATGGGCATCGAGATGCCTGCCGGAAAAGACCCTGCATCGGTCTATCGGCGGATCCAGATGATGGAACAGCTGACCGAACGCAGCATGACCATCCCGGGGATCAACTACGATGTCGGGATGGACGCGATCGTCGGCCTGATCCCGGTGGTGGGCGACATTTTCGGTGTCGCCATGGGCGCCTACATCGTGTGGGAGGCCCGCAATCTCGGCATGTCCAAGTGGCACATGTCGCGGATGATCGGGAACGTCGCGGTCGACGGGGTGATCGGCTTCGTCCCGCTGGTGGGCGACGTGGCCGACTTCGCCTTCCGTTCCAACTCGCGCAATCTCAAGATCGTGAAGAACTACCTGTCCAAGCATCACCCGCACGTAACGGTGGTCGATCGTTGAGCGGGTTTTGCGCCGCGCGTGCAAGCCGCTAGGGCGGGGCCATGCCAGACACGACGCCAGACACCACCGACAATGACGGCGTAACCTACGCCTCCTATCTCGATCTCGACCGCATTCTCGCCGCGCAGCATCCGCGCTCCGATGCGCAGGACGAGCTCCTGTTCATCATCGTCCATCAGGCGAGCGAGCTGTGGCTCAAGCTGTGCCTGCACGAGCTGGAGGCCGCGCGCGAGGCGATTCGGGAGGACCGCTTGCGCCCCGCGTTCAAGATGCTCGCCCGCGTGGCGCGCGCGCAGGAGCAGCTGATCCAGAGCTGGAACGTGCTGAGCACGATGACCCCGCACGACTATTCGCTGGTGCGCCCGCATCTGGGCACCTCCAGCGGCTTCCAGTCCGCGCAATACCGCCTGATGGAATTCATCCTCGGCGGGCGAAAACCGAACATGGTGACGATGCACGAGGCGGTGCCCGAAGTGGCTGCGAAGCTGCGCGCGGAGCTGGCCAAGCCTAGCCTCTATGAAGAGACCGTGCGGCTGCTGGCCAAGCGCGGCTTCGACATTCCCGCAGATGTGCTCAATCGCGACCGCGAAGAGCGGTGGGAGAAGTCCGATGCGGTCGAGGCTGCGTGGGTGACGATCTACCAGAACCCGCACGATCACTGGGACCTGTACGAACTGGCCGAGAAGCTGGTCGATCTGGAATACCACTTCCAGCGCTGGCGCTTCGGGCACCTCAAGACGGTCGAGCGGATCATCGGGTTCAAGAAAGGCACCGGCGGCACCTCGGGCGTCGGCTATCTCGAAGGCGTGCTGAAGGAAGTGTTCTTCCCCGAGCTGCTGTCCGTGAGGACAGTTCTGTGAAGATCTGGGACATTAGCCAGACGCTCCAGCCCGGCCTGCCCGTTTGGCCCGGCGATACCGAGTTCGCGTTCGAGCGGACGTGGCGGATGGACGAAGGCTCGCCGGTCAATGTCGGCCGGATGACCATGAGCACGCATTCGGGCACGCACGCCGATGCGCCGCTGCACTATGCGGCGGATGGCGCGGACGCCGCGAGCATGAGCCTCGATCCTTATCTTGGCACCTGCATCGTGGTCGATGCGCGCGGTGTCGAAGGGGAGATCGACATCGGCGACCTGCCCGATCTCGAATATACCAACCGCGTGCTGTTCCGCACCTGGGACGCTTTTCCGCATGGGCGATGGCGCAGCGACTGGCTGCCGATCGGGGCCGAGGCGATCGAATGGCTCGCGGCGCAGGGCGTGGTCCTGATTGGGACCGACGCGCCATCGGTCGACCCGCAGGAGAGCAAGACGATGGACGCGCATCTCGCGGTTCTGAAACACGACATGCGCATCCTCGAAGGGCTGGTGCTCGATGACGTGCCTGCTGGCCTGTACGAACTGATCGCTCTGCCGCTGAAGGTCGGCGGCGGCGATGCGGGCCTGTGCCGCGCGATTTTGCGGGAGCTGCCCGATGAGTGACATGATGCAACGTGCACGCGACCTCGACGCAGCCGACGCCATCGCGCATTTCCGCGACCGTTTCGACCTGCCCGAAGGGGTGATCTACCTCGATGGCAACTCGCTCGGACCTCTGCCCAAGGCGAGTCGCGAACGCTTGCACCGGGTGATCGATGCCGAGTGGGGCGAAGGCCTGATCCGCTCGTGGAACGAGCTGCCCGGCGGCGGAGGCGACTGGATCGCGATGCCCCAGCGCGTCGGCGCCAGGATCGCGCCATTGGTGGGCGCGCAGGCGCACGAAGTGATCGCGTGCGATTCGGTCTCGGTAAACCTCGCCAAGCTGATCGGCGCGGCGCTCTCGCTGAACCCAGGCCGCAATGTGGTGCTGAGCGAGCCGGGCAATTTCCCGACCGACCTCTACATGATCCAGGGCCAGCCTCAGGTCGAACAGCGGCTGGCGGGCCGCGATGAGATGATCGAGGCGCTGGATGAAAGCGTCGCGCTGCTGCTGCTGACGCACGTCCACTACAAGACCGGCGAAATGTTCGACATGGAGCGGCTGACCAAGGCCGCGCACGATGTCGGCGCGATCGTGCTGTGGGACCTGTCGCACTCGGGCGGCGCGGTGCCGGTGGACCTGAACGGTGCGAACGCCGACCTCGCGGTGGGCTGCGGCTACAAATATCTCAACGGTGGCCCTGGCGCGCCCGCCTACGCCTTCGTTGCCGAGCGGCACCATGGCGATTTCTCGCAGCCGCTGACCGGCTGGTTCGGCCATGCGCAGCCCTTCGCCTTCTCCGACGAGTACGAGCCGGCCGAGGGCGTCAAACGCCTGCTCGCGGGCACCCCGCCGGTGCTGGCGATGGCCGCGCTGGAGTCGGGCGTCGAGCTGATCGCCGAGATCGGAATGGAGGCGCTGGTCGCCAAATCGCGCGCGCTGAGCGAGTTCTTCCGCGAGTGCGTGGCCGGCCTCGACCTCGACCTCGTCAGCCCGCGCGAGCCCGCGCAGCGCGGCAGCCAGCTGAGCTTCCGCCACGAAAACGCCTACGCGCTGTCGCAGGCGCTGATCGCGCGCGGCGTGATCGGCGATTTTCGCGATCCCGATATCCTGCGCCTCGGCTTCGCGCCGGCCTATCTTCGGTTTGCGGACATTGCCGAGGCAGCACGCCATCTCGCGGAGGTGCTGGAGACCGGCGAATGGGAACGCGACGAATATTCGACCAGAGCCGCCGTCACCTGAGGAGAACACCGATGAAGTACCGCACGCTGGGCCAGGGCCTCGAAGTATCCGCCATCGGGATCGGTTGCATGCCGATGGTTGCGGGCGGCAACATCGTTTACGGCGAGGCCAATGCCGACGACGCGATCGAGACGATCCACCGCGCGATCGACCTCGGCGTCACCTTCTTCGACACCGCCGAAATCTACGGGCCGTTCCAGAACGAGGAACTGGTCGGCCGCGCGATTCGCGGCAAGCGCGACAACCTCGTCATCGCGACCAAGTTCGGCTTTCGCTTCGAAGGCGACCAGATCACCGGTGCGGACAGCAGCCCGGCCAATATGCGCCGCGCCTGCGAGGCATCGCTCAAGCGGCTGGGGATCGACACGATCGACCTGTTCTACCAGCACCGCGTCGACCCGAGCGTGCCGATCGAGGATGTCGTCGGCACGATGGCGGACCTGAAGGCGGAGGGGAAAATCCGCCACCTCGCCCTGTCCGAGGCGGGCGAGCAAACGCTGCGCCGCGCGCACGCGACCCATCCGATCACCGCGCTGCAGAGCGAATACTCGCTGTGGGAGCGCGGCGTCGAGGACGGCATCCTGCCCGCCTGCGAGGAACTGGGCATCGGCTTCGTGCCCTACAGCCCGCTCGGCCGCGGGTTCCTGACCGGCAATTTCCGCAGCCGCGACGATCTGGGCGAGAACGACTGGCGGCGGCAGGACCCGCGCTGGTCGGAGGAGAACTTCGACGCCAATCTCGCGATCGTCGATACGATCCGCACCATCGCCGATCGCAACGGGGCCAGCGTGGCTCAGGTCGCGCTCGCCTGGCTGATCGCGCAGGGCGACCACATCGTGCCGATTCCCGGCGTGAAGCGCATCGCAACGATGAGCGACTCGGTGGCCGCCGCCGATCTCGAACTGTCGGACGCCGACCTGGCGGAACTGTCGGCAGCGGTCCCTCCCGGCGCTGCTCAGGGCGATCGCTACGGCGAACGCGGGATGCGGATGGTGCGCTTGTAGGGCGAGGCCACTCTATCCCCGCCCGGCGGCACCAGCCGGGCGGGGCAGATTTCCGTCAGGCCGCGCTCTCATGCTCCGGATGGATGACCAGCGTATCGACGGTGAGGGTCTTCAGCAGATCGCTGACCGTGCTACCGATCAGCGCCTGACGCAAACCGCCATATCCATGCGAGGTCAGCGCGCACAAATGCGCGTCGTATTTGCGAATCGTCCTGTTGATGGCGGTGAGCGGCAATCCTTCGACCTGCTCCATGGTCATTTGCTCACGGCATGCCTGCGAAATATCCAGCTGCTCGGTGAAGCCGTCGCACTGTTCCTGCGCCGCGGCGGCCAGTTCATTGCGCACATATTCGGCGTTCTGCCACGCCTCATAGGGGACGTGGAATGCGTGGACGAGGTGCAGCTGCGCCTGCGGGAACATGCGGACGACCGCCTCCACGCCGCGTTTCGAGGCGTCGGACAGGTCGGTCCCGATGACGATATGCTCGTAAGCTGCGCGCGGCCGTTCCTTGGCGACCAGCACCGGATAGGGCGAGCGGCGCAGCAGCATGTCGACCGCTGTGCCGAGCAAGAAGTCGCCCACCGAATTGTAGCGCGCGACGCCGATGACCAGGCAGAAGGGATCCTCGTCCTCCACCGCCTGCGCGATGGCGGCGGGCGCCGATCCCTCGGGAAACAGGCAGCGATAATCGCCCACATTCTCCGGCATGACCGAGGCCACCCGTTCCTCGAGCGAAGGCCCGACCCGGATGACGTCCGGGTCTTCGACCGCGTGGACGACCACCAGTTCGCGTCCGGTTTCCCGGGCAAGCTGGACGGCGCGATCCACGGCGCGGTCCGAACGGGGTTTGAAATCGGTAGCAACAAGGATGGGGTGCTGTGTCACGATTACCTCCTGTTGGGAGGAAGGGTAATGGGATCGGTTGCCACCCGCAAGAATCGGCGGATTGGAAGCGGACCCAGCGGCCCTCTCACTCCTCCAGCTCGATGTCCCAATACAGCCAGTCGCGCCAGGTTTCGTGGAGGTAGTTGGGCGGGAAGCTCTTGCCGTGTTGCTGCAGCTGCCAGTTGGTAGGCCTGATGGGCTCGACCATCAGCTTCATGCCCGCTTGCCTCGGCGTGCGCCCGCCCTTCTTCATGTTGCACGGCGCGCAGGCGGTGGAGATGTTCTCCCACGTGGTCTTCCCGCCGAGGCGGCGCGGGACGACGTGGTCGAAGGTCAGGTGGCTGGGGCTGCCGCAATACTGGCAGATGAAGCGGTCGCGCAGGAACAGGTTGAAGCGGGTGAAGGCGGGAAACGCGCTCGGCTTCACATATTGTCTGAGCGCGATGACGCTGGGCAGCTTCATATCGAGCGAGGGCGAATGGACCTGCCGGTCATAGCTGGCGACCACATCGACCCGCTCAAGGAAGATCGCCTTGATCGCGGTCTGCCACGGCCAGATCGACAGCGGGTAATAGGACAGCGGGGTGTAGTCCGCGTTGAGAACAAGAGTCGGGCACGCCGACAAATTCCTCGTCGGGTCTTCATCTACGCTGCGGAACGTGGCCGCGCGGTCGATCAGATCGGCCTTGAACACTTGCTTGTGTCCTCCCTGATGCGATGAAAGGACCATTTGCTCGCAAAAGCGTCAAGCCTGTTACAAAGATGGTTTCCACAGTCCTTTTTGACGACTTGGCCGTGATGCGCGCTAGAGACGTCAAGCCATGACCGTGACCCGCTTCGCCCCCAGCCCCAACGGCCCCCTGCACTGGGGCCATGCCTATTCGGCCATCGTCGCGCACGATCTGGCGCGCGCGGAGGGCGGACGCTTCCTGCTGAGGATCGAGGATATCGACGGACCGCGCAGCCGCCCCGAACTGGCAGAGGAGTTCCGCAAGGATCTCGCCTGGCTGGGGCTGGAGTGGGACGAAGTGCCCGCACAGGGCACGCGGCTGGCGCGGTACGAGGAGGCGCTGGACAAGCTGAATGCGCTCGGCGTGCTCTATCCGTGCACCTGCACCCGCGCCGAAATCGCGGCTGCGGCGAGCGAGACGGGGCCGGAGGGGCCGATCTATCCCGGCACTTGCAGGCACCGCGAGGTGCGGCCCGATGCGCCCGCCGCGCTGCGCATGGACCTGAGCAAGGCGCTGGCGATCACCGGCCTGCTCTCTTGGCATGACGAGATCGCGGGCGAGCAGGCGGTCGATCCGGCCGGGCTGGGCGATCCGGTGCTGCGGCGCAAGGATCTGCCTGCAAGCTACCACCTCGCGGTGACGGTGGACGACGCGGCGGATGGCGTCACGCTGGTCACCCGCGGGCTCGACCTGTTCCACGCGACTCCGGTCCACCGCGTGCTGCAGGCGCTGCTCGGCCTGCCGGTGCCGCGCTGGCATCATCACCCTTTGCTGCTCGACCATGAGGGGCGAAAACTCGCCAAGCGCCGCGGTTCGCCCGCCCTCGCGGACCATCGCGAAGCGGGCGAAGACGGGCGGGCATGGGCGGCACGGCTGAGGCGCGGGGAATGGCCGATTGGCATTTTGCTGGGAAAGCTCCATATCTAACCCATGCAAACACTCCTCATCATTGCCATCATCTTCCTCGCGATCATGGTCGTCGTGTCGCTGATCCGCGGGATTGTCGCATTCCTGAAGACCACCAAGGTCGATCTGGAAAACAACACCAGCGAAACGGTGAGCGAGATGCAGCTGATGCAGAACAAGGCCATGTTCGACCGAATCAAGTATCAGGGCCTGGCGATTCTGGTGGTCGCCATCCTGCTTGCAGTGTCGCAGTAACGCGGCCATTCGGCCCGCATGGTCAAGCTCAACAAGATCTACACCCGCACCGGCGACGACGGCACGACGGGCCTCGTCGATGGCTCGCGCAGCCCCAAGCACGCCGCCCGTATAGAAGCGATCGGCGCGGTTGATGAGGCAAACAGCGCGCTCGGCCTCGCAATCTGCGCGCTGGACGCCGGGCATGATGGGGTCGCGGCTCTTCGCCGGGTGCAGAACGACCTGTTCGATCTGGGCGCGGACCTCGCCACGCCCAAGGGCGCGCTCGATGGCGAAGGATTCGAACCGGGCGAAATGGTCCTGCGGATCGTGGACGGCCAGGTCGACTGGATCGAGCGCGCGATCGATACGGCCAACGAAAACCTCGAACCGCTGACCAGCTTCATCCTTCCCGGCGGCAGCGAGGCGGCGGCGCGGCTGCATGTCGCGCGCGCCAGCGTGCGCAAGGCAGAACGCGCGATGACCGCGCTGGCGGAGCTGGAGCCGGTCAACCACGCCGCGCTGCACTATATCAACCGCCTGTCGGACCTGCTGTTCGTGCTTGCCCGTGCGGCCAATGACGGGGGCAAGGCGGACATCACCTGGACGCCCGGAGCCAATCGCTAAAACTGACAGCTAGCCAGCGGGCGGCTTGATCGCTAGCCAGCCGCCATTGCTGCTGTTGCGAAGGACGGACAATCTCATGCAGACCATCGGTGTCATCGGTGCGGGCCAAATGGGCTCGGGCATCGCGCAGACCATCGCCCAGCACGGGCTCAAAGTATTCCTCAGCGACCGCGATCTCGCCATCGCGGAAGAATCGCACAAGGGCATCGACCGCGCGCTCGGCAAGCTGGTCGGCAAGGGCAAGATGGAAGTGGCCGAGGCCGAAGCCACGCTCGCCCGCATCACCCCCACCGGCGAACTTGCGCCGATGGCCGAGGCCGACCTGATCATCGAAGCCGCGACCGAGAAGGAAGCGATCAAGCAGGGCATTTTCGAGAACGCGGGCAAGGTGCTGGGCGAGGGCGCGATACTCGCCAGCAACACCAGCTCGATCCCGATCACGCGGATGGCCAACTGGTCGCCCGATCCGGGCCGCTTCATCGGCCTGCACTTCTTCAATCCGGTGCCCGTGATGGGCCTGATCGAAGTGATCCCCGGCCTCGCGACCAACAAGGACGTGACCGACCGGACGATCGAATTCGCCCACCTGCTGGGCAAGGAAGTGGTGCTGAGCCAGGACGAGCCGGGCTTCGTCGTCAACCGCATCCTGCTGCCGATGATCAACGAGGCGATCTTCGTGCTCGGCCAGTCGACCGCCAGCATCGAGGATATCGATCTGGGGTGCCGCCTAGGCCTCAATCACCCGATGGGCCCGCTGCAGCTGGCGGACTTCGTGGGGCTCGACACCTGCCTCGACATCATCCGCGTGCTGCACGACACGACCGGCGACACCAAGTATCGCCCGGCACCGCTGCTGGTGAAATATGTCGAAGCCGGCTGGCTGGGTCGCAAGACGGGCCGTGGCTTCTACGACTATACGGGCGATGCGCCCGTGCCGACGCGCTGATTTTTACGGTACCAGCCCTCACCCCCGCCCGGCCAACCCACAGGATGCCATCGATGGGTTGGCCGGGTGGGGGTGCGGGCTGGTACCGCGACAATGAATCCGCAAGGAACCGCTCAAACCCTCCGCCCGTTCATGAGGAAAGGAGATTCCTCATGGCCGACAAGAACAAGAAAACCCTGCCTTCCGACTTCGACGGCGAGCGTCGCCAGACCGACGATCTCGCGCCCGAGAACGAGAATTCGGAGCAGGTCGGTGCCTATGATCAGGCGCAGACCGTCGCCGATCAGGCGCAGGGCGTTTCGACCTCGATCCTCAATTCCGACAGCGAGCATGTCCAGAGCGGGCTGACCGCGCCGGATGCGCAGGATGTGGTCGACCACATGAACCAGATGGAGCGCGGCAACACGGTCGACATGTCGGCCTATCGCGGCGAACCCAACCACGACGACAATGTCGACAAGTACGGCAAGCCCGCGAAGCTCGACGGGTTGCGCGGCGACGGCACCTGAGCGCATCCGGAAGGCTTAATCAGCTTTCCACCAGCACCCACAGACCGATCGTTACCACCACCGCGCCGATCGCGACCCCATAGGCCATCACACGGAAATTGGGTGTCGGGATCGGCGCGAATTCGTGCGTGCTGAGCCGGTCTAGCGTCTTGCATGCGCGCTGCTGCGCGGTGATCGCGAGCCATCCGCCGCCGAGGATGAAGAGGCTGGCGATACCCTTGGGCATCCATGACGGGTCCCAGCTGCCGAACAGCGCGCGAAACCCGAGCCCGATGCCGATCGCAGCGAAGGCGGTGCGCATCCAGCCCGCGAAAGTCCGCTCCATCGCCATGATGTTGCGGTCCTCAGCCAGATCCGTGCGGAATTCCGCCCACTGGGTGCTCTTGTCCGGATCGTCGGGAGGGTCGTCCTGCGCCATGCGTTCAGAACCTAGCGGCCCCGCGCGCGATGGCAAATCTGTGCAAGATCAGCTTTCGCCCGCCTCGCGCTTCAACTGGTAGAGCATGTCGAGCGCCTCGCGCGGGGACAGCGCATCGACATCGAGCGCGGCAAGCGTGTCGCGCAGGCTGTCGCACTCTTCCTGTTCGGCTTGAATCGCCGCGGAGAACAGCGGCAGATCGCCCAGCCCGGCGGCGAGGCCGCCGGTTTCCTCGCGCCCCTTCTCCAGCTTGGCGAGCACCGCGCTCGCGCGCCGGACCACCTCTGGCGGCACGCCGGCCAGCTTGGCCACGGCGAGGCCGTAGCTGCGGTCGGCAGGCCCTTCGGCCACCTCGTGCAGCAGCACCAGATCGCCCTGCCATTCGCGCGCGCGCACGTGGTGGAGCGAGAGCGCGTCGCAGCTTTCCGCCAGCCGCGCCAGCTCGTGGTAATGGGTCGCGAACAGGCAGCGGCAGCGGTTGTTCTCGTGGATCGCCTCGGCCACCGCCCACGCGAGCGCCAACCCGTCATAGGTCGAGGTGCCGCGCCCGATCTCGTCGAGGATCACGAAGCTGCGCTCGGTCGCGCGGGCAAGGATCGCGGCGGTTTCGACCATCTCGACCATGAAGGTGGAGCGTCCGCGGGCGAGATTGTCGCTCGCGCCGACGCGGCTGAACAGGCGGTCGACCAGCCCGATGCGCGCGGATGTTGCGGGTACGTAGCTGCCCGCCTGCGCCAGCAGCACGATCAGCGCATTGGCGCGCAGGAAGGTCGATTTACCGCCCATGTTCGGCCCGCCGATCAGCCATAAGCGGTCCGTTTCTGCGAGCCCGCAATCATTGGGCACAAAGCGCTCGCCCGCCCTGGCCAGCGCCGCCTCGACCACCGGATGCCGCCCGGCGACGATTTCGAGGCAGGGCGCATCGTCGATCTGCGGCGCGCACCAGTCGCCCTCGGCCGCGCGTTCGGCCAGGCCTGCGGCGACATCGATCCGCGCCAGTGCATCGGCGGTTCGCGCGATCCGCTCGCGCGCGGCGACCACGGTTTCGACCAGCGCCTCGAAATGGGCCTCCTCGGCAGCCAGCGCATGCCCGCCCGCCTCGGCGATTCGGCTCGCCTCCTCGTGCAGGTGGACCGAGTTGAAGCGGACCGCGTTGGCCATCGTCTGGCGGTGGGTGAAGCCGCTGTCCGGTCCCATCAGCGCGTCGCCATGGCGCGCGGGCACCTCGATGAAATAGCCCAGCACGCCATTATGCTTGATCTTGAGCGCGGAGATCCCCGTCTCGCTGCGATAGCGCGCCTCCATTGCTGCGATCGCGCGACGCGCATTGCCGCTCGTCTCGCGCAGCGCGTCGAGCGCGGCGTCGTATCCGGCGGCGATATATCCGCCATTGCCGCGCTCGGTCGGTGGGGAGGGGACCAGCGCGCGCGACAGCTCGTCCACCAGCGCGCCGTGGCCGGTCAGCTGCGGGAGCAGATCGTCGAGCAGCGGCGGGCGATCGCGCAGCCGGGTCAGCGCATCGTTGAGCCTGCGCGCCTGCGCCAGCCCGTCACGCACCTGCCCCAGATCGCGCGGGCTGCCCCGGTCGGCGACCAGCCGCGCCAGCGCGCGGGCGATGTCGGGGATCGCGCGCAGCGCCTCGCGCGTGTCGCCGCGCAGGATCGGGTCCTCGTGGAACAGGCGCACGAGCGCGAGCCGCGCCTCGATCGCGGCCCGGCGGGCGAGCGGGGCGGAGAGGTCTTCGGCCAGCAGGCGCGCACCCGCGCTGGTCACGCAGCGGTCCACCGTGCTCAGCAGGCTGCCCGCACGCTCGCCATTCTGGGTCGCGGTGATCTCCAGACTCGTGCGGCTCGCTTCGTCGATCGCCATCACCGTGCCGGTCTCGTTGACCGTCGGCGGCAGCAGGAAGGGCATGGACCCGCGCCCGGCATGGTCGAGATAGGCGAGCAGGCCGCCCGCCGCGGCGAGCATCGCGCGCGAGAACGTGCCGAACGCGTCGAGCGTGGCGACCCCGTGCAGCTCTTCCAGCCGCTTGCGCCCGCGCTCGCTCGCAAAGTCGCCGGGCGGGCGCGCGATGGCCTCGTAAGGCGCATCGGGCCAGTCCTCCGGCGCAACGATCTCGCGCGCGCCGAGGCGGGAGAGCGCGGCGGCCACCCCGTCGGCCTCGCACTCCTCCAGCTCCATCCGCCCGGTCGAGATGTCGCACGCCGCGATTCCCACGCGCCCGCGCAGCTCGCACAATGCCGCCAGCCGATTGGCGCGGCGCGGTTCGAGCAGCGTATCCTCGGTCAGCGTGCCTGCCGTGACGAAACGGATGATCTGCCTCGCGACCAGCACCTTGGACGAAGGCTTGCCCTCGGCCTTGGCGCGTGCGCGGGCTTCGTCGGGCGTCTCCACCTGCTCGGCAATCGCGACCCGGTGCCCGGCGCGGATCAGGCGGGCGAGATAGCCGTCGGCGGAATGCACCGGCACACCGCACATCGGCACCGCCTCCCCGCCGCTTTCGCCCCGGCTGGTCAGCGCGATGTCGAGCACGCCGGCGGCGATCTTGGCATCGTCGAAGAACAGCTCGAAAAAGTCACCCATGCGGTAGAACAGCAGGCACTCGCCCGCCTCGCGCTTGAGCGCGTGGTACTGTTCCATCATCGGAGTGGGTTTGCTGGCCGCCATCGGATGGTGGCCTACCGTGTCCGCGCCGCGCGGTCATCGCCCCGATGCTTGGGCTTGGGGAAAAATCGGGCTGGCGCGTTTCGTTCGTCCGATCGGGCGCAATTGGAACGCAAACGCCGGCTTTGGCCCTATGCCTTTACGGCTTGCGAGGTTAGGGCGGGGCCGAACACGCATTGCACGAGGGCGGATATGGCTGACGAAAAGAGCACCGGCGACAACGGGGCACCCAACACCGAACCCGGCGCTGCGCCCGCCGCCGGGCCCAACGCCGATTTCGAAACGCGGGAGGCGCTGCTCTATCACGAGAGCGGGCGGCCCGGTAAGATCGAGATCATCGCGTCCAAGCCGATGGCGACTCAGCGCGACCTGAGCCTCGCCTATTCGCCCGGCGTCGCCGTGCCCGTGCAGGCGATCGCCGATGATCCGGCCAATGCCGCGAAATATACCGCGCGCTCCAACCTCGTCGCGGTGATTACCAACGGCACCGCGATCCTGGGCATGGGCAATCTCGGCGCGCTCGCGGCCAAGCCGGTGATGGAAGGCAAGTCGGTGCTGTTCAAGCGCTTCGCCGACGTCGATTCGATCGACCTGGAGCTCGACACCGAAGACCCGGACAAGTTCATCGAGGCGGTCGCGCTGATGGAGCCGACCTTCGGTGGGATCAATCTGGAAGACATCGCCGCGCCCGAATGCTTCATCATCGAGCAGGCTCTGCGAGAGCGGATGAACATCCCGATCATGCATGACGACCAGCACGGCACCGCGATCATCGCGGCGGCGGGGCTGATCAATGCCTGCCACCTGACCGGGCGCAAGTTCAAGGACTGCCGGATGGTGGTCAACGGCGCGGGTGCCTCCGCGCTCGCCTGTACCGCGCTGATCAAGGCGATCGGCATTCCCAGCGACCAGGTGATCGTGTGCGACCGCTCCGGCCCGATCCACAAGGGACGCGACGATCTGGATCAGTGGAAAAGCGCCCACGCGGTGGAAACCGATGCGCGCAGCCTGGAAGAGGCGCTGGAGGGGGCGGACATCTTCCTCGGCCTGTCCGCAGCCGGGGCGCTGAAGCCGGAGTGGGTCAAGAAGATGGCCGACCAGCCGATCATCTTCGCGATGGCCAACCCGGTGCCCGAGATCATGCCCGAAGACGCCAAGGCCGTGCGCCCCGATGCGATCATCGCCACGGGCCGGTCGGACTATCCCAACCAGGTCAACAACGTGCTCGGCTTCCCGTTCATCTTCCGCGGCGCGCTCGACGTGCGAGCGACCGCTATCAATGAAGAGATGAAGATCGCCGCCGCCGAAGCGATCGCCGCGCTGGCGCGCGAACGCGTGCCGGAGGAAGTCGCGGCGGCCTATGGCAAGAGCCACAAGTTCGGCACCGACTACATCATCCCCGCCCCGTTCGACCCGCGTCTGATGGAAGTGGTGTCGTCCGCAGTGGCCGAAGCGGCGATGAAGTCGGGCGTGGCGCAGGCCCATATCGAGGATCTGGAGGCGTACCGCCTCGCGCTCAAGTCGCGCCTCAACCCCACGACTTCGGTGCTGACACAGGTGTACGAGGAGGCGAAGGCCAATCCCAAGCGGGTTGTCTTCGCCGAGGCGGAAGAGGACGTCGCGCTGCGCGCCGCGATTCAGTTCCGCGATTTCGGCTACGGCACCCCGGTGCTGGTCGGGCGGACCAAGGCGGTCGCGGACAAGATGCACATGCTCGGCGTCTCCGACCCCGGCAGTTTCGAGATCCAGAACTCGGCCGACAGCGAGCATGTGCCCGAAATGGTCGAGTTCCTGTACAAGCGCCTCCAGCGGCGCGGCTATACCGAGCGTGATGTGCGCCGCATGGTCAACCAGGACCGCAACGTCTTCGCCTCGCTGCTGGTCGCGCTGGGCCACGGCGATGCGCTGATCTCGGGCCTGACGCGCACCTATGCACAGACCGCGCGCGAGATCGGCCGGGTGCTCGACCCCAAGCCGGGCGGGATTTCCTTCGGCATCCACATGATGATCGGGAAGAACCACACCACCTTCCTCGCCGATACCACGATCAACGAGCGGCCCAGTTCGGAAGACCTTGCGCACATTGCGTGCGAGACCGCGGCGGTTGCCCGGCGCATGGGGCATGAACCGCGCGTCGCCTTCCTCTCCTACTCCACCTTCGGCAATCCGTCGGGCAAGTGGCTGGAGAACATTCGCAACGCGGTACACATCCTCGACGAGATGCAGCCCGGCTTCGAATACGAAGGCGAAATGGCCCCCGACGCCGCGCTGAACGAGAAGGTGATGAAGCTCTATCCCTTCAGCCGCCTGTCGGGCCCGGCCAACGTGCTGATCATGCCCGGCCTGCAATCGGCCAACCTTTCGGCCAAGCTGCTGCGCGAACTCGGTGGCGATGCGACGGTGGGCCCGATCCTGGTGGGCATGGAAAAGCCGGTCCAGATCGTCCCAGTCACCGCCAACGTGCCCGACGTGCTGACGCTGGCAGTGCTGGCGGCGGCGGGGATCGTGGAATAGCGGCCTAGAAGGCTATCGCTTCGCCGGTGTAGTCGACGAAGTGGTAGCCGCCCCCACCCGCCTTCTCGACCACGTCGGCAAGGCCGGTGCAGCTTTCCGCAACCGTGATCGACGCATTGGGCCCGCCCATATCGGTCTGCACCCAGCCGGGATGGAGCGAGAGGACTTCGATGTTGCGCTCCTTAGCCTGCTGCTCCGAAATGCCCTTGGCGAGCATGTTGAGCGACACCTTGCTCACGCGGTAGAACTCGTACCCGCCCGAGCTGTCTGCGATCGATCCCATCAGCGAGGACATGAAGGCCAGCGTGCCGCCGTCCTTGAGCAGCGGGAGCAGCGCCTTGCCGACCCTTGCAGGGGCATAGGCATTGGTCTGCATCACATGGGCGATCTCTTCGTCGGTCGCCTGTTCGGCGGACTGGTGCTTTGCGCCGGTGATCCCGGCATTGACGATGATCGCATCGAGCGATCCTTCGCCCAGCTTGCTCGCCAGCCCCTGGTAGGTGTCGGGCTTGGTCACATCGACGGTGACGATTTCGACGGCGTTTTCATGGCTCTGCGCCGCATCGCGCAGGCCATCGCTGGGCGTGCGTTCGCTCGCCACGACATGCCAGCCGCGGCTCGCGAATTCGCGGGTCAGGCCCAGCCCGATGCCGCGCGATGCGCCGATGATAAGAATTTTCCTGGTGTCGCTCATGCCGATCCTTTCGGTTGCTGGATGCAAAGCGGGCGCCCGGATTGCCGGACGCCCGCGAGATAATGTCGGTCAGGCCCGATCAGGCGGCGACCTTGTTGACGTCGTTGACCGCGATGGCGGTCATCCGCCGGTCGCCTTCGTAGGTCTGATCGAGACATTCGGCGAGCTTGGTCACTTCGCCGGCCAGTTCGAGCCGCTTGGCGAACGCGAGCACACAGCCGTAGCCGGCGATCGCGTAGTGGGTCATCCGCTGGTACTGGCTGATAATCATCGCATCGCGCACTGCATCGTCCCCGAAATCGGTGTTCAGGGCATGCGCATCGACTTCCTTGACGATGCCTTCCATGCCCTTGCAGAATTCACCGGTCGGTTTGGCGTCGTGGCCTTCGATGATCGGCTTCAGGGTCTCGATCCCGCGCTCGATGCCGTCGACGCCATCCTTCAGCGCGGATTTCAGCTCGGCGTCGGTTGCCTTGTCGGCCAGCTTGCGGGTCGCCTCGATCGACTGGCGATTGGCGCTGTAAAGATCCTGCAGCTGGTCGATGTAGACGTCTTTGAGGGTGTTGAGGGCCATGTGTCTCTCTCCTTGGGGGTATACCTGAAAAGCGCATGAACCCGGTGGCTTGTTCCGAAACGGCGGGATCGGCGCGGCGCGCGGCGGACACTGGTTAACCACCTGGAAACCATCTTCGTTCACAAGTGCGGCCAAGCGATACTTCCATGCGAAAGGGACGCAGATGAAAAGCACCACTGCAAAGATTGGCACAGCGATGGCCGGCATCGCCGCCGCGCTGGCTGCGACACCGGCGCTGGCGCAGGACGGGAATGCTGCACCTAGCGGTCTCTACGTCCAGGCCATCGCCGGTTATGAAGGCGTCGAGGTCGAATCGAGCGGCAATACCGTGACCGCAGACGCGGATTCGGTCGTCTATGGTATTGCTGCCGGCTACGATCTCTCGCTCGGCGGCGTGTTCGTCGGGGTCGAGGGTGAATATTCGGCCAGCGGCAGCTCGACCGAATTTCCGGACAGCTTCGCCGGGGCGCGCGACGGGCTGGAATCGGATGGGCAGTACTATCTCGGTGCCCGCGCGGGTGTCCCGATCACCGGGGCGATCTCCGCCTATGGCAAGGTCGGCTATACCGCGCTCGACACGCGTTCGTTCACTACCGCAGGTTCCTTCGCCGATGTCGAGGAAAACGCCACCGGCTTCCGCTTCGGCGGCGGCGTGCAGCTGGATCTGCCCGGGCCGCTGGAGGCGCGGATGGAATATCGCCGTTCGCGCTATGGCGATGTCGGCGGTGATGTTGGCGATGTCACCACCAATCAGGTGGTTGCGGGTGTCGGCCTGCGCTTCTGACGCATCGCCATTTCAGCAGTTACGAAAAGGCCGTCCGGGCAACCGGGCGGCCTTTCGCGTCATGTGCAGTGGTAGCGGACGTACCAGACTTCAAGATCGCAGCGCTTCCACCTCGTAATTCTTCGCCCAGGCGTTCAGCTCGCCGGGAAAGATGTCATGCACGAGGAAGAACCGGTCCCAGAATGGCGTCTCGCGCAGCTTCTCGCAGAACAATTGATAGCTGTGGTGGTCGGCCGCTTCGATCATCCAGATATCGCTGATTTTCGCGGTGTAGAATTCGACATCGTACCAGTTCAGCCGGATCCGGCCCCGAAACTCGTCGAGAATGGGCTGGAACGTCTCGCGGGCGTGCGAGAGTCGCGTCTCGAATGAGAAGCCCAGCCATTCGGGCGAGGTCTTGACCATGAAGAAGGTGGTGAGCGCAGCGTCGAACTGCGCGGGTTGCGTGTTCATTGGAGCATCCTTGTGTCGTTGATTGCCGCGACTAAAATGCGAGCGGATGCTCAGTTACGCTACTCGCATTGGACCTCATGACCAATCATGCCACCGATCAGCGCGCCCGCCCTCGCAAACAGCCCTCGCAGGCGCGCGCACGTCACACCGTTGACGCGATTGTCGAGGCCGCGGCTCGCATTCTGGAGGAGCATGGCCATGGCGGCTTCAACACCAATGCCGTGGCAGAGCGCGCCGGCGTCAGCATCGGCACGCTCTATCAGTATTTTCCGGACAAGGACGCGCTGCTCGGCGCGCTGATCGGGCGCGAGACCGCACGGTTGCTCGCGGAAGTGGAAAGCGCGGCAAGGGCGCCTTCGGGACGCCAAGCGCTGGACGCCGTGATCCGGGCCGCTGTCGGCCATCAGGTCCGGCGCCCACGTCTGGCGCGCCTGCTCGACTTCGAGGAGTCTCGCCTGCCGCTCGATGCCGACACCCAGGCCGTCCGGGCACGTTTTGCCGCCATTCTTGGCGGCATCCTTGCCCGAGCGGATATGCCGCGCCAGGAGGATCTGACCGTCGTCACCGCCGATGTGGCGGCGATCCTGCGGGGGATGGTCGACACCGCCGGCGAACGGGGGGAAACCGACCGGCACGCGCTGGCGAAGCGGGCTCGGCGCGCAGTGCTCGGCTATCTCATGATGCCTTCTGCCGGCTGATGGTCGGCGGGTGCTCCCGCAGAGCTTCGGCCTCCCCGTTTTCGAGGTTTTGACGCAGCGTTTTAAGCTAAGTCATTCACCTAAACTCGCCGGAAGCGGAAGTACCAGACCTTAGTGGTCATACTATCGTATGACCCTGATATATAATCATTAATCAGCATTTTTTGATGCCCATTTTCTCGGCTAGCAATCACCGGGTAATCACCATGCCAAATTTGATAAGCACGCACCCCCATGGACGGACTTCTGCGTTTGCGATCATGACGCGGGTGCTGCCAATCGGAAGCAGGTTGCGAAACGCTTGCGATCAGCCGCGCTTATCCCTGCTTCTGTGAATAGGTGTTCCCACCGTGTCGCTACGATTCTCCTCATGTCTTCGGCGATTGCGTTCGCGTCATCATGGCTGAGGTCGAAGACCGCGGCACCGGCGAGAGCATTCTCGATCGTTGCAGCGCGGCCTTCCGGCCCGACGCCGAGGACGAGCCGGCGCTCCAGTCCCAGCTGCGGCTTCGGCACTACATCGTAAAGCGGCGAAAGCCGCCATCCCTCACCATCGAACAAGAAGCCATGATTACGCAGGTGATCATCATCATTGGTGACGAGGATATTGAGCAACATACGACGAAATAGCTCGTGTAGATCCTGAAGTACTTTGGTTCCGAATTGCCGGATCGCTCCTGCGAGATCGGCATAGCTGAAGCTGCTGACCTCGCTCTCATGCGCCCCGAGCATTGTGAGCCCCGAAGCAAAGGGCCTGCGTTCCAGCCAGTTGCCGTGAGGAATCCGATCGAACCGCTCGATCAGATAGATGTCGCGATCAAGGACACAGCGGAAGTCGAGTGGCGGCACATCGAGACCACATTCGCTGGCAAGCCGCATTGTCGCCAGTTCGACCCGGCATTCGGGGAAGCTGTCTCCCCGCTTCTGAAATTTCGCGATCCAGGGTTTGTCGCCGATTTTTGTAGCAGCCTTCGGCCGGGCGCCGCCCAGAGATGACCCGGCGGCTAGCAACGCCCTCAAGTTCTCGTCGAGTTCGTCGACATGCTGCGCTCGTTCGGCGGCTTCTGCTAGCTCTGCGAGCGTGAACTCTTCGCCCGGAGCAGGGCCGTCCCCCCATGGTGTAATTCTCTCAGGCTGGGCGGACGTCGGCCCAAAGGCGAGCGCACCCACGCGATGTTCGCCCGAGGCCAGAATGAGATCGATTTCGCTCGGCAAGCGATCGCCCATCGCCTTGTACATTAGGTATTGGCCCCAGCCGTCAGGAGCAGCATCCCGAATGCCACCGAACACGGCAAAGCCTTCTTCCGTCCTGAATGTTCGAGAAGTTCCAGCTTCGTGCAACGGCAGAGCTACAGGATCGACCGCAATACGGTCAGGGCGTTCCAGATAACGCCGCCCGTAAGCGAAGGTAGCAAACTGGTTGCGCGGTTCGTCGGTCATCGTGAGAAGGCCTGCCGGAACAGGCCCCTCCTCAAGATGCACGAAGACATAGGTGCGGATGGTCGTCACGGCTTGCTAGAAATCCAGATCATCGTCGCTGACAGCGTGGGTCTTCTTGGGCAGGCGGGACAAATCCTCGCTGATGCCAGCCCGGTCACTGTCTGGGGTTACCAGCTCGGCAAGGCGCTGTGTCATCCCCAGGACATGCAGGGCGCTCGCCAGAACCGCGAGGCCCACGGTAGGATCTCCCGCTTCGAGGCGTTGCAGCGTTTGAACCGAGACGATCATGCGCTCGGCCATTAAACGCTGAGGAAGTTTTCTCCGGCGGCGAGCAAGGGCGATATCCTTACCTAGCCGTGTAATCGCACGTTGGCTCTGGGGCGGTAGTCCGCTAGCAGCTCGAGACGAACGGGGCATGGTCCGATATATGACATATCATGCGAAATTCCGCAAATAGAAATGATATGTCATGTTTTTGTGCTCTTTCGCTTGAAGCAGATTTACCGAAGGAAGATGCTTCACCGCCTCCTGCACGAGGCTTACAATGACCATGACTGAGTGGAGAGGCGCTGGTGAGCGGTCGCTAGGCCGCGGCTTGACCATCGTACTTCAAAAGTCGCTGTGCAGTTGCGCGAATTGTCTCAGCGACTATATCGCAAACGTCACGCATGTCGGCACAAGCCGACAGCTTCGGAAGAATTCCGAGGTCCCGTCCTCCAGTTGGAGGTTAACCGGCGGACCCTGCAGAGGGTTCGCCGAATTTCGTTCGAACGCTCTCGCAGGTCCAACCCGATGGAGCATCGAATGCATTATTCAGACGAGGAAATCGAACGCGCGAAGACATTATTCGCTCGTGAAAATGATCAACCCGGCCATAGCAGAATGGCGGTTGCCGCGATGGCGGGAATGAGCAAGCCCGGCAAAATCAGCCATATCACTCATCGACGGACTTGGCGGGACTACCTTTCGAAGGCACGACGCGATTTGCAAAAGGAAAGATCGGACTGGAATTTTCGATTAGGTAACGTGTCGCATGATCTAAACTGACCAGGTCGTGGGGCAGCAATAAGGATCAATGGCGCTAGTGAGAAGTCACTACGAATAATCGGTAGACCTCGCGGGTGAGCGGCGATGTCGATGTGACGCTCAAATCGACGGGCTCGCAGTGCAGACGTGAATCCCCTCCGACCTGTTCTTACAACACAGAAGGGCTGGAGGGGAGGAGGGCCTTTGTGAGCGAGCCGAAAGGATCGCGATGTGCCATGTCCCACCGATATTCCACCAAGATAAGCTCTTTGGAAGAAGCCGCCCGCCGCATCTGTGAAAACCGGGGCGGCAAATGGTCCGGCACAAAAGGCATGGCCTGCTGCCCTGCGCATGACGACCGTACGCCGTCACTCGGTGTGTCGCTCGGCCAAAAAGCGATCCTTTTCCATTGTTTTGCGGGATGTGATCAGCAGAGCGTGCTGGCTGCTCTGGTGAGTGAAGGTGTACCGGCGTCAGCCTGGTTCTCGGGAGGTGCAATCGAGCCCACGATGGACACTGGTCCTGCAGCGAAGACTTCGGCCGCTGCCTTGCGCATCTGGCGCGACGCACAGCCGTTACGCGCGAGTCCAGCAAAGTCCTACCTCGAGAGCCGCGGCATCCTCGCAGCATCTCCGGCGCTCCGCTTCCATCCACGAACGCCTCTTGGTCCGAAGGGACGCACCCGTTTTTTGCCGGCCATGATTGCGGCGGTCAGCCTCGACGTGGGGCCGATCGCCATCCATCGCACGTTCCTTTCGGGCAATGCCAAGGCCGATTTCGACAAACCGAAGCGCGCGCTCGGCGCGCTCGGCGAAGCAGCTGTCCGCCTCTTCGCTCCGGCCTCCGGCAAGCTTGGCCTTGCCGAGGGGGTCGAGAGCGCGATGTCGGCCTATGCTCTCACCGGCATTCCCGTCTGGGCGACCTTGGGCAATGAGCGCTTCGGCCTCGTCAGCGTACCCGAGAGCGTGACCGAGCTTCACCTTTTCGTCGATCACGATGCTGGCGGCGAGCTGGCTGCGTCGCGTGCCCTGGCCGCTTATGCCCGCGATGCGCGGACGATCCACGTTCGCAAGCCGTCGTCACGCGACACAGACTGGAACGATGAACTGACAGCATGGCTGCGCCGCAAGGCGGCGCGGTAGAGGAGAGTGGGCTTCTCGAATTCCTGATCCGGCAGAGGGCGTGTCCCGATGCCCTCATCAGGAGGACGAATTGCCATGTTTCAATCAGATCTGTTTCCCGCCGGCGAGCAGATGCCGGCAGTGCCCCTGGCCCACGCCATTGGGGCCAGGATTGCCGCGCTTCTTGCGTCGGGGCGTCATCTCACCCGTACCGACATTTCCAGCCTGTTTGCCGAAGAGACCGGTGCACAAGATTGGGGAAGCGCCTGGACGATCGACGATTACAACAACGCGGTCGAGATCGGCGCACTGCTCTGGCTTCGCGAGTCCTCACACATCGATCTGGCGACAAGCGCGCACGCAGCAGAAGCGCCTTTCGACTGGCTCGAAGCAGCCTTGCCGCCGCGGCACGTTCGCAGCGAAGCACAGGTCGAACTCCAGCAGTTCTCGACCCCGCCGGTGCTGGCCTGGCTGATGGCGAAGGCCGCAGCAGTCTCTGCGCATGACACGCTGCTCGAGCCATCCGCCGGCAATGGCGCCCTTGCGCTGTGGGGCAGCGTTCAGAACGCTTCGCTGATCCTCAACGAGATCGATCCTGCAAGACGAGACAGCCTGGTCCACATCTTTCCCGCGGCCACGATCACTGCGCACGACGGGGAACTGATCGCCGATCTGCTTCGCGGCGCTGCTCCGTCGGTCGTGCTGATGAACCCGCCATTCGCCCGCAGCCAGGAACGCGGAAAGGACGGTGAGACGGCGCAGCGCCACCTTCGCAGTGCAATCCGGTCTGCTGCTGCTGGGGCGAGGATTGTCGCCATCTTGCCCAATGGCTTCGATGCTTGCACCTTCGCCGAGGCACAGGACGAAGCGTCGCTGCTCCTCAATGTCCGGCTGCAGCAGGCTTTTCGCCGGACAGGGACGGGGATCGCCGTGCGACTGGTCGTGTTCGACAAAACGCCGATTGTGTCCTCGTCAGCGATCATCGGAGATACTGCCGACCTAATTGAGCTCCACGAAATTGTCACGGAGCTACCGCGACGAGCGCGGACCTCCGCCAGCCTCCATCGCCTGCCAGTCGGCAAGCCAGTGCGCCTCCTTGGCAAGACTTCGACCCAAAGCGCGCCGGTTCGGCCGGTGGCGCCGTTCGCGGCGACTCCTGCAGCCACAGCAACTGCGATCGACCTCACCTATTCGGTCCTCGCCGAACCCTCACCGGTGCCTGAACAGGCAGGCATTTACCTGCCTTACCGGCCTAGCCGCATCGCCGTCGAAGATGCGCCAGTTCATCCTACCCCGCTCGTGGAATCGGTCGCCATGGGTTCGGTCGCGGCACCGCAGCCCGATGTTTGCCCGCGCCTTCCCGCAGGTTGGCAGGCGGATGGCCTGCTGTCCGAAGCGCAATGCGAGACACTGGTCTACGCTGCCCAGGCATTTGCGCGCGATCTTCCGGGTCAGTTCAAGGTTAGCCAGGAAGGCACCTCGCTGGAACTGGCCGAAGACGGACACTCCTACCGCCAAGGCTTCTTCCTCGGCGACGGAACCGGAGCGGGCAAAGGACGGCAGATCGCCGCGGTCATCATGGATCGCTGGCTCGCCGGCGAGCGTCGCCATATCTGGATCACGAAGAACGAGGCGCTGCTCGAAGATGCGCGCCGCGATTGGGAAGCGCTTGGCGGGCTACCGCTCGATCTCCAGCCGCTCTCGCGCCGGAAACTCGGCCATCCCGTGACGATGTCCGAAGGCATCCTCTTCGTCACCTACCCGACGCTGCGCTCGGGGCGCGCCGAGGATACGCGCCTCGACCAGATCCTTGCCTGGGCGGGTGAGGACTACGATGGCGTGATCGCCTTCGACGAAGCCCACGCCATGGCCAATGCACTCGGGAGCGCTTCAATCCGCGGCAAGGTCAAGGGCTCCGAACAAGGGATGGCGGGCCTCAGGCTGCAGAACCATCTCCCGCGCGCCCGGGTGATCTACGCGTCTGCCACTGGAGCTTCGGATATCGCCAACCTCGGTTACACCTCACGGCTTGGCCTCTGGGGACCCGAGACCGCCTTTCCGACCCACGAGGCGTTCACGACCGAGATCCGCGCCGGCGGCGTCGCGGCGATGGAGCTTGTCGCCCGCGACCTCAAGGCCCAGGGCCTCTATCTCGCCCGTGCGCTGTCCTTCGCCGGGGTCGAGTACGAGATCCTCGAGCACAGCCTGACCGACGCGCAGATAAGAATCTATGATGCCTATGCCGATGCCTGGGCGATCATTCACCGCAACCTCGAAGCCGCGCTCGAAGCAACCCGAGTGGTCGACGAGGACAGCGGCGATACGCTCAATCGCAACGCCAAGGCTGCGGCGCTATCGATCTTCGAGGGCACCAAGCAGCGCTTCTTTGCCCAGCTCCTGCTCTCGATGAAGCTGCCGAGCCTGATACCCGCGATGGAAGCAGCTCTTGGCGAGGACCATTCGGTTGTCGTGCAGCTGGTGTCGACTGCGGAGGCCATGCTCGACCGGCGTCTTGCCGACCTCTCCGACGAAGAACGTGAAGCGCTCGATATCGATCTCTCCCCGCGGGAGTACGTCATCGACTATCTGTCCAAGAGCTTCCCGGTGCGCTTGATGCAGGTCTTCGCCGACGAGGACGGCAATCTTCGCTCCGAGGCGATGAGCGACGGAGACGGCAATCCCGTCTTCTGCCCGCGCGCCATTGCCGCGCGCGATGCGCTGATCGAACAGCTTTGCGCACTGCCGCCCATCGCCACTGCGCTCGGTGCGATCATCGAGCATTTCGGAACCGACGCCGTGGCCGAAGTCACGGGCCGGACCCGCAGGCTTGTCCTGGGCCGCGATGGTGAGCAGCGCATCGAACGGCGTAGCCCCAGCGCCAATGTCGCCGAAGCCCAAAGCTTCATGGAAGGGACCAAGCGCATCCTGGTCTTCTCGGATGCGGGCGGCACGGGGCGTTCCTATCATGCCGACTTGGGCGCCAGGAACCAGCAGCGCCGGGTTCACTTCCTGCTTGAACCGGGATGGCGCGCCGACAACGCCATCCAGGGTCTTGGTCGCACGAACCGCACCAATCAGGCCTCGGCCCCGTTGTTCCGCCCGGTCACCACCGATGTGAAGGGCGAGCGCCGATTCATCTCGACTATTGCGCGAAGGCTCGATGCTTTGGGAGCGCTTACGCGCGGCCAGCGCCAGACGGGCGGACAGAACCTGTTCGACCCGGCAGACAATCTTGAAAGCGACTATGCGCGCGACGCGCTCAGCCGCTGGTTCCAGCTGCTCTATGACGGCAAGCTCGAAGCCACCACCTTTGCCAACTTCGTCGAGCGCACCGGCCTCCGGCTCGAAAACCCCGATGGTGGACTGACCGATAATCTCCCGACGATCCAGCGCTGGCTCAACCGCATTCTTGCGCTGCCGATCGCGCTCCAGAACGCAATCTTCGATGAATATCTCGGCCTCGTCGAAGCGCGGATCGAGGCTGCGCGTGAAGCCGGAACGCTCGACCAGGGACTGGAGACCGTCAGGGTCGATCACTTTACGGTCCTGACAGATGAACTTCTTCGCACCGACCCCGTGACCGGAGCCGAGACCCGTCTCGTCTCGCTCGAAGTGACCAAGCACCTTAGGCCTATGCGATTGCAACGCCTGGTGCGGACGCACGAGATCGGTAGCCCGCACGCGATCCCGATGCGCAATGCGCGGTCGGGCAAGGTTGCGCTGTCGGTTCCAGCCCGGCGTCTCATCGCCGACGACGGGGCCGTGATTGAACGTCGGCGACTCTTGCGACCGCTCAAGTCCGCGAACTGGACACTTCAGGCACTCTCTGAGAGCCAATGGGAAGAAATTGGCGTCACTGCGTTCACGAGCGCCTGGCGTGCCGAGGAAGTGGAAGCGGCCAAGTCACCGGTGACCGAGCGCGTCCATCTTGCCACCGGACTGCTGCTCCCGGTCTGGAAGCGCCTCCCCGGCGATCATGTTCGGGTCACCCGGCTCGTTGCCGAAGACGGCCAGTCGATCATCGGCCGCGAAGTGCTCGATCTCGATCTCGCTGCGATCGCCGAGACCTTTGGCCTCTCCGGAGTTGCCGGACCATCGGCTGAGCAGATCGGCGACCTTGTCCTTGCCAGCGGCAAACCGCTGGGCCTCGCAAGCCACAATCCACTCACCGTGAAGCGATCGCTGGTAGGCGGCGAACAGCGCCTTGAACTGACCGGGTTCTCGCCCGATCGCCTCGACTGGTACAAGAACAAGGGCTGCTTCACCGAGATCATCCGCTACCGCACGCGGCTGTTCGTCCCGGTGTCGAGGGCAGGCCAGATACTCCCAGGCATCGCAATCGGGCATTGAGCTTTGCAATTGCCAAGTCGTGGACTATATAAAGACCAAATTCAGTCCCAAGGTGTTCTATGAAGCTGGACCAGCGCATCAAACCGATCAGCTATCTGAAGGCCCACAGCGCCGAAATTATCCGGGAGATTGGAGATGGCGGCGGGCCACTGGTCATCACGCAGAATGGCGAAGCCAAGGCAGTTCTGCAGGATGTCGCCAGCTACGAGCGCGCACAGGAAACGCTCGCTCTGCTAAAACTTCTGGCGCTCGGACAGGCCGATGTTGCCGCTGGTCGGACCCGCCCGGTGGCAGGCCTTGCGGAGCGCGTACGGGGTAAGTCAAACTGAATGATGACGGCCGCGTTAGCGATCAAGATCACCTCCGGTGCGGAGCGTGATCTTGCGGGTATCTGGCAGCGTCGCGTGGCGCAGCGCGGGCCGGATGGCGACGATGGTGCGGACGCACTGCTGGATGACCTCGTCGCGTCTATCGAGTCCCTTTCCGACAATCCTCAGAAAGGACCGGTTCCACCGGAACTTGAGGCTCTCGGGATCACCGAATTCCGGCAATTGTCGCACTCTCCCTTCCGCATCATCTACGGATATCAGCCCGAGCCAGCACCCGGTCAGGTGACTGTGTTCGTAATTGCTGATGCGCGTCGGGATTTTCGGACGCTTCTCGAAGAGCGCTTGCTCGGCAGCGGATAGATAGAGTCTCCGCTCAACAGGTCAGGGTCCGAATGAAACTGAGCGCTGCCTCCGATTGCGCTTAAGTTTCCCCTTCTCTCCTCCCCTTCGTGTGTCTGAATGAACCGATAAGCTCCCGTGTCGCGTACGCCGGAGCCTGATCACGTCCTTCCTCAAGTCCAGGCGACTGATCTGCCTGTGCCCGCTGATGACGGGCCTGCGAATGGGTTCGCGCATTGAGAACAACTGCCCTCATGATCGGAACTTAGCCGATCCCTGATCGCCCCATCTCGGTCGTATAGATGTTCGCCACAGCCATTGGAGAGAGTGGAGGGAGCCCTTTGGGCTTGTGGGCCTCGTGATCCTCACCTGCGCCTTCATTCCATCAGGAGAAAACCCATGATCCAGTCGATCCCCTTGAAGAAGCTCGTTCCGAGCCCCCGCAACGTTCGCAAGTCGAGCGACGTGCTCGCCGACCTCCAGCTGCGGGCAGACATTGCTGCGCGCGGTCTGCTGCAGAACCTCGTCGTTCGCAAAGGAAAGCGCGGCAAGTTCGAGGTCGAGGCCGGCGGTCGTCGGCTCGCCGCGCTGCAGGCACTGGCCGAAGAGGGCACCTTGTCCCAAAACCACGAGGTCACCTGCCTCGTGATCGAAGGCGAGGAAAGCGAGGTGCGTGAAGCCAGCCTTGCCGAAAACGTCCAACGTCTCGCGATGAATCCCGCCGACGAGGCGCAGGCCTTCGCTTCCATCATCGAGGCAGGGGCTACCCCCGAAGACGTGGCGCGCCGCTTCGGCCTCACCGTCCGTTTCGTCGAAGGACGTCTGCGTTTGGCAAGTCTTGCACCCTGCGTATTCGAAGCACTCGCCGAGGGCACGATCACGCTCGACATGGCCAAGGCATATGGCGCGATTTCCGACGTCGAGCGCCAGGCGCATGTCTATGCCGAGCTGCAGGATGCCTGGTACCAGATCACGCCCGATACAATCCGCCGCATGGTGCTCGATGCCACGGTGCGCGGTTCTGATCCGCGAGCTGTTTTGGTCGGACGCGATGCGTACATCGGTGCGGGTGGCCGGATCGAACGCGAACTCTTCGACGATGACGCCAGCGAGAGCTGGATCGACGTCGCGCTGCTCGAGGACCTCGCGCACAAGGCCATGGAGGAAGCGGCCGCCAGGACGGCCCAGGAACGCGGCCTTGCCTGGGTGCGACCGACGCTTGGCAATTATGTCAGCCATGACCTCGTTGAAGGTCTGGGTCGCTTGCCCAGCGAGCCTGCCCCGATGACCGAACAGGAGGCGCAGGAACTCGGTGAACTCGAAGCCGACTACGACCGCGTCGCCGCCGTGCTCGAAGACGAAGGCAGCGACGAGGACGAGGTCGCGAAGGCCGAACAGGAACTTGTGGTGATCGATCGCGCCATGCGCGCGCTCAATGACCGGCCGCCCGTGCTCGCCGACGATCTGAAGGCCGAGGCCGGTGCCTTTCTTGTCCTCTCGCGCAATGGCGAGCCGACATTGGTCCCGCAGTACTATACGGAGACCGAGGTCATCACCGGTGAAGGCGCTATTGAGGCAGTCGAGGAAACCGTAGGGACAAAGCCCACGGGCAGCTCGCTTTCGCAGCGCCTGCTCGACGAACTCGCAATGCAGCGCCGCGATATCCTGGCGATCCATCTCGCTAACGATCCGGCACTGGCGCTCGACTTCATGGTCTTCACGCTCGCGGATGCCGATGGGCACGACTGGCGCGCCAGAAAGGCATCGACGCTTGTCGGCTCCATCGCGTCTGGACCGGTTGCCGGGTTTGAGGCCAAGGATGCACCGGCGAGTGCTGCTCTGGCCGAGTTCGCTGGTTCGCTCGACGAAAGCTGGCGCTCGGGCGAGACCGACGTCGAGCGGTTTGCCAGGTTCCGGTCGCTTTCCGATGAGGCGCGTTCGGCCTGGCTTGGTCATGTCGTCTCGCGCACGCTCGTCGCCAGCCTAGCCTGCGAAGGCGATCGTTCGGTGCCCATGCACGAAGCGCTCGGGGCACTTCTGGAAATCGAAACCGCGCATTGGTGGCGTCCCACCGCGGCAAACTATTTCGACCGCGTGGCCAAGGCTCGCACGCTCGAAGCGCTCGATGCTGCGGGTGGTCCGGAGCTGGTCAGCCGATACGCTGCTTCGAAGAAGGCTGAGCTTGCGAGCGCAGCCGAGCGCATCTTCTCAGGCAACTTCATCGGCGAGGCCGAGGTCAAGGAGCGGGCGCAAGCCTGGGTTCCTGCGATCATGCTGTTCACTGCTGCTCAGGAGGTCGCGCCAATTGATGTCGAAGTCGACGAGGCAGTCAGCGACGATGCGACAGACGAAATTGCCGAGCAGGCTGCCTGACCCTCCTGACAGGTCGAGGTCGCTCGGTGGGCGGTCCGTCCCAATTGGGACGGACCGCCTTTTTCATGTCAGAATTTGGGCCGGAAGCGGAAAGGCAGCTTTTATATCTTTGAGCGGATTAAGCGGACAGCGACTGCTGACCGAATCGCAAGCCGGTGCATTAGACAATGATCTGGAGAAACCCCTCTTGGTATAGACCTTTGCCGTCGTTAAAACGCCCTTGCAGGACAGCCAACACGGAGCCGAGAGCCACAAACTAAATCGGTTTACTATTTAGCGCGCCTTTCCTACCATCCAGAGATGGCGAGAGAAACCTTTACGATTGAGGGCGCAGGCGCGATTTCTCTTACAGCCGAGGCTGAGGGGGATGCCTACGCCATACCCGTCCTTCTTGCGCACGGCGGCGGGCAGACACGGCGCGCGTGGAGAAGGGTGGTCAGCGAGTTGGCTCAAGCCGGCTTTCGCGCAATCGCCTTCGACATGCGCGGTCACGGAGACAGCGATTGGTCGCCATGCGGAGCTTACGAAATGCGCGACTTCGCGGCGGATCTGGTCGCTGCAGCGTCGCGCCTGGACCAGAAGCCAGCGCTGGTCGGCGCTTCACTGGGCGGGCTCGCTGGACTGATTGCCGAAGGGGAGCTTGCTCCATGTAGCTTTGCTTCGCTCACATTGGTCGACATTGCCCCGCGTATGGAGCCCAGCGGTGTAATGCGCGTGGTTGGTTTCATGGAAGAGCATGTCGATAGCGGCTTCGCCTCACCAGAGGAGGCGGCCGACGTGATCGCTCGCTACATGCCGCATCGTCCCAGGCGGGGCGCGAGCGATGGTCTGAAAAGCTATCTGCGGCAGAAGCCGGATGGGCGCTTCTATTGGCACTGGGACCCTGTGTTTATCCGTAATATAATGTCAGCCAGACAAGGCGGCCCAGACAGCCAAGAACGTCAATCGGCAATGCTGAGCCAAGCTGCGGCGAATCTCACGCTTCCGCTTCACCTCATCCGAGGCGGCTCTAGCGATCTTGTTTCCGAAGAGGCCGTTTTGCATCTGCGACAACTCGTCCCCCATGCAGAATACACCGATATTGCCGATGCCACGCACATGGTCGTGGGCGATGCGAACGATGCCTTTTCCGCCGCTATCGTCGATTTCCTACGGCGCCATCACTCATCCGATACGGCTCAGCCACAGGGGACGAGGGAGCTATGATCGATCGAGAGCGCTTGCAGGAAATGCTGAATATCGCGCCGTTTCATCGATGGCTTGGGCTGGAGATTGCAACATGCTCCGACCAGGGAATCGCGATCACCATGCCATGGCGCGAAGAGATCGTGTCGAACCCTATGATTGGGTCGGCGCATGGAGGGATCCTGGCTTCACTGGTCGACCTCACCGGGCTTTATACTCTGCTTGCGGGGGGCGTCGCGGCGAGAGCGACGGCCGATCTGCATGTCGATTACCACCGTCCTGCAACCTCAGGACCTCTCACTGCTCACGGACAGATCGTGAAGATCGGGCGACAGATTTCGGTGGCGGAAACCCGGGTTCTCGAGCCCGACGGCAAGTTGGTCGCCAGCGGCAGGGGCGCCTACTTCTCGTCAACCGGATCAATTGATCAGCGCGGCGGGACTATTGATCTCGAACAAGCTCTTGCCACCCAAGGCCCAGCGACTTCTGCAGCGCAATCCACGCCAGCGTAAGGGCGCCTTTTGCCCGGACGAGGTCTGCTGAGGCCTGCTGCTGTTCTCGCAGGGCCCGGTTGAGGTCAGCCTTCGAGATCGCTCCTGCGGCAAAACGTTGGCGGTTCAGGTCCGCCGCGACGTCAGCCTGCTTCTTCATTTGCATACTGGCAGCGAGCGCAACACGCTGCTGGCCGAAGCGAGCCAAGGCACGTTCGGCGTCTTGCAGTGCCAGAAGCACCGTCTGCTGGTAATTGGCGACTGCTTCGTTGCGCGCCGCCCCGGCTTGGTCGATCGCAGCGTCTACCCTGCCGAAATCCAGAAAATTCCACTGGAGGCGCGGGATCGCGAGTGCGGAGAAATCGCCGACATCGACAACGTCGTCCAACGAGGATCCGCCGAGGCCCAGGATCCCCGTGAAGGACAATTTCGGGAACCGCGCCGCCTCGGCCACCCCGATCCGCGCCGTCGACGCGGCAAGAGACCGTTCGGCCGCCCTTATGTCAGGCCGACGCGCCACCAGGCTTGCCGGATCGCCGATCGCGACCTGCTCTGGCGGCATGGGAATGGAATGCGCAGTCGTGAGCGCTGCATCAACTGATCCCGGCACCTGTCCGGTCAGTATAGCGAGTGCATCAGACAGGACTGCGATATCCGCTTCAGCTTCGGCAAGTTGTGACTTGAGCATCTCCAGTTCGGCATTCGCGGTGCCTACCGGGAAAAGCGGCAATGCACCGCGCTGATAGCGTTGGTATGTCAGCGCCAGGATCTCTTCCTGCAACGAAATCTGCGCCTCAAATTGCTCTGCGCGGAATTGGGCCTCCCGCAAATTGACGTAGGTGCTGGCCACTTGGGCAGTCAACTGGACCTTTGCGTCCTCCGCATTGGCGACCGTTGCCGCAGCCTGCGCGTTGCCGGCCTCGATACGCCTCCGGGAGCCGCCCGCGAACTCCAGCTCCCAGTTGGCATTGAGACCAACATTGTAAAAGCTGAGGGCATCGTCGCTTCCCGCCTCCGGATCGGGTTGCTGTGAGGACGGGGGTGCCCCCTCCTGAATTTCAAGGCCGGGAAGCTGGCCCTGAATAGTGGTGGCCTGGGTTCCGAGTGTCGGCATTCTGCCGGCCCGATCCTGCCTGACCGATGCCCGGGCCTGCGCGATGCGCGCCTGCGCTGCCTGGAGCGACGGATTTTCGGACAACGCAGTTTCGACCAGCCGGGTCAGTTCAGGATCGTCGAGCAGCACCCACCATTCGGCAAGGGCCGGGTCCATGACGCCTACATCCTCGCCAGCGCGGACAAACCGATGGCCCGTATCCGCCGACAATATTTCCGGAGGGCCTGCGTAGTCCGGCCCAGCCGTACAGCCAGCCAGCAAGGCGATGAGGAGAAGCGATGGTATCGAACGGCGCATCATATAGGGCTCAGTGCATAGAAAGGGAGACATTTTTTGGAAGCGGCCTCAGGAAGAGGACCAGCGGAACCGTCGCGAGGGTCAGAATCCCCATAACCAGGAACACGTCATTGTAGGTCATTATGAACGCCTCGCGTTGCAGGGTGCGGCTCAGGACGGCCATCGCCCCCTCCATGCCGCCGAAGTTTCGCGCCAGCCCGTCGAGATAGTCCTGTAGCGAAACGCTGTTCGCATTCAGGGTCTCTTCCATCCGCCGGCTATGATGCCAGATCCGCTGGTCTTGGAACGATGCCAGAGCCGAAAGAGCGAAAGAGCCGCCGAGATTGCGCGCCGCGTTGAAAATTCCCGAGGCGTCGCCGGCATCCTCCTTGGCGACCGAAGCCACCGTCGCCTGATTCAGGAACATCATCGACAAGATCATGCCGACACCGCGCAAGAGCTGGCTCTCGGTAAAAACGGCACCACCGGATTCTGCTGTAAGGCTGGTGCTGACAAAGCAGCTGACCGCCATCAGCAACATGCCGGCGCCGACGGCGATGCGAATGTCGATCTTCCGGATCATCAAGGGAAGCACAGGCATCAACAGGAAGGCCGGGACGCCCATCCAGAAGATCACCAGCCCGGTCTGAAGCGCGTTATAATCAGAAATGATCGCGAGGAACTGCGGGATGACGTAGGTCGAACCATACATCACCATACCCAGGGCGAGCGCCATGATCGCGACGCTGGCGAACTGTCGATTGAACAAGAGCTGCAACTTCAAGACTGGCTTGCGTGCCTTCACCTGTCCGTAGATCAGCGAGGCAAATCCGACGACTGTGATGATTGTGAGCCAGCGAATGAGAGAGGATTCAAACCATTCCTCGCGGTGGCCCTCCTCAAGGACGACCGTAAGTCCGCCCAGCCCCAAGATGAGCCCGACAATGCCCGCCCAATCCGCGTCAGTGAGATAATCCCACTTTGGCTTTTCGTGGGGCAAGCCAACGAACAGCAGGAGCAGCAGCAGGCCGCAGACCGGCACATTGACAAAGAAGGCATAGTGCCAGCTCAGATTCTCGGTCAGCCAACCCCCGATCAAAGGCCCCATCACGGGGCCGAGGATCACTGTCATGCCGAACAGGGCCATTCCGATGGGCTGCTGATGTGGCGGCAGCCTTTTGGCCACGATGGTCATTGCCGTCGGAATGAGCACGCCGCCCGTGAAGCCCTGACCCGTGCGGCCGATGATCATTGTCGTAAGGTCGGTTGCAATCCCGCACAGCACCGAAAAGGCGGTGAACGCGCTGACCGCGATGATGAGGAGGGTTCGCAGACCGAACAGCCGTTCGAGCCAAGCGCTCAGCGGAATGACGACGATTTCAGCAACGAGAAATGACGTAGCAATCCAGGTGCCTTCGGCGCCTGTGGCACCGATCTCGCCCTGAATGACGGGGAGTGCGGAATTGACGATTGATATGTCCAGCGTCGCGAGCATGGCGCCAAGCGCGCCCGCGGCCACAGCGACCCAGGCAGTCACGTCTGCGTTCTTTCGGCCCCCGGCCGGCCCGATCGAAGTGTCCTGCGCTGCCAGTATCTCGGTCATTGAGTCCGACTCGAGATCTCTTCCAATTCGCCGGCAGCATTCCGGGTGTCGACCGTAGCCACTACCGACATGCCGGGAACGAGCAGACGCCGCACTTCAGGGGGAGCATCGATACCGATGCGGACGGGTATCCGTTGAACGATCTTGGTAAAGTTGCCGGTGGCATTTTCGGGGGGGAGGATGGAAAATTCCGCGCCCGTTCCCGGCGATATGCTGACCACTCGTCCCGCGATCTCAAGGTCGGGTAGGGCGTCAACTTCGAGCCTGACGCTTTGGCCGGCCCGGATCAGGCCGACCTGCGTTTCCTTGAAGTTTGCCGTCACGTAGATCGCCCTCACCGGAACCACCGTCATCAAACGTTGACCCGGTTGCACGAACTGGCCCACCCTCACCGAGAGATCGCCGACGCGGCCGGCCTTGCTGGCGCGCAGCAAGGTCGATTCAACCGTAAGGTCGGCTGTTTCCAGCTGAGCGCGAGCAGCGTCCGCCTGCGCCTGGGTCTGGTTGATCTGCTCGAACAGGGTCCCTCGGCGCGCGGTCGCGGCAGCCACCGCCGCCTGCGCGGCGACGAGTTCGGCCCGCGCTTGCCGCGCCTGCGCCTCATACTGGTCGAGCTTTTCCCGCGGTTCGGCTCCTGTCGCGGCAAGGGGCCGATATCGCGCCACCTGGTCGTTCGCGAGGTCCAGTGCTGCGCGCGCGGCGGCGAGTTGGCCCCGCGCCCGGCGAATGGCTGCATCCTGTTCGGCTACCTGAGAACGGATTGTGTCGGCACCGGCCAGGGTCGCAGCGATCTGTGCGCGCGCCTGTTGCGCTTGCGCCTGATAATCCCGCAGATCCAGTTGTACGAGGGCTCCGCCGCGAGCAACCTGCTCGTTCTCCCCCACGAAGACCTCTTCGACGTATCCCGCTACCTTGGAAGAGATAACGACGCTGTCGGCAGCGACATAGGCGTTATCGGTCGTCTGCATGTACTGTCCGTAGGTTACGTGCCGGTAGTACCACCAGATCCCGCCAAGCAGCACGGCAAGACCAACGATGATTAGCACGATGCGCAAGCCACGCCGCGATTGCGGTTTCGTTGGGGTTGTGCCCTCCTGCTCCGGTTGGTTGGAGTTATCGGTCATCTGACTCTTTCGGCAGCCTCAGTAAAAGGTGAACGCGTCTCGCGCCCTATGAGCCGTGAGTCAGATAGTAAAGGCATTTAGCAGTTTGCATTTGGGCATCCGAGGCTATCCGACTACACAGCGCTATGGATGAAAAACCAGATACCATGTCACGGTCTCAGCGTCGGCAGAAGGTCATCAGCGATGATGACCGCATTCTCTATCTTATGGACGAGATCAGTCGCGGCGCGCGCAGAGTGTACGATGCGAGGGTCGCCAGGATCGGTCTCAATCAGACACAGTGGAGGATCATCGGACAACTTCTTCGCGATCCTGCCCTTACGCAGGCTGAAATCGCCAAGAAACTGGAACTGGAATCGGCGACCATCGGCCAGGCGGTTGCAGGTCTTTGCGCACGCGGGCTGATGAAAAGGCTTCGAGCTGAGACGGATCGGCGAGCGTGGCAGCTCATCCTCACGGAGCAGCTAGATGATATGCTGCCCGAACTGAGAGGCTCCGCGGATAGGCTTCATGATCTGCTTTGGCGCGACATTGCCGCCGACGAGAAGCAAACGTTGCAGCAGATTCTTGCAAGGGTATCGGAAAATTTGGACCAACTCCGGGCCGAGGCTGAGTAATATCATGGCATCGCCCCCGGAAAAGCCTATCAGCAGCATCGCTCGCGCCGCGGAGATTGGCCGAATCTTAATGAGGCACGGTGCGAAGACTCTCGCCGGAGCCCTCGGATTTATTCCCTCTTCGAGCAATGTCATCGATCCTCGCGAATTTCGTCCGGCCGCAGTTGTCGCGTTCCTCCGTGACATCGGGCCAGTCGGCATAAAGCTGGGGCAGCTCCTCGCCACCCGAAGCGATCTGTTTACCGAACACTGGATCACTGCATTCTCAACCCTGCACGATCAGGTGTCGCCGGTGCGCTTCGCAGATATCGAGCCCGTACTTGCTTCAAGCTGGGGTGAGGACTGGCGGAACGACTTTGCGCAGTTCGACGAACAGCCTCTGGCGTCCGCCTCGATTGCACAGACCTATTCCGCCAAGCTACGGGACGGTAGCGAGGTCATCGTGAAAGTTCGCCGCCCGGGCACCGCCGCGCGCATGGAAGCCGATGTGCGCCTGCTTGTGCGTCTTGCCGAGATCGCGGAAGCACGCTCGCCTGACATCGCGCGTTACCGGCCAGTCGAGTTTCTGCGGACCTTCGGCCGCAATCTTGCCTGGGAGATGGACCTCGCTGCGGAATCCCGAGCCTGCGAGCGAATCGGCGCATATCTCGAAACCATCGGCGTCAGGACCCCGGCCATCCATTGGGAACTGACCGGGCTGCGGGTGAACGTTCAGGAACGCCTGTACGGCAGGCCCGCGTCTTCGCTGGGCGCCTCATCGGGCGATCCGGAGGTGGCGGCGTTCGCCAAGTGCTATGCCAACGCAGTCCTGCGCATGATCATTCTGAACGGCGAATTCCACGGCGACCCTCATCCCGGCAATGTTTTCCTGATGGGCGAGCAGGATGTCGGCTTCATCGACTTCGGATCGGTCGGGACGCTCACCAAGGCCAGGCGCGACGAGATCGTCCGCCTCGTGCTTGCGATTGCTGGTGAGGAAACCAGCGATGTCGCGGATGTCCTGCTCGCATGGGCGGGGGAGCCGAAGGTGGATCGCGATGCGCTCGCGGTGGATCTGGATCAGTTGATTGGAGAGTTCAGGGGGACCGTGCTATCTGGCATCGAGTTCTCGCAGATTTTTTCCCGCGTTTTCGATCTGTTGCGGGATTATCGACTGGTTCTGCCACCTGATCTGGCCATTCTTCTGCGTACCTTGTTGACTGCAGAGGGCTTCGTCCGATCGCTGGCACCGGACTACAACATCGCCGAAGAGACCCGGCCGATCATGACGGAGCTTCTCGCCGAGCGGTTCTCGCTCGGCAGCGCTCGGTCGGGTTTGAAGAGACTTCGCGGTCAGCTGCTGGGGTTGTCGGCGTCCTTGCCCGACATACTTGCCACTGCGAACTCGATCGCAAAGTCAGGATATGTGCCGGTTCAGCTCGATCCGCTCAGTATCGAGCAGCTCGCTGGACTTCGCAATGAGCGTCAGTCCTTGAAAGGCCCTCTAGCTGCCGCATTGATCATAGCTAGCGCGTTGCTTGTCGATCAATCCTGGCTTCTGGCTGGCGGCGCGCTTGTGATTGCTGGGGTGGTGCTCATCCGAAAGTCATAATGAAGGAGCAACTTAATTCGTGCACGGTCACGTTAGGGCGAGGGCGAAACTAATGAGGATTTGATGCGCCTCACTTCAGCGACCAAAACGCATCGCGAAGAAAATTTTTCGACCTATTGCGATTGAAGGCTTATTTTCCTCAATCAGACGAAACTTTGGAACGGCAGCTTTCAGGCTTGTCCTCGCCTGACTTTATGGCCGCTATTGGGGCGCAAAGCCGTCATCATTAGACGAGAGGGGAGGGAGCTTTTGCTTTTCCTGAACCGGGACATGTCCGTCTCGGCGATCAGGAGAACTCCCATGACCAAGTCCCGCCGCACTGCTTCGACTTCGCCTGCCCAGCGCATCACCGCCGCCATCATCGAAAAGCTCGAACAGGGCACAAAGCCGTGGGTCAAGCCGTGGCGCGGCGTGCCAGTCTCCCGTCCTTTGCGTTCTTGCGGAACGCCCTATCGCGGAATGAATACCTTCTGGCTGTGGATGGTGGCCGATGGCTGTGGCTACACCTCGCCATACTGGATGACCTACCGCCAGTGCCAGAAGCTTGGTGGACAGGTCCGCAAGGGCGAGAAATCGACCAGCGCGATCTTCTACCAGAGCTACACGAAGGAGATTGAGACCGCCGAAGGCGAAGCCGACACCGAGAACCGGCGCGTGCTCAAGGCCTATGCCGTGTTCAACGCTGACCAGTGCGATGGCCTCCCTGCATTTTACCATCCCAAGCCGCTGGTTGCCGCACTTGAGCCCGAAGGACGCGAAGACCGGCTCGATGCCTTCTTTGCCCATATTGGCGCAGACCTGCGCCACCATGGCGCGCAGGCCTATTACGAGCCGCTGCGCGACCGGGTCACCATGCCGCCAGCCGAACTCTTCGAAGCCTATGACCACTATTACGCGACGCTTGCACACGAGCTGTCGCACTGGACGGGGCATTCATCGCGGCTCGACCGCGATCTCAAGAACCGCTTCGGTAGCGACGCCTATGCTGCCGAAGAACTGATCGCCGAGCTGTCCTCGGCCATCCTCGGGGCCGAACTGGGTCTTCCGGTCACCCACCTCGACCATCACGCCAGCTACATCGCGTCCTGGCTCAAGATCCTCAAATCGGACGAGCGCGCGATCCTCACCGCCGCGGCCAAGGCCGAGGAAGCGGCCAGCCTGTTGCTTGACCTTGGGGGTCACCAATCCTGCGAAAGCGAGACCGATGTCGATCTCGCTGATGCAGCCTGAGGAGCGGTGAGATGGGACGTTCCGTCAGCTATCCGACCGGCTCCGTGGTTGCCTTTCGCCTGCTTGATGAAGGCGAAGACCAAGATGTCGACTGGGCCTATGAGTGCCTAGTCGACGAGATCATCGATACCGCGAAGGCGGCCTTTCCTTCCTTTAAGCGCTTCGATGGATGGCGCGGCCGCGAGGACCGTATCCTCCTGCGAAACGCCTTCGCCGATTGCGGCATATCGACCTATTGTGGGCTCGCCGCGATCTGGCTCGCCGTACGCGATGATTCCCATTACTGGGAGGCGGACTTCTACGTCCCACGAACGGCGAGAGCACGGCATTGGCTCGCCCAAGTGTCGGGAAGGTTCATCGACCTGTTCGGTGAGTTGCGCCTGGTCGGGCGGTTCTCGAATGGCGAAGCGATCTTCGAGCGCTCCCGATCCACCTGCGACACCGGGTCCTGATCCTGCCTCATCCCTCTCCGCCGGGAGAGGCCCTTGGGCCGGTCGGGGCGCGCCGCAACCTGCGGCCCGTCGGCCCGTGTTACCCGCGCCAGCCTAGGGCCGCAGGTTTCCCGCTGCGCGGTGCGTCACGCCCCCTTTTCCCGGCCCTGATCGGGCTCCGGCGGACAGGGCCGAGGCAATGGTGCCTCCTCTCCTTGTCCCCGCGATCAGGAGACACCCCATGTACGACAGCTTCATCGACCAGTTGAGCGGCCTCGATCTCTCAGGCCTGAGCATCAGGCCGGCCCCCTTCAACGAGACCGACTTTCCCTGCGAGGACGCGATCGAGCAGACGCTTGGCGCCGTATGGTCCGACCTCTTCGCGATGTTTTCCGACACAGCCCTGGAAGCCGATGCCGAGGATATTGCCTGGGGCATGGTCAATCTGTTCCACCGCGCAGCCAGCCGCAAGTCGGCTCAACTTGATCGGGCCAGCGACGAGATCCGGGTCCTCCTCGCATCAGCCGATGGCTCCGAAGTGCATTCGAGCAATCTTGAAGAGCAGGTTGAGCGCGCGCAGGCCGCCGAAGCCAGCATGTTTGCCTTTGAGCAGATGCGCGAGGCGGCGGCAGCACTTTACCGCGACGAGACCGGCTCCTCTTGGAAGCCCGTTTCGGGCTCGCGCACGAGCCATTCGCGCCACTTCACATCGGCCGTGATCGATGCCCGCGATTTTCTACGCGCACGCGCTGAGAACCGTCGTCACGCCTTGATCCCTGAAGGAACTCCAGTCGTCTTTGCGGGTGGTCGCCAGAGCTTTGAAAGCGCCGAGGACGCGCGCGCCTACGCCGAGAACATCTGGGCGACGCTGGACAAGGTTCGCGATGCGGTTCCCGATCTCTTCCTGGTCCATGGCGGCGACGGCAAGGGTGCCGATCGTCTGGCAGCGAGTTGGGCCGAGCGCCGCGAAGTCCAGCAGCTGACTTATTCGCTCGATCGTCGTCTCGGTGCCCGCGCCGGGTTCAAGCGCAACGAGCAGATGCTCTCGCTCAATCCGCGTTACGTCGTCGCCTTTCCGGGCAATGGCGTAACCGAACGGCTGGTGATCGATGCCAAGACGCGCCGGATCACCGTGGTCGATCGCAGGACCGTCACGTTCCGATCCAAGATTAAGGGATAATAGTCTGTTGGTCGCCGCAGCATTTCTATGATCGGTTGGCTGCGGCGATCATCACAGACAATCGTCGTCGATTGCCTTTTCGGTTGGAGAGGGGATTTCTTGGAAAGGGCATCTCGGGGTATCAGCCTCGCATGCATCACGCCGACTCCAATCCGCTCGCCCATGATCACAACTTCCTGAGCGCCTCGCACGACGCCCATGAGCGGCGCACGCGTTATGTCGTTGCCTTGACCGCCGCGATGATGGTGGTCGAAATCGTCGCTGGCCTGTGGACCGGATCGATGGCGCTTCTCGCCGATGGTATCCACATGGCGACCCATGCAGGTGCCTTGGGCGTCGCGGCCTTCGCCTACTGGTTTGCCAAGCGCCATGCGAACAACCCGCGTTTCACATTCGGTACCGGCAAGGTAGGCGACCTGGCCGGCTTCGCGAGCGCGCTTGTCCTCGCCATCTTCGCAATCGGGATCGCGGTTGAATCGGCTCAAAGGTTCGTCAGTCCGCTCACGATTGCCTATACCGAGGCTATCTGGATCGCCGTGCTCGGCCTCGTGGTGAACCTCGCGAGTGCCTGGCTGCTTGGTGCCGATCATCACCATGGGCATGATCACGACCATCATCATCACCACGACCATGCGCATGCCGATAACAATCTGCGCTCCGCCTATTTCCACGTGCTTGCCGATGCCCTGACCTCCGTCCTGGCTATCGTGGCCCTTCTCGCCGGCATGTACCTCGGCTGGGCATGGATGGACGCGGCAATGGGGCTGGTGGGTGCATTCGTGATCGGGCGCTGGTCATGGTCACTGCTGCGCGATACCGCTGCCGTGCTTGTCGACGCCGAAGCGGCCTCTGAACGGTACACAGAGGTGCGCGAGGCGCTCGAGGACCGGGACGCCGCGATCGGCGATCTGCACATCTGGCGGATCGGTCCCGGCAAGTATGCAGTCATCGCCTCGCTCATCGCCGATGATCCGCTCGCGCCCGACAATTATGCCAGCCGACTTTCAGAGCATGCAGAATATGTGCACGTCACGATCGAAGTTCATCGCTGCGAACATCCGCATCCCGAGCTTCGCGCGGCCTGATCGCGCCGTTCTAAAAGACCGAAACAGTATTCGAGGACTGTTATACTGTAACAAAAGACTTATACTTCATCGTGTTACGGAACTTGCAATCTTGATGCGGTTTGCTAGGAGCCGTTGGAATCCATGACTACAAGCTATCGTCGCCTTGTCCTGCACCCTTTCGTCGTCCTGCTCATGCTGGTCGCGATGGTGTTCGTGACGGCGGCGGATGCTGCTGCTTGCGGTGCCGAAGTGGCGCCCGGAAGCACGCCCGTTCTGGCTTCGCTCGATAGCGCGTCTGCGTCATCCGCAGCCGCCGATGAAGTGCCGGGCGATCCGGATGCGCCGGCCGAGCAACACGGCGTGTGTGGACACGGCCATTGCCATCACGGGGCGAGCTTTGCCGGCACCGTGCAGAAGAATTCGGTCCCTCACTTGGTCGTGGTTCCCGATGCGCCTCCCGCCGAAGCGCTCGCTTCCGAAATTGCCGACCGACTGAAGCGCCCCCCTCGCGCCTGACGACCGTCACCGCGCTGCATGCCGCAGCGCAGTTCGGATCGTCAGCAGAGGAATTTTCGAAAAATGTCAGCCATTCATTGGCGAGGGGTCCTCCTTGGAGGGCTGTTCCTCGCCGCTCAAGCCACGACCGTGGCGGCGCAGGAGCGTGAGCTTCTGACGCTCGAAGCTGCGCTCGCTCGTGCGGGCATCGTCGACAGCGCAGATGAGCCCCCAGAAAATCCGCGCCTGATCGGACCGCGGGCCGAAGCCGACGCGGCGCGGGCCCTGGTCGACCAGGCGCGGCTGCGGCCCAACCCCGAAATTGCTTTCGAAGCCGAAAACATTGCCGGAAGCGGCGCATTTTCGGGATTGCAGGCCACCGAGTACACTTTGTCCCTGAGCCAGCGGCTCGAATTGGGCGGCAAACGAGGAGCGCGCGTCCGCGCCGCCCAGGCGGAGGCGCGCGTCGCGACCCTTTCAGGAGCGCTCTCGGTTGCTCAGCTCGGGCGATCGGTGCGCGAGCGCTATGTGGAAGCCGTCGCTGCGGCAGCCCGATTGGAACTCGCGCGGGACATAGTCGAGCGCAACCGCGAGCTTGCCAGGATCGCAGGGGTACTGGTCGATGTCGGGCGGGAGCCTCCCTTGCGTTCGCTTCGTGCCGAAGCGGCACTTGCGGAGGCGCTCGCGGAGCTTGAAGCGGCCCTGGCTGCCGACAGTGCGGCGAGGAATGCGCTGGCCGCGCTTTGGGGCGAGGCAGCACCTGCTGCGGACGTGCCTTCGGTGTTCCCCGAGATCGAACCTCCGGCAACGCTGCTCGCCTCGCCTTCGGCCTTACGTCTCCAGATCGCCCGTGCCGAACGCGAGGCTGCAGATGCCGCGATCGCCCGGGAACGCTCTTTAGGCATTCCGGATCCGGCGATATCCGCCGGTGTCCGACGGTTCGAGGAAAGCAGAGACCAGGCGTTCCTCGTAGGCGTTTCGATCCCGTTTCCGTTCAGTAATCGCAACCAAGGAAACATCGCTGCTGCCGAGGCGCGGCTTCGCGCCGCGACGGCACGGGAGGCGATTGCCCGCACCGATTTCGAACTCGAAGTCACGCAGGCTCGCGGACAATTTCTGGCAGCCGAAGCGCGGGTCGAGACCCTCGCGGAGACCTCCTTGCCCCAAGCCGAGGAAGCCTTGCGCCTCGTTCGGATTGGCTACCGCAACGGCAGATTTCCGCTGATCGAAGTTCTGGCTGCGGCCGAAGCGCGCGACACCATCCGTGAAGCATTGATTCAAGCCCAGGAAGATCGTGGCCGCCTGGCGGCGACGCTGATCTGGCTCGGCGCACAATGAGGTATTTCCAAATGAACCGTAGACGTCTGGCCGTTTTTATCGGCGTGATCGTTTCAATCGCCGCTGCAGTGTTTATGCTGTGGCCAAGTGGCAGTGCCGACCAGCACATTGAGGAAACGAGCGAGGAGGCCGAGCTTCCCGAAGGGCTTGTCCTGCTTGGCGCCGAACAAATCGAAGCGTCCCAGATAGAGGTCGAAACCGTCGGTCAGGGATCGGCGGTCGAGCTGGTCTTTCCGGCCACCGTCGCGGCAAGCCCGACGGCAAGTGCCCGCATCGATGCCCGCGCAGCGGGCGTAGTCCGCAGTGTCGGCAAAACGCTGGGTGATTACGTGAGGCAGGGAGAGACGATTGCCCGCATCGAGAGCGCCGACGCCGCTGCTCTTGCGGCGCAACTCAGCGCAGCGGGCGCGCGGGTCAACGAATTGTCTGCTGCCTACGATCGAGAGCGCCGCCTTTTCGAAGCCAATGTCACCGCGCGGCAGGATCTCGAGGCCGCCCGAGCCAATCTGCAGGTTGCTCAATCGGAACTTGCGCGTGCCCAAGCGGCAGTCTCGGCGGCGGGTGTTAGCGGCGACGGGCGCTCCCTCGCGGTTACGAGCCCGCTCGCGGGCCGAGTGACCTCGGCGCCTATCGTTCTCGGGTCCTTCGTCGAGGCCGGAGAAGAACTCTACCAGGTCGTGAACCCGAGCGGCATGCAGGTCGAGGTTGCCCTCCCGTCGGCTGAAGCAAGCCGCATCCAGCCTGGCGACGAGGCCACGCTGGAAATCGCGGACAACCGGGAAGTGGGTGCGCGCGTGCGATCCGTCACTCCCTCGCTCGATCCCGAAAGCCGCAGCGCTACGGCGGTCCTGTCGCTGGCAAGGCCGATCCCCGGCCTGCAACCCGGTGCGTTCTTGCAGGCACGTATCCGCCCCTCGGGTGAGGTCGATAACGGCCGCATGTCGGTGCCGGAAAGTGCCGTCCAGACAATCGATGGCGCAGAGGTGGTCTTCGTTCGCACGCGCCGCGGGTTTCAAACCCGTCGAGTGGTCACCGGTGCGCGTTCGGGAGGACGGGTGGTCATCGAGTCCGGTCTCGAAGCAAATTGGCGGATAGCCACCGCCAACGCCTTCTTGCTGAAGGCTGAACTCGAGAAGGAGGAGGCCGAGCATGGACACTGATCACATGCAGGACGCGGATCGCCCCCACCGCCATGGCCTGATCGGCATGATCCTCGACGTCGCCGTGCGCTTTCGCTGGGCGATGGTCGTGCTGACCCTCGGTGTGGCAATCTTTGGCGTGGTGAATTTGCTCCGCCTGCCCATCGATGCTGTGCCCGATATCACCAACGTACAGGTGCAGATCAACACCGAGGCACCAGCCCTTTCGCCCTCGCAAGTCGAGACGCAGGTCACCTATCCTGTCGAAACCGGGCTTGCTGGCATCGAGGGTCTGGAAATGACACGCTCGATATCGCGCAACGGGTTCAGCCAGGTGACCGCGATTTTCGAGGAAGGGACCGACATCTATTTCGCGCGTCAGCAGGTCAACGAACGGCTGACGCCCATAAGCGCTTCGCTGCCCGAGGGTGCCGAACCGGTGATGGGACCCATCTCGACCGGCTTGGGCGAAGTGCTCATGTATACCATCGAGTACGAATATCCTGACGGCAAGGAAGCGCCGCGGGGCGGAGCGGTCGGATGGCAGTCCGACGGGAGCTTCGTGACCGAACGTGGCGACCGGCTCGACAGCGATGTTGCCAAGGCTGCCTATCTGCGAACCATTCAGGACTGGGTGGTTGCACCGCTCATGCGGTCGGTCGACGGTGTGGCAGGTGTCGACTCCATCGGCGGCTTCGAAAAGCAATATCTCGTCCAACCCGATCCCGCACGATTGACCGGTTACGGTTTGTCGTTCGACGAGGTGATCGACGCGCTGGAAGCGGCCAATCTCGCCGAAGGGGCCAATTTCGTCGAACGGGCCGGTGAAGCCCTCCTCGCCCGGGTCGATGCGCGCCTCGGCAGCGTCGAGGATATCGAGCAGGCGGTCGTTTCCACCCGCGAGGGAGTGCCTATTCGCGTAGGGGACATCGCCACGGTCAGCATCGGCGGTGACCTTCGAACTGGCGCGGCGTCGCTGAATGGCGATGAAGCGGTCGTGGGCACCGTGCTCATGCGCGCGGGCGAGAATAGCCGCACCGTTTCGGCCCAGGCGGCCGAACGGCTTGAGGAAGTCCGCAGCTCCCTGCCGGAAGGAATTGTCGCGGAGATCGTCTACAACCGGTCTTCCCTGGTCGATGCGACGATCGCGACCGTCGAGAAGAACCTTGTCGAGGGCGCGCTTCTGGTCATTGCGATCCTGTTCTTGCTGCTGGGCAACATCCGGGCAGCGATCATCGCGGCGCTGGTCATCCCCTTTTCCATGCTGATGGCATCGATCGGAATGAACCGGCTCGGCGTTTCGGGCAATCTCATGAGCCTGGGTGCGCTGGACTTCGGCCTGATCGTCGATGGTGCCGTCATCATCGTCGAGAACAGCGTCGCGAGGCTCGCGGCTCGACAGGAACACGAGGGCCGACTTCTTACACTTGGTGAGAGGTTGACGGAAACGCGGCTTGCCGCGCAGGAAATGATCAAGCCAACCGTGTACGGCCAGGCGATCATTCTTCTCGTCTTCGCACCGCTTCTCACCTTTACCGGCGTCGAAGGCAAAACCTTTTCACCCATGGCGATCACGGTCATGCTCGCGCTCGCCTCGGCGTTCGTGTTGTCGCTGACCTTCGTCCCGGCAATGATCGCCATCCTGCTCAACAAAAAGCTGACCGAAAAGGAGGTCAAGCCGATCCGGATCGCCAAGGAGCGATACGGACCGCTGGTCCGCAGGGCGATCACCCGCCCCTGGCCGGTCATCGGCGTCGGCGTCGGCATCTTCGCCTTTGCGGCCTTCGTGTTCAGCTTCCTCGGGAGCGAGTTCACACCGCAATTGGACGAGCGCGACATCGCCGTGCAATCGCTGCGTATTCCTTCGACATCGCTCGAACGTTCGCTCGCGATGCAAAGGCGGGTAGAGGACCGGCTCGAGCAATTTCCGCAAGTCGAGCTTGTCTTTTCGCGGACGGGCACGGCGGAAGTGGCCAGTGACCCGATGCCGCCGAACGCTTCCGATGCGTACGTGATCCTCAAACCCCGTGAGGAATGGCCCGATCCCGACCTCGCCAAGGACGAGTTGGTCGCGCAAATGGAGAGCGCCCTCAGCAGTCTCGTCGGCAACCTTTACGAGTTCAGCCAACCGATCGAATTGCGGTTCAACGAATTGATCGCAGGCGTTCGCGGAGATGTTGCCGTCAAGATCTACGGAGACGATCTCAGCGCCATGACCTCAGCGGCGAACGAGGTTGCGGGCGTGCTGCGCAATGTCGACGGCGCCGCGGACGTCAAGGTCCAGCAAGTGACCGGGTTCCCCACCCTCGATATTGCCTTCGATCGGCCAGCGATTGCCCGTTACGGGCTGAAGGTCGAAGACGTTGCGCAATCGGTGGCGATCGCACTGGGCGGTCGGCCTGCGGGCCTCGTTTTCGAAGGCGATCGCCGCTTCGATGTGGTTGTGCGGTTGTCGGACGCGACCCGCGACGATTTCGACCAGTTGGGTGCTTTGCCGGTGCTGCTTCCGAACGGGGCAACCATACCGCTACGCTCGGTTGCCGAGTTCCGTGTGGTGGATGGTCTCGCGGAGGTTCGCCGGGAACAGGGACGCAGACTGGTGATCGTCTCGTCCAACGTGCGAGAACGCGACCTCGGGTCTTTTGTAGAAGAGGCCCAGGAAAGGGTTGCGGCGCAGGTCGAACTGCCCGCTGCCGCGTTTATCGAGTGGGGCGGTCAATACCAGAACCTCCAGGCTGCTCAGGAAAGACTTCAGATAGTCATTCCTATCGCTTTCGCGGTCATTCTCTTGCTGCTTTACATGGCGGTTGGGGGCTGGGTGCCGGCGCTCGCCGTATTCAGCGCGATCCCGTTGGCCCTGGCAGGCGGGATTTTCTCCTTGGCTCTACGCGGGATGCCATTCTCGGTATCTGCGGCGGTAGGCTTTATCGCCCTGTCGGGTGTGGCGACCTTGAATGGCCTCGTGATGGTGACTGCGATCCGTCAGCGGCTCGACAGGGGCATGGCGCTCGATGACGCCATCGTCGATGGTGGATTGGCGCGCCTAAGGCCGGTTCTCATGACCGCGCTCGTTGCATCGCTCGGCTTCGTGCCGATGGCCATTGCGACCGGGACCGGCGCGGAAGTGCAACGTCCCTTGGCGACAGTCGTCATTGGAGGGTTGATCACCGCCACCGCGCTGACCCTTTTCGTCTTGCCCGCAATCTTGAAGCTGGTTTTCGGGACCAGAGAAGATGACCGGACCTGGCGACAGCGTTGGTGGGACAGGCTGCGGCGCAATGTGACAAGCGATGAGCAGCGCGAGCTGAAGGACATCACATGACCGATCGGGAAAGGAGAATACGGTGCTGGCACTGAAGGAAAAGAACGGACTGCTCTGGATACGTGCCGGAGGCAGGCAGGGGGATGAAGCTTATGACCGCTTTGTTCCCCAATTCGAACATATCGCAGAGCGCGAGGCCGGTACCGTCCCGATGGTGATCGAGCTCGCGCCTGACTTTTCGGGTTGGAACTTCGGAGGTCTCTGGCGCGATCTCAAGTTCGACATCCGGCATAAGGATTGTTTCGGCCGGATCGCCATAATCGGCGACAGCGAATGGGAAGAGTGGGGCACGAAATTGTCATCCTCACTCTTCCGCGCCGAAATGAAGTTTTTCCGGCCATCACAGCGTAGTCATGCGGAAAGCTGGGTACAAACCGAGGAGGACGCAGCATGAGTGGCGGACATGAGGTCGATGTCGGGTCGTCTGAAAAGCGCAAGACCCTGTGGGTTGTCCTGTGGCTTAACGTGGCCATCGCGATCGGCTTTTTCGCGGTCGGGTATTTTGCCGATTCTAATGCGCTGTTGGCGAACGGCCTCGATAATTCATCCGATGCCATCGTTTATGCGCTCAGCCTGCTCGCGCTGACCCGCTCACGGACCTGGAAACGCGGGGCCGCACGTTTCTCCGGCATCATGCTGCTGATCTTCTCTGCTGGGGTTATCTTCGATGCTTACCGACGGTTTGTGGAAGGGTCCGATCCGGGCGGGATATTGATGATGGCGATGGCGTTCATCGCGGGGATGGTCAATCTCTATTGCCTGCGCCTGCTGCAGAAGATGGAGAACAAGGACGTCAATATGCGGGCGGCGACCACCTTCAGCTTCAACGACTTTATCTCTAATGGCGGGATCATTATCGCCGGCATCATTGTGATGCTGACCGGAACCAACTGGCCCGACCTCGTTGTGGGCATCGCGGTAGCTTGCATCGCTCTCTATGGCGGCATCGAGATTCTGCGCGACGCTCACATGGATAGCCACGACGATGCGGGAACCAAACACGGCGAGAAGAGGAATTGACCCTATTCGATCTTCCTGCACAATGTGAGCGATGCGCTGGCTTCGGCCGGTGTGATCGTGGCTGGCGTGCTCATTCTGCGATACGAACTTTATATCGCCGATCTGACCATCACGGTGGTCATTGGTGACTTTGTGATCTGGCAGGGCGTTACTTTGTTGCCTCGCACGGTGCGTCTCTTGATGGGCGCGGTGCCGGACGAAAGCGAGTTCGATCGCATTGTGAGCGACCTGCGTGACGCAGAAGGCGTGGCCGACGTCCATCACGTCCAAGTCTGGAGCATCAGCGAGCATTATCGCGCGCTTGAGGCGCATGTCGTTCCTGCCGAATCTTCGTTGCAGGCTTTCGAGGATGTGAAGGCGTGGGCTCGCGGTATGCTCGAGACGCGGCACGCCATCACCCATGCAACGTTCGAAGCCTGCCTCGCTGCCAACTGTGATCCGGTTATGGTCCCGGGCCATCAGGTCGAAAAGAACCAATGCCAAGACCATGATCACGACCATTGACAAGCGCGGCGATCAGGTCGGCCGCTGCAAGCAAGCAGTTTGGTAGCGCACGGCATGAACCGCCCTGCAACTCGTAAAAGAGGACCGACGAATGAAAGCTTCCGATCTTATGGTCGCCGCGCTCGAGGCCGAGGGCGTCGAATATGTTTTCGCCGTTCCAGGCGAAGAGAACCTGGATCTCCTGGAATCGCTGCGAACTTCCGCCATCACGCTGGTTCTGGCCCGTCACGAACAGGGCGCTGGCTTCATGGCGGCGACCTATGGCCGCCTGACCGGCAAGGCAGGTGTGTGCCTGGCAACGCTCGGGCCTGGTGCCACGAACCTGACCACACCGGCGGCCTATGCCGCGCTCGGGGCCTTTCCGCTCGTCATTATTACTGGGCAGAAACCGATCAAGACATCGAAACAGGCCCAGTTCCAGATTGTCGACGTCGTTTCCCTGTTTACGCCGCTCTGCAAGGCTTCGACCCAGATCGTGAACGGCAATCGCATTCCCTCGCTCGTTCGCGAAGGTTTCCGTCTGGCGCAGGAAGAAAGGCCGGGCGCTGTACTGCTCGAGCTGCCGGAAGATATCGCTGAAGAGGAAACGATCGAACCGGTCATACCTCCGCATTACAGGCGTTATGCGGTCGCCGGAGATGCTGCGCTCGACGAAGCGGCCGAGCGCATCATCGCGGCTGAGCGGCCATTGCTCCTGATCGGTGCCGGAGCGAACCGCCGCCGCGCTTCGAAAGCGTTGCGCAAATTCGTGTCTGATACCGGCTTTCCATTCTTCGACACCCAGATGGGCAAGGGCGTGGTCGATGAAGATAGCGAGCTCTATCTGGGCACCGCGGCGCTATCGTCGGGCGATTATGTTCACTGCGCAATCGAAAAGGCCGATCTGATCGTCAATATCGGTCACGACGTGGTGGAGAAGCCGCCCTTCTTCATGGAGCCGGGCGGGCAGACCGTCATCCATATCAATTACAAGGCAGCCGAAGTCGATCAGGTCTACTTCCCGCAGCTCGAGGTCATCGGCGACATCGCCGGATCGGTCGAGCGGCTGGGAAACCGCCTGGATGGCAAGCTGCAGTGCGACCGCAGCTATTATACCGCCCTGCATCACGAGATTGCATCGCACATCTCCGAGACCAGCGACGACGAACGTTTTCCAATGGTCCCCCAGCGCGTGGTTGCCGACGTACGCAGCGTAATGGCGCGCGATGATATCGTTGCGCTCGACAACGGCATCTACAAGATCTGGTTCGCCAGAAACTACATCGCCCACGAGCCTGGCACCATCCTGCTCGACAATGCATTGGCGACGATGGGCGCAGGCCTTCCATCGGCCATGATGGCGGCGATGCTGTCGCCGGGGCGCAGAGTGCTCGCGGTATGCGGCGATGGCGGGTTCATGATGAACTCGCAGGAACTGGAAACGGCCGTCAGGCTGGGCCTGAACCTCGTCGTACTCGTCCTGAACGATGCGGCATACGGCATGATCCGCTGGAAGCAGGACCAGCTCGGCTTTCCGGACTACGGCCTGACCTTTTCCAATCCCGACTTCGTCACCTACGCACAAAGCTATGGAGCGACCGGTCACCGGGTCGAACGGAGCGCAGATCTTGTGGCGGTCCTGAACGACGCATTCGAGGCTGGCGGCGTGCATCTCGTCGATCTGCCCGTCGACTATTCCGAAAACAAGAAGGTGCTGATTGATGAACTCGGCGCAAAGGTGTGTGAGCTATGAAGACGATCGTTCACAATCCGTTCGACCGCGAGCCGGTTGCAGAAGTGCCGCTAATCGACTGGCCTCAAATCGATGAATGGCTGAATGAAGCGCAGTTGCTCCACCGCGACCGCCATGGCTGGCTTGCCGTGCACGAGCGTGTCGCCATCCTCCGGCGGGCTGCGGATATCATGCGCGAACGAGCCGAGGATCTGGCTCTCCAGATCGTCAGGGAGGGCGGCAAACCGCTGGTCGATGCGCGCGTGGAAGCCGGTCGCGCGATCAACAGCGTCGACTTATGCGTTCAGGCGCTCAGCGATGGCGGCGGTCACGAGATCCCCATGGACCTGACAGAAGCGGGTGCGGGAAGGACGGCATATACCTTCCGCGAGCCGATCGGTCCTGTCGTGGCGATCTCGGCATTCAATCACCCCCTCAACCTGATCGTCCATCAGGTTGCACCGGCGGTAGCAGCCGGGTGCCCCGTTCTCATCAAGCCTGCGCTGGAAACGCCTCTGTCATGCCAGAGCTTCGTGAGCATTCTCCATGAAGCCGGCCTGCCCGAGGCCTGGTGCCGGTTCGCACCTTGCGGCAACGATATCGCCGAAAGAATGGTAACCGATCCGCGCACGGCGTTCTTCTCATTCATCGGTTCTGCGAAGATCGGCTGGATGCTTCGCTCGAAGCTGGCGCCGGGAACCCGCATTGCTCTCGAGCACGGCGGCGCGGCGCCGGTAATCGTGGACAACGGCGTGGAGCGCGCAGCAGTGATCGCCTCGTTGCTTAAAGGCGGGTTCTATCATTCGGGTCAGGTCTGCGTTTCCGTACAGCGCGTATTCGTCCCTGCTGCAGAATTGAAAGACTTCGCCAATGACCTAGGGCGAGCTGCCGAAAAGCTGGTCGTGGGCGATCCCGCCGATGCTCAGACCCAATGCGGACCCCTGATCCGAACGGAGGAAGTTGACCGCGTCGAACGCTGGGTCGATGAAGCCATCGCAGCAGGAGGCACCCTGGTGTGCGGGGGAAGCCGTCTGAGTGACACTCTTTTCTCCCCGACCGTCATTGTCGATCCTCCCGAAAGTGCCAAGATATCCCGGGAAGAAATCTTCGGCCCCGTGATCTGCGTGTATGGCTATGACGATATCGACCTGGCTATCGAGCAGGCCAATGCCCTGCCTTACGCCTTTCAGGCCGCTGTATTCAGCGATCGGCTGTCAATCGCCAATCATTGCATACAGTCTCTGGCGGGATCGGCTGTGATGGTGAACGACCATACGGCATTCCGCGTGGACTGGATGCCTTTTGCAGGGCTGCGCCGCTCCGGGCTTGGCGTCGGCGGGATCCCCTACACTATGGCGGATATGAGCATTGAAAAAATGGCCGTCTGGAACTGGCCGACAGCAGCATCATAACCCGTTCGACAGACCCGGGATGGCGACACGGGCAGCTTCGCACTCGTCGGCCTTTCCCGAAGTTAAGTCTCTTATGGGCGGCCGACAAAAGCCGTGCATTGGCGAGCCTGACCGAACTGGCGCACGAGGCGCGGACATCAAGGCTCGGCGGTACCCGCAAGTGCATCGATGATGCGGCAATCGCCTACAGTGTCTTGCTCGCAGGCAGCGATCATACGCCCAAGTTCCGTCCGCAACGCCTCCAGGCTCGCGATCTTGCGCTCGACCTCGCCGAGATGGCTTCTGGCCAGAGCGTCGATGCCCGCGCAGGACCGGTCGGCATCATCGGAGAGATCGAGCAATTCCCTGATGCGTGCCATGGAGAAGCCGAGATCACGCGCGCGCCGTATGAAGTTAAGGCGCGCTTCCTCTGCTGGTCCATAATCGCGATAATTGGCCCGCGTGCGTGGAGGGGCAGCGAGGATACCTTCGCGCTCGTAGAAGCGGATTGTTTCGGATTTGACGCCGGTTATCCGGGCAAGTTGACCAATTCTCATGACAAAGGCTCCTGCCGCTTGACCTTGTAGTTACTACAAGGTGCATAGGGCGGATCGACGCAAGGAGTCGAGTAAATGGGAAAGACCTGCTGCGGCCCCGATGAGGCCGGTGCAAACAACAACGATCCGACATGGCGGCGCATTCTGTGGATCGCGCTGGGCCTTAATGCAATCATGTTCGGTGTGGAGATCGTGGCAGGCATTGCTGCGGATTCGCGCGCCTTGCAGGCCGACGCGCTCGACTTTCTCGGTGATGCGGCAAACTATGCTATCAGTCTTGGCGTAGCGGGGATGGCGCTCGTCTGGCGCGCACGTGCGGCTCTCGTAAAGGCGGCGACCATGCTGGCTTTCGGCCTGTGGGTGCTCGGCTCGGCCATCTGGGGTTTCTTTGTCGGGGCGTCGCCCGACCCGGGAACGATGGGCGCCATCGGTTCTCTTGCTCTGGCGGTAAATCTCGCCGTCGCCGCGATGCTGTTCCGGTATCGCTCGGGCGATGCGAACATGCGCTCGGTGTGGATCTGTTCGCGCAACGACGCGATCGGTAATATCGCCGTGCTGGCGGCAGCGATTGGCGTTTTCGGCACCGGCCGTGCGTGGCCCGATCTGGTTGTGGCGAGCATCATGGCAGGACTGGCGGTGTGGGGAAGTGCCGAAGTCTTCAATCAGGCACGCGGCGAACTGCGCTCTACCTAAACTCCAGAATATCCCCGCGATCGGGGGTTGGAGGAAATACATTTCCGTCTACACCCTGCTATTGCGAATTAATTGCAACAGATATAGAGACCCCTCATGCATCGCATCGTCTCCGCCACCGTCCATCCGGCACTGCGGCTCATTCTGCTGGCGCTTGCGCTGTGTCTGTCCGTCACCGCGAACGCGGAAGAACCCGACGTGCGAACCACCTGGCGTCTGCTCGATTATATCGCGGTCGACTACGCCTCCGCCGTTTCCGAGGGACGTGTTGCCGACGAATTCGAATATCGCGAAATGGTGGAGTTTTCCGATGTCGTGGCGCGGCAGATCGCTGCATTGCCGGATACTAAAGACAATCAAGCACTCATCCGCCGATCGGACCAGCTGCGAGCTCTGATCGCCAATAAGGAACCCGCCGAGCGAGTTGGGCGCTTAGCGCGCGCGCTGGCAGCCTCGTTGCTGACAGCCTACCCGGTTCCGCTTGCCCCTTCGCAAGCGCCCGACCTTGACCGCGCCCGCACTCTCTTCGCGCAGAACTGCGCCTCGTGTCACGGCGCCGCCGGAAGTGCGCCACCGGCCGCAATGCAGGCACTTGATCCCCCGCCGATCGACTTCACCGATATCGACCGGGCGCGGCAGCGCAGTGCGTTCGGGCTTTACCAGGTCATCACGCAAGGGCTGGAAGGAACGTCCATGGCCAGCTTCGCATCGCTGTCCGACGAGGATCGCTGGGCGCTTGCATTCCATGCCGGCAGCATTGCTTTTGAAGATGTGGCCAAGGGCGAGCGTATTTGGCGGGAAGATGATGGCATACGCCAGCTTGTCCCCGATCTCGAGACGCTCGCCGCGCTCACACCGGAAAGTCTGGCCGAGCAGATCGGCGAGGACCGTGCGCTCGCCGTCATGGCCTATCTTCGCGCCAATCCCGATGCGGTGGGACAGGCAAATGACGCAGGTTCGCTCGCCTTCGTTCGCGATACGCTCGATCGCAGCCTGTCAGCTTATCGGGCTGGCAACCGAGAGGAAGCGCGGCAGCTTGCCCTGTCTGCCTATCTCGACGGGTTTGAACCCCTGGAGGCCCTCCTGGCAACGCGCGATGGCGGTTTGATGCGGGAGGTAGAACAGGCGCTCGGGCAATTCCGGGCCGGAATAGAGTCCGGTGCGAATCCATCCGAACTACAGCAACTAAGGGCTCGCATCGATAGTCTGCTGGCAAGAGCCGAGGAAGCGTTGGCTCCTGAGGCGGCCAGCGAAATCTCGACCTTTCTCGGGGCGTTCACCATCCTGCTGCGCGAGGGGATCGAAGCACTTCTGGTTGTGATCGCCATGATCGCCTTTGTGAAAAAGTCGCAGCGCTCCGAGGTATTGCCTTATGTCCATGGTGGGTGGATCGCCGCTCTTCTTGCAGGTGTCGCCACTTGGGTCGTAGCAACCTACTTCGTGAGCATCAGCGGTGCGAGCCGCGAAATGACCGAAGGTATCGGCGCGCTGCTTGCGGCTGTCATTCTCGTATCGGTCGGCATCTGGATGCACGGCAAATCCCAGGCCGAGGAATGGCGGCGCTATATCCAGGAAAAAATGGGCAAGGCGCTCTCGCGCGGATCGGCATGGTTTCTCTTCGGTCTCGCCTTCGTGGTCGTCTACCGGGAAGCGTTCGAGACTATCCTGTTCTACGCTGCCCTGTGGAACCCGCAGAGCAGCGGCATCATACTGGCAGGTGCCTTGTCCGCAGTAGCGCTGCTGGCGCTCATTGCTTGGGCCATGCTGCGCTACAGCCGCAAACTGCCGATCACCCAGTTCTTCCGCTATAGTGCTATCCTGATTGCGATCCTTGCGGTCATTCTCGCGGGCAAGGGCGTGGGCGCTTTCCAGGAGGCCGGAGTTCTTTCCGCCACTTTCATTGCCGGCTTGCCGCGCCTCGCCGAACTCGGCTTCTTCCCGACTGTCGAGACGATCGGCGCGCAATTGCTCACGCTGCTCGCTCTGATTGCCGGATTTCGGATAAGTCGATCACCATCGGGACCGCAGCCGGCAGCTGTCGAGGGATAGGTGATCCCGGTTTGCGATCAGCGGGGTCCGGTGCCGAGACGGCGCGCGAGCCACAAGGAGGCTGTGGGAACCGCGACCCACATCGCGATCGGTATGAGACCGATTTTGGTTCCGGGCACCAGCGGCATGATTGCACTATAGGACCACCCCCAGTCGGCACCGACAGCCAGCACTTCGACCATGGCAGTAATGGCCAGGCCGATTCCCAGGAACACGACAAAACGCGAGATCGGCCAGTCTACGAGCCACGGCGTTTTACCACTGCCGACAGAGGCGCCGAGATAAGCGGCCACCATGATCCCGGCATCGCCGAACGAGGCCAGGCCGCAGCGACGTGCTGCCTCGGCAGGCGACAGACCTCCCGACTGGTAGAAAGGAAGCTGGAGCATCTCCCAGGCGAAAGCGATGAGAATTCCGAATATCGCGATCCAGAGGGCTGGATGAGCACCGCGCCATTCGCGCGATTCCTCAGAGATTTGGTCCTGATCCTGCATCGTCTGATTCGTCACTCCTGCGATCTCCGTCCCGTCCCCATCGCTCAGGTATCGAATTTGGGAAGAGCGAGGCCGCGCAGGCGCAGGGCGTTGCCGATCACCGATACCGAAGACAGGCTCATCGCTGCGGCCGCGATCATCGGGTTCAAAAGCAACCCGGTCCATGGATAGAGGACACCTGCTGCGACCGGTATGCCGAGCGCATTATACGCAAAGGCAAAGAACAGGTTCTGCCTGATGTTGCGCATAGTGGCCCGAGACAGGACGAGCGCCTGAACAACGCCGACGAGGTCGCCGCGCACCAATGTCACGCCCGCGCTTTCGATCGCGACATCGGTACCCGTTCCCATCGCGATGCCGACATGCGAAGCGGCAAGCGCGGGTGCGTCGTTTATGCCGTCGCCGGCCATAGCGACCCGGCGACCATCGCTCTTCAACTGCTCGATCTTGCGATGTTTGTCCTCGGGCGAGACGTTCGCTTCGACTTCGTCGATACCGACCTGGCTTGCTACCGCACGCGCGGTGGCTTCGCTGTCGCCGGTAAGCATCACGATCTTGATGCCGCGCTCATGCAACGCGGCAATAGCGGTGCGGCTGGTTGCCTTGATCGGATCGGCGACCGCGATAAGGCCTGCCGGTGCCCCGTCCACGGCCACGAACATCACCGTCTGTCCGAGGCTTCGGCCTTCGTCCGCCGTTGACCGCCAGCCTTCTTCGAGCGCCCCTATACGCTCCATCATCTTTTCATTCCCGATCGCGACCAGGCGCTTGTCGACATTTGCCTGGATACCTTCGCCGGTCACGGATTCGATATCGGAAGCGTCGAGAATGGCAGCGCCCCTGTTTTGAGCCCCTTCCACGATCGCGTGGGCGAGCGGATGCTCGCTTCCTCTCTCAACGGCAGCGACAAGGCTCAGCAATTCCTGCTCGTCGAAATTTGGCTGCGGTTTTACGTCGACAAGATCAGGCTTGCCCCGGGTCAGCGTTCCGGTCTTGTCGACGACCAGCGTATCGATCTTTTCCAGCGTTTCGAGCGCTTCGGCGTTCTTGATCAGGATCCCGTGCTGCGCGCCCTTGCCGGTACCGGTCATGATCGACATCGGCGTCGCCAGTCCGAGCGCGCAGGGACACGCGATGATCAGAACGGCGACCGCGTTGACGAGCGCGTAGGCAAGGGCCGGTGCCGGTCCCCAGATGGCCCAGACGACAAAACTCACGATAGCGACAAGGACGACGATGGGTACGAACCATCCGGTGACCTGGTCGGCGAGCCGCTGGATCGGTGCCCGGCTGCGCTGGGCCTCCGCGACCATCTGCACGATCTTCGAGAGCATGGTGTCCGCGCCGACCTGCGTCGCGCGCATGGTGAAGCTGCCGGTCTGGTTTACGGTGCCCCCGATCACGGGATCGCCCGCGCTTTTCTTGACGGGAATGGGTTCGCCACTGATCATGGATTCGTCGATGGCACTGCTTCCATCCTCGAGCGTGCCATCGACGGGGACCTTGTCGCCCGGACGCACGCGCAGCAGGTCCCCCGACGTCAATTCATCGAGCGGTACTTCGCGCTCGTCCCCGCGACCGAAGATCTTCATCGCGGTCGGGGGTGCGAGTTCGAGAAGCGCTCGCAAGGCGCTCGATGTCGATCCGCGCGCCTTGAGCTCGAGCACCTGCCCGAGCAGCACGAGGGTCGTGATAACCGCTGCGGCCTCGTAATAGACGCCGACCCGGCCCGCATGATCGCGGAATGCCTCGGGAAAGATGTCCGGGGCGAGGGTTGCCACAAGGCTGAACAGATAGGCGATGGCGACGCCGAAGCCGATCAGGGTGAACATGTTGAGGTTCATGGTCCGGACCGATTGCAGCGCGCGGGTGAAGAAGGGCCAGCCGCCCCAAAGCACCACCGGAGTTGCCAGCAGGAGCTGCAGCCACTGCGCGATAGCGGGTTCGATGACCTGATCGAACGGTCGCGACGGGATCATGTCGCCCATCGCATAGGCGAAGAGCGGCAGCGTGAAGAGCGCGCTCCACCAGAACCTTCGCCGCATGTCGACGAGTTCGGGATCGGGGCCCTCGTTCAGAGTGACCGTTTCGGGTTCGAGGGCCATCCCGCATATCGGGCAAGAGCCCGGCCCCGGCTGCCGGATCTCCGGATGCATCGGACAGGTGTATATGGTACCTTCCGGGACATCCTCGACAGCATCGAGGTGCGCCTTCGAAAGATACATCTCCGGATCCGCGCGGAACTTGTCGAGGCAGCGCGAGGAGCAGAAGTAATGGTCGCCACCCTCGTGTCGATCGACGAAGCGGGCGCCGTCCATCTTCACGCTCATTCCGCAAACGGGGTCGGTCGCCATACCCTCGATTGCATTGTGCCCATCGCTCATCTGTCGTTCTCCCCTAATTGGCCATCACCACGAACTGCCCCATCATGCCTGCGTCCTCGTGCTCGAGGATATGGCAGTGATACATGTAGGGAGTGTCGGGATCGGTATTTTCTTCGAACCGCAACAGCAGCCTGACCTGTTCACGCGGGTTGACGATTACGGTGTCCTTGAAGCCCGCCTCTTCCGCCCGCGGAGGCCGACCGTCCCGGTCGAGCAAGCGGAACTGCACGTTATGAATATGAAAGGGATGGGCCATCATCGATGCGTTGGCGATTTCCCATATTTCCCACTGACCCACCGGTACGCGCTGATTGATGACGTCCATGTCCATGGTTTCGCCGTTGATCGACATGCCCCGGCCCATCATGCCCATATCGAGCACGAAACGGCGGCTGCGAACGGCGAGTGAGGGGTCTGGCGCAGCAAGCGCGGCCAGAGTGGGCGGGAGCATTACTGGAGTTGACGCGCCTGAGGGGCGCATATCGAGGATCGAAAACGTGCGTCCCTGCCTCTCGCGATCGGCCCGGTTTCCCATCATTCCGCCGCCCATCATACCCCCGCCTTGCCCGCCCATCATGCCCATGGCGTTAGCAGGGCTGCTGGCAATCAGCCGGAGCGGGCGCCCTTCGGAAAGATCGACGATCACTTGTGCGCGTTCGCCTGGGGCAAGGGTAAGACTGCGAACCTCGCTTGGCGCGGCGAGCAGGCCGCCATCGCTTGCGATGAGTTGCATCGGACGATCACCTTCGAGCGAGAAGGTGTAGAACCGCGCATTCGATCCATTGAGAAGCCGCAGGCGCAGCGGACCGGCGGCGGCCTCGAAAACGGCATTGGCCGTTCCGTTCACATAGATGCGCTCACCCATCACCCCCATCATCCGCGAGTGCATATCGAGCGGGTAAACAAGGCGGCCCGCGCCGTCGATCACGCGATCCTGCACGACGAGCGGTATGTCATCTACACCGTACCGGCTCGGCAGATCGAGGCGATCCTCTTCCTCGTCGCGCACGTAGATCGGGGCAGCAAGTCCGGCATAGACCTGTGGTCCGGCCCGGCGATGCAGATGCGAATGATACCAGTATAACGAAGCGCGCTGGCGTATTTCGAAGGACGGGCTCCAGCGCTCACCGGGCCGTATGAGCTGGTGCGGCCCGCCATCCGCTGTGGCGGGAAGTTCGAAACCATGCCAGTGAACGGTCGCATCTTCGGCAAGCTTGTTGTCGATGTGAAAGCGAACCTGTTCGCCGCGGCGCATTTCGAGGGTCGGGCCGAGATAGGATGCGTCGATACCGATCGTCGGTGACGCCGTGCCGGGCACGAATTCTTTCTCGCCCGGTGTCAGGGACAGGCGAAAGACACGCTCGCCCCGTTCGATCGTTCCTGCCTGTAGCCGAGGTATGGCAAGAGGATTGCTTTCGCCTCCCTGATCGAGCGACATCCTGCTTTGCGTACCGCAACCCAGCAGCGGCAGCGCGGCGAAACCCGTCGCCGCGAGGCCGGCGCTCTTGATGAAGTCGCGGCGATCCTTAAAGTCGGGCCTGTCGATACCTGGCATATTCACCTGTTTTTGCGTGGGAGGCACCGGCGCAACCGAGCGCCTCCCACCCACCGTCCTATCGCGGCGTTACCGAGGTAACGACGCTGCCTTCGGTTCCAGTACGAAATTCAAAGGCTATTCCCTCACCGACACTGACCTGTTCGAGGATTTGCGCGTCGGCTTCGAAGGTCATGGTCATCGCGGGCCATCCGATACTTTCGACCGGACCATGCTCGATGGTCACCGTGCCCGCCTCGGAATCGATGGCTGTAACCGTTCCCTCCGCGCTGGCGCTCTGCTCGCCGCCGGTCTCCTCCGCCATCGGCATTTCGCCTGACATGGGCATGCTGTCCGAGTTCGCCATGTCGTCTGACATCATGGTCTCTGAGCTGTCGTCTGCAGCGTCGCAGGCTGCAAGCGCCAGCGGTGCCGCGAGCAGGATCATGTAGGTTGGGGTACGCACTCTTCTTCTCCTTGAGGGTTGGCCGGTTTTTCCGGACGGGGGCGCCGCAACAACAGATAGGCGGCGGGAAGCAGGAACATGGACAGGAGCGGGGCGGTGATCATGCCGCCAACCATCGGCGCGGCGATGCGGCTCATGACTTCCGAGCCCGCGCCGGTGCCGATCAGGATCGGAAAGAGACCCGCAAGGATGACTGCGACGGTCATCGCCTTGGGCCGCACGCGCAGGAGCGCGCCTTCCCGGATGGCCTCGTCTACTTCTTCGGCGCTCAGATCACCGCGTCGCCGCTCCAGTGCGGCTTTCAGGTAAATCAGCATCACTACGCCGAATTCGGCGGAGACGCCGGCAAGCGCGATGAAACCGACCGCAGTCGCCACCGACTGGTTGTAGCCCATCAGATAGAGCAACCAGTATCCGCCCGTCAGCGCGAAGGGCAGCGTGCCCATGATCAGCAAGGCTTCGTCCCAGCGCCGGAAAATGAGATAGAGCAGCAGGAAAATGATCGCAAGCGTCGCGGGAACCACGACCTTCAGTCGCTCATAGGCGCGCGTCAGATATTCGAACTGGCCCGCATAGGACAGGCTGACGCCGGCAGGAAGATCGACACCCGCGGCGACGACCTCCTGCAGATCGGCGACCACCGAAGTAAGATCGCGGCCCCGGACGTCGACGTAGATGTAGCTGGTCAGTCGGCCCTGTTCGCTCTTGAGCATGGGCGGACCGTCGCTGACGGCGATACGGGCGACAGTGCCAAGCGTGATCTGTTGGCCGGACGGCGTCAGAACCGGCAAGGCCCTGAGTTCCTCGACGCTGTCCCTGATTTCGCGGGGATAGCGCACATTGATCGGATAGCGCGCCAGCCCCTCGACGGTCCGTGCGACATTGGCACCGCCAACTGCACCAGAGACGATCTGCTGGATGTCGGCAATGTTGAGCCCGTATCGCGCGGCCGCCATCCGGTCGATATCGACATCGACATAGCGACCGCCCGACAGGCGCTCCGCCAGGGCGGAACTCACGCCAGGCACGGTCTTGGCGATACGCTCCACATCGAGTGCAACGCGTTCGAGTTGATCGAGATCGTCGCCTGAAACCTTGACCCCGATCGGGCTCTTGATCCCGGTCGCGAGCATGTCGATCCGGTTGCGGATCGGCGGCACCCAGACATTGGCGAGGCCCGGCACCTGAACGACCCGGTCAAGTTCCTCGACCAGCAGATCGGGTGTCATTCCCTCGCGCCACTCCTCGCGCGGCTTGAAGCGGATCGTCGTTTCGAACATCGTCAGGGGAGCCGGATCCGTCGCTGTATCGGCGCGCCCCGCCTTGCCGAACACCGTTTCCACCTCGGGGACCGACTTGATCAGGCGATCGGTGCGCTGCAGCAGCGCCGAAGCCTCGCCGGGGGAAAGGCCGGGCAGCGCGCTCGGCATATAAAGCAAATCGCCTTCATCGAGCGGCGGGAGGAACTCGCCGCCAAGCCGGGTGAAGGGGATCGCGGTGGTCAGGAAGATCAGCGCCGCGATCACCAGCGTTGCCTTTGGGCGCCGCATGACCCAGTCGAGCCCCGGACGATAGATTTTCGTCAGCCAGCGGTTGAGAAAATTGGAATCCTCCGAAGGGATCTTCCCACGGATCAGCCATCCCATCATTACCGGCACCAGCGTTACCGACAGAATGGCCGCGGCCGCCATGGCATAGGTCTTGGTGAAAGCGAGCGGAGCGAACAACCGCCCTTCCTGCGCCTGCAGGGTGAAGACCGGTAGGAACGACAGCGTAATGATCAGCAGACTGAAGAACAACGCCGGTCCCACTTCCTTCGATGCATCGGCGATGATCCGCCAGCGTTCCTTCACCGCGAGCGCGGTATCGGGATTCTCGTGTTCCCATCGCTCGAGATGCTTGTGCGCGTTCTCAATCATGACGACGGCGGCATCGACCATCGCACCGACCGCGATGGCTATTCCACCCAGCGACATGATGTTGGCATTGACGCCCTGGATGCGCATCACGATGAAGGCCGCGAGCACGCCCAAAGGCAGGGTGATGATGGCGACAAGTGCCGAACGCGCGTGCCAGAGGAACAGCGCGCATACGAGCGCCACGACGATAAACTCTTCGATGAGCTTCGTGGTGAGGTTCTCTATAGACGCATCGATGAGCTGAGAGCGATCGTAGGTCGTGACGATCTCGACGCCTTCGGGAAGGCTTGCCTGCAAGTCGTCGAGTTTGAGTTCCACGGCTTGGATCGCGCTTCGCGCATCCGCGCCCTGGCGCAGAACGATGATGCCCCCGGCAACCTCGCCTTCGCCATTGAGCTCGGCGATGCCACGGCGCAGCTCGGGGCCTACCTGGATTGTCGCTACGTCGCCAAGCGTGACCGGAATGCCGCCGCTCGCAGTGCGTAGTGGAATCTGCCGAAAATCCTCGAGGTCGCCGAGATAGCCCGAGGCGCGGACCATATATTCGGCTTCGCCCATCTCGACGATCGAGCCGCCCGCTTCCTGGTTGGCGGCCTGGATTGCGCTCACGATCTCGGCGTGAGTCACGCCGAGCGATGCCATCCGGTAAGGTTCCAGCACGACCTGGTATTGCTTGACCATTCCGCCGACGCTGGCGACCTCGGCAATGCCGGGAATCGTCTTGAGCTCGTAGCGCAGGAACCAGTCCTGCAGGCTGCGCAGTCCGGCAAGGTCGTGCCCGCCGGTCCGGTCGACGAGCGCATATTCGTAGATCCACCCCACACCGGTTGCATCGGGCCCAAGCGTGCTCGTGACGCCATCGGGCAGGCGGTTCTGCACCTGGTTGAGATATTCGAGCACGCGCGAGCGTGCCCAGTAGAGGTCGGTACCGTCCTCGAAGATGATATAGACATAGCTGTCACCGAACATCGAATAGCCACGGACGGTTTTCGCCCCCGGCACCGAGAGCATGGTCGTTGCCAGGGGATAGGTGACCTGTTCCTCGACGATCCGGGGGGCCTGACCCGGATAGTTTGACCGGACCACAACCTGCACATCGGACAGATCGGGCAACGCGTCGACCGGCGTCGTGCGCACCGCCCAGAAACCGGCCAGCGTTACCGCGACGGCGGCGAGAACGATAAACAGGCGGTTGGCGATCGAGGCATCGATTATCCGAGCAATCATTGTCCGGCCCTCGTGATAGACTCGATCCGGGGGCCGGCATCCTGCTGGGTGAAGGTGAAGCGCACCCTGTCTCCCGTCTCGAGCCCGCGCATTTGCGCCGCGCTCTTCGTGCGGAAGGTCATGGTCATCGCGGGCCAATCGAGCCGGGGCACAGGACCATGCCGCAGCGTCACCGAACCATTGGCGATCGACTGGATCGTGCCGGTGGCACCGAAGGTCGCTGATGCGTCCTCGCCGCCGGTGGAAGCGTCATCTGCCTGATCTATCGGACGGACGTCCAGTCCGGTGAGGCTTGCTTCGGAATCGAGCAGGAACTGACCCGATGTCACGACCTGGTCGCCTGCCGACAGACCGGCCAGCACTTCGGTCCTTCCACCCGCTTCGCGGCCGATCCGGACCTCGGCGGGCATGAAACCGCCCTCGTCCTGCTTCACCATCACGATGGTTCGACGTCCGGTCCTGATAACCGCTTCGGACGGTACCAGCAGCGCGCGGCGTGTGTCCGGGGTCAGCGAGACCTGTGCGAACATGCCCGGCTTGAGGCGCCCGGATGCATTGGGCAGTTGCGCACGAACGGTGATCGTACGGCTTGCATCCTGCGCGCTCGGCAGGATAGCGATGATGGGCCCGGAGAAGCGTTCCTCGGGGAATGCGGTCAGCGTCGCGCTGACAGGTTGCCCGACGCGGACAGTCGCCGCCTGCCTTTCAGGCACCGCGGCTTCGAGCCAGATCGGTGAGAAACCGGTTATCTCGGCGAGCGTCTGTCCGGCCATGACTGTCATTCCCGGACGCACGCCGAGCGATGTGATGGCACCTCCAATCGGCGCGGTAACGGTGATCGTGGACTGCGGACGTCCATTGCGCCCTACCGATGAGATCAGGCCTGGAGGCATGCCCAAAAGGCGCATGCGTTCGCGCATGGCCTGCGCAAGTTCTTCATCACCGCTGTTCAGGACGGCCAGATACTCCTGCTGCGCTCCGCCCCATTCGGGAACCAGGATATCCGCGAGCGGCGCGCCCCGTCCAACGACATCGTCGGGCGCGCGGCCGTAGGTTCTTTGGACATAGCCTCCGGCACGTGGCTGGACGATCGCGACGTCGCGTTCATTGTAGGCCAGAACGCCTGTGACGGTTATTTCCGGCTCGAGGACGCCGTACTCGGCTTCAGTGGTGCGGATGCCGAAATTCTGCACCAGGCCGGGATCTATCCTGACGCCTGCAGTGGCCTCCTCGCCCGCGCACTTGGGCACCAGATGCATATCCATGAAGGGCGACTTGCCCGGCTCGTCGAAGTGCTGCCCCGGCACCATCGGGTCGTACCAGTAAAGGACCTCCTCGCATTCGGTCGCACTGCCGCCCGCGTCGCTTGCACCACCCTGGCCTTCGCCGAGCTGCGAGAGACCATAGCCGGCGGCAAGACTGATGAGCGCGACCGTGCCTGCCATCATCCAGGATTTCTGGCGCGGCGACAGCCTGTCCCACGCGGCTCCCATTGCGGGTCTCATCGGCCATACTCCCCATAAGTCAGTCGCAGGTTCGCGGCGGCCTCGACGGACGCCTCTTCGCGTTGCAGAATTTCCACCCGCAGCATGGCGAGCGTTTTGATGGCGTCGATGATGTCGAGCAGATCCGCGCGGCCTGCGGCAAAGCTCGCGCGTTCGAGGTCCACGCGGCTTTCGGCAAGAGGGAGCAGTTCGTCCGTCGCGCGCTGCCATTGTCGATAAGCGCTGCGCCATGCGGCGAGATCGGTCTCGAACTGGGCTTCGAGTTCACGGAGCCGGTCTGCTCTGGCCGACTGCGCCGCCGCCGCCTCGGCGTCGGCGGCGGCTACACGCGGGTTTTGGCGCCGGTCGGCGAAAATCGGGAGCGTGATCGAACCCATCACCGAGACGACATCGCCAAAGTCGGGATCGCGCCTTCCATAGCTCACATTGACGCCGAAATCCGGACGCCTTTCCGATCGGGCAAGATCACTTCGCGCTTCCGCTTGACGAACCTGCGCAAGCGCCACGACAAGTTCCGGATTGCTTTGCAAACTTGCCCGCAAACCTTCGGGATCGAGATCGGGCGAAGGCGTGGTTCCGGTCGCGATAGCGTTCGTCAGAGCGGTATAGCGCGACAGCATGGCTTGCGCGGCCTCTCGGTCGGCTTCAATCTTGGTCCGCATATCTTCGACCTCGAGCACGGCACGGCGTATTTCGAGACTTTCGGCGGGTCTGGCCGAACCGGCGGAGACAGAACTGCGGGCGAGTGGTACGAGCCCCTCGATTTCAGTAAGTGCATCGTCGGCGACGGTCAGAGCCTGTTGGGCATAAGCCAACGAAATCCATGCCATTCCTGCTCCGACACGCACCCTGTAACGGGTTTGACGCAACTGTGCTGCGGCAAGGTCGATGTCGGCGTCCGCCATTCCGAACCGGGCCCGACGTTTCGCGAGATTGGGAATTTCCTGTTCGATACCGATCTGGATCTGCGTCGGAAGCTGGCGACCCAGCTCGAACGCTGCCGGCCCGCCTACCGGTAGGTTCTGGACGCCCGCACGAAGGCGCGGGTCAGGCAACTCATCGGCAGCATCGGCGATCTCCCGCCGGGCTTCCAGTCTTAGCTCGCTTGTTCGAACCTGGGGCTGGTCGCTCGTTGCTGCTCGCAAAGCTTCCTCATAGCCCACCGACTGGGCATTACTCGCCGGCGCGAGGGCCAGCAGGACCGGAAGCGCGGTCCAGCTTATTCGTTTCATGATCGTTCATCCGCAAAAGGAGCGCGTCAGACACGCGTTCCGGATCACCGGCCCGCGTCGAGCGCAGGCCGTTCATCCAGAGGCAGGAGCGCGCAGGCTTGAGCCTGCACACGGGTCATGCCGGAAGTTGCGGAGGTGGCGGCTCTGGCCCTAGTCCTGTGGCTGCGAGCGAATTGGAGACTAATCTGCTGAACTGAGAAGCCTGCGCCGGTATTTCACCGACCAGGGTCGCATCACCCCCTGGAACGAGGGGCGGGATGCAGCCGAATGCCACGAGACAATCCAGCCGAAGGTTCTTGCAAGGCACGCCGTCATGATCGTCCATGGAAGCTGCGCCCGCCATCATCTCCATCTCGGCGCAGGCTGGCGTGCCTGCTCCGAGGGACTGAGGCACGGCAGAAGCATGCGCTGCCGATTGAACGAACAGCCCGCAAGCGATCAAAAGCAGTCCAAGGGTGCGCAAGTCTCGCATAATAAAAGCGTAAAGCTTCCCGCAGAGCAAGACAAGGACCTCGCATCGGGTGCGATGGTTCATCACGACGCGTGCTGCCAGGCACCCATCGAGCCCAGATATATATCGAGCTTTTCGAATCCTTTGCTTTGCAGCCAGCCCGCCGCCACACTCGCACGCATGCCACTGGCACACATGACGGAATAGGCGCGTTCGCGATCGAGCTCGGCGAAGCGGGAATTGAGTTCGCCCACGTAGATGTGTTCCGATCCCTCGATCGCGCTGCTGCGCCGCTCATCGAGGTCACGCACGTCAAGCAAGGTCCAGTTGTCGCGCTTGCGCTCGAGACGATCCTGAACCTCGCTCGTCCCGATCATCGGAAGGTTCGCCATGTCCATTCCTTGCGCTGCAGCCGGGACGATACCGACATAGCCGCCGTCGATCGAGTCGAGCCCGATCCTCACAAGGTGTGTCATGGCCGAAGCCAGCTGGTCTTCCGCCGATCCGACGAGGGCGATTGTTTCACCCTCCCTGATGAACCAGCCCGCAAACGCCGAGATCATGCCGACCGGAAGGCATATCGAACCAGGCAGATGCCCGCTTGCGTATGCAAGCGGATCCCGCACGTCGACGACATGATCGGCGTCGATTTCGCGAATGTCGGGGAGTTTGAGACGTTTTGGTCGCAAGATCCGTGGCGCAGGAGATGTTCCCTCGACGTTCAGGCGTTCCATCAGTCTGAAGTAGGGCGGCTGGTAATGATGCTCGGCGAGCTTGGCCTCGATAAATTCCTCGCGATGGGCGATCTGGAGCTTCGGATTGTTGCGACGTTCGTGGCCTATGGTCGAGAATTCCCGGTCCGCCATTCCCGAACCGCAGACCGAGCCTGCTCCATGCGCGGGGTAAATGATCGTCTGGTCACCCAGACCGCAAATCTTCTGCAGTGAATCGTACAGGAGGCCCGCGACCTCCCGCGCGCGCTCGGGATAGAAATCGGTGCGTCCGACGTCGCCAACGAAGAGCGCATCGCCGGTGAACACGCCGATCGGTCCTTCGGGAAAATCGTCGTCATGGAGGACGAAGGCGAGATGATCGTCGGTGTGACCGGGAGTTTCGAGCACCGAAATCCGCAACTTCCCGATCTCGAAAACGTCGCCCTCTCGCGCGGTGTCGGCGAAAACAATCTCGTCCGCAGGGTTTGGACCGTGCAGAACGCGGGCACCGGTCATTTTGGCCAATACCGGCGATCCCGTGATGAGATCCTCATTCCTGTGCGTTTCGAAGATATGCGTGATCTCCAGCCCTTCGGCGCGGGCACGCTCGACATAAATCTCGCAGTCCCGGCGCGGATCGATGACCGCTGCCTTGCCCTGCGAACCAATCAGATAGGAAAGGTGGGAGAGGCCGGGGGTCTTTATCTTCTCGAGCAGCATGTTTTGCCTCGTTGTTGGAGTGTTTCCGTGAGACCGCGTCGATCTAGTCGATCCCGAGTTCGGCTTTGAGTGCCGAGACGTTCTCGAAGCGGTCTGCTTCTGGCCGGGCGATAGCGGGCTTGGCGTTGACCCAGGTGTTCTCACAGACGAATTCGAGCATGGCTGCCGCGAGGTCGGCGTGCCGGCAACGAAAGCAACCCTCGGCAAGACGCTCGTCGGTAATGACGGCTTCACCCGTATAGGGTTCGTCGAGGAGCCAGCCCGGTCGCGCAGACGTCCAATTCAGGCCTTTCGCGCGCTCCAGAAGATCTTCCATGGCGCGCATCTGTTCGAGAATATTGTGCAAGGCTGGTCTTGCCGTGAGCTCGAACCATGCAGGAACGCTGGGCTGCGGCTCTACAAACGCCGCCGATATCACGACGATCCGGGAAATGCCGGTCGTCGACATCGCTTCCACCAGCTTGCGGGTTCCCTCCGTATAAAGCGGAGGCGGATCGATCGCCGTAGATGGACTAAACCCTATACCGAGTGCGGAAATGACCGCACGACAACCTTCAAGCTCGCTGCTGAAGTCGTCATTGAGAACGTCGCACTGGAAATACTCGACATTGTCGACCCTGTCCGATGGTTCGGGCAGGGTGTGTTCGAACGCTCGTACCGCGATGCCCTTGCGGACCGCATGGCGCAATATTTCCGTGCCGGTCTTTCCTCCGGCACCGAAGACCGCAAGGGGGGCTGCATCGGTCACAGGTTCAGCTTCCACGGTCGTACCTCATTATGAATTCGGCGGCGCGTGCCGGGCTGATCGTGATCGTGGAGCGGGCACCGACGGACGCTAGCGCCCGCTCGCTCGTCTTCACGCCTCGCTGTTGCCACAGGTCGTGTAACCCCAGAACCCGAACTCGTCCTTCATCCGGGGTCCGGCGACGATCAGCTCCTGCATCTGCAGGCCCGCGTCTCCCTCGTCATCGAGAAGGCGCGTACGGATACGAAGCTCACCATCCGCATACTCACCCGAAGCGCTTGCCGTGACCGGGATCAGTTTGCCATTGATCTTGATCGCCCCGCGACCGCTGTTGTCGTAGACGAACGACGGGAACGCGACCTCGGTCAGGCGGAACTGGCACGTGTTCTCGGCTCCCAGCGCGGTAAGATCCGCGTCGCTCATCGTTTCGGGCAACATGAGGCCGGGGCTGAGATTGGCAAGAGCGCTCGCAGCACTCTCTATCGGCGCCGCCGTTGCCGGAGGATCGAGCTGCGCTTCGCGATCATTGCCGATGGCGGTATTGGTGTTGCAGGCTGCCAGCGGGAGGGCTGCAAGCGTCAGAAGTGCGATCTTGTTCATTGCTGCATCTCCTCGGGCAGGCGTTCTTCGGTGCGCGGACCGTTCTCCTCGATGTCCTGGATGAGATATTTCATCTCGGCGATCTCGCGCCGCTGCGCGACGATGATGGCCTGAGCAAGTTCGCGGACACGCGGATCCTTCAGGCTCGCTCTCTCGCTGGTCATGATCGCGATCGAGTGGTGCGGGATCATCGCCGCCATGTATTCGGTGTCGTCGACCGTGGTCTGGCTGCGTACGAGCCATAGCGCGAGTGCGAAAACGACGGCTCCGACACCCAGGATGATGAAATTCTTGGTCCGGTCCTTGTACATGCCCCACATGAAGAGCAGCATGACCACCATCATCATCGCGCCCATGACGAACATCATCCAGAAGCGCGTCTCGCTCCAGAACACGTCGTCCATGTCGAAGCTGTTGGCGTACATCAGGAAGAACATGATCACGGTCGAGGTCGATACCATGGCCATAAACCGCCAGTAGTTGCCGCCCCCTCCCTTATCCGAGTGGGATGAGCTTTCAGTCATGCGTTTTCTCCTTCCTTCATCATGGTCCAGAACAATTGTGCCGAGCAGCTGATGAGCGCGAAGCCGGTCAAGGCTTCGACGCCGGCAATGACGCGCAGGTGCTCGGTCGGGTAGATGTCGCCGAGCCCCAGCGTGGTCACGTTGATCAGCGAGAAATAGAAATAGTCCATCGCACTCATCGCCGGCGTCTTGTCGAACCCGCCGAGGCCCAGCTCCGCGCCCAGCCAGAAACCGCCAGCGAAGAGCGTCGCGACAAGCAGGTGCGATGCCAGGACGAGAAGCGCGACCCGAAGCTTGGCGGAGAAATTTCCGGGTGCGTGGAGCAGGCGATGCCCGGCGCCGAGGATCGACAGATGCACGCCGACCGAGGCCAGGAAAAGTGCAATGGCGAGAATTAGTGCGGCGATCATCGATGATCTCCATCGTCTGTGGCGGGCATTTCACGCAGCGCAGGATTCCGACGTAGATAGAACCATTCGGCTCCGAACACTGCGGCAATACCTGCGACCGCATAGGCAACGACCGCAGGGTCGGTTTTAAGCTTGGCGAGGGCAAAAGCTGTCAGGACTACGCCGTCCGCCATGAGCGCCGACCAGAGGATCCAGGCACGCGCGCCTATCTCTTCCCGCAAACCGCGCAGCACGCCCCAATGCACGAGCATGTCCATTACGAGATAGAAGAACGCTCCGAGCGAGGCGATCCGCGAAAGATCGAACAGGACCGCGAGCGTGCCGGCGACCACGACGGTATAGACCAGCATGTGACTGCGGATCGGTCCCTTCATCCCAAAATGGCTATGCGGGATCATCTTCATTTCGGTCAGCATCGTCAGCATTCGCGAAACGGCGAAAACGCTGGCGATGACACCCGAGGTCGTGGCTGCGATCGCGATTGCGACTGTGAAATAGAACCCAAGCTCTCCGAGCGCGGGGCGCGCAGCTGCCGCAAGCGAGTAATCGCGTGCTTGGGCTATTTCCGAAGTGCCGAGGCTGGCTCCGACCGCCACCGCGACCAGAAGGTAGACGACCACGCATACTGTGATCGAAATGATAATGGTTCTGCCAACATTTCGGTGCGGATCGATGATTTCGCCGCCGCTGTTGGTGATGGTGGTGAAACCCTTGAACGCGAGGATCGAGAAGGCGACCGACGCGAGCAACGCGTCGAGACCTGAAAGCGCGACTGGCTCTGAGAAGGCGCCGCCCGAAAAGCCGCTGGCCCAGATCGCCGCAATCGCGAACAGGGCGATGCCGCCGATCTTGATCGCCGACATGACGAGAGAGAAACCGCTGACCGATTTGTTGCCTGCCGCATTCACGAAATAGGCGAAGACGATGAGCGCAAGCGCTGCGACGGAAACCAGAATGCCGCTGCTCTCGAGCCCAAAGGGCCGCAAGGCATAGGTCGCGAAGGTCCGAGCGACCAGGCTTTCGTTGATGACCATCGACAGCGCCATCAGGAGCGATGCCGATGCTGCAACAACACCCGGTCCGTAGGCCTTCTGAAGAATCATCGCGATGCCGCCAGAGGAGGGCCAGCGGTTCGACATCTTGATGTAGCTGTAGGCGGCTAGGGAAGTGACCAGGGCGCCGACTATGAAAGAAAGCGGAAATAGCGGTCCAGCCAGTTCGGCAATCTGGCCGGTCAGTGCGAAAATACCAGCGCCGATCATGACGCCGGTTCCCATTGCGACACCGCCAAGCAGCGTTATCGATCCAGCACTCTTCCCATGTTGATCGTTGCCATCTGTCTGCAAGTCTTTCCCCTGTCGATGTCCTCCCGTCCGAGAAACATCACGACAAGCAGTACGTTGCGAAGCGGCTCACCCCTCAAAAAATTTTCTGGCGGGGCATGAGCCATCCTTGGGCTGGCCCCGGAATCGCGATGAGCTATCGATTTCCGGCGGCGCGCTCTTTCTTCCTGCAGCGATGCCGATGGCGGCGCGTCAAGGCACGGCAGTCCACGCTGAGTGCGCCTAATATTCAGCGCGTCAAATCAGGAAAACCGGGCCTGGAAAAACCGGTGCAGCGGGACCGCGATGAGTGCGATGTACCAGCCGTAGAGAAAACTGCCCACCGCTCCTGCGAGAAATCCCGACAGGGTCAGCCATTCGAACCATGGCAGCAACGGAGCCCAGGCTTGGTGCATGTGAAACCGCTCGGGTGCGAGGACTCCGAAGGCAATGCATAGGAGGTAGCTGACAAGCAGGAACACGCTGAGCGTCCAGCCCCATGCGAATATCGAGTTCTTGATTGATCCTTTTACCATCGCATTTCTCCCACTTCGTGCGTCCTAAAATTATGCAAACGGAAGGGTCCGGGACCGTCGGGGCAGCCGGCCCCGGACCCAGCGGGATGATCGACAGGCATCTTAGCGCCCGTCCCGGTGTCCCGGGCTTCTGTGTTATTCTCGCGCGATTGTTCTTCAACGAGACATCGCCCTTATTTCTCGCGCGGCCACTGGCGTCAGTTCCTTACAATCACCGATAAGATGCGAAGACGCTCTGTCCGGTCGGACCAAAGGCGATGACCTCATAGGGCTGGATCCGGTTTCCGGCCTCCATGCCGGGCGATCCCAGAGGCATTCCCGGAACCGCTAGACCGGCAACGCCGTCGGGCCGCTCGCGCAAAAGTCGGGCGACGGCTTCGGCGGGCACGTGACCTTCGATGATGTATCCATCGACCTCCATCGTGTGGCACGACCACAATTCTTCCGGTACGCCGCGCGCTGTCTTGATCGCCGCCATGTCGTTGCTATCGACCGATGCCACCTTCGCGTTCATCCCATCTTCAAGATGGCCTGCCCAGTTGAGACAGCATCCACATCCGGGGTCCCTAAACATCGTATAGGTCGCTGCCTGAGCCACGTTCGAACAGGCTGCCAGCACGAGCAAGGCCGCGCCGCTAACCGATCGCCGGAACAGGGCAGGCTTTTTCCAGATCATTGTGCAATTCCTTTCTTGTATCCGCGCCATAGCGAGATCGTCCCGGTCACCGTCGGGAGCCGGTGGAGCAGGCATGGCTCGGTGAAGATTTCGGCGAACAGTTTTTCGACTTCGCCGTCGGCGCTGGGCTGCGTGTCGCTAATGCCGTCAAGCGACTGGACGGTCGCCCGGAAGAGGCTCCGCATGAGTGGGCTCTCCTGCTTCATATAATCGGCGATCAAGACGGTTCCGCCTGGCACGAGCAAGCTTTCGATAATTTCCAGGATTGCCTGCTTCTTGCGCAAGGGAACCTGGTGAAGGACGAGGCTGCTGACGATCTTGTTCGGCCGCCACCCCGCGGGCAGCTCGAGGCTTTCGAGAAAGCCATTGTGCCATTTCACGAGATCGGCTCCCGCTCCAAACTTGTGCCGCGCAAGCGCGAGCGCCTCCGGGTCGGGTTCGACACCGATCAGACCCGCTTCCGGGCAATCCGTCATCAAGGCCTTGAGAAGAGTGCCGGTTCCGCTGCCAACATCGATCACCCGGTCGCCGGGGACAAGGTGCAGCTCTTCGACAATCTTTTGGCGCCAGAGATGTTCGCGGGTGAACAGACCGATCGCCCGGTCGTAAAGCGGCGTCAGAAAGCTCTTGCCAAGAAGAGGCGTAAATTCGCCCTGATCTTCAGGTGCGGTGATATTGCTCACGAGTTGGCTCCCATTCATCCCGGGTTCGACCCGATTCTGACAGACCCGTCTCGATTACGTATGGCGCTGGACATTCCCTCAAAAAAGGAACTTTAAGGGATTGTGCAGGCGAGCGCGTATAGGACACGTGCAACCCACAGGAGTTTTTCGGATGCGTGACAATCACTCTCTTGATGCGGTGCTCGGAACCCTTTCCGCCACCGCCACCAACGAGGTCCCCGCGGACTTCATGGATGGCGTTTGGCAGCGCGCCGGACAGCTTGGCGAAATCGCCGACCGACGCCGCCGGACGGCTCTGTTCGTCGGTCTGTTCGTCGTCGGGCTTGGAGCTGGCGCCGGAACAAGCGGTTGGCCTGGCAGCTATGGCACGTCGTCCGCGCCACTGGGCGAGAGTCTTATCCTCGGCGAACAGCTGTCCCCATCGGCACTCCTCCATGTGGAGCAATAAGGTTTGAAGACGACACATATCGTTCTCGCGGTGCTTCTCGCAGCGCTCGCAGGATGCCTCGGCGCGATTGCCGCGGACCGCTGGGCCAATCACGAGGCCGGCTCCGGCCTCCACGATTTCGTGCACGACGAGCTCACCCTGACGGCCGACCAGGAGCAGCGTCTCGATGCGCTCGAGGCCCGTTTCGCTGTCGAAAGGGCACGGCTCGAAGGATCGGCGCGCGCAGCCAATGCCCGGCTCGCCCAGGCGATGGAAAATGAGCACGAGTACGGTCCCGAGGTTTCGGCCGCGATCGACGAGGTGCATGCGCGTATGGGCGATCTGCAGAAAGCAACGGTACGGCATATCTTCGACATGCGTGAAATTCTCGAACCCGAGCAGCAACGCCAGTTCGATCGCAAGGTCTCCGACGCCCTGACCCGCGACCCACGCGACTGAAGCGCCATGTCGGGGGCGGGCGACAATCCGGATGAGGCCCTTGTTTCGCAGGCGAGGGCCGGAAGCAAGCGGGCTTTCAGCAAACTCGTCGAGTATGAAACGGGTCGGCTTCTCGCGCTCGCGACACGCATGCTTTCCTCTCCTTCTCAGGCCGAGGACGTTGTTCAGGACAGCCTGGCCTCGGTGTGGCTGACGCGCCATCGGCTTGATCCGGACAAGCCGATCGGACCCTATCTGACAACCGTCGTCCTCAACCGCTGCCGGGACCGTTTGCGCAGGCGCAAGGTCGCGGGCTTTTTCGGACTGTCGGGTGATGACGAACTCCATTCCATCGCCGACGATTTGCCGGGTCCTGAAGCGTTGGCCGTTTCCAGGGAAGAGCTCAATCTCGTTCAGGCCGAGATCGCGCGAATGCCTGTAAGGCTGCGCGAAGCGCTTGTGCTCGTGACCATCGAGGGGCGTAGCCAGGCCGAGGCGGCCGATCTTCTCGGAACGACCGAAAAGGCGATCGAAACCCGCGTATATCGCGCGCGCAACAGGCTGAAGGAGCGCTTCGAAAAACTTTGAGGGGTTGGCTGGGCGCGCGCGTAAGTAACGGTAAACGCCAAGTCAGGAGCCCTTTATGATCGCCGTCAATCGACGCAAGTTTCTCGGAGCCGGAGCAGGAGGAATGGGTCTGCTCGGCCTTGCCGGGGCGATGCCTGCCTGGGCACGGGGCGCGGACATCCTCGCAGGTAACGCCCGCAAGGGGCTGGACGAGATATCCGGCCCCAATATCGACCTCACCGTTGCCCGATCGGCCTTCGCGACCGGCAACAGGCGCGGCGGCGCGATCGCCGTCAATGGCACGATCCCCGGTCCGCTGTTGCGATTGCAGGAAGGCACGACCGTCCGGCTCAATGTCCATAACCAGCTCGAGGAAGATACCTCGATCCACTGGCACGGTCTGCTCGTGCCGTTTCAGCTCGATGGAGTGCCTGGCGTGAGCTTTCCCGGCGTCAAACCGGGAGAGACCTTCACCGCCGAATTTCCGGTTCGCCAGTCGGGTACCTACTGGTGGCACTCGCATAGCGGCCTGCAGGAACAGGCCGGGCATTACGGCGCGATCGTGGTCGACCCCGCCGGACCCGATCCGGTCCAGGCCGACCGCGAATATATCGTGGTGCTGAGCGAATTCAGCGAAATGTCGCCCCACACGATTTTCGACAAGCTCAAGAAGGGCGAAGGCTACTTCAACTACAACCAGAACACCTGGACCGACGATTACCCGCTTTCGGGCGAGGATCGCCGGATGTGGGCGAAAATGCGCATGATGCCGACGGACATCCTCGACGTGTCGAGCGCGGCTTATACCTATCTTCTGAACGGCCATGGCCCGCTCGACAATCTGGAATACCTCTTCCGCCCGGGCGAACGCGTGCGGCTGCGCTTCATCAATGCCGGCGCCATGACCTTCTTCAATATTCGCATTCCCGGCCTGCCGATGACCATCGTTCAGGCGGACGGGCAGAACGTCGAGCCGGTGGAGGTCGACGAGTTCCAGATCGGTGTGGCCGAGACATACGACGTCGTCGTGACGCCGGGCGCGCAACAAGCCTACACGCTGGTCGCGGAGTCGATGGACCGCTCGGGCATGGGTATTGCCACACTCGCGAGCGCACCCGGCGCTCGCGCCGCCATTCCGCCGCTGCGCGATCCGCCGCTTCTGACCATGGCCGACATGGGCATGAGCGGCATGGACCACGGCTCGTCTGGCGATGCCGGCATGTCGGGCATGGACCACGGAAGTGGCGGCGACATGGCGGGGATGGATCATGGTTCGTCCGGCCAATCCGAGATGGCAGGCATGGCCGGCATGTCGGGGATGCAGATGCGCGACACGTCGCTTCTGCCGCCCGATGTGAAGGTCGGGCCCGGTCTCGACATGGTCTCGATGAACCCGGTCGACCGCATGGGCGATCCCGGCATCGGTCTCGCCGATGTGCCGCATCGTACGCTCGACTATCGCAAGCTGCGCGCTCTGACTCCACACCGCGAGGGCCGCACGCCGTCCCGGCGAATGGAAATTCATCTGACCGGCAATATGGAGCGCTACATGTGGTCGTTCGACGGCAAGAAGTTCTCCGCCGTCTCAAACGAGCCGATCCGTTTCGCCTATAACGAGCGCGTGCGCGTGAAGCTCGTCAACGACACGATGATGGCGCACCCCATTCACTTGCACGGTCATTTCTTCGAGCTGGTCAATGGCGCGCCGGCCGATCGTCAACCGCTCAAGCACACGGTAATCCTGCAGCCGGGTGGCAGCGCGCAGTTCGACCTGACGGCGGACGAGCCGGGCGACTGGGCCTTCCACTGTCACCTTCTCTACCACATGCATGCCGGGATGTTTCAGATCGTCACGGTCGCCAATCCCGACGGGAGCGAAGCATGAAAATTCGTATTGTCAGCCTGCTCGCATCGGTCGCAGCCGGCTCAGTTCTCGCCTCCCCCGCGGCGGCGCAGCATGCCGGTCATTCGCCGGCGGAGCCGCAGCAAAACGCCGAGGCGCAGGCTGACGCGAAGACGAAGTGCGAGGAAGAAGCCGAGCGCCATCGCGCGATGGGGCATCCGGTTGCAGATGGAGCATGCGAACCGGCTGCTCAACCTGAAGCCGCCATGGACCGCTCGCAGATGGATCACTCAACCATGGATCATGGTGCGATGACCGCTCAGGATGGCCATTCTGGCATGACAATGCCTGTGGACGCTGCCCGTCCACAGGCATCGCCCGAAAGTCATGAAGGAATGGATCACGGCTCGATGCCGCAGGGCAAGCCCGCCGAAGGCGCGATGGATCATTCGCAGATGAATCACGGCGAGATGGGTCAGGCGGAGGCCAGTTCGTCGATGGACCATGGGCAGATGGATCACAGCCAGATGAACCATGGGGAGACGCCTTCGCAGGACAGGCAGGGCATGGACCATTCGGCGATGCAGATGGGCTCGGACGATGATATCCCGCTGCTGCCGCCTCCTCCAGAAGCAGGGAGCGGCCCAGCGCGCGCGGCGGTCGCCATCTGGGGCGAGGAAGCCATGAACGAAGCGCGCCGCGAGCTTGTCCGCGAGACCGACGGAGGAATGCGCTTCTGGTTTCAGGGCGACCGGCTCGAATACCGCGCCCGCGAGGGGAAGGATGGATATCTGTGGGACATCCAAGGATATTATGGCGGCGACATCGACAAATTCTGGTTCAAGTCCGAGGGTGAGGGCAGCTTTGGCGAACCCATAGAAGGCGCCGAGGTCCAGGCGCTCTGGAGTCGCGCCATTGCGCCCTTCTTCGATTTCCAGGCGGGTGTTCGCCAGGACCTCACCGGTCCGGAGCGCACGCACGCGGTTATCGGTATCCAGGGTCTCATGCCGTACCGCTTCGAGGTCGATGCCGCGGCCTTCGTCTCCACCAAGGGCGATGTGACCGCGCGTATCGAGGGCGAACTCGATCAGCGCATCATGCAGCGGTTGATCCTCCAGCCCAGGGCCGAACTCGCGCTTTCTGCGCAGGACATTCCCGAGCTGGGCATCGGTGCCGGGCTCGATCGGATCGAGGCAGGTTTGCGTCTTCGCTACGAGTTCGCACGCGAATTCGCGCCCTATGTCGGCGTTTCCCAGGAATGGCGCATCGGCGACAGCGCGGATTTTGCGCGGGCCGCCGGAGAGGATCCGAGCGTCACCAATTATGTCGTCGGTGTGCGATTCTGGTTCTGAAATCTCAAAAAGGATAGAACTTCCATGACCAAGACTTTGACACGCATCGCGGCGACTGCGCTTGTTGCCACGCTGATACCGCTGCCAGCCTTCGCGCAGCAGATGGACCACTCTTCCCATGCGAACCATCAGATGCACGCGATGGACGCTTCGGCGGACGATGTCGCGGGCGCTGAAGAAACCCTCAAGGCCTATCGCACCGCTCTTGAAGCGCGCGACGCGCAGGCAATGCGCGCGCTCTTCGCCGAGGACTCGGCGATCTTCGAGAATGGCAAGGCCGAAGGAAGCTTTGCCAATTACATGGAGCACCATTTGGGCCCCGAGCTCGACGCGATTGTGAGCTTCACCTTTACCGACCCCACGCTGACCGTCACCCGGATGGGGCACATGGCCCATGCCTATGAGACGTATGGCTATCGCATCGAACTTAGCGATGGCCGGGTGATCGAGCGCGACGGCGTGGCGACATCGGTGCTTGCTCACGATGCGGACGGGTGGAGAATCGTCCAGTACCATTCCTCGTCGCGCGCGCCGCGCAACTGATTACGGCTTTCGAAGAGGTAGCACCGGTTGGCAACGCCGTCGCTAAAGCTGCGCCTGCATGTGCTCGGCAGCAAGATCCACAAATGGCTGGCGATTTTCGTCGGTGTCCAGGTTCTCTTGTGGATGGGAACCGGCGCCCTCATGTCGTTTCTCGACCTGGAAGAAGTTCGCTCCGAACATGTCGTTTCGCGTGAACAAGAGGCGCTGCCCGCCGATGCCCCGCTCCCGGCCTGGGTCGCAAACGACGGTACTCTTGCAGCGGTAACGACACGTTCGCTCGACGGCGATGCCGTGACCGAGGTCCGCAAGGTTGACGGTAGCGTGAGCCTCCACGATCCGGTGACTGGGCGTAAACTCTCCCCCATCTCGGCGGCAACGGCAAAATCCATCGCCTTGCGCGCATGGACCGGGCCGCGCACGACCATCGAGGCCGCACGGATCGTCGATGACCCCATCGGAACCGAGTTTCGCGGCCCTTTTCCGGCCTGGCAGGTCACCTATGCTGACGAGGCTTCGACGCGCATCTACATCGATGCCGCCAGCGGCACGCTCGGGGCGGCGCGCAGCGATACATGGCGCCTGTTCGATTTCATCTGGGGCCTCCACATCATGGACTGGACCGAGCGCGACCGCATCAACAGTTGGTGGCTGCTGCTGTTCGGCATTGGCGGCACAATCATAGCCCTGTCGGGTTTCGTCCTGCTGGCGAACCGGATGCCGAGGCTGCGCCGCCGCGCAAAGAAGAGCAAGCTCGCCTGAGCCCATGGGGCTCATGTGCGTGGGCGAACGCCTTACCCCCGTTCGCCAGGCCCAACGGGCCAGGAGCCGAATGCGTTCGACGATCGCGATCGTGCCGGCATCGGACCTGATCCCGCAGACGCTCTTCTGTCGCGCCAATACCATCAAATTAATGTGAGGGGCACGCGGCTGCCGTGCGTATCAGGCACATAGGTCGCACTTTAACTGCAGGTTCGGAAGACATACGAGACATGAAAGCCCCCTCATTTCTGGCGCTGCTCGCCGCAAGCCTGCTCTTCGTCGGACCCGTTCAGGCTCATGGCGACGAAAAGCACGGCGAAGAGGCGAGCGCCGCGCCTGCTGCCACCAATGGCGATGTGCACGACCAGGCGGCCATGGCGCAGATGGGCGAGACTGCGGATGCTGGCGAGTCCTCCGGCGCGCACGATGAAGCGGGCGGAGGTCATGACGAGGCCGGTGGCCATGCGAATGAGGGCGAAGCCGGCGTCATGGCCGTACTGAAGAAGCTGCATCCGGCAACGATCCATTTCCCGATCGCCTTGTTTCTCATGGCTGCGGCCACCGAATTGTTCGTGATGCGCCGGAAAGGAGCGGGCCTGGAAAGTGCGGTACGCGTGCTTGTCTACGGCGGAGCCATCGGCGCGGGGGTCGCAGTCCTGTTCGGATGGATTCACACCGGCCTGTGGTTCGGCGGCGACACCGTCATGCAGGTGCATCGATGGAACGGTATGCTGATCGCCGTTCTCGGTATTGCGATGGCCTATCTCGCGAGCAGGCCGAGCCAGAGCCGCGCATGGTTGCGCGCGTCGATATTCTCCATGGCGGCGCTCGTTCTCATCCAGGGCTTCCTTGGCGGCGAGCTCGCGCATGGGCCGAACCACCTCGGTATTTCCTGGCTCTGAAGGAGTTGAAGAGCATGCGTACTTCCAGATTGAATGCAGCGATCGGGTTTCTCGCGATCGCGCCCTTGATGTCCGCTCTTGCTGCTTGCGACGAGGCGCAGGAGAGCACACCGATCACCGAGGTTTCGCCTATGGGCGAAGCTGCAGTGGTGGCTGGCACGGCTCCCGGGTCGGGTCTTGCCGATCCGGCAGCCTCTCCTTCCGAAGATGAGGCAGCGACCGCTCGGGAGGACGCTCTTTCGACAAATGGGGCCGCCACGCCCGCCTCACGGCACGCTGCCTCTCCCGCATCACGCGCAACTGCCACACCCGCAGCGCCAGCAGCGCGCACGCAACCCGCGAGCGAAGCGACCCAACCCGCCGATCCCCATGCGGGCCATGACATGTCCTCGATGGCCGATCACGACATGGAAGGTATGTGATCGGACGCGTTTCCCGGTAACTCGGCAATTCAGGAGATATCCTCGGCAAGAAATCGCAACGAACAACGCAAGATCAGGAAAGGACGGCCCCGCCTCCCCCCGAAGCCCTGCGGGTCGCAGGTGCCCCCAAAGGGGTCGTTCAGGAACCCCGCGTGAAGACCAACCCGCGCGGGGTTCCGTTTGCCCGGCTTCGCTGTCGCCGTGCCAGGCGCATCCCGGTAGGGCTTTGTGCTATGTGAGCAGCGTGCAGACGATCGCCTCGTTGGCTATGAAAGGAACCGCATATGTCGGAAACGGGAAAAGCCGGGGCGCTGTCGCGCTGGGAAGACGAAGGCGGGGCATTGCCCTGCGGGCCGCAGGAAGCGCTCGCTGCCGATTGCGAGAAATGGGATATTCCGCCACTTTCGGATGCCGAGATCATCCAATTGCGCATCAGGGTGATCGCCCTTGAGAACATGGTGCTCGGCCTTCTGTCGAAGGCCAGCGCCGATCAGCTTGCAGCAATCGAAGAAATCGCGGAATTCATATCCCCGCGTGCCGATGCGAAGCCGCATCCGCTTACCCTGCATGCCGCCACCCAGATGGAGCACTTCGTCGAGCGCGCCCGGCGGCTTCGCGAGCAACCCACCGCTGATTGAGCGACGCATGACCGGGCCACGAATGCTGGCCTTCCTCGCCGCGGCCCGACCGATGATCCGAAAAGAGTGCGATGGACCTTGATACGCTTCTCATCCGCTATTTTGGCACTGCCGATCCTGGAGCGACTGGCGCAGAAACCTTGGCCTCGGGGATCGAGCGATGCCAGGTCGATCTCGGTCTGGAGCAGGACCGGGGAAAACGCTTTGCCCTGTGGGCCATGCTCTACCTGCTCGGGTCTGCCCCCGACCTCGACGTGGCCTTCGAGAACGAGGAAGACCGGGAAGCAGCCCGCAACTTCATGGATCTCCTGGCGGCATCGGAAGGCAATGAGGTAAGCTGATTGCAGCAGGGTCCTGGCACCTTCAGACCCGCACCCGATACCCATCCGGCTTTCTTCGCGAACAGTCCTGAACCAGGTCAGCTGAGGAGCCGCAACCCGTTCCTTTCCGGCCGTGTTGGCGGCTTCGCCGCCTGCCCGCACCACTCGTCATGAACAGGTTTCCCTTCGGCCCTTCAGGCCTGCGGTGCAGTCCTCCCATGCCCTGCTTCTTCTGGATGTTCGCAAGCCGGAGATGGTCTCCGGTTTGAGGAACTGAAGGAATTTCATCATGACCAATATCGCAATCCTCACCGGCCGCATCGCCCGCGATCCCGACACCCGCGAGACCAAGGGCGGCACCAGCGTCACCGGGATCACCGTCGTCACCGATCGTCCTGCACGCGACAAGGACGGCAAGACCTACAAGGACGAGAACGGCTACACCGCCAAGGACAGCGAATTCCACCGGGTGACCTGCTTCAACGGCCTCGCCAAGACCGTCGGTCAGTACTGCTCGAAAGGCCAGCTGGTCTCGGTCCAGGGCCGCATCCACTACACGCAGTGGGAAGACCAGGACGGTGTGACGCGGTATGGCTCGGAGATCCTTGCCGACAAGGTCGATTTCCTCTCGCGGGCCAATGGCGGCGACAACCAGGACGCCCCTCCGATCGACTGATCCGGCGCCATCGAACCAGCCAAAGGAGGCTCTGCCGGAAACGGCAGGGCCTTTTTGCTGTTCACCTGTCCTTTCGCTCGATCTGTTCTCCCTGGGTCAGACAGGCTTTGCCCAGATGGCCAGATCCATGCTGGCAGCGCTCATTCGAAGCCGTCGTTTGTGGTGGACTGGATTGGCCTGGCTTACCGCACTTTCAGCATGATGGTCCTGCGCCGCCCGCATCAAGGACGGCAGGGGCCCCACCATTTTGCCCGCCACCGGATTGCATCCGGCACCGGACAAAACCGTTTCCCCCTGCGCCGCTTCGCGGTCGCCCGTGTGGGCGATCCTGTGACCCGGCCTGCCCAGGCCCATCCGCCGACCTCCTGTCGTCTCGCGACAGATTTCAGGAGGATTATCATGACCTATTTCACGAAATGCACACTGCCTTCGCGCAATTATTTCGAGGCTCTGGAAACAGCTGAGCAACGGGCCTTGCACAGCTTCTTCGACCAGCATGTTATCGAGGATGACGAACTCGGATATCGCGCGGTCGACGAAGGCGACTACAATGCGCTGCCCCCGCATCTTGCGATCCGGGTCGTTCATACCGTCCATGGCGGAATGCTCGACGAATTCTGAGGCATTCTGCAGGGCAGGGACCGGCAGCGGTTCCTGCCCTTTTTTCGTGTCTCTTATGGGCTGAGCTACAGGTTCAAGTTTCGATCCAGCAGCAATCGGCGGTTCTCCAAACATCGGCTTGGCCAACTGGCGATCGGGATAAATGGAGCGGGGCTGGGGACGCACTCTGTCCCGCGCATCTGGCGATACGCTCCTGAGGGTGCGGCATTACGTGTTTTTGGGGCCCCGCATGCACTTGCGAACCGGCAGCGGGTCGGGCGAGCGGGAAGCTACGGCCGCGACAGGTCCCGCTTGCCTTGCTTCCCACAGGCCCTTGGCCACTGCCTCTCTCGCAGGTGCGGTTCATTGCTCTGAGCCTTCGGCATTGCAGCCGAAAGCCTGCCGGGCAGCGCGATAGCGTCGGGTTCTGCGCGGATGCCGCCCCTCCTCGATCCTGCCGAGCTCAGATCGGTAGGGGCGACAAATCCGAACGCGGCATCGTGTCGCTCCCCCCATTGCCAGGGCATGCGCCATCACCCTCCGCAATCAGCGGCAGTTAGCCGCAGCCACCCAAGCCTCCTGGAGCTAACCCCATGCCCGCCGTTCCCGATCCGGTCCGTCCCCGCTACCTGCGCACCCCGGATGCCGCGGTGCATCTGGGGCTTTCGCCGCGCACGCTCGAAAAGCACCGATGCTATGGAACAGGGCCGGTCTACCACAAGCTCGGCGGCCGCATCGTTTACCGGCCCGAAGATCTCGACGCCTGGGCCGAGCAGGGCTTGCGCCGTTCCACCAGCGATCCGGGCAAGGGCGTCGTTCATCCTGCCAAGCGGATCGACGGCTACACCGGTCCGGTCCGGCGCTGAAGCGGTACCATGCGCTCCTTGAAGACATCGGACGGCGGGGCCGGACAGCTCGACCTGTTCGTCGGCGCGGGCAGCGACATCGCCGCGCGCGATGCGCAGGATCTGATGGCCTGGCCTTTCTTCAGCCTCGCCAAGACGAAGCGCGTGAAGCCGATCGACTTTCGTATGGGCGAGATCGCCATTCTGGTCGAAGCGACCGCCGAACATGGCATGGCCACCATCTGGGACGCCGATGTACTGATCTGGGTAGCGAGCCAGATCGTCGAGGCGCGCGATGCCGGCAAAGCCACCTCGCGCCTTATCGCGGCGACGCCCCATGAAATCCTTACCTTCACCCGGCGCGGAACCGGAAAGGCTGGCTACGAGCGCCTGAAGGCGGCGCTCGACCGCTTGCAGTCGACCAGCATTGCCACCTCCATCCGGCAGGCCGGGGCGCGACGCCGCCGACGATTTTCCTGGATCAACGAATGGCGCGAACGGCTCGACGACAACGGGCGCGCGCTCGGCATCGAAATGATCGTGCCGGACTGGCTCTACGAGGGCGTGCTCGATCGTGCGCTCGTCCTGACCATCGACCCGGCCTATTTCGCGCTTACCGGCGGTCTTGAGCGCTGGCTCTATCGCATCGTACGCAAGCATGGCGGGAAGCAGAAGGGCGGGTGGAGTTTCGACATTTCGCACCTGCATTTGAAGTCCGGCGCGCTCTCGCCATTGAAGCGTTTCGCTTTCGAAGTGCGGGCCATCGTTCGCCGCCAGTCGCTCCCCGGCTACAATCTCGCTCTTGAGCACCAGTTCGGCCGCGAGCGGCTCCTGTTCGTTGCAGCGCCTGTCGATCCCTTCGCGTCCGCGCGGCGCCGTATCGGGCTGCCCCCTGTGGAAAAGGGTGCGTGATGTTCGGACTATCGGGAACCATGACGTTCGGACGATCGGGAACCCTATTCCCGGACTATCGGGAACCGGGAGCCTGCGCGACTCGCCGAAAACGCGGCGCCTGCGAAGCCCTTAACAATGCTAACAAGGAATCTTTCAGATTCCTGCTAACACAGCCACGCCTGTGCAAAAGCGCAGCGCGCGCTTCGCTTCCGCCTCCGGAACCGGTCGAGGCAGGTTCCGGTGATCCGCCACTTACGCATGTCACGCTGGTGTGGCGCGGCGGCGTGCAGGAAGACTGGCTTCGGTTCGGCAAGCCCGTTGCAGAGCGCATCCTCGATCGCCGGACGCGTATCGAAAGCTATGCTCCGGGACAGGTCTTTGCCTTGGTTCGGTGGGCTTCGAACGACTACGGGACCGTTGGCTCCACACTCACGATCGCCCAAGCCGCCGGTTTCGGCGAGCCGTTCACCACTCTGCCGCAGGTCGATCCTGGCGCGCAAATCCTGCTCTCGGTGCGAAGCTGGCCAAAGGTTCGCCAGGTCTTTGCGCTGATCGATGCGATCGAGGACGTTGGCATCGATCCCTGCGATGTAGCTCCCGACCACTGGCATCATGTCCACAACAGGCTGGCAGGGGGCATGCAAGTACGTTTCTATTCCCCTGCGCGCCATCGCGACTGGCTGCGGCGGCGAAAGCTGCAATCATGAGGCGGCGCACCGCCTTTCTGGCAGGCATGGTCGCGGCAGCGACACTGGCCAGCATCGCAATCCCGTTCTCGCGACTTTTGGTCTGGAACGTGACGGCCAGCGTGCCGGTTGGACTGTACTCAATCGGCGGAAAGACCGGTCTCCAGAGGGGCGACCGCGTCGCGATCGATCCTGCTTTCAGGCTGCAGAAATACCTCGCCTCGCGCGGCTATCTTCCTGCGGGCGTTCCGCTCATCAAGGAGGTTGCGGCGCTTGGCGGGGATACGGTCTGCCGGCGCGACCTGCTCATCGAGATCAATGGGACACCTGCGGGCTCGGCGCGTCGGCGCGACAGCCTTGGACGCGAACTGCCCGTCTGGAAAGGATGCCGGACTATCGCTGCGGATGAACTGTTCGTGATGAACAGGCGCGCCCCCGGCAGCTTTGACGGGCGTTATTTCGGCCCGGTCGCACGCGCCGATGTCATCGGGCGCGCGCGGCCCGTCTGGACCAACGAAGCGGGCGACGGGGACTATGTCCTGCTCGCCTCGCCCGCCGACTTTCCCATTCCCAACGTAAATGATGGAGACGCACAATGACCTGTATCGGCACTTTTGCAGCCACACCCGACGGCTTTGAAGGGCGGCTGCAAACCCTGACCATCGACGCACCGCTGACCCTGGTGGCCGCCGACCCCGGCGACACCGAGAACGCCCCGGACTATCGCATCATGGCAGGCGAAGGCGAGGAAACCTACGAGGTGGGTGCAGGCTGGAAACATGTCGGCGACAAGGCAGGCGATTTCGTCACGCTCGTCATCGACGATCCGGTATTGCCGCGGCCCCTGCGCGCCAATCTGTTCAGTTCTGACGACCAGAGCCATGTCCTGATATGGTCGCGCGGCGCGCGCCGCCCGGCAAAGGACTGATTCCGTGCTCCGCCCGCATCTTCTGCCGGGGATCCTGGCCGCCATGCTGGCGGCGAGTCCCGGGCAGGCTTTTGCACAATCGGAGCAGTTTGTCCGACCTTCCCCGCGCGTCGAGATTGCGACGCATGTCAGCGAAGCATCGCAGCAATTCGGCATTCCCGAGCACTGGATCTACGCGGTGATCCGCGCCGAAAGTGCGGGCCGGGTGCGGGCGGTTTCCAGAGCAGGAGCGATGGGTCTCATGCAGCTCATGCCCGGAACCTGGTCGCGGCAGCGCGCCCGGTTCTCCCTCGGGCAAGACCCGTTCGACCCGCGCGACAACATTCTGGCCGGCACGTCTTACCTGCGCGAAATGTACGATCGCTACGGCGCGCAAGGCTTCCTCGCTGCATACAATGCGGGTCCGGGACGCTACGAAGACTGGCTTGCCGGACGGCGTTCGCTGCCACTCGAAACACGCCGCTATGTCGCCCGGATTGCGCCGCTGTTGCAGTCCGAGGGCATTTTTGCGGCGGCGCCTCTTCAAGCCGGGGATGTTCCGCCCGGCGTCTTGCAGCCTTCCGGCGCGGCGCGACAAGAGTTGGACGAGGTGGCTGCGCCCGGCCCCGTAGCGAACCCTTTTGCGCGCCCGGAACAGCCCGCGCATGATCTTTTCGCGCCCGTCTCGACGGCTCCTTCTAAATGAGAGCGGTCCTCGCACCTTCGCCCAGGCATGCGTTCCCAAGCGAAAGCGGGCGTAGGAGCGGAGACCTAGGCATCAATGGAAGGGAGGGATGGCGAGATAAAAGCAGCGCCGTCGGCCGGGCTGCAGGTGGTTGGTTTTGCGGGAGAATATGCGCCGTCTCTGCTGTACGCCTGCAGGCGCTTGGATCGGAATCCTTAGGCTTTTCAATGCTGAAAGCGCCGTCTACCGGTTTTCCTGTCTGTGGCTGACGACGAATTCGATATCAGGCCGGGTCGGTCAAGAGACAGCGATGCGCGCGCCTATCGCAAGGCCGGTACGCTGGTCGGGCGCGTGCTGCAGGCCTCGCGCCGGTCAGGCTATACGCCGCTCGGGCGAGGCCGGGCAGGCGGCGGAACCGGGCATCTGGGACGCGGCAAACGTGCTGCGTTCCGAGGCCGCCCCCATGCTTTCCAGCGGCGGGTCATCATCAAGGCGCGCGTCGTTCGCCATGGCGGCAGCCGGTTCCGCTCGGCACCGCTCGCCCGCCACATCGCCTATCTCGAACGCGACGGCGTCACCCGTGACGGATCGGATGCCCAGATGTTCGATGCCTTATCGGATGAGGTCGATGGCGATGCCTTCGCCGCGCGCTGCGAAGACGACCGGCATCACTTCCGCTTCATCGTGTCGCCGGAAGACGCAAGCGAGATGGCTGACCTGCGCGCTTTCACGCGCGAACTCCTTGAGGATATGGCGAGCGATCTCGACACCAAGCCCGACTGGGTGGCGGTCGATCACTGGAATACCGACAACCCGCATGTCCATGTCCTGGTCCGCGGCGTTGCCTCGGACGGCAGGGACCTGGTGATCGATCGCTCTTATATCAGCGAAGGTATGCGGGCCCGCGCCCAGGAGCGCGTCACCGTCGAGCTCGGCCCGCGCAGCGAGCGCAATATTCAGCAAGCGCTCCGCCGCGAGGTCGATGCCGAGCGCTGGACCTCGCTCGACCGCCGCTTGCAAAATCAGCGCGACGATCTTGGCGTGGTCGATTTGTCCCCCGAGGACGATGCGACACGCCGCAGCAACCGCGCATTCCTTATTGGCCGCGCACAAATGCTCGAACGCATGGGATTGGCCGAGCGGGTCGGGTCGGCGCGCTGGACCTTGACCGCAGACCTCGAACCGACATTGCGCGCGCTGGGCGAGCGCGGCGACATCATCAAGACCTTGCACAAGGCGATGCGTGGACGCGGCGCACAAGGCGCCCTTGCATCCTTCGCGCTGCATGGAGAAGACGAGAACCGCCGGGTCATCGGAAGGTTGGTCGAGCGCGGTCTTCATGATGAGCTGACAGGCGAGGCTTATGCGATCGTCGAAGGAGTGGACGGGCGTGCGCATTATCTGCGTTTTCCCGATCTGGACCAGACAGCCGATGCAGCACCCGGCGCCATCGTCGAGACAGGCGAATGGACCGACCGCAACGGGCGACGGCGCAGCAGCCTGCTGGTGCGTTCGGACCTGCCGCTCGAGCGGCAGATTGACGCGCGCGGGGCGACCTGGCTCGACCGGCAGCTGCTGTCGGCACGAGCCGCGTCGCTGGGAGGCGGCTTCGGCAATGAAGTCCGGAAGGCTCTTGACGAGCGCCGTGAATGGCTCGTCGATCAAAGTCTTGCGAAGCGACATGGTAGGAGCGTGACCTTGGTGCGCAACCTGCTCGGAACGCTCCGCAAGCAGGAACTGGACGCGGCAGGTAAAGCGCTGGCTGCGCGTCATGGTCGTCTGGCAAATCCGGTAACGGAAGGTGATCACATTTCCGGCATCTACCGCGAGCGCATTTCGCTGGCGTCGGGTCGCTTCGCCATGATCGATGACGGAGTGGGTTTCCAGCTCGTGCCCTGGAGGCAAGACCTCGAGCGGCATCTTGGAAAAGAAGTCGCTGGCAAGGTCCATGTGCGAGGCGGTGTCGACTGGAACTTTGCGCGTTCGCGCGGTCCGGCGGTTTGAGGAGCACCGGCATCATAACGGAAATCTTGACAAACGCACCATATGATGCTTATAAACGCATCAGGAGATGCGATATGGTAAGTGCAGCGATTCAGCATGCCGAAGCTCCCCCGGGGCTTCAGACCTTTGCAAGCGACGGTGATCGCAGCCGCCTCACCAGCGCTGCGGTAAAGGCCGTGCTGCGCCTCATTGGGGCCTGGGGTGCGAGCAACGCTGAGGGCGCTGCGCTGCTCGGCGTGTCCGAAAGCACCTGGGACCGGATGAAAGCCGGAACCTGGGAAGGCTCGCTCGGTCAGGACCAGCTGACCCGCGCGTCGGCGCTGATCGGTCTGTTCAAGGGACTGCATCTGCTGTTCGCCAACGACATGGCCGATCGCTGGCCAAAGCTCGAAAACAGGGCCCCGTTGTTTGATCGCCGCTCGCCCATCGGGGCGATGATCGAAGGCGGCATTCCGCGCATGCTGGAGACCAGACAATATATCGACGCGCTTCGTGGCGGGCTCTGAGGAGGCAGGCGAGCCGCCGCAGATCCGCGAAGCGTTCGAGCGGACTGTCCGGCTCGTTTCCAGCGCGCGCTTGCGCGAAGCGGTCATGGCTCCACTTGCCGACAGTGATGCCGAGCTTGCGCTGCTCGCTGAAATCGAGGGGGCGACGAGTTCGCGCCTGATCGCCGAAGAGCGCGGGTTTGGCGGGCTGACAGCCGACGAGCTGGTTCATGGCGTGCCGCATGCCAGGTTCATTAATGCGAGCTTTGCTTACGCCAAACCGCGCGAGCCCAATCGCTTCAACCCCGCGAACCGCGGCGCATGGTATGCCGCGCTCGATGTCGAGACCTGTATTGCCGAGGTCGGCCATCACCTGACACAGGCGCTCGCCGATGCCGGCGATTTCGATGCCGTTGTCGAATATGGCGAGATGATCGCCAGCATGGCGGGCGTCTTTATCGATCTGCGCGAGCAGCCCGGACACCCGGCCCTCGATCCGGACAAGACGAAAGGCTATCCTGTCGGCAATGCTCTAGCGGCGGAGGCACGCGCCGCCGGTCATAACGGCATTATCTATCCCTCTGTGCGCCATGCGGATGGGACTTGCATCGCGGCCCTGTGGCCCAACGTCGTGCAATCGGTCGCGCAAGGGGCGATGTACCGCCTGACCTGGTCCGGCAACCCGGACTATAGTCGGGAAGCAATCTAGCCGTACGCCGCTTTTGCTACGCCAACCTGCGATCACGCAGCTTCCGACTTGAATATGTAATGCAAAGCCGCCGTGCTGTCCTTCACGAAAGGAGCCAGCCTTGTCGGCAACCCGGATATTGTGGGGTCAGATACTCGTCGTCTTCGCCCTCACGCTCGCAGGCGTTTGGGTGGGTACCCAATGGACCGCGCACGCGCTCGGCTATCAGGCACAATTGGGCGCGCCGTGGTTCAGTGTTTTCGGAGCACCTGTCTATCCGCCTTATGCCATCTTTTGGTGGTGGTTCAGCTACGAAGCCTATGCGCCGCGCATCTTCGAGACCGGCGGAATGATTGCCGCATCGGGCGGTCTCGTGTCGGTGGCGGTCGCGATCGGCATGTCGGTCTGGCGCGCCCGAGAGATCAGGAACAGCGCGACCTATGGCTCGGCGCGCTGGGCGACCCGTTCCGAAATTTCACGCGCGGGCCTTCTGGCAGGCAAGGGCGTCATTATCGGCCAGCATGCCAATCTCTATCTTCGTCACGACGGCCCCGAACATGTGCTCTGCTTCGCGCCGACCCGCAGCGGCAAAGGGGTCGGCCTTGTCGTGCCAACGCTCCTGACCTGGCCGCATTCGGCGATCGTGCACGATATCAAAGGCGAGAACTGGGAGCTGACAGCTGGTTTCCGTACCCGGTTCAGCCGCACGCTTCTGTTCGATCCGACCAATGAGGCATCGGCGGCCTATAACCCTCTGATGGAAGTGCGACGCGGCATCAACGAGGTGCGCGACGTGCAGAACATCGCCGACGTGCTGGTCGATCCGGAAGGCTCGCTTGAACGGCGCAATCACTGGGAAAAGACCAGCCACGCGCTGCTCGTCGGGGCCATTCTGCATGTGCTTTATGCCGAGCCTGACAAGACGCTCGCCGGGGTGGCGAACTTCCTCTCCGATCCACGCCGATCCATCGAGGCGACACTGACCGCAATGATGCACACACCGCATCTGGGGGAAGACGGCGTCCATCCGGTTGTCGCGAGCGCGGCGCGAGAATTGCTCAACAAGTCGGAGAACGAACGCTCGGGCGTGCTCTCGACCGCCATGTCGTTCCTCGGCCTGTACCGCGATCCGGTTATCGCAAGGGTCACGCGGCACTGCGAATGGCGCATCGCGGACCTCGTGGCACAGGGCCGCCCAGTCACGCTCTATCTCGTCGTTCCGCCGTCAGACATCAGCCGCACCAAGCCGCTCATCCGGCTCATTCTCAACCAGCTCGGAAGACGTCTGACCGAGGATCTGCAGGAAGGTGCCGTTCGCGAGCGGCTTCTCCTTATGCTCGACGAGTTTCCTGCCTTGGGTAGGCTCGACTTTTTCGAAAGCGCGCTCGCCTTCATGGCGGGCTACGGCATCAAGGCCTTTCTGATCGCCCAGTCATTGAATCAGATCGAGAAGGCCTACGGGCAGAACAATGCCATTCTCGACAATTGCCATGTGCGGGTGTGCTTCGCGACCAATGACGAGCGCACTGCCAAGCGCGTTTCGGAATCGCTCGGGACTGCGACCGAAACCCGCGCGATGCGCAATTATGCCGGACACCGCCTCTCTCCGTGGCTTGGTCACCTGATGGTCTCGCGCTCGGAGACGGCGCGCGCTCTTCTGACCCAGGGCGAAATCATGCAGCTGCCCGACACCGACGAAATCGTGTTGCTCGCAGGCGTGCATCCGATCCGTGCCAGGAAAGCACGTTACTACCGCGACCCCCGGTTCAGCAAACGGGTGGAGCGTCCACCGACGGTCCAAAAGTCGGAGTTCGCGGCGGACGAGAGCGAATGGCACGGGAGACATGTGACCGCGCCTTCGCAATTGGAAAAATCGCTGACTGCGTCTGAAGAGTACGAGATCGATGATCGCCAGTCCGATGGCGGGATCCGCCAATCCCCTGAATTACCGGACTACGAAGATGTCGCGCCGCCGCCCGTCGATATCCCCAACGAATTTGAGTTTGACGACCGAACGGAGGACGATCAGGCAAACCGCAATCGCAGAATGGCCCAGCGGATGCAGGCCAATGCGCGGCGCGCTGCGCTCGATCCCGGCGACGGGATCGAGCTATGAGCAAGGGCAACCGTATCAAGCATACCTTCCGTCTGCCGCCAGCCCTTTCCAGGCAGCTTGCAGACTATGCGGGTCGCAAGCGCGTTTCGCAGGCTTCGGTGGTAGAGGCCGCCATCGGCTCTTTTCTCTCTCCCGATGGATCGGAACGCATGGAAGCGGCCTTCAGCCGACGCCTTGATCGCATAAGCCGACAGATCGGCAAGCTCGACTATCATATCGAGGTCGGGAACGAGGCCTTCGCCCTCTACCTCAGGCGATGGCTGGCGGTGACGCCGGCTATACCTTTGGAAGCCAATGCCGCCGCCCGTGCCGATGCAGAAAAGCGCTTCGACTTCTTCATCGAAGCGCTCGCGCGGCGCATGGAAACGGGCAGGCATCTCGCTGACGATCTCATTCGCGCGGTCCCGGAACCAGAGCTTGGTGAGGTCGAGAAAACAGACGGAAGCGGCCCAGAGCCTCCAGCGTAGCCCTGACAGAAGCCTTCGATAGTCCGGCGGAGAAATCCAACCAATGGAGGAGAGGGACGCTTTCTTGGGTATGCCGACGCACCTGCAGGAATGCGAGGGTGCAACCATTCCAAGTGCTTGCTAAAGGTCCAGTAATGCGCACCGAACTCGATCACCTGCCCCCGCAAAAGCAACGCGAACTTGAGCGCGTGGTGCAGCTGATTTTCGAAGAATTCGATGATGCCTTTGCCCTGGCGAAGCACGAGTGGAAGAAGGCCGGCCGCATTCTCAAGGTCATTCTCTACGGTAGCTATGCCCGCGGCACTTGGGTCGACGAGCCGCATACGGCCAAAGGCTACCAGTCGGACTACGATCTGCTCATCATCGTCAACGACAAGCGGCTGGTCGACCGGGTCAAGTACTGGTCGAAGCTCGATGACCGGCTGATGCGCGAGTACGGCGTGACCAAATCGCTCAAGACGCCGGTCAATTTTATCGTCCATACGCTGCAGGAGGTGAACGACGGTCTCGCGCACGGACGCTATTTCTTCATGGATGTCGCGAAGGACGGGATCGCGCTCTACCAATCCGATGACACCGAGCTCCACACGCCGAAGCCCAAGACTGCCGGTGAGGCGCTGGCGATGGCGCAGGAGTATTTCGACGAGTGGTATCCGAGCGCTCTAGTCTACCTAAAGACTGCGAGGGGGCTATGGGACGAGGGCCGCACAAAGGAGGCCGCCTTTATCCTTCATCAGTCGTGTGAAAGACTATATCACACGGTTCTGCTCGTATGTACCTTCTACACCCCGCACGTGCACAACCTCGGCTTCCTGCGAACACAAGCCGAACGTATCGACCCACGTTTGACCTATGTCTGGCCGCGCGACACGCGCCGCGATCGTGCGCGCTTCGAGAAGCTGAAGGAAGCGTACGTCAAGGCACGATACTCAAAGCATTACCGTATTACCAAGGACGAGCTCGATTGGCTTGGGGAACAGGTCGAGGAACTCGGCCGGGTCGTGCACGAGGTATGTTCTGAAAGGCTGGCTGAGCTCCAGATAAGGTCCGAAAACTGATCAGGGCTTGAAGCCGAAGTACATCACTCGGTGCTTTTTTCTGGTCGCGGTCGAAATAGCTCCAACTCGTCATGGACCCCGTCGTCCGCATTCACCATGAACTCGCGGACTCTGGCTCCCGTCAAGCCCTCCACTCCCATCTCGCGTGTAAGGTAGGTGGCGAGCCAGTCTGCTAACCGGAACATATCGCGGGAGCGTGGATCGGGGGAGCAGCAAAACCTCAGCAATTCGTGCACTAACCCGATCTCCGGATCGCCTGTGCTGTCCCGACTAGCTTCAAGCTCCCCAACAAGGAATGCGAGTTGCAACGGAATGTTCAATACGGTGCAGGTGAACCGCTCGTCGAAAGAAGCGGCGGCATCGGCAAACGGCACGAGAAGGTCTGTTGCGGTCTGCAAAGCCCAGTCACCCGTCAGGCGCGCCTGACGCGCGAAGATCCCGAGTGCGACGGTACCGAAAGCCTTGCGAGCGACTACGAAGGCTCGGTTCAGGTCCACAGAACTATCCTGCAGGGACCTGCGAATTTCCCATTCGAGATCCTCGAAACAGGCCTGGAGGCCTTCAGGTTTCCCGGTTCGTACGCTGGGTAGATCGGCGTCGATGAGAGCGAACCCCAGTTCGCCGCTGGCATTGCTGGTGAACTCTTTCATCTCGACCGCGAGGAAAACGGTCAGCGCTTTCGCGTAGTATTCGGCGGCCTGGGCGTGATTGCCCAGATTGCCTTCGCAATTGCCGATCTGATGCAATGTCTGTCCGAGGTTGACCGCTACCGAGGCGCCTCGCTGATGCCGAAGCGCGTGCCGATAGGCATCGGCGGCCTCCTTATATTTCCGCATGGCGAGTTGGGCATCGCCATGCAACTGCAGGGCGGAAGCGAGATCGTTGTGGATCCCTTCGCGGCGTTCTTTCTCCGCTTGTTCGTCGAGTTCATCTCGATCACCCGGCAAAGGCTCATCCAGCTTCCTGCTAGCGGCCTTGAACCTTTCAAAGGCCTCACGTGACAAATTGCTCGCGCGTTCGGGTTCGCCTGCATCGAGCGCCAGCATGGTCTTGGCTATCAGCAGGTCTCCTTCAGTGCCGTCGCTCAAAGGGCGACAGGCTTCGACCTTGGCAATGACTTCTTCAGCGACTCCGGCAATATGGGCCCCTGACTGTCTAGCGAGGCCAATGAGCATACCTGCGAATGAGGCGGCTCTGTCAGGCCGCTTATTGGCGAGCGCAATCCTGGCCGCCTTCAGCATCGCGTGCCCACCCTCCTCGGCCATACGTTGCACGAAGAAATACCTGACCAGCGACGAGCATACCGCTTCGGCTAACAAGGCCACCTCATCATTTGCCTCCTTTTTGAAGGCTTCGTTGATGAGATAATCGATATTCGGCATCTCTTCCGAATACCGGGCGACCATGTATCCGACCTCCTCCGCCTCGAGCGACTTGTCCTCGATCACCGACACCATCATCGCGATATCGAGCAGGAGCGACCGTTTGAGTTTATCCGCCCATTCGCGATTCGCCGTAGGCCACCGGTCCGCCACAAACAGGCGTATAGGTGACAGGCAGTGGATCCGCTCGCGAATGCCAGGATCAGTTGTGTAGATGAGATTCCAGCGACGCAATTGGGCGAGAGCCTCGACCGGCTCCCTAATTTCGAAGTTTCCGCGTTCAAGTTGAGCTCGGAAAAGACCGGCTGGAGCCTGAGCGATCACCCAGAGCATGGCCTGCGCTTCGGGCGATAAGGCATGGAAGGTGACATCGAGACAGATATTCAGAGAACTTGTGCGATCGTGTCGTTGACGAGCCGGAAGAGCTATGGCCTGCGAACCGCGCTCGTTCACGAGATCGATGCAATGACGCATGGATCCGTAGTGCGACGTGATCGCTCCCGCGAGCTGCAATGTGAGCGCATGCCCCTCGCAAAGTTCGAGAAGCTCCTCGAGTTCAGGTCCGTCCTCGAAGATGTCTTCATCAAATCCGCTCGCGAGCAACTTGTGACTGTCCGCGCGTCCGAGCGCTCCTGCCACGTGTCGGACGTCGACAGGGGCTCGCAACAGATTCACTTGTGAGGTTATTACAAACTGAGCTTTTCGGGTTTCCGCATACAGCTTGCTGAACCTGTCCTCGAAATTTTCTAGGTCGTCCAGGTTGCCTCGATCGATGCCATCGAGGATCAAAATCGCCTCGCACTGGTCAAGGCGATGCGCAATATCTTCAATTCCACAAGGCTCGCCGTCGGCGGAAAGCGCATTCCGAAGAGCGTCCAGCACTGCGCTGGAAGAAGCGTAGCGCTCCACATCCACCCAGATTGCTTTACGATCCGATCCAAGCTTGTGAAGCGCTTGGAGAACCAATTCGGTCTTTCCGATGCCACCTGGCCCCGAAATTAGAATTGAGCTTCCTGCTACTAGGCTTTGTACGAGTTTATTGACGTCGTTCTCGCGACCATAGAACCGTGCGGTGGGGCGGGGAATACGCGTGTGCGTTAGTGTTCCGTCCATCCGTGCGCGGAGATTTGCCCGGGTCGCTTCTACCATCTCCGATTTACGCGCTTTGAGCTGTGCGGTGGTGATCGTGCCTTCCGTATCGTGCCTTCCGTGACAAACTGAGCACAATCGGATGAGATTATGATGGTAGTGCGAGAGGGTCGCAGCCCACGACCCGATATGTGCAGTTTCTATCCGACTGCCGCTTCCACACCACGCGCATTGATTGCGGCTTTCCGCTTTGAGGTGGGCAACAATAGCAGCTGGTATTGATGGACGATCCTTCGCGCTCTTGCTCCAAGGCTGCTGCAAGATGCCGTCGAATGCATCGAGTTCGCTTTCAGCAAAGTGGATCGGGCCGGTGCTCTCCAGCGACCTGAGTGGTCGCGATGTTGCTCGCCCCGGTGCAAAGTTCGGCCGAGCATAAGCGGTCAGGAGTTCCGGCGTGATCCCGAGATGATGCGCAGCTTGAAGCGCTGAAAGGATACGATCAGACATCCGTCGCTGTTTCCAGGCTGGCAATGAAACTGCCAAGACGACTCAATTCAAGAAGAGCCCAGTTTTGATATACAATTTTACTCGCTTTGGTGTGTATGGGGAGCGACATTGGAAACAACGAATGTCTCCCCATCAGTCCGGTGAAGGTTCGCTATCGGGATCAGTGGGCAACAGACCGCTACGTATCGCCTCGTCGCGACCGACGGCATCGGCCTGCTCTCTGTCTTTCACCAGGATGATAACCCCTGCCTTTGGCAAGTCTTTCTTTCCCAAGGCCTCGGGAGCGAAATCGTAGTTCCACGCTAACAGTCCCATCTTCGCTAGCGCCTGTTCCCCGCTGATCGAGGGGATATAGGTCCAACTATCTGATTTCGCTGAATTGAGATCGAGTCCTGTTTCTAGGAGTTTGCGCAGATCCTCGGAGCTCTGGACATGAGAAAGAACAGCCTGCGCACCGGGCGCTACAAGATCGGGGTCCAGCTTATTGAGAGCATCCAAGACGCCATCGCAGCTTACATCGGTCATGACCAACCTCAGCGCCGGCTTCCCATTATCTTCTCGTCCAACGAAGCAGACCGCCCCGTCATTGAGAGCTGGAACATCTAGTCTTACCGGCACTCCTTCGCTGTCCGGATGATAGATCTCGACATCGACAGCGAATGTCGCTGGCATGGCTGCCACGAGACCTACGCGTCCGAGGCCTGACAATACGCGTTGCTGGAGTTCCAAGGCATGCGCCTCGCGCAGACGTGCCACTACCTTCAGATCGTTATCGTCAAATGCCTTGCTCAGCTGTTCATGCGACACCGTATCGATATGCTTGAGGTTCCACTTTATCCAAGAAACCTCGTCGTCGAGGCGGATCGCTGCAGTCCGGGCATCGTCGCCGTACTTCCAGCTCGTTACTCCGAGTGGTTGCGTCTTGCCGACTAGGAGCAGAATGCGCGGAGCTCCGTTGCGCTGGAGATCGCACACCGGCGTGAGGACAAGAAGGACCGTATTGGCATCGAGATCGACGGCTATCGTGGTGCGAAGTCGGTCGAGGTCTGATCCTTCTGTGACCTGCAACACATCTCCAAAAGTCACTTGAGCTTCCAGCGAACCGGGAAGTCGCAATCGTTCGCTGTTTTGGGTCAGGAGACGTTCCACCAGTTCCTGAAGCGCGGGCGATCCGGCAACGTAGGGCGAAGGATGACTAACGGCGGAAAAGGCGTTTAAGGGAATTGCCGCATCGATGATTTGCCGCTCACGTTCGATCTCGTGTTGCAGAACACGATCGAAGACATCGACCAGATAGCTTCCCGCCGGTTCGCCCTCGGCGTTGAGTAGCAGTTGCTGGATCTGACCGATGTCCGAGAGGCGGAGATTTCGCAAAAGTTTGAGCGTTCGCGAAGTGGCTTCAGCCATTCCCTGTTCGAGGGATTCGAAGAATCGCGCGAGCATGCGGGAGTCATCCGCATTGTGGGCAAGGCGCTCAAGCTGGCGTTCGAGTTTGCCTGCCTCTTCTAGCTCCGATTTCCTTATGATCCTGAAACCCGAGTCCAAGAGGCCCACTTCGTCTCGAAACTCTTCTCGCTTGTCTTCGAGCCGAGGACTGCGTGACATAAGGATAACCAGGGGCGGCGTGGCTCGACGCTTCTCTACGGCGTCGCGCAGCATCCTTTTGGATGCGTGAAGGGCCGCCTCGTCCTGCGCTTTGTTGAAGAACAGGTCGATAACAATGAGATCGACCTCCTGCGCAGCTTCGATGAAGTCGCGCCCGGATGTCCGACACTCGAGCCCGAGCTCTTGAAGCTTCTGGACCACCACATCGACATAAGTTTGGTCAGATGCCTGATCGGCAAGATACTGCTCGAACAAAGGAGCGGCGACTTCCGTAAGGGTATCGCGCAAGCCCCATACGGCTGCCACATAGGCATCATCGGACACCAGCTCATCGAAACTTCTGTCTTTCGCATCCTCATATGCAGCTTCGATAAGCTGGCGTTGTTCGGCGGTAAGGTCGTCATTGAAGATCGCCCAAGCCTCGTTCTCGGGTCCAATATCCGTCGCGGTCGGCACGGCGTCGCAGACGTCATCCACCACGAGAGCGGTTGTTATTCTCTTTTGCGCCAGAAGGTCTCCAAGCGTCACACCTGCGCTCCTGCTGGCAATTCGAGAACGAATTTGTGGAGTCTGCCGGTTTCCGGATCGCGCTCCTCGTCCAATTCAAGTGTGCCGCCGTTATGCATGGCCGCCTCGCGGGCGATGTAAAGGCCAAGTCCGCGCCTCCTGCGCGTATCCTTGAGCGAAAAGAACATCTTGAAAACCTGGTCTCGATTTTCCGGAGCAATGCCTCGCCCATTGTCTTCAAACATCATCACGGGTGGGTCACTTTCAAGCGAGATTGAAATTTTCGGCTTGAAGGAAGGTTCTCGCTCCGCGCGCATATCGAGCCAATAGACTGAATTCGAAATCAAATTTTCAATGATTTGAACGATCATTCCCTTGACTGCCCTGATCCGCAGAGGTCGCGTAGTCAGGTCGGTGATCACGTCGATCTTGTGACGCTTGAATTGGGCATGATGGGCTTCAATGGCGTCCCGAATGACTTCGTCGAGTGCAAAGACTTCCGATCGTTGTCGACCAGAGACGCTCATCGGGTCGAGAACGCGCACGCGCTTGCTGACACTCTTCATTTCCGCCTGCAACGTATTGAAGTAGCTGCGCAGGCGGTCTGGGACATCGCGACCCTTCATATGGGCAAGAGCCTTCAGTGCATTTTCGGATGAGCGGGCTAGTTCGTGTGCGACCACTTCGACCATGAGGCCAACACCTGCCATCTCGATCATCTGTCGGCTTTCCTGTTCGACTTCCGCGATGCGCTGGCGCGCACGCGCCGCGAACTCGGAGAACTCGAAAAGAGTTTGCTGGAGCTCCTCTATCGCGTCGTCGCCCTCGGACGGTGTAAGTCTCTTGAGTTGACGGATGGCGTTTTTGGCTCGGTCCTCGAGCTTGGTAACCTGTGCCTGCGCGTCGGACAGATCCACTTTTTGATGTTTGTACTGCCGTTCGACATCCTTCATGAATTTGCCGAGCATATCCTGCACGGCGTACCGCAGGACTTCCAAGAGCACATATTGCTCCGAAGTCTCGCGCAGCCCCTCACGGTTCGTTTGATCCAGCAGCTGCGGGTTCGCGATCCGCGAAATATTTACCCGCCCAATAAATTGGGTTTTGTTGAGAGTGTAGCCAGATCGACGTAGAGCGCGGCGGTCAAGTTCAAGCCAGTCGTCCTCATCCTCGCCGTAGGGAAAAACACGGAAGCGATCGCGGAACAGCAAGATTCCCGACCATTTCTGTTGCAACTCACGAACAGCTTTTTGCTCACCAATAGTGTCGATTGCGCCGAGTCGGCGGCGGTTGTACCAATGTGCCTCGAATGAGAATGGCCCGATTGTACGCAGCGCACTATCTTCGACAGGTCCGTCTTTCCCGATGATCGTGGCTTGAAGATCTTCTTCCGTGAGCTTTACGGTTTGCCTCTCTCGCGGATGCTCGAACCCGAGATCCAACGCCTCGAAAGTGCAGGTCAGAACAGGTGCGCCATCGATAAGTTCATATGCGCCTGACACGCGTGCATGGGCAGCATCAAGCAGGGCACCGGACATTATGGGAATGCCGATCCTTTCTCCGTTCCAGAAGATGGCGATCCGAGGTCGCGTCGTCGCATTGGCGAAAGGGTCGGTCAGGCGGGCAAATTCATAGTCCGCCATGTCGCGGACCCTCGCTTCGGTCCAATTCTCGACAAGGTCGCTGATCGTCAAAGCTGTGCCGGACCACTCGGCACTGGGTTTTTTTCCTCCTTTCGTCGGGGCCACCGCAATTTGATCGAGCATTGCATCGACATTGCTGAACTCGGTCCAATCGATTTCGAGACGATTGAGTTTCTTGTCGGTTGAACGGGCCGTCTCAACCAGCAACCGCTCGCCAAGACGCATTGCCGAAAGGCGCCCGATACCTTTTTCGCCGAGATACGGGGTGCTCTTGTCTCCACGCGCAAGCGCTGCTTCGACCTCTTTTTTCCTTGATGGCGTTCCGATCACGAGGAAGCTTCGATCCAAATCCTCTAGCGACATTCCGCTTCCCGTGTCTGTCACGGTGATTGTGTTGAAGCGTCGCTGAGCTTGATCGAGCTTTTCGGTAAGCTCTTGTTTTGTAGTCGCTTCATCGATCAAATCGACGAAGCTCCCGTACGCTGCCTCTGAAGCAGTTGGAAGAAGTTCGTCTTTTATGAGCTTTTTCAGGTCCGGGAGGCTGGCTTTACCGTGGATTGTACCCTTGAGGCGTAGAAATGCTCGGCGTGTCAGAACAATGTCGAACTTTACGTCGACCCCTGCTTTTGTTCTAGCGTCGAAACCGTTCTTGATGAGCTCATAAAACGCGATAATATCCGAACTGATTAGTTCAGAGCCAAGTTCGAGAACAGTTCGGGCGGTAATACGGAACAAGCTTTAAGTCCTCTCGTGACGCCAAGGCATTGGTTTGCAACTGCGCGACACGGCCGTCAGTCCAACCATGGCCGTAAGCGATCCCATGCAATTTCCGCCAACCTTCGCGAGCGTTGACGCACAAATTCCCCGTCCCAGTCGGACGGACATCCGACGAGCGGAATCAACAATCTCGCGTGGGTTGCTTCGGCGAGGATCGCTTCCGATCTTTCGGGCAAGTCATACCCCAACTTTCTGGCTTCTTCGCGCGCGGCCTCGAACGCTTCGGGCGTTCTCGATGCCAAGGCGCGGTAGCTTGCCATCTTTTTCGGTTGGGGATGATTTGACACCACGATGTTGTGGTCGCGATGCAGCAGCGTGAGGTTGCCCAGAGTCTGGAACAGCTCTCGTTCATCGTAGAGGTCAGCGGGCCAGTCAGTGCTCGCCCCTTGCTGTGGAGCGATGTGCTCGACCTGCATGGGCGAAAGCAGGTTCCACGCATCCAGCGTCAGGGTTGGATGAACACCTTTCCGGCCGGATACGACCAAACCCGGATTATTGAGGTCGGGTTCTACGTCGTGCGCCGAAGCTATCAGAAGGAATTTCGCAACCTCGGTCGCGTGCTTGGCTAACAGGCTCGTTTCGACTTTACCGGACCAGCTCCCTTTCTCCGAAATGCCGGCCTTTTCCAGCGCATCGCACAGGACGCGTTTGTAAAGTGCGATGTCGAGCGCGCTCTTGCGTTTGGTGGATGGGTTTCCTGAGAAGGGCCGTGCCGCAAGGGCAGCCTGCCCGTCGCCGGAAAGCATGACATCGCGATACACCGCATCGATGCCCGACGTCGTGCCGAATGCTCCGCGCCAGATCGCAGTGAAGGCAGCGCTCGCCTTGATTGCATCGGCAAAGGCCACCGATTTCTGAAGGCGCTCTTCCGGATCGGCGGACAATGCGGCCCCGAAAAATCTGCTGAGCGGTGGAATCGTGACCGTATGCTTAAGTCCACGCAGAAACTCGAACGCGACCTTCGCCGGCTCGTCGATGTTTGAGAGGCCGCCGAAGCTGGGATTAAGGGTTTCTGCAGGATCCCACGAAGTCGACATGAGATCGGACACATCGCCCAAACGTTTTACGAAGCCCCGCCGAAATTCCGTACGGGTTTTGTCGTCCGGATCGCCGTATTGGGCGCGCAAGTAACGTCGTTGCTCGTTGAGCTTCTTACCCAGCTTCTGGCCCGTTTCTGCGAGCGCGAAAGCGACAAGAAGTTCGGAGGTCGTGCGCTGCAGTTTACTCGCGTCCTTGGCGTAGCGATCGACGTATTTCTCGGTCCGCAGCATGTCCGCGTGCGAAGGGGTGGATTGATAATCCTCTAACCCTTCCGCGTCGATCACCCGGGGCCGAAAGGTTTCGAACGCGGTGAGCGGTTCGCCGGTCGTATTGAGAGCCTCGAACATATCGAAAGCGTCATCTTCGCCTTCGCTTTCGACAACTGTGAAGGCCATTCGCCTTTGCAAATAGTGAGCAAAGATGATCGCGGCAAAGGCAAGCCGGAAACGCTTGCCCGTGGTCGTCTCGTCATCCTTGCGGAGCCTTTCAGCGACCTCGGATGGGACCTCGAAACCAAAGAGCGCTTCGCCGAAGCCGGCTTTGAGCGCCTGCTCGATCAGGCTGGGCATCTCCTCCTGCGGTTGCACGAGGTCGCGAAGGCGTTTGTTCATATGCCGGAAGACGGCGGCCACATTTTTGTGCGTCGAAGCTTTTTCGCCATCGGGCTCGCTCGGACGAAACTGCTTGGCCTCGGTCTCCTCGTTCTCGATATGCTTGAGGTAGTCCCAAACCAGGCGGGCGATCGCGCTCGAATACCGGGCTTCCGGTTTTGAAGACCACACATCGTCGAACGATCTGATGAGACGTGGATAGTACCTGTTGAGCGCCTTTCCGCTGCGTTTGTCGAGGATGAAACAATCGCGAAGTTCCGCCATCATCTTCTGAATTTCTTCAAGCAGCCAGGCGCTGCCTTCTTCGTCATCTTTCTCGACCGAGGGCAGGCAGGTCGCCAGAAGATTGTGAATTGCAACAAAAAGCAGAATAAACGTCGAGATGCGCTGCTGGCCATCGATGATCGTCATCACCGGCCGTGGCATCTCGTTCCGGAAATGCGGCTTCACGGTCACATACTGCGTGTCGTGGATCGCGATGATCGTACCGAGGAAGCTGATCGTTTCCTTGCGCTCAGGCAGCAGGCTCAGGCCGTGAAGCGCATCCTCGAACAGTCGATTGACGTTTTCTTTATCCCACCGGTATTCCCGTTGATAGGCGGGAATGTAGCAACCCTGCCCCGGGACCTGCAGGAATTGTAAGACGCTTCTTGGATTTGCCCGAAAGGCCTTTTCTACATCGATGGTCAAGAAACCTTACCCCCAGCGGTTGTGTCCATGTGCTTTGATTACCTAGCGATATTTCGGCTGGTAGGAAAAGCATGCTCGGGCAAGTGACAACAGAATTGTGATAAAAGAATTCTCGGACCCGGGACACTCCGAGGCATATACTGGGTGCGGTTTCGCGCCTTCCTTGAGGAGAAAGATGGCGAATGGCTATTTATGGCAGACGAGGCAGCCGCTGTCCTCCTCGGCCAGCATCTGTTCCACCGTCTCATCGGTGATCCGTGCTCGCAGCGGATTTGGCATTCTGCGAGCGAGCGCCTGTGCCTTGCGCTCTTCATGATTGCGCTCGATCTCGGAAACCCGCTCCGGCCGCGCCAGTTCTTCGAGACTTTCGTTCTGGGTCCAGGTGAACGGTGAACCGTGCTCGATGGCTGATTTCTCGTAACGCTTGGCTTCCTCGAAGGCGTCCGGGTGCTCGCGCATCAGCCGCACCCATTCGATCTTCTGCTGGTAAAAGCAGAATGTGCAACCGCTGCGAGAGCGCCAGCGATAGTAATCCGGTAGGCCAAGCCCGGAGTTTTCCAGCAGGCCGATGACCGAAGCCTTGTCGAGGCCGGCCTCCCTCAATGGGAAATGGACGTGCATGTTGGGGTGGGTTGCGATCATCCCCGAACGGCTCGGTTCGTCGGCGCGGATCGCGACATAGGAATGCACCTCCACGCCTGCGTCGAGATGCGGTTTGAGCCACTTCTGGAATGGCTGAATTTTCAACTGCCGGGTGCACCAGCGTGTCCGCGGGGAAGGCAGAAAATGGCCGTATTCGGCTAGCCAGAAATCGAAGTCCCGACCAGGGTTGAGCATTTCAATGGGCTTGCCAAGGAAGCCCTCAAGGCGGCCGAGATAATCGTAGACCTCGGGTAGCTCCTTGCCGGTGTCGGTGAAGAAATACCGCACATCGATGTCCGGGCGGTGATCGCGCATCCAGACCGCGAGGGCAGCGCTGTCTCGTCCACCGGACAGACCCAGAACATGCATCGCCTCGCCGGTCACGCTTCCTTCTCCGCGCTGATGGGCACAGTGACATCGCGCTCGCCGTCATCCTCGATATAACGCTGTGCGAGCTCCGCGATCACGGCGAGCACCATATCGGGCTCGAGCTGTGCGGCGTCGAGCGTCTTGCCGATCTCGTCGAGGAGTGGCCCGAGGCGCTTCTGCGCCTCGGTTGCAATCTGTGCTCTGCGGACGACGCTTCGTTCGGTCGACCCGACACCCGCCATCACCATCACCGCGGTCTGGGTCGGTTGCTGGTCGCTGTCGCCGAACAGTTCCACGCGGCGGAACCGGTAGGCGTATTCCGACAGCTGCATCCCCGCCCGACTCGGCTCGAGATCGTGCCACGTCGTCACCGGCTTACCCATCACGAGACCGCAAATTTCCGCCATGCTTTCCGTCGACCCATCGAACTCGGCCAGCCTCGTGATGAAGCCTCGAAGCTTGAGGTCGTCTCCTCCGTGACCGGCTATTCGCTTCGCTCGTTCCACCAACTCCGAGAGATTGCCGGCATCGCGGTGTTTCAGACCCTCCAGCATCCGGGTTTTCAGATCCTCGATCATGTCTGGGTAAGCGTGATCAAGTTCGCTCAGGACCGTGCGCAGCGCAGGTGCGGTGCCTTCGCCCGAAGTTTCGAGCGCTTGGGGGATGTCAACGAAGAGGAGCTGGTAGGGATCGTCCGCATCGAGCAACAAGCGGCGCACATCGATGGCTTGCTTGGAAAGCGTTGCTTGCGCCTTGCGCGACCAGTTGGGAAGGCTGTACGCAAACTGCACGAGCGCCTGCGCTATCTCGAGCGGCTCCTCCGATGGCGCCTCTTCAACGAACTCGCTCGCGACGGCTGCAAATTCCTTCAGCGCGACCGCATTAGCGGCATCGGTCGGAACAGATCTCAGCGCAATATGTTCGGGGTCCTGCAGCAGAAGATCCATGACCAGATCGGATATGGCCGGCTGGAAGGCCTCTTTCGCATAGATCGCAGTGCTGTGGCGGCGCGAGAAAAGATAGGTCACGAGCAATAGGGGCATCACGCCTTGCTGCACGCCGTAAGGCGGCTCGCCCCAAGCCCGGTAGATGTCGGCAACACCAACCTGCTCGCCGGCTTCGAGCAGGCCATCGGTTAGCGACCAGAGAGGGGCGAACGTGCTGGTTTCGCCGGGCGGAACGAAGTCCCACCGCTCGCCTTGCCGGACATAGAGACCCGCGCGTTCCAGAACGGTAACCGCTAGGCCCTTCTCGGCCGGATAGCCCTTGATCCCGAAGTGCTGCTCGCCGCGGCCCACTACAATAGCATGCAACAGGGCTCGCAACGCCGCGTTGGAATTGCTCGAAGGCCGCCGACGATTGATGAGTTCGGAATGCACGATCGGAGCCTGCCGGAAAGTCCGCCGGGCGATATCGCTTGCTGCTTGCGACAGGCCATAGGAAAGCGACTGCAAATCGAGCGGCTTACCAGTGTCGAACCAGTGCGCGCGCTCGAAACCCTCTCTCAGGAGACCTTCCAGCTGCGCGGACAAATGGGCAATGCGGGCATCGATCTCGCGCCTGGCGGCTGCATCTCCGGCCAGTTCGGGGCTTTCGTTGCGCACGTCTCGCGCGGCTTCGAGCTCGATCGCTGTTTTGCGAATGTCCGCACTGTTCGATGCAAGACCAACAATTACGGGCAGACCGTGCCGATGCTCCGTGCGCGAGACTTCGATCAGACTCGCCTCCGCTTGGCCGGGATCGACGTCGATCCCAGGCAGAAGCAGCAGGAACTTGCCAGCAGCCCCGGCGCTAACCCGAACGTCTTTCGGACCAAGCCCTTGCGGCGCCAGTTCGCCGATTTGTGCGTCGAACCAGCGCGGCGTGCCATATTCGGCGTAATGCCGCTTGGCCAGAATCGGCTGCAGCGAGGCGAGATCGTTCAGAGACGCTATCTCGAGCCGCCCGCGTTCGGCGATGCGGGCCTCGATTTCGCCCTCAATGTCGAAATCGCTGCCGGCATAGATTGCATAGGCGCCGAGATGGCGACGGTAGACCAGCGCCGAAATCTTCACGAGATCGGCAAGCTGCTCTTCGACGTCCGCATCGGAATGACCGAGGCTTGCCGCAATCGTCCGGGATGAGGCTGCCAGACCCGATCCATTGCTGAACAGATCGATGACCGCCACGGTCTTCGCGATCTGCAAGCGCAGGTGGCTGCCGTCGCGGCCCGCCCTCGCTATGGCCTCTGCGGCCTGTGCCCATCGATGGCCGTCGGGCGAAGCCATGATCGCCGGCTCCAGATTGACCTGCAGATAATCCCAAAGTTCTGCCGGTCCGAAGGTTCTTCCCGAGGCGAGCGTCGTGCGTTGAAGGAATTCGGTGAAGCCGCTGGGTTCCGCCGAGGCAAGAAAACCGAACAGGCTGCGTTCGTTCTGGCTGAAGCGCCGCCGGGTGATCGGCCCGAGCAGCGCTGCCGCCGCAGGGTTGAGAGGCCAGCAATCGTCGAGCCTTTCCGCAAGATCCTTGGGCACACCTGGTCGCCGTTCGGCAATCTCGCTGGCAACAATAGCGGCAATTGGATGCGACTGAGGGTGCGAACGCTCTGTCGTGACGGCACGACCGACCAATTCGATGACCTCGTCGACCGCCGTAATGATCGGGACATCCGCAAAGCGGCCCTGAACCTTGCGCCATTCGTCCTGGACGCTTTGCCCGAGGCGATCCGCATAGCGCTCGAAAGCCTGGTGCAGCACGCCCACAACGATAAGTCTTCCCTCGCTGCGATTGGCCGCCTCTGCGAGATCCTGGAAGAAATGGATGTCGACGGCGTGATCGGCAGCACCTTCCAGATATTTGCCCAGTTCGTCGACAATGACGAGAACCCCGCCCTTGGGACGCGCTTCAACCTCGCGTTGCAGCCGCTCGACGATATCGCGCCCGTCAGCGGCCTCCATCCTGGACCGCTTGGTCCGAGCGTGGCCCGGCTCGCCAGCGATTGCGGATGCGACCGCTTCGCGCAGGTCCGCCACCGGGTTGCCCCGCCGACCGCTCACCGGCACGCAGAGCCAGTCTTTGGGCGCACGCCCGAAAACGTCGGCCACTTCGGGCACATCGCCAAGCAGTTGCTTCGCTTCCCTGTAGGCGGGCCCGCGCCCGAGCGAGTAGGAGGCAAGCGCAAGCGCGAGGCTCGACTTGCCGCCGCCGTAAGGGCCCGTCCAGGTGAACGCGCCCTGGCCGTTTGTCGCGAGGCGGAGCGTGGTGGTCAACGCATCGCGCGCCGATCCTTGAAGTACATAACCGGAGAGGGGATCGGCCTGGCCAAAATCGGCATCGATCCTGATCGATCTTTGGTAGCGCGGGGCGACCGAAACATGGTCTGAGAGATAGGCCTGCGTCATGCCGCGAGCGCCTTGGTGTGCGGATAGGCGCTGGCGATGAAGGAGGCCGGATCAGGCAGGCCTTCTCCCCGCCTGGCAATCGCGCGCACACCTGCGCTGTCGGTCCACAGAAAGGCGCCCTTGGCGACCCTTTCGATATCGACAAGCCGGTCGATCAGCGCATCCTCGTCTAGCTTGAAGATCCGCCCCGGCGATCCGGGCTCGTATACCAGCGTATCGATGGCGAGCGTTGCTTGCTCGGGCGCACGCCTCGCCCAGAAATCTGCAAGCGCAAAAAGGAAGATACCGTCGGGCAAGCCGGGCTTGGGCCCATGGCGGAAAGCGAACGATCGCGATGACACTTCGCGCATAAGGCCAAGTTCGCCAAGTACGGTTTCCACCTGATCGTCAACCGCGCCCGCGCCGACCTTGGCGACATAGGATCTGACAAAGCATTCCACGTCGCGCTTGATCGTTGTGGAGGAGGCCCGCGACCGGTCGAGTTGGGCACACAGCAGCCGGATCGGCTCGGCAATGCCGTCGCGGTCGAACCCATGTGCATTCAGATGGTTGAACGCATAATACCACGTCGTGGCGCGCTCGAAATTGCTGGCGATCTGCCAATGGAGCAGCCATGTGGTCGCGAGGCTTTCCATGAACGGATCGAGACCTGAATCGCGGTCAAAGATGAGATCTCCGAAGGGCGTTGCCTTCAAGGCACCGACACCCCTCTCCGGGTCTTCTTCAATGATTCGGCACGCGAGCGCCCAATGCTTGATCGCCGCAACCATATTCTTGCCGACCCCGAACCGGATGATCCCTTCGTCCTTGTCGAAGGTATTGGGGGCCGGAGCTTCCGAATCCTCGCAGACGGCATCGTAAGCCTTGCGCAGCCACAGCCGCCTCAGCGGGAAGGTTTCATGTCCCGCGAAGCGCGTCTTGACGCCGGGCTGTCCAAGGGGTCCTCTGAGCATGATTTGTTCCTACTGGGGATTTCCCCCAGTTGGCAAGCCTGCCCGCGCCTTTTGTGCGAACTTTTAGGCTTCAGGCAGCGGCGCGGTAGGCTTTCTCGTACGCAGCCAAGAGCGCAGTGACGGCACGGTCGATATCCGCCTCGGAAGTGGTTCGGCCAATCCCGATGCGAACGGACGACGAAGCCTCGTCAAAGGAAAGCCCTTGCGCCAACAGGACGTAAGACGGCTCGATGCTGCCTGAGTTGCAGGCTGAACCTGTTGATGCCGATAGTTCGCCGCGGGCATGCAAGAGGATGTCTTCCGCATTCACTCCCTCGGCCCTGAGGCTTGTGCAACCCGGGATGCGCTCGGCATGCGGATTGATAGTGAAAGGACATCCCTTCCTGGTGACCCGATCTTCGAAAAGTCTTTGTAATGATTGAATATGTGTGCGTGCCGACTGGCCGTGGCGCTCGTAAAGCCGCGCCGCCGCTGCAAGCCCGGCGCAAAGCGGAACGGGCACCGTTCCGCTGCGTCCGAGAGGCTGCTGTCCACCGCCATCAAGCTGCGGAACGAGCCGTAACCGCGCGGCGCGCGACACGACAAGGCCGCCGATGCCTTTTGGACCGTAGAACTTGTGACCGGAGAAACTCAGCAGATCGGCACTGGTATGGTTGAAGTCGACATCGATCTTTCCAACGGTCTGCGCCGCGTCTGTGTGAAACAGGACACCTTGGCGATGACAGATTTCGGCAATCTCACGCACGGGTTGAATGACGCCGGTTTCGTTGTTGGCGTGCATGACCGATACGAGCGCCGTGTCGGGCCTCAGGGCCTGCGCGATGGCTTCTGCGCGAACGCGGCCATTTGACCCTGGTCTGACCTCGGTGACCTCGATCCCGCGTTTGACGAGCGAACGGGCGGCTTCCAGCACGCATTTGTGCTCGATCGACGACACCACCAGATGGTTTCCGCGTCGTTCGGCTGAGCTCATAACACCTTTGATGGCGAGGTTGTTCGCCTCGGTTGCTCCGCTGGTGAAGAGGATTTCGTCCTCCCCGGCACCGAGCAGCGCCGCAAGCGCTTCGCGCGATCGTTCGACAATTTTCGAGGCTTGCAGGCCATGCGCATGATCCGAATGCGGATTGCCCCAGTCATGGCTCATCGCGTCCGTCATCGCATCGATGACCGAGGGATCGACCGGAGTTGAGGCCATGAAATCGAGATAGGCGGGGCCGGGTCTGCGCAAGGAACAACCTTCATTGAAATCGGTGCACCGATAAGACCAAACCTGGCCTGGCAAAGCAACCACGATCGCGCGGTGTTCGAGCCTGAATGGCGACGACCTTCCGATTTGGCCTTGTCTTTTATTTCTTATTCTTCGCCCTTCTACCCTCACTGCAGATCGCTATTGCCCGAGGGCAAAGTAATGTCTTTTTGATCTGCCTCGCGAACGCAGCCGATGGTCGGTTGCCGCATCCGAGGCAGTCCATGAGCGTCATCCCCCTTCGATCCGAAGTCTCATCGCGCGGCGCGCGCATGCTGCGCACTGCGCTTGGCGGCGACATCGCCCGCTGGCTCGACGAGCCCGATGTCATCGAAGTCATGCTCAACCCCGACGGGCGTCTCTGGGTGGACCGGTTGGGCGAGGGTCTCGCGGCGAGCGAATGTCTGATGAGCGCAGCCGATGGCGAGCGGATCATCCGGCTGGTCGCCCATCATGTCGGCGCCGAGGTGCATGCAAGCGTACCGCGTGTGTCCGCCGAACTGCCGGAAGGCGGCGAGCGCTTCGAAGGTCTGCTGCCACCGGTGGTTGCCGCCCCGAGCTTCGCCATCCGCAAACCAGCCATCGCGGTGTTCTCGCTGGCCGATTACGTGACGACCGGGATCATGAGCAAATGGCAGGCCGAAGCGCTTGCCGGTGCGGTCGCTGCGAGAAAGAACATTCTGGTCGTCGGCGGCACCTCGACCGGCAAGACGACGCTCACCAATGCGTTGCTCGCCGAGGTCGCAGCCACGTCCGACCGTGTCGTCCTCATCGAGGATACGCTGGAGCTGCAATGTGCAGCGCCCAATCTGGTATCGCTGCGAACCAAGGACGGCGTTGCGACTTTGTCCGATCTTGTCCGGTCGGCGCTGCGCCTGCGGCCCGATCGCATTCCCATCGGAGAGGTGCGCGGTGCCGAGGCGCTCGATCTGCTGAAAGCCTGGGGCACCGGTCATCCAGGCGGGGTCGGCACGCTTCACGCCGGCTCGGCGCTTGGCACACTGCGGCGGCTCGAACAGCTTATCCAGGAAAGCGTGGTCACCGTGCCGCGCGCGCTGATCGCCGAGACCATCGATATTATCGCCGTGCTTGTGCGCGACGGCACCGGGCGGCGCCTTGCCGAACTCGCCGAGGTGCGCGGACTCGATGCCGCGGGCGAATACGTCCTCGCACCCCTTCCATCCACAACAGGAGACCATTCGTGACCCATATCTTTTCGCGGGCGCGACCGCGCCTGTCCGCTTTGATCGTTGGGAGCGTCATTGCGCTGGCATTTGCGGCGCCCGCCCAAGCCGCCGGCTCGTCGATGCCGTGGGAAGCGCCGCTCCAGGCGATCCTCGAATCCATCCAGGGCCCGGTCGCCAAGATTGTCGCGGTGATCATCATCATCGCCACCGGGCTGGCGCTCGCTTTCGGGGATACATCGGGAGGCTTCAGGCGCCTGATCCAGATCGTCTTCGGGCTTTCGATCGCCTTTGCCGCGTCCTCCTTCTTCCTTTCGTTCTTCTCCTTCGGCGGCGGAGCGCTGGTCTGATGGACAGCGGTCAATCTCCTCTGCCGAACGGCTTTGCTGTTCCAGTTCACCGGGCGCTGACCGAGCATATCCTGCTCGGCGGTGCGCCGCGCGGGCTCGCTATCGCCAATGCGACGTTGGCGGGCGCAATCGGACTGGGTCTGCAGCTGTGGATCGCAGGCGCCGCGTTTTTCGCGCTCGGCCACATGGTCGCGGTCTGGGCCGCCCGGCACGATCCTCAATTCGTCGATGTCGCGCGGCGGCATCTGCGGTTCCCCGCGCATCTGCAGGTCTGAGCCATGCTGAGCTTGCGCGAATATCGAAACAAGGCCGACCGGCTTGCGGACTTCCTGCCATGGGCGGCGCTCGTCGCACCCGGCGTCGTGCTCAACAAGGACGGCAGCTTCCAGCGGACGGCCCGCTTTCGCGGGCCGGATCTCGACAGCGCGACCCCTGCCGAACTGGTTTCAACGACGGCGCGGTTGAACAGCGCGCTACGCCGGCTCGGTTCGGGCTGGTCGATCTTCGTCGAGGCTGTGCGTCGTCCGGCACTGGATTATCCCGCCTGCGCCTTTCCCGATCCGGCCTCGGCACTGGTCGAACGAGAGCGCGCCGCGCAGTTCGCAGAAGAAGGCGCGCATTTCGAGAGCCGCTATTTTCTGACCTTCTTATGGATGCCGCCTGCCGAGGATGCCGCGCGGGCTGAAAGCTGGCTCTACGAAGGCAAAGCCGAGAAAGGCGTGGATCCGCGCGAGCTTCTCGAGGGCTTCGCCGATCGGACCGACCGGCTGCTGCGCCTGTTCGAAGGGTTCTTTCCCGAGGTCCAATGGCTCGATGATGGCGAGACCCTGAGCTATCTTCACAGCTGCATCTCGACGCGACTGCACGATGTACGCGTTCCCGAAACCCCGATGCATCTCGATGCGCTGCTTGCCGACGAGCCGCTGACCGGCGGTCTCGAACCGCGCCTGGGTGCGGCCCATCTGCGGACACTGACCGTGATCGGCTTTCCGAGCGCGACATTCCCCGGGCTGCTCGATGAACTCAATGCGCAGGGCTTCGCCTATCGCTGGGCGACGCGGGCGATCATGCTCGACAAGAGCGACGCGACGAAGCTGCTTTCGAAAATCCGCCGCCAGTGGTTCGCCAAGCGCAAATCGGTCGCCGCGATCCTCAAGGAAGTGATGACCAACGAGGCTTCGGTGCTGGTCGACAGCGATGCAGCCAACAAGGCCGAGGATGCCGATGCCGCTCTACAGGAGCTGGGCGCCGACCATGTCGGGCTCGCGCTGGTCACCGCGACCGTTACGGTGTGGGCCGAGGAACCGGCGCTTGCCGCCGAGAAGCTGCGGCTGGTCGAGAAGGTCATCCAGGGCCGCGACTTTACCTGTGTGACCGAAGGCATGAATGCGATCGAGGCCTGGCTCGGATCGCTGCCCGGCCATGTCTACGCCAATGTTCGCCAGCCCCCGATCTCGACGCTGAACCTTGCGCATATGATGCCGCTTTCGGCTGTCTGGGCCGGACCGGAACACGATGCGCATTTTGACGCGCCGCCGCTGCTTTACGCCAAGACCGAAGGCTCGACCCCCTTCCGGTTTTCGCTTCATGTCGGCGATGTCGGACATGGCCTCGTCGTCGGTCCGACCGGGGGGGGCAAATCGGTCTTGCTGGCGATGATGGCGATGCAGTTTCGCCGCTATGCCGGGTCGCAAATTTTCGCTTTCGATTTCGGCGGCTCGATCCGTGCGGCGGCGCTCGCCTGCGGCGGCGATTGGCAGGATCTGGGATCGAGTCTTTCCGAGGACAGCGACGAGGCAGTCCTGCTGCAACCGCTGGCGCGGATCGATGAGCCGGCACAGCGCAACTGGGCCTCGGAATGGCTCCAGGCGATCCTCACTGCGGAGGGCGTCGCAATTGATCCGGAAACCAAGGATTACCTGTGGTCGGCGCTGAGCTCGCTGGCGAGCGCGCCGGTCGCTGAGCGCACACTCACCGGGCTCGCTGTCCTTTTGCAATCGCAGGCATTGAAGCAGGCGCTTGCTCCCTACTGCGTCGGCGGGCCGTTCGGACGGCTCCTCGATGCCGAAAGCGAACGGCTGGGCGAAGCGAGTTTCCAGGCGTTCGAGACCGAAGGGCTGACCGGATCGGCGGCTGCGCCCGCCGTACTGTCCTATCTGTTCCACAGGATCGAAGGGCGCCTCGACGGCTCGCCGACGCTCATCATTATCGATGAAGGCTGGCTGGTGCTCGACGCTCCGGCCTTTGCCGCGCAATTGCGCGAATGGCTCAAGACCCTGCGCAAGAAGAATGCGAGCGTCGTTTTCGCCACCCAAAGCCTTGCCGATATCGAGACCTCGGCGATCGCGCCCGCGATTATCGAAAGCTGCCCGACGCGAATCTTCCTGCCCAACGACCGGGCGGTCGAACCCCAGATTTTGGGTATCTATCGCCGCTTCGGACTGAACGACCGCCAGATTGAAATCCTCAGCCGGGCAACGGCCAAGCGCGATTATTACTGTCAGTCCTCTCGCGGTAACCGCCTGTTCGAACTCGGCCTTGGCGAAGTGGCGCTCGCCTTTGCCGCCGCCTCTTCCAAGAGTGACCAGCTCGCCATGTCCCGTATCATCGAAGAGCATGGCCGGAGCGGCTTTGCCGCCCACTGGCTGAGGTATCGCGGCCTCCACTGGGCCGCCGAATTGCTCGGCAGCGATGCGCACTCTTCCGACCCCCCAAACCCACCAGAAGGAGACCTGAAGTGACCTCTCGAAAAATCTTCCGCAGCATGGCCATGGGCATTGCGCTCGCCTTGGCGAGTACGAGCGCCTTGGTATCAACGCCTGCACACGCCCAGTTCGGCGGGATCGTTTACGATCCGTCCAATTACGCGCAGAACGTGCTGACTGCCGCTCGCACGCTTGAGCAGATCAACAACCAGATCCGCATGCTGCAGAACCAGGCGACGTCGCTCATCAACGAGGCGAAGAACCTTCAGAGCCTGCCGCTGACGATCGTGCAGCCCCTGCAGGACCAGATCCGGCAGACCCAACAACTGCTGAACGAAGCCCAGCGCATCGCCTACGATGTCCGCACCATCGAGGGCGCTTTCGAACAGCATTACAAGAACGTTCCCCTCGGTGCCTCGCAGCGGGCGATGGTCGACGGCGCCGAGGCGCGCTGGCAAAACAGCGTGGCGGCCTTCGAAGATGCCCTCAAGGTCCAGGCGGGCACGGTTGCCAATATCGAAGGTTCGCGCGAAGCGCTCGGCAGCCTCGCTTCCGCAAGCCAGTCCGCCACGGGCGCCTTGCAGGCAGCACAGGCTGGCAACCAGCTGCTGGCATTGCAGGCCCGCCAGCTGGCCGACCTGACCGCCACGATCGCCGCTACTGGCAGGGCGCAGGCGCTCGATGCCGCCGAACGCGCGGCGGCCAAGGCACAGGCGCGCGAGCAGCTGAGGCGGTTTCTCGCTATTCGTCCGCGCTATCTGCCCGGCGGATCGGACTGATCCGCGATGGACACCAAGCTCCTCGCGCGCATCGGTGCCGCTGTGTTCGTCGGTCTCGCCATCGCGACCACGATCGTACAGCTGCGCGAGGAGCCCGCGCCGGTGCGGCAAACTGACCGGCGCATATGGGTGCCCGACGGTGATCCGCTGCCAGCACAGCTGAGGGCTTGCGCTCAAATGGGCGAACTGGCGCTGTCCTCGCCCGATTGCCGCGCGGCCTGGGCCGAAAAACGCCGCCGCTTCTTCGGCGTCGATCACCCCGAGGCTTATTCCGGGATCGGCGACAGGGCGCTGCCTGAGTCCTTTTCCCGCGAAGCGAGAGGAGAGAACTGACATGGGCGGCACCGGTGTTGTCGATCGCTTCCTCGCGATCTTCTCGCAATATATCGACAGCGGCTTCGGGCTGCTTTCTGGCGAGGTCGCCTTTATCGCGACCACGCTGATCGTGATCGATGTCACGCTCGCCGCCCTGTTCTGGAGCTGGGGCGCGAACGACGACATCATCGCCCGGCTCGTCAAGAAGACGCTTTTCGTCGGAATCTTTGCCTACATCATCGGCAACTGGAGCGCGCTCGCCAATATCGTGTTCAACAGCTTTGCCGGGCTAGGCCTGAAGGCGAGCGGCTCGGGGCTTGGCGCGAGCGATCTGTTGCAGCCGGGACGGGTGGCGCAAGTAGGCATCGATGCCGCCTGGCCGCTGCTCGAATCGATTGCCGATCTGATGGGCTATGTCGGCTTCTTCGAGAATTTTCTGCAGATCATCATCCTGCTCGTCGCCTGGGCGATTGTCATCATCGCCTTCTTCATTCTCTCCATCCAGCTGTTCGTCACCCTGATCGAGTTCAAACTGACGACCTTGGCGGGTTTCGTGCTCATTCCCTTTGGACTGTTCGGCAAGACCGCCTTCCTTGCCGAACGTGTGCTCGGCAATGTGGTCTCCTCGGGGATCAAGGTTCTCGTTCTCGCCGTCATCATCGGCATCGGTTCGACGCTCTTCGCCGAATTCACCGGCGCCATCCCCGGCGAGCCGACCATCGAGGATGCGCTGGCCATCGTGCTCGCCAGCCTCACCCTGCTTGGTCTGGGCATTTTCGGGCCGGGGATCGCCAATGGCATTGTCGCGGGCGGTCCGCAGCTCGGTGCAGGCGCTGCCGCAGGCACCGCGCTTCTTGCAGGCGGTGCTGCGGTTGGCGGCGTGGCCGGTGCCAAACTTGCGGGCGGCGCGGTCGCCAGTGCTGCCTCTTCCGTCGCGCGAGGCACCTCGCGCGCTGCCGGAGGTGCGACCATGGCCTATGCCACCGGTTCGGCGGGCAAGAGCGGCGGCGCCGCGGTTGCAAGCGGAATGGCGGGTGTTGGCCGCGCAGCAGGCGGTGCCGCCATGTCTCCGCTACGTAAAGCGGCAGACAGCGCCAGGAGCAATTTCCGCGACGGGGCGCGTGGGTCGGTCGGGAACATGGGTGGCCGCATCGTGCCCGCTCACGGTGCTTCGTCACCGGATCCGGAACAGACGAACGGCCCGCCGGCCTGGGCGCGGTCCATGAAGCACAGGCAAAGCCTGGGGCACTCGGCCTCGCTTGCCGCGCACACCGTGCGCTCCGGTGATGGCCATGGTGCAGGCGCTTCCATCGACACCAAAGAGAAGGATTAGCCTCCAATGTTCAAACGGCCTTCGATCCGGTACGCAAAAACGCCTCAAGCAGAGACGCCCTACCAGCGCGCGGCGCAGGTCTGGGACGAGCGCATCGGTTCCGCGCGCGTCCAGGCAAAGAGTTGGCGCTACGCCTTTTTCGGTGCGCTCGGCCTGTCGGCAGCGCTGACCGGCGGGCTCGTGTGGCAGAATGCGCGCGGCACCATCGTGCCCTGGGTGGTCGAGGTCGACAGGCTGGGCGAGGCCCGCACCGTAGCTCCCGCCGCTGCGGATTACGAGCCGACCGATCCGCAGATCGCCTTTCACCTCGCCCGGTTTATCGAGCATGTCCGCGCTATCCCCGACGATCCAATTGTGGTGCGAGAGAACTGGCTCAGAGCCTACCAATTCGCCAGCGACAAGGGCGCCTTGGCGCTCAACGATTATGCGCGGGCCAACGACCCGTTCGCGGCAATCGGCCGCGAACAGGTTGCGGTCGATGTCACCAGCGTGATCCGTGCCTCGCCGCGCAGCTTTCGCGTGGCCTGGGTCGAGCGGCGCTACCGTGACGGCGCGCTCGCCGAAACCACTCGCTGGACCGCTATTCTCGGCGTTGCCGTCCAGCCTCCCAGAACGCCCGACGCGCTCACCAGCAATCCGCTCGGGATCTTCGTCACCTCGATCAACTGGTCAAAGGAGCTTGGCTGATGACCCATTTACTTCAACTCTCCCGTCCGCCGCTGCTCGCAGCCGGCGTTCTGCTCCTTGCCGGATCGCCGGCAGCAGCGACGCCTGCGCCGCAGGCGCAGGCCGCATTGCGGGCGATCACCGCCTCCGACCTCGCCGATGCTTCCCGCCTTGTTCAGGCCATTGCATATGCCAACACCCCCTCGCGGCAGGCCTCCCCCACTGCCGCGCGCCGCTCCCCTGCCTCTGACCCCGCCCCTGATCCTCAGAGCCATGTGGGAGCGGCGAACGAGGCCGCCAGGATCGAACCGGACAATGCCGGATTTGACAATGCCATCCAGCGCTATGCCTATCGCGAAGGTGCGTTGTTCCAGGTCTACGCCAAACCCGGGCAGGTGACCGACATCGCCTTGCAGGAGGGCGAAACGCTGGTCGGCCCCGGGCCGGTCGCTGCAGGTGATACCGTGCGCTGGATGATCGGCGACACGCTGAGCGGCTCGGGAGCGACGCAGCGGGTCCATATCCTCGTTAAACCGACGCGGCCAGATATCGCCACCAATCTGGTCATCAATACCGACCGCCGCACCTACCACATCGAACTGCGCGCCAACCCGAACACCTATATGGCCTCGGTCAGCTGGTCCTATCCGGCAGACGAACTGATCGCGCTGCGCAGCGAAGAAGAACGAGTGGCACGAGCCGCACCGGTCACCGAGGGGTTCACTTTGGAGGCGCTCAATTTCGATTACCGCATCTCGGGTGACAAGCCTGACTGGCGGCCCGTTCGCGTCTTCGACGACGGACAGCGGACCCTGGTCGAGTTTCCACCCGACATCGCCCAAGGCGAAATGCCCCCGTTCTTCGTGGTGGGCGCCGATGGCGCAGCGGAGCTGGTCAATTACCGGGTCTCCGGGCGCTATCTCATTGTCAACCGCCTCTTCCACAAGGCCGAACTGCGCCTGGGTGCCGGTCGCAGACAGGTCCGCGTGAAGATTGAAAACCGCATGCGGGGCCGGTCGTGAACCAGGAAAGCAAGACCGAGCCGCCACCCGATGCCGAAAGTATCGTTCAATTGCGCGGGGAAAGACCGCGCGTGGTCAGGCTGTCGCGCAAGGCTATCGGCATTGCCAGCGCCGCGGGTCTGACCGTCCTTGGCGGTATATTGCTCTACGGCCTGCAGCCGCCCTCACAGGACAGCGGCGAAGAGCTGGTGAACACCGACGGGATCGCTGTGGCAGACGGGCTTGCCGCAGCCCCGGCGGACTATTCCCAGGTTCCGAGGTTAGGGCCGCCGCTGCCGGGCGATCTCGGTCAACCGATCCTCGAGGCGCAGGATCGCGGTGCTATTGCCGCGCTGCCCCCTGTCGGCGCCCCGCCTCCGGTCCCGCCCCAGCGGGCGGCGCCGAGCCCTGAAGAAATAGAGCGCGAACGCCTAGAACAGGAACGCGAGGCGGCGCGCGGCAGCCGCCTGTTTTTCGGCGGCGGGACACAAGCTGCCAGTTCTGGTCCGGCAGCTTCGGGGGCTGGGCCACAACCGGCAGTACCATTTCAGCCCTCCGTCTCGACCGCGCGGGCAAGTTTTCTCCAACAGCCTGCCGAGACGCGGACAGCGTCCGTGCAGCGGCTTGAGGCGGTGCCATCTGGCGCGCTGCTTCAGGCCGGGTCGATCATTCCGGCAGCGCTGATCACCGGCATCCGCTCAGACCAGCCCGGCCTCGTGACCGCGCAGGTTACCGAGAATATCTATGACAGCCTGACCGGACGGCATCTTCTGATCCCGCAGGGTGCGCGCCTGATCGGTGAGTACGAATCCGATGTCGGGTTCGGGCAACGCCGGGTGCTGCTGGCCTGGAACAGGCTCATCCTGCCTGATGGTCGCTCGATTGTGCTCGATCGCCAGCCAGTCGCCGATCCCTCGGGCTATGCCGGACTGGAAGACGGCGTCGATTACCATTGGGGCGGTGTCGTCAAGGCGGCGCTCGTTTCCATTTTGCTCGGGATTGGTGGCGAACTCGGCGCAGGTGGAGATGATGATCTGCTGCGCGCTGTTCGCCGCGGCAGTCAGGACAGCATCAATCGCGCTGGCGAGCAGGTGATTGCACGCGAGCTCGATATCCGCCCGACGCTGACGATCCGCCCCGGCTTTCCCGTGCGGGTGCTGGTGACGCGCGATATCGTGCTGGAGGGTGGAGCATGACCCGGCTCAAACTCTCCGACATCACCGATGGCAAGCCTGTAAAGTTAACGATCGAAATCCCTGCCCGGCTCCATCGCCGGCTGATCGAATATGGGACCGTGCTCAATGGCGGGGTATCAGAGGGTGCGCCTGTGCCTGAGCTGCTTATTCCGCCGATGATCGAGCGCTTTGTTGCAAGTGACCGGGATTTTGCCAAGGCACGCAGAGGATCGCGCGCACTATCCAAACAATAAGCACCTACAATATCGGAACTTTTTCTGGTTCTTCCAAGCCATTCTTACTTGCGAAATGCACACGTAGGTAGAATTGCGCTGTTTCCGCGTGCATGATTGGCCTTATCGTGAAGTAGCGAACGCATGTTCCTAGCGACCGGGTGGCGACACGCATGTCCAGGCGAAAAGCTAAAAGTGTCGATACACTCGCCAACGGGTGTTTCCATCACCCGGTCGCATCTTCGACCACACTGTATTTATAATTCCATTATAAGTTGGTCTGAATTCCGCTCCGCGCTCACTCTCCACTTGCGACGTCCGAGTCGCGATACCAACCACAGGAGTGAATCATGAAGGAGTTCGACCATAACCAGAATGAGGTTATCGACCTCGGCAAGGCCTCGGTTGAGACCAAGGGCGCCGTCGGTTTCTACATCGACGCCAGCGGCGGGCAATTGGCCAACAGCCCGGGCCTGCTCGACGAATAAGTCCTCGGCGGGCCGTGCGGCGCAATCCTGCCGCGCGACCCGCCGATTCGGGCTCCCAATCGATGGATCTCCACCGCGAAGGACTGGCGTGGCGCATTTTGGATGGCCAGCTCCTATTTCTCGATGTTTCCAACGATCGCTACTTTCGGTTGTCGGATGACGAAAATCGCAGATGTCTCGAAAAACTTGGCCGGTATCCCGAGAAGCAATGGCACCAACCGAGCAGCCTCGCCCGGCCTGCGGACTGGACCGTCCCAGAACAATCGAGCCCGGCAATCGCCGAGCACACCTTTAGTCTGCCCGCAGTCGCGAGAGCGCTTTGGATGCAACGCCGCGTTGAAGCGCGGCTCGCGAAACACTCTTTGGCGCTGGTCCTTTCCCAATTACGGAGCGTTGTCGAATCCAGGTCGGAAAGCCAATTCGAGATCAGTGAGAAGGGACGCAGGTGTATCGGGGCTTTTGAGGATGCACGATTGTTGCGCACCGCTGCGGACCGGTGTCTTTCGCGCTCCATCGCTCTCGCGACTTGTCTTGCCGCATATGGCGACCGGGCGCGGATCGTCATCGGCGTCCATACACCCCCTTTTGCAGCACACTGCTGGACGCAGCACCGAGACACGGTCTTGAACGACAGTGTCGAAGAAGTGCTCCGCTATGAACCAATTCTTGTCGTATGAGACCGCTACGTTTTGTTCTTGCGGTTCCTCATGGCGCGAACGGCCAAATCTTGCCGTCAATCGTTGCAACCCCGGGTCAGGTTTGTTCCGATGTCGCGGCCTTGTGGTGTGACAGCGAAACGCCCTGCCATTTCCTGAACCGACAGTGCTGCCTGATCGGGATCGCTTTTTCCCGAACGACATATCGCCGCGTGCGCGCCGCCGAGGAACTCGGGTTGGCCCCGGCCGAAGCCGAGGAGGCCGCCAAGCATCTCGTCGCCAACGTCTGGGGTGGATATGTCGCCATCCTAGGCGATTGGAGCAATGGGCCAATGGGTGTGCTGGTCGATCCTTCCGGACTCTTGCCCGTTTACCTTCTCTCCACATCCGAGCACGTCATACTGACCAGTGACCCGCTCCTGATTGCGGAAGCGGGAGGATTGGAGACGCCGGTTTCGTACCCGGCGCTGCACGCGCACCTGCTACGGCCTGAACAACGCCACCGGAAAACGTGTCTTGAGGGAATTGACGAACTCGCGCCTGGATCGCTGCATTTACTCGCGCGCCAGGGTTTGCAGATCCGTAGGATATGGCATGCAACCGACTTTCTCCCACGAATGCCGATCCCGGCATTCACGGATTACGCCGCGCAACTGAAGGAGCTCGGCGCCGCAGTGCTGCAAAGCTGGAGCGGCATGTTTGGAAGAGCAAGCGTAGCGGCATCGGGCGGCGTCGATTCGTCATTCATTTGCGCTGCTCTGGCCCATTCGGGCGAACGCTTCGATTGCGTTACTCTCGCCACTCCGGATCCGTCCGGCGACGAGCGCATATACGCCAATCGCGTGGCGGAATGGTTCGGGGTTCGGTGTGTCGAACGGATATACGACCCGGCGTTTTACGATCCTTCGAGGTCTTCCTCCCGGGGGTTGCCGCGACCGGCCCGACGTTCATTCCAGCACATTCTTGACGCCTTGCTTGTCGATGCGATGGCGGACCTCGGCGCCTCGGTCATCTACGATGGCAACGGAGGCGACAATCTGTTCTGTTTCCTCCATTCCTCTGCGCCGGTAGCCGACCGGCTGGCAGCGGAGGGTCTGGGGACAGGCGTGCTGCGCTCCCTGATTGACATGTGCCATATCACCGGATGCTCGGTCCCCACCATGGTCGCCGCAGTTCTTCGCAGACGGCTTGGTAAGGGAACGAGGGAAAGCTGGCCGGTCGATGCGAGTCTGCTTACCTGCGGAACTGACGCTGCGTACAGCGAGCCACTCGTGCCCTGGCTGAGTCCTCTAGGGATCTCAGGTTCGGGAAAACGCGACCATATGGTCCTGATCATGCGGGCACAGAACCACATTCATGGACTGGCCGCCGGCCCGCCTCGATTTTCGCCACTAATGAGTCAGCCGCTCATGGAGTTTTGTCTCGGTGTTCCGACTTGGATATGGGCACACGGCGGCAGGAACCGCGCTTTGGCCCGGGCGGCATTCGCACAGGAATTGCCGCCTGCCGTGCTGGCCAGAACATCGAAGGCCGGACCCGACAGCTTCGTAAGGCAAATTTTCGCCCTGAACCGAAATTCGATCGCCGAGCGCTTGCTGGATGGGTTGCTCGCCGCGAACGGGGTAATCGACCGCCATGCCGTGGAAGCCGCGCTGCGCACTGATGAACGAGACGACAACAGCATGTTCGGTCGCATACTTGACCTGCTCGAAGCCGAGAATTGGGCTCGCTCATGGACCCGCTAATGGTTCAGCATGGCAGCGAAGGTCGCGTGTGGGCGGGGCACCCTCCATGGCGCTCCAGCGGGCGTACTGTGCTTCTCTTGAAGGATTGCAGTTCAGCCTGCCCATAAGCCAGAACTCGAACCATTCGACGACGCGCTCGTACATCGCCAGGCGATGCGACGATTGCCATTTGACATGAGACTCATCGGGGAACACGTAGAGTTCGATAGCCTTATTGTTATGCGACAAGGTTTCAACGACATCGAGGCTGCCTTCGTACTCGCTGTCCCCTGCCTGGATCAAAATTGGAACATCGATCCGGTCCACATTGAGTATGAGCGACATGGGCTCCCAGAATGTTTCGGCACCGGGCTCGAAATAGCGATAACCCATGTCCCGCAAATACTCGGTAAACCGTGGCCCTGCAGCGAGAGCGAAGGAGTAGAGATCCTCGCAGCACGATCCCATCGAAGCGACCTGGAAAAGGTCCGAGTTGATCAGCGCCCACTGGACGGTCGATCCGCCATCACTGAATCCGCTGATCCCCATGCGCGTTGGATCGACCGCACCAGTCTCGACGGCGCGTCGTACAGCGAGCTCTAGTGCTTCCTGCACCTGGCGCCGGTCCGCCCAGTCATCTTCGCTCAATGTCCGTATTTCTGCATCGGTTGTTGCCAGATACGCCTCTGGCGGGAAATCAGGCCGGTCGAAACTGAGGACCGCGAATCCGCGTGCGGCGAGAGGCTGGATCGGAACCTCGTCCCCGGTTCCTCCGCGAAGGAAGCCCCGGCTCCGGTACTGCACCACGATCAGGGGATGCAGTTCGCCAGGTCGATGAGTGGGCGGCAGGACAAGGTCGGCGAAACTCTCGACACCGCTTGCCAGGCGGAAGCGGAAACGCTGGACGGAGCCATACTCCATGTTCTCAAGCTGCGGGTTTGGATCGTGGATCAGTCGTTCTGATCCCGTTCGCATGTCGAGCGCCACTAATCGGCGAGGCTGTGTGCTGCCCTCACGCCCGCAAATAAGTTCGTTGGCATGAGGGGCGCACCCGATGAACACATCATCGGAAATCAGGACTTGGCGAGGCGCAGCATCGCGGGGATCCCAGCGCAACAATGCCGTCTGGCTGTCGGCCCATCCAGTACGCTGGACGAGGAAAAGGGCGCGCTCCGAGGCCGACCAGAACAGTTCTCGGATGCCGTCGCATTGCGTGACAGGGCAGACTTTTCGGCTGCCGTCCGGAGCGGCCAGAACCAGCCGCGTCGGGCTGAGGAGACGCTCGGGGAACTCTGCTTCGAGCCAGGCCGAAAATCCACCCTCTCCTGATCGAACATTTCGTGCGTTGTCCGGTATCGCTGCCGGTCGCGGCGGGGCAATAAGCACCTGCTCCATTTCGGTTGCAGGTCGCGATGACCCGTCCCGAAGCGAAACCCATGTATAGATCGGATCGGCATGGCCGGTCGGTATCGGTCGGTCGGCTGCCTGCGGCGCAAACCGCGCGTCGAAGAGAAAGCCGCGTCTGCCTTCGCTGGCGATTGCCGCGGCGGCGAGGCGAATTGCAGGCCTTGTGCTGACAATGAGACCCATTCCGTCCTGAGCCCAGGCGAAATCGTCGACATCGTCGGCCAGATTGGTTGCTCGGACCGCACCCGTTTGCCCGGTTGGGCTGGCCAACCAAACCTGTGTCGAACCGGCTTCTCTCCTCAGATACGCAATTCGCATGCCATCCGGCGACCATCGCGGCGCGCTTGTCCTAGGCCAACCGGCCAGTATCGCGGTGAAGTCGCGAAGCCGGAAATCGTCGCGAATGAATTCCCCGCCGCGCGCCACCTCGATTGGAGAACCTTCGCCGTTCAACGGCGCGACCAGCAGTCTTTGGCAATAGCTATTCGTCTCGGGAATTGCGCGACGGACGGTGAAGGCAATTTGGCTGTCGTCAGGCGAGATGCCAAATACACTTCGATTGGGAGTTCCGACCGGTGCGCCAATATCCGCAATCCGGACTTGTCCGTCCACTGTCCACTCACCTAATTCCGCATTTGCCGTTTCCTGGGCGATGGGCAGTGCATCACACGGATCTTCGGCCGATGGCGGATCTTCAGCTGTCGGCACGATCGTCAGGCTGAGCGCTAGGGTAAGGAGCGCAGTCATTACCAATGCCTCCTTACGCCAAACGCGATGAAGCGCCCGATCGGAGAATAATTGGTTGAATCGTAGGGTGTTGTGTTGGGACCGGTTTGGCCGATCACGTCCGGCTTATCGTTAAACAGGTTTTGAATGGTCAACGAGAACTCGAGGCCGGGATCACGGTCGTCGCCGCGAATGACCGCATAGTGCATGCCAAGATCGACAGTTGCGCTTGGTGACAGCCGCTGCACGGTTGCAAGCCGTCTGTCGACGAGCGCACCGATATAACTGACTGCCGCATTGGCGGTAAGGCGGCCTGCCCGATATCTTGCTGCTCCACGCGCGCGGTAGCGGGGCGGGTTGAAAGTCGTACCGGCAAGCTGGACTTCAGGTAGTTCGGATGTGATGGTTTGCCTGCTGCGCAACCAGCTGCCGTTGAGATCCAATCCTATCGAGCGGTCATTCCCGAGATCGCGGTTCCAGGCAATCCTGGCATCCAGCCCTTCTACGCTCCACGCCGCGACATTGATGTTCCTGTTATCGAACAGAACGACAACATCTGCAGGATCGAACGGGCGGCCTGTAAAGTTCTCCAATCCGAACTGGGCACCCGCGATGAGTTCGGCCAAATCGGCCGGATCAGGTGAAAAATCGATGAGGCTGGCATAGCCCGGATTGTTGATAGCAGCTGCGATCGATCCAGCGATCGGCGCAACGACGCGGTTGTCATAGCGGATATCATACCACGTCGCGGAGGCGGTCAATCCTCGGACTGCCGCAGGCTGGAACTCGAATCCCGCCGTCCAGCTTCGGGCGCGCTCGGGACGGAGGTTGGGATTGCCGCCCCCGCTCAGAAAGACTGTGTCGGAGCCGGTGCCCGCTCCGAACACCGCAGCAGGCACCAGAATGGCCTGAGAAAAGATGTTTTGCTGGAAAAGCGTGGGAGCCTTGAACGAGCGTGCCCAACTCGCTCTGAACATCAGATCACCACTTGGCGAATAGGTAATCCCAAGGCGCGGGGTGGCGAGCTGGTCGAGTCCGGGATAGTCTTCGTAGCGAACTGCAGCGGATAGCGTTAGCTGCTCGATTCCATCGACGGCGTTCCGACCCGACACGAATGGAACATACAGTTCCGCATAGGCGAAGCGAGCCCGCTGCGTTGCATCGAATTGCGCATTGAGGATCGCGCTTTCCAGAGAGTACTCGAGTCGATTGTTACGAAATCCGATGCCGACAGCCAAGCGCGTCTCGCCGCCGGGAAGAGTGATAACCGGGCCTTCCGCACCCATTTCCAGCGAGGTGATCTGATGCAGGTAGCTTCCCGTAGAGACGCGCGCCGGACCTGTCTCTGGAATGAAACTGGTCTGGAAGCGGGTTCGATCGCGCCCGAAGACACCCGCGAGATTGGCCTTCCAACTCGGCCCAAGGTCAAACTGCAGCGACGGCGCTACGGAAAAGGTCTCGAGGTCGGGCTCACGCCGAATGCGCTGGGCCGGCGTGCCATCAATGGTGGTTGATTCGCGATACGAATAGAGCGCGTCGAGATTGGCCTCCACGCCTTCTGACAAGCTCTGGTGCGCCGAAAATGTTACGGCGTGGCGCCGGTTTGAGGGATAAAGCAAGGTTTCCGGTAGCAGTGATCCTGCATAGGCGCGCTCCCTCGCCTCAATCCCGGAATTGTTCGCGAAGTCGTAGGCGAAGACGAAGCCGCCACTGTTCCAGATTGTGCCTGCGACTATGTCGGCCTGTTGGCGAAAGTTGCCTCCATCGGTGCTCGCTCCAATCTGGGCCGAGGTTGTCACGCCCTCAAAGTCGCGGCGCAGGATGACGTTCACAACGCCGCCAACCGCGTCCGAGCCATAGAGCGCTGAAGCTCCATCGGGGACGACCTCGAGCCGGTCGACAATGGCGAGCGGAATGGCGGAGATGTCGACGCCCTGGGACGCCGAGTTGTATGGAAGGCGATGACCGTTGAGCAATGTCAGCGTCGCATCGGGCCCAAGCCCGCGCAGATTGGGAGACGATGCTGAATTTACATTTTCATTGCCGATGCCGCCGCCCGAACCAACCCCAGGGTTCTGACCGCCCGAGAAATTCTGGGGTAGGTTGCGGATCGCTTCGCCGAGGTCCACCTGGCCCGTCTCGACGATCGTCTCGCGATCAAGCTCGATGACTTCACCTACGACCCGTGCGCCTCGGATACGCGTTCCCGTGACAACGATCGCGGAACTCTCTTCGTCCAAAGCTGTATCGCCAACCTCGGCAGCGTCATCTTGTGCCTGTTCGCCTGGACTGTCTTGGGCGAAAAGAGGAGGAGCGGCACCTGCAAATGCTGCCCCGGTTAGAAGGACGGAAAGTGTGCGAATTGTCGACGACATTGATATCTCCCTGTTTTGGCGCGGACCGGCCGCTACAGAAGATGACGCTCACTTTTGCGAGCACCTTAGTTTCAATTGAAATTAAATTTTGAGTGGTCCCTTTTGGCCGGATGCCTGCAGTCACCAACTGTGACCCAGCGCTTGACGCAAATGCGCAAGAGCTTTCATCATGTGATAGTCGACCGTCGGCAGTGCGATGCCGAGTTCGATATGTATCTCTCGGTAGGATTTCTTCTCGAAGCGGTTCATCGCGAAGATACGCGCGCACTTTTCGGGGAGCTCTGCGAGCGCGATTTCCAGCGCTTGCCGGGTTTCACGGACATGCACGGCATCTTCTTGCGCAGCACGGCTTGGCGCGTCTGCGTTCTCCAGAAGTGGCTGGGTCCTGACCCGGCACTTTTGCCGCCGCGCCTCGTCCACCATCAAGTTGAATGCAATCCGCCTCAGAAAGCCCGCCGGATTGACGAGTTCCGTCAGCTGCTTGCTGGTCGCCGCACGCAGGAACACGTCCTGTGCCAGGTCGCGGGCGCGTTCGGAGCCCACGCGGCGCGCAAGATAGGCGATCAGTCCAGCCCGTTCCTCGCGGTAGAGGGCATCGAGTGTGCGGCGGCGACCGACCGTTCGGCTTACCTTTGCAGCGCAATATGCGGGACCCACGCACTGGGGAGATTGGTGCCGAATTTCGGCGGCAATTTGAGTCATGCTTCGAACTTGGAGGCGACCGCAACCTGAGTTCGCCGTGGCGAACTGCGTGCGGGTTCCAGGTCTGTGCCGCCGTCCGGGGCCTAGTTTGTGCCCCTTGATCGGTCCGGCCGCCGGGCCTGCGATGGACCGGCGTGCATGATGTCCGGCGGAAAGATCCACGCGGATGGTGCCAGAATATCAATCCGCGCGCTGTCAATCTGCCCAACATAGAAATGGCTTGCAAGAGGTAAGTAGAGCCGTTTTGGACCCGCTTGTGGCGGCGGTCGTCGCCTTCCCTAAGAAAGCAACGGTCTCGGCGAGCGCCTGATCAAATATGCCCAATATTGGGGAGGCGGCCCCCTAGGTCATGGAATGTCGGCGCGGTGCTGGCGCCTCTAGCGAAATCGGCGAGAAAGGAGGTGCTTCATGGATCGACCATTTGACAGCAACGACCGGACAGGCGCATTCGACTATTCGGATTTCGCGCAGGAATTCCTGCGCCGCAATGCCGCGTACCGGCAACAATACGCACGGATCGCCAGCGAAAGCGGTTTCGACCCGCAATCCCCAGCTTGCCGCCGAATGGCGCGTTCATGGGGCCTTGAATTTCCCGATTGATCCCGACCTTTCAGCTCGCAGCCATCCGGCGATCTGGCAAGCCGAGGAAAACGCTCATGTGGTAATTCTTGGCGGTGGGCGCGCAGTCAAGGCGGCGCGCGCAACGTGCGACCTGATCTCCAAGCGAACCAGCAATGCGGGAGATCATCTGGTCCTCGCCGGTGGTGGCGCTCGCCATCGGCTGCTCGTTATGGCCTCCGCCCGGTTGGGTGGAGACAATTATCTGATCCCTCGGGACCAGTCGTTTCCGATCAGGCTGGCGGCGCTCGATGCGTTTCACTGCTGTGTAGATGGTTCCGCTGCTCCCAGCGTGCGAAACCAGTTGCAGCCCACTGCCTATCAGTCCCACCGCTTCCACTTGCTGCTCGCCATACTTGATGCTTTATCCCGGGCGCCTGAGGGTGTTATGCTAAAAGATATCGCTGGAACCATTGTTTATCGGGGATTGTCCGCGCAGCGCGCCATTGACTGGAAATCGTCATCGCAACGCCGCCAGACCCAACGTCTCGTGGTTGAGGCGCGGCGAATGGCGTCGCACGGCTATCTCGGCTTGCTTCGCCAAAGCCGGCTCCGCTCTTTTCAAACGCACTGAATGCACTATGGTTTTTCGTGGGGCATGCTGCTGAATTTTGCGGCGCGCCCGGATTGGAACCGGACCTTGAGGGTCGCAACTGCAACTGCTGGAACAGGTGGAATGGAACCGTCTGATCCGGCACCGAGCAGGCGGTCAGGTGGCGGCGTGTTGGATTGCGTGCTGCCGATCGAACGGCAGGTCTATGTACGCATATCTCGCGGAGGAATTCGCAACTGAACTTATCAATGTCCGTTCGGACACTGAACTCGACGGTGCGCTTAAACAGGTTTCCCGGCGCCTTGGCTTCGACCACTTCGCGCTTAGCCTGGAGATGCGTTCGACATCGTGCGAGGCACCGGGCCTGCTATTGCACGACTATCCCGACGAATGGGCGAAAGTCTATATTGCCTTCGACCTCGCAGGGCAGGATCCGGTGCGAAGAGCCTGTGACAAGACCATCATCGGTTTCGCCTGGGACTGGATTGACGAACTCGTCCCTCTCACGCGCGGCGACCGTCAAATGCTCAATGTCGGCCGGGAATGCGGAATTGGCAATGGTTATACTGTTCCGCGGCATTTGCCCGGGATAGGGCGCGGCACCTGCACCTTTGCTGTTCGACCCGAGCGAGAACTGCCCCGACGGCGCTTCGCCGTCGCGGAAATGATCGGGACGCTGGCTTTGAGCTGTGCGCTGGGCCTGAGTTCAGAAAAGTTCGATGAGAAGGTCCCTTCCCTGACCGATCGGCAGCGGGAGTGTCTGCTTTGGGTTGCAAGAGGGAAGACTGCAGCTGAAACGGCCATGATACTCGAAATCAGCACCGAAACCGTCATTCAGCATCTTAAGATGGCCCGCGAGCGCTACCAGGTCCATTGTAAACAGTCCCTCGTCGTCGCGGCGCTGTTCGACGGGTTGATCGGGTTTGCCGACATTATCCGTTGGCGGGACACAGGCTAGTTTTCGCGCCACTGCCTCTCAATCACTCGAACATGGCCGTACTGCCTATTTCGCAACCGTTCAGAAAGCAATTTGACTTCTCTCGGCATTTCGATATTTTAATAGTTATCGAATCATTGGAGTGAGCGATGCAAGCCGACCGCGTGATCCGAGCCCTATCTGCTCTGGCACAGGAGCATCGCCTCGCCGCATTCCGCCTGCTCGTGCAGGCCGGGGAGCAAGGCGTTGCCGCTGGGGTGCTAGCTGAGAAACTCCAAGTGCCTCCGTCTTCAATGAGCTTTCACCTTGCCCAACTGGGCAATGCGGGGCTGGTCACCCAGCGGCGCGAAAGCCGCTCGATCATCTATTCGGCGGACTATGCCGCGATGAATGGCCTGATGGGCTACCTCACCGAGAACTGCTGCGGCGGCATGTCCTGTTCCCAGGATACCGAATGCTTTCCTTCTCCTCAACGAAAGAGCGCCTGATGAAACGCTTTCACGTGCATGTCGGCGTGACCGACATCGACCACTCTATTGCCTTCTATTCAAGCCTGTTCGGTGCCGAGCCCGACGTGGTGAAGGCCGACTATGCCAAGTGGATGCTGGAAGATCCGCGCATCAACTTCGCGATTTCGATGCGCGAGGCTGCTGCCAAAGGCATCGAGCATGTCGGCTTGCAGGTCGAGGACAAGAGCGAGCTCGAAGAGGTCTATGGCCGCCTCAAGGCTGCTGACCGCCCGGTGCTCGAAGAAGGCGCGACGACTTGCTGCTACGCGCAGTCGGAAAAGAGCTGGATCGCCGATCCAGATGGCGTCGTCTGGGAAGCTTTTCTGACCGATGGCGAGAGCACGACCTATGGCGGCAGTCCTGACCTCGACCAGCTCGCATCTGCCATTGCCACTTTGGGCGCCTGCTGCGCGCCGCAACTGGCACCTGCCAAGACGTCCTGCTGCTGAGGTAACTGATGTTAGATCAACCGCTGAACGTGCTGTTCCTGTGCACGGGCAATTCCGCTCGTTCGATCCTGGGTGAGGCAATCCTCAACCAAGACGGTGAGGGTCGATTCAAGGCCTACAGCGCCGGAAGCAATCCGATCGGCACAGTGAATCCCTGGGCGATCCATACGCTCAAGACACTGGGCTATCCGGCAGATGGCTATTCCTCAAAGAGCTGGAGCGAGTTTGCCGAAGGACCAGAATTCGATCTGATCTTCACCGTCTGCGACAGCGCGGCGGCCGAGACTTGCCCAGTATGGCCGGGTCGTCCGACTTCCGCGCACTGGGGCATTCCTGATCCGGCGGCGGTCGAGGGCAGCGATGCAGAGAAGGCAGCGGCCTTCCTCGATGCGTTTCGCATGCTGAAGCGCCGTATCGACCTGATGCTGGCGCTGCCGATTGCCAGCTTCGAGCAGATTGCCCTGCGCGAAAAGCTGCAAGCCATTGGCCACGAGGCGGATGAACAATGACCGCTGCAGCTGCTGACATGGACGCCCGCGCGGCGGGGCTAGGCCTGTTCGAGAAATGGCTTTCGGTCTGGGTCGGCGGCGCGATCCTCGCCGGGATTGCGCTCGGCAATGCAGCGCCAGAGCTATTCGCCTCGCTAGCGGGCATCGAATACGCCTCGGTCAATCTTGTCGTCGCAGTACTGATCTGGGCGATGATATTCCCGATGATGGTGGCGGTCGATTTCGGCGCGGTGCGTCGCGTCGGTGACAAGCCAAAGGGCCTGATCATCACGCTGGTAGTGAACTGGTTCATCAAGCCTTTCACGATGGCTGCACTTGGCGTGTTGTTCTTCGAGGTCGTCTTTGCCGACCTGATCGCGCCTGCCGATGCCCAGCAATACATCGCCGGGCTGATCCTGCTGGGTGCGGCCCCTTGCACCGCGATGGTCTTCGTATGGTCGCAGCTCACCAGGGGCGATCCTGCCTATACGCTGGTGCAAGTCGCGGCGAATGATCTCATCATGATCGTGGCCTTCGCGCCCATTGTCGCGCTGCTGCTGGGCGTGACCGACATTGCGGTCCCGTGGGAGACGCTGCTGCTCTCGGTCGCGCTCTATGTGGTCGTGCCGCTCGCAGCCGGTGCCATTGTGCGGCATCGGCTTCTCGCGACCCATGGCGGCGATGAAGCGGCGGTGTCCGAATTCACGGGGCGCATGAAGCCGCTCTCGATCATCGGCCTGCTGCTGACGGTGTTGCTGCTGTTCGGCTTCCAGGCGGAAACCATTGTCGCCCGACCGCTGTTGATCGCGCTGATTGCAGCGCCCATTGTTGTCCAAAGCTACGGCATCTTCTTCATCGCTTATGGCTGGGCCAAAGCGTGGAAGGTCCCGCACGCAGTAGCCGCGCCCTGCGCTCTTATCGGCACGTCCAATTTTTTCGAACTGGCGGTGGCGGTTGCGATCGGCCTGTTCGGCCTAGGGAGCGGAGCTGCTTTGGCTACGGTGGTAGGCGTCCTCGTAGAAGTGCCTGTCATGTTGTCGCTGGTAGCGATCGCCAATCGGACGCGTGGTATATTCCCTTTGGCTTGATGCGGATGTGCCTCATACCGGTCTGGGGGCGAGCAAGATGACGCCGGCGCCTACAAGGCAGATCGCCACGCCCAGAGTGTCCCACCGATCGGGCTTCACGCCTTCTGCGATCCAAAGCCACAAAAGCGCGGACAGAATGTAGACCCCGCCGTAGGCAGCATAAGTTCGACCTGCATGCTCGGCATCGACCAGCGTTAGCAAATAGGCAAAAAGGACGAGTGAAGCCACGCCCGGAACGAGCCACCAAGCCGACTTGTCCATACGCAACCACGCCCAGAAAGCGAAACAGCCCGCAATTTCAGCAATTGCAGCACCGAGATATGCGAGAAAGGTCATCATCTGACCTCTATCGAGATTTCGACTGTCGATCGCAAACGGGATTACCCGGTTGATGGCTTTACTGGACCAAGCGAGGCGCAACTACGATAGCATGGAGCCAAGATCGGAGCCCACGCTCGGATACACCGATACCATTTTCTTGAGATCGCTTGTTGTCAGTCCAAGTCGGATGGCCAAACCGAAGAAATTAATGATTTCGCCATATTCGGGTCCGAGCAGATGGGCGCCCAGGATAGTGTCGCTGTCCTTATCGATTATAACCTTGGTTGCAGCGCAGCTTTCGCCAACGCGAAGGTTGGAATACCAGTCGCCGGTGTCATTCTCGACGACGCGGATATCGTGCCCGGCCTCTCGTGCATCCTGTTCGAGCATGCCAACGCGGGTTAGCTCCGGTACGGTAAATACAGCGCTCGGAACTCCCGAATAATCCGGCTTGGTCCGGTTGCCCTTGAGCATATTGGACGCAGCTACCTTGCCCTCGAAAACCGCGACAGGCGTAAGCGGGGCACCCTGCGTATCGGCGGCATCCCCGGCAGCGTAGATTTTCGGGTTGGACGTGCTTTGCAGGTAGGCGTTGACCGCAACGCCCTTGTCACCTGCCTCGACATTGGCTGCGGCCAGATCGAGCTGATCAATTGCCGCGACGCGGCCCGCGCCTTGGACGACGAGATCGGCGCGCAAATCTTTCGTTTCGCTACCCGTTTCTACCGTGACAAGAAAGTCCGTCCCGTCCTTCTTGATGGATTTGAGTGACGTGCGCCGTCGCAGTTGGACGCCGACTTCCTCGCCTCGCGCGACGAGTCTTTCAACAAGATCGGCATCGAAACCTTTAAGCGGTCTCTCGCCGCGATCGATCATGCACACCTCGCTGCCGGCGCGTGCTGCGATATGGCCAAACTCGAACGAGATGAAGCCGCCGCCGATGAACAGGATGCGTTCGGGCAGCGCATCGAGCCGCATGAACTCGGTGCTGTCGGTAAGGTGTTCGGAGCCGGGAACATCTATCGTCCGCGGCTTGGCACCCGTTGCGATCAGGAAATGGTTTGCCTGAAACTGCCCCTCGCCGTCGATTTCGACGGTATCTTCGCCGACGAAGCGCGCTTTCCCGTGAAGGGTAGTGACGCCGTTGCTCTCCAGACCGTTTTCGATCCGACCGGGCATTTTGTCGGTGAACGTCTGCGTGAAGGCGACCAGATCGGGCCAGTTGATGGCGATGTCGTTCGGTTCGATGCCCTTGCCGTGCATGAGCCGCGCTGCGTCGATGATTTCCGCCCCGCGGCGGAGCATTTTCTTCGGATCGCAGCCGCGCAGGGCGCAGGTGCCGCCATAAGGCAGTGCGTCGACCACCGCGACCGACCAACCGGCTGAGGCGCATTTGTTGGCGGCATTTACGGCCGCCATACCAACACCCAGCACTATAAGATCGAAGTTTCGCGTACTCATCTCACCGCCCTCCGCAACATGTGGCGCCCTTGCGATCGGCACGCGTTTCCTGGATCGGCGGGCAGGGGATGGTGCCGAATGAGCAGAAGACACAGCAATCGCCCGCATTGGGGCGGAGTTTCACACCGCAACCATTGCAATCGTAGAAAAACCAGCAGGCATCCGTCGGCATTCTTTCGAGCTTTTTGTACCCGCAAGTAGGGCATGTGATCTCGGACTTCAGTTCGATCATAGCGCGCTCTCTGAAAGGATCGCCGGATATCCGGCCTCGGTCGACGCCGCGGCGATCGCGCTTGTGGTTGTTCGCTCAGGATCGAACTGCGCAGTCGCCGTCCTGGTCTCGTAATCGATAGTCACCTCGTGCACGCCTGCCACGCCTTCCATCGCGCGCCGAACCGTTATCGGGCAGGTCGCGCAGGTCATATTCTCGACCGCAAAACTTGCCGATTGCAGATGCGCGGAATTTTGTTGAACCCGTTCGTCGGAGTTTGGCGGAAACAAGGTCGCTGCCCAGATACCCGCTCCGGCCAGTCCCAGTATCGCAACTGCGACGATCATCGTCTTCTTCATCTTTCGAACTCCTAGTAGAATTGCGGCGCCCACCACTCGACCGTGGACGAGGCAGCGACCAATACGGTCGCCAGCCACAGGGAGCTTTTGACGAGCAGGTTTGCTCCGGGCCGCGCGCAATATGTTCCGTCTTCGCAAGGTTCGGCTTGCCGAAAATAGACGTGCCGGAATCCAAGGGCCAAAAAGACAACCGCAATGGCGATAAATACCCATTTGTACGGTTCGAGCGCAGTGAGATTGCCGATCCACGCGCCGCTGATGCCAAGGCTCAGCAGTAACAGCGGGGCAATACAGCAGGACGAGGCGAGTATCGCGCCGAGCGTCCCGCCGCTCGCCCATAAGCGCTGCGCGTTCTTGTGCATTTGATCGACCATGGAAACCAATGTACTCCCTGTAGTAACTACAGGTTCAAGCACTAATTGGCATATGGCTCATGACAGCATCGCAAGTGATCAAACGGGGAGAACTGGCCAGACGGTCGGGCTGCAACCTTGAGACAATCCGCTACTACGAGAACATCGGTCTGCTTCAGCCTCCCGAGCGTACGGCAAGCGGGCACAGGCTCTATCCACCCGGCGACCAGGCGCGGCTCGGCTTTATCTTGCGCGGCCGCGATCTGGGTTTTTCGATCGAGGAGCTCAAAAGCCTGCTCAGCCTCGTTGATTCGCACCCCTACAGCTGCGGCGAGGTTCGGGATCTGACCAATAACCATCTGGCCAGCGTGCGAGCTAAAATTGCTGATTTGACTAGGTTGGAGCGCACGCTAGCCGATGTATCAGCCCGCTGCGAAGGCGGTGATGTTCCGGAATGCCCCATCATAGATACGCTCTTTGGTCGTGGTCCTGGCGCCCGATAGTGAAGCTATGCCGTCGGAACGGGTGCGCGTCTTGAAGCTATTTCGATCGAAGCCGGATGCGACGAGGCGAGGGAACGAATATGCGCCCTGTCCGTCCCCTCACTACAGAGCCTCGTCATTTAACTTTTGATAGCTTTCCATGCCGACCACCATTCTGATTGTCGAAGACGAATTCCTCATAGCTGTCGAAATGGAGGCGGTGGTTCACGATCTCGGTCATGAATCCGCAGGCATAGCCGACGACATGCAATCGGCATTGGCAAAGGCTTCAGACGCGATCGATGTGGCGCTCGTCGATGTCAATCTGGCCGATGGAGCCACTGGTCCGAGGATCGGCGAGAAGCTTGCTGCGGATTTCGGGATCGAGGTTATTTTCGTAACCGCCAATCCCGCACAACTCGGCGAAGGGGTGAGCGGAACGCTGGGCGCGCTGGAAAAACCGGTCGATCTTAGCATTCTCAAGCAGGTTCTCGACTATGTCATTGCGGTCCGGAAGGGCGAAAAAATCGATCCGCCAGCCCGTCTTAGGCTCTTCTTTAACTAGGCTCCTGCAACCTGCTTTTTCGGACATCCATGACGAGTTCAACGCCATCGTCATGCCAGGTTCTCTCGTAATTGCCTCCTAGCTGTTGCTTCACGGCCAACTCGATGAGGCGACTTCCGAAACCCGTTTGAGGCTCACTCGCCTTGTCGATGTGAGCTCCGTGTTCCCTCCAGCGGAAGCGGACCATCTCGTCCTCGGTTGAAAGGTCCAGCGAAATCCTTCCCTCGGGATTGGACAGAGCTCCGTACTTCATCGCGTTGGTAGCCAGCTCGTGGAACACCAATGCAACCGGCGTGGCGGCGCGGCTTTCGACCGCGATATCGGGGCCGGAAATAGCAATCCTTCTTTCGGAAAAGGCAGGATAGGTCTCGAAGATCGTCGCAAGCAGCGTGGCGAGGGTCACTTCCTTGCCCTCGGGCTGGGACTTTTCGCTGTGGGGCCGGACGAATTCGTGCGCGCGCCCCAGCGCGGAAATCCGGCCCAGCAGGTCGCGCGACGCTTCACCGAACGCTTCATTTGCGCGCGCTGTCAGGCTGATCAAACCGGAAACAATCGCGAAGATGTTCTTGATGCGATGGCTGAGCTCTTGACTCAGGATTTCGTTTTGGAGGGCGGTGCGCTTCTGCTCGTCGATATCCGTACAAGTGCCGATCCAGCGCTGGATCTCACCCTCCTCGTTGAGGATCGGCAGCGCACGACCGATCATCCAGCGATAATCGCCGCTGTGATGCCTCAGGCGATATTCAACCTCGTACGGTTCGCCGGTAGCGAGGCTGTGGTTCCATTTCTTCCATGTGTCGGCCTGGTCATCCTCATGGAACATCCCGGCCCATCCTTCGCCGTCGGTTGATCCGACAGGGACACCCGTGAATTCATACCAGCGCGCATTGTAATAATCGTGGGAGCCGTCGGGAAGAGTCGACCATACCATCTGCGGCATGGTGTCGGCGAGCGCATGGAAAGCAGCTCCGGCGGATTGCAGCGCATGCTCTGTAGCGAGGGGCAAGACATCAGGCGCCGAAGAGGATTCGCGGCTGCCAAGCTGGAAGTTCGTGATGACTTTTGCATTCATAGCCAGCTTGTGACCTTCCCGGGATGAACAGAATCGGACCGATAAGATACCTGTCGTATCTTGATGATTTTCAAACGCTGACGCTCATCGCAAAGGTGGGATGGCCAGTAAACTCTCCCCTGTAGAGCGCCAGATGTGGCCCTCCCCAGTTCTTGGTATGTCGCTGCCTATCCGGATTTGATGAGATGCGAGCAGTCATCAAGTTCACAGGTAATCTTCATGCAGCAAAGCAGCGGTATAAATGGTGCAAACTTGGTCGATCCGGCACTTCGCGCCATGTTCGAGGCGCGCAAGCGCGTGTTCGTGGATCTTCTTGGGTGGGACGTTCCGGTGCTCGACGGGACCTTTGAAATCGACCAGTTCGATACGCCCTCGGCCGCCTATCTCGTCCTCACCGGCGAAAAGTGCGAGCATCGCGCATCGGCCCGGCTCCTGCGTTCTGATGGACCTCATATCTTACGCGATCTCTTTCCGCAGCTGTGCACCGGACCTGTTCCGCAAGATGAGGCATTTCGCGAGATTACCCGATTCTGTATCGATCCCACGTTGCCGCGCGCTGATCGCCGGAGTGTCCGCAACCAGCTCGTCTCCGCACTCGCCGATTTTGCAATATCGGAAGGGATCTCTGGTTATTCGGCGGTCGCCCCAGTGCCCTGGTTCCGTCAGATCGCCCAGTTCGGCTGGCGCTGCCAGCAGCTTGGACCGTGCGTTTCTATCGATGGGCAGCAGCTTGTCGCTCTTCGGATCGACATCGACCAAGATACACGCGCGCAACTCGCCAACGCAGGGATCTACTGCCGCAATCCTAAGCCGGAAGCCTATGGCGGCATGGAGCTGGCAGCATGACTGGGCCGAGGGAGGCGCATTGGCTCGATCAGCTGCAAGAGGATGGCTATTGCATCATTCCGCAGCTTGTCGCCGAGCAACAGATCGCCGCACTCGATGCCGACCTGGAAGGTGCATTTGCGCAGGCGCCCCTCGGCAAGGGAGACTTCTATGGCCATCGGACCAAACGGTTTGGAAGCCTGCTTCGCCGGTCGCAGGTCGCAGGCGATCTAGTCCTGCAGCCGCTAGTCCTATCGCTCGCCCGCGCAATTCTCGGCAGCGCCTGCGACCGGATACAGCTCAATGTCGCCCAGGCGATCGCGATCCATCCCGGCGAGATAGAACAGTTTCCGCATTGCGATCAGGATATGTGGGCAGGCCGCAAGGGCGATCACGAATATCTTCTCAACGTCATCTGGCCGCTGACCGAATTTACTCGCCTCAATGGCGCGACACGCATCTACCCCGGGACGCACAGGAAGCCTGTCGACAATCTCGAAAGTCTCGACGATCCCATAGTAGCTGTTTGCAAGCCCGGCGATGCGATCTGCTTTCTCGGCTCCACCGTCCATGGAGCGGGACCAAACCAGACCGAGGATGTCCGCCGCGGTGTCGTAATCGGCTACAGTCTCGGCTGGCTCAAACCCTACGAGAATCTCTGGCTGGCCTATCCACCAGCAGTAGCAAAAGAGTTCTCTCCCGAACTCGCCGAGCTCGCCGGATATGTGCAGCACCGTCCGAACCTGGGTAATTTCGAAGGGCAATGCCCGTCGGTTTTGCTGAGCGACAAGGTGCCCGAATTCCCTCAGGCAACCGATAGTCTGCGCCCCGACCAGAAAGAAGCGGTTCGTGAGTTCGCCAAGACGCGCCGCGGCGGACGATGAGTCCCGCTCACGTCCTCGAGCCTACGTACAGGCGGTTGAAAGATGCATTGCTGGAAGGGCGCTTCCGGGCCGGTACGAAGCTTGAGGCGATGCGACTCGCTGACGATTTCGGAGTGAGCATGACGCCGGTAAGAGACAGCCTGAACCAGCTTGTCGGTGAAGGGCTGGTCGACCTCACGCCCGGCGAAGGATTTCGCGTACCGCTGCTTACCGAACAGGCCTTGCGCGACATTCTGCAAGTCAACGCCCTGCTTTTGGAGCAGGCTCCCGACAACGATCACAAATCACTGACAATCAACGAAGGATCAAACGACACGCGAGGTGCTTATGCCGACCGATTGGCGCGCGCCTTCAGAGACATCGCGGCAAGCTCAGGCAATCGGTTTCGCGTACATTTGGTCGAACGCATTAGCGACAGACTCCATCCGCTACGTGAACTCGAGCCGGTGATTTGGCCTGGCGCGCCGCATGCCCTTGAGCAAATTGAGCGAAAAGCGCAGCAAGGGTTCGATGGCTCAAACCGAGCGGTACGCGCATATCATCAACACATTGAGGATCTGGTACCCGCTCTTGTCGGACGTTTGAACCAGCAGACGCCCTAGCCCTCGCCAATATTTTAGGTCGTCTCCCCACTCTCGGACAGAACCGTCGCGAGGTGGTCATTCCAGGCATCGAGCGCCTGGCGCTTTTCGTCCTTCCAGTCGTGGCGCTGGTAGATGCCGGCGACTCCGGCGCGAGATCCGCCCACATGGTTGAGAACGGCTTCGGTGACTTCAAACCGAACGCCAAGCCGCTGGAAGTTCGTTGCGAGGGTTCGTCGTAGATCATGAAGGCGCCAGGCTTCGAGCGGCTCTTCGCAACGTTCCTCGATCAGGCTGTCGAGCTTCACCTTCCCTTTGGCGTATCCCGTAAAGCCCGCCCCGCTAGCTGTCGCGAAAACACGGCCCTTACGCGGCCACCTCTCGCCGCGAGCCTCCCGGTCGAGCTCGGCGATTGCAAGATCGTTGAGGGGAATGGAGTTAGGTTCTCCGTTCTTGGTTCGAGATCCGGGCAGGGTCCATAATCTTTCGCTGCGACTGAGCTCCTGCCAGTGCATCCCGGAGACTTCTTCACGGCGCTGTCCGGTTACGATCAGAAGCCTGACAATTGGACCAAAGCAGCGATGACATTCCGGCGCCGCATTCCAGATATGGCGGAGTTCGCCATCCTTGAGCCAGCGCTCTCGTGGCTTGACCGGAGACGGCGTTTCCATGCCCTCCATCGGATTGCGATCGATATCTCCGCGACTGACGGCCCAGCGAAACAGGCGGCGCATAACGGCAAAGACATTTCGCCGGTTTGCCACCTGCTTGGGCGGCATCTGATCGAGAACCGAAACGACGTCGATCTTCGTAATCGCTGGCAGCGCCTTCATTCCGAATGTGGGCTTGAGGTAGAGGCGAATGGATCGCTCCACGAGGCGACGCCATCCCTCGCGTTTGCAGGAGCGAGTGAAGAGGTCAGCGTAATTCGAGAAGGCGAGGTCGACAGCTTCCCGGCGGCGCTGCTTTTCCGCATCAACCGGATCAATGCCCTGCGCAACAATCACCAACAATCGCTCAGCTTCCAAGCGTGCAGTAGTCGGTGTCCAAGGAGATCCATGTGATCCGATCGTGAAACGACGGGTCTTCGCTTCTCGTCCGCCCATTCGGAACTGGATTATGTAACTGATTGATCCAGCAGTTGTAATCTTGACGCCAAAGCCCTTGAGATCGGTGTCCCAAAGATAGTTTTCCTTTGGTCCAACCGGGAGCGAATCGACCGTGCGCTTGCTGATTTTTCCTGTTGCCATGCGATACCTCGTGGCCTTTTCTGGCAATCACCGGGTAATCACGCAAGCGGAAAAAGGGGCGAATTGGAGGCAATTCTGGCGTAAGTGTTTTGCGCTAAGTCGTTGTTTTTACAACATCAGCGTAGTCTAGCGTCGCCTGAATCGAAAGTACCAGACTTCGTGGCCCATCTGTTCGCGGGCCTTCTTCTCGTACCGGGTCTCGCACCAGCCAGAGGGGCGCTGCTGGAAGCTCTTCGGGCCATCGACCACCCACTCGAACGGGCCGGTCGCCGGATCGGTGAAGCGCCGCATCACCATCAGCGCATGGCGCACGTAGACCGGGTGATCGGTGCCGAAGCGGAATTCGCCGCCGGGCTTCAGCTTGTCCGCGATCATCCGCACCGGCCCGTCGTTCATCATCCGCCGCTTCGCATGGCGCGCCTTGGGCCAAGGGTCGGGATGGAGCAGGTAGACCATGGTCAGCGCGCCGTCGGGGACGCGTGAGAGCACTTCCAGCGCGTCGCCCGCGTGCAGGCGGATATTGGGGAGCCGCTGTTCCTCCACATGGGTCAGCGCCTGCGCGACCCCGTTGAGGAAGGGCTCGGCCCCGATGAAGCCGTGATTGGGCAGGAGGTCGGCGCGGTAGGCAAGATGCTCGCCCCCGCCGAAGCCGATTTCGAAATGCAGCGGGCAATCCTCGCCGAACAGGCGCTCTGCCGTCACCGGGCCTTCTTCGGGCACGGAGATTTTCGGCAGCAGATCGTCGACGAGCGCCTGCTGGCGCGCGCGCAGCGGCTTGCCGACGCTGCGGCCATAGAGTCGGCTGAGGGTGGTGGGATCGCCGTCCTTGTATGCGGTCATGCGGGAGCGGCTAGCGCCTCAGCCGAAGTAAATCCAGATCGCGAAGGACACTGCCAGGCCGACCACGATATTCATCGGCACCCCGATCTTCACGAAGTCGGAGAATCGGTAGTTGGCCGCGCCGTAGACCAGCGTGTTGGTCTGGTAGCCGATCGGGGTCGCGAAGCTGGCGCTGGCGCCGAACATCACCGCCACGATCAGCGGCCGCGCGTCGAGCCCGGCGGCATCGGCGAGCCCGATGGCGAGCGGGGTCATGATCACCGCGATCGCGTTGTTGGTGATCACCTCGGTCAGCGTGCTGGTGACGCCATAGACCAGCAGGATCAGCACCAGCAGCGAACTCGCGCCGAGCAGCGGCTGGAGCGTGTCGACGATCAGCTTGACCGTCCCGGCATTGTCGAGCCCAGTCCCGAAGGCGAGCATCCCGAAGATCAGCACCAGCGTGCTGCCATCGAGGCTCGCCCAGGCGTCGCTCGGCTCGATACAGCGGGTCGCCAGCACCAGCGCGACGCCGCCCACCGCCAGTGCCTCGATCGGCAGGCCGAACACCGCCGCGCCCACCACCACCGCCGCCAGCGTGGCAATCGCGATCGGGGCCTTGGTCCGCCGGAAGGATTGCGCGGTGGTGAGCCCGACATTGGTCAGCTGGACATTGCCCTGCAGCGCCTGCGCCGCGTCCGGCCCCGCCGCGATCAGCAGCCGGTCGCCCGCGCGCACCCGCGTCTCGCCCAAGGAGGGCCCGGGCAGGTGGTGCGGGCGCGCGATGCCGAGCACGCGGACCCTCAGGCGTGAGAGCAGCGGGATTTCCTTCAGCCGCTGGCCGACCACGGGGTGCGTGGCGGAAACCACCGCCTCTATCACCTTCAGGTCTGCCGGGCGCTTGTCCCGCGCGGTTTCGACCCCGCCGCCGAGGCCAACGAGCCCGGTACGAAAATCGGGTGCTTCGGCGAGCGAGGTGATTTCCTCGGGGCTGGCGCTGACGATCAGCTGGTCGTCGGCGGCGAGTTCGAACGCGCCCAGATCCTTGCGATAGAGGTCGGTGCCGCGCTGGATCGCCACCACGCGCACGCCGGGCCGCCGCCCGATATTGCTCTCTGCCAGTGTTCGACCAACATATTTGCTGGTCGCCATCAGCGTCAGGTGGGTGAGGTAGATGTCGCTCTCGCGCGTCTCGTCGCCCATGCGCGGGCCGCGATTGGGCAGCAGCAGCGGGCCCAGCAGCAGCAGGACGGCGACCCCGGCGATCATCCCGACGACACCGACCGCGGTAATCTCGAAAATGCCGAAAGGCGCTTGGCCTGCCTGCTGCGCGACGCCGTCGACCAGCAGGTTGGTCGAGGTGCCGATCAGCGTCATCGTCCCGCCCAGGATGCACAGGTAGGACAGCGGGATCAGCAGCCGGGTCGCGCCCGTCTTCAGCACCTGCGCCAGCTTCTTGACCACCGGGATCATCACGATGACGACCGGCGTGTTGTTCATGAAGGCCGACGCGGCGATCGTGCCCAGCCCGATCTCGGCTGTCGCCAGCCGGGGGCTCTGCGTGGTCCGGCGGATGACCCAGCCGGAGACCTCCTCCAGCGCGCCGGTCCGCAGCAGCGCGCCGGTCAGGATGAACATCGCGGCGATGGTGATCGGCGCCGAGTTGGCGAAGGTCGTCAGCATTTCCTTGGGCGGAAGATAGCCGAGCGCGAGCATCACTGCGCCCGAGACGACCGCGATCACCACCGGTGGCCGCCGCTCCATCAGGAAGGCGATGAAGGTGAGGACCAGCACCACCAGCCCGATCTGGGCCGAATAGTCAGACAGAAACGACATAGGGCCCTGCGAAAGGTTGTGTAGCGCCAAGCAAATGCGCAGACGCGACAGGGGTTTCCAAGCGAAATCGGCTGGCCGCGCGCAAAGCATTTCTTGCTCGTGCCCGACGGACGGGGGTGACGCAGCCGGGCGGTTCGCGTTAGGCGGCGTGCACGATGCGCGAAATGTTCACCTATCTTGAAGGGCAGCCCCCGCTGGTCGAGGCACTGGGCGGTGTGGCGCTGCTGCTGGGGATCGCCTTCCTCGTCAATCTGGTGCTCAAGAAGGTGGTGCTGCGGTTGGCCGCGCCCTTCCTCGACAAGCGGACCAAGACGCCGGACAAGGCGGTCGGCTGGCTGGTCACCACGATTCCGCTGCTGATCATCTCGCGCGGGATCGTGTTCGTGCGCCACCTGCCTGAAGAGCTGGAGGCGGTGATCTCCAACGTCGCGAATGCGACCATCGTGCTGGTCGTCGCGCTCGCCATCACGACCGGGCTGACCTACGTCAACGAGCTGTACAAGCGCCGCCCGGAAGCGCGCAATCGCCCGATCAAGGGCTTCCTCCAGGTGGTGAAGATCCTGGTCTTCGCCGCCGCCGCGATCCTCGGCGTGGCCGCACTGATCGAGCAGTCGCCGCTGCTGCTATTGTCGGGCCTCGGCGCGATGGCGGCGGTGCTGCTACTGGTGTTCAAGGACACGATCCTCAGCCTGGTCGCATCGGTCCAGCTGTCCGCGCAGGACATGCTGCGGGTCGGCGACTGGATCGAGATGCCGCAGCAGAACGCGGATGGCGATGTGATCGATATCGCGCTGCACACGGTGAAGGTGCAGAACTTCGACAAGACGATCACCACGATCCCGACCTACAAGCTGATCAACGAATCCTACCGCAACTGGCGCGGGATGGCCGAATCGGGCGGGCGGCGGATCAAGCGCGCGATCCATCTCGACCAGAACACGCTGCGTTTCCTGACCGAACAGGAACTGGCCGATCTGCGCCGCTTCCGCCTGCTGCGCGACTATCTGGACCGCAAGGAACAGGAACTGCGCGACTGGAACGCGCGCGAAATGGCGGGGGAGGACAATCCGGTAAACGCGCGGCGGATCACCAATATCGGCACCTTCCGCGCCTATGTGCTCGCGTATCTGCGCACCCACCCGCGAATCGATCAGGAGATGACGACGCTGGTACGCCAGCTGGAGCCGACGCCCACGGGCCTGCCGCTGGAGATCTATACCTTCGCCGCGACTACCGACTGGTCGGAATACGAAGCGATCCAGTCGGACATTTTCGACCACCTGCTGGCGATCCTGCCCGAATTCGGGCTGCGCGTGTTTCAGGAGCCCAGCGGGGTCGACTTCGCCCGCCTCTCCAGCCCGCGCACGCTAAAAGAATGGGAGCGCCGTGAAACCACGACGCCCCCATCAATGTCCTGAAAACCTAGCGATGCCGTAGTTTACGCGGCTTCGGCCTCTTCGTTGGGATCGCGCAGCACGTAGCCGCGGCCCCACACGGTTTCGATGTAATTCTCGCCGTCGCACGCATGGCTGAGCTTCTTGCGCAGCTTGCAGATGAACACGTCGATGATCTTGAGTTCGGGCTCGTCCATCCCGCCATACAGGTGGTTGAGGAACATTTCCTTGGTCAGCGTGGTGCCCTTGCGCAAGCTGAGCAGCTCCAGCATCGCGTATTCCTTGCCGGTCAGGTGGACCCGCGCGCTGTCGACTTCCACGGTCTTCGCGTCGAGGTTCACCGCCAGCTTGCCGGTGCGGATGACCGACTGGCTGTGGCCCTTGGAACGGCGGACCACGGCGTGGATCCGGGCGACCAGTTCTTCGCGATGGAACGGCTTGGTCACGTAATCGTCGGCCCCGAAGCCGAAGGAGCGGACCTTGCTGTCCATCTCGGAAATCCCCGAGAGGATCAGAACCGGCGTCTGCACCTTGGCGACACGCAGCTTCTTGAGCACGTCGTAACCGTGCATGTCCGGCAGGTTCAGGTCGAGCAGGATGATATCGTAATCGTACAGTTTGCCCAGATCGAGGCCTTCCTCGCCCAGATCGGTGCTGTAGACATTGAACCCCTCGGTCGTGAGCATCAGCTCGATCGCCTTCGCCGTGCTCGGCTCGTCTTCGATCAGCAATACGCGCATTGGGTCGCCCCCTTTGGCCCGATGAATGTGCTGCAACGCCCCCCGCAGAAGGTGTTGCGCTTATTAACCACATAAGGTCTGAACGGAAAAGGTTAACATCGTGTAAAGCGTGAAAAACCGGCGAGTCGCACGAAGAAACGGCAGAATTGCGAGTCGGGTGGACCGGGCACGGCGCGAGTCACCCGAATGCCACAGCATCGGGCCTGTGCGATATACGAGGTTGCAGTGCGGCAAAGCTTGCGTTATTTCGTTACGCGCAAAGCGTGGGAGGCAGCGCTTTGATTTCAATCCTTGCCTCGGGAGCAATTTGGTCATGACCAAGCATCGGGATCTCGCAATCCCCGCTTCGGCCCCGACACAGCTTTCCGTGCCGCCATTCGTGTATCTGGCTGGCGCGCGTTTCTCCTATTACGGCTATTATTTCGGTTCGTTTAGCGGCCGGTACGCCTGAGCGGCGTATCGGGATCCGCGCGAGGCCCTGCGCGAAAAGCGGCCACCATCGAGACAAACGAACGATAACCACCCGCGCCGACCCATTGCGTCGTGCGCCGGTGACGAACCGAAAGCGAATTCACCATGTCTGCCAATGCCGCCAATCACCGCACCATCGATACTTTGCGTCAGGAGATCGATACGCTCGACGAGGAACTGCTGGCTCTGATCGAGAAGCGGCTCGACCTTGCCGCCTCGATCGCCAGCGCCAAATCGGAAGATGTTACAGACGAGGATAGCGACGAGCTGCTGCTGCGGCCCGCGCGCGAGGCGAGCATTATCGCCCGGCTCGACGCAATGACCCGCCGCATCCCCGAAGTCAGTCTGACCGCGATCTGGCGCGAGCTGATGGCGATCAATCTGCAGGCCCAGCGCCCGATCGAGATCGCGCTGCACGCCACCCGCCACCCGGAACGCATGCAGCTGATGGCACGCGCCCGGTTCGGCACGATCATCCCGGTGCGCAAGAGCGCCTCGCCCGAAGCGGCGCTGGAGCGTGCGCGCACGGGCAAGGCGATCGCCATGATCGAGATCGGCGAGGGCGACTGGTGGACCGCACTGGCCGACGAACCCGAGCTGGTCATCATCGACGGGCTGCTGGGCGAGGGCGGGCGTGGCTCCGCGCTCGCGGTCGGCCGCCTGTCGCGCGACCGGCTGTGCGAAGATCGTAGCTACGCCGTGCTCGAACAGAGCGAACTCGCCGCCCGGCTGGGCCGGGGCGAGGCAGTGTGCCCCATCGCCGTCTCGGGCGAGATGCACCTGTGCGCGATCGAGCGGGTCGTCCCGCTGGCCCGCCGCGCCGCCTGATCCGGACACCGACATGCGTATTGCTTATGGAGGGCACCCCGGTGCCTTCGGCGAACTTGCGTGCCTGGGCCGCTTCCCCGACGCCGAGCCGGTCGGTTACAGGGATTTCCGCGCCGCGTGCGACGCGTTGATCGCGGGCACCTGCGACAGGGCTGTCATCCCGTTCGAAAACTCGATTGCGGGTGCGGTGCCGGGGGTGGAGCAATTGCTCGCCTCGCTCCCCGTCACCCGGCTCGACGTGCATCCCCAACCGGTCGTGTTCCACTGCCTCGCAGTGCCAGGCACCCGGCTGGAAGAGGTGGAGGTGGTCGCGAGCCATCCGATGGCGCTGGCCGAATGCACGCGCTTCCTGGCGCAGATCGGCGCACGGGCAGAGGAAGCGGGCGACACCGCCGGGGCCGCAAGCGAGGTGGCTGAAGCACGGCAGCTTACCCGCGCCGCACTCGCCTCGACCCGTGCGGCGCAGCTGTACAACCTCGATGTGCTGGCAGCGGACGTGCAGGACACCGACGACAATGTGACCTATTTCGCGGTGTTGCGGCGCGACTGACGTCAGGCTGGCGGCGGTCTGCGCCTAGCCGATCGCCGCCAGCTTCTTCGCCCGGCGTCGTTCCACGCTGGAGCCGATCCCCATCGCCTCGCGATATTTGGCGACCGTGCGCCGCGCGATGTCGAAGCCCTCGGCCTTGAGCAGGGTCACCAGCTTGTCGTCGGAGAGGATTGCCTTCGCATCCTCGGCGTCGGTCAGCGCCTTGATCCGCGCCTTGACCGCCGCCGCGCTCGCGCCTTCGCCGTCCTCGCCGCCGCCCACGCCGCTGGTGAAGAAGTACTTGAGGTCGAAGGTGCCGCGCGGGCAGTGGAGGAACTTGTTGCTGGTCACCCGGCTGACCGTGCTTTCGTGCATCTCGATCTTCTCGGCGATTTGCCTCAGCGTCAACGGGCGCAGATGGCTGACGCCGTGGCGGAAAAATCCCTCCTGCTGGGTGACGATCTCGCTCGCCACGGCAAGGATGGTCTTCTGCCGCTGGTCCAGCGCGCGGATCAGCCAGCGCGCATCCTCCAGCCGATCCTTCAGCCACGCGCGGCTGGAGCGGTCGCGGCAGCCGTCGCGAAGCTCGACCAGATAGGGGCGGTTGACCACCAGCCGCGGCAGGGTCGCCTCGTTCAGCGCGATTCGCCAGCCGCCGTCATGAGCGGGCGCGATCAGGATGTCGGGCACCACCGGGCTGCCCCCATGTTCGCCGAAGGTCAGCCCGGGGCGTGGATCGTAGCTGCGCAATTCGGCGAGCATTTCGGCAAAGTCCTCCGCATCGACCTCGCACAGCTTATGCAGGCGGGCGACCTCGCCGCGCGCCACCAGTTCCAGATTGTCGATCAGCCGCGCCATGCACGGATCGTAGCGATCCGCCTCGCGCGCCTGGATCGCGAGACATTCGGCCAGATTGCGCGCGCCGACCCCTGCGGGATCGAGCGACTGGACGAGTTGCAGTGCGCGCTCCGCTTCGGCGAGCGGAATGTCCAGCGTATCGGCGACCTCGCGCAGCGGCTCGGTGAGGTAACCTGCTTCGTCGAGCCGTTCGATCAGCGCGCGGGCGATGAATATCTCGCGGTCGTCACGCCCGGCGGCGCCGACCTGCGCATGGAGATATTCGGACAGCGACAGCGCGGTGCCGCCGTGGCTGTCGACGGAGAAACCGTCATCCTCGCCGCCGAAGCCCTCCGCTGCACCCCAGCTGCCGTCGCCCGTGTCGCGGTCGATCTCCATCTCGGCGGCAGAAAGGTCGGTCGGCGCGTCGCTCTCGGCAGCGCCCTCCGCGATCAGCGCATCCGCGTCGCGTTCCTCGCGCGGGGTTTCGGGCGTGTCGCCGTTGCCATCCTCGTCACGCTGGCCGGCATCGCCGCGCGCAGGAATTTCGCCCATTTCGAGCAACGGGTTGGCCTCCAGCGCATCGCCGATAAACGCTTCGATCTCGAGATTGGACAGCGTCAGCAGCTTGATCGCCTGCTGCAGCTGCGGCGTCATCACCAGCGATTGCGACTGGCGCAGGTCGAGGCGCGGAGCGAGTGACATCAGGTTTGGCGTCCATCCGGGTTCGACTTGCGCCGACCCTTGCACCCGGCTGGTGCCGCCCCGGCGGACCCGAGTTTTCCATGCGCGATCACGTTTCGGACCGCCGGAAAATCACAAGGTAAAATTCTCGCCAAGGTAGAGCCTGCGCACGTTCTCGTCTGCGACCAGATCTTGCGGAGTGCCCGCGAACAGAACCTGGCCTCCGTAGATGATACAGGCGCGGTCTACGATATCGAGCGTTTCGCGAACGTTATGATCGGTAATCAGGACGCCGATGCCGCGCTTCTTGAGGTCGATCACCAGATCGCGGATGTCGCTGATCGAGAGCGGATCGATCCCCGCGAAAGGTTCGTCGAGCAGCATGATCGACGGGTTCGCCGCCAGCGCGCGGGCGATCTCGCACCGCCGCCGTTCACCACCCGAAAGCGCCATCGCGGGCGCATTGCGCAGCTTGGTCAGGCCGAATTCGTCGAGCAGCCGCTCCAGCCCGTCGCGCTGCGCCTGCCGGTCGGGTTCCGCCAGTTCGAGCACGGTGGCGATGTTCTGTTCCACGGTCAGGCCGCGGAAAATGCTGGTTTCCTGCGGCAGATAGCCCAGGCCCAGGATCGCGCGCCGGTACATCGGCAGGCCGGTGACATCCTCGCCATCCATCAGGATGCGGCCGCTATCGGGCTTCACCAGCCCCATGATCGAATAGAAGCAGGTCGTCTTGCCCGCGCCGTTGGGGCCGAGCAGGCCGAGCACTTCGCCCTTGCCGACCGACAGCGAAATATCGGTCAGCACCGGGCGCTTGTCGTAGCTCTTGGCGATCGACACGACTTCGAGCCCGCCCTGCGGAATCGGCGGGGCGGCGTTGGCCTCCACTTCGGAAGGATTCTGGACAATGTCGGCGGGATCGATCTCGGCCATAATTCTCTGCCTAGCAGATGGGGCGCGCGGCGAAAGTCGCAATAGGTGAGCGCCTGCCTTGCGCCTCCATGCTTGAGCGCGCGGCCCACTCGCCCTATCGTGCCCGGCACGGGGGCGATCGAGAGGATGCCGCACATGAACACCTGGACCAAGACTGCAGCTGACACGCGGCCCGAGGCCGATTGGCCCGCTGCGATCAGCGACAATATCGCCTGGGCGCTGCTGATCACCACCGCGCTGCTGATCTTCATCACCATGCCCAAGATGAAGCACGCGTTCGACGGGATCACTGTCTACCTGCTGCTGGTCATCATGGTCGGCGCCTTCATCCCTGTGCTGCGATTTTTCGAAAAGCGGTGGACCGATATCGACGACGCAAAGGCGCACGATCCAGCCCTGAAGGGCGCGTTCCGGCGCGATCAGGTGGCGCTGTGGCTGCTGACCGTGGGCGTGCCTATGCTGCTCGCGCTGGGATTCGGCACGGCCTTCCCCGGTTGATGCCCGCACGCGGCCTTGGCCGAGTTGTGCGGGGCTGACCATGCTGCTGCGACTCCTCGCCGCGCTCTGGCTGGCATGTCTCGCCGCGCCCGTAGCCGCGCCCTTGGCCGCCGCGCTGCCGGGTCTGGTGCCCGAACAGGCCGAGCCGCAGCCCACGCCAACCGCCACCGGCGCGCTGTCGGACGAGCGCGATCCGCAGGCCGACAGCCGCATCGCCACTCGCCTGCGCGACATCTATGCCGAGGTCGAGGCGTTCTCCGGCGTCGAGGTCGCGGTGAATCAGGGCGTGGTGCGCCTGACCGGCTCCGCCCCCAGCCAGGAAGCGATCGACGATGCCGGTGCGATCGCCGCGCGCTTCGATGTGGTGACGGTCGAGAACGAGATCGCGCGCGACACCTCGCTGGAGGGGACGGCGGATATCGTCACCGCGCTGATCGACCGGCTGCGCGCCGCGGCGGGCATGCTGCCGCTGATCGGGGTCGCGCTGCTGATCGGGCTGGCGATCCTGCTGGTGGGATATCTGCTCGCCTCGCTCAAGTTCCTCTGGCGGCTCGTCACACCCAACGACTTCCTCGCCGATCTGGTGGCGAGCGCGATCCGCTTCATCGCGATCATCTTCGCCGCGGTCATCGCGCTCGACATCATCGGGGCGACCGCGCTGCTCGGCGCGGTGCTGGGCGGGGCGGGCGTGATCGGCATCGCGCTGGGCTTCGCCATGCGCGACACGGTGGAGAACTACGTCGCCTCGCTGATGCTCTCGCTACGCCAGCCGTTCCGGGCCAATGATCTGGTCCAGATCGACGCGTTCGAGGGGCGCGTCGTCCGCCTGACCAGCCGCGCGACCGTGCTGATGACGCTGGAGGGCAACCACCTGCGCATCCCCAACTCGGCCGTGTTCAAGGCGGTGATCGTCAACTTCACCCGCAATCCGCAGCGCCGCTTCGATTTCACGCTGGGCGTCGACGCGGATGACGACGCGACCGCTGCGGCAGAGCTGGGCCGTACCACGCTGGAGGCCCTGCCCTTCATGCTGGCAGAGCCGGCGCCGGAGGCGCGGATCGTGGAGGTCGGCGATTCGGCCGTGATGATCCGCTTCCTCGGCTGGATCGACCAGCGCGAGACCGACTGGTTCAAGGCGCAGAGCGTCGCGATCCCGGCGGTGAAGACCGCGCTGGAAGATGCCGGCTTCGGCCTGCCCGAACCGATCTACCGCCTGCGCTTCGACCCGCGCTCCGCCAGCGTCCCGTTTGAGAATATTGCGGCGCGGGGTGCCGGGTCCGGTGCCGAGACCACAGCCCCGGGCAAGCCGCGCGCCGCCACCGCCCCGCCACCGACCGACGTCGCGCCGCGCAATGAGATCGACGAAATGGTCGAGGAAGAACGCGACAGCAGCGAACAGAAGCACGACCTGCTCGACCATCGGCGGCCGGTGGAGTGATGGGGCCGCTTCTGGGCTGGCGGACATTTGGGAGGCCAAAATCTAACGGCTGCTTTCGGGGATTTACCCCGATGTCGACGCTGCGTATCATGCTCGCATGACGAACAGAGCCTCGACGTTGGAGATTGTTGGAAACTTGCGCCACTGACGAGTCACGTCAGTGAAGCGCAAATGCAGCCGACCGTGCGAACTGCAGGTCGGAGTGTTTCCTCACATCTTCACGAAAGGCTCAGTCATGAGCACGCTATTTAACTTCTCTTATCGTTCAAATCGCATCGGAGGGTCTTCAGATGGCCTCTGATAATTCCGCGATTATGGATGCTATGCTGGCCCTTCATGGCGCGATGGAGCGACAAGGGCCGGGCGACGATGCTCTTACCCGTCGTTTGCTCGACCGCGTTCCGACACTGCCACCTGAACCGCGGATCGCGGATTTGGGATGCGGAACCGGAGCGTCGGCAATGGTTCTTGCGGAAGCGCTCAACACCCCGGTTGATTGCGTCGATGCCGCTCACGCCTTCATAGCGATCCTCGAGGAACGGGCTAAAGCACGTGGTCTCGATCACCTGATCCGCGGTCATGTCGGCGATATGGCGAAGTATCGCCACGACGACGGTCCTCTCGATCTTCTGTGGTCGGAAGGTGCAGCTTACAACCTGACCTTCGCCGGAGCCCTGTCCGCGTGGCGGCCCGTCTTGCGGACAGGCGGCTATGCGGTAATCTCCGAGCTCACCTGGTTTTGTGAGCACAGACCGCAAAAGGTCGAGGCATTCTAGACCGAGGCATATCCCCAACTCGCAAATGAGGCAGAGAATATCGCCACAGCCCGGGCGAGCGGGTTTGAGGTTATATTCACCGAACGCCTGCCTTCAGAAGCGTGGCACTATGGCTATTATGCGCCATTGAGCGCTCGGGCCGATATCCTTTCCAAGAACGCCACGGACGCAATGCGCATCGTGATCGAGGAGACCCGTCGCGAGATCGCCCTGTTCGAGGAGGCCGACAATTCTCTTGGCTACACGTTCTACGGCTTGAAGGCCTCGCAGATCTTTAGGCGGCCGGGCTTTCGGCCCGGCCGCTGTTTAGAGGGTGGAGCATCGATGCGGACATCGGGCAGGAGAGCCTGCGTTGTCCGACCGCGAGTCGAAGGCGAACGTCCGCCCTGTCGCTTAGCCCTTCGCGCGCTCGATCGCCTCGATCACGATCTGCTTGGCTTCCGCCGCATCGCCCCACTTGCCGACACGGACCCACTTGTCCTTCTCCAGATCCTTGTAGTGGGTGAAGAAGTGCTCGATCTGCTGGAAGATGATGCTCGGCAGGTCCTTCGTCTCGGCGACGTCCGAGTAATAGGGGAAGGTTGTGTCGATCGGCACGCAGATCAGCTTTTCGTCGCCGCCATGCTCGTCTTCGAGGTTGAGCACGCCGATCGGGCGCGCACGCACCACGCAGCCCGCGATGAAGGGCGAGCGGGCGATAACCAGCGCGTCCAGCGGGTCGCCGTCGGGCGACAGCGTGTGCGGCACGAAGCCGTAATTCGCGGGGTAGCGCATCGGCGTGTGGAGGATACGATCGACGAACAGCGCGCCCGATTCCTTGTCGAACTCGTACTTCACGGGCTCGCCGCCGGTCGGCACTTCGATGATGACGTTGAGGCTTTCGGGCGGATTGTCGCCGGTCGGGATCTTGTCGATGCGCATTGTTACTCTCTGTTCGCTCTCGCCATCGGCAGGGTGCGCAGGCACCCGCGCGATCGGGCTGGAAGGATGCCCGCGACCTAGTGGAGCCGCCCGCAAGCCGCAACGCGTTTTGTGCACTGCGGGAGGGTTGGCGACGATTGTGCCGGTCAGCCGCCCGCGCGCGGCTCCAGGAAGCGGTCGAGCGGCTGTTCGCCATCGCCCGCCGGTTCGAGCCACGGATAGCGCAGGCCGCCGTGGTAATCGATCGCCACCGTGCGGTAGATGTCGCCGCGTTTGACCAGCAGTTCGATCGGCTGGTCCGTATCCTTCGCGGCGGTGATCGCCTCTTCGATCGTGTCGCCCGAATAGGCGATGCCGTTCACCGCGACGATGGTGTTGCCGTTGACGATCCCCGCATCGAAGGCCGGCCCGTCCCACAGCGTGCCCGTGACCGTGCCGTCGGTGCCGAGGTTCACGCCGAGCGAGTAGAACAGGTTGAGATACTTGCCGTTGCCCATCCGGCCCTTGTCGTAGCTGTTGGGCTCGTCCTTCCAGACCAGCTGGTAGCCGCCCATTTCGATGCCGCGCAGCGGGGCGGGCTGGTTCGGTTCGAGCAGGCGGGTGGTCAGGAAATCGGCCCAGTCATAGGGATAGACGCCGTTCAGCGTCGCAACGATCTCGTCGAAATCATAGGTCAGCTGGCCCCAGTCGCCATCGTTCACGCCGAAAAAGGCCTTGGCGAAATCGTCGAGCCCCTTCCTGCCCTTCGTGCCCTGGCGGATGATCTGGTCCGCCTCGATCCAGGTCAGCGCGCCCTCGACGTAATAGTCTTCGCTGCGCGAGAGCGAGGAATACGGGATCGGGCGGCGCGAGTTGATGATCGGATCATTGGTCGTGTCGGCGACCGAGCGGAACGCGCGGCCCGGCTGCCCTTCGGAATAATTCGCCGCATAGGTAGCAAAGGCATCGAGGAAGGTCTGCCTGGTCTGCAGCCCGCTGCGCGCGGCGAGCACCCACCCCCACAGCTGGGTCTGGCCTTCGTAGAGCCACAGCAGCGAATCCTGCATCGGGGTGCGGTAATCGGGGGTCCACAGGTCCGCCGGGCGGCGATACTTGCCGTTCCAGCTGTGCACCAGCTCGTGGCTGACCACGTTGTGGTCCCAGTCCATCTCGTCCCAGTCGATCAGCGCGGTCGGCTCGTACTGGTTTTCCGCCGAGCGCTGGTGCTCCAGCCCGATCCCGCCCATCCGGTCGGTAAGCGCGAGGAGGATGTCGTAGTGGTCGAAATGGCGCGCACCGAACAGCGCGTCCGCCTCGTCGATCAGCCGTTCGAAGCGGGCGAGGTTTTCGGGCGCGAGGTCGAGATATTTGGGCTTGTCCGCCACCGCATCCAGCCACACGTTTTCGCCCACTTCCCAGCGTTCGGCATATTTGCCCGCGAAGATCGGTGAATCGACCAGCGTTTCGTAATCGACCGTCTGCCAGGTGACGGTGTCGTTCTCGCGCGTCTTGCCATCCAGCGCGGTGAAGACCTGCCAGCCCGCAGGAACCTTGACCGTCGGCTTCACCGCGATCCGTCGCACGTAATGCCCGGCGGGATAGAAGCTCATCTTCTCCCACTGCAGGTTGAGCATTTCCTGCGTCATCGTGATCCGCCCCTCGCTGCCGGTGATCGGCGAGGTGTGGACGAACTGCGCGGTCACCGCGTTGGTCTCCTCAGGCAGGTCGACGATCAGCTCGTACACGTCCAGCGGGTTGCGCTTCCATTCCAGCACCTTGCCGCCCGCGGTGAAGCGGATGCCGCTGATCAGGTTGATCGGCCCGCGCGCCGCGTGATTGCCGGGCAGCCATTCGGGGAACAGCAGGCGCAGCTCGCGCATGTCGGCGGTGACCGGGATGGTCTGCGTCACGCGGTACACGCCGCGCGCCGTATCTGTCGCATCGATATCCAGCGCGATCGTCCCGCCCGGCCACGGCGTATCGGCGGGCAGCGGGGTCGCGTCGTCCAGCTGCGCCTGCTCCGGCGCGGTGTTGCCCGCGGGGCGGATGTCGCCCTGCGCAAGGGCCGGGGTGGCCAGCAGGAGAGGGAGGAGGGCGGCGCTGAGGGCGGGATGCTTCATGGACGGGGTTCATGCGGGCAATCGCGCGCGCATGCAATAATGTATCCTGCTTTCGTTTGGCCCGCTTTCGTTTAGGTGCCGCGCACGCTAAGCGCTCGCCCATCATGGCAAAGACAAAGACACCGCAGGCAATCCGCGGCACGCAGGACATTTTCGGGGCCGAGGCGGAAAGCTTCGCCTTCGTGGTCGAAACCTTCGAACGGGTGCGCAAGCTCTACCGCTTCCGCCGCGCGGAAATGCCCGTCTTCGAAAAGACCGAGGTTTTCGCCCGCTCAATCGGCGAGACCACGGACATCGTGTCCAAGGAAATGTACAGCTTCGAGGATCGCGGCGGGGAATCGCTGACGCTGCGGCCCGAATTCACCGCAGGAATCGCGCGCGCGTACCTCACCAACGGCTGGCAACAGCACGCGCCGGTCAAGCTGGCCACGCACGGCCCGCTGTTCCGTTACGAGCGCCCGCAGAAGGGCCGCTACCGCCAGTTCCACCAGATCGACGCCGAGATCATCGGCGCGGCGGAGCCCCAAGCGGACGTCGAGCTGCTCGCGATGGCCGACCAGGTGATCCGCGAACTCGGGATCGAGGGTGTGACGCTGCATCTCAACACCTTGGGCGACGGCGATTCTCGCGAGGCATGGCGTGCCGCGCTGGTCGAGCACTTCCGTAGCGTGAAGGACGAGTTGAGCGAGGAATCGCAGGAGCGGCTGGAGAAGAACCCGTTGCGGATTCTCGACAGCAAGGATCGCCGCGACCAGCGCTTCGTGGCCGACGCGCCGAAGATCGACGACTTCCTGACCGACGAGGCGCGTGGCTTTTTCGATGCGGTGACCAGCGGGCTGGATGCGGCGGGCGTGAAGTGGGTGCGTGCCGAGAGCCTCGTGCGCGGGCTCGACTATTATCGCCACACGGCGTTCGAGTTCATTCCCGACGAGGGCTCTGCCGCAGCCGACGCACTGGGTTCGCAAAGCACGATCTTGGGCGGTGGGCGCTATGATGGGCTGATCGAGAGTCTTGGCGGACCGGCCACGCCTGCGGTCGGCTGGGCCGCGGGGATCGAGCGGCTGGCTATGCTGGTGGGCGAGAAGGAAGCGAACGCGGCCGATGTGATGGTGGTTGCGGAATCCGATGACGTGATTCCCACGGCCATCCGCGCGCTTGCTCGCTTTCGCGAACTCGGGTTCTCGGCGGACCTGATCGCGATTGGATCGCCCAAGAAGCGGTTCGACAAGGCCGTGAAGACGCCTGCCTCGGCCATCGTGAGCCTGCGTGACGGGGCCGAAGGAACGACCTCCAATTTTCGGGGCGACAACCCGCGTGCGGCACAGGTGCAGGCAGCATGGGATGCCATGCGGCACGACCTGTAGGTTCTGCGTCACCCCGAACTTGTTTCGGGGTCCAGTCCTCCTCCCGCCGCGGGCTTGCAAATGGAAAGCTGGATGCTGAAACGAGTTCAGCATGACGGAGAGACAGGCGGTGTTCGCGCCCCTCCCCGTCACCCCCGCGAAGGCGGGGGTCCCGCTTCTTCCGCCCATGCGTCAAAGAAAGCGGGATTCCCGCCTTCGCGGGAATGACGGTGTGGGGACGGCTTTCCTACTCCATCCTTCCCGCGCTAATGCGCCTTGCATGATCGCCCACGCACCCGACATTCACCTGCCGAAATAGCCCCCTCGCGCAGGACCCACTTTCTAACCCCTGGACTGTGTGTCAGGTGTGTCAGAAACCCTACCGGAACGACCATTGACCATCCCTCCCGAACGCCTCGACCAGATCGCCAACCGCTTCGCAGAGATCGAGGCGCGGATGGCCTCGGGCCAGCTGGAGGGCGAGGAATTCGTCCAGGCGAGCCGCGACTATGCCGAGCTGGAGCCGGTCGCGAAGTTGGCGCTGGAGCTTAAGGCCGCGCGCGAGGAAGTCGCGGGGCTGGAGGAGATGCTCGCCGACCCCGAGATGCGCGGCATGGCGGAAGAGGAGCTGGAGGCGCTCAATCAGCGCATTCCCGAGCTCGAACAACAGCTCGCCGTCGCCATGCTCCCGCGCGACTCCGCCGATGCCAAGCCCGCGATGCTGGAAATCCGTGCGGGCACGGGCGGCGACGAGGCGGCGCTGTTCGCGGGCGACCTCTATCGCATGTACGAACGCTTCGCGGGCGAGCAGGGCTGGAAGGTCGAGCCGGTCAGCATGAGCGCGTCCGAAGTCGGCGGGTTCAAGGAAATCGTCGCCCACGTCACTGGCACCGGCGTGTTCGCCAAATTGAAGTTCGAAAGCGGTGTGCACCGCGTGCAGCGTGTGCCCGAGACCGAGAGCGGCGGGCGCATTCATACCTCGGCGGCGACCGTGGCGGTGCTGCCCGAACCCGACGAGGTCGATGTGCAGATCGACGCGGGCGACCTCAAGATCGACACCTATCGCGCGTCGGGCGCGGGCGGGCAGCACGTCAACACGACCGATTCGGCGATCCGCATCACCCACCTGCCCACTGGGCTGGTGGTCACCTGCCAGGACGGGCGGAGCCAGCACAAGAACCGCGAACAGGCGATGCAGGTGCTGCGCGCGCGCCTCTACGAACAGCAGCGCGACGCCGCGCAGGGGGCCGAGGCAGAGGCGCGCAAGGCGATGGTCGGCTCCGGCGACCGCTCCGAACGCATCCGCACCTACAACTATCCGCAGGGCCGCGTGACCGACCACCGCATCGGCCTGACGCTCCAGAAGCTGCCCCAGATCATCGCCGGGCCGGGGCTGGGCGAACTGGTCGACGCGCTGATCGCCGAGGACGAGGCCAAGCGGCTCGCGGCGATGAATGAGTGATGCGGTCAACCTGAAGGGCAGTGTCGGCGAGGTCATTCGCGAAGCGGCGAGCCTGCTCGACGTCGCATGGGCGCGGATCGATGCCGAGCTGCTGATGGCGCACGCGCTGGGCGTCTCGCGATCGACCATGCTGCTGCAGCATATGCGCGATCCCGTGCCCGATGCCTTCGCCCCGCTGTTCAAGCGGCGGCTGGCGCACGAGCCGGTCGCCTACATCACCGGCAGCGCCGAGTTCTACGGCCTGGAGCTGAAGGTCACGCCCGCCGTGCTGATCCCGCGCGGGGATAGCGAGACGCTGATCGACGCCGCGCAGGAGCACTTCGCGACCCGCGCACCGCCACAGCGCATTCTCGACCTCGGCACCGGGTCGGGCGCGCTGCTGCTGGCGGCACTGTCGCAGTGGTCCGAGGCGGAAGGCGTTGCTCTCGATGCCTCGATGCCCGCGCTGCGCGTGGCGCAATGCAATGCACGCAAGCTGGGGCTGGCGGATCGCGCCGGGTTCCTGCGGCGCAGCTGGCGCCGGGATGGCTGGCAGCGCGATCTGGGCAGGTTCGATCTGGTCCTGTGCAATCCGCCCTATGTCGAGGATGACGCGTCGCTCGACCCGTGCGTGCGCGATCACGAGCCGGGATCGGCGCTGTTTGCGGGGCCCGAAGGCCTCGACGATTACCGAATCCTGCTCCCGCAAATCGCGCCCTTGTTGACTCCCGATGGCATCGCCATCTTCGAAATCGGCAGTACGCAGCACGACGCCGTGGCCGTGCTCGCGCAAAATCAAGGGCTTGAAAGCGCGCTGCGCCGGGACCTCAGCGGTCACCCGCGCGCAATGATTATGTCGCAAGGGGTTGGCAAAGGGAAAGCCAACCGGTAAGTCCGGTCTCGACCTGGCAAGAAATGGACGGTTTCTCGCCCGGGTCGCGATCCGACATTTGCGGTGGGACCAGGCTCCTTCAAGGGCTTGCGATCGGCAAGAGTTCGAAGATCATGCTTAGGGACAGGTGGGCCGCGGACCCAGCACAGCTGCGACGCCGCATCTAATTGGCCCGACCACGAGGGAAGACTAATTCCTTGAACAACAACAGTAATCGCAACAACAACAACCGGCGGCGCGGTCGCGGCAATCGCAATCAGGGCGGGGGCGGCAACAGCTCCAACCGGATCGACAGCCGCGCGCGGGGCAATGCACCCCAGCTGCTGGACAAGTACAAGAAGCTCGCGCAGGACGCCCAGCACAATGGCGACCGCGTGCAGACCGAGTACTATCTGCAGTTTGCGGACCACTATTTCCGCGTCATCGCCGACAACAAGGCCCGCCAGGATGAACAGCGCGCCAAGCGCGACACCGGGCGCGACCGTGCGAACGACGATACCGACGAAGACGACGATGACGATCGTGGCAACGACAACCGCAGCAGCGGCAATCGTGGCGACGACAATCGCAACGACGAACGGCGCAAGCCCAAGAAGGGCAACCGCAGCGAACGCCAGCGCGGCCGCGATCGCTCCGACGATGACGACACGTCGTTCGATGCCGATTCCGACGCCAATGATGGCGACGACGAGTTCGAAAGCGACGACAACCCCTTCGTGCGCAAGCGCAGCAGCGAACCGCGCCGCGCCGCGCCGAAGGCACGCAAGACCTCGCGCAAGGCGGACAAGGATAGCGACGACAACAAGGGCGATGACGGCGAAATCGACGCCAACGTCCTGCCGCCAGCCATCGCGGCGGCGACGGCTGGCGACGGTGACGAAGATGCCAAGCCGGCCAAGGCAGCGGCTAAGCCGCGCCGGCGGACCCGCAAAGCGACCGACGATGGTGATGACGAGGCGCTGAGCGCGGTAGGCTGACAGCGCCATGCGTGTGGCCCGACCAATGTGGTCGCGTGGCGCGGTCGGCACTGAGCCGGTGACCCGCCCGGCACGGCGCGGGCAGCTCCCGTGCTGAACCGGGCGCTGCCTTTCGCGCTGGCGCATCCACGCCTGACCGTGCTGGTGCTGGGCGGCATTTCCGCGCTCGGCTTCCCGCCCTTCCACCTGTGGCCTCTCGCGCTGCTGGCGCTGGGCGTGGCAGCGGTGCTGATCCGCTTCAGCCCGACGGTGCGGGGCGCATTCCTGCGCGGATGGCTGTTCGCGCTCGCCCATTTCACCGTCACCAACACGTGGATCGCGACCGCCTTCACCCATCAGGACCGGATGCCCGCCATTCTCGGCTGGCTCGCGGTGCCGCTGCTGTCGACCTTCCTCGCCCTTTACCCCGCAATCGCCTTTGCCGCCGCCTACCGGCTGGCGCGTGGTCGCAGTACGCTGGCCTATGCGCTGGCGCTGGGCGGGGCCTGGGTGCTGACCGAGTGGCTGCGTGCGACCCTGTTCACCGGCTATGCCTGGGGTCCCTTCAGCCTCGCCATGCTCGGCCCGTTCGACCGGCCGGGGCTGGCCGGACTGCTTCCGCTGACCGGCACCTACGCGCTGTCCGGCATCGCGGTGGTGCTGGCCGCGATGCTGGTCGATCAGGTGCTGCGCCGTGAATGGCTGCGCTTCGGGATCGCCGCGGTCCTGCTCGCGGTTGCGATGTACTGGCCCGTGGGGGCTGGGCGCGAGGGTGAGCTCGACTACACTCTGGTCCAGCCCGATCTCGATCAGGACGAGCTGAACGATCCGCGCCAGTACGAGCCGAGCTTCCTCACCCTCGCCGCGCTGTCCGCCCGCCCGCCCGCGAGCGAGCCCGAGCGGCGGCTGGTGCTATGGCCCGAGGGCGTGCTGCCTGACTATCTGCGCGAGGGCTATCCCGAGCGTTTCTACGCCGCGACCACCGCGGGGCGCGACCCCGCTTTCGCGCGAGCCCGGCTCGCCCGTGTGATCGGCGAGGGCGGGCTGCTGCTGACCGGGACGACCGATCTCGAGGTGGACGGCGACACCGTGACGGGGGCCTACAACGTCGTCACCGTGCTGAACGACCAGGGCGAGATCACCGGCAGCTACCGCAAGGCGCATCTGGTGCCCTATGGCGAATATCTGCCGTTTCGCGATGTGCTGGAACCGCTCGGCCTGTCGCGGCTGGTGGCGGGCTCGATCGATTTCCATCCCGGCCCGGGCCCGCAGACGCTCGATCTGGGCGCTTACGGCCGTGCGGGCGTGCAGATCTGCTACGAAATCATCTTCTCCGGCCAGGTGGTCGATCGCGCCAACCGCCCGGACTACATCGTGAACCCTTCGATCGACGGCTGGTTCGGGCCGACCGGGCCGCCGCAGCATCTGGCACAAGCGCGCATGCGCGCGATCGAGGAAGGCCTGCCGGTGCTCCGCTCCACCACCACCGGGATCAGCGGCGTGATCGACGCGCGGGGCGTCGTCCGCCAGCATATGGGAATGGGCGAGCAGGCGCGGATCGAAGGCAAGGTGCCGCCCGCCGGGGCGCCGACGCTGTTCGCGCGGCTGGGCAACTGGCTGGCGCTGATCTGGGCGCTCGCACTCCTCGGCGGCTCCCTAGTTGTCAACCGGCGCAGGCGGGTTTAGGGCGCACATCGAGACTTAAAGAACTCTTTATATCGAGGTAACGCAGACCAATGCGCAGCAGCTATATCTTCACCTCCGAAAGCGTTTCCGAAGGCCATCCGGACAAGGTTTCCGACCAGATTTCGGACGCGATCGTCGATCTGATGCTCAGCAAGGATCCCGAGTCGCGAGTCGCTTGCGAAACGCTCACCACCACGCAGCGTGTCGTGCTCGCGGGGGAGATTCGCTGCACGCCGATGTACGATAATGGCGAGTGGAAGCCGGGTGCCGCCGAAGAGATCGAGCAGGTCGTGCGCGATACGGTGAAGGAAATCGGCTACGAACAGACCGGTTTCCACTGGCAGACGTTCACCTTCGAAAACCACCTGCACGGCCAGTCGAGCGAAATCGCGCAGGGCGTGGACGCCGGCACCGACGGGTCCAACAAGGACGAAGGCGCGGGCGACCAGGGCATCATGTTCGGCTATGCCTGCAACGAGACGCCCGACCTGATGCCTGCGACGCTCGATTACAGCCACAAGATTCTCCAGCGGCTGGCCGACGACCGCAAGTCGGGCACGGCACCGTTCCTCGAACCCGACGCCAAGAGCCAGGTCACGCTGCGCTACGAAAACGGCAAGCCGGTGAAAGCCATGGCGATCGTCGTCTCGACCCAGCACGCCAAGGGTTACGACCAGGGCGACAAGGAAGCCGAGCTGAAGGCCTATGTGAAGAAGGCTGTGGGCGAAGTGCTGCCCGACGGCCTGATCGACGGCGATACGGTGTGGCACATCAACCCGACCGGCGCGTTCGAGATCGGCGGGCCGGACGGTGACGCCGGGCTCACGGGCCGCAAGATCATCGTCGACACCTATGGCGGCGCAGCCCCGCACGGAGGCGGCGCGTTCAGCGGCAAGGACCCGACCAAGGTCGACCGTTCGGCGGCCTACATCACCCGCTATCTGGCGAAGAACGTGGTGGCCGCAGGCCTCGCCACGCATTGCACCATCCAGCTGTCCTACGCGATCGGCGTTTCCGAGCCGCTGTCGGTCTATGTCGACCTGCACGGCACCGGCACCGTCTCGGAAGAGGCGCTGGAAGACGCGATTCGCGGCATGACCAAGCTCGGCGGCCTGACCCCGCGCGGCATCCGCACGCACCTTGGCCTGAACAAGCCGATCTACAAGCAGAGCGCGGCCTATGGCCATTTCGGCCGTACGGCAGCGGGCGACGCCTTCCCGTGGGAGCGCACCGACCTGGTCGACGACCTGAAGGCTGCTGTCGGCAAGTAATCCGGTGGACCGGCGCGGCACCACTCTGACCGCGCCCGGTCCCTCGGAAGAGCGGGTCGTCGCGCTCGATGCGCTGCGCGGCATTGCCGTGGCGGGCATCGCACTGATGAACGTCTATATCTACGCGTTGCCCCCGGCTGCCTATTTCAATCCGGCGGCGGCGGGCAGCGAGAGCGCGCTCGATGCGATTGACTGGGCGCTCAGCTTCCTGCTGGTGGAAGACAAGTTTCGCAGCCTGTTCGCCATGCTGTTCGGCGCAGGAGTCGCGATCCTGATCGAACGTGCGGGAAAGGACCGACGCGGTCACCCGCTGCGCGACCATGCGCTGCGCATGCTGGTGCTGTTCGCGATCGGCGGTGCTCACGCCATCCTGCTTGCGAATAACGACGTGCTGCGGCTCTACGCGATGGCGGGCCTGTTCGTGCCGCTGTTCTTGCGGCTGGATGCGCGCAGGTTGCTGGTCGCGGGCGGCATCCTGATGGTGCTGCACGTGATCGGCGGCACGCTGATTGCGTACCAGTGGCTAACTGCAGAGCCGGGCACCCAGCAGGCGCTGCTGCCCGACTGGGCCTTCGGCGCAAACCCGGATGCGCTCCGCTACGGGCAAATGATCGGTACCGAGAGTTTTGCCGAGAGGTTTGCACGCCGCATCGCCGGGTTCGGCCCGGCGCTGGAGACCCAGGTGCCCGGCATCCCTTCCGCGCTGGGCACAATGTTGGTGGGGGCAGGCCTGTGGCGCAGCGGCCTCCTGCAGGGTAGCTGGCCGCGCGCACGCTGCCTTGCTCTGGCGCGAAAACTCGCGCTGATCGCCCTGCCGCCGCTGGTGCTGCTGATGCTGGTGGATATGTGGACGGGCTTTACCGGCGCGGTGGTCGGTCCGGTCTCGCTCTTCTGGTCGCTGCCCTTCGATCTGCTGCTGGCGATCGCCTATGCCGCGCTGGTGATGGCTCTGTTCGCCGGTCGGGAGAGCGCGCTGCGCCGCGTTCTCGCCGCGACCGGGCGCCTGTCGCTCACCAACTACCTTCTTACCAGCGTGGTGTTCGCGCTGCTGTTCAATTCCTGGGGGCTGGGCCTCTACGGGACAGTGTCGCGCGGCGGAGCCTTTGCGCTCGCTTTCGTGCCGATCGTGCTGATGCTGATCTGGTCGCCGCTCTGGCTGGCGCGTTTCCGACAAGGCCCGTTCGAGTGGCTGTGGCGCGGCATCGCGCGCGGGCGCTTCGGCCAGATCAGGCGCTAGTCGTCCTGCCCTAGCCTGGGCGAAGGCTCGCCCAGCGCCAGCTCGGCGTCGGAGAATTTGAACGGGCTGCGCAGGCCGGTCAGCCGCTCGGCCATGGGGAAGGTCATCCCGCGCGCCTGCACCTGCGGCTCTTCGAACACTTCGGAAACCTCGTAGATCGGCCCTGCGGGCACGCTGGCCTCGCGGCACGCCGCGAGCAGCGCTTCGCGATCCCACGCAGCGGTCTCGGCGGCGATGATCCCGTCGATCTCGGCCCGGTTGGCGATCCGCGCCTCGTTGGTGGCGAAGCGTTCGTCACCCAGCAGATCGTGCCGCTCGAACACCTCCAGCAGCTTGCGGAACAGGCGGTCGTTTGCAGGTGCGAGGACGACCGGCCCGTCCTTGGTTGGGAACACGCCATAGGCGCTCACCTGTGCGTGCATATTGCCCATACGCGGCGGGTTCTCACCGGTGGCGAAGAAGCTCTGCGCCTGATGGGCGAGCAGCGCGACCGAGCAATCGTAGAGCGCCATGTCGATATGCTGGCCCCTCCCCTCCATCGGCCCCGTCCGCGCGCGCATCGCCAGCGCGGCCTGGATCGCGATGGTCGAATAGAGGCCGCAGAACAGGTCCGAAATCGACATGCCGTGCTTCATCGGCTCGCCCTCGGGCTCACCGGTGAGGGCCATGAAGCCGCTCATCGCCTGGATCACGAAGTCGTAGCCCGGCTCGTTGCGGCGCGGCCCGTCCTGCCCGAAGCCGGAGATCGAGCAGTATACAAGAGCGGGATTGGAGGCGGACAGGCTCGCGTAGTCGAGGCCGAACTTGGTCAGCTTGCCGGGCAGAAAATTCTCCAACACCACGTCTGCCTGCGCCGCCAGATCGCGTACCTTCGCAAGATCATCCGTGTCGCGAAAGTCGGCGGTGATGCCACGCTTCCCCCGGTTGCAGCCGTGGTAATAGGCCGCCTCGCGCGCGCCGTCCTCGCGCTCCACGAAAGGCGGGCCCCACAGCCGCGTCCCGTCGCCCTCGGGCGCTTCAACCTTGATCACGTCCGCGCCAAGATCAGCCAGGGTCTGCCCGGCGAAGGGGCCTGCGAGGATGCGCGCGAGTTCGAGCACCTTGAGGCCGGCGAGCGGCGCATTCGGATTGCGGGGTTTATCGAGCCACATGGCCGCTTCGCTGGGCCAGCGCGGTGGCGAGGTCAAGCCGGGCGGATCACATCGCCTGGTCGAGGAAGGTCACGCTGCGGTCGAGCACGGGGGCTTTGCCGCGAAATGGCTTGGATAGCGCCACGACCACATCCTCGTGGCTCAGGCCCTCGTAGTTCTCCGTGCGCACCGGCGCGCCGAGGTCGCGCAGCTTCGCCGCGAGGTTCTCCGTGTTGTAGGGGCGAACCACGGTGTCCTTGCTTGACGTGATCAGCAGCAGCGGCGGTGCATCGGCGCGCGCCCATTCGATGGGCTGCGTGTCGCGCGGGCTCGGCCAGTGCGACATCGCGTCGATCGAGCGCTTCTTGTCGAAGGGGTAGAAGTCGTAAGGGCCGGACAGGCCGATCGCGGCCTTCACCGTATCGGGTGCCACACCGGCAGCTTTCAGCCAGCGCGGGTCCAGCGCCAGCGTGACGGCGGTGTGCGCACCCGCCGAGTGGCCCGCGAGCGCGATCCTGTCGGGATCGCCACCGAAGCGGGCGATATTGTCGCGGGTCCAGCGCACCGCCTCGGCCCCGTCCTCGACGAAGGCCGGGAAGCGCACCTGCGGCACCTTGCGATAATCGGGGATGACCACCACGAAGCCGCGGCTGGCGAGCGCGCGCCCGGCAAAGGCATAGGCATCGCGATCGCCCTTCACCCAGCCGCCGCCGTAGAAGAACACGATCACCGGGCGCGGTGTCTCGCTCGCAGCGTCGGGCACCCACACGTCGAGCGTCTGGTCATGATTGCCGAAGGGGATCGCCGTGCCCGCGCGATGCGTGCCGGAGCCTCCGCCGGAAATCCGATCGATGATCGAAAGCAGCTTCGGGGGCGAGGTAAGCGCGATGGCCACGCCCAGCGCCAGCACGGCCGACAGCGCCAGCCCCACGATCCACCACTTCATCACGCGGTTTCTAGCGCGACCTCGTAGTTCGCCGTCGTGCTCTTCGCGATATCGTCTTCGGTCACGCCCGGTGCCAGCTCGATCAGGCGGAACGCGCTGTCGTGGTCGGGCCGCTGGAACACGCCGAGGTTGGTGATGATCATGTCGACCACATTGGTACCGGTCAGCGGCAGGCTGCATTCGGGGATGAACTTGGGGTCGCCGTGCTTGCTGGTGTGGTCCATCACCACGATGATCTTCTTGACGCCCGCGACCAGATCCATCGCGCCGCCCATGCCCTTGATCATCTTGCCGGGAATCATCCAGTTGGCGATGTCGCCGTTCTCGGCCACTTCCATCGCGCCCAGCACGGTCAGGTCGATATGCCCGCCGCGGATCATCGCGAAGCTGGTCGCGCTGTCGAAATAGGCGGAGTGATCCAGCTCGCTGATGGTCTGCTTGCCCGCGTTGATCAGGTCTGCGTCTTCCTCGCCTTCCAGCGGGAAGGGACCGATGCCGAGCATGCCGTTCTCGCTCTGGAGCGTCACGTGCATGCCTTCCGGGATGTGGTTGGCGACCAGCGTGGGGATGCCGATGCCCAGATTGACGTAATAGCCATCATGAAGCTCGCGCGCGGCGCGCGCAGCCATTTCGTCGCGGGTCCAGCCGGGGGTCTGCTCGGTCATGTCTCTAGCCTTGTGAAGGAGGTGTCTGGGCGGTGATGGGTGCGGTGATCGCAGCGGTGATCGGAGCCGGGCCGAGGAACCACGCCTCGCCGATCAGCGGATCGAGTGCGAAGGCATCGTCCGGGTTCTTGAGGTATCCGAACAGCGAATCGAAATCGCGCTTCTGGTCGCCCAGGATGGCGACGATGCAGTAATCGCCGCTCGCATCCTGGCGGCGCGAATCCTTGCTCTCGTTCTCGTAGCGCACGAGGTAGAGTTCGTCCTCGCCCCGCGGGTCGAGCCCGGTGCGCAGCAGCGCCTTGCGAACCGCGCCCGCGCGATCGGCGGTATGGCGCGAGAGCCACAGGACCGCGACTTCCTGCGCACGCAGCGCGGCGAGCACGCGGACCAGCCCGTTGGGGGCGGCGATATCGTCGGTCAGCGGGGCCTCGCCGTCACCGGGGTCCAGATCGACCAGAACCGCGGTCTGTGCGAAGGCGCAGGGCGCACGTTCGGGCTTCAGTTGGCCCGGCTCGGCGAGCAGCGCGGACAGGCGCGGCTCGGTCGCGTAAGGATCGCGCTGGGCGACTGCCGTGGCGGCGGCGAACAGGCCTTCGAAGCCGCCCGTCGCCGATTCGTCCGGCGCGCCGCTGGGTGGAGGCAGCGCGGTAAGGTTGGTCAGGGTCGCGCTGCTTGTCTCGGTTTGGGCGGGGCCTGCCCCTTCCGTCGGCGAGCCTGTGCCGGGGCGAGCGGCGCTGGACGGAGCGGGCAGTGCCGCCATCGCCACATTCTCGTCCTCCATCTCGCTTTTTGCGCTAGCGCTCTGCACACCGGGGCGATCATAGCCGCTGGGCTTGTCGTCGGTCATGCGCTTGCCCAGCAGCAGCCCCGCCGCGATCGGCGCAGCGGCGGCAACGCAGCCCGACAGGCCGGGTGCGATGGCAAGCAGCAGGAGCGGGGCGAGCAGGCGTTTCATCGCTGGTCGGCGGTCAGGCCGCCTCGCGCACGGTGCGGAATTCGATCTTCTTGTCGTAGGGCGCGCCCACGATCATCCGCTGCACGAACACGCCGGGCAGGTGGATGCAATCGGGATCGAGCGAGCCGGTCGGCACGATTTCCTCAACCTCGACCACGCACACCTTGCCGCAGGTGGCGGCGGGCACGTTGAAATTGCGCGCGGTCTTGCGGAACACGACATTGCCCGTCTCGTCCGCCTTCCATGCCTTCACGATGGCGAGGTCGGCGAAGATCCCGTGTTCGAGGATGTAATCCTCCGGCCCTTCGCCACGGTCGAACTGCTTCACTTCCTTGCCTTCGGCCACCTGGGTGCCGACGCCGGTCTTGGTGTAGAAGCCCGGAATGCCTGCGCCGCCTGCGCGCATCCGCTCCGCCAGCGTGCCCTGGGGGCAGAACTCGACCTCGAGCTCGCCGGAGAGGAACTGGCGTTCGAACTCCTTGTTTTCGCCCACATAGCTGCTGATCATCTTCTTCACCTGCTTGGTGCGCAGCAGCTTGCCGATCCCTTCATTATCGATCCCGGCATTGTTGCTGGCGAAGGTGAGGTTCTTAACCCCGCTGTCGCGAATCGCGTCGAGCAGTCTTTCGGGGATGCCGCAAAGGCCGAAACCTCCGCTGGCGATCAGCATGTCGTCCTTGAGCACGCCGTCGAGTGCGGCGGCGGCATCGGGGTAGAGTTTCTGCATGGGACTCCGGCAGGTCTGGGGTGAGGCTTGGGGAGGGTTTAAGGCCTCGCGCGTGCCTTGTCATCCCGTGCGCAAAACGCAAAATGGTGCGGCGCAGCAGGATGGAAACGGGCGCGATAAGATGAAAATAGCCTAAAATCAGCGACATAAAAGAATTGCAACTTTTGCAACGCCCGATGTCTTTTTCGCACTTGCGAAATATACTGCGTTGCGGCAGAACAATGGGGCCTTTCAGGCATCCTCTCCCAAACTTCATACCCGGCTGGTTCGCCAGCCGGGTTTTTTCTTGCCTGCAATCCGCCGCGGCCTGCCGAATCGCAGCGTCGTGCGGACCCAAGCGCGTGCTCGCCCATTCCATAAGCCGCAGCGCAACTTATGTAGGGTCGCCATACCCCCCCCGATATGGGCGACAACCGGGAGAAACCGCACATATGGCCGACAGCGAAACCGCCACCGAAGAAAGAATCGTCCGCCTTCAGGTGGCTGCGGCCCGCCAGGAAGAGAGCGGCCGCGGCGTTGCGCGCCTGCCGCGCAGCGCGATGCAGACGCTCGGCGTGACCGAGGGCGACGTGGTCCAGCTGTCGGGCAAGCGCTCGACCGCCGCGATCGTGATCGCCGCGCATGACGAGGATCAGGCGCTTGCGGTGGTCCGCCTCGACGGCCTTCAGCGCGCCAATGCCGAGGTCGGATCGGGCGAGCACGTGAAGATCGAGGCTGCACAATCGAGACCCGCGACCCGCGTGGTGTTCGCCCCCGCCAGCCGCGAAATGCGGCTGCAGGGGCCGACCCAGGCGCTCAAGCGCAACTTCTTCCGCAAGCCGATCGTCAGCGGCGATCTGGTCGCCACCACCGGGCAGCAGCCGGTCCAGAACATGCCGCCCGAAGTGCAGCGCATGTTCAACGCGCCCGCCTATGCGCTAACGCAGATCCGCCTGCGCGTGATCAGCACCGCGCCCAAGGGCATCGTCCATATCGACGAGAATACCGAGATCGAGCTGCGGCCCGATTTCGAGGAGCCCAAGGCCGGCCGCTCCGTGGTCAACTACGACGATGTCGGCGGCATTTCCGAAACCATCCAGCAGCTGCGCGAAATGGTGGAGCTGCCGCTGCGCTATCCGGAGCTGTTCACCCGGCTGGGTGTCGATCCGCCCAAGGGCGTGCTGCTGCATGGCCCGCCCGGAACCGGCAAGACCCGGCTGGCGCAGGCCGTCGCCAATGAAAGCGACGCGGAGTTCTTCGCCATCAACGGGCCCGAGATCATGGGTTCGGGCTACGGCGAATCGGAAAAGCGGCTGCGCGAGGTGTTCGAGAACGCCAATCAGGCGGCCCCCGCGATCATCTTCATCGATGAGATCGACTCGATCGCTCCCAAGCGCGACAGCGTGCCGGGCGAGGCGGAAAAGCGCCTCGTCGCGCAGCTGCTCACGCTGATGGACGGGCTCGAGTCGCGGGCCAATATAGTCGTCATCGCGGCCACCAACCGTCCCGACGCGATCGACGAGGCGCTGCGCCGCCCCGGCCGGTTCGACCGCGAGATCGTGATCGGCGTGCCGGACGAGACCGGGCGGCGCGAAATCCTCGCGATCCACACCCGCGGCATGCCGCTGGGCGAAGGCGTCGATCTGAAGGAGCTGGCGCGCGTCACCCACGGCTTCGTCGGTGCGGATATCGCCGCGCTTGCGCGCGAGGCGGCGATCGATGCGGTCCGCCGGATCATGCCGCAGATCGACCTCGATGCGCAGACGATTCCGCCCGAAGTGCTCGAAGGCCTGCATGTCGGGCGCGACGATTTCCTGTCCGCGCTCAAGCGCGTCCAGCCTTCCGCGATGCGTGAGGTGATGGTCCAGGTGCCCGATGTCAGCTGGAGCGATCTGGGCGGGATCGACGACGCGATCGAGAAACTGAAGGAAGGCATCGAGCTGCCGATCAAGAACCGCGATGCCTTCCACCGTCTGGGCATCCGTGCGGCCAAGGGCTTCCTGCTCTATGGCCCGCCGGGCACCGGCAAGACCCAGCTGGCCAAGGCGGTCGCGAAGGAGGCCGATGCCAACTTCATCTCGATGAAGTCGAGCGACCTGCTGTCCAAATGGTACGGCGAGAGCGAGCAGCAGATCGCCAAGATGTTCCGCCGTGCGCGTGCGGTCTCGCCATGCGTGATCTTCATCGACGAGATCGACTCACTGGTCCCTGCGCGCGGCTCCGGAAGCATGGAGCCGCAGGTGACGGGCCGCGTGGTCAACACCATCCTTGCCGAGATGGACGGGCTGGAAGAGCTTCAGTCTGTCGTGGTGATCGGGGCAACCAACCGCCCCACGTTGGTCGACCCCGCATTGCTGCGGCCGGGCCGGTTCGACGAGCTGGTCTATGTCGGCACGCCCGACGTGAAGGGGCGCGAGCAGATCCTCGGCATCCATACCGGCAACATGCCGCTGGCCGACGATGTCAGCCTGTCCAAGATCGCCGAGGACACCGAGCGTTTCACCGGGGCCGATCTGGAGGACGTGGTCCGCCGCGCGGGGCTGGTCGCGCTGCATCGTGCGGGCGCGGACGTGCAGGAGGTCACCATGGCCGACTTCACCGAGGCGCTGAAGGACAGCCGCGCGTCGGTCACCGCCAAGATGGAGGACGAATACAGGAAGATGCGCGGCGAGCTGAAGAAGCGCGCGGCAGAGCCCATGCCGATCGGCTTCATCACCGAAGGCATGGTCGAATCGACTCGCCAATCGAAGCACGGCGACTGATCGCCGGGATAATACGCCCGGCGGCTAGAGAAAGTCGGCGAGGGTCAGGTCGATACGGCGGGCGCCGCCCGCCTTCGACCTGACCTCTAGCGGCAGGACCGTTCCGGCGGGCCCCTGCATGGCTGTGATCAGCCCCTGAAAATCGGCGCCGACCAGCCGGTCTCCCGGCACGATCCCCGCAGCCGCTGCGGGGCTGCCGGGGCCGACCACCGCGACCTTTACGTCCTTGCCTGCGCGATCGATCCACATGCCCGCACGGTTATACTCCGGTGCGGGTGCGGGCAGGGCGTTGCGGCGCAGGAACAGCTCCTTCGTCGACGGCCGGGTGGCGATATCGAACCGGCGCAGGATCGGCAGGCCGACCAGTCCGTGTTCGAAATACGTCCACGGGCTTCTGGGTGTGAGCGTTGCGATCAGCCCGGTCAGGACCGTGCCGCCAAATCCGACCTCGGGTAACCGCACAATGCGGCCTTTCCCGTCGGGCGAACCCGGCGTCCAGCGGGGCGAATCCCACAATCCGCTTTTCTCCAGAGCCTCGCCGCTCAGCCGCAATTCGGTCGGCGAGCCGGTGTCGAGGCCGATGGGGAAGGCTTGGCCCCCGATGGTGACCGGCGCGAACATCCAGCTGGAGCCGTAGCGGTTGCCTTCCAGCACGAAGGCATCTTCGACCCGGGTCCAGCCGCTGCGGTCGGGCGCTCCGGAGGGATAGAGCCGCAATTGCGACGCACCGAAATCCAGCTCGCTGTCCATGGTGGTGACCACCCCGGCGGCGAGCGATCCGACTGCATCCTCAATGAAATTGACGTGATCGGTCGCGGCGAACAGCGCGCCGGCCTGGCGCACCACGCCGCCCAGCGAAAGCTCGTCCACCAGTACCATATCGTACACCCGGTGCGCGCCAATCAGGCCGAGCGGGCTCTTGCCGACGGTCTTGAGCTCCAGCCGATCCACCATCGCCTGCTCGATCAGGCCGACCGACCCTCCGGTATCGACGACCAGCGGCCACGGCCCCTGCCCGTTGAGCAGGCAGTCGATCAGCACGCGATCGTCTGTCAGCCGGATCGGAATGGTGATGGTGTTCGATTGGGCCAGCAGCCGGGCTGGGGAGAGCGCAACCGCCCCCATCGCAGCGGTGGTGGCAAGGAAGCTGCGACGTGCGATCATGGTCGATCCCAACTGGCTGGTTCGTAAATTTAGGCCGAAGATGTGACGGGACAGTGAACGCGCGCCTAGCCGCCCCGTTCGTTCGCGGCCTCGACCTCCAGCCGGTGGCGGATCAGCGCCACCGGCTGGTTTTCGCGCAGCCATTGCAGCATGTATTCGCGGACCGCGCAGCGCAGATCCCACACATCGCCGATCGTCGCCCCGGTCATCGACAGGCGCAGCGCGATGCTTTCGGGGTAGGCGTCGGTCACCAGCGCGGCCGCGTCACGCTCGTCCCACTGCGGATGATCCTTCAGGAAATCGAGAAACGCCTGCCGGATCGGCGCGACATCCGCGATCGGATCGAGGTGCAGCATTACGACGCCGGTCAGCCGGTCGGCGGAGCGTGACCAGTTCTCGAAGCTTTCCTCGAAGAACTTGCCTGTGGGCACCACCAGCACGCGCTCGTCCCACGCGCGGATCATGACGAAGGTCATGCGGATTTCCTCGACCCGACCGGTCACCCCGTCGACCACCACCATGTCGCCGATCCGGATCGGTTCGGTCAGCGCCATCTGGATGCCTGCGATCAGCGATTTGAGCGCGGGCTGCGCAGCGGCACCGATCGCCAGCGCGGCGAGGCCTGCGGAGGCCATCAGCGTGACGCCGACCTGCCGCACGCCGGGGATGTTCACCAGCACCAGCGCGATGGTGATGACGATGATCAGGCTCGATGCGGTTCGCCGGAAGATCTCGATCCGCGTCTTGCGACTGCGCATGTGGATCGGGTCGAGCCGGCGTTCCATCCGCCGCTCGTGCGCGGTGGCCCAGCCGGTCACGAAGGCCAGCACCAGCCAGCCCAGGATGATCGGCGCGACGAAGTCCGACAGCGCATCCCAAGCCGACCGGATCACGTCGGCCCGCTCCGCCGCCGCCGAAATCGCGATGGTCACCGCCAGCCATAGCGCCGGTGCGCGGATCGCCTCGACCACCGGCTGACCGTGGCGCGCCGGGCCATGCGCGGTCGCCTTGCGGATGATGCCGAAGGCAAGCCGATGGGCTGCGACCGCGACGATCACGCACACGCCGAGGATGGCGGCGGCGATCGCGAGGTCTTCGACCGGCACCGCCCAGCTGCGCAGGTCGGGCATCGCGATGGAGACAAGGATCGACATCGGTCAGGCCGCCGCTTTGCCGGGCTGGGCGGGAAACGCGATGCTGACCGTAACGCCGCGCGGGCCGAAGGTCCGCTCGATCTCGCCGCCCATCTGGCGTGCGGCCCCGATCATCAGCGTGCTGCCGAAGCCGCCCTGGCTCTGCGCGGGCTGCTCGCCTGACTCTTGGTGTGCGGTGTCCCAGTCCTCCTGCCAATCGAGATGGAGCATGTCGCCCTTCCGGGTCCAGCGTACAGCCAACTCGCCGGCATCCCGCCAGCAGCCATATTTCACCGCATTGGTCGCTAGTTCATGCAGGACCAGCCCCAGCGGGGTGACCTGCACCCGGTCGATCGCGACATCATCGCCTTCCAGCACCAGCCGCTTGTCCTGCGACACGTGCGGCTCGACCGTCGCCTCCACCAGCGCGCGCAGTGATGCGCCGCCCTGCCGGTTGAGCCGATCGGCGGCGGTGCCGTGGCCCTGCGTGACCTCGTGCGCGGTCAGCAGCGCGTGGATACGCGCGCTGATGCGGTCCTTGTAGGCAGTGACATCGGTCGCTTCGCGCGCGCTCATCTGGATGATCGCGAGGACCATCGCGAACAGGTTCTTGACCCGGTGGTTGAGCTCCTGCGCCAGCAGGTTCGCGCGGTCGCGCGCAACCTCCAGCTCACGCGCCTGCGCCGCCTCGGTCTCCGCCTGCGCGGTCCGTGCGACCAGCACTGCGCCGAGCACGATCGCGCTCACCAGCAGCAGCAGCAGGCCGAGCAGCGGCAGGATGCGCGCTTCGGCGGCCTGCGCACGGGCGCTCTGTTCGTCGAGCAGGCGGTTCTCGATCTGCGCCAGCCGGTCGATCGCGGCGGTCAGGCGCTGCATCGCATCATAGCCCTCACCCTCCAGGATCTGTCGTCGCGCGTCTCGCAGCTGGCCGCGTTCGACCTGCCCGATGGTCTGGTCGAGCTCGGCGAACTTGTCGTTCAGGGCATCCTCGATCGCGACGAACTCGGCACGCTGTTCGTCGGTCATCCGGGTGTCGATCGACCGTGCGAGCCTCTCCATCGCCGTCTCGGCATCGCGCCGCGAGGTCCGGTAAGGCTTGAGATAGCGCGTATCGAGCGTGATGTAGTAACCGCGCTGCGCGCTTTCGGCGGACAGGGCGGCGCGTTCGATCCGGTCGAGCATCAGCAGCACGTCGCCCAGCCGCTCGACCTGATTGCGTTCGGCACGCTCGGCCGCGCCGGTGGAAAGGAGCAGCAGCACCGCGCCCAGGATCGCGCCCGCCATCGCGCCCAGCACGAGCCAGTTGAACCAGCGGCGGATGAACACGCGAAACAGCGCGACCCGGGATGATGAGGGGGGCGACCCGGTCAATGCGCGTCGTCCCAGTTCCGCCCGGTGCCGATCTCGACCCCCAGCGGCACGCTGAGCTCGACCGCCGGGCCGGCGGCGTCGGCCATCACCGACCGGATGACCGGTTTGGCCTGCTCGACCAGGCCTTCGGGCATTTCGAACACCAGTTCGTCGTGCACCTGCAGCAGCATCCGCACCCCGTCGGGCGCATCGGGGTTAAGACCCGCTTCGGCGAGTGCGGGACCCATGCGGGCCATGGCGCGCTTGATGATGTCGGCACTGGTGCCCTGGATCGGCGCGTTGACCGCGGCACGCTCGCTCCCCTGCCGTTCGGCCTGGTTCTTGGAATTGATCCGTGGAAACCAGGTTTTGCGCCCGAACAGGGTTTGCGAATAGCCGCACTCGCGCACGGTCTCCATCGTATTGACGATATAGCGCTGGATGCCGGGGAAGCGGGCGAAGTAGATGTCGATCAGGTCCTGCGCCTCGTCCGCCTCGATCCCCAGCCGCCCGGCGAGGCCCCAGCGCGAAATGCCGTAGAGGATCGCGAAGTTGATCGTCTTGGCGCGCGCGCGGGTATCGCGGTCGACGCTGCCGAACATTTCCTGCGCGGTGCGCGCGTGGATGTCCTCGCCCGCAGCAAAGGCTTCGCGCAAGGGGGCGACATCGGCCATGTGCGCGGCCAGCCGCAGTTCGATCTGCGAATAGTCGGCGGCGAGCAGCACGTTGCCCTCGTCGGCGACGAAGGCCTGCCGGATCTCGCGGCCGATCTCGGTGCGGATCGGGATGTTCTGCAGGTTGGGGTCGGTGCTCGACAGGCGCCCGGTCTGCGCGCCGACCAGGCTGTAGCTGGTGTGCACGCGGTTGGTTTTCGGGTTGATCGCCTGCTGCAGCGCGTCGGTATATGTCGACTTGAGCTTGGCGAGCTGCCGCCATTCGAGAACTTTCGTGGCGATCGGCGCGCCGGTCGCGTCCAGCTTCTCCAGAACGGACTGGTCGGTCGAGTATTGCCCGCTCTTGCCCTTCTTGCCGCCCTTGTACCCCATCTTGTCGAACAGGATGTCGCCCAGCTGCTTGGGGCTGCCGACGGTGAATTCCTGCCCCGCCATCTCATGGATTTCGCCCTCGAGGCGAGCGGTCTCGCGCGCGAAACGCTCGGACAGGGCGGCAAGCTGCTGGCGGTCGACCTTGATCCCGTGCCGCTCCATCCCGGCGACCACCGGGATCAGCGGGCGATCGACCCGCTCGTAGATGCGTGTGCCGCCCTCGACCGCCAGCCGCAGTTTGAGGTGCGTGTAGAGCCGCCAGGTGACGTCCGCGTCTTCCGCCGCGTATTCGGTCGCCCGGTCGATCGGCACCTCGCCGAAGGGAATCGCCTTCTTGCCGGTGCCGCAGATATCCTTGAAGGTCAGGCAGGTATGGCCAAGATGGCGCTGCGCCAGCTCGTCCATCCCGTGGCCGCCGCCAATCCCGTCCTGCGAGCGGCCTGCATCCAGCGCGAAGCTGATAATCATCGTGTCCTCGATCGGGGCAACCGCGATGCCGTGGCGTGCGAGCACGTTGAGATCGTACTTGATGTTCTGCCCGACCTTGAGGACCGCATCGCTTTCCAGCAGCGGCTTGAGCATCGCGAGCGCGGTCTCACGCGCGATCTGCTGCGGCTTCTCAGCGAACATGTCCTCCCCGCCGCCGCCTTCGTTGAAATGGCCCAGCGGGATGTAGCAGGCCTGGTTGGGCCCGATGGCGAGGCTGACGCCGACCAGATCCGCCTGCATCGCGTCGAGCGCGCTGGTTTCGGTATCGACCGCCACCAGCCGCGCGGCGAAGGCCTTCTCGATCCATTCGTCGAGCTGCTCTACACTCTGCACGCACTCGTAGGTGCTGCGGTCGATCGCGGGCATCTCGGGCAACGGCTGGCTGTTGCCCTGCGGCGCATGGGCCTCGCCCGGGTTCTGCGGCTTGGCGGGGTGCAATTGGGTCTTCGGGCCGGGGCCGCCATTGCCGCCCTCGAGCCGCCTCAGCAGGCTGCCGAAGCCATGTTCGGTGAGAAATGCGGCAAGCGGTTCGGGCGGAATCTTGCCCAGCTTCATGTCGTCGATCGCGATCGGCAGCTCGCAATCTTCCTTCAGCGTGACCAGAATGCGGCTGAGTTCGGCATCGGCGCGATGTTCGAGCAGGCGTTCCTTCAGCTTGCTCTTTTTCATCTCCGGCGCCGCATCCAGCGCGGCGGTGAGCGATCCGTGATCCTGAATTAGCTTGGTCGCGGTCTTCGGGCCAACCCCGAAAATGCCGGGGATGTTGTCGACCGAATCGCCCATCAGCGCGAGCACGTCGCCCACCAGCTCGGGCGCGACGCCGAACTTCTCTTCGACCTCGGCAGGGCCGATCCGCGCGCTCTTCATCGTGTCGAGCATGTCGATCGTGCCGCCCTGCTCGCTGGTGCCGACCAGCTGCATCAGGTCCTTGTCGGACGAGACGATGGTGACGTCCCAGCCCTGCGCTGCCGCGGCGCGCGCGTAGGAGGCGATCATGTCGTCCGCCTCGACGCCGGGTTCCTCGATCATCGGCAGGCTGAACGCGCGGGTCGCGTCGCGGATCAGCGGAAATTGCGGAACCAGATCTTCGGGCGGATCGGGCCGGTTGGCCTTGTACTGGTCGTAAATCTCGTTGCGGAAGCTCTGGCTCGACTTGTCGAGCACCACCGCGAGGTGCGTCGGCCCCTCCGCCTTGTCGAGATCCTCGGCCAGCTTCCACAGCATGGTGGTGTAGCCATAGACCGCGCCCACCGGCGTGCCCTCCGGATTGGTCAGCGGGGGCAGGCGATGATACGCGCGGAAGATATACGCCGAACCGTCGACGAGATAGAGGTGCTGCTTGTCGGCCATGCCCCCTGCTAGCAGTGTGGCGAGAGGGCGTCAGCAGCTTACGCGCGGCAAATTATTCCCAGAAAAATGGCCGGAAAAAGGCGCTTGTCACAGTTTGTGGCGAAATTGGGCTTGCCCCGCCACATTCTTGCCACTATCTATGAATCAGAAGCCGCCGGAACCCGGAGGTTTCATCCTCTCCGCGCTCAGACCGCGGCAGGATCCATCTGGAAAAGGATTACAGATTATGCGCAAGATCGTTCTCGCTTCGGCCATCGCCGTTTCCGCTCTCGGCCTCGCCGCTTGCTCGGAAAGCACTGAAGACGCCGCTGGCGACACCGTCGAAAACGCCGCTGCCGACACCGAAGCCAATGTCGACGCCATGGGCGAAGGCATCGAAGACGCCGCCAACGACACCGGCGAAGCCGTCGACAACGCGACCGACGCTGCTGAAGAAGAAGCGACCGAAGCGGAAGCCGACATCCAGGGCGAAACCGAAACCGAAGCCGCTGCCGACTAAGGCCAGCGCTTCAGCGAAAAAAGAAGGGCGGCGCCTTGCGGTGCCGCCCTTTTTTTGTCCGAAGAAAATGAAACTACTGGCCGCCGGCACCGTAATTGGCGGTGGCCCAGACCCGGCCGTCGGTCGGCTCGCGCTGCTGGCCGAAGCCATTGTAGAGTGCGCTGGTGATCGACGCGATCCGCTCGTCACGCAGGCGGCGCGCGTTAAGCTTTTCCGCGCGGCTACCGTTTTCGACCGCCATCGACGCGCTCTGCCCGGTGACGTAGATCGCGGCTGCGATCGGGCGGCCGTCGGGCGTGTAGAAAATGCCGATATCGCTGGCGGTCCTGCTCAGCGTGCCGGTCTTATGCGCCAGATTGGCGCTCATCGGCAGGGCCGAGGTCATCCGCCGCTTGCCGGTTACCGTGTCGCCCATTGCGTTCATCAGCACCTGCCGGGACGAGGGGCTGAGCCACCGGCCCTGATAGATCCCGGCGAGCAGCTGGCCCATCGCACGCGGGGTCGCGCTGTCGCGCAGATCGATTTCGGTCGCGGGGTCGGTCCGCCCGTCCTCGCGCACCAGCGCGGCGATGTTGCGGGTCAGCTGGAAATCGAGAATCCCCGCGCTGCGCATCCACGCATTGACCGCCTGCGGGCCGCCCACGGCGTTCAGCAGCGCGTCGGTGCAATCATTGCAGCTGCGGGTAATCATCAGATTGAGGTGTTCGCGTGCGGAAATATAGGTTCCGCGACCGGGCAGCTCGAACTCGCTCGACAGGCTCCAGCGGCCCTGGTCGACCCCAGCGAGGAAGGTCGCCGCGATCGCAACCTTGCTGGTGCTGGCCATCGGGAAGCGCTGATCGGCAAGCACTCCGATCTCTTCGCCGGTGGTCAGATCGACTGCGTAGACGCCGATCCGGCCCTGAGAGCCGTCGGCAAGGGCGGCAACCTGGCGTTCGAACGAGGAATCATAGGTTGCTTCGAAAGTCTTGGGGGCCCGAAGTTCGGTGCCCAGCATGCTGTCGAATTGCGATTCGAGCGAAACCTGCGCGTCGAGCGAGGCACTTTGTGCGTCCTGCGCGGCAGCTGGTGCCTGCGCCAGTGCGCCCGCTGCCAGTGCCAGTGCAAATGTCGACCCAAGTTTCCTAAGCATGCTCTGCCCCATAGCCCGTGACTCGTGTGCAGAGCATTAATGCGCGCACTTAACAGGCGCTCAAGCCCAAAGTGCCACTTGCGCAGGATTGGCACGGTCGATCATGCCAATCCTGCGGTAAAGCGTGAAACCAATCGCGTTCGATCAGCTTTCGGCGATCACTTTCGCGATCTTTTCAAGCGGTTCGCCGGTTACGGTCTTGTCGATCTCGCCGACCAGAATGCGTTCCAGTTCCGAATGATAGTGGCGGCGCATCTCGCCGAGAGTCTTGGGATCGGCCATCACCATCAGCTCTTTCAGGTCGCCCGAGACGGCCTTTGCGTTGAGCCATTCGCTGACCGCCGCGCCATGGGCCAGCTCGTTCAGATCGGTCGCGCCGCTGCGCTGGCTGGCATCGTCCTGGTGGCGCACGCCCGCGCTGAAATTGCTCGGATCGAGTTCGGGCTGGTCGACCTTCTCCAGTGTCGGCTCGAACGGCTTGCCGGTATTCCGGAGGAGCATGAAGCGGTTGCCGTCGACGACGGCGACATGGGCGTTGTGGGGTAGTTTCATAGTGGCAATTCTCTCCTTTCCATCCACCAACACGCCAGCGCGCGGATCGTTGCGGGTAAATGGCATGAGATCCGCCTTTTCATGAAGGGCAAAAGCGGTAAGTTCGCGCTCGACTAGGGGAGATACCAGCATGACCATCCGCACCATGGCGACCGCCGCCAGCCTTATTGCTCTGGCCACGACGATGGCGGTTCCGCTCGCGGCGCAGGATGCGCCGATTATCCAGCCGGGCGCGCCGGGGCAGGAGAACAGGTCGCTCAAGGCAGAGGACGCGAGCAAGCTTGCCGGGACGAACTTCGCCCCCGCCGATGCGCGCTTCATGCAGATGATGATCCCGCACCACCAGCAGGCGACCGAAATGACCCAGCTGGTCGATGGGCGCACCAGCAACCCGGACATCGTCAAGATCGCGGGCCGGATCGATGCCGGGCAGGGCGACGAGATCGCCTTCATGCGTGACTGGCTGTCCTCGCGCGGGCTGCCTGCGACGATGCAGCACACCGCCGCCAATATGGGCGGGATGACGCATGCTGAGCACATGGCTGCGATGGGCATGGCGACCCCGGAGCAGATGAAGCGCCTCGCCTCGCTGCAAGGCACCGCGTTCGACGCGCTGTTCCTCGAACTGATGATCCGCCACCATCAGGGCGCGATCCGCATGGTCGACGATCTGCTCGACCAGCCGGGCACCGCCTACGACCCGGTAATGTTCGAATTCGTCAACGACATCAAAGTCGAACAGCAGGGCGAGATCGACCGGATGAATGCGGTCGGCGCCAAGCTCTCCACCGATCCGCGCGCGGGCCTCGCCCCGGGGTTCCGCGATGCGGGAGAGGCGATTTCCAACCTGCGCATCGTCACCGCGATGCCCAAGCCGACCGGCTTCTTCGATCCCGCCAACCCCGCGCAGCTGCAACCGCGGATCGAGGACGACGAGGAAGAGGCAGAGCTGGTCGATGCGACCAAGGCCGATCCGCGCGATGAGGACGAGGAGAGCGAAGACCGCTTCGGCCAGCGCGGATCGCTGCTCAGCTTCGCCAATACCGACATGGCGTTCTCGGGCGATCTGCTGGTCGCGGGCAGCTATCACGGGTGGAATGCCTACCGGCTGGGCGAGGACGGGGTGCCGAACCTTGTCACCTCGGTGGTGTGCCCCGGCGGGCAGGGCGACGTCAGCATCGTCGGCGACATTCTTATCATGAGCGTGCAGGACAGCCGCGCGCGCAAGGATTGCGGGTTGCAGGGGGTCGAGGGCCGGGTGAGCGAGGATCGCTTCCGCGGCCTGCGCATCTTCGACATTTCCGACATCACCAATCCGCGTCAGGTGGGGCTGGTGCAGACCTGCCGGGGCAGCCACACGCACTCCGTCGTGGCGGCGGACGATCGCCGGATCGTGGTCTACAACTCGGGTACCAGCTATGTCCGCGACGACGCGGAGCTGGCGGGCTGCTTCGACACGGCGGGTGACGAGACCGCGCTGTTCAGCATCGACGTGATCGAGATCCCGCTGGCCGATCCGGCGAAGTCGCGGATCGTCGATTCGCCGCGCGTCTTTGCCAAGGACGGCCAGATCGCCGGCCTGTGGCGCGGCGGCGACCACGGGACGACCGAGGCGGGCGAGCCGACGCAGGACACCTATGTCACCAACCAGTGCCACGACATCACCGTGTTTCCGGCGAAGAACATCGCGGCGGGCGCATGCTCGGGCAATGGCATCATCCTCGACATCTCCGACCCGCTCAAGCCGGTGCGGATCGACGATGTGACGGACAAGGGCTTTGCCTACTGGCACTCGGCCACCTTCAACAACGACGGCACCAAGGTGCTGTTCACCGATGAATGGGGCGGCGGCGGGCGACCGCGCTGCCAGGCGGGCGATCCGCGCAACTGGGGCGCCGACGCGATCTATTCGCTCAAGGACGGCAAGCTGAGCTTCGACAGCCTCTACAAGCTGCCCGCCCCGCAGAGCGACAAGGAAAACTGCGTCGCGCACAACGGCTCGATCATCCCGGTGCCGGGGCGCGATATCTTCGTGCAGGCCTGGTATCAGGGCGGGATCAGCGTGATCGACTTCACCGATGCGCAGAACCCGGTCGAGATCGCCTATTTCGATCGCGGCCCGGTGGATGCGGAGCAGCTGATCACCGGCGGCTACTGGAGCGCCTACTGGTACAAGGGCCGCATCTACGGAACCGAGATCGCCCGTGGGCTCGACGTATTCGCTCTGGAGCCGAGCGAATTCCTCACCGCAGAGGAAATCGCCGCCGCCGAGGCCGCGCAGTATCCGGGCGACGTGTTCAACCCGCAGACGCAGACGCAGGTGACATGGCCCGCCGACGTGCTTGCGGCGGCGGAGGCGAGCCGCAAGGGCGGGTAGCTGCCGGGCGTTTCCACCGCGCGCAAGCCGCCACGAAAAAGCCCCGCCGGATCGCTCCGACGGGGCCTTTTCTTTGCCGTAACGGCAGGCGTGGTTGGGCCCTTCGACAGGGCTCAGGACATGCTTAGAAGCCCATGCCGCCCATGCCGCCGCCCATGCCGCCCATGTCGGGCATGCCGCCGCCGGCGTTCTTGTCTTCCGGAACTTCCGAAATCGCCGCTTCGGTGGTGATCAGCAGACCGGCAACCGAGGCTGCGCCCTGCAGCGCGGTGCGCACGACCTTGGTCGGGTCGATCACGCCAGCCTTGACCAGGTTTTCGTAGGTGTCGGTCCCGGCGTTGAAGCCCTGCGTTTCGTCGCCTTCACGCAGCAGGTTGCCCGAAACCACTGCACCATCGTGACCGGCATTGGTCGCGATCTGGCGGATCGGGGCGAGGATCGCCTTGCGCACGATCGCGATGCCGCGGGTCTGGTCTTCGTTGTCGCCCTTGAGGCCTTCGAGAGCCTTGGACGCGTAGAGCAGCGCGGTACCGCCGCCCGGGACGATGCCTTCTTCAACCGCGGCGCGGGTGGCATGCAGCGCGTCGTCGACGCGGTCCTTACGCTCCTTCACCTCGACTTCGGTGGCACCGCCGACCTTGATCACGGCAACACCGCCCGCCAGCTTGGCGAGACGTTCCTGCAGCTTTTCCTTGTCGTAATCGCTGCTGGTGTTGTCGATCTGGGTGCGGATTTCGTTGACGCGCGCTTCGATGTCGGCCTGTTCGCCTGCACCGTCGACGATCGTCGTGTTGTCCTTGTCGATGGTGACGCGCTTGGCCTGGCCGAGCATGTTCAGCGTAACGTTCTCGAGCTTGATGCCGAGATCTTCGCTGACCATTTCGCCCTTGGTCAGGATCGCGATGTCCTGCAGCATCGCCTTGCGACGATCGCCGAAGCCCGGAGCCTTGACCGCAGCAACCTTCAGGCCGCCGCGCAACTTGTTGACCACGAGGGTGGCCAGCGCTTCGCCTTCGATGTCTTCCGCGATGATGAGGAGCGGACGGCCCGACTGAACGGCTGCTTCCAGAATCGGGAGCATCGCCTGCAGGTTCGACAGCTTCTTTTCGAAGATCAGGATGTACGGATCATCCAACTCGACGGTCATCTTGTCGGGGTTGGTGATGAAGTAGGGCGAGAGGTAGCCACGGTCGAACTGCATGCCCTCGACGGTTTCGAGTTCGAACTCGAGACCCTTCGATTCGTCGACGGTGATGACGCCTTCCTTGCCGACCTTTTCCATCGCTTCAGCGATCTTTTCGCCGACTTCGCGGTCGCCATTGGCGGAGATCACGCCGACCTGGGCGATTTCGCTGGAACCGGAGACGTCCTTCGAACGGCCCTTCAGGTCTTCGACGACCTTGGTCACGGCGATGTCGATGCCGCGCTTCAGATCCATCGGGTTCATGCCCGCCGCGACCGACTTCATGCCTTCGTTGACGATGGCCTGGGCCAGCACGGTGGCGGTGGTGGTGCCGTCACCGGCGGCGTCGTTCGCCTTCGATGCGACTTCCTTGATCATCTGCGCGCCCATGTTCTCGAACTTGTCCTTAAGTTCGATTTCCTTGGCGACGGTGACGCCGTCCTTGGTGATGCGGGGTGCGCCGAAGCTCTTGTCGATCACGACGTTGCGGCCCTTGGGGCCGAGCGTGACCTTGACTGCATTGGCGAGGGTGTCGACGCCGCGCAGAATGCCTTCGCGCGCGTCGCGACCGAACTTAACGTCCTTGGCTGCCATGATAATTGTCTCCTGAAATTGGGGTATTGGTAGGAAGCGGTGCGATCAGCGGATCAGGAAACGATCCCCATGATGTCGCTTTCCTTCATGATCAGCAGGTCTTCACCGTCGATCTTGACCTCGGTGCCGCCCCACTTGCCGAAGAGGACGCGATCGCCTTCCTTGACGTCGAGCGGAGTGACCGTGCCGTCATCGGCCTTGGCGCCCGAACCGACGGCGACAACCACGCCTTCGCTCGGCTTTTCCTGTGCGCTGTCGGGAATGATGATGCCGCCGGATGTCTTTTCCTCGGCTTCGATGCGACGGACCAGAACACGGTCGTGCAGCGGACGAAATGCCATGCTTGATACCTCTTGCTAGGGTGAAAAATGGGTGTTGGCACTCCCACATGGAGAGTGCCAGCAAGGGGCATATGTGCAGCCGCCCATCGCGCGTCAAGCAGTGCCGAGGATAAAAAAAGCCTGTCCGGGCGTCACGTGCGAGGCGGGCTTGCGGGACCGACTTGCCTCTTTCGTGCGTACCCTTCAGGCGCGTTTCGCGCATCCGGATCGAAACCCAAGTTAACAGGACAGGCATGGCTTCTCAAACACCGACCCCGCGCGCCGATACGCCCGGCGTGGACCTCAGCTTCGTGACCAGCATCATCGAGTGGCTGCAGGCGAATATCATGCAGATCATCGGCGCTTTCGCGGTGCTGGTGATCGGGCTGCTGATCGCCAGCGTGCTGTCGCGCTGGGCGGAGCGCGCGCTGTCCAAATCCTCCAAGTTCGAACCGACCATCGCCAACTTCCTGTCCAACATGGTCAAGTACGCGCTGTGGGCGGTGGTGCTGGTAACCGTGCTGAGCCAGTTCGGGGTCGAGACGACCAGCATCATCGCCGCGCTGGGCGGTATGGCGCTGGCGATCGGGCTGGCGCTCCAAGGCACGCTCAGCAATGTCGCCTCGGGCGTGATGATCCTGGTGCAGCGGCCCTTCGTGGTGGGCGAGGCGATCAGCGTCGACAGGTTCACCGCGACCGTCCAGCGGATCGGGCTGTTCACCACCGAGCTCAAGCAGTTCGACGGACTGTTCGTGATGGTCCCCAATTCCGAACTCTGGAACCAGCCGATCGTGAACCTGCACCGCCATCCCACCCGCCGGATCGAGCTGGTCGTGGGGATCGGCTACGACGACAGCATGCAGCAGGCGCGCGAGACGCTGCTCGGTCTGGCCGCAGCGGACGAGCGGGTGCTGAAGGATCCCGAGCCGCAGGCCTTCGTCGCCTCGCTGGACGACAGCTCGGTCGGGATCGGCCTGCGCGTATGGTGCGCGACCGGCGATTACATGCAGCTGACCTGGGACCTGACCGAGGCAGCCAAGGCGACCTTCGACGACAAGGGGATCACCATTCCCTTCCCGCAGCGCGAGATCACGCAGAAGGCGGCCTGACCCTTTTCGCATCCGGCTGGACGCGCGTGAGGCCCAGCGCCTCGCGCCGCGCCCAGCGCCAGGTCAGCAGCACGGCGGCAAAGGCAAGACCCGTGGCCAGCCCGAGCCATACGCCGACGCCTGCCAGCGGGGTCGCGAAGCCCAGCACCATCGCGGTGCCGAAGCCCGGCACCCAGTAGGAAAAGACCGCGATCCACATCGGCACGCGCGTGTCCTGCAGGCCCCGCAGCGCTCCACCCGCGACCGCCTGCACCCCGTCGACCAGCTGGAACGCGGCGGCGACCAGCAGGTAGCGGGTGGCGAAGGCGACCATCGCGACGTTCGCCGCCGCCCACGGGTCGATATAGATCGACAGCAGATAGTCGGGCACCAGCACCATGGCGCTGGCGGTCACGCTCATGAACAGGAACGCGATGCCGATTCCGGCCCAGCCCGCGCGGGCCATTCCGTCGCTGTCGCGCGCGCCGTAGAAATAGCCGACCCGGATCGTGCTCGCCTGCCCCACGCCGAAGGGCACCTGGAACGCGAGCGCGGCGATCTGCAGCGCGAGCGTGTGCGCGGCGAGCTGTGCCGCGCCGATATTGCCCATCAGGAAGGCCGCCGCGCTGAACACCCCGGCCTCCGCGCTCACCATCAGTGCAATCGGCGTGCCCTTGCGCACGATCTGCCAGAACACCGGCCAGTCGGGCACCCACCAACGCCCGAAGATATGATAGCGGTGCAGCTTGGGGTCGAGCCGGATGGCGACCACGTAGGCCAGCATCGTGAACACCGAGGTGAACAGCGTCGCGACCGCCGCGCCGGGCAGACCCAGGGCAGGCGCGCCCCAGTTGCCGAAGATGAAGGCATAATTGCCCATCGCGTTGACGCCGATGCCTAGCGCGGTGATCGCGGTCGCGAAAATCGGCCGGTCGAGCGCCGAGACGAAGCTGCGCAGTACATTGTTGACGATGAACGGAATCACGGACCACACGAGGATCAGCATGTAGCTCTGGCCCAGCGCGGCGAGCGCGGGCTCCTGCCCGGTCAGCAGGGCAAACTGCTCGAACCCCAGGCACGCGATCATCCCCGCCGCGCCGCTCAGCACCGCGAGCCACAGCGCCATGCGGGTCGCACGGCGAACGGGCCGCAAGGCCGGTGCCCGCGCGCCCAGCTCCGCCGAAATCACCGCTGCGACCATCCCCGTCATCGAGCATAGCGCCCACACGATCAGGCCGAACACCGACACCGCCAGCGCGGAGGCGGCCAGCGGCTCTTCCCCCAGCCGCGCGATGAAGATCACGTCGATCGCATAGGTCAGCATTTGCAGCAGGTTGGCGAGCGCCAGCGGCCAGCTGAGCCGGAGCGTGGCGAATATCTCGGTACGCCAGGGGGACGGATCCCGCGAAGGGTTGGGTTCGTAAGCCATAAAAAGCCGGCCCGGATATTGGTGCGCGTGCCGCTTGCCTAGGGGCAGCGTGCGCTCCATGGGTTTTGCGGATCGACCTGATACCCGGGGAACACACTGGCATGGAACATGGCGAAGCCTCCGCGCACGTAGCGCTCGAAAGCGGTGTCGTGCTGCTGGCCGCCGCGCTGCTGTTCGTGATCCTCTTCCGCAAGCTGGGGCTGGGCGCGACGCTGGGCTACCTTGTCGCAGGCGCGGTGGTCGGCCCGCAAGTACTGGGGCTGGCTGGCAGCGGCGAGGAAACGCTCAGTTTCGGCGAGCTGGGCATCGTCATGTTGCTGTTCGTGGTCGGGCTGGAACTGGCACCCAGCAGGCTGTGGCGGCTGCGCGGGGCGATCTTCGGCCTCGGCCTGACGCAGGTTGCGCTGTGCGGCCTCGCGGTATCGGGGGTGATCTGGCTCGCGACCAGCTATCCGATCGCGGCGGCGCTGGCGGTGGGCCTCTCGCTCGGCCTGTCGTCCACCGCGCAGGTGCTGCCGATGCTGCAATCGGGCGGCAACCTGCGCACCCCGGTGGGGGAGCGGGCGTTCTCCATCCTGCTGTTTCAGGACCTCTCGATCATCCCGCTGCTCGCCATCGTCACCGCGCTCGGCGTGCAGGGGGGCGAGGATGGCGGCCCCGGCGGATGGGTCCAGCTGCCGATCGCGCTGGGTGCCTGTGTCGCGCTGGTGCTTGCCGGGCGGTTCTTGCTGCGCCCGCTGCTGCGCCTGATCGGGCGACTGGGCGAGCGCGAGATGTTCGTCGTCGCCGCGCTGTTCGCGGTGGTCGCCTCGGCCGCGGTGATGGAGGCGATCGGCCTGTCGACCGCGCTGGGCGCGTTCATCGCCGGTGTGATGCTGGCCGATACGCCCTATCGGCACGAGCTTGAGGCAGATATCGAGCCGTTCCGCTCGATCCTGCTGGGCCTGTTCTTCGTGTCCGTCGGGATGATGCTGGACCTGCAGGCAATCGCCGCGCAGCCGCTGTTCGTGATCGGCATGGCGGCGGCGCTGGTGGCGACCAAGGCCGCGATCATCACGGGGCTGGGCATGGCGGTGAAACTGCCGTGGCGCTCCGCCCTCGCGCTCGGCCTGCTGCTGAGCCAGGGGGGCGAGTTCGGTTTCGTGCTGTTCAATGCCGCGCAAAGCGGCGGGGTGATCGATGCGCAGACCGCCAGCCTGTTCACCGCGATCGTCACGCTTTCCATGGCAACCACCCCGTTCCTGATGATGGCGACCGCGCGTTTGCGCACGCCTGCCGCCGGATCGCGGGAGGAGCGCGAGGGGCCGGAGGGCGAAACGCCGCAGGCGCTGGTGATCGGCTTCGGCCGCTTCGGGCAAACGGTCGCGCAGATGCTCGCCACCGCCGGGCTCGATGTCACGATGATCGACAGGAACGTGCCGCAGATCGACACTGCCGAGGAGTTCGGGATCAAGGTGTTCTTCGGCGACGGGTTGCGGATGGACATGCTGCGCCAGGCCGGTGCGCGCGAGGCGAAGCTGATCTGTTTCTGCATCGATGGCGACCAGATCGACGCCGAATTCCTCGCCTCGGTCCGCGAGGCCTTCCCCGACGCCGCGCTGTTTGTGCGCACCTTCGACCGGCGGCACGTGATGAAGCTGGCGCCGGCGGAGATCACGTTTCAGGTGCGTGAGCTGCGCGAAAGCGCGATTGCGATGGGCCGCGCAGTGCTGGAGCATCTCGACACCGACGCGCGCGCGATCGAGCAGCTTGAGCAGGATTATCGCGAGAACGACATGGCGCGGTTGCAGGCCCAGATCGATGCGGACGATCTGCACGCGGGCAAGGAACGCAACGTGCTGCGCGGGCGAAAGCGCACGACCTGAGCCTCGGCCAATTACGTTCCTTGCGGGCGATGTATTCGGCGGCAGCTCGACATCAATCTCATAGGATTGAGTGCGGGGGCACGAATCCTAGACGGTACAGTCGGCACTAATCGCTCGAACTTTCCGACCAGTCGCGGAAGAGGCCGATTACCGAAGAGAGGTCGGTCGGGCCACATGCGGCAGAGAAACTGGTTCCGTTGGCCTTTGCGATCCACCAGCTTCCCTTCTCGCGCCATTCATGAATGTCAGACGCAGGTTCGCCATGCTCGGCCGCGAAGGTGCGCCCTTCTAGCGAGGTCTCACGTAGGTCGATTGCGATCGTCCATCCGGGGTTGTCCAGGGTGTCGATTTTGACCCCATAAGAGTGCTCCCAATAATCGTCGCACTCGCGAACATACCAGTTCATGAGCCACTCAAGATTATTCGCCGTCATTCGTTCTTATCGCTGCTTCGGCGAAAGGGCGCAATTGATCTTCCGGCCACCACGAAAAAGGGCGGCGCCATCGCTGGCACCGCCCCTTCGATTTCGCTCGGAAGCGAGAAGAGCTTACTTGAGCTCGACCGTGCCGCCAGCGGCTTCGATCTTGCTCTTGACTTCTTCTGCTTCGGCCTTGTTGACGCCTTCCTTGAGCGGCTTGGGCGCGCCTTCGACGAGAGCCTTGGCTTCGGTGAGGCCCAGGCCGGTGATGGCGCGGACTTCCTTGATGACCTGGATCTTCTTGCCACCGTCGCCGGTGAGAATGACGTCGAATTCGTCCTTTTCTTCAGCAGCCGGGGCGTCGCCACCAGCAGCTGGGCCAGCAACCGCAACAGCGGCAGCGGCGCTCACGCCCCACTCTTCTTCAAGAGCCTTGGCGAGGTCAGCTGCTTCGAGGACGGTCAGCTTCGAAAGTTCTTCAACGAGCTTGGCGATGTCAGCCATGATAATTCACTCCAAAAAATAGCGTGGCCGGGCTCATGCCGCGGCCGGATATGTCGTGCGGAAAAACGTCTTACGCAGCGTCCTTGGCGGCATATGCGCCGAAGACACGAGCGAGCTTGTTCGCCGGGGCATTGACGACCTGCGCGATTTTCGTCGCGGGGGCGTTGACCAGACCAACGAGCTTGCCACGCAGTTCGTCGAGGCTCGGCATCGAGGCGAGAGCCCTGACACCTGCTTCGTCGAGCACCTGCGAGCCCATCGAGCCACCGACCACTTCGATGCGGTCGTTGGTCTTCGCGAACTCCACCACGGCCTTGGCCGCGGCGACCGGATCTTCGCTGTATGCGAGGGCGGTCGGACCGTTCAGGTATTCTTCGATACCTGCGTAGTCGGTGTCCTTGAGGGCGATCTTGGCAAGACGGTTCTTCGCAACCTGGTAAGTCGCGCCGGCTTCCCGCATCTTCGCGCGCAGATCGGTGGACTCTGCCACCGTCAGGCCGAGGTTGCGGGTGACAACCACCACGCCCGCCTCGTTGAAGACGTTGTTCAGCTGAGCGACCGCATCGGTTTTTTGCGAACGATCCATGCTTACTCCTTCACTATGGCCGACCCCGCACAAGCGGAGACGACCGGCTCACGTTCGACCCCGCCGCAAAAGCTGCGAGGCCATGGGTCCGTTTGACAAGGGAAGGAGGTGCATCCGGCTATCGGATGCGAAAGGCGGCGCATGGGGACATGCAGGCCGCTGTAAATCTCGTTTCCCCGTCTAGGCTGGAAATTAAGACCGGCATATTCCGGTCACCAACTGTCTCGGACGGATGACCGCCGGGCGCATGGCCGAAGCGGTCGGGCCGGGCACTTAGCGAGAACGTACGCGGAGTCAAGCAAAAGCGGGTGGCGCGCGGCGTCCACCGTCGGTTCACGTGGGCTTGGGCAACAGCGTGCCATGCGCATTCTCCTGATCGCTCTGCCCGTATTCGCGATGCTTGCAAGCCCGGCCCATGCGACCGGTGGGTTTGTGTGCCGCACTGCGTCCGAGCCGGCGATCGCGATCGCGCTCGGGTTCGGCCACACGGCAGGTTCGGCGCTGTTCGCGACGAGGTTGCAGGTCGATGGCAGGGACGTGCCAGTCGAAGTGCCGCAATGGTGGCTGGACGATAGCGAGCTGCGGCTGGTGCTGACCGACCCGCAGGCGAACGAGCGGCTGGCGGTGGTCAAGGCCGTGCGCAGGGGCGATGCCTATGACGGATCGGTGCTCTACCAGGGCAGGCATCACTGGATTCGCTGCCGCGAGAGCTGATCGCGGCCCGACGCAAAACGGCCGCGCAATCCCGAAGGATGGCACGGCCGCTTCTGTCAGGTCCGAAAACCCGGCGAGATTACATCTCGTCGGCGGTGTCTTCCTGCTGGTCAGCCTTTTCTTCAAGCTGCTCGGCAGTGGCTTCGTCGCCCTTTTCTTCGGCCAGATCGGCCTGGGCTTCGGTCACGCCCGACTGCGCGTCGAGGACTTCGCCCTGCGCTTCGGTCACGTCGTCGGCCTGTTCGCCGGCTTCTTCGTTGGCGCCGTTACATGCGGCGAGCGAGAGCGCGAAGGTGGCGATGGCGGCGGTTGCGATGATCTTCTTCAAGGTAATTCCCCCTGTTTTCTCGATCCGGGGGACCATTCCCCCGGCATTCGGATTTGGTGGCAACCGCCCATGCTCCATCGCGGTTCCCGCGCCAAGCAATATTGTTCAGGGACTTAGCGTGTTTCTCTGGATCGCTGCCTTGGAGGGAAAGGCGAAGCCCCCGTGCGGATGGGGGGGGCAGGGAGCTTCGCGCGGGGGTTCAGGCGGTTTCGCTGCGGGTGTCGTAGGCGAGCAGGTCGCCCGGCTGGCATTCCAGTTCGCGGCAGATCGCCTCGAGCGTGGAGAAGCGGATCGCCTTGGCCTTGCCTGTCTTGAGGATCGAGAGGTTGGCCAGCGTCATGCCGACCCGCTCGGCCAGTTCGGTCAGGGTCATGCGGCGTTCGTGCAGCAGGTCGTCCAGTTTCACCATGATGGCAGCTCCGTCTGGGGTGTCGGGGGAGGGGGGCATCACACGGTTCCTTCCAGGTCTTCGCGCATCGCGGCGCCGTGGCGGAACACGCGGGCGAGGATGAACAGGATCACGGTCAGCAGCAGCGCGGTCATATCGAAGCCACCATCGTCGAAGGTCAGGCTGAAATCCTCGGCGCCGGCCTTCTCGATCGCGTCGGCATATTTCGCCAGCTGTACCACGATGAATCCGGCGGGAATGATGACCAACTGCGTGCCCAGCATGAGCCAGCCCATCTGGCTCAGCCGCGTGGCGTTCTGCGGCTGGAAGGGATCGCCTTCGCCGACCGTGCCGATGATCCGGCGCAGCTTGCCGAAGAAGACGAACAGCATGGCGACGATCGCGAAGCCGATGGCCATGATCGCGGCGATCAGCATGCCGGGGAATTGCTCGGTCACTCCGGGCAGTTCCTTGACGATTTCGGCCTGGATCGGCCCTTGCGCGAACAGGACCACGGGAATTGCGATGGCGAGGGCGATCGCGGCGAGCGCCATGACTGCCTGGAGAAAGATGCAGAAGATCTTGCCGATGAGCAGCAGCGGGTCGTTGAGGGCATTGGTCATGATGGTTCTCCCCTGTTGTCGGGCCCCATGGTGGGGGCGGGCGTCGGGTGTCGGGTCAGGCCAGTTCGCGCGGGCCGTGCGTGAGGCTGGCGTAGGTGGTGGTGCCATCCTGCGCAGGCGGCACGGTGGTGATCGCGGTCACGCTGGTGCCGGCGACCAGCACGGCGACGGCGAGGGCGAGGAGGTTCTGGGCAAGCTTGGGCATGATGGGGCTCTTTGTTCTGAAGGTGTCGGGGCGCCTGCTCAGGCGACTTCGATCGTGTGGACGGTGGCGACCATGCCGTCTTCGGCAGGGGGTACGGTAACCACGGCGGTCATGCTGGTGGCGGCGATGATGATCGCGGCAAGAGCGGCGGTGATGTGTTTGGCGGTGTCGGTCATTTATCGATCTCCTTGTTGTCCGATATCGATATTCAATAATCTGGCGTCGCCTTATCGTCAATCGATAAATATCGAAAAACGATAAACCCCTGATCGATAAACGAAAAATTTCGCCTGCCTTTGACACTTGGCCTGCAGATTCCTATATGGCGCGGACACGCCAGCTTCGAGCAAGGCCGAATCACGCGCGAGATTCGGATCCCGGGAAGGAAGCGGCGCGGCCAGACCCTCGCGGCGGTATGACCCCAACGGCAGGCGCATGGTGCGCATGCCGATATGCCGCCCGCGTCATGGCCGGTTCCCCTCGTGCAGCGATATTTTCATGACTCGCGCGTGGCGAGGGCCTTTTGCCTTCGGTCTCGCGTGCGAACGGCAGAAGAGGTTCTCTCGACTTATGGCGACCAAGAGCGCGAACGACGACGCCAAGCTTCCGATGAAGCGCGGCACGGCCAAGACCGGCACTGCCAAGCGCCGCATCCGCAAGATCTTCGGCGATATTCACGAAGTCGTGCAGATGCCGAACCTGATCGAGGTTCAGCGCGAAAGCTACGAGCAGTTCCTGCGCTCCGACAAGCAGATCGACTACGTCTCGGGCCTTGAAAAGACGCTCCGCAGCGTGTTCCCGATCCGCGACTTCGCCGGCACGGCCGAACTCGACTTCGTCGATTACGAACTCGAACCGCCCAAGTACGACACCACCGAATGCCGCCAGCGTGGCATTACCTATGCCGCGCCGATGCGCGTCACGCTGCGCCTGATCGTGTTCGAAGTGGACCAGGACACCGAAGCCCGTTCCGTGCTCGATATCAAGGAGCAGGAAGTCTACATGGGCGACATGCCGCTCATGACCGAGAACGGCACCTTCATCGTCAATGGTACCGAGCGTGTGATCGTCTCGCAGATGCACCGTTCGCCGGGCGTCCTGTTCGACCATGACCGCGGCAAGACCCACTCCTCGGGCAAGCTGCTGTTCGCCGCGCGCGTCATTCCCTACCGCGGCTCGTGGCTCGACTTCGAGTTCGACGCGAAGGACATCGTCAACGTCCGGATCGACCGCAAGCGCAAGCTGCCGGTCACCTCGCTGCTCTACGGCCTCGGCCTCGACCGCGAAGAGATTCTGCACCACTTCTACGACACCGTCGTGTGGCAGCGCGCCAAGGACGGCTGGACCATTCCGTTCGTTGCGGAACAGTGGCGCGGCGCCAAGCCGACCTTCCCGCTGGTCGACGCAAAGACCGGCGAAGAAGTGTTCCCCGCCAACCAGAAGATCAGCCCGCGTGCCGCCAACAAGGCGGAAAAGGACGGCCTCGAAACTCTGCTCCTGCCGAGCGAGGAAATCTTCAGCCGCTACGCCGCGCGCGACATGATCGATGAATCGACCGGTCGCATCTATATCGAGGCGGGCGACGAAGTGACGCCCGAGCACCTCGAAGTGCTCGACGCTGCGGGCGTCGACCAGGTCGAACTGCTCGACATCGACGAGGTCAACACCGGCCCGTGGATCCGCAACACGCTGAAGGCCGACAAGGCCGAGAACCGCGACGAGGGCCTGGAAGCGATCTACAAGGTCATGCGTCCGGGTGAGCCGCCGACCAAGGAAACCGCCGAAGCGCTGTTCGAAGGCCTGTTCTTCGATAGCGAGCGCTACGACCTGTCCGCCGTCGGCCGCGTGAAGCTGAACATGCGTCTGGAACTCGACGCCGAAGACACCGTGACCACGCTGCGCAAGGAAGACATTCTTGCCGTGGTCAAGGAACTGGTCGGCCTGAAGGACGGCAAGGGCGAAGTCGACGACATCGACAACCTCGGCAACCGCCGTGTGCGTTCGGTCGGTGAACTGCTCGAAAACCAGTACCGCGTCGGCCTGCTGCGCATGGAACGCGCGGTGAAGGAGCGCATGAGCTCGGTCGACGTGTCGACCGTGATGCCGAACGACCTGATCAACGCGAAGCCCGCCGTGGCCGCGGTGCGCGAGTTCTTCGGTTCCAGCCAGCTCTCGCAGTTCATGGACCAGACCAACCCGCTCTCGGAAGTCACCCACAAGCGCCGCGTTTCGGCGCTCGGGCCGGGCGGTCTTACCCGTGAGCGTGCGGGCTTCGAAGTCCGCGACGTTCACCCGACGCACTATGGCCGTATCTGCCCGATCGAGACGCCGGAAGGCCCGAACATCGGTCTGATCAACTCGCTCGCCTCGTTCAGCCGCGTCAACAAGTACGGCTTCATCGAAACCCCCTACCGCAAGGTTGTGGACGGCAAGGTGACCAGCGACGTCGTCTACCTGTCGGCGATGGAAGAGCAGAAGCACACCGTCGCGCAGGCTTCGGCGGAACTCGACGAGAACGGCAGCTTCGTGGAAGAGCTGGTCTCCGCCCGTCAGAGCGGCGACAACCTGATGGCTCCTCGTGAAACCATCACGCTGATGGACGTCAGCCCCAAGCAGCTCGTCTCGGTCGGTGCATCGCTCATCCCGTTCCTGGAAAACGATGACGCCAACCGCGCACTGATGGGCGCCAACATGCAGCGCCAGGCGGTGCCGCTGGTGAAGGCCGAGGCGCCGTGGGTCGGCACGGGCATGGAAGAGACCGTGGCGCGTGACAGCGGCGCGGCGATCACCGCCCGCCGTGGCGGCATCGTCGACCAGGTCGACGCCACGCGTATCGTGATCCGCGCGATCGGCGATGTCGAACCCGGCCAGTCGGGCGTCGACATCTACACGCTGCAGAAGTTCCAGCGCTCCAACCAGGACACCTGCATCAACCAGCGCCCGCTGGTGAAGGTGGGTGAAACGGTCGAGCAGGGCGACGTCATTGCCGACGGCCCCTCGACCGATCTGGGCGAACTGGCGCTGGGCAAGAACAGCCTCGTCGCGTTCATGCCGTGGAACGGCTACAACTACGAGGATAGTATCCTCATCTCCGAACGCATCGTGAAGGACGACGTGTTCACCTCGATCCACATCGAGGAATTCGAGGTGATGGCGCGCGATACCAAGCTCGGGCCGGAAGACATCACCCGCGACATCCCGAACGTGGGCGAGGAAGCGTTGCGCAACCTCGACGAGGCGGGCATCGTCTACATCGGGGCCGAAGTACACCCGGGCGATATCCTGTGCGGCAAGATCACGCCGAAGGGTGAAAGCCCGATGACGCCGGAAGAAAAGCTTCTGCGCGCCATCTTCGGCGAAAAGGCCAGCGACGTGCGCGACACCTCGCTTCGCCTGCCGCCGGGCGTTGCCGGCACGGTCGTGGAAGTCCGCGTGTTCAACCGCCACGGGATCGAGATCGACGACCGTACCCGCGCGATCCAGAACGAGGAAATCGAGCGTCTGCGCAAGGATAGCGCCGACGAACGCGCCATCCTCAACCGGGCGACCTACAACCGTCTGAAGGACATGCTGGTCGGCCAGACCGCTTCGGCCGCGCCCAAGGGCATCAAGAAGGGCACCGAGCTGACCGACGAGGTGATCGAGAGCGTCGACCGCCACGAATGGTTCAAGTTCGCGGTGGAAGACGATGATCGCCAGGCGCAGCTCGAAGCGATCAAGGGCCAGTACGACGACGCCGTGAAGGTGATCGACGCCAAGTTCGAGGACCGTAAGGAAAAGCTCGAACGCGGCGACGAACTCGCCCCGGGCGTGCTCAAGATGGTCAAGGTCTTCGTCGCGGTGAAGCGCAAGCTGCAGCCGGGCGACAAGATGGCCGGCCGTCACGGGAACAAGGGTGTCATCAGCCGCATCCTGCCGGAAGAGGACATGCCGTTCCTCGCCGACGGGACGCCGGTCGACATCGTGCTCAACCCGCTCGGCGTGCCCTCGCGCATGAACGTCGGGCAGATCTTCGAAACGCATCTCGGCATGGCGGCCCGCAGCTTCGGGCACCAGATCAAGGATGCGCTGGAAGACTGGCGCGCCAAGAACCCCGATGCTGAACCCGGTGAACCGCCTGCGGTGATCAAGGACAAGCTGAAGGAAATCTACGGCGAGGACTATCACGATTCGATCGATAGCCGCTCGGGCGAGGAAATCGCGGAGCTGGCGGGCAACCTGACCCGCGGCGTGCCGATGGGCACCCCGGTGTTCGACGGTGCCCGTGAAAGCGACGTGACCACCCAGCTGACCAAGTCGGGTCTGGATGCGGACGGCCAGTCGATCCTGTTTGACGGGCGCACGGGCGATGCCTTCCACCGCAAGGTGACCGTGGGCATCATCTACATGCTCAAGCTGCACCACCTCGTCGACGACAAGATCCACGCACGCTCGATCGGCCCGTACTCGCTCGTCACCCAGCAGCCGCTGGGCGGCAAGGCGCAGTTCGGCGGACAGCGTTTCGGCGAGATGGAGGTCTGGGCGCTGCAGGCATACGGCGCGGCCTACACCCTGCAGGAAATGCTCACCGTCAAGTCGGACGACGTGGTCGGCCGCCAGAAGGTCTACGAAGCGATCGTCAAGGGCGACGACACCTTCGAAGCGGGCATTCCGGAGAGCTTCAACGTGCTCGTCAAGGAAATGCGCTCGCTGGGCCTCAACGTCGAACTCAAGTCCATCGCGGACGAGGACGACGAAGACGGCATGCAGATCGCGGCGGAGTAAAGATCAGGCCGGTGTGGCGGAACGGTAGACGCACCACTCCAGTGGTCCCCGGCAACGGGGTGCGGGTTCGACTCCCAGCCACCGGCAACTGATCGAGATACGGATTTCACCCCCAAGAGGGATTGAGAAATGAACGAACTGACCAAATTCACCAACCAGCTCGCGAAGCCGGAAACCTTCGACGAGATCCAGATCGGTATCGCCAGCCCCGAGCGTATCCGTTCGTGGTCTTTCGGCGAGATCAAGAAGCCCGAGACGATCAACTACCGCACGTTCAAGCCCGAGCGTGACGGTCTGTTCTGCGCGCGTATCTTCGGCCCGGTGAAGGACTACGAGTGCCTGTGCGGCAAGTACAAGCGCATGAAGTACAAGGGCGTCGTCTGCGAAAAGTGCGGCGTCGAAGTGACCGTCACGAAAGTCCGCCGCGAGCGCATGGGCCACATCGAACTGGCCGCGCCGGTCGCGCACATCTGGTTCCTCAAGTCGCTACCCTCGCGCATCGGCCTGCTGCTCGACATGCAGCTCAAGGTTCTCGAGCGGGTTCTCTACTTCGAAAACTACATCGTCACCGAGCCGGGCATCACCCCGCTGGAACGCTACCAGCTGATGACCGAAGACGAGCTGCTCGAAGCGCAGGATGAATACGGCGAAGACGCCTTCACCGCCGGGATCGGCGCGGAAGCGGTCAAGCACCTGCTGATGGACCTCGACCTCGAACAGGAAAAGGCCGATCTGCTGGAAGAGCTGGAGACCACCAAGTCCAAGCTCAAGCCCGCCAAGATCATCAAGCGCCTCAAGGTCGTCGAAAGCTTCATCGAATCGGGCAACCGCCCCGAATGGATGATCCTCGAAGTCGTCCCCGTGATCCCGCCCGAGCTGCGCCCGCTGGTGCCGCTGGATGGCGGCCGTTTCGCGACGTCCGACCTCAACGACCTCTATCGCCGCGTCATCAACCGTAACAACCGCCTCAAGCGCCTGATCGAGCTGCGCGCGCCCGACATCATCGTGCGCAACGAAAAGCGCATGCTGCAGGAATCGGTCGACGCGCTGTTCGACAATGGCCGTCGTGGCCGCGTGATCACGGGCGCCAACAAGCGTCCACTCAAGTCGCTGTCCGACATGCTCAAGGGCAAGCAGGGCCGCTTCCGCCAGAACCTTCTGGGTAAGCGCGTCGACTATTCGGGCCGTTCGGTCATCGTGACCGGGCCGGAATTGAAGCTGCACCAGTGTGGTCTGCCCAAGAAGATGGCGCTCGAGCTGTTCAAGCCGTTCATCTACGCGCGTCTGGACGCCAAGGGTCTCTCGATGACGCTCAAGCAGGCCAAGAAGTGGGTCGAGCGCGAGCGCAAGGAAGTGTGGGACATCCTCGACGAGGTGATCCGCGAGCACCCGGTTCTCCTGAACCGCGCGCCCACGCTGCACCGTCTGGGCATCCAGGCGTTCGAGCCCGTGCTGATCGAAGGCAAGGCGATCCAGCTGCACCCGCTCGTCTGTTCGGCCTTCAACGCCGACTTCGACGGTGACCAGATGGCCGTCCACGTGCCGCTGAGCCTCGAAGCCCAGCTCGAAGCGCGCGTGCTGATGATGTCGACCAACAACATCCTCAGCCCCGCCAACGGCAAGCCGATCATCGTGCCTTCGCAGGACATGGTGCTGGGGATCTACTACCTGTCGATGGAACGGCAGGAGAAGACGCCCGAGTTCATCGAGGACGGCGACGACAAGATCGAGAAGCTGCCGCGCTTCGCCGACATGAGCGAAATTCACTACGCGCTCGAAACCAATGCGGTGACGCTGCACTCCAAGATCATCACCCGCGTCCCGCAAACGGACGAGAACGGCAAGGCCGAGATGAAGCGCTTCGTCACGACCCCGGGCCGCATGCTGATCGGCGAGTGCCTGCCGAAGAACCACAAGGTGCCCTACGACATCGTCAACCGCCTTCTTACCAAGAAGGACATCGGCGACGTGATCGACGAGGTGTACCGCCACACCGGCCAGAAGGACACGGTGCTGTTCGCCGACGCGATCATGACGCTCGGCTTCCGCTACGCGTTCAAGGCCGGCATCTCCTTCGGCAAGGACGACATGGAAATCCCTGAATCGAAGGAAGGCATGGTCGAACAGACCAAGTCCCTCGTCGCGGATTACGAGCAGCAGTATCAGGACGGCCTGATCACGCAGCAGGAAAAGTACAACAAGGTGATCGACGCCTGGAGCCGTTGCGGCGACCAGGTGGCCGACGCCATGATGGACAAGATCAAGTCGCGCCCGATCGACGAGAACGGCAAGGAAGCGCAGATCAACTCGATCTACATGATGAGCCACTCCGGTGCGCGTGGTTCGCCCGCGCAGATGAAGCAGCTCGCGGGTATGCGCGGCCTGATGGCCAAGCCTTCGGGCGAGATCATTGAAACGCCGATCATCTCGAACTTCAAGGAAGGCCTGACCGTCCTCGAATACTTCAACTCGACCCACGGGGCTCGTAAGGGCCTTGCGGATACCGCGTTGAAGACCGCCAACTCGGGCTACCTCACCCGTCGTCTGGTCGACGTGTCGCAGGACTGCACGATCGTGGTCGAGGATTGTAAGACCAACAACAGCCTGGACATGCGCGCCATCGTCCAGGGCGGTTCGGTGATCGCATCGCTGGCAGAACGTATCCTGGGCCGGACCCTGGCCGAGGACGCGGTGAACGCTGCCACCGGCGAAGTCATCGCGAAGGCGGGCACTCTGCTCGACGAGCCGATGGTGAAGGCGATCGAAGAGGCCGAAGTGCAGGTCGCCAAGATCCGCTCGCCGCTGGTCTGCGAAGCCGACCAGGGCGTGTGCGCCACCTGCTACGGGCGTGACCTCGCCCGCGGTACGCCGGTGAACATCGGCGAAGCGGTCGGCGTCATTGCGGCGCAGTCGATCGGCGAGCCGGGCACGCAGCTGACCATGCGTACCTTCCACATTGGCGGTGCGGCGCAGCTCAACGAAACCAGCCACCTCGAATCGGTGTCCGACGGTAAGGTCGTCTATCGCGACATGCCGACGATCACCGACAAGAAGGGCCGTATCCTGTCGCTCGCCCGCAATGGCGAACTGGCAGTGATCGACAAGGAAGGCCGCGAGCGCGAGATCCACAAGGTGCCCTATGGTACTGTGCTGATGCACAAGGATGGCGAGAAGGTCTCCGAAGGCGATCGTCTGGCAGAGTGGGATCCGTTCTCGCTGCCGATCATCACCGAGCAGTCGGGTGTGGTGAAGTTCCTCGATCTGGTCGAAGGCTCGACCCTGGAAGAGCGCGTCGACGATGCCACCGGCATTGCCCAGCGCGTCGTGACCGAGAACCGGGCGACCGGCCGCAAGAAGAAGGAAGAGCTGCGTCCGCGTCTCACCCTCTTCAACGAAGGCAGCACCGACGAGGAAAACGAGGCTGCGCGCTACATGCTGGCGCCGGGCACCACGCTTTCGGTCGAGGATGGCCAAGAGGTCGAAGCGGGCGACATCCTTGCCCGTGCCAGCCGCGAAGCCGCCAAGACGCGCGACATCACCGGCGGTCTGCCGCGTGTTGCCGAGCTGTTCGAAGCGCGTATTCCGAAGGACAACGCGATCATCGCCAAGATCTCCGGACGGATCGAATTCGTCCGCGAATACAAGGCGAAGCGCAAGATCGCGATCGTTCCGGAGGAGGGTGAAGCCGTCGAGTACCTGGTCCCCAAGACCAAGGTGATCGACGTTCAGGAAGGCGACTTCGTGAAGAAGGGCGACACCCTGATCTCGGGCTCGCCCAACCCGCACGACATCCTCGACGTGCTGGGCGTGGAAGCGCTGGCCGAGTATCTCGTGAACGAGATCCAGGAAGTCTATCGACTGCAGGGCGTGAAGATCAACGACAAGCACATCGAGACGATCGTTCGTCAGATGCTGCAGAAGGTCGAGATCACCGATGGCGGCGACACCGTGCTGCTGCCGGGCGAACAGGTCGATCTGGAGGAAATGAACGAGGTCAACTCGAAGCTTGGCCGGAACAAGACGCCCGCACAGGGCAAGCCGGTTCTGCTCGGGATCACCAAGGCCTCGCTCCAGACGCGTTCGTTCATCTCGGCCGCGTCGTTCCAGGAGACGACCCGCGTGCTCACCCAGGCTTCGGTCGAAGGCAAGCGCGACTCGCTGATCGGGCTCAAGGAAAACGTCATTGTGGGCCGCCTCATCCCGGCGGGCACGGGCGCGACCATGAACCGGATGCGGGTCACCGCGTCGAGCCGCGACGCCGCGCTCAAGGCTTCTTGGAAGAAGGCTCAGGAAGCGATCATCGCTGCCGAAACGGCGGAAGAAGAGCGCAAGGCCGAACTGGCGCAGGGTCCGGAAGCGGCGACCGGAGACGATCCGCTCGCCAAGATGGAAGGCGCGACCCACGGCACCGACGCCGATGCGGGCGAATACCTGCAGACCGGCGAAGATGAAGCGGGCGCTGCCGAAGAGTAAGCGCAGGTTCACGCCACGGCGAAGAGAAAGGGGCCCCGGAAGAGCGATCTTCCGGGGCCTTTTTCACGCCGGAATGCGTTCCCCCGGCACACAGGATACAGACCATGCGCATCACTCCCGTCCGCCTTGCCGGTTCGTCTGCCCTTCTGGCCGCGATGCTGGTCGTGAGCGCCTGCGTCGGCCCCGCCGGGCAGGCTGGGGAGGACGGAGCGCGCGCTGCGGGGTCGGCGAACAGCGCGCCAGACGCGGCGCCCATGCCCGACCTTGCCGGCAAGTGGGTGATTGCAAGGATCGCTGGCGAGGCTTTGCCCCATCCGATCGCGCTGACCGGTCGGGGCGATTCGCTGGTGTGGGAACCGGACTGCGCGGGCCAGTCGATCTCATACCGCGCAGCGGGCAGCGGGATCGAATTCGCCCGGCCCGAGCGAGATGGCGAGCAGGTCGTCTGCGAGATCGGCTACCCGCAGGATCTGCCGCGCGTGCTCGACGCGCTCGAAGGCCGGTGGAGCGCGGTGCAAGCTGCAGACGGTTCGGTTATGCTGTCACGGGCTGGGGCGAGCATCGCGCTCCACCCCGCAATCCCTGCCGCGCCCACGACGCTCGCAGGGGAGTGGCGGGTGGCCGGGATCGATGGCGAGGACTTCGATGAACCCTACGGCATCGCGCTGAGCGCCGACGAGCATGAAATCTGGTGGACCCCGCGCTGCGCCGGGGCGCACGTGGCCTACCGCATCTCCGGCGCGCGTTTCGAAGTGATCGCGGGCGACACCCGCCCCGACCCGGCTGCGCCTGTCTGCAAAATTGCGCCTCCGCCGCGTCTGGCCGAGGTGATGGACGCGATCCGCGCCGCCGACCGGATCGAGCGTACGCCGCACAACGGGGTGCGCCTGTCCGGCCATGGGCGCAGCCTGACGCTGTTCGGTCAGTAAAGGTTCGGCGACGGCGAGCGGGCTGACGCTCGCCGAATGAGGCGCCGACCCGTTGCGCGCTGAACCTGTGAGCGGTCATTCGACCCATGGTTCAATTCACTGCAGAAAAAATGTCGTCAACCAGCACTTTTGTTTCAAAAACGTGGCTGTTTGCTTGATGGTCCCTTAAGACTTGCTGGCTAATCGCTTGCCGCGAGGAGGGACGCTGTGTGATAGACAAACAGATGGCGATTCTGGGGGAGCGCAATCTTCTGCTCGCCTGGCGACTGCGTGAACTGACGTCCCATCTGCCATCGCTATGCGCGCTTCATTCTTTCGCGGCGCTGGCCTGCGTGGTCGCGCTGTGGGGCCATCCTGCCGCCACCTACGGCTTGCCGTGGGCGGCAACGATTGCCTTTTGCAATTTCCGCCAATGGCGTCTCTCGCTGGATTTCTATCCCGACACGATCGATGTCACGCACCTTCGCAAGTTCCACCGTGAACTGCAGATTGCCGCAAACACCGAAACCGCGTTCTGGGTGCTGGGCGCGGTGGTGTTCTTCCCCACCCTGTTCAATGCGCATCCGGTGTTCTTCGCGGTCCTGACCGCGGGACTGCTGGCATCTTCGGTGATCGCCTACCGCTCGATGCCTGCGCCGCTGACCAGTTATCTGGGCGGGGCGATGCTGGCGGCAGCAGTGCTGTCCTTCACCATGAGAGACGAATTTTCCTGGCCCTCGCTCATGCTCGCGCTCGCGTTCGGCTACGCGCTGATCCGTTCGACCCGGCGGCAGGGGCGCCAGTTCGAACAGTCCTGCCGCGAACAGTTCGACCAGCGACGGACCGCCGAAACGGTCAAGCTGCTGCTCCACGAATACGAGGAGTCCTCGTCCGACTGGCTGTGGGAGGTCGACGAGGGCAATTGCCTGATGAACGTATGCGAACGCTTCGGCCATGCCGCCGGGGTCGACCGCGACTTTCTTGAAGGGCGCGAGCTGGTCGGCCTGTTCGATGCCGGCCCGGCGCGAGAGAGGCTGGCGACGTTGCTGCTCGACCGGGTGCGGTTCCGCGATCTTGCACTGGAAATCACCGTGGGCAGCGAAAAGCGCTGGTGGACCATCTCCGGCAATCCGGCCAGCGACGGCTCCGTGCGCGGTGTGCTGCGCGATGTGACCGAGAGCCGCCAGACCGAACAGCGGGTCGCGCGGATGGCCCGTTACGACCAGCTGACCGAGCTCGCCAACCGCCATCTGTTCAACGAAAGCCTGAACGAAATGCTTGCCGGAACCGGCAGGCGGCGGCGGATCGCGCTGCTCTATATCGACCTCGACCACTTCAAGTCGGTCAACGACACGCTCGGCCATCATGTCGGCGACGGGCTGGTCCGCGCGGCTGCGCGCCGGATTCTCGGCGTGATCCGCGAACATGATCTCGCCGCGCGGCTGGGAGGCGACGAATTCGCGGTCCTGCTGACCCGGGTGCGCAATCTCGAAGCGGTCCACCAGTGTGCGGAGCGGATCGTGGAAGCGATGGCGCAGCCGTTCAATATCGATGGGCAGACGGTGCGCGTGTCCGCCTCGGTCGGGGTCGGCTACAGCGAGGATGACAGCATCGACGGCGAAGAGCTGATGCGCCAGGCCGACCTTGCGCTGTATGCCGCCAAGCGCGCCGGCCGGTCGACCTTCGCCGATTACGACCCCTCGCTCAATCACAACGAACACGCCCGCCGCAATCTGGAGCTGGACCTGCGCACCGCGATCACGGAAGGGCAGTTCACGCTCGTCTACCAGCCGCAGGTGTGCCTCAAGACCGGCAAGTGGACCGGCAAGGAAACGCTTGTTCGGTGGGAACATCCCGTGCGCGGGCGGATCCTGCCGGGCGAGTTCATCGATATCGCGGAAGAGACCGGGCTGATCATCCCGCTGGGCGAATGGATCATCCGCCAGGCGATCGAGGAAGCGGCCAGCTGGGACGAGCCGCACCGGATCGCGATCAACCTCTCGCCAGTGCAGATGTGCAATCCGAACCTCGTCACCGTGCTGACCAACGCCATCGTCGAAGCGCAGATCGACCCGCAGAGGGTCGAGATCGAGATCACCGAGAGCGCGCTGATGCACGACAGCGAGAGCAATGTGGAATTGCTCCATCGCCTGCGCGATCTGGGCGTGCGGATCGCGCTCGACGATTTCGGGACGGGCTATTCCTCGCTCAACTACCTGCGCGCCTTCCCCTTCGACAAGATCAAGATCGACCGATGCTTCGTCTCGGAAATGCTGGAGCGCGCCGATTGCCAGGCGATCGTCCGCAATGTCATCATGCTCGCCCGGGCGCTGGGCATGGAAACCACTGCCGAGGGCGTCGAGACGAAGGAGCAGTACGACTGGCTGAAACGGCACGGCTGCCAGGAGGCGCAGGGCTATTACATCTCGCGCCCGATGGAGAGCGAGCTGGCGGCCCGACCCTCCGCTGCGCCGCAAGATGCTCAGCCCGATCACCGGCCCGCGCCGGAGCAAATCGCCTCCAACGTCCACCCGATCCGCTGCCAGGTGGCCTAGCCCGAGCAGCGACACACGCTTGAAGGCGTGCGAGCGCGCGAGTAGCGCTGCTTGCCATGATCGTCACCCGCTTCGCGCCTTCACCCACGGGCCGCCTCCACGTCGGCAACCTGCGCACCGCGCTTCACAACTGGCTGCTTGCCCGGAAGGGCGATGATGAAGGGCGGGGCAAGTTCCTGCTGCGCATCGACGACACCGACGCAGAGCGCAGCCGCGAGGAATATGTCACCGCGATCCGCGAAGACCTCGCCTGGCTGGGGCTGGAACCCGATGCCGAGTTTCGCCAGTCGCAGCGGCTCGATCTGTACGAGGATGCCTTTGCCAAGCTGAAGGACGCAGGCCGGGTCTATCCCGCCTACGAGACCGCGCAGGAGCTGGAGCTGAAGCGCAAGATCGCGCTGGGGCGCGGCCTGCCCCCGATCTACGACCGCGCGGCGCTCTCGATGAGCGAGGACGGGCGCGCCGCGAAGGAAGCCGAAGGCATCGCCCCGCACTGGCGCTTCAAGCTCGACCATGACGAACTGATTGCGTGGGAAGACGGCGTGCGCGGCCCGCAGAAATTCGATCCCGCGCAGCTTTCCGATCCGGTTATCCGCCGCGCCGACGGCAGCTGGCTCTACATGCTGCCAAGCGTGATCGACGACATGGACATGGGCGTGACCGACGTGCTGCGCGGGGAGGACCATGTGTCCAACACCGCCGTCCAGGTGCAGATGTTCACCGCCCTGCATGCGGCCGGGGTCGGGCCCGATCACTGCGATGTGATCGACAGCTTCCCGCGCTTCGGCCACACCGCGCTGCTGGTCGGCAAGGAGGGCAAGCTGTCCAAGCGCCTCGGCTCGCTGTCGTGCGAGGCATTGCGCGAGCAGGGGATCGAGCCGGAGGCGATCCTTTCGCTGCTGGCGCGGCTGGGCACCAGTCAGCCGGTCGAGCCGATCGCCGACCGTGCGACGCTGATCGAAGGCTTCGATCTGGAGAGCTTCGGCCGCGCGCCGGCCAAGTTCGACGAGGCGGAGCTGGAGCGGCTCAACGCGGCGATCGTCCACCAGATGGATTATGCGCAGGTGGAGGACCGCCTGCCCGGGGGAATCGACGAGGCGGGCTGGCACGCGATCCGGCCCAACCTGTCGCATGTCGGCGAGGCGGCCGAGCTTTGGCGGCTGGTCACCGGGCCGATCAAGCAGCCCGCATTCTCCGACGAAGACCGTGCGTTTCTGGCCGACGCGGCGGATGCGCTGACATGGGGCGACAACCCGTGGGGCGCGCTGACCTCGACGCTGAAAGAGCGCACCGGGCGCAAGGGCAAGCCGCTGTTCCTGCCGCTGCGTCAGGCGCTGACCGGCATGGACCACGGCCCCGACATGGGCGAGCTGCTGCCGCTGATCGGTGAAGACGAAGCCCGCGCGCGGCTTGGGCGGGCGGCTGGCTAAGCTCACCATGCGGCACTTTTCCGATCCGGGACAGGCGCGCCACGCGCCGCAGCGCGAACTGCATAATGGCGGGTGGATGGACTTTGCCGAAAGCCCCGCGCGCTTCGCCGCGCTGCTCGACGCGCTCGGCCCGGGAGAACCCGCGCGCGACTTCGGGATCGAGCCGATCCTCGCGGTCCACGACCCCGCCTATGCCGCCTTCCTGCGCGAGGCGCACGACCTGTGGCTCGCCGCCGGACGTGAGGGCGATGCGATGGGCTATGTCTTCCCGGTGGTCGCACGCCGCGCGCTGGCGCTCGACAGGATCGACGCGAAGATCGGGGCCTTCTCGATGGACGCCTCGACCCCGATCGCCGCCGGAACGTGGGCAGCGGCCTATGGCGGAGCGCAAAGCGCGCTGACCGCGCTCGATGCCGTACTGGGCGGAGACAACGCTGCCCTCGCGCTGTGTCGCCCGCCCGGGCACCATTGCGGGGCGGATTACATGGGCGGCTATTGCTACCTCAACAACGCCGCCATCGCCGCGCGCGCAGCGCAGGCGCGTGGGGTGCGCCGGATCGCGATCCTCGATGTCGATTACCACCACGGCAACGGCACACAGGACATCTTCTACGATGATGGCGAGGTGTTGTTTGCTTCGATCCACGCCGATCCGAAGACCGATTTTCCCTTCTACTGGGGCCATGCCGACGAGCGCGGGAGCGGGCAGGGCGAGGGCGCGACGCTCAATCTGCCACTGCCGCAGGGGACCGACTGGTCGGGCTATGCGCCCGCGCTCGATACCGCGCTGGACGCGGTGCGCGCGCATGGGCCGGACCTGCTGATCGTCTCCTACGGCGCGGATACCTTCGCCGAAGACCCGATCTCGCATTTCAAGCTAAAGCGAGAGGATTACGCCACGATGGGCGGGATGATCGCCACGCTCGACCTGCCGGCGCTGGTGGTGATGGAAGGCGGCTACGCGGTCGATGCGCTGGGCGCGAACGTCGCGGCGTTTCTGGAAGGGTTTGATTCTCAGTCCGGAATTCGGCCCTAGCCTAGGGCCCGCATACCCCTTGATCCGAGGTTTGCACGCTGGTCCATTAAGCGATGGACCTTTGCCAGAGCTTCCCCGGTATTGCCGCGGTGCTCGAACTTCGCTTGTGCTGCCTCGGCGATCGCAACTTGGAGCTTGCGATCGATGTCCTCGAAGGGATCGGTGTCAATTCCGATGATCTTGCTATCGCTGCGCATGCTGAATTTATAACAATTGCTCCGGAATCTTCAATCTAATTATCCCGCGCGTCGAAGCTTGCGATTGCCAATGCAACAAATTTCGCCACCATCCTTACCGTATCAACGGACTGTGCCAGATTGTTCTGAGGGTCGCGTTTGAACCGACCCTTGGCATCGGTCGATGCAGCGACCACGCCCCTGATTTTCTGGTCAGGTCCGACGATGACAGGGATGCCGGCCATCGAAGCATACCTTTCCGCGTCAGTGGTACGCTTCAGGTCGGTTGGCACCGGGTAATCTTGAAGGACTTGGGGGTCGGTGTAATCCGCGATGATCGCATCTCGGCCGGTATGCCAAACGACGCCGACCAATCCCTTGTTCTTTGGCCATGCGCGTGGTCGTGTCGGAGGCGGAAGGAGTTTTGAGCGGATACCGCAAACCGGCGACATTCTCGCCGATCCGCCATTCCCTGTTCGCATGAAAATCGAAATCGCCCAGCCTTCGCTACCTTCTAATCCAATTGCTTCAATCAATTTTGGTTCGGCGCTCTGCAGCATGAACTCAAGAGCTGTCACGAGGGTGGAAGTTGGGGATAATAAGGACTGCTCCAAGCCTTCGCGCATTGCATTGGCTGCTTCGCGATAAGCTAGCCTCTTACGATCCAATACAGACCGTTCAGCAATTACCGCTTCAAGCTTTCTACCGGCTTCGATCGCCGTTAATGCGGTATCTTCAGCCAACGTAAAATATTTGGTCAAATCGATTTTTCGATAATCGATAGCGGCAGTCAAAACCAAACCTACAGCTGACATGCCGACCCCGAGCCAAAGCAAGCCTTCAACTTGGAAGCTGCGTGAAACGGCGAGAAGGATCGTCCCGCCAATCGCGATCACGACAAACCAAAACCGGAACCGTTCGAGCTGTCTTATGCGTTCATCGACCTTAACCAGTGCGCTCTTTCGGTTTGGCCTGAGCTTCTTCTCTAGCTCATCGAATTCACTATCTTCGATCGACATGGCATAGCATTGACATCAACCTTGGTGTTTTTCCAGCTCGTCGCCGCTGAGCGAGACGACATGCAGCAGGTTGGTGCTGCCCGGGGTGCCGAAGGGCACCCCCGCGAGCACGATCAGCTTGTTGCCCGCCTTGCCGAAGCCGTGGCGCAGCGCCATCCGCTTGCCCTTGCCGATCATCTCTTCGAAGCTGTGAATGTCGCGCGTCACCACCGCGTGCGCGCCCCACAGCAGCGCAACCCGCCGGGCGACCCGTTTCTGCGGGGTCAGCACCAGCATCGGCACCGAAGGCCGCTCGCGCGCGACGCGCCGCGCGGTCGATCCGGAGAAGGTGAACACGGTGATCGCCGCCACGCTGACCGTCTCGGCAATGGTCGAACAGGCATGGCTGAGCGCGTCGGCGGTGGTCGGATCGGCCTTCGTCTCGAGGAACTTCATCCGCGCGCGATAGCCCTCGTCCTGCTCCACCTTGGTCACGATCCGGTCCATGATGGCGACGGTTTCCTCGGGCCATTCGCCCGCCGCAGTCTCGGCGCTGAGCATCACCGCATCTGCGCCGTCGTACACCGCGTTGGCGACATCGGAGACTTCGGCGCGCGTCGGCGCAGGGCTCTCGATCATCGATTCGAGCATCTGCGTCGCCACGATCACCGGCTTGCCCGCCTGCCGGGTCATGTCGACGATCCGCTTCTGCAGCGGGGGCACGTCTTCGGGATCGAGCTCCACGCCCAGATCGCCGCGCGCGACCATGATCCCGTCGGACAGTTCGACGATCTCTTTCAGACGGCGCACCGCGCTGGGCTTTTCGATCTTGGCGCACAGCGCGGGCATCATCCCGTCGGTCGCGGTCATCAGCTTGCGCGCTTCGGCCACATCCTCGGGCCGCTGGACGAAGCTCAATGCGATCCAGTCCGCGCCCTGTTCGCACGCGAAGGCCAGATCCTTGCGGTCCTTGTCGGTCAGTGCGGGGATCGGGATTTCGGCATCTGGCACGTTGACGCCCTTGCGGTCGGAGATGACCCCGCCGACTTCGGCCGAACACAAAATCGCGTCCTCGTCCGCGCGGATCACCTTGAGGCGGATCTTGCCATCGTTGATCAGCAGCCGCTGGCCCTTTTCGAGAATGCCGAACAGCTCGGGGTGGGGCAGGTGGACGCGGGTTTCGTCGCCCGGCGTCGGGTCGCGATCGAGCGTGAAGTGCCCCGAATGGCGGATCACTGCCTTCCCGTCCCTGAAAGTGCCGACGCGCAGTTTGGGCCCCTGTAGATCGGCGAGGATCGCGATCGGGCGGTCGAATTCCTTCTCCAGCGCGCGGATCGCGGCGATGGTCTTCGCGTGGGTCGCCTGCTCGCCATGGCTCATGTTGACGCGGAACGCATCGACCCCGGCACGGAACAGGCGGCGCAGCATCTCCGGGTCGCTGCTGGCGGGGCCGACGGTGGCGAGGATCTTGACCTTGCGGCTTCTGGGGCTGAGCTGGGGATCGGGCTTGGGCATGACCGGAGGCTATGGCAGGGGAATGTTGCAAGACAAGAGCCAAAGGAGCCCCGCCATGGCGCAATCACCCGATCCCCTCGACCAGCTGGACGATGCGGTCGCCGCCGCCGCGTTCCGGCGGCTGGTGCGCCACCTGCGCCATCGCCACGATGCACAGAACATCGATCTGATGGGGCTTTCCGGCTTCTGCCGCAATTGCCTGGCGGACTGGATCCGCGATGCAGGCTATGACGGCGACAAGGCGCAGGCGCGCGAACTGATCCACGGAATGCCGCAGGACGAGTGGAAGGCGACCCGGCAGACACCGGCCACGCAGGAACAGCTCGACCGGATGGAAGCGAGCCTCAAGAAGAATCGCGTGGATTAGGCACGCGCCGGGTTCACGATCCGGTGCCTGCTGGCTACCCAGCGGCCGACCGATTCTACCCCTTACCGGAGATTACCCCCAAATGGCCGAGACCACCGACGACCGCCTGCGCCTGCTGATCGAGCGCATCGAACGCCTCGAAGAAGAGAAGAAGGGCATCGCCGACGATATCCGCGACGTCTATGCCGAGGCCAAGGCGGTCGGTTACGACCCCAAGATCATGCGCCAGATCGTGCGCCTGCGGAAGATGAAGCCCGACGACCGCAGCGAACAGGAAATGATCCTCGACACCTACAAGGCCGCGCTCGGCATGGGTTGAGCCGGCTTGCCCGCTTAACAAAAGCGGGTGCCGGAACCCATCGGGCGGGGCGCTGCTTGAGAGAGGAAAAGCCCCTCTTTTCAAGGATGCCCGCCGATGACCCAGCCGACCGAAACCGACACCGCCTTCGTCCCCGAGACATCCGAAGAACCGCGGATGCCGGGGCACGAGACCGACCTCGACAAGAAGCCGCAGTGGCAGCCGCGCTATCCCGGATCGGGGCGGCTGAAAGGCAAGACCGCGCTGGTGACGGGTGCCGACAGCGGCATCGGCCGCGCGGTCGCGGTGCTGTTCGCGCGCGAGGGCGCGAATGTCGCGATCGCCTATCTCGAAGAGCATGACGATGCGAACATCACCCGCGAGGCGTGCGAGGCCGAGGGGGCTGAGGTCATGCTCTCCGCCGGCGACCTGGGCGATCCGGACCACTGCCAGGGGCTGATCGACGCTGTGATCGACCGCTTCGGCGCGCTGGATGTGCTGGTCAACAATGCGGGTGAACAACATCCCGACGAGGATGTGACCGACATCACCGCGCAGCAGCTCCAGCGCACCTTCCAGACCAACATCTTCAGCCAGTTCTACCTCGTGCAGGCCGCGCGCCCGCACCTGAAGAAGGGCGCGGCGATCGTCAACTGCACCAGCGTGACGATGTACAAGGGGGCGCCGATCCTGCTCGATTACAGCGCCACCAAAGGCGCGATCACAGCCTTCACCCGCTCGCTGTCCGAGAACCTGATCGAGGATGGCATCCGCGTGAACGCCGTCGCGCCGGGCCCGATCTGGACCCCGCTCAACCCCATGGGCGGTCAGCCGCCGGAGAACATGGACGATTTCGGCGAGGATACGCCGATGGGCCGCCCCGGCCAGCCCAACGAGGTCGCGCCCGCCTTCCTCTTCCTTGCCTGCGAGGATTCGTCCTATATGTCGGGCCAGGTACTGCACCCCAACGGAGGAATCATCGTCAATGGCTAGCCCGTGGAAGACCGCCGAGAGCGGCATCATCGTCACCACCACGCCCACCGTCGAAGGGCGCCCGGTGCAGGATTACCTCGGCATCGTGACCGGCGAGGCGATCATCGGCGCGAACATGTTCCGCGACCTGTTCGCGGGCATCCGCGACATCGTGGGCGGGCGCGCAGGCTCCTATGAAAAGGTGCTGAAAGAAGCGCGCCACGACGCGATTCAGGAAATGCAGGCCGAGGCGCAGAAGCTGGGCGCCAATGCGGTGGTCGGGGTCGATCTCGATTACGAGGTGATCGGCGATACCGGTTCGATGCTGATGGTGAGCGCCAGCGGTACCGCGGTGCGGATCTAGTTCGCACTGTCCAATCGAAACGCGCAGGCGACACGGCGTTGTCGTTCGCGCCGACCTTCGCTAGTGCCGACTGTCTGACGGGGCTCCAGTCCGGGGTCCCTGAAAAGCATCACTTTTTGCAGGTTCCCATGGCAGGCCATTCCAAATTCAAGAACATCATGCACCGCAAGGGTGCGCAGGACAAGAAACGGTCCAACCTGTTTTCCAAGCTTTCCCGCGAGATCACCGTCGCGGCGAAGATGGGCATGCCCGATCCGGACATGAACCCGCGCCTGCGGCTCGCGGTCAACGCGGCCAAGGCGCAGTCGATGCCCAAGGACAATATCCAGCGCGCGATCGACAAGGCCTCCGCCAATGACGGCGATAACTACGAGGAAGTGCGTTACGAAGGCTACGGCCCGGGCGGCAGCGCGATCATCGTCGAGGCGCTGACCGACAACCGCAACCGCACCGCGACCAATATCCGCACCGCGTTCTCCAAGAACGGCGGCAACCTGGGCACCGAAGGTTCGGTTGCGCACGGGTTCGAACGGCTCGGCCTGATCGTCTATCCCGCCGATGCGGGCGACGAGGAAAAGGTGCTGGAAGCCGCGCTGGAAGCGGGCGCGGAAGATATCGCCAGCACCGATGACGGCCACGAAATCTGGACCGCGCCCGACGACCTGCACGCGGTCGCCGAAGCGCTCGAAAAATCGCTCGGTTCGGCCGAGACCGTGAAGCTGGCGTGGAAGCCCAACCTGACCGTCGACATGGACGAGAAGAACGCGGGCACGCTCCTGAAGCTGATCGACGCGCTCGACGATGACGACGACGTGCAGACCGTCTGGGGCAACTACGACATCTCCGACGAGGTGATGGAGAAGCTGGACTAGGCCAGACCGCTCCCCTCCCGCTTGCGGGAGGGGCCGGGGGTGGGCATGGGCTCGCGAGAGCCCACCCCGCTGCGACTAGGTCTCGCCGTGGGCTCGCCAAGTCTCGCGACCCTCCCGCGAGCGGGAGGGTTTAGATTATGACCATCATCCTCGGCCTCGATCCCTCGCTCACCTGCACCGGCTGGGGCGTGATCCGCAGCGAGGGATCGCGCCTCTCCCACATCGCTAACGGGCAGATCGCGACCGATGCGAAAGCGCCGATGACCGAGCGGCTGGCGCAGCTGCAGCGCGAGCTGGCGGTGGTGATTGAGCAGTATCGGCCCGTGCGAGGGGCGTGCGAGGAAATCTTCCTCAACAAGAATCCCAAATCCACGCTCAAGCTGGCGCAGGCGCGCGGCAGCGTGCTGGCCGCGTGCGGCGCGCACGGGCTCGACGTGCGCGAACATGCCGCGCGCTACGTCAAGAAATCGGTCGTCGGCACCGGCGCGGCGGAGAAGAGGCAGGTGCAGGCGATGCTCAAGGTGCTGCTGCCGGGGGTGACCATCGCCGGGGCGGACGCGGCGGATGCGCTGGCGGTCGCGATCGCCGATGCCCACGCGCCCTAGGCCCCATACCCCGCCGCTCAGCCTCGCGCTGCTAAGCCACGGCGGGAACACAGGATTTCTCCGATCGTAGAGACTCCATTCCAGGTGCGGGATTGGTGGCCTCGCGATTCAATGGGGAGAGATTCCATGCGTAAACTGATGATTCCCGCTCTGCTCGCCGGCACGCTGCTGCTGGGCGGTTGCGCCTATGGCACCGGCTATGGCTACGATGACGGCTACGGTCCGGGCGGCGGCTATAATGATGGTTTTGGTGGCGGCTATGGCGACGGGTATGGTGACGGCTACGGCTATTCCTACCGCCAGAACAGCGAGTTCGAGCGCGCGGCGGTGAACGCCTGCGGGCGCGAGGCAAGCCGCTATGGCCGGGTCCAGATCACCTATGCCGAGGAACGCGAGCGCGGCGTCTTTACCGTGCAGGGCCGGATCGACGTGCGCGACCGGTCGCGCGACCAGTTCACCTGCGCCTTCAGCTCCTCGGGCCGGATTCTCGATTTCCGCTTCGGCTAGGGGAAATCATCGGGCGGCGCGGTGCATGGCGCTGTCCTAATCATGCGTGGCGCGCTAAGTCCGCGCTCATGTCGAGCCACGCCCACCGCTTGCCAGACGCTCCGCCACGGCACCTGCCCGGCGGGGCGTTTTGTGTCTCTGGACAGTGTGTCAGGTGTGTCAGCCGCGCGGCGGCTGGCGGGCGAATCGACTGATGTATCTGGTCGTCTTCCGCAGCCGCAAACGCGCCGGCTACGACGCGGCGGCCTATGCCGAACACGCCGATGCGATGGAGGCGCTCGCACGCGAGCAGCGCGGCTTCCTCGCCGTGAAGACCTATGCCGCCGATGATGGCGAGACGGTGACGATCTCCGAATGGGCGACGCGCGAGGCGGCCAAGGCGTGGCGCTGCCACCCGGACCATGCCGGCGTTCAGGGCGCGGGCAGGAAGCACCACTATGCCCGGTACACGATGTTCACCTGCCTCGACCCGCAGGTGACCCACTACCAACATGATGAGCCAGACGAAGAGGACGCATGACCACCACGCTCAACGGCATTCCCAATTGCGATACGGTCAAGAAGGCGAGGAAGTGGCTGGAGGCGCAGGGCATCGAGCACAGCTTCCGCGACTTCAAGAAGGACCCGCCGAGCGCCGATGAGGTCGGTGGCTGGGCCGATGCCGCGGGCTGGGAAGTGCTGCTCAACAAGCGCGGGACGACGTTTCGCAAGCTGGACGAAGGCGACAAGGCCGATCTCGGGCAAGAGAAGGCGATTGCCTTGATGGTGCAACATCCAAGCCTGATCAAACGCCCCGTACTCGAGCATGAGGGCGGCCTGCTGGTCGGCTTCAGGGAACCGGAATGGAAGGATGAATTGTGCTGAAATGGCTTGGGGCACTGGCCATCGCCCTGTCACCCGTCTGTGCGAGCGCGCAAGACGTGGCTGATCTGACCCCCGTCAATGCCGATGGCGACATGCTGGTGATCGCGCATCGCGGTGCGAGCGGCGAACGGCCCGAACACACGCTCGCCAGCTATGAGCGCGCGATCGACCAGGGGGCCGACTATATCGAGCCCGATCTGGTGGTGACCAAGGATCTGGTGCTGGTCGCCCGGCACGAGAACGAGATCGGCGAGACGACCAATGTCGCCGACCATCCCGAGTTTGCGGACCGCCGCCGGACCAAGAACATCGAGGGCCAGATGGTCAACGGCTGGTTCGCGGAGGACTTCACGCTGGCCGAATTGCAGACGCTGCGCGCGAAGGAGCGGATGCCCGCGCTGCGCCCGGCCAATGCGCGCTTCGACGGGCTCTACGCGATCCCGACCTTTGCCGACATCATCGCGCTCAAGCGTGCCAAGGAGGCCGAAACCGGCCGCAAGATCGGGCTCTATCCGGAACTCAAGCACCCCACCTGGCTGTTGCAGGAAAGCGGGATCGATACGGTCGACCTGCTGGTCCGGCAGCTGAAGCAGGAAGGGCTGGATGGCGCGGACTCGGACGTGTTCGTCCAGGTGTTCGACATCGCGCCGCTGCAACGGCTCGACAAGATGATCGACGCACCGCTGATCCTGCTGATCCGCCCCGAAGGCGGCCCCTATGACGAGCCGGGAATGACCTGGGCGGGGATCATGACGCCGACCGGCCTCGCCGAAGTGGCGACCTATGCCGACGGGATCGGCCCGTGGATGGGCCATGTGCTCGGCGACGACGGCACGCCGACCGATCTTGTGCGCGATGCCCATGCGGCGGGGCTGAAGGTTCACCCGTGGACCGTGCGCAAGGAAAACGTGTTCCTGCCCGCATCGCTGCGATCGGACGCCAGCGAGAACGGGATCGGCGATATCCGGGGGCTGGTGAAGCTGCTCAAGGCCGCCGGGGTCGACGGCTACTTCACCGACGATCCCGGGCTGGTGCGGGCAGACTAGGCGCGCCGGGCGGCGAGAATGTAGTTGAGGCTCATATCGTCCGACAGGTGCAGGCCCTTGCCCGGACGCCAGGCAATGCCCTGGGTCTGGGTGACGGTCAGGCCCGCATCGGCTAGCAGGTCGGTCAGCTCCTCGGGCGTCACGAAGTCGTCCCAGTGGTGCGTGCCCCTCGGCACTGCGCCGACCGCCTCCGCCGCTCCGACCAGCAGCAGGCGGCTGGCGGCGGTCCGGTTGGGGGTCGACAGGATCAGGAGGCCGTCATCGGCAAGTTTGGCGGTGAGCGCAGCGAGGAAGGCGGGCTTGTCCGCGACATGCTCGATCACCTCCATGCAGGTGACGAGGTCGAAACTGCCAAGGTCCAGCGTGCCGATCTCGCCCGCCATGTAGCGGATGTCGAGCCCGGCAGCCTCGGCATGGGCGGCGGCGGCGGCGGCATTCTCGGGTGCGGCATCGACGCCCGTCACCTCGGCGCCAAGGCGCGACAAGGGCTCGCACAGCAGGCCCGCGCCGCAGCCGACGTCGACCGCCGCCTTGCCCGCAAGCGGCGAAGCGCTCTCGATATCGCCGCCCCAGTGGCGGTCGATCGACTCGCGAATGAAGCCCAGCCGCACCGGGTTCAGCCGGTGGAGCATGGCGGAGGAGCCCTTCGGGTCCCACCAGTCCGCTGCCAGTGCGCCGAAATGGGCCGCTTCATCGGGGCGAATGGTTGCTGTTGCATCGCTCATCCCCGCTCCCTAACACCGCGCCGAAAGTGGCACCAGCGAGGAAGGCTTCGCCCTTGGCGCGGATCGTGATGAAATTCGGCGGGACCTCGATGGCGGGGACCGAGCGCATTCGGCGTGTGGCGCAGATCGTGCGCAAGCAGGCTGCCCCTAAAGACGGCGGGCCGGCGAACGAGGTTGCGGTGGTCGTCTCCGCAATGGCGGGCGAGACGGACCGGCTGGTCAACTTCGCCCGAGAAGCCCACGCGCTCTACGACCCGGCGGAATACGACGTGGTCGTGGCGAGCGGGGAACAGGTCACCTCCGGCCTGCTCGCGATGACGCTCCAGTCGCTGGGGCAGAAGGCGCGCAGCTGGCTCGGCTGGCAGCTTCCGATTCGCACGATCGAGGCCCATGCCAAGGCGCGCGTCGATGCGATCGACAGCGATGCGCTGCTCGCCAGCATGACCGAGGGCACGATTGCGGTGATCCCGGGCTTCCAGGGGCTGAGCGCGGAAGGGCGCGTCACCACGCTCGGCCGGGGCGGGTCGGACACCAGCGCGGTCGCGGTTGCGGCAGCGGTCAAGGCGGACCGCTGCGATATCTACACCGATGTCGACGGGGTCTACACCACCGACCCGCGCATCGTCGCCAAGGCGCGCAAGCTCAAGGCGGTGACCTACGAGGAAATGCTCGAACTCGCCTCCGTCGGCGCGAAGGTGCTGCAGACCCGCTCTGTCAGCCTCGCGATGAAGGAAGGTGTACGCATACAGGTGCTCTCCAGCTTCGTGGACGATGACGCGACCCCGGCAGACGATCTGCCGGGCACGCTGATCGTCTCCGAGGAAGAAATGGAGCGGATGGTCGAAGAGGGAAAAATGGAACGCAAGCTCGTCACCGGCATCGCGCACGACAAGAACGAAGCCAAGATCATCCTCACCCGCGTGCCCGACAAGCCGGGCGCGGTGGCGGAGATCTTCGGCCCGCTGGCCGAGGCCAGCATCAATGTCGACATGATCATCCAGAACGTGGGCCGCGACAAGGGCGAGACCGACGTGACCTTCACGATCCCCCAGACCGACCTCGCGCGTGCGCAGGCCCTGCTGGAGGACAAGCGCGAGGCGATCGGCTACAACCGGATCATCACCGACAGCCATATCGCGAAGATCAGCGTGGTCGGCGTCGGCATGAAGAGCCACGCGGGCGTGGCGAGCGACATGTTCCGCGCGCTGGCCGACAGGGGCATCAACATCCAGGCGATCACCACGAGCGAGATCAAGGTCTCGGTGATGATCGACGAGGACGAGACCGAGCTCGCAGTGCGCGTGCTGCACACGGCCTACGGCCTCGACGCGGAAGACGCGGCCTGAGGCTGGCGGCGTGAGCCACACCGCCAAAATCCTGCTGCTCGGCTCGGGCGAGCTGGGGCGCGAGTTCGTCATCTCGGCCAAGCGGCTGGGCGCTTACGTGATCGCCTGCGACAGCTACGACAACGCGCCCGCGATGCAGCTGGCCGATGCGCGCGAGGTGTTCTCGATGCTCGATGGCGATGCGCTGCGTAGCGTGATCGAGAAGCACAAGCCCGACCATGTCGTGCCCGAGATCGAGGCTATCCGCACCGAAGTGCTGGCCGAGGTCGAGGCCAATGGCGTCCATGTCGTACCCACCGCGCGCGCGGCGCAGCTGACTATGAACCGCGATGCGATCCGCGATCTGGCGGCGCAGGAGCTGGGCGTGCGGACCTCGCGCTACGGCTATGCGACCAGCCTCGACGAAGTGCGCGCGGCGGCAGAGGACACGGGCTTCCCCTGCGTTATCAAGCCGGTCATGTCCTCCTCGGGCAAGGGCCAGAGCACGGTGCAGGATGCAGACGGGCTGGAGGCCGCGTGGGACTATGCGGTGGCCAATATGCGCGGCGACCGGGCGCGGGTGATCGTCGAGCAGTTCATTGGTTTCGATTACGAGATCACGCTGCTGACGGTGCGGCACAAGAACGGCGTCACCTTCTGCCCGCCGATCGGGCACCGGCAGGAGCGCGGCGACTATCAGGAAAGCTGGCAGCCGCACGGCATGAGCGAGGCCGCGCTCACGCAAGCGCAGGAGATGGCGCGCAAGGTGGTCGATAATTTGGGTGGGCACGGGTTGTTCGGTGTCGAGTTCTTCGTGCGCGGTGATGCGGTGATCTTCTCCGAATTGAGCCCGCGCCCGCACGACACCGGGATGGTCACGCTGGTCAGCCAGAACCTGACCGAGTTCGACTTGCACGCACGTGCGGTGATGGGCCTGCCCGTGCCCGACACGATCCGCGCGCGCCCTGCGGCCAGCGCGGTGATCCTTGCCGATCGTGAGAGCGAGAACGTCTCCTACGACGGGCTGGCGGAGGCGATGGCCAACGGCTCCGATGTCCGCATCTTCGCCAAGCCGGTCACGCGCCCCTTCCGCCGCATGGGTGTCGCGCTGGCAACTGCGGGCGATACGGACGAAGCCCGCCGCCTCGCGAAAGAGGCAGCGGACCGGGTCGCCCTGACGTACGACTGACGCCTCAGCCGAACAGCCACATCCCCATCAGGCGGGTCGGCAGGAACGAGAAGAGGCCGGGGATCATCAGCGCGCCGAGATACATCCGAGTGATGTTCCGGCGATGGCTCGCGAGGTCGCCGTTCTGCGCGGTGCGGACCACCTGCCATGCGCCGAGCAGGGTGAGCGGCACGAAAATGTGAATCCAGCTGAAGTCCGTCCCACCGCGCACGAAAGTGATCGCGATGGCGGTGACGACCATCAGGCCGACCCAGATCTTGCCGAGCATCCTGTGCAGCTTCGTGCCCTTGGTGGAGAGCAGCAGATACGCACCCAGCGGGACGCAGGGCAGCACGGTGACGATGTGGATCGCAATCGCGATGTTGCGGTAGCGGCCGTCGTCGGCTGCGAGCCCGGCAAGGAATTTGAAGACCGCCACTGCGATGGCGGCGGTCATCAGCGCTCCCACGACAGCGATCAGAGATTTGAGGAACGGGCCGTTGTCGAACCGGGGCTTCGAGCGGGTGCCGGAGGCGGCGAGGGTTGTCATGCGAAGGTCTCCTGGGTGTCTGTCTGCCCCCTGGATGCCTCAGGCCCGTTCGCGTGCAACGCGGACTTCGCGGACGACGCAGACCCTTCGTGAAAGCACCGGATTCGCGCGTGTTTGCCACTTTACGAAGCGCGAATGGTCCGCCACTTTGCGCCGATGGACACGAGCGAGCGCCGCGCCGAGGATACTCCCCAGCACCCGGTGCTGCGCAAGGTGCTGATCGACCTGTCGATCATGGTGGTGCTCGGCGTGGTGCTGGCCGTGATGGGCCCCTTCGGAAGCTTCCAGATGCCGCTGTCCGTCCGGCTGATCTACTGGGTCGGTCTCGCGGTGACGGGATATTCCTGCTTCCGACCGATCGGCGCGCTTGTGACCAGCCTCGGCCCCCGGCTCGATCTGCCAGGATGGCCGCTATGGATCGCGGCGTGCCTGCTGGCGAGCGTGCCGGTGACATTGGCGGTTTTCTGGGCGGGTCAGCTGCCGGGCCCATTCTCGCTGCCTTCGTTCGACAACTTCGCGCGGACCTACCCCTACGTGCTGCTGGTCGGCAGCGGCGTGACCGTGCTGTTCCACCAGATCGAGCGCCGCAAGGCCGTGGCTGTGGCCGACGCTCCGCTGCCGACACTCACGGCTTCACAAGTCGAAACTCCTCCTGCGCCAGAAGCCCGCTTTCTCGACCGCCTGCCGGCGCATCTGGGCAGCGGCCTGCTCGCGCTGGAAATGGAGGACCACTACGTGCGTGTGCATACCGCGCTCGGCTCCGAACTGATCCTGCTGCGGATGCGCGACGCGGTGGCCGAGCTGGGCGCGATCGAGGGGGCACAGGTCCACCGCAGCTGGTGGGTCGCGCGCGACGCGGTCGAGGATGTGAAGCGCGACGGGCGCAACCTGCGGCTGGTGCTTACCGGCGGTCTGGAGGCACCCGTCTCCCGCGCGCGCATCGCTGAGCTGAAAGGCGCTGGCTGGTTGTAGTTCTTGCCCACCGCGCGGTTGGCTCGTAACCGCTGATCGCATGAGCAACACTCCCAAGACAGACGCGCTGATGGCGCGCGGCACCCAATTCCTCGGCAGCAAATACGCGATCCTGTGCGGCGCGATGAGCTGGGTGTCCGAACGCAACCTCGTTTCCGCGATCTCCAACGCGGGCGGCTTCGGTGTGATCGCCTGCGGGGCGATGACGCCCGAACTGCTCGATACCGAGATCGCCGAGACGAAGAAGCGCACCGACAAACCCTTCGGCGTCAACCTGATCACCATGCACCCCGACCTGTTCGACCTGATCGCGGTGTGCGAGAAGCACGCCGTCACCCACGTCGTGCTGGCAGGCGGCATTCCTCCCAAGGGCAGCGTCGAAGCGATCAAGGGCGGCAAGAATCCCGCCAAGGTCATCTGCTTCGCGCCCACGCTGGCGCTCGCCAAGAAGCTGCTGCGTTCGGGCGCGGATGCGCTGGTGATCGAGGGGATGGAAGCAGGCGGCCATATCGGGCCGGTCTCGACCAGCGTGCTGGCGCAGGAAATGCTGCCCGAGCTGTCGGCCGAGCACCTGATCTTCGTCGCGGGCGGCATCGGGCGCGGCAGCGCGATTGCCGGTTATCTGGAGATGGGCGCCTGCGGCGTGCAGCTCGGCACGCGCTTCGCCTGCGCGACCGAAAGCATCGCGCACGAGAACTTCAAGAAGGCGTTCTTCCGTGCCTCCGCCCGCGAAGCGGTCGCCAGCGTCCAGGTCGATGCGCGGCTGCCGGTGATCCCGGTGCGCGCGCTCAAGAACAAGGGCACCGAGGAATTCACCGCGACCCAACGCGAGATCGCCGGACGGCTCGACCGCGAGGAGATCGCGATGGCCGAGGCGCAGCTGCAGGTCGAGCACTACTGGGCGGGCGCGCTGCGCCGCGCGGTGATCGACGGCGATGTCGAGAACGGCAGCCTGATGGCCGGGCAATCGGTCGGCATGGTCCGCAAGGAAGAGCCGGTGGCGGACATCATCGATACGCTGATGGCGGAAAGCGAGGAGGCGCTGACGCGCCGGTAAGCGGCGCGGTCAGAAGCGAAGCGCCGGAACCGAAGCCGGGCTGGCGCTTTGTCCGGAGGAGGTACGCGCGCGCGGGCCCATCGTGGCGCGCAACTGCTACACGTGATCGTCACACCACCTTCCGGAGGGTTCTTCCATGCGCATGATCCAGTCTCTCACCGTGGCCGCCCTCGTCGGCCTGGCCACCGTTCCTGCTCTCGCCCTCCAGGAAGGTGCGCCGCAGGTGCCGGGCCAGATGGACGCCAGCCGGGTCAGCGGCGGCACCTACGTGACCGATCCTGCGCACACGCTGGTCGCGTGGACGGTCAACCATTTCGGCTTCAACAGCTACTTCGGCGCGTTCGGCGACGTTGACGGCACGTTGCAGATCGACCCTGCCGATCTGTCCTCCGCCAAGGTCGACGTGACCATCCCGATCACCAGCGTCACCGTGGTCAGCGAAGGACTGCGCGATCACCTTCTGCGCCCTGGCAAGGATGGCGGCGACCCCGACTTCTTCGGCGCCGAGCCGGAAGCTGCGCGCTTCGTCTCGACCAGTGTGGACGTCGGCGCGGATGGTACCAGTGCCAGCATTACCGGCGATCTGACCATGAATGGCGTGACCAAGCCGGTGACCATCGACGCCCGCTTTACCGGCGCAGGCTCCAACCCGATGAAAAAGGTCGAAACGATCGGCTTCGAAGGCACCGCGACGATCATGCGGTCCGATTTCGGGGTCGACTACGCGCTCCCGCTGGTGAGCGACGAGGTCGAGCTGACGATCAGCGCCGCCTTCGAAAAGCAGTAGGCAAGCACAATAACCGGGCGCGCTGCGGGCCCGAGCCGCGGCTCATTTCAGGGGAGGCACGCGTATGTGCGATGAGGCGAAGCTGGCCCAGTGGGCGAAGCAGGGGCTCAACCGGCGGCAGTTCGGCATCCTCGGCGGAGTGGCTGCGATCGGGGCCTGCGCACCGATGGCGGGGGGCTCCGACGGCGAAGCCTCGCTGCCGGCGCTGACCGAGCGTCAGGTATCCTTCGAGACCTCTGCAGGCACGATGGACGGCTTCTTCGTCGCGCCTGCCTCCGGCGCGGCGCCCGGCGTGCTGTTCTGGCCCGATATTGCCGGCCTGCGCGAGGCAAAGCGTGCCATGGCGCGGCGGCTGGCCGGGCGTGGATACGCAGTGCTGGTGGTCAATCCCTATTACCGCGACGTCGCGGGCGAGCAGTTCGCCGATTTCGCCACCTTCGCGGGCAATGGCGGCTTCCAGAAGGTCAAGCCGTGGCGCGACAAGCTCACCGCACAGGCGATCATGAGCGACGCGACCGCAGCGGTCGACTGGCTCGATGCGCAAAAGGAAGTCGATAGCGCGCGTGGGATCGGCACGCAGGGCTATTGCATGGGCGGGCCGTTCACCTTCTGGACGGCGGCGGCGGTGCCATCGCGAGTGAAGGGTGTCGCCAGCTTCCACGGTGGCGGGCTGGTGCGCGAGGATGATCCGATGAGCCCGCATCGCACCTTCGACGATACGCAGGCGCATTACCTGGTCGCGATCGCGAAGAACGACGACGCGGAGGCGCCCGATCACAAGCGCATCCTGCGCGAGGCGGCGGCAGAGGCGGGGCGTCCGGCTAGAATCGAGGTCTATGATGGCGATCACGGCTGGACCGTGCCGGACAGCCCGGCCTATGCCGAACCTGCTGCGGAGAAGGCCTTTGCCGATTTGATGGCGCTTTACGCTACTGCGCTGTGACGATTGGCGCGCTGTTGCAAGAATGCGACAGCGCTCAAAATCGTGTTGCGCTGCCGAATCCACAGGCTTGTGCATGGGATGGCGCTTGTGCATGGGGCTGGATGAAGCTTCTTAAGAGGGGAAGATACGTGCGTATTGCCAAGACTTTGACTGCCGCCGCCGCGCTCGCTCTCGCCGGTGGGTCCATCGCCGCTCAGGCCGAACCCGTTCGCACCGCCGCTCCGGCGTCGGAAGAAAGCGAACTCGCGGGTCTCAGCTACGGCACCCAGTTCCTCGCGCTGGCGCTGATCGCCGGTGTGATCGCTGGTGCCTACGCGCTGGCCGATTCGGGTGACGACGATGCGGTGAGCAATTAAGCTCATTCTATCGGAATCGCCTTGAGCCGCGATAGCGCGGCTCGGGATTGAAAGGGGTCGCTCGCAAGGGCGGCCCTTTTTCGTTGTTACACGCCCGCATACGCCCGCCAGACCCCGGTTTCACTTGGCCTCGTCGCCCCCGCCCGCTACGCTGTAATCCTGTAAAATCAGGAGTGGATCGGATGGGTGGAATTGTCGTTCTCGGGCTGCTGGTGTTCCTGCTGCTCGTCTTCCTGATGACCGCCATTACCATGGTGAAGCAGGGCTACGTCTACACGATCGAGCGGTTCGGCAAGTTCACCAAGGCTGCCGATCCGGGCCTGACGATCATCTTTCCGCTGATCGACCGGGTCGGCCACCGCATCAACATGATGGAACAGGTGCTCGATATTCCGGGGCAGGAGATCATCACCAAGGACAACGCCATGGTCGGGGTCGATGCGGTGGTGTTCTTCCAGGTGCTCGACGCGCCCAAGGCGGCCTACGAGGTCTCCGGCCTGCACCCCGCGATCATGGCGCTGACCACCACCAACCTGCGCACCGTGATGGGCAGTATGGATCTGGACGAGACGCTGTCCAAGCGCGACGAGATCAACGCCCGCCTGCTCAGCGTGGTCGACCATGCGACGTCGCCGTGGGGGATCAAGATCACCCGGGTCGAGATCAAGGACATCCGCCCGCCGCGCGACATTTCCGAAGCGATGGCTCGCCAGATGAAGGCCGAACGCCTCAAGCGTGCCGAGATCCTCGAAGCCGAGGGCGATCGCCAGAGCCGCATCCTGCGCGCCGAGGGTGAGAAGCAGAGCGCGATCCTGAAGGCCGAAGGTGCACGCGAGAGTGCGTTCCGCGATGCCGAGGCGCGCGAGCGTGCCGCCGAAGCTGAAGCCAAGGCCACCCAGATGGTGTCCGACGCGATCGCATCCTCGGGCAACCAGGCGATCAACTACTTCGTCGCGCAGGAATACACCAAGGCGGTGGGCAAGTTCGCCGACAGCCCCAATGCCAAGACGATCCTGTTCCCGGTCGAGGCGACCCAGCTGATTGGGTCGCTCGGCGGGATCGGCGAACTGGTGCGCGATGCCATCAATCCGGGCGAGAACGCGCCGGTCGGCGGCAATAACGGCGTGCCGCTCTCGCGCGAGCGCGATCCGGTAACCCGCGAACGCGCCTCCGTGCCCCGTGCGGGCCGGGGCGATCCGCAGTGATCGGTAAGCGGCGATGATCGACGGGATCGACCACTATTGGATATGGATCGCGCTGGGCCTCTTACTCGCAGTGCTCGAACTGCTGGTGCCGGGGGTCTACCTCATCTGGCTCGCCGTGGCCGCGCTCGTCACCGGCGCGCTCGCTTTCGTGCTGCCCTTCGGCTGGCCGCTGGAGATCGTCAGCTTCGTCTCGCTCTCGCTGATCGCGGTCTACAGCGCGCGCCGCTACCTCAATGACAAGCCGATCGTCAGCAGCGATCCGCTGCTCAACCAGCGTGGCGGGCGGATGGTCGGGGAGACGGCACTGGTCGTCCAGCCGATCGAGAGCGGCAGTGGGCGCGTGCGGCTGGGCGACAGCGAGTGGATCGCGCGCGGGCCCGACACTCCGGCCGGGCAGCGCGTGCGGATCAGTGGCAATGACGGTGCGATCCTGCTGGTCGAACCGATCGCCTTGATCGCCGAGGCGAGGACGCCGGATACCGACGAAACGCCTGCCGAAGGCTGAGCTTGCGCGCGGGCGCCCTCAGCCTGCGCTGTCCATCTTCTCTGCAAAGCGGCCATGCTTGCGATAGCGGACCATGTAGTGGTCGATCACCAGCTCCAGCGGGCGCGGCTGGATACCAAGCGCAGCGAAGCCAGGCACCCCTTCAGAGGCGGTGCTGCCCGCCTTGAGCATGCGCCACTGGTCCGTCCCCATCGGCGTGCCGGGCAGCGCGGCGAAAGCGGCGCTGGCACTGTCGGGCATCGGCAGGAAGGTGCGCTTGCGCCGCTGCGCTGTGGCGATCCGCTGATTGAGCTCCATCATCGTCCACCGGTCAGGCCCGGCCAGTTCGTAGATCTTGCCGCCAAACTCGGAAGGGTTGAGCAGCGCCTTGGTGATCGCGGCCGCGACATCGTCGACATGGACCACCTGCAGCGGCGAATCGGGCGCGAACACCGGCAGCACCGGCAGGCTCGCGATCAGATCGGCGAACAGGTTCAGGATGCCGCCATCGGGGCCGAAGATGATCGAGGGGCGCAGGATCGTCGCCTTGGGAAAGGCATCGCGCACCAGTTCCTCGCCCAGCGCCTTGGCCTGCGCGTAGGTGGAGGGGCCGTTCCGGTCCGCGCCGATCGCGCTGACCTGGACGAAGCGGCTCACCCCCGCGTCCTTCGCGGCACGCGCGAGATTGCCCGCAGCCTCGCCCATCAGCTTCATCAGATCGCCTTCGAAGGTGCCGACCAGATTAACCACCGCATCGCTTCCTTCGACGCAGGCACGCGCGCTCCTCTCGTCGAGAATGTCGCACCGAGCGAACTGCAGCTGGCCGAGCTTGGCCAGCGGCTTGAGCGAGAACGCTTCTTCCGGATGGCGCGCGGCGATTCGCACGCGGGCATTCTGTTGCAGCAGGTCTTCGGCGACGTGGCGGCCGATAAAGCCGCTGCCGCCGAAGATCGTCACCACCTTGTCGGCGAGCGGATTGGTGATGGGCATCGGGTAGGCCTTTCCGAAGGGGGCAATTGGGCGGTTGATATGCAGCGCCGCTTTGCCGGATGGCGACGAGCCTCGCAAGGCTGGCATGCGTGTTCTCTATTTGCGTTGACAGGCATGCCCTCCCTCGGTTAGTGGCCCGCGCCTACCCGGCGGCCGCGCCTTCGATGACCGGCCTGCCACGTGTGCCCAGATGGCGGAATTGGTAGACGCACCGTCTTCAGGTGGCGGCGATCGCAAGGTCGTGGAGGTTCGAGTCCTCTTCTGGGCACCATTTCCAATCAAGGATTGGTATTGGTACAGCGGCGCTGTGCGGGGCGTCCAATCTCGATGTGATTAGGGATGTCCGCGCGGGAAATCGGCCAATCGGCGTCGACACAGCGACACAGGTCTTCGCGCGCTGCTATTTTGCGATCCTGAGCCCACAGATCCTGAGCCCACAATAGCCTGCGTTCAGCTTGCGCCGCATTACACGGAGCGCGCCGAAAGGGCTCTCTGCCGTGGGGTGGACATCCAGGATGGAGCCATCGATGACATCGTCGACGGGAATGCTGTCGCGCTGTTGCACCAGCTCGTGGGCAAGCACGGGCGTTGTCATCTGGGTCGTCCTTGCCTCAAGCCGCGAACAGCTTGGCCATCGCTGCGATCACGGCGTCGGGATCGAGGCGATATTCGCGGTAGAGATCGACCAGATCGCCGGTCTGGCCGAAGCGATCCACGCCCAGCGGAGAGACTCGGCGTCCATCGACCCCGCCCAGCCAGGAGAGTGCGCCCGGTGAGCCGTCGAGCATGGTGACCAACTGCGCTCCGGCAGGCAGCTGCGACAGCAGGCTTTCGATATGGGACGGTCCCGCGCCATCCTGCGCCATGCGCGCGCTCCATTCGCGGTGCAGCAGGTCGGGCGATGTCACCACCAGCAGGCCGAGGCCGGGCAGGTCGTCCGCCATCGCATCGCAGGCGGTGATGGCCTCGGGCGTGACCGCACCCATGGTGACGATCGCCGCTTCGGCACCTTCGCCCGGCTTTCGCAGCCAGTAGGCGCCCTTCTTGGCCCCCTCGCGCCACGCATCGTCGGTGCGCTCGACCTGCGGGATGGCGCGCGTAGTGAGGCGGAAGTAGACCGCTTCGCCGTCGGGCGCCTGAAGCAGGCCGAACGCCTCCTCCATCAGCAGCGCCAGTTCATCGACGAAGGCGGGTTCGTAATGGCGCAGGCCCGGCTGGCCCATCGCGATCAGCGGCGGGTTGATCGACTGGTGCGCGCCGCCTTCCGGCCCCAGCGTGACCCCGGCCGGAGTTGCTACGAGGATGAACCGCGCGTCCTGGTAACAGGCGTAGTTCAGCGCATCGAGGCCGCGCGCGATGAAGGGGTCGTAGACCGTCCCGATGGGAAGCAGCCTCTCGCCGAACAGCGCGCCCGACAGTCCCATCGCGGCGAGCGCGAGGAACAGGTTGTTCTCCGCAATGCCCAGCTCCAGATGCTGGCCTGCCGTATCGCCCTCCCATTTCTGCGCCGAAGGGATGCGCGCCTTGCGGAACACGTCTTCCATCTGCTGCCGCCGGAACAGGCCGCGCTGATTGACCCATGCGCCAAGATTGGTGGACACGGTCACATCGGGCGAGGTGGTGATGATCCGGTCGGCCAGCGGCGAACCGCCCTTGGCCAGTTCGAGCAGAATCTTGCCGAAAGCGGTCTGCGTCGCCTGTTCGCTGCCTTCGGGCGCGGCGATCGCTGGCACATCGAAGGTGGGCGCATGTGCTGTCGCTTTTTCGCGCGCGATCTGTGTGCCCTCGACCAGATCGCGCAGCGCGGATTCGATATTGTCGCCAATCCCGGCGTAGGGTTCCCACTCGCTCCCCGCGGCGATGCCCTGCTGATCGCGCAGTGCCTCGATCTGGCCGGTGTTCATCAGGCCGGCATGGTTGTCCTTATGGCCCGCGAAGGGCAGGCCGTAGCCCTTGATGGTGTAGGCGATGAACAGCGCGGGCGTGTCGTCGTCGGCCGCGTCGAAGGCTTCGGTCAGGCTTTCCATGCAATGGCCGCCCAGATTGGTCATCAGCCGCGCCAGCGCCTCGTCGTCGCGGCTCTCCAGCAGCTTGGCCACGCCCGGCTGCTCGCCGATATCCTTGGACAGACGCGCGCGCCATTGCTCGCCGCCCTGATAGGTCAGCGCGGCATATTCGGCGTTGGAGGTGGTATCGATCCACTCGCGCAGCGCTTCGCCGCCGGGCTCCTGGAAGGCCTGCTCCATCAGCTTGCCGTATTTGAGCGTGACGACCCGCCAGCCGCAGGTGCGGAAGATGTCGTCGAACCGGCGGAACATGCGGTCGGCGGTGGTATGGTCGAGCGACTGGCGGTTGTAATCGACGATCCACCAGCAATTGCGCACGTCGTGCTTGTACCCCTCGATCAGGCATTCGTAGATATTGCCTTCGTCGAGTTCGGCATCGCCCATCAGCGCGACCATCCGCCCGGTCTTCTCGGGCGCGAGCGCGCCGTGCGCGACCAGATAGTCCTGCACCAGGCTGGCAAAGGCGGTCACCGCCACGCCCAGCCCGACCGATCCGGTCGAGAAATCCACCGGAATGCGGTCCTTGGTCCGGCTGGGATAGCTCTGCGCGCCGCCAAAGCCGCGAAACGCCTCCAGCTGTTCGCGCGACTGGCTGCCGAGCAGGTAGTGGATCGCATGCAGCACTGGCCCGGCGTGAGGCTTCACCGCGACCTTGTCGTTTGGGCCCAGCGCATGGAAATAGAGCGCGGTCATGATGCTGCTGATCGAAGCGCAGCTCGCCTGATGCCCGCCGACCTTCAGGTTATCGCGACTCTCGCGCACATTATTGGCGTTGTGGATCGTCCACGAGGACAACCAGCGCAGCCGTCGGTCGAGCGTTTCGAGCAAACTGATACGGTCCGGTTCGATCCCCGGCTTCGTCTTCGTGGCCATGAGTCATCCTCAGTCTGGGGGCTGCCCGCCGGTCAGACAGAGATTTGATCTCCAGCGCAAGGATCGCATGGCGGATAATGCGGCCGGGAGCGCTCAATCCTTGTAGCGCATATCGATCCGCAGGTTGGTGACCCCCGAGCCGACCGTAAAACGCGCACTGCTGAGCGACGGAGGGAGGGGGATGCCGAGCAGGGTTTTGACCTCGGGATTGTTCGAGATGCCGCCGCCGTCGACCGACAGGTCACTCTTGCGGTTGTCGTTGACATCGTGGTGCACGGTCAGCGCGTAATCGCCGGGATTGTCCACCGGCACGCAGACCGTCATCGTGCCCTTGCGCGGCTTGGTTTCGAGCCGGGTCAGATAGCGTTGCGAGCGCAGCCATTCCGAGCCGCGCGCGCGGAAAGTGCGCACGTAAAGGCCGCCCTCGTTCGAACGCAGGCCGGTGACCGTGATCCGGATTGCGGGGCCAGCGCCGCTGCTGCACTTGCTCAGGTCGTTGTAGATCACCTTGGCATAGGTGACCTGCTGCGCCGCGACCGGCGAGAGGGCGAGGCTGCCCGCTGCGGCGGCGAACGCGGCGCGTGCAGCAAGGCTGACGGGGCTGAAACGCATCGATCTATTTCCGTTCATGAGTGTGGGATTTGGGGCAATGGCGATCGCGTCGCAAGCCTGCCCGCTTTCCCTGTCCAATATCGGCAAGGCCGTGAATTGGCCATGAACTGCCTTATCCTTGCGGCATAACGACGACTCGCGGGGGAAAACGTGGTCGCTGCTGTCTCTTTCCGATTCGCCGCGCGCTAAGGGGAGCCGAAGCTCCCGCCTGTCATACAAGCCGATTTCGTCAAGATGACCGTACCGCTGATTGCCCCGTCCATCCTTTCCGCCGATTTCGCCCGGCTTGGGGAGGAGGTGCGCAGCGTCGACGCTGCAGGTGCGGACTGGATCCATATCGATGTGATGGACGGGCACTTCGTGCCCAACCTCACGATCGGCCCGGGCGTGGTGAAGGCGCTGCGCCCGCACAGCGACAAGCCGTTCGACGTGCACCTGATGGTCAGCCCGGTCGACCAGTGGCTGGAAGCCTTTGCCGACGCGGGTGCCGACCATATTACGATCCATCCCGAGGCCGGGCCGCACACGCATCGCACGCTGCAGACGATCCGTTCGCTGGGCAAGAAGGCGGGCGTGGTGCTCAACCCCGGCACGCCGGAAAGCGTGCTCGAATACCTGATCGACATGGTCGACCTGGTGCTGGTGATGAGCGTCAATCCAGGCTTCGGCGGGCAGAGTTTCATCGACAGCCAGCTGCGCAAGATCGAGGCGATCCGAAAGATGATCGACGCGACCGGGCGGGAGATCTGGCTGGAAGTCGATGGCGGAGTGGATGCTGAGACCGCGCCGCGCTGCGTCGCCGCCGGGGCCGATGTGCTGGTGGCGGGATCGGCGACATTCAGAGGCGGACCCGATCGCTACGCCGCCAATATCGAGAGACTGAAGGGCAGGGAGAGCTGATGGTCGAACGGGTGGGGCATGGTCCGGCAGGAAGCGCGCAGGACGACGCGCATGAAGAGGTGCCCGATCGCGAGGAACGCGCCGCGCGCCAGCTGATCATGACGCTGGCCGACAAGCCCGAGCCGACCGCGCTGAGCGCGCCGGAAGACCCGCCCGCTCCGCTCCCCATGGTATCAGCCGAAACCCCGCCCGCGTCTCGCGATATCCCGCAGGTTGAAGTTCTGGCCCCGTCGCGTGCGCTGGTTCCGCAGGAAATCGGCGCGCCGCGGGTGAGTGCGGGCGAGCGGCTGGTCCGCATGGCCTATGCAGCCGGCATCCGCGGGCGGCTGATCACCTCGCCCCTGTCGAAGCCTGCCAAGCGCCGCGTGCTCGCGACCGTCACGCCCCCGCTGCCGGGCGACCGGGCGGCAGGAATTGCGCTCAGGGCGGGGCATTTCCTGGTCCACGGGGTCAAGCTGCCGATCGCCCAGCTCGACTTCAAGAACGGCACCCGGATGGCCCCGCCGCTGGAGCGTGCGGTGCATTCCTATCTCTGGCTGCGCGATCTGGCCGGCTCCGGCGCGCGTCCGCAGGTCGAGGCGACCGCGCTGCGCATCCACCGCCTGTGGCTGGATGCCTTCGCCACGCCGGGCAAGGGCCATGCTTGGGAGGTCGAGGCGGCGGGCAGGCGGCTGCTTGCCTGGCTGGTCCACGCGCCGCTGATCCTGTCGAACAAGGCGGTGCGCGGGCGCACGCTGGCCGCGCTGGACAAGACGGCCGACTGGCTCGATTCCCATGTTACCAAGGCACCCGACCGGGAGGCCGAGATTCACGCCTGGGCCGGGCTGGTCGCCGCAGGGCTGCTGCTGCCAGAAGGCAAGCCGCGCCGCCTCTATGCCGAGGCCGGGCTGGCCCGCGCGCTGGGCGATTTCGTGGGCGAGGATGGCGGCGTGCAATCGCGCAGCCCGTTGTCGCAGATGGACATGCTCGAACTGCTGACTGAGCTGGCCGCCTGCTATCGCTCGATGAAGATCGAGCCGCCCAAGTTCGTCGGCGCGGTCTCCGAACTGCTGGTCCCGCCGCTGCTCGCGGTGGTTCACGGCGAGGGCGGGCTGGGCAACTGGCAGGGCGCGGGCGCCGTGGCCTCCGAACGGGTCAGCGAGCTGATCGGCGCGAGCGGGGTACGTACCCGCCCCCTGAAGGAGCCTCGCGGCTGGGGCTATCATCGGGCGCATGCGGGCAAGACGGTGCTGCAGTTCGATGCGGCCCCGCCGCCTCTGGCCCGCTACGCGCGGTGGGGCTGCGCCTCTACCCTCGCCTTCGAACTTTCGTCCGCAGGCCAGCGGCTGATCGTCAATTGCGGCGGCGCGGCGTGGGCCGGGGGGCAGGTGCCCGCGCGGATCGAGCAGGGTCTGCGCGCGACTGCGGCGCACTCCACGCTGGTTCTCGAAGACGTCAATTCGACCGCGATCCTGATCAAGGGCAAGCTCGGCGCGGGCGTGGGCGAGGTCGAGGTCGACCGGCGCACGGTCGGCGGCACGCGCGGCGGCGCGACCCGGATCGAGGCGACGCACGACGGCTATGCCGGGCGCTTCGGCCTCAATCACAAGCGCGTGCTGGTGCTGCGCGAGGATGGGACGGAGCTGGCCGGGGAAGACGTGCTGTTGCCCGCGAGCAAGCGCGGCAAGCGCGGCAAGGTGGGCTACGCGATCCGTTTCCACCTCGGCCCGGGGATCGTCGCGCGCCTTTCGCAGGACCGCAAGGGCGCAGGACTCGCACTGCCCGACGGTTCGCACTGGCAATTCCGCGTCGCGGGTGAATATACGGGCACGCTCTCGATCGAAGACAGCCTCTTCGTCGACGGACAGGGTCGCCCGCAGCCGATCCAGCAGCTCGTATTGCAGGGGATGGCTCCGCGCAGCGGCGGCAGCTTCGCCTGGCTGTTCAAGAAGATGGGATAACACGTGACTGACATCGCTATCCGCAGGGCTCTCCTTTCGGTTTCCGACAAGGAGGGATTGCCCCAGCTTGGCCGCGCCCTCGCCGACCGGGGCGTGGAGCTCGTATCGACCGGCGGCACCGCCAGGGCGCTGCGCGAAGCGGGGCTGGAGGTGCGCGATGTCTCCGACCTGACGGGCTTCCCCGAGATGATGGACGGGCGGGTAAAGACGCTCCACCCCAAGGTCCACGGCGGGCTGCTGGCGCTGCGCGACAACGAGGATCACGTCGCCTCGATGGAAGAGCACGAGATCGGCGCGATCGATCTGGTGGTGGTCAATCTCTACCCGTTCGAGGCGACCGTCGCGAAGGGCGCGGACCGGCCCGAGGTCATCGAGAATATCGATATCGGCGGTCCTTCGATGGTCCGCTCGGCAGCGAAGAACCACCAGTTCGTGACCATCCTCACCGATCCGGCGGATTATCCCACGCTGATCGCGGAACTGGAAAGCGGCAAGGGCGGCACCAGCCTCGATTTCCGGCGCAAGATGGCGGCCAAGGCCTTCGCCGCAACCGCCGCCTATGATGCGATGATCAGCCAGTGGTTCGCCTTTGCCGACCAGCAGCAGCAATTTCCCGACTACCTCTCGGTCGGTGGCAAGGCGCCCACCGTGCTGCGCTATGGCGAGAACCCGCACCAGCAGGCCGCGCTCTATACGCCGACCGGGCCGCACGCGCAGGGCATTGCGCAGGCCGAGCAGCTGCAGGGCAAGGAGCTGAGCTACAACAATTACAACGACGCCGACGCCGCGCTGGAACTGTGCGCGGAATTCGCCGGGCAGGAGCCCGCGGTGGTGATCGTCAAGCACGCCAACCCGTGCGGCGTGGCCCAGCGTGGCACGCTGATCGATGCGTGGAACGAAGCGCTCGCATGCGACAGCGTCTCGGCCTTCGGCGGGATCGTCGCAGTCAATCGCGAGCTCGACGGCGAGACCGCGCGCGCGATCTGCGAGATCTTCACCGAAGTCGTCATCGCGCCGAGCGTGAGCGACGAGGCGCGGGAGGCCTTTGCCAAGAAGAAGAACCTGCGCCTGCTGACCGTCGGCGACCTGCCCGATCCGCGGCGCGAGGGGCTCAGCGTCAAGCCGATCACCGGCGGGCTGCTGGTGCAGAGCCGCGACAACGCGACCATTTCGACCGATGATCTGAAACTCGTGACGAGGCGCGAACCGACGCAGCAGGAGCTGAAGGACTGCCTGTTCGCATGGACCGTCGCGCGCCACGTCAAGTCCAACGCGATCGTCTATGCCAAGGACGGCGCGACCGCCGGGATCGGCGCGGGCCAGATGAACCGCCGCGATTCGAGCCGCATCGCCGCGATCAAGGCCGCCGAGGCCGCCGAGAAATACGGCTGGGCAGAGCCGCGCACGGTCGGCAGTGCAGTCGCCTCCGATGCGTTCTTCCCCTTCGCCGACGGCCTGCTGGCCGCAGCCGAGGCAGGCGCGACCGCGATCATCCAGCCGGGTGGTTCGATGCGCGACCAGGAAGTGATCGACGCCGCGAACGAGGCCGGCTTGGCGATGGTTTTCACCGGAATGCGCCACTTCCGCCACTGATATGGCAGCGGCGGGCATGCCTCGTCCTAGGTCTTGCACGGTTAGCCGTAGCTGTTCGTCGAATTCACCGCGACGACAGGGATGCATCCCTACATCCATTGCTCACGTAGCTATTGAGACACACGAACGAGCAGTCCCATGAAGTTCTTCAGTTCCGACCTTTTCCGCAATTTCGGCATCGGCTTTGGCCTTGGTGCCGTCGCATTGCTGGCAACCCGCTTCGGCGGGGTAGAAGGCCTCGCGCTGGGGCTCTTCTGATGGCCGCGCGCCGCCCCGGCCTTGCCTCCGGCATGCTCGGCCTGCTGCTTGCAGGATCGCTCGCGCTGGCCGGGTGCGGGCAGGCGATGGCGGCGGAAAACCACGTCCGCGCGCCGATAGCCCAGACCAAGGCGAAGGAAAGCGGGCTCAAGACCGCGATCTTCGCAGGCGGATGCTTCTGGGGTGTCGAGGCGGTGTTCAGCCACGTCAAAGGCGTGAAGAGCGCGGTTGCCGGCTATCACGGCGGGACCGAGCGGCAGGCGAGTTACAAGCTCGTCTCCAGTGGGGTGACCGACCATGTCGAGGCGGTGAAGATCACCTATGATCCCTCGCAGATCCGTTACGACCAGCTGCTGCGGATCTTCTTCTCGGTGGTCGCGGACCCGACTCTGCGCAACCGGCAGGGGCCGGATCGCGGATCGCAGTACAATGCAGAGGTAATACCGACCTCGGCCGAACAGTTGCGCGTGGCCAAGGCCTATCTTGCACAAATGAAACGCTCCGGCGTGTGGGACAAGCCGATCGTGACCGATATCGTGCGCGCGCAGGCGTTCTATCCGGCGGAGGACTATCACCAGAACTTCGCGCTCAAGAACCCGCGCCACGGCTATATCGTTCGCTGGGATGCGCCCAAGGTCGCCGCGCTCAAGGAATTCTATCCGGCGGTCTACCGCGCCAGCTTCCTGAAGGATTGAAGCGGCCCCGCACGCGCGAACTGGAAAGGCGCTCCGGGGCACGCTATCTAGTCAGCCATGGCTACTGCACACCGACACACGCACAAGGAACACGAGGGCGAGGCCCTTGCCGAGGCCGCGAAACGCTCGCTCGAAGAACAGGGCGAACGCTGGACGGGTATGCGCGCCGAAGTGTTCGAGGAACTGGCCAAGCATACCCGGCCCGTCTCGGCCTACGACATCGCCGAAAACCTCAGCAATCAGCGCGGCAGCCGGGTCGCGCCCAACAGCGTCTATCGCATTCTCGACATCTTCGTGCGCGGCAACCTCGCCAACCGGATCGAGAGCGCAAACGCCTTCCTCGTCAACTCGCACCCCGGGTGCCGGCACGACTGCATCTTCCTGATCTGCGACGATTGCGGCGCGGCGGATCATATCGACGATGACCGGGTCACCGGCGCCTTGCGCGAAGCGGGCCGCGATGCGGGCTATTCCGACGTGCGCCCGGTGATCGAGCTGCGCGGCCTGTGCGCCGAATGCAGCCGCTGAAACGTCGATCCGGACACGAAGCGCTTTGAATCGACAAGCCGAAAGAGGGAGTCTAGACATGGACGTCATGTCTGAACGTCCCGAAACGCCCCTGCTCGACCAGGTCAATCTTCCCGCCGACCTCCGGAAACTTGAGCGTGGCAAGCTGCGCCAGCTGGCCGACGAATTGCGCACCGAAATGATCGATGCGGTCGGTACCACCGGCGGGCACTTGGGCTCCGGCCTCGGCGTGGTCGAGCTGACCGTGGCGATCCATTACATCTTCAACACGCCCGAAGACCGTCTGATCTGGGACGTGGGCCACCAGTGCTACCCGCACAAGATCCTGACCGGGCGGCGCGATCGCATCCGCACGCTGCGTCAGGGCGGCGGCCTGTCGGGCTTCACCAAGCGCTCCGAGAGCGAATACGACCCGTTCGGCGCGGCGCACAGCTCTACTTCGATCAGCGCGGGCATCGGCTTTGCCATGGCCAACAAGCTGCAGGACAAGCCGGGCCGCGCGATCGCGGTGATCGGCGATGGCGCGATGAGCGCCGGCATGGCCTACGAGGCGATGAACAATGCCGAACAGGCGGGCAATCGCCTCGTGGTGATCCTCAACGATAACGACATGTCGATCGCCCCGCCTGTGGGCGGCCTGTCCGCCTATCTGGCGCGCGTCGTATCGAGCGGCGAATATCTCGGCCTGCGCAGCCTTGCCTCCAAGGTCGCCAAGAAGATGCACCGCCGGATTCACTCCTCGCTCGGCAAGGCGGAGGAGTTCACCCGCGGCATGGTGACCGGCGGGACCCTGTTCGAGGAACTGGGCTTCTACTACGTCGGGCCGATCGACGGGCACAATCTCGACCACCTGATCCCGGTGCTGGAGAACGTGCGCGACAGCGATCAGGGCCCGGTGCTGATCCACGTCGTGACCGAGAAGGGCAAGGGCTACAAGTTCGCCGAACAGGCGTCCGACAAGTATCACGGCGTCTCCAAGTTCGACGTCATCACCGGCGAACAGAAGAAATCGTCGGGCGGGCCGCCCAACTACCAGAACGTGTTCGGCGAAACGCTCGCCAAGCTGGCCGAGACCGACAAGCGGATCGTCGCGATCACCGCCGCCATGCCGAGCGGAACGGGCGTCGACAAATTCGCCAAGGCGCACCCGGAGCGCACCTTTGACGTCGGCATTGCCGAACAGCACGGGGTGACCTTTGCCGCCGGCCTCGCCGCGCAGGGCATGCGGCCGTTCGCGGCGATCTATTCGACCTTCCTCCAGCGCGCCTACGACCAGGTGGTCCACGACGTGGCGATCCAGAACCTGCCGGTGCGCTTCGCGATCGACCGCGCGGGGCTGGTCGGCGCGGATGGTGCGACCCATGCGGGCAGCTTCGACGTCACCTATCTCGCCACGCTGCCCAACATGGTGGTGATGGCCGCCGCCGACGAGGCGGAGCTGGCGCACATGACCTACACCGCCGCCGAATACGACGACGGCCCCATCGCCTTCCGCTACCCGCGCGGCGCGGGCACGGGCGTCGAGATTCCCGAGAAGCTGGAAAAGCTGGAGATCGGCAAGGGCCGCATCGTCAAGGAAGGCAGCAAGGTCGCGATCCTTTCGCTCGGCACGCGTCTGGGCGAAGCGCTCGACGCGGCGGAGCAGCTGGAGGCACGCGGCCTGTCGACCACGGTAGCGGACATGCGCTTCGCCAAGCCGCTCGACACCGCGCTGATCGAGAAGGCGATGCGCGATCACGATGTCGTGGTGACGATCGAGGAGGCCGCGATCGGCGGGCTCGGCGCGCATGTGCTGACCTTCGCCAGCGATTCCGGCCTGCTCGACGAAGGGCTGAAAGTGCGCACCATGCGCCTGCCCGATATCTTCCAGGATCAGGACGATCCCAAGAAGCAGTACGACGAGGCCGGGCTCAATGCCGCGAACATCCTCGATACCGTGCTGGCTGCGCTGCGCCACAATTCGGCAGGGGTCGAAGAGGCGAGGGCCTAGAGCGCGAATGGTGGCGGCACCCGGCGAACTGACCGACCGGGAGCGCGCCATCCTCGGCCTGCTGGCCGAAGGGCACACCGTCAAAAGCGCGATCGCGCATACCGGCGATAGCGAAGCGGCGGCCAACGAGCTGCTGCGCAGCGCCCGGCGCAAGCTGGGCGTGGGCAGCAGCCGCGAGGCCGCGCGGATCTATGCCGCCCAGAAAAATCGTGACGAGATTTCCGTGATCGACGGGGCCGCCCCGCGGCGGTCAGGACCATGGCCGTTCATCACAGGAGGCATCATCGTGGCACTGACCGTACTCATCATACTCATGGCGTCCGGCGCCCTGTCGACGGGTGGCAAGCCTGCGGCTTCTGGCTCGACCGCGCCGCAAGTCGTATCGAGCAGCCCGGCCGACGGCGGGGTCGTCGAACCCGGACCTTTCACGCTGTCGGTCACGTTCGATCGCGAAATGCAGCGCGACAGCTTCAGCTTCGCGAGCGGCCCGGAGAACGCGCCGCCGCAGTGCGATGGCAAGGTTCGGGCGTCCGACGACGGGCGGACCTTCTCGATGGAGTGTGTCGCCGCACCCGGACAGCGATATGTGATCTGGGCCAATCACGGCAGCTTCATGAATTTCCGCTCTGCCGAAACGGGCATGCCGGCCATGCCGTACCGGATCGCATTTTCGTCCACGCGCTGAGCTTGCCCACGACGCTGTCGGGGCCATCACCCGGCGGGGAGGCGAACGGGCGAGGGCGCAGGCCGGCCTTGCGTCCCTGCCGAAAAGACGAGGCGGGCTAGCGACTTATATCTGACCGAACTTTGCTGTAGAAGGCGGGCAGCCTTGCGCTGCCAGGCGCCTCCGGGGAGATGGTTTGATGAGTGATATCCAGTATATTATCGAGGATGGTTCGCGGACTCTGGTGCCCACGCCGCCGCCGCCCGATGCCAATTATACCTACGACATCGGAGATCGCTTCCAGCTGGCCATGCCGGACGGCGGAACGGTCGTCTTCTATGAGCTCACCCGCTCGCGCAACGAATCGTCCGACGTCCTTCACACGCTCTATGTGCAGCGCTTCGATGCCGCGGGGAATGCGGTCGGCTCTCCTGTGCAGGCTGGCAACGCAGCGTCACCGACGTTCACCGGATTCTACGGGCTTACCGGTGTCGCGTTCGAGGATGGCAGCTTCGCGTTCCAGACGTCGCAACTGAGCGGCTATCCGCGCTACATCTTCGACTTCGCGCCCGATGGCACGTTCCTGAACCAGTATCCGTGGCCGGAGTTCGCCTCCGATATCACGGACATGATCCGGCTCCCTGATGGCTCGCTGCAGGTCTATTACGACTATCTCCAGCGGACCGAGCAGGGCGTGGAAACGCGCGACGTACGGGTCGCGATTCTCGATGATGGAACCACCACCACCCTCAACCTTGTTGCCGATCCTGCGGGCGATCAGCGTTCGGTGCGGGCGGCGGAACTGGGCAGCGGCAGCCTTGTGATCTGGCAAGATGCCGGTCCCGAAGGCGGCAACGGCACCTTCAATCTGGTCGGTGAGCGCGTCGATGCCTTGGGCCAGCGGATCGGCACCAGCTTTACGATCGCAACCTCGACCAGCGGTTTTCAGAGCGACGTCTTCGCCCTGGCCGATGGCAACGCGGCAGTCGTCTGGGGTGATGGCGGGGATCTGCATGTCCGCCACTACGGAACCGATGGACAGCCGGTCGGAACCGAGGTCGTTGTTCCCGACGTGTCGGGCGGAAGCGTGACGGTGCTGCCCGACGGAACGATCGTCTGGTCCCGCCCGGAGGATGCGGAGACCGACCGCGCGATCATCCAGCTCTTCGATCCCTCCGGCAATGCCCTGGGCGACCCGTTCTATGCCGCCGAGCAGACCGAAGGGCAGCTTCTGCAGTATAATGCTGAGACCGGTCAGCTGTTCATCAACAGCGGCTTCCCGGCGGTGAATACGCAATATGTCTACGACCTTCCCGACCGCTTCTTCGGTACCGCCAACCCGGACACGCTGACCGGCGGTGACGGGCGCGACATCCTGCTCGGCTATGAGGGCGACGATATCCTCTCCGGCCTGCTCGGCGCTGATCAGATCGACGGCGGCGCGGGGAACGACCAGATCTTCGGCGGTGGCGGCAACGATCGGCTTTGGGGCGAAGCGGGCAACGACCTGCTCGTTGGCGGTCTGGGCGATGACGAGATCTTCGGCGGCACCGGCACCGATGTGGCCCGCTTCAGCGGCAACCGCGGCGAGTACTCGATCGAGCGTCTGAGTGACGGGCGGGTCCGGATCACCGGCGCGGATGGCGTCGATACGCTGTCCGATGTGGAGCGTGCGCAGTTCGACGACGGCACGATCAATATCGGCCTGTTCGGCGATCCGACGCTGGCGATCGCCAGCTTCGGCTATTCGGACGCCGGCGGCGGCTGGGTCAACAACACCATCTATCCGCGCACCGCAGCGGACGTGAACGGAGACGGGCGCGCCGATCTGATCGGCTTCGGATCGGCAGGCGTGTACGTCGCGCTGGCCACTGGCAATGGCAATTTCGCTGCGCCCACTCTGGCCTATCAGGGCTTCGGCGCGGCCGATGAAGCCGGTGGCTGGACGGACGCCAATCGCTATCCGCGCATGCTTGCCGACGTGAACGGCGACGGGAATGCCGACATCGTCGGTTTCGGGGCAGCCGGCACCTATGTCGCGCTGGCCGATGGCAATGGCGGCTTCGGTGCTACGCTGCTCGCAACGGCCAATTTCGGGACCAACAGCGAAGCCGGCGGCTGGGTCAACGCGGATCGTTATCCGCGCGTCATGGGCGATGTGAATGGCGATGGCCGGGCCGATATCGTCGGCTTTGCTGCCAATGGCACCTACGTCGCGCTCGGTCAGGCGAACGGAACCTTCGGCGAATACTTCCTCGGCATCGACGCCTTCGGCGAATCGCCCAGCGCAGGCGGCTTCACCAGCAATGATCGCTATCCGCGCACCGTGGCGGACGTGAACGGCGATGGTCGTGCCGATCTCGTCGGCTTCGGGTCGGCGGGTGCCTTCGTCGCGCTGGGCGAGACGGACGGCACCTTCGGCGACTACTTCCTCGCGACCAATGCATTCGGCACCGCCGCGAGCGCGGGGGGGTGGTCCAGCGACGACCTCTTGCCGCGCGAGGTCGCCGATGTGAACGGCGACGGACGGGCGGACATCGTCGGGTTCGGCCGTGATGGCGTCTACGTTGCCTATGGCCAGAGCGATGGCACCTTCGGCGCGTGGGAGCAGGCGCTCGAAGCATTCGGTTCGAGCGATAGTGCGGGCGGGTGGAGCAGCAATGATCGCTTCCCGCGCATCGTCGCCGATGTCGACGGCGATGGCCACGCAGACCTGATCGGGTTCGGCGCCGACGGCACCTTCGTATCGCTGAGCAACGACATCGGGGTGTTCTAGCGGACGCGAGCGCGCTTCGGCGTAGCGGTTTACGAACCGGCGGACGGCACGCTAGGCAGGCGCATGTCCGTTCTCGACCATAGCGCCACCGGCGCAATCGCCACACTGACCCTCACCCGGCCGGAGAGCATGAATGCTCTCGGCCAGGCGGGGGACGGCGAGGCCTTTGCGGCCGCCTGCGACGCGATCAATGCCGACAGCACCATCCGCTGCGCGATCCTGACCGGCGCGGGGCGCGCGTTCAGCGCGGGCGGCGATGTGAAGGCGATGCAGAACCGCACCGGCAATTTCGCCGGATCGCCGGTGACCATCGCCGACGGCTATCGCGACAATATCCACCGCATCCTGCGCGCGCTGCACGGCCTGCGCGTTCCGCTGATCGCGGCGATTAACGGCCCGGCTATCGGCCTCGGCTGCGATCTCGCCTGCCTCGCCGACATGCGCATCGCGAGCAGCAGCGCGAAGTTCGGCGTGACCTTCCTCAAGCTAGGCCTGGTGCCCGGCGACGGCGGAACCTGGCTGCTCCCGCGCGTGATCGGCGATGCGCGCGCGGCGGAGCTGTTCTTCACCGGGGATGTGATCGACGCGGCCACCGCGCAGGAATGGGGTCTGGTCAGCCGGGTGGTCGAACCCGACGCGCTGATGGACGATGCGCAGACGCTCGCCGCCAAGGTCGCCGCCATGCCGCCTGCCGCGCTGCGCCAGACCAAGATGCTGCTGCGCCAGTCGCGCGGATTGAGCTACGACGGCGCGCTCGAACTCGCGGCCAATACGCAGGGGCTGATGCACCACACCGCGGATCACGCGGAAGGCGTCGCCGCGCTGCTGGAAAAGCGCGGGGCCGATTTCAGGGGCGAGTAGTTCTTGCTCGCGGGGCGCTCAGACCCAGCGCCACACGCCTGCATCCATCGTGTGCCACCAGGTCGCGCCCAGCCAGATTGCGATACCGCCGATCCACGGCACGATCCCGACAGAGAAGATGCGGCCTAGGCGGGGCCAGTAGCTGGTCTTTGCCTCCCACTGCCGCCACGCATCGCCCATCAGAAGCTCTTTCTTGCGGTCCTGCAGGCGTGCGCCGACCAGCGCGAGCACACCGATGGCGAGGGCGACCACCACGGTGCGCGATGTCGGTGCGGCGATCAGGTGCGCGAACGCCCACAGGCCGAAGCCCCACATCATCGGGTGGCGGGTGACCTTGAAGACGCCCGACGGCGCCTGCAGCGCGGCTTTCTCCGCGCCCGGAGCGGGCAGGGCCGGGTTGCCGATCAGCGAACCCGCGAACAGCACCAGCGCCAGCAGCGTGACGATGCTCGCCGCGATCCACACGCCGTCGCCATACCCGCCCCATAGCGGCGCGCCCGCAGGCGTGGCGACGAAGGCGAAATACATCCACGCCATCGTAGCCGCGCTGACCAGCGAATAGGCGATCATGAAGCCGCCATCGCCCAGCAGCCGGACCATCGATGCGCGAAGCGGGTGCGACATCGCGAAATGCGTGCCGACGAAGGCGATGCTTGCGGCTATCAGCGAAATCAGCGGGTCGACCATCACAATCCCTCCCTCGCGCCAATGCGGCTATTCGATACCGAGCAATTCCACCTTGAAGACCAGCGTCGCGTTGCCCGGGATCGGGCCCTTGCCGATCGGGCCATAGGCCAGATCCGCCGGGGTGTAGAGTTCGATCGTATCGCCCACGCCCATCTGCGGAATCGCGAGCTGCCACGCCTTCACCAGCCGGCCGAGCGGGAAGGTCGCGGGTTCGCCCCGGTCGTAGGAACTGTCGAACTGCGTCCCGTCGAGGAGACGCCCGGCATAGTGCACGGTGACCGTATCCTCGACCGTCGGCTTCGGCCCGCTGCCGTCCCCGGCGAGGCGACGCCACTTGAGCCCGCCGGGCAACACCTGCCAGCCATCCTCCGCCTTCAGCTCGGCAATCGCCGCCTGCTGACGGTTGTGCCAAGCGAGGTCGTGCGCGGGCTGGTCGGTCGTAGCGTCATCCTGCGCAATAGCCGCGCAGGGAAGCGCCAGCGCCGCAAGGGCGAGCGCGAACCTCACCAGTCGTAAGCCTGCGGCAGATCAGCCTCGTTCAGGTCGCGATAGCGTTCGCGCAGGCCCGACTGGTGGGTGTCGGTCGGCTGGCGCACGCCGTCGATGAACACCGCTTCGGGCACCGTGCCCACCTCCAGCGGGTCGCCATCCCAGATCACCACATCGGCGGCGGCATTGCTGGTGAGCGTGCCCAGACGCCCGCCGAAGCCGGAAATGCGCGCCGGGATCGAGGTGATCGTCGCCAGCGCCTCGCCCCAGGTCAGGCCTGTTGCTCCGGGCACCCGCGACAGCGCGACGAGGTTGCCCGCATACTGGCGCGCGTTGCGCGGCTGTTCGCCGGTCCCGCCGCTCATCCGCCCGATCGCGACGGTGACGCCTGCATCGCGCATCCGCCCGATATTGCTCTGCGTCGCGGCGAGCTGGTCGAACCCGGTCGGCAGATCGTCGAGCGGGTCGGCGATCACCGGCACATTGGCGGCGGCGATCTCGTTCGCGACCAGCCAGCCCTCGCTCGCGCCGAGGATGACGAGGTCGAGCCGGGGGAAGGCCCGCTTCAGCCTGATCGCCTCGCGAATGTCCGAAGCGCGCTCTGCCACCACGTAGAGCGGCTGCTCGCCGCGGACGACCGGGACCAGTGCCGCCGCATCGAAGCGGGTAAGCAGCACGTCGCCCGCCCGCTCGCTGTCGCGGCCCGAGAGGCGCGGGTCGAGCGGAACGTCGTCACCGAAGCTGGTGTCCGAAGGCCTCGCGGTCGCGGCACCGATGGCGGCGCGATCGCCGTAGGACTGCGCCTCGCGCAGGGCATTGCGCAGCAGCGCATGCGCGCTGGTGCGGCTGCCGCCCGAAATGCGTGCGCCGTTTTCGCCCAGATCGACCAGCTGGAAGGCACGAGGACGGGTGACCATCTCCGGATCGGCACCCAGATCGATCACCGCACCCTGGCCACCGAAGATCGAGGCGGAGGGGCGGGTGGAAACGCTCGCCCGGGTGATCCCGTCGGCCCGCGCGACCATCACGTCCTGCGAATTGGGGTTGAGCGCGGTCGACGCGTCAAGCGCGGCGCTGAAGGGCGAATTGCCCGCCGCAGTATCATTGCTCTCGCTCACACCGTCGACATCGGACAGGCCGAGATCGGTGACTGCGGAGAAGATCCCCGGGGTCACCCACTTGCCGGTGCCGTCGATCACCTCTCCGCCCGCAGGCACGCTGACGCCCGCGCCCGCGGCGACGATCCGTCCGTTGCGGACCACCACGGTGGCGTTCTCGACCGGTTCGGAACCGTCGCCGGTGGCGACCGTGGCGTTGGTGATGGTGAAGTCCTGCGCTGTGGCAGGGGCAACCAGAGCAAGCGCGGCGGCGCTGCCCAGCAGAGCGAGGCGGATCATTTGACGTCTCCCGCACCGGGCTGGCCGAGTTCGAAATCGCTCACCGGGCGACGGCTGCGATCGAGCGCATCATAGAGCAGCGCGCCATCGATCCAGACCTTTTCTGGCCGTGAATAGACGCTCAGCGGGTCGCCGTTCCACAGCACCACATCGGCCATTTTGCCGGGTTCGAGGCTGCCGGTCATTCTGTCGATGCCCATCGCCTTGGCCGCGTTGAGCGTGAACCAGCCGACCACGTCGGCATCGGGAATGTCGAGCCCCATGCGCCGCCCGGCGGCCTGCGCCTTGGCGGCTTCCTGGTTCAGGCGCTGGATGCCGTTCTCGTCGTCCGAGTGGATCACCACGCAGGCACCCGACTTCCACAGCAGCGCCGCGTTCTCGCGGATGCCATCGTAGCTTTCCATCTTGAAGCCGTACCAGTCGGCCCAGATCGCGCTGCACACGTCGTTTTCGCGCAGCAGATCGGCGATCTTGTAGCTTTCGACCGCGTGGTGGAAGGCGGTGACCTTGTAGCCCATCTCCTTGGCCATATCCATCACCAGCGCCATCTCGTCCGCGCGGTAGCAGTGGTTGTGGATCAGGATGTCACCGTCGAGAACGCCTGCCAGCGTCTCCTTGGCGAGGTCGCGCTTGGAGCGGTCGCCCGCGGCATAGGCGCGCGCGTCGAGCCACATCTGCCGGTTGACCGCGAAGTTGCCCATCCGGGTGGAGGGCATCCGTCCACGGCTGCCATAGACGCGTTTGGGGTTCTCCCCGCAGGCCATCTTCATGCCGTAGGGCGCGCCGGGGAACTTCATCCCCTGCACGGTGCGCGAGGCGACGTTCTTCAGCGTGACCGAGCGGCCGCCGGTGAGGTTGGCGGAGCCGGGCAGGATCTGCAGCGCGGTGACCCCGCCATTGGCGAGCGCGCGGCTGAAGCCCGGGTCCTGCGGCCAGACCGAATGTTCGGCCCAGACTTCGGGCGTGGTCGGGCTGGTCGCCTCGTTCCCGTCGCTATGCGCCTGCACGGAGGGCGTGGGATAGTCGCCGAGGTGCGAGTGGATGTCGATCACACCGGGGGTCACGAACTTGCCGGTGCCGTCGATCACGTCGTAGCCGTCGGTCGGCAGCCCGGTGCCCACCTCAACCACTTCGCCATCGCGGAACAGCACGGTCGCATTGTCGAACCGGTTGCCCGCCCCGTCGAACACGGTCGCGCCGACCAGCGCGGTGGGCCGCCCCGGATAGCGCTGGTAGGTGGAGGCGTAGGGAGTGCCCCCGTCCGCACCGACCGACGGCGAGGCGGCGGACGCGCTGCGCGTCTCGCCCCCCGTGCCGCCGTCCATTCCCGTACAGGCCCCCAGCGCGAGTGCGCAGGCGGTTGCGATCAGTGTCCGTGTGCGCATCGTTCCCCCCTCTGCGCCGACTTAGTGGGAAGGCCGCGTGGTCGGGTGGATACCCGCACCCTGCGCCTCGCCCGGCCCTTCGCGCTGGCCTTCCAGATCGTCGCCGACGTCGTCGTCGGTCAGCGTATCCAGATGCATCAGCTTCTTCACCAGCGGGCTGACCAACACGACAAAGGCACCGATGCCGGCTGCCACCAGGCCCATGCTCCAGTACACGTCGAGTGCGCCCTGACGGGTGATCTCGCCGCCTTCGCCGCCTTCGCCCATCAGCGTACCCATGAAGCCTGCCACGTAGTTGCCCCCGGCGGTGCCGAAGAAGAACGCGGCCATCATCAGGCTGGCCATGTGGCGCACCGAAAGGCGGTTGATCGCCGACAGGCCGACCGGGCTGAGGCAGAGCTCACCCGTGGTCGAGAGCAGGTAGAACAGGAAGATGAACAGCACCGGCACCAGCGCCGCACCCGCGGCGTTCGCACCCCAGACCAGCACCACGAAGGCGAGGCCCATCTGCACGATGCCCAGTCCCATTTTTGCGTAGGTGTTGGGTTCCCAGCCCCGCTTGCCGAGGAACTGCCACAGCGCCGCGAAAATCGGGCCGAGCAGGATGATGTAGATCGGGTTGATCGACTGGAACAGCGAGGTCGGCACGCCCTGGCGATCGACGAAGCGATCGGTGAAGAGGTTCACCGAACCGCCTGCCTGCTCGAACAGGCCCCAGAACAACGGCATCAGCAGGATGATGAAGATCATCGCGAAGACGCGATCGCGCGCATCGTTGCGCGATTTGCCCGCTTCCATGATGCAGGCCGCGACGACCAGCAGCAGGCCGATCGCGCCGCCGATACCGCCGATGACATAGCCAGCATCGCCCATGATCCACAGGACCGCCGCGGTCACGAGGAGGACGACCACACCGCCGAAGAAGACCGGCTTGGTCGATCCTGCGCTGATGCCACCGGTATTGTCTTCGAGACGGTAGAGTGCCTGCTGCAGCACGTAGCCGAGCAGCAAGATTCCCGAAGCCAGCAGGATCCAGCCGACCGCTTCCTGGAACTGGATGAGCGCCCAGATGATCGCCACGCCAACGAGGCCGACAATGTACAGCACCCATTCCAGCTTGATGCCAGCAACCTTGCTCGCGAGCTTTTGGATCGAGGGAGGTTCGCCCTGGCCGCGAAGCAGCGGCTTGCCGAGGACGAACACGACGAGGCCCAGCAGCATGCCGATACCCGCCGCGCCGAAGCCGTAGGCCCAGCCGATCGTTTCACCCAGGTAACCCGCGATAATCGTACCGGCGGCCGCGCCGAGGTTAATCCCGATGTAGAAGATCGTGTAGGCCGAGTCGCGGCGCACGTCGGTGCGCGGATAGAGCTGACCGACGATCACCGAGATATTGGCCTTCAGGAAGCCCGATCCGACAATGATCAGCGCCAGCGCCAGCCAGAAGATGTTGAGCGCGGGATCGTTGGCATAGCCCGACCCATCGCCCTCGAACGCCATGAAGAAGTGCCCCGCCGTCAGCAGGACGGCGCCGTACAGCACGGCCTTGCGCTGACCGAGATACTTGTCGGCGAGCCAGCCGCCGAGCACCGGGGTGATGTAGACGAGGCTGGTATAGGCCCCGTAGATCAGGCTCGCTCCGCCATCGGAATAGAGCCAGTGCTTGACGAGATAGAGCACCAGCAGGGCGCGCATGCCGTAATAGGAGAAACGCTCCCACATCTCGGCGAAGAACAGAACGTAGAGGCCCTTGGGATGTCCGAGGACCTCTTCTTTGGGCCTGGTGATGGCAAGCGCGCCCACCACCAGAAACGCTGTCAGGATTACGGCAGCGATCGCGGCGATCCAGTCGCCCTCGTTCCACAAAGCCATGTCTTTCATGTAGTTGCTTCCCCGAAGAATCTGTCGGGCCGCCTCTTCTCCGGCCCATTATGGCGCGCACCCTAGCGTGCAAAACCGCCGTGTGAAGCCCAAGTGACGCCTGCATGTCTGATTCTGCGCTGAACAAGCGCGCGGCGCGCGGCGCGCAGGAACCTTGACCCGACCCGCTGTGTTATGTCACTGAACCACCATGGCGAACACCGGCCCCACCTCCCAGCGACCCGTCTATCTGCGTTTGCGCGATCTGATCGCGGCAAACATCCTGGACGGGGTGTTCGCGGAAGGGGAGATGCTTCCCTCGGTCCGCGCCTTTGCGGCGGAGCATGGTGCCAACCCGCTGACCGTGGCCAAGGCCTTCCAGCAATTCCAGACCGATGGCCTGATCGCGGTGCGCCGCGGGGTCGGCATGTATGTGCGCGAGGGCGCGGCGGCGAAACTGCGCGCGGCGGAGCGCAAGGGCTTCCTGCAGGACGAATGGCCCGCGATCCGCGAGCGGCTCGACCGGCTGGGCCTGTCCGCGCGCGAACTGCTGGACTCTGCCGACGCCTGACCGGCCATGGGCCCGACGTGCCCTTCGTCGGACTAAAATTCACATTTATCATGTTGGTGCATTGCAAAATCGGACCGGTTTTGCCACGAAGGCCCGACATTAGGGTCATCGTATTGAAGAGCCGGGACGCATTCGCGGGTGAACCGGCCGGGCACGCTTTAGACGGGAGGCGCGAGGCATGATCAGATCCGAGCTTTTGCAGAAGCTTGCGCAGGACAACCCCGAATTGCGCGCTCAGGAAGTCGAGCAGGTCGTCGACATCTTCTTCGAGGAGATCGCCCAGCGTCTGGCCGAGGGCGGACGGATCGAACTGCGCGGTTTCGGCGCCTTCTCCACCCGTGAACGCGAAGCGCGCACCGGGCGCAACCCGCGCACCGGCGAAGCGGTCGACGTGCCGGCCAAGCGCGTGCCCTATTTCAAGCCCGGCAAGGAAATGCGCAACGCGCTCAATCCGGACTGATCGCCCGGACCTCGCCCGAGACGCATCGGGCGCTCGCCATAACAGCAAAACACGGCTATTCGCGCCCGCTCCGGCTGCGCGGGTGTGGCGGAATGGTAGACGCCGGGGACTTAAAATCCCCTGTCCTCTGGACGTGTGGGTTCGAGTCCCACCACCCGCACCATTGCCGAGGCCTTGCCCTCGCCATGCGCATGCCGCACAGGCGCGCGCATGACCCGGGAAACATGGCTCAACCGCGCAATCCGCCTGATCGAAGCGGACTACAACCGCTCCTCCGATACGCACCTGATCCGTGTGCCGCTGCCGCATTGCCGGGGGATCGAGCTTTATCTGAAAGACGAAAGCTCGCACCCCACGGGCAGCCTCAAGCACCGGCTCGCCCGGTCGCTGTTCCTCTACGGGCTGTGCAACGGTTGGATCGGCGAGGGCACCACGCTGATCGAAGCGTCCTCGGGCTCGACCGCGGTCTCCGAAGCCTATTTCGCCAAACTGCTCGACCTGCCGTTCATCGCGGTGGTGCCTGCTAGTACCGCCGAGGCGAAGCTGGAGCAGATCCGGTTCTACGGCGGGCAGATTCATCCGGTCGAAGATCCGGGCATGGTCTACGCGGAATCGGAGCGGCTCGCGGCGGAGACCGGCGGGCATTACCTCGACCAGTTCACCTACGCCGAGCGGGCGACCGACTGGCGCGGCAACAACAACATCGCGCAAAGCATCTTCTCGCAGATGAGCGAGGAGGATCATCCCGATCCCACGTGGATCGTGTGCGGCGCGGGCACCGGCGGCACGTCGGCCACGCTGGGCCGCTATATCCGGTATCAGCGCCGCCCGACGCAGCTGTGCGTCGCCGATCCCGCAGGCTCGGTCTTCCATCGCCACTACGCCGACCGCGCGGTCGAGACGCTGGACGGTCGCTGCGAATGCCGGATCGAGGGGATCGGGCGGGCGCGGGTCGAACCCAGCTTCGAGCCGGGCGTGATCGACCGGATGATCGCGGTTCAGGATGCCGACTCGATCGGCGCGATGTTCGCCCTGTCGAAGACGCTGGGCCGCAAGGTCGGCGGATCGACCGGCACCAACCTGTTCGCCTGCCTTCAGCTGATCGAGGAAATGGCCTCCGCCGGGCAGACCGGCAGCATCGTCACGCTGCTGTGCGACGACGGCGCACGCTACGCCTCGACCTATTACAGTGAGGAATGGCTGGCCGAATGGGGCGGAAACTGGCGCCCTGCCTATGATCGGATGCTCGAAATTCTCGAATAGCGTGGCCGCGCGGCCAGGGCTTTCGTTTACGGCTCCCTAACCAATTTCCTTCACTCCCCGGTCAAGCGAACCGCAACCGGGGGGTCTGATGACCGAAGCGAACCGACCAGCTCTCAATGTCCCGTCAATCGATGTAGACGTGGCTATCATCGGTGCAGGCCCCGCAGGGCTCACCGCAGGCTACCTGCTGACCAAGGCGGGCAAGAGCGTGGCCATCATCGAGAAGGACCAGACCTACGTGGGCGGCATCAGCCGCACCGTGGAGCATGAGGGCTATCGCTTCGATATCGGCGGGCACCGGTTCTTCTCCAAGTCGCAGCAGGTCGTCGACCTGTGGAACGAGATACTGCCCGACGACTTCATCGAGCGCCCGCGGATGAGCCGCATCTATTACGAGGGCAAGTTCTACTCCTACCCGCTGCGCGCGTTCGAGGCGCTGCGTAACCTCGGCCTGTGGCGCTCGACCATGTGCATGGCCAGCTACCTGTGGGCGCGTGCCTTCCCCAACCGCGATGTGAAGAGCTTCGAGGACTGGACCACCAACCAGTTCGGCAAAAAGCTCTATTCGATCTTCTTCAAGACCTATACCGAGAAGGTGTGGGGCATGCCCTGCGACGAGATGAGCGCGGACTGGGCGGCGCAGCGGATCAAGGGGCTTTCGCTGATGGGCGCGGTGGTCGACGGGCTGAAGCGCAGCCTCGGCCTGAACAAGAAACCCAATGACGGGATGCAGGCCAAGACCCTGCTCGAAAGCTTCCGCTATCCGCGCCAGGGCCCGGGCATGATGTGGGAAGCCGCGCGCGACAAGATTATCGCCAGCGGGAGGGGGCAGGTCATTATGGGCCATGGCCTCGAACAGCTCGCCAGCGATGGCGAGGGCGGCTGGCGGATGAGCGCGGTGGGCAAGGACGGATCGAAGATCGTCGTCAACGCCGCCCACGCGATCAGCTCCGCGCCGATGCGCGAGCTTGGCGCGCGGCTGCATCCGCTGCCCGAGACCAGCTGGAACGGCAGCAATCTGCGCTACCGCGACTTCCTGACCGTCGCGCTGATGGTGGAGGGGGAAGACCTGTTCCCCGACAACTGGATCTACATTCACGACAGCAAGGTGAAGGTCGGCCGTGTGCAGAACTTCCGCAGCTGGTCGCCCGAGATGATCCCGGACGAAAAGATGGCCTGCGTCGGCCTCGAATATTTCTGCTTCGAAGGCGACGGGCTGTGGTCGATGGACGATGCCGACCTGATCGAGCTGGCGACCACCGAGATGAAGGTGCTCGGCCTGCTCGACCCGAAGAAGGTCAAGGGCGGCGCGGTCGTTCGGCAGGAAAAGGCCTATCCCGTCTATGACGAGGATTACGCCGCCAATGTCGCCGCGATGCGCGGCGAGCTGGAGGCGAAATATCCGACGCTTCACCTTGTCGGGCGCAACGGCATGCACCGCTACAACAACCAGGATCACGCGATGATGACCGCGATGCTGACGGTCGAGAACATCCTCGCCGGCGCGCGCGTCTACGACATCTGGTGCGTCAACGAGGATGCCGAATACCACGAAGCGGGCGACGAGGGCGCGGACAAGGCGCTGCCTGCCCGCGAATCCGTGACGACCGATCAGGCCGCCGCGCTCAACTCGATGCGCGACGTGCCGACCCGCATCGTCGAGGATGGCGAAAGCGACGCCGACAAGCGCCGCGCCGCCTGACGAGATACTGGGAAGGGCACGCACATGCAGGCCATGCTGCACCGGCTGAGCGATCTGACGATCCTGCGCTACCTGCTCGCAAGCGTGGGGGCGCTGGCGGTCGATATGGGTTCCTTCCTCGGCCTGATGGCGCTGGGCCTCGCCGCAACGCCTGCGTCGGCGGCGGGCTATACGCTGGGCATCCTCGCGCACTGGCTGCTCTCGAGCCGCGCGGTCTTTACCGGGCGCGTTGCACAGAGCGGGATCGCGCGCACGCGCCAGAAGGTGCTGTTCGTCGTCTCCGCACTCGCCGGGCTGGCGCTGACTACCGGCACCGTCGCCGCAGCGCAGGCGCTGTCGATCGATCCGCGCGCGGGCAAGCTGGTTGCAATCGTGCTCAGCTTCGCGCTCACCTGGTGGCTGCGCAACGTGGTGGTGTTTCGTGCGCTCGCCTAGTGCGGGCACCAGCCTGCCGCGCCCAAGCTTTGCCGATATGCCGCATATCGTGCGGATGTGGGCGTTGCTCGCGCTCATTCTCTTGCTGGTATCGGCCGGGCGCATCGCGCACTGGCAGTTTCCCGATCCCGACGACATCCTGCGCCTCGTGCAGGTGCGCGATCTGCTGGGCGGACAGGGCTGGTTCGATCTCGACCAGCACCGGATCGATCCCTTGCGCGAGGTGCCGATGCACTGGTCGCGGCTGGTCGACATTCCGCTGGCGCTGGTCATCGGCGCCCTGACCCCGCTGGTCGGGCAAAGCGCTGCCGAAGGCGTGGCCCTGATTGCGGTGCCGCTGCTGACCCTGCTGGTCGCGATGGCGTTCGTCGCGCCGGTCGCGATCCGCCTGTTCGGGCGTGAGACGGGCGGGTGGGCGGTACTGGTCGCAGGGATGATGCCGCTGCTCTCGTATCAGTTCCAACCTTTGCGGATCGACCATCATGGCTGGCAGATCGCCTGCTTCGCCGCCGCCTTCTGGGGCCTGTCGCAACGCGACAACCCGCGCGGGCCGATCGTCGCGGGGCTTGCGATGGCGAGTGGCCTGATGATTTCCATTGAGGGGCTGCCGCTGGCCGCACTGGTGGGTGCGATCCTCGCGCTGCGCTGGTTGCGCGATCCGTCGACGCGCCTTGGCCTGACCCATTACCTGCAGGCGCTCGCAGGCGGGCTGATCGTGCTCTATCTCGCGACCCGGGGCTGGCCGCAGGCTGCGCAATATTGCGACGCGATCACCCCGGCGCATCTGGGGTTTTTCCTCGTCGTCGCGCTCGGCACCAGTGTGCTGAGCCATGCGCGCCCGCTGCCGCCGATCGCGGTGCTCGGCGCGCTGGGAGCGATCGGCGCAGGCGGCGTCGCCCTGTTCGGCGCAGCCTCGCCCGAGTGCCTGACCACGCCGTTCGGCTCGCTCGACCCGCTGGTACACGATTACTGGTACGTCAACGTGATCGAGGGGCGCCCGGTATGGGATCAGACCGCCACGATCATACCGGCGCTGCTCCAGCTCGCGCTCGCCTTCGCGGTTGCGGTGCGGCTGTGGCTGCGCGCCCCGCTGCCACAGCGCGCGCAGCTGGGCGAGTTCGTGCTGCTGTTTGCAGGCACGCTGGCGCTGGGCCTGCTGGTTTCGCGCTCGCTCGCGTTCGCATCCCTGCTGGCGACGGTTCCGCTCGCCTGGCTGCTGGGCGAGGCGCTGCACCGCCTGCGTACTGCGCGCAAGCCGACTCCCAAGATCGCGGTCGGCGTGGCGACCCTGCTCGCGCTGTTGCCGATGGCCCCGGTCGCGCTGGCGGAGAACCTCGCCTCGAGCGCGCCGCCCGCACCCCGCCTCACCGCGCAGGTCGGCGGCGAGGCGGCCGGAACGCAGGCCGCCGGTATCGTCGAGAGTTCGTGCGACCTGCAGGCCAGCGCCGCGCGCCTGAATGCACTGCCGAAGGGCACGGTCTTCGCCCCGCTCGATATCGGGCCGAGCGTGCTGCTCGAAACCGGACACAGCGTGATCGCCACCGGGCACCATCGCGCCGAGGCGGCGATGCACGACGTGATCGGCGCGTTTCTGGTCGAGCCCAAGCTCTCGCGCACGATCCTGCGCAGCTATGGCGCGGACTATCTGGTGCTGTGCGACGATCTGGCCGAGCCCGACCTGTACGCCCGGCGCGGCGGCGCGCGCAGCTTTGCCGCACGGCTGCTGGCGGATGATGCGCCGGACTGGCTGGAGAGGGTCGAAACCGGTGCGCCTGCCAGCTTCCGCGTGTGGAAAGTGCGCGACTAGGCGGGTTTGAAGTCCAGCGCGACGCCGTTGATGCAGTGGCGCTTGCCGGTCGGCCGCGGGCCGTCGTTGAAAATATGCCCCAGATGCCCGCCGCAGCGTGCGCAGTGTACTTCGGTGCGGGGCACGCCGATCTTGTAGTCGGTGGAGGTGCCCACCGCCCCGCTGCGGATCGGCTGCCAGAAGCTGGGCCAGCCGGTGCCGCTGTCGTATTTGTGCTTGCTCGAATAGACCGCGTTGCCGCAGCCCGCGCAGGCGAAGGTCCCGGCGCGCTTTTCCTTGTCGAGCGGAGAGCTGTAGGCGCGCTCCGTGCCTTCCTCGCGCAGCACGTAGAATTCGGCCTTGGTCAGCCGCTTGCGCCATTCGGCTTCGCTGCGGCTGACGGGGAAGCTCTTCGCCTCGGCGCTGCGCCCGCAGGCGACAAGCGCGAGACTGGCGACACCGCCCCCAAACAGGGCGAGTGCGGAGCGGCGATTGGCGGTCGGTCGGGTCATGGCATCATTCTCTCGCATAGTGTCCATGTAGGGACGCTGAAGGAGATACGAAGCCCGCGCGCCGCCGGATGCGCCGCCTTGCTAGAACTCGGTGACCTCGACCTCCAACTTGCGGAAGCCCTCGACGAAGTTGGCGCGCACCCGCTGCACATCGCCCGCGACGTGCACGCGCAGGCGGCGCTTGTGCATCTCCTCCAGCAGCACGCGCAACTGCAGCTCGGCGAGCCGCGCGCCCACGCAGCGGTGGATGCCGTAGCCGAAGGCGAGGTGTCGCCGGGCGTTCTCGCGCGTGATGTCGAGCTTTTCGGCATCCTCGAACACGCTCTCGTCCCGATTGGCCGAATTGTACCACAGCAGCACCTTGTCGCCTGCCGCGATGTTCTGGCCGAACAGCTCGGTATCCTGCGTCGCGGTGCGGCGCATGTGCTTGAGGGGCGTCTGGTAACGGATGCATTCCTGCACCGCGTTGGGGATCAGGCTCGCGTCTTCCTCGAAAGCTTTGCGCTGGTCGGGGAAGCGATCGAATGCATGCACGATCCCGCTCATGGTGTTGCGCGTGGTGTCGTTGCCGCCGACGATCAGCAGCACCAGATTGCCCATGAATTCCTGCGGCTCCATCTGGTTCATCGCAGGCGAATGGATCATCCGGCTGATCAGGTCCGGCGCTTCGCCCTTCTGCGCCCGCTCGGCCCACAGCAGCTGGAAATAGGCCGCCATCTCGTGGAGCATCCCGCGCCGAGTCTCGTCGAGCGCGCGCACGGTCGCCAGTTCGGTGTCGCCCGCCCAGTCGGACCAGTGGGTCAGCAGGTCGCGGTCTTCCCACGGGAAGTCGAACAAAATCGCCAGCATTCCGGTGGTCAGCGGGATGGAGACGGTGTTGACCCAGTCGAACACCTGGCCACGCGGCAGCGCGTCCAGCGTTTCGCCGGTGCGCTGGCGGATGTCGTCTTCCAGCCGCTTCATCTCCGCCGGGGTGAAGGCGGGGGCCACGGTCTTGCGCTGGCCGGTATGCTTGGGCCGGTCCATCGCGATGAACATCGGCAGCCGCATCCGCTCTTCTTCGGGAATGTCGGGCAGATCGTCGAGGATGGTGATGCCGCCATATTCCCAGCTCGAGGAGAAGATGTCGGGCAGCGCCTCGGTATGCTGGACCGCCTTGTGGCCGACCACCGACCAGTAGGGGCCGAAGGGGCTTTCGGGGATGTAATGCACCGGGCCCGCCGCGCGCATCTCCTTGAAGATCGGCTCCCACCGATTCTCGAAATAGATGTCGCTGCGGCTGGTGTCCCACTTGTGCGGATGCGGTGGGCGCGTGTCCGGATTGGCCGCGTAGTGCGCCTCCAGCGCTTCATGCGGGCTGGGCGATCGGCTCCACTGGTGCGTGCCAGCGGGGGATTGGGCGATGGTAGCCATGGGCATTCCTCTCTCGCGTCCGGCGTGCCTGCATGGGCGCACCGTGACGTAAGAGCATCCTGCCCAACCTGCCGCTCAAGTCAAGGTAGGTTCCTAATCAGGACTGATTGGCGGTGCCGCCGAACAACCCCAGCAGGCCCCTGCGCCTCGCGCCCTTGTCCCGCCCGGCGGTGCCCGACTTGAGCACCTTGGCGCGGAACAGGCTGGCGCCGATCTTCACGAAGATCGCGACCCACAGCACCTGCCACGCGATCGCGGCGAGGTGCCACCACATGACGCCTTCCTTCGCTGCGCGCGCAACCATCATGTACGGGCTCGACAGCGGGAAGATCGCGGCGAAGATCTCCAGCGCGGAGCCGGGCTGGCCGACCGCGAAATTGGCGAGGAAGAAGATCACCAGCTGCAGGATCGTGGCAGGCATGCTGACCGTCTGCACGTCGCGCACCGTCGGCGCGAGCGAGCCGACTGCGAGGAACACCGACCCGATCAGCAGGTAGGCCATCGCGAAATAGATCACGAACAGCGCGAAGAACAGCGGCCAGCCGACCGCGGGCGGCGGGATTACGGGCAGAGCGCCCGCTCCCAGAATCAGGATCACCCCGGCGGCCGCGCCCCACACGGTCAGCCCGACCAGGCTGACGCCGAGCATCGCGAACAGCTTGCCCACGAACACCGCATCCATCGGGATCGCCGCGGCAAGGATCTCGATGATCTTGTTGCCCTTCTCCTCGACCAGGTTGGACAGGACCATGCCTGCAAGGAAGATCGTTAGCATGAACAGCATCACGATCCCTGCGCGCGCGGTCGCATCCTGCGCGGTCTGGCGGTTGATCGCGCCGTCGGTCATGTCGATCTCGATTCTCGCCTGCGGGATCGCTTCGCCGCGCGCCGCGCCGACCATGATGGCGACTTCGCCCTCCCACCGCTCGACGTCTTCCTTCGGGCCGGTCAGCATCGGATCGGCCAGGCTGCCCGACAGCACGCCGAGCAGATTGCGGTCCTCATCCTCCAGCAGCGCGCGCGGATCGGCCCCGTCGGCCTGATCGACCAGCGTTACCTCGGGCATTCCGACCAGCGGCTCCAGCTCGTCGCGCACTCTTTCGATCGCCGCATTGGCATCGGGCGTGAACGCGACGGCGAGCTGCGGCTCGTCCGCGCTGTCCGCCGCCATCGCGCCGACATAGCCGCCGCCTGCCGAAATCCCGAGGAAGAACAGCGGGCCGATCAGGAACAGCAGGAACACCTTGCTGAACACGATCGCGGTAAAGTCGCGCCGCGCGATGACCCATGCTGCCTGCCACAGGGAGAGACGTGCCGAACTGCTCATGCCGCAATCTCCTCAGGGGGGGCATCGCTTCGCATCGCCTCGGCTGCGGCCTCGCCGGCGATCTGGACGAAGGCGTCGTGCAGTCCGGCGCGCTCGATCGAGAGTGAGCGGATGCCTGCGTCGCCTTCGATCAGCGCGCGGAGCAGCGGCTCGATCCCGGTGTCGGGCACTTCGAAGATCCACGCGTCGCCATCGCGCGTGGCGCTGGCGGGCAGGGCGTTGCGCCACGCGCCGCTCTCGTTTTTCGTCTCCAGTCGCACCTGCGGCGGCAGCCGGTCGCGCGCGACCTCGACCGATCCGGCATAGGGCACCTGCCCGCCCGCGATGATCGCGACATCGCTGCACAGGCGTTCCGCATGGTGGATCACGTGGGTCGAGAAGATCACCGTGGTGCCATCGGCTGCCAGCTGGCGGATCAGCCCTTCCAGCTTGCCCTGGTTGATCGCGTCGAGGCCGGAAAACGGCTCGTCCAGAATCACCAGTTCGGGCCGGTGCACCAGCGTGCCGAGCAACTGGACGGTCTGCGCCATGCCCTTGCTCAGCTCCTTGATCTTCTTGTCGACCGCGTGGCCGAGGCCGTACTCCTCCATCATCGCGATCCCGCGCTTGCGGCCCTCGGCGCGGGGCAGGCCGCGCAAGGACCCCATGAAGGCGATCGCGTCGGGGGCCTTCATCGCCGGGTACAGCCCGCGTTCCTCGGGCAGGTAGCCGATCCGCCGCGCGATCCGCTGCGGCCGATCCTCGCCGAAGATGCGCCGGACGCCTTCGTCGGGGTCGATAATGCCGAGGATCATGCGCAAAGTGGTGGTCTTGCCCGCGCCGTTGGGGCCGAGGATGCCGTAGATCGCCCCGCGCGGCACGGTCAGGTCCACGCCCTTCACCGCCAGCGTCTCGCCGAAGCGCTTGACCAGTCCGCGCGCCTCGATCGCATAGTCGTGGCTTTCGAGAGGTTTGTCGCTGGCGGGCGCTTGGTCTAGCAGGTCGGTCATCACCGCAGAGCGTGCCGTGGTCCGCATGAAGGAGCAAGCCCGTCGATGAGCGAACGCTCTGAAATCGACCAACTGCAAACCGAGCTCGTCGAAAAGGCGCGCGAGCTGGGTTTTGCCACCATCGGCTTTGCCGACGCGCATGACGACCCGCGCATGGCCGAGCGGCTGTCTGCATGGCTGGAGGCGGGCCACCACGGGTCGATGGGCTGGATGGAGCGCGATCCCTCGGTGCGCAGCGGCCCGCAGGGCATGTGGCCCGAGGCGCGCAGCGTGATCGCGCTGGGGGCGGACTACGCCCCGGCGGACAATCCGCTGAACGCGGCCGAGCCGGAAGACCGCGCGCGCATATCGGTCTACGCGCAGGGGCAGGATTATCACGACGTGCTCAAGAAAGCGCTCAAGGCGCTCGCGCGCTGGCTGGTCGCCGAGACCGAGAAGCGCGGGCTGGGCGAGACGCGGATGAAGCTGTTCGTCGACACCGCGCCAGTGATGGAAAAGCCGCTGGCGCAGCGCGCGGGGCTCGGCTGGCAGGGCAAGCACACCAATCTGGTCAGCATGGAACATGGCAGCTGGCTGTTCCTCGCCGCGGTCTACACCACGCTGCCATTCACGCCCGACGGCCCGCACGAAGACCGCTGCGGATCGTGCCGCGCGTGTCAGGACGCCTGCCCGACCAACGCCTTCCCCCACGCTTACACGATCGATGCGCGGCGCTGCATCTCCTACCTCACGATCGAGCATCACGGGCCTATCCCTGAGGAATTCCGCGAGGCGATGGGCAACCGCATCTATGGCTGCGACGATTGCCTGAGCGTGTGCCCGTGGAACAAGTTCGCGAGCAGTGCAGCGGCCAACCGCGCCTTTCTGCCGCGCGCCGAACTGGTGCGCCCGGCGCTCGCCGACCTGTTGCAGCTGGACGATGCGGGCTTCCGCGCCCTGTTCAGCAAGTCGCCGATCAAGCGGATCGGGCGCGACCGCTTCGTGCGCAACTGCCTGATCGCGGCGGGCAATAGCGGGGAGGGGGCGCTGCTGGCGCAGGTCGAGCCGCTGCTGAGCGACCCCGATCCGGTGGTGGCGGAGGCGGCACAGTGGGCGGCGGCGCGGCTCATGCACACCGCCCCCGTCCCGTCATCCCGGACTTGATCCGGGATCCCGCTTTCTTCGTGCGGCGTTCTCAAAGGTAGCGGGCCCCCGGATCAAGTCCGGGGTGACGATTATATCGTGAGTGAGGTGCCTAAAGCAGCGACTTCAGCGCCACCTCGGGATCGGCGAGCGCTTCGAGATCGGGCTCGCTGCGCGCCTCGATCAACCGTCGCCCCTGCGCATAGTCGCGCGTGGCGTTGACGCAGTCGAGCGCGACCACGCGGCCTTCGCGCAGGTACACGATCGAGAAGCTGCGGCTGTCCGGATCGCCGCGCAGCACCGTATCATCGTCGTCGCGGGAGAAGCCGACCGTCTGCAACCGGAGATCGTACTGGTTGGACCAGAACCACGGAACGGTGTTGTACGCCTCGGGCTCGCCGGTGATGTGCTTGGCCACGGTATTGGCCATGTCGGTCGCGTTCTGGACCGATTCGAGGCGGATCACCCGGTTGTCGGCATAGGGATTGGAATGCGCCGCGCAGTCGCCGATCGCATAGGTATCGTCCAGCGTGGTGCGGCAGAAATCGTCGACATCGACGCCATTGGTGCCTGCCGCGCCCGCCGCCAGCAGCGGGCCGACTGCGGGGACGATGCCGATCCCGGCGATCACCAGATCGGCTTCCACCTCGCTGCGGTTGCCATCGCCCGATTCGATCGCCACCGCGCGTACCCGGCCCTGATCGTCGCCCAGCAGGCATTCGACATTGTGGCCCAGCAGCAGCTCGACGCCCTGCCGCTGGTGCTCGGCCTCGTAGAAGCCGGACAGGTCCGGCCCGGCCACCCGGCTGAGCACGCGGTCCTCCCGCTCGATCACGGTGACGGGCAGGCCCAGCTTGCGGAACACTGCTGCCGCTTCCAGCCCGATATAGCCGCCGCCGATCACCGCGACGTGTTTGACCCCGCCGCCCAGCTGTGCGCGAATCCGGTCGACATCGCCGCGCGTGCGGATCGAATGGACCCCGTCCAGATCCGCGCCGTCGCACGGCAGGCGCCGCGGATCGCCGCCCGCGGCCCAGATCAGCGTGTGGTAATCGAGCGTGCTGCCATCGCCCAGTTCGGCCGATCGCGCCTGCGGATCGATCGCCACCACCGCAGTGCGGGTGCGGATTTCGATCTTGCGCTCCGCCCAGAAGCTTTCCGGGCGGATCAGGATCTTCTCGAAGGGGCGCTCGCCCGCGAGGTAATCCTTGGACAGCGGCGGCCGCTCGTAGGGCGGAAAAGCTTCGCGGGTGGCGATCGTGATGCGGCCTTCGAAGCCGCGCTGCCTCAGCGCCAGCGCCGCCTGCGCGCCGCCGTGGCCACCGCCCACGATCAGGACATCCGCAAAGCTCATCCCCTCGCTCCCCTTACCGGCCCAGCAGGTTGCGCGCCTGGCTGGCGATCTGCGCCAGCGTGGCGGGCGCGACCGGGTTCTGCGCCTGCGCGCGGCGGATGATCGAGCGGAACTGGCGCACCGCTGCCTCGTGCCGTTCGAGCCACGCGGCGACGATTGCCGCCGGATCGCCTGCCTGATCGCCGTCCTGCGCGAACATGCGGCGCAGGAATTCCAGCCGCATATGCTGGAAATCGCGGGCGAGCCCGGCGACCAGCAGACGGTCCCACACGTCGGACGGGCTCATCAGCGCAGCGGTGCCCTGCGCCCAGTCGAGGCCCAGTTCGCCGCCCAGACCGGTGAACGCCCGGGCGAGCTCGCGCGGGTCGATGTCGAGATCCTTGGCAAGTTTCGCGAGGCCGATCCCGCCGTCAAGGTCGAACAGGTGGGCGACCGCGGCCGCGATATCCTCCGGTGCGCCCGCCTTGGCGAATTCGGCACGCATCCGGGCGGAGCGCTGGCGGCTTTCCGCCCCCAGCAGGTTGACCGTGCCCTGCGACAAGATGTCGAGCGTGGGCCGCAGATCCTCGACGATCGCGCTCGGGCTGGCGGTGTCGCCGCACACCCGGATCGCGTCGGCCATCTGGATCCGCATTGCCATCGCCACCCGGTCGAACAGGTTGAGGCGCGCGTCTTCGGGCATCTCCGCCTCGTCCAGCGCGTCCCAGATCGCGGTCACGTCGAACAGCCGGTCGGCGGTGACGAAGGCGCTCGCGACTTCGTGCAGGCCGACGCCCTCCTCCTCCGCCAGTTCGAACGGATGGACCATGCCCATCCGGTTGACGATCCGGTTGGCGAGCGCGGTCGCGATGATCTCGTTGCGCAGGCGGTGCTGGCGGATCTGTTCGGCAAAGCGCGTGCGCAGCGGGGTGGGGAAGGCGGTGAACAGCGTGCTTTCCATCTCCGGATCGCTGGCCAGCGTGCCCGCCTCGATCGCGTCCTGCAGGGTCAGCTTGCTGCTCGACAGCAGCACCGCGAGTTCGGGCCGGGTCAGGCCGATGCCTTCGCCCGCGCGGCGGGTGAAGACCTCGTTCTCGCCGATGCCCTCGGTCCGCCGGTCGAGCATGCCGGCATCTTCCAGCGTCTCGATCAGGCGGATGGTCGATGCGGTCGCCTGCTCTCCGCCCTGTTCGGCGATCGACACGGCGAGCGCCTGGAGGCGATTGTCTTCCAGAACGATCGCGGCAACCTCGGCGGTCATTTCGGACAGCAGGGTGTTGCGTTCCTCCTCCGACAATTCGCCCGCGCGGCGTGCTGCGGCGAGCGCGATCTTGATGTTGACCTCGTTGTCCGAGCAGTCGACGCCCGCCGAATTGTCGATGAAGTCGGTGTTGAGCCGCCCGCCGTTCAGCGCGAATTCGATCCGCCCTGCCTGCGTGACGCCGAGGTTGGCACCTTCGCCGATCACCTTCACCCGCAGGTCTTCGCCATTGACGCGCAGCGCGTCGTTCGCGGGGTCGCCGACCTGGATGTTGTTCTCCCTCTCGGCCTTCACATAGGTGCCGATGCCGCCGAACCAGAGCAGGTCGGCAGGCGCCTTGAGGATCGCCGAGATCAGCGATTCGGGATCGAACTCGACCTGTTCGACGCCCAGTGCGGAGCGTGCTTCCTTCGACAGGGTGATCGATTTCTCGGTGCGCGGGTACACCCCGCCGCCCTTCGAGATCAGTTCCTTGGCGTAATCGTCCCAGCTGGAGCGGGGCAGGTCGAACAGCCGCTTGCGTTCCTGCCAGCCTGCCTCGGGGTCGGGATCGGGGTCGATGAAGATGTGCCGGTGGTCGAACGCGGCGACCAGCCGGATCGATCTGGACAGCAGCATGCCGTTGCCGAACACGTCGCCCGACATGTCGCCGCAGCCCACGACCTTCACCGGATCGCTCTGCACATCGACGCCCATTTCGCGGAAGTGCCGCTGGACCGAGACCCACGCGCCGCGCGCGGTGATGCCCATCGCCTTGTGGTCGTAACCGTGGCTGCCGCCGCTGGCGAAGGCATCGTCGAGCCAGAAGTCCGCGCTTTCCGCGATCGCGTTGGCAACATCGGAGAAGCTTGCCGTGCCCTTGTCCGCCGCAACCACGAAATAGGGGTCCGCCTCGTCGAGGATGCGGATGCCTTCGGGGTGAACCACCTCGTCCTCGATGATGTTGTCGGTGATCGACAGCAGCGAACGGATGAAGATCTGGTAGCTCGCCTTGCCTTCGGCGGCCCACGCATCGCGATCATACGCGGGGTCGGGCAGCTGCTTGGGATAGAAGCCGCCCTTCGCGCCGGTCGGCACGATGACCGCGTTCTTGACCCGCTGCGCCTTCATCAGGCCGAGGATTTCGGTGCGGAAGTCGTCGCGCCGGTCGGACCAGCGCAGGCCGCCGCGCGCGACCGGGCCGGCGCGCAGGTGAATGCCTTCGACCCGGCGCGAATAGACGAAGATCTCGCGATACGGGATCGGCTTGGGCAGGCCCGGCACCTTTTCCGAATCGAACTTGAACGACAGCGCGATCCCGGGATGCAGCGCGAAGGCATTGGTCCGCAGCATCGCCTCGATCACGCTGCGATAGAGCCGCAGCAGCCGGTCGTCGTTGATCGCCGCGACGTTCTGCAACCCGTCCTTGATCGCGGATTGCGCGGTCTTTTCGGCCGTCTTGCGATCGCCCTCGAAAGCGGGGTCGTGGCGGGCGACGAACAGGTCGATCAGCGCGCGGGTCACCGCGGGGGCCTTCGCCAGCGCATCGACCACGGTGTAGATCGTGAAGCTCATCCCCGTCTGGCGCAGGTAGCGATAGATCGCGCGCAACCATTCCGCCTCGCGCGCATCCAGCCCCACGCTGAGCACCAGGCGGTTGAACGCGTCGTCTTCGGCATGGCCGTTGAGCACCGCCGCGATCGCGGTTTCGATCGGCTCCGCGCGGGCCAGCAGCTCCGCCGGGTCGACTCCGGGGCCTAGGTCGCAGTTGAAATCGTGGATCGCGCCCAGCGCCCCGCCGTCCAGCAGCGTGGGCACTTCGCTGATCGTCTTGAGCCCGAAATTCTCCAGCGCGGGCACCGCTTCCGACAAGGGCAGCGTGCCTTCGTGCTGATAGATCTTGAGGCGCAGGTTGCCGCCGTGCTGGGCCTCGCTGCGGCGCAGGCGGACCCCGCGTTCGTCGGGCGCGTCATCGCCGCTCTCGCCCGCGTGGCTCGCCAGATCGCGCATCCGCGCAATGTCGAGCGCGGCCTCGCCCGCGCCGCTATCGGCACGGTAGAAGCTGGGGAAGTTGTCCGCGTAACGCTGAGCCAGCAATTCCGCGTCCTTGCCCTCGAAGGCCTTGGCGAGCTCGGTCTCGACCGCTTCGGACCAGCCGCGCAGCATCTCCTGCACCCGCGCCTGCATGTCTTCCTCGCGATAGGCGGTGGTGCTTTCGCGGAAATCGAGCACGAAGCGCAGCAGCGCGAGCGCGCCGCCTTCGATCTCCACGCTCCAGTCGAGCAGGGTGGAGCCGGTCTGGTCTTCCAGCAGGGCCTGGATCTGGTGGCGCACCTCGGTCGACATCATGTCGCGCGGCAGCCACACGAAGGCGAACAGGTGCCGCGCGAGCGGGGCCTCGACCACCGCCACGCGGGGGCGGGGGCGATCGTTGAGCGTCATCGTGGTGGTCGCGATCCGGCGCACGTCCTCGTCGCGGAAGCCGATCAGCAGGTCGTGCGGCAGCGCGGTCAGCGCGTGGACCAGCGCCTTGCCCGCATGGCCGCCCGGATCGAATTCGAGCTGGTCCATCAGCTCGCCCAGCTGGCGGCGCAGGCGCGGCACCGCGTGCGGATCGGTGGTCAGCGCGGCGCTGGTCCAGATCCCGGCATGGATCGAGATCGCGACGGTCTTCCCCTCGGCCTTGCCGCCTTCGCGGATCGGCACCAGGAACAGGTCCAGCGGGACCCGGCGGTGGACGTTGGAAACGCGGTTGGCCTTGACGATCAGCGGCATCCGCGCGGTCGCGTTGGCGGGATCGTCGAACCAGTCGAACGCGCGGGCGTAGGACTGGTCGGCCAGGATTTCGCGCGCGCTGGCGCGGCAGATGCCCAGCGTGTTTTCCTCGCGACCGTCGGCATGGCGGACCAGATGGCCCAGCTGGGTCAGCATCCCGCCGCTCAGCCAGTCGAGCAGCGCGGAGCCTTCCTTGTCGGCAAGGTTGGTCGCGTCGTGCTGCATCGCCTTGCGCATCGCCTCCCAGTCGGCGACCGCGGCGCGCACATCGGCGAGCGTCGCGGTGAGCGCCTGCTCCAGCTCGCCCTGCACGCCATCGTCGGCATGGTCGGTTTCGAGGAAGATCATCGATTCGCGCGGGGCGCTGCCCCCCTTGCCGGGGAGGTCTTCCAGCTTGCCTTGCGCATCGCGCTCGACCCGGAGCACGGGGTGGACCAGCCGGTCGATCGAGAGGCCGAACTCTGCAACCTGTGCGGAGATCGAATCGACCAGGAACGGCATGTCGTCGTTGATCAGCGCCAGCCGCAGCTTGCTGCGGGGGCCGGATTCGACGCTGGTGATCGCGATGGCAGGTTCGCCCGGCTGGCGCTGCTCGGCGGTCTCCAGCACCAGCGATGCGGCCGCTTCGATCTCGCCCTCGTCAAAAGGCCGGTCGACCGGCAGCAGGGATTCGCGCATCCGGGTGGCCAGTTGCTGCAACAAATCGGCTTCGGACTGCCTGTGGTCGGCTGCCATGTATCGGTCCTGTCTTCCGCGCCCGGCTTTGCCGGGACATTGGTTGTGCATCAGTGCCGTTACGGCACTGCCTCTCCATCGCCGCCGTTAGATGGTCGCACGAGTGCCCGCAAGGATCGCGGCATCGATCATGCGGCCAGCAGATGCTGCCTGACGGTGGCCAGCAGCCGCGCCACGTCTTCTTCGCGCGACAGGCGGTGGTCGCCATCCTTTGCCAGCTGAACCAGCACCTTGTCGGAATCGAGCCGCTCGGCGAGGCGGAGCGCGGTCTCCCACGGCACCTCCGCATCGCGCTGGCCCTGCAGCAGGGTGACGGGGCAGGAAATCGGGATCGGTGCGCCCAGCAGCAGGTGCTGGCGCGCATCGGCCCAGAACCCTGCATGCGTCGGGGTCGGCTCGGGGCCGTAGGGGTTGTCTTCCAGAACGGTCTCGCCGCGTGCCAGCTGCGCCTTCTGCGCGTCGTCATATCCCCAGTCGATGAAGTCGGGTGCGGCGGCGATGCCGACCAGTCCAGCCAGGCGGTCCGGAGATTGGGATGCAAGCTTCAGCGCGACCAGCAGCATCAGCCAGCCGCCCATCGACGATCCGACCAGCACCACCGGCCCGCCCAGCTTAGCCTCGATCAGCGAGAGCACCTCGTCGCGCCAGCGTGACAGCGTGCCATCGGCGAAGTCGCCGTCCGATTCGCCGCAGCCTGAATAGTCGAGCAGCAGGCAGGTGTGGCCGTTCGCTTCCGCCCAGTCGAACAGCGCACTGGCCTTCGATCCCGCCATGTCGGACATGTAGCCGGGCAGGAAGGCGATCGCGGGCGCGGTGCCGGAGCCTTGCGTCAGGCGGTAGGCGATCCGCCGCCCGTCGGGCATTGCATGATAGTCGCTCATCCGTGTGGGGTACGGGCGGGGCAGGGGCCTGTCCATTCCCCGCGGGCGGATCAGCGCGCTCGGATATGCGCCGCATTTTCCTACTTGCACGGGGCGCGCTAGCAGTGGGGCCATGCCGGTTGCGCCCGACCCCGCCGATCCTGTTCCTGCGCTTCGCGTGGCGTTTGAACGCAGGGCTGGGCGAGGGGCAGGTTTTTTTGCCTTTGGACAGTGTGTCAGGTGTGTCAGACGTTGCTGGTCTGCGACAGGCCGTGTCTCGGATGTTTCACGAACCCGGTCTAGGCGGACGCCATGTCGAACCTCCTCGCTCCTCCCCCCGCCAGCGGCACTGCCCGCTCCGCCCTTTCGCTCGATCGCCGCAGCCTGCTGGCAGGCGGCATCATGGGTGCCGGCCTGCTCGCCATGCCGCTCTCCGCGCAGGTTGGCGCAAAGGGCTTCACCCACGGCATCGCCAGCGGCGAACCGAGCCAGGACGGCGCGCTGCTGTGGACCCGCTTCGTCGGCGCGAACGAGACGAAGCTGGCGTGGCAGGTCAGCGACAATGCCGAATTCACCCGCGTTCTGGCAGAGGGCGAAGCGGTCGCCGCGCCGGGCAAGGACTGGTGCGCCAAGGCGCAGGTCAGCGGGCTCGATCCCGATAGCTGGTACTATTACCGCTTCGTCGGCCCGGATGGCTCCCGCTCCGCAGTTGGCCGCACGCGCACCCTGCCGCAGGGGCCGACCGGCCGGTTCCGGCTGGGCGTGTTCTCCTGCTCCAACCTCGGCTTCGGCTATTTCAATGCCTATGGCCACGCGGCGCAGGCCAACGACCTCGATCTGCTGGTCCACCTCGGCGACTATTACTACGAATACGACGCGCAGCATTACCCCTCGCCCGACCAGATCGTGCCGGGCCGGATAGACGCGCCCGAGAACGAGATCGTCCAGCTGGCCGATTACCGCCTGCGTCACGCGACCTATCGCGCCGATCCCGACCTGCAGCGGCTGACGCAGCTCTATCCGATGATCCTGGTGTGGGACGATCACGAGACCGCGAACGATTCGTGGGAAGGCGGGGCGCAGAACCACCAGCCCGAAACCGAAGGGCCGTGGGACGCGCGCAAGGCCGCCGCGATGCGCGCCTATCGCGAGTGGCTGCCCGTGTCGGACGATCCGTGGAAGGCCTATCAGGTCGGCGATCTCGCCACGCTGTTCCGGCTGGAAACGCGGCTCACTGCGCGGTCCGAGCAGCTCGATGTGGCGAAGGTGCTGGCGGGCAAATCCACGCCCGATGAGATGATGGCGGCGCTCAAGGCGTTCCACGATGGCGCATGGGCCGATCCGTCGCGCCAGATGATGGGCGCCGCGCAGGAGGCGTGGCTGGCCGACGGTCTCAAGGCCTCGACCCGCGCCGGTACGCGCTGGCAGGTGCTGGTCCAGCAGGTGCTGATGGGCAATCTGAGCACGCCGACCGGACTGGCGGACGCGCTGCCAAAGTCGATGCCCGATGCGCTGCGCCAGCGGCTGATGGCGGGGGCGATGGCCTCTGCGGCGGGCATCCCGTTCAACATGGACGCGTGGGATGGCTACCCTGCCGCGCGCAAGCGGGTGTTCGACGCCGCGCTGGCCGCCGATGCCAATCTGGTGGTGCTGGCAGGCGATACGCATAACGGCTGGGCATTCGACCTTGCGCAGGACGGCACGCCGGTGGGCGTCGAGTTCGGCGTGTCTTCGGTGACCTCGCCCGGCTTCGAAGGCTATCTGCCGCAGATCCCGACGCAGTTCCTGGAGCGTGCGCTGGTCGATGCCAACCCGCAGCTGCAATGGGCGGACACCTCGCGCCGTGGCTACATGGCGGTCGAGCTGACCCCGCAGGCTGCCAGCTGCGAATGGCGCTTCGTCTCGGGTGTGCGCCAGCGCGGCACCGCGCTGGGCGGCACGCACAATATGGCGAGCGCGCTCGGGTCGAACACGCTCGCCATGGGGTAAGGCAAGCTATTCGCGGATGAAGATCTCTTCGATCGCCAGCCCGAACACCTCGGCGATCTGGAAGGCGAGGGGGAGCGAGGGGTCGTAGCGGCCGGTCTCGATCGCATTGACGCTCTGGCGGCTGACGCCCAGTTCCTCGGCCAGTGCCTGCTGGCTCCAGTTGCGCTCGGCGCGCAGAACCTTGAGGCGGTTCTTCATGACTCGTCGCCCAGGCCATCATTGGCGCGGCGGTCGGCCAGCGCCATCCAGCACTGGCCCAGCCCCATGCCGATTGCCCACACGGGGAAGACCCACCAGGCCCAGATGTGCGGGACCACTTCGAAGGTTTCGAGGAAACCCCAGAACGTGCCCAGCGTCAGCACCGCGCCAAGCCCTAACAGGCTCGCCATGATCGCGCGATGACGCAGGAACTCGTCCCCCTCCTCGATCAGGTAGCGCGCCATGGTCCAGATCATCCCCAGCACCGGGATCACCGGCAGCAGCGCGATCAGGAAACTCTCGAGCTCGCTCAGGTCGACCCGGTTGGCGATGGTGACCGCGATGCCGAGGCCGAGCATGTAGCCGAAGCTGGCGAACAGGAAGCGGCGGGTGTAGCGAACTATCGCGGGGCTGAGGTGACCGGTGGAGCGCTGCTTGGCGAGGCCCGCTCGGGTGAGCGGGATGATCTGCAGCATCGCGATCACCATCAGGATGAACCCGGTCGTGCTGCCGATCGCATCGGTCATGCGCAGCGCCGAGATGATCCCGAAGGCGGCAAAGATGCCGCCCGCCCAGAAGGCCGGGCGCCGGTGCAGCGGGAGCCGGGCCGCCTCGCTCACGCTGCTTTCCTCAGGCCGCAGCGCGTGCCGGTGGCAACCGAAAGGAACGGCAGCGTCAGAATGGCGGCGATCGTCGCCCAGTCGGGCAGCACGTCGACGATGTTCAGCAGCGCGACGATGATGACGGCGGCACCCCACAGGACAGGTGCGATGGCTTTCATGGTCAAGGTTCCTTTCTTCTATGGAAAGCACACTTGTCACGACTCAGGCCTCGTGTCAACTACCCTTTCCATATATGAAAGCGCCCTTGTCAAATATCGTGCTGGACCTCGCGCGCTTGCGGCTTATATTCCGCCCCATGGCCATCGTGATCGCCTCGACTACGACCACCACGACCTCGGGCAACCGGGGGCGGATGGTCGCGTATTGAGACGCGATTATCGCCACCCGGGTTCGGGTGGCGCTGCGCCTGCTTCCCCGAACCTGCAACCGGACTTCACGGCGCGGCAGGAATCCCATGCGGTATTACATCGACACCGAATTCAACGGCACCGACGGCCAGCTGCTCAGCCTCGCGCTGGTGCGACAGGACGGCGCGCATTTCTATGAGGTGCTGCATGCGCACGAGCTGATCGTGCCATGGGTGCGCGAGCATGTTGTGCCGCATTTCGACCAGGAGCCGGTCGCGCGGTTGCAGGCGGTCAAGAAAATGCAGAAGTTCCTCAGGAAGGATGATGGCCCACATGTCTTCATCGCCGACTGGCCCGAAGACCTCGTGCACTTCAACCGCATGCTGCTGCGCGATCAGGGCAAGCGCAACGATCCGTTCCGCTATGCCTGCCTGCTGCTCAGCCTGCCCGGCTTTGATACCGCTGGCGCGAGTGCCGTGCCGCACAATGCGCTCGCCGATGCGCACGCGCTGGCGGCCTATGTCGAAGGCAATCTCTCGGGCGAGCGGGGCGGCATGGAGGAAGCCGACCTGGCCCTGCTTCGCAACACCTGCAGTGAGAGCACCGTTGCCTAGCCGCGCTGTGCCGACCATAGGCGCTTGAACCTTATTCTCCCGAACACTGCTCGGACGAAAGCACGATACAATGACCGAACTGCTCAAGATCAGCCTGCCCGATGGCTCCGTGCGCGAAATGCCGGAAGGATCGACTCCGGCGGATGTCGCCGCCGCGATCGGCCCGGGTCTCGCCAAGGCGGCGATTGCCGCCCGCGTGAACGGCGAACTGCGCGACATCACGCGGCCCTTCGAAGGCGACGCGCAGCTGGCGCTGGTGACCAGCAAGGATGTCGACGAAGCGCTCGAGCTGGCCCGGCACGACTATGCGCACGTGCTGGCCGAAGCGGTGCAGAACCTGTTCCCCGGCACGCAGATCACCTTCGGCCCGGCGACCGATGACGGCTTCTATTACGATTTTGCTCCGGCAGAGGGGCGCGGGGCCTTCACCGAGGAAGACCTGCCCAAGATCGAGGAGGAGATGCGCCGGATCATCGCGGCGGATACCCCGCTCGAGCGCGAGGTGTGGACCCGCCAGCAGCTGATCCAGTGGTTCAAGGACCATGGCGAGAGCTTCAAGGCCGAATGGGCCGCCGAACTTCCCGAAGGCGAGGAACTGACGATCTACCGCCAGGGCGACTGGCTGGACATGTGCCGCGGGCCGCATCTCGCCAGCACCGGCAAGCTCGACCCGCAGGCGTTCAAGCTCACGCGCGTTTCGGGTGCCTACTGGCGCGGCGACCAGAAGAACGCGATGCTCAGCCGCATCTACGGCACCGGCTGGCTCAACAAGAAGCAGCTGAACGAGCATCTCCACCGGATGGAAGAGGCCGCCAAGCGCGACCACCGCAAGCTGGGCCGCGAGATGGACCTGTTCCACCTGCAGGAAGAGGCGCACGGCAGCGTCTTCTGGCACCCGCAGGGCTACAAGATCTGGCGCCAGCTCGAATCCTATATGCGCCGCAAGATGGACGGTGCGGGCTATCGCGAGATCAAGACCCCGCAGGTGATGGACGCGCGCCAGTGGGAGCAGTCCGGCCACTGGGGCAAGTATCGCGAGAACATGTTCGTCATCCCCGACGAGGTGCCCAATACCGAGGACGAGGGCGAGCTGGTGTCGAAAGACGCCGACTGGATGGCGCTGAAGCCGATGAACTGCCCCGCGCACGTGCTCGTCTTCAAGCAGGGAATCACCTCCTATCGCGAACTGCCGATCCGGCTGGGCGAAATGGGCTGCTGCCACCGCAACGAACCGCACGGCGCGCTCCACGGGCTGATGCGCGTGCGCCAGTTCACGCAGGACGATGCGCATATCTTCTGCACCGAGAAGCAGGTGGTCGAAGAGGTTCGCGCCTTCATCGAGCTGGCCGACGCCGTCTATCGCGACTTCGGCTTCAAATATGCGATCAAGCTGGCGCTGCGCCCCGAACAGCGCTTCGGCTCGGATGCCGACTGGGACAAGGCCGAGCAGGAACTGCGCGATGCGGTGGCCGAAGCGGGCATGATGAACGAGGAGTACGGCTGGGAAGAGCTGCCGGGTGAGGGCGCGTTCTACGCCCCCAAACTCGAATGGCATCTGACCGACGCGATCGGGCGCACCTGGCAGGTCGGCACAATCCAGGGCGACCGCGTGCTGCCCGAGCGGCTGGACGCAAGCTATATCGGCGAGGATGGCGAGAAGCACCGCCCGGTGATGCTCCACCGCGCGATCTTCGGCAGCTACGAGCGCTTCATCGGCATTCTGATCGAACATTTCGCAGGCAAGCTGCCGCTGTGGCTCGCGCCGACGCAGGCGGTGGTCGCGACCATCGTTTCCGATGCGGACGACTACGCGAACGAGGCGCTGGCCAAGCTGCGCGCGGCGGGCATTCGTACCGAGGCGGACCTGCGTAACGAGAAGATCAACTACAAGGTCCGCGAGCATAGCCTTGCGAAGGTTCCGCACCTGCTGGTCGTCGGTAAGCGCGAGGCTGAGGAAGGCACCGTCGCGGTCCGCACGCTGGGCGAAAAGGAGCAGCGCGTGATGAGCCTCGACGAGGCGATCGCGATGCTGCGCGACGGCGCGACGCCGCCTGATCTGCGCGACTGACCCCTTGGAGATCTTCGCCGGTTTCACCTGGCTGCAACTCGCAGTCGCGCTGGGTACGGGGCTCACCGCCGCGTTCATTCGCGGGCTGGCAGGCTTCGGCCTCGCCATCCTGCTGGTGCCGGTGCTTGCGCTGACGCTCACCCCGGTCGAAGCGGTGCTGACCACCAACGTGGTCGCGCTGCTGATCGGGGGGTTGGAACTGCCACGCCTGCTGCGCGAGGCGGAGCGCAGCGTGTGGACGATCATCGTGCTCGTCCTGCTGACCACGCTGCCGGGCCTGGCCCTGCTCGCCGCGACTCCGCCCAACATCGCGCGCCTGCTGATCGCGCTGGTCGCGCTCTCCGCCTTCTTCGCGATGCTGTTCCCGGTCCGCGAGCCTGAGCGGCCCGGTATGGTGACCACCGGGCTGACCGGCGTGGCGACCGGTATTCTGACGGGCTTCGCCGGGATGCCGGGCCCGCCGGTGGTGCCCTATTATGTCGGGCGCGCGATTCCCCGGCAGATGGCGAAGAGCTCGATGATCCTGATCTTCACCTTCGCGGCGATGATCGGGATCGGATCGGGCATTGCGCTCGGGCGGATGGAGTGGCGACTCGCGCTGCTGGGCGCGATGCTGCTGCCGGTCGTGATCCTGGGCACATGGCTAGGGCGCAAGGCGGACGGGCATGTGTCCGACCGTGCGTGGCGTATTTTCGTAGGCTTGGTGCTGGCGGCAGCGGCGCTGGCCGCGCTGCTCAAGCTGGTCGTCTAGAAGACCGGGACGAAGCGCTCGGCCACGATCAGCGCGATCGCGCAGGCCGATACGATAATCGTGCGGGCGGCGGAAAGCGCCTCGAACCGGCGGGCGATGGCGATGGAGCGGATCATGCGCACCAGCTTGGCGGGTGCACCTTAAGAAAGTCCTACCGCGCCGGGGGGCTGGGCATCTGCATGCTGGCGCAATGGAAGCCGCCACCGCCCGCCAGCACTGCGCGCATCGGCAGGCCGATCGCGGAGCGATCCGGAAACAGCGCATCGATCGCCGCGACCGCGCCTTCGTCCTGCGGCACACCGAAGGTCGGCACCGCGACAATCGAATTGGCGATCAGAAAATTGGCGTAGCTGGCAGGCTCGACCCAGTCCCCGCGCGTGACGAGGCCGGGTGAGGGGATCGCCGCAACCGTCAGCCCCGCGGCTTCGAGCCGGGCCTTGGCGTCGGCATAAACATCCGCGTTGGGGTCGTCGCTGCCGAAGGGCTCGGCCAGCGCGACCATACCCGGAGCGACGAACCGCGCGAGGTTGTCGACATGGCCGTCGGTATGGTCGTTGAGCAGCCCGTCGCCGAGCCACACGACGCGCGTCAGGCTCAGATCGCGGGCCAGCCGCTGCTCGATCTGCTCGCGGTTGAGTGCGGGATTGCGATTGGGGTTGAGCAGGCATTGCTCGGTCGTCAGGACCATGCCCTGTCCGTCGGTGTCGATCGCACCGCCTTCGAGGATCCAGTCGGGCCGGTCGACCGGCAGGCCCTCGTCCCCCGCCAGCTCCGCCCCGATCGCCTCGTCGCCCGCCATCAGGTACTTGCCGCCCCAGCCGTTGAAGCCGGGGCGCACCGCGCGGCGCGTCGCGCCGTCGAAGCCGGTCAGCGGGCCGGTATCCCGCAGCCAGACATCGCCATAGGTGCGGCGCTCGAGGTGGACCGCGCCCGTCACCAGCGCCTTCGCGCGGGCTTCGTTCGCGGCATCGCGGACCAGCAGGCGGACTTGCTGCCCGCTCTCGGCAACCGCGTTGGCAAAGCTTGCGATCTCTTCCTGCGCGGGGGCGAAGGCATCGCCCCACTCGTCCGGATCATGCGGGAAGCCGATCCACAGCCAGTCCTGCGGCTCCCACTCTGCGGGGAGCCGCATTGCGCGCACCTTCTGCTGGGTCACGAGCCGGTCAGCAACCTGCGTTGGTCGCGGCGCAGCTCTCGTCGCGAATGCCGCGGAATTCGTCGCCCTCGACCCAGTTGGGCCAGCTGGTCGACATCGCCATCATCCGGCCCAGACGGTAATAGAGCTGCAGGTCGGCCATCACGCCCGACCAGTCCCAGTTCTCGTCGAACTCGTCCTTGGGCCCGTGATAGCGGTTGTCGCGGTATTCCTTGGCGACCGCCTCTCCGGCCTCACGCCCGCCGTCGACCAGATCCTCACCGCCGTCGAGATAGAGCATCGGCACGCCCTGCTTGGCGAAGGGGAAGTGGTCGGAACGGTAGTAGTATCCCGCTTCCGGATTGGGGTTATCGGTCGCGATCCGGCCATCGGCCTTCAGCGCAGCGGCGAGGAATTCGTCGAGCTGCGACTTGCCCGGGCCGACCACGGTCACATCGCGCGCCGGGCCTGCGATCAGGAAGGCGTCCATGTTCACCCCGCCAACCGTCTGGTCGAGCGGGAAGACCGGGTTCTGCGCGTAATAGGTCGAACCGAGCAGGCCCTGTTCCTCTGCTGTGACCGCGAGGAACACCATGCTGCGATCCGCCGCGCCCGCCTTCGCCTGCGCTTCGGCCAGTGCGACCAGCGCTGCGGTGCCGGTGGCATTGTCGACCGCGCCGTTGCAGATGTCGTCGCCGTCATCGGCGGGCGTGCAGCGGCCAAGGTGATCCCAGTGCGCGGTGTAGAGCACGTATTCGTCGGGCCGCTTGGTGCCCGGCAGAATGCCGATCACGTTCTGCGACATGTATTCGCGGGTTTCGTTGGCGAAGCTGGTCGACGCCTGCACGTCCAGCGGCACCGCCTTGAAATCCTTCTTGCGCGCAGCTTCCTTCAGCTTGGCGAGATCCTTGCCCGCCGCAGTGAAGATCTTCTGCGCGACATCGTTCTGAATCCAGCCGTTCATCTCGGTCAGCGCCGGCGCGTTTTCGCCCCGCTGCGGGTAGGCCTGCGGGCCGGACCAGCTGCTTTCGACGACGTTCCAGCCGTAGGAGGCAGGCTCTGTCTCGTGGATGATCAGCGCGGCTGCGGCACCCTGCCGGGCGGCCTCTTCGAACTTGTAGGTCCAGCGCCCGTAATAGGTCATCGCCTTGCCGTTGAACGGCCCTTCGAGATCCTCGGCACCGAAATCGGGATCGTTGACGAGGATGACCGCGGTCTTCCCCTTCATGTCGAGCCCTTCGTAATCGTTCCAGCCGCGCTCGGGCGCGTTGATGCCGTAGCCGACGAAGACCAGTTCGCTGTTGTTGATCCGGGTGCGCGGGGTCTCGCGATAGCTTACACCGACCCAGTCCTTGCCATATTCGAACGCCATCCCGCCGTCCTTGCCGCCGGTGATCGACAGCGGCGCGAAATCGCTCCCGGTTATTTCGACCAGCGGGACGTCCTGCGTCCACTTGCCGTCGTTCCCGGGCTGGAGGCCGGCGGCCTCGAACCGCTGCGTCAGCAGTTCGACGGTCTTCTTCTCTCCTTCGCTACCGGGCATGCGGCCTTCGAACTCGTCGGACGACAGCTCGCGGGTGACATCGACCATCGTCTTTTCGGAGATGTCGCCATCGGCAATCTCTGGAATGTCGAGCGTGTCGTCATTCCCGTCCGAACCGGACAATACGGCGGCATCGCAACCGGCAAGGGCGAGGGCGGCGGCGGCCACGACAAGAATGCGTTTCATCTCAGGTTCTCCGGGGAGTTCGCTTCGGCGCGCTTGTTGCAAACTGTGCGCCGCAGGGCAAGCGAGAGGGCTGCCACAGTGCGCTTGCCACTGCCGGGGGCAACGGGCAGGGCAAACCAATGGCTGGCGAATGGCAATCCGCGATCGACCGGGCGCAGCGCAACGCGCCCTTCCTTGCACGCAGCCTCGAACGCCTGCCGGAGCTGGCCGATCTGCTGACGGCAGGCGATCTGGATGCCGCATTCGATCTCTGCGCGCACGCGGGCGATGGCGCCGACATCGGCGTTGCCCTGCGGCGAGAGCGGCTGGCCCTCGCGCTGACGCTGGCGATCGGCGACCTTGCCGGTCTGCTGTCGCTCGACGAGGTGATGGCGCGCCTCTCCGCCTTTGCCGACCGCTCGCTCGACCGCGCGATTGCAGAGGCGGCGCGCGCGCGCACGACGATGGACAGTGTCGATGGATTCTTCGCGCTCGCGCTGGGCAAGCATGGTGCGGGCGAACTCAACTACAGTTCGGACATCGACCCGATCCTGCTGTTCGACCCTGCTGTGCTCGCGCATGGCGAGCGCTCGTCACCCGCAGAAACAGCGCAGCGCATGGCTCGCGATATCGTCCGCCTGCTCGCCGATCATACCGATGAAGGGTACGTCTTCCGGGTCGACCTGCGGCTGCGCCCGGCGGCGGAGGTCACCCCGCTGGCGGTGTCGGTCAACGCAGCCGCCTCGCATTACGAAAGCGCGGCGCTGGCGTGGGAGCGCGCCGCGTTCATCCGCGCGCGCTCGGCGGCGGGGGACGTGGAGCGGGGCGAGCGGTTTCTCGCCAGCATCCGGCCCTTCGTCTGGCGACGGAGCGTGGATTTCGGCGCGATCGACGACATTGCCCAGCTGCGTGTGCGGATTCGCGAGGCCTATGGTGGCGAGCCGAAGCTTGGCCCCGGCTTCGATCTCAAGCGTGGGCGGGGCGGCATTCGCGAGATCGAGTTCTTCGCCCAGACCCACCAGCTGATCCATGGCGGGCGGCTGCCTCGACTGCGCAGCAGCGATACGCGTGCCGCGCTGCATGCGCTCGCCCGCGCGGATATCGTCGAGCAGGACGTCGCAACGCAGCTCGCCGATGCCTACGCCCGGCTGCGCGTGGTCGAACACCGCATCCAGATGATGGAAGACCGGCAGACCCATACGGTCCCCGAAGGCGAGGCGCTGGAGCGGCTTGCGCATCTTGACGGGTTTGCCGACGGGGCCGGTCTGCTGGCCGACCTCGAACCGCATATGAGTGCCGCCGCGCAGGCGTTCGACCGGCTGCTCGAAGCGAGCGAGACGGGCGCCGCCAAGCAGCGCCCGGTGCGCGAACTGGTTGCGGCGAGCCCGCTGGCGGACGAATCGGCGATGGCGGATCGGGTCTCCGGCTGGCTCGACGGACGCTACCGCGCGTTGCGCAGCACCGATGCGCAGAACGCGTTCCGTCGTATCCTGCCCCCGCTGCTCGACGCGCTGGCTGCTTCGTCCGAACCGGATCGCGCGATCGTGCGGCTGGAACGATTGCTGGAAGCTTTGCCGAGCGGGATCAACCTGTTCCGCCTGCTCGAAGCGCGCCCGGCATTGCTCGACCAGCTGCTCTCGATCATCACGCTCGCCCCGCCGCTCGCCAACGATCTCGCGCTACGCCCGGCCCTGTTCGACGCGCTGATCGATCGCTCTGCACTCGACCTTCCCGAGAGCGTCCCCACGCTGCGTCGCCGGATGATGCGGGCCGAGCCCCAGGGTAATTACGAGGCGCTGCTCGACCGGATCAGGGTCGTCACCGGCGAACAGCGGTTTGCCCTCGGCGTGCAGCTGATCGGCGGGGTGCACGACCCGCTCGAAATCGCGACCGGTTTCGCGACCGTGGCTGAGGCGGCGCTGCAGGCTGCGCTCGATGGGACGGTGGCGGATTACGCGCGGACCCACGGAAGCATCGCCGACAGCGAGATGGTGATCCTCGGCCTCGGGCGACTGGGCGGAGAGGCGCTGACCCATGCCTCCGACCTCGACATCATCTATCTGTTCATCGGCAACCACGCGGCGGAGAGCGACGGTGAACGTCCCGTCAGCGCGACGCGCTATTATAATCGCCTCGCCCAGCGGGTGAGCGTGGCGATGAGCGTCCCGACCGCTGAAGGCCCGCTTTACGAAATCGACACCAGGCTGCGGCCGCAGGGCGCACAGGGGCCGCTCGCGGTGAGCGTGGAGAGTTTCGCCCGCTACCAGCGCGAATCGGCATGGACGTGGGAGCATATGGCGCTGGCGCGTGCCCGCGTGGTCGCAGGCTCTTTCTCCGCGCGCGCCCAGGTAGAGGAGATTATCCGCGACGTGCTGTGCACGCCGCGCGATCCGGTTACGCTGCGGCAGGACATCCTGAAGATGCGTTCCGACATGGCGGAGCACAAGCCGGCCAAGGGCCCGCTCGACGCGAAGCTGCTGCGCGGCGGGCTGGTCGATATCGAGTTCATCCTCCACTTCATCCAGCTGCGCGACCGTGTCGCGCTCGATCCGCGGCTGGCGAAGGTGTGCGAAACGCTGGTCCACGCGGGCACGCTGACGCGCGAATTTGCCGAGGCGCACGACTTCCTCACCCGGCTGATCGTCGCCGCGCGACTGCTCGCGCCCGATCTCGCGGTGTCGCAGGGCCCATCCGGCGAAGCGCTCGCGCGGGCGTGCGGGTGCGCGGATATCGATGCGCTCTTGCACCGCATGGCCGAGGCGCGGCAGGAGGTCGCGCGAACCTGGCAGACGATGTTCGACGAACGACTGGAGATATGAGCGATGAGCGTGACCGAAGGCGAGCAGATGCCTGATATTGCGATGGTGCGGCACGACGGCGAGAGCGTGAAGCCGTCCGACTATCGCGGTCGCAAGCTGGTGGTGTTCTTCTACCCCAAGGACAACACACCCGGCTGCACCACCGAGGCGAAGGACTTCTCGTCACTGAAGGATGAATTCGAGGCGGCGGGTTGTGCGCTGCTCGGCGTGAGCAAGGATTCGACCAAGAAGCACCAGAACTTCATCGCCAAGCACGATCTGACGGTCGACCTTGCAACCGATGCCGAGGAAGGCGGGCTGTCAGACGAACTGGGCGTGTGGGCCGAGAAGAAGATGTACGGCAAGACCTTCATGGGCATGGTCCGCAGCACCTACCTGCTCGACGAGCAGGGCAGGGTGGCGCGTATCTGGCCCAAAGTGAAGGTTGCGGGTCACGGGGAAGACGTGCTCGCCGCGGTCAAGGCACTCTGAATCTCTGCAGGGCGGATGCGGTGCAAAAGGCTCCGCATTCGCTTGACCGCCAGATCGCCCGGGCGACGAACCGCGCAAGGCATTTCACCGCAGCTTGTGGAGAATCGCCAAGGAGCCGCAGAAAAGCGAACCTTCTGGAGGTTAACCGACTATCTTCGGGGTGGATTAAGCGGCGGTTCAACGACTCAACGCGCAATGCAGCCGTTCCGTCGCGCAGGGCCCAAGACCCGCTTGGCAAGTTAACCGGGACCCGCCTATCAAACTAAACAGACGAGGGCGGGAGTGGTTCCCGCCAACTTTTAGGGGTCTCGGCGGGTCTCACGGATCGAGGATACGCCAGGGATCGGAACGGGCGGAGCAGCAAGCTCTGCCGCCGACAGAGGGACGGATATTTTGCTGACCACTGATCGCTTTTTCCTGCGCGCCAGCCTCGTATGCGGTGCCGCATTTGCCATCGCAGCCACCCCCGCCCAAGCCAACAGCAGCAGCGCCGCTGCCGCAGCGGTCGATGTTTCGGACGCCGCAGAGCAGGCGCAGAGCCCGCTCGGCAATGGTGATGCGCAGTTCCGTCAGCTGTTCGCCAGCTGGCAGACGCTGGATGTGGAACGGACCACGCCGGCGGTAGCCATCCCCACCGTATCGGTCCCCTCGCGGATGCCGCTTGAAAATGCCCGCGTCTCCAGCGGCTACGGCATGCGTGACCACCCGGTTCTGCGCAAGCGCGCCAACCACAAGGGTATCGACCTCGCTGCGCCCAGCGGCACGCCGATCTATGCCACTGCGGATGGCACCGTCGAACGCGCCAACTGGTTCAGCAGCTACGGCAACTACATCCAGATCGGCCACGGCAACGCGATCGAGACGCGCTATGCGCACCTCTCGCGGATCATCGTCGCCGATGGTCAGCAGGTCCGCAAGGGCGACCTGATCGGCTATGTCGGCTCGACCGGCCGCTCGACGGGCCCGCACCTCCACTACGAAGTCCGTATCGACGGCCGCGCTGTCGACCCGCGCCCGTTCATGGTCGAGACCGAAGCTCAGGAAGCCTTCCGTCTCGCGATGGGCCCCGGCGGCATCGGCGGCGGCGACGAGGAAGAGTAAGCCTCCGGCCTCTTCCAGAACCCAGGTTTACGAAAAGGCGGTGCTGCGGCGCCGCCTTTTTTCTTGCGTGCTCCCTGTCCATTCGAAAGACTGCGCGACGGGAGAGACATATGCATCCGATAACACACGCCGCGGCGCGGCCGGACCATGCCGCGATCATCAATGCCACGTCCGGTGAACAGGTCACCTATGGCGAGCTCGACGCCTTCGCCAATCGCATGGCCCGCTGGCTCCGCGCGCAGGGCATCACCCGCCGCACCAGCGTGGGGCTGCTGCTGGAGAATCGCCCGCTCTATCTCGAAATCGTGTGGTCCACGCAGCGCATGGGCGCGATGCTGGTGCCGATCTCGACCCGGCTGACCGCACCCGAGATCGCCTATATCCTCGCCGATGCGGAATGCAGCCTGCTGCTGACCTCGCCCGCGTTTGCCGATGTGGTGCGGGAACTGGCAAAAATCGCGCCCGATCTGCGAATCGTCGATGTCGACAGCGATGACTTCCAGCAAGAGATCGCCGCGCAGTCTGCCGGGGCGATCGAGGATCCCGTGCCGGGCCAGTACATGCTCTATTCCTCCGGCACCACCGGACGGCCCAAGGGGATCGTGCCGCCTCCGCCGCCGAGCGAGGATATCACCGCGCCCAACGCGCTGGTCGGCCTTGCCACGATGGGCGTTGGCATGCCGACCGACGGGAGCCTGGTCTATCTCTCGCCCGCGCCGCTTTATCACGCGGCACCGCTCGGCTGGTGCAGCACGATACACCGCCTTGGCGGGACGGTGGTAATCATGGAGAAGTTCACGCCCGAGGGCGCGCTCGCCGCGATCGAGAAATACCGCGTGACCGACAGCCAGTGGGTGCCGACCCACTTCGTCCGCATGCTCAAGCTGCCGGAGGAAGAGCGGACCGGTTACGACCTTTCCAGCCACGCCCGCGCGATCCACGCCGCCGCGCCGTGCCCGGTGCCGATCAAGCAGGCGATGATCGACTGGTGGGGCCCGATCATCCAGGAATACTACGCCGGTTCGGAAGGCATCGGCTTCTCGCTGGTGAAGAGCGAGGAGTGGCTCGCCAGGCCCGGCACGGTGGGGCGGATGCTCTACGGCAAGGCGCATGTCTGCGCGCCCGACGGCAGCGAACTGGGCCCTGGCGAAACCGGCCTGCTGTTCTTCGAGAACGAGACCCTGCCGAGCTATCACAAGGATCCGGACAAGACCGCCGATGCGATGAACGATCGCGGGTGGATGACGCTGGGCGATATCGGCCATGTCGATGAGGACGGCTTCATCTTCCTGACCGACCGCAAGAGCCACATGATCATCTCGGGCGGGATCAACATCTATCCGCAGGAGATCGAGAACCTGCTGGTCGCACATCCGGACGTACTCGATGCGGCGGTCATCGGCGCGCCCGATCCCGATCTCGGCGAACGCGTGGTCGCGGTGATCCAGCCGGTCGACATGGCGAAGGCCGGAGACGCCCTCGAACAGACGCTGCGCGACTATCTGGAGCCCCAGCTGAGCCGCATCAAAATGCCGCGCCAGTTCGATTTCCGGCCCGATCTGCCGCGCGAAGCCAACGGCAAGCTCTACAAGCGCGAGCTGCGCGACGAATATGCGCGGAAGGCTGAGGCTGTGACAGGGTAACACGTGTAACCCGGGTGTCACCCTCCGGCTGATCGCGCCAACCCACTGAGAACAGGCGATTGTCGTCCGGCTCGACCGGGCGAGGGCGACATATTGCCTATTTCGGGGGCGCTTTTATGTTCGGCCGAGCCCCGCCCCATCGTCAGGCGGGCGCGCGTCGACGATTGACGGTTTGAAAGAGCGTCTTTCGCCCTAGCAAAGCGCTCCAGGGTCGGAAAATCCTCGAACCCGCCGCGGGTTGGGCGCAGGTCTTACGCCTTGAGCAACCGCTCCGCCATCGCGCGGACTTCGTCGCCCATGTCGGGGCGTTCCAGAGCCAGCGCCAGCGTCGCCTCGACGAAGCCTGTCTTGCTGCCGCAGTCGTAGCGGGCACCGTCGAAGGTCACGGCGTGGAACGGCTGGTTGCCGATCATCCTCGCCATCGCGTCGGTCAGCTGGATTTCGCCGCCGGCCCCTTTCCCTTGCGTTTCGAGCACCCGCATCACTTCGGGCTGGAGGATGTAGCGGCCAGAGATGATCTTGTTCGACGGCGCTTCTGCGACCGGCGGCTTCTCTACCAGACCCTTCACCTCGGTCAGGGAGCCATCTTCCTTGCCCGGATCGATGACACCATAGCTCGATACGTTTTCCTGCGGCACTTCCAGCACGCTGATCAGATTGCCGCCGACCTTTTCGTAGGCGTCGACCATCTGCTTCATGCATCCGGTCCCACCTGCTTTGCCGACCATCAGCTCGTCGGGCAGGAAGATCGCGAAGGGATCGTCACCCACGATCGCGCGCGCGCACCAGATCGCGTGGCCCAGCCCCAGCGGCACCTGCTGGCGCACGGTGATGATGTCGCCCGGAGTCGCGCGGGTGGGATCGAGGATCGACAGGTCCTTGCCGCGTTTCTCCATCGTCTGTTCGAGCTCGAAGGCGATGTCGAAATGTTCGACAATCGCGGTCTTGCCGCGCCCGGTGACGAAGATCATCTGCTCGATCCCCGCCTCGCGCGCCTCGTCCACCGCGTACTGGATCAGCGGACGGTCGACGATCGCGAGCATTTCCTTCGGGATCGCCTTGGTCGCAGGGAGGAACCGGGTGCCCAGCCCTGCGACTGGAAAAACGGCCTTTTTGATCGGTTTATGTACCATGTTCGCAAACTATGTCCGTGCGCGCCAAGCGTCAATGAAGCGCCTTAACCACTCGCCCGCGCGCCGGTGCGACTTGTGTTGGCGCGCGCGACCGCTACACGACCGAGGGATGGACAAACTACGCATTATCGGAGGGCAAAAGCTCTCCGGAACGATTCCGATTTCCGGTGCCAAGAATTCCGCGCTCACGCTGATTCCCTGCGCGCTGCTGACCGACGAACCGGTCACGCTGCGCAATCTGCCGCGGCTGGCCGACATCGACGGCTTCCAGCACCTGATGACGCAGTTCGGTGTGGCGGTGAACATCGCAGGCACGCGGCCGGAAGATTTCGGCCGGGTGGTCACCTTCGAAGCGACGCGCCTGACCTCTACCACGGCGCCCTATGATCTGGTGCGCAAGATGCGCGCCTCGATCCTCGTGCTAGGGCCAATGCTCGCGCGTGCCGGGGTGGCGACCGTGTCGCAGCCGGGCGGCTGTGCGATCGGCAACCGCCCGATCGACCTGCATCTTTCGGCGCTCGAAGCGCTCGGCGCGAGGATCGAGCTTGCGCAGGGCTATGTCCGCGCGCACGCCCCCGATGGCGGCCTGCCGGGCGGCGAATTCGACTTCCCCGTCGTCTCGGTCGGCGCGACCGAGAATGCTCTGATGGCGGCGGTGCTCGCCAACGGCACCTCGACCCTGCGCAACGCCGCGCGCGAGCCGGAAATCATCGACCTGTGCAACCTGCTGGTCGCGATGGGTGCCGAGATCGAGAATATCGGCCAGTCGGACCTCGTTATCCACGGGGTCAAGCGGCTCAACGGGGCGACCTACAAGGTGATGGCCGACCGGATCGAGGCAGGCTCCTACGCCTGCGCCGCAGCGATCACCGGCGGGGAGGCGCGCCTCGAAGGTGCCAAGGCGGACGACATGTCCGCCACGCTGCATGCGCTGCGCAATATCGGCGTCCATGTCGAAAGCGATGCCAAGGGCGTCAACATCGCCGCCGATGGCAAGCTGAAGGCGGTCAACCTTTCGACCGCGCCCTATCCGGGCCTTGCGACCGATATGCAGGCCCAGCTGATGGCGCTGTTGACCGTTGCCGAAGGCACCAGCGTGCTGACGGAAACGATCTTCGAAAACCGCTACATGCACGTGCCCGAGCTGAGCCGCATGGGCGCGAATATCGAAGTGTCGGGGCGCACCGCGATCGTGCAGGGCCAGCCGGGCCTGACCGGTGCGGAAGTGATGGCGACGGACCTGCGCGCCTCGATGAGCCTGGTGATCGCCGCGCTCGCCGCCGAGGGCGAGACGCAGATCCGCCGGATCTATCACCTCGACCGCGGGTACGAGCGGCTGGAAGAGAAGCTGCAGGCGATCGGCGCGCAGATCGAACGGGTCGGCGACGACTAGCGCCGATTATTCGGACCCAAACCCGTTCTCCCACGTTCGCCAAGTAAGAACATTATCGGAGACGTGACATGGGTTTGATTCGAACCGCAATCCTCGGTGGCCTCGGCTATCTTGGCTACAAGGCCTACAAGAATCATAAGGACGAAAATGGCGTCGCCTTCGCCGATGGCCAGCCGAGCGGGGGCGTGCGCAACGCAGGCTCCTCCGCCACGGCGACCAAGGGTGACAAGATGAGCCAGACCGACGAGGCTCTCGACGAAACCTTTCCGGCAAGCGACGCGACTGCGAAATATTGAGTGCATCGACGGGGCGGGGCGCTAGCTTGCGTCTCCGCCCCGTTGCTGATCGACCAGCCACTGCCGGATCGCGCTGGCGAGTCCAGTGGGCTCGTCCGCATCGAGCCGCTCGACATCGATCTGCGCGACGATCGCGTTGACTGGCACGCCGCGGTCGCGGGCGGCATCGCGTAACATGTCCCAGAACACCGGCTCCAGCGTGATGCTGGTCTTGTGGCCGGCGATCTCGACCGATCGTTTGACGGGCGGATGATATCTCACGGTGCGTTCCCGGCTGCGGCAGGCTTGCCCGCCTCCGCAGCTTCCCACTGCTGCCAGATCTTCTCCGCGATCGAATCGAGGGGCACCCAGTGTCCGCCTCCTGTCAGATTGATGCGGATGACGTTGGCACCGCAGGCTTTCTCCAGCCGTTCGGCCATGTGCGGGTCGATCGTCTCGTCCGTTGTCCCGTGGAGCAGCAGGATCGGCTCATTCACGCGCGTGATGGTTTCGAGATTGTCGTACTGCTCGGTCACGAAGGGGCGCAGCAGAGCGGGTGCGGCATCCTTGAGACTGGTGAACGCGCCCAGGGTTGCTACCGCCGTCACATCGTGCCGGACCGCCATCTCGAGCGCGACTGCACCGCCGAGCGAGAAGCCGAAAAGGTAAACCCGGGCATCGGGCTGCAATTCGCGCGCCTTCGCAATCCACGCATCCGCATCGCGATAGAAACCGGTTTCGGACGGCTCGCCCGGATTGTCGCCGAACCCGCGATAGGAGGCGACCAGCACCCCGCGCCCGCCCACCCGCAAGGGTTCGGCACGCACCGCCATGACGAGGTGGTTGTACGAACTGCCGTGGAACACGACCACGATCTGGTCCACGCCATCGTCCGGTGGGCAGTAGGCACCTGCAAGCGTCAAGCCGTCTGCGGTTTGCGCGGTGATCGCCTGGGGCGGCTCGCCGCGGAATTCCACTTGCGTGTCGGCCAGCGAAACGGGCTCGTAGGCCCGGCTGGAAACCGGTCCCGCATTCGCCGCTGTCGAGACCAGAATTGCGCAAAGGCCGAGGAGGCACAGGGCGAATAGGCCGCGAAACCCGGCGCGCTCTCTCGTAAAGATCATGCGTCAGGTGTGCGCGGTGTTCCCGGCAAGAGCAATCCCCGTGAAAGGCCGTGATGGTGTGCCCCCAAGAATTTGGGGTGTCTGGAAATCCTTCGGCGGCTTAGACAAATGCTATGATGCAAGAGGGGATCGACGCACTTACCGAAAAGGAAAAGCAGACGCTGCGCCTGATCCTGCGCGGCCATGACGCGAAGTCGATCGCGCGCGAGCTCGACAGGTCGGTCCATACGGTCAATGATCGCCTGCGTGCCGCGCGGCGCAAGCTTGCGGTCACCAGCAGCCGGGAGGCGGCGCGGATTCTGCTTGAGGATGAAGGCCCCGAAATCCTTGGGTACAATCCTTTTGGGGAAGCCAACTCGGCGGAGGGCGCCGATATCTCCGATCCATCGAACGGGCGCCATCCCGGCCCCCGTGCCGCCAGCAAGCTGCGCGGCTGGATCATCGGAGGATGTCTTCTCATGTCGCTTATTCTTGCACTCGCCCTTGCCGCCGCGACGCCCGATCAACCGCCCATGCCGGACACCCCGCCCGAACAGGTAGCGCTCGATCACGCGACCGAGGACGCGGCGCGCGCATGGCTCGCCATGGTCGACGCGAGCGACTGGAGCGCCAGCTTCGCTGCGGCGGGCAAGCAGTTTCGGGAGCAGAACACGGTCGCGGGCTGGGAGGCTGCGTCGCAGGCGGCACGGGTTCCGCTGGGCGCGGTGATCGAGCGCGAGGCGGTCGGTTATCAGTCGGTCAATGCGCCGCCGCGCGGATATCGCGTGGTCCAGTTTCGGAGCGATTTTGCAAACCGCAAGGGCGTGACCGAATCGGTGACGCTTGAGCAGGAGGACCGCGGGAGCTGGAGGGTCGTCGGCTACTTCATCGACTGAAGCGGATGCGGGCGCGCCATCGCGGCGCGCCCGCGCGCCCTCAATACATGTGCTGCCCGCCATTGATGCTCATGGTCGATCCGGTGACGAAGGCGCCATCATCGGCGGTGAGGAAGGCGACGCCGCGCGCGATCTCCTCCGCGTGGCCAAGCCGCCCGACCGGGATCTTGGCGACGATCTTGCCCAGCACCTCTTCGGGGACGGCGGCAACCATATCGGTATCGATGTAGCCGGGCGCGATCGCGTTGACGGTGATGCCGAAACGCGCGCCTTCCTGCGCCAGCGCCTTGGTGAAGCCGTGGATACCCGATTTGGCGGCGGCGTAGTTCACCTGCCCGTACTGGCCGGCCTGGCCGTTGATCGACCCGATATTGACGATCCGACCCCACTTGCCCTCGCGCATGCCGGGAAAGCACGCCTTGGCCATGTTGAAGCAGCCGCCCAGATTGACCCGCATCACCTCGTTCCAGTCGTCGAAGCTCATCTTGGCGAGCGTGCCGTCGCGGGTGATCCCGGCATTATTGACCAGAATCTCGACATGGCCGTGAGTCTCGGTGATTCGCGAGACATTCTCGAGGCAGGCCTCGTGGTCGCCCACGTCCCACTTCATCACGGCGATCCCGGTGCGGGTCGCAAATTCCTGCGCGCGCTCGTCATTGCCGGCATAATTGGCGATGACCGTGCGGCCCTGTTCCTTCAGCGCAAGGCTGATCGCTTCGCCAATACCCCGGGTTCCACCCGTCACCACAGCGACACGTGCCATTCCACTCTCTCCCCTGTATTTCTTATCTTATTCGCCCAGACGTAGCCCACCCGCAGCAGCGGGCAAAGAAAAAGAGATGGCAGAGAGAGAGATTTGCGCCGCGTCGCGTGCGCGAGGATCAGCCGGGCGTCAGAAGCGCAGCTGGGTTCCGATGTAGACCGACTGGCTGTCTTCCGCACCATTGGTCAGCGGTGCAAGCCGGTCGCTCTCGTCCGACAGGCGGACGCCTGCGGTCACGTCGAGATTGCGCGTGACGCGGTAGGCACCGCCAAGATCGACTTCGCGATCGCTGCGACCGTCGAGGGTGCGCGAGGTGCGACCGCGCATGCGGTCCTGATCGATCGAGACCCGCGGCTGGAAGCGGCTCGGTTCTTCTTTCACGCCTTTCGACGGACGGAATTCGGCAAGGTCGGGCACGGAAATGCGCGAGACGGACTTGGGCAGCTCTGCTGCGGGCTTCGCGAAGCTCTGGTATCCACGGGCAACACCGAGGTCGAACGCAGAGGGCGCAATCGCGATATCGCGACGACCGGGCTCGCCACGGGCCGCGTCGATAGCCGAGCGGACCGAAACGGCGCGCGCCACATTATTGTCTACCCGAACGGCCACGGTCACCATGCGATCGGGAATCGTCTTGCCTGCGGCGGGGGTGAAGGGCAGCGGCTGCTGGCGGGCGGCGTAGCGTTCCGCCACACGGCGGGCGAGCGCAGGGTCGACCGAGGCGGGCGTGAAACGACCCGCGTTTTCGCCGATGGTGCTGACGAGCGCAGGCGACGTGGCCTCTGCCAGAGCAACGCCAACCACCGGAATCGCGACAAGCGCCAGCGCACCGCCCAAGGCGGGCACGATCAGCTTGCGTAGTCCTGAAGCGACCTTGACGCTCATTACACTCACTCTAGCGCCGCACGATTTGCGGCAGGATGAACAAAGCTGGCAGCGCTTTGCCCGGACCAATGGTTCCCCTGAACACTAGGACACCGCCCTGGCGGATGCCAGCTTTTCCACAGGGCCCTGCGCACTTGCATGTCAGGTGTTGCACGCGGCACACAATCGCAATCCGGGTTCATGATGCGTAAAGCCGCCTGGCGCTGCTTTACGCGGCAAGGCAGGCGCGCACTTGCTGCGCCCGTTGCGCGGCGATAGAGGCTACATACGCGCGGTCTGCCGACCGATCCATACGCCATTCTCATGGGCCCCTGGCGATTTCCTTGGGCCAGTTTCAGTGGAAAGCCAGCACAGATGATCCAGCGCCGCTCTTCGACCCGTTCCGCCTCCACCGCAATTCGCTGCGGCTTGCTCGCCGGCGCGTGCGCCGCTCTTGCCGCCTGCGCCGGCGGCGGCAACGAACTGCCCGATCCCGATCTGGCGGCGAGCCAGGTGACCACGATCGGGGTCAATTCCTATCTCTGGCGCGCCAGCCTCGAAGCAGTCAGCTTTGCACCGCTGCTGCAGGCGGACAGCGCGGGCGGGGTGATCGTGACCGACTGGTACGCCAATCCCGAAAACCCGGGTGAGCGGGTCAAGCTCACCATCTCCATCCTCGACCAGGATCTGCGCGCCGATGCCCTGCGCGTCGCTGCCAGCCGCCAGGTCAACCAGGGCGGCACCTGGGTCGATGCGCCGGTACAGGCCGCGACCGTGCAGAAACTGGAAGACATCATTCTGACCAAGGCGCGCGAACTGCGCCGCCAGGCGATTTCGAGCTGATCCGCCTGTTTCGCGAAAAGACGTACCTATGAACGACACGCGTTTCGACCCGTCGAGTGCCGACGGGCGCTGGCAGAAGGCATGGGACGAGGCCGAGTGCTTCCGTGCGGACAGCGCCAGCGACCGGCCCAAGAGCTACGTGCTCGAAATGTTTCCCTACCCTTCGGGGCGGATCCATATCGGGCACGTGCGCAACTACACGATGGGCGACGTGCTCGCGCGCTACAAGGCGATGCGCGGGCACGAGGTGCTGCACCCGATGGGGTGGGATGCGTTCGGCATGCCGGCGGAAAACGCGGCAATGGAAAAAGGCGTCCACCCGGGCAAGTGGACCCGCGAGAACATCGAATCGATGAAGGCCCAGCTCAAGCGGCTGGGGTTCGCGCTCGACTGGAGCCGCGAACTCGCCACGTGTGAGCCCGAGTACTACGGGCACGAGCAGGCGCTGTTCATCGACCTGTTCGAGGCCGGGCTGGTCTATCGCAAGGAAAGCGAGGTCAACTGGGATCCCGTCGACCAGACCGTGCTCGCCAACGAGCAGGTGATCGACGGCCGCGGCTGGCGCTCCGGCGCCGAGGTCGAGAAGCGCAAGCTTGCGCAGTGGTTCCTCAAGATCACCGATTTCGCCGAGGAACTGCTCGACGGGCTCGAAACCCTCGACAAGTGGCCCGACAAGGTCCGGCTGATGCAGGAAAACTGGATCGGCAAGAGCCGCGGCCTGCAGCTCGCGTTCGATCTGTCGGACGGCGGGCGGGTAGAGGTCTATTCGACCCGGCCCGACACGATCTACGGGGCCAGTTTCGTCGCGGTCGCGCCCGATCATCCGATCGCGCAGGCGGTTGCCGCAAAGGATGCAGGCGCGGCTGCCTTCATCGAGGAATGCAAGCGCGGCGGGACCACTGCTGCCGATCTCGAAACGGCGGAAAAGAAGGGCTATCTGACCGCCCTGACCGCGCGTCACCCGCTGCTGGGCAGTGAGCTGCCGCTGTTCGTCGCCAACTTCGTGCTGATGGATTACGGCACCGGCGCGGTGATGGGCGTGCCCGGCCACGACCAGCGCGATTTCGACTTCGCGCGCAAATACGACCTGCCGATCCTGCGTGTGGTCGGGGTCAGCGCCGCCGATGCGGACCGCCCGCTGGGCACGACTGCGGAGCCGGGCGAGGGTGTGCTGGTCAATTCCGGCCCGCTCGACGGGATGGATGTCGATAGCGCCAAGCAGTGGGTGATCGACCGGGCGGAACGCGAAGGCTGGGGCGAGGGCAAGACCGTCTGGCGCCTGCGCGACTGGGGCGTTTCGCGCCAGCGTTACTGGGGCACGCCGATCCCCTTCGTCCACTGCGATGCTTGCGGCGTGGTGCCGGTGCGCAAGGCCGATCTGCCGGTGACCCTGCCCGAAGATATCGACTTCAAGACCCCGGGCAATCCGCTCGCCCGGCACGAGAGCTGGAAGAACACCACCTGCCCCAAATGCGGCGGCGCGGCGGTGCGCGAGACCGACACGCTCGACACCTTCGTCGATTCCTCGTGGTATTTCCTGCGCTTCGCCAGCCAGCCTGCGGATCGCCCGTTCGATCCGCAAGAGGTCGCCAAGTGGCTGCCGGTGGAACAGTATATCGGCGGGATCGAGCATGCGATCCTGCACCTGCTCTACGCACGTTTCTGGACCCGGGCGCTTTCGCGGCTGGGCATGGTCGAATTCACCGAGCCCTTCGCCAGCCTGTTCACGCAAGGCATGGTCACGCACGAAACCTATTTCCGGCGCGAGCCTGATTCGGGCCGGATGGTCTATTTCGCGCCCGAGGAAATCACCCGCGACGCCAAGAGCGCGGTGCTCAAGGAAGACGGCTTCCCGGTCAGCGTCGGCCGCGTGGTCAAGATGTCCAAATCCAAGCGCAACGTGGTCGATCCCGATACGATCATCGCGCAGTATGGTGCGGACGCCGTGCGCTGGTTCATGCTGTCCGACAGCCCGCCGGAACGCGACTTGCCGTGGTCCGAAAGCGGCATCGAAGGCTGCGCGCGCTTCGTCCAGCGCGTGTGGCGTCTGGTCGGCGAACATGATCCGTCCGCGCAGGGCGAGGATTCCGATCTGGCGCGCAAGACCGCGCGCAGCGTGCACGACGTCGCCGAAACGATCGAGGCGCTGCACTTCAACAAGGCGGTCGCCAAGCTCTACGAACTGGTCGGTGCGCTCGAGAAGGCGGAGCCTTCGGCAACCCGCACCGGATCGATCCAGACGCTGTTCCAGCTCGTCGCGCCGATGATGCCGCACCTTGCAGAAGAGGCATGGCATTCCATCGGACAGCAGGGCCTGATCGCAAATGCGCCGTGGCCCGAGGTCGACGAGAGCCTGCTGGTCGAGGACGAGGTGACCATCGCGGTTCAGCACAAGGGCAAGCTGCGCGACACGCTGACCGTCCCCAAGGGGGCATCGAAAGAGACGCTGGAGGAACTGGCGCTGGCCAGCGACAAGGTCCAGCGCTCGATCGACGGGGCCGAGATTCGCAAGGTCATTGTGGTGCCCGACCGTCTGGTGAATATCGTCACCTGATGCGATTCGCGTTTGCCTTTCTCGCGCTGCTCGCGCTTTCGGCCTGCGGGCTCCAGCCGATCTATGCCGGAGCCAATGGCAAGGCGGCGATTGCGGACCTTTCGGCCATCGAAGTCGCCCCGATCGAGGGGCGCGACGGCTGGCTGGTCGCCACCGCGCTGGAAGACCGGTTGTCGATCGGCCCGGCGGGCCAGACCCCGCGCTACCGCCTCGATATCCTGCTCGACGACGAGCTGGGCAGTCTCGGCCTGTTGAGCGACGAAACCGTCAGCCGCGAACGCCGCACGCTGCGTGCGCGCTATCAGCTGGTCGACCTGTCGAGCGGGGCGATCCTGCTCGATTCGACCGCCGGGTCCGACGCCGGGATCGACGTCGTGTCGAGCGACTACGCCACCATCGCCGCCGAGCGCGCGGCTCTCGAACGGCTGGCCCAGGTCGTCGCCGACCAGATCGTGACGCGAGTCTCGCTGACGCTACGCGCGCAAGACTGAGGCGCGCGGACGCATGGCGGCGGCGCGTCAGCAATCCCTTAAGGCCAATCAGAACACTTTCGGCCGGGTCGCAGGGCAGGCGGCGCGCGAGTGCCACACCTTCTTCCTGTGCGGTCCCGACGAGAGCGCCGCTTCCGCCGCCGCCGCGACGATCGTGGGCAATCTGGCGGATGCGGGCGAGCGGGTCGATCTGTCCGGCGCGGAACTGCGCCGCGATCCCGTCAGGCTGGCGGACGAGGCGCGCTCTTCCTCGCTGTTCGGCGATGCGCGCCACATTCTGGTGCGCGCGACAGGCGAGGAAGCGCACGACGCGCTGAAACTGCATCTGGAGGCCGAGGGAGAGGCTTGCCCGGTGCTGGTGGTGGCCGTCAACGCGACCGACAAGTCGCGCAGCGCGAAGCTGGTGGCGGGTGCGAAGGGCACTCTGGTCGCGATGTTCTATCCGCCCAATCTGGGCGACATGGCCAATACCGTGCGCGATCTTGCGGACCGGGCGGGGCTGCGGCTCGGCGGCGATCTGGCGCAGCGAATCGCCCGCGCCTCCGGCCTCGACCGGCGACTGGCCGAGGCCGAGGTGGAGAAGCTGGCGCTATACCTCGATGCCGCGCCCGATACGCCCAAGACCGCCGATGCCGCCGCGTGGGACGCGATCGGCGCGTCGAGCGAGGAGGACGGCTTCATGCCGCTGGTCAACGCCGCACTGGGCGGTCATGCTAAGCGGCTGCCCGGCGAACTGGCGCGGCTTCATACGCTGGCGCTCAACCCGGTCGGCGTGGCGCTGGCGTTCGAGCGGCGCGCGGCGCAGCTGGCCCAGCTTTCGGCACGGATGCGCCCGGGCGAGGATGTCGGCTCTTTCGTCGATGCGCAAAAGCGCGCGCGGCGGATCTTCTTCAAGGACGAGCGCGATCTGGCCGAACAGCTACGGATCTGGCGCGGCAAACGGCTCGACCGTCTGGTCTCGCGTCTGACCGCACTGCATCAGGCGCTGCTCGCCAACAGCCAGCAGGCCGAACTGCTCCTGAGCCAGGAAATCGCGTGGATCGCGCGAGTCGCCTCGCGTTGATGTGAGGCGGTGGCGGCCCGCTCTGGGGCCCTAGTTACAGGAAGATCAGTCCTCCGGGACGGAGAAGGAGCCGGTCACCCGGCCGCCGCCATTCGATCCGCCGGCCCCGTCCACGCTGGAAAGGCCGGTGCGCAGATCGATCGTCAGCCGCCCGCCATTGAGCGTGTCCGACCCGCGCTTCAGCCGGACATTGCCGGTCATGGTGATCACCCGCCGGTTGAAATCGTACACCGCCACATTGCCGCGCGCGCTTTCGTTGCCGCGGGTCACGGTGACCCCGCCGGTCGCGGAAATGCGCTGGATGCTGAGCGATCCGGCGTCCGAATAGTCGACAATCGTGCTCGCCGAAGTCATCCGCAGGTCGGCCTGTTCGATCACCACATTGCCCGACAGGACCACGCGGTTCTGCCGGTCCTGCAGCTCGATCCGGTTGGCCGCGTAATCCACCGGCGCGTTGGAATTATGCGCCGCAATCGCCTGTGCGTGCAGCTGGATGCCGGTGAGAGTGCACGCGGCCAGCGCGAAGCCGACCACGCCGGATCGTGCGGCCAGTCGGGAATTTTGGCGGATGAGGCGCGGGATCACTGCATGGTCTCCAATCGGCCCGGCACCATGCGCAGGCGCGCATTGCCGTCAAGCGTTATCGTTCGGGTCTCCAGATCGACACGCAGGGTGTCGGCGGAGAAGGTGCCCGCGGGCACGGCGCCCGATACGCCTTCGTCGCCCACCAGAGTCTGGTCGCGCAGGTCGACCGAAACGCCGCGCGCGACCAGGTTGTAGCCATCGGCCGCGTTCAGGATGATCGGGCCGGTCACATCGAGCACTTCGTCGGAGATCTTGTATGCGCCGCCTTCTGCGCGCAGCTGCGCAGGGCCGCCCTGTAGCAGGATCCGGGCGATGACCTCGTCCAGCCGCACGATTCCCTCTTTGCTCGACCTCTGGACTGCCTCGCGCGCGGTGAGCGAAAAGGGACGGCCCTGATTGTCCGACCCGCGATAGGTCGCGTTGTCGATCCTCAGACGCTCGTCGATTTCCTGCACCTTGTCGCGATCGAGCACGAAGGAAACCTCGTCGCGCGGCGAGAAGGGGGCGATCACGAGGAAGGCGACGATCACCCCGGTCGCCATCGGCAGGGCGACCGCGAGGATCTTGATCAGGCGATCGTGAAACCCGCCGGGCGCAGCCTGGCGTTGCCGCCCGCGGCGCTGCCGGCTTGCCTCGCTCGTTTCTTCCACCTGATCGTGCTGCATGATGGGTTCAGACCCTAACCGGGCTTACTCGTGGCTGAAGATGTCGGTGTCGGGCCAGCCGATAATGTCCAGCCGCGCGCGGGTCGGCAGGAAATCGAAACAGGCCTGCGCGATTTCGGTGCGCCCTTCGCGTGCCAGCCGCTCTTCGAAAATATCGCGCAGCCGGTGGAGGTAACGCACATCCGACGCGGCATATTCGCGCTGTGCGTCGTTGATCTTGGGCGCGCCCCAGTCGGAGCTTTGCTGCTGCTTGGAGATATCCTCGCCCAGCAGTTCGCTGACCAGCATCTTGAGCCCGTGGCGGTCGGTATAGGTGCGGGTCAGCTTGCTCGCGATCTTGGTGCAGAACACCGGGGCGGCGGTGACGCCGAGCCAGTATTCGATCGCCGCGAGATCGAAGCGGCCGAAGTGGTACAGCTTGGTCCGCGCGGGATCGGCGAGGACGGCCTTGAGATTGGGCGCATCGAAGCTGCTGTCGACGCCGAAGCGGACCAGATGTTCGTCGCCCTTGCCATCGCTGATCTGCACGAGGCACAGCCGGTCGCGCCGGGTGATCAGACCCATCGTTTCGGTATCGACCGCCACCGCGCCATCGGCAAGCACGCCCTCGGGCAGGTCTTCCTCGTGAAAATATACGGCCATGGAGAACTTTCTTCGTCTGGTGCCAGCCCGCCCCTTGCGCGTTCCGTAGGCATATTGGGGAAAGAGGGGAAGGGCATCTGGCCTCTGCGCCCCCGGAGCAATAGCGAGGGGGGCATGGGCCAAGACTTACCCGATAGCTGGCAAGACACGCTGGCCCCGGTGCTCGCCACGCCGGAGGCGCGCAAGCTGGGCGGTTTTCTGCGCGCCGAGGAAGCGGCGGGCAAGGCGATCTATCCGCCGCAGGGCTGCAGGTTGCGCGCGCTGGAGCTGACTCCGCTCGATGCGGTGAAGGTCGTGATCCTGGGGCAGGACCCCTACCATGGCCCCGGGCAGGCGATGGGGCTGAGCTTCTCCGTGCCCGATGGCGTGCCGCATCCGCCCTCTTTGCGAAACATCTTTAGGGAACTGGCCGATGATTGCAGCATCCCGGCGCCCGCGTCGGGCGATCTGACCGCGTGGGCACGGCGCGGCGTGCTGCTGCTCAACAACACGCTGACGGTGGAAGCGGGCAATGCGGGCAGCCACGCGGGGCGCGGGTGGGACGCGATCACCGATGCCTGCGTCGCGGCGGTGGCGGCGCGCGAACAGCCGGCGGTGTTCATCCTGTGGGGCAGCCATGCGCAGAAGAAAGCGTCGCGGATTGCGGAGCTGAACGAGCCGACGCGGCACTGCGTGATTCGCTCGCCGCATCCCAGCCCGCTCTCGGCGCATCGCGGGTTCTTCGGCTCGAAGCCGTTCAGCCGCGCCAATGCGTTTCTGGAACAGGTCGGCCTCGGCCCGGTCGACTGGCAGATCGCCTGAGCGACTCCGCGCTCGGTCAGGCCACGTCGTCGAGCCGGGTCAGTCGGTCCAGCGCGACGCGCAACGCCCGGTCGATGTCGCTTTCATCGGGCACGGACTTCGGCGCCAGCGCCGATTCGTGGCGATGTGCGCCGGTGCGCGGTGGGGTGGTGCCAGCCTGCGCTTCGGCCTCACCCTGCAGGGCGCGGGCGAGACGTTCGACCAGTTCTGCAACTCCGAGCTCCTGCAATTCCGGTTCTTCGGCACGCGGTGCGGGCCAGACCGGGGGCGGAGGCGGCGCGGTGGGGCGCGACATCATCAGCTCGATCTGCGTGAGGTCCAGGGGGGGCTCTGCCTGCGCTGCGGGCGCGAAAGACAGCGGTTGGGCAGCGGGCGCTTCTTTCCGGCGCGGCTCTGCGTCCTCCGGCTCTTCCTTCGACACGAAATCGGCGAAAGGGTTGTAGCGCGAGGGTTGCGGGACGGGCGTCGGCTGAGCGATTTCCTGCTCGACCGGCCATGCGTCGTCGCTCCCGTCGTCCGAGGACACGTCAGCGCCAAAGACCTGCGGATCGTGCCCGGGCAGCGGCACGGATTCGTCCTGCTCGGCATCCTCTGTCTCGCCGGTCGGGATATCGGCGTCGTGGCTGCCCGAATCGCTCCATGCCGATGCGAAATAGGGATCGTCGATCGGCGGGCCGATCTCGTCGGTCAGTTCGTAGCGGGCATCTTGCGGAGGCGGGGCGGGGCGCTCCTTCTCCTCGGCCACCTTGTCCGCGTCCTCGTCTTCTACGCCGCGCAGCATGCCGAGCGCGGCACGAACGTCGAGCGGCGCGCGCGCCTTTCTCTTGCGGGTCTTGCGCGGTTCGGCACTGGTTTCGATCGAGCGGGGGGCCTGCTCGTCATCGCTGCGCACACGGCTCGCGATGAACAGGCCCAGCAGCAGCCCCAGCCCGGCAGCGACCGCGACAAAGATGATGCGCGTGTTGGGGCCGAACGGCGGCTCGCCGGAAAACGCCGCGTCGAACAATACGGGAGGCAGCAGCAGGCAGCCGCCGCCGAACAGCGCGGCGAACCACAGGCCGACGATGATGACGAAGGCCGTGCTCTGCGTAAATCCGGCACCTTTGCCGGCGTGTGTCTGTGCGGTGTGATCGCTCTCGGTCACCCTGCTTGTCCTCTATCGCGTGCCGCCCTGGCTGGCGCGGGCTCTCCCAGCGGGAACTGCCCACGCCGCGCCTTCGGGCGACCGATCCAAAGGCCTGCCTAGCAGGCGATGGTAAATGGCTTGATAACGCTGGGCATTTATCGCCCAGTCGCGTTCGAGCGCAACATACTTGCCGGCCCTTTCGCGGATCGCGGGCCATTCGGCCTGCCGATCGAGCATGTCGCCGAGCACGGTGGCCAATGCGTGGGGATCGTCGGCGGGGAAGAGCACACCTGTCTGCCCGTGATCGATCAGTTCCCTGTGCCCGCCGACATCCGAGGCGGCGACGATACGCCCCTGCGCCATTGCCTCCAGCGGCTTGAGCGGGGTGACCAGTTCGGTCAGGCGGCTGCGCTTGCGCGGGAAGGCGAGAATGTCGATCAGCGAATAGTAGTCGGCCACCTCGCCATGCGGGACGCGGCCTGCGAAGATGATCGAGTCGGCCGCGCTCGAGGCGTCCGCCTGTGCGCGCAGAGCGGCATCGTCCGGCCCGCCGCCGACCAGCAGCAGGCGCGCGTCCGGGTGGCGCCTTTGCAGCGCGGGCAGCGCCGCAATCAGATCGTCGAGCCCTTCATAGGGGTAGAAACTGCCGATGAAGCCGAGCACCGGGCCGTCGCTCACGCCGAGCCGGGCGGCGAGTTCGCCGTTGCGCGGAGCGGGATCTCCGAACTGGGTGAGGTCGACCGCATTGGGCGAAATGCCGATCTTGCCGGGCGGGAAACCGCGCGCGACCAGATCGTCGCGCAGCCCCTCGCAGATCGTGAATACCGCGTCCGCGCGACCCACGACATGGTTTTCGAGCATCCGGGTCAGGCGATATTTGGCCGACCCTTCGCGCCCGGTCGCGTTGGAGACCGCTGCGTCCTCCCAGAAGGCGCGGATCTCGTACACCACCGGGATATCGAGCTTCCTGCCCGCCCGGACGGCAGCGAGACCGCATAGCGCAGGCGAATGCGCGTGGAGTACATCGGGTTGCCATTCTTCCGCCAGCTGCACGATTGCATCGGCCTGTGCCTTCACCTCGCGCCACTCGCCAATCAGCGGAGGGCCGCCTGCCGCACCCTCGCTGCGATGAAAGGTGAGTCCTTCGCAGGTTTCCGTCTGCGGGCCGACGGCGCTGTGGCGCGGACCGGTGAGCCCGCGCACATCCAGCCCGGCCGCCAGCTGCGCGCGCATGATGGCTCGGGTGCGGAAGGCGTAGCCGCTGTGCAGCGGGAGCGAATGATCGAGGACGTGAAGAACGCGCATGGCAGGCTGTGCCTAGCGCGGTGCCCTTAACGCCGCGTCAACTCCGCCCTGATAGCGCGGCTGCGAGATGGCCCGGAAAGGTCCGTGCCCGTCACTTGCCCGATGGAGCATTCACGCCGTGATCGATATGATCGTCATCGTTTCGATCCACGGATTGCTGCTGCTGGCGGCCTATCGGCTAATGCTGCGCGACGACCTAGACGAGGATCCGCTGCTCGAACCGGGAGCCGATAGCGACCCGGGCGCATGACCGACCTGTTCCTCCTCGGCTTTTTCGGCCTTCTCCTGCTGTTCGGGCTCAAGCGCCCGTTCCTGTGGGTTTGCGCCTATCTCTATGTCGATATCCTCGCCCCGCAGAAGATGGGCTTCGGGATCATCACCAGCGTGCCGGTCTCGCTGATCGCCTTTGCGGCGGCCTTCGGCGGCTGGCTGCTGATGGACAAGAAGGCGAAGCCGACCTTTACCTTCCGCCAGGCGCTGATGCTGTTCCTGCTGGTGTGGAGCTGGTTCACGCTGCAGGGGGCCGAGTTCACCGAGCCCGCGCTCGCCAAGTGGGACTGGGTGTGGAAGACGCTGGTGTTCGCGATTTTCCTGCCGTTCACCGTGACCACCAAGCTGCGCTTCGAAGCCGCCGCGCTGGTCATGGTGCTGACGGCCGGGGCGATCATCATTTCCGGCGGGATCAAGACCGTGTTCGGCGGTGGCGGCTACGGCACGCTGTCGCTGTTCGTGAACGATAATAGCGGGATCTACGAGAGCTCCACCATCTCGACCGTGGCGATCGCGATCATCCCATTGCTCTACTGGTTCACCCGCTACGGAACGATCTTTCCCCCCAGCCTGCCGGTCAAGATCTTCGCGGCCTGTCTGGCAGGGGCCTGCCTGCTGATCCCGATCGGGACCGAGGCGCGCACGGGCCTGCTGTGCATCGCCATGCTCGGCCTGCTGATCCTGCGCGAAAGCCGCCACAAGCTGCTGCTCGCGGTCGGCGGCGTGCTGCTGTGCGTCGCCGCCTTCCCGTTCCTGCCGCAATCCTATGCCGACCGCATGGCCACGATGATGACTGCGGAGGAGGACGAAAGCGCCTCGACCCGGATGGCGGTGTGGGAATGGACGATCGACTACGCGAAGGACCGGCCGATGGGCGGTGGGTTCGAGGCCTATCGCGCCAACAGCTTCACCTATCGCATGCCGCAGACGACGGGCGAGGGGAACATGACCACCACCCGGTTCGAGAAGGTGGTGGACGAGGGTCGCGCCTATCATTCGGCAATCTTCGAGATGCTGGGCGAACAGGGCTGGCCCGGCCTGATCGCGTGGCTGCTGCTCCAGGCGCTCGGCCTGTTGCAGATGGAACTGGTCCGGCGGCGAATGCGCAGGCGGGCAGACCCACAGGTCGAATGGCTCGGCCATCTGGCCATCGCGCTCCAATATGCGCAGCTGATCTACTTGGTCGGCGCGCTGTTTCAGGGGATCGCGTGGCAGCCCTTCATCATGATGCTGGCAGGGCTCCAGATCGCGCTGGCAATCTATGCGAAGCGCTATGATTCGCCGCAGGGTGCCACTGTGGGAGAGCGGCTGGCCGCACAGCGGCGCGCCGCCGCTCCCGATGCCGTAGCGACAGGCCCGGCTCCATTGCGCTAGCGCCCGGCATACGGCATGGAGCGCGCACAAATCCACGCAAAGGAGAGGCGCGCATGAGCCCGCAGGATATCGCTGAAAAGGTTGGCGAACAGATCGGCACCAGCCCCTGGGTTGAGATCAGCCAGGAACGGATCAACCAGTTCGCCGAGGCAACCGGCGACCACCAGTTCATCCACGTGAACGAGGAAGCGGCCAAGATGACGCCGTTCGGCGGCACCATTGCCCACGGCTTCCTGACCCTTTCGATGATTCCCTATCTCAGCGCCGAGGCAGACCTGCCCAAGCCCGACGGGATCAAGATGGCCGTCAACTACGGCGGCAACAAGACGCGCTTCATCAACCCGGTGCGGAGCGGCAAGAAGATCCGCGGCCACTGGAAGCTGCTCGAGATGACCGAGAAGCGCCCCGGCCAGTGGCAGCAGACGGTCGAGATCACGATCGAGATCGAAGGCGAGGATAAGCCCGCCCTGATCTGCGAATGGATGACGATGTTCTTCGTCTAAATCCTTGGCGTGAGTCCCGGCGAAAGCTGGGACCTCATGCGATCAGGCAGCAAGAATAAGGAGGTCCCGGCTTCCGCTGGGACTCAGCAAGAGGACCCTTCCCATGACCCGTAGTGCAGTCATCGTTTCCACCGCCCGCACCGCCATCGGCCGCGCGTACAAAGGCGGCTTCAACAACACCAAGGGCGCGACCCTCGGCTCCTACTCGCTCGCCCCCGCGATCGAGCGGGCCAAGATCGAGGCCGGCGAAATCAACGACGTCGTGTGGGGTGCCGCGCTCCAGCAGGGCGCGCAGGCCGGCAACCTCGGCCGCCAGGTCGCGCTGCGTTCGGGCTGCCCGATCGGCGTTTCCGGCATGACGATCGACCGTCAGTGCTCTTCGGGCCTGATGGCGATCTCGACCGCTGCCAAGCAGATCATCGTCGACAACATGGATATCGTCGCGGGCGGCGGCCAGGAATCGATCAGCCTCGTCCAGACCCCCGAAATGCGCGTCATGCCCGATCCCGAGCTGATGGCGATGCACAACGCGGTCTATATGCCGATGCTGCAGACGGCCGAAACCGTCGCCAAGCGCTACGGCATCAGCCGCGACGCGCAGGACGAATACGCGCTCCGCTCGCAGCAGCGCACGGCGGCTGCGCAGGAAGCGGGCAAGTTCGACGACGAGATCGTGCCCGTCACCGTCACCATGAAGGTGAAGGACAAGGAAACCGGCGAGGTTTCCGACCAGGAAGTGACCGTCGCGAAGGACGAAGGCAACCGCCCCAGCACCACGCTGGAAGGCCTGCAGTCGCTCAACCCCGTGCTCGGCCCCGACAGCACGATCACCGCCGGTAACGCCAGCCAGCTCTCGGACGGTTCGTCCGCCAGCATCCTGATGGAAGAAAAGCTCGCCGAAAAGCGCGGCCTGACCCCGCTCGGTCGTTATGTCGGCATGGCGGTTGCGGGCACCGAGCCCGACGAAATGGGCATCGGCCCGGTCTTCGCGATCCCCGCCGTGCTCGAACGCACCGGCCTCAAGATGAGCGATATCGGGTTGTGGGAACTGAACGAAGCCTTCGCGGTGCAGGTGCTCTACTGCCGCGACAAGCTCGGCATTCCGGACGAAGACCTCAACGTCAACGGCGGCTCGATCTCGATCGGCCACCCCTACGGCATGACCGGCGCACGCTGCGTCGGCCACGCGCTGATCGAAGGCAAGCGCCGCGGTGCCAAATACATCTGCGTCACCATGTGCGTCGGTGGCGGCATGGGCGCTGCGGGGATCTTCGAAGTCCTTTAAGGAACCCGAAAATTGGGGCAGGATCGCCGGTGGTCGCCGAACAGGAGACACCGATGCGCCTGCCCCTTTTTACATTCCTCGCCACCCTGGCTGTGGCGGGATGTTCGTCCGACCCGGAGCCGGGCAGTCCCGACCGCGCCGCAGGAGAGTCCGACGCGGCGGCAACGCCGGGCCTGACAGCCGAACCGGCAGGGCCGGATGCAGACGCCGGGGCAGAGCAGGCAGCGCAGGCTCCTGACGACGATGGCTACGCCTCTGCCTACACCCAGCTCGATCTCGAAAGCTGCCGCGTGCTCGACCAGAGCATCGATGAAGGCAGCTGGGTCGAACTGCGCTGTGCAGGTTATCAAGGCATCCCCCTGTTCGTGAGCGAGGGCGACCTTCGCTTCGACGTCGACGCCGGCGTTCCGAACGAGAATTTCCAGACCATCCTCGCCTTCAACACCATCGGCGATACGGTGGAATGGCGGCTGCGCGAGGGCGCGCCATTCGCGACGATCATCCGCTATCGCGATGTCAGCAGCGAGAGCGGCACGCGCTCCGTCCTTGCGGTCGACACGATCGGCCAGCCCGGTGCGCCGGGCTGCCGCGTCGCGCAGATCGCAGGCGATACGCCCCGCGCCAACCAGCGTGCGCGTGCTATTGCCGATGCGGATGCCGCCGGTTTCGATTGCGCGAACGAACCGCGCTATATCGGCGAGGCGCGCTAGCCCCGCGGATGTGCTAGGCTGCGCCGATGGGACTGATCGAACTCCTCGGCCTTGCAGGCAGTATCAGCCTGCTGTCCGGCTGGCGGCTCTACGCCACCGTGCTGGTCACCGGCATCGCCATGCGGACCGGCTGGGTGCCGCTGCCCGACCATCTCGAAATGCTGACCGTGCTCGCCAATCCGTGGGTCATCGGGATCGCGGCGGTCGGCACGGTGGTCGAATTCCTCGCCGACAAGGTGATGTGGCTCGATACGGCGTGGGATGCGGTCAATTCGCTGGCCCGCCCGGTCGGCGGCGCGCTGCTGGCGCTCGCGATCGTCGATCCGTCCGACCCGACCTGGCAGGTCGTCGCCTTCCTGCTGGGCGGCGGCGCGGCCTTTGCCGCCCATGCGGGCAAGGCGAGCGCGCGTGCGGCCGTCAACACCAGCCCCGAACCGGTCAGCAACGTGCTGGTTTCGACTGCAGAGGATGTCGCAACGGTGGGGTTGCTGGCGCTGGCCATAGCCAACCCGATCGCCGCTGCGATCATCGCGACGATGCTGCTGGTGCTGAGTATCGCGCTGATCGTGGTGGTGGGACGCACGGTGAAGCGCCTGCTCCACGGCAAGAGACGCCCGCCGGACGCGACATAGGTTCATCATGACAGACGAGGAATGGCGCAGTTCGACTTGCGCAACGGAGATGCTGCGAGCGCTATACGCTCAAAAGCCGCGCTACTTTCGTAGCCAATCCCGGCAGCTGCATCGGTTTCTCATCGCCTGCTGCTGGAAGCATGGCCATTTGATCCCTCAGGAAGGTATTCGCGAAGGGCTGAGGGGCGCCGAACGCTGGATTGCCGGCGAGATCAGTGACGACGAACTCAATCGTTTGAACTGGCATGCGGAAGGGGAAGCTTTCCGACTGGATTACGCAAAAACGCCGAGTGATTTTGCAGTGATTAGAGCGCTGGTGGCCGATATTCCGCAACTCGATGGAGTCCCCTTCGCCGATTCACATGCCTTGCTAACAGCAGCTGCGTACTTCGCCGAGGGCTCGATGGTATATCCCACTATAAGACCGGGGCCGTGGATTGAGAGCCTTTTCGCGTCTCAGTTCGTCTGCCCTGACTTGTTACGAGAGTATTTGACGCCGAGGTTCGGTCGTTAACCTCACCCGTTGGCGTCCATGAAGTCTTCGACCACCGGCGCGATCTTGGTGCGCCACTTGCTGCCGTTGAAGATGCCGTAGTGGCCTGCGCCTTCGGCGAGATAGTAGCGCTTCTTCTTGTCCGACAGGTTGCGCGCCAGCGGCAGCGCGGCCTTGGTCTGGCCGATGCCTGAAATATCGTCCCGCTCCCCCTCGACGGCGAGCAGCGCGGTGGTGGTGATATCGCCCAGGTCGATCACCTTGCCGCGATGCTCCAGCTCGTTGTTGGGCAGGGAGTGCTTCTGGAACACCTCTTCGACCGTCTGGAGGTAGAATTCGGCGGTCATGTCGCAGACGCTGCGATATTCTTCGTAAAAATCCTTGGTCTGCTGCGCGCTGTCATCGTCGCCTGCGACCAGATGCTTGTACATCTCGTAATGCGAGAGGATGTGGCCGCCCAGGTTCATGCTCATGAAGCTCGCCAGCTGCATGAAGCCGGGATAGACGCGCCGCCCGCTGCCCGCGTATTGGGCGGGCACCGTGGCAATCACGTTCTGCCGGAACCAGCTGAGCGGCCGCTTCATCGCCATGTCGTTGACCGTGGTCGGGCTTTCGCGCGTGTCGATCGGCCCGCCCATCATGGTGAGCGTCTTGGGTGAGGCCTTGTCCTTCGCGCCGTTCATCAGCGCGGTCGCGGCGAGCGCGGGGACGGAGGGCTGGCATACCGCGACCACATGCGCGGCCTCGCCTTCGTTGCGCTGCGCGATCTCCTGCAGGAATTCGACGATGTAATCGATATAGTCGTCGAGGTCGAAGCGCCCTTCGGCGAGGGGGATGTCGCGCGCGTCGTGCCAGTCGGTGATGTAGACCTCGGCGCTTTCGATCATCCGTTCGACGGTGCCGCGCAGCAGGGTGGCGAAATGGCCGCTCATCGGGGCGACGATCAGAACCGCAGGTGCATCATCGGGCAGACCTGCGCGGCGGAAGCGCTTGAGGTCGCCGAAGGGGCGGTGCAGCACCAGCGTCTCGGACACCGGATCGGCCTTGCCCTTCACGGTGACGCTTTCGATGTCGAACTCCGGCTTGCCGCGCCGGATCGTGGCGTGCGCGAAAACCTCCAGCGCGGAGCCGGCGATCGGTCCGATACCGGTATAGGCCATCGGGTTGCGCGGATTGGTCAGCAATTCGGAGCCGATCGAGGCCATCGCGCTGGCACTGTTCAGCCAGGCGGCCTGCAATTCGTAAGCGTGATAGAGCACGGGGGGCCTCTTACATTCAGTGTCGGGGCGAAAATCGCCTCCAGGTTCGGCAATAGCCTGCCCGGGTTCATGCCGTTGTGCAACGCACAATGTATTATAGGCAACGTACGAGGTGGATGAGGTGTCCATCGACCGTGGATTTCCCGCCGCCGCGCGGCTAGGCGGGGCGCACATGGCTCGCGAAGATCAGACTCACAAAGGCCGGCGGCGCCGGGGCAGTTTACCTGAAGCCGAGGCCGGCCCGCCCAAGGCTCGCTCGCTCGCCCCCTTGCGCATGGTCTACCGTGAGGCGGCACGCTACCCGCGCGAGATCGCCTTCGCCGCTGCCGCGCTGCTCACCACATCTGCCGCGACGCTAGCGATTCCGTGGCGCTTCAAGGTGATCGTCGACGATGCGTTCGGCGGCAGCGCGGGGCCGGAGCAGATCGCGCACGCCTTCGAGTACCTGCTGATGATCGTGGTGGTGCTGGGCATCGGCACCGCGCTGCGGTTCTATTTCGTCAGCTGGCTGGGCGAGCGGGTGGTCGCCAATATCCGGCTGAAGGTGCAGGAAAACCTGCTGCGGCAGTCTCCGAGTTTTTACGAGGAAAACAGCCCGAAGGAAATTTCGAGCCGGATGACTTCGGACACCGCGATCATCGAAACCGTGGTGGGGACGACGGTTTCGGTCGCGCTGCGCAACAGCCTGACCGCAATCGGCGGTATCCTGCTGCTGCTCTATCTCGCGCCGTCGCTGACACTCGGCTTGCTGATCGGGATTCCGCTGGTGCTGGCGCCGATCGTGTTTTTCGGGCGTAAGATTCGCACCGTTTCGCGCTCCAACCAGGATCGGGTCGCCGATGTCGGGGCCTATGTCACCGAAGTGCTGAGCGCGATGTCCATCGTCCAGAGCTTCGGCCAGGAAGCGCGCGAGGGGAAGCGCTTCGCCGGGGTGGTCGAGCGGACCTTCGACAGCGCGAAGCGGCGCATCCTGCTGCGCGCTGCGATGACCTCGATCGTCATCGTGCTGATCTTCGGCGGGATCACGATGGTCATGTGGCGCGGTGCGCTCGCCGTGTCGGAAGGCGCTATCACCGGGGGCACGATCACCGCTTTCGTCCTCACCGGCGGGCTGGTCGCGGGCGCGTTCGGGTCGCTGACCGAGGTCTATGGCGATCTGCTGCGCGGGGCGGGCGCGGCGGACCGGCTGGCCGAGCTGCTGCACGCAGAGCCGGCCATCGCCCCGCCGCCCAAACCGCAGCCGCTGCCCGTGCCCGCGCGCGGCAGCCTGTCGTTCCGCAATGTCAGCTTCACCTATCCCAGCCGCCCCGGCGAGGTCGTGATCGACGACCTGACGCTGGAGATCGAGCCGGGGGAAACCGTCGCGCTGGTCGGCCCGTCTGGGGCGGGCAAATCGACGCTCTTCATGCTCGCCCAGCGGTTCTACGATCCCGAAGAGGGCACGATCCGGCTCGACGGGATTGCCTTGCCGAGCGCCGATCCGGCCGAAATTCGCGAGCGGATGGCCTTCGTCCCGCAGATCGGTACGCTGTTTTCCGGCAATGCGCGCGACAACCTGCGCTATGGCCGCTGGGATGCGAGCGACGAGGAGATCTGGGAGGCCGCGCGCCTCGCCAATGCGGCCGACTTTATCGAAGCGCTGCCGCAGGGGCTCGACACCAATCTGGGCGAGGACGGCACGCGTCTTTCGGGCGGGCAGCAACAGCGACTCGCGATCGCCCGCGCGATCCTGCGCGATTCGCCGATCCTTCTGCTCGACGAGGCGACCAGCGCGCTCGACGCGCAGAGCGAGCGGCTGGTGCAGGAAGCGCTCGGCCACGTGATGCGCGGGCGGACCACGCTGGTCATCGCGCACCGGCTCGCCACCGTGCGCGAGGCGGACCGGATCGTGGTGATGGACGGTGGCCGGATCGTCCAGCAGGGCACCCATTCCGAACTCGTCGCACGCGGCGGGCTCTATGCGCAGCTCGCAAAGCTGCAATTCGACGCGCCGCGCAGCGACACCGCCTGATTGCGGCGCTGCCTCAATCGATGAGCGACAGACTCGGCCCGACGAGCGTCGCTGTACCTGGCCCGCATGGGCGTATGACGGCACCATGCGCAATCCGCCGTTCATCGCGGGCGGCGATAGAAGCAAATCTTTGAACAAGGGGCATAATCATGATCCGAACCTTCCTAGCCACCGCTAGCGTTGCCGCGCTGGCGATCGCCGCGCCCGCCGCCGCCCATGAGGGGGACGCGCCCGACGGGATCGAGATGCTGTTGCAGGACAATGGCTCGAGCGAGGGCGAAACCGCCACGCCGACCATGAGCTTCGGCGAATGGGGCGTCGATACCTCGCTGCTGTCCGACACGATCGATCCGGGCGACGACTTCTTCGCCTACGTCAACCAGAAGTGGCTCGATGCGAACCCGCTGCCGCCGGAATACAGCCGCTTCGGTGCGTTCAACCTGCTGCGCGAGAAGTCGACCAGCGATGTGAACACGCTGGTCGACAGCCTGCTCAAGAAGCCGGCCGCGCAGCTGACGTCGGACGAAAAGCGTATCGTCGACGCCTATAATTCCTATTTCGATACCGACGCGATCAATGCCGCCGGCCTTGCGCCCGCGCAGCCCTATCTCGACAAGATCCGCGATGCGGGCACACTGGCGGAGCTCGCCACGCTGTGGGGCACGCCGGGCTATTCCTCGCCCATGGGCGGGGGCGTCAGCGTCGATTCGAAAGAGCCGACCCGCTATTCGGTCTATGTCGGATCGGGCGGCCTCGGCCTGCCGGACCGCGACTACTACCTCGACGAGACGGACAAGGGCCGCGAGATACAGGCCAAGTATCGCGAATACCTGACCTTCCTGCTGAAAGAGGCAGGCTATGACGACCCCGCCGCGATGGCGGAGTCCGTGTACAATTTCGAAGACAGCATTGCCCGCAAGGTCTCCTGGGACCGCGCGACGCGCCGCAACCGCGACCTGACCTACAATGCGCTGACGCCCGAAGAACTGGGCGCACTGGCCGGTGGCTTCCCGCTCACCGCGCTGCTCAGCGCGAGCGGCTTTGCCGATACCGACCGCTTCATCGTCGGCGACCTTCCGCCCAGCCTCGAGCAGGCGAAGGAGCTCGGCCTGACCGACGAGACGCTCGACAAGATCGGTGGCGGCACGCCCGCGCTGATGGAGCTGGCGGTGAACACGCCGGTCGAGGTGCTGCAGGCCTGGACGATCAAGGAATTCCTCGAAAACAACGCCTCGGTCCTGCCCTCGCGTTTCGATGAGGCGGATTTCGCCTTCTACGGCAAGGTGCTGCAGGGCACGCCCGAACAGCGCCCCCGGTGGAAGCGCGCGATCGGCGAGACCGAGGGCCTGCTCGGCGAGCTGCTCGGCAAGTCCTACGTCGCGGAATATTTCCCGGCGGAGAACAAGGCCGCGATGGAAGAGCTGGTGGCCAACCTGCGCGTCGCGCTGCGCCAGTCGATCGGAGAGATCGACTGGATGGGCGAGGCGACCAAGGATGAAGCGCTCGACAAGCTCGACAGCTTCGATCCCAAGATCGGCTACCGCGACAATCTGGAAACCTATCAGGGGCTGACCATCACTCCGGGCGATCCGATCGCCAACCGGATGGCTGCGGCCCGCTGGCAGTGGAAGGACAATCTTTCCAAGCTGGGCGGCCCGATCGACCGGACCGAGTGGTTCATGCTGCCGCAGACGGTCAACGCCTACTACAACTCGACCAAGAACGAGATCGTCTTCCCCGCCGCGATCCTGCAGCAGCCGTTCTTCGCGCTGAGCAATGATCCGGCCGTGAACTACGGCGGGATCGGCGGCGTCATCGGGCACGAGATGGGCCACGGCTTCGACGATCAGGGTTCCAAGTCCGATGGCACCGGCATGCTGCGCAACTGGTGGACCGACGCCGACCGCGCCGCGTTCGACAAGCTGGGCGATGCGCTGGTCGCGCAGTACAACAGCTACTGCCCGCTCGACGATGGCGAGACCTGCGTGAACGGCCGCCTGACGCTGGGCGAGAATATCGGCGACCTCGGCGGGCTCAGCCTCGCCTACCGCGCCTACAAGCTCAGCCTCAATGGTAAGGAAGACAAGGTGATCGACGGGCTGACCGGCGACCAGCGCTTCTTCCTCGCCTGGGCGCAGGTGTGGCGCAGCCAGCAGCGCGAGGAGGCGGCCCGCACCCGCCTGCTGACCGATCCGCACAGCCCGGAAGAGTTCCGGGTCAACGGCATCGTGCGCAACATGGATGCGTGGTACGACGCGTTCAACGTGACCCCGCAAGACGATCTGTACCTGCCGCCCGAAGAGCGGATCCGGATCTGGTAAGCGGGCATAAGCCTGTCATCCTGACACTGTGGGGCCGCGCGAGCTTGACTTGCGCGGCCCCTTGTCTTTGAGCGTGTCGCCCATGGACACCATCGTAACCGCGATCCTGCTCGGCATCCTCGAAGGGTTGACCGAGTTCCTGCCGGTCTCCTCGACCGGTCACCTGATCCTTGCGCAGGCGTGGTTCGGCTACGACCCGGCGCTGTGGCGGCAGTACAATATCATCATCCAGCTGGGCGCGATCCTCGCGGTGGTGGTGACCTATTTCAAAACCTTCTGGACCATGGGCACGGGGTTGCTGCGCGGAGAGCGCAAGGCGATTTTGTTCGTGCGCAACATCCTGCTCGCTTTCCTGCCCGCCGCAGTGATCGGCCTGCTGATCCTCGACGTGATCGACGCGATGCTGGAAAGCCCCGCCGTGGTCGCCATCGCGCTGATCGTGGGCGGGATCGCGATCCTCGTGCTGGAGAAGGCCATCCCTACGCGCGAGGAGCAGGGGGTCGAGGCGCTGTCGTGGAAGACGGCGATCGGAATCGGCTTCGTCCAGTGCCTTGCGATGATCCCCGGCACCAGCCGCTCGGGCGCGACCATCATGGGCGCACTGGCGATGGGCGTGGGGCGCAAGACTGCGGCCGAGTTCTCGTTCTTCCTCGCGGTGCCGACCATGCTCGGTGCGTCGGTGGTCAAGATCGTCCAGGAGCCGGAGCTTCTCGCAGGGACCGCGACGATCGGCTGGACGCATATCGCGCTGGGCTTCGTCGCCAGCTTCCTGGTCGCGCTGGTCGTGGTGCGGGCCTTCGTCGCCTATGTCAGCAAGCGCGGCTTCGCGCCTTTCGCGTGGTACCGCATCCTGATCGGCTCGGTCACGCTGATCTGGCTCTTCGCATTCTAGCTGGCAAGGGGCTTGCCCTTGTCCGCGGCCACCCGATCCGCGCCTTGCTGAGGGCGGTGGGGTAAACGAGCGGGAACCAAGCCCGGGTTCGGCTGTTCGACAAAAGTGCAGAAACCTAACTTTTGTTGAATCGAGCGATGGGCTTTTTGATCCTCATCTGTAGCGGCGGCGTCATCGGCTGGATCGTCGCGCTTGTAACCGGTGCCGACGATGCGCGCTCTGCGTGGCTGCGAATCGCCCTGGGTGCAGGCGCGACCGTGGTGTCTGGCATGGCCGTCAGCGATGCCTCGCTGATCGGATCGCTGGGTGCCAACGCGCTGCTCGTGGCGATCGCTATCGGTCTGGCAGTGCTCGCAATTGTGTCATTTGCGGCCTCGCACGCCCGCCGCTAATCCGCAGAAATCTGCATATCCCATCCTGATTGAGGCAAATTCAGGGTATCCGTGTGGCAAAAACGTGGCTATGCGGAACCCCCAACCAATCTAGGGGAAGAATCATGAAGACCACTTTCAAAGCCGCTCTGATCGCGTCGACCGTCGTTCTGGGCCTGGGCGTGGCTGCTTGCGGCGAAACCGCCGAAGAGACCACCACCGAAGACACCATGGCTGAAGACACCATGGCGACCGACGCTGCCGACGACGCGATGGCTGAAGACGCGATGGCGACCGACGCCGCCGACGACGCGATGGCTGAAGACACCATGGCGACCGACGCCGCTGACGAAGCGACCACCGAAGAAACCACCGACGAAACCGCTGCTGCGGAATAATCGGGTTTCATCCGTCGGATGAATTCGACCGGCCCCGAAGCGATTCGGGGCCGGTTTTTGTTTGTCCGAAAGGCACCCGTGCCGGGGTGCGTGTGGGCAGAGCCCTAGACGGGCCGTGCGCTGCTGCCGCGCCCGCCGCGCAGCAGGTATTCCTGCGTGCCGACATTGACCACATTGTCCACGTCGATCACCGCCGAGTTGGCATAGGTGAAGGACGGCGGCAGCTTCTGGTAGAGCGTCTCGAAATCGCGCTCGACCGTCTTGCGGTACAGATCCTCGAAGCTTTCGATCACGAAATAGGTCGGCTGCAGGTCCGAGATCACATAATCGGTCCGCATCACGCGATCGACGTTGAGCATGATCCGGTTGGGGCTCTTCGCCTCGACCGAGAACACAGCCTCGGTCGGGCCTGAGAGAATCCCTGCGCCATAGGCGCGCAGATCATTGCCTTCTTCCATGATCAGGCCGAACTCGACCGTGTACCAGTACAGCGCGCCGAGTGCCTTGAGGCGGTTATGCTTCATCGCGCGCCAGCCTGCGCGGCCATATTCCTGCATGTAATCGGCGAAGACCGGATTGGTGAGCATCGGCACGTGGCCGAACACATCGTGGAACACGTCGGGTTCCTGGATGTAGTCGAAGGTCTCGCGCGTGCGGATGAAGTTGCCTGCGGGAAAGCGCCGATTGGCGAGGTGCCAGAAGAAGATGTGATCGGGGATCAGCATCGGAACGGGGACCACGCTCCACCCGGTCATCTTGTCGAGCGACTCGGACAGCTCGCCGAAATCGGGCACTCCGCCGGCGCCAAGGTCGAGCCGCTCGAGGCCCTCGAGAAACGCGCTCGCCGCGCGTCCGGGGAGCACCTCCATCTGGCGCGCGAAAAGATCGTCCCAGATCTTGTCGTCGTCGCTGTCGTATTCGGTCTGCTTGGGCTCGAGCCAGTCTTCGCCGACGTGCTCCGGCCGCTTGAGCGGCGCGGTGAAAACGTCGTCGGGCATGACGGGCTTCTGCGAAAAATCGGGCTTGCGTTCGAGTACTGCGTCCATGTCCGTGCAGATAGCACTTCGCGGGTAACGAAACAATTTATGCCGATTTTAACGACGAACCGAGTTGAAGTCAGCGCTCGGCGTGGGCCGTCGTCAGCACCGCGCCCGCAGCATTGAGCGCGGCCAGTTCCAACGCATTTCCCTGCTCGCGAACGGCCAGGTGCAGAATGTCGCCCGCGATTGCGGGTGAGCGCGCCGAGAAACCGAAGGCGCCAACCGGGCCCGCGACCTCCGCGGCCAATTGCAAAAGCAGGGTCGCGATCAGCGGGCCGTGGACCACCGGGCCGCGATAGCGCTCGATATCGCGGGCGTAGGGCGCATCGTAGTGGATCCGGTGCGTGTTGAAGGTGAGTGCGGAGAAGCGAAACAGCAGCGCTTCGGACGGCACCATCGTCTGCACCCGGTCCCACGCCTTGGGATCGAACAGCTTTTCGCCCACCACTGGCGGCACCAGCGCCGTATCGGGTGCGGCGGTTTCGCGATAGACCAGCGTCTGACGTTCGCGGATTGCGGGCTCGCCATTGGCGGCGATCTCGTGTTCCAGCTCCAGAAAGGCGAGGCGACCGCTGCGCCCTTCCTTTTCCGAAAGGCTGACCACGCGGCTGAGCTTGTCGATCCGGTCGCCGAGCATCAAGGGGCGCAGGAACGCGATCTCGCTGCCCGCCCACATCCGCCGGGGCAGGTCGATCGGCGGGTAGAGGCTTGCCGGGTCGTCCGACCTTGCCGGATGCCCGTCCTCGCCCAGCATCGCGGTCGGCGCCTGCGGGGTGCACAGCGCGAAGTGGATGCCCTGCGGCAACACGGCACCCTCAGGCGCAGTGAGGTCGAGCGTGGCGAGCCAGCGCGCCGCCAGCGACTCGTCGAGGCGTTCGGCAGCGCGCGCCTCGCGCCCGATCCAGTCGGACCAGTCGGTGGCCATCAGGCGGCGCGTTCGAACAGCGCGGCGAGGCCCTGTCCGCCGCCGATGCACATCGTCTCGAGCGCGTAGCGCCCTTCGCGCCGGTGCAGCTCGTGTGCCATATCCGTGAGAATGCGCACGCCGGTCGCACCGATCGGGTGGCCGAGCGAGATGCCCGAGCCATTGACGTTGAGCATGTCGCGGCGCGAATCGTCTTCGCTCCAGCCCCAGCCCTTGAGCACGGCGAGCACCTGCGGCGCGAACGCCTCGTTCAGTTCGACCAGATCGATATCGTCCCAGCCTTTACCGGTGCGTGCGAAGAGCCGCTCGGTGGCTGGCACGGGGCCGATCCCCATGCGCGCCGGATCGCAGCCTGCGGCGGCCCAGCCTTCGAACCACAGCAGCGGTTCGAGGCCGAGCTCGGCCAGCTTGTCTTCCGAGACGACGAGGCACGCGGCGGCGGCGTCGTTCTGCTGGCTGGCATTGCCCGCGGTGACGATCCCGTCCTTCTCGATCGCGCGCAAGGATCCGAGGCTTTCCATCGAGGCATCGGGACGAAAGCCTTCGTCGCGGTCGAAGCGGATCGGATCTTTGCGGCGCTGCGGCACATCGACTGGCACCAGCTGTGCATCAAACTTGCCTGCGTCCCACGCGGCAGCGGCCTTCTGGTGCGAGGCGACCGCGTACTCATCCGCCGCCTCGCGGCTGATGTCGTAATCCTTGGCGAGGTTCTCCGCCGTCTCGATCATGCCCGAGATCACGCCGAAGCGCTCGATCGGCTGGCTCATCAGGCGGCCGCGCGTCAGCCGGTCGTAGAGCGAGAGGTCGCCCATCTTCGCGCCTTGGCGCGCCTTGGTCGTGTAGTGCTCGACATTGGACATCGACTCGACGCCGCCCGCCAGCACGCAGTCCGCCGCGCCGGTCTGCACCATCATCGCCGCCTCGATCACCGCCTGAAGGCCCGACCCGCAGCGCCGGTCCAGCTGGAAGCCGGGCGTCTCGATCGGCATGTCGGCGGCAAGCCAGGACCAGCGCCCGATCGCCGGTGCTTCGCCGCTGCCGTAGCCTTGCGCGAAGACAACGTCGTCGACGCGCGAGGGATCGACGCCCGAGCGTTCGACCAGCGCCTTGATGATAATCGCGGCGAGCGGCCCCGCCTCAAGCGGGGTGAGCGTCCCAAGGAACCGCCCCACGGGCGTGCGGAGCGGCGAGACGATCGCGGCGCGGCGCAGCTCAGCCATCAGCCCTGCGCCCCATTGGCGAAGTTGCGCAGCATGGCCTTGGCGATCACCAGCTGCATGATCTGGCTGGTGCCTTCGTAGATCGTGTAGATCCGGCTGTCGCGATAGAACCGCTCTGCCTCGTATTCGGCCAGATAGCCCGCACCGCCGTGGATCTGTACGCAGCGATCCGCCACGCGGTTGCACATCTCGGAGGCGAACAGCTTGGTGCTGGCGGCGGGCAGCAGCGAGGGCTCGTCCGCATCGACCTTGGCGGTCGCGTCCTTGAGCATGCATTCGGCGGCGTAGATTTCCGCCTCGCTATCGGCGAGCATCGCCTGGATCAGCTGGAACTGGTTGATCGGCTCGCCGAAGGCCTTGCGGTCCTGGGCGTAACGCATCGCGGTATCGAGGATGCGGCGCGCGTAGCCCGCGCTCGCCGCCGCGACGGAGAGCCGCCCGTTGTCGAGGCTCATCATCGCGGTGCGGAAGCCCTGGCCTTCCTCGCCGCCGAGCAGCGCGTCGCCATCGACGTGCACATCGTCGAGATAGATGTCGGCGATCTGGCTGCCTTCCTGGCCCATCTTCTTGTCGGGCTTGCCCACAGTGACCCCCGCCTTCTCCATGTCGACGAGGAACGCGGAAACGTGCGCGTTCTTGGGCAGCGGTTCCTTGCTGGTGCGCGCCATGATCAGGCCCAGCTTCGCGAAGGGCGCGTTGGTGATGTAGCGTTTCGAGCCGTTCAGACGATAGCCGTTGCCGTCCTTCACCGCGGTGGTCTGCATCGCGGCGCTGTCGGAGCCGCTGCCCGGCTCGGTCAGGCCGAAACACGCGATTTCGCCCGCGGCAAGGCGGGGCAGCCACTCGGCCTTCTGCGCCTCTGTGCCCGACTTCTTCAGCGCGGTGCACACCATGCCGAGGTTGATCGAGGTGATCGAGCGATAGGCCGGCAGGGCGTAGGACAGCACACGGATCGTCTCGACATATTGCGAGGTGTTCATCCCTGCGCCGCCGTATTCCTCCGGCATGGTCAGGCCGAACAGGCCCATCTCGCGCATCTCGTCGAGAATTTCTTCTGGAATCGCGTTGGCCGCGATCACGTCTTTCTCAGCAGGGATCAGCCGTTCGTGCACGTAGCGCCACAGCTGTTCGATAAACTGGTCGAAGACCTCGGCATCCATTCCCGACATGATCATCCCTTGTCTTTTTTATCGCGGCAGAAAGCCCGGGCGCCCCGTCCCGCGGGCCGCCCAGGCCATACTCAGTTTTCGGTCTGCATGTTCTGCAGTTCGGCCTGGATGTCGGCGGCTGCCGCTTCCGCTGCCTCGGCATCGCTCTGCATCTTCTCGCGATCGGCCTCGGCGCGTTCTTCGGCGGTGGGGCCTTCGCTCGCCGGGGCGGGCGGCGGCGCTTCGGGCATGGCCGAGTCGTCTTCGATCGGCTCGTCTGCGACGCCGCTCATCGCGTCGTCGGCGACTACCTCGACATCTTCGGCAACGACCTCGTCACTCGCGTCGTTCGAATCGCCACAGGCGGCCAGCGCCAGCGCACTCGCGCCGAGCACCCCAGCCAGCCCCATCCGGGTCGTGAATTTCATGTGCGGATCCTCCGTTGGAATATGCCGCGCGGGGCGGCAGGCATGCGCCGCGCGCGCTGGCGCAAACTAAGCAGAGCTGCGCGCCCGGGGCAAAGGGAAATGCGGCCCATTCAGCATGCAAAGGCTTTGCGGCTTGTTAACCATTCCATCCTACGCCTGTCGCCCATGACCCACGACAGCGACCGCATCAGCCCCACCTTCGTCGATCGGCCCGTGCTTGGCCGACCGTCGATGCTTCTGGCCACGCTGGTCGCGGTGGCGGCGATCGCGCTGATCCCGCTGGCGGCGCTGATGGCGCAGACGCCCAACCCCCCGTTCGTCGTGGTCGAGACCAATCGTGGATACCCCACCTTGCAGGCCGCCGTCGATGCGATCGGATCGGGCGAGGGCAGCATCGCCATCGCGCCGGGCACCTATCGCCAGTGCGCGGTGCAGCAGGCAGGAAGGATCGCTTTTCTTGCGAGCGAGCCGGGCAGTGCCGAGTTCACCGGCACCGCGTGCGAAGGCAAGGCGGCGCTGGTCCTGCGCGGCACCGAGGCGAGCGTTTCGGGCCTTATCTTCAGCAATATCGCGGTCGCGGACGGCAATGGCGCGGGTATCCGCCAGGAAGCGGGCACGCTGACCGTGGCCAATTCCTGGTTTCGCGATAGCCAGCAGGGCATCCTGACCGGCCATGACGACCAGATGCGGCTGGTGGTCGACCGATCCACCTTCACCCGGCTGGGCACCTGCGAGAACTCGGGCGGCTGCGCCCATTCGATCTATACCGGCGATATCGGCCACCTGCGCGTGACCCGCAGCCGGTTCGAACAGGGCACGGGCGGCCATTACGTGAAGGCGCGCGCGGCGATGGTCGAGATCGCGGCCTCCAGCTTCGACGATTCGAATGGCCGCGAAACCAATTACATGATCGACCTGCCGCAGGGTGCGCGCGGGCAGATCACCAATAACTGGTTCGTCCAGGGCGAGGACAAGGAGAACTACTCCGCGTTCATCGCAGTGGGTGCCGAAGAGCAAACCCATAGTTCAGACGGGCTGGTGATCGCGGGCAACGACGCGCGTTTCGTGCCCTCGCTGTCGCGCCAGTCGGCCTTCGTGGCGGACTGGACCGGGGCCAATCTGAGGATCGACGACAACCGTCTGGGTGCCGGCCTCACACCCTTCCAGCGGCGCTAGAGCTTGGACGGCATCTCGCCGAAGGCCGGCGCGTAAGTGACCGTGCCCTTGGGCAGTGGACCGTCGGCCAGTGTCCGGACCTGAAAGAACTCCGGCGGAACGCCCGGCAGGATGAGATCGGGATCGGGATGGAACCCGAAGCGGGCGTAATATCCCGGATCGCCCACCAGCACGATACCCCTGGCATCCATCTGCATAAGGTAGGTGATGCTCTGGGTTGCAAGATGTGCACCGATCCCCGTGCGCTGCCGCGTCGGCATCACCGCAATCGGCCCGGCCGCGTACCAGCCCTGCGTGCCGTCCGAGATCTTGACCGGCGAAAACGCGAGGTGGCCGATCACCGCCTCGTCCATATTGGTCGCCACCAGCGACAGCGCCAGGTCTCCGTCCCGGCGCAGCGCGTCGACGATCTCCGGCTCGTTACCCCGCGGCCGCTGCGCACGCGCAAAGGCAGCGCGGGAGAGAGCTCGGATCGCCGGGATGTCTTTTTCGACCTCTTCCCGGATGGTCGGCAACCTCATGGCAAAAGGTGGCCGGAACGATCGCGTTTGGTCGCGAGATAGCGTGTGTTGTGGGGGTTGATGCCCGCGCTCAAGGGAACCCTTTCGACGATGGTGATGCCTGATTCGGCCAGCGCGGTAACCTTCGCCGGGTTATTGGTCAGCAGACGTATGCGTGGAATCCCCAGTAGTGAAAGCATGCGTCCCGCAATGGGAAAGTCTCGTGCCTCGTCGGGCAGGCCGAGCCGCAGGTTCGCCTCGACCGTGTCGTGCCCCTGATCCTGCAGCTGATAGGCGCGCAGCTTGTTGACGAGGCCGATGCCGCGCCCTTCCTGCCGCAGGTAGAGCACCACGCCATAACCGCCGCCTTCTGCTTCCTGCGCGAAAGTGGCGAGCGCGGCATCGAGCTGGGGGCCGCAATCGCACTTGAGGCTGCCGAACACGTCGCCGGTCAGACATTCGGAGTGCAGGCGCACCAGCGGCACCTGATCGGCATTCTGCTGCCCGATAATCAGCGCGGCATGTTCGCGCAGGTCTGCGGGCGAGCGGAACACCGCGATCTCGGCCTGTTCGGCTGCGGAGGTCGGCAGGCGGGAACGTGCCGCGATGCGCAGCGTGTCGGGGGCGGAGAAGGCGGCAAGATCGGCGCTGGTCACGTCTAGCGGGTCTTCGCATGGTGCCGGATCGATCATGAAGGCGGGCAGCACGCCTGCGCGCCGCGCGATTTCCAGCGCGGTTGCAGGCCACTCTCCCTCGGGCAGCGCAACTGCGCGAAACGGACCTTTCATCGGATTTGCGAGATCCAGCGCCGGGTCGGCGACCGCGCGCGCCAGATCGAGGGTGAAGGCATCGCTCCCCTCGATCAGCACCGGGGCGTGCGGAACCGCCGCATCCCGCTGGTTGGCAAGCTTGAGGGTCTGCGCGCGCGCCGCGGCGATCAGCATCCGCGCACCGCTTGCGTCAGGCTCCGCCGCGGTTTCAACGGGCAGCAGGGCGGGCCCGCCATCCACGCGGATCGGCCAGCCGTGGCGCAGCGCATCGATCGCCTGCGCCAGCGCGCGGGCGCTGCCGCCTGCGCCCTGCGCGCTCAGAGCTCGAACTCCGTCGTCAGCGGGACATGGTCCGAAGGCCGCTCCCAATTGCGCGCTTCTTCCAGAATCGTGTGCCGCGTGGCCTGCTTCGCCAGATCGGGGCTGGCCCACATGTGGTCGAGTCGGCGACCCTTGTCGTTGGTCTGCCAGTTGGGATTGCGATAGCTCCACCAGCTGTAATACCGCTCCGGCGCAGGCACATGCTCGCGGCCGATATCGGTCCACCCGTGCGCGTCCATGAAGCGTTGCAGCGCCTCGACCTCGACCGGCGTGTGGCTGACCACTTTGAGCAGCTGCTTGTGGCTCCACACATCGCTTTCGAGCGGGGCGATGTTGAAGTCGCCGACGATCAGCGTTGGCTGGTCGACCGTGTCCGCCCAGCGCGTCATGCGTTCGAGAAAGTCGAGCTTCTGGCCGAACTTCGCGTTTACCTCGCGGTCGGGCACGTCGCCGCCTGCGGGGACGTAGACGTTCTCGATCACCATACCCTGATGCACGGGATCGGTCAGCTGCACGCCGATATGGCGCGCCTCGCCATTATCCTGCCAGTCGTGGCGGGAGAATTCCCTGAAGGGCAGGCGGCTGACCGTGGCGACGCCGTGATAGCCCTTCTGCCCGTGGATCGCGATGTGATCATAGCCGAGATCGCGGAACGCCTTGGCAGGGAACTGCTCCTCGACGCACTTGATCTCCTGCAGGCACAGCACGTCGGGCGCGTTGGCGGTGAGGAATTGCTCGACCAGCGGCATGCGCAGGCGGACCGAATTGATATTCCATGTGGTGACAGAAACCATGGCGGCGGACTTAGGCGCGGGGTCCGGCCCCCGCAAGGCGCACGAATCACAAGCGCCAACCGGTCGCACGCTTGTCTCATTCATCGGCGAGGGGCATGGGAACGCCGATTCGGCCATTCGTTTCAGCCATTCGCTTGAGGGAGCCTGCCATGATCCGCCATTCCGCCCGCCCGCACCGGCGCTGGGCCGCCGCCCTTGCGCTGATCGCACTGCCGCTGGCGGCGTGCAGCTCCACTACCAATTACTACGGCGCGGACCCGGCGGTGCAGTCCGCCGCGCCTGTGCAGCAGGGGCAAGTAGCGCAGGGCAAGGCGAAGAACGTGATCCTGTTCGTCGGTGACGGGATGGGCATTTCAACGATCACCGCCGCGCGCATCCTTGCCGGGCAACAGCAGGGCCAGACGGGCGAGGAAAATTCGCTCAGCTTCGAAAAGTTCGACAATGTCGCGCTGGTCAAGACCTACAACACCGATGCGCAGGTCGCCGACAGTGCGGGCACCGCGTCCGCGCTCAACACCCGGACCAAGACGCGGATCGGCGTGATCAACACCGCGCCCGACGTGCCGCGCGGCGATTGCGCTGCGGCGCAGGGCCACATGATGGAAACGGTCGCGCAAGAGGCGCTCGAGCATGGCAAGGCGGTCGGCATCGTCAGCACCGCGCGGCTGACTCACGCGACTCCGGCGGCGGTTTACGGCCACAACCCGGATCGCAACTGGGAATCCGACGCTGACATGCCCGCTCCGCAGCAGGCGCTCGGGTGCACCGACTTCGCGCAGCAGCTGGTCGAATTCCCGTTCGATCTCGCGCTGGGCGGCGGATCGCGCAAGTTTCTGGGCACCGGTCAAGGTGGCGAGCGCAAGGACGCCGGGGCCAATCTTCCCGCCGAATGGGCCGCGCGTACGGGCGGCACCTTCGTGGCCGATACGCAGGCGATGCGCAAAGCACCGCTCGACAGGCCGGTGCTGGGGCTCTTTTCGCCGAGCCACATGACCTACCAGCTCGACCGCAAGCCGGACACGAGCGAGCCCACCCTGACCGAGATGACCGCCGAAGCCCTCCGCCGCCTGTCGGATGATCCCTCGGGCTATTACCTGATGGTCGAAGGTGGCCGGATCGATCACGGCCACCACGCGGGCAAGGCGGGCTACGCGCTGGAGGAGACGATCGAGTTCGCCCGCGCCATCCAGTACGCGGTCGACAATACCGATCCGGACGAGACGCTGATCCTGGTGACCGCCGATCACAGCCACGTGTTCACGATCGCGGGCTATCCCAAGCGCGGCAATCCGATCCTCGGCCTGGTCCATCCGCCTGCCAGCGGGGACGAGGATCATCCGGGTGCGGCCAATGACGCGGCGGTGATCGCAGGCGACGGGCAGCCGTATACCACGCTCGGCTACGCCAATGGTCCGGGCGCGGTGAAGGGGGAGCGCGGCGAGCCGGAAACCGGCGCGCAGGCGCAGCAGCAGTCGCTGGTCCCGCTCGGCTCCGAAACCCACGGGGGCGAGGATGTCGCGCTGTTCGCCACCGGCCCGGGATCGCAGCGGGTCCACGGTGTGATCGAGCAGAACGTGGTCGCCTATATCATGCGCAAGGCATTCGGCTGGGAAGAAGATTAAGACGGCCCACATTCCTGGATCGCACCAGACCGGTCCGCCTTGGCGGACCGGCAAGGGCGGAGTCGAGGCCGAAGGCGCAGATGGCCAATGGCCACCTGCGAGGCCGCCCGCAGCGTCAGCGAGGATAGCCAAACGCGCGGATGCGCGCGCTGGCGCTTGAAGCCAAACAGATAAGAAAACCCCCGCGCCGGGGGCTGTGGCACGGGGGTTCCTTACGCGCGTTCGTCACGCTTGCGACAAGGCCTGTGTTTGAAGGGAACCGCGGGGCAACAGGGGGGAAACCCGCTGGTTCATCAGGCCTTGCAAGAATGAAACTAGGTTGCCGAGCCTTGCTTCCCCATGAACGCCGCCGTCATTCGATCGCTCACAGGGTGCATCGCTCGACGAACGGTTTACCGTGGCCGACGGGATGCGCGGCGCGGGTCCTTGTAGGTGAACGTCGAGTCGCTCACCGACACGCCGTAGCGCTGATTCGCCAGCCGCACCGTGGTGCGATTGTTCTGGGGGTCGAGCGAGACCCAGTTGGTCAGCTCCCATCCACCCGGCGCACCGGCCTTGCGCACGAAGATCAGCGTGATGACGCCGTATTCGGGCTTCTTGGGATCGCGCACCTCGACCGAGAGCACGTTGGGATTGCCGGTATTGCGCAGCTTGCCGTATTTCTTGACGTCGCGATTGGGGTCCAGCAGCGCGCCCAGCGGCGAATTGCTGATCGGCCAGCGCTGCACCTGGTTGACCTCGTAATCGACCATGGTCAGCGATTTGCCGTTGGACACGATCAGCAGCGGCACGTCTTTGGAATATTCGAAGCGAATCTTGCCCGGCCGCTTGAGCGTCATGGTCCCGCGAACGGTCTGGCCGCTGCGGTCGGTCTGGGTGAAGCTGGCGCGCATCGTACTGATGCCGCGCAGCGACGCGACCGCGTCGTCCAGCGAGCCGCCCGCCTGCGCAAGCGCAGGGGAGGGCAGGGCGATGGTCGTTGCGGCGATCGGCGCACCGGCGATCAAGGCAATGCTGGCAAGCCCGGCGAGCGGGCGGCGAAGTATTTTATGAGTGGTCGTCATGACGGCCTCCGTAATGGTCTCGGAGTGAACCGCGCGTGAGCGTGCCGGTTCCGGCATTGTCAGACGAATCGGTAGAGGGAGGCCGCGAGCGGCTTCCCCACTCTTACTTGATCTTCGCTTCCTTGAACTCGACGTGCTTGCGCACGACCGGGTCGTATTTGCGGAAGGTCATCTTCTCGGTGATGTTCCGCGGATTCTTCTTCGTCACGTAGTAGAAGCCGGTGTCCGCGGTCGACACGAGCTTGATCTTGACGGTTGCGGGCTTCGCCATAACTCAATCCTGCCAGTTCAATGGCCCGGCCATCGGTGATTGGCTCCATGGGGAACCTTACGATGTGCATCGGGTGAAAAAACAACAGGCGGCGCACGCGGCACCGCCCGATCGCAGGCGCTATTGGCCGCGAGGCCCTCAAAAGTCAAGCAAGCAGTCGCACTACCAATCGCTGCGGCTGGGCTTCCCGCGATTGGCCTTCACCGCGCCGCGTGCCTTCTTCTGCTTGAGCCGCTGGGTCTTGCCCACGCGGTTGAGCCGGGTCTTGGCCCTTTGCTTGGGCCGCCGGTGCGCCTCGCGCAGCAGATCTTCCAGCTTTTCGCGCGCCAGCGCCCGATTCGCTTCCTGCGTGCGGTGTTCGCGCGCGACGATCAGGATGTCGCCCGAATCGGTCAGCCGGCTGCCCGCGACCTCGCCCAGCCGCCGGAATGCGAAGGGGGAGAGGCGCAGCTTGTAGGCGTTGACCCGCAGCTGCACTTCGGTGGCGACCTTGTTGGCGTTCTGCCCGCCCGGCCCGGAGCCTGCGACGAAGCGTTCCTCCGCCAGCGCGTGTGCGCGAGAGATCAGATCGTCAGGGAGCATCCGGCCCTTCGCCGCCGAAGCCAAGCGCCTGGAAATCCGCCGGGAGCGGGCTGGTCGCGGCGATATCCGTCTTGCCCTCGCGCTCAACCGTCAGCGCGCTGGCGTGGAGCATCGTGCGCGGTGCGCCCTGCTTGGTGCCGTAGACCGGATCCCCGACCAGCGCGATACCGATCCCGCTCGCCGCGTGGACGCGAATCTGGTGCGTGCGCCCGGTTGCCGGGCGAAACTCGACCAGCGCGCGGCCCTCGTGCGTCGCGACCACCCGCCATGCGGTGACCGAGGGCTTGCCCTTTTTCGCCGGGATCATCCGCCAGCCCTTTTCCGCGCTGCTGATCTTGGACAGCGCGAGTTCGACCACGCCCTCTTCCTGCGCAGGGATCCCTGCGAGGATGCCGTGATAGACCTTGGTCACCTGCTGCGCCTCGAACGCGGCGGAAAAGCGTTTATGCGCTTTGGGATTGCGCGCGAGCAGCAGGCAGCCGCTGGTATCCGTGTCGAGCCGGTGGACCGCGCTCGGTGGGCGCTGGAAGCCCAGTTTGAGCTGCTCCAGATAATCGTCGAGGCATGGCCCGCCCTTGCGCGGGCGGTCGATCGGCAGGCCGGCGGGCTTGTCGATCACCAGTGCCTCGCCGTCTTCGTAGAGGATCGGGATGGTCGTATCGGTCATGTGAAATTGGAGCTTTTTATATGAGTCTTGCGCGCATCAACCCGCGCACGGCGTTGCCGATCCAGAACCCGTTTTCGAGGTCGTCCAGCGTGAGTTCGGCTTCCACTGCGCGGCCTTCGGCAATCAGCGAATCGCGCAGCACGCCGGGCAGCAGGCCGATCGCGCGGGGCGGGGTTGCCAGCACGCCGTCGCGCTCGACGAAGACGCTGGTCCAGCTGCCTTCGGTGACCAGTCCGTCGTCGCGCACCAGCAGCGCCTCGTGCGCGTCCAGATGCCGCGCGGCAGCCAGCGCATCGGCGTAGAAGCCCCGGTCGGTGGTCTTGTGCCGTAGCCGCCAGTCGCCGGGATCGACCGGCAGGGGCAGGGCAATGCAGTCGAGCGGTTCGCTCGGCGTGACGGGCAGCGGCGAAACCTCGATCGCGGTCGTGCCGGAACGCGCGCAGACGAGCCGCACGCGCGCCGGATCGGCGAGATCGAAGCACAGCGTCTGGATCTGGTTGCGCGCGGCGTGCCGGTCGAACGCGAAGCCCAGCTCGCTCGCGCTGGCGGAAATCCGCGCCAGATGCCCTTCGAGCAGGGGCACGCCTTCTTCGGGGTCGAACCGCATCGTCTCGATCAGGTCGAAGGCGGGCGCGCGCGATTCGGGGCTGCTGGCGCGCGCGAAGCCCGCCTTGATCTGCGCCTCGCGCCATTCGCCCAGCGAATCGCTGTCCGCGACGATCCCTGCGCCCACGCCCAGCACGGCGGTGCCGTGGCCATTCTCGGTCGGGGTCAGGCGCAGCGTGCGGATCGCGACGTTGAAGCTGGCGCTGCCATCGGCATCGAACGCGCCGATCGCGCCGCAATAGGGACCGCGCGCATCACGCTCCAGCCGGTCGATAATCTCCATCGCGCGGATCTTGGGCGCGCCGGTGATCGATCCGCTGGGGAACAGTGCGGCGACGATCTGCGCAAGGCCCGTGCCTGGCTTCATCTGCGCATGTACCGTGCTGACCATCTGGTGCACGGTGGGGAAGCTTTCGACCTTGAACGGCTCGTCGACCCGCACCGACCCGGGCACGGCAATGCGCGAGAGATCGTTGCGCATCAGATCGACGATCATCAGGTTTTCGGCGCGGTCCTTCTCCGACGCTGCGAGTTCCTCAGCGGCCCCCCGGTCGGCCTGCGCATCCGCATGCCGGGGGCGGGTCCCCTTCATCGGGCGCGCGGTCAGGCCGCCATCGGCCAGTTCGAAGAACAGTTCGGGCGAGAGGCTGACCACCGCATGGCTGCCGTCCCACACCACGCCGCCGTGCCCGGCGCTGGAGGCCTTGCGCAAGCTCGCATAGAGCGCCAGCGGATCGCCGCGGAATGCGCCGGCCAGCGGCAGGGTGAGGTTCGCCTGATAGATATCGCCTGCCGCGATTTGATCTTGCAACTCTGCAAACCGCGCCTGCCATTCGCCCAGCGAAATCGCCGGGTCGAGCGGACCGAGCGTGGCGGGGCCGTGGGCACGCCGGGCGAGCCAGTCCTCGACCGCGTCTGCGGCAATCACCTGCTCGGCATCGAACAGCCCGAGCCATACCAGCGGCCCTGCCGCGCCCGAGCGCGCATCGGCCAGCGGTTGCAGCTTGGGTTCGAGCGCAAGCCCCGCCTCATAGGCGAGATAGCCTGCCAGCGTGCCGCCGCGTTCGGCCTGCGCGGCCTCTGCTGCGGCGAGCGTATCGGCGACCTCGTCCGGGCGCAGCGCGCGGAAGATTTCCAGCGGCCTCTCCAGCAGGCGCGCGCCGCCCTTTGCGCCGGGTCGCGCATCGTCGAGCAGGATGAAGGGGTCCGCTGTTGCCATTCGCTGTCCGCTCTATCGAAGCGTCCGCGAATTGGAACCACCTTGACGGGCTACGGGTGCGCCGCGAAGACGCAAAGCCTGTCGGCAGGACGGGGAGACGCGCGCGGTGAGTACGATTTTTCTGGGTCGCAACCATGCTGGCGAGGAGCAGGAGCTGCGGCTGGATCGCGCCAACCGCCACGGGCTGATTGCGGGCGCGACCGGCACGGGCAAGACGGTGACGCTGCAGGGTCTCGCCGAAAGCTTCTCCGCAGCGGGCGTGCCCGTGTTCGTCGCGGACGTGAAGGGCGATCTTGCCGGGCTCGCAGTGCCGGGCTCGTCCAAGTTCAAACATGCCGACAAGCTGGAAGGCCGCGCAGCCGAACTGGGCATGGACGATTATGCCTATGCCGATTTCCCGGTGATCTTCTGGGACCTGTTCGGTGAGCAGGGCCATCCCGTACGCACCACGGTTTCGGAGATGGGCCCGCTGCTGCTCGCGCGCCTGCTCGACCTCAACGAGACGCAGGAGGGCGTGCTCCAGATCGTCTTCCGCCACGCGGACGACAACGGGCTGCTGCTGCTCGATTTCGAGGACCTGCGCAGCCTGCTCGCGTGGGCGGCGGACCATACGGACGAAGTCTCGGGTCAGTATGGCCGCGTCACCAAGGCCTCCATCGGCGCGATCCAGCGCGCGCTGCTGACTTTCGAGAGCGAAGGGGCGGACAAGTTCTTCGGCGAGCCCGCGCTGGAGGTGGACGATCTGTTCTGCGTGGATGCCAGCGGGCGCGGGTTCATCAGCATACTCGCCGCGGATAAGCTGATGCGCAGCCCGAAGCTCTATGCGACCTATCTGTTCTGGTTGCTCGCCGAACTGTTCGAGACGCTGCCCGAGGTGGGTGACCCGGAAAAGCCGAAGCTCGTGTTCTTCTTCGACGAGGCGCACCTGCTGTTTGACGACACGCCCAAGGCGTTCCAGGACACGATCGAGACCGTGGTGCGCCTGATCCGATCGAAAGGCGTGGGCGTGTTTTTCGTTACCCAGAACCCGATCGACGTGCCCGACGATGTTGCCGGGCAGATCGGCAACCGCGTGCAACACGCGCTGCGCGCCTTCACCCCGCGCGACCAGAAGGCGATCAAGGCCGCCGCGCAGACCTTCCGCATCAACGCCGATCTCGACGTGGCGCAGGCGATCACCGAGCTGAAGACTGGCGAGGCGCTGGTCTCCACGCTGGGCGAGGATGGCGCGCCGTCGGTCGTCCAGCGCACGCTCATCAAGCCGCCGCAAAGCCGCCTCGGCCCGTTGTCTCCCGGCGAGCGTGCGGTGATCCTCGGCGCGAGCCCGCTGGCGGGCAAGTACGATATGCCGGTCGACCGCGAAAGTGCGGCGGAAGTGATCGCGCGGAAGATGGTCGATGCGGCCGAGACCGCGCAGGAAGTGGAAGAGAAGGGCGAGGCCGAGGTCCGCAAGCGGGAGCGCAAGAGCACCAGCATCTGGGGCAAGGCGATCTCGCGCGGTACCAAGGTCGCGGCTGGCTCTGCCGCAGGAATGGCCGCGCGCACCGTGCTGGGCAAGAAATCGCGCGCCAATCCGATGGCCTCGGGTGTTACCTCGGCTGCGGGTTCGATCGCGACCGATCTTGCGGGACCGGTCGTCGGCAGCTTCGTGCGCAACCTCGTCGGCGGGTTGATGCGTTAGGGATCGCGGTTCCGGCCCTCACCCCGCCCGGCCAACCCACACAGTATACTGCCGATGGGTTGGCCGGGCGGGGGTGCGGGCCGGCGCCGAACTAAGCCGACAAAGGTAGCCGCATCTCGGCGCGCAGGCCGCCTTGCGTGCGGTTGGCGAGACGTAGCTCTCCGCCATGTTCGGCGAGGATTGCGCGGGTGAGCGTGAGGCCGAGCCCGGCACCACCGGTCCCGCGATTGCGACTCGCCTCGCCCCGCCTGAAAGGCTCGAGCATCGCCGCCATGTCTTCCGGCGGGATGCCCGGCCCCTCGTCCTCCACCGCGATCACCGCCGCACTGCCCTCGCGGGAGAGCGAGATCTGTGCGGTGCCGCCGTAGCGCAGCGCATTTTCGATCAGGTTGCGCAGCGCGCGCCGCAGCCAGGTGACCTGCACCGGGGCGACGATCCGATCGGTGTGGGCGATGGCGACGGGCCGGTCCATGTCCTCGAACTCCTCGACCACGCTTGCGACCAGCGCGGCGAGCTGGGCGGCCTCGGGCGGGTCCTTCGCGCGACCGATCCGCGCGAGCGAGAGGATGTCGTCGAGCGAGCGGCGCAGATCCTCGATCACTTCGGCCATCCGCGCGCGCTGTGTCTCGTCCGCGACCGATTCGATCCGCACCCGCAGAGCGGCGAGCGGCGTCTTGAGATCGTGCCCGATCGCGCCGAGCATCACGTCCTTCTCGTCCAGCAGCGCGGCAATCCGGTGTTCGAGCAGGTTGTGCGCCGCGATCAGCCGGCTGACATCCTCCGGCCCGCGCTCAGGCAGCGGCTCGCGCGCCTCGTGCGTGCGGGCAAAGCTCTCGACCCGGTCGGTCAGGCGGGCGAGCGGGCGGGTGATCCGGCGCAGCACCAGATACGTCGCGGCGAGCAGCACCAGGAACAGCAGCACGGTCTGCGCCGCGATCAGCCACAGCACGCCCGCCTCTACCGGGGGGCGCAGCGCGCGCGCGACGATCCAGCGACTCTCGCCCGGCATGCGCAGCGCGGCGACCATCACCTCGCGCTCGCTCAGGCCATCGCGCCAGCGGGCGCGGAAGCGCGGGAATTCGTCCGCAAGCGAGGCGAGCAGCGTATCTTGTGCAACGGGGCGGATAGTGACCACGAGCGCCTCCGCAGCGACGCCCTGCCGTGCCAGTATCTCGCGCAGCTGCGCCTCCTCGCCCGCTGCGCGCCGCTCCCCGGGCAGCAGTGGTGAAGCATCGGCAATCATGCCGGAGAGGCGCGGGGGAAGGCCGCGTCGCCGCTCGCCTCTGCCGCGCCCGATGTCGATCCGCCGCTCAGGCTCTGCGCGGCGCAGCGCGCGGCGGATGTCGCGCGGCGAATCGGTTTCGCGGTTGACCATCCGCAGCAGGTGGAACGCGGCGGCATTGACGGTCGCCGCATCGCGTCGGTCCTGCGCCGCGCGGTACAGCAGCAGGCCGGAAACCGCCTGCCCGATCAGCAGGGTGACCGCGATCGCAAGCAGGCTCTGGCCCAACAGGCTTTTCGGGAAGAAGCGGGCCAATGGTTTCAGCCCGGCACCCGGGTGACATCGGCGGCGAAGCGATAGCCCCCGCCGCGCACGGTCTGGATGAAATGCGGCTGTTTGCTGTCGTCTTCGATCTTGCGGCGCAGGCGCGAAACCTGGTTGTCGACCGCACGATCGAACAGATGCGCCTCGCGCCCCTGCACCATGTCGAGCAGGCGATCACGGTCGAGCACGGCGCGCGGGTGGTCGAGGAAGGCGCGCAGCATGCGGAATTCTGCGGTCGAGATCGGGATCACCGCGCCCTCGGGATCGGTCAGCCGCTGCTTGAGCGGATCGAGCCGCCAGCCTTCGAAGAGGTAATGCGCGTCCTCGCTCTCGTCCCCGGCGGCGGCGCGGCCCGCGCGGCGCAGGACCGAGCGGATGCGTGCGACCAGTTCGCGCGGCTCGAACGGCTTGGTCACGTAGTCGTCCGCGCCGATTTCCAGCCCGACGATCCGGTCGGTCGCCTCGCTCATCGCGGTTAGCAGAATGGTGGGCAGGTTCTGGGTTTCGATCAGGTGGCGGGTCAGTGAGAGGCCGTCCTCGCCCGGCATCATGATATCGACCAGCGCGAGGTCGGCCTTCTTTTCGCGCAGGAGGCTGCGCGCGCTCGCCGCGCTGTCCGCCTCCAGCACCACGAACCCCTGACCGACGAGGTAGTCGACCAGGGGTTCGCGCAAGGTGCGCTCGTCGTCGACGAGCAGGATGGTGACGGCCGTGTCGGCTGCGTGCGCGGCCATCGTCATCGGGTTACTGGCCTGCACGCTCGGCGCGGCGCGCTTCGCGGCGCTCGGCCATCTGGGCGCGCATCGCCTCACGCGCGGCCTTGCGTTCGGCCTGGGTCACGGTGCCGTCGCTATCCGCATCGGCGCGGTCGAACCGGGCCAGCGCATGGGTCTGGAACTCCTCCAGCGTCAGGCGACCATCGCCATTGGTGTCGGCCTTGGCCATCATGCCGCCGCCGCGATTCCAGCCGCGCATCCCGCGATGATGCTTGCCGCGAGCCCGACGTTCGCCCGCTTCGGCGCTCTGTCCGCGTTCGGCCATCCGCTGGGCGCGTCGTTCCTGGCGAGCTTCGCGGGCAGCATCGCGTTCGGCCTTGCTGATCGCGCCGTTGCCGTCGGTATCGAGGCGCGCGATCCGCTGTTCGCGGCGCAATTCGCGGTCGGCGAGATCGAGCACGCCGTCGCTGTTCATGTCCATGCGTTGGAAGCGCTCGGCGGCCTTCTGGGAGACTTCGGCGCGGGTCATCGGGCCGGGGGTGCGATCGCCGGGTTGAGCCAGCGCGGCGGTGCCTGCCAGCAGCGAAATGCCTGCGAGGGCGAGAATGGGGGTTTTCATAGGGGTGCTCCTGTTGGTGGAAGAGCTGCGAGACGGGCAGGGGGATTAGGGGGAGATCGAAAACCCGCCTCGCAGCTCATGACACCTCTTCTACCCGCGCATTGTCGCGCCGGTTTGCCACGAACCGGCCGCTTTGTAACGAATTGTCGCAGGATCGGTGCCCCGTTCACCCAGGTGCAATGGAGCGGGGCAGGGGCGCGGCTCTCGCAGGGCTGCTCAGCGCGGGCGGTGTCGCGTGCCTTCGCCAGCGGTGATGAACAGTGCGGTCGCCTCTGCCTCGACATCGGCGGTGTGCCACACGCCCGGGTCGTTGATTGCGTATTCCCCTGCCGTCAGTGTGACCTGTTCGATCCGCCCGTCGGGAAATTCCTGCGTCAGCACGATCGTGCCCGCGGTGCAGACCACCACTTCGTGCCCGCGCGGGTGCATTTCCCAGCTGTCCCAGCTCTCGGCGAAGGAATGCAGCGAGACCAGCCGGCCCTCCACGCCATCGGCGGCGGTGCGCTGCGCATAATCCGCATACCAGTCCATCCCGGTGAAGGGCGGCTGCGCCTGCGCAGTCGCCCCCAGGCCGAGGTGGACCGGGTTTTCGGAGAGCTTTCGCACCTTAGCCATCCGCAGGGGCCATGCAGAAGGCATTGAGCTTGTTGCCGTCGCGGTCGCGGAAGTAGGACGCGTAGAACACCAGCCCGTTCTCGTCCGCCTCGCCGCGCGGGCCGGGCGCGCCCTCGTCGGTGCCGCCATTGGCCAGCGCGATCTCGTGCAGGCGGTGGACCTGTTGCTTATCCTTCGCCTCGAAGGCGACCATCGTGCCGTTGCCGACGGTCGCCTCGTTCCCGTCGAATGGCTTGGTCAGCGCGACACCTGCCGCACCGCCGGGCTCACCCCAAGCGATGTACATGTCGAAGTCCATCATCCGCCCCACGCCCATCTCCTTGGCGATGGCATCGTAGAAGGGCGCGTTGCCCTGTAGGTCATTGGTGCCCAGCGTTACGTAACCGATCATCGAACTGTCTCCCGAATCGCGAATGTCGCGAAAGGAACATTACGAGAACACTGACCGACCCGCAAGCGGCATTCAGAGCGGCTGGGTGTGCCGCTCCAGCCAGTCCGCCGCCCGCTCGTCGCCGGTCTCGGCGACGCGCTGCTTGAGAATTTCGCGGCAGCAGGCGTGGTAGTGGTCGACCCAGTCGCGTTCCTCGGGCGTCAGCAGGTCGACGTCGATGAGCGTGCGGTCGATCGGCACCCAGGTCAGGTTCTCGAACCCGAACCACGTGCCCTCGTCCGCATTCTCGATCGTGCGCTCCTCGATCAGGACCAGGTTCTCGATCCGGATGCCGTATTCGCCCGCCTTGTAGTAGCCCGGCTCGTTCGAGCAGATCATGCCCGCGGCGAGCGGTTCCATCGTGCCGCCCTGCGATCCGGTGGTCTTGGCGATCCGCTGCGGGCCCTCGTGCACGCCCAGTGCGCTGCCGACGCCGTGACCGGTGCCGTGCGCATAGTCGCAGCCCGCTTCCCACAGGTGCATGCGCGCCAGCGTATCGAGCTGGCCGCCGGTGGTGCCTTCGGGGAAGACCGCGCGTGCGATGGAAATGTGGCCCTTGAGCACGCGTGTGAAGCGGTCCTTCATTTCCGCGCTCGGCTCGGCCTTGCCGTCGGCGCTGCCGACCCACACGGTGCGGGTGATGTCGGTCGTGCCCGCGCGCTCGTCGCCAATATACTGGCCGCCCGAATCGCACAGGAAGATGCTGCCCGGCGGGATCGCGATGTTGCTGTCTTCGTCCACCTTGTAGTGCGGCAGCGCGGCGTGGCCCGCTGCGGCCGAGATCGTGTCGAACGAAGTATCTTTCAGCCCGCCGTCGACCGAGCGGAATTCGAGCAGCTTGGCCGCTGCGGTCAGCTCGTCGATTTTGCCCGAGGGCGCCTCCGCCTCGATCCACGCGAGGAAGCGGGAGACCGCGGCACCGTCGCGCGCCTGCGCATCGCGGTGGCCGTCGACCTCCGCCTCGTTCTTGATCGCGCGCGGCAGGATCGTGGGATCGCGCGTCTCGATCACCTTCGCGCCGCCCGCCTCGAGCGCCTGGGCAATCGCGGCGACGCCATATTCGGGATCGAGCGCGATGCGCTTGCCTTCGAACGAACCCAGCGCGCTTTCGAACTCGCTGCGCGGACGGATGGTCACCGCATTGCCGAGGTGCTGCTTGAGCTCGGGCCCGACCTTGTTCTCTTCGATGAAGAGCTGCGCCGTGCCGTCCTGCTGGACGAGCGCGAAGGCCATGGTCACCGGCGTATGCGCGATGTCGCCGCCGCGGATGTTGAACGCCCAGCCGACCGAATCGAGCGCGCTCAGCACCACGCCGTCGAGCTTTTCCTCGCCCAGCCAGTCGGCGATAGCCTGCCGCTTTTCCTGCGCATTGCGGCCGGCATGCGTGTCGGTATGGACGCGCGCCTCGGCATCGCTCTGCGCGGGCTGGTCCTGCCACACGGCGTCGATCGGGTTGCCATCGACCGGGACCAGCTTCGCGCCGACCTTTTCCAGCGCAGCCTTAGTGGAGCGGACCCAGCCCGGCGTCGCGAGCCATGCGTCGTAGCCGATCTGCGCGCCTTCACCGGCATTCTCGGCGAGCCAGTTCGCCGGATTGTCCTTGGGCACGCCGCGATATTCGAACAGGCGTTCTTCCACCTGGTCGCGCACCTGCACGGTGTAGCGCCCGTCGACGAAGATCGCCGCCTTGTTCTGGAGCACCGCCGCGCTGCCTGCCGAGCCGCCGAAACCGGTCAGCCAGCGCAGCCGCTGCGCATCCTCGCCGACATATTCGCTCATGTGCGCATCGGCGATGGGGACGACAAACCCGTCCAGACCCCGCCGCTTGAGTTCCTCGCGCAGGGCGGAAAGGCGGGCTTCGTGGGTCTGCATCAGCATTTTGTCGATCCTGTGGTTCTTGTGTCTGGCTCTGCCCCCGATCTGGGGTCATACCCCAGCAACGCAAGGCTTTCAAAGCCGTGAGCCATCGCGCACAGGGGGACCGACACCAATGAGCAAGCTTTTTACCGCCGCAATCGCCTTGACCGCGCTCTCCCTGCCGGTCGGCGCAGTGGCGCAATCCAACGGAGCCGATACCAGCGTGAGCGATAATTCGAGCGAACAGGCGCCTACTTCTCCCCCCGTGGCGGAGCGGCGCGAGCATACCTATACGCACCACGGGATCACGCTCTCCGATCCCTACCACTGGCTGAAGGACCCGTCCTACCCGACCGTCGATGACGAGGACGTGCTTGCCTACGTCAAGGCGGAGAACGCCTGGTTCGAAGCGCAGATGGCGCCGCATCAGGCGCTGGTCGACACGCTGTTCGAAGAGATGAAGGGCCGCATCAAGGAAGACGATTCCACGGTCCCGCAGAAGGATGGCGACTGGCTCTACTGGTCCGAATTCGAAGAGGGCAAGGAATACCGCCTGCACTACCGCAAGCCGGTCGCGGGCGGCGAGCCGCAGCTGCTGCTGGACGAGAACCAGCTGGCAGAGGGCAAGGACTATTTCCGCCTTGGTGCCTTCTCGATCAGCAAGGACGGACGCTTCCTCGCCTACTCGTCGGACGATAACGGGTCGGAGCGGTACACCGCGCGGATTAAGGATCTCGAGACGGGCGAACTGCTGCCCGACGAACTGACCAACCTGCGCGGCGGCCTCACCTGGGTCGCGAACGACAGCGCGCTCGTCTACGGCCCGTCGACCGAAGAATGGCGCACGCTGGAGGCCAAGCTCCATGTGATCGGCACGCCGGTTGCGAGCGACGTGACGCTCTACAAGGAAGCCGATGAAAGCTTCGGTGTCGGCACGGGGCTGACCGCGCAGGAAGACTGGCTCGTGATCGCCACCGGCGATAACGAGACGAGCGAAATCCGGCTGGTCAGCGCCGACAATCCGACCGGGGAGCAGATTCTGGTCAAGCCGCGCGAGAAGGGCGTGGAGTACGACGTCGACGTGCGCGACGGCACGCTGTTCGTCCACACCAACGATGATCACATCAACTTCCGCCTTGCGACCGCGACGCTCGCGGCTCCGGGCGAGTGGACCACGCTGATCGAAGGCTCGGACGATTTCTACCTGACCGATTTCGAGCTGTTCAAGGACTTCTACGTCACCGAGGGGCGGCTCGCCGGGCTCGATCAGGTGCAGCTGCGCGCCTACGACGATGCGGACGACATGACCCCGATTCGCTTCCCTGAGGCGAGCTTCGTCGCGGGCCTCTCCAACAACCCCGAATACGACATGCAGAAGCTGCGCCTGTCGTACCAGAGCATGGTCACACCCGGCTCGGTCTACGACTACGATGTGAAGACGGGCGCGCTCGAACTGCTCAAGCAGCAGGAAATCCCGAGCGGCTACGACGCAACGCTCTACAAGACCGAGCGGCTGACGATCACCGCGCGCGACGGCACGCAGGTTCCGGTCAGCGTGGTGATGCGCAAGGACCGTCCGATGGGCGGACCGCTGCACCTCTATGCCTATGGCGCCTATGGTTATGCGGTCCCCCCGGGCTTCTCGACCAGCCGCCTCAGCCTGGTCGATCGCGGCATGGCCTACGCCATCGCGCATATTCGCGGCGGCGACGATCTGGGCCGCCGCTGGTACCTGCAGGGCAAGCTGAACGAGCGGACCAACACGTTCGAAGACTTCGTCGACGTGGCCAAGGGCCTGATCGACGCGGGCTACACCGAAAAGGGCAAGATCAGCGCCAGCGGCGGCAGCGCCGGGGGCGAGCTGATGGGCGTGGTGGTCAACACCGATCCCGACCTGTGGGGCGCGGTGGTCGCCGATGTGCCCTTCGTCGACGTGCTCAACACCATGCTCGACAAGGATCTGCCGCTGACGCCTGGCGAATGGCCCGAATGGGGCAACCCGATTCTGAGCAAGCAGGCCTTTGCCTACATGCTCAGCTACAGCCCCTACGATCAGGTGGTGGCGCAGGATTACCCGCCGCTCATGGTCACCGCCGGCCTCAACGATCCGCGCGTCACCTACTGGGAGCCCGCCAAGTGGGTCGCCAAGCTGCGCGCGACCAAGACCGACGACAACGCGCTGCTGCTCAAGACTAACATGGGCGCAGGACACGGCGGCAAGTCCGGCCGCTTCGCCTCGCTCTACGAGACGGCGGAGGAATTCGCCTTCATCCTGACCCAGCTGGACGTGGTGGACTGACGTGAAGCGCCTGGTGGTGATGGTCGTCGCGCTTCTCGCGCTCCTCGTCCCGGCCATCGCCACCGCGCAGGATGCGCCGGACGAAACGCCCGTGCGAGTCGAGGTGCTGCACGATGCGGACGGCTGGAGTGCGACGTTTCACTTCCCCGCCGATGCGCAGGGCTGGGCCTTCCCCCGCTCCAACCGGGCGCGAAGACAGGACACCGGCTGGCGCGAATTGAGCTGGACGGTGGAGACGGACGGCGTCTCGCTCCAGCGGATCGACGAGACCGATGTGCTGCTGGCCGATGATGGCGGGGCGCTGCCGCACGAAGTGACCGTCCGCTTCGTGCCCTTCGCCGACGATCTGATGGCCGATTACGACCCCGCGCTGCAGTTCACCGACGGCACGCTCGCGCTGTTTACGGGCCACTTCGCGGTCATGCCCTGGCTGCGCGATACGCGGGAGATGGCCGAAGACGGCCCGGTCGTGGAGATGATCTTCCGCGATGCGGACGGCCCGCTGCTTTACAAGGGCCTGCCCTACGACAGCGCGAGCACGCGCGACGATTCCACCTACGTGGTCTTCGGCGATCCGCAGCCGATCAGCACCGATCACCTGACCGCAATCATCGACCCGCAGACGCCCGCGTGGCTGCGCCGCGAGATGCTCGATTTCCTTCCGCAGACCTTCGCCATCTATGCCGACCGGCTGGGCGATCAGGCCGGTAACGGCAAGCCGATGGTGCTGTCCAGCTGGGCTGGGCCCACGCCGGAGCTGTACAGCCAGGGCGGCAGTGTGCTTCCGGGCCTGCTGACCGTGCGACTGGAGGGCGAGGGGCTGGTAAATGAGAGCACGCAGGCCCTGCAGGGAATGCGCTGGTTCATCGCCCACGAAGGCGCGCATTTCTGGCTCGGCCAGACAGTCGAATACGAAACCGATGCCGATGCGTGGATCATGGAGGGCGGAGCCAACCTGCTCGCCTTCCGGCTGATCGAGCAGATCGATCCCGAATATAACGCTGGCACCGAACTGGCGAACAGCTGGCAGACCTGCCTCGCGATGTCGGTCGACAAGCCGCTGGCGGAAGCGAGCGCGCGGCGCGACTACGACGCCAATTACGCCTGCGGAACGGTGCTCGGCATGATCGCCGAAGGCGCCGCGCAGACAAACGGCGGGCGCGACTTCTTCGATTTCGTCGCCGCACTGGTCGCGGCCAACCGCGAGGATGCGGGCGGCGACGGTGTCGTCTCGGTCGACGACTGGCTCGGCCAGCTGGTCGCGGAGAGTGGCGATGCGGAGCTGGCGGCGCAGCTGAAGGCCTTCGTCTATCAGGGCACCGACGATCCGCAGGGCGATCTGTGCGCGATGCTCGCCCGCGTGGACCGCGCAGCCCCCGGATGCGCCGCGGTAGCCGACTGAGCGGTGGATCGGCGCGGCTTGCGCTTCTATGGGACCGGCTGAGACCAGAACCCTCCAGCCATAGCGAGACCGCATGACCGAGCGCGCCACCCCCATCCGCAACATCGTCTTCGATGTCGGCAACGTGATCGTCCGGTGGGAGCCGCAGACGATCGTGGAGCTAGCCTTCGGCCACGATCTGCCCGCCGGGATCACCAGCCAGGACCTGTTCGGCGGCGACATCTTCCGCGCGCTCAACCGCGGCGCTATGAGCCTCACCGAAACCCAGCGCATGTTCGGCGAGCGCCACGGCTTCGATCGCAAGACCTGCGACCGGCTGGTTTCCGCGCTGTTCGAAAGCCTCGTGCTGATCGAGGAGACGCCCAAACTGATGCGCCGCCTCAAGGCGAGCGGATATGGCATCTATGCGATCACCGACAATGTGCACGAAATCGTCGCCTACCTCCGCGGGCGCTACGACTTCTGGCCTTTGTTCGACGGTGCGTGCGTCTCCGCCGATCACTCCACGCTCAAACCCGATCCGCGCATGTATACCTGGCTGACCGAAACCTACGATCTGGTGCCGGAGGAATGCGTGTTCTTCGACGACCTGCCCAAGAACGTGGCGGGCGCGAAGGCGGTGGGAATGGAAAGCTTCGTCTTCACCACCACCGCGCAGGCGGAGGCGGACCTGCGCAGCATCCACGTCGACCCGGACGCCCAGCTGGAGGCGGCGTGAGGAGGATGGCGTGAGCGACGAGACTTCCGAAAATAGCTGGGCCTTCGAGCGCGACTACACCGCAAGCCCCGAGCATATCGACGAGCTCGGCCATGTGAACAATGCCGAGTGGGTCCGCTGGATTCAGGACATCGCGGTGTCGCACTGGCACGCGGTCGCACCCGAGGAGCACCGCGAGCGTTACATCTGGGTCGTGACCCGGCACGAGATCGACTATCGCGGCAACATCAAGGCGGGCGAGACGGCGCATGGCAGAACCCGCGTGCATGGCGAACCAAAAGGCGCGCAGTTCGGGCGCGAGGTGCAGTTCGTTGACGACGCGGGCAAGGTGCTGGTCGCGGCGGTGACCCGCTGGGCGATGCTCGACCGCGAGACCATGCGCCCGGCGCGGATCACGGCGGAGATTGCGGCGCCGTTTCGCGATTTCACTTAGCCGGGCGCTTTACAGTCCGCCGGATGATCCTCTTCTCAGGTTTCTCGCTCTCTTTGGGATCATCCTCCTCTTCAAGGATGAGGTTTCCCTGATCATCAATATCATCGATGTCTAATGCCGGAATCTCTTCTGCCCGCACAAGGAGCGCCTGCCATTTGCGTTCCTGCACATTGCCCTTCAAAAAATGCCGTTTCACCACATGGTAAGGGTTAGGAAACAGTGCATAGGACTGTTCACCAAAAGGGCCGTCTTTCAACTCGATAAAGCCAAGCTCGGCTAACCTTGCGACGCGATCACGCCATGTCCGGAGCGCCCTTTGCCCCTCAAACCCAGCATGAAACGCCATTTCTTGAGCATTGCCAAGTGAGAGGAACGCTTCTTCGCGAAGCCGTGACCATAACTCAAGATATACTCGACTGACGGGTGTCCCCTTTCCCGCCAAATCATCCATAATGCTCATCATTAAAGGCATTAGTCGGGGCAGCGGGGCCCAACCCTCATTATCGAGGCTCCATAATTCCTCGCTGCGAACATCGGGCCACAGCCGAGCGCGTGTTTTAAGCTGACGCTTTAAAACTGCACTTGCGCGTCGGTTGGCCATCTCGATCCCCAGAATTAAAACGGGTCCGGGTTTGACGCCGGACCCTTCGCTACGCAGTCTCGCCATCACCACCGTGAAGAATGCTGGCTTTAGGAGGTCCGGCACAGGTTTGGACCCTGGCTAACCCTCTCGACGTTCACGATGATTGCAATATCGCAGCAAGCGAATCAAAAGTCCAATGCGGACTTTCAGTAGTTTTGACTTCAACACGACATTTTTCTGACTTTTCCAAGAATTGAGTCCGCGCATATCTACCAGCCCGCTTCGCCAGTTTGCGCGTATACGCGCAAAGTTTGCCTCAAGGCATTGTTAAATAAGCTAATTATGGATTATAATGGTATCGCGGTATCACGGTGTCAGGGTATCGCGGTGTCACGGTGTCGCGGTATGGGGGAGTTGTCAGAGGGGGCGCCCTCACAAAGCGTTGCGTACGCTATTGTGTGACTTATCGCATTTAGCGAACGCCGCCGCCGAAATAGCCCTTCATATTTTTGATCTCGTCCGAGGGGATAGATGTCGCTCCGTCCGCCTTGAGCTTTTCTCGACCAATCACACCGCCGCGACCATCTCCTCGCTCATCGCCCACAGGCGCTGCGCGTTGTCCTCGTCGACCGCGTAGGGCTGCACTTTGTTGTAGCGGCTGCGGTTCTCCGGATCGGCCAGCTGTGCGATGTCGCAGTCCTCGCAATACTCGCCGCCGCGGTCCTTCAGCGCCGGCGAGGTCGCGGCCCACAGAGTGGTCGAGGCACCCTGCGTCACGCTCTTGAACATCTTGGCGGCTTGTTCGGACAGCTCGCCATCCTCGTTCATCCAGCCCAGTGCGGTCATTTCCTCGGTATCGAGGTGGCGTTGCAGCGGGGTCATGATCCCGCCGGGGTGGACCGAGAACGCGCGTCCGCCATGCTCGGCCAGCCGCGTGTTCATGCCCACGGCAAACAGCGCGTCGGCGGTCTTGGCCTGTCCGTAGGCCTTCCACTTGTCGTATTCGCCCGATTCCCAGTGCGGATCGTCCCAGCGGATATCCGAGAGCTTGTGGCCGGTGGAGGACAGCGCGACCACGCGCACGTCGCTGTCCGGCTGGTCGGCGGTCTTGACGAGCAGCGGCATCAGCGCCTGTGCCAGCGCGAAGTGGCCGAGGTGATTGACGCCGAACTGCTGTTCCCAGCCCGGGCCCCCACCCTGATCCAATCGGGTCAGCGGGCACGCCATGATCCCGGCATTGTTGATCAGCAGATCGAGCCGGTCGTGCTGTGCCATGAACTCGGCAGCGAAGGCGCGCACCGTGGCGAGGTCGGCGAGGTCCATCGCCATGATCGTGACGTCGCCCACCACATCGGAGAGGTTGCCCACCGCCTTGGCATGGTCGCGCGCGGGCACGATCACTGTCGCGCCCGCACCGGCGAGCCCGCGCACGGTTTCCACCCCGATGCCCGAATAGCCGCCGGTAACGATCGCGACCTTGCCGGAGAGATCGATGCCGTCCAGCACCTCCTGCGGTTCACTCGTCCGGCCGAAGCCCGAATTCACCGGTTGCTGGATGCCCATCGTCTCTCTCCCGCTCAGGTCATTGTCGTATCAGGCAAGTGCCTTTTCGACCGGAACATATTCGTATCCCAGGTCTTCGGCCACCGCCTTGTAGGTGACCTTGCCGTCCCACACGTTGAGCCCTTCGGCGAGGTGCGGATTGGCGCGCATCGCGGCCTTCCAGCCGTTATCCGCAATCTGCAGCGCGTGGGGCAGGGTCACGTTGTTGAGCGCATAGGTGCTGGTGCGTGCGACCGCGCCGGGCATGTTGGCGACGCAGTAGTGGACGATGCCGTCGACCACATAGGTCGGGTTGTCGTGGGTGGTCGCCTGGCTGGTTTCGAAGCAGCCGCCCTGGTCGATCGCGACATCGACCAGCACCGCGCCCTTCTGCATGTCGCGCAGCATCTCGCGCGTGACGAGCTTGGGTGCCGCCGCGCCGGGGATCAGCACCGCGCCGATCACCAGGTCCGCCTCGCACACTGCCGCGTGCAGGTTGGCGGCGTTGGAGAAGCGCGTCTTGGCGCGGGTTTCGAAATGGGTGCCGACCCGCTCCAGCACTTCGGGATCGCGGTCGAGGATGGTCACGTCCGCGCCGACGCCCGCGGCCATCTGCGCCGCGTTGAAGCCGACCACGCCGCCGCCGATCACCACGACCTTGCCCGGCATCACGCCCGGCACGCCGCCCAGCAGCACGCCGCGTCCGCCATGCGCCTTCTCCAGCGCGGTCGCGCCCGCCTGCACGCTCATGCGCCCTGCCACCTGGCTCATCGGCTTCAAGAGCGGGAGCGAGCGGTTGGGCCCGGTGACCGTTTCGTAGGCGATCGCGGTGACGCCCGAATCGACCAGATCGACCGTCTGCTCGCGGTCGGGCGCAAGGTGCAGGTAGGTGTAGAGGATCTGGCCTTCGCGCAGCTTCTTGCGCTCGACCGCCTGGGGTTCCTTCACCTTCACCACCATCTCGCACTCGGCGAAGATCGGGTCGGGCCCGTCGACGATCCGCGCACCGGCGGCCGTGTACTCCGCGTCGGTCGCGTCGATGCCGAGGCCGGCACCGCTTTCGATCCAAACCTCGTGGCCGTGGCGCGCCAGCTCGCCGGCGCTTTCGGGGGTCAGCCCGACCCGGTATTCGTGGTTCTTGATTTCCTTCGGGCATCCGATGCGCATGGGTGAGAAAAGCCTTTTTTCCGTTACGTCGCGCTCGTTAGGTTGGCGCGCGGTCCACGGCAAGGCAAAGCGGGCACGAGTGCGACGGCGCGAGCAGGAGCGATCACCACCGGTCCGGTCATATGAGTGTCACACTTGCACTCTAGCCGTCCCGGCTTTGCAGGCCTTACCAATTTGAGAGAAAGGCGTTTCCCAATGAAAATCACGCATGTTCTGGCGATGGCGGCGGCTGCCGGCCTGATGCTGACCGGGTGCGACAGCAGCGGCGGCACCCGCGAATCGATCCGCGCGGTCGGCTCGTCCACCGTCTATCCCTTCGCCAAGCTGGTGTCGGAGAGCTTCTCGCGCTCCAATCCCGGCATGCGTTCGCCGCTGATCGAATCGACCGGTAGCGGCGGCGGCATCGCGCTGTTCTGCAAGGGCGTGGGCGCGGATACGCCCGATATGGCCAATGCCTCGCGCCGGATGAAGGTGAGCGAGTTCGAAACCTGCCAGTCGAACGGCGTGAACGATATTACCGAAATCCAGGTCGGGCTGGACGGGATCGCCTTTGCCAGCGCGCAGGGCGGGATCATGATGAACCTGACGCCGGAAATCGTGTACAAGGCGCTCGCCGCCAATCCTTACGGCAAGGAACAGACCAACGAGACCTGGGCCGATGTCGACCCCTCGCTGCCCGCCACCCCGATCCTGGTCTACGGCCCGCCCTCGACCAGCGGCACGCGCGACGCGCTGAAGGAACTGGTCCTGACCGCGGGTTGCGAAACCGACCCGGCGATGGAAGCCCTGAAGGACAGCGACAAGGACGCGTTCGAGCGGACCTGCACCGAAGTCCGCTCCGACGGCAAATATGTCGACCAGGGCGAGCAGGACAATCTGATCGTCCAGAAGATCCAGGGCAACAAGAACGCCGTCGGCATCTTCGGCTATTCCTACCTCGAAGAGAACGAGGGCAAGGTGCAGGGCCTGCCGATGAACGGGGTCGAGCCGACCTACGACAACATCGCCAGCTTCAAGTATCCGGGCGCGCGCCCGCTCTACATCTACGTCAAGCTGGCCCACTTGCAGGCGATTCCCGGGCTGCAGGCCTATCTCGACCAGTGGATGGATATGTGGAACCGTGACGGGCCGCTGGCCAAGATCGGCCTCGTCGCGCTGCCTGCCGGCACGATGGAAGAAATGGCCAGCCGCATCAAACAGCACCCCAAGCTGACCGCCGCCGATCTCGAGAGCGACAGCGTGCTCGAGGCGGAGCGGGCCGAGGCGCAGACCGCCAACGGCACGCAGGGCGAAGCGGCCGAGTAGGGCCCGCCGCCACCCACTGCTAATAAAAAGGCCGCCCGCTCTTCTCGAGCGTGGCGGCCTTTTCGTGTGCCTCGCCGCGACGGGTCAGCTCTCCAGCCGCTCCTGCTGCGTTACCGTTTCGGGCCGCTGCGGCAGCAGCGTCACCAGCAGCACGATTGCTGCGGCGAGCACGGCCGATGCCGCCAGCCTGCTCAGTTCGAGCCCGCCATGCGCCACCGGCTTGTCGAGGAAATCGCCGACCACAGCGCCCAGCGGGCGGGTCAGGATGAAGGCCGACCAGAACAGCAGCGGCTTGGAGATGCGCATGGTGTAGTGCGCCAGTGCCACCAGCGCGAGCGCGCCGCCGAAGATGCCCGCTGCGCCCAGATAGCCCAGCCGCCCGTCCGCGACCCAGTCGCCCAGCGCCGTCCCCAGCGTCTGCGAGAAGGTGATCGTGATCCAGTAGAACAGTTCCGCCTCGCGGGTATGGACCGAGGCCGCCGAAATCCGGCCGAGCGCCGGGCTGCGCTCGCCGCCTCCGCCTTCGTGGCGTTGCAGGGGATCGCCGCGCTCTATTTCCTGGGCGCGCGCTACACGCAGCGGCTTCTGGCCGATGCGTGGCACAGCGAACGGGCGCTGGGCGTGGCGCGGGGCGCGATGGCGCAGCTGATCGACCCGCTGGCGGTGGATGACACACAGGGCTGAGCCTGCAGGGGCTTTCGCACGCGCATATGCAGAAACGAAATCGGTACGCCGCGGTTTTCCCATCATGAAACCCAGCGACACCCGGATAACCGCCAATCCCGCACTGGTCGGGGCCGTGATCGTCGCGGCCCTGCTCCAGATCGTCACGACCTCTCTGCCCGCGCTAGGGATCGGCGACCCGATCGGCTCGCAGTCGAATGCGGTGCGCACGCTGATCACGCCCGCGGGCTGGGCCTTCTCTATCTGGGGGCCGCTGTTTGCCGGTACGATCGCCTTCGCGATCTACCAGGCCCTGCCCGGGCAGCGGACGAACAGGCTTCTGGCGCAGATCCGCCTGCCTGCAGCGGGTGCCTTCCTCGGCAATGCGCTGTGGGCGCTTTACACGCAGTTCTTCGGGCTGGCGGTGTTCTCCGCAGTGATCATCATCCTCACCCTGTCATGCCTCATCGCGATCTACCGCGTGTTCGCCCGGTGGGAGCCGAAGTTCTCGACCGGAGAGCGCTGGCTCGCGGTCCTGCCATTGAGCGCGCTGGCCGCGTGGCTGACCGCCGCGACCATCGTCAACATTGCCGCCACGCTGCTGTTCTACGGCGTCGATGGCGGAGAGGCCGCGCCGCTGATTTCGGCGCTGGTGGTGCTGACCGGCGGGATCATCGCCTGTCTCGCGCTCGTCAGGGGGCGGGGCAATCCGTTCTACGCGGTGGTGTTCCTGTGGGCGCTTTCGGCGATCTACGCCGCGGGCGGACAGCGCTCGGAGCCGGTCGCCATCGCGACGGGTGTCGCGGCGCTGCTGGTGATTGCCGGCGCGGCGATCGGCCTGCGATCGGCCGGCCTCAGGCGCTGGTTCGGCGGCTGAGGGCGCGGGCGGGGCGCGTGCCGCTCAGTCGCGGCGCTCACCGCGCTTCTGCTCGTCCTCGCGCGCGTGCATTTCCGCCCACAGCTTCTCGGTGCCTGCCTCGACCGAACGGTTCACATACTGCGAGGCGACCAGCCAGCCCTTGATCGGGCGCAGCGGCAGCAAGCAGCCGAGGCTTATCAGCGGCACCGCGATGATCAGCAGCAGCCAGATCGGGGGTTCCAGCGCAACCTGCACCCAGACCATCAGGAAGACCAGCGGAAAGGCGACGAAGCACAGCGAGAAGAAGGCAGGGCCATCATCGGGGGAGGCGAAGCGGTAATCCAGCCCACACACATCGCACTTGTCGCTGACCTTGAGCCACGACTTGAACATCTTGCCCTTGCCGCACCGCGGGCACAGCCCCTTCCAGCCGGCCTTGAACACCCATGCGGCATGTTCGTTGACTTCGAATTTCATCTCTCGCCTCCAGGCGTATGCGCGACCATCGCCCTGCCATGCGGCACGCGCTTTTGTGGCCGACCGTGGAGGTTCGGCGGGCAAAGCGCAATTGCGTTGACGTTCATGCGGGTTGCGCGGGGCGCATTGGTGTGACCGTGGGCAGTTATTCTTGACAATCGTTCGGTGGCCCATTGGGTGATTGCCGACTTAGGCTCTGCAAGATAGTTTCGATAAATGATGCGGCCATTGGTGGTGTACCTTGATAGCCAAGACTTCTCCCGGTTCGGAGATGTCCTTAGGGGAAAAGGCGATCAGACATCAGAGGGCCTTTTCCGAGCCTTGGAGGAGCGGAGGAACGCGGAAGGAGTGGTCTTTGCTACCTCCATGCCACTGCTCGCAGAACTTCTACAATATCACCCGGATTTTCGCGAAACCACGCTGCGTAAAGCAGAGGCGGTCGAACGGCTTTGCGGCGGGTGGGCTCTTGCTTACCCCTCTCGGCTGGTCGCTGCTGAGCTTGCTGCATACACGCGTGGTCGCGATCCCTCCGCCCGCGCCGATGAGATCGGAATTCTCTCCGCCGAGCGCTACTGGTTTCCTGACCTATCAGACCAGTTAGTCGGCTTTGGGGAGCGAATCAGGGCCAGAGTTCCGCAAGAGGTGCTCGCGATGGGCTTGACCTCGCGCAAAGCGCGGCGGGGTGTTGCCAGTATGGCGCGAAAGATGAATCCTGCGAAGGTGGCGCGAGAGGCTGCACCGGAGATGGCGGCCACCTACGGTCTGCCCGAAAGCGTCTTCCGCCGCTCTATTGTGGCTTATCTTTCAGGTCGGGCGACGGCGGAAGAGGCTAGTCAGCAGCTGTTCGGAGCGATCGCTGAGCCGACCAAGTTTGTGCAAATCTATTTCGAACACGTAGAGTCTGAGTGCGCTCTTCCGGACTGGATGCGCATTTTTGGGATGCGATTTCAAGAAATTTTCGAGCAAATGAGAGAGCTCATGCTACCTTTTATTGATCTCCCGGAGGCAAAGTCTGCGCTTGAGGGGCTCTTATTGGATTCGGGGCCGAGATTGGCTCGCGCTACAGTCACGTTAGCCTCCTCGTCCCTATCTGAATTCGGACTAAGCGCGGATCAGCTTGAGGACGTGGCGTCCGATCCTGAAGCTGCATCTGCGATACCGGCGGGGCAGGTCGTCGGAACTCTCTTAGCTGCGTATACCCGACAGATTATGGTTGGAGGAGAAGGCGCACCGAAAATAGAGCACAGTTTCGGGGGAGATCTCGTGCACACACTTTACCTTCCGCACGTTGATCTATGGAGGGCCGACCGTCGTTTTGGCTCTCTGGTGCGCGGAGCCCTACCCAAGTGGTCGGAACGCGTTGTGTCCGTTCCGTCCGAACTGGTCGGAAGAATCGATCAGATGCTCCGCGAACGAAGCCGGTAAGCACAAGGGCAGCACCTCAGCGCGGTCTCGATGGTGTCTTCAGATGTGCCGCATGTAGAAGTCAGACGGATCGATAATGATAAGTAAATTTCCGGCAGCATGCGGGTTTAATCTGAGGTGTCAATTTCGAGGTTTTAGATGGGAGGCTTTCCGTGAGTTTGCTACGAGCTCAAAGCACCCCCTGTCCTACACGCGCCGCTCGAGCTATCCTCCTCAGCGCTCTTTCATATCGTCGATCCCCTGCCGGAATCGCGCCTCACCAGGGGCGGGGTTTTTCTCCCCCAGGACAGTGTGTCAGGTGTGTCAGGAACCCTACGGGCGCAATCGCAGGCGTCAGAGCGGGTTGCCATCCTTGTCGCGGTAGACGTCGCGGCGGCCGACGTGGTTGGCGGGGCCGACCAGGCCTTCGCTCTCCATCCGCTCGATCCACTTGGCGGCGGTGTTGTAGCCCACGCCCATCTGGCGCTGGAGCCAGCTGCCGCTCGCCTTCTGGTTCTCGAACACGACCTGGCACGCCTGCCGGTACTTGCGCTCTTCGGGATTGTCGCTCGCGGTCAGTTCGTCCTCGAAGGCGAAGCCGCCGCCGCCATCCATCGGCTCTTCGGTGACCGCGTCGACATAGGCGGGCGAGCCTTGCTGGCGCCAGTGCTCGGCCACGGCCTCCACTTCCTCGTCGCTCACGAACGGGCCGTGGACGCGGGTGAGGTTGCCGATATTGGGTTTGAACAGCATGTCGCCCTTGCCGAGCAGCGTTTCGGCGCCCTGTTCGCCCAGGATCGTGCGGCTGTCGATCCGGCTGGTGACCTTGAAGCTGATCCGGGTGGGCAGGTTGGCCTTGATGACGCCGGTGATGACGTCCACCGAAGGGCGCTGCGTCGCCATGATCAGGTGGATGCCCGCCGCGCGGCTCTTCTGCGTCAGGCGGCGGATCAGGATCTCGATGTCCTTGCCCACCACCGCCATCAGGTCCGCGAGCTCGTCGACGATCACCACGATCAGCGGCAGCTCCTCGTAATCGAGCTCCTTCTCCTCGACGATCTCCTCGCCGGTTTCGGGATCGTAGCCGGTCTGGATGCGCCGTCCCAGCGGTTCGCCCTTGGCCTTTGCGGAGCGCACGCGTTCGTTGAAGCCCGTGAGGTTGCGCGCGCCGACCTCGCTCATCTTGCGATAGCGCTGCTCCATCTCCTCGATGGTCCACTTCAAGGCGCGGATGGTCTTCTCCGGCTCGGTCACGACGGGGGAGAGGAGGTGGGGAATATCCTCGTAGCTCTTCAGCTCCAGGACCTTGGGGTCGACCATGATCAGGCGGCACTCGGCGGGCGTGAAGCGGTAGAGCAGCGAGAGGATGATCGTGTTGAGGCCGACCGATTTACCGCTGCCGGTGGTCCCCGCGACCAGCAGGTGGGGCATCGCGGCAAGGTCTGCGATCACGGGTTCGCCCGCGATGTCCTTGCCCAGGATGATCGGCAGGTCGCCCGGCGCATCGACGAAGTCGGCGCAGGCGGCCAGTTCCTTGAAGCCGACCATCTGGCGTTCGGCATTGGGCAGTTCGATGCCCATCACGGTCTTGCCCGGGATCGTACTGACGCGCGCCGAAATCGCGCTCATGTTGCGGGCGATGTCTTCCGACAGGCCGATCACGCGCGCGGCCTTGGTGCCGGGCGCCGGCTCCAGTTCGTACATGGTGACCACTGGGCCGGTGCGCACGGCGGTGACTTCGCCCTTCACGTTGAAATCGTCGAGCACCGATTCGAGCAGCCGCGCATTGCGCTCCAGCGCCTGCCGGTCGAGCGGGACCACGTTGGCCTCCCCACGGTCGGACAGCAGCTCGAGGCTGGGCAGGTCGAACGCGGCGAACATGTCCTTCTGCCGCGTGATCGCGTGGCCATCGGCCTTGCGCGGGGCGACCTTGGGGTCGACGATCCTGGGCGCGCGGCGGGCTGCGGCAGGCTCGGCAGCAGGCTCCTCCATCGCGGGTTCCTCGACCGGAGCGCGCTTCGCCGTGCGCCGGTCCGGCTTGGGTCTGGCAGGGGCGGGCTCGGCCCGTTCGCGCTGCATCCGGCGCGGCAGGCTGGGCAGGGTCAGCAGCCCGCGCCAGTCGATCGCGAAGACCCGCGCGACCAGCGTCGTCCCGACCGCCAGCAACACCAGCGCGACGGCCAGGATCAGCCAGCCCGCCGCAGGGCCGACCAGCCGCGTTGCGATCCCCTCGGTCAGAGTCGCGCCGAGCAGCCCGGTCAGTCCGCCGGCACCCGCAGGCAGCGCCATCGCTGCATTGGCGAAGGTCAGTGCGGCCACGGTCGACAGCAGCGTCATCGCCAGCAGGAGTGCGGCCGCCGGGCGCCACCAGCGCGTGTGCCGCTCCACCGTCTCGTCGTCGTTCGCCGCACGCCACAGCCCGCGCGCGCCGATATAGAGCAGCGGCAGGGCGAGCACGCTGATCCAGCCAAACAGGAACAGCGCGCGCTCCGCCGCCCATGCTCCGGCGGTGCCCATCCAGTTGCCGATCGGCCCATCGGGCGCAGCGGCGGTGGAGGGGCTGGGGTCGGTCTGGGTGTAGCTGATCAGCGACAGCGCGAGGAACAGCATCGCGCCCAGCAGGATCACCGCGCCGGTCATCTGCAGCGCGCGCTTGACCGAGTGGCGCAGCGCGTCGCGCCAGTCGACCTGTTCGGTCGTAACGAGTGCCTTGCTGGCCATTGCGAAGTCTCCCGAGGGAAGGGCGGGGGGAATACGGGAACGCATCATGAATCCTCGGCTGGTGCCGGGTCAAGGCTTTTGGGCTGCGGAGAGCCTCAGGAAAGCCCGTCGATCGCCGCCCAGCGCGCAACGCCAAGGTCGCGGGCGCGCTCCGCCGTCATCCCGCCCAGCGCGATAACGGGCAGTGAAGTGCGCCGCGCGAGATCGTGGAAGCCCTCCGGACCCAATGCGGGTGCACCGGGATGGCTGCGCGTAGCGAACACGGGGGAGATCATCACCGCGTGCGCATCTGCGGCCCCGGCAGCGGCAAGCTCGACGCCATCATGCGCGGTGGTGATGCGCAGCATATCCGCAGCATCGCCGAGCCTGCCGGGCGGGCCGTAGACACCGTCCGCACCCCACGCACGCGCCTCTGATGCGCTATCCGACAGGATCAGGCGCAGGCCTTTGCTGCGGCAAATGCTGCGCAGCATTTCGAACCGCTCCCGCCGCGCCACGCTGCCCAGATGATAGTGCCGGAAGACGAGCGCAGAACCTTCCGGCAGGCGCGCCAAGGCATCCTCCAGCACGGCGTCGTTGCGGGCATCGGACATCAGCCACAGACGTGGCAGTTCTTCGGGTCGGGGCTGGATCGGCATCGCCCAGCCGCTATAGCGGCCCGCGATGGATAGCGCAGCAGCCCTTACACAAGTCGAAGAGCGGATCGCCCGCGCCTGCACAATCGCCAAGCGCGAGCGGGAAGAGGTGAACCTGATCGCGGTCAGCAAGACCCACCCGGTCGACCGGATCGAACCGGTGCTGGAAGCAGGCCAGCGCCTGTTCGGCGAAAACCGCGTGCAGGAGGCGCAGGACAAGTGGCCCACCCTGCGCGAGCAGTACCCGGATGTGGAACTACACCTGATCGGGCAACTGCAATCGAACAAGGCGGAAGATGCCGCCGCGCTGTTCGACGTCATTCACTCGCTCGACCGGCCCAGCCTGCTCAAGGCGCTGGCCAAGGCGTATGACAAGCTGGGCAGGCGCGTGCTGTGCTTCATCCAGGTCGATGTCGGCGAGGAAGACCAGAAGGGCGGCTGCGCGATTGCCGATCTGCCCGCGCTGATCGATCAGGCGCGCGAGGCGGAGATCCCGCTGCTCGGCCTGATGTGCATTCCGCCCGCGGACAAGGAACCCGCGCCCTTTTTCGCGCTGCTGGGCGAACTGGCCAAGCGCCACGAACCCAAGCCGGGTGCTTGGGGCCTGAGCATGGGGATGAGCTCAGACTACGAGACCGCGATCATGCTCGGCGCGACGCATATCCGTGTGGGGTCCGCGCTGTTTGGTGAGCGGGGGTGACTCGGCGGGGCAGCTCTTGGGGTCGCATGCTGACAGGCAGCTTCCCGTTCGGGAACGGCAGAAAGCTGCCACTTGGCGCGTGTCACAAATCGCCGACTTTGACACCATCAGATAACTGGTTCTAGCCTGATATGCGCGATCATGTCGGACTGCGGGGCGGAACATTTAACATCACGTACTCTACCGGGTCGATGGCGGGCTCAGGCCCAATACACGTCAGAGGAACCTGTAATTTCCTTCAACGGCCCACCCGTGGCAATAATCAACCTGTTTCGGATTATAACCGGAGAAATCCTTGAGTACGTCCCAGTCCGGGTGACCGTGCTTGCTGGCCGGATCTGAGCAGAACACGCTCACCTGCGGATCGAGCTTGGCAGCGATCCCCTTATGCCAGTTCTTGGCTGAGCCATGATGCATGACTTGAAAGATGCCGCCCCTGCTGAGGCGCTGGGCTCCGTAGAAAGTCTCGAAGCTCGCCCACTGCGCGGGTGTTTTAAGGTAGCCGTCCCCGGTGAGGAACTGACCAAAGCGATTATGTTCCCAATATCGATAAGGAGAAACCGCGATCGGTTTGAGGCGATGACGAGGAATCTGGTCAACGATGTCGAGCAGAGCAACGCGTCCGATTGGCCCCGAGTAGAGGAACAGTGTGATTACGTTACGCTCGAACGGAGTGACCTTGGCCCCCTTCTTGAAGGTTACATCGTATAAAGCCAGCAAGGTATCGAGCGCGGTCTTGCGAGCTGCGGCGGGCGTTGAGCGACGCAACTGGTCAGCAAGCGGCTGCGCCTTGGCGCGGAACGCGGCGTCGGCGCTCTTGGCGAAGATGGCGTCGTTATAGGGAAGGAACTCCCAAGCCCGTCCGACGGTGATTGTGCCACCGCGGACCAAGACGGATACTTTCGGATCGGAAAGGCCGCCATCCGCGCCCGCGGCGTCGTCTGGTTCGCCCTTGGCGGGCTCGGCCTTGATCTCGATTTCGGGCTCACCCTCGGGCGCGCGTCCCTCAGGCGGAGATTCATCCGGTCCGAGCAGCGGCGGTAGCGCTGGTCCGTCACCACTCGCCGGAACAAGGACGATGCGCTCGATCCTGCCCTCCGCGCGCTCAAGAAGAAAGGCTGTCGGTTCGGCGAGGAAGTCGAGCAGGTCGTCCCCGACAGCCGCGCCCTCAATGAGCGCAATCTCAAGCCGGTGCCAAGGGGTGAGGTAGGGCAGCAGCAGGGTGCCAATGGTGAAGGTTCCGACGAGATCGAGAATGCCGCTCAGATGATCCTCATCGAAGTGCGACAGGGTCACTAGATCGAGATGGGGCGGGTCACCGGCTTGTTCGGAGGCGAGCCGCGCGATTTCGCGGTGCACATGTTCGCCGCGCTTGACGCCGCGTCGGCCGAGGTCAGTGCCGCAGTCATAGACCCAGCGGAAGGGCTGCTGATGGGGGCGCGAGAAGCGTCCAGAGCAGAACAGGCCCTGCCCGACCGGGTGGTAGAAGTAGGCGAACGAATAGACATCGGGGTCCGCTCGGCGGTTGGATGCCACTGCAACCAGAGATAGGAGGCATTCGTCGACAAGGCCGTCCTTTGCTCGCTGAAGAAAGAAATCGCAGGCGGCTTCGGACGCTGGCGGGTAGGCGATGTCGCTGCTGTAGCTCACACCGCGAGCGATCTGGGAGACGAGGTTGTGACTGACGGTGCGCGACGGGTGCGAGAAGTGCGCAATCACAGCCTGCTGGGTGAGGTTACCTCGGCGTGTAAGCCCCTTAATGAGGCCGATCTCTTCGATTGTCAGCGGGTTTGAAGCAGTCATCGGTGGAGTGTAGCAGCTGCCACGGTTGATGTCTCTTTCTCCCAAGCAATACTCCTGACAGGGCACACTATTGTCTGCTCCCGTTGCTGCAGGACAAACCTAAACTCAAGCTCGCTACCTCACCGCCAGACGCCCTGCCGCGCAGCGGCCTTCTGCCATGGGTCTTTGTGTTACAATTTAACGGTTCTGACACTGCTACCAAAGAACTGCTTTGTGCCGGTCCACCGGTGTAAGAAGTTCGTGTCAGAAGGTTCGCTTGCGGAATGAACGGACATGCACTCTGAGGGCTGAAAGTGGAGCGCAAACCAGCCATCCGTCTTCCGAACACAATCTCCACCGCGCGTTTTCCTACTCGCTCGCCCGGTGCTAGCGTCGCAGGTCCGCTCTTTTACATCGTAATTCGCGCCGCCTCCACGCGCGCTCTGTCAAACGCGCTGCGCTGCATGTGCTTCATCAACTTGCGTTTTGCGCAAGCGAGCGTCCCACCGGACTCTAAGCAGGCTCTAGCTCGGCCTGCATCTCGTCGCTGGCCGCGTCGGAGAGGGCGGCGCGCAGTGCCTCGAGGCGGCCGGGATCGGTGATCTTGTCGCCGGTCAGGTCGGTTACGTAGAAGGTGTCCGCCGCGCGCTCGCCGTAGTGGGTGATGTGGGCGGAGCGGATCATCGCGTGCTGTTCGAACAGCGCGCGCGCCAGCCGGTTGAGCAGGGCGGGGCGGTCGCGGGCGCCGACCTCGATCACGGTGAAGCGGTGCGAGGCGTCGTTGTCGAACGCGACGAAGGGTTGCACCTCGAACGCGCCCGCGCCGCGCCGGGGCAGCGGGCGCTTGGCCAGCTTGGGCACCAGCTGCACGCCGCCGGTCAGACCGTCGGCAATGCTGCGCTCGATCCGGGCGAGCTGGTCGTCCTCGCCGAAGGGGCGACCGAGCGGGTCCTGCACCAGGAAATTGTCGACCGCATAGCCGGTGCGCGTGGTGTGAATGCGCGCGTCGATGATGTTGCCGCCGACCAGATGGATCGCGCCCGCGATCCGCATGAAGATGCCCGGATGGTCCGCCGCGATCACGGTGACCAGCGTCGCGCCGCGTTCCTCGTCCGCCTCGCAATGGACCGACAGTGCCTCGCCCAGCTCGCGCGCGACCGTATATTGGACGATGTTGCGCGCCGCGATGTCGGGCGGTTCGGCGATCCAGTAGGGGGCCGTGAACAGGTCCTCATGCGTGTCCATCAGCGCAGCCTTGTCGCCCAGTTCGGCGCGGACCGCTTCCTTCTTGGCCGCGACCCGGCCCTTGCGCCCGCTGGTCGCGTGGCCCAGCCGCAGCCGCTCGTGCGAGAGGTCGTAGAGTTCGCCAAGCAGCTGGCCTTTCCAGCTGTTCCACGTGCCCGGCCCCACCGCGCGGATATCGACCGCGGTCAGGATCGCGAGCTGGCGCAGCCGCTCCAGCGTCTGGACCTCGGCCACGAAATCCTCGACCGTCTTGGGGTCGGCGATGTCGCGCTTGAAGGCGGTGTGGCTCATCAGCAGATGCTGCCGCACCATCCAGGCGACCAGTGCGGTTTCGTCCTCGGTCAGGCCGAAACGCGGGCACAGCTTCTCCGCCACTTCGGCACCCAGAACGGAGTGGTCGCCCCCGCGCCCCTTGGCGATATCGTGCAGCAGCGTGGCGACGAACAGCGCCCGGCGGCTCTTGAGCCGGTGGATCTCCCTGCTCGCACGCGGATGCTCCTCCGACAGCGAGCCTTTCTCGATTCCGTTGAGGAAACCGATCGCGCGGATGGTATGCTCGTCCACCGTGTAGTGGTGGTACATGTTGAACTGCATCTGCGCGTTGACCCGCCCGAAATCGGGCACGAAGCGGCCGAACACGCCCGCCTCGTTCATCCACCGCAGCACGGTTTCGGGGTCGTTGCGCCCGCACAGCAGATCGAGGAACAGGGCGTTGGCGCGCGGGGATTCGCGCACCTCGTCGTTGATCAGCCCGCTGTCTCGATCGGCCTGGCGCATCGTGCGCGGGTCGATCTCCAGCTGTTCGGACTCGGCCACCTGAAAGATCTCGATCAGGCGGATCGGGTCCTTGCGGAACCAGTCGTCACCCGGCGCGGCGAGCTTGCCGGCGAAGGCGGTGTAGCCGCGGACCATGCGCGGGCGCGCGTTGAACCCGGCGAGCAGGCCGCGCCGCGCGCGCTTCTTCGCGAACTGTTCCTCCAGCTGGCCGAGGAACACGCCGGTCAGCGAGCCAACCCGCTTCGCCTGCAGGAAATAGTACTGCATGAACCGCTCGACCGCGGCCTTGCCCTGCCGGTCGGCGAAATGCATCCGCCGCGCTATCTCCTTCTGCAGGTCGAAGGTGAGGCGGTCTTCCGCCCGGCCGGTGATTTCGTGCAGGTGGCAGCGCACTGCCAGCAGGAAGCCCTCGGCGCGGCGGAAGCTGCGGTACTCGGCCTTGGTGAAAAGCCCTGCGTCGACCAGCTCGGCGGCGTCGCGCACCCGGTGGATATATTTGCCGATCCAGTAAAGCGCCTGCAGATCGCGCAGGCCGCCCTTGCCTTCCTTCACATTGGGTTCGACCACATAGCGCGTGTCGCCCATCCGCTTGTGCCGGGCATCGCGCTCGCGCAGCTTGTCGGCGACGAACTGCCGCTCGGTCCCGTCGACCACCTCGGCGTAGAAGCGCCGCCGTGCCTCTTCGTAAAGCGCTTCGTCGCCCCACAAATAACGGCATTCGAGCAGCGAGGTGAGGATCGTGCCGTCGGATTTTGACATGCTCACAATGTCGTCCACCGTGCGCACCGAATGGCCGACGGTCAGGCCCAGATCCCACATCAGGTAGAGGATCGCCTCGATCAGCTTGACCGTGCGCGGGTCGTCCGCCCGCTCGACGAAGAAGGCGATGTCGATGTCGGAGTGGGGGGCGAGTTCCTCACGCCCATAGCCGCCGGCGGCGACCAGAGTGATCGCCCGTGCGGGCTTGCCCTCGGGCACGGGGGCGAGGTGGTCGCTCGCGAAATCGTGGATCAGCCGCAGCAGCTGGTCGATCAGGAAGCTTTGCCCCCCGCATTGCGCGTGGCCGGCAGAGGGATGCTCTGCCAGCCGGCGCGACAGTTCCGTACGCCCGTTCTCCAACGCCTTGCGCAGCAGGGCGAGCACCGCGTCACGCGCGCTGCGGCCATCGCCGTCCGCCTGGCCGATCGTTTCACCGATCTTCTGGGCGAGCTTGCGCCGGTCGACGATGGCGCGCTGGTTGGAGAGGGGCGGAGCGCTCAAGCGGCGGCGAAGTCCTTGCTGTATTGCTCGCGCAGCGCCTTGCGGTCGATTTTCTGCGTGCCGAGCCGGGGCAGGCTGCCATGCTCCTGCCAGATATGCGCGGGCCGCTTGAACGGCGGAAGGTGCGTTTCGAGGAAGGCGGCAAGCTCCGCCTCGCTCAGGCTTGCACCGTCACGGGTCAGGTAGACCGCGCCGACGATCTCGCCATAGCGATCGTCGGGCAGGCCGAAGACCGAACATTCGGCAACGTCGTCATGCGCGTAGATCGCTTCTTCCACCTCGAGGCAGCTGATGTTCTCGCCGCCGCGGATGATGATGTCCTTCTTGCGGTCGACGATGAACAGATAGCCGTCCTCGTCCAGCCGACCGAGGTCGCCGGTGCGGAAATACATATCCTCGGTGAAGGCTTCCTGCGTCGCCTCGCGATTGTCCCAATAGCCCAGGAAGTTGGCGACCGTACGGATCGAAACCTCGCCGATCTCGCCGGTCGGCAACTTGTTGCCTGCATCGTCGAGAATCGCCAGATCGACCAGCGGGCGGCTGGCCTTGCCGGTGCTGGTCGGCTTGGCGAGGTAGTTCTCGTTGAAATTGCCGCAGCCGATCGCGTTGGTTTCGGTCAGGCCATAGCCGAGCAGCGGGAACCCGCCGGGGAAGGCCTTGTGGATCTTTTCGACATGGTCGGTTGGGCGCGGCGCGCCCCCCGCGGCGAAAGACGTGCAGGTCGAGGTATCGTACTTGTCGCGGTCCGGATGGGTCGCAATTTCGTAGCTCATCAGCGGCACGCCGGTGAAATAGGTCACCTTCTCGGCCTCGATCAGGCGCAGCGCCTCGGTCGCGTCCCACTTCTTCATCAGCACCAGCTTGCGACCCAGCGCGAAGCTTTGCAGGAAGACCGGAATTTCGCCGGTCACGTGGAACAGCGGCACAGCGACCAGCGCGCAGGGCTGCAATGACGGCGCCTCGCCCTTGCCCGACAAGTAGGTGAGCGCCATCAGGCTCTGCATGACATAGCTCATCGTGCCGTGGATCACGCCGCGGTGGTCCGAATAGGCCCCCTTGGACCGCCCGGTCGAACCCGAGGTGTAGAGCAGGGTCGCGTAGTCGTCCGGCCCGAGTTCCGGCAGGGCGGTTGCCGCGGGATCACCCCAGACCGCTTCCAGCCCGTCGGCCGGATTGCAGTCATGCTTGAGCGGGACGATCTGCGCGCCGTGCGTCGTGCCTTCGAGCCGTTCGGCCCGCTTGCGATCGGCCAGCACGATCCGGCAGCCGACCATCTTGAGCGCGTCGGCCATTTCCTCGCCGCTGGAAAAACCGTTGACCAGCGCAGCACATCCGCCGGCCATGGTGATCCCCATATAGGCGATGATCCAGTTGGCCGAGTTGCGCGCAGCGATCCCGATCCGGTCGCCCTTGATCAGCTTGTGCTGCGACAGCAGCCCCGCTGCGACGTGGCGCGCAGCGTCATAGGCCTCGCCGAAGGTCAGGCGGCAGCCATCATCGACGAGGAATTCCTTGTCCCGGTGCTCGTTGCAGTAGTGGGCGAAATAGTGCGCCAGGCTGGGCGGCGCGTTCTTGAACGCGGGCATGGCAACGCCGTTGCGGGTGAACGGCACGGTCTCCGCCGGGCCGCCGGGCGCAACCAGCCCGTCCATGATGGTATCCAGCGTAGTGTCGAGCTCGGTCGCCATTGATTTCCTCTCTCCGGGTGACCCGCCGACCGCTGTGGCCGTGCGAGCAATGTCCTTTTTTCTGACATCCGCCTGTGCCAATGCAAGCCGCGTTGGCGCAAGGCGGGATCGTTCGGGCGCATCTCTAAGGGGTCGATGGAATGCTGTCACTACTGGCAGAAGCTGCAAACCAGCCGATTTACTGGTCGGACCTTGGCCTGACGCCGGGGATCGACCTCGGCTTCTTCACGCTGCGGTGGTACTCGCTGGCCTATATCGCGGGCATCGTCCTCGCCTATTGGCACCTCTCGCGGATGATCAAGGCGCCCGGCGCGCCGATGAATCAGGCCCATGTCGACGACCTGCTGTTTTACTGTACGCTGGGCGTGATCTTCGGCGGGCGGCTGGGCTACGCGATCTTCTACCGCCCCGAACTGTTCGTCGATTTCAGCCATGAAGGCTGGATGCCATGGGGCCTGCCGCGCCTGTGGGATGGCGGCATGAGCTTCCACGGCGGGGTGATCGGCGTGGTTCTGGCGCTGCTGTGGGTGAGCTATCGCAACAAGCTCAACTGGTTGCGGGTGTCGGATTACATCGCGGTCAACGTGCCCTTCGGCATGTTCTTCGGCCGACTCGCCAATTTCGTGAACGGCGAGCTGTGGGGCCGCCCGACCGACGTGCCATGGGCGATGGTCTTCCCGTCGGACCCAAGCCAGCTCGCGCGCCATCCCAGCCAGCTCTATCAGGCTGGGCTGGAAGGATTGGCGATGATGGCGATCATGTTGTCGTTGTTCTGGCTCACCAAAGCTCGCTGGAAGCCGGGCCTGCTGGTCGGCGTGTTCACCGCCGGAATCGCAACCGCGCGCTTCATCAACGAATTCTTCCGCCAGCCAGATGCGCAGCTAACCGAATTCGCGATGCGCACCGGGCTGTCGATGGGCCAGTGGCTGAGCATTCCGATGATCCTCGTCGGAATCGCGGTGATCGTCTACGCGATGCAGAACAAGACGGGCCGCGTCGATGCGCCCGCGACGAGCGAATCCTGACCGACAGCAATGAGCGCAGCGATCTGGGCGATCGGTTCCGGCGGCTGATCGCGACGCACGGGCCCATGCCGGTCGCGCGCTTCATGGGGGAGAGCAACGCGCATTATTACGCCGCGCGCGATCCGCTTGGCAGCGCGGGCGACTTCACCACTGCGCCGGAGATCAGCCAGATGTTCGGCGAGCTGGTCGGCCTGTGGCTGGCCGATATCTGGACCCGCGCGGGCAGCCCGCCCGATGCGATCTATGTTGAGCTGGGGCCGGGGCGGGGCACTCTGGCGGCGGACGCGCTGCGCAGCATGGCGCGCTTCGGCCTGCAGCCGGAAGTGCACTTCGTCGAGGGATCGCCGCCGCTGCGGGCATTGCAGGCCGCATCCGTGCCCGGCGCACGCTTTCACAACGACCCGACCAGCCTGCCGAATGGCCGCCCGCTGCTGCTGGTGGCAAACGAGTTCTTCGACGCACTTCCGGTCCGCCAGCTAGTCCGTACAGAACAAGGCTGGCGCGAACGCATGGTCGGGCTGGGGGAGGATGACGCATTCCTCTTCGTGTCCGGCGACCAGCCGATGGACAGCGCGGTCCCCGCCGATTGGTCCGATGCGCCGACCGGCACGATACTCGAGACGTGCCCGGGAGCGGCAGCGGTGATGCAAGAGATCGCCCGGCGGCTGGTGGCGCAGGGCGGCGCGGCGCTGGCGATCGACTACGGCCATCTCGCCGCGCGCACCGGTTCCACCCTTCAGGCGATCGCGCGGCATGAAAAGATCGACCCGCTCGCGATGCCTGGCGCGGCGGACCTCACCGCGCATGTCGATTTCGCCGCGCTGGCCGAGATCGCCCAGCGCGAAGGGTCGCGGGTGCTAGGCTCGGCTACGCAGGGCGCGTTTCTTTCCGCGCTGGGGATCGACGCGCGCGCAGCCGCGCTGGCGCAGGCCGCGCCGCAGCGCGCGGAGGAGATCGAAGCGGCGCGTCACCGGCTCGTCGCGGACGAACAGATGGGCGACCTGTTCAAGGTTCTGGGAATCGCTCAACCCGATTGGCCTATGGGCGCGGGGCTGGCCTAGCCGTTCATCTTGCGGAACACCGTAAGGCTCTAGGTGTTTGACCATCATGAAAAAGCTCCTTCCCGCCATGCTTGCAGGTGCTGCCGGTCTGGCCGCACTCGCCGTCCCCGCGCTTGCTGCCGATCCGATCGGCGGGAAGTGGGTAACCGAGGACAAGGACGCGGTCGTCACGATCGGCGATTGCGGCACCAGCGTGTGCGGCAAGATCACCAAGTTCCTCGAAACCCCGCCCGGCGGAGTGGACCAGCGCGACATCAACAACCCGAAGAAGTCCCTGCGCAGCCGCAAGCTGATGGGCCTGCCGGTGCTGACCGGCTTCAGGCAGGACGGTGACGAGTGGCGTGGCGAAATCTACGATCCCAAGTCGGGCAAGACCTACCGCTCGGTCATCCAGCGTAAGGGCCCCAACGAGCTTGAGGTGAAAGGCTGCGTTACCGTCTTCTGCCAGACGCAGGTGTGGACGCGGCCCTGACGTGACAGCGCGCTGACGCCACTTATTCCAGACCGACCTCTTTCGCGAGCCAGCGCGCCGCTTCGCGCGGAGTTTTCTTCTCGCCGTCGGTGCGGTCGACAGAGAAGTTGGCCTCGCGCATCGCTTCCACATTGATCGTGCCCAGCAACGGACGTAGCGCGGCGAGCAGCCGCTCGTCGTTCGCCCGCTCCGGCGAGAGGATGATCAGCGTGTCGTAGCTGGGCAGCGCCTCGCGCGGGTCTTCGAGCACGCGCAGCTTGTCCGCCGCAATCCGCCCGTCCGAGGTATAGGCGGTGATCACGTCGGCTTCGCTGGAGCGCAGCGCGTCGTACATGAAGGTGGGCGAGAAATTGCGCTGGTTGGCGAATTTCAGGCCATAGGCATCGCGCACCGCGAACCATTCGGGCCGCTCGAACCATTCGGGATCGCCGCCCGCGACCAGTTGGGGGCCCGCGCGCGCCAGATCCTCGATCGTGCGAATGCCCAGCTCGTTTGCGCGATCTTCGCGCATTGCAAAGGCATAGGCGTTTTCGAACCCCAGCTTGCCGAGCACGCGGGTGCCTTGCACCTCGCGCTCCCATTTCCGGATCGCTTCGTACATCGCATCGCGGCCCGGATTGTCGGTCCGCTTCATCTGGTTGGCCCAGATCGTGCCGGTATAGTCGAAATAGAGGTCGATCGACCCATCGGCGACAGCCTGCGCAACCACTGCCGAGCCGAGGCCTTCGCGATATTCGACGTTGTAGCCCGCCTCCTCCAGCTGCGCCCCCACCAGTCGGCCGAGGATCAGCTGTTCGGAGAATTGCTTGGTCCCGATGACCACCGTGTCGCGCCCGTCGTCCCGGCTCCAGTCGACTTGGCTGACGAAGGCCGCTGCAACGCCGATGGCGACCGCGATCGCACCGCCCAGCCATAGGCGGCGGGCGCGGCGGCGGAAGCCCGCTTCGATCGTGCCGAGCAGCGCGTCGGCGATGATCGCCAGCCCTGCGCTGGCGATGCAACCCGCCAGCACCAGCGACCAGTTCTGCGTCTGCAATCCGGCGAAGATCGGATCGCCAAGGCTCGGCTGGCCGATGGTGGTGGCAAGCGTTGCCGCGCCGATGGTCCACACCGCTGCGGTGCGGATCCCCGCCATGATATAGGGCGCGGTGAGCGGTGCCTCGACCAGCCGCAGTCTTTGCCAGAAGCTCATCCCCACGCCGTCCGCCGCCTCGATCACGCCGGGGTCGAGATTGGTCTGGGCGGTCACCGCGTTGCGCAAAATCGGCAACAATGCATAGAGCGCCAGCGCGAGCAGTGCGGGCAGAAAGCCGAGCGTTGGCAGGTCTTCGCCGAAGACCGCGCGCAGGCTCAGCAGGATCGGGAAGAACAGCGCCAGCAGCGCGAGCGCAGGAATCGTCTGAACGAGGCTCGCGAAACCCAGCGCGGCGCGCGACACAGCCTGACTGCGGCTCGCCCACACCGCCAGCGGCAGCGCGACCGCGATGCCCAGGCCGATTGCGCAGGCAGCCAGGATGACATGCTGCGCGAGCACGCCGCCAAGCCCCATCAGCGCGGCCCACACGCCGCTCACGTCTCAAGCTCCTTGAGCCGTTCGGCCTGATGGCGCGGAACCGCGACCAGCCCCTGCGCGACCTCTCCGCCGCCGCCGCTGGCGAGTGCCTGCGGGGTCTCGTCTGCGACGATCCTGCCTGCATCCATAACCAGAACGCGGTCGGCGAGGATCAGCGCCTCGGCCATGTCGTGCGTGACCATCAGCGTCGTCAGTTCGAGCCGGTCGTGCAGATCGCGCACGCGGGTGCCCAGCGCATCGCGGGTGACCGGGTCGAGCGCGCCGAACGGTTCGTCCATCAACAGCAGATCGGGATCGCCCGCGAGCGCGCGGGCCACGCCCACGCGCTGCTGCTGGCCGCCCGAGAGTTCCTCGGGCAGACGGCTGGCCATCGCCGGGTCGAGGTCGACCAGTTCGAGCAGTTCGCCGATCCGCTCCCGGCTCAGGTTGTCGCCGACCAGCCGCGGGCCGATCGCGATGTTCTCGCCCACGCGCATATGCGGGAAGAGGCCGATGCGCTGGAATACATAGCCCATCTGGCGCCGCATCGCGGTCGCATCGCGGGTGGTGACGTCTTCGCCGTCCAGCAGTACGCGCCCGGTGGTAGGCTCGACCAGCCGGTTGATGGTCTTGAGCAGGGTCGATTTGCCGGAGCCCGACGCGCCGACCAGCGCGACGAAGCTGCCAGGCTCGATCGTCAGGTCGATACCGGACAGTGCCTCGGTCGTATCATAGCGTTTGGTGACGCTATCGAACGTGAGCGATGCTGCCATGCGGCGGGCCGTTATCCCGCCAGCGCGGCAAGCGACAGGTCGAGCACCACGGACAGGCCGTCGTCGCTCCACTGGCGGTCGATCCGCCCCTGCATCTGCCCCTCGACGCTCATCTTGAGCAGGCGCGAGCCGAAGCCTTCGCCGCCGGTCTCCTGCGGAGCCACGCCGGGTTCGCGCCATTCGATCCGCAGCATGTCGTGATCTGCCTGCGAAATGGTGACGTCGACCGCGCCTTCCTCGTTCGCGAGCACGCCGTACTTCGCTGAATTGGTGGCCAGCTCGTGGAACACCAGCGCCAGCGGAGTCGCCGCGCGCGCCTGGATCGTGGGATTGGAGCCGGTCACCGTGATCCGCCGTTCGTGCTGAGAATTATAGGGCGCGAAGATCTGTCCGAGCAGGCCGTGCAGCGTGTTTTCGCGGACCATGCCGGTGGGCGCGACGAATTCGTGCGCGCGGCCCAGCGCGGCGATCTTGTCGGTCATTTCCTGCGCGAAATAGCGCAGGTCCGGATCGCGCCGGGCCGACAGGGTGATCAGGCTGGCGACCACCGCGAAGATATTCTTGATCCGGTGCGATAGCTCGCGCGCCAGCAGATCGCGGCTTTCGGACAGGCGGTGCGCATCGTCGATATCGATGATCGTGCCGACCCACCGCCAGCGGCCATTGCCCAGCTGGATCGGCACCGCACGGCTCAGCGCCCAGCGGTATGATCCGTCGGCCAGACGCAGTCGCCACTCGTCGTCGAACACGCGCGTTTGCTGCACCGCCGCCTCGAACTTGGCAATGGTCCTGCCGAAGTCCTCGGGGTGAATGTGCGCCTCCCAAGCGGCGGTGGAGCGGGGAGGTTCGGCGCCGGTGACTTCGTCCCAGCGCGCGTTGAAGAAATCGAAGGTCAGATCCTCGTCGGCGGACCATGCAATGCCCGGCACCGAATCGAGCACCAGATTGAGCATCCGCGCGCGCTCCTTCGCCTGGTCGCGAGAGCGCAGTGCCTCGCGCTCGTTGACGAAGCGGCGCACGGCGGAGCGGGCGAGCACACGCAACCCCTCCTGCTGTAATTCGTTCAGGCCCTCGGGATGCGGCTCGGTGTCGATCACGCACAGCGCGCCCAGCTCGGTCCCGTCCTCGGTCACCAGCGGGGCACCCGCGTAGAAGCGCAGGTGCGTCTCGCCCGTGACCAGATCATTATCGGCAAAGCGCGGATCTTTCGTGGCATCGGGCACCACGAACAGCTCGTCCCCCTGCATCGCATGGGCGCAGAAGCTGACCGAGCGCGGCGTCTCGTTGCTCTCGAGCCCATGGCGGGCGAGGAACCGCTGGCGGCGTTCCTCGACGATGGTGACGCTGGCGTTTGGTGTGCCGCACAGTCTGGCGGCGAAGGTGGCTATCGATTCGAGCTCGAAGTCGTCTTCCAGCGAATCGATACCGAAGGGCGCAAGCTCACGCGCGCGGTCCCCCGGCGCACTGACCGCTGCATCCGGACGATTCGCGTCCGCGCTCTTGGTTTCGAAAAGAGTGTCCATGATCCCGTCAGCGACAGGATATAACCATCAGCACCGGTTCCGCCACCAAAGGTTTATATTGCATGATATTTGTTAAACTTTGCCGGCCGGTTTGCGGGGGCTCGCGGGCTTGCTATGCGCACCCGCAAACAGAAGGATACCCCCATGCGCGCAACCCCTGAATTCGACTTCCAGCTTGGTGAAAGCGCGGAGATGATCCGCGAGAGCGTCGGCCGCTTCGCCGACGAGCAGATCGCCCCGCTGGCAGAGAAGATCGACCGCGAGGACTGGTTTCCCAAGGACGCGCTGTGGGCGCAGATGGGCGAGCTGGGCCTGCACGGCATCACCGTCGATCCCGAAGATGGCGGGCTTGGCCTCGGCTATCTCGAACATGTGATCGCGGTCGAGGAAGTCAGCCGGGCGAGTGCTTCGCTGGGGCTCAGCTACGGCGCACACTCCAACCTGTGCATCAACCAGATCCGCCGCTGGGGCAACGAGGAGCAGAAGGCGAAATATCTGCCCGGGCTGATCAGTGGCGAACACGTCGGCTCGCTGGCGATGAGCGAGGCGAGCGCGGGATCGGACGTCGTCTCGATGAAGCTGAAGGCCGACGCTGTCGATGGCGGCTACCGCCTGAACGGCACCAAGTTCTGGATCACCAACGCGCCCTATGCCGATACGCTGGTTGTCTATGCCAAGACCGACAGCGAGGCCGGATCGCGCGGGATCACCGCCTTCCTGATCGAGAATGGCGACGAGGGCTTCTCGATCGGCCAGAAGATCGAAAAGGTCGGCATGCGTGGCTCGCCTACGGCAGAGCTGGTGTTCGACGACTGCTTCGTCCCCGAGGACCGCGTGATGGGCCCGGTCGGCGGCGGCGTGGGCGTGCTGATGAGCGGGCTCGATTACGAGCGCGTCGTGCTCGCCGGGCTTCAGCTGGGCATCATGCAGGCCTGCCTCGATACCGTGATCCCCTATCTTCGCGAACGCACCCAGTTCGGCAAGCCGATCGGTTCGTTCCAGCTGATGCAGGCCAAGGTGGCGGACATGTATGTCGCGCTGCAATCGGCGCGGGCCTATACCTACGCGGTCGCCAAGAGCTGCGATGCGAACAAGACGACGCGGTTCGATGCGGCGGGCGCGATCCTGCTGGCGAGCGAGAATGCCTTCCGCGTCGCGGCGGAAAGCGTGCAGGCGCTGGGCGGTGCGGGCTATACGCTCGACTGGCCGGTGGAACGCTATATGCGCGATGCCAAGCTGCTCGACATTGGCGCGGGAACGAACGAGATTCGCCGCATGCTGATCGGCCGCGAACTGATAGGAGCCGCAGGGTGAGCGATAGCGAAGATTACGTCTACGACGAGGAAAGCGGCGAGTGGATGCCCGCCTCGGAGCTGGCGGCGAAGCAGGCTGCGGCGGACACGGTCGAAGTGCGCGACGCGGTCGGCAACCTGCTTGCCGATGGCGACCAGGTGACGCTAATCAAGGATCTGGAGGTCAAGGGCGCAGGCCAGACGCTCAAGCAGGGCACACTGATCAAATCGATCCGCCTGACCGGCGACCCGCAGGAGATCGACTGCAAGTACCCCGGCATCAAGGGCCTCGTCCTGCGCGCGGAATTCGTGAAGAAGCGGTGACGATCGGCCTCGCCGCGGGGCGCTAGACGCGCTGGCGTTCCAGCGGCTTGGCCATCTTCATCAGTGGGACTTCGACGCCGTCCACGTCGGCAAAGGCGGGTTCGATCTCGGCATAGCCGCAGGCGGCATAGAGCGGGCGCCCGCTCATCGTGGCCATCAGCTCGACCGTGCGGTATCCTTCCGCGGCGGCCCGCGCTTCGCATTCGTCGAGGATCGCGCGACCGATCCCGCGCCGGGCGTGGTCGGGATGGGTGTACATCGCCCGCACCCGCGCGGCGTCGCGTGCCGGATCGAGCAGGGCTTCGTTGCGCAAGTACGTGCTGTGGTCGCCGCCATACAGCGTCGCGCGCCGGCTCCATCCGCCGCAGCCGACCGGAGTACCGCCGTCCTCCACCACCAGATAGGTGCCATCGGTCACCAGCTGGGTGTCGAGCCCCATGACCGCGCGGCTGGCGACGACCTGTTCGGGCGAGAGGAAGCCCGCCTGCAATTGTTCGATCGCGAGGTCCATGATGGCCTTGAGCGCGGGAATGTCGGCGGAGGTGGCGGTGCGGATGGTCAGGCGGGGGTCCATGACCGGCCCATTGCACAGACGCTCGCCGTAGGAAAACGCCGCGCGAACTTTTCAGCGCGCCGCCAAGCCGCTAGGCGATCACACTATGACCGCACCTGTACTCACCTCGATGCTCGACCGTGAAGCGCCCGATGCCAAGGCGCGCTTCGATCATAACAAGGCGCTGGCAAGCGAGCTGCGCGAGAAGGTCGCCGAGGCGGCGCTGGGGGGGAGCGAGAAGCACCGCGAGCGGCATGTCTCGCGCGGCAAGCTGCTGCCTCGCGAAAGGGTCGAGCGGCTGCTCGATCCGGGCTCGCCCTTCCTCGAGATCGGGCAGCTCGCCGCGAACGGCATGTACGAAGGCGACGTCAACGGCGCCTCGATGATCTGCGGCGTCGGTCGCGTGTCCGGGCGGCAGGTGATGATCGTGTGCAACGATCCGACCGTGAAGGGTGGCTCGTACTACCCGATGACGGTCAAGAAGCACCTGCGCGCGCAGGAAATCGCGCAGGAGAACCGCTTGCCGTGCATCTATCTGGTCGATAGCGGCGGGGCGAACCTGCCCTACCAGGCTGAGGTTTTCCCCGACAAGGAGCACTTCGGGCGCATCTTCTTCAACCAGGCGCAGATGAGCAGCCTCGGCATTCCGCAGATCGCCTGCGTGATGGGCAGTTGCACCGCGGGCGGGGCCTACGTGCCCGCGATGAGCGACGAGAGCGTGATCGTGCGCAATCAGGGCACTATCTTCCTCGCAGGCCCGCCGCTGGTGAAGGCCGCGACGGGCGAGGAAATCAGCGCCGAGGATCTGGGCGGCGGCGACTTGCACGCCAAGAAATCGGGCGTGGTCGACCATCTTGCGGAGAACGACGAGCACGCGCTGACCATCGTGCGCGATATCGTCAGCCATCTCGGTGCGAACACCGATGCCGCGACCAATATCGACCTTCAGGAGCCGGTGCCGCCGAAGTTCGACGCGGAAGACCTCTACGCGCTGATCCCCGAGGATGTGCGCGCACCCTACGACGTGCACGAGGTAATCGCGCGGCTGGTCGACGGCAGCGAGTTCCACGAGTTCAAGAAGGACTATGGCTCCACGCTGGTGTGCGGCTTCGCGCATATCTGGGGCATGCCGGTGGCGATCCTCGCCAATAATGGCGTGCTGTTCTCGGAAAGCGCGGTGAAGGGGGCGCACTTCATCGAACTCGCCTGCCAGCGGCGCATCCCGCTGCTGTTCCTGCAGAACATCTCCGGCTTCATGGTCGGGGGCAAGTACGAGGCGGAAGGCATCGCCAAGCACGGTGCGAAGCTGGTGACGGCGGTCGCCACCGCGAGCGTGCCCAAGGTCACCATCCTGATCGGCGGCAGCTTCGGCGCGGGCAATTACGGCATGGCGGGCCGGGCGTACTCGCCGCGCTTCCTGTTCAGCTGGCCCAACAGCCGCATCTCGGTGATGGGCGGCGAACAGGCGGCTTCCGTGCTCGCGACAGTCCACCGCGACGCGGATTCATGGACCGAGGAACAGGCCGAGGAGTTCAAGGCCCCCATCCGCCAGAAATACGAGGACGAGGGCAATCCCTACTACGCCACCGCGCGGATGTGGGACGACGGCGTGATCGACCCGGTGCAGACCCGCGACGTGCTGGGCCTCGCGTTTGCGGCGTGTCTCGAAGCCCCGATCGAGGATCGCCCGCGCTTCGGCGTGTTCCGGATGTAGCGCGAGGCGACTGACGCAGGGTGACACGTGTCACCCTGAAAAGTCTCCGTGAAATCAAAGGGATATCTGCATTCGGGTGACGCTTTTACGGTTTTCACGCCGTGCGGATATGCGAAGGTGAGGGACGACGATGGGAAAGAGCCGTCCGCACCCTAGCGCCCCGGACGCAGGTAGGAAAATCCGTTGCCTGAAGGTCGGCCCGGGCGCGCCGATCACCAGCTCAGTGGGCCCGGCGAATACGCCTACTCGACCGCAGTGATCCGCCCGGTTGCGGGGAGGGCGACCATGTCCTTGCCCGCCAGGTAGGCCTCGATCGCGTCGAGATCGACCGGGCCGGTGACCACGTCGGTGCCGTCCTTGAACACGGTGAAGCTGTCGCCGCCTGCGGCGAGGAAGCTGTTCATCGTGACGCGGTAATCGGCTTGGGGATCGATCGGCTTGCCATCGAGCGTGACCGAGACGACGCGCGATCCCACCGGGCGGCTCATATCGTAGACAAGCGCAAAGCCTTCGGACGGGCTGAAGGTCTGCACGAAGCCGTCATCGTCGAACTGCTGTTCGAGCAGCGCGAGCAATTGCGCGCCGGTGAAGGTCTTGGTCACCAGCGTGTTGCCGAAGGGCTGGACCGAATAGATGCTGCCGAAGGTGATCGTGCCGTCCGCCGCAGGCTCCAGCCCCGCGCCGCGAATGCCCGAATTGTTCATGAAGGCAATCTGCGCGCCCGCATCGCGGGTCGCGAAAAGCTGCGCGTCGGCGATGAAATTGCCCAGCTGGGTTTCCTCGGTCGCGGGACCGGGGGCCGCAGGATTGCCGCTGATCCGGCCGACCGGGCGCTGCTCCGCCGCACTCGCCGCCTTGCTGTAGCGCGCGACATATTCGGTGAGGTCGCTGCGCGGAATCAGCGTGGCGAAGTCGGGGTTGGCGTCTTGCGGCGCGGCGCTCTGCACCACGACGTTGTCTGCGGTGACCCCCACCACATCATGCGTCGCCGGATCGAAGGTGAGCGCAATGTCGGTCAGCAGCGAACCGCCATAGCCCGCACTGGTGACGAGGAAGCTGCGCGCCGGGTCGATCTTCGAAAAATCGCACACATAGGCGGCGTGGGTATGGCCCGAGAGGACCAAATTCACGCGCGGATCGACCTGCTTGAGAATGTCGATCAGCGGCCCGGCAACGCCGCCACAGCTTTTGTCATTGAAGCCGACATCGGTGTACAGGCCCTGGTGGATCGCGACCACGATCGCATCCGCGCCCTGTTCCTCCAGCAGCGGCACGGTGCGGTTGATCGCTGCCGCCTCGTCGCCGAAGGTCAGCCCGTCGACCCCGCTGGGCGTCACCAGCGTGGGGGTTTCCTTCAGCGTCAGGCCGATCACGCCGATCTTTATCTCGCCCGCGGGGGTCTCGAACGTCTTGATCCCGTAGGCGGGGAACAGCGTGCCGCCATCCTCCATCGCGACGTTCGCGGCGAGGAAGGCGAAGTCCGCGCCTGCAAAATCCGGCTCGACCGCGCACGGATCGCGCAGGGTCAGCTTCTCGCAGCCGCCATCCTGCACGCGCTTGAGTTCGCGCCAGCCCTTGTCGAATTCGTGGTTGCCGACCGCGTTGAAATCCAGCCCGATGCGGTTCATCGCGCCGATCGTCGGCTCATCGAGGAACAGCGAGGAGACCAGCGGGCTCGCCCCGATCAGGTCGCCGGCTGCGATCACCATCGTGTTTTTGTGCTTTGCCCGCACCGCATCGACCGCAGAGGCCAGCCAGGCCGCGCCGCCGGCCTTCGCCTCGCGCCCGTCGCCCAGCTTCACGGGCCGGGTGATCGGCTCCAGATTGCCGTGGAAATCGTTGAGCCCGACGATGCCGATGGTGACAGGCTCGGCCGCGCGCTGGTCGGGGACGGTGGCGCAGGCGGCAAGCGAAAGCGCGAAGAGCGGGGCGAGAACTTTTGCGAAGGTCATGGGACGCGGCATGCGCGAGCGCTGTTGCAAGTTCAAGAAGGCAGTTGGCGCGCGATGAGCCGCGCGGGGACGGAGCGCTCCGCTACAGCGCCTCGCCGCAGGCCTGCCCGCTCGCCCAGGCCCACTGGAAATTGTAGCCACCCAGCCACCCCGTCACATCCACCGCCTCGCCGATCGCGAACAGGCCGGGGACCTTCTTGGCCTCCATCGTCTGCGAGGAAAGCTCGGCGGTGGAGATGCCGCCTGCGGTCACCTCGGCCTTGGCGAAGCCTTCTGTGCCGTTGGGGTGGAATTGCCAGCCGCGCAGCCGCTCCTCCGCCTGAACCAGCGCCTTGTCGGAGAGGCCCTGGAGCGGGCCGGTGAGGCCCAGCCGCTCGGCCAGCGTGACCGCGAGTCGCTCGGGCAGATGCTCGCGCAGCACCTGCGCCATGCTCGTCTGCGGGGTCTTCGCCTTGCGCTCGCTCAGCCAGCCGGGCGCGAGATCGGGCAGGAAATCGATCCGCAGCACCTCGCCATGCCGCCAGTAGGAACTGGCCTGCAGGATCGCGGGGCCGGAGAGGCCCTTGTGCGTCAGCAGCGCGGCCTCGCGGAATTTCGCAGCCGTTTTCCCCTGGCCGGCGGTGGCTTCGACCGGGGCGGAGACGCCCGAAAGCTCGCGGAACAGCACGTCTTCCCCGCCCAGCGTCAGAGGGACGAGGGCGGGGCGCGGCTCGACCACCTTGAGGCCGAACTGGCGCGCGAGATCATAGGCAAAGCCGGTCGCGCCCATCTTCGGGATCGACGGGCCGCCCGTGGCAATCACCAGCGCAGGCGCGCGGTGGGTTTCGCCGTTCGCCTCGACCGAGAAGCCTGCGTCGTCGCGCGCGATCCTGCCGATTTCCTGCCCGGTGCGGATTTCGACGCCGCCCTTTTCGCACTCGGCCAGCAGCAGGTCGACGATCTGCCGCGCCGACCCGTCGCAGAACAGCTGGCCGAGCGTCTTTTCGTGCCAAGCAATCCCGTGCCGCTCGACCAGATCGAGGAAATCGCGCGGCGTGTAGCGGGCCAGCGCAGACTTGGCGAAATGGCGATTGGCGGAGAGGTAATTCTCCGGCCCCGCGCCCAGATTGGTGAAATTGCACCGCCCCCCGCCCGATATGAGGATCTTCTTCCCCACCGCGTCGGCCTTTTCGAGCACCAGCACGCGCCGCCCACGCTGGCCTGCGACGGCTGCGCAGAACAGCCCGGCGGCCCCACCGCCGAGGATGATTGCATCATGATCCATGGGCCAGCGCCGTGGACCTTCCCCGCGCGCATGTCGAGCGGGGGCGGTAGGGATTGGCGCGCGCATCGTCCTATCCGGAGACGGTGCATTTCGCGCGCGCGACATTGCGCCGGGTCCGGTGCAACGGCGATCCATGGACCCCGGGTCGCCCTCCGGCGCGCAGCGCTACCACCACCTCGACGCCGCGCGTGCGCTGTTCATGCTGCTGGGCATTCCCTTCCATGCGAGCCTTGCCTTCGCAGGCGGGCACTGGCTGGTGATGAGCGGATCGCGCGATCCGGTGCTGGCGCTGGTCCCGCCGCTGCTTAGCGATTTCCGCATGCCCGGGTTCTTCCTGATCGCCGGGTTCTTCGCCGCTATGCTGCTGGAGCGGCGCTCTCGCGGCGCGTGGCTCAAGGGCCGGGCCGAGCGTCTGGGCGTGCCGCTGCTGACCGGGATGGCGATCATCCTGCCGCTGCAGGCCGCGATCCTGCGATATGCGCCGCGCGGGATCGTCGACCCCGCTGCCGCGGCCCATCCGCTGGCGCACCTGTGGTTCCTGCCCACTCTGCTCATCCTGTGCGCGCTGCTCGCGGCGGTGTGGCCGCTGGTCGCCCGCGCAAGAGCCTTTGCCGCCCCGCCGGTGACCGCACTGGCGGCGGGGCTGGCGGTGTACGAGCTGGGTCTGGTCGTCGCCGAGCACGTGCTGGACAGCGATCTGAGCTTTGCAGGCGGATATCTGGATCTGCGATCGCTGGCGATCTTCCTGCCGTTCTTTGCGCTGGGTGTCGCGATGCGGCGGTCGCCCGCGCTGTGGAATCGCTTCGCTCGGTTCGATCCGGCGGTGGCGTTCATCGGGCTGCTCGCGCTGGTGCTGCATGTCGGCCTGTGGGAGGATCGCTCGACGATCGGGATGGCGCTCGACATCCTGTTCGACGGGCTGTCGTCGGTGTGCCTCGTGCAGACCATCCTCGCACTCTTGCTGCGCCTGTTCAGCAAGCCTTCGGCGCGGGTCGACCGGATGGTCGACGCCTCTTTCACGATCTACCTGCTGCACCACCCGGTGGTGGTCGGGTTGGTGATTGTGTGCATCACCGCCGCGGTTCCGCCACTGCTGGCGTGGATCGCGATCTGCCTGGGCGCTTTCGCGCTGCCCTATGCCGCGCACCGGCTGGTCCGCCGCAGCCCCCTGGCGCTTTGGCTGCTCAACGGCGTGCGTCCGCAGCAGCGCGGCTGGGGCCTGCTGGTGGGCGCGCGCGAGGGCGCACCCGCCTGACGCAGGTCAGATGTCCAGATTAGCGACGTTCAGGGCCCCAAGCGAAGCCGATGTCTGACGCTGGTCAGATATCGAGATTAGCGACGTTCAGCGCATTGTCCTGAATGAACTCGCGCCGGGTTTCGACCACGTCGCCCATCAGGCGGCTGAAGATCTCGTCGGTCACGTCGGCATCCTCGATCTTCACCTGCAACAGCGCGCGGTTGTCCGGGTCGAGCGTGGTTTCCCACAGCTGTTCCGCGTTCATCTCGCCAAGACCCTTGTAGCGCTGCACGGCCAGGCCCTTGCGCCCCGCCGCGATCACTGCGTCGAACAGCTGGGTCGGGCGAATGATCGTGCCTTGGCCTACGGTAGCGGAGCGATCCGGCGTGCCGCCGTCATCCTCGCTGTCGGGTTCGGGAGAATCTTCGACCGCGCTCGGCTTCACCAACTTTGCCGCGCTTTCGTAGGCATCGAGGTTTTCGGCGGCGACCTTGTGCAACTTGCGCGCTTCGGCGCTTTCGAGGAATTTTTCCTCGATCAGGTGCGTGTCGGTCACTCCGCGCCACAGGCGGCTGAGCATGATCCCGCCATCGGGCGAACGCTCGCCGCTCCACTTGGCTTCGGTGTCGCCCATCTGGAGGCGTGCTGCCGCGCGGTCGAGCGCATCGCCCGCCGCGAGGTTTTCCGGATCGAACGCACCCGCCATTGCGAGCGTTTCGACAATCGCGGTGTCGTACTTGCGCGGCGCGTAGGCGAGCAGGTTGCGCATTCGCAGCGCGTGATCGACGAGCGCGGACAGGTCCGCCCCCGCGCGCACGCCGGTAGGGCTGTCGAGCACGCGGTCCTGCAGACCCTCGGCGACGAGGTAGCGGTCGAGTGCGCGCTCGTCCTTCAGGTAGACCTCGCTGCGCCCGCGCGCGACCTTGTAGAGCGGCGGCTGGGCGATGAAGAGGTGGCCGTTCCTCACGATCTCGGGCAGCTGGCGGTGGAAGAAGGTCAGCAGCAGCGTGCGGATATGCGCGCCGTCGACGTCGGCGTCGGTCATGATGACGATCTTGTGGTAGCGCAGCTTGTCGAGGTTGAAATCGTCGCGGATGCCGGTGCCCATCGCCTGGATCAGCGTGCCGACTTCCTTGGACGAAATGATCCGGTCGAACCGCGCGCGCTCGACGTTCAGGATCTTGCCCTTCAGCGGCAGGATCGCCTGTGTCTTGCGGTCGCGGCCCTGCTTGGCGGAACCACCGGCGGAGTCACCCTCGACCAGGAAAAGTTCGCACTTGCTCGGATCGCGTTCCTGGCAGTCGGCGAGCTTGCCGGGCAGCGACGCGACGCTCATCGCGCCCTTGCGGCTCATTTCGCGCGCGCGCCGTGCGGCTTCGCGGGCGGCGGCGGCATCGACGATCTTCTGGATGATGGTCTTGGCGTGGTTGGGGTTTTCCTCCAGCCACTCGGTCATCTTGTCGCCCATCAGGCTTTCCAACGGCGAGCGGACTTCTGACGAAACCAGCTTATCCTTGGTCTGCGAGCTGAACTTGGGATCGGGCAGCTTGACCGAAACGATCGCGGTCAGCCCTTCGCGCATGTCTTCGCCCGAAAGTGTGACCTTCTCTTTCTTGAGCAGGCCCGAGGACGCGGCGTAGTTGTTGAGCGTGCGGGTCAGCGCGGTGCGGAACGCGGCCAGGTGCGTGCCCCCGTCGCGCTGCGGGATGTTGTTGGTGAAGGCGAGCACGTTCTCGTAATAGGAATCGTTCCATTCGAGCGCGACGTCGATGCCGATCCCGTCCTTCTCCGCCGAAACGGAAATAGGCTCGGGAATCAGCGCTTCCTTGTTGCGGTCGAGATAGTTGACGAAGGCGGCAATCCCGCCCTCGTAGAACAGGTCATGCTCGGCCACATCCTCGCCCCGGCGGTCGCGCAGTTTGATGTGCACGCCGGAGTTCAGGAAGGCGAGTTCGCGGTAGCGGTGCTCGAGCTTCTCGAAATCGAACTCGGTGACGTTCTTGAACGTCTCTTCGCTGGCCTTGAAGGTGACGCGCGTGCCTTTCTTGAGGCCGTTCTCGTCGCCGTTCGCATCGACCGGCGGCGCATCGCCGCGCACTTCGAGGCTGGCGACCGCATCGCCATGCTCGAAGCGCATCCAATGCTCCTTGCCGTCGCGCCAGATGACCAGTTCGAGCCATTCGGACAGCGCGTTGACCACCGAGACGCCCACGCCGTGGAGCCCGCCCGAGACCTTGTAGGCATTGTCGTCGCTGGTGTTCTCGAACTTGCCGCCCGCGTGCAGCTGGGTCATGATGACCTCTGCGGCGGAGACGCCTTCGCCCTTGTGCATGTCGACCGGGATGCCGCGGCCGTTGTCTTCCACCGAGACGCTGCCGTCGGGGTTGAGTTCGATCAGGACGAGATCGCAATGGCCCGCCAGCGCTTCGTCGATCGCGTTGTCCGACACCTCGAACACCATGTGGTGGAGGCCCGATCCGTCGTCGGTATCGCCGATATACATGCCGGGGCGTTTGCGAACCGCGTCGAGGCCCTTGAGCACCTTGATCGAATCCGCACCATATTCGCCGGTATTCCGGCCATTCTTCGTGTTCTCGTCCATCGGGCGAATATAGGCGCTGATGGCCCGATTCCCAAACCTTTCGGCAAGGAAAAACACGGCTTTTCCCCGAGGTGGGCGGTGCCGAACGGGCACTTTGTCCGGACAGAGCCGTAAGTGCAGCGATGATGATGACACTGATCGTGGTTGCAGTCGTCTCCGGCGCGCTGCTGCTGGGCGCGGCCTGGGGGCTCTACGCGCCGCTGAACAAGAAGACCAAGGGCTTTCTGGTCGCGCTGGCCGGGGGCGCGCTGCTGCTGTCGGTCACCAGCGAACTGATCCAGCCTTCGATAGAGCGCGGATCGCTGATGGTTGCAGGGCTCGCCGTGCTGGCAGGCGCGGGTGTGTTCACGCTGGCCGACTGGCTGGTGAAGGAAAAATGGGGCGGCGGCTCGGGCGGCGGGTTGCTCGCTGCCATCACCCTCGACGGAATCCCTGAAAACCTCGCGCTGGGCGTCGCGCTGATCGGTGCGGGGCCGATGGAGGTCGCCGCGCTGGCCGGATCGATCCTGCTCTCCAACCTGCCCGAGGCGGCGGGCGGCGCAAAGGAAATGCGCGGCGACGGCCGGTCGCGGGGCAAGATCTTTGCGCTGTGGGCGGGCACCGCCGTGCTGCTTTCGCTCGCCGCGATCGCTGGCAACCTGCTGCTCGAAGGCGCGAGCGAGACGCACCTGGGCGCAATCCGGTGCTTTGCCGCAGGGGCGGTGATCGCCAGCCTTGCGATCGAAGTCTTCCCGCAGGCTTTCAGGGAAGACGATTACTGGGCCGGTATAGCCACCGCCATCGGTGCGGTGCTCGCCTTCATGCTCGGCTCAATCGGCGGAGGGTGAGCGATTGACGTAGCGGAAGGCGTGCCCCATCGGCACGGGCATGCTCTCAGTACTCGACATCTTCCGGATCGGGATCGGCCCGTCCTCCTCGCACACGGTCGGGCCGATGCGGATCGCCCGGCGCTTTGTCCGTGCTCTCGAAAAAGCAGGCGAATTGCCGCAGGTCGAGCGGGTGGCGGTCGAACTGCAGGGATCGCTCGCGCTGACCGGGATCGGGCACGGCACGGTCGATGCGACCATTCTGGGCCTCGCGGGCTTCCGGCCCGAGCGGACCGACCCGGACGAGGCGGCTGCCGCGCTGCGCGGGGTCGATGCGGACAAGTGCCTCGCGCTCGGCGGGGTTGACGGTGGCCATCGCCGGATCCGCTTCGAGCGGGCGAAAGACATCGATCTGGCGGGCCACGTGATCCCCGATCTGCACCCCAATGGCATGGTCCTGCGCGCCTACGATGCGTCGGGCAAACTGCTGCGCGAGGGCACCTATTTCTCCACCGGCGGCGGTTTCGTCGCCTCGCAGGCGCAGCTCAAGAAGCCGCCGAAGGACGATCAGGTGAAGGCGGGCGCGAAGGTGCCGCACCCGTTCGGCTCGGCGCAGGAGCTGCTCGCGCTGTGCGATGCGCACGGCCTGTCCGTCGCCGAGCTGATCCTCGCCAATGAAGACGCGATGCGCCCGCGCGAGCAAACTGTCGCTGGGTTCGACCGGATTGCGCAGGCGATGGACGGGTGCATCGATCGCGGGCTCACCCAGCGCGGCATCCTGCCTGGCGGCCTCAAGGTCCAGCGCCGCGCGCCCGACCTGTGGGACAAGCTTTCCGGCAATCCCCTGTCGAACGAGCGCGAACAGCTGTTCGACTGGCTCAACTGCTACGCGATGGCGGTGAACGAGGAGAACGCCGCCGGAGGCCGCGTGGTGACCGCGCCGACCAATGGCGCGGCGGGAATCATCCCGGCGGTGATCCGCTTCTATTGCAAGACCGCCGATGATGCCGACTGTGCGGAGAAGCGACGGCTGTTCCTGCTGACCGCAGGTGCGGTCGGCCTGCTGTACAAGCAGCGGGCGAGCATCTCGGGCGCGGAAATGGGCTGTCAGGGTGAGGTCGGCGTGGCGTGCTCGATGGCCGCCGGTGGCCTCGCCGCGCTATGGGGTGCGACCCCGCATCAAGTCGCCAGCGCGGCGGAAATCGGGATGGAACACAACCTCGGCCTGACCTGCGATCCGGTTGGCGGGCTGGTGCAGGTGCCGTGCATCGAACGCAACGCGATCGGCGCGGTCAAGGCGGTCAACGCCGCGCGCCTCGCACTGCACCGGACGGGCGCGGAAAGCCTCGTCACGCTGGATCAGGTTATCGAGACGATGCGCCAGACCGGGCTCGACATGAGCAACAAGTACAAGGAAACCAGCCAGGGCGGGCTCGCGGTCAACGTGGTGGAGTGTTGACCGGCTGACGCGCGCTCAGTCCGCGGAGCCGCCTCCCGAAGCGAAGGCGGGGCGGAAATCGACCGCGCCCTGCCAGATTGCCTGATCGAATACCGGGGCGAGCATGGCGCGACTCGCGGCGTCGAACTGGGTCGCGTGGCACTGGGTTGCGGCGGCGGCAGCGGCCAGGTCGGTCTCGTCATAGCCGATTCGCACGCTAAGCAGTGCGGGGTCGGTCTTCGCCCAGTTGGCCAGTTCCGCGACCGGTGCCTGCCGATCCGCCCGGATGCCGAAATAGAGCAGCGCGGGGCGCTTGTCTGTGGGCATCGCCTCGACCAGCTGGCTGGTAAACGCGCTGACCAGCCGGTGGTCGGCATGGCCATATCCGCCGTCCGGCCCCCAGGTGATGATCGTCTCCGGATCGGCCGCCGCGATTTCGCTGGCGAGCCGGGCGATCAGGCCATCGCCATCGGGATTGCCGCGCGCCTCGTCCGCCAGCTTTCCGTCGCCATAGCCGAGCATCATCGGCGCACCGAGGCCCAGCGCCTTGGCGGAGCAGCGCGCTTCATCCTCGCGCGCGGCGGCCAGCGCTTCGCCCGGTTCCAGCTGAGAGACGCCCGGCCCGGCATCGCCGCTGGTCGCATAGACCAGCCGTACGTCGGCTTCGGCGCGGGCGAGGGCGGAGAGCGCGGGGGCCATCGGCAGCTCGTCGTCCGGGTGCGCGAGAATCACCATCACCGGGCGCGCATCGCCGGACGGCTGGGCCAGCGCCGCGCTGGCGAGCAGCAGGGCGGGCACGCCTGCAAGAAGCGGCTTGGACATTGCGATTCTCCCCTGTTCCATTCCCGCGCGAAACCCTGCCTCTCGCGTTTCGCAATGTCGAGCGCACACGCGAAAAGGCCCGCGCGCCCTGAGGAGCACGCGGGCCTTGAGGTCCCCTTGGAGAGAGAGGGACCGCCCTCCGGCAACGCAGGCCCGCTTGGGGCGCATCAGCCTGGAGGAAAAATTGGCCGGCGGGGATCTTAGGGGGGGGAGAGGTCGATCCACCGCCGGCTCGAGAAGGGAAATAATCTTACGCCCTGCTTTATGAAAGTGAGAAAACACGCAGGGCAGTGCAGTTTTTTGCAACCAACTCTATGGGCTGGCTTCAGGTCATTTTCGGGCCCGGTATGGGCATCAATATTGCTTTTGCGCCAGGCTTTCGGAAATTTGGGAGGAGGGCGTCAGGTTCGATCCGATGCAACTCGCGGTATAAAGCCTCACCTGCACCGCTACGGCACCCGCTGGACAGGCGGCGGGGCAGCACTTACCGCGCGGCCATGCAGCCAGACCATCTCCCCGATTCCATCCTTATCGTCGATTTCGGCAGCCAGGTGACCCAGCTGATTGCGCGCCGCGTGCGCGAAGCGGGCGTCTATTCCGAGATTGCGCCTTTCACCCAGGCCGAAGAGGCGTTCGAGCGGATGAAGCCGAAGGGCATCATCCTGTCCGGATCGCCCGCCAGCGTGTGCGACGAAGGCTCGCCCCGCGCGCCGCAGGTGCTCTTCGACTCGGGGCTCCCGATTCTCGGCATCTGTTACGGCCAGCAGGTGATGACCACCCAGCTGGGCGGCGAGGTGAAGCCGGGGCACGAAACCGGCGAAGGCGGCGAATTCGGCCGCGCCTTCCTGACCGTGACCGAGCCCTGCGTATTGTTCGAAGGCCTGTGGAACGTCGGCGAGCGGCACCAGGTGTGGATGAGCCACGGCGACAAGGTGACGCAGTTCGCCGAGGGCTTCCGCATCGTCGCCACCAGCGACGGGGCGCCCTTCGCGCTGATCGCCGATGACGAGCGGCGCTATTACGGCACGCAGTTCCACCCCGAGGTGTTCCACACGCCGGATGGCGCGAAGCTGCTCGCCAATTTCGCGCGCCATGTCTGCGGCCTGTCGGGCGACTGGACGATGGCCGAATACCGCGCGACCAAGATCGCCGAAATCCGCGAGCAGGTGGGCGATGCGAAGGTCATTTGTGGCCTCAGCGGCGGGGTCGATTCCTCGGTCGCCGCGATCCTGATCCACGAAGCGATTGGCGAGCAGCTGACCTGCGTGTTCGTCGATCACGGTCTGCTGCGGATGGGCGAGCGCGAACAGGTCGAGACCATGTTCCGCGACCACTACAACATCCCGCTGGTGGTGGTGGACGCAGAGGAGCGCTTCATGGCGGGCCTCGCGGGCCAGACCGACCCCGAGAAGAAGCGCAAGTTCATCGGCGGCGAGTTCATCAATGTGTTCGAGGAAGAGGCGAACAAGATCGGCGGCGCGGATTTCCTCGCGCAGGGCACGCTCTATCCCGACGTGATCGAGTCGGTCTCCTTCACCGGCGGGCCTTCGGTCACGATCAAGAGCCACCACAATGTCGGCGGCCTGCCCGAACGCATGAACATGAAACTGGTCGAGCCGCTGCGCGAGCTGTTCAAGGACGAGGTCCGCGATCTGGGCCGTGAGCTGGGCCTGCCCGACATGTTCGTCGGCCGCCACCCGTTCCCCGGACCCGGCCTCGCGATCCGCATCCCGGGCGAAGTGACCAAGGAACGCTGCGACATCCTGCGCAAGGCGGACGCGATCTATCTCGAGGAAATCCGCAATGCGGGCCTCTACGATGCGATCTGGCAGGCCTTCGCGGTGCTGCTGCCAGTGAAGACGGTCGGCGTGATGGGCGACGGACGCACCTACGACAGCGTGTGCGCCCTGCGCGCCGTGACCAGCACCGACGGGATGACCGCCGACGTCTACCCCTTCGACGGGGCGTTCATCGGACGCGTGGCGACGCGCATCGTAAACGAGGTGCGCGGGATCAACCGGGTGGTCTACGACTATACGAGCAAGCCGCCCGGCACGATCGAATGGGAATAGCCGGGCGTATCGGGGGGTACGATGATGGTTCGCGCGATGGTGGCAGCTCTTGGCATTCTGGCGCTTGCTGCATGCGCTCCCCTTGCTCCTCAGCCCGATGCCAGTGACCGCGCCGCTGCGGAGTTAGGCGTGCTCTCGCTCGGCATCGCGCAGCCGGGCCGGTTCGAGGCGGTTACGGTAAGGCTCGACCTGCCGGCTTCCGCGGCGGGATCGGTGCTGTCCTTTCCCGAATCCTGGGGGCCGGAAGAAGACCTGTCGCAATTGCGCAGAGACACCGCGACTCGCGGGCTGGAACGGCTGCCCGGTGAGGGGGAGGCCTACCGCGTCGCTCCCGGCGGCGGCTGGATCGCCTATACGGTGGCGCAGGATTACGACGGGGAGCCCGACTGGCAGACCCACCGGCTGCCCGGGATGCGGGCCCGGACCGCACAGAGCCACGCCTTCCTCCTCGGCCAGACTGTCCTTCCCACATGGTCGCAGGGCGGCGTGCCGCTGACGCTCGACCTGCAATCGCTCCCGCAGCGCGCGGCCTTCAGCTTTGCGCGCGGCGATTGCGCGACCGGCTGTGCTCTCGACGATCTGGCGAATTCGGTGCTCGCGCTCGGCGACTTCGCCTTCGATACGAGGCAGGCCGGGGACACCACGGTCCGCAGCGCCATTCGCGGTTCCTTCGCGATGGACGCGGACGCAATGTCCGGCGTGCTGGCCGGAATGCTCGACCAGGGGGCGAAGCGGTTCGACGACGCGCCCTTCGCATCCTACCTCTTCGCCGTGAACCCGATCCCCGCGCCGCCGCAGGGTTCGGCGGTCGTGGGCACCGGCCTGCATCGCAGCTTCCTGCTGCTGGCGAGCGAGAATGCCGATGCCGAGCGGCTGCGCCACACGATCGCGCACGAGATCGTGCACGAATGGATCACGCGCCGGATGGGGCCCACCGACGAAGCGACCGACGCGCAGCGCATGTGGTTCACCGAAGGCGCGACCGAGTACTTCGCGTGGAAGCTGCAACTCGCCGCCGGGCTGATCGACACGCAGGCCTTTCTCGCCGGCATGTCCGATCTGGCGAACGAGTACCTCTCCTCACCCGTGAGGGAGCTGCCTGCGGGCGAGCTGGCGGAGCGCATCTTCGAAAGCGAGGAGGCGCAGCGCCTGCCCTATCAGCGCGGCGCGCTGCTGGCCTGGCACTGGGACATGCTTGCCCGCGCGCGGGGCGCATCGCTCGACGCGGCGATCGCCGACCTGATCGACGAGGGCGGCGCTGCAGAGCTGACCGATGCGCGGATCCACGCGGCAATGGCGCGACGGATCGGCACGCAATTCGACAGCGATCTGGCGCGCTATGTCGTTCAGGGACAGGTGCTCAATCCGATGGCGCTGACCCGGCCGCGCTGCGTGGTCGCGATGCAGGGGCCCTCCGGCACGGTGCGCTTCGCGATTGAGGGCGGTAGGTCCCGCGACACTTGCCGAGCGGAGATTCTCGGCCCGGCCTGAAGCGGGAGGATCAGCCTGGAATACGCCCGGCGCTCTCGCGCAAGATGACCGGAACGCTCCGCTTTGCGCTCGCGTTGTGATTGGCGAACAGCCGCCAATTCCTGCGCGGCGCCAGCTATCCCGGAGCTTTCCATGACCGATACCCTCGCACCGCTGCTCGACCCGCTCGACATGGCGGATATCACCACGCCCAACAGGGTGTGGATGGCCCCGCTCACCCGCAGCCGCTCGACGGCGGGCGACTGCGAGCAGACGCCGCTCCACGCGCTCTACTATGCGCAGCGGGCGGGCGCGGGCCTGATCGTTTCCGAGGCCACGCAGATCAGCCACGAAGGGCAAGGCTATGCCTGGACGCCGGGGATCTTTACCGACGAGCAGGTCGAAAGCTGGAAGCTGGTGACCGACGCGGTGCATAATGCGGGTGGACGGATCTTCTGCCAGCTGTGGCATGTCGGCGCGATCAGTCATCAGGTGTTCCAGCCCGAAGGCGGCGCGCCCGTCTCCGCCAGCGTGTGGACGCCCGAGGGCGAGGCCTTCGTCGGCGACCGGCTGAGCGAAGGCCCGACCGTGCCCTTCCCCGAGGCACGCGCGCTCCAACTGAGCGAGATTCCCCGCCTGCTCGACGATTACCGCCATGCCGCGCGCTGCGCGGCGCGCGCGGGGTTCGACGGTGTGGAGGTGCACGCGGCGAACGGATACCTGATCGACCAGTTCTTGCGCAGCAGCACCAACCGGCGTGAGGACGAGTACGGCGGGAGCCTCGAAAATCGTCTGCGCCTGCTGGACGAAGTGGTCGCCGCAGTGACCGAAGTATTGCCCGCAGGCCGCGTCGGCGTGCGCCTGTCGCCCATGGGCGGGCCGGGCGGTTCGTCCGATGCCAAGCCGGAAGACACCTACCCCGCAGCCGCCGCCAAGCTCGCCGGGCGCGGGCTCGCCTATCTGCACGTCGTGCGCCCCAACGGCCATACCGGCAGTGGCGGATCGGACGAGGGCAACGCGATCGTCAAGGACATGCGCAAGCGGTTCGACGGTGTGTTCGTCGCCAATGGCGAATTCTCGACCGAGGAAGCCGCGCAATGGGTCGCCGACGGCCATGCCGACGCGATCGCCTTCGGCCGGCTGTTCATCGCCAACCCCGATCTGCCCGCCCGCATCGCAGCGGGCGGCCCCTACGAAGAGGCCAACGAAGACACCTTCTACGGCGGCGGGGCCGAGGGGTACGTCGATTATCCCACGCTCGACCGCGTCACGGACCCGCTGCCGGTCCCGGCCTAAGAACGCGAAACCACTCATCAGCACGCCATTTTTCCAGACACTGGAGCCCGATATGAAAGCCGTCAAAGTCCGCAATCCTGCCAGTCTCGACTCGCTCGAGGTCGTCGACATCGACGCTCCGGGCGAGCCCGGCCCGGGCGAGGTGCGGGTGAAGCTGCACGCCTCTTCGCTCAACTTCCACGATTATGCGGTCGTCGCGGGGATGATCCCCACCGACGACGGGCGCATTCCGCTGTCCGATGGCGCGGGCGAGGTCGAGGCGGTTGGCGAGGGCGTCGAGGAGTTCGCGGTCGGCGACCGGGTGATGTCGGTCTTCTTCCCCGAATGGCAGGATGGACGTCCACCCATGGGCAGTTTCGAGACCACGCCGGGCGACGGGATCGACGGGTTCGCCTGCGAGTCCGTGGTGAAGCCCGCGCGTGCCTTCACCCGGATGCCCGACAATCTCGACTTCGCGCAGGCGGCGTGTCTGCCGTGCGCCGGGCTGACCGCCTGGCGCGCGCTGATGGAGGACGGCAATCTTCAGGCCGGGCAGACCGTGCTGCTGGAGGGCACCGGCGGCGTCTCGATCTTCGCGCTCAGGATCGCCAAGGCGGCGGGCGCGCGGGTGATCATCACCTCCAGCTCGGACGAGAAGCTGGCGAGGGCGCGCGAGTTGGGTGCCGATCATACGATCAACTACAAGAGCAATGACGACTGGGGCGACGAGGCGTTCGACTGGTCGGGAGGTGTCGATCACGTGGTCGAGGTCGGCGGGCCGGGTACGGTCAATCAGGCGATCAAGGCGATCCGTCCGGGCGGGCACATCCACCTCATTGGGGTGCTCACCGGACAGAAGGGCGAGGTCGAAACCGCCGCACTGATGCGCAAGATGGGGCGGTTGCAGGGCCTGACCGTGGGCAGCCGCGCGATGCAGCTGCGCATGATCGCCGCGATCGAGGCTACGGGGATCGAGCCGGTGATCTCGGACCGCTTTGCGCTTGCCGATCTGGCCGATGCCTTCCGTCACGAGCAGGATCAGAAGCACTTCGGCAAGATTGCGATCGACATCTGACGCGTCTCGAAGACTCGCGCGGATTTGATCGGCGTCAATGATCTTGCGGCAGGCCCGCTGTATTGAGGCACAATCGCCATCAATGCGGGAGCCGTTTGATGTTTCGAATAACGCTGATCCTTTTACCGATCGTAGCGACCACTCTCATGGGCATCGCCGTTATCGCCGTCCTGTCGATGGATATGCAGGCCGGGTGGCGGCCGATTGCGGTCGCCTCGGCGGCGGGCTTCGTTCTCGCGGTTCCGATCTCGTGGTTCGTCGGCCGCAAGATCGTCGCCAAGACGGGTCTGGGCGGCTGACCATCATCTGCCAGGCCGCTTGCGGTCCTTGCGAGCGCCAGCCTATGCCGGGGCGATGCAGCTTCCCCTTGGCGATGATCCGCGGACCGAAACGCTACGCCAGCTTCAGCCGCGGCTGATCCAGCGGTTCGGGCGGATCGAGCGTGCGCCGAGGGAGAGGCGCGCGCCCGAATGGGTGCTGGTGCAGGGTGTGATCGGCGCGCGCACGCGCTCGGAAACCTCCAATGCGGCGACCGACCGGCTGCTGGCCGAATATGGATCGTGGGAGGCTGTGGCCGATGCGCCGCTCGAAGCCTTGCAGGCGCAGCTCGCCACCCAGACCTACCCCAATGTTGCGGGCGAGCGGCTGAAAGCGTGCCTCACCGATCTGGTCGCGCGGCGCGGCGCGGTCGACCTGTCGCATCTCTAACCGATGGAGACCGACGCGGCGATGGCGTGGCTGGAGCAGCTGCCCGGCGTGGGGCGCAAGATCGCGGCAGGGGTGGTCAATGCCTCCACGCTCGACCGCAAGGCTCTGGTGCTCGATTCGCACCACCGCCGGGTGCTCCAGCGGATGGGTTTGGTCCCGCAAAAGGCCGATACCGCGCGCGCCTACGCGGCGATCATGTCAGCAATGCCGTCCGAATGGAGCGCCGCCGATTACGACGAGCATCATCTGCTGATGAAGGAGATCGGCCGTGCCTTCTGTCGCCCCGCCAGCATGGCGTGCGGTGAGTGTCCGGCGCAGGCACTTTGCGGAACCGGGCGTGCGCGGGCAGGCTAGACGCATATCTGCCGCTCACACGAAAAAGGCCGCCCGGATTGCTCCGGACGGCCTTTTGGTTTGAGAAATAATGGGGCGGTTTAGCTGCCGCGTTCGACCCGCTTGTAGGGGATGAAATCGGTCAGAAAGACGTTGCCGGAATAGAAATTACCGGCCGGGGTGCGCGTGGTCACGATGTCGCTGCGGCACAGGTTGATGCCCTGGCGGCGTACGACCAGATAGTCATCATCGTCCAGATCCTCGGGATTCTGGGTGTAATTGACGTAGAGCGTGCCGCCGGCATCGTAGACGATCGCGGTACCGTCGATGATCTTCGTGCTGCGTACCGGGCGGGCCATGATGCATTTCTGCGGCTGACCTGCCTCGCGACCTTCGAGCATCTTGGCGAGTTTTTCCTCTCCCGTCTGCCTTTCGGCGAGCGCGGGGGTGCTGGCGACGGCAAGCGCGGCAAGCATGGGGATGGCGAAACGAAAACGATTGGTCATGGCGATATCCTCGGCAAAAATCGTCCCTCTGAGGCGAGCGTGATAGCGCACCCAGTCTGAACAACGCCTGAGAATCGCCGATGCTCCCGGCGGGCCTGCCCCCGGGGGCGCTCTGCCGATATTTGGGGATGGGCCCCTAGGGGTGCCCCGGGTCCGCGCCTTCGGAAATATCGCGCAAGCTGGCCTGGTCGACACCGTCGGCAGGCCCGCCTTCGAGCACGAAACGCCGGTCGCAATAGCCGCAATCGACATAGCCGTGCTCGTCGATTTCGAGATAGATCTTCGGATGGCCGAGGGCTGCGGGCTTGTAGTTCTCGCCCGTGCGAATGTCGGTCGCGCCATCGCACCAGACGCGGCGGGTGGTCACCTTGGAGATCTCGGGCGGGGGCGGCATGATCGACATAGGCACGCGCATATCTTCGTGCTTGCCGCACGGCAAGAGCATGTGCGCAACAGGACGCGCGCAAAGCGGTGGCCAAGCGGGGCGATGCGTTTTAGGGCGGCGGCATGGAAAACCGGCCCGCAATTTCGATCGACAACCTGACCAAACGCTATGCCCCCGCCAAGGGGGAGAGCGAGGGCAAACTGGCGCTCAAAGGAGTCAGCTTCGATGTCCCGCAGGGCGGCATTTTCGGCCTGCTGGGCCCCAATGGCGCGGGCAAGTCCACGCTGATCAACATCCTCGCCGGGCTGGTCACGCGGACCAGCGGCAGCGCGCAGATCTGGGGCTTCGACACCGCGAAAAACCCGCGCAATGCCAAGCGCGCGATCGGCATCGTGCCGCAGGAAATTGTGTTCGACCCGTTCTTCACCCCGTTCGAGGTGCTGGAGAATCAGGGCGGCTTCTACGGGATCCCGAAAGCCGAGCGGCGCAGCGAGGAACTGCTGAAAGCGGTCCATCTGTGGGACAAGCGCGATGCCTACGCCCGCACGCTGTCGGGCGGTATGAAACGCCGCCTGCTGATCGCCAAGGCGATGGTCCATTCCCCGCCGATCCTGGTGCTGGACGAGCCGACCGCGGGCGTCGACGTCGAACTGCGCCGCCAGCTGTGGGAACTGGTGACCCAGCTGAACAAGGAAGGCGTCACCGTGGTCCTGACCACGCACTACCTCGAAGAGGCCGAGCAGCTGTGCGACCGGATCGCGATCATCAACCATGGCGAGCTGATCGCGAACAAGCCGACCCGCGAACTGGTCAGCATGGCGCGCGAGAAGATCATCCGGCTGGACGTGGACAAGCCGCTGGCGGGCGCGCTGATGGACCCGGCCTTCACCCGGTCCGAAGTCACCGCGCCGCGCACGCTGGAGGTCACATACGACCGCGACAGGATGACCGCAGGCCAGGTGCTGACGATCGTGCAGGGCCACGGCTACGCGATCCAGGATGTCTCGACATTGGAGCCGGATCTCGAAGATGTCTTTGTTCAGCTCACCGGCACAGGGCAGGACCGCTAGAGCGTTGCTTTGCAAGCATTATAGGCACGCATTGCTTCGGCCTTCAGGGTCGATGGGGCAGCTATCGTCGCAAGGAAGCTGCCTTCGCTGGTCTTCACCGTGACGCGTTCGCTGATAAGTATTGCCGTTGCTTCGTTAGGGGAAATCTTGCCGGACAAAACCCAGTGATCGGCCGTGTTCGGATGCGGCTTGATTTCCATGTCCACATCCAGATCGAACTTCGCCGCGGCGGCCGACAGCTCTAGCCGGATGTTCTGGCGGAATGACGGAGCATTCGGATTGATCGGCGTGAAGATCGAAACGTAGGAGTCGCCCGATCCGGTTTGCGCGATCATCAGCATCGTCACGCCGGGTCCCGTAAATTGCGCGATCTGACACTCGATCCCGGCTGCCTTGCGCACGTTCATCATGTACGCGCCTTCGACCTCCTGGAACAGTTGCAGTGGTTCCTCGGGGGCGGTTTGTGCGGATGCCGCCGTTGCCGCGATAGCAGCAAGCAATGTGATTGGGTTCCGGGCTTTCATGGCTGCATCCTTCTTCCGCGTTACATCTTGGCAAAATACCAGCAGAGCCGTGATATGCGGCATTCGAACGCATTCAATTGACAATGACTGTTAGGCCAACGGGCACCTGCGCAAGAATATGCCGCCTGGCCGCTGAAGAGTTACATCTGCGGACTCCAGCGTGCCGCGTCATGGCTTCATCGCCCAGGGCCACGGCTACGCGATCCAGGATGTCTCGACCCTCGAACCCGATCTGGAGGACGTGTTCGTCCAGCTGACCGGCGCGGGGTAACAAGCTGACTTTGCATCGGTTTGTCCGCAAACTGGTGCACGGCGCGATAACCATTGGTCAATCACCAGCCGTTAGAACGGCTGCATGGCACATTTGCCACCTTTGTATCACCTGCGGCCCGCATGGCTGCGTCAGGCCTCTTTCCTGATTGCGCTGACATGCGCCGTTTGCGCCGGACAGGCCAGCGCCTGCGTGGGAAGCGCCGATCCGGTCATAACCCGGCTTGAAATCGAGGTCGGCCGCAACCCGCTCGCCGCGCTCGACAGCATTGCACAGGAAATCGCGGATACCGATCCGCTGGACAAGCGTCGGCTGGCCGAATTGTATATCGTCCAGGCCAAGGCACTGATGATGGGCGGTGCGGATTCCGCGCCCGCGCTCAAGAAGGCGCGCAGCGCGGCGAGCGAGCTCTCAGAGCGGGCACCGGCCAATATCCTGCTGCAGATGAACGCCTATTACGATCTGCCGGACGAGGCCGCAAAACGGCGCGCGATGCCCTCGCTCCTGCGCGGCTATCGCTCTTTGCCGGATGGGAGCAGCGCCAAAACCTGCCGCGCGGTCGATCTGGCCTTCAACTACAGCTTTCAGGAAAAACCGCGCGAAGCCTTCACGTTCGCCTCGCAGGCCTATCTCAACAGCGCAGACGACAAGTCCTCGCCCGCGCGCGCGGAGGCGGCTTCGGCGCTCGCCTATCTGGTCTCCAACAGTCACGATTTCGACTATGCGAAACAGCTGCACTCCGAAGCGCTCGCCATCCAGCTGAAGTTGGGGATGAGCGACCTCGCCGCGAACGAGCTGCTCGTGCGCGGATATACCGAGCTCAAAGACGGGGACTGGACCAAGGCCGTTGCCGATTTCAGGGAGTCGGCAAAGCAGGCCCGCAGTTACGACAATCAGTATGCCGTCGATTACGCGCTGCTCGGCGTGTGCCAGGCCGCGCTCGAAGGGGGCAAGATCGCCGATGCGGCGCCCGAATGCGAGCGTGCCTATCAGGGCCTGGGCAAACCGGACGAGGCGATGGCCCTGCCCGCCACCGCGCTGATGGCGAAACTGTTTGTCGAGCGCGGCAATCCGGGGAGGGCTCTTGCGATCCTCGATCCCGTGATCGCGAAGGGCAAGCAGGAGAACGCTTCCGACGACTGGGTCATGGCGCTGGAGACCCGGGCGCAGGCTCTTTTCGCGCTTGGACGCAACGCGCAGGCTTACGAACAGATGCGCGAGGCGAACGAGGCTACCAAAACCTTCCATAACGCCGACATGCAAAGTGGAGCGGCTGCCCTTCAGGCGCGCTTCCAGACCCGCGAGCTGCAGAATCGGCTGGCCGAGGAAGAGCGAGCGAGCAGCACGCGCCTGCGGCTCGCGATCGCGGTGATCGCGGGCTCGACCACCACGCTGCTCCTGCTCGGCACGCTGATCTTCTTCCTCCTGCGGAACCGCCGCCGCTTCCGCCGCCTTGCGATGACCGACCCGCTGACGGGACTCGCCAATCGTCGCGCGACGCTGGAGCGGGTTGACGCGGCCTTGCCCGGACCGGATGCCCCGCAGCCGCGTGCCTCGTTCGCGCTGCTCGACATCGACCATTTCAAATCGTGCAACGACACCTTCGGTCACGACGCGGGCGACCAGGTGCTGAGCCAGTTCGCCCGGGTGGTCGAGCGATGCGTCCGTCCGACCGACATCGTCGGGCGCTGGGGTGGGGAGGAATTCCTCGTCATCCTGCCCGCGACCGGGCTGAAGGATGCGCTCGACATCATCGAACGGGTCCGAAGCGAGGCGGCGCTGGAGGAGTTCGATTTCGCCCCCGGCTACCGGCTGCGGTTCAGCGCGGGTATCGCGATGCCGAGCGAGACGGGCGGCGTCACCGATGCGTGTATCAAGCTGGCCGACCGGCGCCTCTATGCGGCGAAGCATAATGGCAGGAACCGGACCTGTATCGATGCGGGCATCGCATGGGCCGGACCTCCCGCGCCGACTCCTCCTCCTTCCAGCGGCGTCTCAGGCACCGGCTCAGGTTCCGCGCGGGCCGCGTGACCACCTCCCGATCGCGCTGGGGCTGCTCCTAGCCCGACGAGCCGGGCGGCAGGGCGAGTCGCGCGATATGTTCGCCATCCAGCTCGATCAGCCAGTTCTCGGGATAACCCGTGATCCAGATCGTCCAGCCGAAATCGAGCAGCACGTCGAGATGGGCGATTCCATCGCTCGCCGCCAGCGAGACGTCGGTTTCGAGACCGGTATCGTAGGAGAAGCGAATCGTGGTGTCGGGGCCGGTCGCGCGGGCGATCATCGCGCCGATCACATCGATGCGCTTTTGCGCGGTCCGGCTGCCATCGGGGTCGTCCGCGTCATTGAGCCAGCAGTGGTCGCTATCGGCAGGCTCGGGGCAATCGGGCCACCACACGCCATTGCCTGCGATCCGGATGTAAGGCGGTGTCCAGATCCCGTCGAAGCGAGGCTCGTGCGGAACTCCGCGTTCCACAAGGCGCGGGATGATGGTCCCCTTCACGCTGGGCGGTGGCGGGTTCGCCTTCAGCGCCGCGCGCCGTTCTTCCAGCTGCTTTCGCTTTCCCGGGTCCATGAGTGTTTGCACACCGCGAACCGGGCGCGATCAAGCGAAAAGTGCCCGCGCGGCAGGCCTAGTCGTCCAACGACCAGTGCGAGGGCTGGCTGGCGAGGCATTCGCCCATCGCCGCGATGGTCCGGTCGCGCGCGACGCCGTTGAACTTCACCAGAACGGCTGCGCTTTCGTCGCCCGGTTTGGTTATCAGAAAACCGCCGGTCTTCTGGATATCGTCGAAATCGAGCTGCAGCGCCTCGAGGGATGACGCATATTCGAAGATGCCCGGACCCTGCTCCGTTTTGAAAAAGGCCTTGCGATCGGTGACGATCCCGTCGGGCGTCAGGCGCCTGAAGTCGAACTGTTCGGCATTGGCCCCGACATCTGCCAAACTTATGATGTACAATTGGCTCGTGACAGTCGTCTTACCGATCAGGAGCGTGACGGCGGTCTTGTCCGCCTCGTTCCCGAACAGCATCGAACAGGTCGTCTCCGTGCGGCTGACCGTCGCGAATTCGGCCCCGTCCGTAAACTGAAGGAGTACCTCCTCGGCAGGCTGCTGCGCACTTGCCGCCGATGCGGCGATGGCGAGGCTCGCGAAGAGTGCGGCGAAAAGCTTGCTGGACATTGATGCGATCCCCGGTGGTGTCGGTCTATCTTCGCTTCACCCAATCCCTTCTTGCTTGTCCAATGACAAAAGCCGTCATAGCTGCATCGGATATGACACAGCAAAGCGCGCAACATGATGTCCTCGTGATCGGCTCGGGCGCGGCTGGCCTCACCGCGGCGCTGGCCCTTGCCGAAGAGAAGAAGGTGCTGGTGCTCGCCAAGGGCTCGCTCACCGGGGGCAGCACGGCTTGGGCGCAGGGCGGGATCGCCGCCGTGCTCGACGCGGGCGACACCTTCGAAGATCATATCCGCGATACGATGGTCGCTGGCGCGGGGCTCAATGATCGCGAGACGGTCGAATTCGTGATCGAACGCGCGCCCCATGCGATCGACCGGCTGATCGAGCTGGGCGTGCCCTTCAACAAGGAAAGCGGTGCGCTGCATCTGACCCGCGAGGGCGGGCACTCGCATCGCCGGATCGTGCATGTGAACGATGCCACCGGCTGGGCGGTGCAGTCCGCGCTGCTCAAGGCGGCGGAGGAAAACCCCAACATCACCCTGCTGCCGGGCCGCACCTGCGTCGACCTGATCACCGGGCGACACGAGCTGCGCTATTCGGGCGCAGGCCAGGTGTGGGGTGCCTATGCGCTCAACGAGGAAACCGGCGAGGTCGAGGCACATGTCGCGCGCGCGACCGTGCTCGCGGCAGGCGGGGCGGGGCGCTGCTACCTGTTCAGCACTGCGCCGCGCGGAGCGACCGGCGATGGCATCGCGATGGCGTGGCGCGGGGGCGCGCGGGTCGCCAACATGGAAATGATGCAGTTCCACCCGACCTGCCTCTATAACCTCGAGGTCAAGAACTTCCTGATTACCGAAGCGGTGCGGGGCGAGGGCGGGCGGCTCTACAACCCGCGCACGGGCAAGCGGTTCATGGAGTTCTATGATCCCGAGCGGCTGGAGCTGGCGCCGCGCGACGTCGTGGCCCGCGCGATCGATGCCGAGATCAAGCGCTTCGGGCTCGACTACGTCCATCTCGACATCAGCCACCAGCCGCCCGAATTCGTGAAGGAGCATTTCCCCACGATCCACGAGAAGCTGCTCGGCCTCGGCATCGACATGACCACCGGACCGATCCCGGTGGTGCCCGCGCAGCACTATACCTGCGGCGGGGTTCTGGTGGACCTCTATGCGCGCACCGATCTGCCCGGCCTGTGGGCGGCGGGCGAGTGTATCGAAAGCGGGCTGCACGGGGCCAACCGCCTCGCCTCCAACAGCCTGCTCGAATGCTTCGTCTTCGGCGAGGCGGCGGCGCGCGATATCCTGTCGATGTGGGACGAGCTCGACGCGCCGCCGGAAATCCGCCCGTGGGACGCGAGCCGGGTGACCGATTCGGACGAGGCCGTCGTCATCAAGCAGAACTGGACCGAGATCCGCCGCTTCATGTGGAACTATGTCGGCATCGTGCGCACGACCAAGCGACTCGAACGGGCGGCGAACCGCATCCGCCTGCTCCAGAGCGAGATCGACGACTATTACGGCAGCTTCCGGGTGACGACCGATCTGATCGAGCTGCGAAACCTCGTCCAGGCGGCCGAGCTGATCGTGCGCTGCGCGCTCGAACGCAAGGAAAGCCGGGGGCTGCACTTCACTCTCGACCATCCGCAGACGGACAGCATTGCCCGCGATACCGTGCTGCTACCGCGTTGAGCCCGTCCCCGTCGGCGGACAGGCCGGGGTGAGAAACCGTTAACCCCTTCCCTGATAGCCCGCTCCCCGGACGGGAGGCCTCGTTCCATCACGGAGGCCATTTTCGGTGCGGTTCTATTGTGCCACCCGGCGGGTGTTTCCCCGCCACTACATCTTGCGCATCTTCTTGTTGTGCTTCGTTTCGGTCCACCTGCCGATCCTCGCCTTTGCCGGCACGATGGCCTGGCTGGGTACGTGGAGCTGGGCGGTTTTCTGGCCGATCCTGCTTGCCACGGTGCTGGGCACCGGCGCGGCAATTCTGGGCATGGCCGGTCTGCTCAAGCCGATCGGGATCGCGACCGAACAGCTGCGCCGGGTGCAGCGCGGCGAGATGGTGGAGCGCATTCCGGAAGGCGGCCCCGACATGGCGGGCCAGCTGCTCGCCGCGGTGGAGCTTGCCGCGCAGGCGACGCGCGAGCGGGTGGAGAAGGTCCGCAGTCTTGCCGGCAGTGATCCGCTGACCGGGCTGCGCAACCGGCGCGGGCTCAACGAAAGTCTCCAGGCGGTGCTCGCCAGCGGAGGCAGCGGAACGATCGCGGTGCTCGACTGCGACCGGTTCAAGCAAGTGAACGACACTCTGGGCCATGCTGCGGGCGACCGCGCGCTGCGCGCGATTGCCGGCGGAATTCGCGCGCATACCCGCGAGGCTGACACCGCCGCCCGCTGGGGGGGAGACGAGTTCGTCATCTACTTTGCGGATCTCGACCCCGATGCGGCGGGGCAGGTGCTCGTGCGGATTCGCGATGCGCTGCACCAGCAGCCCGCCGCCCTGATCGACGATCAGCCGCTGGGCTTCTCCTTCGGGCTGGCGCGGCTGGGCGGAGCGCAGGGCCACCGCGATTCGAACAGCGCCTTCGATGCCGCCGACCGCGATCTCTACCGCGCCAAGCAGGCCTGTCGCGGCGCAATACCGGCCTGATCCCGTTTTCCACCGGCATAACAATTGCTAATTATGGCTGAATCGGGGCGCTGAGCCATTGGTGGGGTGTGCCGCCCACCGGGGCGGAAGCAACAGCAAGGACAGACGTCATGAAGAAGTTCGCATTTTTCGCCGCCCTGCCGGTCGCCGCCCTCGCGCTGAGCGCGTGTGGCCAGGATGACGCCGTCGAAGAGCGTGGCGATATGCTCGAAGAGCGCGCCGACGCGGTCGAAGATTACGGCGATGATCAGGCCGCAGCGATGGAAGAACGCGCCGACGAAGCGCCGACCGATGCGCAGGAAGATGCGCTCAACGCCCGCGCCGAGGAAATCGACGACATCGGCGACGAACGTGCCGACGCGCTCAACGAACGCGCCGACGAAATGGAATAAGGCTTCGCGCCTAATTCGCCGGTCTTTCCGGCAAGGGGCCTCCGTCAGAAATGGCGGGGGCCTTTTTCGTCGATTCTTGCGTTCGAGGATATGCCCGATGCATTTTTTCGAAGCGCTTTTCGCGAAGCGGGCGCTGCTAGCGCACCCGCCTGGCAAGCTGAATCCACCTAGCGGTTTTTACCCACAGTTTGGTTGCGCCGGACCGCGGCTCCCGAATCGGCGCACCCGGTGCCTTTGACGACTCGTCCAGACCCTTTGGCGGGCCGTCCCGTGGTTTTTTGAGTCGCCCCACCCTTGCGCCACCCGGCTGGCTGATTCATGTTTGCTGTCCTTCGCGATACGGACGCGGTCCGGGAGCAGGGCTCTCGCGGGGGACGCGTGATAGTGCGGGCAAGATCCGCCAATGCGCGGTTTAGGAAACAGCATGGGGCGTCACCACGGCGCACCATTCGGGCAATGCGTTAGGGGCGAGCTATGGAATTCAGCACTGGCGAGGCCGATATTTCCAATATGGGCGAAGACACGGCACGCCCCCACGGCAAAACGACGGGCGGCAAGACCGCCGGCGGCAAAGGGCAAAAGGGTGCGAAGGCATCCGGCAAGGCCCAGAAGAAGGCAGTTACGATGGACAAGGATGATCGCGGCTCGGGCGAACTGGTCGCCGAAGCCACCGCCGAGGCGATGGCCAGGGCGGTCGCGGCGAGCGCCGCCGACACCTCCGACAGCAAGAAGATCAACCCGCGCCGGTTCGAGATCGTCACCGATTCCGCGCGCGATGCGAACCTGACCGAATTCGGCAAGGAGACGCTGGAAGACCGTTACCTGCTGCCGGGCGAATCCTATCAGGACCTGTTCGCCCGCGTCGCCGATGCCTATGCCGACGACCAGGCGCATGCGCAGCGTCTGTACGATTACATCTCGAACCTGTGGTTCATGCCCGCGACCCCGGTGCTGTCGAACGGCGGCACCAATCGCGGCCTGCCGATTTCGTGTTACCTCAACTCGGTCGAAGACAGCCTCAACGGCATCGTCGACACCTGGAACGAGAACGTGTGGCTCGCGTCCAAGGGCGGCGGGATCGGCACCTACTGGGGCAATGTCCGCGGGATCGGTGAGCCGGTCGGCCTCAACGGCAAGACCAGCGGCATCATTCCCTTCGTGCGCGTGATGGATTCGCTCACGCTGGCGATTTCGCAGGGTTCGCTGCGCCGTGGCTCGGCCGCGTGCTATATCGACATCCGCCACCCGGAGATCGAGGAATTCCTCGAAATCCGCAAACCCTCGGGCGACTTCAACCGCAAGGCGTTGAACCTGCACCATGGCGTGCTCGTCACCGACGAGTTCATGGAAAAGGTCCGCGCGGGCGAGGAATTCGATCTTGTTTCCCCGCGCGATGGATCGGTGCGCAAGACGGTCGACGCGCGCAGCCTCTTCCAGAAGCTGGTCGAAACCCGGCTGGCGACGGGTGAGCCGTATATCGTGTTCTCCGACACGGTGAATTCGATGATGCCCAAGCATCACCGCGATCTGGGCCTCAAGGTCTCGACCTCGAACCTGTGCAGCGAAATCACTCTCCCCACGGGCCGCGACCACCTCGGTAACGACCGCACGGCGGTGTGCTGCCTTAGCTCGCTCAACCTCGAAAAGTGGGACGAGTGGAACAGCGACAAGCAGTTCATCGAGGACGTGATGCGCTTCCTCGACAACGTGCTGCAGGACTATATCGACCGCGCCCCGCCCGAAATGGCGCGGGCCAAGTATTCCGCCAGCCGCGAACGCAGCGTCGGCATGGGCGTGATGGGCTTCCACTCCTTCCTGCAGAGCAAGAACCTGCCGCTCGAAGGGCCGATGGCCAAGGCGTGGAACATCAAGATGTTCCAGCACATCAGCACCGCGGCCAACGAAGCCTCGATGATGCTCGCGCATGAGCGGGGCCCGTGCCCCGATGCCGAGGAAATGGGCGCGATGGAGCGCTTCAGCTGCAAGATGGCGATCGCGCCGACCGCGTCGATCAGTATCATCTGCGGCGGGACGTCTGCCTGCATCGAGCCGATCCCGGCGAATATCTACACGCACAAGACCCTGTCGGGCAGCTTCATCGTCAAGAACCCGTACCTGCAGGAGCTGCTGGCGAAGAAGAGCAAGGATTCGACCAATGTGTGGAATTCGATCCTCGAACGCGGCGGCAGCGTGGCGCACCTCGACTTCCTGACGCCGGAAGAAAAGGCGATCTACAAGACCAGCTTCGAAATCGACCAGCGCTGGCTGCTCGAATTCGCGGCGGACCGTTCGCCGATGATCGACCAGGCGCAGAGCCTCAACCTCTTCATCCCTGCCGATGTCGACAAGTGGGATCTGATGATGCTCCACTTCCACGCGTGGGAGAAGAAGATCAAATCGCTCTACTACCTGCGGAGCAAGAGCATTCAGCGCGCAGGCTTTGCCGGCGGCGTGGAGGCGGACAACACCTCCGAAGCGGCGAAGTACGAGCTGGCGGCTGGCACGGGCGAGCAGACCGATTACGAGGAATGCCTCGCCTGTCAGTAGGTTGGCACTGATTGGGGCTGCGCAAGCAAACTGATAGCCGCAATCCGCGTCCCGAATGGATGCGTCATTCAAAGAAAACCCCGGCGCGCCGATCGGCGAGCCGGGGTTTTCGTCAGGTTCGCCAAGCGGCGATCATGCAATCGCGCCCGGAGGCGAATGATCGCGGCCTGAGCCGTCACCCGGCTGCTTCGAGCGCCTTGAGCAGGGCCTTGGCGGCGGGGGCGGACGAGGCGGGGTTCTGGCCGGTGATAAGCAGGCCGTCCTCCAGCACGTAGGGGCCCCAGTCCGGGCCGCTGGAATAGTCGCCGCCCTTGGCCTTCAGCTCTTCCTCGACCAGGAAGGGCACCACGTCGGTCAGTCCGACGCCTTCTTCCTCGGTATTGGTGAAGCCGGTCACGCGCTTGCCCTCGACCAGCGGACGGCCGTCCTGTGCCTTCACATGGCGCAGAACGCCGGGTGCGTGGCACACCAGCGCGACGGGCTTGTCGGCGGCGATGAAGCTTTCGATCAGCGCGATCGAGGTCTTGTCCTCGGCCAGATCCCACAGCGGGCCGTGGCCGCCGGGGTAGAAGACCGTGTCGAAATCGGCCGCCTTCACATCCGCCAGCTTCACGGTTCCGCCCAGCTGCTTCATCGCAGCATCGTCGCTTTCGAAGCGGCGCGTGTCGTCGGTCTGGGCATCGGGCTCGCTGCTCTTGGGGTCGAGCGGCGGGCGTCCGCCAGCGGGCGAGGCGAGCGTGATGTCCGCCCCGGCATCCTTGAACGCGTAGTAGGGCGCGGCCAGCTCTTCGAGCCAGAAGCCTGTCTTCTTGCCCGTCTCGCCGAGCCGATCGTGCGAGGTCAGTACCATCAGGACCTTCATGATAATCTCCTTCGTTGCGGCACAAACTGGCCGCCCATGGATAGACCGGTCGGCCATGCCGCCGTCGCCACTCGCTTCGATGCGACAGCACAGCGACACCGCAGCCGGGTCGATGGAGCGAGATATAGGGATAATTAGACCGGTCGTCTAGAGCATCGCTATGCCTAGTTTGACCTCGCCGATCGCCGTCCGGACGTAGATAAAGCTGATACTCGTGAAAGCTGGCGTAAGCCGAGTCGATCTCGGAAGCGTCCTCGGGTAGACGACCGGTCTAGCCATGCCTATATCATGCCCATGGCCACCGCTTCACCTGCGCAGGATACCCGCTCCGCCATTCTCTCAGCCGGACAGGCGATCATGGGGCGCAAGGGGTATTCGGGTGTCGGCCTGACCGAAATCCTCACCGCGGCCGGTGTGCCCAAGGGTTCCTTCTACCACTATTTCGCGTCGAAGGACGCCTTCGGGGAGGCGATGGTCGCCGCCTATTTCGAGGATTACCTGGCCGGGATGGACGCGATCATCGGCAGGTCCGGCCTGACCGCGGCCGAACGCCTGATGCTCTACTTCGCCGACTGGCGGGAGAACCAGGTTGCGTATGATTGCCAGGGCCGGTGCCTCGCGGTGAAGCTTGGCGCGGAAGTCGCCGACCTGTCGGAGCCCATGCGGCTGGCGCTCAAGGCTGGAACGGGCGGTGTGGTCTCACGGCTGGAGGCCATGCTGCGGGCGGGCATCGCCGATGGTTCGCTGCGTTTCGAAGGCCATGCGGGCGATGTTGCCGCATCGCTGTACAATCTCTGGCTCGGCGCGAGCGTGATGGTGAAGATCGAGCGTTCGCACGAGCCGTTCGAGGCGGCGCTTCGCACCACGCGCCGGATGCTGGCGATATCCCAGGCCTGATCGGGTGCCGCGCGCCTCCGACAGCAAAAACCCCGGCGCGCGTAATGCGGGCCGGGGTTCTGGCGTGACGGGCCTTGGGGGGCGCCCGCACGTTGTGCCTATGCGCAAGAGTTACGCAGGCGTGGTTGCCTTGTTGCCGAGGCCGACGGGCAGCGGGGTGCCTTCCTTCAGGACGACGCGGTTGTCGTCGAGCTTTTCGACCGCGTCGAGCGCGATGAAGTGGTGCTGGTCGTCCATCGCGTCCGACTTGGTCAGCTTGATGCGTTCGTCTGCGACCTCATCGACCGTGCCGACGTGCTGGCCGGTCGAATCGACGATTTCCATGTGTTCCTTGATGCGGATCTTCTCGAACATAAATTGCTCCAATCGTTCTTTATTTTCAAAGGCCTGTGTCGGCCTGTCTTACATGAAACCAATGGATGGAGCGGGTGAATCGTTCCGAAGCGGCGGAGCGGGAGCGGCCATGCGTGCGCTTGCGGCGACGGTGTGAGTGCGGCATTCTGAGCCGATGGGGGGAGACGTAGCTCTGCATATCGGTGCGGCGGATCTTTCGTGGGGCGACCTGCAAATGATTGCGGTCCCGGCGCTGATAGTCGCAGCTATCGGGGTGGTCCTGTGGGGGCGCTGGCATTGGCGCGACTGGCGCATGCGCCGCGCGATCGAGAAGGGCGATCACGAGCGCGGTGCGCTGCTGGCGCTCGACCATGACGAGGAGACGCGCCCGCGATCGCTCCGTGACATCGCGACGGGCTTCGCCTTCATATTCATCGGCACGCCCGCCTTGCTGGTTTTTCAGATCAACTTCGCCGACGAACTCGAGCATATGCTGGGCAAGGGGTGGGGCTTCGCGGCAGCAATGCTCACCCTCGCCTTCATCACCGCGTGTGCGTGGATGTGGGAGAAGGTCAAGCGCAACGCGTTGTCGCCCGACGAACTCGCCGCGCTGGAGGAAGAGGAAGAACACCAGCGCTGGATGCGCTCGATCGACGGCGATTCGATGCCGGGGCTGTTCGTGACGCTCGCTTTCGGGGCCGCGATCCTGGCGGGGCTCTATTTCCTCTTTGCCGCGATAACCCCCGGCTAACGGTGATCTGCGTCAAAGACGCGGGCAGGCCGCGCTGCTTATCCCCGACCCAGTGGCCGCTCTTGCTATCGAATCACCGCTGTGATTCCTTATGTTGGTCCACCCAGTAAGATCGTAAACACCGAAGAAGGCCCCCGCGCCCCGGAGAACACCCAATGTCGCTGCTCGAAGCCCGCAAGACCTACAAGCCTTTCGAATATCCGTGGGCGTACGACTTCTGGAAGCGCCAGCAGCAGGTTCACTGGATGCCCGAGGAAGTGCCGCTGGGCGAGGATTGCCGCGACTGGGCGCAGAAGCTGTCCGAGCACGAGCGTAACCTGCTCACCCAGATCTTCCGCTTCTTCACCCAGGCCGATGTCGAGGTGCAGGACTGCTATCACGAGAAATACGGCCGGGTGTTCAAGCCGACCGAGATCAAGATGATGCTCGCGTCCTTCTCCAACATGGAGACGATCCACATCGCGGCCTACAGCCACCTGCTCGACACGATCGGCATGCCCGAGAGCGAGTACGGCATGTTCCTCGAGTACGAGGAGATGAAGGACAAGCACGACTACCTGCAGCAGTTCGGGGTCGACACGGACGAGGATATCGCGCGCACGCTCGCCGCGTTCGGCGGCTTTACCGAAGGCATGCAGCTGTTCGCCAGCTTCGCGATGCTGATGAACTTCCCGCGCTTCAACAAGATGAAGGGCATGGGCCAGATCGTCAGCTGGTCGGTCCGCGACGAAAGCCTCCACTGCGAAGGCATCATCCGCCTGTTCCACGAATTCGTGCGGGAGCGGGACTGCTACACCAAGGCGGTGAAGGAAGACATCATCGACATCTGCCAGAAGTCGGTGCGGCTGGAAGACAACTTCATCGACCTCGCCTTCGAAATGGGCCCGGTCAGCGGCATGACCGCGAAGGAAATCAAGAAGTACATCCGCTACATCGCGGACTGGCGGCTGGGCCAGCTGGGCCTCCAGCCGATCTACATGATCGACGAGCACCCGCTGCCCTGGCTGACCCCGCTGCTCAACGGCGTGGAGCACGCCAACTTCTTCGAACAGCGCGCCACCGAATATTCCAAGGGCGCCACCAAGGGCGACTGGAACACGGTGTGGAGCACCTTCGACAAGCGCAACAAGGCCAAGGCCGCGAACGAGGTGGAAGGCGCCGAGGACGACGGCCCGGGGCTGTTCGGCGATGATGCTGGGGGCGTGCAGGCGGCGGAGTAAGCCTCGAAACGAGTATGGAGACCTTGGTAGAGTTCTTCAAATTCATAGGGGAAGAGCAAAACGCTCGCGCACTCGGTATTTTGGGAGCCATTATTGGTGCTGTCGCTTTGGCGGGTTGGGCCATATTTAAGCACTGGTCGGGTGCCAAAAATCACCACAGCAACGAAATCCCTACTTTGGAGGAATTTCGGAAAATACTCGAGGCTGAGCGGGAGGAGCTTCTAGGGACGGTTGAGGGTGTATCAAAAGGAAATGAAGCCAGCTTACGAATTCAAATATCTGAACTTGATAAAAAATTAAAGGATGTAAGAGAGGCCTATAATCTCTCAGTGCAGCAGAATGCGGAGCTGCAAGGGCGATTTGATGATTTGTCTTCAGGCTATGAGGAGACATTCTCTGAAGCGCTGGTGGCTTTTAATAGGCGGGAGTTGGATGATGCGGAGAGACACTTTTCTGAATATTTGAGAGCCATTGATCCCCAACTTAAAGACGCCGCGTCAGCTTTCCTCGGCATCGCGATGTCTCGCGCTGAAAGAGCTGACTGGCCGGGCGCTGCCGATGCTTACAGCAAGTCTTTGATGCTCCATGAGTCAGAGTATGCGCTTGGACAAGCTTCAAGGTTCTTATGGTATGCAGGCGACCAGAGGACCGCACTAAGCTTAAGTACTCGCTTGGTGGAAAAAACCGCTAAGTCATATGGTGAGTTGAGCGAGGCTACTGCAAAAGCCCGAGCGCTAATGGCCGGGCAGTTGTATGACTTAGGTGAATTGGACGAAGCGCGGGTGCAGACCACAGCAGCCTTGGCTACTTTTGAGAAGTTAGGCAAGCGTGAAGATTGCTTTTACTTCAATCTACTCATGAATATGGGGAATATAAACTTCGTGGGTGGCGATCTGAATTCCGCCGAGGATTTTCACAGCCGGGCCCTGTCTGGATTGGTTGCGAATGCATGCGACAATGAAGTGATTGCGGCAGCGCGCAACGGTCTAGCTGAAACATTACGAGTTAAAGGGAAGATCTCAGAAGCGCGAAAGCTACTAGAGCTAAATCTCAAAGAGTCGCGCACGCTCTTCGGTGAGAGGCATCCCCACACGGCAAGAGCGCTGAATTTCCTTGCTAAATGCGAGTTCGACGAAGGCGACATTGGATCTTCGATGGAGCATCTCATTCGTTCGCTTGAAATACAGTGCGAAAGATTGGGCGATTTCCATCACAATTCAATATCCATAGCTAGCAATATACTAGGAATATCTCGCGAACACCCTGAATTCGAATCAGACGCTACCAAGATGGTAGAACGAAAATATGGTTCTATAATCGATCAAGCGTATACAGAAGTTGCAGATAGCAGCGTAGCGGGAGCGTCGTGATTTTCCTTTCCCAGTAGTTTGGCATGTGCGCGTTCCAGCCCCTCAACACCACTCCCGCCCGTTGCCGCCCCAGCGGGTAGCCAGCCCCTCCGCCTCCAGCGTCTCGACCGCGCTCTCGCCGCTGCGTGCGAGGACGCGCAGTTTGCGGCCGTAGCGGTCGGTGTCGCGGCCGTCGGGGGTGGGGTGGACTTCGAACGCGCCTTCGTTGAGCCACCGGGTCAGGCGCTCGGTCGCGCGGGTGCCGGCGATCCGCTCGGCCTCGCAGGACGGCTGGGAAATCTCCGGCGCGTCGATATCGGCGATGCGGATCTTCTCGCCATGAAGCCAGATCGTGTCGCCATCGACCACGCAGGTATGGCGCGATCCGCCCACGCACAGCGCGAATTGCGCGGAGACCGGCACGGGCGCGGACGGATTGTCGCTCGCCGCCTCTCCCATCACCGCCTTCCACGGGAACAGGACTGCAAACAGGCCGAGCGGCAGCACGATGGTCAGCGGGGTGATCGCGCCGCGCCACGAGGATGCGCGGGCGTTCGCGCGCGGCGTGCCACGCTGGCTGCTGCGCAGGCCGGTGCGCCGGTAATGAGACTCCTCACCCATGCGCGCGATGTTCGCGCGAAACCTCTCAACAGGAGGTAAACGGCGCGGGCTAAGTCATTCAAAAAAAGCGGGAGTTCGGTTGCGGATTGCCACCGGCCCGCGCGTCGGCCCGCCTAGAACCACCAGGTCTGCGGGTTGGGCATCGGCCGCCGGTTGGCCGCGGCGACCAGCGACAGGACGCTGCGCACGCAATACCAGATCATCGTCAGAAACCCGGCCCCGACCATCGCGACCACCAGAACGACCAGCTCTGCGGGCGGGTCGTCCCGGGAAGGGTTTGCCGCTGCGATCCACACCGCTGCGCCCAGCACGGTGACCACCATCGCGACGCTTACCCCAAAGCCGATCCAGAAGGTGCGGATCAGATAGGTGAAGTGGCTTTCCTCCCACGGCTCCCCATCATTCTCCCCGCGCCAGACATAGGCGAGGATCAGCCCGACGAAGACCGAGAGGCCAAGGATCAGCGTCGCCAGATAGAGCCCCGCGACGATCGCCGGGCGCTGGAAGGTCACTTCGGTCTGTGCCGTCCTGCGCTCGCGCGTGTCATCCCAGTCACTCATGTTCGCCCCCGCTTGCAAAGCCCGCTGCGATCATAGGCCCGTGCGCCCGTGTCGCAACGCTTTGGGGAGAGGGTTTGGGCTAGCGCCTCCGGTTGCGGCGCGTGCGGGGGCGTTCCTCGCCATAGACGTAGCCAGTGTCGAGCTCGGGCACGACCTGCGCATGGGCGAGCAGCGCGAACAGCACCCCGCCGCCCACCACATTGCCGAGGACCGCAGGCACCAGAAACCCGGACAGGCCCTGCGCCAGGCCGATGTTCCCGTCGAGCATGGTGATCCACAGCTCCGCCGATCCGACGATCGAGTGCGCGACTCCGCCAAGGTGCATCAGGCCGGTGATCGCGGCGATGATGAAAATCTCCTGCCGTTCGAGATTGGGCATCGCCCACACCAGCGCGGCGAGCATGAAGCCGGCCGGGATGCCCTTCAGGAAGGGCGCGGCCATGTATAGCGTGATTGCGTCCAGCGAATTCTGCTGGATCTGGCGGCCGATCTCTGGCTGGCCCGCGAGGTTGAAGTGGACGAACAGGGCGAAGGCGAAGGTGCCGACCATATTGCCCGCCAGTACGATCGCCCACAGCCGCAGGGTGCGGTGGAAATTGCGCCAGCATGGCGTGGTCGCCAGCGGGATCACTGCGGTGATCGTGCTCTCGGTGAACAATTGCAGCCGCCCTGAGATCACCGCGATGAAGCCGATCGCGTAGCCCAGCGCCATCAGCAGCGGCATCCACGGCCCGTCGGCCACTTCACTGGTAAAAATGCCGATCGCGAAGGGCGACAGGCCGATCACGAAGCCTGCGGCAATCGCCGACCACAGGAGCGCGGAGGCGGGGCGCTCCAGCTCGTCGATCCCGCGCTGGCGGATGATCTCGTGGACCAGCCGGGCGCTGGCGACCTCGTGGCTGGAGACGATCTCGCGCTCGTGATCGTCCAGATCCTCGCGCACGATGTCGTGGCCGCTCTCCCTGGCTGCGTCCACGCCCTGCGGCTTGTCCCGATCCGGGCCTTCTTGCTCTGCCATGCGATACAACCTTGTTGTGCCGGCAGGCATCGCGCGTGCCAGCGCTGAGCGCCCGGGATGGATAATGCGCGATCGCCCGCAAATATCCACGGCGGCCCGCATAACGCGGTCGAGCAGGGCCATGCGGAGCCCTGGCTGTCCTACTCGCAGCGGCTCGGCTAGCATGGCGGGGATGACCCGGTTTCGCGTTCCAGTCCTGTGGCCGCCGCTCCTGCGCGCAGCGGGCGCGGCGGGTTTTTTGGTCCCTGGACTGTGTGTCAGGTGTGTCAGGCTCGCAGCCGCTTTCGGAACTGCGCGGCGCCCTCGCGGCTTGTTCGGGTAACCCAACGCAACAGGAGACAGGATAATGGCAGACGACGACGCAATTCAGAAGAGCGGATCGAGCAAGTGGCTGTGGTTCGCAGTGATCGTCGTGCTGGCCGTGGCCGCCGTGATCGTCTTCCTCAACGCCGATGGCGACGAGCCTGCTCTGCCCGACAGCGCCACGACCACGCAGGAAGAACGGCTCAACACCGACCTCGACAGCACCGCGGGCGAGGATGCAACTGCGACGACCGACTCGCTTGATGGCGGCGAGGCCGCTATGCCTGACACTCAGGCCACGCCTGCCGACTAGAGACCATACCTGACTGGAGACCTGCGATGATGAACCGAACTGCCGCTCTCGCCCTGCCGTTGGCCGCGATGCTCGGGCTCGCAGCCTGCTCGCAGGCGGACGAAAAGACCTACGAGGCCGACGCTACCGACCAGAGCGGCGGCGAGTTGATCGTCACCGACGAGGATCCGGACGCGGTGCCGGTCGATACGCCGGACACGGCGATGACGCCCGCGCCCACCGACGAGGCTGCTCAGCCAGACGCAATGCCGGAAGCGGAAACGACTCCCGACGAGTAGCGCCATGACGGGCAGGGTGGGCATAGTCCCGCCTTCCCAAATCGGGCGAGTGCGGCTAGCGCGCGGAAAATGAGCGAGACCCCGCAGACCCCCTCCGCAGCCGACCCGTCGCTGGACGCGGGCGCCAAGGCCAGCGTCCTGATCGAGGCGCTGCCCTATCTGCGCCGCTACGCCGGGCGCACCTTCGTGGTGAAGTACGGCGGCCACGCGATGGGCGATCATGCCGCCGCGGCCAGCTTCGCGCAGGATATCGTGCTGCTGAAGGCGGTCGGCATCAACCCCGTGGTGGTTCACGGCGGGGGGCCGCAGATCGGCGCGATGTTGGGGAGGCTGGGTGTCGAAAGCAGCTTCGTCGATGGCCTGCGGGTGACCGACGAGGCAACGGTCGAGATTGCCGAGATGGTCCTCTCGGGCGCGATCAACAAACAGATCGTCGCCGCGATCCACGCCGCCGGTGGCCGCGCGCTGGGCATTTCGGGCAAGGATGCGGGCTTGGTCCGCGCGCGCAAGGTCGCCCGCGACACGCGCACCGAGGACAGCGCGATCGAACAGGTGGTCGATCTCGGCTTCGTTGGCGAACCGGCTGCGATCGATGCCTCGGTGATCGAACTGGCCACCAGCGGCGGCCTGATCCCCGTGATCGCCCCGATCGGTGCGGGCGAGCATGGCGAGACGTTCAATATCAATGCCGACACCATGGCCGGTGCTTTGGCCGGTGCGCTCGGCGCGGCGCGGCTGCTGCTGCTGACCGATGTGGCGGGCGTGCTCGACGGCGAGGGCAACCTGGTGACCGAGCTCGACGAGCAGAAGATCGAGGCGCTGCGGGCTCAGGGCGTCATCACCGGCGGGATGATCCCCAAGCTGGAGACCTGCCTTTCTGCGACCCGTGCCGGGTGCGAGGCGGCGGTCATTCTCGACGGGCGGGTCGATCATGCGATGCTGCTCGAGTTCTTCACCGCCCGCGGTGCGGGTACGCTCGTCAGGGCGGCCGAAAACGGCTAGGGCGGCCTTGCCTTCGCTCAGAGGCGTCTTACTCTCCTAAGACGCTCAACCGAAACCTCAGGAGACAGGGCCACCATGCAAGCCCTCTACACCATCTACCAGATCGTCGAACTGCTCACGAACGTGTTCGTGATGCTGATCATCGTCCAGTTCGTAATCGGTCTGCTGCTCGCGTTCAACGTCGTCAGCCGCGGCAATGACTTCGTTGTCGCGGTCTACCGCTCGATCAATTCGCTGCTCGATCCGGTCCTCAGCCCGATCCGCAGGATGCTGCCGCAGACCGGTGCGATCGATTTCTCGCCGCTGGTGCTGATCATCGTGCTGCAGATCTTCCTCATCATCCTCGAATCGGTCATCCGGAGCCTTGCGTGAGCGCACAGCTGATCGACGGGAAGGCCTTCGCGGCAAACTTGCGCGAAACGGTCGGCGAACACGCCGCAATCTTCGCCGAGAAGGCGGGGCGCAAGGCTGGCCTCGCGGTGGTGCTGGTCGGTGAAGACCCGGCGAGCGATGTCTATGTCCGCTCCAAGGCCAAGGCGACCGTGGCTGCCAATATGGAGAGCTTCGAGCATCGCCTGGCCGCCGACACCACCGAGGATGTGCTGATCGCGCTGGTCGAGCAGCTCAACGACGATCCGGCGGTCGACGGCATCCTCGTCCAGCTGCCTCTGCCCGGCGACCTCGACGAACAGGCGGTGATCGCAGCGATCGACCCGGGCAAGGATGTCGACGGGTTTCATGTCGAAAGCGCGGGGCGGCTGATGGTCGGCCAGCAGGGCTTTGTGCCGTGTACGCCGCTGGGCTGCATGATGATGCTGCGCGACCGGCTGGGCGACCTGTCGGGGATGAACGCGGTCGTCATCGGCCGCTCCAACATCGTCGGCAAGCCGATGGCGCAGCTGCTGCTCGACGCGAATGCCACGGTGACCATTGCGCACAGCCGCACCAGCGACTTGCCCGAGGTCGTCCGCCGCGCAGATATCGTCGTCGCCGCGGTTGGCCGCCCGGAAATGGTCAAGGCCGACTGGCTCAAGCCCGGCGCGACGGTGATCGATGTCGGGATAAACCGGCTTGCCCCTGCAGAGGGTGAAACCAAGGGGCGTCTCGTCGGCGATGTCGACTTCGAGGCCGCGAAAGAGGTCGCGGGCGCGATCACTCCGGTCCCCGGCGGGGTCGGCCCGATGACCATCGCGGTGCTGCTTCGCAATACGCTGGTCGCAGCCTATAGGCATGAAGGGCTGGAACTGCCGGAGGGGTTATAATGCGCGCCACGTCGACCATTGCGCTGATCGCGCTTGCCGCAACGCTGGGTGCGTGTGCGGCGGGTGGTCAGCCGCGTATCCCGCGTGACCGGATCGACCGCGCGCTCGCCTCCACGCAATATACTGCCCAGCCGAGCCTGGTGGTCGCGCGCGAGAGCGAGTTCGCCCGGGCCGCGCGCGAGAAGGGGCAGTGGACCGCATTCCGCGATTTCGCCGCCGACGGTGCGCTGCTGCACGGCCGCAACGGCCCGGTGCCTGCGCAGGCGGTGCTGGCGACGCTCGAAAATCCGCCGGCAGCAGTCCAGTGGTCGCCGCGTACCGTGATGATGAGCTGCGACGGGCGGATGGCGGTGAGCATGGGGCGCTTCCGCGATCCCGAGGGCCTGGTCGGCGATTTCGTGACCGTGTGGACGCGCGATCGCAACGACGACGAGTACGAATGGGCCTACGACGTCGGCGGCTACGACGATCCGCAGCCTGCACCGGTAGAGCGCGATCCCGATGAAATCGTCGCGACCGCCTATGACGCGGTGCAGGGCCTGGTGGCCGACTGCCCGAAAGGGGGCGCCACGGTGCCACCGCCGCCCACGCTCGGGCCTGGGGGCGACGCCAAGCGAGGCGAGCAGATCTCCCGCGATGGCACGCTGCGCTGGGTGTGGGAGCAGCTGCCGGACGGAACCAAACACGTTCGCGCGGACTACTACACTTCTGGCGCGTGGGAGACGATTGTCGACAAGCGCCTCGTTTCACCGCCTGAAGACTGACCGAGAGAGCGCCGCGCCCCTATGTTCGAGCTTTTCCTCTCCGCCTTCGTGACCTTCTTCGTCGTGGTCGACCCGCCGGGCTGCGCGCCGATCTATGCCGGGCTGACCAAGGGCGCGAGCGCGCAGCAGCGGCGCAACATGGCGCTGCGCGCGTGCCTGATCGCGGCGGCTATCCTGCTGGTGTTCGCGCTGTTCGGGGTCGACCTGCTCGCCGCACTGCATATCGAGCTCGACAGCTTCCGGATCGCGGGCGGACTGATGCTGTTCTGGATCGCGTGGGAAATGGTGTTCGAAAAGCGCACCCAGCGGCGCGAGGAACGCGCGGAGCGGATCGCGGCGAGCCCGGAAGTGGAGGACGTCTCGGTCTTCCCGATGGCGATGCCGATGCTTGCCGGGCCGGGCGCGATTGCCGCGATCATGCTGCTGATGAACGAGGCGGAATCCGTCGAGCAAATGGCCGTTGTGCTGGGCGCGCTGGCCGCGGTGCTCGCGATCACTGCCGTCGCGTTGATCGCGGCGGGCCCGCTGATGCGGCTGTTCGGCGACAAGGTCGAATCGGTCATCACCCGCCTGCTCGGCGTGCTGCTCGCGGCGCTGGCCGCGCAATATGTGATCGACGGGCTGCGCGGCGCCTTCGGGCTCTGACATCTCCGACTTTCCGGACGCGCGCGGTTCACGCGCGGTTAGGGGCCAGCGGCGCAACGTCGCTCGCGGGAGGAGCTTATGTCGATCAGGATCATCGTCGCGACGTTTCTCGCCTGCCTGCTGGGCAGCGCTGCGGCGGCGCAACCGTTGCCGCGCTACGATCTGGAGCAGCTTGAGGCTGCGATCGAAAAGGGCGAGCTGGGCGATATCGCCGCGCTCGCCAGCACGCAGGGCGGTGAGATCGTTTATCGCAAGCGGTTCGACGGGAAGGCACCCGGCACTCCGGTAGATATCAAGTCGGCAGGCAAGTCGATCACCGCGCTGGCGGTTGGCATGGCGATTATGGATGGCAAGCTGGCCGGCCGCGACGTGGCGGTGTGGCCGTACCTCGGCCATTCGCGGGGCGAGCCTTTCGATTCGATCACGGTGGGCGACCTGCTCGCCATGGCCAGCGCGCTCGACTGCGATGACCGGGACCGGAAGTCTCCCGGGCAGGAGGAGCGGATGTACCGGACGCGCGAATGGCGCGCCTTCGCGCTGGACCTCCCCGCGCGCGGCTTCACCCGGGGGGAGAATGGCTATGGCCCGTTCTCCTACTGCACGGCGGGCGTGTTCCTCCTCGGCCAAGTGGTCGAGACGGCGACGGGCGAGCGGTTCGACGATTACGTCCAGCGCCGCCTGTTCGACCCCCTCGGCATAGCGCGCCCCATCTGGCGGACCTCGCGCAGCGGCGAGATCCAGTCAGGCGGGCAACTGACCATTTCGGACGAAGCGCTGCTAAAGATCGGTCGCCTCGTCCTCGATCGCGGGGAATGGGACGGCCAGCAGGTGATCGACCGCGCGTGGATCGAGTCGATGCTGACCCCGCGCCACAGGTTGGGCGAACACCAATTCTACGGCGACCTGTGGTGGGCAACCCCGCTGCGCGCAGGCGAGCAATATGTGCCTGCGTGGATGATGAAGGGCAATGGCGGCAACATCGTCGCCGTCGTGCCCAGTCACGATGCCGTGCTGGTGGTGCAGAGGCGCAATTACAACAAGCGCGATGCGGAGCGGCACGCGTTCACCGCACTTTGGGCCATGCTCGGCGCGCTCGAACCGGTTACTGCCCCGGCTATTGCAAGGTAACCCGGTCGTCCGTGCCGTTCTGGCGACCGAAGAAATACATCAGCTGGATCAGCAGCTCGCACCGCGCGGCAAGGTCCGGCGTCTCCAGCAGCGCCTGCTTGGACGCGGCATCGAAGGGGGCGATCTGGCTGACCCCGTTGATCAGCGACTGGTCGTCGAGCTGGGCGACCGCATCCCAGTCCACCGAATAGCCCTGCGCATCGGCGAAACGGCGGGCTTCGCGTTCGAACCCGGCACGCTCGATCCCGCTTAGCACTTCATCGCCGTCCTCGGCGATCAGCTCGCCCTCGATCTGGCGGAAGGGGGTCGCGACATCGAGCTCGCGAATCATGCGAAAGCGGCTCTCCCCGTCGAGCACGAGGTTGTAGCGTCCGTCGTCCATCGCCTCGACATCGGCGATCTTGCCCACGCAGCCGATGTTGTAGAGCGGCGATCCATCGCGCGTGGTCTTGGGCTGGATCATCGCGATTCGCCGGTCGCGCGCCAGCGCATCGCTGACCAGCGCGCGATAGCGCGGCTCGAACATATGCAGCGGCAATTGCAGGCCGGGGAACAGGATCGCGCCGGTAAGCGGGAAGATGGACAGGCGCATCGGGCCTAACCGAACAGGATCTTGGACAGGCGACGACGGGTGGCGACCACCCATGCATCTTCCAGACCGACCGCCTCGAAGATCTGCAGCAGCTTGGTCCGCGCCGCGCCTTCGTTCCATTCGCGATCCGTCTCGACCATGGCCAGCAGCTCGTCCGCTGCGGCATCGCGCTGGCCAGCGGCGAAGGCGGCTTCGGCGTAGGTGTAGCGTGCGTCCATATCGCCGCCCTGGGCCTCCTCGCGCAGCGCCGCCAGCTCGCCCTCGTCGACCTTCTCGCCCGAGAGTTCAAGCTGCGCACCGGCCTGTGCCACGGCGGGGTCGGCCTTCTGCTCGTCGGTCAGCGCGTCGAAGGCGGCCTGCGCCTGCTCGTGCTGCCCGTTCGCCAGCAGCGCGCGAATCAGGCCGGACTGGATTTCCGGACGGCTCGCGATTTCGGGCGGGGCCGCGGTCGCGATCTCGGTGTAGAGCTGGACGGCTTTCTCGTTCTCGCCCGCATCCAGCAGCTGCTCTCCCATGGCGATCAGCTGCTCGACTTCGGGCATGCCATTATTGGCATCCGAATCGGCACCGGCCGCATTGGGATCGATCGGAAGCTGCGCGAGAATCTGGTCGAGCGCCTGCGTAAGCTGGCTTTCGCTGCGCGCGCTGGTCAGGTCGGCCACGGGGCGGCCCTGGAACATGGCGTAGACCGTGGGGATCGACTGGACCTGGAACTGGCTGGCGATGAACTGCTCTTCATCGACATTGATCTTCTTCAGCACCACGCCCTTATCGGCATATTGCGCCGCGACCTTTTCCAGCATCGGGGCGAGCGCCTTGCACGGGCCGCACCATTCGGCCCAGAAATCGAGCACCACCAGCTTCGTCATCGACGGTTCGACGACTTCCTTCTGGAAGCGTTCGACGGCTTTCTGTTCCTCTATATTGAGCCCCATGCTGGCCAAGTGCGATCCCCTTCTCTGTCGTGCGGTTGCAGGCTTTCGGTTTGCCCCAATGTGGGCCTTTCGTGGGGGATGTGAAGGGCCTGCAAAAACCTGTAATTTAGCGCTTGCGGTACCGGGCCCTCGTTGCTAATTGCCCGCTTCCCGTTCCGGACAGGCCCTCGCGGCCCGCCGGAAACGCCAAGTGAGCGGGCGTAGCTCAGGGGTAGAGCACAACCTTGCCAAGGTTGGGGTCGGGCGTTCGAATCGCCTCGCCCGCTCCATTTTCTTCAGAACAATCCGGCTTTGCCGGGCGTCCGCGCAGTGTCACTGCGGTTCGCCCGGATCTTCCGCGTCCTGCGCGGCGGCAACGTGCGCGCTTCGCCGGTTGCCTGCTTTCCTTAGATTTACCGACGAACGAACGATTCGGGTCGCCGAAGCGCAATATCGGTCTTGCGCTCGCAAGAATGAAACGTTAGCTGCGGATGATATAAAGTAACACACAAACAGGATCGTTCACCCTTATGAAGCTCTCCTCCATCGGCAGCCTGCCGCTGCTCGCCATTGCCCTGGCCGCCGTTCCCTGTGCCGCTCAGGCGCAAACGGCCGATGATCCTGCGGACAGCAGCAGTGATGATGTCGGCGACGACTTCCACAACCGCACCAGCCAGCAGGCAGATATCGTGGTCACTGCGGGCAGGAGCCTGAGCCAGCTCGACGTGCTTGCCGGCACCTCGGTCGTCGAAGGGGTCGAACTGCAAAGAAACATGAACGGTCAGGTGGGCGAGATTCTCGAGGATCTGCCCGGGGTTTCGGGCAGCGGCTTCTCGCCCGGCGCTTCGCGCCCGGTGGTTCGCGGCTTCAGCGGAGAGCGCGTCCGGGTGATGAGCGACGGGATCGGCTCGCTCGACGCATCGAACACCTCGGACGATCACGCGGTCAGCATCGACCCTCTGACCGTCGAGCGGATCGAGGTTCTGCGTGGCCCCGCCGTGTTGCTTTACGGCAGCCAGGCGATCGGCGGCGCGGTCAACGTGATCGACAAGCGCATTCCGCGCAGCATCCCCGACGAGCCGATCCATATCGACGGGCTGGCGAGCTATGACAGCGTCAACGACGAATACCGCGTCGGTGCTTCGGTCGACGCGCCGCTGGGTGGCGGTTTCGTCGCGCATATTGATGGCAGCTACCTCGATGCGGGCGACGTCAACGTGCCCGGCTATGTGCTGAGCGACGGTCTTCGCGCCGATGTTCTTGCCGAGGCCGACGAACACGAGGGCGAAGGCGAGCTTGAAGAGGCCGCCGAACTGCGCGCGGTCGCGAACCAGCAGGGCGTCGTGCCCAACACCTTTGTCGAGACCAAGTCGGTGAACGCTGGCCTCGCCTTCTTCTCCGGCGGCAGTAATTTCGGTTTCGGTGGCGGCTATTACGAGACCACTTACGGCGTCCCCGAAAATCCTGCCGGGGGACACGAGCACGAAGACGGCGGCGAGGAAGAGGGCGGCGAAGAGGGCGTCTCGATCGGGCTCAAGCAGTACCGCGCAGAATATCGTGGCGACCTGGACCTGGGCTCGGGTTTCCTCGACCGGCTGCAGACTCGCGTAGGCTACAGCGACTATACCCACACCGAATTCGAAGGCTCCGAGGTCGGGACCGTGTTCGATGTCGAAGGGTTCGAGGGACGGGCGGAGTTCATTCAGGCTCCCGTCGGGAACCTGCGCGGCTCGTTCGGCGGGCAGTTCTACATTCGCGACTTCTCGGCGACGGGTGAAGAGGCCTTCGTCGCCCCCAACCAGACCGAACAGTACGGCTTCTTCACGCTTCAGGAGCTGAGCTTCGGGGACTTCCAGCTCGAAGGTGCCGCACGTTTCGAAACCTCAAGTGTCTCCTCGACGCCGCTGAACGTCGATCGCAACTTCAACATCTTCTCCGGCGCGCTGGGTGTCTCCTACGACATCGGCGGCCTGCGGGTCGGCGTAAACGGATCGCGCGTCGGCCGTGCCCCTGCCGGCGAGGAGCTGTTCGCCAACGGACCGCACGTCGCCACCGGCCAGTACGAGCTGGGCGATGTGGACCTCGAGGTCGAGCGTGCGTGGGGCCTGGAAGGCTTCGTGCGCGGCAATCTGGGCCCGGCGACCATCAGCCTGACCGCGTTCAAGAGCTGGTTCGACAACTACATCTACCTCAACAACACTGGCACTCTCGTCGAGGAAGACGGCAGCCCGCTGCCGGCAGGCGAGGAAGGCGGCCTGCCGCTGTTCAACTACCTGCAGCAGGATGCGACCTATTACGGGGTCGAAGCCGAACTCGCCGTGCCTTTCGTGGAGAGTGACACATTCTCCCTGCTCGGTGAAGCGAGTGCCGAGTACGTCAAGGCCGAGCTGGCCGACGGCAGCCCGGTCCCGCGCATTCCGCCGCTGGGCCTGACCGGTGCGCTGACCGCCAAGACCGGGCCGTTCGAAGTGCGCGGCGAGGTCCAGTACTTCGGCGAGCAGGACGATGTGCCCGCGTTCGAGAGTGCGACCGATGCCTTCACCTTCGTCAACGCCTCGGTCGCTTGGCGTCCGCTGCGCGGCAACGACAACGTGACCCTGCTGGCCAAGGTCGACAACATCTTCGACGTCGAAGGCCGCCGCGCGACCAGCTTCACGCGCGACTTCATCCCGATGGCGGGGCGTAACCTCTCGGTCAGCGCACGCTTCAGCTTCTAGGCGGGGCCTCCCCCCTTCATCCCGCCTGGCCGTCCGCGGGGCCGCTGGCACTTCGTGCCTCGGCCTCGCGGGCACCCCTTTCCCGCCCCTCTGCCCGCGCCGCCCGGATCTCGGCGCGCCGCGCGCGGTCCCGTTCGCGCCAGACGTCGACCGATCCGCGCGCCTGGCCATAGGCAAACACCATCAGCAGCCCGCCCGCGATGGCGAGGTTCTTGAGCGCGAGTTGCAGCTGCAGCTGGTCGCCCAGCTGATTGTGGAAGAAGAACACCGTCGCCAGCGTGAAGCCGAACAGCAGCAGGCTGCTGATCCGGGTGAGGAACCCGATCGCGAGGAACACGCCGAACACCAGCTCGAAAATCCCGACCGGCAGCGCCAGATTGGCCGGCAGCGTAGTCGATTTCTCGATAAATGCCTGCGTCTGGGCGACGTTCATCACCTTGGTCACGCCCGAGATGATGAAGATCAGCGCCAGCAACATGCGACCGATTACCGAAGCCAGAAACGCCATACCGATACTCTCCCCGCTGCTACACGCAGATCAATCGCCCGTACGGCGATCGGCTCCCGAAAAGCGCTATTCCTCCACCTCGAAGGTGACCTCCGCATGTTCGCGCAGGCGCGCGACCAGAGCTTCGCCGAGAATCGAGCCCGGCGTCCCGATCCCGCCCGGCGCATCGCTTTGAAGCAGGCCGATGCCCGTCTCGCCGATCATCCGGCTGGTCGAGCCATAGCCCGGGTCGTAGCGGCCCTTGACCGCGTAGCGCAGCGTTTCGCCACCCTCAGTCTCACCCACGAACAGCACGTCGTAATACCCGTTCTCACGCTCCTCGGGCGTGGGGCCCTCGCCGGGCTTGGGCGGCTTCGCGCCGAACGGGTTCTTCATCATCTCGGCGGCAGCGTTCGCAGCGGCCTTGCCCGCTTCGCCGGGGCTGGTCAGGACCATCTCGTCGTAGCGGAAATCCTCGCCATAGGGGTGGCCGAGCAGGAAGTTGGTGCGGTGCACGTTCTTGGTGTTGATCGGCGCCATCACGAAGGGCGCGGCCCACTTGCCCAGATCGCTCTCGTACTTGGGCACCATGCCGCCCGGCTGGTCCGGCCCGTCGAAGCCGGGGGTGAGGCCGAAGGGGCTGCGCATGATCTTGATGAGGGAAGGGTCGCGCGCCATCGCCTTCATGCTCTCGGCAAGGCTGGCGGCGGTGCCGCCGCTGAAGGTGCCCTTCATCGCCCGCACGCGCCCGCGCACGGTCGTGCACGGCGCACCGAAGCGCTCCTGCGCCTCTTTCTGGAGCATCAGCACGCCCAGATCGAAGGGGATCGAATCGAACCCCGAGGAAAAGCTGATCCGCGCCCCGCTCGCTTTCGCATCGGCCTCGTACTTGTCGATCATCTGCCGCATCCATGCAGGCTCGCCGCACAGGTCGGCATAATGCGTGCCGCTCTTGGCGCAGGCGGCGAGCAGCGGCTCGCCATAGAGCTGGTACGGCCCGACCGTGGAGATGACGACCTTCGCCTGCTCGCACATCTGCGCGAGACTGGTGGCGTCGGCCGCATCAGCAACAATGGTGGGGGTGGAATCGGGCGCGCCGATTTCGCGCTTCACCTCGGCGAGCTTGTCCGGATTGCGGCCCGCCATCGCCCATTTGGGAGCATCGGGACTGTCGCCATATTCGCGCAGGAAATGCTCGGCCACCAGACGCCCGGTATACCCGGTCGCGCCGTAGATCACGATGTCGAATTCGCGTGCCATATCTCAATCCTCTTGCCCGTTCGTGCCGAACCTAGCGGAGCACGCTTCAGTCACCAATGCCCCATGGGCTGACACACCTGACACAGTGTCCAAGTGAGAAAAACCCGCCCCCCTCCGCGAGTGGGCGCAGCTAGTGGCGCACGGCCGAGGGAAGTAACGAAAGCTGAGCACATCGCCACATTATCGCAGCGCTCGGCGCAGTAGGAAACTTGCAATGACCTCTATTGGGATCGCGATCCGCTACTGCCGCCACGCTTGTGAAGAGCCGACATAGCCTCTCTGACAAGGCCTGCGCCGGTAACGGACGGAGCTGAGCGACGCGATCCCCAGACCGGCCAAAACCGATACGTGCCATGGTGGTCGTCAAGACCGGGCCGACGCGCTAAGCGCTCACCCCAAGATCGCACAATTCGGGCTGAGGCACATGGCACGCAAATATTCCAAGGGCGCAGCCCGCGAGGAACGGGTCCACGAGGATGAGGAGGAGGCGGCACCGCTGCCGCCGTGCTGGCTTTGCGGACGCCCTCTGGGCAAGACCGTTGTCATGCACCACCCTGTGCCAAAGAGCCGGGGTGGGCGCGATGTCGTGCCGATGCATCCTATTTGCCAGCAAACCCTGATCGCCAATTTCAGCAACGCCGAATTGCAGCGCCATGCGCTCGACGTCGAGGCAATTCTGCTCAATCCCGACATGCGCAAATTCGTCGATTGGGTTGCCAAGAAGGACCCCGATTTCCACGCTGGCACAGCGAAGAAAAAGCGCTGATTGCGCCACGATCCATAAAAAACGCGCCGAAGAATGACCATGACAATGCCAATCGCTGACGCCCGACCGATCTGTGTCGCCGCCTTGTACCATTTCGCACCCCTCACTCAGTGCGAGCAGCTGAGTAAGCCTCTGAAGCAATTATGCGATGCTCAGGGCATCAAGGGCACGCTGCTGCTGGCTGGCGAAGGCATTAATGGCACGATCGCAGGGTCCAGCACGGGCATAGACCGGGTGCTCGACCATATTCGCAGCTGGCCCGGTTGCGCCGATCTCGAAGTGAAGTTCTCAAGTGCCGGCGCCATGCCGTTTCACCGGATGAAGGTGCGCATCAAGCAGGAAATCGTGACCATGGGGCAGCCCGGTATCGATCCGGCTGCCAATGCAGGCACCTATGTCGATCCGCAGGACTGGAACGCCCTGATCGACGATCCCGACACGATCGTGATCGACACGCGCAACGATTACGAGGTTTCGATCGGCTCCTTCGCAGGGTCGATCAATCCGATGACCGGCACATTCCGGGACTTTCCGGAATGGTTCGCGCGCGAACGCGAACGCCTGCTCGGATCTGGGAATCCGCCAAGGGTCGCCATGTTCTGCACCGGTGGCATCCGCTGCGAGAAGGCATCCGCATTCCTGAAGAAGGAGGGGCTCGACGACGTCTTCCACCTCAAGGGCGGGATCCTCGCGTACCTAGAGCAGATGCCCGAGGAGGAGAGCCGGTGGCAGGGCGAGTGCTTCGTGTTCGACCAGCGCGTCGCGGTCGGGCACGCGCTGTCAGCGGGGACGCATGATCTGTGCTTCGCGTGTCGTCGGCCCGTAAGTCCGTCGGACAAGCAATCGGCGTTTTATGAAGCGGGCGTCAGTTGTGCGGCGTGCCACGATGAAAGAGACGACGCACAGCGTGCTTCCTATCGTGAGCGACACAAGCAGGAAATGCTCGCCGCCCAGCAGGGGCGCACACATGTCGGCGCGGTGTTCGCACCGAGCGGAGATGATGATGGCGACTGAGCGGGTCCTCTACAGCTTCCGCCGCTGTCCTTACGCGATGCGAGCAAGGCTGGCGCTGGCGATTAGCAAAACGCCTTATGTGCTGCGCGAAGTGGTCCTTGCACGAAAGCCTGAGGCGATGCTGGAGGCTTCGCCCAAAGGTACTGTGCCGGTCCTCGTCCTCGCCAACGGCACCGTGATCGACGAGAGCATCGAGATCATGCGCTGGGCGCTGGCACAAAACGATCCGGAAGGCTGGCTGGACCGGGACGATGCAGCCCTGATCGAACACAATGACGGGCCATTCAAACACGATCTCGATCGCTACAAATATCCCGACCGCCATGATTCCGATGCCATGGTGCATCGCGAGCGAGGGATGGAGTTCCTGAGGCTGCTCGATGAGCGGCTATCCGACGACGCGCAGCTATGTGGCTCCACGCGCGGCATCGCCGACGCGGCGATCATGCCGTTCGTGCGTCAATTCGCAGCGGTCGACAGGGACTGGTTTGCGGCCCAGCCGATCCCTCACCTGCAAAAATGGCTGGCGGAGCATCTTGCATCGCCCTTGTTCGCAGCGGTCATGGCGCGCTTCGATCCTTGGTCGCCGGGCGACCCGGTTGTGGTCGTCCCGGGGGCTTAGAACTCTCACAAAGCGTTCAGTCCGCTTTGCAGATCGGATCGTAGAAAACGTCGCCGCCTAGAGCCGAGGCAGCGTCACCCCGCGCTGGCCCATATATTTGCCCGCCCGGTCCTTGTAGCTGGTCTCGCAGCGTTCGTTGCCCTGCAGGAACAGGAACTGGCACGCGCCTTCGTTGGCGTAGATTTTCGCGGGCAGCGGCGTGGTGTTGGAGAATTCCAGCGTCACGTGGCCTTCCCAGCCCGGCTCCAGCGGGGTGACGTTCACGATGATCCCGCAGCGCGCGTAGGTGCTCTTGCCGAGGCAGATCACCAGCACGTCCTCGGGCACGCGGAAATATTCGACCGTGCGCGCCAGCGCGAAGGAGTTGGGCGGGATCGTGCAGACGTCGGTCTCGCGATCGACGAACGAATTGCTGGCGAAGTCCTTCGGGTCGACCACTGCGCTGTCGACATTGGTGAAGATCTTGAACTCGGGGGCCACTCTGGCGTCGTAGCCATAGGAGCTGAGCCCGTAGGAGATGCAGCCGTCGCGCCGTTGCGCCTCCTCGAACGGCTCGATCATGCCGTGCTTTTGTGCCTGTTCGCGAATCCAGCGGTCGGAGAGAATGGCCATGGCGCTGTGATGCGCAGCGCTGGCCGTGCGCGCAAGCCTAGGCTTGCGGCTTATCCCTACAGCTGTTTCGCGCCCAGCTGCGGGTTGAGCTTGGCCACGTGGTTCAGCCACTGCTTGGGCCGACGCAGCATGCTGGCGGGGTAGGTCACCTTGAGCCCGGCCAGCTGCGCCATGCGGCCCACGAAATGGATGCAGTTGCGCCGGTCGAGGTCGTAGAACTTGCCCGGCGCGTTGTGCCACGCGGCAACCTCACGCTTGACGCGGGCATATTGCGCGTCGCTCAGCGTGACGGTGAAATGCCGGTTGGTGCTACGCACGCTGCTCTCGCTCTCGGTCATGATCTTGTGCTCGACCGGGCCGTTGAGCACCGCCGTGGTCGTGTGCTTGGCGGTGAAGCCGAAATTCTCGTCCACTTTGCGGCCATCGCTGGTGGTGCCTTCCAGCACCACGAAGGCATGCGGGTAGCGGCCGAACAGGACCGACCCGTCGAAAGAATGGAACGACATCCGCACTTCGGCAAAGGCGGTGGTGGACCAGGCGAGCGCAATGAGCGCGACGATCAGCTTGAGCGATTTGAGCATGGGGCGGACCTTTAACAGGTCCGCCACCACACTGGAACTCCGGTGTTAGCCGATCACAGGCTTGCCAGCAGCGTGGCGTTGCCGCCCGCCGCGGTCGTATCCACCGTCACCACGCGCTCGGTCGCGAAGCGCGCGACGTAGTTGGGGCCGCCCGCCTTGGGGCCGGTGCCCGACAGGCCCTCGCCGCCGAACGGCTGGCTGCCGACCACCGCGCCGATCTGATTGCGGTTGACGTAGAAATTGCCGACCTTGATCCGCGATTCGACGAAGCGGCGGGTTTCCTCGACCCGGCTGTGGAGCCCGCAGGTCAGGCCGAAGCCGACCGCGTTGATGTCGTCCACCACCTGGCCCAGGTCCTTGCCCTTGAACTTGGCGATGTGCAGCACCGGGCCGAAATTCTCGCGCTGCAGGTGGCCGATACCCTCGATCTCGATGATCGTGGGGACCACGAAGCTGCCCCGTGCGAGGGAGGAATCCTCCTTGCCCCGCCAGATCGTGCGCCCGATCGTTTCCGAGCGCGCAATGTGCCGCTCCAGCGCGGCCTGCGCGTCATGGTCGATCACGGGGCCGACATCGGTGTCGAACCGGGTCGGGTCGCCGACGTCGAGCGCTTCGAACGCGCCGCGGATCATCGTCAGCATCTCGTCGTAAACGTCTTCCTGGATGTACAGCACGCGCTGCGCGGAGCAGCGCTGGCCTGCACTCTGGAAGGCGCTGGAGATGACGTCGCGGGTGACCTGTTCGGGCAGCGCGGTGCTGTCCACGATCATCGCGTTCTGGCCGCCGGTCTCGGCGATCAGGGTTGCAATTCCGCCGTCGCGCGCGGCGAGGCCGCGGTTGATCGCCTGCGCAGTCTGGGTCGAGCCGGTGAACGACACGCCCGCAATGCGCACATCGCTGGTGATCATCTGACCAACCTCGCCGCCGCCGGGCAGCAGTTGGAAGACCTCTTCGGGAATGCCCGCCTGATGGCACAGCTTCACCGCGAGCGCGGCGATCAGCGGCGTCTGCTCGGCCGGCTTGGCGATCACCGTGTTACCCGCTGCAAGAGCGGCGGCGGCGGGGCCGATGAAGATCGCCAGCGGGAAGTTCCACGGGCTGATCGTTGCGAACACGCCGCGCCCCGCGAGCTTCAGGTAATTGTGCTCGCCGGTCGGGCCAGGCAGCTCGGTAGGCTCGATGAACAGGCGGCGTGCCTCGTTCGCGTAGTAACGCAGGAAGTCGACCGCCTCGCGAATTTCGAGCACCGCGTCGACCAGCGTCTTGCCCGCTTCCAGCTGGCACAGCGAGAGGATCTCGTCGGTATGCGCTTCGAACGCGTCCGCCGCCGCTTCCAGCAGCAGTGCGCGCTTTTCACCACCCAGCGCGTTCCAGCCGGGCTGGATAGCGGCCGCGCGACCGATCGCGTCATCGACCTCTTCCGCGCTCGCATCGCGGCGCGTGCCGATCCGCATGCCGTGGTCGAACGGCGCGGTGATCGGGGCGATTTCGCCCGGAATCTCGGCCTTGAAGGTGGGCGAGGCTTCCCACTGCCGCTCGCGCATGTCGTGCAGTCGCTTGAGCAGCGGTTCGCGCACCAGCGGATCGGCAAGGTCCACGCCGGCGCTGTTGCGGCGGCCGGGGAAGATGTCCTTGGGCAGCGGAATCGCAGGGTTCCGCTTGGGCTCCAGCGCGGCCAGCTCGGCCACCGGGTCGCCCGCCAGATCGACCGCCGAAAGGTCCGAATCGGCCATCCGGTTGACGAACGAGCTGTTGGCGCCGTTCTCGAGCAGGCGGCGCACCAGATAGGCGAGCAGGTCCTTGTGCCCTCCGACCGGCGCGTAGATCCGCACCGGCGTCTTGGCGTTGCCCTGCGCCTTGGCGAGCGCGGCGTAGAGCTCCTCGCCCATGCCGTGCAGGCGCTGGAATTCGAACTGCGTGCCCGCGCCTGCGCGCTGCACGATCGCAGCGATGGTGTAGGCGTTGTGGGTCGCGAAGGCGCCGTAGATCCGCTTGGGCGCGCTCAGCATCACATCGGCGCAGGCCATGTAGGAAACGTCGGTCGCGACCTTGCGGGTGAAGACGGGGAAATCGTCGAGCCCGGCGACCTGGCTGATCTTGATCTCGGTATCCCAGTAGGCACCCTTGACCAGCCGGACCATGAACTTGCGATCGTACTTCTCGGCCAGATCGATCAGCCAGCGGCACAGCGGCACGCCGCGCTTCTGATAGGCCTGCACCGCCATGCCGAAGCCTTCCCAGCGGGTGCCGTCGGGGCGGGCGAACAGCGAATCGTCCGACGCCAGCGCCTCGATGATGTCGAGCGAAAGCTCCAGCCGGTCGGCTTCCTCGGCGTCGATCGTGAAGTGGATATTGGCGTCGCGCGCGCGCACCGCCAGCTCGGTCACGATCGGGATCAGCGCCTTCTTCGCCTTTTCGGCATGGAAGATGTCGTACTTGGGATAGAGCGCGGTCAGCTTGACCGAGATGCCCGGGCTGCCGGAAATTGTCCCGTCGCTCTCGTCCTTCAGCCGCTCGATCGCGTGGAGGTACGCTTTGCGATAGCGTTCGGCATCGGCGAAGGTCATCGCCGCTTCGCCGAGCATGTCGAAACTGTGGGTCAGGCCGCGCGCACGCTCCGGCCCGGCGCGCTTGAGCGCTTCGTTGATCGTCCGGCCGAACACGAACTGTCCGCCAAGGATCCGCATGGCCTGGAAGGTGGCCTGCCGGATCACCGGCTCGCCCAGCCGGTTCATCGCCCCGCGCAGCGTGCGGCCGAGCGCCTTCTGCGTCTGTTCGGGCCGTTCGAGCACTTCGCCCGTCAGCATCAGCGAGAAGGTCGCCGCGTTGACGAAGGTGCTGTCCGATTCGTTGAGATGTTCGCGCCAGTCGATTTCGCCGATCTTGTCGCGAATCAGTGCGTCGGCAGTGCGTCCGTCGGGCACCCGCAGCAGCGCCTCGGCGAGGCACATGAGCGCGATTCCCTCTTCGGTATTGAGCCCGTACTGGTGCAGGAATGCGTCTATCCCGCTGACGTCGCGCTTGCGCGCATCCTGGATCAGCTTGACCGCATAGGCTTGAATTGCCGCATGATCTCGGGTGAAAACCTGGGTTTCGCGCAGGCGATCGGCGACGCAGGCCGCCTCTTCCTGGCGAAACGCCGCACGCAGCGCGCCACGATCTATCGGTTCGGCACTCGCAATGGGCGCGTGGTCGGCGGGCGGGTTCTTGGTCATCATATCCATACTCGCTTGGCGAGGTGGACCCGACGCGCCTGCATATCAAGCCTTGTGGTATTTCAAAGGGCTGGAGTTGCCTTGCCTGCGTGATCGCAGCGGGCTCGACCGGGGCCGCGCGAGCCGTTAGATCAGCGCTCAACGCGAGCCGTGCCAAGCAAACGGCCAGGAGGGACGATGACACTCGAGCAGGAACTGGCGGAATTCCCGCTGACGGGTCGTTTCCTGTATGGCCGTCTGCGCGACAGCCTGAGCCATGAGGATCGTCGCCTGCTGGAAAACCTGCCGGATGAAATCGCGAATTATCAAAAGGACACCCGCGTAGTGCAGGCCGGATCGGTCTGCGGGCGCAGCACGCTGCTGGTCGAAGGGTTCATCATCCGCGGGCTTGACGGCGCGGGCAACCGGTCGGCGCTGAGCGTGCATGTACCCGGCGATTTCGTCGACCTGCACTGCTTCGCGCTCAAGCGGCTGGACCACAATGTCGATACGATCGGGCCTGTGAAGCTGGCCTATGTCCCGCATGAAAAGCTGCGCGAGGTGCTGCGCGACAGGCCGCATCTGGGGCGCCTGCTGTGGTCGTCCACCCTGCTCGACGCGGCGATGCACCGCCAGTGGATCATGAAGCTGGAACAGCTGACCACGCCGCGCCGGATCGCGCATATCTTTGCCGAATTGTGGCGTCGGCTCGAAATGGTCGGGCTGGCCGACGAGGACGGATTCCAGACACCGCTGACCCAGGTCGATCTTGCCGAGATGTGCGGCGCGACCCCGGTTCACGCCAATCGGGCGCTGCGCGAACTGCGCGAACGCGAGCTGGCGACCTTCCGCAAGGGCAGGATCAGCTCGCCCGATCGGGCTGGACTGGAGCAGTATGCAGACTTTGCGCCCGACTACTTGTATGGTGATGGCGAACTTGCGGTGAAGAGCGAGCTTTTCGCGCTTTGATTGCGTTCTGGGCAAGTTCTGGGGGCAAATTCGGTGAAGCTAACATGCATCAATAGACTGGCTGCATCACGGCTCGCTAACCGGGCGACTGAATCGCAAACAGGTGGAAAGACACGGGGCGATGGAATTTCCGAATACCGGTGATTTTCTCGCCGGGCGACTTCGCGACAAGCTGGGCCATGACGACCAAGCCTATATCGAATCGCTGATCAGCGAGACTCGCGAGGCGGAATCGGGCGAAGTCCTGGTATCGCGCGGGACGATCGCGAACAGCAGCACGATCCTGATTTCGGGATACGTGTTCCGCACGATCGAAAGCGGCAACCGCCGCTTTATCGTCGGCATCCACGTGCCCGGCGACTTCATCGATCTGCATGCCTTCGCGCTCAAGCGGCTGGATCACAACATCGTTGCCTCCGGCCCGGTCACGCTGGGCATCGCACCGCACCAGCGGCTGCGCACCGCGCTGGAGGAAAAGCCCCGGATCGCCCGTGCGCTGTGGTTCGCGACGCTGCTGGATGCGGCGATCCACCGCAAGTGGATCCAGATGCTCGAACAGCTCGATGCGCCGCGCAGGATCGCGCATATCTATTGCGAACTGCACCGGCGGCTGGAGCTGATCGGGCAGGCCAACAACCGTTCGCTGCGCACCCCCTTCACCCAGATCGACCTTGCCGACATGTGCGGGGTCAGCGCGATCCACGCCAACCGCGCGGTGGGCAAGCTGCGCGAGCTGGAACTGGCCGAAATCCGGCGCGGCGATCTGTATACGTCCAACTGGGACGCGCTGCGCGAATATGCGCAGTTCGACGGTGCCTATCTGTACAGCGACGGCCCGCTGCGCTTCGATCAGGACTGGCTCTGAGGGAGACCGGCCCGGTGACGGTTCGCCGGGACGTTTGCGAGATAACGGGGCAGCTGTGCGGATCGCTGCGCTTGCCGTTGCGCACTTGATGGGTCACAGTCCCGGTTCACCCACCTTCAGCATTGCATGCCGGGGCAGGAGCATCCGTTGGTATCACCGCAGGACGACGCCGCACGACGCAGGATGGGCCTCCCCCTATTCAGGCTTCCGATTTTCACCGCCGAGAGCGGTTTCTATCGCGGCTTCAACACCCGCGTGGCGATCCCCGGCAAGCTTGCCATCGCCCTGCTGATCGGCTGGACCCTCCTGTTTCCCGATGCGGCGTCGCGCGCGCTTACGGTCGCCAACGAAACGATCATCGCCGCCTTCGCCGGGTGGTATGTGTACCTCGTCGCGTTTCTCACGCTGGTCGCGGTGGTGCTCGCCATTCTGCCGCAATCGGGCACGCTACGGCTGGGCGCGCCGGGCGAGAAGCCCGAATTCGGCGCGTTTTCATGGTTCGCCATGCTGTTCGGCGCAGGCATCGGGATCGGCCTGCTGACCTATTCGACGGGCGAGCCGCTGGCGCATTTCCAGAGCAATCCGGAAACCATCAGGGGGTTGGTGGAGCCTGTTTCCGCCGCGAACGTGCGGCCGAGCTATGTTTACACATTTTTCCACTGGGGCTTTGCCGCGTGGTCGACCTATGCGCTGGTCGGCCTTGCAGTCGGCTATGTTTCCTATCGTCGCGGCCTGCCGCTGACCATTCGCAGCGCGCTGACCCCGCTGTTCGGAGAGCGGATGTCGGGCTTTGCGGGCCACACGGTGGACTTCGTCGCGGTGGTCGCGACGATCCTGGGTGTGGCGGTCACGCTGGGCCTCGGGGTGCAGCAATTCGTCGCCGGGCTGGACCGGCTGGGGATGGGCGACTGGCTGATGCTGGCCGACGGCAGCGCCTCTGCGATGGCGATCATCCTTGCAGTCATCTTCCTGCTGGGCGCTTCGACCCTGTCCGCATTGTCGGGCGTGGGCGCGGGGATCAGATGGCTGTCCAACCTCAATCTGGGCTTGTCCTTCGTACTGCTGGCGATCTTCCTGGTGTTCGGGGCGGGGGTGTTCGGCCTTGAGAGCCTGGGACTGGGGCTGATCGACTATGTGGTCGCTCTGCCATCGCTCGCGCTGATGGTGCTGTCACCCGACGGGACGCCGACGGGCGACGCGCTGGCGCAATGGCAGCTCGACTGGTCGGTGTTCTACTGGGCGTGGTGGATCGCATTTGCGCCCTTCGTGGGCATGTTCATCGCCCGCGTGTCGCGCGGGCGTACGGTTCGCGAATTCGTCCTCGGTGTGGTGCTGGTCCCCTCGCTGATGGGGTTCGTCTGGATGACCCTGATCGGCGGCACTGCGATCGAGCTGGAGCTGAGCGGCGCGGCCGACGGGTCGATCCTCGGCGCGTCGATCTCCGACCAGCTCTACGCGACCCTGTCGGTGATGCTGAGCGCGCCCTTCGCCACGCTGGTTTCGATCCTCGTGGTGGTCTTGCTGATGACCTATCTGGTCACCTCCGCCGACAGTGCGATCCTGATCGTCAACACGATCAATGCCGCAGGCGAAGACGATAATACGCGGCGGCGGCATGTGCTCTTCTGGGGCGTTGCGATCGGTCTGGTGGTTGCGAGCATGCTGATCCTGGGCGGGATCGATGCGCTGCAGACGACCATGATTATCGGGGCTTTGCCCTTCTCGGTGGTGGTCGTGCTGATGACGATCGCGCTGATCAAGGCGATCCTATTCGATGTGATGCGCAAGCGGCAGGGCGTCGCCACGCATAGCGACGCGGTGCTGGAAGAGCACGCAAAGCTCGCCGAATGAGCGGGCTTCGCAGCTAACCGATCACGTCGCCGACCGCGACCCGACCGGTGGAGGCGCTGGACGAACCGACCAGCTGCGCGGCTTGCAACGCCCCGCCTTCGACCGCGACCCTGATCGCCTGCGCGCTGTTTTCGACGCCCAGCCGAACCAGGATAGTGGCGCGATACTTCTCCACCGTTCGCGGGCTGATATCGAGCTCCTTGGCGATTGCCTTGTTGGTGCCCAGCGTGGTCAGGCTGACCAGCACCTCGCGCTCGCGTGCGGTCAGCCCGGCCAGCAGCGCGCTGGCGTGTGCGCGTCGCCGCTGTTCGGCCAGGGTGCGCTTCACCATCGGCGCGATCCGCGCCAGTTCCTCGGTCAGGGTCGTCCGTGTGAACGGCCAGCCGAGATAGCTGACCGCGCCGGCCTGCATTGCCGCAACCACCTGGCCGATGTCGGGCGAAAGCGCATAGCCGACGACCGGCACCAGCCGCGGTTTGTCGCGCATCTTCTCGCACAGGCGGATCGCCGCGCCGTCTTCGTCGCTGACCAGCGCGGTCCCCTCGTTCGAGCCGAAGGCGAGAAATTCGTCGATTGTCTCGAAGGGTTCGGCATGGCCGCCCCCTTCCATCAGCACGTGGCCGATCTCGGCCCGTCGTTCCCCATTTCCGTCGATTACGAAGACATTGTCCATCCCGGCCCCATGATCCTTAACGCCCCCCCATCGGCTGGCCCTGCGCTGCGGATACCCTATCGGGCCGCAAATGTGCGAGAGTTCAATGCCTTGCAGGCTGCGCAATGTTCGGATGCGGCCCGGAGTTTGTCAATCCGTGGCCGTCAGGGCGCGGGGAAGATGGGTCCGAAAAGGGTTAATCAGATCGCGCTGCGCAGTGCGTCGCGGATCTCGATCACATCGGCGCGCAGCTGCTCGATCGCGGCCACATCGGTGTTTGCGGCCGAGGCCAGCAGGAGGTGGCGCGCGCCCTCGTAGAAATGCAGCAGGCTGCCGGCGAGTTCGGTATCGCGGTCGACGCCCATTTCCAGCGCGGTGAGGATCGCAATGCCCCGGGTAATCGATTCGCTGCGCCCCGCACGGTTGCCGCGCAGGTCCGCCTGGCGCAGCATGCCCATGGTGAGCGCGAGTTCGTCGAGGCAATAGACCACGATATCCTGCGCCGTGCCGCCCTTGATGCGGGCGTCGAAATTGCTTTGCCGATAGGCGTCGCGGGGTCGGTTGGCGGCCAGCATGATCAGTTACGCTGCGAATTCCACACTTCGATCTGGCTCTTGAGGAAGTCCAGAGTCGATTGTGAGGATGTGATGCGGGCTTCCGAGGCGGAGAAACGGGCCACCATGGAGGAGCGCAGCGCCTCCTGTTTCTCGGCCAGTTCGGTAAGGTCTTCGCTGAGATCCTGCGACAGCGCGGTGTAGCGCGAGACCGATCCGGCGAGCGAGCCGGGGTCGCTCGACATCGCGTTGTTGCGCGCGATCCGGTCGATCGTTGCGAAGATCCCGTTGATGCCGGGTGTGAACATCGCCGCGACCGCTTCCGGGTCCTTGGCAAGCGCCTGTTCCAGCCGTGCACTGTCGAGCTTGAAAGTGCCGTCGCGCTGGATGCCGAGACCGAGCTCCGCGAGCGTGCGCGGAGTGCCCTCGGCGGCGTTGGGCATGATGACCTTGCTGCCGAGCGAGGAGAATTCGCGCCGCAGCGCACGCGCGCCGTAATCGCGAGCGAGGTCGCCGGTCAGCGGGTCGGTCGCCGAATTCAGCTCACCCGCAATCTCGTTCAGCGCGCCGACGATATCGGTCATCGCGCTGATGACCGCCGCCTTGGGATCGCCGAAGCCGATCGTGGTCGGGTTGCCCGGGTTGGTCCCGGTCAGGTCGAGCGAGAGGCCCGGCGCGGCATTTTCGATTTTATTGCCGGGGCTGGTGCGCTCCAGCCCGTCGAGCTTGTAGGCGGCATCGCCCGAGGTCGCGAGCAGGCGCGCAGGATCGTCTCCGGGTGCCCAGGCGAGATTGGCGAGGCCGGGATTTGCCGCATCCTCGTTCGCCTCGATCACGAAGCCGTTATTGGTGCCCTCTGGCCCCTTGAGGACCAGCTGTGCGCCGCTGGTGGTTTGCGAGACATAGGCGGTGACGCCCGATCCCTTGGCGTTGATCGCCTTCGCCACATCGGCCAGCGTTGCGCCAGCCGCGATGTCGATGGTGACCGCGTCCTTGGACGCGTCTGCGGTGAAGGCTGCATTGTCGGTCGCGCCGAAGCGGATCGTCAGCTGCCCCGCGCCGACCGTGTCGGTCGCGGCGGAAAAAGCCGGCCCGGCGAGGGTCTGCGCCTTGGCGAGCTGCGTCACTTCGAGCGAATAGGTGCCTTTGCCCGCGGTGCCGACCGGGGCGGAAACCCGGGCGATGGCCGAGTTGGCGATGCTGGGCTGGGCGGAGAGGTCGCCGGTGCGGACCCGGTCGCCCAGCGCGCTGGCGAAGCCCGACAGCATGTTGCGCAGCGTCGAGGCGAGCGAGATCTGCCGCTCGAGCACTTCGGACCGGCTTTCCAGCCGCTGCTGGCGCGGTTCGAACTGCGCGCGTGCCAGATCTTCCGCCAGCGCGACCATATCGGTCCCACTGCCGACGCCCAGACGGGTCGCGATCGAGGAGGCGGAGGCGGGGCGGGTCGTTTCCATCACCTGCAAGAACGGCAGGGCGCGGCGCGACTTAATGGCTGGCGGCGGTATTTTTCTGCCGCCACCGGGGTGCCCGGGAAGGGCGCGCTAGTTCAGCCGCCCATCCGCATCGAAGCGCAGCGCGACGGGCACCTCGATCGCGGGCAGCGGCGGCATTTCGCCGCGTTTGAGTGACAGGACATAGGCCAGCACGGCAGCGATCGCGCCGTACAGATCCTCGCAGATAACCTGCCGTTCGCGGCTGGTGAAATAGACCGAGCGCGCGAGCTGCGGATATTCGAGCGTGGGCAGGCCGAATTCGCGCGCCAGCTCCTTCATCGCCAGCGCCTTCTCCCCGCGCCCCTTGGCGAGCACGATCGGGGCGGAGGCTTTTTCCGGGTCGTAGGTCAGCGCAACCGCGAAGTGGGTCGGGTTGGTGATCACGAACTGCGCCTCGCGCATCGCACCCGAGACCGAGCCTGCGGCGATATCGCGCTGGCGTTGGCGGCGCGCGGACTTCGCTTCGGGGGAGCCTTCGCTCTCCTTGTTCTCGTCCTTCATTTCCTGATGGCTCATCTTGAGCTTCTTGTTCCGGCGGACCCACTGGATCGGCAGGTCGACCGCCGCGATCACCACCAGCCCGCCGCACAGGACGAGGAACAGCGAGATGACGGACCACCACGCGGTGGTCAGCTGCTGCGACAGGTTGCCGCGCCCCAGACCCAGCAGGTTCTCGTAGGAATAGCTCCACCACAGCGCCGCAAGCCCGCCCAGCAGCACCACCTTGAGAATGCCCTTGCCCATCTCGATCAGCCCGTTGGGACCGAACATCCGCTTGAGGCCCGAGGCCGGGTTGATCCGGGTGTGCTTGAATTCGAGGTTCTTGGCGACGAACCGCCCGCGCCCGAATGCCAGCTGGCTGAGCAGGGTGACGATGATCACCGGCACCGCGAGCGCGAAGATCGGCGGCAGCGCGGCGGTCAGCCCTTCGATCATCAGCCGGTCGGGCCGGAAATCGACGATCTCGCTCGAATCGAACTGGAAGCTTTCGCGCAGCAGGTTGGATATTTCGCTCAGCAGCCAAGGTCCGGCAAAGGCGAGCCAGGCCGCTCCGACCAGCATGACCGCTGCCGTGCCCAGATCCTTCGAGCGCAGCACGTCGCCCTTGTTCGCGGCATCGCGCAGGCGCTTCTCGGTTGGCGCAAATGTCTTCTCGCCCGCGGTCTCGCTCATGATGCCATCACGCTTTCGGCCTGGGCGAGCGCGACCTGCACCAGATCGGTGAACTGATCGTAGATCAGCGGGGCGGCGATGATCAGCGCGGCGATGCCCGCGAGCACGCCCGCGGGGAGGCCCAGCGCAAACAGGTTGAGCGAGGGGGCCGACCGGCTGAGGATGCCGGTGACGATCTGGACCAGCAGCAGGATCAGGGTGACCGGCAGCGCGATCCGCAGCGCGGTTTCGAACAAAGTGCCGCCGAACATGAAGATCGTCTCGAACCGCTCGGGCCCGATCCACGTCTGGCCCGGCGGGAACGCGCGATAGCTTTCGGTGACCAGCGCGAGCCAGTGCAGATGAGCATTGGTGGCCAGGAAGATCAGCGTCAGCACGATGATGAAGTACTGGCCGAAGGCGGTGGTGCTGCCGCCGCCATTGGGATCGGTCGTGGTCGCCATGCTCAGCCCCATGCTGCCGCCGATCACTTCGGCGGCGATGGTCGGCGCGGCGAAGGCGATCTGCAGGACGAAGCCCAGCATCAGGCCGACCAGCGCCTCACCCGCCAGCGCGAGCATGCCGTCCAGCGTCAGCAGGGCGGGGGGCGTGGCGACTTCGGGCAGCCAGATCGAAATGAAGATCGCCATCGCGCCGGTGAAGGAGATGCGGACGACCACCGGCACGTTGGACGCGCCGAAGAAGGGCGCGGCGAGCAGCGCGGCACCCACCCGGGTCATCAGGAACACGACCCGCCAGATGTCGGCCTCGAAACCGCCAAGTCCGAAATCGAGCGCGATCATGGCGCTGCTCTAATCCCCGATCCGGGCGATCTCGACGAAGATGTCCTGGGTAAAATCGGTCACCAGCGCCATCATCGATGCGCCCAGCACGACCAGCACGAAAGCCACCGCCGCCAGCTTGGGGACGAAGGTCAGCGTCTGTTCGTTGACCGAGGTCGCCGCCTGGATCAGCCCGATCACCAGGCCCAGGCCCAGCGCGGCGAGCAGGATCGGCGCGGCGACCAGCGCGGTGGTCCACAGCATCCGGTCGGCCAGCGAGAGAAGGACGGACATTTCATCCATTGGTCAGGTTCACACGAAGCTTGAGGCGAGGGAGCCCATCAGCAGCGACCACCCGTCCACCAGGACGAACAGCAGCAGCTTGAAAGGCAGCGAAACGAGCATCGGGCTCATCATCATCATCCCCAGGCTCATCAGGACGGAGGATACGACGAGGTCGATCACGAGGAAGGGCAGGAACAGCATGAAGCCGATCTGGAACGCGGTCTTCAGCTCGCTGGTCACGAAGGCAGGCAGCAGGATCGAGAAGGGCACGTCCTGCGGGCTGGCGAACTTGGGCGCATTGGCGATGTCGGCGAACATCTGCAGGTCGTTCTCGCGCGTCTGGCGGATCATGAATTTGTGAAATTCGCCCCCGGCGCGCTCGATCGCGACCTCGGCATTGATCTGCCCGGCAGAATAGGGCTCGATCGCGGCGGTGTTTACCCGGTCCAGCGTCGGGGCCATGATGAACAGCGAGAGGAACAGCGAAATCCCGATCAGCACCTGATTGGGCGGCGACTGTTGCAGGCCCAGCGCCTGCCGCAGGATCGCCAGCACCACGATGATCCGCGTGAAGCTGGTCATCATCAGCAGGATCGCGGGCAGGAAGGTCAGCAGCCCCATCACCAGCAGCAGCTGGAGCGAGAGGCTCAGCGGTTCGCCGCCCGCGCCGCCAAGCTCGCCGAATGCGCGGTCGAGCGCGCCTGCGGCGGCACTGTCGGTCGGCACGGCGGTGGCCGCCTGCGCGATCCCGGTATAGGCGAGCGCGCCGAGCGTGGCGGCCCATCTGGCGAGGCGTGCGATCACGCAGCGTGCTCCTGTGCGATGGTCGTGGAGCCCATGTCGCTAGCGGTAGCGGGCGTTTTGGCGCGCGCCGGAGCCTCGGCCAGACGGGTCAGCCCGCCCTTGGAGGTGGAGACGAGGATCTCACGCCCGTGAAACTCGATCACCGCGAGCCGCAGGGTGGGGGAGAGCATGGTGGTCTCGACGATGCGGACCGCTTTTTCCCCGCCACCGCCGGGTGCGCCCAGCTGGCCCTGCATCCGCTTGGCCAGCTTCAGGCTGCCCCAGATCATCAGACCGATCAGCGGCAGCAGGATCAGCAGCTTGAGGATGTAGAGCAGCATTACAGCTGCTCCACCGTGGGCGGCGGTGCGCGCCGGTCTTGGATCGGTGCGCCGTCCGCGCCGCGCACGGTCGGCTGCGGCGCGCTGGTCGGGGTGGACGCAGGTGCGCCCGCGCCGGAGAGTTCGAGGATGCGGATCGCGAAGCGATTGCCCTGCGCGACCACTTCGCCGCGCGCGATCAGGCGGCCATTGACCATGATGTCCAGCGGCTCGTCGGTCAGCCGGTCCAGTTCGACCAGGCTGTTCTCGCCCAGCGCCATTATCTCGCGCAGCGGCAGGTTCTTGCGTCCCAGCTCCACCGTCAGGCGAACGTCGATTTCCTGGATCAGGCCGTAGCCATCGAATGGCATGGTCATGGCTTAGATGTCCTTCGCAAGTGCGGTGTAGTGGATTTCGAGCGCGACCCGATCGTCGAGCGCGCCCACCGCCCCGAGGGCGATGGTGATGTCGGCAATCGACAGCGGAACGCTGCGATGGATCGAGACCGGCAGCAGCGCGCCGACCTGCAATCCGGCGATCCGGTGCAGCGGCAGCGTCATGTCGACCAGCGTCGCGGTCGCGGTCATCTCGACATGGGCGAGCGGCGAGCGGTCGAGCGGCAGTTCGCCCAGCGTGCGGCGGACCGGCTTGCCCCCGGGCGCCTCACCCGCGAACTGGACGAAGGTGGTCTCGCACACCGCGATGGTGAGCATGAACTTGGGTGTATCGGGCCGGCTGACCGCGAAGGTCGCCAGGTGGACCGGCGCCTGCGCCGAGGACGGCACGATCTGGCGCAGCACAGTCCCGCGGGCTGCAGCGGCCAGATCGTCCCGGCCGCTGGCCTCTGCACAGGCGGCGAGCACTTCGCCTTCGATCTGGCGCGAGAAGCGATCGGCGGAGGCGGGCAGGACGCGTGCGTCTTCGGGCGCATCGCCGTCACCACCCAGCATCCGGTCGAATTCGCCGATCAGCGCGCCGATCTTGGCGCTGGCGAGGATGCCGAGCCCCTTCACCGGCAGCGCGAAACGCGCGTGGTGCATCCCCGAACCCAGCGTCTCCCCCAGCGCGTCCGCCGCGCAGGAGGCGGTGTCGACCAGTTCGACTTCGAGCTTGCGGGTATCGAACAGCGCGGCGAAGCGCGGCTGGAGCGCGCGGGCGAGCCGGGTACCGAGCCGTGCGAAGTCGCCCGCGACGTCGATCGTCTCGAGCGAGTTCGACAGCAGCTGCTCGCAGTGCTGCGCGGTGCGGGTGCCGGAGGGTGCCGCGGTTTCGATCATTGGATGATCAGCGAGCGGAAATAGACGTTGTCGACCCCGCCGAAGCCTTCGTGCGCGATCAGCTCGTCGTTGATCGCCTTGGTCAGGCGCTGCTGCAGCTTTTCCTTGCCCTGTGCGCTGGAAAGGTCGGCGGCATCGGTGGAGGCGAGTTCGACCAGGATGCGCGAGCGGATCGCAAGTTCATGGTCGTGCAGCCACATCAGCACGCGCCCGTCCTTATGGGTCGAGGCGGCGAGGCTGATCTGGACGAGGTCCATTCCGCCCGCGAGGTTGGAGGTGAATTCGTCCTGAAATTCGTAATAGGCGGTGCGGTACTTGCTGCCGCCCGATCCGTGGACGACCTTGCCCTCTTCCTCGCCCTTCTCGCTCTTGACGGCGTAGGGGTCTTCCTCGCCCTTCAGCACGTATTCGGGGCCGGTGTCTTCCTTCTTCTCGGCGGCGCCGCCGATCATGCCGGTGGCGAAGGCGGCATAGGTGCCGCCGCCCCCTGCGCCGAGCAGGACGATGGCCATCAGCAGCATCTTCATGAAGCCGCCCTTCTTCTTCTTGGGCGCGTCGTCAGCGGTCGTCTGGGCGTCGTTGCTCATGGTTAATTCCGTCTAGGTTCTGATGGTTAATCAGGCGTAAATTCCGCCGTCGGATTTCGGGCCCGAGCCGGGCTGGCCGGAGCCTGCGCCGGGGCCGGTGTCGCGGCCCGCCTGACGCGCATTGTCGCGCCGGTCGGACTGGCCATCGCCCGCAGCGCCGGAGTGGCGCGCATCGGCCTGGCCGCCGTGCGTCGTGCTGCCACCCTGCGCGCCCGCCTGCTGCTGGTGCTGCTGGGGCGGGGCCTGCTGCGCTTCCGGCGCGCGGATATGCGGGCGGTCGGCGGCGAGCGCCGCGGCGAGCGATCGCTGCGTTTCATTGTCCTGTGCGGAGACCTGCACATCCAGCGTGCGGCCGCTGGTCTCAAAGGTCAGCGACAGATTGCCGAGTTCCTTGTGCGCGAGCGAGACGGTCGCACTGCCACCGCCCGCACTGTCGCGCGCGGCGGCGATCCGGTCGACCAGCGCGGCCAGTTCCGGGAAGCCGGGCATGGCGTTGGCGGTGCCGCTCGTAGCGCCCAGCGGCGCGTGCGTTGCGGCTCCGGGCGCGGCACCCGCGACGAGCGCGGCGGTGCCGGTGGGTGAGGATGTGCCTGCCTGCTGACCATCGGTCGCACCGGCCCGCTCGGCGGCGCGCACGTTGATGCTGAAGCCCTGCTGCGCGCCGTCCGTATCGGCCTTGCCGGAGGCGGCGGTGGAGGCGAGTTTCGTGGCGAGCCGACCTGCCGCCTCGCCCTTCGCATCGCCGCGCTGCGCGCCGTCGCCCTTGCTCTCACCTTTGCCCTCGCCGGGGGCGGAGCCCTCCTCTCCCCTGGTGGCCAGCGCCGTCGGATCGAGCGCGGTGGCGGTGCCTGCGGCACCCGCTGTACGACCGGCGGGGGAGGCACCAGCTGCCTGATCGCCGCCGGGCTGCGCGGAGCCCGTTGCGCCCGCAGGTATCGTCAGCCCGCGCATCGCCAGCAGCGCGAGCGGTTGCGCCGCACCGGTGCCTTGCTGCGTCGTCGCCGCGCCGTCCTGTGTCGGCTCTGCCTTTGCAGCGCCGTCGCTCTCCGTGGGCGAAATGGGCGAGGCAACGGCAATATCGGGCTGCGCATCCGGCAAGGTCTTGCCGGGTGCTGCGGCAATTGCCGTGGCCTTGCCGGTCTCGCTCGGCGTCGCGGTGTCGATGTTGGGCGTGCTAGAAGTGGTGGGAATGGCGACCGCTATCGGCAGCCCGCCAGCGTCGCTCGCCAGCGCCTGCGGGTCGGCCCCGTCGGGCAGGGCGTCATCGCCGCCACCGCCCTCAACCGGCGCATCCGCGCCCTCTGCATCGCTTTCTGTGGCCGCCTTGCCCAGCGCCTCGGCGAAGGCACCGCGGAGCGTGCCGCCCGGCTCGAGCGGTGGCAGCCCGTCGAGCGGGAAGCCGGGAATGCGGGTCGATTTGGCGATGCCGAGGTCTAGGAATAGCGCTGTCATTGGGGTTCCCGTCTCCAGTTCCGCACGCGCTATTCAAGATGCGTGCCAAAGCGGGGAAGGGGCGGGAATCGGGCGCTCAGCGCGCGGCCAGCTTTTCCCGCAAGGTGGACGCGGCGGCCCGGTAATCCTCTTCCGCACGGCGGCGGCGGCGTTCGGTCTGGGCGAGCGCGGCGAGCGATGCCTCGGACTGGTTGCGCGCATCGCGGGCGTGACGTTCCGCCGTCGCGCTCAGATCGCGCAGCTGGCTGCTCATCGCGCCCGAGCGGCGCAGGCTCTGCGCATCGGTCGCGTCGGTCAGCGAGGCGTAGTGGGTGGCCAGCGCACGGGTCTTGGCCGACACCGCGTCGAGCCGGGCGCGCTGGGCCTCCGCCTCCGCAGCGGCGAGCGCGGACTGGCGCTGTTCGACCGTGCGGACCCTCTCGATCAGCCGGGTCCGCCTGTAGCGGCGCTGCTCAGGCGTCATCCGCCATCAGCTCCTCAAGCTGGCCGACCGCCTCGAACAGCCCGACATGTTCGGCGATATCCTGGCCGAGGAAGGCGGACATGCCGGCGTGCATCGCGATCGCCTTGTCGAGCGTTGCGTCCTGCCCCGGACGATAGGCACCCATCAGCACCAGATCGCGGTTTTCCTCGTAAGTGGCGTTGAGCGCGCGGAATTTGCGTGCCGCGACGACATGCGCCGGGGGCACGATGTCGTTCATCACGCGGCTGAGCGACGCGCCGACATCGACCGCAGGGTAGCGCCCGCGCTGGGCGATGTCGCGCGAGAGCACGATATGCCCGTCGAGGATCGAGCGGGCGGTATCGACCACCGGATCGTTCTGGTCGTCGCCATCGGCGAGCACGGTGTAGATCCCGGTGATTGCCCCGCCGGTCTCGGCGGAATTGCCCGCGCGTTCAATCAGCTTGGTGATGGTCGAAAGCGCAGAGGGTGGGTAGCCGCGCGCCGCGCCGGGCTCGCCCAGCAGCATTCCGATCTCGCGCGCGGCGTGGGCCACGCGGGTCAGGCTGTCGAGGATCAGCAGCACCTTCTTGCCCTGGCTGCGCATTTCTTCGGCGATCGAGGTCGCCAGCATAGCACCGCGCAGGCGCAGGTTGGCCGCATGATCGGCAGGCACCGCGACGATCGCGGTCCGCTCCCCCGCAGGGCCGTTCATGTGGCGCGACACGAAGTCCGAGACTTCGCGCGCGCGCTCGCCGATCAGGCCGACCACGATCGCGTCGGCTTCCGCGCCACCCACGATCATGTCCATCAGCACCGATTTGCCGACGCCCGATCCCGCCATGATCCCCACGCGCTGGCCCACGCCGAGCGTGGTCAGCGCGTTGAGCGAGCGGATGCCGGTATCGAATGGCTGGGAGACGCTCGCCCGGTCGAGCGCGCCGGTCCGCCACCCGCCTGCGGGCCATTCGCGCCGTGCGAGCACTGGCCCGCCGCCATCGATCGGCTGGCCCGACGCATCGACCGCGCGCCCCAGAAATTCGCGCCCTACCGGGACCATCCCGGGGCGCCCTTCGGGGCGGACCATCGCGCCCGGGCGCAGCAGCACGGTGTCGCCCAGCATCATCATGATCGTGTTGCCGTTGCGAAAGCCGATCGCCTCGGCAAAATGGCGTTGCCCGCCGCCATGGACGATCAAGCAGACACTGCCGATCGGCACGCCCAGCCCGCTGACCTCGATCAGCCCGCCATCGCAGGCGGCCACGCGGCCGAAGCGGCGCGGGGCGAGGTCGACCGACCCGCCGGAAAAATCGCCAAGCGTCTCGTCGATCAGGTTCAGCATTACCGGGCCTTCAGCATTGCGAGAGCGCTTCGGCGATCGCCTGGCGCCACTGGCCGGGGCCATCCTCGACCCCGCCGTCCTCGGTATCGATCCGCAGCCCGCCGCGTTCGATCGACGGATCAGCCAGCAGGGTCAGCGCAGGATCGACCAGCGGCTGGACCAGCGCGAGGTCGGTCGGATGGATCCGGATCACGCGCTCGTCGGTCTTGCGCTGGAGCAGCGCGGCGGCGGCCTCCACCCGGCGGGCAAGCCCTTCGGTGTCGAGCGCGAGCGGCAGCACCGCATCCTCGCACAGCGCGATCACGGTTTCCTGCAGGCGTTCGCGCAGCGCCTGCGCGCTGTCCTCGTCGAAGCGCGCGAAGGCGAGTGTGATCGCTGCGCGCGCGGCGTCTTCCTCCGCGCGGATCGCGGCCATTTCGCGCATCGCAGCGTCGCGGCCTTCTTCGTATCCCCTCGCATGCGCCTCGGCCACCGGATCGCTCTTTGCAGGCGCATCGGAATTGGCGGCATAGGCGGGCTGCGCCTGCGTGTGCGCGCCCCGGAACGTGGCGTTGGGGGTGAACCCGCGCCGCTCCCGCAGCTGGGTGACCGGCAGCCTATACGTAGTCATCGTCGGCATCGCCCATGATCAGATCGCCGTCGGCGATCAGGCGCTTGGCGATCGCGATCACCTCGCGCTGTGCGGAATCGACATCGGCGCGCTTGATCCGGCCCATGGTCTCGATCTCGTCGCGCAGGCCGTCTGCCGCGCGGGTTGACATCGCGGCGTAGAAGATCTCGCGATCCTCCTCGTCCAGCCCGCGCAGCGAATTGATGAGCGTCTCGTTCTCGATTTCGCGCAGCAGCGTGCCGATCTGCTTGGTGTCGAGCGTGAAGAGGTGCTCGAACTTGAACATCTCGTGTTCGAGCTGCTGGTGGAGCACCTTGTCGATCTTGCCGATCTTGGGCATCACTTCCTTTTCCACGCTGCGATGCGCGCGGTTGATGATCTCGGCCGCTTCCTTGACCCCGCCCATGGTGATGGGGACCGAGCCGTGCAGCTTCTCGATCATCGCATCGATGGTCTCTTCCAGGATTGTGATCGCCTGACGCGACACCGGGCCGAGCCGCGCGACCCGGTGCAGCACCGGCGTGTGCAGTTCGCGCGGCAGCGCGGCCAGCGCGGCGGCGGCGGTATCGGTATCGAGCTGCAGCAGCAGCACCGCGATCGCCTGCGGATGCTCGTCCACCAGCAGGTCGGCGATGACCTCCGGATCGAGCCAGCGCAGGATGCCGAGCGCGGCGGAAGGTTCTTCCTTCTGGTCGGGTGCGACCTGGCGGATCAGGCTGTCGGCCTTCATGTCGCCGACCGCGCTGGTCAGCATCCGCTTGACGCTGTGGACCCGCCCGTGGGCGGAGATGCTGCCATTGTCGATCGAGCGGGAGAAGCCGGAGATCGCCTCGGCAATGGCGCTCGGGTCGATCTCGCCCAGGCTGCACATGCGTGCGGCGAGCTGGCGCAGTTCCTCCGGCGCGAGTTGCGAGAGGATGCCGGTGGCGTCCTCCTCGTTCATCAGCATGACCATGATCGCGGCCCGGTCGATCCCTGCGGTCGGGCCCGTGGCCGGGGTGGCGGCGAGATCGCTCATCGTGCGGCCTCACTCGTCACCGGCTCGGCGAGCATGCGCCTGAGCGCGAGTACCGCGTCGTCGGGCTGCTCGCGCGCGATCCGCTGGGCGAGCTGGATCTGCGCGTCGAGGTCTTCCCGGTCGAACCCGCTGGCAGGCAGCATGATCTGCGCCGCGCCATTGGCGGCGTTTGCGTCTGCGCCTGCCTTGTCGCCCTTTGTTCCCTTGCCTTTGAGCATCTTGAGCGCAGGGCGAACCGCCAGCAGCAGCACCAGCAGCACGGCGAGCAGGGCGACCGCGTTGCGCACGACCATCGCGAACCAGCCGGTCTCGTAGAAGGCCGGCTTGTCGACCACCGCTTCGGTGAAGGGGCGGATCATCACGGTGACCTTGTCGCCGCGCGCATCCTGCGCGCCGACCGCTGCGGAAACCAGTTCCTCGATCTTCTTGATGTCGGCGGCATTGGCATTGGCCATCGCGTTCTTGTCGATTGCAACCGCGACCGAAACCCGCTTGAGCGCGCCGGGGGTGAGGTTGGAGACCGAGACTTCGCGGCCCAGTTCGTAGGTGCGCGATGCGGAGGTGTCGCCCATCGTCTGCGCGCCGTCGGCGGGCGGGGTATCCTGCGGTGCGCGGTCCGCCAGTTGCGGATCGGCGGGCGGGGTGTTGGCCGTCGCCCCCGGGATGCCCGCGGCGGGAGCCTGCGAGGTCGAGCTTTGCTGCGTCGTCTCGCGGCGGATCGCGCCGTCCTTGTCATAGCTTTCGCGCGCCGAGGTGACCTCGTTCATGTCGAGTTCGACCTGGACCTGGCTGGAAAAGGCGTCCGCCCCGATCATCGGGGAGAGCAACTGGTCGACCTGCGCGGTCAGCTTGGCTTCCATCTGGGTCTGCAGGTCGAGCCGTTCGTTGCCAGCACCCTCGCGCTTGTCGGTCAGCAGCTTGCCGTGCTGGTCGACCACGCGCACCGCATCGGGCGAGAGGCCCGGCACCGATCCGGCGACGAGGTTGACGATCGCGGAGACCTGACTTTCGGCGAGTTCGCGGCCCGGAGCCATCCGGACCATGATCGAGGCCGAAGGCGCGACGTTCTCGCGTACGAAGACCGATCGTTCCGCCTTGGCGATATGCACGCGGACGCTCTCGACCCCGTCGATTTCCTGGATCGTCAGCATCAGCTCGCGTTCCTGCGCGGCGCGCAGGCGGTCGCCTTCCAGCGTGCGGCTGGCGCCCAGCGGCAGGTTCTCGATCATCTGGGCACCGGTTTCCGGCGCGGCGATCGAACCGTTGGAGGCAACCACCATGCGCGCGCGATACAGATCGCTCTCGCTCACGCTGAGCGCGCCGGTGTCGTTATTGATCTGGTAGTCGATCCCCGCCTGGTCGAGCGTGGCGACCACCGAGGCCCGGCTCGCATCGTCGAGCGAGGAATAGAGCACGCGTTGCGGGCCGGGGGCGAGGGTCGCCCACAGCAGCGCGGCAATGCCGAGCCCGGCCATGCCGACGAACCACGGCAGGGCCTTCTTCACGACCGGCTGCGCGGCGAAGGCACGGGCGCGCTGGCCCATATTGCCCTGGCCGTTCATCAGCGGCTCCAGCACGGAGCCTTGACCGGGTGGATGAGACCCAGCAGCGCCTTGCGGCGCGTTGGCGGGAACCAGACCGGCCATCTATCAGACCCCCATCCGCATGATTTCCTGGTAGGCGCTGAGCAGTTTGTTGCGCACCTGCAGGGTTGCTTCGAAGGCCACGCCCGACTCCTGGCGGGCGAGCATGACCTTGGCGATGTCGGTTTCTTCGCCGCGTTCGTAGGCGGCGGTGATCTCGCCCGAGCGCGTCTGCGCGGCGTTGACGCCGTCGAGCGCGCTGCGCAGCGAATCCGCGAACCCGCCATTATCCTGTGCGGGCTGCGCCTCGGTCGGCGCGGCAGTCTTGTCCTGGTGCAGCTCCTGCAGCACCTGTGTGCGGTCTATGATCTGCTGGCGCAGCGCCATCACCTGATCGATCGCGCCGCCACCATTGCCGGATACGGGGTTCATCGTGCGCCTCCCACGGCGATGCCGGCCTCACGGAAGGAGGCGAGGCGATAGCGCAGCGTGCGTTCGGAGATGCCGAGCTGCTTGGCGGCTTCGGCCCGGCGGCCGTTGCACGCATCGAGCGTCTGCATGATCGCGTTGGCTTCGGATTCGCGGACGATCTTGGACAGCCTGCGCGCACCGCTCGGTGGGACTTCGTAGACCCCCTGATAGACCGGCGGCTGGCTCTGCGGTTCGGCGCGTTCCTGCGCGGCTACCGACCGGACCGGCGTGTCGAACACGATATGTTCGTTCGCAATCGAGTCCTTGCCCGAGGAAAGCAGCAGCGCTCGGCGGATGACGTTTTCAAGCTCGCGGACATTGCCCGGCCACTTGTGCGCCTTGAGCGTGGCGAGCGCGGCTTCGGACAGCCAGGGAATCGCCTGGCCCTTGGTGCGGTGACGCAGGATCATCGCGAAGGCGAGCGGGGCGATATCGCCGGTCCGCTCCGCCAGCGGGGCGAGCGTCATGGGAAAGACGTTGAGGCGATAGAACAGGTCTTCGCGAAAGCGCCCGGCGGCGACTTCGCCCGGAAGGTCGCGGTTGGCGCAGGCGATCACCCGCACATCGACCTTCACCGGGCTGGTCGCGCCGATCGGCACCACCTCGCCTTCCTGCAGCGCGCGCAGCAGCTTGGCCTGCAGCGACAGCGGCATTTCGGCAATTTCGTCGAGCAGCAGGGTGCCGCCGTCGGCGGCGCGGAAGAAGCCTTCGCCGGTCGCGTTGGCGCCGGTGAAGGCGCCTTTCTCGTGCCCGAACAGCAGCGCTTCCAGCATCGTTTCGGGGATTGCGGCACAGTTGACCGCGATGAAGGGCTGGTCGGCGCGGGCGCTGCGCTGGTGGATGAACTTGGACAGCACTTCCTTGCCGGTGCCGGTCGGCCCGTGGATCAGCACGGGAATGTCGGTCTGCGCGAGCCTGTCTGCCAGTGCAATCACCGCGAGCGAGACCGGATCTGCGGCGACCGGCCCGCCATTGGCGCACAGCATTGCGACCAGTGCGGCGATGGTCGTTTCGTGACCCGGATCGCTATAGGTCAGGTGCCCGCCCTTTCCGGCCAGCGCGATAGAGGCGCTATCTGATCGTTCTATGACGATCGTGCGGCCTTCGTGGCTGCTCTTGGGGTCGGCTGCATCGGCCAGCAGAACCGGTCGTTCGAAAAACAGCGATGTTGCGATGCCCGTCAGTCTCGATGCGACGGCACCATGTTGCCGCGTGAAACGCGCGCTCTCGTTAACCCCAATCATGCTGACCCCGTTCAACCCTTATTATGCCCCTTTGGTCGAGGCACGTTTTTGCCGGTGGACGCACAAAATATGGTTACTTTTAGTCGGAGTGTTTTCCTCACCGGTAGAAATACCCATACGGTGAATCTTTCCGATCGCAGCCCTTAACTTCCTCGTTTCCCTGCCGGTCTTGGTCCCAGCTGCTGCGAACCGATCCACCCCGAGGCAGCGATTTTTTGTCAGGGAGACTTTGGAAATGAGCGTTATCAACACGAACATCAGCGCGATGAAGGCGGCCAACGCATCGTCGTCGGCCAACAAGGCACTGGGCACCGCGATGGAGCGCCTGTCCACCGGCAAGCGCATCAACTCGGCCAAGGACGACGCCGCCGGCCTCGCCATCGCCACTTCGATGACCTCGCAGGTCCGCGGCATGTCGCAGGGCATCCGCAACGCGAACGACGGCATTTCGATGGCGCAGACCGCAGAAGGCGCGCTGAACGAAGTGACCAACATGCTGCAGCGCCAGCGCGAGCTGACCGTTCAGGCTTCCAACAACACCTACTCGGCCGACGATCTGGCCAACCTGAAGTCCGAAATGGACGCGCTGAACACGCAGATCAGCAATGTGCTGGGCAACACCGAGTTCAACGGCCAGAAGTTGTTCGACGCCTCGGCGGGCACGGCCGGCGTCGTGACCATTCAGGCGGGTGCCAACGAAAGCGACACGGTCGATATCGACCTCTCGACCGACCTTACGTCCGACGCTGATCTGGCTGCTGCCGCCGCTGTCGACGTGACCGCGCTGGCGGCTGGCGACATCGCCCTGTTCGATGCCGCGATCAAGGTTGTCTCGACCACCCGCGCTGGGCTGGGTGCCTCGCAGAACCAGCTGGAATCGGCGGTCACCAACCTCAACAACAACATCACCAACCTCTCCGATGCGCGTTCGCGGATCGAAGACACCGACTACTCGACCGAAACGACTGCACTGGCGAAGGCGCAGATCCTCAGCCAGGCATCGGGCGCAATGCTCTCGCAGGCCAACCAGAGCCAGCAGAACGTGCTTTCGCTGCTTCGCTAAGCTTTCACTTCCAACCACAACCAAAGGCACCTGGCCCGTCGCTTTCGAGCGGCGGGCCATTTGCTTATGGACCGCACCCGCCGCTGCACCCGGGGCGGCATCCGGCGCGCAGCGTTCGCGCTTCGGCGCAGCCCTCCGTCCCCAGCGGGCGATCCGGTCGAGCTGGGGAACACGGTCGGGCAAGGTGCGCGCGCTCCGGTGCGCTACGCGCCAAGCGCGATGCCGCGCATCAGGGCACCCGGCGGAGAACAATCGCCAGCGCCATGACGCGATCGAGGCGCAGTGTCCTCACCCGCTCCCGATCGGCACGGCACCATTGCAGCACCGTGGCGTTGCGCGCTTCTGCTTAGCCAGCACGAACCAAGGCACTTGGCCGCGAGTGGGATCGTGTGCGAAACATCGCCGACCAGTGAGCGGCTCGACAAGCTTGCGGGTGGGGAGGGGGAGTGTGCGCCGTGGCAACGCGGATGGGAATGCCCATGCCACCGGACGGCAGCCCGCTGCCGGTTCTCACGAACGGGGCTGGTCAGAGGGCGCGGACGAGCTGCGAGGCAAGCTCATCTTTACCATCCGCATTAACGACGTTGGTGACTTGAAGAGCGATAACGGCCTGCAATCAACCGCCGAGACGGTTTCGGCGGGCGATTGGGTAAAGCATTGTCTCGCCCGTCTGGCGGTGGTTTCCCTTGCGGGCCTCCGCCGACGGGCGAGTGCAGTGGCTCAGTTCGCGAGGACGATCGAGATCCGGCGGTTGCGCGGATCGGACGGATTGTCCTTCACCAGCAGCTCGGTATCGGCGACCCCTTCGATCCGGCGGAAGCTGTCGTCGGGGATGCCCTCGTTCATCAGCGTCTGACGGGTCGCCTCGGCGCGCCCGGCGGAGAGCGACCAGTTGTTGATCCGGCCCGGGTTCTTCCACTTCAGGCTGTCGGTATGGCCGCGCACGATGATCTCGCGCTTCTCCGGCTCGATCGCCTGTGCGATCGCGGCGAGCAGCTCGGCAGCGTCGCGGGTCAGCACAGTGGTGCCCAGGTTGAACATCGAGAAGTCGGCATCGTCGACCAGGTCGATCCGCACGCCTTCGGTGGTGTCGACCATCTTGATCTGGCTCATCAGCTTGGCGAGCCGGGGGTCTTTTTCGAGCCTGTCCTTGGTCCGCGAGGTGATCCTCTCGATCATCCGCGCGGCTTCCTTGGGCCCGCCCATCGCATCGCGCGGCACGGTCAGCCCCTTGTTGCCGGTCTGCCCCTGGCGGTTGGGATAGTCGTCGACATCGGTCAGTGATGCGCCCGACAGCAGGCCGTTGGCACCCGCGCCGCTATCCTTGATCTTGACCAGCGTGGGGGTGAAATAGTCGGCCAGCCCGCGGCGCTGATCCTCGGTGGTTGCGCCCAGCAGCCACATCAGCAGGAAGAACGCCATCATCGCGGTCACGAAGTCCGCATAGGCGACCTTCCACGCACCGCCATGGTGCCCGCCTTCGACCACTGTCACCTTCTTGACGATGATCGGGGGGAGATTGTCACCCTTGGCGGCGGCCATCTCAGCGACCCCGCAGCGCGTCGAGCAGTTCGGTCAGGCCCGGGCGCACCGTGTGGCCGAGGCTGGAACGCGCGCTTTCCACTACCAGCGGCTGCGGGTGGCCGTAGAGCGAGGCGATGATCACCTGCTTGACCGCATGGAAGATCTGTTCGTCCTGCTCGATCACCTGCTTGAGCCGTGTGGCGAGCGGGCCGACCATGCCATAGGCGAGCAGCACGCCCAGGAAGGTGCCGACCAGTGCCGAACCGATCATCTCGCCCAGGATCTCCGGCGGCTTGTCGATCGAGCTCATGGTCTTCACCACCCCCAGCACGGCGGCGACGATGCCCAGCGCGGGCAGCGCGTCGGCCAGCGTCTGGAGCGCGTGCTGCGGCTCGTGCAGCTCGTGGAAATGGGTCTTCATCGCATTGTCCATCACCTCTTCCACCGCATGGGTTTCGAGGGTGCCGGACGAGACGACGAGCAGCGTCAGCGTGTCGCTGATCAGACTGATCAGCGCGTGGTTCTTCATCAGGTTGGGATAGGCGCTGAAGATGGTTGAGTTTTCGGGCTCGTTGACATGGCTTTCCAGCGCCACCGGGCCATCCGTCTTAAGCACCTTCATCAGCTGCGTGGTCAGCGCGATCGCGTCGATATGGTCCTGCTTGTCATGCTGTGGGCCCTTGAAGATCTTCATGAACGCGCCGCCGATCGCCTTCAGGTGGGCGAGCGAGTTGCCCGCGATGGTCGCGCCGACCGCCGCGCCGCCGATGATCATCATTTCATAGGGCAGCGCGTGCAGCACCGGGCCCATCGCCCCGCCGCTGATGACGAAGCCGCCGAAGACCAGGACCAGCAGAATGACGATGCCGATAATCGCGTACATGAATCAGTATCCCCCTAAGCAGCGCGATCAGCGCAGCATCGAAAACAGGTTGAGATTGGCGAGACGCACGAAGCTGGCCTGGCTGGCTTCGAGCACGGTCATCATTTCCTGAAGCCGGGTCATGGTGACCGCCGGATCGGCGCCGCCCATGACCGAGCGTTCTTCCGTAATCCGTTCGACATTATCGACCCGCCGCTCGCTCATGATCTCGAGCCAGGCCATGCGCGAGCCGAGCACGGTCTGCGCGGTGGTGACCTTGTCGAACCCGGTGTCGAGCGTGGTCAGCGCGTCGCGCGCGGCATCCGCCGCGCCAGCGCCGCCCGTCCGCAGCGCGGTGCTGAGCGAGGCAAGCTGTGCGAACAGATCGGTCGGTGCGCCGCCCGCATCGGAGAACGCGAACACGTCCTGCCCGGTCATCCCCGGCTGGATCGTCTGGCCTTCGCCGATCTCGACCAGGTCGAGCGTGGGCGTGCCGGCATAGGTCGCCGCCCCGGTCACCGGATCGATATCATAGGCATTGCCGACCGCCTGTCCGCCGAACAGCGAATGGCCCGAGGCATTGCGGCCATTGGCAAGGCCCAGCAGGCTTTCGCGCAGGCCATCCAGCTCGGTCGCGATAGAGGCACGCTGATCGTCGCTGGTGGTGGCGTTGGCCGCGTGCAGCGCGAGTTCGCGCGCGCGGCTGATCATGGTCGCGATCTGGCCCAGCGCTTCGTCGGTGAAGCGCATGTTGTTTTCGGCCTGGTCTGCATTGCGCGTATCGACCGCGGTGACCCGCTCCTCGCGGTCGAGCATGCGCAGGCGCGCCGCGGCGACCGGATCGTCGGACGATCGCTCTAGCCGCTCTCCGGTGCCGATCTGCTTTTGCAGGCTCTCCGCGCGCGAGCGCAGCGATCCGATCTGGGTGGCGGAGCGTTCGTAGAAGGCACCCGTGCTAAGACTAATCATCGGCCAATCCCCAACAGGGTGTCGAAAATATCGCTCGCCACCTGCATCGCCTTGCCCGAGGCCTGGAAGGCCTGCTGGTAGCGGATGAGGTTGGCGGCTTCGTTGTCCAGATCGACGCCCGACTGTTCTTCCAGCGCGATCCGCGCGGAGGACGCGATGGTTTCCAGCGCGCTCTGGGTCACGGTGCGCCCGGCGACCTTGCTGGAGACGTCGAACAGGATCGAATTGAGCCCCTCGGCCGGATTGGCCGCGCTCAGCGCCTGGCGCATTTCGGCGAGGTTCTGCTGGTCGCGCGAGCCTGCGGGCGATCCCGCGGGGGCGGTGGCGAGACCTGCGCCACTCGCCATCGCGACGCGCAGCGTGGCAGCGGTGGTGCCGGAAAAGATCGGCTGGCCTGCGGTACCGTCGAGCGCGACGCCGTTGGCCTGCGCGGTGTTGATCGCAGTGGCGATGGAGCTGGCGATGCCGTCCAGCCGGGTGGCGACGGCGGCCAGATCGCTCAGCGCGAGCGATGCACCCGTCAGGCTGCCCGAGCCGGGATTGAACGGCGCACCGTCGATCGCGAAGGCCAGCGTGCCGTCGGCATTCGTGGTTGAGGTCAGCGTGGCCGCGTTCCCGCCGGACACGAACGCGGTGCCCGGCGATGCGCCGAGGGCCACGGTTACGGTCCCGTCGGGCGCGAAGGAGGTGTTCACATTGGCAAAGCCGCTCATCCGTTCGAGCAGGCTGTCGCGCTGGTCGAGCAGGGCGGCCTGATCATTGCTGCCCGCGCCCGCGCGCGCCAGCCTCAGGTTCACCCGCGAGAGTTCGGCGGCATAGGTGTTGAGGTTGTCGACATCGGCGTTTGCGTCGAAGCGCAGGCCTTCGCCGGCCGAGGCAAGGCTGGAGGCGGTGATGTTGAACTTGCTGGCCAGCGTTTCCGCCTGCCCGAGCACCGCCGCGCGTCGAGCGCTGTCGGTCGGATCGCCCGCCAGCTGCTGCAGCGCGGCCTCGAACTCGACGATCGAATCGAACAGGCCCGACTGTTCGACCGCCGCCTCGATATTCTGCAGGCCACCCAGCTCCACATTCGCGCGCTGCAGGTCGGCATTGGTCCGGCGCAGTTCCGCCTGGCGGAAGGCATCGGCGTTGCGGCGGACCTGCGCGATGCGCGAGCCGGAAACGGATACGTCGCCGCCCCGGCCCGCGATGCTGCCGCCCGAGACCTCTTCGATCCGGACCGACCGGCGCACGTAACCATCGCTCGACGCGTTGGCGATGTTGTTCGCCGTCACTTCGAGCGCGGCGCGTGCCGCGCGTGCGCCACTGGCGCCGATGGAGAGGAGATCGGAGGCCATTATCCCTTGTCTTCCGGTTCGGGTTGAGCGGGGAGGAAGCGTTCAAGCTGCCGTTCGATCGCGTCGGCGAAACCGAGCTGGCCCGATTTCGCGGTCAGATCGGCAAAGCGCTCGTCGCGCATCTCGGTGAAGGTATCGTCGCTGCCTTCGAACAGGTCGTTGCCGCCGAAATCGGTCTTGCGCGCGCTGGCCAGCATCTGGCGCAGCAGCACCGCCTCGAACGCCTGCGCCGCCTCGCGCAGCTCGGCGCGCTGATCGGCTGCATCGCTGCGCGTACCGCCCAGCGGGGTCGGCGCGCGGGTGAGCGAGAAATCGATCGGGGCGAGCGCGCTCATATGATCACCACCTCGGCGGTCAGCGAGCCGGCCTGTTTGAGTGCGTCGAGAATGGCGACCAGATCCGCTGGGCTCGCGCCCAGCATGTTGAGCGCATCGACCACGTCGGCAAGGTTGGCCCCGCCGGGCAGCGCGGTCACGTAGCCGCCGTTCTGGCGCGCCTCGATATTGCTGTTCGGCTCCAGCGCGGTCTGCCCGCGAGAGAACGGCGCGGGCTGCACGATCGTCGGGTTCTCGTCGATCCGCACCACCAGGCTGCCGTGGCTTACTGCGGCAGGCGCAAGGCGCACCGCGCTGGAGATCACGATCGTACCGGTGCGGGAGTTGACGATCACCTTGGCCGCGCGCTCTGCGGGCGTGATGTCGAGCATCTCGATCTCGGCCATCAGCGTCGCGCGGGTATCGGCACCGGGCGGCAGCATCAGTGCGAGCGTCACCGCATCCTCGATCCGCGCCATGCCCGGAAATCGATCGTTGATCGCATCGCGCACGCGGCTGATGGTGAGGAAGTCGGCGTTGAACATGTTCCAGCGCAGCACTTCCGAAAAATCGAAATTGGTGCTGACCGCACGCTCCACGCTGGCCCCGTCGGAAATGCGGCCCACCGTCGGCACGTTGACGGTCAGCTTGGACCCGTCATTGGCGGAGATGCCGAGACCGCCGACGGTCAGGTTGCCCTGCGCCATCGCGTAGATCTCGCCGTCGGCACCGTAGAGCGGGGTCAGGATCAGCGCGCCGCCGCGCAGGGACTTGGCCTTGCCGATGGTCGATACGGTGATGTCGATCTTCTGGCCGGGCTTGGCGAAGGCGGGCAGTTCGGCGGTGATGATCACCGCGGCGGCGTTCTTGAGTGCCGGGTTGACGCCGGGCGGCAGTTGCAGGCCGAGCCGGCCCGAAACGCCGCGCATCGCCTGGGTGGCGTAGGCGAAATTGTCGTCGCCCGTGCCGTCCAGTCCGACGACGATGCCGTAACCGGTCAGCTGGTTGGAGCGGACCGACTGGAACTGTCCGATGTCGCGCACGCGCTCTGCCGAGGCATTCGCGGGAAGGGCGAAGGCGCACAGGGCGGCGATCAGCAGGAAGAATCGGTTCATGGCTCTCGGGCTCCGGATCAGAACGGCGACACGATGGAGAAGAAGCGCGACAGCCAGCCGGGCTTGCCCGCCCGCTGCACCGCGCCCTTGCCGCTGTAGGCGATCTGCGCGTCGGCCACGCGGATCGAGGCGATGCGGTTGTCCGCGTCGATATCGGACAGGCGGATGATGCCCGACAGCTGGACCCATTCTTCGCCCTGGCTGAAGTTCATGACCTTCTCCCCGCGGACCAGCGCGGTGCCGTTCGGGCGCACTTCCGCGATGGTCACGGTCAGGTCGCCGCGCAGGCTGGAAGTCTGTGCCGCGTTGCCCGCGCCGGTGAAGGATGCGTCGGCGGAGGCGTTGAGATCGCCCGGATCGACCGGGATGAAGTCCGGCAGGTCGAGCCCGGCATTGCCGTCGCGCTGGGTCTTGCCGCTGGTCGCCTTGGTCGTGCTGGTCCGCTCGATCAGGACGATGGTGACGAGATCGCCCACGCGTGCGGCGCGGTTGCCGTTGTAGAGCGGGGCGTAGCCCTGGCTCGCCTGATAGATCGCGCCGTCATTGCCGTAGGTGACCGCGGCCACCTGCTGCATCGGCGCGGCGGGCGGCGGGGGCAGCGTGGCGCTGAACCCGGCCGGGCGCGTATCGCCCGCGCACGCGGCGAGCGACATGGCGAGCGGGATGGCGAGGAGGATGCGGATATTCATGAAAGCGGGCCTCGAGCGGTCTGATTAAAGGGTCTGGTTCGCGTTGCGCAGCATCTCGTCGACTGCCGAGACCATCTTCGAACTGATTTCGTAGGCGCGCTGCGCCTCGATCATCGCGACCAGTTCTTCCACGATGTTGACGTTGGAGCCTTCCAGCATGCCCTGGCGGATCTGGCCGCGCCCGCCTTCGCCCGCGATGCCCAGTTCGGCAGCGCCGCTGGCGGCGGTTTCGGCGAGGAAGTTGTCGCCGATCGCCTGCAGTCCGGACGGGTTGGTGAAGCGCGCGATCTGGATCTGGCCCAGCTCGGTCGGTTCGGATTCGCCGTTGATGGTGGCCGACACGGTGCCGTCGGGGGCGATCGCGATCGCGCTCGCGCCTTCGGGCACGGTGATTTCGGGCTGCACGGCAAAGCCCTGCTGGGTGACCAGCATGCCTTCGGCGGAGCGAGTGAAATTGCCCGCGCGGGTATAGCCGGTACGGCCGCCCGGCATAGCGATCTGGAAGAAGCCGTCCCCGTCCAGCGCAAGGTCGAAGGCATTGTTCGTGGTGTCGAGCGTGCCCGCCGTCATGATCTGGCTGGTCGACTGGACCGCGACGCCGGTGCCCAGGTTCAGGCCGGTGGCATAGGCGGTCTCGCCCGAGGACTTCTGCCCGGCGACGCGCGCATCCTGATAGGCGAGCGTCGCGAAATTGGCGCGGTCGCGCTTGAAGCCGGTGGTGCCGACGTTGGCCAGGTTGTTGGCGATGACACGCATGCGCGCGTCCTGGGCCTCGAGCCCGGTACGGGCGACCTGGAGTGCGGATGTGGGCATGTCCTAAATCCTCTAGTTAGGTAAGACGCATGAGCTGTGCGCCGCTCTCGTCGAGCTGGCGCGCGGTTGACACGAGTTTGGAGCGCATGGCGAAGAGGCGCTGCTCTTCGATCATCGCGACCAGCACTTCGGTCGGCTTCACATTGGATTGTTCGAGCGCGCCGGAGTGGACCCGCGCTTCTTCATCGAGGGGCAGGATGCCGCCGCCTTCGACCCGGAACAGCCCGTCCAGCCCCTTGGCGATGGGCGAACCTTCCCAGCTCGCCAGCTTGATCCGGCCCACTTCGGCGGGCGGTGCCTCGGGCGCGTCGGGATCGCTGCGGGTCACCGTGCCGTCTTCGGAAATGGAAATGCGGCCACCCGGCGGGACCGTGATCGGTCCCGTGTCCCCCAACACCGGGTGGCCGTCCCCCGTCACCAGCAGCCCGGTCGCGGAGATCGAGAGGTCTCCGCGGCGCGTATAGGCTTCGGTGCCGTCGTCCGCCTGCACCGCCATCAGCGACTTGGTCGCGATGGCGAGGTCGAGATCGCGGCCGGTCTCGATCACTTCGCCGCCCGTCATATCCGCACCGGTCACCCGCGCGACCTGCATCGATCGCGCCTCGTTCGGGTGCCCTTCGATGGTCATCGCGCGCTGTTCGATCAGCTCGGCCCGGAACCCCAGCGTATTGGTGTTCGCCATGTTGCTGGCGATCGCCCGCTGGCGGTCCATCGAGGCCTGCATGCCCGAAAGCGCAGTGTAGATCAGGCGGTCCATCTGATTAGGTCCGCAGGTTGATGACGGTCTGCGAGATCTGGGTCGCAGTGTCGATCGCCTTGGCATTGGCCTGGAAATTGCGCTGCGCGGTGATCAGGCCGACCAGTTCCTCGGCGATATCGACGTTCGAGCGCTCCAGCGAGCCTGACAGCAGCGCGCCATACTGGCCGTTGCCCGGTTCGCCGTAGCTGGCGGCGCCGGAAAAGCCGGTCGATTCCCAGTTGGACGAGCCGACCGGCTTGAGGCCGTTGGGCGCCATGAAGGTCGCCAGCGCGACCATCCCGACGGGCTGGTTCGAACCATCGGCGTAGGATGCGCGGATGACCCCGTCGCTTCCCACCGTCACCCCGGCATATTCGGCGCCGGCGGCGTTGGTCACCGGAATCTGGACATCCTGCAACGCGTTCGAGGTCGGATCGCCATTGGCATCAACCGCGTAGGCCTGAAGACGGTTACCGTCATTGTCGACGATCCCGCCGCTCTCGTTGATCGTGAACGAGCCTGCGCGGGTATACAGCGTGCCGCCGTTCTCGCCGCGCATGGTGAAGAAGCCGTCGCCGGTAATCGCCATGTCGAGCGCGGAGCCGGTCTGTTCGATCGGGCCGAGCGAGAAGTTCTGCGTGATCGCCTCGACCGAGGAGCCGATGCCCTGGATCGTACGCGGATTGCTGAGCGCGGACCCGGCGACGATTTCCGCAAATTCGGTGCGCCCGCGCTTGAAGCCGTAGGTTTCCGAGTTGGCGATGTTGTGCGCGATCGTGCCGAGCGAGGACTGCGCGTTCTTGAGGCCGTTGAGCGAGGTATAGAAGGACATGTGAAGGCTCCTTTATTAGGCGTCGTTCGCGGCCGGGCTTGCGCCGTCGACCTCGGTGGCTGCGATCAGCGCGTCGAGCTTCTCGACGATCTTCTCCAGCGTGGTGTTGGTTTCTGCCGTCCCGGCGAGCGAGGAGAACTGGGCCATCTGCGCCAGCATCTCCTTGTTATCGACCGGCTCGAACGGGTCCTGCTGCTGCATCTGCACGGTCAGCAGGCGCAGGAAGTCGGCCTGGCCCAGCTGGTCCATGGTGCGCCCTTGGGTGTTCGTGTTCGGCTTGCTCGAGGCGGATGTCGCGCTCGCAAATGGGTTCACGCTGGTCATTTCATCCTCATCGTTTCGAGCATCAGCTGCTTGGCGGTGGACATGGCTTCGACCATGTTGCTGTACTGGCGCGAGGCTTCGAGCATCTCGATCATCTCGGCGTTCTCATCGACCGGCGCTTCCCACACATCGCCGTTCTCGTCGGCGAGCGGGTGGCCCGGATCGTGGCGACGCACCGGCGCGGTGTCGGAGCGTACGACGCGATCGACACGGACCGAGCTGAGGCCGCTCTGCTTGTCGAGTTCCTCGGCAAAGACCGTGCGGATCGGGCGGTAGGCTTCGTCTGCGGAGCCCGCGACGCTGCCCGCATTGGCGAGATTGGACGCGGCGGCGTTCATCCGGACCATCTGCGCGGACATCGCGCGGTAGCCCATCTGGAACATGCTCATCGGTCCGCTGGCGTTTCCCGGCATGGTCATTCGCCCCTGATCGCACGGGTCAGCGTTTCGACGCGGCCCTTCAGGAAACCGAGCGTGGCGGTGTAGGCGACCGCGTTCTCCGCGAAGGCGGCCTGTTCGGTCCCCATCTCGACGGTGTTGCCGTCGAGGCTGGCCATGGTGGGAATGCGATAGACGGTGGCGCGCTGGGCGGCGCTTTCGCTTTCGCTGCCCGCCAGGCGTGCCTGCAGCGCGGCACCGAAATCGATGTCGCGCGCCTTGTACCCGGGAGTGCCGGCATTGGCGATGTTGGAGCCGAGCACGGCCATGCGTTGCGCACGGACTTCCAGCGCTGCTCCATGGATGCCGAAAAGGCCCTCGTTCATTGCAATCGTCTCCACGCCTTCGTGTGTCGCTCACAGTAAGCAAGGGGCGTGCCAACTTGTGCGAAAGGCGCAGAAACGCGGGACTTGCCGGGTGGGGCGGCAAGCGATTGCCGGTTGGCGGCAAAAATCGGGCGCTCAACCCTGAAACCGCGCGAAACCCTGCCGTTCTTCTTGCCGTGAACACGATTGCGACATTTCTCGACCACTGGTTCGACCCCGCCTCGCTGGGAATCGTGCTGGGCGGCACTTTGCTGGCGACAGTGCTGCGCTGTGGGCTTGCCGAGACGCGGCTGGCGCTGGCGAAGATCGGCACGCTTGCCGCCCGGCCATTCGATCCCGCCCGCGCCCGCGCGCAGATGGCGCGGCAGATCCGCGATATTTCCAGCGAGGGCCTGATGCGCGCGGAACCGGTCCGGTTCGGCGATGGCGAGTTCGACCATCTGGCCGACGTGCTGATCAGCCGCAGATCGATCGACGCGCTGCATGGCGAGCACGAGGATCAGAAGCGAACCCGCGTCGAGGCTGCGCAAACCGCTGTGCATGTGCTGGGCCAGGCAGCGGAGCTGGCGCCCGTGCTGGGCCTCGCGGGCACGCTGGTCGCGCTGGGCACGATGACGCCGGACGGGACCGCTGGCGGAATGACCGGCGCGATCGCGATGGCCGTGGTCACCACTTTGTACGGCATTGCCGCAGCGAACTTCCTGTTCAGCCCGCTCGCCGCCGCGATCGAGCGCCGCTCCGCGCGGGAGGAACGCGACCGGCAGGCGGTGCTCGACTGGCTCGAGAACGGGGTTCGCGCGGCGGGGCCCCGACCGGTCGTCGATCCGCCCGGCACGCGGCGCATCTTGCGGGAAGTGGTGTGAGCATTCGCGGTCTCACCGGCTGGCAGACCTCGCTGGCGGATCTCTCGCTGATCCTGTTCGCGGTGGTCGCCGCGTCCTATCGCGGGGACCCGGCAGAGGAGGCTGTGCCGAGGCCCGAGGAGGTCGAGCAGGCGCTCGACGTCGCGCTCGGTCAGCCAATGGCGGTGTTCCGCCCGGGCGGCGATGCCGATCTGACCCGCTGGCTCGCTGCGCAGAACATGGACGAGGGCGCGCTCGCCACGGTAATCGTGCGCCACCGGCCCGGCAGTGCGGCGCGTGCGGCGAGCGAGGCCGCGCACCTCGCAGATGAGATCGAGCGGGCGGGCCATCATGCGCGGCTGGTGGTCGAAACCTCCGCTTCTCCGGAAATACTGGTGACGATCGCCCACGATCGCACCGATTATGGCACGGAAATTGCAGATACGCGGTGAGTATAAGGTGGGCGCGTCGCCCGCCACGACACGCCAGATCCGGAGCACTGCAATCATGTCCAAGTTTTACCCCCTGTTTGCCGGCGGCCTGCTGGCCGCGACCGCTGCCGCATCCCCGGCCAGCGCCAGCGGGCCGATGGACCCGGCGGCGATCGACCGCGCGGTGATGGAATTCACCGGCGCCGGGATCGGCCAGCCGGGCGGCGCGCGCTTGCCCGTCGACCGGCGGATGCGCCTGAATGCCTGCGGCACACCGCTGCAGCTCGAATGGTTCGGCAAGAACCGCGACAGCGTGCAGGTGCTGTGTCCCGATGCGGGCTGGCGGATCTACGTGGCGGTTTCGCAGGGTGCGCAGCAGGCCGCGCAGGCCGGTCAGCCGGGCAGCGGAGAGATCGTCGTCAGCCGGGGCGAGACCGTTGCGATCGTGGTCGAGGGCGGTGGCTTCTCGCTCTCGCGCCAGGCGGTCGCGCTGGAAGAAGGTGCGATCGGATCGTGGATCAAGGTCCGTCCTGCGCAGGACAGGAAGGCCGAACCGCTGCGCGCGCAGGTCGTCCGCCCCGGCCAGGTCGCCGTCCGCCTGCGCTGAAACGGGTGAGTTTTCAGCACGGTGAGAAAAAAGTTTCGCGGCCCTTAAAGCCATTGCGCAGGTGCCGTTCTAGGGTGTGAAGCGACCGTTCCATCGAACGGCCATGAGGAAGGACACAAGCAATGCGAGATTTCGGATTGCCGAACATCGGAGGACCAGCTGGCTTGCGCCGCGGCGTCGCGCCGGTCGAGCGCGTGTCCGCTCCGCAAAAGACGGCCGATCAGGCGGCCAGCACTGAGGGTATGAGCGCGGTTTCGATGCCGGACGCGGGCGGCAGCGCCCCGGTCGACAGCGATCGCGTGGCACGGATTCGCGGCGCGATCGAAAGCGGTACCTATCCGCTGGTCCCGACCGAGATTGCCGAGGGCATCATCGCCTCCGGCCTGTTCCAGAATAGCGGCGAGTAAGAGACCCGGGATGACGACGCGTACTGCCTTGCGGCAAATGCTTGCCCTCCTCGAAGGCGAGCGGCAGGCCCTTGCCGCCCTCGATATCGACCGGATCAACAATTGCTCGAACGACAAGATGAATCTGTGCGCGCGGCTCGATGAAGTGCGCCCGGAAGACCTGGACGAGGAATGTCTCGGCCTGCTCGACGCGGTGCGCCGGTTGAACACGATCAACCGCCGTCTGCGCAACCTTATCGCCACCAATGTCCAGGCGCGGATCGACGCGATGGCGGGCGTTGCGGGCACCTATAATGGCGGGATCGAGCGCCCCGCCGGGCTGTCTTACTGACACGAGGGCAGCCGCCCGGGCGTTAACTGGCACGAAGATTGCTTAGCACCTACGGAAGTTCAGTTCCGGAGGTCCAGTGCCCACCGCAAGTCCAGTACCTGCCGCAAGCCCCGCGCAAGCGCCTGCCGCTCCGGCACGCTCGGCGGACGTGCGCACCGCGATTGCGCGTGCATCCGAGAAGACCGGAGTCGATTTCGATTACCTGCTGGCGCAGGCGCGGCTCGAATCCGGATTGGACCCTGACGCCAAGGCGCGCACCTCCAGCGCCACGGGCCTGTACCAGTTCATCGATTCCACCTGGCTGCGCACGATGGACCGGCACGGCTCCAAATATGGTTATGCCTGGGCCAGCGACCGGATCGATCCGCGCGGCGGCGTGTCCGATGCGGGCACCCGCGCGCAGCTGCTCTCGCTGCGTTACGATGCCGATACCTCCGCGCTGATGGCGGCCGAGCTGGCGCGCGAGAATACCGATGGCCTGCGCGGCGTGCTGGGCCGCGAGCCGGAACCCGCCGAGCTCTATCTCGCCCACTTCCTCGGCCTCGGCGGGGCGCAGACATTCCTCAATGCCTATCGCACCGATGCGGGCCAGTCGGCCCCGGCACTGATGCCCAAGGCGGCGGCGGCAAACCGCCCGATCTTCTACGACCGGGGTCGTCCGCGCTCGGTCGCCGAGGTGATGAGCCTGTTGCAGACCAAGGTCGCCAACGCGATGGAGCAGGGCGGGGCAATGCCCCTCGTGCCCGGCGGCGCACCGGGGACCGGCGGCCTGTCGCAGGAATTCGCGCAGGCGCGCTACGCCAGCACCGCGATGATGCCGGGGCGCAGCGCGCGCGCGGTGGCGATCGCCGCGACCGATGGCCCGCAGGCGCGCCCTTCCATGGCGGAGACGCTGCGCTCCACCTTCGGGGGCAGCGATTCAGGCGGGGTCGGCGGACGAGCGCGTGCCCGGATCGATGAAGCCTACTCCAAATTCGCGGCGCTCGGCCTGTGAAGCTGCCTGCCTTCATCTCGCCCGCGCTTGCGCTTCCCGCCGGGATTCTCGCGATCATCCTGCTTATGGTCGTGCCGATCCCGTCGCTGATGCTCGACCTGTTCTTCGTGCTCAATATCGCGCTGTCGGTCTCGATCCTGATGGCGGCGATGAATGCGCAAAAGCCGCTCGACTTCTCGTCCTTCCCCTCGGTCCTGCTGTTCGCCACGCTGATGCGCCTCGCATTGAACGTCGCATCGACCCGCATCGTACTGCTCAACGGGCACGAGGGCGGCGCGGCGGCGGGCAAGGTGATCGAGGCCTTCGGCGAATTCCTGATCGGCGGCAATTTCGCGGTCGGGCTGATCGTGTTCATCATCTTGACGATCATCAACATGGTGGTGGTGACCAAGGGTGCGGGCCGCGTGTCCGAAGTGACCGCGCGCTTCACTCTGGACGCCTTGCCGGGCAAGCAGATGGCGATCGATTCCGACCTCGCTGCCGGGCTGATGACCGCCGAGGAAGCCAAGGCCCGCCGGCGCGAGATCGCCACCGAGGCCGATTTCTACGGGTCGATGGATGGTGCCAGCAAGTTCGTGAAGGGCGATGCGATCGCCGCGCTGCTGATCCTGTTCGTCAACGTCATCGCCGGTCTGGTGCTGGGCATGGCAAGCCACGGGCTGAGCGCGGGCGAGGCCGGATCGCTCTACGTCACGCTGGCGGTGGGCGATGCGCTGGTCGCATCGATCCCCGCGCTGCTGCTGTCGATCGCCGCGGCGGTGATCGTCACCCGCGTCTCCGACACCCGCGACCTGACCGGGCAGATCGGCGGACAGCTGGCCGATTCCAAGATCTGGCTGCCGGTCGGCTGCATCCTCGGCGCGATCGGATGCATCCCGGCAATGCCGCAGATGATCTTCCTGCCGCTGGCGGCGGGTGCGCTGCTGCTGTGGCGCGGGCTCAAGAAGCGCGAGGATGCCGCGGCTGTCTTCGTGCCCGAGCCCGAGGAAAAGCCCGACCCTTCGCGGATCACCATCGGCGAAGTGTCGGACCAGACGCTGGTCACGATCCAGCTCGGCTACGGCCTCGTCCAGCTGGCCGACGACCGGAAAGGCGCACCGCTGGTCGCCCGCCTGACCGGCCTGCGCAAGCAGATGTGCCAGGCCTTCGGCTTCGTCGTGCCGCAGTTCCGCATTGCCGACAGCTTCGACATCGCGCCCGACCAGTACCGCATCATGCTCGGCGGAGCGCCGGCCGGTTCGGGCACGCTGCGCAGCGGCAAACTGCTCGCGATCGACACCGGGGAGGTGCTCGATTCGCATGTCCTCGCAGGGGAACCCACCAAGGATCCCAGCTTCGGCTGCGATGCCAAATGGATCGACGAGGGTTCGCGCGATCTTGCGGTGGCGGAGGGCTATCTGGTGGTCGATCCGGAAAGCGTCATCGCCACGCAGGTCCACCAGCTGCTCGCAGGCCGCGCGGCCGAGCTGCTGGGGCCGGACCAGGTGCGCGAACTGCTCGATCTGCTGCGTGAACGGCACGCCCAGCTCATCGACACGATCACTCCGCAGCCGCTCTCGCTCGCGGCGATCACCGCCGTGCTCAAGGCGCTGCTGGCAGACGGCATTTCGCTGACCCATTCGGTGCGCGTCTTCTCCAGCCTGTCGCAGGCCGCTCAGCGGACGAACGATCCGGCGCAGATCGTCGAGCTGATGCGCGCGGACCTCGGCTCGATGCTGGTCGGCACGATCTGCGGCCCGGACGAGCGTCTGCCTGTACTCACCCTCGCCGCGCGGCTGGAAGAGATGGTCGTGGGCGGAATGCAGGACCCGACCACGGGCGAGATCGTGATCGAGCCCGACCTCGCGCGCTCGATCGGCGAACGGATTTCCGCGCTGCTCAACTCCCGGCCGCAAGGCGCGCTCACTCCGGCACTGGTGGTCCAGCCGCGCGCCCGCCGCGCGCTCGCCAGCCTGCTCAAGCTGCGTGCGCCGGGGCTGCTGGTGCTGTCGATCAACGAACTGCCTGCTGCGCAGCCGATCGAGGTGATCGCGGTCATCGGTGACGATGCCGAGGCGGCACCGCAGCAGCCGCAATTGCCGCCGCCCGACCAGACCCAGCACATGCAGCCGCAAGAGGCACTTGCCGCATGAAGCACGATCAAGCCCTTTTCGCCGTCCGCCATGCCTATGGCTCCACCGTGCAGGAGAAGGTGACGCAGTTCCTCCCGCTCGTGCGCAAGCTCGCGTGGTATTACGAGGGGCATGGCAGCGCGACGGTCGACGTCGACGACCTGATGCAGGTCGGGATGATGGCCCTTACCGAGGCGGCGCAGCGGCACGACCGGCCCAGCGACGATGGCTTTGCCGCCTATGCCAAGATGCGCGTGCGCGGCGCGATGGTCGACCTGCTGCGCGGCCAGTCACACCGCCCGCGCAGTGCCGCGGCCTGGACCCGCAAGCGCGATGTCGCCGAACAGACATTGCGGACCGAGCTGGGCCGCGCGCCCAATGCGGCGGAAATGGCTCAGGCGATGGAAATGCCGCTCGACCGCTACGAATCGATGCGCCTCGCCGCCTCGACCAGCGCGACCTCGATCGACGAATGCTATTCGGACAGCGATACCGCGTTCAGCGACAACCGGCCCGATCCCGAAGCCAACCTGCTCGCCAGCGAGGATAGCGGAGTGCTCGCCCAAGCCATCGGCGCGCTGCCCGAACGCCTGCAGCTGGTCCTCAAGCTCTATTTCATCGAGGAGCTGAACCTCAACGAGATCGCCGCCGTGCTCGGCGTCAGCGTGCCGCGCGTCCATCAGCTGAAGGCCGATGCGCTGAAGAAGGCGCGGGTGGCGATGGTTTCGCAGGTCGAATAGCCCCGCGCGCGGCTGCGTTTGAGACGAACAGTTTGCACTGCAGCATTGGTTGCCCCTATGTCTGTGGGCATGGCCGCAGCCGATCTCGCCCCGCCTCCAAATCTCGATGCGATTCCCAGCGCGGCGCTGTTCCTCGATTTCGACGGCACGCTGGTGGAACTGGCCGACAGCCCCGATGCCATCGACGTGCCGCGGCATTTGGCCTCCGCGCTGGAACGCAAGGCGAGGGAGCTGAACGGGCGGCTGGCGCTGGTCTCGGGCCGCCATATCGGCGATCTGCGCAAACACCTGCCGCGCTGCGCCATCGTGATGAGCGGTTCGCACGGTGCCGAGGTGACCAGCCCCGACGGCTCGCCGGTCAGCGAACACGCGCCGCCCTCACTCCATGACGAAGCATGGGACGCGGCGCGCGCATTCGAGCGCTCCACCCACGGCCTGCTGCTGGAACGCAAGACGCTGGGGCTGGGGCTTCACTATCGCGAATGTCCCGAACGCAGGGACGATATCCGCGCCTTCGCGCAGGATCTCGCAGATCAGCACGGTCTGCATGTGCGCGATGGGAAGATGGTGATCGAACTGGCGACGACCGATAGCGACAAGGGCGTCGGTCTGCGGGCGATCATGGGCGATCCGCCGTTTGCAGGAGGCACCCCCGTCTTCCTCGGCGACGATACCACCGATGAAGACGGGTTTCGCGCGGCGCAGGAACTAGGCGGCTTCGGTGTGCTTGTGGGAGAACCCCGTGAAACCGCCGCCCGATATCGCCTGCCGGGCGTTGAGGCGGTGCACCAATGGCTGGAGCTTGCATGACACAAACACCTACCCACAGCTCGCTCGAACTCTGGCCGGTCGGCAATTGCCAGGTCACCGGATTGATCGACGAGGGTGGCGGACTGGTGTGGGGCTGCGTGCCGCGGGTCGATGGCGACCCGGTTTTCTGCGCGCTGCTCAATGGGGAGCGGCAGCACGAAGGCGTGTGGCGGATCGAGCTGGAAGGTTTTGCCAAATCGACCCAGCAGTATCAGCGCAACACGGCAGTGCTGAAGACCCGGCTCGAGGCGGAAGACGGCAGCGCGATCGAGATTATCGATTTCGCCCCGCGCTTTCGCCGATCGGGCCGGATGTACCGCCCGGTCGCCTTTGTGCGGATCGTGCGGCCCGTGGCGGGGACGCCGCGCATAACGGTCAACTGCACGCCGATGAAGAATTATGGCGAGGCAGTCGCCGAGACGACCAACGGCACCAATCACATCCGCTATCTTGTCGGCCAGCAGGCGCTGCGCATGACCACCGATGCGCCGGTCGGCTACGTGCTCGAAAAGCGCACCTTCCGGCTCGAGAGCGACCTGCACTTCTTCCTCGGCCCGGACGAGCCGTTCGGCGGCAATGTCGGGCGCGAGGTGGAGACGATGCTTGAGCTGACCGACCATTATTGGCGCCACTGGGTCCGCGGGCTGGCGACGCCGATGGAATGGCAGGAGGCGGTGATCCGCGCTGCGATCACGCTGAAGATATGCCAGCACGAGGAAACCGGCGCGATCGTCGCCGCCCTGACGACCTCGATTCCCGAGGCACCGGGCAGCGAACGCAACTGGGATTATCGCTACTGCTGGATTCGCGATGCCTATTACACCGTGCAGGCGCTCAATCGCCTCGGCGCGCTCGACGTGCTGGAGAAGTACCTCGCCTACCTGCGCAACATCGTCGACAATGCCAAGGGCGGCGCGGTCCAGCCGCTCTATTCGGTGATGGGCGAGCCCGAATTGACCGAAAGCTTCGCGCAGCATCTGGCGGGCTATCGAGGCATGGGCCCCGTCCGCAAGGGTAACGCCGCCTTCAGCCAGGTGCAGCACGACGCCTATGGCCAGATCGTGCTGCCCACGGTGCAGGCCTTCTTCGACCAGCGGCTTTACCGTCTGGCAGGCGAAGCGGATTTCGACAGCCTCGAGCAGGTCGGCGAGATGGCGTGGAAGATGCACGATCAGCCCGATGCAGGCCTGTGGGAATTCCGCACCCGGCAAGAGGTTCATACCTATTCCGTGCTGATGAGCTGGGCCGCGTGCGGGCGCATCGCGACCGTCGCAGAACGGCTCGGATTGATCGACAAGTGCGAATTCTGGCGCGACCGGGCTGCGACAATCCGCGCGCGCATCGAGGAAGATGCGTGGCACGAGGAAGGGCAGCACTACGCCTCCGCGCTGGGCGGCAGCCACCTCGACGCGAGCCTGCTGCAGATGATCGACCTCGGCTTCCTCAAGCCCGAGGACGAGCGCTTCCAGAAGACCTTCGCCGCGATCGAGAAGGGGCTGCGGCGCGGCGAACACATGCTGCGGTACGACGCGGAGGACGATTTCGGCTTGCCAGAGACCGCGTTCAACATCTGCACCTTCTGGCTGATGGAAGCGCTGCATCTTGCCGGGCGCGAGGAAGAGGCGCGGGCGCTGTTCGAAACCATGCTGTCGCACCGGACCAAGTCTGGCCTGCTGTCCGAAGACCTCGATTTTAACAATGGAGAGCTTTGGGGCAACTTCCCCCAGACATACTCTCTGGTGGGTATCATCAACTGTGCCACCCTTCTTTCCAGACCATGGAGCGTCATAAGATGAGCCGCCTGATCGTCGTCTCGAACCGAGTATCCGTACCCAAGGCGCGAGGCGCCGCCGGATCTCAGGGCGGGCTGGCGGTCGCGCTGGGATCTGCACTGCGCGAACGGCGCGGAATCTGGTTCGGCTGGTCGGGCAAGGAGACCGAGACGTTCTCCGGCCACCTCGACATGCAGAAGAACCAGGGGGTGACCACCGCGACGATCGACCTCGAACCGCAGGACGTCGACGAATATTACAACGGCTACGCCAACCGCACGCTGTGGCCGCTGTTCCACTACCGGATCGATCTGGCCGAGTACGAATCCGGCTTCGGCAAGGGGTACGAGCGGGTCAACCAGCGCTTTGCCGATAGTCTCGGCCCGCTGATCGACCCCGAAGACACTGTGTGGGTGCACGATTATCACCTGATCCCGCTGGGCGAACGGCTGCGCACGCGGGGCAACAAGAACCGGATCGGGTTCTTCCTCCACATCCCCTGGCCGCCGCGCAACCTGCTGGTCGCGCTGCCGTTCCACGAGCGGCTGGTGCGCACCATGCTGGCCTACGACCTGATCGGGTTCCAGGACGAGGAATCGGTCGACAGCTTCCTCGGCTATTGCCGCAAGGAATTGCAGGCGGATGTTACCGACGACGGCACCGTGACGTTCGACGGACGCTCCGTGAAGGTCGCCGCTTTCCCGATCGGGCTCGACTACGATGAATTTCTGGAAGGCGGGCAGACCGGCGATGCGCGGCAGGCGCATCAGCGGATGCTGTCCAGCTCGCGCCATCGCAAGGTCATCATCGGGGTCGACCGGCTGGATTATTCCAAGGGGTTGCCCGAACGCTTCGATGCGCTGGGTCGCTTCTTCGATACCTATCCCGACCGGGTGAAGGAGACGCTCTACGTTCAGATCGCGCCGCCCTCGCGCCAGGATGTCGCCAGCTATCAGAAGATCCGCAACACGCTCGAACAGAAAGCGGGGCAGATCAATGGCGAGCGGTCGGAGGTCGACATGGTCCCGATCCGCTACGTTAACCGCGGCTATTCGCGGCAGGAACTGTTCGGCATCTACCGCTCCGCCCATGTCGGGCTGGTCACGCCCCTGCGCGACGGAATGAATCTGGTGGCGAAGGAATACATCGCCGCGCAGGATCCCGAAGATCCCGGCGTGCTCGTCCTCTCCCGCTTTGCAGGCGCAGCCGAGCAGCTGGAGCTCGATGGGGAGGGCGCGCTGATGATCAATCCCTACAGCATGGAAGAAACCAGCGAGGCGATCCGTACCGCGATCGACATGCCGCTGGAAGAGCGCAAGGCGCGCTGGCAAAAGCTCAACGAGGTGGTCAAGACCGCCAATGTCGAGAAATGGCGCGAGAATTTCGTCGAGGCGCTGGGGGTCTAGCCTGACGAAGCTGCCTCAGCCCTCTCTGGCGAAGCGGACCAGCACCCAGATGATCAGCGGGACCAGCACGAAGCTGAGCACGACCTTGGCAATCGCCTGCCCGATCAGCAGCGGCACGATGTCGAACTGGCCGTAGAACGCGACCGTAATGAAGATCAGCGTGTCGACCGCCTGGCTGACCGCCGAGGCAAGCCCGCCGCGCAGCATCATCCAGAAACCACCCCCGTCTCCGTTGCCGCGCAGTTTCTCGAACAGCCAGACGTTGAGCAGCAGCGATACGCCATAGGCGATCGGCCCGGCGATCATGATTCGCCCGGTCTGGCTGAGCACGGTTTCGAAGGCGGCGAGGTTTTCTGGCGGCATCTGAGGGCTGGGCGGGAAGGCAAGCACCAGCTGGATCAGAAGGATCGAGAGGCCCAGCGGGGCGAATCCCCACAGCACCAGCCGGTTCGCCATGCCGCGCCCGTAAAGCTGGGAAATCGCGCTGGAAATCGCGACCAGCATCAGGAACGCGAAAATCCCCGACTCGACCGCCAGCGTGGTGAAGCCCAGCGGCAGCGCGATCTGCTTGAAGCCGAGCACTCCCGCCAGCACCGTCATCCCGCCGTAAAGCAGCGCATAGACGAAAAGCGGGCGGGGAATCGCCGGGGCCGGCGCAGGTGCTGTGTGATCCATCCGCCTCCGCTTATGATCGGCGCGGGCAAAAGAAAAGGGATGACGGCGGGAACCTGTTGTCACCGCACGAATTGACTACCTCCGCCGAACAGGCGAAGGGGCGACTTCTTCCCGCAGACGACCCGAAAGCCAAATATGCCGCCAGTGCTTGCCAGCCTGCTTGGGATCGTTGCGATCCTTGCCTTCGCCTTCCTGCTCTCCAATGCCAAACGCAAGATCCGGCTTCGGGTCGTGGTCTCGGCCTTTGCGCTGCAGGCGCTGCTGGCCTTTCTTATTCTGCGAACCTCGGGCGGGCGGATGGTGATCCGCGAGATGAGCGCCGGGGTTGCCGCGCTGCTCTCCTACGCGGATGCTGGCACCGCCTTCCTGTTCGGGGCGGACAATCCGCTGCAGAACACCTTCGCGCTAGGCGCGCTGCCGGTGATCGTGTTCTTCGCGGCGCTGGTGTCGATCCTCTACCACCTCGGGATTATGCAGGTGATTGTGCGCTGGCTGGGCGGCGCGATCGGCTTCCTGACCGGGATCAGCAAGGTCGAGGCGCTGGGGTCGGCCGCCAACATCTTCGTCGGCCAGTCGGAAAGCCCGCTGGTGGTACGGCCCTATCTCGCCGCGCTCGCTCCCAGCCGGCTGTTCACATTGATGACCGTCGGGATGGCGGGCGTCGCGGGTACGATCCTAGCGGCATACGCTGGGCTGCTGGGCAACGAATACCTGCCCTTCCTGCTCGCCGCCGCCTTCATGTCCGCGCCCGGCGGCATCCTGATGGCGAAGATCATCATGCCCGATGTCGACGAAGCCTCGCCCGAGGCCGAAGGCGAGCTGAGCCTGCCGCGCGGCCGGATCAGCGCCGAAGGGCCTGCCGCCATCACCGAGCGGCGCGAGACGCACGAGGTGGAGGCCACCGATACCTTCGAAGAAGGCGAGCGGCCCGCCAACGTGATCGAGGCTGCGGCCCAGGGCGCGCAGACCGGGGTCAAGCTGGCGGTCGCGGTCGGCGCGATGCTGCTGGCGTTCGTGGCGCTGGTCGCGCTGGCCAACGGCGTGCTCGGCTGGGTTGGAATGTGGTTCGGCTATCCCGAACTCTCGTTCCAGCAGCTGCTTGGCTACATCTTCGCGCCGATCATGTTCCTGATCGGCGTGCCGTGGGAAGACGCGGGCGTGGCGGGCGGGCTGTTCGGCACCAAGATCGTGCTCAACGAATTCGTCGCCTTCATCGACCTCGGCCAGATCGGTGCCGCCGATATTTCGGAGCGGACCCGCGCGATCATCACCTTCGCGCTGTGCGGCTTCGCCAATTTCAGTTCGATCGCGATCCAGATGGCGGTGACCGGCGGGCTGGCGCCCAACCAGCGCCCCGTGATCGCCAAGCTGGGCGTGCGTGCCCTGCTCGCCGGGTCGCTCGCCAATTTGATGAGCGCGGCACTGGCCGGGCTCTTCCTGCCCGCCTAAAAGGTTACCAATGTCGACTATCGCATCCGTCTCGCTCGACCGTCCGCTCGAAGACATCGCCCGCGATCTGGGCGAGAGCTTTGCCGAATATGGTTTCGCCATCGTGCGCGATCACGGTGTGCCGGACGATCTGATCGCGCGCGCCGAAGAGGCGAGCCGCGCCTTCTTCGCGCTGCCGGAAGAGACCAAGCGCGCTTACAAGATCGAAGGGATCGGCGGCGCGCGCGGCTACACTCCGTTCGGCCAGGAACAGGCGAAGGACGCCGAGGTCTTCGACCTCAAGGAATTCTGGCACGTCGGCCGCGATCTGCCTGCCGACCACCCACTGGCCCGGTTCATGGAGCCCAACGTGTGGCCCGCCGAGGTGCCCGAGTACGAGGCGACCATGCGCGAGCTGTACCTCGCGCTGGAGGCGAGCGGGCGGCGCGTGCTCTCCGCGATCGCGATCCATCTGGGTGAAGACCCGCGCTTCTTCGATCCTGCGATCGAGGATGGCAATTCTGTTCTGCGCCTGCTGCGCTATCCGCCGCTGCCAGAGGACGCGCCCGACGGCGCGATCCGCGCCGCACCGCACGGGGACATCAACGCGATCACCATGCTGCTGGGCGCGGAAGAGGCAGGGCTGGAGCTGCTGACGAAGAAGGGCGAATGGCTCGCGGTCAGCCCGCCGCCGGGCGCGCTGGCGGTCAATATCGGCGACATGCTGGAACGGCTGACCAATGGTCGCCTGCGCTCGACCACGCACCGGGTGGTCAATCCGCGCGGCGATGCGGTGCGCAGGGCACGCTATTCGATGCCCTTCTTCCTCCACTTCCGTCCGGACTACCTGATCGATCCGCTGCCCTCGTGCATTACGCAGGGCGAGGAGGCGTCTGCGCCGGAACCGATTCTGGCGCATGATTTTTTGATGCAGCGGCTGCGCGAGATCAAACTGGCCTGAAATCGGCGTTTCGCGGGCGTCATAATGTGACAATCACATTAATCTCCCGTATGTTGCACTGCGGCAACACTTAAAAATCCATAACTCTCAAGAGCTTGAGTGGCATTAGTGGCGCGAGGGGCTCGCAACCCCCGAGGCGTAATTTGCCTGTCACAAATTTGGCGTTAGGGGGCGCTCGACCGGCCCTGGGGGTCGGCCCGTAGCATTTGCGATTCCCGTCCAGAGCGTCCTCAAAGGAACCTTCCATGAAGCTCAAGTATTTGCTGGCAACCAGTGTTGTCGGCCTCACCGCCGCGGCCTCGGCCCCGGCCTATGCCCAGTCGACCGGCTCGGTCGACTTCGATGATGAAAACGTCATCATCGTCAGCGGCGCCCGTTCGACCGACGTCGCCGGCATCGACATTCCCGATTCGCCCAAGGCCAAGGTCCAGGTCGACTCGGAACTGATCCGTCGTCAGACTCCCGGCCAGACGATCAACGACACGCTGAACCTCGTCCCCGGCGTCAGCTTCACCAACAACGACCCGTTCGGTTCGCTCGGTGGCAGCTTCACCATCCGCGGGTTCTCGTCCGACCGTATCTCGCAGACGTTCGACGGCATTCCGCTGAACGACTCGGGCAACTACGCGCTCTACACCAACCAGATGCTCGATCCGGAAATCATCGAGTACGCGACCGTCACGCTCGGCTCGACCGACGTCGACAGCCCGACCGCATCGGCCGCCGGCGGCACGATCAACATCCGCTCGAAGAACCCGGACGAAGAGTTCGGCGTGATGACCAGCATCACCTACGGCAACATCATCGCGCGCGGTAACCCGGGCGACCGCATGATGTATCGCGGCTTCGCCAAGCTCGAAACCGGCAACATCACCTCGGGCGGCCTGCGCGCCTACGTCACCGCTTCGCGGACCGAGAACGACTCGGTGTTCTCGAACTACGGCGGCGTCGACAAGCAGCAGTACAACGCCAAGATCTTCCAGCCGATCGGCGTGAACGGCGACTTCATCTCGCTCGCCGGCCACTACAATATCAACCGCAACAACTTCAACGGCTCGCCCGCGCGGTTCAGCGGTGCCGACGGTTACGCCATCGTTGATCCCGAAGACCGTTTCTACGAGCTGTCCGACGGCACGCCCTGCACGCTGGCCCCGGCCACCCCGGGCGTCCAGGACGAGTACAACAGCTGCGGCACCCCGTTCGAGCGTCGTTACAACCCGTCGAACACTGCCAACATCCGCCTGAACTCGCGCTTCACGCTCAGTGACAACCTGACGCTGACCGTCGACCCGAGCTTCCAGTACGTGAAGGCCAATGGCGGCGGCACCTCGATCGGCTTCGAAGGCTTCTCGCCCGACGGCTTCACCGGCGGCATCTTCCGCACCGATCCGCGCAACCCGCAGCGCAGCACCCGTTCGACCCAGTACTACTACTTCGGTGGTACCGACCTGAACGGCGACGGCGACACGCTGGATTACGTCACGATCGGCTCGCCCAGCAACACGCAGACCAACCGCTATGGCGTGATCGCCAACCTGATCTACGACATCGCCGAAGGTCAGCGCATCCGTCTCGCCTACACGTTCGACCGTGCGCGTCACCGTCAGACCGGCACCTCCGGTTCGCTGCTGACCAATGGCGAACCCGTGAGCGTGTTCCCGATCGACGATCCGCTGCTCGACAGCAGCGGGATTGCTCCGCAGAAGCGTAACCGCAAGTCGTTCGCGACGCTGCATCAGGCTTCGGCGGAATATCGCGGCGAGTTCGGCGATCTGGTCGCCCAGGTCGGTGTCCGTGCGCCGTTCTTCACCCGCGACCTCAACCAGTACTGCGTGACCACCGATGCCTCGGGCAACGTGAACTGCATCAACGGCGATGCGAACATCACCGCCTATCTGGCTGCGAACCCCAACGCCGTCGCACCGACCTCGGTCAAGTACGACTACAACAAGCTGCTCCCGAACGTCGGGCTGACCTACAACTTCACCCCGGAAGCCAGCGTCTTCGCCAGCTACGCCAAGAACCTCTCGGTTCCCGGCACGGATGACCTGTACGGTTCGCTCTACGTCGGCGTTGCGCCGGCTCCGGAAACCTCGGACGCGTTCGATCTGGGCGTTCGCTATCAGACCCGCACCGTCCAGGCGCAGCTTTCGGGCTGGTTCAGCCGCTACCAGGACCGTCTGAAGTCGGCCTATGATCCGATCCTCGACCGGACCATCACCCGCAACCTGGGTCAGGTCGACAAGTACGGTGTGGACGGCAGCATCGCGTGGCAGCCGATCCGTGCGCTGTCGCTGTATGTCTGGGGTTCCTATGTCGCCTCCGACATCAAGGACGACGTGCAGACCGGTGCGACTTCCTTCGCTCCGACCGCCGGCAAGCGTGAAGCGGGCATTCCGGAATACACCATCGGCGCGCGTGTGCAGGGTAACCTGGGCCCGGTTGAAATCGGTGTCCAGGTCAAGCGCACCGGCGATCGTTTCCTGAACGATATCAACACGATCACGCTGCCGGGTTACACCGTGGCCGATCTCGATGTTCGCCTGCCTCTGGGCACCTTCAGCGAAGATCTGGAGAAGGCCTATTTCCAGGTGAACGTCACCAACCTGCTCGACGAAGTGTATGTCGGTTCGGCTTCGACCGGCCTGACCACCAGCGGCGCGTTCGTGAACATCGGCCCGCCGCGGGCGATCACCGCCTCGCTGATCTGGGGCTTCTGATCCAGACACGCGAACGGCAACGTTCGATTTGAAAAGCGGCGGCCTCCCACAGCGGGAGGTCGCCGTTCTTCGTTTTTGGGAGACCGTGGCCCCGTGGAACCCGCGCCGCGCGCGCGGAGTTTCACAGGACATGGACACCGCACGGGGATTTTCGGAAGACAGGGCGCGACCCAGCCTGCCGGTGCTGGGCGGCATCGTTCTGCTGCATGCCGCAGTGCTCTATGGGCTGATCCGCGCGTTCGCCCCCGACCTGATCCCGCTGGATCAGGACGCCGGCTTTGCCGCGTTCGACCTCACCCCGCCGCGCCCCTCACCCAGCCCGACACCCACCCAGCCTGCCGCCGCGGCACAGGCTGCGGGCCCGCCAGAGGATGCCGCCGGTGCGCAAGGCGATCCTGGCGAGCGTGCGAAACCGCGCGAGGTTGCCGCACCAGAGCCGCCGATCCCGCTCCCCAGCCGCAACCCGGCCCCGCGCGCCGCCTCTACCGGCGATGCCAACCGCTCCGGCGCGGCAGACGCGGGCGAGGGCACTGGTGCATCCGGAGAGGGCAGCGGAACCGGCGCGGGCGGGAACGGGCAGGGCGGTGGTGGGGGCGGCGTAGTCACCCAGCCGGTGCTGACCCGCTGGATCAGCGACGTCTCCGCCTTCGGAATTCCGCCCGGCGGGCGTGCCGCGCGGGTCGGTACGCGCACGATCGTCGCGCTGGAGGTATCCGCACAGGGGCGGGTGACCGATTGCCGCGTAACGCGCAGCAGCGGCTTTCCCGAAACCGACGCCAAGGTGTGCGAGCTGTCGGCGACGCAGATCCGCTTCGAACCCGCGCGCGACGCTGCGGGCAGTCCCGTGCCCTCGCGCTTCCTCTATCAGCAACGCTATTTCGAGCGCCGGGGGAGCTGACCGGCGCTGCTACGCGCCCATGGTCAGCGCCTTCGCCAGATCGGACTTGTCGTAGGGCTTCTTCAGGATCGCCCGGGCACCCAGTTCCTCGAACCGCACTTCCTTGGCGCTGTATCCGGTTGCGAGGACGAACGGGACACCCCTGCGCGCAAGCTCGCGCGCGACCGGCTCGCTCGACTCCTCGCCGAGGTTGAAATCGAGCACCGCGAAATCGGGCACCTCCTTCTCGATCGCCCGGAGCGCCTGGGTCACGCTGCCCGACACGAGCACCTCGGGCACGCCGAGCTCGCGCAGCATCTCTTCGGTATCGAGCGCGATGATCATGTTGTCCTCGATCAGCAGGACCCGCTGCGGCAGATCGGTCGCAGGTTCTGAGCCCGCACTCGCATCGGCGTGGTCTTTCAGGTCGCTCACCACATGATCCTTGTCTGTTTCTTCGACGAAGCGTGCAGGCACGATGAAGCGCGCCCTGAGGCCGCCCAGCGCGAAATCGACCTCGGTCTCGCCCTGCAATTCATGCGGGATCGACTTCTCGATGATGGTGGTGCCGAACCCGCGCCGCTCGGGCGCGCGTACCGGTGGCCCGCCGCGTTCCTGCCAGCCCAGCAGCAGGTCGCCTGCCTCGTTGCGCTCCAGCGAGATCAGCAGATCGCCCGACTGGTCCGACAGGCTGCCGTACTTGGCCGAGTTGGTAATCATCTCGTGCAGCACCAGCGCCAGCACGGTGTAGGCCTGCGGCACGATCAGCACGTCGCGCCCCTCGACCTCCAGCCGGGTGGTCTTGGCACCGAGATAGGCGTCGGCCTCGTCCGCGATCAGCTTCTTGAGCGAGGTTGGACCCCAGTTGTCGCGGGTGAGGTTGTCGTGTGCCGCTGCCAGCGCGCCAATCCGCCCGCCGATCAGCGTGGTCAGCGTCGCTGCATCGCCCGTCTCGTGGCGCGACTGGTTGACCAGCCCGCGGATGAGATTGAGGATGTTGCGCACCCGGTGGTTGAGCTCGGCGATCAAAAGATCCTGCTGTTCGCCCGCGCGCTTGCGTTCCTGCGCGGCGGCATCAGTCAGCCGCAGGATTACCTCCAGCAGGGTGATCCGCAGCGTTTCGGCCAGATCCAGCTCCGCCTGGGTCCAGTCGGCGCTGCGCCCCTCGACCGTCTGCTGCCATGCAGCGAAGCTCTTGCGCGGGACGAGGCGTTCGCCCTCGGCCGTGCGTTCGACTGCCTTGTCCGGATTTCCCGCCCAGGTCACCACCTGTGTCAATTCGCGCCGCCAGAGGATGAAATAATCCCGGGCCTGGCGCGAGACCGGAATGATCAGCGCGCCCGCCGCCCGCGACGCAAAGGCCCGCGCCTCGGGAATCGCGCTTGCGAGATCGGTTCGTGCAAGGATGCGCCCGGCCGGCCCGCTGTTCAGAGCGGGCAGGATCTGGCGGAACTCATCTTCCGAGGGGGCATGGCCGCTCGCCCGGTAATCGCCGTCGATAAAGATGCTCGCCCCGTCGTGCGGGATCGAATCGCCGATCGACTGGCCGATCTGCTCGAGTGTTTCGCGCAAGTTTGCCCCTGCGGCGAGCCGGGTCATCAGCCGCTCGTGCAGGTTCTGCCCCAGCGCGCGCCGGGCCTCTCCGCTATCGTGCAGTGCCCGGTCGAGCGTCAGCGAAAAGAGCTGCGAGAACACCTCCGCCGCCGTCCGGCTGGAAAAGGCAAGCGCGCGAGGCTGGTAGTGGTGGCAGGCAAACAGGCCCCACAGCCGTCCGCGCACGATGATCGAGATCGAGAGCGAGGCGCGTACGCCCATATTGCGCAGATATTCGATATGGATCGGCGAGACCGAGCGCAGGGTCGAGAGGCTGAGGTCGATCGGATCGCCATCGAGCCGCTGCCCCGGCACTACCGGAACCGGCGTATCGTTCACATCGGCAATGATCCGCAGGCGGTTGCGCAGGTAGAGCGCGCGTGCCTGCTGGGGAATGTCGCTCTTGGGATAGCGCAGACCCGAATAGCTATCGACCGCACTTTCGCGTGCTTCGGCAATGACCTCGCCCGAACCGTCCGGGTGGAAACGGTAGACCATGACCCGGTCGAATTCGAGCAGCGCCTTGAGCCGCTTCGCAGCGGCCTGGCAGATATTCTCGACTCCGTCGATGCCTTCGAGCCTGTTCACCATCGGCCGGATCGAGGCGACGTGATTGCCGAAGCTCGCCGTATCGTGTCGCTCGAATTCGAGCACCAGGAGCCCGGCAGTGCGGTGGATCGAGCAATCGAACCGGTCGCGCCCGCTTCCCAGAACCGCAATCGAGAAGACCCGCTCGGTATCGTCCGGTTCGACCAGCCACTTCGCCGCGTCCCGAATGGTCTCCAGCGTCAGTTCGGGCAGAATGGAGTCCAGCGAATCCCCCCGCGCAATCGCCTCCAGACCGAGGAATTCGGCAGCATTCGCGGAATGGTGCGCAATGAAATTGTCCGACGAGACGACCAGCATCGCGCCGAATGACTGGATATGGCCAAGCTGGTGGATCGGTTCGCGGTCGCAGCTGGTCAGATCGACCTCGGTTTCGACCGCACTCATGCAGCGATCGCCACAAGCTGGCGATCGGCTTCGCGGGAGAAATGGGCGAACACGGCGCGCGCGGTGCGTTCCGCGCCCGGGTTAATCTCGTCGGAGGCGAGCAGCGGACGCAGCGCCTTGAAAAAAGCGGGCATCGTTTCATCGCGCAGGAACTGCATCGGCCAGCCTTCGGGCGCGCGGCCGGTCAGCTCGCGTTCCATCATCCGGTTGCCGAGCGAGGAGCCTGCCAGCACCCATGCCGCGCCGAGCCACGCGACCGGGCCTTCGTTGGCGTGGACGAAGGCGGGGACGTCCTCATCGAGCGCGTCGCTCCCGGCACTGCCAAGTGCGGCAAGATCGGCCTCGATCAGGCCGGTCTGCACAGGTGGCAGCCATTCCGGCGGGCAACAGCGTGCCAGCCAGTTTTCGACGCCGATTCGCGCGCGCGATTGCACCCGCAGGAAGCAGGCGTAATCGTGCCGATCGGCGAGTTCGAGCCGACCGAGTGCATCGTCCAGTACCTGGTGATCGTGTTGTGTGGCTGCGCGGAGCCGAGCGCGCAGCGCGGGTGCCGTGCCGCACCTGGCAGTCATTCGCGCGTTCCTCTTCCCGTCCAAAACTGAGCCTGTGCCACCAGCCACAAGGCGCGATAAGTTCTTCTATACACGAGGGAAGGGGTAAGTTCCCAGTATAACCATTATCAAGTCAGGACTTTGGGCCGGAGAGCAGTTTTGTACCCTTTTCGGTCACTGCGGCGGCGATCAGGGGTTTGAAGAAGGACAGCATCGGCGGCAGATCGAGCGCGACTACGACCTGCTTTTCCTCGATCTCGATCGCGATGTGCACGGTCTGGCCCATCGCGGCGACCGACATTTTCATGCAGTCCTCGCTTGGCCCTGCGCTGGTCATCTCCGCTGCGCCGCCGGGCATGTGCTGGGGCAGTTCGGGCATGCGCTCGCGCAGGCGACGGCGGACCTCTTCCTTGGGCAGGTCGTGCTTGATCGGGACGCGCATCAGCGGGGTGCCTCTTCGCTGGAGCCTTCAGCCGCCGCCGGTCCCTCGCCGTAGCGATAGCCGAGATAGCGATGCTGCACGGCGAGATCGTCGAGCGCGCCGTCCGCGATCTTGCGGTTGATCGAATCGATCTCGCCGCTGATCTTGGCGAGGCCTTCGACCAGCCGCTCGTCGGCGGTCGCCCCGGCGTGGTCCTCCTTCCGCATGGCTGCGGGCACGCGGGTGTAGGACTGGACCATTTCGGGCAGCGTCTCGCCCACCAGCTCCCGGATGTCGCGGATCGAATCGTGGCTGGCGGGGGCGGTTTCCAGCTGCTGGCCGAGCAGGTCGAGCTTCACGCCCAGATCGTCGACCAGCGCCACGGCGGGCGCGGGCAGGGCGGCGCGCTGCGATTCCAGCCACAGCTCCGTCCGGGCGACCATCTGGCGCGGTGTCCCTTTGTTGAGGTCGCCGGCCTGCGGGATCGAGATGCGCGGAAAGACCGAGAAGATGCCCGCCGCCGCGACCAGTGCGAAGAAAGTGAGGACGATGCCGACAAAGCCGATCCCGTCGATCACGATCCCGGCGATGGTCGCAAAGGCGAGAATCGCCGCCGCCGCGATGACGATGTTGCGCAGCTTCTTCAGCCGATGCCGGTTGCGCACCTGCGCCGATTCGCGCCCGATCGCAGTCACCCGGCGGTGGCGCCCGCCGACCCGGTTGTCGATCAGCAGCTGGCGGCTGTCGCTGAGCAGGCGCTCGCTGTCGCGGGTCAGGTCGTTCACCTAGCCCTCCAGCTTGAGCAGCGCGTCTTCGGATGCATCGAGCTGCGCCTGGGCCTGGGCCTGGCTTTCCGCGCGGGCGATATATTCCTTCGACTTTTCGACCTCGCTCGAAAGCGTGGTGACCGTCTGCTTCATCGTGTCGAGCGCCTTCAGCTTGAAGGTGTCGACCTCGTCCATCGTCGCGTAGATGTTCTGGAAGGCGTTCTGCAGAGTCTGCATCGGGATCGTGCTCGCGGCGGCCTGTTCGTGGATCTTGCCGGTCTGTTCGCGCAGCAGCTTGCCGGTCGAATCGATGATGCCCGCCGTGGTGTCGTTCAGCGCGGTGATCTGTTTCAGCACCAGCCGCTGGTTGGTCATCGCTTCGGCCACGGTCACCGCCGTGCGCAGCGCGCTGACGGTGGTGGTGCTGGCGCGATCGACGCCCTTCACCAGCTCCACATTGTTCTTCTTGACCAGATCGAGCGCGAGGTAGCCCTGCACGCTCACCGCCATCTGCGTCAGCAGGTCCTGCGTGCGCTGGCGGACGTAGAACAGCGCGGTTTCCCGGATCGCCTTGGCCTTTTCCGGGTCGGTCGCGTCGAGTTCGTTGGCCTTGTCCTCCAGCCGTTCGTCGAGTGTCTTGGAGATGTGGATCATCTGCTCAAGCTTGCCCATGGCTTCCCACAGGTGCTGTCGCTCGACATCGATCGCGGCGTTGTCCTTCTGCAATTCGGTGCGGCCCGAATGCAGCTTGTCGAGGATCGCCTGGATGTGGCTCTGCGCGCTCTGGTAGCTGCGGAAATAGCCCTTCAGGCTGTTGCCCCAGGGCAGCTTCGACAGAATGCCGCTCTTGCCCCGGCGCGCGGGATCGAGCTCTTCCACGGTGACGCGCAGTTCGGCGAGGTTCGCGCCCACGCCCTGGTCGCGGTCCATCGCGCGAACCGGCCGGTCGAGGAAGCGGTTCGACATCGAAGACGCCGCCGCGATTTCCTTGCGACCCATGTTGGAAATCTCGTCGACCCGCTTGCTGAACTCGGGCGAGCGGGTGTCATGCGCGATCAGATCGGCGACGAAGCTGTCGACCTTGGAATCCAGCTCGGTCTTCTTGCCTTCGTCGACCGGCACCAGTCCAACCGCCTTCTCCACATCCACGGTGGGGATCGGCTCGGGCGGGGTGAGGTTCAGCTCGGTCGCGGTTGCGGTGTCGCTCTGGGTCGCCATGAGAGGTCAAAAATCCTTCTGCTTCAATGACTGTATTAGTCGCGCAAGACACGCGTTTCAAGCTTTGGCCGGGCGCGTTTTCCGCGATATGGCGCACATATGCAATCGCCCACCAGTTCTCCTTCGCAGACGACGGACCAGTCTGTCGCGGATAATTCGACCGGCAAACGTCGTATCGGGATCGACTACGTGGCCAAGGCCTTCAACCGCTGGTGGACGATCGAGGTCGCAGGCACGGTCGACCAGCAGGCGGTGATCGAGAAACGGCGCGCGGAGTGCGAGCTGACCGGACGCTATGTCCTGATGGTCTGCATGTCGGCCGGCATCGCGATCCTCGGCATGCTGCTGTCCTCGCCTGCGGTGGTCATCGGGGCGATGCTGATCGCGCCGCTGATGGACCCCATCATGGGGGTCGGCTTCGCGCTTGCGGTGGGGGATTTCAGGTGGCTGGGCCGGGCCGTGCGCTCGCTGGTGCTGGGCACCGTGATCGCGATCCTGTTCTGCGCCTTGATCGTGGTCTTCTCGCCGATCCAGGTGGTGACGGAGGAGATCGCCTCGCGCACCCAGCCCAACCTGTTCGACCTGATGGTCGCGATCTTCTCCGCAATCGCGGGCGCCTACGCGGTGATCCGGGGGCGCGAGGGGACGATTGTCGGCGTGGCGATCGCGACCGCGTTGATGCCGCCGCTGGCGGCGGTCGGCTATGGTCTGGCGACGCTCAATTCGACGGTCTTCTTCGGCGCGCTGCTGCTGTTCGTCACCAACCTGACCGCGATTGCGCTGACCGCCACGGCTATGGCCCGCGGGTATGGCTTCAGCACCCGGCTGACAGAGAAGCAGAGCCGGTTTCAGGCCTTCCTGATCTTCGCGGCGTTCGTGGCACTGGCCGTGCCGCTGGGCCTGTCGCTGTACCAGATCGGCTGGGAGGCGCAGGCGGAGCGCACGATCCGCGACGGCCTCTTCGATACCTTCGAGGGCAAGGCGCAGAGCGTCGACCCGACCGTGCGCTTCCTCGACGATTCGATCGAGGTCACCGCGCAGGTCTATACCGACACGCTGTTCCGCACCGCACAGGTGGAGGACCGCGCGCGGGCGGAGCTGGAAGAGGCTCTGGGGCGTCCGGTGAGCGTGCAGATCATGCAGGTCGAAAGCGCCGACGCGGTCGAGGCGCAGCGGCTCCAGCTGCGCGAGGCGAGCGAGCGCCAGCAGGATGCGAGGCAGCAGGCCGATACCATTGCGCAGCGGCTCTCGATCCTCGCCGGCGTGCCGGTGGATGACATCACCATCGATCTCCAGCGACGTCGCGCGCTGGTAACCGCGCAGCCGCTCGAAGGGGCGACGCTGGGTGCCTATCGGGAACTGGAACGCAGGGTCGCGGCGAATCAGCCCGAGTGGGACATCCGCATCGTCCCGCCGCTGCGCGCTCTGCCCCAGATTACCTTCAACGAGGACGCAGAGCCCGATGCCGCCGGTCGCCGCGCGATCGCCCTGACGATCTGGGCGCAGCGCAGGATCGGCATCCCGCTGCGCCTGCGCGGGCCGCAAGCGCAGGTCGCGAGCGTGCGGCAGGCGCTGGTCGAGGCCGGGATAGAGCCGGTCGACGCGGTGGGCGGCGACGAAACCGGCGGCGTGCAGCCCGAATGGCTGCTTCCGGAATGATCCGCCCGATTAGGGCTCAGGCCGCCAGGCTGTAGGGCTGGATTTCGCCGGAGAGGTACAGCCGCTTCGCCTTCGCGCGGCTGAGCTTGCCCGACGAGGTGCGCGGCAGGGTGCGCGGCGGCACCAGTTCGACCAGGCACTGCATCCCGGTGACCGATTGTACCTTCTCGCGAATCCGCTCGCGCAGTACGCGGCGTTCCTCGGGGTCGGAGATGCGGCAGTGGACCAGCACGGCTGGTGCCTCCTCGCCATCCTCACGCTCGACAGAGAAGGCCGCGATGTCGCCGTGGTTGAAGCCGGGGAGCTGTTCCACCGCCCACTCGATATCCTGCGGCCAGTGGTTCTTGCCGTTGATGATGATCATGTCCTTCGCCCGGCCGACGATGAACAGGTAGCCGTCGGCCATGTAGCCCATGTCGCCGGTGTCGAGCCATGAGCCCTTGCCGTCATCGCTCGGGATCAGGCATTCCTCGGTCGCTTCCTGATTGCGGAAGTAGGAATGCATGATGCTGGGGCCACGGCACCAGACCTTGCCGATCTGGTGGTCGGACTTGATCTCGTCGCCCTCGCCACGGATTTCGACCTCCATGTCGGGCAACGGCTTGCCGCAATTGACGATCGCGCGATAGCGGGCGGGCCGGTTGAGATTGCGGCGCGCGCCAGAAAGGCGCTCTTCCTCGACCAGCTCGACCCGGATGCCTTCGCCCGGCGGCATCACGGTGACCGCCAGCGTCGCCTCGGCCAGACCGTAGCTCGGGGTGAAGGCGGATGCCCTGAAGCCCGCATCGGCAAAGGCGTTGACGAAGTTCTGCATCACGTCGGGCCGGATCATGTCCGCGCCGTTGCCGGCGGTGCGCCAGCGCGACAGGTCGAACCGGTCGGCCACGCTGCTCTGGCTGGAAATGCGGCGCGCGCAGATGTCGTAACCGAAGGTCGGCGAATAGGAGAGCGTGTTGCCTTGGTTGCGGCTGATCAGATCGAGCCAGGCGAGCGGACGGCGCGCGAAATGCTCGGTCTTGAGATAGTCGATCGAGACCTGGTTGGCGATCACGCTGAGGAAACAGCCGACCAGCCCCATGTCGTGATACCACGGCAGCCAGCTGACCACGCGATCATTGGTGCCAAGGTCCATCGCGCTCGAATGGCCGTAGAGATTGTGCAGCAGCGCCTTGTGCGTCACCGCGACCCCGGTGGGGAAGCGGGTCGAGCCGGAGGAATACTGCAGGTAGCAGATGTCTTCCGGGTTCACCTGCGGCAGCTCGGCATCCGCCTTGTCGCGGGTTGCGAAGCTGTCCCAGTCGATCCCCTCGCACCCCTGACGGTCCGCCGCGGCCTTCGCCATCTCGTCGATTTCGGGCGGATAGATCAGGATCTTGGGGTCGGAACTTTGCAGCTGGACCACCAGCTGATCGATATAGCCGTCCTTGCCGCCGAAGCCGGTCGGCAGGGGCAGTGGCACGGGCCAGGCCCCGGCATAGATGCAGGCGCAGAAGAGCGCGGCGAATTCGGGCGAGGTTTCCGCGATCAGCGCGACGCGATCCTGCGGCTCGATCCCCGATGCGACCAGCCGCTGCGCCATCTCCAGCGCGTCGGCGCGCATTTCGCGGTAGGTATAGGCCCGCTCCAGCGTGCCGCGCATGTCGTGGAAGTTGAGGCCCTTCTCGCTGCGCGCCGCGTAATCGATAGCCTCGCTGAAGGTGGCGAAATCGGCACGACGGCGCGGCAGCGCGCAATCATTGGGCGTGGGAGCCAGTTGTTCTTTGAGCATAGGGGTTATCGTCACCCGTTATCCGAACCGTGAAGAGATCTGGCGCGAATGCGCGTGGTCTGGGGCGGTCGTGCCAGCATTAACTTTCATCAATCCCTTCATGAGGGCGGTTCCAATCCTCAAGGAGTGTGGCATCATTATGTCCCATGGGCGAACCCCACCAGACTTCGCGACGCCAGCGAAAGCCTGTGCCGCCTTTGGACGGCACTTCGCTGCGCGATCTCGCGCTTGGCTATGCAGGCCGCTACGCGACCACTGCGGCCCGACTCAAGCATTATCTGCAACGCAAGTTGCGCGAGCGGGGATGGGCGGGGGATGATGAACCCGATCTTGACGAACTGGTCGCCCGGCTGGTCGAGCTGGGTTACGTCAACGACGAGGTTTTTGCAGAAGTGCGCACGCGCGACCTGCTCAGGCGAGGCTATGGCGCGCGGCGGGTGAGCCAGGCGCTGCACCACGCCGGGGTCGACACCGAGTCGCTGGAAGGCGTGGAGCCGAGCGAGGCGGAGGGCCGTGCGGCTGCGCTGGCCTTCGCCCGCAGACGGCGGCTGGGCCCGTTCGGGGAGCGCCCGAGCGATCCCAAGGGGCGCGAGAAGCAGCTTGCCGCCCTGGTGCGCGCGGGCCATGATTTCGACACTGCGCGGGCGCTGATCGACGCCGCGAGCGAACAAGAGGCAGAGGAATGGGCATCGGACGCTGGGTACTGAGCGGGGCGGCGATGCTGCTGATGGCAGCCTGTTCGCCGCAGACCGCCACCGATTCGCAGGCGTCCGGCGCGAGCGCGGCGGCGGAGCAGACGGTCCATCCTGAGTCGGGACTGGAAATCGTTCCGGTCACCATTTCGACTGGCAAGGGTGAGCATCGCTTCGCTGCCGAAGTCGCGGCAACGCAGGAGGAGCAGGCCCGCGGGCTGATGTTCCGCACCCAGCTGGGGCCCGACGAGGCGATGATTTTCCCGCGTCAGGGCGATGTCGCCAGCTTCTGGATGAAGAACACCCCGCTCCCGCTGGACATCATTTTTATCGGGCAGGACCGCAAGATCATCAACATCGCCGCCGAGACGACGCCCTATTCGCTCGACAGCGTCAGCGCGTTGGGGCCGACCTCCGCCGTGCTGGAGATTCCCGGCGGACGCGCGGCGGAGCTGGGGATCGGGCCGGGCGACGCGGTAGAGTGGTAGGGGCGAGTGGCCGGGCCGAGTACAGGCCCCAGTACAGACCCGAGTGCAGGCCGCGTGTGAAAGCGGCTTGGCCCGGCACCGGGCTTGCGCTAGTCCGCCAACCGCAATGAACATCCTCGGCAAGATCTTCACCTGGTGGGATGGCGCGACCATCGGCACCGCGCTGTTTACCTCGCGCAATGGCGAACACGTCGGCACCGACGCGTTCGGCAACAAATATTATCGCGCCAAGGCGAAGCGCAAGCATACGCCCACCGCAGGGTCGTACACCGGCACCGAGCGGCGCTGGGTGATCTACGATGGCGCCAACGATGCCAGTCGCGTGCCCGCGGAATGGCACGGCTGGCTGCACGGCGCGGGCGAGGATGTGCCCGAGAGCCATTTGCCCCCGCCGCGCATCTGGGAAGCGGACTATTCCCCCAACGCCACCGGATCGGCGCAGGCCTACCTGCCCAGCGGCGCGTTGGAACGCGGCGGTCGGCGCGCGCGTGCGACCGGCGATTACGAGGCGTGGACTCCGGGCGAGTAATGACCGTGCGCAGGCCTGTTTCCCTGCTGCTGGCTGCACTGCCGCTGTCCGTGTTGACCCTGGCGGCGTGCAACTCCGAAACGCCCGATCCCACCCCGATCGAGACCGAGGTTCCCGAAGAGCTGGCCAAGGGCGGCACCGCGACCAGCCGGCCTGACGGCGAGGATATCGGCACCCCGATGGCAGAGCGGGTGGCGACGATTGGCCTGCTCAACAAGCGCAACAATGTCAGCCGCGACTTCGAGATGAAGCCGGGTGAGGCGACTCGGGTGGGCGATGTGGTGATTCGCCTGCGCGCCTGCGAGAAGACCGCCCCGTGGGAGCTACCGCAGGACGAAGGCGCCTTCGTGCAGGTCTTCGTGCGCGAGCGGCGCGGCGCGGAGACGGAGCGGAGCTGGAACAAGGTGTTCTCGGGCTGGCTGTTCCGCAATTCGCCCAGCCTCAACGTGGTCGAACACCCGATCTACGATGTCTGGGTCAAAAGCTGCGCAATGAGCTTCCCGGGCGAAGAGGAAGACTGAGCCGCCTCGGCCTGCACTTCGGCGAGCGCCTGCGGCAGGCTCAGCCGCTGCGGCCCGTGTGCGGCGTGGAGCCGTTCCAGATATTCGGACTGCGGGATCGGGATCGCGCCGAGCGAGGCGAGATGGCCGGTCATGAACTGGCAGTCGAACAGCTCGCATCCGGCGCGCTCCAGCAGCGCCAGCAGCCAGCCGAGCGCGACCTTGGACGCGTTGGTGCGGCGGCTGAACATGCTTTCGCCGCAGAACACCCGGTCGAATGCGACTCCGTAGACCCCGCCGACCAGCTCGCCATTCTGACGGCACTCGATCGAGTGCGCGTGCCCGACCTCGTGCAGCCGCTGGTAACTCGCCGCGATCCGTCCACTGATCCAGGTGTCCTCCGCATCCGCGCGCGGGGCGGCGCATTCGACGATCGTGCCCGCGAAATCCGAATCGACGGTGATGGTGAAGACATCGCGCCGGATCGTGCGGGCGAGCGAGCGGGAGCAGTGGAAGCCGCCGATCGGGATGATCGCGCGCTCGCGCGGTTCGACCCAGAAGATATCCTGATCGCGGCGGCTTTCCGCCATCGGGAACAGGCCCTGGGCGTAGGCGGAGAGCAGGACCGGAGGGGGGACGATCGGCAGCATGGTCACCTGTTATTCTAGCACAGGCCATCGCATGCCATAAGATGCGCGAGATAATACACTGGACGCGCAAGGTGCTTGCCAATCCGTCGCCTGCGCCCTAGAGCGCGCATCCGCCTGCAGGGGTGTAGCTCAGTTGGTAGAGCATCGGTCTCCAAAACCGAGGGTCATGGGTTCGAGTCCCTTCGCCCCTGCCATTCCCTTCTCTACCGTCAGCCAAGCGGGGAATCGCGACGATGGAATACCTCCACACGATGATCCGGGTGAGCGATCTCGACGAATCGCTCGATTTCTTCTGTGGCAAGCTCGGCCTGGTCGAGGTTGCGCGTACGGAAGTGGAGGCGGGTCGTTTCACGCTGGTGTTCCTGGCCGCTCCCGGCGACGAGGAACGCGCGCGTGAGCACAAGGCGCCGACGGTCGAGCTGACCTATAACTGGGACCCGGAACAATACAGCGGCGGCCGCAATTTCGGCCATCTCGCCTACCGGGTGGACGATATCTACGCTACCTGCGAGCGGTTGCGCTCCGCCGGGGTGACGATCAACCGCCCCCCGCGCGACGGGCACATGGCCTTCATCCGATCGCCCGACGGAATCTCGATCGAGCTGCTCCAGAAGGGCGAATCGCTGCCCCCGCAAGAGCCGTGGGCGTCGATGGAAAACACCGGGACCTGGTAACCGGATCGGGCATTGCGCCCGGATTGCCACACATCCGAAAAATTGCAGTGGGCGGGGAACCCTGCGGAATCGCTGGGCTTGAGCGTGGTTCGCGATCGCTCCCTTTTGTTCCCACAGGAATCTCGGGAACGGGACTCACGAGGCGTGCATTTTTCGCGGCATGATGCACTTCGGTGCCCCAATCAGGAGTTGACCAATGTCGAGCATGCCTTTTCGTAGCAGCCGTCCGGACAGCTGGACCACCCCTCAGCCGCACACCGACGCAACGATGCGGATGATGAAGTACGGCAAGATCCAGCCGATGCACCAGCCGACCTTCTGGGAACGGCTTTTCGGCGCGGTCTGACAACCGCGACAACCCGAATGAAAAGGGCCGGGGCGCTATGTGCGCTCCGGCCCTTTTCGTTGCTTGGGGTGTAGCTGCCCTAATATTCCTCGGGCTCTTCCGGCGTGTCCGCGTGGAAGTCCTTGCCCGCCGTCCGGTTGCCGCGGGCCAGCGCAAAGACCACGCCCGAGAGCAGCAGGAGGCCGAGCAGGTTGGGCAGCACCATCAGCGCGTTGGCGATGTCGCCCATGCGCCAGATCAGGTCGCTCTCGCGGCTCGCACCGATGAAGATGCCCACGCACCACAGCACTCGCCAGATCATGTGGAGGATCTTCTCCCCGCCCAGTGTCGATCCGGGAATGCGATCGTAGAGGAAGGTGATCGCCCGCTCGCCGTAATAGCTCCAGGTCAGCAGCGTGGTGAACACGAACAGCAGCAGTGCGAGGCTGGCGACCAGCGTGCCCAGTGGAATGCTGCCGATCGCGAAGGGGAAGGCGGCGGCGAACGCGCCGCTGGTCACCGCGAACCCGTCGAGGTCGGCCTGCCACGCATGCAGCACTGGCTGGCCGGCGTGGGTGAAGTTGCCTTCCACCGTCAGGATCACCAGCGCGGTCATGGTGCAGATCACGATCGTGTCGATGAAGGTGCCCAGCATCGCCATGCGGCCCTGGAACTCCGGATCATCGGTCTGTGCCACCGCGTGCGCGATCGGGGTCGAGCCCTGGCCTGCCTCGTTCGAGAACAGACCGCGCGCCACGCCTGCGCGGATCGCGAGGATCACCGCGGCGCCGACGAACCCGCCGCTCGCCGACTGCACGTTGAACGCGCCGCCGAAGATGCGGCTGAAGGTTTCCGGGATGTCCTGAATGTTCAGGATGATCGCGATGATGGCCATCACGATATAGGCCAGCGCCATGATCGGAACGACGCTTTCGGCGACGCGGCCGATCGACTTGATCCCGCCGATGATGACGATGAAGACCAGAATCGCGACGATCAGCCCGCCGAGCCATTCCTGAATGCCGAACAGTTCGTTCAAGCCGTCGGCGACCGCGTTCGCCTGGATCGCGTTGCCGGTGACGAGGCCGCTGATCAGCGTGCCGATGCAGAAGAACACCGCGAGCCAGGTCCACTTGGGGCCAAGGCCCATCATAATGTAGCTCATCGGGCCGCCGCGATAGGTGCCCTCACTGGTGGTTTCGCGATAGCGGATCGCCAGCGCGCCCTCGGCAAAGGCCAGCGCCATGCCGAACAGCGCGGTGACCCACATCCAGAAGATCGCGCCCGGCCCGCCCAGCGCGATCGCGGTCGCGACGCCGGCAAGGTTGCCCGTGCCGACCTGACCGGAAAGCGCGGTGGAGAGCGCGGCGAATGGTGAAATTTCGCCCGCGCCGCCTTTCTTGCGGCCAGCGAACAGGTTTTTCACCGCCGATCCCAGGTTGGTGATCGGATAGAACCTGAGGCCGATCATGAACCACAGGCCTGCGCCCAGCAGCACGATCGCGAGCGGCGGGAAGGGCAGCACCTCTACCCCGTCCCAGGTTCCGCCCCAGATAAAATCTGCGACATTGGTCACCGGGCCGAGCAGTCGCTCGTCCAGCGTCATCTGCGGATCCGCAGCCATATTCGAATTTCCCCCTGATGCGTCCCTTGAAGCGCGGGAGGCTATAACCGCGTGCCGGGCAGCGCAACGCATTTTCCCCGGTGCTTGCGTTTGCTCGTAAGCGGGCCTAGATGCGACCGGGTCTCTCGACATCGAAGCCGCAGACCCGCCCTCACGATCAGCCGATCATGAAGGCGATCCCGGCTTCCCGGAAGAGACGCGAAATTCTGGTTCGACACTCATCAGGTGGAAACGGCGGACATGGCCGAAAGCAAAGCCCAAACGAAGAAGCGCAGGACATCTCCCGGCGAATTCTTCAATCAGGTCAAGGCCGAGACGAGCAAGGTCGTCTGGCCGACCCGTCAGGAGACGGTCCAGACCGCGATCTTCGTCAGCATCCTGGTGCTGATCCTTTCGCTCTTCTTCCTCGGTATCGATACGCTCTTCGGCGCCGTCGTCCGCTTCCTTCTCACGCTCGCCTGAGGCCCGCAGACAATCAATGGCACGCTGGTACATCATTCACGCCTATTCCGGTTTCGAGAACAAGGTTCGCGACGCGATCATCTCCGAGGCTGAGCGCCTCGGCCTTTCCGAAGGGGTCGAAGAGGTCGAAGTCCCGACCGAGACCGTGACCGAGCTCAAGCGCGGCAAGAAGGTTCAGGTCGAACGCAAGTTCATGCCCGGCTACGTGCTGGCCAAGCTGAACATGACCGACGATATCTATCACCTGGTGAAGAACACGCCCAAGGTCACCGGCTTCCTCGGCGCGGGCAACAAGCCGCAGGCGATTTCCGAGAAAGAGGCCGCACGCTATTTCGGCGGGGTGGAAGAGGCGAAGGCCGCACCCAAGCAGCAGGTTTCGATCGATTACGAGATCGGCGATCAGGTCAAGGTGCTCGACGGGCCCTTCGCCAGCTTCAACGGCGTGGTCGAGGAACTCGATTTCGACAAGTCGAAGGTCAAGGTCTCGGTCTCGATCTTCGGCCGTGCGACCCCGGTCGAACTCGACTTCGAACAGGTCGAACTGGTCAAGTAGGCTTGCTTCGCTAAAAGCAGCTGCATAGGCTGGAGGCCACGGAGGTAGTGCCGATGGTCACCGGTCTTTTGCATGGTCTGTTTTTTGCGGCCGCACTCGTTAGCGGGCAGGATGACGCACCGCAGAGCGCAGTGGAGCCAGCCGAATCTCCTCCGGATATCGTCGTCACGGGCGACCGTGAGGAGATGGAGCGCACCGTTCGCGCGATCACTCGCAAGATTACCGAGCGGCGGCATTTCAGCCGCCCGCTACCACGGTTTCAAGTGCCGGTCTGTCTCGCAACGGTGGGGTTGCGCGACGACTACAAGTCGCTGATCCGGCAACGTATCGGCGCGAACCTTGTCGCTGCGGATATCCCGGTCGACGATGATCCAGAGTGTCGGCCCAACGCACTAGTCGTCTTCGCACCGGACGCGCGCAAAGCAGTGCGAGAGATGATAAAGGAACAGCCTTGGCTGTTTACCGGCTACTCCAATTCCCAAAAGCGCGACCTGACACAGCGTGAAGCCGCAGCCTATGCTTGGCAGACCACCGATTTGCGCGGCGCGGACGGCAAACCGCTGAAGAAAATGATCATCGAGGTCGGCATCCCTCCAGAAAAGAAGGAAGTGATCGTCAACGATCAGGGCCAAACCGGGCGCACCAACCAGCCGATCCGCGAAGATATCGCCGGGGCGGTGGTGGTGATCGACAACCGCGAGTTGCCCGGCAAGACCATAGACCAGCTGGCCGATTACGCCACCATGCGGCTGGTTGCGACCACACGCGACGCAGAGGGCGAAGATGCGGGCGGAATTGGCGAGCAGACGATCCTCTCGCTATTCGACGCCCCCGACGTAGCACCCGAAGAGCTGACCGACTTCGACCGCAGCTACCTGACGGGGCTGTATCGCCTGCGCGCCAATGCGCCGGTGACCGCATTGCAGGATGCAGCCAGCAAGGCATACCGCGAATTGTCGGACTAGGCAGCCCCCGACCGCTATTCAAGCACGCCCATCTCGATCCGCAGCCACACAGGCTCAGTGCCGAAATTGAATCCGTAGTCGATCTGGTCGCCGTTCCAGCGGCGGTGCATGACCCATTTGCCGTCGACGAAGCGGCCTTCCTGCGCCTCGATGATCGCGCCTTGCTGGCCTGCACCGGGCTGGGCGAGGGCCATCCGCAGCTTGACGTTCTGCCCGCCCACCAGAAACACGTCGTCGGCCAGTTGCGCCACGACGATCCCGCCGGTTGGCACATCGGCGAGCGGATGCGGGTCGCGCGCGATCCAGGTCCAGTCGTCTTCGCCGAACGCCCAGCGGCCATATTGCGCGGTCAGCTGCCAGCGGCCCATCATGCGTGTCTGGTCGGCACCATTCTCTCCCTTCGCGGTGCCCCATAGTGGCTTGTCGCGAGCGATCCGCGCCCACTCACGCGACATCTGGCCGAACAGGCGATAGGGCGCGGCAAAGGCTTCCAGCGTGTCCTCATCCAGCTCCTTCGCGCCCAGCGGATAGTTGGAATAGCCGGTGTCATCGATCCCGAAGGGCGAAAACATCACCGCGCCGCGCCCCATCGCGGGCCAGATAAGCCGCGCGTATTCGGCGGTATTGCCTATCTCGGGCACCATCAGCGGGCCGGACGCGGCATAGCGATCGAGATAGGTCTCCACCGCCTTGGGATCGCGCGAATAGATGTCGGGCGCGAAAGCGGAAATATGCGGCGCGGCGATCCGCCAGATCGGCAGCGCGTTCCAGTTGGGCCCGCCCGAAGGCCCGACATCGCCCCCCTCGTCGGTGAACGCATTGCCCAGCGCGGCGTTGACGTACATCGGCAGGTTCTTCTGCGCCTGCCCTGCGGCTGCGACCGCGTCGACATAGCGCGCGACGTACCAGCTGTTGAAGAACTGCGCCGCGCGCGGGCCGAAGGCTCCGCTCCAGCTCCGTCTTGCGATGCCCAGACCGTCCGCGAGCTCCTGCGGTATCGGCCCCGCGAACAGCGCCTCCGCCTCCGGCGACCGATCCCGGTCGAGGCCCCAGCTGCCGCTCTCGTTCTCGACCTGCATCATCACCACCGTGTGCTGCGGATCGACCTGCGCGAGATGCCGCATCAGCGCGGCGAAGGCGCGCGCGTCGGCCAGCATCGTCGCCTCGCCATGCGGGCTCAGCACGACATGCGCCGACCCGTCGGGTTTGCGCATGCGCTGGAAACGCGCCGTGTCGCGCTTGACCCATGCGGGCACGTAGGAGGGGCCGGTGTTCTTCCACGTCCCGTACCACAGCAGCACCAGCCGGATGTCGCGCGCTCGTGCCTGATCGAGCAGCGTGTCGACGAAGGAGAAGTCGAAGCGGCGCTCGGTGGGCTCGACCTGCTCCCACGCCACCGGCATCAGCAGCGTGTTGGCCTCGATCCGCTCGACTGCCGGCCAGACCTCGTCGAGCACGGCGGGATAGTTCGACGAATTGTTGGGCTGCGCGCCGAGCATCACGAACGGCTCGCCATCGACCAGCAGCGAAGGGCGCGCCGTCCCTTCCTCGAAGCGCGGCAAGGACTCGGCGGTGGCGGCGCAGGCCGACGCCACCGCGGCGAGCGCAAACATAATCAGATGCCAGCTTTTCATCGCTTCGCGCTCTCCCCCGCTGCGGCATGATTGCGCTACCATGCGCGCCAATCGCGGGGAAGTGCCAGGCTGCCCGCAGGCTTCGATCTTGTTTCCAACGCTTTGCCACGAACAGGGTGGGGCGATCGGTCGAATCGCAGTATATGCGCCGCCGAAGTGCGAACACGACCAGGCATCTGCAATCGCAAGAAGCGATACGCGAGCCGCGAGGCAGCCGAACTGGCCGCTCGCGATGCACCGTTCAGGCTGCGCGCCTACAGGTGCGAATTGTGCCGCCAGTTTCACCTGACGAGCCGCACCAAGGGCATGAAGCTCCCGCCCCACGAGATCGAGCGGGCGCGATCGGAACAGCCGCCTGCCTAGGTCAGCCAGCCCAGGCTCTCGCTGTAGGCAAGGCTGAGCATCAGCGTGTCGACTGCCGCGTGGGCGAGGATGCAGGCCCACAGATTGCCGCGATTGGCGATCCGCAGCCAGGCGAGGAACAGCCCGACCGTCGCGGTCACCAGCACTCCGCCAAGCCCCTGATAGAGATGCGCCAGCCCGAAGATCGCGGCCTGGATGATCGCGGCGGGCCACTTCGCACCACGCATTCCGCGCAGTCGCATCAGCCGGTCCATCAGGAACCCGCGATAGAGCAGTTCTTCGCCGAAACCTGCGGCAAACCACGCGACCAGCACGATCCACAGCGCGAAGCTGACCGGGCCGGCCGTTGCCAGATCGGTGATCATCGAAATGTCGACCTTGGGCAGGTCCAGCGCATCGATCGCCATCCCGCCCAGTCCGAACAGCGCGACGATGCCTCCCAGGCCCAGCGCCGCCAGCCCCAGCGTGCGCCGCGGATTGACCGGCGGGCGGATGCTCCACGCGTGGCGCAGGCAACCGTCGGATGCCAGCCAGGCGCGCGCCACGATCAGCGCGGCGAGCATGCTGAGCACTGCGCTGGACAGCAGCATGGGATTGGTCATCACGAAATTCTGCGCGTCCCCGCCGCTCCCCAGCAGAAAGGCGAAGGGCACTGCGACCGAGACGCCAAGGTAAACCCCGGCGACGGTGGCAAGCTGAAGCACGAACCGCAGCCAGCTGAGGCGGCGAAGGCGGTTTCTGGCGAGGGAGCGCTGCTTCATCTAGTCCTATACGTGTAGGATTGCCTGCGGTTTCGCAACCGCCCGCTGGCCCCGGCGGCTTTGCTAATGCGACCCGCTCTGCAATGATCGGCGCGGTGTTCCTTCAGGGACGATCGCGGTTCGGAAAAAGAAGCCTGCAACGGTGTCGATGTGTCACCCCAGGGTGAAGGGCGGCTTGGGCAAAGGTTTGATTGTCAGGGCCTTGGAGCGGATCGGTCCAAGGTCGGTCCAGGGTGACACATGGGTGACACGTGTCACCCTGTCGCCGGGGCAGAAGCCCTTGCCTGAACCGGGCTGCTAACGCCTCGGAGCAATGGCTTGCCAGGCGGCGAATCGCTTGCATTTCGCGGCAAAATCGCTATCTGCGCCGCTTCCCGAGCACAGCTTTGGAAAACCCCATGCGGGAGGCGATCCCTGGATCGCCGCTCACCGCTTACCATGAGCGTGGTGCGAAATCGCTACGCGACAGTGAGAAAAGGAGGCCTCTCATGGCCAAGAAGATCGAAGGTTACATCAACCTTCAGGTGCCCGCCGGCACCGCCAACCCCTCGCCGCCGATCGGCCCTGCGCTGGGTCAGCGCGGCGTGAACATCATGGAATTCTGCAAGGCGTTCAACGCCGCGACGCAGGACCTTGAAAAGGGTGCTCCGATCCCGACCAAGATCACGGTCTATGCGGATCGCAGCTTCACCTTCGTCACGAAGTCGCCGCCCGCCAGCTTCCTCATCAAGAAGGCGATGAAGATCAAGTCGGGCTCCAAGGAGCCGGGCAAGAACATCATCGGCTCGATCAAGACCAGCCAGCTGGCCGAGATCGCCGAGACCAAGATGAAGGATCTCAACGCGAACGACATTGACCAGGCGGTCAAGATCATCGCCGGTTCCGCCCGTTCGATGGGCATCGAAGTGGTGGAGGGCTAACCGATGGCTACTTTGAGCAAGAAGCAGAAGACGCTGGCCGAGAAGCTGGACGCCGAAAAGCTGTACACCTTTGACGAAGCGCTTTCGACGCTGCGCGAGCACAAGGCGAAGTTCGACGAGACCGTCGAAGTCGCGATGAACCTCGGCGTCGATCCGCGCCACGCAGACCAGATGGTCCGCGGCATGGTTTCGCTCCCCTCGGGCACCGGCAAGACCGTGCGCGTCGCCGTGTTCGCCAAGGGCGACAACGCCGACAAGGCGCTGGCTGCTGGCGCCGACAAGGTCGGCGCCGAAGACCTGATGGAAGACATGCAGGCCGGCAACCTCGATTACGACCGCGTGATCGCAACGCCGGACATGATGGGTGTCGTCGGTCGCCTCGGTAAGGTGCTGGGCCCCAAGGGCCTGATGCCGAACCCGAAGCTGGGCACCGTGACCCCGAACGTGGAACAGGCCGTGAAGGACGCCAAGGGCGGCCAGGTCGAATTCCGCGTGGAAAAGCAGGGCATCATCCACTCCGGCCTCGGCAAGCTGTCGTTCAAGGACGAAGAGCTGAAGACCAACTTCAAGGCTTTCACCGACGCGATCGTCAAGGCGAAGCCTTCGGGCGCGAAGGGCAAGTACCTCAAGAAGGTCACCCTGACCTCCTCGATGGGCCCGGGTCTGAAGATCGACCTGAGCGAAGTCGAAGGCGCGTAAGCCTTTTACTTCACTGGAAATTTCAGGAGGCCGGGGCGGAAACGCTCCGGCCTTTTGCTATGCCTTGAGCAGCCTGCGCGCCGAAGCCAGCGAGCGATTGCCCTGCACCAGCACCTTGCCCCGGGCCACGCCCGCATCGAAACCGGCACGCGCACCCAGCAGCAGGCGGTTGGCGACGGTCGGTCGCAGCAGCACGAAGGAACAGCAGGCAATGGCGTGTGTGCCGAACAGCGCCTTGTGCGCGCCTTCCCCTTCGGTGAAATCGAAGAAACGGAAGCGCTCTTCCTCGAACAGCATCCGCAGTGCCTCCATCTGCAGCACCGTCCCGGCGGACAGCCCTGCATGCGCGGGATCATAGCCGAGATGGGCATAGACCAGCGTGTCCCCGCGCACCGGCAGCGACAGGTACGCGACGGGCTCGCCATGCAGAAACAGCAGGAAACACCGCATCCGGTCAGCCGCAGCATCGGCCAGCATCGTGGCCCGCGCCTGCTCGCTATCGGGCAGCCCGGCATCGAGCAACCGCGCCTGATAGGTCTTTTCCGACAGCGGCAGAGCCAGATCGAGAAAACGCGCGACCTCCTCCGGCGTGCAATAGCTGCGCACATCGAGCGTGCCGCCATCAGCCTGCGCGAACTTGCGCGACTTGCGCCGCAGCGTGCTGCGCGTCTTGCTCGAAAAGCGGGTGAGGTAATCGTCGAAACTGCCGTCCATCGCGATGTAGTGGCGGCGGAAATCCTCGCGTGCGCCCACGATATGACCGGGAAAGCGCGCCGCGATTGTGTCTGCCATGGCCACCGGCGCGGACAGGACACGTACTCCGTCGGCAGTCGCGTTTGCGCGGTCAGGCGTGCGCCCTACCAGCGCGTCTTCGAGTGAAAAGGCCAGCGGCGTGAGCATGCGCCTGGCCGAGAACAGCCGCCGCGCGCCCAGCGTGAAGGCGATCTGGACCGGCTCGGCGGCCATTACTGCGCGCCGTAGAGCGTGTTCGAAACCGCCTGTTCGGCATAGCGCAGGCCCACCGTCCACGCGCTGGCCGGGACCGGGCGGGGCATCTCCGAGCGCCGGAAGACCCTGACCGGGGGCGACTGGGTAAAGTCTGCGGTCCACAGACCATCGGTCTCTGCAAGGAAGCGGCACAACCCCTCGAAGCGATTGCGCACGACCTTGTTCACCGCGAGGCTGCGGCGATTGATCAGCTCGAAACTGTGCGAGACGATGGTGAAGCAGGTCATCCGCCCGTCGCGGGCATGGAGCAGAGCTGCCTCCATCTCCTTCAGCGAAAGCGCGGTGATCTGCGCATGCCGAACACCGCCGCCGATATCGCCGACGCAGGACACCGGCACTTCGACAATGCCCTCGTATAACAGCGGCTGGGTGTCGGTTGCGCGCAGGTCGAGTGCGCTGTCACCATCGGAGATGCCAGGGGTATGGCTGCTGTCGTAGTGCAATCCGATCTCGTTGAGCGCGCGCAGGGTATCGCGGTTCGCACCATAATTGCCCGCGCGGAAGGCGACTGGCACCGGAGCCCCTGCCGCCACCAGCGTGTCGCGCGCCCATTCTAGAATGCGACATTGCTCCTCGAACGCGAAGTCCTTGATATTGCGTCCGGCCAGTCCGTCGAATGGTCCGTCCGCCGGGGCCAGCCCAAGCCACTCGGTGTGGCAATGCAGTTGCACCTCCTGCCCTGCGGCGAGGATCGGTGCGACCACATCCTCGATCGCGCCAACGCCCCAGATCAGCGCAGGCATCGGATCGACGAAGAACACCGCGCGCTGGCCGTATTGCTCCAGCAACTCCAGCTTGTGGGTGATCCCGGCAGGCCCATCGGGGGTGATGCATGCGATCGATCGCGCGAAGTTCTCCGCCCGATCGACCCGGCATGGCCGATGCGGCAGGGCGGCCGAATACTCGGTGTCGATGGTGAGGTAGACGCTGGTCATGGCATGCGCAGGTTAGCCACGTTTCGGTTAAGACGCGGTTCGCGTCTCCCTTGCGGCGTCAAATCCCGCCCGCGACCGGCGCGTGGCCTGCCTCGCTCAGGCTGTCGCGCAGGTCCTTTGCGCAAGCCGCCAGCGCTTGCGCATCGGTCGACCGGATGACGAAGTTCGCGCCGACCTTGCCTTCGCGGAAGAACGGGTAGCTGCCGATCTGGCAATCCTCGTGCGCCTTTTCGATCTTGCGCAGCAGGCCCGCAACCTCGCTCTCGGCGGTCCAGCAGCCCATCGTTTCGCTGAGCAGCGGGGCACCGCCTTCAAGCGTGCCGGTCAACGCGTCGAGCATGCCTGCGGTGATGTGCGGCACGCCGGCCATCAGGAATACGCTGCCGATTCTGATCCCGGGCGCGCCGGACATGCGGTTGGGAATCAGTTCGGCCCCTTCGGGCACCCGGGCCATGCGCAGCCGGTCTTCGGTCAGGCCGCCCGGCTTGTCCGTGTAATAGCGTTCGAGGATCGCCCGCGCTTCGGGGTGGATCACCACCTCGCGCCCCAAGGCGGCGGCAACTGCGTCCACCGTGATGTCGTCATGGGTCGGCCCGATCCCGCCGGTGGTGAAGAGGTAGTCGTTGGCGCTGCGCAGCGCGTTCACCGCCTCTACGATCCGGTCTTGCACGTCGGGCACCACGCGCACCTCGGCCAGGCGGATGCCCTGCACCTGCAGCCATGCGGCGACCTGCGCGATGTTCTTGTCGTGGGTGCGGCCGGAGAGGATCTCGTCGCCGATGACGACCAGCCCTGCGGTCCAGATACGTTCGCTCATAATGCTCTCAGCTGGTGCTGCCGGCGGTGGTCGTCCGGGCGGGTGCGGCGTCGCTCGCCGGGGCGTGGGGCAGCGCGCGGAAGTGCAGGATACCATCGTCGACCGGATCGCTCTTCATCTGCTTGCGGTCGACCCGGTAGTCCTGGTTGAGCCGCCACGGGAAGCCGACCGCGTTCTTCGGCATGATCGCCTTTGAGCGCTGGATGTAGCCGGACGAGAAATCGAAGATGTCGTCCTCCTCCAGCGCGGCCTCGTCTGCCGCCGAGAGAGCGGGCACCGCGATGTCCATGCCCTTGGCGTCCATCATGTTCAGCACATCGCACACATAGGCCGCGTTGAGGTCCGCACGCAAAGTCCAGCTGGCGTTGAGATAGCCGAACACCACCGCGAGGTTGGGCAGGTTCGAGAACATGCACCCCTTGTAGTAATAGCGCTGCGAGAAATCGACCGCCTCTCCGTCAACCGAGATCGCGATCTTGCCCGCCACCGCGAGCTTGAGGCCGGTCGCGGTGACGATGATGTCCGCGCGGATTTCCTGCCCGTCCTCCAGCACCACCGCGTCCTTGGCGAAGCGGGCGATCCTGCCCGTCACGACCTCGGCCTTGCCGCTCTTGATCGCCTCGAACAGGTCGGCATCGGGCACCAGGCACAGCCGCTGGTCCCACGGGTCGTAGGGCGGGGTGAAGGCGGCCGGGTCGTACTTGTCGCCGAGATGGCCCTGCATCTTCTTGGTCAGGAATTCCTTGACCTTCTCCGGCTGGCTCTGCGCGCGCTTGAAGCCGATGTCCTGCATGACCACGTTTTTCCAGCGGGTGATCTTGTACGCGGTCTCCTGTGGCAGGATCTTGCGCAGGAAATTGGCCAGCCCGTCGCGCGCGGGACGGCTGAACATCCAGGTGGGCGTGCGCTGGAGCATGGTGACCTTGGCCGCCTTGCTCGCCATTGCAGGCACGATCGTCACAGCGGTCGCGCCCGATCCGATCACCACCACGTGCTTGCCCTCGTAAGACAGGTCTTCGGGCCAGAACTGCGGGTGGACCACCTCACCCTCGAATTCGCCCAGTTCGAAGCCGGGGTCGTAGGGCTCGTCGTAATCGTAATAGCCCGAGCCGAGATACAGCCAGTTCGCGGTCAGCCGCTTGCGCTCGCCTTCGGCGGTGACGACGGTGACGATCCAGCGTGCGGTCGATGAGTCGAAATCGGCGCTCTCGACCATCATTTCGAAGCGGATATTCTCCCGAATTCCGCGCTCGTCGACGATGCGGTTGAGGTATTCGAGGATCGAGGAGGCATCGGCGATGCTCTTCTCGTGCTTCCACGGTTCGAAGATGAAGCCGAGCGTGTGCATGTCGCTGTCCGAGCGCACGCCGGGGTAGCGGAACAGATCCCAAGTGCCGCCCAGCCGCTCGCGCCTCTCGAGGATCGCGTAGCGCTTGTCCGGGCACTCCATCTCCAGATGCGCGGCCATCCCGATGCCGGAAATACCCGCGCCGACGATCAGCACGTCGAAATCGGTGTCACTGCTATCCATCGCCCATCACTCTCCGTCTTTGTTCGCAACCTATCGCATGATCCGCCCGATGGCGAGAGGGTGGCTGACGCCGCTGCGCATCGTGGCTAGGGCGTTGAACATGCCTTGGAACCCGCTCCGCTTCGCTCTTCTGGCCACCGCTGGCCTCGCCACGCCCGCACTGGCGCAAGAGGCGACCGATGGCGCGCAGGACACGGTGATCGTGGTCACCGGGCGCGGGCTGGAGGAAACTCCCGCGGCGCCTGCATATGGCACGGTCGAGATCACCCGGGAGGAGGTGCTGGGCACTCCGTCGGGCCGGATCGAGGAGGCGCTGGCAGGCGTCGCAGGCTTCCAGCAATTCCGCCGCTCGGACAGCCGATCCTCCAACCCGACCGCGCAGGGCGTGACCTTGCGCGCGCTGGGCGGCAACGCGACCAGTCGCGCGCTGGTGACGCTCGACGGGGTGCCGATGGCGGACCCGTTCTTCGGCTACGTCCCCTTCGCTGCGCTGCTGCCCGAACAGGTCGGGCGGATCGCAGTGACGCGCGGCGGTGGCTCCGGCCCATTCGGCGCAGGTGCCTTGGCGGGGAGGATCGCGATCGAGAGCTTGTCGCCCGAGATGCAGGCCCCGCTGGGGGCGAGCGTGCTGGTGAACGATCGCGGTGGGACCGAGGCGGCGGGTTCGTTTTCCCAGGCGCTTGGCGCAGGCTACGCGACCGGCGCGGTCCGTTGGGATCGCGGGCCGGGGTTCTATACGGCCCCCGAAGACCAGCGCGTCGCTGCCAGCGTGCCCGCGCGGTTCGACAGCCTCTCGGGCCAGCTGCGGGCGGTGGTGCCGCTGGCGAGCGATCTGGAACTGCAGGCGCGGGTGCTGGCGTTCGACGATGCACGCACGCTGCGCTTCGCCGGGGCGGACAGTTCGGCGAGCGGGCAGGATTATTCGGTCCGCCTGGTCGGGCGCGGGCGCTGGCAGGTCGATGCGCTGGGCTATGTACAGACACGCAATTTCTCCAACCTGATCGTCAGTTCGAGCCGGTTCGTGCCGGTGCTCGACCAGCGCAACACGCCCTCGACCGGGCTGGGCGGCAAGATCGAGGTCCGCCCGCCCGTTGGCGATGCGCATACTTTGCGCGTCGGGATCGACTATCGCCGGGCGTCGGGAGAATTGCAGGAGACCCCGATCAGTGCGTTTACCGGGCAGGTCACTGCGCGGCGGCGTGCAGGCGGGGTCACCAGCGATCTCGGGATCTTCGTAGAGGACGACTGGGAAGTAGGACAGCTGGTCCTGACCGGCGGGCTGCGTGCCGATCGGACGGTGATCGCCGACGGCTTCTACCGCGAGAGCAACGCGGCCGATGCGGTGGTGACCGACACCGCCTTCGCCGACCGCCGCGACTGGACGCTGAGCTGGCGTGGCGGCGCGCTGCTGCGGGCGACGCCTTCGCTCGACCTGCGCGCAGCGGCCTATAGCGGGCTCCGGTTGCCGACCCTGAACGAGCTGTACCGCCCCTTCGTGGTGTTCCCTGTTGTGACGCAGGCCAATGCGGACCTCGCTAACGAGCAGCTGCGCGGGGTCGAGCTGGGGCTCGACTGGCGACCGCTCCAAGGGGTCGCGCTATCGCTGACCGCTTTCGACAACCGGCTGGAGAACGCGATCGCCAACGTCACCATCGCGCCTAACCTGCGCCAGCGCCGCAACCTGCCCAAGATCGAGACGCGCGGGGTCGAAGCCGGACTGCGTGTGGCGCGGGGGCCGATCCGCTTCGACGGCAGCGTGAGCTACTCCGACCCGCGCGTCGAGGGCGAGGGGGCGTCGCTTGCGCTCGACGGCAACCGCCCGCCGCAAAGCCCGCGCTGGATGGCGGCGGCGAGCATCGCCTACGCTCCGTCGGATCGGACCCGGATCGCGCTCTCGCTGCGCCATGTCGGCGATCAGTTCGAGGATGACCTTGAAACCGATGTCCTGCCCGCCTTCACCACGCTGGGGGCATACGCGCAGGTGCCGCTTGTAGGACAGCTCGATCTCGTGCTGCGGGCCGAGAACCTGTTCGACGAGACGATCGTCACCCGCAACGATGGCGGCGATCTGGACCTAGGCGCGCCGCGTACCGTCTGGGCCGGGCTGCGCTACGGCTTCTGAAGTTCGGGCGAGGGATCGCGCACGTCGTCCACGCCTTCGAGGATTGCTGGGTCGAGGTTCGGCCCGTGCATCACCGAGATATCGCCGGTGGTCTCCAGCACAACCGCGCGCACCTCGTCGAAACTCATGGTGTTCGATTCGCGCAGCTTGGCGATGATGTCGGATCGCGACACGCGGGTCTTGCTCATCGCTTCGGTACAGAAGCGGCCGTCGATCATCAGCAGCACGGGATCGTTCTGGATCGTTTCCTCGAAGGTCTCGGATTTCTTGCGGACCTTCGCGATGACCAACTGCACCGCGAACAGCGCGAACATCACCACAGCTGCCTGCGCAAAACCCTGCCAGTCGGTCGCGCGGCCCATCCCGGCCAGCACGGTGCCGCTGGCGACGGTGATGACGAAGTCGAAATTCGTCATCTTGGAAAAGCTGCGCAGGCCGACGATCCGGGTCAGCGCGATGACATAGACGATCCCGATCGCGGTCAGGATCGTACCGCGGGCGATCAGGTCGTAGGTGGTATCGTCGAAGAACATGTGCGTGCCTCCTGTGGTGACTGAGAGAGGACGTTCCCGGTGCGCCACAAGCTCACCGGGAACGGGAGGCGGATGAATTCCTAGGCTTCGACGACCTTCTGCTCGATCGCGCCGAAGATCGAATGGCCCTTTTCGTCTTCCATCCAGATCTTCACCGTGTCGCCAGGGTGCATGAAGCGCGTCTTGGCTTCGCCGCTGGCGATGGTTTCGATCATGCGGATTTCGGCAATGCACGAATAGCCCTTGCCGCCTTCGCTGACCGGCTTGCCGGGGTCGCCGTCGGGCCCCTGATTGGAGATCGTGCCCGATCCGATGATGCAGCCCGCGCCCAGATTGCGCGTCATGGCCGCATGCGCGACCAGATCGGCGAGGCTGAAGGTCGCATCCTGGCCGACATCGGCGCGGCCGAAGGGATCGCCGTTATAGTCGACCATCAGCGGCAGCTGGATCACCGCGCCCTTCCACGCATCGCCCAGCTCGTCGGGCGTGATCGCGACGGGGCTGAACGCGGTCGCGGGTTTGGACTGGAAGAAGCCGAAGCCCTTGGCAAGTTCGCCCGGGATCAGGCCACGAAGGCTTACGTCGTTGACCAGCATCAGCAGCTTGATGTGATCCGCCGCTTCGTCCGAAGAGACGCCCATCGGCACATCATCGGTGATGCAGGCGATCTCGCCTTCCATGTCGCAGCCCCAGCTCGTGTCCTTGAGCGGGATATCGGCGCGCGGGGGGAGGAAATCGTCGCTGCCGCCCTGATACATCAGCGGATCGTGGTAGAAGCTTTCGGGCACCTCGGCGCCGCGCGCCTTTCGCACCAGTTCGACGTGATTGATGTACGCGCTGCCGTCGGCCCACTGGTACGCACGCGGCAGCGGCGAATGCGCCTCACGCTCGTGGAAGCGTTCGCACGGAACGGCTTCGTTGTTCACATCGCGGTAGAGCGCTTCAAGCTTGGGCGCGATATTGGCCCAGTCGTCGAGCGCGTCCTGCATGGTCGCCGCGATATTGTCCGCCGCGCAGTAGCGGGTGATGTCTTTCGAAACGACTACCAGCTTGCCGTCGCGCGTTCCGTTATTCAGCGTCGCGAGTTTCATTGGACTGTCTCTCCTTCGGGGGTGTCGTTCTGGTTGTCGGGGTGCGCCCGCTGCACTTCATCCAATGCGAGGCAGGCGGCTTCGATCCGGGTTGTGTGCGGCGCGTCGGAGAAATCGTAGCCGAAGCGGCGCGCGTTGTAGATTTGCGGCAACAGCACGACTTCGAAGAAGCCGGGCGCATCAAACAGGAAGTCGCCGGTGTTCAGCTGCGCGAGCCTTCGTTCGATCGGCTGCAATGTGCGCGCGAGCCAGTGGCGGTACCAGGTGTTCACGCCGTCCTGATCCTGCCCGTATTCGCTCGTCAGGTACTTGAGCACGGGCAGGTTGAGCGGGGCGTGCAGCTCGGTTGCAATGGCATAGGCGAGTTCGCGCGCGAGATAGCGCTGCTCGATATCGGAGGGCAGCAGCGGGTTTTCGGGGTATGCCTCGTCCAGCCATTCGATGATCGCCATCGACTGCACGCGGTCCTTGCCATCGACTGCCAGCATCGGGACCGTGGCAAACGGGTTGCGGCTGGCAAACGCCTCGTCCTTCTGCTGGCTCTCGACCAGATTGACCGGGCAATTCTCGTATTCGAGGGCCTTCAATTGCAAGGCGAGCCGCAGGCGGTAGCTCGTGGAGCTGCGGAAGTAGCCGTAGAGTTTCATCTCATCCTCTCCTGCGCCGGGCCGCTGGGTTCGCGGCTCTGACACACCTGACACACAGTCCTAAGACGAAAAACCGGCCTCCGGTTCCGAACCTTTGCCGGTCTCGGTCAGTGCGGGCGGGGAGGGCTGCATTCCCCGCCCATCGCACGGCTGGCGCATGTAGGACAGGCAGTCTTCAGAACGCCGGAATGCCCGTGATGGCGCGGCCCAGGATCAGCGCGTGGACATCATGCGTGCCCTCGTAGGTGTTGACCGTTTCCAGGTTCACCATGTGGCGGATCACCTGATATTCCTCGCTGATGCCGTTGCCGCCATGCATGTCGCGAGAGACGCGCGCGATGTTCAGCGCCTTGCCGACATTGTTACGCTTCACGATCGAGACCATGTCTGGCGACCAGTTGCCCTCGTCCATCAGGCGACCGACGCGCAAACTCGCCTGAAGCCCGAGCGCAATCTCGGCCAGCATGTCGGCGAGCTTGAGCTGGTAGAGCTGCTTGGAGGCGAGCGGCACGCCGAACTGCTGCCGGTCGAGCCCGTATTGCTTCGCCGCATCCATGCAGAATTCGGCAGCACCCATCGCGCCCCACGAAATGCCGTAGCGTGCGCGGTTGAGGCAGCTGAACGGGCCTTTCAGGCCCTGCACTTCGGGGAACATGGCGGATGAGGGCACGCGCACCTCGTCCATCATGATCATGCCCGTGGTGCTGGCGCGCAGCGAGATCTTGCCTTCGATCTTGGGGGCGGAGAGGCCTTCCATGCCCTTTTCGAGCACAAAGCCGCGAATGGCACCGCCGTGTTCCTCGCTCTTGGCCCACACGACGAACACGTCGGCGAAGGGCGAGTTGGAAATCCACGTCTTGCTGCCCGAGATGACGTAGTCGTCGCCATCCTTCTTGGCGACCGTCTTCATCCCCGCCGGGTCGGAGCCTGCATCGGGCTCGGTCAGGCCGAAGCAGCCGATCAACTCGCCGCTGGCGAGGCCGGGGAGGTATTTCTTCTTCTGCTCTTCGCTGCCGAAGGCGTGGATCGGATACATCACCAGGCTCGACTGCACGCTGGCCATCGAGCGGTAGCCGCTATCGACCCGCTCGATCTCCCGCGCGATCAGGCCGTAGGCGACATAGCCCGCGCCCGCGCCGCCATATTCCTCCGGAATGGTCGCGCCCAGCAGGCCCGCCTTGCCCATTAGCGGGAACAGTTCGGGCGCGCTGGTTTCTTCGCGGAAGGCCTCGATGACGCGCGGCTGCAGCTCGCTCTGCGCGAAGGCGTGCGCGGACTCGCGGATCATCCGCTCGTCCTCGGTCAGCTGGTCGTCGAGGCGGAAGGGGTCGGTGGCGTCGAAGGGGATCATATCGGGGCTCGCTAGTAGATGTGCAGCAGCCCATGGCAAAGGGACGGCCCATCGGGCAAGCCCTGCCGTCCCGCCTGCCTGCGCCGGGGCGCGATCAGACGGTCTGGGCGTCCGGCGTTGCGGCGTCGATCATCGGCTCGTCTGCGGCCTGATCGCAGGGATTCAAAGTCGAATGTACCTGACTGAGGATTTCGCCGGGCGGGCAAGGCTTGGACAGCGCGGGCGCATCGGGGAAGCGCGCATCGACCTCGTCCAGCGGCAGGTGGCCGGAATGGAAGATCACCGGCACATCCTCCGCGATCAGCTTTTCCGCGAAGGGATAGACGACCGTGTCGTTCAGCCGAATGTCGAGGATCGCGAGATCGGGCCGCCGCTTCTGAAAGGCGAGCATCGCCGAGTTGAGATCGGCATGCGGGCCTTCGACGAGGTAGCCAGCCTCGGCAATCGTGTCGCACAGGTCCAGCCCGACGATCGGTTCGTCTTCGGCGATCAGGATGACAGGCTGGTCCATACACTCTCCCATCGCGATCGCCACGGCACGATCGGAATGTAAAAGAACGACCCTGAACCATGATCGTTCCAAAACGCACCGCATGGCAAGCGAAAACTTGCCCCCGGTGCGCCCGGGGGAGGGGAGAATCAGAGCTTGCCGAAGCGCGCCTCGTAAGCGGCGGTGTCACCTTCGCTGAGCAGCTTGGCCTGCTCGATCCAGTTGTCACGCCGGATACGGCCCTTGAACCGGCCCAGCTGGTCGTCGATCCGGTCGATATCCGCCTCGCTCCAACTCGCGATCTGCGCGAAGGAGGTGACCCCCAGCGTGTTCAGCTGCGTGGCAAGCTTGGGCCCGACCCCCTTGAGGCGGGTCAGGTCGTCTGCACCCTCGGGCGCTGCCTGCGCCGCCTCTTCCTGCGCAACGCCGGTGTTCACGGCCGCGCCTGCGCCGCCGAGCGAGGTTGCTGCGGCAGCGGGTTCGGCCCGCGGGGTGGGCACCGGGGGCGGTGCGGGAGACGGGGCGGGTTGCGGCTCCGGCTCCGGCTGGGGCGGCGGTGCAGCGTCCTTCGCTGCGGCGGGGGGCGCGTCGATCAACGCCTGGTTACGGCGCGTGCCGCCCGGTTCCTCGCCGGTATCCTCGCGCGTGATCCGGGTCTTGCGCGAACCCGAGAGCAGGAACCAGGCGACCACGAAGCCGACCAGCACGGCCAGCAGGATCAGCAGCCAGTTTGCCTCGATCAGTTCAATCATGTGGGGCTAAGCCTCTCTAGCGTCTTTTGCCGTATTCTTGCTCGCGCATTAACGCGAAAGCCTCACTTGCGCAAAGACCAAAGACCTGCGGCGAGTGCGCCAAGCCCGAGGCCGACGGCATAGGCGGCCAGCGCGAGCAGCACGAGTTCGAAGGAAATGGCCATTCTTCGCGCTGCTCCCTACCGTGCTGCCGGGGTGTCGATCGGGGTCGGACGGCTGGTCTCCATCGAGACCACGCGGAACTCGATCCTCCGGTTGGCCGGGTCCGCCGGGCTCAGGCCTTTGACCGGGCGCGAGGAGCCGAAGCCGTTGGCGATCAGGTTCTGCCCCGGAATCCCGCGCTCGATCAGTTCGCGGCGGACCATCTGCGCGCGATCCTGCGACAGCGCGAGGTTGACCTTGGGTGAGCCGGAGGTGTCGGTGTGGCCCGAGATCGCGACGATCGCGCCCACGCAGGGGCGCATCGCGGTGGCCAGTTCGTCGAGCAGTTCCTCGCTGCCGGGGATGAATTCGGCGGAGGATTCCTCGAACCGGATCGTGCGTTCGGCCAGCACGCCGAGCAGCTCGCTCTCGCAGCGCAGCGATTCGATATCCATGTCGCCCGAGGCGAGCATCGTGCCGTCGGTCCAGTGGACCCCGCCAACGCCCGGGATTGCGGCGATCGCCTGTGCGATGCGCGCGCGCTCAAGCTCGGTCAGATCGCGCGCGGGGGTCAGCATCGGGTGACGGGTCGGCCAGCCACGCGCGGTGGTGAAGCGGACCGAAACCTTGCGGCCCGCGCCCTGCTGATCGGGCAGGGCAGCGGTAGCGGCCGCCAGGCGACCGACAAAAGCCGGACCGGTCTGCGCGGCACTGATCAAAGCCAGCGCACAGACAAGCAGCGCGCCGGCGATCAGGATCAGGATGGGGCGATTGCTCACCCCACCCCGATAGACAGTGCCTGCCCCAAAGGACAAGCGTGCGGGCCAGGCTTATTCCTGATCGAGCCCTTCGGCGACGCCGACCAGCTTGAGGAATTCCTGCCGGTAGAAGTCGCGCTGCGGCCCGGCCATGGCACGGATCGCATCGTAGGAATAGTCGTCCAGCAGCGTGTCGCCGCGCAGCTTCTGGGCGAAGGCGGCGACCGAGGTGGCGAAGGCAAAGTCGCCCGAGGGGGCGGGCGCGGCGGCCAGCATCCGTGCGGGCAGCGCCTCGGTGATCAGCGTCGACGTGTCACCGTCCGGCTGCTTGTAGCGCAATTTGACGAAGGCGGCTTCGGTTGCCTTGTCGCTCGCCGCCTGCGGGATCTTGTCCTGATAGCGGCGCTCGGCGATCCAGCCGTCGGCATTCGCGGGCACGACCTCGTAGATCGCGGTGACCTGATGGCCCGATCCGATATCGCCCGCATCGACCGCGTCGTTATCGAAATCCTGTTCGCGAAGGATGCGGTTCTCGTACCCGATCAGGCGGTACTGGCTGATCACTGCGGGGTTGAACTCGACCTGGATCTTCACATCCTTGGCGATGGTGTAGAGCGTCGCGCCGAGCTGTTCGCCGAGCACCTTGCGCGCCTCGATCGCGGAGTCGATGTAGCCGTAATTGCCGTTACCCTTGTCGGCGATCTGCTCCATCAGCGCTTCGTTGATATTGCCGCGCCCGAAGCCCAGCACGCTCATCGCGATGCCGTTCTTGCGCTTGTCCTCGACATATTCGAGCAGCTTGTCGTTGTCCGACAGGCCGACGTTGAAATCGCCGTCGGTGGCCAGGATCACGCGGTTGATCCCGTCGACCTTGCTTGCCTCGGCAACCTTGTAGGCCAGTTCCAGCCCCGCGCCGCCGGCGGTCGAGCCGCCTGCCTGCAATTGGTCGAGCGCGGCCATGATCTCGCGCGAGTCGCTGGTCGGTTCGAGCACGAGGCCCGCCGCGCCCGCATACACCACGATCGAAACGCGATCCTTCGGCGTCAGCTGACCCACCAGCGTCTTCATCGCGGTCTTCACCAGTGGCAGCTTGTCCGCGCTCGACATCGAACCCGATACGTCGAGCAGGAAGACGAGGTTGGCGGCAGGCCGCTCCGCCTTGGGTGCTTCGTATCCGGCGAGACCGATGCGGACCAGCCGCGTGTCGGCATCCCACGGCGTGCGCGCGACATCCATGTTGACCGTGAAGGGCGCATCCTGCGCGCTGGTGGGGCGCGGATAGTCGTAGCGGAAGTAGTTGACGAACTCCTCGGTCCGCACCGCGCCTTTGGGCGGCATCTGGCCGTCGGTCAGCATCCTGCGCGCGTTGGAATAGGCGCCCGTGTCGACATCGACCGAGAAGGTCGAGACCGGCTGTTCCAGCGTCACCGCGACTTCGGAGACGTCCTTGCCATCGTACCGCTCCCGGTCGGGCACGGTCGGAATGACGATCGAGGGGACGTAGCGCAGATCGGGCGAGGTGGTCTGCGGCTGCGCGGTCGCGTCGGCCTCCTCGCGCGAAATCCGCGATCCGGTGACCATGATCGCGCTGGGGGCGGCGAAGGCCTGCGCCGAAGGCGACGGGGGTGGGGGCGGCGGAGGAGGTGGGGGAGGAGGCGGAGGCGGCGGAGGCGGCACTTCGGCCGACCGCTCGGCCTTGGCGCCTGTCAGGACGATCTCGTCGGCATTGTCTGCGGTTGCACAGCCCGCCAGGGCCAGGCTGACGACCGTGATCGCCGCGACGTTCTTCATTCCCATCACCAAACTCCCCATGATGCCTGTCGTTTGTATGATCCGGGAAGGGGGTCGCCCTTTGCCAGTGAACGCCCTCTGAATGCTGTCGCGCTAGCTCGCCGGCGTCTCTCCGTCCTGGCCAAGGTTGCGCCGGAACAGCACGCGGTCGTCTTCGCGGAAGCCGACGAACCACACGATCACCGCATAGGTCGCGAGAATGGCGGGAATGCCGACCACCAGCTCGACCCATTCGGGCAGCTGCGTCACCCCCCAGCCGACCAGCGCGGCGGGGATCGCGGCGATCACCAGCCCCCAGCGGAAATTGTTGACCGTCTCGCCCAGAATGCGGCCGAGCATCACGCTCTTGATAATGCTCGCCGCAGCAAGCGAGATGGCCAGCGCCAGCGCGGCGGCGGGCGCACGCAGGCTTTCGGCGAGGTCATATTCGGTGATCGCGACCATGAAGCCGATGGTCAGCACCGCCTGGAACGCGATGGTCGCGATCGAGACGATCAGGTTGCGCATCCGCGCGATGTAGATCAGCGCGCTTTCGGAGACGACCGCCAGCGCGGCGACCACTTCGGCTACCAGCAGGATCGACAGCGCGCCCGTGCCGCTGACGAAGTCCGGCCCCAGAAGGCCCATCACCGCCTCGCCGGGGATCGCAAGCGCCAGCGCGATGCCTGCCTGCATGGCGACGATCCAGAAGCCGACCTGGCAGATCTGTTTCGCGATTGCGGAGCGGTCGCCCACCTTCAGCGCGGCGGTGATCACCGGGCCCAGGATCGGATCGAAGCTGGTCTTGAGCTTCTGCGGCAGCGTGGCGACCTGCTGCACCGCGTAATAGACGCCGACCTGCGAGGGATTGGCGAACTGGGCGAGGATGAACAGGTCGAGCTTGCGCGTGCCCCATTCGATCGCGTCCGCGCCTGCCAGCGGCAGGTTGCGCACCGCAAGGCGGAACACGCGCGCGGGATGCGGCAGCCAGCCGCGCGGCAGGCCGTAATGATGGATCGCGGGCATGAACGCGGCGACCGATGCGGCGATGATCGACACGACATAGGCCAGTTCCAGCCCGCTGTCGGGCACCACGAAGAACAGCGCGCCTGCCGCGATCGAGATCGCCCACGGCTCCACGATCGCGCGGCTGCGCACGGTCGCGCCGATATCGAACCGGTAGGCGCAGGCCGCCAGCGCAACCTCGGTTAGTGCAAAGGGCAGGATCGTGAAGACCAGCAGCCACGAAAGGTCGCCATTCGCGCCGCTGGGAAACATCGGCTGCGGAAAGATCAGCAGCAGGCCGGTGAAGACCAGCGAAGTGACCAGACTGAGCGTCAGCGCATCGGCGACGGTGTGCGATGGGTCGCGCGTGTCGTTCTCGCTCAGCTGCTGGGCAAGCCCGCGCTTCTGGCCGAGCACCGCGACCTGGCTGGCCAGCTCGATCACCACCAGCGCGGCGGCGAAGCGGCCCAACATCTCGTCGCCATACAGGCGCCCGCCGATGAACAGGAACGGGATGCGTGCCGCGAGGCGGATCAGGAAGCCGAAGAAATTGGTCCGTCCGCCGCGCGCGAGCGCAGCCATATCGTCGCGCGGAGCTTCCTTGGCGGGAGCCTCGTCGCGCGGATTTCCGGTCGTGTCGTTCGCGCTCAAGCGGAGCGGCTTTCGGTGGTCAGCGGGCGAGCGAGCAGCGCATCAGCGACATCGGCGGCCTTGGCGCCTTCGAGCATGGCGACCACCGCGTCGACGATCGGCATGTCGATTCCTTCGGCGCGGGCGAGTCGCTGCAGCACGGGCGCGGTGTGTGCGCCTTCGGCCACGGTCTGGCGGTTGGCCATCAGGTCGGCCGCGGCCTGCCCCTCACCGATCGCCTTGCCGAGCGAGAAGTTGCGGCTGGAGGTGGAAGAGCAGGTCAGGACCAGATCGCCCAGCCCGCAGAGGCCGGTCATCGTGTCGAAACTGGCCCCGCGCGCCGCGCCGAACCGTGCCATTTCGGCGAACCCACGCGTGATCAGCGCGTTGCGCGCATTCTGGCCGAGCGCGAGCCCGTCGACCACGCCGCAGGCAATGGCGAGCACGTTCTTGACCGCGCCGCCGATCTCCGCGCCGATCAGGTCGTCGCTGTAATAGGGGCGGAAGGTCGGGCGGGCGATCACCGGGGAAAGCCGCTTCCACTGCTCCTCACCGCCCTCGCACGCGAGGGTGACGGCAGCAGGCAGTCCGGCAGCGACTTCGTGCGCGAAGGTCGGGCCGGACAGCGCGGCGAGGCTCGCCTTGGGGCAGGTCTCGTGCGCCATGTCGCTCATCAGCGCGCCGGTCGATTGCTCGATCCCTTTGGCGCAGATCACCAGATCGCCGGAGAATTCGGGCATCTCGGCCAGCACCTTGCGCAGGTGCTGCGCGGGGGCGACCGCCAGGATGGTCTGCGCATCGGCGATATCGGCCAGATCGCCGGTGGCGCGAATGGACGGGGCGAGCTGTGCATCGGGCAGGAAGGGGGTGTTGCGGTGGTCGGCGTTGATCTCTGCCACCACCTCGGGCTCGAGCGCCCACAGCGCCACATCACGCCCATCGCTGGCGAGCATCTGCGCGAGCGCGGTTCCCCACGCTCCGCCACCAAGCACTGCTACATCTGCCATCAGGCCTTCACTCCCGCCCCGCGTGCTGGCTCTGCCTCGGGGTCGAGCGGCCAGCGTGGGCGTGCCTTGTAGTCGAGCGGATCGTTCTGGCCCAGCCTTTCGCAACCGGCCCATGCGATCATCGCGGCATTGTCCGTGCACAACCTGGGCGGAGGCGCGACGAAACGCATCGCGTGGCGCTCCGCCAGCGCCTCCAGCGCGGCGCGCACGCTGGCATTGGCGGCCACGCCGCCCGCGACGACCAGCGCGGGCGCATGGCCGGATGTCGCGATCGCGCGCTCCAGCCGGTCGGTCAGGCAGTCGATCGCGGCCTGCTGGAACGAGGCGGCGATGTCGGCGGTCGAGTACTTGCCGCTGTCATGCGCGCGCAGCACCGCGCTCTTGAGCCCGGCGAAGGAGAAATGCGGTTCCTTGCCGCCGACCAGCGGGCGGGGCAGGGGCACGGCTTTCGGATCGCCTTCGCGCGCCAGCTTCTCGACCGCAGGGCCGCCCGGAAAGCCGAGGCCGAGGATCTTGGCGGTCTTGTCGAACGCCTCGCCCACCGCATCGTCGATCGTGGTCGCCAGGCGGCGGTATTGCCCCACGCCTTCACAGCGCAGGATCTGGCAGTGCCCGCCCGAGACGAGCAGCAGGAGGTAGGGAAATTCGAGTTCGGGATCGACCAGCCGGGGGCTGAGCGCGTGGCCTTCCAGATGATTGACCGCGATCAGCGGCACGTCGCTCGCCATTGCCAGCGCCTTGGCACTGACCAGCCCGACCATCACCCCGCCGATCAGCCCCGGACCGGCAGTGGCGGCGATCGCATCGAGATCGCCGAGTTGCATGCCGGCTTCGTCCATCACTTCGGCCAGCATCGGCGCGATCCGCTCCGCATGGGCGCGCGCGGCGATCTCCGGCACGACGCCGCCATAGGGGCGATGCGCTTCGTCTTGCGATGCGATCCGCTGCGCGATGATCCGCCGATCGGTTCCGACCAGCGCCACCGCGGTTTCGTCGCAACTGGATTCAATCCCGAGTACCACTGGCATGGCGCTTTCCCTTAACGCTGCGCCGGGCTAGGGCAAGCAAAGCCTATGAAAGCGATACCCGTCATCCGCCTCGGCACCCGCCGATCCCCGCTAGCCATGGCGCAGGCCCACGAGACTCGCGCGCGGCTGTGCGCCGCCCATGGATGGGACGAAAGCGCGGTCGAACTGGTCCCGGTGGTTGCCGGGGGCGACAAGGTGCAGGACCGCCCGCTGGCCGATGTCGGCGGCAAGGCGCTGTGGACCCGCGAGCTCGACGCGTGGCTCGACGAAGGGCGGATCGACGCGGCGGTCCATTCGCTCAAGGATGTCGAGACGATCCGGCCCGAGTGGATCACGCTCGCCGCGATTCTGCCGCGCGCGGACCGGCGCGACGTGCTGCTGGGGGCAAGCTCGCTGCGTTCGATCCCGCAGGGAGCGACTCTGGGCACCAGCGCGCCGCGCCGCGCCGCGCAGATGAAGAACTTGCGCCCCGATATCGAAACCGTGCTGTTTCGCGGCAATGTCGCCACCCGGATGGCCAAGCTGCAGGCGGGCGAGGCGGATGTGACGTTGCTCGCCGCGGCGGGGCTGGAGCGGCTGGGCCAGGAATCGGTCGGCACGCCGCTGCCGCTCGAAACCTGGCTGCCCGCGCCCTCGCAGGGGGCGATCGGGATCGAGTGCCGGACCGAGGACAGCGTGACCCGCGGACACCTCGATGCGCTCAACGATGCGCCCACGCGGCGCGAGGTCGAGGCGGAGCGTGCGCTGCTGGAGGCGCTGGGCGGCTCGTGCCACAGCCCGGTGGGCGTGCTGGTCGAGAATGCGGATGAAGGCCTGCACATGCGCGCGGCGCTGTTCAGCGCCGACGGGGCGGAGCGGGTCGATGGTTCGAGCGACCTGACGCCGGGCGACGACGAGGCCATCCGCGCCTTCGCCGCCGACCTGCTGGCGCGCGCCACTCCGGGCATCACCGCACTGTTCACCGGCGCGAGCTGAGCGAAGGGCCATGGGTGCGACCGTCTTCGTGCTGCGGCCCGAACCGGGCCTTTCCGCCACGCTGGCACGCGGGCGCAAGCGGGGCCTCGCGATGGAAGCGATGCCGCTGAGCCATGCCGAGGCGGTTGCCTGGCAGGTGCCCGAGGGCGCGTTCGACGGCATCCTGCTGGGCAGCGCCAACGCGCTGCGCCACGCCGAGAGGGGGGCGGGCAAGGGCGCGGGCCGAATTTCAGAGACAATGGGCGGCAGCGCGGCGGATACCGGCCTCGATATGCTGCCGCGTCTGCCGGTCTATGCGGTGGGCAAGGCGACCGCGCAGGCCGCCTGCTCACTGCGCTTCCCGATCGCGCAGGTCGGCGAGGGCGGGCTCCAGAAGCTGCTCGACACGCTGGCCCGCGATGCCCCGCTGCGGCTGCTGCGCCTTGCAGGCGAGGATCGCATGACCCTCTCTCCGCCCGAGGGAGTGACGATCGAGACCTGCACCACCTATCGCATTGTGCACCGCGCGCTGGACGATCAGGATGCCGCGCGGCTGCGCGAGGGCGGGGTCGTGCTGCTGCACTCGGGCGTGGCGGCACGCCACTTCGCTGCCGAGTGCCAGCGCGCAGGTGTGGATCGCGCGAAGCTGTCGCTTGCCGCGCTCGCGCCGCGTATTGCATCACATGCTTCGGATGGCTGGAAAAACGTCGCCGTGGCACCCGAAACCAGCGACGCCGCGCTGCTTTCCCTGGTCGCAGATATGTGCCATTAACCAATAACCGCTAAGCTTCGGTGCGGGATCACGGAGCATACGGGAATGGAAATGTAATGGATTTGGATGAAGTCCGGCAGGGTAGCATGCGTCCGTCGCGTGCCTGGCTGGGCATGGTGCTGGTAATCGTGCTGCTGGTCGCGGCGGGGGCATTGTTTCTCGTCTGGCGGCCCGAAACCTATACCGAAACGGTTGCCGCACTGACCGACAAGAACAGCGATTCGAGCGAGCCGTCGGCGCAAGCGGGGGCCACTCCGATGGTAACGCCGGCAATGACCGAGCCTGCGCAGGTCGCGACGATCATTCCTACCCCGCGCCGTTCCGCCGCCACCCGTGCCCCCACCGCGCGCGAAACCGCTTCGCAGGCGAGCGCCGCGCGCGTCGAACAGCAGCAGGGCGGGATCGAGCAGCGGCTGGCCGAGGCCGAAGCTCGGCTCACCCGGCTCGACCTGCAGGCGCAGGCCGCCGCAGGCAACGCCGCGCGGGCCGAGGGTCTGCTGATCTCCTTCGCTACCCGCCGCTCGATCGAGCGTGGGGCAGAGCTTGGCTATCTGGCCGACCAGTTGCGCCTGCGGTTCGGCGATGCGCTGCCCAACGCGGTGCGCACGCTGACCGATATGAGCCGCAATCCGGTCACGCTCGACCAGCTTCTCGCACGGCTCGAAGGACTCGAGCCCAAGCTACGGTCGTCGCCGCAAGAGCCGAGCTTGCACCGCCTGCGGCGCGAGCTATCGAATCTGTTCGTCATTCGCCGTCAGAGTGCGCCTTCGCCTCGCCCGAAGCGGCGGATCGAACGGGCGAGAATGTTCCTGGAGACTGGTCGCTACGAGGCCGCGATCGAGGAAGTGCAGCACATGCCTGGGGCAGAGGCCGCCGACCAGTGGGTCGCGGACGTGCGCCGCTACGCTGCCGCGCAGCGCGCGCTTGACCTGATCGAAACCGCCGCCGTACTCGAACCGCGCAAGCTGCGTGATGGGTCGGGCGAGCGGATCGATCAGCCCAGCCCGGCGGTCGCGCCGGTGAAGCAGCAGCCGCAGCGGTAGTATACAGTCGCTCTCGGGCCGGGTAGCCGTCCGGTGCGAGGCGAGCCTAGCCCTGCATCAGCGCAGGCACGTCTCCGCTCACCCCGCGCGCTTCGTCCATGAACCAGCGCTTGAGCGGCTCGATCCGCTGCACGCCAGCCATTCCCAGCCGCCGGATTGCCGAGGCACCGGGGCCCGAAACGCCGAACAGCCGGGTCAGCCCGTCGGTCGCGAGCGAGACCATGAAGGCATCGAGCCCGCGCCAGCTCTCGTAACGCGCCAGCATTTCGGCATCGCCCGGATCGAGGCCAAGCCGCTTGGCCTCCGCGATCACTTCCACCAGCGCGCCCGCATCGCGCAGGCCCAGGTTGAGACCCTGCCCGGCGATCGGGTGAATGCCGTGCGCCGCATCGCCGACCAGCGCCAGCCGGTGCTCGACGATCTTGGCGGTGTGGTGGAAGCCCAGTGGATAGGATGAACGCGGGCCGTTCGCCTGCAGATCGCCGAAGATGCGGCCCATCCGCTTCTCGACCTCGGCGACGAAGGCGCGGTCGCCCATCGCGAGCACGCCGTCGCCATCGCTCTCGTCCACGGTCCACACCAGCGCGCTGCGGTGGCGACCCTGCTCGTCGTCGAGCATCGGCAGCAGCGCGAAGGGGCCTTCGGGATAGAAGATTTCCCACGCGACATTCTCGTGCGGCTGGGAATGGATCAGCCCGGCGATGATCGCACGGTGGTTGTACTGCCAGTTGGCGATCTTGAGACCCGCCTCCTCGCGCGTGGGCGAGCGGCGGCCTTCGGCGGCGACCATCAGACGGCCCTTCACCACGGTCCCGTCGGCCAGCGTCGCGCTGACGCCATGATCGCCACGCTCGCGCGAGACCACGTCCACGCCCGCATGCCACGCGATCAGAGGCTCTGCCTTGGCCGCTTCGAACAGCGCGAGGCGCAGCTGGCGGTTGGCGAACATGCGGCCGAGCGAGCCTTCATGCTCCTCTGGCGCGAAGTCGATCCGACCGGGCTTGAGCTGGTCGGTCACCGCGATCTTCGCGATCGGGCAGCCATACGGCTCGAGCGATTCGGCCAGGCCGATATTGGTGAACAGGTTCCAGCTGGCGGTGGAGACCGCCGAGGCGCGTCCGTCGAACCCTTCGGCGGTCAGGCTCGCCGGATCGGCGCGGTCGACCACATGGCTGGCGATGCCCTTCTTCGCCGCCGCCAGCGCCAGCGTCATGCCGACGAGGCCGCCGCCGAGGATCAGGAGATCGCGCGTATCTGAAGGTTGGGGCATTGCTGGGCGCTCGCTCGCTTGTCTTGGGGTTGCGACAGCCCTAGGCCGCTGGCGATGACCTCCGCAAGCCTCCCCGTGGTTCGCCGTGTGCTGGCGCTGTTCGTTGCGGCACTGTTTGCGGCGCTGCTCCCCGGTGCGGCGCAGGCACAGGACGCCAATATCGCCGCGCGCCTGCTGGTCGAAGGGCCGGTGGGGAAGGGCGGCGAGACGCGGATCGCAATCGAGTTCTCGCCCAAATCGGCTGAATGGCACGGTTACTGGTCCAATCCCGGCGATGCGGGGCTGGGAATGCAGGTCGAGTGGGACCTGCCCGCAGGCGTCACCATCGGCGACTTCCAATATCCTCCGCCCAAGACGCTGCTCATCGGCGGGTTGATGAACCACGTGTTCGAAGGCGACTACGCGGTCGTCGCGCCACTGCGCGTCGCATCGGATGCGGCGGTGGACGGCCCGTTCGAGCTGACCGGCAAGGCCTTCTACCTCGCCTGCACCGACACAATCTGCGTGCCGCAGGAGGCGCGCTTGCGCGCGGTGGTCGGGCTGGGTCAGGGGAAGAACAACCCCCGCTTCGCCGCATTCCAGAGCGCGCTTGCCGCCCCGCTCGATCAACCGGCACGTTTCGCGGTGGAGGGCGATAGCCTGCGGATCGCGATTCCCCTGCCTGCCAGCCTCGATGTCGGCACCCCGCATGTCTTCGTGGGAACGCGCGAACTGGTCCGCTACGCCGCGCCGCAGCGCTTTGCGCGCGCGGGCGACATGCTTGTGGCCGAGATCCCGCTCGCCGAAGGGGCGGCCATGCCCGCGGGCATTTCGGGGATCGTGCGTCTCGGCGATGGCACCGGGCTACAGTTCGAAGGCGCGCCGGGCACCGTGCCGACCGGGGGCGAGCCGATCCGCATGGGCAGCGATCTGCCGCCATGGTGGGCGCTGCTGGGTGCGGCGCTGCTGGGCGGGCTGATCCTCAACATCATGCCCTGCGTGTTCCCGATCCTCAGCCTCAAGGCGCTCTCGCTGGCCAAGGCGGGCGGGTCGGAGGCGTCGGCGCGCAAGGATGCGCTGGCCTATACCGCAGGCGTGGTGCTCGCCTGCCTTGCGCTGGGCGGACTGCTGCTGGTTCTGCGTGCGAGCGGAGAGGCGGTCGGCTGGGCGTTCCAGTTGCAGGAGCCGGGCGTGGTGGTGGCGCTGTTCCTGCTGGCGGTGGCGCTCACCGCGAACTTCCTCGGCGCATTCGAGATTCCCGGGATGGCGATCACCGGCGGCGGCGCGAGCGGGCGCGGCTCCTTCGCGACCGGCCTGCTCGCGGCGTTCGTGGCCACACCGTGTACGGGCCCGTTCATGGCGGCGGCGCTGGGCGCGGCGCTGGTGCTGCCGTGGCCCCTCGCGCTCGGCCTGTTCGCCGCGCTGGGGCTGGGTATCGCGCTGCCGTTCCTGCTGGTCGGCTTCGTGCCCGCCATCCGTCGGCGCCTGCCGAGGCCCGGCAAGTGGATGGTGACCTTCCGCCGCTGGATGGCGCTGCCGATGGGGCTGACCGCGCTGGCGCTCGGCTGGTTGCTTTGGCGAACCGGCGGGACGATGTTCCTCGTCTTATGTGTGGGCGCGGCGGCGAGCGTGCTTGGGCTTCTCGCGGTCCTGCTTGCTCCGGCGCAGCGGCAGCAGACAAAGCGCACCCCGCTGATTGCCATGTTCGCGATCGTCGCGCCCCTCCTGCTTATGCACGCAGCGGAGCAGTTCGATCCGGATGCAAGCACCCCGTCCAGCGACATGCTCGACAGCCAGCCCTTCAGCGAGGCGGCGCTGGCGCAGGCGCGTGCAGCCAACCGCCCGGTGTTCCTCTATTTCACCGCCGACTGGTGCCTGACCTGCAAGGTGAACGAGAGCGTCGCGATCGAGACGCGGGCGAGCGCGCAGGCGCTGGACGCTGCCGATGCGGTGGTGCTGCGCGGCGATTGGACCCGGCGCGATCCCGCGATCACCGAGTTCCTGACGCAGCAGGGCGTGGCGGGCGTGCCGCTCTACCTATGGTATGCGCCGGGCGCGAGCGAGCCGCAGCGCCTGCCGCAGGTGCTTACTCCGCAGGTTCTTCCGGATCTGGCGACTGCTTCCGCGCGGCCAGACGACAGCTCTCGATAAGATTACGCGGCGCATCGCTGGCGTTGAGCGCCAGCGTGCCCGCACCCGGAATGGTCAGCTCCACCCGGCGCAGGCCGGTCAGCACGTCGAGCTTTTCCGACGCGAGCGGGATCGTCCCCTCCCACAGGAAGGCGCGGCCATTATCGATCGCATCGACGGCAAAGCGTTCCTTGTGGCCATTGCCGACCATCGCCATCAGCGCCTGTGCGCCCTCGTCCGCCCGCACGAAGCGGGTCACGCGCAGCGATGGCGTCTCCTCCTCCATCTCGCACGCGATCGCGGCGAAGGGCTGCTGGCCGGGAATGCCGTAGAGCAGGCGCAGCGGCGTCTGACTCGGGGCCCACACCGCGCCTTGCGCATCGGGCGAGGCCTGCGGCTCGCTGGCGAAGCTCTCCGGCGCGGGCGGATCGTTACGCTCTTCGTAGCGCTCTGCCGCAGGCGGCTGGCACGCCGCCAGCGCGAGCGGGAGCGCGGCGAACAGGGCGAGGGTGCGACGCTCCATCAGCGGGCGCGGATGAAGGCGCGGATGTCGCGCGACAGCTTCGCCCGGTCCTCGTCGCGAATATACATCATGTGCCCTGCATCATAGTAATGGAACTCGACCCGGTCCTGCGGGATGCCCACGCGGTTCAATGAGTATTCCGCGCCGAAGAAGGGCGTGGCGAAATCGTACCATCCCTGGCCGACGAAGGTGCGCAGCTGCGAATTCTGGCGCATCGCATCGCCGATGAAGGGCGCGACGTTGAGATAGGCACCGCGCCCCCGGCCCGACAGGCTCCAGTCCCAGTAGCGGCCCGGATCGCTGCCGATCGCCTGGTACTCGCGGTCGGTCTCGAACCCCAGCGTATCGCGCGCCCAGGAATTGATCGCGGCGGTATAGCCGCCATCGATGCCGTAGAAGCTCGGGTCGTTGTCCGGATATTCGCCCGCATTGTCGTAATCCGTGCCGGTATAGCGACTGTCGAGCCGGCCGATGGTCAGGCCGCGGTCGCGCAGCAGCTCCTTGTAGAAGCGCTGGTCGGTCACCCGCAGCTCCGCCTGGTCGAGGAAGGTTTCGGACAGGCCGGTGAGGCGGGAGAGCTGCGCGCGCACGCTCGCGCGTTCGGCGGCGGGCAGGTCCTGCCCCTTCAGCAGCGCGGTGGCGTAGGGGCCGATCGCGAACTGCCGCGCTTCCTCCGCGATCGCCTGCACCGACGGGGCCTGCGCCTTGCCGTGGTAGTAGGCGGCGGTCGCCATATTGGGCAGCGCCATCACGTAGGCCATCTCGTTGCCCGGCGTCGGCTCGCGCGCGGCGAAATCCAGGATGGTCGAAATCAGGATCAGCCCGTTGAGTCCGACATCGTTGTAGGTCGCCCCTTCCAGCTCGCGCACGACCATTGCGGTGCGGGTGGTGCCGTAGCTTTCGCCGCCGAGATATTTGGGGCTGTTCCAGCGGTTATTGTCGTTGATCCAGCGGCGGATCACCGTGGCGACGGCGCGCGCGTCCTGCTCCAGCCCGTAATATTTCTCCGGGTCGGTGCCTTTGGTCAGGTAGCTGAAGCCCGTGCCCGGCGGATCGATGAAGACGAGGTCCGCGACGTCGAGCAGGGAGTCCGGATTGTCGAGGATCGGGTAGGGCGGCGCACCATCGTCGCGCGCGTCGCTGGGAATCGCCACCCGCTTGGGCCCGAACGCCCCCATCTGCAGCCACACCGAGCCAGAGCCCGGCCCGCCATTGTAGATGAAGAACACCGGGCGCGAGGTATCGCGCGGGTTCTTCACGTAGCTGGTGGTGACGATCACCGCCTCTGCCTTGCCATCGTCGTTGGCCAGCACGTGCTCGGCGATGGTCGCGGTGTAGCCGATCCGCTGCCCGCCGAAGGTGCCGCTGAGGTCGCGGGTGCGGACCTGCGGGTCGATACTCGGCGCTTCCGACTTCGCGGCGTCAGCCTTGTCCTGCGCGATGGCGATGGTGGGAAGGGCGGCTGCCAGCGCGGCTGCGGCGGCAAGATTGCTGAACGTGCGAAGGATCATGGCGGCGCTATGCCAGCCCTTCACGCACGCGTAAATCCACCTGCGGCCAGCCTATGGCCGCTATGCGCAGGCTTCGATCCGGCTGAGCCGCATCGCGAAATCGCCATCGATCCCGTCGGCGATGATCAGGCCGATGCTGTGCGCTTCCCGCGTTGCGAAGGCGGGCGCGTCGACCTGCTGCCCGAACAGCGAGGTTTCCAAGTGTGCAAGATCGATCACCGCGACGGACCACTCCCCGGCGCTTTCCTCGGGCGTCAGGGGCGCGCGATAGGCAATACGCCGCCCCCGCTCCCTCGCATCGGAACGCAGCGTCACCTCGTAGGTGCGCGCATCGCCCGAATAGACGATCCGCAGCGAGCGTGCCCCGGCCATTGCGCTTTCGGGCAAGGTCCGCCGCAGCGAGGTGAACCCGCCGCCATTGGTGTTGATGGTCCCGGTGAAGGAAAGGGCGTCGTCGACCTGCTCGATATGGCCCTTGGAGAGGCCGCCCATGACGCCGTCGTTGATGACTTCCCACCGCGCGAATTCGTCAGGATCGGTAAAGTCGACCAGCGTGCGGCAGGTGCCGGGTTCGATGGCGGCGAGGCTCATGGCGAGGGCGAGTATCAGGCTGCGCGTGGCGTGATGCGGTCGAGCGCTTCGCCATTCGTGCGCCGCTCTTCCTCCAGATCATAGTCGATCTGGAGGCCGAGGAAGAACCCTTCGCTGACTCCGAAGTACCGCGCCAGCCGCAGATCGGCTTCCGCGTCGACGGCTGCGCTTTCGGCGAGCAGCGCCTCGATCCGCTCTTTCGCAAGGCCGGTACCGATCGCCGTTTCCTGCAGCGAAATTTCCGTGCCGATCAGGAAATCCTCGCGCAGGATCGCGCCCGGATGGACATTGTCCAGCAGGTCGTCATCCCTTGTGGTAGTCCTCGATGCGGACATCGTGCGCGTCTCCTTCGGACCAGCGGAAGGTTACCCGCCACTGGTCATTGACCCGCACACTATATCGCGAAGGTGTGAGGCCTTTCAACTTCTCGAAGCGATTGCCGCCTGGAATGCGCATGTCGTCGAGCTTTGCCGCCCGGTTGAGTTGACGCAGCTTGCGCCGAGCGGTGTTCTGGATGTCGGGCGGCAGCTTGCGACTCCGCGACCCGCGAAAGACGCTTTCGGTTTCGGGATCGGCGAAGGACTCGATCATGCTGCACGCTCCGAATGGCAGCCATTCAGTTGAATCACAGTTTTTCCGAAAGCAATAGTTATTTCGCGGTAGTCCGTGAGTCACGGAAAAAGCCAAAATAACCTCTTCGCATCGCCTGCGTGTAAAGCTTGATCTGTGCGGCATACCGAAGCCGTCACCCCGAACTCGTTTCGGGGTCCAGTCTTCGGCTCGTGATGACCGGATCAGGCGGAGGGCTGGATGCTGAAACGAGTTCAGCATGACGGGGAGGGGAAGGGCGCTCACTTCTTCTCGCCGAGCGACTTGCCGATCTGGATGCCCGCAAAGGTGAAGCCGCCTGCGAGCATGATGATGGCGACGATCAGGGAGACGATTTCGAAGGGGGTCATTTGCTCGTCCTCAAAAGGGCGAGAACTTTATTAGCACCAGATATCGATGAGTCTACAAGTCCTCACGTCGCACGGTGCGACGCGAAGGCAGGAGAATGTCTTTCAAAAACAGACGCTTGCCGGAGCGGCGTCTAATTACCAGTTAGAGGACTCCATAGCGTTTTCAGATGCTAAGCACGCAAAAGTTGTTCGATTTAGCGACTGAATTTTTTTTGCGTCCGCCCGTACCGCAGCTTCCGCGTCCCCGGCTTGCCCTCATTACTCCGCCCCACCCGAGCCGCCTTTTGCTCACCCTCGGGCAAGCCAAGCTCGTCCGCCTCCAGCGCCCGGATCTCGTCGCGCAGGCGCCCGGCCTCTTCGAACTCCAGGTTCGCAGCGGCTTCGCGCATCTTCTTTTCGAGGTCTTCGATGTAGGCGCGCAGGTTGTGGCCCACGAGCGGCGTAGCCTCGTCCTCGGGTTCGCCATCTTCGCCCTTGGTCGCGTGGGCGGTGATGTCGGCGATGGCGCGGCGGATCGTGGTCGGGGTGATCCCGTGTTCCTCATTATACGCGCGCTGTTTCTCGCGCCGCCGCTCGGTCTCCGCCATCGCGCGTTCCATGCTGCCCGTGATGCGGTCGGCATAGAGGATCACGCGGCCATCGACGTTGCGCGCTGCGCGGCCGATGGTCTGGATCAGCGAGGTCTCGGAGCGCAGGAAGCCTTCCTTGTCCGCGTCCAGAATGCACACCAGCCCGCATTCGGGAATGTCCAAGCCTTCGCGCAGCAGGTTGATGCCCACCAGCACGTCGTACACGCCCAGCCGCAGGTCGCGGATCAGCTCGATACGTTCCAGCGTCTCGACGTCGGAGTGCATGTAGCGGACCTTGACGCCCGCTTCGTGCATGAACTCGGTCAGGTCTTCGGCCATCCGCTTGGTCAGGGTGGTGACGAGCGTGCGGTAGCCCTTGGCTGCAGTCGCCTTGCACTCCTCGATGCAGTCCTGCACCTGGTCTTCGACCGGGCGGATTTCGACCGGCGGGTCGATCAGGCCGGTGGGGCGGATCACCTGTTCGGCGAAGACGCCGCCGGTCTGCTCCATCTCCCAGCCGCCGGGCGTGGCGGAGACCGCGAAGGTCTGCGGGCGCATCGCGTCCCATTCGTTGAACCGCAGCGGGCGGTTGTCGATGCACGAGGGCAGACGGAAGCCGTATTCGGCCAGCGTGATCTTGCGGCGGTGGTCCCCGCGCGCCATTGCGCCGATCTGCGGCACGGTCTGGTGGGACTCGTCGACGAACAGCAGCGCGTTTTCGGGGAGGTATTCGAACAAAGTCGGCGGCGGCTCGCCCGGCAGGCGGCCGGTGAGGAAGCGCGAGTAGTTCTCGATCCCATTGCAACTGCCGGTGGCGGCGATCATCTCAAGGTCGAAATTGGTCCGCTGTTCCAGCCGCTGGTGTTCGAGCAGCTTGCCCTCAGCCTCCAGCTCCTTGAGCCGTTCGGCCAGCTCGAACCGGATGGCTTCGGAAGCCTGCTTCATCGTCGGGCCGGGGGTGACGTAGTGCGAGTTGGCATAGACGCGCACCTTTTCGAGCTTCCGGCCGGGCTTGCCAGTCAGCGGATCGAATTCGACGATTTCCTCGATATCGTCGCCGAAGAAGCTGATCCGCCACGCCGTGTCTTCGTAATGCGAAGGGAAGATTTCGAGATTGTCGCCGCGCACGCGGAAATTGCCGCGCGCAAAGGCGACATCGTTGCGCTTGTATTGCAGCGCGACGAGCTTGCGGATCAGCTCGCGCTGGTCGACGCTCTCGCCCTCCTTGATGTCGAAGATCATCGCCGAATAGGTCTCGACCGATCCGATACCGTAGAGGCAGCTGACCGAAGCGACGATGATCACGTCGTCACGCTCCAGCAGCGCGCGGGTGGCCGAGTGGCGCATCCGGTCGATCGCCTCGTTCACCGAGCTTTCCTTCTCGATGTAGGTATCGCTACGCGGCACGTACGCTTCGGGCTGGTAATAGTCGTAGTAGCTGACGAAATACTCGACCGCGTTGTTGGGGAAGAAGCTCTTGAACTCGCCATAGAGCTGCGCGGCCAGGATCTTGTTGGGCGCGAGGATCAGCGCGGGCCGCTGCAGTTCCTCGATCACCTTGGCCATGGTGAACGTCTTGCCCGATCCGGTGACGCCGAGGAGCACCTGCGTCTTCTCGCCGCCTTCGGCTTCGCGCACCAGCTCCTCGATCGCGGTCGGCTGGTCGCCCGCCGGTTCGTATTCGCTGACGAGTTCGAACCGCTTGCCCGGCATGCTCTTTTCGGGGCGTGCGGGCTTGTGGGGCACGAATTCGCCGGTGGTGTCCGGCTCGTCGAGCCCGCGTCTGATGATGAGTTCGGCCATGGCGTTCATATTGGCGCATCGCACGCCCGTCGCAATGGCAGTTGTCGCGCTTGGCCCTGCTGCCTAGGGTGATGGCCTGACGGGTTACGGCCCACCAATGCTTCCCGGGGAGACACACCATGCGCACCATTCTTGCCGCTTCCGCCTGCCTGGCCCTGCTGGCCGCCTGCTCCGACGGCGCGAGCGATAATGCCGACAAGGCCGACGCCGATGGCAAACTCACCAGCGAGGAAATGGCCAGCGAAGTCGCTGCTGCCGGCGACGAGATCACCATGCGCCCCGGCCAGTGGGAAAACACGATCGAGTTCACCGAATTCGATATTCCCGGCGTGCCCGAGAAGATGAAGGACTTCATGACCAAGCAGATGGGCAGCGCGATGACGACCACATCCTGCCTGACGCAGGAGGAAGCGGACCGGCCCAACGCGGGCTTCTTCGGCGGTGAGAAGAACGACAACTGCACCTATGACAAGTTCGACCATGCAGGCGGCAACCTGACCCTGCGGATGACCTGCGCAACCGATGAGGGCGGCACGGCCAAAATCGCAATGGACGGCACGTTCGGGGACGAGAGCTTCACGCTCACCATGGACAACCGGATCAGCGGCACGCGTGCAGGCGATGTCACCATGAAGGGCACCGTCACCGGCAAGCGGATCGGCGACTGCCCGGCCTAGTCACGCCGCCCGCCACCGGACCAAACTGACAAGCAAGCGATAAAGGCACACCATGACCAAGCGCGTTGTACCCCGGGGCGGCATCGTTGCGCTCCTGACCCTGTCCTTCGCGCTGGGTCTGGGGGGCTGCGGGGAGTCGCTCTACGACAAGGACGAGGCGCCGCCCGAAAAGGTGGATGGGGATGTCGTCCTCCAGCCCGGGCTGTACCGCATGCAGGTGAGTATCGGCGGGGCGGGCGGCGATGCCTCGGGCAGCCAGTTTGCCGACGATACGACCTGTCTCACACAGGCGGACGTCGCTGGTGGCTATCGTGAGATGCTGCTCGACATGCAGGGCCGCGATGCTTGTCGCTTCGATAGCTACGATCTGCAGGATGGTACGCTGAACGCGGTGATGACCTGCAAGGGTGACCAGTTCCAGCCGGAGACGGAGGCCCGGATCGAGGGCACGCTGAGCGAGACCGCAACCGACCTGAGGATGACCGTCGCCGGGTTCGAAGGCGGTAAGGGCGGTATCGACATGCGCGTGACGAGCGAGCGGATCGGCGAGTGCCCCGGCGAGGCGAAGTAGGCGCGCGCACCACCCATGCGCCCTGCGCATAGGACCAGTGTCGACGCATTCGTGAAACTCTAAGCCTCTTGCCGCATTATGAAGGCATGCGAGGGTTTTTCAGGATACCACAGGCCACCGCTCAGCCAGCACCCAGCACCGGCGTGTACGGGTTCACCGCGCTCGCCGACAGCGAGTGGGCGCGCCGCATCGAACTTGCCAGCGAACCCGATCCCGACGGCTCTACCGGCCCGCGCCTGTGGCTGCTGCTGCGCGAGCTTGGCTACATGATCGAACCCGCGCGCCGCCTTTACCGCAGCCTGTTCAAACCGTTCCGCATAGCCAAGGCACAAACCCCGCGGATGGTGATGGTGCTGCCCGGTTTCGGGACCAACCCGATCAAGATGCGCTATTTCGCGCGGCGGCTGGAAGATGCGGGCCATACGGTCAAGCGCTGGGGTTGCGGCTATAACTGGGGCTTTTCGGAAGAGCTGTTCAGCCAGCTGGAAAACCGCCTGCTCGACCTGCGCCAGCGGGCGGGCGCACCGGTGGTTCTGGTCGGCTGGAGCCTCGGCGGGCTCTACGCGCGCGAACTGGCCAAGCGTCAGCCCGATGCGGTGGCGAAGGTGATTTCGATGGGCTCGCCCTTTTCGGGCAATCTGCGCGCGAACAATGTGTGGCGGATCTATCAGGCGGTTGCCGGCCACCGGATTGCCGATGTGAAGATCGCCGCGCAGCTTTCACGCAAGCCCCCGGTCGAAACCGTGGCGCTGTGGAGCCCGCGCGACGGCGCGATCAGCCCGCGCTCGGCCGCCGGCTACCCGGGTGAGCGCGACCGGGCGGTTGCCCTGCGCTGCAGCCATATGGGCTTTTCCTATTCGCCCGAGGCGATCCGTGCGGTCGCCCGCGAGATAGACTGGGCCGACGAGGACTGACTAGCGGCAGAAGCTGCTGTCGCCCACTTCCAGATGCAGATGATCGGCATGCGCGGCGTTGTAATCGGGGCTGAGCACGGTGCCGAAGCGCTTGCATGCGCTCTCGCGTACCACTCGTAGAAACTGGCGCTCGTCCGAGCTGCCGCCCTTCCAGTCCCCGATCACCGAAATGCGCCGCCCGTCTTCGAGCACGAAGGCAGCGACGTCGATCGCCTCCGCCCGCGCGTGGGCGGAGCGTCTGCTGGTGCCCGCGACGTTGCGGCACGAATAGCTGCCCATCGTCTCGATCCGGGCGAGCGGACTGCCGAGATAGGCCCGCGCCGCGCGATCGACACCGTAGCGGACCCAGCCTGCGAAGGTGCTCGCGGTCTGGCAGGTGACCGGTCCGATATTGGCGATTCCAAAGCGGCCCGCATCGCCCCGCAGATCGCTCAGCGAGACGGTGTCGATCCGGGTGCAGCCGGGCGCGTCGTAGGCGTTGGGCAGGGGCGAGAAACTCGCGCCAGAGGCACCCAGTTTGGCGAGGCACTGCTGGCCGATGAGGCTCGGCGCGACCGCGCCGGTCTGCGGTGCGCTGGTCGGGGTGCGCGGTCCCGGCCGGTCGGCGCGCCCGCCACCGCTGGGCAGCAGCTGGCAGCCGGAAAGGCCGATCGCGATGCAGGCCACAAGAAGGGATCTCGATAGGTGCATGACGGTGCGATCATGGTCGGGGCTTGGTTAACACGGGCCTAAGGGCGGGTGCCCGGAAACATTCGCGGGGGCCGCCCATTGCCAAGGTGACGCAGCCAGAAAGAGGAATGCATGCAACGCTTTACCGACCGCACCGTGATCGTGACCGGATCTTCCAAGGGGATCGGCGCAGCCATCGCCCGCCGCTTTGCGCAGGAGGGTGCCAATGTGGTCCTCAACAGCCGCAGCCGCGATGATCTGGAGAGCGTGGCGAGCGATCTGGACGATGCCCGCACGCTGCTGGTGGAGGGGGACGTATCAGACGCCGCCTTCGCGAAGGAACTGGTCGCGCGCACTGTCGAGCGGTTCGGCGGGCTCGATTGCCTGGTCAATAATGCGGGCACCGCGACGGCAGGCCCACTTGCCGAGGCGAGCGACGACGATATCGACACAGTGATCGACATCAACGTGAAGGGCGTCCTGTACCTGTGCCGCGCCGCGATCCCGCACCTCGCCAAGAGTGACGCGCCCGGCGGCGGCTCGATCGTCAACACCTCCAGCGTGTCTGGCACCGGCGGCGACTGGACCATGCCGATCTACAACGCGAGCAAGGGCGCGGTGACGAACCTGACGCGCGGCCTTGCGCTGCAACTGGGCAATCAGGGCATCCGCGTGAACGCGGTGTGTCCCTCGATGACCAAGACCGAGATGAGCGAGGGCATTCGTGATAACGACGAGTTGTACAACGCCTTCCTGCGCCGCATCCCGCTGGGCCGCGCGGGCGAGCCGGAGGATGTCGCGGCGGTGGTCGCCTTCCTTGCCAGCGAGGATGCGCGCCACGTCACCGGTGTGAACCTGCCCGTGGATGGCGGAGTCAGCGCATCGAACGGCCAGCCCAATTTCCAGGCTTTCCAGTAGGCCTCAATCGGCTGGGCTGTAGAATTCCACGATAAGCACATTCAGGTCTCGCGTCGGTTCGAAGTCGGTCTTCACGACTTCGAACTGCGTGGGACCGATCTTCGTCACGTCAACCATGCAGAAGCTGACCAGATTGTCGGGTGATCCCTTGTCCACCACCAGCCGGAAGCGTTCGATCGGGCCGTTCCAGTTGGCCCCGGATGACAGGACGTAGCCGAGCCACGTCTCCTGCATATATGCTTGGTCCTGCGCGCCACGCGCCGCCTTGGCCAGACGACGGTCGACCCCGGCGAGGAAATGGTCGTCGACACAGTAGCGCCCGCGATATTCGGCCAGCGTGCCCCACTCGTCGTCCTCGCGATATTGCGGGTACAGCGCGCCGCCCACGCTGCCGCCGGTCATCGGCGCATATTCGTGGTTTACGCGGGTTTTCGAGTTGGGCGGGAAAGTCTGCTCTCGCACGAAATAGGTGATCCCCTCCCACGCGGGCACCACCCGATCCTCGAACAGCGGATCACGGATCGCCATGCCATCGGCCAGCGGTGTGGCGAGCCGCGCGCCCGGCACGTTGGCGAAGGGATTGCCGTCGATCGTATCGGTCCAGTAGACCGGCCAGCCGTTGCCGATGACCTGTTCGGTCACGTCGCGGTCGCCGATCCTCGCGCGGTCCATTTGCAGCAGGCGCACGGGCCGTCCGTCGATCCGGGTGGCGAAGCCGAAGCCCGACCAGTCCTCGCTCGTCTCGTAATAACCCCCGCGCGCCAGCATCCCGCGCGGTTGCGATGGCATCGGAAAAGCGATGGTGGTGGTGATCGCACGGCCGGTCGGGTTCTCGAACAGGTAGTCGACCGTCACCTTGTCGGCGGAGAGGTACAGGTCTTCGCTGACCAGCCTGAGGTCGCCCGAGGGGGTGAGGGTGATCCCGCCCACCGAAATCTCGGCCTCGGAATCGTTCGCGGCGATCGGGCTGGCGAGCAGGAAGCCAGCCGTTGCCAGAAGCACGGCGCGCGGCATCAGATGCGCAATCATACCCGGATTAACTCCCCCCAATCGCGCGACCCCGCGCCGGTCTAGCACGTGAGAACCCTGAGTGGCGAGTGGTCAGGAATCGCGCGTGTCGCCCTGTTCCCACAACTCGATCTTCACCCCGTCGGGGTCGAGCAGCCAGGCGAACTTGCCATAGCCTTCATCGACCTGACCGAAGATCTCGACCCCCTTGGCCTTCAACTGCTCGACCATCGCGTCGCAATCATCGACCCTGAGGTTGATCATGAAGCCGCCCTTGCCGGGTTCGATATACTTGTCGTCCGCGAAGTGGCTGATCAGCGAGTAGGGCGCTGCGTGCGGCTCGTTCGACCATGGGATCTGCGGGCCCTAATCGCCGGTCAGGCCGAGCATTTCTTCATACCACCGCTGTGTCGCAGCGGGATCTTTCACGACGTAGAATACGCCGCCCAGGCCCGTCACTCTCGCCATCTCGTCATCCTCTCCCTGCGCGACCTTTCGCTATTCTACCGCACCTGTGGCCGTGCGCCTAACGCGCATCTTGACGCGAATCATTTAGGCATTTAGCTAAATGCCTATGAACAAGGTTTTCGATGCCCTTTCGCACCCCATCCGGCGGGAAGTGCTCGAACTGCTCAAGTCGGGCGGGATGACCGCAGGCGATCTCGCCGATCGCTTCCCCGTGTCCAAGCCGACCATGTCCGGCCACTTCGCCAAGCTGAAGGAAGCCGGGCTGATCCAGGGCGAAAACCGCCGGGGATCGGTGGTCTACACGATCAACATGTCCACGCTCGAAGAGGCGCTGCACGGGTTCATGGGACGTGTCGGGATCGGCTCCGCACCGGACGCCGTGTCGCAGCGCGACGGTTTGAATGGAAAGGAAAGCACATGAAGGTACGATCGCTGTTGCTGGTCAATCTGCTGCTCGTCGCGCTGATGGCAGGGTTTGCCTTCTGGGTTGCGGGCATCGCGCCCGTGGGGATGGAATTGCCGACCCACTGGAACGCTGCCGGCGAAGTCGACCAGACGATGGCCCCGCTGCCCGCGTTGCTGATGCCCGCAGGTGTCTCCCTGTTCGTCGCGCTTGTCTTCGCGGTCACTCCGATGCTGGAGCCGCTGCAGGACAAGCTCGACAAATCCGCGCCGCTGCTGCGCGCGGTTTGGATCGGGATGATGGCGCTGTTCGTCGCCCTGCAGGGCATCATCGCGGCGCCGGTCTTCGGCTATTCGCCCGGTGCAGGGGCGATCATGCTGCTGGTCGGCCTGCTGTTCGTGGTGATCGGCAACACGTTGCCCAAGTCGCGCCCCGGGTTCTTCGTCGGTATCCGGACGCCGTGGACGATCACCGATGAAGACAACTGGGTCGCGACCCATCGGCTGGGCGGCAAGCTGTTCATGCTGGCGGGCGTCGCACTCGCGATCGCGGCGCTGCTGGATGTGTCTGCCGGACTGCGTCTGGCAGTGATGCTCGGCGGCACGCTGCTCGCCGCGCTGGTGCCGGTGGTCTACAGCTGGTGGTTCTGGCGCAGCCACCGCCACGCCGGGAAGGAGGCGTAAGATGCGCAGAGCTATCACGCTTGCGACCGCGCTGATGCTCTCGGCAGTGGCGAGTCCCTTGTTCGCCAAGGAGGCAATCACCACCACCAATGCCGGTTTGCAGGGCGACCTTGCTGGCACGCTGGAGGGCACGCTCGCGCAAGGGACTCCCGCAGTGCTGATCGTACCCGGCTCCGGCCCGACCGACCGCGACGGCAACAGCCCGCTGGGCATCGCGGCGCAGACCTACAAGCTGCTTGCCGAGGCGCTGGCGCAGCGGGGCATTGCCTCGGTCCGGATCGACAAGCGCGGGATGTTCGGCAGCGCGGCCGCGGTGCCCGATCCCAACGCAGTGACCGTGGACGACTATGTCGCCGACATAGAGAGCTGGGCGGACACGATCTCCCAAGCAAGCGGCGGGCAGTGCGTCTGGCTGCTCGGCCATAGCGAGGGCGGACTGATGGGTATGGCGGCAGCGGCGAAGGACCCGTCGCGCTATTGCGGGCTGTTGCTGGTGGCGAGCGTGGCGCGCAACCTTGGCGATGTCCTCAGGGCGCAGCTCGCCGCCAATCCCGCAAATGCTCCGATATTGCCCGAGATCGACGCGATCATCGCTAAGCTGAAGGCGGGCGAGAGCGTTCCGGCTGCCGGGATGCATCCCGCACTCGTGCCGCTGTTCGCCCCGCAGGTGCAGGGCTTCCTCGGCAGCGTGTTCCGGCAGGAGCCGGCCGAGCTGATCGCGGCGCATGATCTGCCGGTGCTGATCCTCAACGGCACCGCGGACCTGCAGACGCCCGCCGCCGACGCGCGGGCGCTGGCCTCCGTGCGGCCCGATGCAACGCTGGTGATCCTCGAGCGTGTGAACCACGTCCTCAAGCAGGTGCCGGACGACACCCGCGCGGCCAACCTTGCTACCTATGCCGCCCCCGACCTGCCGCTCGCGCCCGGGGTGGTGGACGCGATCGTCGAGGTCGTGACCGGGAGCGACGCCAGCTAAGCTGCCTCGGGCTCGCCCTCGACCGCGTAGTGGCCCAGATCCTCTTCCTTGGTGGCGAGGCTGACGAATACGACCGCGATGGTCGAGGCGATGAAGCCGGGGATGATTTCGTACACGCCCGGGCCGCCCAGGAACTCGCTGTTCCAGCCCTGCGCGATCCAGATACCGACCGTCAGCGCGCCGACCACCAGCCCGGCGAGCGCGCCGGACCCGGTCATCCGCGGCCAGACCAGGGCGAGCAGGATCAGCGGCCCGAATGCGGCACCGAACCCGGCCCAGGCATTGGCGACCAGGCCCAGCACTTCGCTTTCCGGATCGCTCGCGACCCAGATCGCGGCCAACGCCACGATCAGCACGCTGACGCGGCCCACGTTCACCGCCTCACGCTCGCTCGCATCGCGGCGCAGGAACAGGCGGTAGAAATCCTCGGTCAGCGAGCTGGACGAGACCAGCAGCTGCGAGGAGATCGTGCTCATGATCGCGGCCAGCAGCGCGGCGAGCAGGAAGCCGGTCACCAGCGGGTGGAACAGCAGGTCCGCCAGCACCACGAAGATCGTCTCCGGATCGTCGACCACGATCCCGTTGCGGTCCGCATAGGCGCGCCCCGCGAGCCCGATGCCCAGCGAGCCGAGCAGGCACACGAACATCCAGATCAGCCCGATATTGCGCGCCGTCGCGACCTCGGGGATCGAGCGGATCGCCATGAAGCGCACGATGATGTGCGGCTGCCCGAAATAGCCCAGGCCCCAGGTCACCGCGCTGAGCCAGCCGATCGCGGTCAGCCCCTGCGTCAGGCTGAGGAAGCCGGGCTGGATCTCGGTCAGGCTGTCGCCCGCGCTCCCGCCGGGGCCGAACATCACCACCAGCGGCATCACCACCAGCGCCAGCAGCATGATCACCCCCTGCACGAAGTCCGTCAGGCTCACCGCGAGGAACCCGCCCACCATCGTGTAGGCCAGCACCACGCCCGCGGTGATCCACACGCCCATCATGTAGTCGCTCAACCCCGTATCGGGCAGCAGCGCGGGGAAGGCGGTTTCGAACAGCTTGCCGCCGCCGACCAGGCCTGCGGCGGAGTACACCATGAAGAACACCACGATCACGATCGCGGAGACCACCCGCAGCGCCACCGCGCGGCTGGGGAAGCGGTTGGCCATGAACTCCGGAATGGTCAGCGCATTGCCCAGCCGTTCGGTCTGTTCGCGCAGTCTCGGCGCGACGATCGTCCAGTTGAGCACCGCGCCCAGGAACAGGCCGATGCCGATCCAAGCTTCGACCAGGCCGGCGGCGTAGAGCGCGCCGGGCAGGCCCAGCAACAGCCAGCCCGACATGTCCGACGCCCCGGCGGAGAGCGCCGCCACCCCCGGCGACAGCCCGCGTCCGGCGAGCAGATACCCTTCCGAGGTATCGGTCGATTTCTTCCAAGCAAATAGCCCGATCGCCAGCATGAGGACGAAATAGGCTGCGAGTGAGATGAGTACGCCTGTCTGCATGGCGGCGCTGGTTAACGGATGCTGAGCGCTTTGGCCACCGTGGGCTGGAAAGTGCCCCGCAAGCGGCCACCGGAGCGCGCGTCGATCCGAGGCCTGACACACCTGACACAGTGTCTAAAGGGAGAAATCAAACCGATCAGCGGTGCGCGACTGATCGAGCGGTTCGATCAACGCGCGGGAGGGGCGAGGAACGCCGGAGCGGGACGATGACAAAGAGCGGACAAAGAGCAATGCCAGCTATAGCGCCGCGCGGGGGAGTAGGAAAATCATCGGGTTGTCCGGCGACTCCGCTGCGCTAAGACTTCCAGATTAGGGAGACGCGAGTGACACCGACCGAGTTTATCAAGAAGTGGCACGCCGCAGAGCTGAAAGAGCGTAGCGCGGCGCAGGAACACTTCCTCGACCTATGCGAACTGCTGGACATCCCCAAGCCCGCCAGCGTCGACCCGAAGGGGGAGTGGTTCACCTTCGAGAAGGGCGCGTCGAAGACCGGCGGCGGCGAAGGTTGGGCCGATGTCTGGCGCAAGGGATGCTTTGCCTGGGAATACAAGGGCAAGAAGAAGGACCTCGACCGCGCCTTTGCGCAGCTTCAGCAATACGCCATCGCGCTGGAAAATCCGCCGCTGCTGATCGTGTGCGACATGGATCGCTTTCGCATTCACACGAACTGGACCAACACGGTTCAGGAGGTCCACGAAGTTCGGCTGGACGATCTGCGGGACGGCGCGACGCGCGACCTCCTGCGCAATTGCTTCCTCGACCCCGAGCAATTGAAGCCTGCCAAGACGCGGCAGATGCTAACCGAGGAAGCTGCCGAGGAATTTTCCGAACTGGCGCAGCGGCTGCGCAAGCGGGGGCACGAGGCCCATGCCGTCGCGCACTTCGTAAACCGGTTGGTCTTCTGCATGTTTGCCGAGGACGTCGGGTTACTGCCCGGCCACATGTTCACCGCCATGCTGAAGGCAAGCATCGGCGATGCGGATAGTTTCACGGAGAATGCCAGCCAGCTTTTCCGGGCCATGGCCAAGAAGAACGGGCGCGTCGGTTTTACTCCCATCGATTGGTTCAACGGTGGCCTCTTCGACGATGACAGCGCCTTGCCGCTGGAGCGCGCGGACATTGACAACCTGATTGCCGCTGCCGCGCTGGACTGGTCGGAAATCGACCCTTCAATCCTCGGCACCTTGTTCGAGCGTGGGCTGGACCCTGACAAGCGCAGCCAGTTGGGGGCGCACTACACCGACCGCGACAAGATTATGCAGATCGTAGAGCCGGTGATTGTTCGTCCACTCACGGCTGATTGGGAGGCTATTCGTAACGAAATCGAAGCGAATATCCGTAAAGCTGAAGAAGCCAGAAGCCGGACTCCGGCCAGACAGAGTGAAGCGAAAAAAGTCTACGCCGCTGCGCGACGGGCGGAGGCTAAGGCGTTAAAAGGCGCACAAGAGTTGCACGGAGCGTTCATCGACCGGCTTCGCAATTTTCGTGTGCTCGATCCAGCGTGTGGGTCGGGAAATTTTCTGTATCTGGCACTTTTGGCACTCAAGGATATTGAGCACCTCGTCAACTTGGAAGCCGAACAGTTTGGTTTAGGCCGGTTCTCACCTACGGTGGGTCCAGAATGTGTGCTGGGCATTGAGCTGAACACCTACGCGGCGGAGCTGGCGCGGGTTTCTGTCTGGATAGGCGAAATCCAGTGGATGCGGCGGAACGGCTTCGAAGCGGCGAAGAATCCCATTCTCAAACCGCTCGGCAATATCGAGAACCGCGATGCCGTGCTGGTGACGGACAAGCAGGGCGACCCCGTGCTGGATGAAGAGGGTAGGCCTTGCCGAGCGGAATGGCCAGAAGCGAACGTGGTGGTCGGGAATCCACCGTTTCTCGGGGATCGCAAGATCGTCCCTGAACTGGGCGCGAAGTATGCGGAAAGTTTGCGACACGCATACTCTGGCACTGTACCAGGCGGTGCCGATCTTGTTTGCTATTGGTTTGCTAAGGCATGGGAGAGGATAAGAGATAATCGACTCGAGCGGGCAGGTTTGGTTGCAACCAATTCAATCAGAGGCGGTGCTAACCGCGAAGTTCTGAAGCCGGTGGTCGCCGGAGGGCGGGTTTTCGAGGCCTTGAGTGATGAAAAATGGACAGTCGATGGAGCTGCCGTTCGAGTCTCGATTGTGTGCTTCGACAAGGTTCATGGCGAGCCCGGGCTGCTTAATGGCTGTCGAGTTCCTCAAATCTATTCGGACCTCACTGGCGGAATTGAGACCGTCGATTTGACCAAGGCAATAAAGTTGTCCTCAAATAGCGAGTGTGCGTTTCAGGGTGTCATAAGCTATGGCCCATTCCAAATATCAGGTGATGAAGCGCGGCAGTTGGTCCAGCAGCCGAGCAATCCGGACGGATCATTTAATCGTGATGTGGTTAGGCCGTGGACAAATGGGCAGGACATTACGCGCCGGTCGTCGGATCAATGGATCATTGCGTTTGCGGACGACGCGACCGAGACAACAGCATCTTTATACGAACGGCCTTGGACTATAGCTGCTGAACGGGTGAAGCCCTTCAGGGCAAAACGCGATAATGAGGCTCTCAACAAATATTGGTGGCGCCTGTGGCGCGCTCGCCCTGAACTCAGGGGCGCCCTTTGCGGTTTGCAAAGACAGATCGTGACTCCAAGGGTATCGAAGCACCGCCTATTTGTTTGGCGCGCATCTGCGGTCGTTGCTGACTCTGCCACGGTGGCAATAGCCCGCGATGACGACACGACCTTCGGTATTCTGCACAGTCGTTTCCACGAGCTATGGGCATTGCGCATGGGTACGGCGCTCGAGGATCGTCCTCGCTACACGCCCTCAACAACCTTCGAGACTTTCCCATTCCCCGAAGGCCTGACGCCCGACATTCCCGCTGCCGACTATGCCGCTGATCCGCGCGCGCACGCCATTGCGGCAGCGGCGGCACGGCTCAACGAACTGCGGGAAAACTGGCTTAACCCGCCGGAGTGGATCGAGCGTGTGCCCGAGGTGGTTGAAGGTTATCCCGACCGCATCCTGCCGAAGGATGAGGCTGCGGCGAAGGAGTTGAAGAAACGCACCCTCACCAACCTGTACAATGCTCGCCCGACATGGCTCGACAACGCGCATCGCGCGCTCGATGTAGCTGTCGCCGATGCCTATGGCTGGGGTAACCTGTTCAAGAACAAGGCGTCACCGGACGCGCTGCCGGAATGGATCGACGGGGCGGAGGACGAAATCCTCGCCCGCCTGTTCCGGCTCAATCAGGAAAGGGCGGAGGCCGAAGCCTCCGCCTGAAGCTGCTTACGAGTCCATCTTGCGCTTGTGGCGCTTGCGCTCGTGGGGGTCGAGGTGGCGTTTGCGCAGGCGGATGTTCTGCGGGGTGACTTCGACCATCTCGTCGTCGTCGATATAGGCGATCGCCTGTTCCAGCGTCATCACGCGCGGGGGGGTGAGGCGGATGGCGTCGTCCTTGCCGGTCGAGCGGAAGTTGGTCAGCTGCTTCGACTTCATCGGGTTGACTTCGAGATCGTCGGGCTTGGCGTTCTCGCCGATAATCATGCCCTCGTAGATCTTCGCGCCGCCGCCGATGAACAGCTCGCCGCGGTCTTCCAGCGCGTTGAGCGCGTAGGGCACGGCCTCGCCCGGCACCATCGAGATCAGCACGCCGTTCTGGCGGCCTTCGATCGGGCCCTTGTAGGCGTCGTACTTCTCGAACAGGCGGTTCATGATCCCCGTGCCGCGCGTGTCGGACAGGAATTCGCCGTGGTAGCCGATCAGGCCGCGGCTGGGGGCGGAGAAGGTGATGCGCGTCTTGCCCTGGCCCGACGGGCGCATCTCGGTCAGCTCGGCCTTGCGGCGCTGCATCTTCTCGACGACCGTGCCGGAGAATTCGTCATCCACATCGATCACGACGGTTTCGTAAGGCTCCTGCCGCTGGCCGTTCTCTTCCTTGAACAGCACGCGCGGGCGCGAGATGCCCAGTTCGAAGCCTTCGCGGCGCATCGTCTCGATCAGCACGCCCAGCTGCAGTTCGCCGCGACCCGCGACTTCGAAGCTATCCTTGTCGTCGGCTTCGGTCACGCGGATGGCGACGTTGGTTTCCGCTTCGCGGTTCAGGCGGTCGCGGATCATGCGGCTGGTCACCTTGTCGCCCTCACGGCCCGCGAGAGGCGAGTCATTGACGGCAAAGCGCATCGCGAGCGTGGGCGGGTCGATCGGCTGCGCGGCGATCGGTTCCTTCACCGCAGGGTCGGCGATGGTGTTGGCGACGGTCGCCTTTTCGAGGCCGGCCATCGCGATGATGTCGCCCGCCTGCGCGCTCTCCACGGGCACGCGGTCGAGCCCGTCGAAGCTCATCAGCTTGGTCGCGCGGCCGACTTCGATCACCTTGCCGTCGCGATCGAGCGCGTGGATCGGGTCGTTGACCTTGATCTTGCCCTGCTGGACGCGGCCGGTGAGCACACGGCCCATGAAGTTGTCACGGTCGAGCAGGGTGGCGAGGAAGGCAAAGGGGCCGTCGGTGTCGAGGCCGGGTGCGGGCACGTGGTCGACGATCAGTTTGAACAGCGGCTGGAGATCGCCTTCGCGTGCGTTCTCGTCCTCGCTCGCATAACCGTCGCGGCCCGAGGCCCACAGGCTGGGGAATTCGAGCTGCTCGTCCGTGGCGTCGAGATTGGCGAACAGGTCGAACACTTCGTCGAGCACTTCCTGCGGGCGGGCGTCGGCGCGGTCGATCTTGTTGACGACCACGATCGGGCGCAGGCCCAGCGCCAGCGCCTTGCCGGTGACAAACTTGGTCTGCGGCATCGGGCCTTCGGCGCTATCGACCAGCAGGATGACGCCGTCGACCATGCTCAGGATACGCTCCACCTCACCGCCGAAGTCGGCGTGGCCGGGGGTGTCGACGATGTTGATCCGGGTGGTCTCGTCGCCGTGCTGCCATTCGACGCTGGTGCACTTGGCGAGGATGGTGATCCCGCGTTCCTTTTCGAGGTCGCCGGAATCCATCGCCCGCTCTTCGACGCGCTGGTTTTCACGGAAGGTGCCGGACTGGCGGAACAGCTGGTCGACCAGCGTGGTCTTGCCGTGGTCGACGTGGGCGATGATTGCGATATTGCGCAGGGACATGGGAGAGGTTCGCTTTCGGGGAGGGAGACGCGCGCGGGGCGCTGTTGCGCCGCGCCCTTAGCCGCCTTGGTGCGATGCAGCAAGTGATGCGCGCGTTAAACCCGCGTGCAGGCGGGTTAGGCCACGCCTGTGTGAGGCTTTGTGTGAGGTCGGTCGTGCTCTCGTGCCTGCGAATCGGACGGAAATGGTGCTGCGACAAGGATTTCGGCTCATCGCAAAGCATTTGGCGACCTGCCCCATTCCGTTACGGCATGCACGAGCGTGCGCCATTTCCTGTGCCGTTTGAGCAACACTTGTGCGCGAGCCCGCCGGATTCTGCGCTTTTCGGAGTTGAGTGCGGGAAACTCGCGGTTTACTGGTGAAACCAAGCGCAAACCATGCGCACCGAAACCACATGAGAGAGGAAGCACTCGATGGCTCATTCGTCCTCCGGCATCGCCGGATTTTCCCGCCACGCCCTGTTTGCCGGTGTTGCCGCGCTCGCGCTGCCGGTCGCAGCCCACGCGCAGGACAACGCGCCTGCCGGCCAGTCCGACAACGGCGAGGATGTCGAGACCGCGGAAGAGCTGGAGCAGGCGCTGGGTGGCAACACCATCGTCGTCACCGCGACCAAGCGCGAACAGACCCTTCAGGAAGCGCCCGTTTCGGTCAGCGTGACCACTGGCGAAACGCTGGAGCGCGCCGAGATCCGCGACCTTATCGACGTGCAGACGGTCACCCCGTCGCTGCGCGTCAGCCAATTGCAGAACTCTTCCACCACCACCTTCATCATTCGTGGTTTCGGTAACGGCGACAACAACTTCGGTGTCGAGCCGTCGGTCGGTGTGTTCATCGACGGTGTGTTCCGGTCGCGCTCTGCCGGCGCCATCGGCGACCTTGCCAATGTGAACCGCATCGAAGTGCTGCGCGGTCCGCAGTCGACCCTGTTCGGCAAGAACGCGAGCGCCGGTGTCGTCTCGGTCATCACGCGCGAGCCGCAGTTCGACTTCGGCGGTTCGGTCAGCGCGACCTACGGCAACTTCAACCAGTTCGTGCTGAAGGGCGATCTTACCGGTCCGCTGACCGACGATCTGGCCTTCGCGATTTCCGGCGGGCTCAACAAGCGCGACGGCTACGCCGAAGTGATCGGCTTCGATGAGAAGCTGAACGATCGCAACCGCTGGAACGCGCGTGCGGACCTGCTGTTCGACAATGGCGGCCCGCTGCGCATGCGTGCGATCGGCGACTATTCCAAGATCGACGAGATCTGCTGCCAGGTGAACAACCTTGTCGCCGGGCCGACCACGCCGCTGGTGTTCGCCGCAGGCGGCAACATCATCACCAATGATTTCTTCGGCGATACCGCGGCGCTCAACCTCCTGCCGGTCAACGAAGTCGAAAGCTACGGTCTCTCGTGGCAGGCCGACCTCGATCTGGATACGATCGGGGTCACCGCGATCACCGCGTATCGTGTGCTCGACAACTTCTTCAACCAGGACGTCGATTTCACCGGGCTCGACTTCATCCGCGAGTTCCGTGACCAGAAGGCCAAGACCTTCACGCAGGAAGTGCGGGTCGCCTCGGACTTCGACGGCCCGTTCAACTTCCTGCTCGGCGGCTTCTACTACAACGACGACGTCACCCAGCAGAGCGGCATCACCAACGGCGCGGATGGTCGCCTGTTCTTCGATCTGCTGGCGGGTGGCGGCACCCCGGGCACGCTCGCGGCGGTCGAGACCCAGCTTGGTCTGCCGGTGGGTTCGAGCTTCGCTGCGGGCCCGAGCACGCGGGAAAGCTTCGCGATGCAGAACGAGAGCTGGTCGGTCTTCGGCACGCTCGACTTCACCATGCTCGACGATCGTCTGACCCTGAGTGCGGGCTTCAACTACACCGACGACCGCAAGGACTTCCAGCTTTCGCAGCGCTCGCTCGATCCGCTGGCGAACGTCAACCTGGCGGATGCCTATATCGTCGGCGCCCTGGCCAATGCGGCCGGGATCGACGCGACCGACCCGGCCCAGTTCAATGCCTTCGTCGGCACCCCTCTGGGGCAGGCCGTGTTCGGCCAGGTGTCGCAGCTGGCGGTGACGCCGTGCCCCACCGGCGTGTCCAACCCGGCGGTGTGTAACCCGCTGCTCGGCCTCGCCGCGCTGCAGTTCCTGCCGCCGTTCCTTGGCGTCCCCAACGCGGTGGAACCGGGCAAGACCCACGACGACAAGTTCACCTACACCCTGCGTGCCTCGTTCGAGATCACGCCGGAGCTGAACACCTATGTGACCTACGCGACCGGCTTCAAGGCAAGTTCGATCAACCTGTCGCGTGACAGCCGGCCGGTGTTCGGTGACTACATTCCCGCCACGCTCCCTGCGGGTGTGCCGGGCGTGGTCGGCGGCAGCCGCTTCCTCTCGCCGTCCTCGCCGATCCGCGATGCGGGCCTGCCGATCACCAACCTGACGGTCGGCACCCGCTTCGCCGGGCCGGAAAATGCCGAAGTGTATGAAATCGGTCTGAAGGGTAACTACCCGGGCATCTCGTTCAACCTCGCGCTGTTCGACCAGACGCTCAAGGGCTTCCAGTCGAACCTGTTCACCGGCACCGGCTTCGCGCTGTCCAACGCCGAACAGCAGTCGACCCGCGGGTTCGAGTTCGACACGGTCATCACCCCGGCGGACCCGCTGGCGATCACCTTCGCGATGACCTATCTCGACGCGACGTACGACAGCTTCGCCAACTCCCCGGTTGGCGACCTGACCGGCATGCGGCCGGGTGGCATCCCCGAGTTCGCGATCTCGACCTCGGCGACGTACACCCACGATTTCGGCTACAGCGGCAACCAGCTGATCGCCCGTGTGGACTACAACCACGAGAGCAACGTGTTCGTGAACAACGGGCTTTCGTCGGTGCGTGACAACAACTTCCGCCGCGAAGTGAACCTGGTCAACGCCTCGCTCACGCTGGCGCTCGCCAACGGGATCGAGATTGCCGGCTATGTCCGCAACCTGACCAACGACCGTTACATCCTGACGGTCTTCCCCAGCGTTGCGCAGTCTGGCTCGGTTTCCGGCTATCCCAGCGCGCCGCGCACCTATGGCGGCACCGTGCGCTTCAAGTTCTAAGCCTCTCGCAAGAGAATTGGACACCAGGAGAAGAGGCCCCCGTTGCGGGGCCTCTTTTTTGCGTCGAGATGCATGGAAGCGGCGGTGTTCGGCCTTGCGGCAGCGTTGCGGCCATGCACAATATCGCCGGGTAACGTCCGGGCGGGCAGGTGCACGCCCAATGCCTTGGGGGAAGAATGATGCAGTGGATGATCCTGCCGTTTAAGCGGTACTTCGATTTTCAAGGCCGTTCGAGGCGGCTCGAATTCTGGATGTTCGCGCTGCTCAACGTGATCGTCTACGCGGTCATCGGCATTCTGATCGTGACCACCGGCTCGACTGCGGACCGTCTGGGGGCGGCAGACCCGAACGATCCTGCATCGGTCTATTCGATCCTCTTCGGCGGCTTCGGGATGCTGTTTATCGTGTGGGGTCTGGTCGTGCTGATCCCCAGCATTGCGGTGTCGGTGCGCCGCCTGCACGATCGCGAGATGACCGGCTGGTGGTATCTGGGTTTCATTATCCTGAGCGCTATTCCGCTGCTCGGCCTGATAGCGTCCATAGCCTTCATCGTGGTGATGGCGCTGCCGGGCACGCCGGGGCCGAACAAGTACGGACCCAGCCCCAAGGAACATGTCACTGCAGAAACCTTCGAGTAAGCGACCGGCGGCCTCAGATCCGCCGCAGCGAACCGCCAGACACGTCCCACACGGCGGCGTCGGGCAGGATCGGGTCGAACGGCATCCGCTCGGTTCCGGTCATCCACACCTGCTCACCATTGGCGGCGAGGCGCGCGAACAGTGCTTCGCGCCGCTGCGGGTCGAGATGCGCGGCAACCTCGTCCAGCAGCAGTAGCCCCGCGCGCCCGCGTGTCGCCAGCGCGCCGTGCGCCAACGTGATCGCGATCAGCATCGCCTTCTGCTCGCCGGTCGAGGCGCGGGCGGCGGGTACGCCCTTGTCGGCCAGCGTCACCGCCAGTTCCGCGCGATGCGGGCCGATCAGCGTGCGGCCTGCGCGGCGTTCCGTCCGGCGATTGCCGCGCAGGGCATCGGCCAATGCGGCATGCTCTTCCGGCCCGGTCGGCTCGATCGCCAGGAGAGGGCGGGGGAAGAGCGCATCGGCCTGCGCCTCCAGCTCGCGGTTCAACTCCTCGACCAGCGCGCGGCGATTGGCGGCGATCGCGGTGCCGTGCTCCGCCAGCTGCGCCTCCAGCGCATCGAGCCATTGCGGATCGGGCGGCGCGTCGTCCGACAGCAGCCGATTGCGGTTGCGCAGCGCGGTTTCGTAGCGGTTGGAGAGCGCGGCGTGGCCGGGCGCGGTCGCCAGCGCCAGCCGGTCGAGATAGCGCCGCCGCGCGCCCGCGCTGTCGGTAAAGAGCCCGTCCATCGCCGGGGTCAGCCAGCGGACCGAGAGCCATTCGGACAGGCCCAGCGCGCTGCGCTCCGCCCCGTTGACACGCACCCGGCGGCGATTGGGTTGTGCCGCATCGACCACGGTGCCCAGCTGGACCGGCTCCGCGCCGTCGGCAGGCTGGAGCCGTGCGGCGACGGTGAATCCGCCGGGCCCGTCGATCCGCGCCATCTCGGGCAGTTTCGCCCGCCGCAACCCGCGGCCCGGGGCGAGCAGGGAGAGCGCTTCGAGCACATTGGTCTTGCCCGCACCATTCGCACCCACGAGCAGATTGAACCGCGCGGTGTCTTCCAGCGCGGTCTGCCGATGGTTGCGAAAATCGAGGATCGAGATGCGGTCGAGCGCCATGGGGGCCTTTGAAATCCGGCCTAGCGCGGTGCGCGGATGCAGGCCAGCGGAATGCGCGAGAAGCCCGGCTCCAAGAGTTGGGAAAAATTCCCAAGCTTTCGGAAAGGTGAACGAGTGGTTGTCGTCCGGCTCACCTCAGAACCACGCAATTTCGCCATTTCTTCAACTTGGCACGGCTCCTGCAAAGTAGTCGATATCCGGCGGGATGGTCCCCCGGAAACGTGAAAGGAACTACTCACATGACCACCACCGACCTCCGCAGCCGCATGTTCGCCGCCGTTATGGCGCTGGGTATCTCCGCCGTTTTCTTCGCCACCGCGATCGTCCCTGCCAGCCCCACCGGCCTCGTTATCGCCTGAGCCGCCACAGTCTGACCTACCTCACCAACCGCTTTTCAAAGGACACACTCACCATGCAATCCATCGCCCGCAACACCTTCGCCGCCGTCTTCGCAGTCGGCATCTCGGCCATGTTCTTCGCCACCGCGATCATCCCTGCCAGCCCGACCGGCCTGGTCATCGCCTGAGCCACCCCACCACAGATTTTTCACTGGAGACTGACACCATGCAATCGCTTACCCGCAACCTGCTCGCCGCCGCCGGGGCACTCGCCTTCACCGGCCTCGCCTTCGCCTTCGCCATCGTGCCCGTGATGGTCGATACTGCCGGGATGGTCGCATGAGCCAGCTCGACACCGACCGCCACGCATCGCGGCCCGCCCGCGAGTTCCGCCTCGACAGGCAGCGCGGCTCGATCGCCGGGGTCTGCGCAGGGATCGCCAAGTATTTCGGTTGGGACGTCACCATGGTCCGCCTCGCCTTCGTGCTGACGACCATCTTCCTGACCGGCGCCCCGCTGATCGCCTATCTCATCCTGTGGGCGATCGCCGACTGACCCGGCCGGAGGCCCACTCCGGCCACAACTCCCGGTCGGGGGCGAGTGGATCGCCCCCGCACCAAGCCTTCTTCACATTGCCGAAATGCCGCCATCCAGCCGCAGCTCCGCCGCAGTCATGAAACTGCTCTCGTCACTGGCGAGATAGAGCACGCCATTGGCGATTTCCTGCGGCTTGCCGACCCGCCCGAGCGGGATCTGACGCGCCAGCTTGCCCATCACCACTTCCTTGTCGAGCCCGGCATTCTTGCCGATCCCATCCAGAATGGGCGTATCGACGAAGGTCGGATGGATCGAGTTGCAGCGGATATTCCAGCCCATCTTCGCACAATAGAGCGCGACCGACTTGGTCAGCATCCACACCGCCGCCTTGCTGGCATTGTAGCCGGGCATGGTGTCGCTCGCGATCAACCCCGCGATCGAGCTGATATTGATGATCGAGCCGGGCTGATTGTCCTTCATCAGCTTCAGCGCCTTCTGGCAGCCCAGGAACGGCCCATCGACATTGATCGCGAAGCCGCGGCGCCAGTCTTCCAGCGTGCAGGTCTCGATATTGCCGCGCACGCCGATGCCGGCATTGTTGAGCAGGATGCTCAGCCCGCCGAGCTTGTCTTCCGCCATCTCGATCGCCGCATCCCACTGGTCGGGCTGGGTCACGTCGTGCGTCATTGCGAAGGCGGTGTCCGCGCCAAGCTCTTCGTTGATCGCATCGGCGGTCGCCTGCGCGCCGTCGCCGTTGATGTCGGTGCACAGCACCCGCGCACCCTCGCGCGCCAGCGTGGTCGCGGCCTGAGCGCCAAGCCCCTGCGCCGCGCCCGTAATCAGGGCAAGCTTGCCCGCTACCCGTCCAGCCATCCGTTCTCTCCAATTTTCTGTGTCATCAGCAGCATGGCGAGGCGCACGTCGAGAGCAACCCCTGCTGCGCGTTTCTCGTCCACGAAAGCGGCCAGCTCGGCCAGCTTTACGCGGTGGACCGTGATATCCTCGCCATCGACGCCGCCGCCATCGCCGACCTTGGTCAGGCCTTCGGCGCGCAGCAGCGAAAACCCTTCCGAGACCATCCCGGGGCTGGAGAAGAACTCGCCCAGATCGGTGATCTTGGCCGCGCGGTAGCCGGTTTCTTCCTCCAGCTCGCGGTGCGCGGCGGTGATGGCGCTTTCGTCCGACGCACCGTCATCGTCGCCGACCAGCCCGGCGGGGATTTCGAGGCAGCGGCGGCCCAGCGGTACGCGGTACTGTTCGACCAGCAGCACGTGTGCCCCGGAATCGGAGGCGTCGATCGCGATGATCGCGGCGGCGCGGATATTGCGCGGGCGGCTGGCATATTCCCACCGGCCCCGCTGCTTCGCGACGATATAGTCGCCCTGCCAGCGGATTTCCTCGGGCGCGTCGTGATCGGGGGGGAAGCTCATGTCAGGCGGGCCCTAAAACGCCCTTTCCCTTAAGGGAAGGGGGTGGGGAGGGAGTACTCGGGGCCGAGAGGTCGAACCCCCACCCCCGGCCCCTCCCCACAGGGAGGGGAGTTCACCGCCATCAAAGCTGGATCAGGCGGTCGGGCAGCTCGTTCTGGTCGTCGTCGGCGCGGGGGAAATGGGGCGCGAGGATTTCGCCTACGTCGCGCACGCCCGCCGCGATCCCGGCGCCCAGCTGGCCCGCCTTGATCTCGCGCAGCATGTCGACCATCGCATCGCCCCACACTTCGGGCGGCACCTGCTCGGCAATCGCGGAATCGGCGACGATCTGCGCGCGGTGTTCGCGCAAGGAGACGAAGATCAGCACCCCGGTGCGGCCATGCGTGCGCCGTTCCGCGCCGACCTTGAAATGCCGGATCGCGGCGTCTTCCACCCGCAACGTCTTCACCCGGCCCGGGATGAGAGCGAAGCGCACCGCGGGGCTGAGCGTCAGTGCAAAGGTCGCAAGGAACAGCACGATGGTGATCGCGCTGGCGAGGCCCAGCAGGCCCGACGCGGTCCATTCGCTGTTCCATCCGCCCGACAGCGTATCCACCAGCCCGGTGACGGGATCGGGAAAGAAGGCGAGCAGCACCAGCCCGGTGAAGGCGACGAAGGCCGACAGCGCCAGTGCGACGTCGGTATAGCCGTCGCTCTCCTGCGCCACGACCGTGACGATCTCGCCCGAAGTTTTCAGCTCCGCTTCGGCGACCGCGCGGGTCACCGCTTCGCTATCTGCGTGGGTTATCTGCATCACCAGCCTCCGCTCGCGCCGCCGCCGCCGGACATGCCGCCGCCGAAGCCGCCGAAACCACCGCCGCCTCCGCCACCGCCGAAGCCGCCACCACCGCCGCCCCAGCCGTCGCCGTCACCCGAGTTGAGTGCGGAGTTGATCGCGGTCCACAGAAGCACATCGCCCACCGCGCTGCCTGCGCCGTAGCGCCGCCGCCTGCGACCCTTCTTGCCGCGCCCGAAGATGGCGATGAAGGCGAAAATCAGGATCAGCCACACGAACGCGCCGCCGATGGTTGCGCCGGTCACCTCGTCACCCTCCTGCGCGCGCGCGGCGGCCTCCGCTTCCTCGATCGCCCTGGCGGTTGCCGGGTCCATGTCGAGCGCCTCGATCATCTGCGCGACGCCTGCCGCGATCCCGCCACTGAAATCGCCCTGCTTGAAGGCGGGGGTGATCGTGTTGCGGATGATCCGCCCGGACATCGCGTCGGTCAGCGTGGGGGTGGAGCCATAGCCGACCTCGATCCGGATCTTGCGCTCTTCCTTCGCGACCAGCAGCAGCGCGCCCTCGTCGGTCTGCTCGCCGCCGATGCCCCAGGTCTCGTACAGCTTGACCGCATAGCCTTCGACCGTCTCGCCATCGAGGCTGGGAACGGTCGCGACGGTCACCGCGCGGCCGGTCGCCTTGTTATAGGCGCGCAGTTCCTCGTCGAGCTTGGCCTCTGTCGCGGCGTCGATCATGTTCGCGCCGTCATAGACGGGCCCTTCGGGGCGCGGCGGGAGCTCCTGCGCCGCTGCGGGGAGCGCGAGCAGCGCGAGGGCGAACAGGAGCAGGGTTCTAAGCAGGGTCACGAGGGGGCACCTTCACGGCATTGCGGGGGATTGGGGGCGGCGCGCTTGAGTTCCTCGACCCCGGCCAGCGTGCCTCCGGCGATGTCGCCTGCGCGATAGAGAGGGATCATCGCATTCTCGATGATGCGCTTCGCGCGAACGTCGCTGACATCGCCTTCCAGCCCGAGGCCCACTTCGATCCGTACCGTCCTCTCGGCGGGTGCGACGAGGACGAGCAGGCCGCACTTGGTTGTCTCGTCACCGATGCCCCATTCGTTGAACGTCTCGTTCGCCACGTGCTCGATCGACTCGCCGCCGAGCGATGCGTCGGTGAAAACGACCAACGCAACGCCCGATGTGCGCCAGTACTCGGTCAGGTCCTGGTCGAGTGCGGCCTCGGCTTCGGGCGCGAAAACATCGGCCTCGTCCAGTACGGGGCCATCGGGCCGCTGCGCCACCGGCGTCGCTGCGCTTTGCAGCGAACAGGCGGCCAGCAGCAGCGGCGCAATGGCGACACAGCGGGCAGGCATAAGCCGCCCGATCAATTGTCGGTGCCGGTCGCGGCCCCGTTCTGAGCAGCGCCGGTTGCCGCGTTGTCGTTGGCGGGCGCGGCGGCGCTGGGGCTGCTCATGTCGTCGAAGTTCACTTCGGGCGCGATCTCGCTGCCAGCCTGCGCCTTGAAGCCTTCCATCGGCTCCGCACCGTAGATCACGTTGGCGGCGATCGTCGCGGGGAAGGTGCGGATGGTGGTGTTATATTTCTGCACCGCCTCGTTGTAGCGGTTGCGCGCCACTTCGATCCGGTTTTCCGTGCCTTCCAGCTGGGTCATCAGGTCCGCGAAACGCGCCTGACTCTGCAGCTCGGGGTACTTCTCGACCGTCACGAGCAGGCGGCTGAGCGCGCCGCCCAGCTGGCTCTGCGCCTGGTCGAAACGCTGGATCGCCGCCGGATCCTTGAGATCGTCCGTGGTCAGCTGCGTCTGGGTGGCACTGGCGCGGGCCTGAATCACCTGGGTGAGGATGTCTTCTTCGCTCGCCGCGGCAGCGCGCACCGTGTTGACGAGGTTGGGGACCAGATCTGCGCGGCGCTGATACGCGCTCTGCACGTCGGCCCAGCGGGCGTTTGCCTCTTCCTCTGCCGTGGGGACCGAGTTGATGCCGCATGCGCTAAGCGACACGAGGCCGAGCGCGAGCAGGATCGATCGAACGAGATTGCGGAACGCCATCGAATTATCTCTCCGGAAAAATGGTGTATTGCCAATATACGACACGCCCCCGCCGGTGCAAGGATTTGTGGGTGCAATCGGGGGCAAGATTGTCGCGCGCCGGGCCTCTGTGCAAAAGGGCGACAACGGAGCGCTAGACCAAGGGGGCACCTCTCGCATGTTCAAGGAATTCAAGAAATTCATCGCGCGTGGCAACGTGATCGATCTGGCGGTCGGCGTGGTGATCGGCGCGGCGTTCAGCGGGATCGTGAAGCAGTTGACCGACGGGGTGCTGATGCCGCTGATCGGCTGGCTGTTCGGCGATATCGACTTTTCCAACTGGTTCCTGCGGCTGAGCCAGGTGCCCGAAGGCTATGAAGGCTCGCTCGACAATTACGAGCAGCTGAAGGAAGCGGGCGTCGCGATGATCGGCTACGGCGCGCTGATCACCGCGATCATCAATTTCCTGATCGTCGCCTTCGCGCTGTTCCTGCTGGTGCGCGGCGTGAACCGCGTGACCGAGGAAATGCAGCGCAAGCAGGCCGAGGTGGAGGATAGCTCCAAGAGCGACGACGTGCCGACCGACCCGCAGCTCGATGTGCTGAAGAAGATTCTGGCCGAGCTGAAGGCGGAGCGGGGCGGGGCGGACTACGCGCCGGACAAGGGGCCGATGGGCTGAGGGGGAAGCCGAGGAGCTACTTTGGCCGAATTCGTCATTCCCGCGACGGCGGGAGCCCATCACCCGCGCATGTGCGTCTCCGACCGAAGGAGCTGGGCCCCCGCCTTCGCGGGGGTGACGGTGTTCGGGTACACTTCACATTCAGCGCGCAGCGCCTATATAGGTCGGTGCCGGTTTCGGCCGGCTATGGTGATAAATGGCGGTGTATAATAGACGCAATGGACCCGGGGGCAGTACCCGGCGGCTCCACCAAAAGGCCCGGTCCCGATAGCGAGAGGGGCGGGCTTCCTGATGGGGCCGAACCAGGATCGACATGCGTTGAAAGGCATCGTTTTTGCCCGGAATGAGCACTCCGTAAAAAGCTTATTTCACAAGTGCCAACGATAACGAAGCACTCGCTCTCGCTGCGTAATTTGATGGCCTAACGGCCTGAATTTACAAAGCTAAAGCGCGGTTGGACCGACCGGGCAACAGAACGGATACCGGGGGCCCGGGGGAGCCTAGCAACAGAATCCCCCACCTTGGATTTCCCCCTCTTCGATCGATATCGGCCTGCGAACGGCAACCGGCTGCGCTTCCGGTGCTCACGACCTTGATGGTCGCTGCGCGCCGGTTCTCGCCGATCACCATTCTCGGCTCGATCTCGACCAAAGATGATGAAAATCCGCTATCGGCATCTCAGCCCCCCTGCGTGGATTGGCCTTGCGCCTCCTTCGCAGCCTTCTCGTGCCTCAGGCAGTCGAGGATCTTTGCCCCCGCCATGAACACCGCAGCCGAGCAGGCGAGGAACAGCAGCTTGCCGCCCCAGCCGGGATATTGCTCCAGATAGTTGGCCCCGCGCGCGGTTGCGCCCAGCGCGAGCGCGTAGATGATCAGGAACGCCTCGAAGCGCGTCTTGATCACGAACAGGCGGGAAATCTTGCGGAGCATCTTCATCCTTAACGCGGCCGGCGGATTACCTACGCAAAGCCTGTGCCAGATGAGGGTTCCTGCGGCCCGTGCTGGTTAACGCGCGGGCCGTTGTAAGCTTACCCGACAGGGTAACCAGAGCGTTTACCCTAATTCGGTGAGATCGAGCGCGTCGAGCAGCGCGCCGCGTGCCGCGCGGACCTGTTCGCTCAGCGCATCGGTGCCAAGCTGGGCCGGTTCGATCGCTTCGGGCCAATGCTCGGCGATGACCGCCTCGATTCGGCTCGCCTTCGCCTCGTCGAGCAGGAAGCGCGGATCGACCGTCGCGGGGTCGGCGACCACGCGCAGGCGCAGACAGGCGGGGCCGCCGCCATTGGCCATGGACTGGCGCACATCGACCGGGATCACCTGCCGGATGGGGCCATTGCCCGCGGTCATCTGCTCGCAGAAGCCCCACACGCTTGTCGACTCGCGGCACTCGCTCGGCACGACCAGCGCCATGGTGCCGTCGGGCAGGGTGAGCAACTGCGCGTTGAACAGATAGGTGCGGATCGCCTCTTCGAGACTCACCGCGCTCTCGGGCACTTCGATCAGTTCGAGCGTGGGGAAAGCCTCGCGGATCGCGCCGTAGGCCCCCTGCGGATCGGCGAAGGCGCGCGCATGCGTAAACAGCACGCGCTCGTTCGCTACCGCGACCACGTCGTTATGGAAGGCGCCCGCCTCGATCGCTTCGGGGTTCTGTTCGATGAACACCGTGCGTTTCGGATCGAGCCCATGCATGCGCGCGACCGCGCGGCTGGCCTGTTCGTGCTGGCGCGCGGGGAACTTGCCGCCCGGCTTGCCATAGACGAACACCTCGACGCCCGCCTCGCCGTGGCTCTCGCACAGGCGCATGTGGTTGGCCGCGCCCTCGTCGCCGAAGGTTGGCGGCACTGCATCGTGCACGGCAAAGTGCTTCGGGTCACCGAAGGCGATATCGAGCTGGGCCTTGGTGTCCTGCCACTCCTGCGCGCGGTGGAGCATGGTGATCAGGTTGGCGGGCGTCAGGTGGCAGCGCCCGTCGGCGGTGTCGGGCGCAGGGCTGACGGTCGCCGCATTGGCGGTCCACATGCTGGAGGCGGACCACGGCGCGGCGCGCAGCGCGGGATCGGCAGTCTCGTCGAGCGCGAGAGCATCTGCCAGCACCGGATTGGGGCGCGGGAGCGGCAGCAGGAAGCCTTGCGGCAGGCCGCGTTGCATGTTGCCGCGCATCTTGGCGAGACCCTGCAACGCCGCCTCGCGCGGGTGGCTGGTCTGCCCGCGATGGCTCGCGCTGGCGATATTGCCGAGGCTCAGCCCCGCATAATTGTGCGAGGGGCCGATGATCCCGTCGAAATTGATCTCTTTGAGAGGCATTCCAGACTCCGCTCGCCCCGAGCTTGTCGAAGGGCTGTTTTTGACATTTGGACCCGCGCCCGAAAAAGAGCAGGGCTTCGACAGGCTCAGCCCGAACGGGTCTGGTTGGGGCGCGCTACTTCGCCACGCTCCACACCGTATCGCCTTCGCCGACCTGCAGCACATCCGCGCCCGCAGCGTCGATTGCGACGCTGTCGTCAGCGAGCTCGCGCGATCCGTAGCAACAGCGGAAATCGGTCAGTTTGCCGGACGCGAGCAGCGCGCGCTCGCCGCCATCGAGCCCGGTCTTGCCGAGTGTGCGCGGCGCGGCATCGGCGACGGAGACCACATCGTCGGTCCGCGCGAGCATGGTCGGACCGCCGTCGAAGATGTCGACATAGCCTTCGAAACGCAGGCCTTCCTTCTCCAGCATCCGCATCGCCGCGCGGCCGGTGGGGTGGGGCAGGCCGATCACCTCGCGTGCATCGTCGTCCAGCATTGCGACATAGACCGGATATTTGGGCATCAGGTCGGCGATGAACTGGTTGCCGTTGATCGCGTTGAAATAGTCGGCCTCCTGGAAGGTCATCCCGAAGAAGCGCCCGGCGACCCCGTCCCAGAAGGGCGATCCGCCGCGATCGTCGATGATCCCGCGCAGCTCCGCCAGCACGCGCTCGGCAAAGCGCTGGCGGTGCATCGCGATGAACAGGTAGCGGCTGCGCGCGAGCAGCAGGCCGAGGCCTCCGGCGCGTTCATTGGGGTGGAGGAACAGCCCGCCGACTTCGCTGCACCCTTCCAGATCGGTCACCAGATGCAGCATTTCTGCGCGCACCGTGCGGTCCAGTTCCTGGCTGTACTGGGTCAGCGTGTTGAGGCGGTAGGAATAGAACGGCCATTGCTGGCCGACCTGCGTCATCAGCTGGCAAGTGCCGCGCACCGCGCCGGTCTCGGTATTCTCCAGCACCAGCAGAAAGGTCTCGTCGACCAGCTCGTCGCCCGTATTGGCGAAGGCCTTGGCCGATCGTTCAAGCTTGCCCGTCAGCGCATCGCGATCGGCGGGCAGGTTGGTGAAGCCGCCGCCGGTCAGCTTGGCCATTTCGTACAGGTGTTCAAGGTCGTCTTCGCGCGACGGGCGGATCACGAAACTCACAGCACATCCTCCGTAGCAAGCCCGTGCAGGACCATCGCCGCCAGCGCGGCGCGTTCTGCAAGGCTTGGCGCAATCATGAATTCATCTGGCGAGTGGATCTTGCCGCCACGCACGCCCATCGTATCGACCACCGGCACGCCGGTCGCGGCGATATTATTGCCGTCGCACACGCCGCCGGTGGATTTCCAGTCGATTTCCTGACCCAGCTCCGCGCCGCATTCGCGCACGAGGTCGAACAGCGCCTGCGCCTTGCGGTCGACCGGCTTGGGCGGACGCGAGATACCGCCGTGGATCGTGATATCGACCTCCTGGGCCTGCTTCACCTCGCCGATCAGAGCGTGCATTTCCGCCTCAAATCGCTCGGCTGCGGCGGGCTCCTTCGGGCGGATGTTGAAGCGCAGCACGGCATGGTCGGGAACGACATTGTTCGCCGCGCCGCCATCGATCTTGGCCGGGTTCACGCTGATATCGGCGCGCTGCAATTCCTTGAGCCGCACCGCGAGGGTGGAGGCGGCGACGATGGCATTGCGGCCATCCTGCGGATTGCGCCCAGCGTGCGCGGACTTGCCGGTGACGGTCAGGCTGTAATTCCCGCTGCCGCCGCGTGCATGGGCGAGGGTGCCCTCGGGCGTTGCCGCAGGCTCGAAGGTCAGCGCGGCATACTTGCCCTCGGCCAGCCGCTCGATCAGCGGGGCGGAAGAGAGCGATCCGGTTTCCTCGTCGGCATTGATCAGAACGTCGTAGCCGACCTGCTGCCATGCCTCGATCTGCTCGAGCGCGGTCAGCGAGGCGAGGATGATCGCGAGGCCCCCCTTCATGTCCGCCGTGCCGGGGCCGTTGAGGGTCTCGTCGTCGAGCCAGGTCAGCTCCTGGAACGGGTGATCGGCGGGGAAGACGGTGTCCATGTGCCCGGTCAGGATGAAGCGCCGCTGCGCTTCGGGGCGGACGCGCAGCACGAAGTGCTTGCCGTTCTGGACCGCGGTTTCCTTGCCGCTGGCGTCGACTGCGGTGACGGGGGCGGGCTCTTCCAGCGTGATCTCGCCGGGGAGGGTAGAGAACGCCTCGCTCAGTTCCCGAGCCATGCGGGCGAGCCCTTCAAGGTTGGCGGTGCCCGAGTTGATGCGTGCCCAGCGCTCGACCTGCGCGAGCATGGCCGCGCCGTCGATGGTGTCGATAGCCTGCTGGAGGGGGCCGGAAAGTCTGTTCATCCCGGGGGCCTAGCCTGCGCGACGCGGCGGGCCAAGCCCGGTCAGGTGGACAGCGCGCGGGCGAGCGCCACGAATTCCCCGACGTCGAGCGTTTCGGCACGCCGCTCCGGGTCGATGCCGAGCGTCTCCAGCGCATCGAGCGCACCGGGCACACCCTTCAGGCTCTGACGCAGCATCTTGCGGCGCTGGCCGAAGGCCGCGGCGGTCACTTGCTCCAGCTTCGAGGCCGAGACGCCATCGGGCATTGCAGCGGGGGTCACATGGACGATCGCGCTCATCACCTTTGGTGGCGGGGTGAAGGCGCTGCGGTGGACCTTCATCGCCAGCTTCGCCGTGCCGCGCCACTGGGCGAGGACCGCGAGGCGTCCGTATGCCGATCCGCCCGGCTGCGCGACGATCCGTTGCGCGACCTCCTGCTGGAACATCAGGGTGAGCGATGTCCAGTTGGGTGGCCACGCTTCGCCGCCCATCCAGCGGGTGAACAGCGCGGTGCCCACGTTGTAGGGCAGGTTGGAGAGGATCGCGTAGGGTTCGCCCTCGAACAGCGCATCATGGTCGATCTTGAGCGCGTCGCCCTCGATCACGGTCAGCTGGCCGGGGAAGGCGTCGCCCAGCTCGGCCAGCGCGGGCAGGCAGCGGCGGTCCATCTCGATCGCGGTGACCTTCGCACCGGCGCGCAGCAATGCGCGCGTGAGGCCGCCGGGGCCGGGGCCGACTTCGAGCACGTTCCTGCCCGACAGGTCGCCGGGCACCGCCGCGATGCGCGCGAGCAATTGCTCGTCGAACAGGAAATTCTGGCCGAGCGATTTGGACGCGCTGAGCCCGTGCGCCGCAATCACCTCGCGCAAGGGGGGAAGGTCGGTCATTGGCTCCGCCGCGCAGCAATCTCGCCCGCCATGCGGATTGCGGCGATCATCGCGTCGGGCCGGGCGATGCCCTTGCCCGCAATGTCGAACGCGGTGCCGTGGTCGGGCGAGGTGCGCACGATCGGCAGGCCGAGCGTGACGTTGACCCCTTCGTCGAAATCGAGCGCCTTGATCGGGACCAGCGCCTGATCGTGATACATCGCGATCGCCACGTCGTAAGTCCCTCGCTTGTGCGGCGCGAACAGCGTGTCGGCGGGGTGCGGGCCGGTGGCGTCGATGCCCTGTTCGCGCAAGGTGGCGATGGCGGGGGCGATCACCTCGATCTCCTCGCGCCCCATGCGCCCGTCCTCGCCCGCGTGGGGATTTAGCCCGGCGATGGCGATGCGTGGAGCATCAATGCCGTAATCGCGGCGCAGCGCCGCGTGGACGATCCGGCTGCGCTGCACGATCAGGTCTTGCGAGAGGCGCGCGGGGACATCGGCCAGCGCACAATGCACCGTCATCGGCACGGTCTTGAGCGATGGCCCGGCGAGCATCATCACCGCATCCTCCCGCGGCAACCCGCAGGCATCGGCAAGGAATTCGGTCTGGCCGACGAAGTTCGGATCGATCTGGGCAATAGCGGACTTGGCCACCGGGCCGGTCACCAGGGCGCTGCACTCGTCCGAGCGGACCATGGCGACGGCCTGCCCCAGCGCGTCGAGAGCGCATTGGGCCGATGCACGATCGGGCTGGCCGGGGCGCAACGGAGAGCCGGGCTCTCCGACCACCCGCAGCGGGGGCAGGCCAAGCTCGGCTTCGCGCGCCAGGATGTGCGCGACAATCTCCGGCCCGACGCCCGCCGGGTCGCCGATGGTAACGGCCAGCGGGAGCGGCGTGGTCACCGGATCAGTTGTATTCGATGATCGCGTCGTCGCGGAGGTCGCGGAGGAAGCGCTGGGCGCGCTTGCTGATCCGTTCTTCCTCGATCCGGTCCATGATCTGGTCGAAATCGGGTTCGCCGCTCGCTTCCGGATCGTCGCGGCCGCACAGCAGCAGCACCCGCACACCATCCTCCATCGAGCCGAACGGCGGCGTGGTCTGACCGACCTGCAGATCCATCAGCGATGCCTGCAGCTGGGGCGGCAGATCGCGCACGGTGATCGAATCATTGTCGACCACGCTCGCGCCGACCGATTCGGCCACCCGGTTCGCATCGCCGCAGCCACGGATCGTGCCGATCGCGTTGGCGAATTCTTCCACCCGTGCGTTGGCGCGATCCTGGCTCGTTCCCTGCGGGAAGGTGATCGCGATCTGCTTGAGGCTGAGCACGGCATCGCGCGGGTCGGCGGTCAGCACCTGTCGCTTGTCGAGCAGCAGCATGATGACATAGCCGCCCGGGATTGGCACGGGGCCGACCAGCTGGCCGGGGGTCATCTTGGTCGCCACCTCGGCCATCTGGCCGGGCAGGGTGCCCAGCCGGACGAAGCCGAGATCGCCGCCGACCGAGGCGGTGGTCGACTCGGAGAACTGCCGGGCATAGGCCTGGAAGCTGCCGCCGGCGCGGATCTGGTCCATGATCTGCTCGGCATTGGCTTCGACGGTCGCGGCGGTTTCGGGCGTTGCCGACAGATAGATCTCGGCGAGGCGGTATTCTTCCTGCCCGCGCGAGGTCTTGAGCCGCTCGATCGTGTCATTGACCTCTTCGGCGGAGACGTTGATGAACGGGGCCACGTTGCGGCGCAGGAGCATCTGCCACGCGATTTCGCCCTGAATCTGACGCTTGAGCGTGGCGGGGGACGAGCCTGCGGCGATCAGGAACTTGTCCATCTGCTGCGGATTGCTGCCGAAATTCTGCTGCGCCAGGATGGCGTAGCGCTGGTTCACCTCTTCTGAAGACACTTCCATGTCCTGCGCGGCGGCGGCCTGGATCTGCAGCGTTTCGTCGATCAGGTTACGCAGCACCTGCATCCGCAGCGCCTGCAGCTGATCGGCGGGGATTTCCTTGCGCTCCGAAGCGGCGAGGACCAGCGCGACCCGGTGATCAATGTCCGTGCCGGTGATGACCGTGCCGTTCACCTTGGCGGTGGCGGTGCGCATGTTCGGGTCCTGGTGGTCGGACCTGACCACCTCGGCGGGGATGCCGAAGGGCCCGTCCGTTGCCGCCTGCTGCGCGGCGGAGGGCTGCGGAGCGCCCTGCTGTGCAGCGTCGCCAGCCTGCTGGGCCTGCGCCGCGATCGGCATCGTCGCCATCGCAAACGCGGCGAACGAGGTGGAGATCTTGCTGATAATGCTGATGCTGTCGGTCACGAAGATAGCCTGTTGGTCGCTGGTGCGGGCGATGGGTTCCCGCCGGAGGAGCGCATTCGCGCGATCTGGCTGAACCATTGCTGAGTATTCTGCGGAGGCAGCCTCTAGCGCGTTCGCGCGGCTGTGCCAATCGTGGCGCTCATCCGCCGAAGCCGAGGTTGAGCAGGCGGAAGGTGAGCTCGAACGTATTGCCGCGCAGTGCGTCACCCTGGGTGGCGTAATCGCGCCGCCAGGTGAGCCCCAGATCGATGCAGTCGTCCTGGTATGCGATCCCGATCCGGGTGCGGATCGGGTCGAACCCGTCGGCCTGCAGAGTCGGGTCTTCGTCGCGGTTGGTCATGTTGACCACCGCCGAACCGAACAGCGACCAGTAGCGGGCGAAGGCCACGCGGCCCGCTGCGCGCAGTTCTTCGCGATCGCCCAGATCCTCGTTGATATTGGGGATGTTCCGGTCGAGCCTGAGATAGCCGATCTCGGCATAGGTTCGCCGCGATCCGATGGTCGCATCCACCTCGGTCCGGCGCGGGGTGAAGTCGTCCTTGTCCAGCCGGAAGCGGTAGGTGAAGGAGACGAAATCCTTGTAGCGCACGCGCGCCCGGCCAACGAAGTCGGAGAACCTGTCCGACAGGCCGGTCCCGTCGGGGAAGATGATCGGCTTGTCGTCGAGCCGGTAGGACTGGCCGAAATTGGCGGTCACCTGCCAGTCCGGCTTGGTGAATTGCCAGTCGACCCCGTAGGTCACCCGCGCGCCGTCTTCGAACCGGTCGTCCCCCGGGAAGCGGTTGAGCGAGAACAGGTTCACGTCTTCCAGATCGATCGAGCGCGAATCCTCGTTGGGGATCGCGGCGTTGCGGATCGGCGGGGTGCCGACCACCTGAATCCGCGGAGTCAGCACCTGGGTGCCGCCGAAAATCGGGCCCACCAGCGGCCACGACACGTCGATCGCGGCGAGCCCGATCGCGCGGCCCTGCCACCCTTCGCGCCCGCGATAGCTGGCAACCGTGGTCGCCGCCGAATTGTTGGTGTTGTAAATGTCGCCGCGCGCCAGCGCGGTCAGTTCGACCACCTGGCCGAGGCCGGTCACCCGGCGCAGATTCCACTGCGCGGAGGCGAAGCCGCGCTGGGTATCCTGCCCGTCCTCACGCAAGATGCCCAGCGTATTGCCGCGCAGCGTCACCGTGCCGCCAAGCAGCGGCTCCGAAATCCGGCGGCGGTAATCGATCAGCGGCAGCGCGACCGGCACCTCGCCCTGCGGCTGGCCCAGCCGCAGGGTCTGCGTGGCGAAGCCCGCGACCACGAAATAGCTGTTGGCATCGATCCGCTCCAGCTCGCCCACGGTGCGCAGCCGGTCGTCGCGGCTGATGTCGTAGCGGCGCAGGAAGGTGCGGTCGCTCGCGCGGCGGACCGAGCCAGTGAAGCTCCAGTTCTCGTCGAACTGGTAGCGTCCGTTGGCGGCGAAGTAGCCGCGAAAATCCTCGTCGGTCTGGGACAGGCCGGTGTTGAGGTCGATTCGCCGGCTGACCGTGGCATAGCCGGTCGCCTGGAACGCGCCCTTGTCCGACAGCGCGCGATAGGTCGCGCGCGCCATCGGAGCGGCATCGGTGAACACGTGCGCAGCCAGTTCAAGATCGCGGTTTTCAGCGAGCCGCCAGTAATAGCTGCCGCTGACCTCCACCCCGTTGGAACGCGAGATGCGCAGGCTGGGGACAAGGAAGCCCGATTGCGGTCCGCCGTCGGTGCGCAGCTCCAGCGTGGGCAGCGGCAGGATGCGCGCGCCGAACAGCGAGAAATAGCCCTTTTCGAACCGCACGGTGTTGGCGTCGGGATTGTAGACGACGCGTTCTGCGGTGATCTTCCAGCTCGGGCGCTTCGGGCAGCCATCCTCGCCCACCACCGGGCAGCCCGAATAGGCCGCTCTGGTCAGCGCGATGCGCCCGTCGCCCGCGCGCTCGCCGCGTTCCGCTGCAAGCCGTCCGCCTTCGCGCAGCACCAGCAACAGGTCTTCCAGCGCGCCCGCCTCGAAGGTGTCGGTCAGTTCCAGCTGCTCGGCATAGAGCTGGTTGCCGTCGCCATCGACGTAACGCACGCCGCCGCTGGCATCGATCCGCCCCGCCGGGCGATCCCACCGGACCTCGTCGGCGCGCACCGAACGCTCGCCCTCGCGCAGCAGCACGTTGCCGCGCGCGATCACCGTGTCAGCCTGCGAATCATACTCCAGACTATCCGCCTCGAAACCGATCTCGCGCGGGGTGCCGGGCGGCTGGTCGCCTTCGATATAGTCGGACACCGCCTCTTCGACCGAGCCCTCCTCGTCCGCCTGCTGGCCGCTCTGCGGCTCGCTTTGCGGCGCATCCTGGGCGTGCGCGAGGCTGGGCCACGCGATCGTCGCCATCACCGCCAATGCGGCACCACTCAGCAGGCAGGCGCGGCCACCAAAGGCAGGCGACGCGGAACGATCGGTCAGGCGCATGCCTTGCCTATTGCACCGAGCCTGCCTAATCGCAATCGCACTTGCGGCAGCGCGCGCAGGCGCGGCTCTTTAGTGGCCCGCGCGACACGGGGGAGGTAGTTCCCCGCGCCGCCGGTCGAGATCATCCAAGGGACCCCCACCACATGCAAATCACCTTCGCCGACAGCCTTCCCTCCGATGCCGTCCTGATCGCATCGATCGCGAACAAGGACAGCCTGCCCGACGGGACCGAACCCGCACTGGCCGAAGGGGCCAAGCGGTCGCGGTTCAAGGGATCGGCAGGCCAGGTTGTCGACGGGTTCGCCGAACGCGATGGCAAGGTGCTGCGGGTTGCGCTCGCAGGCGCGGGCGATCCCAAGGCGAATGACCGCCGCGCCAATCTGGAAAAGGCGGGCGGCGCGCTGGCGGCGAAGTTCCTGACCTCGGGCGAGAGCACGATCGCGCTCGACCTGACCGGTGCGGGCCTTTCCGCGGAAGACGCCGCCGCAGTGCTGCTGGGCCTGCGGCTGCGCGCGTGGCGGTGGGACGAATACCGCACCACGCAGAAGGATGCGGAGAAGGTTTCGCTCAAGAGTGCGGTCATCGTCGGCGCGCCCGAGGGGATCGAAGCCGCGTGGGCCCGTGAGAGCGCGCTGGCCGAAGGCGTCGAGTTCACCAAGGAACTGGTCACCCTGCCCGCCAACGTCCTCTATCCCGAAAGCTTCGTCGAACGCTGCCGCAAGGCGCTCGAGGGGACTGGGATCGAGATCATCGTGCTCGACGATGCGCAGATGGAAAAGCTCGGCATGGGCGCGCTGCTCGGCGTCGGGCAGGGCTCGGACCGCCCCTCGCGCATCCTCGCGATGCGCTGGAACGGCGGCGATAAGGGCGCCAAGCCCACGCTGCTGGTCGGCAAGGGCGTGACCTTCGATTCCGGCGGCATCTCGATCAAGCCGGGTGCGGGAATGGAAGACATGAAGTGGGACATGGGCGGCGCAGGTGCTGTCGCAGGGACCATGGTCGCGCTGGCCAAGCGCAAGGCGAAGGCGAACGTCGTGGGCGTGTGCGGCCTGGTCGAGAACATGCCTGACGGCAAGGCGCAGCGCCCCGGCGACGTCGTGACGACGATGAGCGGGCAGACCGTCGAAGTCATCAACACCGACGCCGAAGGGCGGCTGGTGCTGTGCGATGCGCTGCACTGGGCGCAGAACGAGTTCGATCCCGCTGCGGTGATCGACCTCGCCACGCTGACCGGCGCGATGCTGATCGCGCTGGGCAACGAACAGGCGGGGCTGTTCTCCAACGACGATACGCTGGCGGGCAACCTCTCCACCGCAGGCGCGACCAGCGGCGACAAGGTGTGGCGGATGCCGATCGGCCCGGCTTACGACAAGCTGATCGATTCGCCGATTGCGGACATGAAGAACGTCGGCCCGCGCGAAGCAGGCTCGATCACCGCCGCGCAGTTCCTCCAGCGCTTCATCAAGGACGGGATGCCCTGGGCGCACCTCGACATTGCCGGGATGGCATGGTCGAACAAGCCGGGCGCGACCTACGGCAAGGGCGCGACCGGATACGGCGTGCGCCTGCTCGACCAGTATGTCCGCGACGTGATCGAGGGCTAGGCGAGAACCCGCGTGCCCAGGATGCGCAAGAAGGGCGACCTGCCGAGCAAACCTTGCGCGGCCTGCGGGTTGCCCTTCGCGTGGCGCAAAAAGTGGGAGCGGGACTGGGACGCCGTGAAATATTGTTCGGAGCGGTGCCGCCGGGCGGTCAAATCTGCTGGCGCGGGCTCGTGAAGGTCGATTTCTGGCTCCTCTCCCGCGATCCGGCGGAACGCGTGGTCGCGATGATTGCCGAGCGTGTGCTGGCCAATGGCGGGCGCGCGCTGGTGGTCAGCGGCGATGCGGCGCAGCGCGAATCGGTCTCCACCACCTTGTGGGAGGCGCGGCCCGAAGCCTTCCTCGCCAACGGGCAGGCGGGCGGGGCGCATGATGCGGACCAGCCGATCCTGATCGGCGAGGCGTGCGTGTCCACCAACGCGGCAACCGCCTGCATCCTCGCCGATGGCCACTGGCGAGCCGATGCGCTGGCAGGCGAAACTTTCGAGCGGGTATTCCTGCTATTCGGCGACGAACAGCGCGAGGCGGCGCGGGTCGCGTGGCGCGAGCTGAGCGCGACCGACGGCCTCGAACGCAGTTTCTTCGAACAGAAGGACGGGCGCTGGGTTAAGGTCGCCTGACGTCCGCAGCAGCCCGCGCGGACTTGCCGTTGGCGTGGAAGCTGCTAGTGGCGCGCGCGACCAAATTCTCCCCCTACAATTCGCAAGGAACAAGACCATGGCGGTTACCCGCACCTTTTCGATCATCAAGCCCGACGCCACCCGCCGCAACCTGACCGGCGCGGTCACCAAGATGCTGGAAGAAGCCGGCCTGCGCGTCGTCGCCTCCAAGCGCATCCAGATGAGCGAAGACCAGGCGAAGAAGTTCTACGAAGTCCACGCAGAGCGCCCGTTCTACGGTGAACTGGTCGCCTTCATGACCAGCGGCCCGGTCGTGGTGCAGGTGCTCGAAGGCGAAGACGCCGTGAAGCGCAACCGCGACGTGATGGGCGCGACCAACCCGGCCGACGCCGAAGAAGGCACGATCCGCAAGGCCTTCGCCGAATCGATCGAAGCCAACTCCGTGCACGGCTCGGACAGCGACGAAAACGCCGCAACCGAAATCGCGTTCTTCTTCAGCGACGACGAGATTGTCGGCTAAGGTTCTAGTCTGACCGATGAAAAAGGGGGCTCCGGAGCGATCCGGGGCCCTTTTTTTATCCTCGTGGGCGGGGTCTATGCATTGGTCGGGGGCGCGCAAAACCGGTCCGCCCAGAAAACTCCGGGCTCGCTGCGCGGGCATCCGGTATACGCCCCCAATCCCCTGCCCATCGACCAAATGCCGCCGGTTCAGACACCGTCTTTTAAGATACCCGCACCTACAGACAGTTCATGTCGACGCTTATTCAGCAGGCCGATCTGTCCAGTCGCGCGCAAACCGCACCACCGCCGACCTGGCTGGGAAGCCAGCCTGGCAGGGTCGATCCGCTAGTCGACCGTGCCCTTGCTCTGGCAAAGGTCGGTGCCTGGTCCTGCAATCTTTCCGACAACGGGCTGAGCTGGACCTCGGGCGTCTACGATATCTTCGGATTACCACGCGAGACCGCGGTCGATCGGCGGCAAGCGCTCGATATGTACACGGACGAGTCCCGCGATGCGCTGGAGCGGCTCCGTACGGACGCCATAGCCCGAGGCGGCATCTTCACTCTCGACGCTCAAGTTAAGCGTGCCGATGGCGCAATGCGGTGGATGCGCATCCACGGGGAGATGATCCATCGCGTAGGCGAAGCTCCCATCCTGCAAGGGGTAAAGCAGGATGTGACAGAGGAAAAGCAGCGTTCGGAAGCGCTACGGCGTCTGGCCGAGAACGACGCGCTTACCGGATTGGCCAACCGTGCAATCTACGAAAGCAAATTCCTGAATGGGCGGCGAAATGGCTCAGCCGTTGGAGGAGTGGGCGCACTAGTCCTGTTCGATCTTGACGATTTCAAGACAATCAACGACGGGCGGGGGCATCTGGCCGGAGATGCCTGCCTCAAGGTATTCGCGGAGCGGTTGTCTGCGGTCTTTCCCGAAGCACTGTTGACCGCGAGGATTGGCGGCGACGAGTTCGCGGTCATCCTTGGCAATGATGAGCCAGCAGACCTGATCGAGGCGCGCATCAGCCGCTTCCTAAACCGCTTGCGTGCACCCATTCTGTGGCAAGGGCACATGTTCACCATCAGCGCCTCAAGCGGCATCGCGTTTCCGTCCGATCCCCATTCCTACGATGCCGAAGAGCTTTTTATCAGTGCGGACGCAGCGCTCTACGCTACCAAGAAAAGACGTCGGCGGGCGCGGGTGTCCGACCGCAGCTGAGGCGGGGCGAGCCGCTCGTCGATCCGAGCGGGGCGTGAGACCCACTCGCAAGTCTCTAAAGCGTCGCTCCGCAGATGCGGCAGTACTTCAAGCCAAACAGCGCTCCGAAAGCCCTAAAACTCCTCCGCCGCATCCATCAGCTTGGTCAGCCGCTTGGGGGCAACGCTGCGCCATGAGCGTTCCAGCCAGTGTTGCACCTGGTCCCAGTCGCAGTCGGGCCGGTTGAGCGCGATGCCGACCCAGCCGCTCGCGTGGTAATAGGCGGGGCGGAAGAACACTTCGGGATCGCGCTCGACCAGATCGGCGAGTTCGTCCTGCCCGCTCGTTTTGGCGAGCAGCGCGATCTGATGCGCGCCGTGGTGGCGGTCCGCGAAGTGGGCGAAGAACTTGCCGCTCTTGCCGGCGATCTTGAACCCGGGCGATCCGTGGCTGGTCGCCGCCTCCGCTTCGGGCAACTCCATCGCCAGCTTGCGCAGGCGTCCCAGCAGCCAGTCCGGGTCATAGGGGCGCGAGACGTAGTCGCCCAGCACGCGCGAGTAGAGCTGGTGCTCCGCGATCCGCACGCGGTGGGCGAGCGTCTCGGGCGTGTCGCCGCCGATCACCGCGACCTCCGCCTGGCCCAGCACCTCGCCACCATCCAGCTCGGTGGTCACGAGGTGGACCGATGCGCCGGCAAGCTCGTCGCCAGCCTCCAGCGCACGGGCATGGGGATCGAGCCCCTTGTACTTGGGCAGCAGCGAGGGGTGGATGTTGAGCATCCGGCCTTCCCACCGCTCCACGATGGCATCGTCCAGCACGCGCATATATCCGGCCAGCGCGACATATTCCGCGCCGCTTTTCCGAATCGCTGCATCCATCGCGGCATCGTGCTCGGCGCGCTTCATCCCCTTGTGCGAGAGGGCGAAGGTGGCAATGCCCTCCGCCTCGGCCAGCGCGAGGCCGCCCGCGTGGGGATCGTTGCTGGCGACCAGCACGATCTCGAACGGCGCGCCCTGCCTGCTGGCATAGAGCAGCGCGGCCATATTGGTGCCTTCGCCCGAAATCAGCACCGCGACTTTGGCGCGAGGCGTCAAAACTCCCCTCCCGCCTGCGGGAGGGGCAGTGAGCCTTGGTTTTGGCGTGAGCCAAAGCCTAGGCGCAGCGGGGTGGGCCTTGCGGCCCGTGCCCACCCCCGGCCCCTCCCGCCAGCGGGAGGGGAGGGATAACGATCAGTGATCATGCTCTGCAAGCCAGTCGCTCTGCGCCGACCATAGCCCGGCAGTGCCGTCGACATCGCAGCCGCGGGTCCCTTCGACGACCTCGCCGATGGTGAAGACGGTTTCGCCAGCGTCCTGAAGCCGCTGCGTAACCGCCTCTGCGTGCTCTTGCGCCACCATCAGCACCATGCCGATGCCGCAGTTGAAGGTGCGCGCCAGTTCCTCGGGCTCGATATTGCCCTGCGACTGGAGGAACGCCATCAGCCGCGGCTGCGGCCAGCGCTGCGCGTGGACCTTCGCGCGGGTGCCGTCGGGCAGCGCGCGCGGTATATTTTCGAGCAGGCCGCCGCCGGTAATGTGCGCCAGCCCGTCGATCAGGCCATCGCGGATCAGCGGCAGCAGGCTGCCGACATAGATCCGCGTCGGCTCCATCAGGTGATCGACCAGCAGCCGGTCCTGGTCGAACAGGGCGGGGCGGTCCATCTTCCAGCCCTTGTCCTGCGCCAGCCGCCGGACCAGCGAGAAGCCGTTGGAATGCACACCCGAACTGGCGAGGCCGATCAGCACATGGCCCGGAGCGATTCTCTCGCCGGTCAGCTGTGCCCCACGCTCGACCGCGCCGACGCAGAAGCCTGCGAGGTCATAGTCGCCGGGCGCATACATGCCGGGCATTTCCGCGGTTTCGCCGCCGATCAGTGCGCAGCCCGCCTGCTTGCAGCCTTCCGCTATGCCCGCGATCACGCGCTCAGCAACGCCGCTTTCCAGCTTGCCGGTCGCGAAATAGTCGAGGAAGAACAGCGGCTCCGCGCCCTGCACGATCAGGTCGTTGACGCACATTGCGACCAGATCGATGCCGACGGAATCATGCCGGTCGTGATCGATCGCCAGCTTCAGCTTGGTGCCGACGCCGTCGTTCGCGGCGACCAGCAAGGGGTCCTTGAACCCGGCAGCTTTGGGATCGAAGAACGCGCCGAATCCGCCGAGTTCTGCATCGGCGCCGGGCCGTGCGGTTGCGCGTACCAGCGGGCCGATCGCCTTGACCAGCGCGTTGCCCGCCGCGATCGAGACTCCGGCACCTTCGTAGGTGTAGCTTTTTTCTGGGTCGGTCATTGCGGCCCCGTCTTACGCTTTCGCGCTTGGAAATCCATCGCCACTTGGGCAAAAGGCCCGCGAGTTTCCCCGATGACCCTTCCGGCTTCCCCTTTCGCGCGCATCGCCCTTGTCTGTCTCGCCCTCGCTGGCGTGGGTGCCGCGCTGTATGGCGGGTGGGCGAACGCGCAGGTCGAGGGCGACCGCGGGATCGCGCCGCTGATGGTCAGCACCGACATCAATGTCGGCGGGATCGAGGTGAACATAACCGCCGACGATCCCGAGGAAGCGCGCCAGAAGGGCTGGCAGGAAGCGCAGCGCAAAGCGTGGGAAAAGCTGGGCGGACCCGACATTTCCGATGGCCAGCTGCAGGGCCTCGTCTCCGCGATCGTGATCCAGCACGAGGAAACCGGGCCGAAGCGCTATGTCGCCACGCTGGGCGTGACGTTCGATCGCCAGCGTGCAGCGGGCTATCTCGGGCGTTCGGGCGAGACGCAGCGCTCCGCACCGATCCTGCTGCTGCCGGTGACGGTCAGCGCCGGGACCGAGCTGATGTACGAACAGGCCAACCCGTGGCAGCGCGCCTGGGCAGAGTACCAGCCGGGCGCAAGCCGGGTCGATTATGTGCGGCCGGCAGGGCAGGCGGGCGAATCGCTGTTGCTGACGTATGGGCAGACCGGTCGCCGCAGCCGCAACTGGTGGGCGACGATTCTCGACCAGTTCGGCGCGGCCGACGTCCTCGTGCCGATCGCGCAGCTGCATTACGTCTATCCCGGCGGCCCGGTCGAAGGGCGTTTCGTGGCGCGCCACGGGCCCGACGACGAATATCTCGGCAGCTTCTCCCTGCGCGCGAGCTCGCCGCGCGAACTGCCCGCGATGCTGAACCGCGCGGTCGAACGGTTCGACGAGATGTTCGTCAAGGCGCTGGCCGATGGCACGATTCGCCCTGACAAGACGCTGGGCCGCAGCAGCGGGATGATGGACCGCGACATTGCCCGCCTGATCGAACAGAGCCGTGCGATCCTGGCCCAGGCGGAAGCCGCGCGCACTCGCGCCGCGACCGAGGAAGAGAACGTCGCCGATGCCAATGCCGCGCAGGCCGATGCGGCGGCGGGCGGCGACGCGCCGAGCATCATCAACCTGTTCATCAATTTCCCGACCCCCGATGCGGCAAGCTTCGAAGCGGGCCTGAACACCGTGCGCGGGACGCCGGGCGTGCGCGGAGCCTCTATCGGCAGCGCCGCGATCGGCGGTACTTCGGTGCTGAGCGTGACCTACGAGGGCACGATCGAAGAGCTGGTCGGCGCGCTGGCGCAGCGCGGCTACAACGTGCAGCGCGCGGGCAATTCGCTCAATATCAGTCGCTAGTCGGGGCCGTTAGGTGTCGCGCCCCTCTTCCCAGTTCGCGCTCCCCTTGCCTCCGGCGCAAGAGGGCGACCCGGCCAGCATCGTGATCGGCTCGGCCAATCTGGGGGTGGTCGAGGCGCTGCGCGAGCCGGAGCGCTGGCCCTTCCGGACCGCGATTTTGCGAGGCGAGCCGCGCTCGGGCAAATCGCTGCTGGGGCGCTGGTTCGCCCATGCCGGGCTGGGCGAGACGATCGATCCGGCCGACGCGATGGAGGAAACCGCGCTGTTCCACCGCTGGAACCGCGCGCAGGAAGAGGGTGCCGCGCTGCTGCTGATCCCCGAAAAGGCCCCGTGGGAGATCGCGCTGCCCGACCTCAGATCGCGGCTGGGCGCGGCTCTGGCGCTTGAAATCGGTCAGCCCGACGACGACATGATGCGGGACCTGATCGTCAGCCATGCGGCGCGCCGCGGGCTGATGCTGGGTGAAGACGCGCTGACCTATGTGGTTCCGCGCATGACCCGCAGCTTTGCCGCTGCAGAAAGGTTCGTTGCGGTGCTGGACCGTCTCGCTTTGGAACGACAGGCCCGCCCGACGCGTAACCTGTGCCGCGATGCGCTCGAAACCCTATATGGTCCCGATCAGGGCCGCTTGCTTTAGTCGGGGAACGGTGAAATGTTGAAAGCACGATGCTCGTGGGTCTGATCGACTATCTCGACTCCGTTAAGAAGCGGGACCCCGCGCCACGGTCGCGGTGGGAAGTGCTGCTCTATCCGGGCGTGCTCGCACTGGGGCTGCACCGGGTCGCGCACTGGCTGTTCGAAGCCAAGCTCTATTTCCTCGCCCGGCTGGTGAACCATTTCTCGCGCTTCCTGACCGCGATCGACATCCATCCGGGCGCAACGATCGGGAAATACTTCTTCATCGACCATGGCTTTACCGTGATCGGCGAGACCGCCGAGATTGGCGACTGGGTGACGATCTACCAGTGCGTGACGCTGGGCGGGACCAACCCGACCAACGGACAGCCAGGCAAGCGGCACCCGACGATCAGCGATTACGCCATCATCGGATCGGGCGCGCAGGTGATCGGCCCTATCACAGTCGGCCAGCGCGCGCGGATCGGTGCCAACGCGGTCGTCACCGACGACGTGCCAGAGGGCGCGACGATGATCGGCATGAAGGCGCGATCGACCCTGGTGCCTGCCGAGGAATGGCTGCGCGAGTTCATCCCCTACGGCACTCCGTGCGACGAACCGTGCGAAGACCAGTCGACGGTCGGCAAGCGGCGCGCGGACGCGATGGAGGCGGAACTCGCCGCTCTGCGTGCCGAGATTGAGGCGCTGAAGGCGGATCGCGCGGCGCCCGGGGCGCCGGAGCGCGACCCCATGCGCCGCAGCGGATCGGGTAGCTGATGGCAGCCGGTCCCGGCGGCACCGTACTCGCTTTCCCCGGCGCGAAACCGAGCCAGGTGGGCTTTGCGCGCGAAGAGCTTATGCGCATCCTCGATCTGTACGGCCGGATGGTCGCGGCGGGCGAATGGCGCGATTACGCGATGGATTTCGGGCGCGATGCGGCCAGCTTCGCCGCCTTCCGCCGCGCTGCCGAACGCCCGCAGGCGCGCGTGGAAAAGCGCCCTTCCTTGCGCAACAAGCAGGGCATGTGGACCTTGTTCGGCGAACACGGCCAGATCCTCAAGCGCGGACACGAGCTGGCGGGCGTCCTCGCCCCGCTCGAACGGCGGCTGGTCAAGGCGATCGAGGACTAGGCGTAGAAAAGGCCCGCCATCCACGAGGATGACGGGCCTTCTTCTGATGTCCGACGGTAGGCCGCTACGCCGCCACCAGCACCCGCTCGCTGCTGGGCAGCGCCTCGCGCCAGTCTTCGGGTATGATCCCAAGGACGCCGCGCCGGATTGGGGCCCAGAAGGCCGACAGCGTCAGCAGGGCAGAGCCGATCACCAGCGCGGTGAGCGCCACGGTCAGTTCCACCGCGCCGAAGCGGTCGAATAGGAAGGCGAGCGCGAACAGCACGTAGATTAGCGCCGAAACCAGCAGTGCGCGCCGGTCGACGATCAGCGCGACGATTCCGAATACGATGTAGATCGCCAGCACCGCGATCGCCTTGCCGATTCCGATATCCGATCCGCCGACCACGCCCAGTGTGGAGAAGATCGGGTGTGCGATCATCGGTGCGGCGAGTAGATGGAGCCAGAAGGCCACATCGCTGCGCCGGGTGGTGCGCGCCGGGTCCTGAAGATCCCACCGCATTGCGAAGGCGAACACTGCGAGGCCTGCGACGAAGACCAGCCACAGCGCAATATTGCCCTTGTCGATATCGAGCGGTGCTAGCGCCGACAGCGCCAGCCCGATCGCCGTCGCCGAGAGCGCCGCCGCGCCCGCTGCAATCGTGATCGGCACCTTGAAGCGCAGCCAGTGCAGCCACGCAGCGAGCGCGGCGATCAGGCCTGCTCCAGCCACGAAATAGCCTGCCAGCGGCTCGCCCTGTTCGGTCCCCACCAGCACCACGCCGAGCGCGGTAGTGCCGACGAACACGCCGCCCACGAAGGCCAGCAGCAGGATGATGCTGGGCAGCGCCATGCGCCGCCTGCGGGTGAAGAACTCGGCCAGCGGCCACGCGGTGAGCGCGACCAGCCCGGCGGCGATGGCGACCGATACCGCGGTGCTCAGGCTGCTTTGCTGCTGGTAGGCGGCCCATGCGGCTTCGGAGGCCTCGACCGACCAGTCCCAGGCCTGCACCGGTACGATAAGCTTGCCGATCTGCTGCCCGATCGCACCTGCGGCGAACAGCATGATCGCGATGCCGATCGCGACGAAGATGTCGTTGAAGGAGTTGAGGAGCCGGAAATTCTCCTCGTCCCCGCGCGAAATGCCGCGCACCTCGCTCATGTGCGCACGGAAGGCTGCCGCAGCATCCTCCGAAAGCGCGCCCGCCGCGACGGCGGAATTGATGTCTTCTTCGGAATACACCGGCCAAGCCTCCCCTGCCTGTTCGGAAAGGGAGGCTATGACCAGTGTGTTAGCGTGTCAATACAGCCCGACGGAGCGGGTCTGTCGTTCGTCGGTGATCAGCCGCGAGCCGAGTCGGGCCCGGTGCCGGTGACCTTCTGCATCGCGGCGAGGATCGCGCCCGACTGCTCGGCACCCGACTGCGGGGCCTTGAGGTTGGACTGCTCGCTGATCTTGGCCCAGTTGGCGGCGAAGCCTTCGACGGTACGCTCACCCTCGGGCAGCCACACCGCGTCGTTCATCACCACCCATGCCGAGTGGAAGCCGCCCGCGCCCGCGCCGACGATGGCATTGGTCGGCGAATCTTCGCTGACGAGGTAGAGCGCTGCGGGGACCACGTTTTCAGGCGCGAACAGCTCGAACGCTTCCTTGGGGAACAGGTCTTCGGTCATCCGGGTGCCCGCGACGGGGGCCAGAGTGTTGACCTTGATGTTGTACTTCGCGCCTTCGATCTGGAGCGTCTTGGTCAGGCCGGCGAGGCCCAGCTTGGCTGCGCCGTAGTTGGCCTGGCCGAAATTGCCGAACAGCCCGGTGGAGCTGGCGGTCATCAGGATGCGGCCATAGGCCTGCTCGCGCATGGTTTCCCACACGGCCTTGGTCGCGTTGGCCGATCCATTGAGGTGCACGTCGACCACGAATTCGAAATCGGCCGGCTCCATCTTGGCGAAGCTTTTATCGCGCAGCACGCCGGCATTGTTGATCAGGACATGGACCCCGCCCCACTTCTGCTTGGCGTCGGCGACCATCTTTTCCATCTGCTCGTATTCGGTCACCGATGCGCCATTGGCCATCGCCTCGCCGCCAGCCTTCTCGATCTCTTCGACCACGGCAGCCGCCGCGTCGGACGAACCGGTGCCGTCGCGCGAACCGCCCAGATCGTTGACCACGACCTTCGCGCCGCGCCGCCCGAGTTCGAGCGCATAAGCGCGGCCGAGGCCCCCGCCTGCACCGGTGACGATTGCGACTTTGTCTTTGAACGAGATGCTCATGAGTGTCTCTCCGCTAGGGTTCCAGAACGTGAAAATTGGCTGCGGAGTGGCAGGTTCCAGCCATTCTGGCAACACCGCGCGGGATGGACCGCCATGCCGTAGGGGCAGGCCGTGGGCGGTTCGAGCTGGATCATAGACTCCCCTCCCTTGAGGGAGGGGTTGGGGGTGGGTGTACGACCTTTACTGCCAGCGCCGTACACCCCCACCCAACCTCCCCCTCAAGGGGGAGGAGCGGTCATGTCCCTCAGTCCGCCAGCTGCTGCAGCAGGTAGACCACCTGCATCGCGCGCAGCGTCGCGCGCTGTTCGTTGTCTACGCCGCCCGAATGGCCGCCCTTGGTATCCTCGTAATAGAGGTAATCGTCGCCCTGCGCCGCCATGCGCGCGGCGGCCTTGCGCCCGTGGCTGGGGTGCGTGCGGTCGTCGGCGGTGGAGGTGACGAAGAACACCCGCGGGTAGTCCTTCTGCTCCAGCAGCTTCTGATAGGGGGAGTAGCCTTCGATCCATGCGCGCTGTTCGGGAATGCGCGGGTCGCCATATTCGCCGATCCACGAGGCTCCGCGGCCGATATACTGGTAGCGCAGCATGTCGAACAGCGGGATCTGGACGATCGCGGCGTTGAACAGGTCGGGTGCCTGGGTGAAGGCAGTGCCGACCAGCAGCCCGCCCTGCGATCCGCCTTCGACGCCCAGATGCTCCGGGCTGGTAATTCCGCGTGCGACCAGATCGCGGCCGACAGCGATGAAATCGTCCCACGTGCGCTGCTTGTTCTCGCGAATGGCGCTCTGGTGCCAGTTCGGGCCGAACTCGCCGCCGCCACGAATATTGGCGAGGACGTAGGCATTACCGCGCTCAAGCCACATCTTGCCCGTGCTGCCGAGATAGGAGGGCAGGCGCGGTACCTGGAAGCCGCCATAGCCGCCCATCAGCACCGGGGTGCTGCCATCCATCGCCATGCCCTTGGGCTTGACGAGGAAGTAGGGGATTTTGGTGCCGTCCGGGCTGGTCGCCTCGAACTGTTCGATCTCCATGCCCGCGGCATCGAACCGCTCGGGGCTTTCCTTGACCACTTCCAGATCGACGCCGTTCTCGGCGTAGTAATAGGTGCCCGGCGACAGGAAATCGGTCGAGGTAAACATGATCTGGTCGGTCTCATCCGACGCCGTTGCCACGCCGACGGTCGCGTTCTCCGGCAGGGCGATCCGCTGGCTGGTCCACGCGCCATCGACGTAATCGAACTTCAGCACCTGCCCCCGGACATTGTCGAGGATGCTGACATAGAGGCTGCTTTTGGTGGAGCTTGCGCCGCGCTTTGTCTGGCGATCGGCGGGCTTCCACACCAGCGTCTTCTTGGCGCCGTTGGGATCGGCTTTCCATTCTTCCAGATCGGCGGAGACCAGCGAGTCCGCCGGGAACGTCTGCCCCTGTGTTTCCCAGTCGACATCGGTCGAGAACAGGATCTGGCCGTCGATGATGCCATAGGGGCCGGCCTTGGCGGGCAGGTCCAGCTTCACCCACTCGCCGTCCATTTCGTAGAAATATTCTCGCTCGTGGAAGGATACGCCGCGATAGGCCATGCGCCCGTGGATCGTGCCTTCGCCATCGCGCAGCAGGTAGGCCCCGGCAGAGACATCGCTTTTCTCGCCCCGGAAGATTTCCGGCGCATCCTCCAGCGCGGTGCCGCGCTTCCACACGCGGGTGGTGAAGGGGTAGAAGCTGTCGGTGACGGTGCCGTCGCCGAAATCGCGGCTGACCAGCAGCGTGTCCTGATCGACCCAGCTGGCGCTGCCCTGGCTTTCGGGCAGTTCGAAACCGCCATCCACGAAGTCGAGCGTGTCGAGGTCGAACTCGCGCGCAATGCTCGCATCCTTGCCGCCATCGGACAGGTAGACCATGCAACGTGTGCCGTCGGGCGGCAGGCAGGTCATCCCGCCATAAACCCATTCCTTGCCCTCGGCTGCGGCAAGCGCGTCGACATCGAGGATGGTCTCCCATTCCGGATTGTCGGTCCGCCAGCTTTCAAGCGTGGTACGGCGCAGGATGCCCTTGGGATTTTTCGCGTCCTGCCAGAAATTGACCAGGCCATAATGCCTGAAAGAGACGCTGGGGATGCGGTCCTCGGCGTCGTAGATCGCCAGCGCTTCGGCCTTCAGTGCCTCGAACCGGGGGTCGGTCTGCAGCGCGGCGACGGTCTTTTCGTTCTCGCTCTCGACCCATTCGAGCGCGCGCTCGCTGCGGGTTTCCTCCAGCCAGATGAAGGGATCGTTCTCGGCTTCGAAGTCGGGTTCAACCACGGCGTTGGTATCCTGCGCGGCAAGCGGGCTGGTGAGAAGCGGCGCGCAAGCGACCGATACGGCGAGCGATGCGATGATCGCGCGGATGGAGGTGGATTTCATCGGCTGGCTCCCCCTGGAACGGATGAAAGTGAGTGAAATGTGAGGCACTTGTCCCGCGCGGGGCGGGGCTTGCCAATGTCGCTCGACGGAAGCGGCTGTCTGTTTGTCGATTGCGCGCCCGCATCAGGCGAGCCCGCGAAGCGCAGGGATCAGCGCATCGAAGCTATCGATCACTGCGTCCGCGCCCAGATCCTGCGCAGGCTTGTCGCAATAGCCGTAGCCTGCCGCGACCACCGGTACGCCTGCCGCGCGCGCAGCCATCACGTCGTAGGTACTGTCGCCGACGAAGGCCAGGCGCCGCGACCCGCACCGCTCCATCGCGGTGAGGACGGGATCGGCGGCCGGCTTGGCGCGGAAATTGCCGTCCGCATCCTTGCCCAGACTGTCCCCGCCGATCAGCGTCACGAAGCGGTCGGTCAAATCCAGCTGCTCGAGAATCTCGGCAGCGAAGCCTTCGAACTTGTTGGTCACCACCGCCAGCTTCACGTCCATCGCCGCCAGCTCGTCCAGCGTCTCGATCACGCCGGGGAAGGGCTGCGTGTGGACCGCATTGTGCTGCGAGTAATAGCGGAGCAGCGTCTTGTAGAGAGGGCGGAAGTCTTCCTCCGCCATGCTGCCGCCCTGGGCTTCGATCGCGCGGGCGAGCATCACTTTCGCGCCGCCGCCGATCAGTCCCTCCACCTTCTCGCCAGGCACCTGCTGGTAGCCGCCATCTGCCAGCGCGTGGTTTACCGCCGCGGCAAGGTCTGCCTTGGTGTCGAGCAGCGTGCCGTCGAGATCGAGGCCTATCGCGTCAAAGGGAAAATCGCTCATGCGGGCCTGCGTGGCGAAACCTTCTTCAATCTGCAAGCCGATGGTGGCACAGCCCCGCATATGACAGATTTCGCAGCCATCATTCTCGCCGCGGGCAAGGGCACCCGCATGAAGTCCGACCTGCACAAGGTGCTCCACCCGATTGCGGGGCGGGCGATGCTGCATCACCTGATGGCCTCGATCGACACGCTGGGGCCCAAGCGCAAGGTGGTGGTGGTCGGCGCAGGCCGCGATCAGCTGGAAGCCGCGCTGGGCGACGATGCCGAAACGCGCGTGCAGGAGCCGCAGCTTGGCACGGGCCACGCGGTGCAGCAGGCGGAAGAGCCGCTGGGCGATTTCACCGGCGATGTGCTGGTGCTCTATGGCGATGTGCCCTTCGTGCGCGGGGAGACCATGCGTGCGATGCTCGACCGGCTGCATGCCGAGGATGCGCCCAAGGTGGTGGTGCTGGGCTTCGAACCGGAAGACGCGCTCGCCTATGGCCGCGTGATCGCGGACGACGAGGGCCGGATTTCCAAGATGGTCGAGTTCAAGGACGCGAACGAGGAAGAGCGTGCGTGCACCTTGTGCAATTCGGGCCTGATGGCGGCGCGTGCGCGGGACATGTTCGACCTGCTGCGCCGGGTGGGTAACGACAATGCGCAGGGCGAATATTACCTGCCCGACATCGTCAATATCGCGATCGCCGATGGCGACACCTGCGCCGCCGTGACCGCGAGCGATCCGGGCGAGGTCGCCGGCATCAACAGCCGCGCCGAACTCGCCCGCGCCGAAGCGCAGTGGCAGGAGCTGAAGCGCGAGGAAGCGATGGCGAACGGGGCCACGCTGCGCGCGCCCGAAACCGTGTTCTTCAGTTATGACACGCAGATCGGGCGCGATGTGACGATCGACCCCAATGTGGTCTTCGGCCCCGGCGTGCGTGTGGCCGATGGCGCGCATATCAAGGCCTTCAGCCATCTGGAGGGTGCGACCGTGGGCGAAGGCGCGCAGGTCGGCCCCTATGCGCGGCTGCGGCCCGGCGCGGTGCTGGAGAAGGACGCCTTCGTCGGCAATTTCGTCGAGATGAAGAAGTCGACGCTGGGCCAGGGTGCCAAGGCGAGCCACCTCACATACCTCGGCGATGCGGAGATAGGTGCGGGCGCGAATATCGGCGCGGGTACGATCACCTGCAATTACGACGGCTACTTCAAGTACAAGACAACCATCGGAGAGCGCGCCTTCATCGGCTCCAACTCCGCGCTGGTCGCCCCGGTCACCATCGGGGCGGACGCGATCGTCGCGGCGGGCAGCACGGTGACGCGCGATGTCGCGCCGGGCGAGTTGCGGATGGAGCGGGCCGAGCAGTCAATCAAACCCGGCTGGGCGGATCGTTTCCACGATACAATGAAGAAAAAGAAAAAGGGTGAAGCCAAGTGAAGAGAATGATTCTGGTCGGCTGCGGTGCGCTTGCGCTGGCGGCTTGTGGCGATGCTACCGCGGAAACCAGCGGGGCGAGCGCGGATTACGCCGTCGAAGCTCCCGCGAAGGCTGCGGACGAGGCTTCCGGGGCGCAAGAGGACGCTGCGCAAGCCGATGCTTCGGTCGATGAGAAATCTCCCGCTGTGGCGAAGGTGGCCTGCGCATCCGACGAGCGGGAGCTGTTTTCCTGCGCAGCCGGTACCAAGCGGATCGCCGTATGCGGCGTCACCAATGCGCAGGGGCAGAAGACCGCGCAGTATCGGTTCGGCGGTTCGGGCAAGCCCGAGATCGTGCTCGACGGTGGGCGCTTTGCCAGCGTGGCCTACTCGGGCGGTGGCGAGGCTCAGATAGAGTTCGCCAATGGCGGCGTGCGCTATATCGTTTATAGCCGCACCGTGCGTACCGGCTTCGATGAAGAGGGCAACAAGCCCGAATTCACCGATGGCGTGCTGGTGGTGCGCGGCGGCGATGTGATTGCCGAGCGCAATTGCACCGCCAAGATCGAATCGGTCGATGTGATGGCGGGCGATTCCTACGGCGGCGTCGCGGACGAGCTGTTCTATTACGACTAGCCGCAAGGCATCCGGGACCGGGCGCGATGATGGTCCGCTCGTCTGCTGGCTATGCGGGCGGCCCATAGCGACCCGGCTGCAATGGCATCATCCGGTGCCCAAGGCGAAGAAGGGGCGGGCGACCGTGCCCGTCCACCCGATCTGCCACCGCACGATCCACGCCAATTTCACCAATGCGCAGCTGGCCAGGATCGGCGACGATCCGGAGCGGCTGAAGGACAATCCGGCGTTGGCGAAATTCGTGCGCTGGATCGCGGACAAGCCGCCCGATTTCCACGCGCCGACGCGTTAGCGAAGGACGCTAGTCGCTCAGCTTTTCGCGCAGTTCTTCGGTCAGTTCGGGCGCAAAACGCAGCACCAGCCGCGCGGTGACGAGGCCGATCACGATCCCGACTATGTCCGCAAACAGATCGTAGATATCCGCATCGCGGCCGATCAGATCGAGGCCCTGAACGATCTCGATCAGCCCGCCGAACGCGGTCAGCAGCGCGAAGATTCGAACCGCGCCTGCTTTGGGCCACCCGGCATAGGCGAGCCCGGAGAGGACGAAGAACGCAAAGGCGTGATTGACCTTGTCGTTCATGCTCTCCGGCCCCGGCGCGGTCGGCAGGATGGCGAGCGCGAAGGCACCCAGCGCGGCCACGACCAGCGCGATCCGCGCGAAGCGGGCAAGGCGGGGGGAGACGATCATGGCGCGACCCGTGGGAGGGGCAGGAGCCCCGGCCAGGAAATCAGCCTTCGACGTGCTCGGCGAGGATGGTCAGCCCGTTCTCGCCCACTTCGGCGAAGCCGCCGCGCACTTCGATCGTTTCGGGGCTCGCACCGGCGGTCTTGAAGATCTGCACCGCGCCGTCGCGAATCGTCGACATGAAGGGCGCGTGGCCTTCCAGCACGCCGAATTCACCCTCGGTCCCGGGCACGACGACCATGTGCACGTCGTCGCTGCGCACGTGGCGGGCGGGGGTCACCAGTTCGAAGTGGAGGGGCATAATCTTCAGGTCTCCGTGTCGGGCCGCAGGGTTGCCGCGGCCTGTGATGTGCTGTCGAGCCGCAGCCCGATGATAATCGCTATTCCGCCGCCGATCATATAACCGATGAAGCTCAGGATGTCGGGCCAGATCATCCGGTAGACGACCATCTGCCACGCGGCCAGCGGCATTGCGGCGATGGCGATCGCGCTGATCACGAACAGCGGCAGCATGATCGGCGCGCGCTTTCCGCGCAGCCACTGGACCATGCAGCCGAAATTGATCGCGACGAACGGGAAAGCGAAGGCATAGAGCCAGACCGGTTGTGCGGGCTGGTCGAACACCATCCGCGCCGCGATCTGGAACATTTCGTCGAAATCCTGCCAGTTGTCGCGCCGCCAGCGGTGAATGTCGAAGGCGGAGATCAGCAGGAAGTCCGCAATGCCGAGCTGCAACAGCCGGCGGAGCAGCAGGTCGACGCCGGTCGGCGCACTCACCTGCTGCCCATCAGCCATGGCCCGCTTACGCGTCCTCGGCCATCTTCTTGGCCTTTTCGACCGCCTGATCGATCCCGCCGACCATGTAGAAGGCGGCTTCGGGCAGGTGGTCGTATTCGCCGTCGACCACCGCCTTGAAGCTCTTCACGGTGTCTTCGAGCTGCACGAACTGGCCCGGGATGTTGGTGAACACCTCGGCGACGTGGAACGGCTGGCTGAGGAAGCGCTGGATCTTGCGCGCGCGGGCGACGGTCAGCTTATCTTCTTCCGAAAGCTCGTCCATGCCCAGAATCGCGATGATGTCCTGCAGCGACTTGTACTTCTGCAGCGTTTCCTGAACCTTGCGAGCGGTCTCGTAGTGCTCTTCGCCCACGACGCGCGGTTCGAGAACGCGGCTGGTGGAGTCGAGCGGGTCGACCGCCGGGTAGATGCCCAGCTCCGAAATCGCGCGGTTCAGCGTGGTCGTCGCGTCAAGGTGGGCGAACGAGGTGGCCGGCGCAGGGTCGGTAAGGTCATCGGCCGGCACGTAGATGGCCTGGACCGAGGTGATCGAGCCCTTGTTGGTCGAGGTGATGCGTTCCTGCAGGTTGCCCATGTCGGTGGCGAGAGTGGGCTGGTAGCCCACTGCCGACGGGATACGGCCGAGCAGTGCGGACACTTCCGAACCGGCCTGCGTGAAGCGGAAGATGTTGTCGACGAAGAACAGCACGTCCTGGCCTTCTTCATCGCGGAAATATTCTGCCATGGTCAGGCCCGACAGCGCCACGCGGGCACGCGCACCGGGAGGCTCGTTCATCTGGCCGAAGACGAGCGCAACCTTCGAACCTTCGCTGGTCGCGTTGCCCTCGGCATCCTTGGCGATGACGCCCGCGTCGAGGAATTCGTGGTACAGGTCGTTACCTTCGCGAGTACGTTCACCCACGCCCGCGAACACGGACACGCCGCCGTGGCCCTTCGCGATGTTGTTGATCAGTTCCTGGATCAGCACGGTCTTGCCGACGCCCGCGCCGCCGAACAGGCCGATCTTGCCGCCCTTCGCGTAAGGGGCGAGCAGGTCGATGACCTTGATGCCGGTGACCAGAATGCTCGATTCGGTCGACTGGTCGACGAATTCCGGAGCTTCGGCGTGGATCGGGGCGGTCTTTTCAGCGCCGATGGGGCCACGCTCGTCGATCGCTTCGCCGATCACGTTCATGATCCGGCCCAGCGTCTTGGGGCCGACCGGCACGGAGATCTGTGCGCCGGTGTTGGTGACTTCCTGCCCGCGGGTCAGGCCGTCGGTGCCGTCCATCGCGATGGTCCTCACGGTGTTTTCACCCAGGTGCTGCGCGACTTCGAGAACCAGCGTCGAATCGCCGTTCTTGGTTTCCAGCGCGGTCAGGATCGCGGGCAGTTCGCCTTCGAAGTGCACGTCGACGACGGCACCGATCACCTGCGCGATCGTGCCGTTACCGGTAAGGTTGGGCTTGGTGGTGGTTTTTGCGGCGGTGGCCATTGTGTTTATCCTAGCGGTTTACAGCTGCTGGCAGTCTTCGGGAATATCGATGAGGACATAGCTCGCGCCATCGGCGGCGATCATGGCCTCGCGTTCGGTTTCGGGCGTGTCGCCGTCGAGCGAATAGGTACAGGTGAATTCCGTGCCTTCGCCGGTCGCCTCGCACTGCGCGTCCAGAACCTTGCGATCCTTGGCGCACTGCTGCAGCGCGACCTGCACCTCGGCGAGCGAGGGCACGTTTTCGTCCGCTTCCAGCTCGGCGGTGGCGCCGACCGGTTCGGGCGCGGCGGGGCTCTGCTCGACCACCGGCGCGGCCTCGATGTCGGCCGTATCGGTGGTGGCGTCATCATCCACCGGCTCGGCGCAGGCGGCGAGCGCGAAGAGCGATGCGAGGATGATGGAGCGGCCCAGCATTACAGTGCCTCCGCCCCTGCGATGATTTCGATCAGCTCGGTGGTGATCGCAGCCTGACGCTGGCGGTTGTACTCGATGTTGAGGTTCTTGATCAGGTCGCCCGCGTTGCGCGTCGCGTTGTCCATCGCGGTCATCGAGGCACCCTGTTCGGACGCCTCGCGTTCGAGCAGCGCGGCGAACAGCTGCGTGCGGACATAGCGCGGCAGCAGGGCTTCGAGGATTTCCTCTTCGCCCGGCTCGTATTCGACCACGGCATCCGCCTTGGGCACGTCGCCCGCTTCGGGTGCGGGGACCGGGATCAGCTGCTGCACGGTCGGGTTCTGCGCGAGCGCGGACTTGAAGACCGGATAGACCAGGTGCGCGACGTCGAACGCGCCTGCCTCGAACATTTCGAGCAGCTCGTTGGCGATCGCTTCCGCCTCGTTGAAGCCGGGGGTGCGCACGTCGGAGGTGTCGAAGTGCTTGGCGATCGCGCTGGCATTGGCCCGCTTGATCGGGGCGCGCCCCTTCCTGCCGACGAGATAGAATTCGACCGTCTTGCCAGCTTCACGGAGCGCGGCGGCCTTGCGCAGCGCCTCCTTGACGATGTTGGCGTTGAGACCGCCGCACAGGCCCTTGTCGGTGTTGACCACCACCAGCAGGTGGCGCTGGTCGCTCCCCGTGCCGGTCAGCAGCTTGGGGGCCGAGGCAGTATCGCCCACCTTGGCTGCCAGGCTGGCCATGACGGCGTTCAGCCGCTCCGCGTAGGGGCGTGCCTCTTCGGCAGCCTCCTGCGCACGGCGCAGCTTCGCTGCCGCGACCATCTGCTTGGCCTTGGTGATCTTCTGCGTCGACCTGACCGACTTGATCCGGCCCTTGAGTTCTTTGAGGTTAGCCATCGTGGCTCCCTATCTCGCTGGGCTTCAGGCGAACTGCTTGGCGAACGCGTCGAGCGCGGCCACCGTGCGGTCCTTGATCTCGCCTTCGAACTTCTTGGTTTCGCGGATGTCCTTCAGGATGTCCGCATGTTCGTGGCGCATGAAGCTGAGCATCTGCGTTTCGTATTCGGTCACCCGGTCGGTCGCGACGGAGTCGAGATAGCCGTTGGTGCCCGCGAAGATCGAGAGGACCTGCTCTTCCATCGGCATCGGCGAGAACTGCGGCTGCTTGAGCAGCTCGGTCAGGCGCGCACCGCGGTTAAGCAGCTTCTGCGTGGAGGCGTCGAGGTCCGAACCGAACTGCGCGAAGGCCGCCATTTCGCGGTACTGCGCCAGCTCCAGCTTGATCGAGCCCGCGACCTTCTTCATCGCCTTGGTCTGTGCGGCACCGCCCACGCGGCTGACCGACAGGCCGACGTTGATCGCCGGGCGGATGCCCTGGAAGAACAGGTCGGTTTCGAGGAATATCTGGCCGTCGGTGATCGAGATCACGTTGGTCGGGATGTAGGCCGACACATCGCCGGCCTGCGTTTCGATGATCGGCAGCGCGGTCAGCGAACCGCCGCCCATCGCATCGCTCATCTTCGCCGCACGCTCAAGCAGGCGGCTATGGAGGTAGAACACGTCGCCCGGATAGGCTTCGCGGCCCGGAGGACGGCGCAGCAGCAGCGACATCTGGCGGTAGGCGACGGCCTGCTTGGAAAGGTCGTCGTACACGATCACGGCATGCATGCCGTTGTCGCGGAAGAATTCGCCCATCGCGGCGCCGGTATAGGGCGCGAGATACTGCAGCGGAGCGGGCTCCGACGCGGTCGCGGCGACAACGATGGTGTATTCCATCGCGCCGTTTTCTTCGAGCTGCTTGACGATCTGCGCGACGGTCGAGCGCTTCTGGCCGACCGCGACGTAGATGCAGTACAGCTTCTCGTTCTCGTCATCGCCCTTGTGCGCATCGCGCTGGTTGATGAAGGTGTCGATCGCGACGGCGGACTTGCCGGTCTGACGGTCGCCGATGATCAGCTCGCGCTGGCCGCGGCCGACGGGGACGAGCGCGTCGATCGCCTTGAGGCCCGACTGCACCGGCTCGTGCACGCCCTGGCGCGGGATGATGCCCGGGGCCTTCTGTTCAACGAGGCGACGCTCGGTCGTGGCGATCGGGCCCTTGCCGTCGATCGGGTTGCCCAGCGCGTCGACCACGCGGCCCAGCAGGGCCTTGCCCACGGGCACGTCGACGATAGTTTCGGTCCGGCGAACGGTGTCGCCTTCCTTGATGTTGGTGTCCGAGCCGAAGATCACGACGCCGACATTGTCGGCTTCGAGGTTCAGGGCCATGCCCTTCACGCCGCCGTTGAACTCGACCATTTCGCCGGCCTGGACCTTGTCCAGCCCGTGGATGCGGGCGATCCCGTCACCGACGGAAAGCACGGTGCCGACTTCGCTTTCCTGCGCTTGCGAATCGAAGTTTGCGATCTGGTCCTTGATGACCTTGCTGATTTCAGCGGCGCGAATATCCATTGCCTGAGCCTTTCATCGACAGCCCTCCCGAAGGAGGTCGCTGTCAGCCTTTCATTGCCTGCGTAAGCGCGTTGAGACGGGTGCGGATCGATCCGTCGATCCGCTTGGAGCCGATGGTGACGATGAGGCCACCGAGCATATCGGGGTCGACGCTGCTGGTCAGCTTGACCGTGCGGCCTTCGCGCGCGGTCAGCTTTGCCTTCAGCGTGGAGAGCTGGTCTTCGGTCAGCGGGTGCGCGCTGATCACGTCCGCGCTCACTTCGCCGCGCTGGGCGGCGGCGATGTCGCGGAAGGCGCGAATCATGCGCGGAAGTTCGGCCAGCCGGCGATTCTCCGCCAGCACGCCGAGGAAGCGGCGCGTCAGCGTGTTGAGCTCGAGCAACTTCGCGACCTGTTCGATCGCGCCTGCCTTGGCGGTGCGGCCGAGCTGGGGGTTGGTGATCAGCGAAGCGAGCTCCGACGATTCCGCCAGTGCGGCGGAAAGCGTCTCGAGATCGGATTCGACCGCGCTCACCACGCCATCTTCGGCAGCGAGCTCGAACAGCGCGACTGCGTAACGCCCTGCAAGGCTAGCCTGAATACCGGCGGAAATCTCCACGCCTGGGGGTCCTCTTCGGGTCCGGAAAGAAACGAGTGTGTAGCCTGCCTTAGCGGGGCGCGTCCAATGGATAGGGTTGGGCACCCCGGCGAAGCTGGCGCGCGCCTAGCATTGGGGTTTGAGAAGCGCAAGCCGAGGGCGAGTGGATTCGTTTGCGCAAAGGTGTGCGGCAGGCGTAGGCTGGCTCGCGCGACCCCGTACAAAAAGACTTGGGCGCGGGAGAGATGGCATCGGGAGGTGATAATGCAGATGACGGCGCTGGCTCCGCATTGCGGGGTGGAAGTGAGCGGAGTGCAACTGGCCGAGGCGACCGGTGACGCCGCGTTGCTGGACGAGATTCGCACTGCCGTGTGGGAACATGGCGTGGCTGTGTTTCGCGATCAGGATTTCGGGCCGCAGGAACACATCGCCTTCGCGCGGGCGTGGGGCGGGATCGACATCAACAATTACTTCCCGCTGACCGATGCCTTTCCGGAAATCGCAGTGGTCGGCAAGCGCGCGGACCAAACGACCAATATCGGCGGCGGCTGGCATACCGACCATTCCTACGACCAGATCCCGGCGATGGGCTCCATCCTGGTCGCGCGCGAGCTGCCCCCCACTGGCGGCGACACGCTGTTCGCGCATATGGGCGCGGCCTACGACGCGCTATCCGACGATCTGAAAGCCGAGATCGAGGGGCTGGAGGCATTCCACAGCGCCGACCACGTCTACAGCCCTGACGGCTATTACGCGCAGACCGACATGGCCGAATCGCTGCGCGGTCAGCAGATGACCACCGGCGCGAGGCACCCGGTGGCGATCCGTCACCCGCAGACGGGGCGCAAGCTGCTGTACGTCAACGCGGCCTTCACCACCCACATCGTCGGGCGCACGCGGGAAGAAAGCATGCCGCTGCTCCAGCGCCTGTTCGCCACCGCCCTTTCGGCAGACAACACCGCACGGGTGGAGTGGCAGCCGGGCTCGGTCGCGATCTGGGACAACCGGACCACCTGGCACATGGCGATGAACGACTATCAGGGCCATGCGCGCACGATGCACCGCATCACCCTGACCGGCGAGGCGCTGGCGGCCTAGTCTGCCGGCTGGCAGGAATAGACCAGCCGCTCGTTCGGCTGGCTGGGCAAGGCGGAGAGCACCGCCTCCTGCTGGCGGCCCAGCTGAGCCGCACCGTCCTGCGCCTCGCACGAAGGCGCTGCGTAGGAACCACGCGCCTCGCGCGCGGCGGCCATCGCGTTGCGCGACAGCAGGTAGCGGTCGGCGCGATAGGTCCGCGTCTGCGGATCGTACCGGGCGACGCTGACGACGTCTTCTTCATTGGGCACGAAGACGCGGGCCCACTGGCCGCTGGCGAAGCCGTATTGCGTGCGCCCGTTGACGCAGCCTTCCGCCGACCAGCGCAGATCGACCGAACGCTCGGCATCGCCGGTCACCCGGCTGCGCGAAGGCTCCAGCGTGCACACGAAATGGCCTGCGGTCGCTGCGGCCGAATCATTGGAGACCTGGTTGCTGCCCGCCTCCTCGCCCAGCGCGGCGGCGACCCGCCGGTCGATGGCATCGAGGCCGGGTCGCGTCAGATAGAGCGCCGCTGCGGTCAAGACGAGCACCGCCGCCACCGCGTAGCAGGCATAGGGCAGCCAGTGGGGCAGGGTGGTGCGCGCGTCGTCGTCCCACTCGGGATCGTCCTCAGCCTCGTCCTCGGTCACCGCCATCCCGGCGGCAAGCTCCTTCTCGCGCCGCTGGGCGAGCGCATAGCCGAGCACGCCGAGGCCGATCGCGGCGAGCAGGGCGAGCAGGGCCAGCGCGATGCGGTCTTCCCGCTCTTCCTGCACCGCCAGCGCAGCTTCGAGCTGGAGGCGCGAGCGCCGCTCGCTCGCCGCCTCGGAGCGGGCTTCCATCTGCGCGCGCGCCGCGTCGGCGGCGGCAGCGCGCCGTTCGCGCTCCGCCTCGTCGATCTCGGCCAGGCTGCGGCAGGGCAGGTCGTTGAGCTGGGCAGAGACCTTGTTGGCGCGCAGGAACGGGATCAGCTCGCGATTGGAGACCGCGAAGTAGAACTCGGCATCGGTCCCGTCGCTTTCCGCGCCGAAGGAATTGACCCCCAGCACCCGCCCGCAGGTATCGAGCAGCGGGCCGCCCGAATTGCCGCGCGCGATCGGTGCGGTGTGCAGGATGGTGTCGAACTGGCGGCTGGGCCGCTCGCCTGAGATGAAGCCGCGGCTTTTCACCGGCGGCTGCGAGCGGACGATATCCTCGATCGAAAGACCCTGCGCGCGGTCGACATTCATCGGATAGCCGACCGATGTCACCGCATCGCCGCTTGCCCCCGGCCGCCCGCCGACCAGCGTGAGCGGCGGCAGGCGCAGCGATCCTTCGATGGCGAGGAGGGCAAGATCGGTCCCCGGATCGACCGCGACCACGCGTGCAAAGGCGGAGGCATCGCCATCGGGCGGGACGATGCCGATCACCCGGTCCTCACCCAGCGTTCCGCCCGCCAGCGCCTCGCGCACGACGTGGGCATTGGTGACGATCCGCTGCGGAGAGACGGCAAAGCCGGTCCCGTGGCTGAGCGGATAGAGCGATTCCCCGCCCTGGCTGTCGGTCCCCTTGGCGAAGATCACGATCCGCACCACGCCGCGCGCGGCGGCATCGATATCCGCAGGCTCCGCATGAGCGGGCGCGGGCATCGCGAGCGGCGCGATCAACAGGGCGAGCAGGATCAGGATTCGCGTCATCGGCGCTCTTTTGACCGCGCGCGGGTTTGGCCGCAAGCTTCGGGATGCGGTGGCTGCGCATTGTGTATAGGCCTTTCACCATGACGACCCGACCCGCCCCCTGCGATGCCGACGACGATATGCGCTGGGCCGCCGTGATGCGGCGCGACCGGGCGTATGACGGGCAATTCGTCACCGGCGTGCTGTCGACGGGCATCTATTGTCGGCCCAGCTGCGCGGCGCGCCATCCTGCGCGATCCAACGTGCGCTTCTTCGTCGACGGAGCGCAGGCGCGTGCGGCTGGCCTGAGGCCCTGCAAGCGCTGCCTGCCCGACGACGTATCGCGAGACGAAGCGGCGGTGCGTGCCGCGATCGATTCGATCCGCAGCGGGGAGAGCGCGACGTTGAACGAACTGGGCGCGATCACCGGCTATTCGCCCACGCATTTCAGCCGCGTGTTCAAGCGCGCCACCGGCCTCTCGCCTGCCGCCTATGCGCGCGCGCTGAAGGAGGAACGCGCGCGAGACGCCTTGAGCGGAGCCGCGCGGGTGACCGATGCGATCTATGATGCGGGGTACGAAGCGCCGAGCCGCTTCTACGCCGCGATGGAAGGGAAACTGGGCATGAGCGCGAGCGCATGGAGGAATGGCGGGCGCGGCGTGACGATCCGCTGGGCGGTGGTCGAGACCACGCTGGGCGCAATGCTGGTCGCGGCGACCGACAAGGGCGTGTGCCGCCTCTCGTTCAACGAAGGAGAGGAAGATCTGCGCGCCCGCTTCCCGCAGGCGGAGCTGACCGAGGGGGGCGCTGAATTCTCTGCGCTGCTGGACCGGGTGATCGCTGCGGTCGAGCGTCCGGGGCGCGCGCAGGACATCCCGCTCGACGTCGCAGGCACCGCCTTTCAGGAAGCCTGCTGGAAGGCCTTGCGCGAAATTCCGCCGGGCGAAACGCGCAGCTATTCAGAGATCGCGGCGGCGGCGGGCAATCCCAAAGCGGTGCGTGCGGCGGGCAGCGCCAACGGGGCGAACAACGTTGCAGTGCTGATCCCGTGCCACCGGGTGATCCGCAGCGACGGCGCAATCGGAGGCTATGCCTATGGCACCGCGATCAAGAAAGAACTGCTGAAGCGGGAGCGCGAGGGCTAGGCCTGCTCTTCACGCAGGCTTGCGTGCCGCACGATTTGCACTAGGCGGCACCGCGTCGTGGTCGCGCTTCGTCTGATCCTTGCCGTTTTCGCCGTGCTTGGCGTGCTGTCTGCCCCCGCAGGCTATATGCCCGCGCGCGCCGATGATGGCGGCATCATTCTGATGATCTGCCCCAAGGTGAAAGCGCCCGATCCGTCGCCTGAGCATGCGATGCATGCCGAGATGGAGTCGATGGCTCACGGCAAGGATGCGGCGGGATCGGATCACGACGATCACGGCATGGCGAAGGATTCGCCGTGCGATTACGCAGTGGGCGCGGTTGCGGATGTGCCGACACTCGGCTTCGCGATCCTGCAACCGGACCTCCCCCAGCTCGACCAGATGCCGGTCGCGCATCCGCTGACCGGGATTTTCCCGCGCGGGCTGCCGCCATCCACGGGCCCGCCGCACGCCTGATTGGTCACGCGCCCGCCGCGCTCGCGGTGCGGCGACACGCATCCAGACAATCAGGACAATCGAACTATGAAATATGCTTCTTTGGGGGCGGGCGCGCTGTGCGCCGCGCTCCTCGCCTCGCCTGCCTATGCGGATGGCTCCTACGCCGACGATCATGCGCCGATCGGCGTGATGGGCGATCATGCCCACAGGAAGGGCGAGTTCATGCTCTCTTTCAGGACGATGCACATGGAGATGGACGGCAACCGGATCGGAACCGACGAGGTTTCGCCCGACACCATCGTCACCACCGTGCCCAACCGCTTCGCCGGCATGCCCGGCCAGCCACCGACCCTGCGGATCGTTCCCACCGCGATGCGCAGCGACATGTACATGCTGGGCGCGATGTATGCCCCGTCGGACGTAGTCACGCTGATGGTGATGGGCAATTACGTCGAGAAGGAGATGGACCTCACCACCTATATGGGCGGGATGGGCACCAATGTGCGCGGCACGTTCCAGACCAACCCCAAGGCGTTCGGCGATACCAAGATCGCCGCGCTGGTTCCGCTGCTTGGCCTGCCGCCGAAGGGTGCGATCGACACCGACGAGCTGACCCTGAAGGCCGGCGTCAGCCTGCCGACCGGATCGACCGACGAGACCGCGCAGATCCTCACCCCGATGGGCGACACGCCGACCATGCGCGTGCCCTATGCGATGCAGGCGGGGACCGGTACCTTCGATCTGGAGCCTGCGCTGACCTACAAGGGTCGTCGCGGCGCGATCGGCTTCGGTGCGCAGGCTGCGGCCTCGATCAAGCTCGACGAGAACAAGTGGGGCTATGCCTTCGGCGATAGTTACGAGGCGACCGCCTGGCTCAGCTACCGCCCTGCGCAGTGGATCAGCTTCTCGGGCCGCGTAAAGGCGCGCACGACGGGGCGCATTCAGGGAATCGATCCTGCGATCATGGGGCCTGTCCAGACCGCCAATCCCGATTTTCAGGGTGGCGACCGGGTCGATCTGATCGGCGGCGTCAACCTCGTCGCGCCGCACGGCGCGCTGGCGGGGCACCGGCTGGGGATCGAACTGGGCGTGCCGGTATACCAGAATCTCAACGGCCCGCAGATGGCGGGTGACTGGATGCTGACGGTCGGCTGGCAGAAAGCCTTCTGACAAGCAGCCACGATGCGGGCCGGGGCATGACGCCTCGGCCCGTTTTCGATTGCCGGTGCGGGGCCTCTCGCCCTATTGAACGGGCATGTCCGCCTTCGACACCGTGCTGTCGCGCAGAACCCTGGCGACACTCGCGCCGCCCTTCGCGGTCGTCGCCGCGTTATCGCTCGCCGCAAGCGGCTGGGCGGCGGCCAATCCCGGGCTTGCTGCCATCTTGCTGTGCTGGATCGTGGCGGATGCGCTCGCGCTGGGCACGATCGCGAAACACGAAGCGCGTCGGCCCGGTGCGAAAGCGCTGTTGGGAGCCTTCGCCCTTGCCAGTCTTGTGCTGCTGATCGGCCCCCGCGGGCCGGTGCGCGATGCCATCATGGGCGTGCCTGCCGTCCCGCTGGCGCTGGGGCTTACGATCTTCGCTTACCTCGGCTGGTCGGGGCGGAAGGCATGGCAAGTGCGGCGCGCGGGCGGCTCGATGGAGGACGCGCTGGCGCAGATCCTGCCGCGCCCGCTGGTCGCGCTGGCGCTGGCCGAAGCACGCGTGCTCCATCTTGCGCTGCTGAGCTGGCGCAAGCCCGCCGATGTGCCCGAAGGTGCCACCGGCTTTGCCTACCACCGCTATCTCGCGCCGATGCTCTGGGTGCTCCTGACCCTGCAGATGATCGAACTTTCGGTGGTCCACCTGCTGGTGATGCTGTGGAGCCGGACGGTCGCGTGGGTGCTGCTCGCGCTCAGCGTCTGGGGCGTGCTGTGGATCGTCGCCCTCTTGAAGAGCCTTAGGCTGCGTCCCGTTCTGCTGACGGACAAGGGCGTCCGGGTGCGCGCGGGGCTTCTGATCGATGTGCTGGTGCCATTCGACCGGATCGCCGCAGTGCGCGGGCCTTCGGATGCCGCCGAGGTGAAGGCGAAAACCACGCTCAACGCGGCGCTGCTCGCCTGGCCGGACATCGTGTTCGATCTGCACGAGCCCATGCGGGTGTCGGGTCCGCTGCGCCGGGAGCGGCTGGTCGACAAGGTGGCCTTCAAGCTCGATGACCCGGCTGCCTTCCACGAACAGCTCGGCAGGTTGCGCTAGCGTCTGAAGATCGCCTGTGCGGCAAGATCGACGCAGGCTGCCAGATCCTTTTGCGAGGGAATGTCGTTGCCGAACAGCAGCGGCGAATAGAGCGGGGAGTAGAGCAGGGCGAGCGCGGCGCGCGGCTCGACCCCATCGTGCAGCTGCCCGGCCTTGGCCGCCCACGCGATCCGCCTGCGCGCCCAGTCGCGGCGCGGGTCGAGCCAGCGCTTGCGCACCGCGCTGGCGACCGCCGGGCTGTCGCGCCCACCGGCGAGCATTGCCGCAAACGCGCGGCCCGTGGGCCCGCGAAGCTGGTCCGCCATCCCCAATATTTGCGCGCGGAAATCGGCCTCGGCAGAGCCGGTGTCTTGCAGGTCGAGCGTTTCGTCGACCGCGGAAAAGAACGCGTCGATCGCCAGATCGCTGCGCCCGTCCCACCAGCGGTAGATCGTGCTCTTGCCCGTACCCGCCTCGCGCGCGACACCTTCGATGGTCAGCTTTTGATAGCCGTCGCGCACCAGGATCGTCAGCGCCGCGATCAGGATCGCCTCGCGAGAGGCTTCGCTCCGCGGGCGACCGCGAGGCTTCGATTTCTCGGATGATTGAATCGCATCGGCCATGCGAAACGCTACCGTCTCGCATGGCCGATCACAAGCTCGGGTGCAGCACCCGAGTCAGGCTGATTCGCGCTTACTCCGCGCCGACGAAGATCGCCTTTGCGTTGGCGAATTCCTTCACCCCGAAGCCGCCGTGCTCGCGCCCGTAGCCGGAGTTCTTCACGCCGCCGAACGGCATCGAGGGATCGGCCAGGCCGAAGGTGTTGATGAACACCATCCCTGTGTCGAAGTGCTTGCTGGCAAGCTCGATCGCGCGGTCGACGTTCTTGGAGATGATCCCGCCCCCAAGGCCATAGCGGCTGTCGTTGGCGATCCGCATCGCATCCTCGTCGTCCTTCGCCTTGATCACGCTGGCGACGGGGCCGAACAGCTCGTCGTCATAGGCAGGCTGGCCGGGGGCGACATCGGTGAGAACGGTGGCGGGGTAGAAGGCGCCGGGGCCTTCGGGGATCGTGCCGCCGCAGGCGATCTTTGCGCCCTTCTCGACCGATTCGTCGACCTGCTCCTGCAGGGTCTTGCGCAGGTCTTCGCGGGCCATCGGGCCCATGTCGGTATCGTCCGCCAGCGGGTCGCCGGTCTTGATCGCCTCAAACTTCGCGACGTATTTCTCGACGAATTCGTCGTAGACCTTCTCGGTCACGATGAAGCGCTTGCCCGCGATGCAGGTCTGGCCGTTGTTGTAGAGGCGCGCGGTGGCGCAGATGCCCACCGCCTTGTCTATGTCGGCATCCTCCAGCACCATGTAGGCGTCGTTGGAGCCGAGCTCGAGCACGGTCTTCTTCAGTGCCTTGCCCGCTTCCTCCGCGATGTGCTGGCCCGCGCCGTCCGACCCGGTGAGCGTGATGCCACGCACCTTGTCGTAGGCGATCAGCTCGTCCGACGTATCATGGTCGACCACCAGCACGGTGAACAGGTTTTCCGGCAGGCCGCCCTTGGCGAAGATCTCCGCGATCTTGAGCCCGCTACCGGTGCAGTTGGCTGCGTGCTTCAGCAGCACGCCGTTGCCGGTCATCAGGTTGGCGATCGCGTAGCGGATCACCTGATAGGCGGGGAAGTTCCACGGCTGGATGCCGTAGACCACGCCGATGGGCGAATAGGTGACGATCCCGCGCCCGGCATTGTTCGGGTCGCGCGGCTCGTCGGCCAGTTCCTTGGGGCCGTTGGCGGCGGTGTAGTCGCAGATCGCGGCGCACAGCTCCACCTCGTCGCGGCTCGCGCTGATCAGCTTGCCGACTTCGGCGGTCATCAGCTGGGCGAGCTCTTCCTTGTTGTCGCGCAGCGCCTTGCCGAGGCCCTTGAGCACTTCGGCGCGCTCTTCGAGGCTGCGCAGCTTCCACTCGCTGAAGGCATCGTGGCAGGCATCGACCTTGGCGAAGGCTTCGTCCTTCGAGAGGTGCGTATAGCTGTCGATCTGCTCGCCGGTGGCGGGGTTGATGGTCGTAATCTGAGTCATTGGGGGTAATCTTTCGTTTGGGGGTACTCCTGTCCAAATCCTGCGGCAGGGGCTCGTTCCACAAGGTTGCAGATTCTGCGGCGATACGCGCATTGAAAATGCGAGGCGTTCGCATTAGGTGGCGGTGCATGAGCACCAGACCAGATCCCCGCGAACTCATCGTCCTGCGCCGCGACCGCATCACCCCCTCTCTCCAGCGCGTGACGCTCGGCGGGCCGGGCCTCGAAGGATTTCCCGCCGGTCAGCAGGGTGGCTATCTCAAGCTGTTCCTTGGCGAGGATGCGAGGGGCAAGCCGATCGTGCGGACCTACACGATCCGCGACCAGCGCGAGGACGAGCTGGATATCGACTTCGCGTTGCATGGCGACGATGCGGCTGGCCCGGCGACCAAATGGTCGCTCTCGGCGGAGCCCGGCGAGACGATCAAGGTCGGCGGCCCCGGCGCCGCAAAGCCGCTGCCCGAGGCACACGATTTTTACCTCATCGCGGGCGACATGACCGCGCTTCCCGCGATTTCCGTGAATCTGGTCGCGCTATCCAACGACGCACGCGGTGTCGCGGTGATCGAAATCCAGAACGATGCGGACCAGGTCGAGCTCGACAAGCCGGAGGGGATAGAGGTCCGCTGGCTGGTCAACCGCGAGCCGGGCAGCCAGCCCGCCCTGCTGTCGGACGAATTGCGCCGCATCGCGCTGCCGCAGGGCAAGCTTGCCGGATGGGCTGCGTGCGAATTTTCGGCCATGCGCAACCTGCGCGCGCTGCTGCGCGACGAGCTGGGCCTGCGCGGCGACTCGCTCTATATTTCCAGCTACTGGAAGGCCGGCCTGATCGAGGACGAGCACAAGCGCGTGAAGCGCGAGGATGCGGAGACGCAGACCGTCTAGCGCGGCAGCTAGCTCGTCCGCTGTGCGGGGACCGGCAGTCGAAAACCGATCGCGAGCCGGTTGAAGGCGTTCATCGTGGCGATGGCAATGCCAAGTTCCGCGCGTTCCTGATCCGAAAACTGCTGCTCGACCAGCGCGTAATCCGCGTCCGGCGCGCCGGTCTCCTCGATCCGCGTGAGGCTGTCGGCAAAGGCGAGCGCGGCACGCTCGCGCGCGTCGAAGGCATCGCCCGCTTCGCGCCATGCTGCGGTGAGCGCCATCTTCTCGTGCGCGACCCCCGCCTTAGCCAGCGCGCGCGTGTGCAACGCAATGCAATAGGCGCAGCCATTGATCTGGCTGACCCGCAGGAACACCAGCTCGATCAGTTCGTCCGGCAGGCTCGACTGCGTCACTGCCGAGTGCAGCGCGCCGAGCGCCTTGGCCTGCGCAGGTGCCGCCGCGTAATAATCGAGCCGCTGGTGGTTGGCGTTTTGCATGGTCATTGTTCTCGTGCCCATCCTTTGTCTGCAGGTTCCAGCCGATCGAGGAAGTCTTGCGCGGTTTCGAGATAGGCGGCCTGCTTATCCTCGCCCATCCGGTCCCAGTTGGAATAGATTCGCCCGATGCGGTGATTGCTCTCCAGCGTGTCGCGATGGCGGTCCATGAAATGCCAGTAGAGCGAATTGAAGGGGCAGGCGCCTTCGCCGGTCTTCTTGCTGACCGAATAGGCGCAGTCGGAGCAGTAGTTGCTCATTTTATTGATGTAATTTCCTGACGCTGCGTAGGGCTTGCTCGCGAGCTTGCCGCCATCGGCATAGAGCACCATCGCGGCGACATTGGGCAGCTCTACCCACTCGTAGGCGTCGGCATAGACCACCAGATACCAGTCCTGCACTTCGCGCGGGGAAATTCCTGCGATCAGACAGAAATTGCCCAGCACCATCAAGCGCTGGATATGATGCGCATGCGCATTGTCACGCGTAGAGCGGATGCAGTCGGCAAGGCAGCGCATGTCGGTCTCGCCGGTCCAGAAGAATTCCGGCAACCCGCGCTGGGCATTGAGCGCGTTTGCCTCTTGGAGGTGCGGCATTTGCAGCCAGTAAAAGCCGCGAATATATTCGCGCCAGCCGATGATCTGACGGATGAACCCCTCAACGCTGTTGAGCGGGGCTTTGCCCTCCTCGTACGCCTTCTCGGCACGGCGGCACAGATCGAGCGGATCGAGCAGGCCGAGGTTGATGCTGGTCGACAGCATGGAGTGGAACAGGTCGTCCTGCCCGTGGACCATCGCGTCCTGGTAGGGGCCGAAGCACTCGATCCGTTCGGCGAAGAAGGCGTCGGCGGCTTCTTCCGCCTGGTTGCGAGTGACCGGCCAGCCGAAGTTCTCGAGGCTGCCGAAATGGTCGCCGAACTTCTCTTCGACCAGATCGATGCATTCCCGTGTGATGTCGTCGGGCTCGAACAGCGGGCGTTGCGGCGCGGACAGCCCTTCTTTGGGCGGCTTGCGGTTTTCGCTGTCGTAGTTCCACTCGCCGCCCTCGGGCTTGCCATGGCCATGCATCAGCAACCCGGTTTTCCTGCGCATCTCGCGATAGAAGAATTCCATCCGCAAGCTGTCGCGATCCTCCGCCCATTCCCGAAATTCGGCCAGCGAACACACGAAGCGGTCGTCGGGCAGAATTTCGATGTCGCAACTAAACTTGTCTGGCCATTCCTCGATTGCCTGCTGCACGCGCCACTCGCCCGCCTCGACCACGTGGATTGCGCGCGGATCGTGGCGTTCCACCGCGCGGGCAATCTCGCCGGTAAAACTGCCCGCATTGTCCGTGTCGGTCAGTTCGACATAGTCGACGGTCCACCCCGCATCGCGCAGTTCGGCTGCGAAGTGGCGCATCGCGGAGAAGATCAGCACGATCTTCTGCTTGTGATGGCGCACATAGGTCGCCTCGTCCCACACCTCCATCATCAGGATGACGGTGTCGTCCTTCGTGCACCCTCGCAGCGAGGCGATGGTTCGGGTCAGCTGGTCGCCCAGGATGGGGACGAGAACGGGGCGTTCGGCGGGGGATGGCATCAACGGTCAATCGGCAGGGAGCCGCAGTGTTCCGATGGACCCCCCGCAGATGTGCATCCGCGACCCTATTCGTCTCCTGTGCTCTCGTCCTCTTCCTCCGAGGGCTCGAAGCGGATCGAGGCTACCCCTCCGCTGTCGCGCGCTTTGGTGAGCGCTTCGATCACCGCTTTCGCCCCGCGATCACCGTGCGGATTGTTGGCCAGCACCTTCAGGAGGAAGATCGCGTCATCGTATCGTCCCTCACGCGCAAGCTGGGTGGCGTAGGCGAATCGCACTTCCGCGGCTTCCGGCGCCAACGAGAATGCCATCTTCAGGGCATCGGTCATTTGCGGATGGCTGGCGCCTTCACGCAGATAGCTGTTGGCGAAGTCGTATAGCGCGAGCGGGTCGGCCGGATCGAGCCGGTTGGCCTTGCCGATGAATTCGCGGGCTGCCGCCCAGTTGGCCGGATCCGGATCGTCCCCATGGTCGAAAGGTTCGAGCAGCAGCCTGCCCTTGAGGAGGTTTGCTCTCACATGGTTGCCGTCGAGTGCGAGCGCCCGGTCGACCGCGGCCTCGGCCGCGCTGAAGTCGTAACCGGCCTCCTCCTTGTGGTTGAGTGCGAATTCGATCTCCGCGAGCTGGTACCAGCTTTCGGCTGTGCCTTCGCCGCGTTCCGCGAGGCTGCGCAGCTTGTCGCGCGTTGCTTCGGGCTCGTATCGGGCGATCCTTTCCAAGGTCAGCTCGACAAGTTCGCCCTCGTATGACGACAGATCGGTGATCCGAATGTCTTGGGCGTAGGCGAGCGTAAGGTCGGACTTCGAATAGCCCATCGATCCCCGCACGTAGCGGCGCAAGTTGCTCTCCAGCTCGTCCAGATCGCCGAAGTGCTTGCGCGCCGCCTCAAGGTTCTCGGTCCCGCTATTGATCTCGCGCAGGTAGGCCTGAATCTGGTCCCCGCGCTTCTTCGGGTCCGAATAGAGCATGTGGGTCAATGCCCACGACCAGCCGTAGAAAGCGCCACCATCCCGAATCTCGGAGACGTCGGAAGTCAGCAACGCCTCGATCGGAATCTTCTGCCCGTTGTTGACCGAATAGGCCCGGTCCTTCTGGGGGTAGCCGAAGATCCATTCTCCGTTCGATTTGAATTCTGCCGTCGAGACATATTCGGCGAAGCCTTCCACGAACCAGGCAGGAGCGGGAATGCCGAAATTGTTGAACATGAAGTGATGCGCATATTCGTGAAACAGCGTGCGAAGGCCGCGGTCGTTCGCTTCCCGGTTGCTGACTGCGTAGCTGCCCTCGACCCGCGGGGAATAGAAGCCCGCGATGTTGCGACCGCGCAGATCCTCGACCTGGCCCATGGAGCGCAGCAGGTAGATGCGCAGTCGAATCGGTTGTTCACTTGCTGGTCGACCGAACACCAGTCGAAGGAGAGCGTCGAACTTTTCCAGCTGGATTGCATAGTCCTCCAGCTGGCTGGTGCTGCCGTCCGAATAGATGACGAAGTGGCGCGTTTCCGCCTTCTTCCAATCCGCCGCGCTGGCGGGCACCGCCATTGCCAGCGCCATCAGCAGCGCGCACAGGCCCGCGACCCAGTTCTTCATATCGACCCCCCGAAATGTCCTTTGGCGCTACCCTAACGGCTTGAAAGCAAGGGGCAAGGTTCGCGCGGGCGTTACACGAAGCTGTACGGATCGATGTCGATCCCCACGCGCACGCCGCGCGGCAGTTCCAGCGGGCCGAGCCAGTCGCGAATGGCATCCTGCAGCGCGGCTGTGCGCTTGGCGTTGATCAGCAGGCGATAACGATAGCGTCCGCGCAGCTGCGCGAGAGGGGCAGGTGCGGGGCCGAGGATCATGATGTCGTCCAGCCGCGGGCGCGCATCGCCGATCCGTGCAGCGGCCAGGCGCGCCTCCTTGTCGTCCTCGCTCGACACGATGATCGCGGCCCAGCGCCCGAAGGGCGGGGCATTGGCGTGGCGACGCGCCTCCAGCTCGGCGGCGTAGAAGGCATCGCGGTCGCCCTCCGCCAGCGCGGCGATGACTGGTGCTTCCGGGTGGCGCGTCTGGATCAGCACCTCGCCCGGCTTGGAGGCGCGGCCCGCGCGGCCCGCGACTTGTGCGATCTGCTGATAGACACGCTCGGCCGCGCGCAGGTCGCCGCCCTCCAGCCCCAGATCCGCATCGACCACGCCGACCAAAGTCAGGTCGGGAAAGTGGAAGCCCTTGGTGACTAGCTGCGTGCCTACGATCACGTCGATCGCACCGCTTTCCGCCATCGCAACGAACTCGGCGGCGCGCGCGGGCGTGTTGAGGGTGTCTGACGTGGCAACCGCGATCCGCGCTTCGGGTGCGATCTCGCGCACTTCGTCGGCGACGCGCTCCACCCCGGGGCCGCAGGGAACGAGGCTGTCTTTCTCCCCGCATTCGGGGCAGGCTTCGGGCGTCGGCTCCTCGTGCCCGCAATGGTGGCAGGCGAGCCGGTGGGAAAAGCGATGTTCGACCAGCCAAGCGCTGCATTGCTTGCATTGGAAGCGGTATCCGCAATTCCTGCAAAGCGTCAGTGGGGCATAGCCGCGCCGGTTGAGGAACAGCAGCGTCTGCTCGCCGCGCTCCATCCGCGCGAACAGCTCGCGTGCCAGCGTCGGGGCGAGCCAGCGGCCGCGCTCGGGCGGCTCCTCGGTCAGGTCGAGCAGGCGGATCGTGGGCAGCGAGGCCCCGCCGAAGCGGCTCGGCAGGTCGAGCTTCCGGTAGGTGCCCGTCTCCGCCATGTGCAGGCTTTCGAGCGCGGGGGTGGCCGATGCCAGCACCACCGGAATCCGCTCGAAATGGCCTCGCATCACCGCGACGTCACGCGCGTTGTAGCGCACACCGTCATCCTGCTTGAAGCTGATCTCGTGCGCCTCGTCGACCACGATCAGGCCGAGATTGGCATAGGGCAGGAACAGTGCGGAGCGTGCGCCGACCACCACCTGCGCGCCGCCCTCTTCCGGCGCGCGGGCGATCGCGCGCCATGCCCGGCGGCGCTCCGAGGATTTGAGCGAGGAGTGCCACAGCACCGGAGTGACGCCGAAGCGGTCTTCGAACCGGCGCAGGAAATTCTCGGTCAGCGCGATTTCGGGGAGCAGGACGAGCACCTGTCTGCCAGCGCGGATCGCGGCGGCGACGGGTTCGAAATAGGTCTCGGTCTTGCCCGATCCGGTCACCCCGTCGAGCAGGATCGGCGCGAATTCCTTCGCTTCGACCGCCCTGACCAGCTCGTCCGCGACTTCGGCCTGCTGCGGCGACAGCACCGGCTCGGCATGGTCGGGCTGCGCGCGCGGGTAGGGGCGGTCAGCGTCGACCTCTTCCGGCTCCAGCACGCCCTGCGATACCAGCCCACGCAGCACGCCTTCAGAGACCCCCGCAATCGCGGCCAGTTCGCGGATCGTGCCCTGCCGGTCGACCAGCTTTTCCAGCGCCTGCTTGCGCTGCGGGGTCATCCGGTCGGGCTGCGTGTCGGTCAGGCGGTATTCGGTGACGGTGACGCCGCCCTTCAGCGCGCCCCCGCTGGCCAGCACCATCCGTGCGACCGAAGACATCGAGGCGCAGTAATAGTCGGCGGTCCATTCGATCAGGCGGCGCAGTTGTGCGTGCAGCGGGCGCACCGGCAGCACCGACAGGATCGGGCGCAGCTTTGCCTCGGGCACCGACTCGCCGGGAAGGCGTTCTTCCTCCCACACGATGCCGGTGACCTGGCGCGGGCCTAGCGGGGCGACCACGACGCTACCATGCTCGACCGCCATGCCATCGGGCACGCGGTAATCGAGTACGCCGAGCGCGGCGTTGAGGACGAGGAGGCGGATACGGCGCATGGGTCGTCCGCCAATATGGGTGCAGGGGCTCCCGCGCCACAAGCATGGAAGGTGAGACGATGACCGGAATTCTGGAAAATGGCCTGAACCGGCGCAGCCTGCTGGGGGCGCTCGGTGCCGGCGCGGGCGCGATGCTGCTGGGCGGCTGCGCGACCTACGAGACCCGCGTGACCAACGTGATCGAGCGGCTGCTGCTGCTCTCCAGCCAGCGCGCCTTCGCCCGGCTGACTGCGCCGGGCGGCTTCTGGGACCAGCAGATCGCGCAGGCCGGGCTCGACAATTTTCTCGGCGCGCGGGGCAATGTGCTCGCCGGAATTCTCACCTCGGGTCTGGTCAAGTCGCGACTGGAGCGGGAGTTTGCAGGCTTCGCGGTCGAGGCGAGCGAGCGCGCCGCGCCGATCATTTATGATTCCATCCAGCTGATCGGGGTCGAGAACACGATCGGGCTGATCACCGGCGGGCCGACCGCCGCGACGAGTTATCTGCGCGCGGACCTTGGCCCGCGGCTGGTCGATGCGATGGTGCCCGAACTCGGCGATGCGATGCGGCTGGCGCGCGATCCGGTGATCGGCCAGCTCGTCTCGGCGCTGGCCGGGGTCGATGTCGGCGGGGTGGCGGCGCGGCTCGCGAACGAGATCGACGATACCGTGTGGGCCGAGATCGGGCGCGAGGAAGCGGCGATCCGCGCCGATCCACGCAGCACCAACGATCCCGTGCTGATCGGTGCGCTGGGCCTCGCCGGGCGACGCTGAAGCGCGGGGAGCGGTTAGAAGCGGTAGGCCGCGCTCAGCTGGGGCACGTGGGTATAGGTGTCGCCGCCCGGACGCGGGCGCAGTTGCAGCAGGTAGCCGCCGCTCACCTCGAAGCGCTCCGCCACGCGGTAGGTCAGTCCGGTGGCAAAGCGTAGCTGGTCGACCCGCTCCGGCCCGCCATCATTGCGGTCGCGCAGCTGGTACAGCAGCTCCGCCGATGCGCTCGCCTTGAGCTTTGGGGCGATCGTGTCGCTCAGCTGTACGCGCTGGCGCAGGCGCAGCGCCATTCGGTCGGAATTGTCGTAGAAGCGTTCCTCAATCCGTGTGCGCAGCGACAGGATCCCGGTCGAAAAACCGACCTGCTGGTAGGGGCGAACCTCGGTAAAGCCGTCGATGTCGTGGATCTCGATCCCGCCACCCAGCGAGAAGCCATCGCCGATCTCGTGATCGACCACCGCACCGACGATATATTCGTCGGGTCCGGCCTTGCGCCGTTGCTCCACTTCCACCTTCAGGCTGGTGCCCTCGGCGATATCGCCCTTGGCCGCCAGCTCGATCCAGAATTCGCTTTCATCTGCCAGAGCTGCGCTCGGTTGCAAAAGCACGGTCGCGGCGGCAAGTGGGAGGGCGCGCGCCGCAAGATTGACTGATCGCATCGGGAATCCTTGAACAGGGTTCGGGTGTGACGCTTCCATGACAGGTATGTGACCAAAATGAAATTCTTCGCAGACACCGCCGACATCGCCGACATCCGCGACTTGACCGAAACCGGCCTGATCGACGGGGTGACCACCAACCCTTCGCTGATCCACAAATCGGGCCGCGATTTTATTGAGGTGACCAAGGAAATCTGTGGGATCGTCGATGGCCCGGTCAGCGCCGAAGTCGTCGCGCTCGATCACGAGACGATGATGAAAGAGGCCGACAAGCTGCGCAAGATTGCAGACAACGTCTGCATCAAGGTGCCGCTGACGCTCGATGGGCTCAAGACCTGCCGCGCGCTGACGGACGATGGCACGATGGTGAACGTGACGCTGTGCTTCTCCGCCAACCAGGCGCTGCTGGCCGCGAAGGCCGGTGCGACCTTCATCTCGCCCTTCGTCGGCCGCCACGACGACAACGGCTTCGACGGGATGCAGCTGATCGAGGATATCCGGCTGATCTACGACAACTACGCGTTCGAGACCGAAATCCTCGTCGCCAGCGTGCGCCATGCGACGCATGTGCTGCAGGCGGCCAAGATCGGTGCGGACGTGATGACCGCGCCGCCCAAGGTGATCCGCGGCCTCGTCAACCACGTGCTGACCGACAAGGGCATCGAGGACTTCCTGAAGGACTGGCAGTCGACCGGTCAGAGCATTCTCTGAGGTTTCGGGCTTGAGCGAAGAAACTCCTCTCGACCGGTTCAAACGCGCGCTGACCGGCGGCGCGCGAGCGATTGCGCGCGAGCCCGAGGTGGAAGTCGCGTGGAGCGCAGACCGTCCCGGCGCAGCGGGCAAGAACTTCCGCGTGCCGCTGCCCGGGCGCCAGCTGCCGCCCGAACAGGCTGCCGAAGCGCGTGGCTTTGCCGATAGCTTCGCGCTCAAAATCCGCCTGCACGACAATGCGCTGCACGATTCGGGCGCGCCGGGCGATCCGGTCGCGCGGGCGGTCTATGACGCGGTCGAGCAGGTCCGGTACGAGGCGCTGGGCGCGCAAGGGTTTGCGGGCGTGGGCGAGAACCTCGCGGCCGCGACCGAATTGCGCGCCGCGAGCGACCCCATCGCCCGCGCTACTGAGGCTCGCGACGTGCCGCTCTCCACCGCCGTATCGCTGATGATGCGCGAGGCGCTGACCGGCAGGCCGATCCCGAGCCGCGCGCAGAAGGGCGTCGATCTGGTCCGGAAATTCGTGGAGGAGCGCACCGGCGGCGATTTCTCCGCACTGGCGGACAAGCTCGACGACCAGAAGGCGTTTCAGGACCTCTCGATCGAGATGCTCCGCCAGCTCGACCTGATCGAGGGCGCGGACAGCGCGCCCGACGATGCGGACGAGGACGGCGACGAGGACGAGGGCGAATCGCCCGAGGACGATACCGACGAGGAAGACGCGGGCGACCAGTCGCCGCAGCAGAGCCCCGAAGCCGCCTCCGAAATGACCGAAGGCGATGCCGACGAGGATGGCGAGGGCGAGCTTTCCGAAGAGGACGGCGACAGCGACGACGCAGGCGACGACGGCGAGGAGGGCATGATGCCCGTGCGCCCGAACCGCCACTGGACCGACATTCCCGACGATTTCGAATATCAGGTCTACACGCGCAAGTTCGACGAGGAAATCGCCGCGACCGAGCTGTGCGATGCCGACGAGCTCGACCGGCTGCGCGCCTATCTCGACAGCCAGCTGACCGGGTTGCAGCATGTCGTCACGCGGCTGGCGAACCGCCTCCAGCGCCGGCTGATGGCGCAGCAGAGCCGCAGCTGGGATTTCGACCAGGAAGAGGGCATGCTCGATGCCGCGCGGCTGGCGCGCGTGGTCATCAGCCCCGGCCATTCGCTTTCTTACAAGGTCGAGCGGGAGACCGAGTTCAAGGACACGGTCGTCACCCTGCTGATCGACAATTCGGGCTCGATGCGCGGCCGCCCGATCTCCATCGCCGCGATCAGCGCGGACATCATCGCGCGCACGCTGGAGCGGTGCGGGGTGAAGACCGAGATTCTCGGCTTCACCACCCGCGCGTGGAAGGGCGGGCATACGCGCGAGAAATGGCTCGCCGACGGCAAGCCGCAGCAGCCCGGCCGCCTCAACGACCTGCGTCACATCGTCTACAAGCAGGCTGACGAGCCCTGGCGCCGCGCGCGCCGCAACCTCGGCCTGATGATGCGCGAAGGGCTGCTGAAGGAGAATATCGACGGCGAGGCGCTGATGTGGGCGCACCAGCGCCTGCTCGCCCGGCCCGAGGATCGCCGCATCCTGATGGTGATCTCCGACGGCGCGCCGGTGGACGACTCGACGCTATCGGTAAACCGTGCAGGCTATCTGGAAGCGCACCTGCGCAAGGTGATCGAGTGGATCGAGAAAGCCTCGCCCGTCCAGCTGGTCGCCATCGGCATCGGCCATGACGTGACGCGGTATTACAAACGCGCGGTTACGATCATGGATGTCGAGCAACTTGGCGGCACGATGATCGGGCAGATGGCGGATCTGTTCGAGGTTGAGGGGTGAGGCAGCTTGCGCCCTTGGCTTTCTTGGCCTTGGGATTCACGGCCTGCGTTCCGACAGTCGCATCTGCCTCCGACATCGAATGCTACGACGCCAAGGTGCGCGCCAAACCTGTCGCGCAAGTACCGACGGTCTTTCCGCAATCCGACGATCCGAGTGTGATAATCATGAGCTGGCCGTGGTTCGTCGATCTCGATGTGCGCCGCGTCTTGGAGGGTGACGTCGACAAAGGTCGGCTCGAGACCTTGGCAGTCCTTCACACCTATTACGTCCGCAAGACCATGACGTTCTACCTGCGCCGCAATTCGGCGGGCACATACAATATCCTCCGCGACGACCCTGATGAACTTGACCGCTGTCCGTCGGATGCTCTGCCGGCAACACCCTACCTGCGACTTGGCCCGGATCGGACTTACGCCGACGAAAGGCGAGAGGGGGAGGAGCTTTATCGCAGGTATTACGAGGATGATGAATAGCGAATGGGTTCGCAGGGCGGCCGGTCTCGTAGTAGCTCAGTCACACCTCGTATGATATATGCATACGCATGAGTAAGCTCGAACGCATCACCGTCACCATGCCCACCGAAATGGCTGCGCGGCTCCGCGCGGCGGTGGAGCGCGGCGAATACGCTACCACCAGCGAAGTGGTCCGTGAGGCGCTGCGGGATTGGGGCGAGGAGCGCGACAAGGGCGAGGCCCGTCGCCAGTGGTTGCGATCCGAGATCGAAAAGGGGCTGGCGGGGCCGTTTTACCCCGCCGATCAGGTCTACGCCGAATTGCGCGATCGGGTGCGAGAGCAGGTGGCCGACTATGCCGGCAAGGATGAATGACCGAACTCGTCATCTCCGAGGCGGCTCGCGCAGACCTACGCGAGATCGTCGACTATATTGCGCGCGACAACCCTGAGCGGGCAGAGACATTTCTCGACGAACTGCTCGCTCGCATCACGGCTGTCGCCGAGCATCCCCACGCCTACCCTGTCAGAACGGACTGGCCAGTGCCGGTGCGTGCCGCTGTCCACCGCCGATATCTGATCGTCTTCCGCGAACATGAGCAGCGGGTCGAAATCGCGCGCGTCCTGCATTCGGCCCGCGACATCCCTACCATCCTGCGCGACCAGTAAGCGAACGCGGCCGCTGCTTCACACAGTCATGCAGAACGGTGCAGACGGTCTGACAGCTTTCATCTCTGCCGCTTCTGCAACCAGTTCTGGCACCTCATCCTGCCGAACATCCAGCACCGCCTCACGAAGCCGCTCCCACGGAAACAGGCTCCCCGGATCGCTCCTCCGCGCAGGATCGAGCATCGCATGGCTCACCACATGGCGCAGGTTGGGGTATTTGGCCCAGGCATAGCGGACGATCTGCGCGGTCGCCTCCACCTGCCAGTCGGAGAATGCGTCCGTTCGCACCTGCCGGTTCACCACTTCGATTCCGAGGGACCAGTGGTTGATCCGTCCGCGCCCGTCCCAGATCGCCGGGTGAGAGCAGGCATTGCGCACGTGCCATGCCGCGCGTGCCTCGTGACAGGTGGCCCACACGAATTGCTCATGCTGCGGTTCGTCCTCGTCGGGCACCAGCCAGTGGAAGCTTGCCTTGCGATCGAAAATCACGCTCGCCGCGCCCGCAGCGCTGCCGCCCGCCGTCGCGTGGATCACCACCGCGCGCACGCCTTTTATCGGATCGTAAATCCGCGCGCTCGATGCCTTGAGCGCTGCATCGCGGATGCCCGGCCACCAGCGTTCCTCCAGCGGAGCGTGCGCCGGTCGCAGCGCGGGGTCGAGATCGAAATGATAGGTGGTGGGGTCGCCCATGTGGTCCTCCCGAAAGGGTCGCAGGGCGAATCCAGCTAGAGCGGGTTTTGCGAGTAGGACAGCACGAAATACAGCCTGCCGGGTTGGCGCGGGGGCGGTCAGCCGCTAGCCAGCCGCGCATGAGCGATACCCCGATGTCCGTTTCCGAAGCCGTCACCTCGCGCCGGTCGGTGCGCGATTTCCTCGATACGCCGGTGCCTCTCGATACGATCCGGCAGGTGATGGAGACCGCGCGCTGGGCCCCCTCGGGCTGCAACTACCAGCCTTGGGAAGCGACCATCCTGACCGGCGAACCGCTCGCGCAGCTGCGCGAAAAGCTGCGCAGCGCCGAGATGAAGCAGCCCGACTACGACTGGGACGCGCCCAAGCAGGAGGACCGCTACAAGCAGCGCCTCTACGAGCTTTCCGCCAGCATGTTCGAATCGCTCGGCATTGCGCGCGAGGACAAGGCGGGCCGCGCCGCCGCGATGGGGCGCAACGTGGTCAGCTTCGGCGCGCCCGTGCTGCTGCTGTGCTATTTCCCGAGGATGATGAAGGAGGCGCAATGGTCCGATACCGGCATGTGGCTTCAGACCATCATGCTGCTGCTGCGAGAGCAGGGGCTCGATTCCTGCCCGCAGGAATTCATGGCCTACTACGCCGATCCGATCATGGCGCACATTGGCGTGAGCACCGAAACGCACCGCTTCTTCTGCGGCGTGGGCATCGGCTATCGCGATCCGGATGCGCCGGTGAACAGCTTCGAGCGCAACCGGGTGCCGCTGGACGAGCATGTCCGGTTCGAAGGCTTCGAATAAGGATACCCGAGCATGAACCCGCGCCATCTCGTTGCCCTGCTGCTCGCGCTGTCGGCGATCAACCTCGCGCTGATGATCCCCGGCGGTTTCGTGGAGACGCGCGATTTCAGCGCCTATCCGGCGAGCGTGCTGGCGGCGTTCAACATCTTCCTCACCGTACTCGGCCTCGGCTCGCTGGTGCTGGCATGGCTGACCTGGCGCGGCGGCGTACGGCGGGTGTGGAGCATGGCGGCGGCGGTCGGCTTTGCGGCGACCTATCTGCTCGACCTGTTCAAGATCTTCCCGGTGACGCCGGTGCCGATGTCCTCGCTGCTCGAAACGCTCGAATGGCTGGGCACTGCGCTAGCCATCCTGCTCGCCACAGCGGTGCTGACCGCTGGCACCCGCGATGCGGGAGGCAGGCAAGGCGCGGCGATCCCGCGCGGCCTGACCATCGTGATGGGAATCGCAGGTATCGGCATCGTGATCTTCGCGACGATCGCCGCGATGGGCGGCTGAGACGCGGAACCGCCATCCGTGCCGAGAATTGAACATGGCACGGATTTGAAGGAGCGGACATGCGTATCATCGGCTGGATTTCGACCATGGCGGCAGTCTGCGCGCTCGCGGCATGTGACGCACCCGACACGGCCAAGCCCGATGCGGAGCCGAGCGCTACGCAGGCCTCCGACCCTGCGCCGGTGATCGACCCGGTCGGCCCGAGCGAGGCCGAACCCACTCCGCCGACCGACGAATATGCGAATAGCCGCCCCGCGCTCGACAACAGCACCGCCGAGCCGGTCGAAGGCTCCTGCCTTGCCGAGCTCGGGCGCAAGGAGGCGGAAACGCTGTCGGAGCAGTGCTATGAAATGTCGCCCGCCACGCGGCCCGCGTGCAATATCCAGAATTCCTGCGACACGATCCGCGCCGAGCTGAAGCGTGGCTGCGAGTTCGGCGACACGTCGGACAATCCGGATTACTGCGAAGGGCTCTAGCTCCGCTCGTCCTCGGGCACGCGGCGGACAATGTCCGGGTCGCGCCAGATCATCACGCCCATGGTAACGAACCAGCCCAGCTTGCCGAAGGCGAGCGCGCGCTCGTAGAGCCCGTCCCACCCGGTCGGCACGACGAACAGGAACGGCGCGGCGATCGCCCACAACACCCCGCCGACACACATCGCAATGCCCAGCCGCCGGTCGATCTCGTACAACTGGCCTGCGGTCAGCAGCACGGTGAGCGGGAATGCGACGCCCATTAGGTAGACCAGCTTGTAGTGGATCTGCATGCCCTCTCCGGTCGAATAGGCCTCGTACGCGGCGATCAGCGTGTAATCGACCGCGAGCACCACCAGCAGAACCGTGCCTAGCCGCCAGTCCCAGCGCGATACGCGCCAGCGGACCAGGCCGATGGTCACGGCGAGCACGCCGACGACGAAGGCATAAATGCCGAGGTCGGAAAGAATGTCCCACTTGCCCGCAGCAAGATTGCTGATCGTGTCGCTGGCCAGCCCGATGCGGTCGGAAAGGCTGGCGCCCAGCAGGTCGCATACAACCGCGATCGCGCAGCCAGCGATGGCCACGCCGCCCAGCGTGCGTGAAAGCGTGTCGGTTCCTGAATCCTTGCTGATATGCTCGCTCCGGTGTTGCGCAGCCGTGCCGCTTGGCGCATTTGCGCGGGCTATGACCGACGCGCCGCAACTCAAGCTGTTCAATTCTCTCAACCGCCAGCTGGAACCCTTCGTTCCGGTCCATGAGGGCGAGGCGCGCGTTTATACCTGCGGGCCGACGGTCTATAACTACCCGCATATCGGCAACATGCGCGCCTACGTGTTCGCCGATGTGCTGGGGCGGACGCTGAGCTGGCGCGGCTACAAACTCACCCACATCATCAATATCACCGATGTCGGCCACCTGACCGATGATGGGGATGCGGGCGAGGACAAGCTGGAGAAGATGGCTGCGACGCAGAAGCAGTCGATCTGGGACATTGCTGAGCACTATACGCAGGCGTTCAAGGCGGATGTGGCAGCGCTCAACATCTGTGAGCCCGCCGAATGGTCTGTGGCGACCGATTACATCGAGCAGATGATCGACTTCGCGAAGCAGATCGAGGCGAAGCACTGCTACCAGCTGGAAAGCGGGCTCTATTTCGATGTTTCGACGGTGGAGGATTACGGGCGGCTGGCGCGTGCGGTCACCGAAGAGGGCGAGGGCCGGATCGACACGGTCGAGGGCAAGCGCAACGCCGCCGATTTCGCGATCTGGCGCACCACGCCCGAGGGCGAGACGCGGCAGATGGAGTGGGATTCGCCCTGGGGCCGCGGCGCACCGGGCTGGCATCTCGAATGCAGTGTTATGGGCGGCAAGCTGCTCGGCTTCCCGTTCGACATCCACACCGGCGGGATCGACCACCGCGAGATCCACCACCCCAACGAGATCGCGCAGAACCAGGCCTATTGCGGCTGCGGCGGGCTGGACGATGCCGCGCATTCGGGCGCGAAGATATGGATGCACAACAACTTCCTGGTCGAGCGGTCGGGCAAGATGAGCAAGTCGTCGGGCGAGTTCCTGCGGCTGCAGCTGCTGATCGACAAGGGTTACCATCCGCTCGCCTACCGGATGATGTGCCTCCAGGCGCATTACCGCAGCGAGCTGGAGTTTTCGTGGGAGGGCCTCGGCGCGGCGTTGACGCGGCTCAAGCGGATGGTGATGGCGGTGCAGCCGTTGCGCGAGGTGGAAAGCGCTGCGACCGATCATCCGAAGTTTGCCCCTGCGCTTGCCAAGTTCCAGGACGCGATGGCCGACGATCTCAACACCGCAATCGCGCTGACCGCGCTAGAAGATGCTCTCGCGACCAAGAAGGTCGATGCCGGGATCAAGCGTGCCGTGGTTGAACGGATGGACGCCGTCCTCGGCCTCGGCCTGCTCGACCTCGCGCGGACCGATCTGCGGCTCCGCCCGAAAGACGCGATCATCACCGAAGCCGAGATCGAGGACGCGCTGGAGCGCCGTAAGGCCGCGCGGGCGGAGAAGGACTTTGCCACCTCCGACGCGATCCGTGACGAACTCGCCGCGAAGGGCGTCGAGGTGATGGATGGCGACCCGCTCGGCTGGGAATGGAAGCTGGCGTGAGGCCAAACCGTCACCCCGGACTTGATCCGGGGTGGTGCTTCACTTCTGGTCCGTGCGCGTGAAAGAGAAGCCTTGGCCCGGATCAAGTCCGGGCCGACGAGACAAGAGAGGTTGAGCCTTTGACCACCGCAGTCCTGTCCGCCCTGATCCGCCCGCTGGTGGAGCCGCGCCTGCCCGACTGGGTCGAGCCGCTGTGGTTCATGAGCAAGGAGGAGGCGATCGAACTCGCGCCGCGTGCGGAGATCGGCTGGTTCGACTTCAACCAGCCCGGCCCGATGTGCGAGGTCGTGACCGCCGCGACCAACCTCAAATGGCTCAACTCGATCTATGCCGGTCTCGATTTCCTGCCGCTCGACCTGCTGGAGCAGCGCGGCACGATCGTCACCAACGGCGCTGGCATCAACGCGATCACCATCGCCGAATATGTCGTCATGCTGATGCTGACCCATGCCAAGGGCTACCGCGAGGTCGTCCGCGCGCAGGACCGGCATGAGTGGCTGCAGGACAGCCCCGGCAAGCGCGAGCTGGCGGGCGAGCGAGTGCTGCTGCTCGGCCTCGGCGCGATCGGGCAGCTGGTGAAGACCCGGCTCGAAGCCTTCGACATGGAGGTGGTGCCGGTGCGCCGCTCGGGCGCGGATGGTGCGCTGAAGCCGGACGAATGGCGCGGCAAGCTGGGCGAATTCGACTGGGTCGTGCTGGCGGTGCCCTCGACCCCCGAAACGCACCACATGATCGGCGCGGACGAACTCGCGGCGATGAAGGCCAACGCCGTGCTGGTGAATATCGCGCGTGGCGATGTGGTCGACCAGGATGCGCTGGTCGATGCGCTGGAGGCTAAGCGGATCGAGGCCGCGCTGCTCGACGTGACCGACCCCGAGCCGCTGCCCGAGGATCATCCGCTGTGGAGCCTGCGCAATGCGCAGGTCACCATGCACCTGTCGGGCCGCGCGCAGAGCAAGATGTTTCAGCGCAGCGCCGACCGCTTCATCGAGAATCTGGCCCGCTGGCACGCGGGCGAACCGGTCGAGCCGCGCTTCGACCCCGCGCTGGCTTACTGAACGCTTCGCGAAACCAATCCGTGCCGCCGCCCGTATAGATCGGGCACACCAGGAGGGGAGAGAGCGATGGCCGAGGGACAAGCGATCAAGACGAGCGATCTGTTCGTCCAATGCCTTGAGGCGGAGGGCGTCGAATATGTCTTCGGCGTTCCGGGCGAGGAGAACCTCGACCTGCTCGATTCGCTCTCGCGCTCCGACATCCGTTTGGTGCTCACCCGGCATGAACAGGGCGCGGGCTTCATGGCCGCGACCTATGGCCGGCTGACCGGCAAGGCGGCGGTGTGCCTGACCACGCTGGGGCCGGGCGCGACCAATGCGCTGACCGCGGTCGCCTATGCCCAGCTTGGCGGGATGCCGATGCTGACCGTGACCGGGCAGAAGCCGATCAAGCATTCCAAGCAGGGCCGTTTCCAGATTCTCGATGTGGTCGCGATGATGAACCCGGTGACCAAGTTCGCGCACCAGCTGGCGAGCGGGGAGACGCTGCCCGCGCGGGTGCGCGAGGCGGTGCGGCTGGCCGAGGAAGAGCGGCCCGGTGCGACCCATCTCGAACTGCCAGAAGACATTGCGGCGGAGGAGGCCGTCGCCGCGCCTCTGAAAGCCTCGGTCGCGCGTCGTCCCTCCGCCGAGCCCAAGGCGGTGCGGATCGCGGTCGAGGCGGTGGAAGCCGCGAAGAAGCCGCTGCTGGTGATCGGCGCGGGCGCAAACCGCAACATGGCGAGCAAGATGCTCGGCGAATTCGTCGACAAGACCGGCATTCCCTTCGTCACCACCCAGATGGGCAAGGGCGTGCTGGACGAGGAGCGGCCGCTGTTCCTCGGCTGCGCGGCGCTGTCTTCGGGCGATTTCGTCCACCGGGCGATCGAGGAAGCGGACTGCATCCTCTCGATCGGGCACGACGTGATCGAGAAGCCGCCCTTCTTCATGCACCGCGACGACAAGCGCGTCGTGATCCACGTGTCGTACAACACGGCGGAGGTGGACCCGGTCTACTTCCCGCAGATCGAGGTGATCGGCGATATCGCCAACGCGATCTGGCAGATGAAGGAAGCGATCACCCCTCGCGAGGACTGGGATGCAGGCTGCATGCTGCGTTACCGCGAGGCGGAGCTCGAGCATTCGGACGCGCTGATGGAGGATCGCCGCTTCCCGATCTTCCCGCCATTCCTGGTCGCCGCGATCCGCCGGGCAATGCCGCGCGAGGGGGTGATCTGCCTCGACAACGGCGTCTACAAGCTGTGGTTCGCGCGCAACTACATGGCGCACCTGCCCAACACGATCCTGCTCGACAATGCGCTCGCCAGCATGGGTGCGGGACTGCCGAGTGCGATCGCCACCGCGCTGGTCCACCCGGAGCGCAAGGTGATGGCGGTGTGCGGCGATGGCGGCTTCATGATGAGCGGGCAGGAGCTGGAAACGGCGGTGCGGCTGGGCGTCGACCTGACCGTGCTGATCCTGCGCGACGATGCCTATGGCATGATCCGCTGGAAGCAGAAGAACATGGGGCTGGCCGATTATGGTCTGACCTTCGGCAATCCCGATTTCGTCGACTACGCGCAAAGCTTCGGCGCGCATGGTCACCGGGTCGAGAGCGCGGAGCACCTCGAACAGCTGCTCGCCCAATGCCGCGATGCGGGCGGGGTGCATGTGATCGACTGCCCGGTCGATTATTCGGAAAACGATTCGCTGCTCAACCACGAGATCAAGGAACGCAGCGCGCAGCTTTGAGGTTGCCTTGGTAAAGGAGATTGCCCCCGTGCCACAGCTCAAGGACACTTACCCCCTCTACCTTCGCAACGAGGCCGCGCAGCCCAACACCGATCTCGAGGTGACGGACAAGTACACCGGCGAGGTCGCCTTCCGCACCGCGCTCGCCACGCCCGAGATCATCGACGACGCGATCGTCGGCACGGTCGAGGCGACGGAGCCGATGGCGCGGCTCGCCAGCTATCAGCGGCAGGACTTGCTGATGCACTGCGTGAAGCGGTTCGAGGAACGCTTCGACGAACTCGCCTATGCGCTGTGCGTCGAGGCCGGAAAGCCGATCGGCGACAGCGAGGGCGAGGTCACCCGCCTGATCGACACCTTCCGCATCGCTGCCGAGGAAAGCGTGCGGCTGGGCGGCGAGGTTATGCCGCTCGACATCTCCGAACGCGCCAAGGGCTATCAGGCGATCTGGAAGCGTGTGCCCATCGGCCCGTGCAGTTTCATCTCTCCTTTCAACTTCCCGCTCAACCTTGCCGCGCACAAGATCGCGCCGGCGCTGGCCGTGGGCTGCCCCTTCATCCTCAAGCCCGCGAGCAAGACCCCGCTGGGCGCGATCATCATCGGCGAGGTGCTGGCGGAGACGGACCTGCCCAAGGGCGCGTTCTCGATCCTGCCCGCCAGCCGCGACGGCGCGGACCTGTTCACCACCGACGAACGCCTCAAGCTGCTCAGCTTCACCGGGTCCGACGAGGTCGGTTGGGCGCTGAAGGCGCGGGCAGGCAAGAAGAAGGTCGTGATGGAGCTGGGCGGCAACGCCGCGGTCATCATCGACCGTGATGCCGACCTGAAGGATGCCCTGCCGCGCGTCATCAAGGGCGCCTTCTACCAGTCCGGCCAGTCATGCATCTCGGTCCAGCGCATCCTCATTCACGAGGATGTGTACGACGAGTTTCGCGACATGCTGGTCGAGGAAGCCAAGGCCCTCGTCGCGGGCGATCCGAAGGACAAGGACACCTTCATCGGCCCGATGATCGACGACGGCGAGGCCGAACGGGTCGAGGCATGGACCAAGGAAGCCCTCGACCATGGCGCAAAGCTGCTGTGCGGCGGCACGCGCGGGGGGCGGATGATCCCTGCAACCCTGCTCGAAAACGTCGACCGCGATGCCAAGGTGGTGAACGAGGAAGTGTTCGGGCCGCTTGCCGTCCTCATGAAGTTCTCCACCTTCGACGAGGCGATCGAGGAAACCAACCGCTCCGAATTCGGGCTGCAGGCGGGCATCTTCACCCGCGACCTGTTCAAGATGTTCGATGCGTGGGACCGGCTGGATTACGGCGGCATCTGCATCAACGAGATCCCCAGCTACCGGGTCGACAACATGCCCTATGGCGGGGTCAAGAACTCAGGGTTGGGCCGCGAAGGCGTGCGCTTCGCGATGGAGGACATGACCGAGATCAGGAACCTCGTGATCCGGCGGTGACCGGCGTGTTCTGGGCCGGTGTCCCGCGGCCCCTGACACACCTGACACACAGTCCAGGGGGTTAAAAACCACCCCCGCCACGGTCACTGGCTCATCCGTCCTCCAGCAGCAGCAATTCGCAGGTGACGGTGAGCCGGGGTGAGGGGGCCAGGGCATGGTCGACCGCGCTGACCGTCGCATCCGCGACCAGCTGGCCGGGCAGGGCGAATTCGTGATCGGGCAGCTCGGCGATGAGCAGTTCGCCGCCTGCGATCCCCTCGGGCGTGTCGAACGCCAGCCGCACCGTGTGGCGCGTGCCTGCGAAGGTGATGCTCGCCCAGCCACGTTCGCGGTGGTCGAGCACGCGGCCCTCGCCCCCGGCGAGCGCGATCAGCGCGCGTTCGAGCCTCCCGGCGCTGCCCCGGCGCGGGGCGAGGGTGGGAAGGGCTTCAGCGTGCATGGCGCGGCTCCTCCATCCGGGCGCGCCATTCGGCCATGAAGCCGTCCACGCGCCGTTCAGTGCCGGAGCGCGGCATGCGCCCGTTGCGCAGGTCGAGCACGAAGCGTGGATCATGCGTCGCGAGACGCCCGAATTTCGTCGCGGGCATGTCGAATTCGCGCAAAAACCTCTCTATCCTTCGAATCAGCATAAATTTCCCTCACAGATGGCTTTGACAGGTCGATTCGGCGCCGCGGTGAAGGATTGCTCGCCTGTGAAATCCTACTTGTCTAGGAAAAATCTTTCGCTATAGGAAATTGTGTATGAGCGATGATCGACCCTCTGTGGGCAGCCTGCCAGGCGATCCGGCGCGTGCGCGCCTGCTCGAACTCGCGCAGGCGCGCGGCTCAAGCCTTTCGGCGCTTTCCAAGCTTATCGACCGCAATTCCAGCTATTTGCAGCAGTTCATCCGCAAGGGGAGCCCGCGCAAGCTGGAGGAGCAGGACCGGCGCACGCTGGCCCAGTTCTTCGGTGTCGACGAGAGTGAGTTGGCCCCCGAGATGAGTGGCGCGGAGGAAAAATCCTATGGTGCGTCTCGCTACTCTGCGGGCGACGAGGATTTCCACGCGATCCCGCGCCTCTCGCTCGCCGCAGCGGCCGGGCCGGGGCAATTCGCCAATGGCGAGGCGCCGTTCGACAATTTCGGTTTTTCGGGCCGCTGGCTGCGCGAAAACGGGTTCGATCCGAAAATGCTCTCCGCGCTCACGGTGGAGGGCGATTCGATGGAGCCGCTGCTGCGCCACGGCGACGAGATTCTGATCGATCGCGGATCGCGGTTCGAGCGGGATGGGGTCCACGTCGTGCGCATGGGCGACACGCTGATGGTCAAGCGGCTGGCGAGCGCGGGGGCGGGGCGGATCGCCCTGCTCAGCCAGAACCTCGCCTACCCGCCAGTGGAGGTCGGGCTGGACGAGATCGAGGTGCTCGGCCGCGTGGTGTGGAAGAGCGGGCGGTTGTGAGCGCTAAAATACGTCCCGAGACGGATCATCGGCCGACCGGAGTCTCCATGTTTGCGTGCCGCTGTCCGCCTTTCGATAGAAAAAGGTCACCGATGTGTTCTCTCTGACGCATTCTATGATTTCGTCATCGGCTGGCGGACCATGATCGACAGAGGACCAGCTTGCCGAGTCTTCCGATGGCATGACGATCGCATACCAGTTGCCGGTTGCCTCGTACCACGCTGCCCCCGGACTGCATTTGAGTAGTGCGGAGACAAAGGCCTGATGTTCGCTGCCTGGAGGGGCATTCTCTCCCATTGAATCCATCGACCCGACGACCTTGGTGAAGCCCTTTGGATTGTCGTTTTCGCGATAGAACAGCGGGAAGACGAGTGACGAGCTCTTGGCTGCTTCGTCGACCGCTAGCTCCGGCGCGGCGCCCCGCTCGCTATCATCGGGCCTTCCCTCTTCCTTTGGCGAGCCGCAGCTGGCCAAGATGAGCATGCAGAATAACGACGGCCAAGGGTTCATGGCGTCACTGTTTGAGCGCGCTGCTTGGGAATGGCAAGCTGCGCGAGAGGAGCAGTCGGTCGAAGGGGGCGAGGCCACCGATCCGGCGCATGATCCTTGCAATCACCTCCACATCAATGGGGCGATCATGCTTGCGGGTCTGGAGCGCGCAGGCGAGCCAGGCCGCGCTGATCAGTCTCGACCGTGACGGAGTTTGGCTCGGTGCAGGAGTCCGTATCCCTAACGTTTCTGCGTCGTTTAGAGGATTCTTCACCTTCGAGCGTCATGCTTCCCGCGCAATCCGGGGGGCGTGATGATTACCAGACATCTGCTGCGCGACGAGACGGGCACATCGGCGATCGAATATGCAGTCATCATGGCGCTGATCGGGGTCGGCCTCGTCGGGGCGCTCAACGCGCTCGGCACCGAGACGGCTAAAAGCTATTCCAATGCGGCGGTCGCGCTGGAGCCTGCTGCGGACGAGCCCGCTCCTGCGGCCACGGCAACGCCCCCGCGCGTCCCCGGTCGACCGGGCGGTGGCAATCGCGTCCCACGCTAAGGCGATCTGCGCGCCTTCCGGCTTGTTTTTCAGGACGGGGGACGGCGGTAGTCGGGATCTTTCAGCGACAGCATGTAATCGGTGACCAGCGCGACATCCGCGTCGGTCAGCCCCACATCCATGATGTCCGGGTAGTTGTGCGCATCGCGCAGATAGGCGGTCAGCGTTTCGCGGGTCAGCCCTTCGCGATTGGCGATTTCGGGGAAGGTCGGCGCCTGCGGCAGGGGCGAGAGCGTGCCCGGCGTCACCGCATGGCAGCTGCCGCACACCGCGCCCACCAGCATCGGCACGCCGTCGGCATCGGTCTGGGCAAGCTCCGCGCGGCTCGGCTGCGGCTCGGCAGCGGTGGCCGACTGCACGGGCGTATCCGGCTGGCAGGCTGCCAGTGCGAGAGTGCCCACGGCTGCGAGCAGGACGAATTGCGGCTTCATGGTCTGCGATCCCTTTTTCAGGCCTTGGGGAAGGGTACTGCCGCCCTTGCCACCGATCAATCGGTGTTCCATCTCGGGGGGCATGACCCAGACCAACGCCTCTTCCCAAGCCTCCCCCATGAAAGCCGCGATCCTGCCGGTGACGCCGCTGCAGCAGAACTGCTCGCTGATCTGGTGCACGCAGACCAACAAGGCCGCGCTGATCGACCCCGGCGGAGACCTCGACAAGCTGAAGGCGGGCGTCGCCAAGGCGGGGGTGGAGCTGGAGAAGATCCTCATCACCCACGGCCATCTCGACCATTGCGGGCAGGCCGGGATGCTGGCGAAGGAACTCGGCCTGCCGATCGAAGGCCCGCACGAGGCGGACCGGTTCTGGATTGCGCGGCTCGATGAAGACGGCGCGCGGTTCCAGATGGAGGCCGCGAGTTTCGAGCCCGACCGGTGGCTGGAGGATGGCGACACCGTCACCGTCGGCAACCTGACGCTGGAGGTGATCCACTGCCCCGGCCACACGCCGGGCCACGTGATCTTCTTCAACCGCGAGCGCAAGTTCGCGATCGTGGGCGATGTGCTGTTCCAGGGCAGCATCGGGCGCACCGATTTCCCGATGAGCGATCATCAGAGCCTGATCGATGCGATCACCAGGAAGCTGTGGCCGCTGGGCGATGATGTCACCTTCATCCCCGGCCACGGCCCGACCAGCACCTTCGGCCAGGAACGCCGCACCAACCCCTTCGTGGGCGACGCGGCGCTGACGTGAGCGCGGCAGCGCCCCTCCGTTAAGAGAGGGGCGCTCAGACCACCCCGAATCCGATCAGTGCGGCAAACACGCTCAGCCCCAGCAGCGTGAGCATCGTCACGATCACACCGATCTGCCTCGGCAGCCCGCCTCTCTCCGCGTCCATTCCCACGCCGTGCAGGATTCGCGCGAACACGAACAGGATCGAGAGGAGGTGCAGCCACATCCCGCCGCGCCCGGCCAGCTCGATCAGCACGATCAGCACGAGCACGAAGGGCGCGGTTTCGACGAAATTGAGCTGGGCGCGCATCCGCCGGGCGAGCAGGGGATTGCCGCCATCGCCGTGGCCGACCTTCGCCTTCAGCCGCGCGCGGCCGCAGCGCACCGCCAGCCACAGCGCCAGCAGCCCGAACATGGCGGCGCTGGTCAGCGACACCGGCAGCATGATATCCATCGCATTCTCTCCCGTGCAGATCGTGTGAGGGGGACAGGCTTTAGCGCGGTGTTCGCGATGGCCAAGCGCCAAGCTGCGCTTGCATCGCGCGGCAGAATCGGTATAGCGCGCGCCTCTTGCCGCCATTGACGGAGCGTGAGCGCCGCACGACATAGCCGTTGTGCAGGTGCTTCCCCTCGCTTAAGGGCGGCTCTCAAGTATTGATTTTTAACCGTTTAGAACAGGTGCCGCCATGGCCGTCCCCAAGAGAAAAGTATCGCCGCATCGCCGGGGCAATCGGCGCGCGCATGATTCGCTGAAGGTCGAAGCCTTCCATGAATGCGACAATTGCGGCGAATTGAAGCGCCCGCACAACATGTGCGGCCACTGCGGTCATTATAATGGCCGCCTGGTGCTTGAGCCCAAGGGCCTCTGAGCCCATCACGGTAAGGACGTAATCGCATGAGTCTTCCGCGTATCGCCGTCGACGCGATGGGCGGCGACGAAGGCGTGCGCGTGATGGTCGAGGGTGCAGCCCTCGCCCGCCGTCGGCACGAGAAGTTCAGCTTCCTGCTGATGGGCGACCGTGCGCAGATCGAGCGCGCGCTGGAGAGCCATCCCGGGCTCGCCGGTGCGGCCGAGATCCGCCATTGCGAATCGGTGGTCGAAGGCGAGGACAAGCCTTCGCAGGCGCTCCGCCGTGCCAAGGGCACGTCGATGGGCGAGGCTGTCGCCGCGGTGAAACGCGGCGAAGCTGGCGCTGCGGTCAGCGCGGGCAATACCGGCGCGCTGATGGCGATCAGCAAGGTCGCGCTGCGCACCCTGCCGGGGATCGACCGGCCCGCGCTCGCCGCATTGCTCCCCACGCTCGAAGAGCAGGACGTCATCATGCTCGACCTCGGTGCCAATACCGAGTGCGATGCCCGCAATCTCGTCCAGTTCGCGATCATGGGTGCGGCCTATTCCCGCATCGTCACCGGGCGTCCGCGTCCGCGCGTGCGCCTGCTCAACATCGGCACCGAAGACATCAAGGGCACCGGCGAAGTGCAGGAAGCGGCAAAGCACCTGCGCGCGGCCAAGACGCTGGCGATCGATTTCGACGGCTTCGTCGAAGCGGACAAGATCAACCGCGGCGATGTCGACGTGGTGGTGACCGACGGTTTCTCCGGCAATATCGCGCTGAAGGCCATCGAAGGCTCGGCCCGGTTCGTGACCGACCTGCTCAAGACCGCGTTCCGCTCCTCGCTGCGCTCCAAGATCGGCTTCCTCGTCTCGCGCCCCGCGACCGAGCTGCTGCGTCACCATCTCGACCCCAACAACCACAATGGCGCGGTCTTCCTCGGCCTCAACGGCGTGGTCGTGAAAAGCCACGGCAGCGCCACGGCCAATGGCGTCGCCAACGCGGTCGCAGTGGCGGCGCGGCTGCTCGAAGAAGACCTCACCGCGCGGATCGGCGAAGACCTCGCCGAACTGGGCGACAGCCTGATGGCCAATGGCCACCGTATCCGCACCGACACAAGCAAGATCGAGAGCAGCGCCAAGTGATCCGCTCCCTCATCCGCGGGGCTGGCTCTGCCATGCCCCAACGCGTCGTGACCAATGCAGAGCTGGCAGGCCGGCTCGACACCAGCGACGAGTGGATCGTGGAGCGCACCGGCATCCGCCAGCGCCATATCGCGGGCGAGGGGGAAACCACCGGGACGCTGGCGATCGCGGCCGCCCGCGCGGCGCTCGCCGATGCGGGGGTCGACGCGAAGAAGATCGACCTGATCGTTCTCGCCACCGCGACGCCCGACAACACCTTCCCCGCGACCGCCACCAAAGTTCAGGCCGCGCTGGGCTGCAATGGCTGCCCCGCGTTCGACGTGCAGGCGGTATGCTCCGGCTTCCTCTATGCGATGACCACCGCCGACGCGATGCTGCGCAGCGGGCAGGCGACCTGCGCGCTGGTGATCGGCGCGGAAACCTTCAGCCGCATTCTCGACTGGGAAGACCGCACCACCGCCGTGCTGTTCGGCGACGGCGCGGGCGCGATCGTGCTGGAAGCGCAGGACGTTGCCGAGGATACCGCGAAGAGCGAGGGGCCGGGCATCCTGACCTCGCAGCTCCATGCCGACGGCGCGCAGCACGACCTGCTCTATGTCGATGGCGGGCCCTCAACCACGCAGACCGTGGGCCACCTGCGGATGAAGGGGCGCGAGGTGTTCCGCCACGCGGTCGGCAATCTGGCGCAGGTGCTGGGCGATGTGGTCGCCAAGGCAGGCATCACCGTCGACCAGATCGACTGGGTCGTGCCGCACCAGGCCAATATCCGCATTCTGGAAGCGACCGCCAAGAAGCTGGGCCTGGCGCCCGAAAAGGTGATCGTCACGGTCGACAAGCACGCCAACACGTCTGCCGCATCCGTGCCGCTCGCCTTCGCTGCCGCGCGTGCCGACGGGCGGATCAAGCCGGGCGATCTGGTGCTGTTCGAAGCGATGGGCGGCGGGTTCACATGGGGCGCAAGCCTGGTCCGGCTCTGAGCCCGCGCGGCCCCGTAGGGCACGCGAATCGCCGATGGTGCAAAAAACGCTGTGTCGCATTTGCGGCACCACGTAATCATTGCTAGGCTTTCGGCGGTTTATCGAGGCTCTTTCGAGAACACCCGGCAAGAACAGAAAAAGGGATTCCTCACGATGTCGCGCTCGGCGGGTACGCTGACCAGGGCCGATCTGGCCGAAACCATCAATCGCAAACTCGGCTTCAGCCGCGCGGAATCGCTGGCGCTGGTCGAATCGATCCTCGCGCATATGTGCGATTCCCTGAAGGACGGCGAGAACGTCAAGATTTCCGGCTTCGGCAGCTTCGTGCTGCGCGACAAGAAGGAACGCGTCGGCCGCAATCCCAAGACCGGGGTCGAGGTGCCGATCACCCCGCGCCGGGTGATGACCTTCCGCGCCAGCCAGACCCTGCGCGACCGGATCGCAGACGGAAGCTGACATGGCCCGCCGCAGCTTCGACGATGGCAAGGACGCAGACGCGCTTCGGACCATCGGCGAGCTTGGCAAGGCGCTTGGCATCAAGGCACACGTGCTGCGCTATTGGGAAGAGCAGTTCCCGATGCTGCAGCCTCTGAAACGGAGCGGGGGGCGCCGCTATTACCGGGCCGACGATGTCGCGCTGGTCGAAACGATCGACCGGCTGGTGAATGGCGAAGGCTACACTCTCAAGGGCGCACGCGCGGCGATCGAGAAGGGGCGGGCAGGCATGAATCCTGCAAACGGGGACGACCAGGAACCAGAAGCACCGCGCGAGGGCGTGCGCCGTTACCTGACCGCGCGCGACCTGCCCGACCACGACGAACCGTCCGCACAGCAACCGCACCCGCGTCTGCGCCGCGCCGCCGACCGGGTCTTGCTCGACGAGTTGAAGGCGATCCGTGAGGGGCTGGCGGCGGCGATCGCCGAGTAGCTTGCCAATCGCGCGCTGACCGTCAGGCGCGCTCGTCTTTCGGCGATCCCATGACAACGTAGGATGTGATCGACTGCACCTGCTCGACCGTGCCCAGGATCTGGGTGTGGAAGCGCTTGTAATCGGTCAGGTCGGCGGCTTCGACGCGCAGCAGGTATTCGACCGAGCCGGTCACGTTGTGGCACTCGGTCACTTCGGGCGCATCGGCCATCTTTGCCTCGAACGCCTCCTGCGCGGCCTTTGTGTGCTTGTTCAGCCCGACCGCGACATAGGCGACGAAGCCGATGCCCAGCGCCGCGCGGTTGAGTACCGCGCGATAACCATCGATGACGCCGCTGCGCTCCAGCTCCTGCACCCGCCGCAGGCATGCCGACGGCGACAGGCCGACCCGCTGCGCGAGTTCGAGATTGCTGATTCGCCCGTCCAGCGAGAGCTCGTGCAATATCTTGCGAGTGATGGTGTCAATCGCGCGCATTTATTGCGTCGATAGCCGTGATTGAGCGATGATTGCAACTTCATTCGGCGATGAATTGCATATTATGGCGCACATGACATTCGATCTGCTCCCCGCGCTTGCAGGCTTCGCCCTGGTCTCCTCGATCACCCCGGGGCCGAACAACGTCATGGTAATGGCGTCGGGCGCGAATTTCGGCATGCGTCGCACCGTGCCGCACATCCTCGGTATCGGTTGCGGCTTCGTCGTGATGTTGTTGCTGGTCGGTCTGGGACTGGCGCGGCTGTTCGAGATGTTTCCGGTCATCCGCCTGGTGCTCACCGTGGTCAGCGCGCTGTATCTGCTGTGGCTGGCGTGGAAGATCGCCAATGCCGCCCCGGTCGGCAGCAATAGTGGGCGGGGGCGCCCCTTCACCTTCCTGCAGGCCGCGCTGTTCCAGTGGGTCAATCCCAAGGCGTGGATGATGGCGCTGAGCGCGATCACCCTCTACGCGCCCGGCGATTCTACTGGGGCGCTGATGCTCGTCGCGGCGGTGTTCGGGATCGTCAATCTGCCCTGCGTCTCCGCTTGGGCGGGGCTGGGCACGCAGGCCGCACGGTGGCTGTCGAATCCTGCGCGATTGAGAGCATTCAACTATACGATGGCCGCATGCTTGCTCGCCACGCTTGCACCGGTCCTGGTCGCGGAGTTCGTCCGGTAGTCGGAGGCTGCCCGATCGCCTACTCCGCCGCTAGCAATTCGGCGGCTTGCAGGTCCACGCTCACGAGGCGGCTGACGCCCTTCTCGATCATGGTCACCCCGAACAGGCGGTGCATCCTGCTCATCGTGACCGCGTTGTGCGTCACGATCAGGTATCGCGTGCTGGTCTCTTGCGTCATCGCCTCCAGGAGGTCGCAGAAGCGGTCGATATTGGCGTCGTCGAGCGGGGCGTCGACCTCGTCGAGCACGCAGATCGGTGCGGGATTGGTCAGGAACAGCGCGAAGGTGAGCGCGATCGCGGTCAGCGCCTGTTCCCCGCCCGATAGCAGCGTGAGCGATTGCAGCCGCTTGCCCGGCGGCTGGGCGTAGATCTCCAGCCCCGCCTCCAGCGGATCGTCGCTGTCGATCAGCGCGAGATGCGCGACACCGCCTTCAAACAGGCGCGCGAACAGCTTCTGGAAATGCGTATCGACCTGCTCGAACGCGGCGCGCAGCCGCTCGCGTCCCTCGCGGTTCAGCTGCCCGATGGAACCGCGCAGGCGGTGCACCGCCTCGGTCAGTTCCTCGCGCTCGGCAGTGGTAGAGCCGTGCTCTTCCTCGATCTTGGCGAGTTCGTCGGCGGCGACCAGATTGACCGGGCCGATCCGTTCGCGCGATTGGGTCAGCTTGTCGAGCGTTTCGGACTCGGCCTCCCGGTCGGCTACATCCGCTTCGTCGAACTCGTATGCGGCGGGCAGCAGCGGCGGGGGCTTGTGGAAGCGCTCGCCCGAAACGCGCGCCATCTCCGCCCGCCGCGCGTCCTCGTTCTCGGCCTGGTTGGCCAGCTGGGCGCGCCGCTCGCGCGCTTCGGAGAGCGCTTCGTTGGCGGCGCGCTGCGCTGTATCGGCGGCGTCGGCGGCCGACTGCGCGGTGTCGAGCGTGTCCTGCAAGGTGGCGAGCCGCGCGGCGGTTTCGCGGTGGCTGGTCCGCGCAGTCTCTAGGTCGTGGGCCAGCCGCTCGGGCTGATCGCCGACCTGTTCGCGCGCGGCGGCGATCTCGGCAAAGCGGCTGTCCATCTCCGCCAGCCGGCGCGCAGCCTCGTCCGCCCGCCGATCCCAGTGCGCGCGGTCGGCGCGATGGGCGGAGACGCGCTCCTTTGCGACCGCGAGCGCCTGTTCCTGCGCCGCGCGCGCGGCGGTGGCGGCGGAGAGCTGCGCACGCGCGGTCTCGTGGGCGGAGCGGGCCGCATCGCGCCGCGCGGCGAGCGCTTCGGGATCGGTCAGCCCGGCCAGCGTCGCCTGTGCTGCCTCCAGCTCGCGCGTTGCAGTGGCGCGCTGGTCGGCGAGGTCGGTGCGCGCCTGTTCGAGCTGGCGCGCCCGTTCGGCATGGCTGGCGAGCGCCGCCTCCGCGCGGTCGAGCGCACGCAGCGCCTCGCGCTCGGCCTGCGCGGCCGCTTCGCGCTCGCTTTCGGCGCGGGAGAAATCCGCCTGTCCCGCATCGAGCGCCGCGCGCGCTTCGCCCACGCGGGCGTCCGTATTGGCGGCGGACTGCTGCAATTCGGGCAGTCGTTCGGCCAGCGCGGCGAGGCGGTTGGCCGCTTCGAGCCGCGCCGCCTCCGCGCCGCCCTCGCCGCGCACGACCAGCCCGTCCCACCGGCGCAGCGCGCCTGCCAGCGTGACCAGCCAGGTGCCCGGCTCCAGAGCGCGGCCATCATCCGCCTCGACCACCTGCACCCGCGCGAGGCGCGCGCGCAGTTCCTCGGGGCAATCGCCGAGATGGTGCAGCAGCGAATCGGCCACCGGCTCGGGCTGCGGCGCGCCGGTCCAGAAGCGTCCATCCTCCGCCTCGGGCATGGCGCCCAGCGGGCTGCGACCATCGCGGCCCAGCACTGCGGCGAGTGCCGCCTCGTAACCGGGCGCGGCACGCACGCGATCGAGCGCGACCGGCTTGCCCGCCTTGGCCGCGCGCGCCTTGTCGCGGGTGCGCTGGTCCTTCTCCAGCGCGGCGTGTTCACGCTCCACCCCGGCGAGTTCGGCGCGCGCTTCGGCGAGCGCTTCCTGCGCCTGCTCCAGCGACTTGCGCGCGGCATCGCGCGCCTCGCGGCGGCCTTCGATGCGCCCCGCCAGCGCCTCCTGCGCTTCGCCCGCTTGCGTTGCGGCGGCCTGCGCCTCGGCCAGCGCCTGCTCGGGGTCCTGCGCGCCGGCCTGCTGGCGCGCGCTCTCCTCCAGCCGTTCCGCCTCGCTCGCAAGCTTGGCGATCCGCCGCTCCGCCGTGTCGAGCGCGGCGCGCGCGACACGCCATTCGGCATCGAGCGCGGCGTAATCCGCATTGGCGCGCGCGAGCTCCAGCTCTGCGGAACGTTCGGCCTGCTCGGCCCGCTCGGCATCCGCGATCACCTGCGGCAGCGCAGCCTCGGCTTCCGCCCGCGACGTCTCGCTCGCCGCCAGTTCGGCTTCGAGCCGTTGGAGCGCATCCGCCGCATCGCGCCCGGTGCGCCCGTAATCCTCGCGATCCTCTTCCAGCCGCGCGGCCTGCCGGTCGAGATCGGCCAGCCGGGCGAGCGCTGCGTCACGCTCTTTCTCCAGACTGGCGAGCCGCTGCTCCTGCGCGCCCGCATCGGTGCGCGCGGCGACCAGCGCATCGCGCGCGTCGGCGAGTTTTTCCGCCGCATCGCGCTGCGCCGTCTCGGTCTCGCCCGCACGCGTCTTGGCCGCCTCGACCGCGGCCTCCGCCTCGCCCGCCGCCTTGCGCGCGGCCTGCGCGCTGGCTGCGGCATCGCGCCAGCGGGCGAACACCAGCCGTGCCTCGGCGACCCCGATCTCGTCGGTCAGCTTCGCATAGCGTTCCGCCTGCTTGGCCTGCCGCCTGAGCGAGGTAATCTGGCTGTCGAGCCCCGCGAGCAAGTCTTCCAGCCGGGCGAGGTTGCTCTCGGTCTGGCGCAGCTTGCTCTCGGCATCCTTGCGCCGCACGTGCAGCCCGGCGATCCCCGCCGCTTCTTCCAGCATCGCGCGTCGTTCGACCGGCTTGGCCGCGATCATGTGCGCGATCTTGCCCTGGCTGACGAGTGCGGGGGAGTGGGCCCCGGTCGCCGCATCGGCAAAGGCGAGCGCGACGTCCTTTGCCCGCACGTCGTTGCCGTTGACGCGGTAGGCGCTGCCCGCGCCGCGTTCGATCCGGCGGACCACTTCCAGCTCGTCGCCGGAATCGTCCGCGCCGGTCAGCACCACTTCGGCGAACTGGCGCGGGGGACGCTCGGCCGTGCCGGCGAAGATCACGTCTTCCATCCCGCCCGAGCGCATCGACTTGGCGGAGGTTTCCCCCATCACCCAGCGGATCGCTTCGAGCAGGTTGGATTTGCCGCAGCCGTTGGGGCCGACGACCCCGGTCAGCCCGGGTTCGATGCGCAGGGTTGCGGGCTCGACGAAGCTCTTGAAGCCAGACAGGCGAAGCTGCCGGATCTCCATCCGCCGTGCCCGCTACCCGCGCCTAGCGCGCGCCCGCGCGCTGGAGGGCGGCTTCGATTGCGGTCCAGCTCGAATCGTCGAGCTTCTTGCCGTTCAGCACGAAGGTCGGCGTCTGGGTGATATCGTCCTGCGTGCCGTAGGTTTCCGACACATCGGCGATCTCGCTCAGCCGGCCGGCATCGGCGAGGCAGGTGCGTGCCTGATCGCGGCTGACCCCGCGCGCGGCGAAGAAATCGAGCAGGCCGGCAGTGTCGGCGAAGGCGACGAAGCGCTGGTCCTCGGGCAGGTTCAGCGCGGCTTCGAGCTGCGGGCCGCGCTCCTGCAGCGGCTGCATGATCGTGGGCAGGTTGGCCCAGACCTGATCGGCCAGCGGCACCGCCTGCTCGGGCGTGCCGCAATCGACCAGCCGGGTCAGCGCGAGGTCGAGCGGGCCGTGAATCACGAAGCTGCGGAATTCGAAGTTGACCCGGCCACTGTCGACATAGTCGTTCATCAGCGGCTCGCTTGCCTGCATCGAGAAGGCGGCGCATGCCGGGCAGGTGAGCGAGCCGTACTCGACCAGCTTGATCGGCGCATCCGGGTTGCCGACGAGATAGCCGCCGCGATCGGTCTTCTGCGCCATTTCGGACCATACCTGGCCGTCGGGCGCGGAGACTTCGGCCACCGGCTCGCCACTGATCGAGGCTTCGGCGTCATCGCCCGAGCCACAGGCGGCCAGGCCAAGCGCGAGCGGCAGGGCCAGCGCGGTAAGGGCGAAGGTTTTGGAGCGGATCACGGATTTGATCGGGGCGTTCATCGGGCGGTCCTTTTCGTGCCGATTGGAAAGCTTAGGCGGAAGGTCTGGCGATTCGGAAGGTGCGGGGCGCAGGTTCTCCACCGGCACCGCAGCCGGGCAACGCTAGTCGGCGGGATCGCCGGACTGGGCAGATGCCCCCGGCGCGCCCGCGCTGGCCAGCGCCTGTTGCAGCTGGTCCCAGGTGTGCACGCCTTCCAGCATGGTGCCGTTGACGACGAAGCTGGGAGTCGAGATCGGACCATAGGTCACGATATCGGCCTCGATCGCGCCTTCGATCCGGTCTGCAAGCGCCTGGTCGGCGAGGCACCGGTCCAGTTCCACCCGGGTATATCCGCGCCGCTCGAAAATCGCGTAGAGGTTGAGGTCGCTCGCAACGGAGCGGCGGCTCGCGGCCTTGTCGCCGTTGAACCACCGGTCGGTCTGCGACTTGGTCGCGAGCCGCAGCAGCGCATTGAACTGGGGCTGCGCCATCATCAGTGCTGAATGGTTGCCGGGAAACTTTTCGGGCGCGCCGCAGCGGGCCATCATGGTCGCGGTCAGATCGACCGGGTTGGCCGCGACATTGCGATATTCGTAGCGCAGATCACCCTTCGAGACGTAGCCGAGCTTGAGGATTTCCTCTCCCTGCATCGCGAATTCGCGGCAATGGGGGCAGGTGTAGCTGATATATTCGGTCAGCGTGACCGGGGCATCGGGATTGCCGACGATGTGCGAAAAGGGCGTTCGTTCGACCGTCTGCAGCCAGTTCTGCGCCGCTGCCGGGCTTGCCAGACCGGCAAGCATCACCAGCAGGGTGGCCATGATACGCGTCATCAATGCGTTTCTCCGTTCGTGTCGTCGCCCAGCGTGCGCGCGAGCCCTTCGAGCACGGCGCGCAGTTCGGGGTCCCCGATATCGCGCAAAGACTCGCCCAGTTCCATCGGAATCGGCTTGAGTTCGGGCGGCCTCGTGCTGCGCTGGGGCTCTACCGCGCGCGGCTGAACCGTACCTTGCCGCAGCTTGACCCGCGCGACCGCGCGATAGCCGAAGAAGCGGTTGGTCCGCTCGATGATTTCGGGGATCACATGCTGGATCAACGGAGCATGGGCGGGCGCGACCACCAGCTGGAGGATACCATCGGCGCGCTCGCCCGGCGGAAAGCGGATCGATTCGGGCGCGCAGACCTTGGCATGGTCCGTCCCGACGATCTCCGGCCAGCGGGTCACGACAGAGCTTTGCACGAAGCCGTAACGGCGGAACGCGGTGCGCCCGACCTGCGGCATCAGATCGCCGACCGGCTTCACCCCGCTGCCGCGCGAGCGCTCGAACGGGCGCACGTTCCCGGTTTTTGGCCCGGTTTTTGGGCCGCCTTTCGGGCCGGTCTTCTTCGCGCTTTTCCTGCCGGTCGCGGATTTGGGGGGAGGCTTGCGTTCCATCGCGCGGCCACCGATGCCATAGGCGGCGCGTGACCACCAGAGAGACCTGTGCGCAAATTCCGGCCCGGCTGCTTGCCTGGTACGACGAGCACGCCCGCGCGCTGCCGTGGCGCAGCGCTCCGGGCGAGCAGCCCGCCGATCCCTATCGCGTGTGGCTGTCCGAGATCATGCTGCAGCAGACCACCGTGGCGGCGGTGAAACCATACTTCGCCGCGTTCACGACCCGCTGGCCGAGCGTAGAGGCACTCGCTGCCGCGCCGCAGGAGGATGTGATGGCTGCCTGGGCGGGGCTGGGTTATTACTCGCGTGCGCGCAATCTGGTGAAGGCGGCGGGCGTGGTCGCCGAACTGGGCGGTTTTCCCGAAACCGAGGAAGAGCTGCGCGCGCTGCCCGGCGTGGGTGCGTACACCGCCGCCGCAATCGCTGCGATCGCCTTCGGGCGGCGCGCGGTGGTGGTCGATGCCAATGTCGAGCGGGTGGTCGCGCGGTTATTCGCCATCGACACTCCGTTACCCGGAGCGAGGCCGGCGATCCGCGAGGGGGCGGATCTGATCACCCCGGACGAACGCAGCGGCGATTTCGCGCAAGCGATGATGGATCTGGGCAGCCGCATCTGCACCCCGCGCGCTCCGAACTGCGACGCCTGCCCGCTCGCGGCGGATTGCGCGGCGCGCGGACACGATCCCGAGCGGTTGCCGGTCAAGGCTGCGAAGAAGGCCAAGCCCGTGCGGCAGGGCAGGGCCTACTGGATCGAGCGTGAGGGGGCGGTGTGGCTGGTCCAGCGGGCACCCGAGGGAATGCTCGGCGGAATGCGCGCGCTGCCCGACGATGGCTGGTCGGCGGCAGGCGATGGATCGGGCGATCCGCCATTGGCGGGCGTTTGCGAAGAGGCGGGCGTGGTACGCCACACCTTCACGCATTTCGTGATCGAGCTGAGCGTGCTGCGGCTGGAGAACGCACAGGAGACGGGGCTGGCGCAGGGCGAATGGTGGCCGGTCGAGCGGATCGGCGAGGCGGGCCTGCCGACCCTGTTCGCCAAGGCTGCGCGGCTGGCGATCGCGGCGCGCGAACGCCTGATCTAACGCAAAGCTAGAAGATGCCGCCGCCCAGGAACAGCCGGATCACCGCCAGGATGGTCACGATGATGCAGAAGGTCCGCCCGCTGGTGCTCGACGACAGAAAGCCGAGGATGATCCCGAGGATCAGGAACGGCATGGCAAAATAGTTCGCCCAGCCCAGAAACGGGATGGTTGCGGGGATGACGATGATGAGGCCGACGATTCCGAACAGCCAGGAAAGGATGTTGAGCATGTGTCTTATATGGTTAACGCACCTCCGGCTGGCAAGACAGAAAATGCGCGATTGACGGCAGACGGGCGGGCTTTAAGTTTTGCCGCGAAACGGATTAGCGGAGACAAGAGATGGCCTATCGGGAATTTACGGACAGCGGTCTGTCGCGTCGCGGCCTGCTGCGAGGCGGGGCCTATCTCGCGGGCGGATCGATGCTCGCGAGCCTGCCTTTCGGCAGCGCGCTGTTCGCCCACGATGTCAGCGAGGCATGGCCGCACCTCTCCGCCGAGATCGAGAAATACCTGTCCGAAAAGAAGCTCGCCAATGCGATCGCCGCACTGGGCAGGAAGCAGGATCCGCATGCCCACTCGGTCGGCGGCGGCACGCTGGCGCTGGGCGGCAGCACGAAGGCCGACCTCAACTCGCTCTACCGCATCTATTCGATGACCAAGCCGATTACCGGGATGGTCGCGATGCAGCTGATCTCCGAAGGCAAGATGGCGCTCGACCAGCCGCTGTCGGACATCCTGCCCGCCTTCGCGCAGATGCAGGTGCAGAAGGAATATGACGGCGCGATCAGCGAGGATAATCTCGAACCGGCGAAGAGCCCGATCACGATCCGCCAGCTGCTGACCCACACCTCCGGCCTTGGCTACCAGATCATCCAGCAGGGCGCGCTCAAGGATGAATACTACCGGCTGGGCCTCGCCCCCGGTCAGGTCAGCCGGATGCCGATCCCCGGCATCCCGACGATCGAACCTGCCGAAAGCCTCGAGCTCTTCGCCGACCGGCTTGCCACCGTGCCGCTGGTTTATCAGCCGGGTACGAAGTGGTCCTACTCGGTCGGGCTCGACCTGATGGGTCGGGTGATCGAAGTGGTCGAAGGCAAGCCGTTCGATCAGGTGATGCACGACGTGATCCTGGGCCCGACCGGGATGACCAGCACCTTCTTCACCGTGCCGGAAAGCGAAGTCGGGCGGCTGACCACCAATTACGGCATCCTCAACGGGCAGATGTTCCCGATCGACCCGGCGGCGACCTCGATCTACCTCGACAAGCCTGCCTTCCCCTTCGGCGGGGCCGGCCTCGTCAGCAGTCCGCACGATTACGACCGCTTCCTGCGCATGCTGCTGGGCAAGGGCATGATCGACGGCACCCGCGTGCTGAGCGAGGCTGCGGTGAATATCGGCACCTCGAACATCCTGCCCGGCACGGTCGATCTCGCCGGATCGTGGGTCGAAGGGCAGGGCTTCGGCGCTGGCGGGCGCGTGGTCGACAAGGCGTTCGGCTGGGGCGGCGCTGCGGGCACTGCGGCCTTCGTCGATTTCGCATCGGGCCTGCGCGCCGGGTTCTTCGCCCAGTACATGCCGAGCGAGGCCTACCCCATCCAGGGCGAATTCCCCGATCTGGTGCGCAAGGATCTGGCCGCCGCAACCAATGGCTGATCGTACCGCGTACCCGATCGCTTTCTCCGGCTCTCCGCTCGACCGGGCGGACAACATGCGCGCCGATCCCGATGCGCTGGCCGGGATGATGAACTGGAAGGCGCGGCTGCTGCTGCTCGACGGGCTGATGCCTTCTATGGATGACGGCGGACGGCTGGCGTGGGGCACGCTGGCCGATGCGCCGCAGGATGCCGAGTTTGTGTTCCTCGGCCTGGACCGGGCGGATGGGGGCGAGAAAGCGTGTTTCGCCGCGGTTCCGCCGCAGGGCGATGCCCGCCCGCGCATGGCCAACCCGCAACTATGGTCGCTGATGACCAGCCTCACGCCCGACCAGCTGGCGCTGTACGGCGGCGCGCGCAGCATCATCGACTGGCACGCGCGGCACCGCTTCTGCGCGCAATGCGGCCACCCGACGCATGTCGCCAAGGGCGGCTGGCAGCGCAATTGCGACACCGATCAAGGCTGCGGCGCGCAGCATTTCCCGCGCACCGACCCGGTCACGATCATGCTGGTCGAATATGACGGCAAGCTGCTGCTGGGCCGCGGGCTGGGCTGGCCGGAGGGGCGCTATTCCGCGCTCGCCGGGTTCGTCGAGCCGGGCGAAACGATCGAGGAAGGCGTCGCGCGCGAGGTGCTGGAGGAAACCGGCGTGGTGGTGCGCGACGTTTCCTACATCCTCAGCCAGCCGTGGCCTTTCCCCAGCCAGCTGATGCTCGGCTGCATGGCCTATGCGGACGACGACGCGATTACGCTCGACGAGACCGAACTGGCCGAGGCCGGCTGGTTCACCCGCGAGGAGGTGGAGGCCGCACTGGCAGGGCGCGACGACGCACCCATCGTCGCGCCTCCGCCGCACACGATCGCGCATCAACTCTTCCGCTGGTGGATCGCCCAATGACGCAGACGCTTACGATCGACATCTGGTCCGATGTCATGTGCCCGTGGTGCCTCGTCGGCTGGGGCGGCTTGCGGCAGGCGCTGGACCAGCTCGATGGCGAGATCGACGCGCAGGTCCGCTGGCACGCGTTCGAGCTCAACCCCGATATGCCCGAAGAGGGCGAAGAGCGCACCGCGCATATCGCGCGCAAGTACGGCCGCACGATGGAACAGTCGCGCGGCGTGCAGGACCAGATGCGTGAGGCGGCGCAGCGCGCGGGCGTGTCGCTCGATTATGAGGGCGGCGAGCCTGCTCCGCCCGCGATGATGTGGAACACGCTGGCCGCGCACAAGCTGCTGACATGGGTGCTGGAAGAGCATGGGCCTGAGAAGCAGACGCAGCTCAAGCTCGCGCTGTTCCACGCGCATTTCAACCAGCGCCGCCGGATTGGCGAAGCCGATGTGCTGCTCGATATTGCGGAGGAAGCCGGGCTCGACCGGGCAGGGGCGCAAGCCGCGCTCGAAAGCGAGGAGTACACCGCCAAGGTCCGTGCCGAGGAACGCGGGGCGTACGAGATGAACATCACCGGCGTCCCCGCAATGGTGGTTGCGGGCAAGTTCCTGATCCCCGGCGCCCAGCCTGCCGAGGCCTATGCCGATACGCTGCGCCGGGTGGCGGAGAAGGTGGCGGATGCGGGCTAGGATCGCGCTGGCGCTGCTGTGCTGGCTCGGCATTCTTGCGGCCAGCCCCGCTGCCGCCGACGAACCGCGCAATTTCATCTACACCGGCGAACTGGCGGAGCACCTCGACCTGCTCGACCGCCCCGATATCGAGGGCGCGCAGGTCGTCTATCCGTGGCGGATGCTCGAACCCGAGAAGGGCGAGTACGATTTCAGCGCGATCGAGACGGACCCATCAATTTCTGGCCCTGCGAGTGGAACAACGACCACCGCTATATGGAGCGCGCCTTCGCGCTCGCGGTGGAGCAGGGCATCGGCACGGGCGGGCCGGACATCGTCCCGCATAAGCGCGCGCACACGAAAAACAGCTACCCCTTCTTCAATCGCCACAAGGACGATCTGCCGCTGATCGCAATGGCGATCCAGGAGCCGACGCTGACCTACACCAACCCCGAGACGGGGCAGAAGTTCACCCGCGAAGAGTTCGTCGCCTTCGCGCGCGACTATCTGGGCGTCGACGTGATCTTCTGGAGCGTCGAAGCACCATGGCTGGGGAAGGATTAGGTTACCGGCACGGCGGACTCAGTCGGAAATCAGGTCCGGTACGTAGATCTGTCTAAGGGGAATCATTGTGCGGTAGCGCGGCGAGAGCTGCGGATAATGTTCGAGAATTAGCTGGACCAGTTCTTCGCCGTCGAGAAGCCTCAGGCGCGGTGTATTCCGCTCGCGGACCCGGGCCTGACGACTATACGAACCGAGGGTGACGAAGAGAGCGAATTCCCCTTCGCCCAGCGTGCCCAGTAGCTGGCTGACGTCAGGCTCGCCAATCTGGCCCGTTTGCCGCTTGCACTGGATCTTGATGATCGGCGGCTGAAAACCGAGTTCGTCGGTATGCGCGATAACATCGACGCCGCCGTCGCCGGACTTTTCCGATACCCTTGCCGTGTAGCCCATGCACTCCATCAGATGTGCAACGAAATGCTCGAATTCGTAGCCTGACAAGCCTGTCGTAATACGCCTTACGACGAAGTCTTGGGTGTTCTCGACGGCAAGCTGCGAGGCATTCTGCGTGGCAAGGTCATCGGGGATCGCTTCATCCACGTCGGGATCCGAAGGCGTCGGTGCTTTGTTCGGGTCGATCTTTGCTTCGAATGCCGGCGCATTTTCGCGAACCCGGAACAGTGTGATGAAAGACCCAATCTCGTTCAGCGCGGTCTGGTTGAAGTCACTGCGCGGGAACTGCGCCATCCATTCGACACCGATGAAGTTTGGAAAATCCTCGCCACCATTGGTGTTGCCGGTCCTGTGCCATTTCTTCCCGGTGGCGCGACCGATGTTGACCATCCGGTTGTGCTTCGAGGGATAGACAATGACGTCACCCTTCTGCACCTCGTGCGCAAAGCGGTAGAGGGTGCCCGCATCGACGGGAATCGCGCCCGGTTTTTTATCCGGATAGGCCTGTTGCAGGGCTGATTTGTAAGCTTCGCGGTCAGGCGGAAACGCGAAGATGTCTCCCACATCCGGCCAGCCCAGGCAGGCGTAACCATGATCGATGGGATCGTCGCCAACCCACTCTGGCATATGGATGCCCCAGACCTTGCTCACTTGGTTCCCTCCGGTCCTTGCGCGGGCCCGGTGGCGGACACGCTAGTCTAGGCCAGGTTAGCCCGATCTGCGGACCAATGTCACTCGGCTGTGGGACAGTGTGCCGGACGCGATCGCCCTCGGTAAATTTGCACAAAAAACCCCGCCATCGCGGGCGGGGCTTTCTGTAGGCGGGTAATCATCCTTCGGCTTGCTGTGCGCGCAGCTTGGTCACGGCCTGCTCGGCGCGGGCCTGCAGGTTCTTGTCGGTCTGGAGCGCAGCGCCGATGCTGTTGAAGCGTGTCGGCGTCAGCTGGGCCTGCGAGAGGATCTGAATCGCCTTCTGATCCTTCTCCGCCTTCTCCATCTCGGCATTCTGCTGAAGATTGCCGATCATCGACGCGGCGATGATGAAGTTCTCCAGTTCGGAGTCCGAAACCGGCGCCATTTCCGTGGCGGCGGGTGCCTCTGCCTGCTGGGCCAGCGCGGGCTGCGCGGCGATGGCGAGGGATGCGGTGGCGATCGTGCTGAGTAGAAGCTTCATGAGAATGTCTCCCGTTCGTGAAAATCGATACGGGCGCGCACCTCGTGACGACCGGCCCGCAGCTCAACCATAGCGCGCCGGGCCGTGAATGAGTTTGGACGAGTGGGGCGCGCCAGAGGGAAAAGCGCCGCCCCACCCGAAAAAGCGATCAGGCCTGATTGCCGTTCTTGATCGCCCGCATTGTCTTCTCGCCCTTGCGAGCGTCCTGCTCGGGATTGTCCGAGCCAACGGTAGGTTCGCGATTGTCAGGATCGGTCGCGCGGTTGACATCGGCGCGGGCACCGACGCGGGTGTTGACGTCGCCACCGGCAGATCCCTGCTGGTCGGGCGTTTCGTCTTCGGTCATCCGGTCGATCAGTTCGTTGTCGGGATGGCGGCTCTGACGTTCGGGCATAAAAATTCTCCTTTCCCCTTCAATGGTTAGGGGCAGGGTAGCGTTCCGATTTTCCGAAACTCGCGACTAGATCAGCCCGAGCCGTTGCAGCTTGGTCGCCAGCGCACCGGGCAGCACGTCGCCGACCTCCTCGCCTTCCGCCAGATCGCGAGGGGGCTCGCCCTTTAGGTAGCGCCAGCCCTGGTGCGCGCGCTTGGGCTGCGGGTAGACCGGGATCAGCCGCGGTTCGAGATCGATCGACCAGCGGCCATTATCGGTCTCGCTGAAGCCGAGGATTTCGCTGCGCGCGACCAGATTGTGCTGGTGGATCCAGAACAGCGACCCGCCGATGCATTCTTCCCACCGCGTCGGGCGATAGCGGGTGGTGAGGTTGGGGCTGCGCCGGTTCGCGTACCAGCTTTCGAGGTCGGAGAAAGACTGCGCGCCGAACGCGATCTTGGTCAGGTTGAGCGGCATGGGGGTGAGGTAGGTGCGGCGTCGTGCCGGGGCAAGTTGCCTAGCGGAACGCGATGCGCATCAGCTCCTCGGCAAACGAGGCATCCGAGCGCATTTTCAGCGCGCCCGCCCGGTGAAGCGCGAGGCCGCCATGGGCGAGCATCCACACCCGCATCACGTCGCGCCGCTGCGTATCCGGATCGTCGCCGTCCCGCGCAATCGCATGGAGCGATGCGGCGATGACCTCGTCCACCGCAGCGGACAGCGCGGCGTCGTCGTTGAAGCTGGCATAGGGGCGCTCCATCATCACCGCATAGAGGCCGGGGTGCTTCAGCGCGAAATCGATGTAGGCCCGCAGATGCGATCGCTCGTCCTGTGCGGTGCCGAGACTTTCCGCCAGCCTCGCAAAGCCTTCGGCGGCAATCGCGGCAAGCAATGCCTCACGGTCGGCGAAGTGGTTGTACAAGGCGCGGTGCCCCACGCCGAGCGTTTCGGCGAGCGTGCGCATGCTCGGCACGTTTCCGTCACCGGCTTCGATCGCACGCAGCGCTGCCCACAGCGCTTCGGCCTTGAGATCGCCGTGGTGGTATGTCGTGCGCGCAGTAATCCCGTCTCTCCGCGAGTCTTCCGGCCCTCGATAAGCGAGGGGGTGCGGGATGACAAACCGCCTCCCGCACGACGCGCAGTTGACAGAATCGCTCGCATGGGCTCTCAATGTATCCACTGGATATATAGGAGTGACCATGCAGGTTTTCGATCTCTTGCGCGAGCAGCTGGGCAAGACCGTTCCTTTCGCCAATCATGTCGGTGTCGAGATCGTCGAGGTCGGCGAGGGCACCGCCACCGCGCGTCTGGACGAGCAGCCGCACACCAGGAACCACATCGGCTCGCAGCATGCCGGGGCGCTGTTCACGCTGGCGGAGGCGGCATCGGGCGGAGCGATGGCGGGCGCGTTCATGCCCGTGCTGATGCAGGTCCGCCCGGTCGCTGCGGAGTCGACCATTCGGTATTCGAAGATCGCCAAGGGGCCGATCACGGCCCGCGCGAAGATCGGGCAGCAGGCGTCGGGATTGCTTCAAGAGCTCGAGGCGCAGGGGAAGGTCCGCTTCCCTGTCGAGGTCTCGCTGGCGGACGAGAGCGGCGAAGAGGTCGGTGCAATGCGTGTCGAGTGGCACGTGTCGAAGGGGCGCTGAGCAATGTCGGCCAACCCCGCCCATTCCATGCCCTTCGCCAGGCTGGTCGGCGTCGAGATCACCAGCGCCACGTCCGAAGCGATCGAGGGCTATCTCGATGTCCGCGACGAGCTTTGCACCACCGGCGGCATCATCCACGGCGGCGCGGTGATGGCCTTTGCCGACGCGATGGGTGCGGTCGGGGCGTTCGTGTCTTTGCCCGAGGGGGCGAAGGGGACCACCACGATCGAGAGCAAGACCAACTTCCTGGGCGCGGCGAAGATCGGGGAGAGGGTCACGGCGGTGTCGAAACCGCTCTCCATCGGCAGGCGGATTTCGGTGTGGCAGACCACGATGACGCGGACCGATGGCAAACCCGTCGCCGTGGTGACGCAGACCCAGCTCGTGCTCTAGCCGCGCCCCCCAATCTCTTCGACGGAGTGCATTTGCGATGGGACATATCGGCCCTTCGGTTCGCCTCGACGCACCGGCCTTCATCCATGACAGCGCGCATCTCTATGGCAGGACCTCTGTCGGCCCTGGCGCGTCGATCTGGACCAACGCCGTGATCCGCGCCGAGATGCACGAGGTGCGGATCGGGGCGCGGAGCAATATCCAGGACTTCGTGATGATCCATGTCGGCGCGAGGGATGGGACGATCGTGGGCGAGGATTGCTCGATCACCCATCACGCGACGCTGCACGGCTGCACGATCGGCGACCGCAGCCTGATCGGCATCAACGCGACGATTATGGATGGCGCTGAGATCGGCACCAATTCCATCGTCGCCGGGCACAGCATCGTGAACGAAGGCAAGGTGTTTCCGGAGAACAGCGTTATCGCCGGGGTGCCCGCAAAGCTGGTGGCGACCCGCGACAACAGTGCGGCGAACCTGTTCAACGCGCGCTTCTACGGGATGATCGCGCGTGCGTTCGCAGAGGGGCGGGACTGTCTCGGCGAGGACGAGATTGCAGCGCTGGCCTCGATGGGAGGCGGGGCTGTCCCGTGATGTGCTCGGCAATGGGATGCTGGTCAGGCTGAGCGCCAGCGACCCGTCGCCCCGGACTTGATCCGGGGCAAGGCTGCTTCGGGTGCTCCGCTGGAAGGAAGCTTGACCCCGGATCAAATCCGGGGTGACGATGGCATTATAAGTCGGGACCATACTTCTACCAATTGCCTCGTGAAGTCATCGTCGTGGAAGGCGGGTACACCAGGGCGTGGCGCTCGACTGCTTTAAGCGCTAACCCGTTTGGATGATCGAATATTTCCCAATCGAGAGCAAAGCTCCTTGGAAAAACGCGGACGACGCAGATCTGCTGTCTTTTGATTGGCTCCGCGAAACCGCAACCTTCGCAACATCGGATGACGACCGGCTCTTAGAGGTGAGCTTCCTTGGATCAGATGTCATCGTTCGTATGCTGGACGAGTTCCCATTAAGCACCGAGAGCGGCCCAGACGATTGGGTTGGATTGATTCCGCACCACTTCGCATATCGAGTTGAGGGTGACCCGTTTTTCAAAGCGCAATCTGGAGCTTGGCGCGAAGTAGTAGGCTCGCCGAAACACTATCGTTTCCTGACTGGCTCGGGCTGCCTTGACGTGATCTCAAGTGGGGTCCCAACGTTTAGGCTATTTAAGCGCTGAACCGCAAAGCTGCCGTTAGCTGACCGGAATTTTGCAGCCCTCTCGGCCCACTACCCCACCAGCCCGCTCGCCACCGCGAGCCCGAGGAACGCGAAAAACCCCATCGAGTCGGTCACCATCGTCACGAATACCGACGATGCCACCGCCGGGTCCTGCTTGGCGCGTTCGAACAGCACCGGGACCAGCACGCCCGCCAGCCCGGCCGTCACCACGTTGATGACCATCGCCAGCGCGATCACGCCGCCCAGCTTCCAGTCGAACACCAGCGCGGTGGCGATGCCGACCAGCACGGCGATCGTCACGCCGTTGAGGATCGCGACGCGCATTTCGCGCAGCAATATCTTGCCCGTGTTGGCGCGGGTCAGCTGATTGGTCGCGATCGCGCGGACGGTCACTGCCATCGTCTGCGTGCCCGCATTGCCGCCGATGCTGGCGACGATCGGCATCAGGATCGCGAGCGCCACCAGCTGCTCGATCGCTGCACCGAAAGCCGCGATGATCAGCGAGGCGACCAGCGCGGTGCCCAGATTCGCGACCAGCCAGCGCACGCGGCTGGAGAAGGCCTCGCGGATCGGCTCGTTGATGTCGCCGTCGCCCGCACCCGAGAGCAGCAGGGCGTCCTCGCCCGCTTCTTCGGAAATGATGTGGACCACGTCGTCGACCGTCATCTGGCCGACCAGCCGCCCGGTCGAATCGATCACCGCGGCGGAAATCAGCGCGTATTTCTGGAACATCAGCGCGACCTCTTCCTGATCCATCAGGACCGGGATCACGGTCTGGTCGCGCTTCATCACATCGGTCAGCGCGACCTGACGCGGGGTGGTCAGAATCCAGCTGAGCGCGCAGGTGCCGACCGGATGATGCGCCTCGTCGACCACAAAGACTTCGAAGAAATCGCCCAGCAGCGTGCCGTGGACGCGCAGGTAGTCGATCAGGTCGCCGACGGTGAAATGCTCGGGCACCGCGACGAATTCGCGGCTCATCAGACGCCCGGCGGTCTCTTCCGGGTAGGACAGTGCGCTTTCGATCGCGGCGCGGTCCTCCGCGTCCATCTCGGCGAGGACGGCTTCGCGCTCGTCCGCGCCCATGTCCTCGATCATCTGGACCGCGTCGTCGGTTTCCAGCTGCTCCGCGATCAGGGCCACTGCCTCGGCGGGCATGCCCTCCATCATTTCTTCGCGAACCCAGTCGTTCAGCTCGGCGACGACCTCGCTGGTCATCAGGTCGCTGATCGCGATGGTCAGGTCGGCGCGCTGGTCATTGTCGAGCAGTTCGAGCAGGTCGGCGACGTCGGCCGGATGCAGCGGCTCGACCAGTTCGTACAGTTCGCCGCGCCGGTCTTCCTCCAGCGCGGTGCGCACCGCGCGGAGATATTCGGGCTTGAGGCGGTTTTCCTCGTCGTGCCGCTCGTCGTCGACGCGGTCGTCGGGGCGGCCCCCTTCGTGGGCGTCCTCCTCGGCTGCCAGACCGGCAGGGGCGATCGTTTCGTCGAGGAGAGGATCGGCGCTCATGGCTTTGCGCCCCTAAGCGGATGCGGGGCAAAAGCAAGCGCGAGACGCCGCGCAGGGTGACAGGCGCGCGCGCTGCCGCTAGCCGGGCGGCAAGGCAAATTTGCAAGGAGATTCCCCATGGCCGAGAAACTGACCCTCACGCTCGACACCGGCGACGGCGAAAACAAGGACGTCGTCATCAAGCTGCGCCCCGACCTGGCGCCCGGCCATGTCGAGCGGATTACCGAACTGGCCAAGGACGGGTTCTACGATGGCGTGGTGTTCCACCGCGTGATCCCCGGCTTCATGGCGCAGGGCGGCGACCCTACCGGCACCGGCATGGGCGGCAGCGACAAGCCCGACCTGAAGGCCGAGTTCAATTCCGAACCGCACACCCGCGGCACCTGCTCAATGGCGCGCACCCAGGTGCCCGACAGCGCCAACAGCCAGTTCTTCATCTGCTTCAACGACGCCGAATTCCTCGACGGGCAGTACACCGTGTGGGGTCAGGTCGAGAGCGGCATGGACCACGTCGACGCGCTGCCCAAGGGCGAGCCGCCCGCACAGCCGGGCAAGATCGTGAAGGCGAGCGTTTCGTAACTCCGCTTCGAACGGCGCCGGAGCGGCGCAATGAGAAGAAGGGCCCCCCTCCGTGCGAGGCGGGCCCTTTTTCTTTGCCTAGAGTCCTGCCTTGACCAGCCAGTCGTGGAACATGCGCACGGGGCGCTCTTCCAGCGCGCCGGGCTTGCACACGAACCAGTAGGAATAGGGGCTCTCGACCTCCGCGTCGTAGAGGTTGACCAGCCGGTTGTCGGCTGCGCGGCGGCGGTGGTCGTCGTGCATGATCGCGATGCCCAGACCCTGCGCCGCGGCGGCGAGCATCAGCTGGCCCGAATCATAGTGATCGATCGCGGCAGGCTCCAGATCGGAGAGATCCAGCGCCGCCTTCCACGCGGTGAAGCTTTCGGGCAGTCCGTTGTGGATCAGGAAGGTCTGCCGCGCCAGCAGGCCGGCGTCGGGCGTGTCGCCCAGCGTCGCCGCCAGTTCGGCATTGGTGATCGCGTGAACCTTGTTCTCGTCCAGCCGCACCGCGTGCAAGCCGGCGCTGGGCCGGTTCGAGAGGATGATCGCCGCGTCCAGCGTATCGCCCACCCGGTCTTCCAGATGGGGGCCGGTGTCGATGTCGATATGCAGGATCGGGTGCAGCCGCCGCAGCTCGGCAAGGCGGGGGAACAGCCGCTGGGTGCCGAACAGCGGCAGGACGCCCAGGTGCAGGCGCAGCAGGCTGGTGCTTTCCGACTGGCCTTCCACCGCGCGGGCGAGCGCTTCGAAATGCGGCAGCACCGCCTCGTGAAATGCCGCGCCTTCGTCGGTCAGCTGCATCGCCTGGCGGGCGCGGGTGAACAGTTTCTTGCCGATGAACTCTTCCAGCGTGGCGATCCGCCGGCTGAGCGCCGAGGGGCTGAGCCCGAGCTGGTTCGCCGCCGCACGGGCGGAGCCCAGACGGACGGTGTGCATGAACGCTTCGAGCGAGCGCAACGGAGGGAGGCGGCGGTTGACCATCAAGGCGACCTTGGCAGGATGCTGGGGCGCGCAAAAGCCCTATTTTGCGCGGATAGGCGTAGCGAAGCAGGCGACACCGCTACTCCTCCTCGCTGGCCTCCTCGCGCGCGTGCAGGCGGACCTTCTTCACGTGGGTTTCGTCGCCCTCGATCACCTCGATCGTCCAGCCATTGGGATGCTCCACGCTGGTGCCGACCTGCGGCACCTGTTCGGCGAGGATGAAGGTCAGGCCGCCCATCGTATCGACCGATTCCTCGACTTCGGCGAGTGCCGGGTCGATCCGCTTGGCGATATCCTCCAGCTCGGCCCGGGCGTCGATTTCCCACACGCCGTCGCCGATCGGGGTGATCCAGTCCTCCCGCTCGTCGTCGTGCTCGTCCTCGATCTCGCCGACGATCTCCTCGACCAGATCCTCGATCGTGATGATCCCGTCGGTGCCGGAAAACTCGTCGACCACGATCGCGAGGTGCATGCGCTTGGCGCGCATGTCGGCCAGCACGTCGAGCGCACCGCGGCTCTGCGGCACGTAGAGCGGTTGGCGCATCAGCGTCGTCCACTCGGACGGGGCCGGCTTGCCGCCGGTGAGGTATGGGAAGACGTCCTTGATGTGGATCATCCCGATCACCTCGTCGAGCTGCTCGCGATAGACCGGCAGGCGCGAATGGCCGTGTTCGGTAAACACCTCGAGCAGCTCCTCCCACGAGGCACCGGCTTCCACCGCGACGATCTCGCCGCGCGGGATCGCCACGTCGTCCGCATCGTGTTCGCTGAAATGGAGGAGATTGCGCAGCATCTCGCGCTCTTCGCGCGAGAGATCGCCGTCGTCGTGCGAATCGCCGCCGTGGGCTTCTTCCTCGCCCTCCTCGCGATCGCGTTCGTTGATTGCGTCCTCGATCTCGCGCCGCAGGCTGCGTTCGCTGCCTTGGCCGTTCAAGAACTTGCGCATGGCGAGCCAGAGCCCGCCTCTACTGTCCGCGTCTCCCGCGCCAGCAGACTTGTCGCTATCGTTTTCGGGCATGGCCCTGAAATGCTCTCCTGTTTCTCAAGCGTCACCATATGGGTCGGGCAGGCCCAGCAGTGCAAGCGCCTTCACCTCCAGCGCCTCCATTTCCTGTGCGTCCGCTGGCGAGATTTCGTGATCGAGCCCGGCGAGATGGAGCAGGCCGTGGACCACCAGATGGCTCGCATGCGCCTCCAGCGCGATGCCTTTCTCGGCCGCTTCGCGTGCGCAGGTCTCATGCGCGAGCGCGATGTCGCCCAGCAGTGCGGGCGGGCCAACGGGTGCGAGATCGAGCAGTTCGTCGCGCTCCAGCATCGGGAAGCTGAGCACGTTGGTCGGCTTGTCCTTCTCGCGCCAGTCGCGGTTCAATTCGTGAACCTGCGCATCCGAGGTGAACAGGATGCTCGCCTCCAGCCGAGCATTGGCCAGCGCGGGCTCGACCCGAGCGGCAGCATCCGCCGCGCGGCTCGCCAGCGCGTGCCATTCGCCATCCGGCCAGTGCTCGACGTCGATCTCAAGCTCCATGACGGCCTCCGCAAGGCGAGCGCCTGACACACCTGACACACAGTCCAGGGACCGAAAAAACGGCCCGCCTGCGAAGTCCGGGTGAGGAGGGCTCAAGGGAGGGCGCGCGCGTGATCATCTATGCTCCCCTAGCGAATCCGGGCCCGGGTAGGAAAGTGTGCTGATGGCCCGCCTAGACCGGAGTGGCCGACAGTGCTTCGCGCCAGTGCGCGACCCGGTCTTCGAGGCGGGAGGCGCGGATGAAATCGGTCACATCGTCGGGCAGGTCGAGCGTTTCGAGGATCTCGAAGCTGAAAGCCGCCTCGCCGTGCTCCTTCCACGCAGCCTGAAGCTCGCGGCGCGGGTGGCCGCCGGTGCGCATGGTGAAGCGCTGCCGGTTCTCGATCCCCGAAATATCCTTCGCCCCGCCGACCCAGACGCGGTCCTCCCCGGCGAAGCGCAGCGCGTAGACTCCGGTTGCGATCGTGCGGTCCTTGTATGCCGCGATCGCGGCCTTGCGGGCTTCGCCCTTCATGACTCGTTCCTTTCGGCGCGGCCTATTATTACCCGGGTTATATTGACGCAAGGATTTTATCCGGGCAATAATCGCGCATGACCGATTCTGCCGACATCGCCGCAACTGCCTTTGCAGGCCACAGCCTGCTCGCCTCCGGCCCGCTAGACCTGGTGGCGCTTGCGGTGCGCAAGGCCGACAGGGACGGTGCCGATGGCCCGCTGCTCGTGTTCGACGATGCCAGCGGCAGGGTGATAGATCTGGATCTGCGGGGCAGCGAGGCGGACGTACTGGCCCGGCTTGCGGATCGCGGAGCGGCGAAGCCCGGCCCGGCGCAAGCCCAGGAAAAACCGCGCGGGCGCGGGCGGCCTAAGCTGGGCGTGGTCGGGCGCGAGGTCACCCTGCTGCCGCGCCACTGGGACTGGCTGGAGCAGCAGCCGGGCAGCGCGTCCCAGGTGATCCGCCGGCTGATCGATGCGGCGCGGCGGGAGGAGGGCGGTGCGGCTGTCGCCGCTCCCCCCGCTGACTCTGTTCACCCTGTTCACCCCACGCGGCCCGTGCCGCGCAGGGTCCGTGCCGAACGCACATATCGCGTGATGACGGACTTGGCGGGCGACCAGCCCGGCTACGAGGAGGCGCTGCGCGCGCTGTTCGTTGGCGATGACGCCGCCCTGGCCGCAAACATCGCCGACTGGCCTGGCGATGTGGCCGCCTATGTGCATCGGCTTGCGGGACTGGATGAGGCAGACGGATAGCGGCAGCGGGAGACCCCGCGGGGAACATTTGCGTTTACGGCGAGTTAGGAAACACCGCGCAACGCGAAGGGCCGCCTTGAATATCGATTTTCTCGAACTGGCCGAAGCCTCACCGAACCCGTACGTCCTGATGAATCGGGAGTTGCGGCTGGTGTGGATGAACCGCGCGTACTGCGCGGTCACCATGCGCGCGCGCGAGGACATCATCGATCGCAAGATGTTCGACGCCTTCCCCGCCGATCCGGATTCGGAGAGTTTTCGCCAGCTCCGGGAGTCGCTCGACCACGTGCTCGAGACGGGCGAGCCGGACGAGATCGCGCTGATCCGCTACGACATTGCGCGCCCCGATGGCGGGATGGAAAGCCGGTACTGGAGCGCGACGCACACCCCGCTTCACGGGCCCGATGGCAAGCCCGACTATATCCTCCAGCATACCGTCGACGTAACCGAACTGCAGGAACTGCGCCGCCTCCGCGACGAAGTGGGGGTGATGCGCCGGGCGGGGGCAATTCAGGAGCGCAACCGCAATCTGGAGCGCGAGAGCCAGCGCCTGCTCGAATTCTTCCAGCAGGCGCCCGGCTTCGTCGCGGTGCTGGGTGGGCCGACCCATGTGTTCCAGATGGCCAACGCATCCTACCTGCGGCTGGTCGGGCGCGAAGATATCGTGGGCAAGACGGTCGAGGATGCGCTGCCCGAAGTCGTCGCGCAGGGCTTCATTGCCACGCTCGACCGGGTTTACGAAAGCGGCCAAGCCTATATCGGGCGGCGCGAGCCTGTGCTGCTCGACGGCGACCACGACCCTGCCCACTCCAGGCGCGTGCTCAACTTCATCTTCCAGCCCATTTCCGACGGGGACGGGACGGTGACCGGGATCATCGTGCAAGGCTACGACGTGACCGAAGAGGTCGAGTACGAGGGGCGGCAGGAACTGCTGATCCAGGAGCTGAACCACCGGGTCAAGAACACGCTGGCGGTGGTCCAGAGCATCGCCCAGCAGACCTTCCGCAACGTGCCCGATTCCGCATCCGCGATGGCGACCTTCAAGGCACGTCTCCATGCGCTGGGCGCGGCGCACGGGTTGCTGACCGAATCGAGCTGGAGCCCGGCGAGCGTGCGCGAGATCCTGGACCTCACCGTTGCGGCATCCTTCGGCCCACTCGACGGGCGCGTGCTGCTCGACGGGCCGCACTTCCTGCTCAACCCTGAAGTCGCGCTGGCGCTGACCATGATCGTGCACGAGCTGACCACCAACGCGATCAAGTACGGTGCGCTCAGCGATGATGCGGGCAGGGTGCAGGTCGGCTGGTCGGTGAACGCGGGCGATGATTGCGACGTGCTCTCGCTGACCTGGCGCGAGCGGGGCGGGCCGCCGGTGGCGTCTGCGCCGCGCGAAGGCTTCGGCACCCGGCTGATCCGCACCGGCATAACCTCCAAGCGGGGAACCAAGGTCGACCTGCGGTTCGAGCCGGAAGGCGTGGTCTGCGCGCTGGAGGTGATGCTCGAATCCGGGGCGAATCACGAACCGAATGCAGAGAGCCCGATCAGCTCGCCGATCATGCCGGGCTGACCCGGTCGGCGCCCGGTCCGACCGGGCCGATACCTCGCAAGTCGGCGGCCGACAGGTCGATCACGCGCTTGCCTTGGCCCCGCGCTTTTACCCAATCTCAAGCTTGCAGGGGCTAGCACCCGCGCGACCTCTCGCGCAGTGGGGGGCGCTCCGATCGCAAGAGGTAACTGCCAGACCAATGCCCCAGGCGATTCTGCCACTACTGATGAACCTGTCGATCGCGATCATGTTCGTCGCAGGTTTCATGGCCGTGGCCCATGCCCATCCGGTGGTCAGCAAGGCGCGCTGGTTCGCGCTGTGCTTCCTGCTCGGCCTGGCGGACCCGCTGGCGAATCTGGCCGTGTGGTTCGGCGTCAACCCGGACGCGATGCGGTTGCTGGGGTTCACCCTGTTCCTGGCCGCGATGCTGGGCCTCGCGCTGGCGCTGTCCCATTTCCACGACCGCAAACCCTTCTGGAAGGTTGCGATCGCCATTCTGGCGGGCGGGTTCCTGTACCGGCTCTTCACGCTTGATGCGCCGCGCGACGCGCTATGGAACCTGCTGCTGTTCCAGAGCTGGTATGGGATGGCCGCCGCGCTGTGCGCCTACGCGGTCAGGCGCCACGCGCGCCCGTCGCCGATCAACACCATGCTCTACGTGCTGTTTCTGGTCCTCACAGTCCACTTCCCGATCAAGGCGATCTTCGCGAGCTATCTGGGCAGTGGTCGGACCGAGGGCGAGTATGCCAACACGCTGTATGCGGTGATCTCGCAGACCACCAGCGGCGTGCTGATGGTCGCGGCGGGGCTGCTGATCATCATCAACTTCCTCCAGTCGGTGGTGCAGAACACGCAGGCGCAGGCGCTGTCCGATCCGCTGACCGGGCTGCCCAACCGACGCGCGATGGACCGCTGGTTCGACGAATTGGCCGCTGCCGAGGCGGACGAGCCGGCGGTGGTCGCGGTGATCGACATCGACCATTTCAAGACCTTCAACGACCGCTTCGGCCACGATGTCGGCGACAAGGTGCTGCGCGCGGTCGCCACCTGCCTCGACCGGCATCGCCCCTCCGCTGCCCGGCTGGCGCGGCTCGGCGGGGAGGAATTCGTCCTGCTGCTGCTGAAGGACGAGGCGGAGGCGCTGCTGACCTGCGAGAGCATGCGGCTGGCGATCTCGCGCCTCACCTTCGCAGAGACCGACCCGGTGACCGTAAGCATCGGGCTGGCCAGCGCGCTGCCCGGTGAGGCGATGGGCGGGCCGCTGCGGCGCGCCGACCAGGCGCTCTACCGCGCGAAGGGGCTGGGCCGAAACCGCTGCGAGGTCGCACCGCCCGTCGATGGCCAGACGCCGTCCCAGCCGCCTTCCGGCACGCCGGACCTCAAGCTTGTGGCGAAGACCTGATCGCGCCACCGGGCGGACAATCAATGTCTGTGGTCGATTGACGGGGGAGCCACCTCGGGCAAGTCTGCCAGTGTCGATCCTGCCCGAAAGGATGATCGCATGCAGCAGTCCCTCCAGCGCGGGCCTGGCCAGATCTGGGGCGACATGGCCCGCCATCGCACGGTGCGCGATGTCCGCTTCGGCGTGTACCAACCGCTCGACATCGAGATCGAGCCGCATGTCCACGAAGACCGCCACCTCGTGTTCGTGTTTGGCGGGAATTACATCACCTCGGCGCAAGGGGCACCGCCGGTCACCAGCGCGCCGATCCTGGTCGACAATCCGGCGGGTACCGCGCATCGCGACCGTTTCCTGCGGCCCGAGGGGCGGTTTCTCACCCTGAACCTCGCGCCCGAAGCCTCTCACGAAGGCCCCGCGCGCGCCTCGCGCAACCCGCGCGACATTGCCCGGATGCTCAGCGTGGTCGGCGAACTGGAGTTCGATGCGCCCACGCTGCTGCTCGAAGAAGTCGCCGAGACGGCGCGGTCGAAGACGCGGCCAGCGGACGATGCACCTGGCCCCGGCTGGCTTGGCCGCGCCTATGAGATGGTGATGGAAGAGGATGCGCGAGGCGTCACGCTGGATGCACTCGCGCGCGAGGCGGACATGCACCCGGTTCACATCGCTCGCTCCTTCCGTGCCGCCTGGGGGCGCACCGCGGGCGAGCTGATTCGCGAGCGCCAGTTCGAGCGTGCGTGCGACCTGCTCGCCCGCAGCGAGCAGCCGATCGCACAGATCGCGCTCGAGCTGGGCTTTTGCGACCAGGCCCATTTCACCCGCTTCTTTCGCCGCCGGGCAGGCCTGCCCCCGCTCAGGTTCCGCCGGGCGAGCGGGCTGGCATAAGCGCGCACCATGTTTGAAAAATACAAGAAAGGCGCGCGCCATGCGGGCAGGGCCGTCGGGATACCCGAACAAGGAGCCGACCCTGTGAAATTCCCGATTGCCGCATTACTGTGTTTTCTCACCCCCGGCGCGCTGCTCGCCCAGCAGGCGCCCGATTTCTTCGCCGCCTTCGATGCCGCGCAGACCGACGACTTCGCCGGGATCACCAGCGTGGTGGTGATGCAGGATGGAGAGACCGTCGCCGAGCGCTATTTCGACGATGGCGGTGCCGACGCGCTGCGCAACACGCGCTCTGCCACCAAGACGGTCACCGGCATGCTCGCAGGGATCGCGGCAGGCGACGGCAGGCTGGCCCGCGACACGCGCATCCGCAGCCTGTTGCCAGACTACGCGCCCGTCAATCCCGATCCGCGCAAGGAACAGGTCACCGTGGAAGACCTGCTGACCATGAGCTCGATCGCCGAATGCAACGACTCGAACCCGTATTCGCGCGGCAATGAGGAGCGGATGTATCTGATAGAGGACTGGGTCGGCTTCTATCTCGACCTGCCGGTGAAGGGCTTTGCCGCGTGGGAGACCCGGCCCGAAGACAGCCCCTATGGCCGCGCCTTCTCCTACTGCACCGCTGGCACGGTTGCGCTGGGCGCTCTGGTCGAGAATGCGACCGGGCAGCAGCTGGAGGAGTTCGCGCAGGAGCGCCTGTTCGGCCCGCTGGGGGTCGAGAATATCGCCTGGCAGTTCACCCCGCTGGGCCTGGCGATGGGCGGCGGCGGGCTGGAGCTGACCAGCCGCACGCTGGGCAAGCTGGGCCAGCTTTTCCTCGATCAGGGGCGCGTGGGCGAGCGGCAGGTGCTTCCGCGCGACTGGATCGAATCCTCGATGACGCCGCAGGTCGCGATCGATGACGGGCGCGGTTACGAATATGGCTACCTGTTGTGGATCCAGCCGTTCACCCTCGGCGATCGCACGCTGCACGCGCGGCTGATGAACGGCAATGGCGGCAACAAGGTGATCATCCAGCCCGAAACCGGCTCGGTCACGGTCATCACCGCAACCAATTACGGCCAGCGCGATGCGCACGCGAAGAGCGAGCGGCTGTATCAGGACTACATTCTGCCCGAGCTTTTCCGCCGTTCGGGCGCGCGCGAATAGGCCCAACATCGCATTCGCGAAAGCGCACGGGCCGTCCCTCTTCTGGCTCAAGCCATCGTGAATCGGTCTGTTGCCCCGGATCGCTCCGGAACCGGCCCAACGGGTCGGCATTGGGGTTCCTCGTCAGACGACGTTCGTCACATCTCTGACGGGGGCTTCACACGCCGGTCTGCCAGCAACGGGCGACCGGTTCCATTCTCGCGGGCCAGCACAGGCTCGCGCGACCAATTCGATGGAGTCGCAATGATGAAGAGCAATTCTACCTCCACCTTCACCTCCACCAGGGCCGCGCTGGTCTGCGGGATCGCCGTTCTGGCCATGCCGGCGAGCGTTTCGGCACAGCAGCAGTGGGCGGACACCTCTGCGGAGACCACCGCCGACACCACGCTGACCGTCACCGGCATGCTTCCCGACGAGATCTCCAACCTGCCCGAGGGGCCCGAGATCGACGGGTTCATCTCCGCGCGCAGCGACAACCGCATCCAGGTGACGACCGAAGACGGTGCGAAGACCGTCGTGTTCGTCTCCCCGGAAACCGAGATCAAGGCACGCGGCGGCTTCCTCGGCCTGGCGCGGACGTCGCTTGAGGATGAGCAGCTGTATAACGGTGTGCCCATCACCGTGCGGACCGTGCAGTGGGAAGACGGCCTGATCGCCCAGCGGATCAGCATGAAGGACAGCGATCTGAAGACCGCCGCGATGATTCAGCGCGGGACCGAGCAGGGCTTCGCCGAACAGACCGCCGCGACCGAAGCGCTGCGCGGGCGCGTGGCCGATATCGACAATTACAACGTCAAGGGCACGACCAACGTCTATTTCGATACCGGCGAATACAAGCTGTCGGGCCAGGCGCAGGCGGAGCTGTGCAGCGCCGCCGCGCAGGCGGACCAGATGGACAACGCGTTGCTACTGGTGGTCGGCTACACCGATTCGACCGGCAGCTACGAGATCAATCAGGAGCTGAGCGAGAAGCGCGCCGAGCGGGTGGTGAACTACCTGCAGCAGCAGTGCGGCTGGAAGCCGTATCGCATGCTGACGCCGACCGGCATGGCGCAGGCCGACCCGGTGGCGGACAACTCCACCGACTACGGCAAGCAGCAGAACCGCCGCGTTGCGGTGAACATCCTCGTCAGCAAGGCTGTCGACGGAATGGGTGGCTGAGACCGATGATCAAAGGGGGCGGGCTGAAAGGTCCGCCTCTTTTCTTTGCTTCTACGTCATCCCCGCGAAAGCGGGGATCCCGCTTCCTTCCAACGTCACAGGATATCACCGAACCGGTCGAACCAGTCCGGGTTCTGCCCCTCGATCAGACGGATTTTCCACTCGCGACGCCATTTCTTCATCGCCTTCTCGCGCGCTATAGCGTCCTCGATCCGGTCGTGGTGTTCGGAGTAGACGAGGCGGTTGAGTCCGTAACGCATGACGAAGTCTGAGCCGTCGCCCTTGCGATGCTGGTGAATTCTCGCAGCCAAATCCGCCGTCACGCCGATGTAGATCGTCCCACGATAGCGGTCGGCCATGATGTAGACCCAACCGCCCTTGGCCATCAGCTAAGCGGGACCCCCGCCTTCGCGAGGGTGACGAGGGAAAATTCTCACTCCCCCGTCCCCTCGTACGCATCGACGATCCGCCCCACGATAGGGTGGCGCACCACGTCGGCGCTGGTGAAGCGGATCGTGCCGAAGCCTTCGATCCCTTCCAGCTTCTCAACCGCGTCGGCGAGGCCGCTCATGCGGTCGCCGCCGGGGATGTCGACCTGGCGGGGGTCGCCCGCGATCACCATCCGGCTGTTCTGGCCGAAGCGGGTGAGGAACATCTTCATCTGCTCGCGCGTGGTGTTCTGCGCCTCGTCGAGGATCACGAAGGCATCGGCCAGCGTGCGTCCGCGCATGAAGGCGATCGGCGCGATCTCGATCACTCCACTGGCGATGTGCCGTTCCACCTGCTCGGGCGGCATGCAGTCGTACAGCGCGTCGTAGAGCGGGCGCAGGAAGGGATCGACCTTCTCTTTCATGTCGCCGGGCAGGAAGCCGATCTTCTCGCCCGCTTCCACCGCCGGGCGGCTGAGGATCAGGCGCTGGACGCTGCCGCTGGTCAGCTGCGCGACCGCCTGCGCGACCGCGAGGTAGGTCTTGCCTGTTCCTGCGGGGCCGAGCGCGAAGATGATGTCGTCGCGGCTGAGCGAGCGCATGTAATGCGCCTGCACCGCGCTGCGCGGGACGATGGTCTTGCGGCGGGTGCGGATCATGATCGGCGGCGCGCCGTCCTCGCCCGCGCGGCGGCCCTTGATGATCCCGTCGAGCGTGGGTTCGTTGGTCATCGCGATGATCGCCTCGATCGCGCCTTCGTCCAGATCCTGCCCCAGCGCCAGCTTGTCGTACATCGCCTGCAGGACGTCGCGCGCGCGGGCGACCGAATCCTCCGGCCCTTCGATCATCACCTTGTCGCCGCGGGCGGAGATGAACACCGACAGGCGGTTTTCCACCTGCACGAGGTTGGCATCGAACTGGCCGAACAGCGGGACCAGCAGCGACTGGTTCTCGAAATTCATTTCGGCCCGTGCGCGGCGTACTTCGCGCTGGGGGTGCGGTGGCGGGGAAAGCCGGGGCTCTCCGGCGCGAGTTGGTCTGCGGCCCATGCGCTCCTTTCAGGCTCGAGGCATTGCGAGTCCCGAATGTAAGGCGCGCGGCGGGGGAGGCAAGCGGCAGCATCTCGCGCCGGTGGAAAGTCATCGCCTTGTCACGCGGTGGGAGGCAGGCCAAAAAAAGTAGAGCTGGTCTTGGGTAATTATGCGGAGGTTTATATTCCGAGTAAATCAATGTAAATATCATCACGGTAAGGGGAGGGAATGATGAATAGTAAGGTGATCTTGCTCGCAACTGCGGTAGCCTGTGCAGCTCTGACTCCGTTGTCTGCTCAAGAGGGGGAGGAGGCGACTGTCGATGCTCTCCAGATTTCGGAGAGCGAATTGCCGGAGCCGATTTTTACCGCCCTCAAGTCAGCCGAGCGGGAAACGATATTCAATGTCGGTACCGAAACGATCGATCGTCCGGTCATCGTCGCCGATAAAATCGTTTTCAACCGAGGGGCGATCGCTCAGATCAGCAAGTTCGACTGGCCTCGTGTAATCTTCTTCGCCGAAGAAATTCTCTTCGCCAATGCGGAGGTCGGGGCGCAAATCATGCGGCCGATCGATGTGCAGGCGAACAAGCCGGACGCGCCCGATCAGGCCGCCGCATACCCGAAGGCGGGCCGTGACGGCAGAGACGGCAGGGACGGGGTCACTGGCCGGAGCGGGGCCACTGGGCGCAAGGGCGAGACCATCAGTCTGCCGGACATCTGGATCATCACCAACCGCATCGGTGCGCAGGGCTCGTCCGATCCTTCCTCGACCAAAGTCAATCTCAGGATATGGATGCCGGGTATCGACGGGAGCGAAGGTGGCGATGGCGGGCGCGGCGGCGATGGGCAAGCCGGCGGCGACGGGCGAGATGGCAAGGCCAGGCTGGGCATCTGTAGCAGGGGGCCTGGTGGCGGCGGCGATGGTGGACGCGCTGGCAGCGGCGGCCGCGGCGGCGATGGCGGCAATGGGAGCAACGGGGTGAACGTCAACTTCGTCGGTCCGCGTTCAGTGATCGACGTTCTGCAATATACATCGATCAGCAATTGGGGTGGTGAAGGGGGATCTGCGGGCAGCCCCGGAGCTCCCGGCTCAAAAGGGAAAGGAGGGTCGCGCGGATCATGGCCGGGTACTTGCGATGGCCCACCGGCCGGCAGTGAGGGCCCCGCGGCAAACCCGGTCGATCTCGGCTCCGGAGAGCCGGGGGATGATGGACGCAAAGGCGCGGTGGTGGCCTATATCCAGGACGATGTCGGGTCGCTCTTGAGCGAGTAGGCGCTGTTGAAGCGCTGAACTCGATGTAGTCGATCGCGCGGTTGTCGTGCCAGACGACCGCGCGATACATTGCGCGACACAAAAAATGCGATCCTGAACGGCCTCATGCGCCATGCGTTCATATTGAGCGGCGTAAATATGAACGCATGCCCGGTGGTGGGCATTGTTCAGGAGTGACCGGAATGCGAAATCTTGTGATCATGGCGGTTGCCGCAGGACTGGTCCTGCCCACCGCTGCCAGTGCCCAGCAGCGTAGCCCCGCCGAACAGGCGGCGTGGAATGCCCGGCTCGAATCGCGCGAAGCCTATGCCGCGCAGCAGCGCCGCGACGACCGGCGTGACGACCGCCGCGAGGCGCGCGAGGACCGGCGTGAAGAATGGCGCGACGATCGTCGCGATGCGCGTCAGGATCGCCGCGATGACCGCCGCGAATGGCGTCGGGACCAGCGCGAGGACCGCCGCGACTGGCGGGAAGACCGTCGTGACGACCGCCGCGACTATCGCCAGGCGCGCCGCGATTACCGCGACTGGCGCGCATACCGGCAGGCCGAGCGCAATGCCTTCCGCCGGGGTTCCTATTACGCCCCGCGTGGGCTCGCCTATCGCCCGGTGCGGGTCGGCGGGCGGCTCAACTCGAACCTGTTCTGGGGCTCGCGCTACTGGGTCGACCCTTACGACTACTACCTGCCGCAGCCGCGCTACGGCTACCAGCGCTACATCCGCTACGGCAATGATGTGCTGCTGATCGACACCCGCAACGGCCGCGTGCTGGTGGTGTACGACCGCTTCTTCTGGTGATGTGAATGCCAGTATGCGCGCCCGGCGCTCCCTTCGCGGAGCGCCGGGCGTCGTTCGTCGAAAGGGCGCGCCCTCAGTCTTTGTAAGCAGCGGCTTGGCTGGTACTGCATGCGGCACCCCCGCTTGGAGTCCTGAACATGCGCCGCCTCTTCCCGCTCGCAGCCTTCGGTCTGGCTGTTGCTTTCGTTTCGCCGGTTGCCGCGCAGGAGCCTGCGCAAGAGGCCGAGCCCGACGCGTCCGCCCAGGGGATGGAGATCATCGTCGAGGGTATCCGCGAGAAGGAAGAGCAGGTCCAGGCGATGACCCGCCAGATCACGCGCCGGGCGCGGGTCGACAAGCCGGTTTCCAAATTCTACTCGCAGGTCTGCATCGGGGTGATCGGAATGACCCCGGACTACGCCCGCACTCTGATCGCGCGGATGGAAGAGAACGCGCGCAGCGTGGACCTGCCGGTCGGCGGCGAGGGGTGCCAGCCCAATATCCTGATCGCCTTCGTGAAGGACGGCGAGCAGGAGCTGGACGAACTGCGCAAGGCCGAGCCCAAGCTGTTCGCCACGCTGCTCGACTACGAATACGACCGGATCAAGCGCGGCAACGGCGCGGTGCGCGCGTGGCACGGCACGCAGCTGAAGGGCAAGGACGGGCGCGATTTTACCGATAGCGGGATGGGCGACGCGCCGCTCAACAACCAGTATTCCTCCTCGCGCCTGTCCAAGCAGGTGCGCGTGGACATGACCGGTGCGATCGTCATCATCGACAGCAACCGGGTGCCGGGCAAGACGCTGCAGCAGCTGGCCGACTACGCATCGATGCGCGCGTTCGTGTCGATCGACGATACCTCCACCGGCGGGGCCAGCGGCATCCCGACGATCCTCTCGCTGTTCGAAGAGGGGACCGACGCGCCCGACGGGATGACGACCTTCGACCGCGCCTATCTGGAGACGGTCTATCGCCTTCCGGCCACCGCGAACGACAGCCAGATCCACGACGCGACCTGGACCATGTATCGCAAGCTGGAAGGCCTGCCCGACATCGACGGCTACGACGACTAGCGCGCGGGTTCGGGCCAAGGCCGGCTGTGCAAGCGGTTCGCCGCGCAGAGGGTTCGGCCCGGCCTCTTCCTGCGCGACCTGAACCAGATCGCCGATCTGCGTGGTCTCGCGCTCGAAGCTGCGAGCGTGGTTGCCCTTGGGCGTCTTCGCAGGCGCAAGAGTGGCTGGGCTGAATTGGAAAAACAGGGCATGCTGGCGGCGATCAAGGGAGTCGTTGCCATGCCTTGCAAGACGTACGCCGCGCTGATCGTCAGCCCTCTGCTGCTTTCCATGCCACTCGCGGCACAGGAAACCACACCCGATCCGATCGACGATATCGTGGTCGAAGGCGTCCGCGAACGCGAGCAAGCGGTCGAAACTATGACCCGCGCGATCACCCGCCGGGCCTGCTATGACAAGCCGATTTCCAAATTCTACTCGCAAGTCTGCTTCGGTGTGATGGGCATGAAGGCCGACTATGCCCGCACCCTGATCGCGCGCATGGAAGAGACCGCGCGTGAAATCGACGTTCCCGTCGGCGGCGATGGCTGCCTGGTCAACGTGCTTGTCACTTTCGTGCGCGACGGCGCGAAAAACCTCGATGACTTGCGCGAGGCAGAGCCCAAGCTGTTCGCGACCCTGCGCGATTACGAATACGAGCGGATCAAGCTCGGCAATGGCGCGGTGCAGGCCTGGCATGGCACGCATGTGAAAGGCAAGGACGGGCGCGAGTTCACCTCCTACAAGATCAACAACATCGAAGTGCCCTTGAACAGTCAGTATTCGAGCTCGCGGCTGACCAACCAGGTGCGCGTCGAGATGACCGGCGCGATCATCGTGATCGACAGCGAGCGCGTGCCGGGCAAGACGCTGCAGCAGCTTGCCGATCACGCTGCGATGCGCACCTTCGTCTCGATCAATGACACCACGGGGGGCGGGGTTACCGGCATCCCCACGATCCTGTCGCTGTTCGACGACGATCTCGAAGCGCCAGAAGACCTGACCATTTTCGACCGCGCCTATCTCGAGGCGGTCTATCGCCTGCCCGCCACGGCCGACGATGCGCAAATCCACGATGCGACGTGGACGATGTATCGACGGTTGGAACGGAGTTTTGGCGAGAGCGGCGCGGACTGAGCAGGCCCGCAAGAGGCATCAGGCCAGCGCGGGCTTGCGCAATTCGCCGCGTAGCGAGTTCGGCCCGGCCTCTTCCAGCCTGACCTGCACCAGATCGCCGACCTGCGTGTCCTCGCGCTCGAAGAACACCGATTGCAGCCACGGCGACTTGCCGAGCCACTGGCCCGGCAGCTTGCCCTTTCGCTCGACCAGCACTTCGCAACTTTTGCCGACGCTGGCGGTGTTGAACGCGTGCTGGTCGCGGTTGAGGCGGTCCTGCAACCGGGCGAGGCGGTCCTTCATCACGTCCGGAGCAATCTGCCCGTCCATGCCCGCAGCGGGCGTGCCGGGGCGGGGCGAATATTTGAAGCTGAACGCCTGTGCGTAGCGGACTTCGTCCACCACCTTGAGCGTATCCTCGAACTCGGCCTCGGTCTCACCCGGAAAGCCGACGATGAAATCGCCGCTCAGCGCCAGATCGGGTCGCGCGGCGCGGAAGCGTTCGAGCAGCTGGAGGTAGCTTTCGACCGTGTGGCTGCGGTTCATCGCCTTGAGCACGCGGTTGTTGCCCGCCTGCACCGGCAGGTGGAGATAGGGCATCAGCTTGTCGAGCTCGCCATGCGCGGCGATGATCTCTTCATCCATATCCGCCGGGTGGCTGGTGGTGTAGCGGATGCGCGCGAGCCCGTCGATTTTCGCCAGCTCGCGGACCAGCCCGGCGAGGCCGGTGCGGTGGCCCTTCGCGTCCTCGCCGCTCCACGCGCTGACGTTCTGGCCCAGCAGCGTAATCTCGCGCGCGCCGCCTTCGACCAGCCGCTGCGCCTCGGTGACCAGTTCGGCAAAGGAACGGCTGATTTCCGCGCCGCGGGTATAGGGCACGACACAATAGGTGCAGAACTTGTCGCAGCCTTCCTGGATGGTGAGGAACGCCGCCGCAGGCGCGGTGCGGCGCTGGGGGAGGCCGGCGAACTTCGCCTCTGCGGCCAAGTCCATCTCGGTCGTGCGCTGGCCGGAGACCGCGCGCTGCAGCATCGCGGGCAGGTTCTGGTAGGCCTGCGGGCCGACCACCATCGAGACGGCGGGCGCGCGGGTCATGATCTCCCTGCCTTCTGCCTGCGCGACGCAGCCAGCGACCGCGATCAGCGGCGATGTGCCGTCTTCGCGCCGCAACCGACCGATGTCGGAGTAAACCTTCTCGGTCGCCTTCTCGCGGATATGGCAGGTGTTGAGCACCACCAGATCCGCCTCCTCGCCCTCGGGCGCGGGGGTAATGCCTTGCGCAGCGAGCAGCTCGCCCATCCGCTCGCCATCATAGACGTTCATCTGGCAGCCGAAGCTTTTGACCCGGTAGGTCTTGGGAGGATTGGTGGGTTTCATGGGAAGCGCCGCCTATAGCGAATGGAGCTGGCAGGCTCAACAAACATGCTGCTTGTAAATCCTCCGCGGGCAGGCATGATTGCGTGCGTGTCGAAGCATGCTTTCCCTGGCCTGGCCGCGCTCGCCCTGTCCGCCATATCCGCTGCATCCCCAGCCGGCGCAGGGGAAGCGTCCCCGACGCCTGCCCAGCAGCAGTTCGCGTGGATCGCGTCGCTGGAGGGCCAGTGGCAAGTGGCGGAGACAGACGCGTTGCGGATCGTCTTCGAGAAGACGGCGCGCGGCCATACGATGGTGGAACGCTGGGAAACCGCAACGGGCCTGCATTCGATGACGGTCTATCATCTGGACGGCGATCGGGTCATCGCGACACACTACTGTCCGCAGGGCAATCAGCCGCGTCTGGCGTCGCTGCCCGGGCAAGCGGATCGCATCGCGTTCCGTTTTCTCGACGTTACCGATTTCGACGAGGGCGAAAGCCACACCTTCACGATCGACTATGCTGCGCGCGCGGACGGATCGGTGGAACGGACCGAAGTGTATCGAGGGGCTGAGGGGCTCGAAGCGCCCAGCACCCTGACTCTGTCGCGCATCGCGGACGCGACGTCGGACGAGGCAAGCGGCGGTTAGTCGGGCCGCCCACCCCGGTAAACCTTAGCCCTCGATCCGGTAGTGGATCGGCTTGAAGCTGCCCCCGTTCGAGGCATAGGCCGAACATGCAGTCAGCCCGACCACTAGGTCCATATGCGCGCGGAAACGGACCGCCTCGCCCGGCTGGCTTGCGGGCGGATCGACCGAAAGCCTGCCCGATCCGCCGTCGACCGGCACGTTCATGAACACGTTGAACGCGGTCGGTATCGCATCACGCTCGATCCCGTAAGGCGCCAGCGCTTCGGCCAGGTTGCCCATGCACCCGCGATGGACCGGCTTGTCCGGGTAGAAATGGCGGAAGGTATCCTCGCTGCACGGGGTCAGCAGATAGTCGTGCTGGCCGAGGCTGTCCTCCTCGATCTCCAGCATCACGTTCGAGCGGTTGGACCACAGCCGGTTGCCCGTGGTGAGGTGGATCGTCTCTTCGTAGTCGAAGGTGCGACCGTTCGACATGACTTCGCGAACGTCGTCGCGCGAATAGGCGACCATGTCGGACACCTGCGTGCCCTGCGGGTCGATCACGGTGAAGGCTTGTCCAGCCTCCACCACGAAGGCGGTGCCGCTGCGCGGCGGTATCTCGATCGTCTCGCTCATGTCCGCCCCCGGAACGGGCAGGCCCAGTCCGCTTCGACCGCGCGCCCGCTATATTGTCGTGCCTCACTGCTCTCGCCGTGCCGGGCGAGCATCGGGTTGAGGTCGCCCGCAAGCGACACGTCCCGGTCGAGGATACGCTGCCGCATCTTCTCGTACACCCCGCTGTAGCGCAGCCATTCGAACTGCTTGTGCAGGTTGAACACCAGCGATGGCTTGGGGAAGCGGCGCGCGGGGCGCGAGGCGTTGGGGTGGAGGCCGACTACGAAGAACGCCTGCCCGCCGAAACTCAGCGAGAAATCGGGCTCGGCCGGATTGCTGCTGACCGTCGGATCGGGCTTTTGCGAGAGCCACACGTCCTTGTCCGAAAGCGATTGTATCCGCTCCCACATAGCATGCTCGAACTGCACCTCGTCCAGATCGAGCGGGCAATCGAAAATCACCACAAGGCTGCGTAACTGGTCGGGCGGCAGATCGCGCTTGGCCCAGTGCATCAGCGCCTCATGGATTTTGAGGTCGTTCCACGCGCTGGTGAGATCGCGCGCGAGCACGAACTCCATGTTCCCCGTCGCCAGCGCCGACTTGGCACCGACGCAGGGAAAGGAGCGATCCTTAATCACGTTTTCGAATTGTTCGACCCGCTGGTCGGTAATCGTATTGGCATCCATAGCGGCACAATGCTGCGCCCGTGGGCCGGGGTGCGAACTCAACTTTGGCTAATAAGCACAACGCGTTCTGACGCCGTACGGCTTAGTTTGTCGGGAGGTCGTCCGTTGAAGCGTGATCGGCGGGGGGCTCCACCGGCGGCAGCTTCGCCTTGCTGTAGCGGATCGGGGCGACGTCGTGGTCGAAGGGGCGCAATTCGTGGCCCATCGTTTCGCGCAGGCACTCCTCGATCCGTACCCGTGCTTCGGCGGCGATCGCCTTGCGCCCGCGATATTCGATCGGGCTGAAGGGTTCGAGGAAGAACAGCTTGACCGGGAAGGTGCCCTTGCGCGCCATCACGCGCTTGTAGTTGTTGAGGCCGCCTTCCTCGCCGATCCAGCCGATCCATTCGGCCATCGCACCGTAATCGAGCACCACCGGCTGCACCAGCACGCCCGGTGGCGGCGGCTCCAGCACGCTGAGCATTGAGGATTTGAAGGGCAGCAGCGAATGCCCATCCGTGGTTGTGCCTTCGGGGAAGACGGTGACCGACCAGTTGTCCATCAGCGCCTCGCGCAGCGCGTTGATCTGGTCGGCGACGCGCAGCCGGTCCTCGCGCTGGACGAACACGGTGCGGTTCAAGGAACACAGCCAGCCCACCAGCGGCGCCTTGGCCAGTTCCGCCTTGGCGACGAAGGCGGTGCCGCTCGCGCCCGCGAGCGCGAGGATGTCGACCCAGCTGACATGGTTGGCCACGAAGAACACGTCGCGGCGCAGCGGCGTGCCGTGGCGCTCGACCCGCGCACCGACGATCCACGCGGCAATCGCCAGATACCACTTGGGCCAGGGCGATCCGTAGGTGAAGATGCGGGTGACGTAGAGCGGCACCACAAACAGCATCATCAGCAACACAAGTGCGATGGTGCGGGTCCATAGCCGGACCCAGCCCATGAAGGAGATCGGCGTCTTCTCGCCCCGCGCGGCGGCCTGCCGGGTCTCCCAGTCGGACCGGGTATCAGTTGTCGCGTTCGAGGCGGACGCCATACAATTCCATCCGGTGATCGACGAGGCGATAGCCCAGCTTCTCGGCGATCTGCTTTTGCAGCGCCTCCAACTCGGGGTCGACGAATTCGACCACCTTGCCGCTTTCGACGTCGATCAGGTGATCGTGGTGCGATTCGGGCGCGGGTTCATAGCGGGAGCGGCCATCGCCGAAATCGTGCCGGTCGAGCACGCCGGCCTCTTCGAACAGGCGCACCGTGCGATAGACGGTCGCGATCGAAATGCCGGGGTCGATCTTGGACGCGCGCTCGTGCAGCTGCTCCACATCGGGGTGGTCTTCGCTGTCAGACAGCACGCGTGCGATGACCTTGCGCTGTTCGGTGATGCGCAGGCCCTTGTCGGCACACAATTGTTCGAGATCGATTTTGTGGGGCACTGGGGGTTCCTCGGGCTTTCACCGGAGGCATAGGCGGGGTGCGCGGCCCGCTCAAGCCCCGCTCAAGCCCCGCTCCAGCCCCGATTAGGCCCCGATCAGGCCTCGCCGGTCGACCTTTTCGCAAGATCGACCGGCGGGCGGATTGCCTTATTCGGCAGTTTTCTTGCGACGACCGCGCTTCTGGCCGGGCGTGCGGCCCAGGCCGATCTTTTTCGCCAGCTCGCGGCGCTTTTCGGCGTAGTTGGGGGCAACCATCGGATAGTCGCTCGGCAGGTTCCAGCGCTCGCGATATTCCTCGGGGCTCATGTCGTAGTTCGTGCGCAGGTAGCGCTTGAGCATCTTGAGCTTCTTGCCGTCTTCCAGGCACACGAGGTAATCGGGCTTGACCGAGGCGCGCACCGAAACTGCAGGTTCGGGCCGCTCTTCTTCCTGGGTAGCACCGCCGCCGAGGCTGCTGAGAGCCGAATAGACATTGTTGATCAGCACCGGCACTTCGTCGAGTTCAGCCGAATTGTTGCTGACGTAGGCTTCCACGATGTTGGACGTAAACGCGATAAGCGTTTGCGTCATTTCCATTTCTTGCTCGTCCATTAAATCCTCTAGGGTTTTCGTATGCGAGGTGGGAGGGGGAGGGGCCGCATACGCATTTCCCCTTGTGCGATTCACTTGCCAAATGCAATGCTCGCGACTGCTTTTTCTCAAGCGTCTGCAGATAGTATTAACTACTTGTCGGTGAGGTCCAACCCGAAGGTAATCGCGTCCATGCGCGCACCGTCACCCAGCCGATAGTAATTCTTGCGCCTGCCGATCGGTGCGAAGCCATTGCTTTCGTACAGCGAACGGGCCGGATTGTTCTCCCGCATTTCCAGAAACAGGCGTTCCGCGCCGCGCAGCCTTGCATTGGCGGCCAGCATTGCGATCAGCGCACGGCCCACGCCGCAGCGCCGCGCAGCGGGCTCGACCGCGATCAGCAGGATTTCCTCTTCGCCCGGTGCTGCGCGCACGATCGCGAACCCGACCGCTTCGTCCGGATCGGCGGGCACGGTGCCGTCGAGGCCGAGCAGGCTTGCGTGAGTATGCGAGAGGATCAGCGCGGAGGCGACCTGCGATCGGTTCCACGCCTCGCCCCACTGCGGGTCGAACGCGGCGTCCATAATCCGCATGATCGCGTCGATCGCGGCTTCGCTGACACCGTCCGCGCTCATGACGGCATCCGCGCATCGGGCGCGCGGCCATAGATCGGTGCGGTTTCCGGCGAGAGCGCGTGCTGGTCCAGTGCGGGAAAGGCGCGGGCATCGCTGTAGGTCTGGATCGCGGTCCCGGAACCCGCCAGTTCGGCGAAGCGGTCGGCCACGCTGCCTGCAACCAGCGACGCAGGGAAGCTGGCGACTGCATCTTCGGGCCGCATGGAGACGGGCTCTGCCTGTGGCGAGCCGTCTTCTGCAAAGCCCTGCACGAACCATTCTCCGTGCCCGCCTTCCATCGCGACGGTCAGCACCTGCGCGCCCGCCTGCTGCCGCGCCATCGCCGCGACCAGCGCCATCGTGGAATAGCCCTGCAGCGTCGCGCCCCACGCAAAGGCGAGGCTGCGCGCCACCGCGAGGCCGATCCGCACGCCGGTAAAACTGCCCGGACCGCGCGCGACCGCGATGCTGGATGCCCGCCCGCGTTCGGGCAGGTCGGCGATCATCGGCACCAGCCGTTCGGCGTGGCCCCGACCGAGCACCTCGAACGTGCCCGAGATCAGCTCTTCATCTTCAAACAGCGCAACCGAACACGCCGGGGTGGCGCAGTCGATCACCAGTGTACGCGCAACAGTAATCGTCTGCCCCCTGCAACGCGCGCGACCGTGTTCCGGCCCGCGCCATCCGACCCTGGGTCGAAGACCCTAGTCGATGCGGTTGAATTTTTCGAATTCGGGTCGCGGGCTGCGATCGAAAATCGAGTCCTTGTCGCCATAGCCGATCGAGCAGATCCAGTCCGCCCGGTATTGCGGCTGGTCGGCGAAGAAGTCTTCGGTCACCTTCTCGAGGTCGACCCCCGACATTGGCCCGCAATCGAGGCCCAGCGCGCGCGCCGCCAGCTTCAGATAGGCACCCTGCAGCGCGGAGTTGCGCTTGGCCTGTGTGATCCGCCCCTCGACATCGCCTTCGAACCAGCTCTTCGCGTCGGTATGCGGGAACAGCCACGGGAGTTCTTCGTGGAAATCGATGTCGTAGCCGATGATGACGCAGACGGGCGCGGTCCGGATCTTGTCCTTGTTCGCGTCCATCGCGTGGGCGGCGAGCTTTTCCTTCGCCTCGTCCGAACGGCACCATACGAAGCGAGCCGACTGCTGGTTGGCAGAAGTCGGGCCCATCTTCAGCAGGTCGTAGATGTGGCGGATCTGATCCTCGGACACCCTCTTGTCGAGCCAGCCATTATAGCTGCGCGCTTCGAGGAACAGCTGTTCGAGCGCTTCGTGCGACAATTCGTGGCCGTGGAACTGCTTGGTCATGGGATGTTCTTTTCTTTCCGGGTCCGGGGAGGGGGAGGGGCCGATCAGGCCGCCCGCACCTCAACGACTTCGGGCACGTAATGTTTCAGCAGGCCCTCGATCCCGTGCTTGAGCGTGGCGGTGGAGGAGGGGCAGCCGTCGCATGCGCCCTGCAGCTGGAGATGGACCACCCCGTCGCGGTAGCCGCGATAGGCGATGTCCCCGCCGTCGCCCGCGACCGCGGGGCGAATGCGCGTTTCCAGCAGTTCCTTGATCTGGTCGACGATGTCGGCATCGGCCGGGTCCTCTTCCACCGTCAGCGTATCCTCAGCCGGGACCGCGATGCCAGCCGCGCTGCCGCCGTGGAACAGCGGCGCTTCGGAGACGAAATGGTCGAGCAGCACGGCGACGATCTGCGGCTTCAATTCGGTCCACTGCGCGCCTTCGCCCTTGGTCACGGAGACGAAGTCGGAGCCGAAGAACACGCCGGTCACCTCGCCGGTGTCGAACAGCGCCTGCGCCAGCGGGCTTGCCTCGGCATCTTCCGGGTTGGCAAAGTCGCGCGTGCCCTGCGGCATGACCTGCCGCTGGGGCAGGAACTTGAGCGTGGCGGGATTGGGTGTGGTTTCGGTTTCAATATACATATCGCCCCCGATGTAGGGGCGTGGCGGGAACGCGACAAGCGATGGCGCGTCACGATCATTGGCCGATGGGCAATTTCTGTCGCGGTCCCGCCATTTTGTTCATTAGGCCTTCACGCCTTTCCTCCCTATAGGCACGTACATGCACTCCGTTTCCTCCGGTCTCAGCCGCCTCGCCCTGCTTCTTCCCCTTCTGGCGGCGGCATGCGCGAGCCCGGGAATGCAGGACGCGCCCGATATGGCGGCGGGCGCACCGCAGGCCGAACAGGCGCAGGCCTCCCCGCAGAAGAACGCCGGGCTGCGCGACACCGCGCATACGAACAAGCAAGCGCCCGGACAGGCCGCCGCCACGCTGACCCCGGCGGCCGACGTGCCGCAGGCGACCGCCGCCACGCTCGAGTCGCCCGACGAAACCCCGTGGCTGTACGAGGGTAGCAATGTCCCGGTCGATCGCCAGTGGCGCTTCGGCGTGCTCGACAATGGCCTGCGCTATGCCACCCGCAAGAACGGCGTGCCGCCCGATCAGGTCTCGATCCGCATCCGTATCGACGCGGGATCGCTCTACGAGACCGATCAGGAGCGCGGCTTTGCCCACCTGCTCGAACATCTGCTGTTCCGCCAGTCGCGCTACCTCGATGTGGGCGAGACGATCCCCACCTGGCAGCGGCTGGGCGCGACCTTCGGCAATGATACCAATGCGGTGACCAGCCCGACGCAGACGGTTTACCAGCTGGACCTGCCCGAAGCCTCTCCCGCCAAGCTGGACGAGGCGTTCCGCCTGCTCTCGGGCATGGTGCAGGCCCCGGTCATCAACGAGGTCAACGTGCGCACCGAAGTGCCGATCGTGCTCGCCGAAAAGCGCGAGCGTGGCGGTGGCGCGGGCGAACGCGTGGCAACCACCAGCCGCGAGACTTTCTTCAACGGCCAGCGCCTCGCCGACCGGACCCCAATCGGAACCGAGGAGACGCTGCTTGCCGCCAATGCCGATACGGTCGGGGCGTTCTACAAGCGCTGGTATCGCCCGCAGAAGACCGTGATCGCGGTCGCGGGCGATGCGGACCCGGTCGCGCTCGCCAGCCTGATCGAGAAGTATTTCGGCGACTGGAACGTCGATGGGAAGGACGCATCCGCGCCCGATTTCGGCGACCCGAAGGCTCCGGCGGGGGCAGATCCCGCCAATCCGGTGGGCGAGACGACCGTGATCGTCGAACCCGATCTGCCGCGTTCGCTCACCTATGGGGTGATGCGTCCATGGCGTCCGGTGCAGGATACGATTGCCTATAACGAGGGCATCCTGATGGATTCGCTCGCCCAGTCCCTGATCAACCGGCGGCTCGAAGCGCGTGCGCGCGGCGGCGGCGACTACCTCTACGCGCAGGTCCAGCAGGAAGACGTCAGCCGCAGCGCCGACGCAACCTTCGTCAGCTTCGCGCCCTTGACGCAGGACTGGCAGGCCGCGCTGGAAGACGTGCGCGCGGTGATCGCCGATGCGACCACCAATCCCCCGACCGAGGAAGAACTCGCCCGCGAGATTTCGGAATTCGAGGTCGCTTTCGTGGCCGGAGTGGAGGAAGCCGATGTCGAACCCGGCGCGCAGATTGCCGATACGCTGGTCAACGCGGTCGATATCCGCGAAACCGTCGCCTCGCCGCAGACGGTGCTTGATATTTTTCGCGGGATGCGTGAACGGGTGACCCCGCAGGCGATCCTCGAGCGCACGCGCAAGCTGTTCGATGGCGAGGTGATCCGCGGCACCTATGTGACCCCGCAGGAAGGCGAAGCCACTGCCGAGCAGTTGCGCAAGGCGCTGGCCGCGCCGGTCGCGGCGGATGGGTCCGCGCGCATCGCCGCCAGCACGGTCTCTTTCGACGATCTGCCCAAGATCGGCACGCCGGGTGCAGTCGTGGAAGAGGGCCCGCTCGGCGTGCTCGATATCGAGCGGGTTGAGCTGTCCAACGGCGTTACCGCGTTGCTGTGGCCCAACCAGGCAGAGCCGGGCCGGGTCGCGGTCAATGTCCACTGGGGCGCGGGTATCCGCGCGTTCGACAAGGATAGCGCAGCCTATATCCCGCTCGGCGAAACCGCGCTGATCAGTTCGGGCCTCGCCGGGCTCGACCAGGAAGATCTCGACCGGCTGGCGACGGGGCGCAAGTTCGGGTTCAACTTCACCGTCGATCTCGCCAACTTCACCTTCTCCGCCGATACCCGCGCGGCGGATCTGGCCGACCAGCTCTATCTGTTCGCGGCCAAGCTGGCGCAGCCCGAGTGGGACGCGCGGCCGGTGATCCGCGCCAAGGCGGCGGCGCGCATTTCCTACGATACCTATGCGACCAGCCCTGCCGGCCTGCTCAACCGCGATCTCGAAACGCTGATCCGCAACGGCGATCCGCGCTTCGCGACGCCGAGCCCGGAGATGGTCGAGGGCACCACGCCGGAAGGCTTCCGCAAGGTGTGGGAGCCGTTGCTGAAGAAGGGCCCGATCGAGGTCCTGATCTTCGGCGATTTCGAGCGTGAACAGGCGATCGAAGCGCTGAAGACCAGCTTCGGCGCACTGCCCCCGCGCGAGGCCATCGATCCTGCAACTCTTGCTGCAAATCCCGAGGTGCCGGAGGCTGGCGCGCGCAAGGTGTTGTACCATCGCGGCGATGCCAACCAGGCCGCTGCAGTGGTCGCCTGGCCGGCGGGCAGCGGCCTTGCGCAGGTGCGCGAGGGGCGGCAGCTCGAAATCCTCGGCCAGCTGATGATGAACCGGCTGTTCGACGAGATGCGCGAGCGTGCAGGTGCCAGCTACGCGCCGCAGGTGCGGGTGGACTGGCCCAACGACGATGTCGGCGGCGGCACGATCATCGCGCTCGCCCAGCTGCGCCCGGACGATATCCCCGCGTTCTACGCGGCGGCGGACGAGATCGCGCGCGATCTGGCGACCACCGGCCCGACCGCGGACGAGCTTGCCCGCGTGACCGAACCGCTGCGCCAGACAATTCTGCGTGCGACCACCGGCAACGGCTTCTGGATGTGGCAGCTGCGCGGCTCCACCCGCGATCCCTCGCGCATCGGGGTGATCCGCACGCTGCTCGACGATTACTCGATGACCACGCCGGATCGGATGAAGGCGCTCGCCGCGAAATATCTCGAAGCGCGCGAGCCGCTGGAGATCGCGATCATTCCGGAGGGCACCGATCTGCCCGAGTGAGGGTTTCGCAAAGGCAGATCGACAGCCGGCAAAGAACAATTAGGCTTGCGTGCGCGCAACGCAATTGCCAGTCGTTTTGCATACGCGAACCGATCGAACCAAAAAGAGCATAGTGCCATGGCTTCCCAATGGAGCCCCGATAGCTGGACGAATTTCGAGGCGAAGCACCTGCCCGCCTATGAAGATGCAGACGCGCTGGCGCGAGCCGAGAGCGAACTGGCCGCGTGCCCCTCGCTCGTCTTTGCAGGCGAATCCGATGCGCTGCGCGGCGAGCTGGCGCGGGTCGAGGCAGGGCAGGCGTTCCTGCTGCAAGGGGGCGATTGCGCGGAGAGCTTCGCCGAATTCGCGCCCGATACGATCCGCGATACCTTCCGTGTGATCCTGCAGATGGCGGTCGTGCTGACCTATGCCGGGTCGCTGCCGGTGGTGAAGGTCGGCCGGATGGCGGGCCAGTTCGCCAAGCCGCGCTCCAGCGATACAGAGACGCAGGGCGATGTCACCCTGCCGAGCTATTTCGGCGACAACGTCAACGGGATCGAGTTCACGCCCGAATCGCGGCGCAACGATCCGCAGCGCATGGTCCGCGCCTATTATCAGGCGTCCTCCACGCTCAACCTGCTGCGCGCCTACGCGGGCGGCGGCTATGCCAACCTGCGGCAGGTGCACGACTGGACGCTCGACTTCATGGGCCGTTCGCAATGGTCGGAGAAATTCTCCGCCATGGCTGACCGGATCACCGAAGCGCTCGACTTCATGGCCGCCTGCGGGATCGACCCGAGCGAGCTGCCGCAGTTGCAGGGCACCAATTTCTACACCAGCCACGAAGCGCTGCTGCTGCCTTACGAACAGGCGATGACGCGGCGCGATTCGAACAGCGGGCAGTGGTACGATTCCAGTGCGCACATGCTGTGGATCGGCGACCGCACGCGGTTCGAAGGCAGTGCGCATGTCGAATTCATGCGTGGCATCCGCAATCCGATCGGGGTGAAGTGCGGGCCGAGCCTCGATCCCGATGTGCTGCTGCGGCTGCTCGATACGCTCAACCCCAACCGCGAGAGCGGGCGGATGGTCCTGATCACCCGCTACGGCCACGACAAGGTCGAGGCGAACCTGCCCAAGCTGATCCGCGCAGTGCGCCGGGAAGGGCACCCGGTGGTGTGGTCGAGCGACCCGATGCACGGCAACGTGGTCAAATCGGAAAGCGGCTACAAGACGCGGCCCTTCGACCGGATCAAGGCCGAGCTGGCGGATGTCTTCGCGGTCCACCGGGCCGAAGGCAGCTATCCGGGTGGGGTCCATCTGGAGATGACCGGTCAGAACGTGACCGAATGTGTCGGCGGCGCAGTCGCGATCACCGACGACGAGCTGTCGAGCCGCTACCACACGCATTGCGACCCGCGCCTCAACGCGGCGCAGGCGCTGGAGCTGGCGTTCTCGATCGCCGAGATGCTCCAGCCGCAGGTCGATCGCGCGGCTGCGGCGGCGTAGGTTCAAGGTTCGCTGGCGCGACGGCCCAAGACAGACCTCTCGACTGCACAAAGGATAATTTCGGAAACCGGGTTTCCCCTGCTGCATTCCTTGCCCTAGGGTGGGACAGGATTGCTCGCCAAGTGGGAGAGAATCCGTGGCTTCAACCAGACTGCGAACATCGAGCGAGGAGAGCCCGCTCGAAGAACGCTTCCTTGCAACCCGCGCGCTGACCGAGGCGCTTGCCGCGCCGCTGAGCGAGAGCGACGCGACCATCCAGTCGATGGAAGACGCCTCGCCCGCCAAGTGGCATCTGGCGCATACGACGTGGTTCTGGGAAACCTTCCTGCTGCGCGACCACCTGCCGGATTACACCCTGCACGACGAACGCTGGCCGTTCCTGTTCAATTCCTATTACGAAGCCGAAGGCGCGCGGATCGGGCGGTTTTCGCGCGGCATGCTGTCGCGCCCGAGTGTAGACGAAGTGCTCGACTGGCGGGCCGCCGTCACGCAGGCGATGGGCGAGCTGCTGGGCGATCCCGACCTCGCGCCGCTGATCGAGCTGGGCGTCGCGCACGAACAGCAGCACCAGGAATTGCTGCTGACCGACATCAAGCACGCGCTGTTCGAGAACCCGCTGGGCCCCGCGATGTTCGACGCGCAGCTGCCCGCGGCCGAGGCGCGCGAGCGCGGCTGGACCGGGCATCCCGGCGGGATCGGCGCGGTCGGCCACAAGGGTGAGGGCTTCTCCTTCGATTGCGAAGGGCCGCGTCACCGTGTGCTGCTGGAGCCTTTCGCGCTGGCCGACACGCTCGTCACCAATGCCGAATGGGATGCCTTCATCGCCGATGGCGGGTATGAAAACGCCGCGCTGTGGCTTAGCGACGGGTGGGCCTGGGTGCAGGAGAACCGCATCGCAGCACCGCTCTATTGGCGCGATGGCGATAGAGGGGCGGAGCACTTCACGCTCGCCGGGTGGCAGCCGCGCGACCCGCATGCACCGGTCACGCACATCTCCTATTACGAGGCCGATGCCTTCGCTTCGTGGGCGGGATACCGCCTGCCGACCGAGTTCGAATGGGAAGCGGTCGCGCGCGGACAGCATGCCGAGGAAGCGCCCGCGCACGAGCCGGGCGAAGGCAACCAGCTCGACGCTGCAGGCCCGGTCCATCCGGTCGGCTCGGCCGGACTGTTCGGCGATTGCTGGCAGTTCACCCGCAGCGCCTATCTGCCCTATCCGCGCTTCCAGCCGGCAGAAGGCGCGGTGGGCGAATATAACGGCAAGTTCATGAGCGGGCAGTTCGTCCTCAAAGGGGCGAGCTGCGCGACCGCGCGCGGCCATTCGCGCGCCTCCTATCGCAACTTCTTCTACCCGCACCAGCGCTGGCAGTTCACCGGCCTCAGGCTCGCGAAGGACATCTGATGACCGATCAAACCGGGCTCAAGCTCGTCGACCTCGACGAGTCTGGCGTCGACCGTGCGTTTCGCTCCGACGTGTTGTCGGGCCTGCGCGAGGGGCAAAAGGCGATCCCCGCACGCTGGCTCTACGACGATGCCGGATCTCAGCTTTACGAAGACATCACCCAAGTGCCGGAATATTACCCCGCACGCGCCGAGACGCAGGTTCTGCAGGAGCGCGGGGCGGACTTCGCCGAGGCGATCGGGCCGGGGCGCGCCGTGGTCGAGTTCGGCAGCGGATCGTCGGTGAAGACGCCCGCTCTGCTCAGCGCAATCGACCCTGCGGCCTATGTGCCGCTGGATATTGCAGGCGATTTCCTGCGCGCCGCCGCCGCCGATCTGTCGACCAAGTTCCCCGGCCTGCCGGTCTTCCCGGTGGAGGCCGATTTCATGCGCCGCGTCGAACTGCCCGAGGAAGTGGCCGAGATGCCCAAGCTCGGCTTCTTCCCCGGCGGCACCATCGGCAACATGGTTGCGCGCACCGCGACCGATCTGCTGCGCACCATGCGCGAGACGCTTGGCGAAGGTTCCATGCTGCTGGTCGGGATGGATTTGATCAAGGACACCCGCGTGCTCGAAGCCGCATACGACGATGCGGGGCGGGTGACGGCCGAGTTCAATCTCAACCTCGCGCGGCGGATCAACCGTGAGCTGGGCGGGACAATTCCGGTCGACAAGCTGGAACATGCCGCACGCTGGAACGACCAGTTCGCGCGGATCGAGATGCATCTTGTCGCGCAGGAGGACATCGCCTTCGAAATCGCAGGCGAGGAGTTCGCGATGAAGGCGGGCGAGACGATCCACACGGAAAACAGCCACAAGTTCGACCGGCGCAGCGCGGACAAGCAGCTGCTGGCGGGCGAGTGGACACCGGTGGGCCGCTGGCTCGACCGGGAGGAGCGCTTCAGCGTGGTCCTCGCCGAAGCCAGCATCCCGCGCAGCGCGCCCTGAGCGTTCGTCCTCGCCATCCTGTTCATGGATTAGCACGCCAGTGTGGCCTATATTGCGATGATGGACTTCGCCCCTGTGTTCGACCGGCTGGCCGCCAGTATAGGCAGCATCCCGCAAAGCGGCCTGCTGATCATCGCGGTTGCCGCGATGCTGATCGGCTGGCTGGGCGCTGCGCTCGCCCGGCGCGATCTCCTTATCGGGCGGATCGTCAGCACCGGCAGCACGCTGGTGCTGTGCGGCGTGCTGGTGCTGATCGTGCTCCAGCTCGCCCGGCTCGACCCGCGGTTCGATGTCGCGATGTCGGAGGTCGGCCTGCCCGAACAGAGCGTGGTCGGCGGGGAGACGCGTGTGGAGCTTTCGCCGGACGGGCATTACTGGCTCAACGCAGAGGTCAACGGCGTGCCCGCGCGTTTCCTGGTGGATACCGGCGCGACGCTGACCGCGATTTCGGAGCCAACCGCACGCGCGGCGGGGCTGGAGGAGCGGCGCGATCGCCTGCCGGTGATGATGACCACCGCCAACGGCACGATCTCGGTCGGCACGACCACGATCGAGGAACTGCGCTTCGGTAATGTCGCCGCCTTCGGACTCGACGCGGTGCTCGCGCCCAATATCGGCGAGACCAATGTGATCGGGATGAACCTGCTCAGTCGGCTGGCGCAGTGGCGGGTGGAGCAGGGCGTGCTGATCCTGGTGCCGAATGTCCCTCAGGACCAGCAAGTCGGCACTACGGGGGCAGATCGGATATAATCATCCGCCGGAGCGCATTGCTGCACCCCGGCGGACGTTAGCGTTCAGGCGCTTGCCGTCAGGCGGCGAGCGTCTCGATGGTCTGCGCGGCCGCTTCGATCTTCTGCTCGCCATCGATCCCCATGATGCCATCGGCGGCAATGATCTCGACATCGGTGATCCCGAGGAAGCCGAGGAAGTGGCGCAGCCACGGGGTCAGGAAGTCGAGTTCGCTGCCGATCGGCGTGCCGCCGCTGGCAATCACCACATAGGCCTTCTTGCCGGTCAGCAGGCCTTCCGGGCCGCTTTCGGTATAGCGGAACGTGGTCCCGGCGCGCGCGACCAGATCGGCCCACGCCTTGAGCGTGGAGGGCATGGTGAAGTTGTACACCGGCAGGCTGAGTACCAGCGTATCGGCGCCCTGCAGTTCCGCGATCAGCGCGTCGGCGACGTCTGCCAGCGCCTGCTGCTTCTCGTCACGATCGGCCGGCGGGGTCAGGTTGGCGGCAAAGCGGTCCGCGTCGATCAGCGGCAGGTCGTTGACCGCCAGATCGCGGGTCACGATGGTGGCGTCGGTGCCCTGGCTGAGCTTCTCGACCAGCTTATTGCCAAGCTTGCGCGAGACGGATTCTCCGCTCCGGATGCTGGCGGTGACATGCAGGATATTGGTCATGGGGTGTTCCTTTTCTTGTGAGAGGTTTCAGGCCGCGTCGACGAGGACGATTTCGCTGTCTTCCCTGGCGGTGATCCGCAGCACATCGAGATCGCTGATCGCTGCGCCATCGCGTGCGTTGACGGTCTGCCCGTCGATCTCGACCGAGCCGGTTGCGGGCACGAGGTAGGCCTTGCGGTTGGCGCCGAGCGGGTATTCGACCGTCTCACCCGAGCGAATCGTCGCGCCCACCACCCGCGCATCGGTGCGGATCGGCAGGGCGTCGGCGTCTTCCTCGTAACCGCTGGCGAGCGTCACGAACTGGCCCGCGCGGTCGCCTTTGGGGAAGGGCTTGGCCCCCCATTGTGGGGCATCGCCTTCGCTGGTCGGGATGATCCAGATCTGGAAGATCTGCGTCACCTCGTCCTCGCGGTTATATTCCGAATGGCGAATGCCGGTGCCCGCGCTCATCACCTGAACGTCGCCCGCTTCGGTGCGGCCCTTGTTGCCCAGGCTGTCCTCGTGCGTGATCGCGCCTTTGCGGACATAGGTGATGATTTCCATGTCGCGGTGCGGGTGCGGCGGGAAGCCGGTGTGCGGCTGGATCGTGTCGTCGTTCCACACGCGCAGATTGCCCCAGTGGACGCGCGCGGGATCGTGGTAGTTGGCGAAAGAAAAGTGATGCTTGGCATCGAGCCAGCCGTGGTTTTCGCCACCGAGACTATCGAAAGGACGCAGTTCGATCATTGCGATTCTCCTTGCCTTTGGCGGACATCGGCAGGTGCCGGTTCCGCTGCGTTGGTTCAGATTTAGACTTGCGCACCCCTGCTGCGAAGTGGGATAAGTTCGATCCAATTGTTCGAGAAAGTCGAAATGTCCGAACCCGGCTCCCCCACGCTCGACCAGCTGCAGATCTTCCTCGCCGTGGTCGAGGAGGGCAGCTTTGCCGCCGCCGGACGGCGGCTGAACCGGGCGGTGTCGGTCATCAGCTATGGGGTGAGCAATCTCGAGGCGCAGCTCGGCCTGACGCTGTTCACGCGCGAGGGCACGAAGAAACCGGTGCTGACCAAGGAAGGCGAGGCGATCCTGGCCGATGCGCGGGTGGTCGCCGCCGGGCTCGCCGGATTGCGCGCGCGGGCCAAGGGCCTGCTTGAAGGGCTGGAGGCCGAGGTCAGTCTGGCGGTCGACGTGATGCTGCCTGCCGAGCGGCTGGCGCAGGTGCTGCGCGGCTTCGCCAGCGAATTTCCGACCGTGCCGCTGCGCCTGCATGTCGAGGCGCTGGGCGCGGTCGCCGCGCTGGTGCTCGATGGCAAGGCAGGGCTGGGGATTGCCGGGCCGGTCGCCGCCGGGATCGAAGGGCTCGACCGGGTGGAGGCAGGCTCGGTCCTGCTGGTGCCGGTCGCCGCGCCCGACCATCCGCTGGCCCGCGCAACCAGGCTGAAGCCGGGGGCAGGGCGCGACCATATCCAGCTGGTGCTGACCGACCGCTCTCCGCTGACGCAGGGGCGCGACTTTGCGGTCCAGTCCCCGCACACGTGGCGGCTGGCGGACCTCGGCGCGAAACACGCGCTGCTGCGCGAGGGGATCGGGTGGGGCAACATGCCGCTGCCGATGATCGAGGGGGATCTGGTTGCGGGCACGCTGGTCAGGCTGGCCATGCCCGACGATACCGGAGGGCCTTTCCGCTTTTCCGCCATCCATCGCGCCGATGCGGCCCCGGGCCCGGCGACATCGTGGCTGCTGGAGCGGTTCGTGACGCTGGGTTTGGGGCAGGATCGCTGACTGCGCGGCACAAAACCTGTGCCTAGTCACGGTCTTACACTGCGAGCCTTCACCCGCATCGTCAAACCGGTTATGGCGCTGAGCAGCAATGAATGAACCTTTCCTCTCCCGCACCGCGAATTTCTGCGACGCCTGCACGGTTCGCAACCGCGCGATCTGCGGCGATCTCGACAATGAAGAGATCATCGCGCTCAATGCGATCGGCCAGCGCCGCCATCTCAGCGCGGGTGAAAACCTGCTGTGGGAGGGGGATGATGCGGTCGTCGTCGCCAATGTCGTGGAAGGGATGCTGAAGCTCTCGACCAGCACCGCCGACGGCAAGGAGCAGATCCTCGGCCTCGCCTTTCCCGCCGATTTCATCGGTCGCCCGTTCGGCCAGTCGACCCCCTATTCGGTCGAGGCACTGACCGATGTGCTGGTCTGCGTGTTCCGCCGCGCCGATTTCGACCGCTTCGCGCGCGAACATCCCAAGCTTGAGCACAAGCTGCTGGAGCGCACGCTGGCCGAGCTGGACCGGACGCGCAAATGGATGCTGCTGCTCGGCCGGATGACGGCGGAACAGCGCGTGGCGACCTTCCTGCTCGACCTGTCGACCAGATTTCCGGTCGAGGAAGAGGTCGGCACGCAGCCGGGTGCCTTCGCCCTGCGGCTGAGCCGCGGGCAGATTGCGGACGTGCTGGGGCTGACGATCGAAACGGTCAGCCGGGAATTCACCAAGCTCAAGAAAGCCGGTGTCGTCTCGCTGCCCAACCGCCGCGAAGTCGCGATCGAAGACCGCGAAGCGCTGGAAGATCTGGCCAGCTAGCCGTCCCGGCTATTCACCGCCGCCCGCCTCGTCCACGAACTGGTCGTAGGCCTCCAGCGCCTGCGCCGCGTACATCGCGCTGGGTCCTGCACCCATGTAGATCGCCAGCCCCAGAGTCTCGGCAATCTCTTCCCGTGTGGCCCCATGCTTGCGCGCGCCATCCACGTGGTAGGCGATGCACGGGTCGCAGCGCACCGCGACCGAGATCGCGACCGCCAGCAGTTCCTTGGTCTTCGCGTCGAGGGCACCGGCGCCATGCGCCGCTGCCCCCATGTCGCGAAAGCCCTTCATCACCTCCGGCGCGCCGCGATGCAGCTGCTTGATCGCCGGGATGAGGTTGGCGGCCAGGGCGGGCCAGTCCTTGAAGTCGGTATGAGTCATCGGGCCGGTCCTCCCTGCCGATCGGTCAGAAGCGGTAGCTGACGCCTGCGCTCAGCACCCACGGGTCGAGATCGTGCTCGGTCTGGATGGCCAGCGTGTCGCCCGCGTACCAGCTGGCGGTGGTGTCGACGAAGTACTTCTTCGCATCCAGCGTCAGGCCGAACCCGCTATCGCCCAGCGGCACGTCCATCCCGGCCTGCAGCACGAAGCCGAATTCGTTCGACAGGTCGGTTTCGGTCACGCCCAGCGGCAGCGTGGCTTCGCCCGGATCGACATCGACCCACAGGAAGTAGGTTACGCCCGCGCCGACATAGGGTTTCACCGGGCCGAGGTCGAAATGACCCTTGGCGGTTACGGTGGCAGGGATCAGCTTCGCATCGGCGACAAGCTCGGCACCCGGCAGGCCCGATACCGCGTCGACATCATGCTGTGTCATGCAGCAGATCGTCTCGATCGAGAAATTCTTCGACACGAAATATTCGACGGCCAGCGTGGGCACGACATTGTCGTTGGCCTCGGTCTGGGTGTCGCCCGGCAGGCCGACCGTGTCGACATTGACGGCGCTGATCGCCCCGTCCGGCATCACGACGGTGCCCAGCAGCTTCACCTGGATGTTGCCCTGTTCATCCTTAGCCGCGGCAGGCGTGGCCAGCATGGCGGTTCCAACAAGCATTGCGGCAAACAGACGCTTCATCTCTTCGATCCTTCTCGCATTCCATGTCAGCCGCCCCGTCCGGGCGGCGAGGGGAGAGATGGGCCCGTCGGCGCTGCGCTGCATTGACCCAGATCAAGAATGACAATTCGTCGGAATTCCGCGCAAAATTGATCCAGCGCAAAGACGCATCGCCGCGTATGACTAGGCTGCACCGCCATGTGGCCTTATCATCCCGAACTGCTGGAAACGCCCGTGCCGCGTTACACCAGCTATCCGACCGCGGCGGACTTCGACGTCCTGCCGGCCTGCCATTATCGCACCGCGCTGGAGCGGACGGAGGGGGACGTATCGCTCTACCTCCATATCCCGTTCTGTGAGCAGATCTGCTTCTACTGCGGTTGCAACACGGGCAAGGCGAACAAGCGCAAGCGGCTCGAAAGCTACCTGCGCGCGCTTCATCGCGAGATCGAGACGGTCGCCGCGCTGCTGCCCCGGGGCACTCGCGTGCGCCGGATCGCCTTTGGCGGGGGCAGCCCCAACGCGATCGCTCCGGTCGAATTCCTGCGCCTGATCGACGCGCTGACGATCCAGTTCGAGATCGACGATCCGGTCTTCTCGATCGAACTCGATCCGCGCACGATGAGCCGCGAATGGGCGCAGGTGCTCGCCGCCGTGGGGGTGGAGCGGGCCAGTCTGGGCGTGCAGACCTTTGCTGAGCATTGCCAGCAGGCGATCGGCCGGGTCCAGCCCGAAGAGCTGATCGTGCAGACGGTCGACTGGCTGCGCGAGGCGGGCGTCGCCTCGATCAACTTCGATCTGATGTACGGCCTGCCGGGCCAGACGCTCGATGATCTGGAGGATTCGATGCACCGCACCCGCGTGCTGGGTGCGGACCGGGTCGCGCTGTTCGGATATGCGCATGTGCCGCATATCGTCGCGCGCCAACGCGTGATCGACGCGACCAACCTGCCCGACCGGGATCAGCGCTTCGCAATGGCCTCGGCCGGTTTCGGTTATTTCCTTACCCATGGCTATGTGCCCGTGGGCTTCGATCACTTTGCCAAGGCGGGCAGCGATCCGCTCGCGGCGGCGGCCACCAGTGGCCGGGTGCGGCGTAATTTTCAGGGCTTCACCGATGACCCCAGCGATGTGCTGATCGGGCTGGGCGCCTCGGCGATCAGCAGCTTCCCGGGCCTGCTCGCGCAGAACGAGAAGAATTCGGGCCGTTACCGGATGAAGGCGGGCGATGGTCAGCTGACCGTGACCCGCGGCATTCACCGCTCTGCCGACGACCGCTATCGCGGGGCGATCATCGAGCGGCTGCTGTGCGACGGGCGCAGCCGCGTGGGTTCGCGCCTGCTGGCCGAAGTGACCCCGCGACTGACGCCCTTCATCGATCGCGGGCTGGCGCATATTGATCGCGAGTGGCTCTCGATCGAGCCCGACGGCCTGCCCTATGCGCGCACCATCGCGGCGCTGTTCGATCCCTATCGCACGGTGTCGGCGCGCCAGTTCAGCTCGGCCGTGTGAGGAAGACTGGTGCGGACCGGCCCGCGTGGCCGGTCAGCTCAAGCAGCGCTATCGCTGCCGATCACGAAGATCCACAGCGCCAGACAGGCGATCCATCCGCCGTTGAACAGGATCAGCGCGAACCATACGGCCCCGTGAGAGGCATATTTCCTGCCCGAATTGCGAATAATCACGCCGCGCCCAGCGGCAGCGAAAATCCGCGCCACATCCGGCAGATGCAGCAGCAGCCAGATACCCGCGATCAGGCTGGTCGTCGCAAGCGAGCCCATCAGCGCAGGCAAAAGCCACGGCGGCATCCGCGTTCTCCTTTACTCGAGTTCGAGAGTGTCGCCCTTGTCCGAGCGTTTGCGGCAATTGCCCGCGTGACAGGCTTTGAAGCAGGGCTGCTCGGGCACCTGATCTGGCTCATCTCCATCGACCGGAATCCGGATCACGCCGCCGCTGCACAGCTGCGCGGTGATCGAATCGCCGCCGCTGGACAGCGGGCCGAGCATCATCGGAGCGAGGCCGATCAGCAGCAGCCAGTCAGGCCTGATCATCGGCGCGCTCCCCCTTGCCGCGATCCTCATCGCCGGGTTCCTCGTCGATCAGAATGCGGTTCGCCGCCCCGTCCATGTCGTCGTACTGGCCATTGCCCACCGCCCAGAAGAACGCGGCAAGGCCGATGCCCCCCATCGCCAGTGCGATCGGTATCAGGAAGGTCAGCCCGCTCATCGTGCTGCCCGTGCCAGCCGCAGCGAATTGGCGACCACCACCAGCGAGCTGATCGACATTGCGATCGCCGCGATCAACGGGGTCACGAGCCCGGCCAGCGCCAGCGGAATGGCGAGCATGTTGTAGGCGATCGCGAAGCCGAAGTTCTGCCGCACGACCCGCATCGTGCGCTGCGCGGCGACCACCGCGAGCGCGACGGGCATCAGCCGCTCGCCCACGAACACCGCGTCGGCGGCCTGCTGGCTCACATCGCTGGCCGTACCCGGCGCGATCGAGACATGCGCGGCGGCCAGTGCCGGCCCGTCGTTCAGCCCGTCGCCGACCATCAGCGGTCGTTTACCCTCGGCCTTCAGACGCTCCAGCTCGGCCAGCTTCGCCTGGGGGGAGACGCGCCCGTGCCCGCTGATGCCGAGGTCCGCCGCGACGCCGGAGACGACCGTGTCCGCGTCGCCGGAGATGATCCGGCTATCGAGCCCCGCCGCCGCGATCCGCACAATGGCGTCGGCCGCATCGGGACGCAGCGTGTCGTGGAAGGGGATGGTCCAGCACTGTCTGGCGATCCGCAGCTGCGTCGCGGTCGCGCCGCCATCGCCCAGCGGACGGGTGAGGCTGACGCGCTGCCCGTCGAACATGGCGAACACGCCTTCGCCCGCGATCTCTTCCGGTTGGCTGATGGCCGCAGGCTTCACGCCCTGCGCGCTGAGCGCCTTGGTCAGCGCGCGGCTGAGCGGATGGTGGCTCGACAGCGCGAGCGCGAGCGCGACAGGCAGAGCATGCTCACCGACATGCGCAAGCTCTGCAACGGGCTCTCCCAGGGTCAGAGTGCCGGTCTTGTCGAACACCGCGATATCGGCCTCTGCCAGCCGTTCCAGCGCGCTGCCGTCCTTTACCAGCAGGCCTTTCTTCAGCAGCGCGCCCGATGCGACGACCTGCGCCGCGGGCACGGCCAGCCCCATTGCGCACGGACAGGTGATGATCAGCACCGCGATGGCGATCACCAGCGACTGGTGCCAGCCTGCGCCTGCGATCATCCAGCCGACGAAGGCGAGCAGGGCGAGCGTGTGGACCACCGGGGCATAGAGACGCGAGGCACGGTCCGCGATCCGCACATAGCGGCTGCGCGATTGCCCGGCCTCGTCCATCAGCCGCGCGATCTCCGCGATCGCGGTGTCCTGCGCGGCGGCGGTGATCCGCACCCGAATCGGCGCGAGCAGATTGACCGCGCCCGCATGCACGCTCTGCCCGATGGAGACATCCTCCGGCGTGCTCTCGCCGGTCAGCATGGCGTTGTTGATCGCGCTGGTCCCGGCCTCGATCGTGCCGTCGGCGGCCAGTGCATCGCCCGCGGCGACCAGCATGGTCATTCCCGGTTCCAGCTCCTCTGCGGTCAGCCGACGGGTCGAGCCGTCGGGCAGCTGGATCGTCGCGTGGCGGCCCATCCGGCTCAGCAGAGAGGCGATGCCTGCGCGCGTGCGGTTGCGCATCGCGGCATCGAGCGCGCGGCCCGCGAGCAGGAAGAACAGCAGCATGGTCGCGCCGTCGAAAAAGGCGTTCTCGCCCCCGGTCGCGGTCTCGTAGAGGCTGAGCCCGGTGGCGAGCAGTACGCCGATCGAGATCGGCACATCCATATTGGTCCGCCCGTGGCGCAGCGCGGTGAGCGCAGAGCCGAAGAAGGGCCGCCCGGCATAGGCGATCACCGGCAGCGCGATCAGCGCGGAAAGCCAGTGGAACAGCTCGCGCGTGGCGCCGTCGGCTCCGGACCATACGCTGACCGACAGCAGCATGATGTTCATCATGCCGAAGCCTGCCACCGCCAGCGCCTTGGTCAGTTCGCGGTCGGGCGGGGCGGGCTGGGCGGTGGGACTTTCGATCGCCTGCGCTTCGAACCCGATCCGCTCCAGCGCGTCGACCAGCGCGATATCGTCGAGCGTTTCCGAGTGATCGACCGTCACCCGCTTGGCCGAGAGGTTGACCCGCGCAGCGGATACGCCGTCGAGCGCCAGCAGCCCGCGCTCCACCTTGGAGATGCACCCGGCGCAGCGCATCCCCGGCACGGTCAGCCGCGTCGTCTGCAGGCTGGTCGGGGCATCCGCCGCGCTGGGCGCGGTCGGCACGGTTGGCCGCGCGTCGACGGAGGTGTTCACGACAGCGGTGCCTCGATCACCCGTTTGCGATCCCCGTCGGAGAGGGTCATCCGCAGCGTCCAGCGTCCAGCGTCGAGCGGCTGGTTCGCGATGAAGCGGCCATCATCTTGCCGGGTGAAGGCGAGGGTGCGGGTGGTCTTCTTCCCCAGCGGGTGGCGCGCGACCGCGGTCAGCATCGCGGTCTCGGGCGCGTTCTGCGTCTCGACCACCACCAGCCCATCCTCCGTGCGGCTCGCGTCGAGCTGCCACCCGGTGGCTTCCTGCCGCGCGGCCTCCGCCAGCCAGCCGTTATATTTCTGGCTGGCGACGTAGGAATTTTCGACCACCACGCCGCCGAAGCCGTTGGTGGCGAGCGAGGCCATGTAGAAATTGACCGCGACCACGATGCCGAAGCCGGCGACCATCACGCCCGCCATGTGCTTGCCGGTAAATTCGCGCATCATGATCCTCCTGCCGGTGCGTCGAAGCGGGTTTCGACGGTGTCTGTTTCACGCTGCTCGTCCTGCGAGGTCAGCCGGAAGGTGAACTCGCGCGAGGTCGCGTCTTTCGGTGCGACGACATAGGCCCGCACGGTGCGGATCTGGTCGGCGGGCACGTTGAAGCTCTGCGTGGGCGCGGCTTCATCGGCGCCGATGGTGTCGGTCCACATCTTCCCGCCCGGCAGCCCTTCGATCGCGACCACCATCTCGCGCGGGCGGCTTTCCATATTGCGCAGCTTCAGCGTGTAGGAATTGCGGATCGATCCGTCGCTCATCAGCATGTACGGCGGATTGCGGTCTGGCGAGACTGTCAGATCGGTATGCGTGCGCGTGCCCAGCGCGAACAGCAGGGCGGCACCGATCGCGCCCCACACACCGAAGTAGATCAGGGTGCGCGGGCGCAGCAGCGTCTTCCAGACGGGCTTTGCGGGGTGGCCCAGCGCTTCCTCGCGGCAGTCCTCCAGCGTGGCGTAGTCGATCAGCCCGCGCGGGCGGCCGATATCCTTCATCACCCGGTCGCACGCATCGATGCACAGCGCGCAGGTGATGCAGCCGATCTGCGGCCCCTCGCGGATGTCGATCCCCGTGGGACACACCGCGACGCACTGGTTGCAGTCGATGCAGTCGCCGAAATGCTCGGGGTCTTTCTTCGCTTTTTTCAGGCTGCCACGTGGCTCTCCGCGCCAGTCCTTGTAGGTGACGATCAGCGATTTCTCGTCGAGCATCGCGCTCTGGATACGCGGCCAGGGGCACATGTAGATGCACACCTGTTCGCGCATGAAGCCGCCCAGCGTGAAGGTGGTCAGCGTCAGGATGCCCACGGTCGCGTAGGCGACCATCGGCGCCTGGAGCGTGAAGAAGTCCTGAAACAGCGTCGGCGCATCGGCGAAGTAGAGAATCCACGCCCCGCCCGTCGCCAGGCTGATGACGAGGTAGATCGACCATTTGAACGCGCGCCGGGCGATCTTCTTCGGTCCCCACGGAGCCTTGTCGAGCCGGGCGCGCGCATTGCGGTCGCCATCGACGAAGCGGTCGATATGCTGGAACAGGTCGGTCCACACGGTCTGCGGACAGGCATAACCGCACCATGCACGGCCGACCGCGCTGGTAACCAGGAACAGGCCGATCCCGGCCATGATGAGCAGGCCTGCGACGAAGTAGAATTCGTGCGGCCAGATTTCGATGCCGAACATGTAGAAGCGGCGATGGGCGAGATCGACCAGCACCGCCTGATCGGGCGCGAAGGGCCCGCGATCCCAGCGGATCCACGGGGTGACGTAATAGATCGCCAGGGTGACGAACATCACGAACCACTTGAAGCGGCGGAAAGGCCCGTCGATCCGCTTGTTATGAACCGCCTTGCGCTTCTCGTAGAGCTTTTCGGGCATCTGCGTGCGCGGCGGCTCGTGCGGTTCGTGCCGGTGGGTGGGCGCTCCGGTCGAGGCGGTGGCGCTGGAGACGGGCTCGTTGGTCTTGGCGACCCCGTCTTTCAGCACGACCGACCAGTCGCGGTCCTTGTTAGAGTTCTCAGGGCTATTCATCGACCTCCACCTCGGGATCTTCCGCGACCTCTACGAAGTCTTCGCCTCCCCCGAGCGAATGGACATAGGCGGCGAGCATCTTGATCGTCACCGGATCGAGCCTTTCGCCCCAGGCGGGCATCACGCCCATGCGAGGATTGAGGATCTGACGCTGCAGGGCCGAGCGTTCGCTGCCGCGCAGCCAGATCGCATCGCTCAGGTTCGGCGCGCCCACATCGCGTCCGCCCTTACCCTGCGGGCCGTGGCAGGCGGCGCAGTTATCGCCGAAGATCTGCGCTCCGGCGGCGTTGGGCTGGGCCTTGCCGCTGAGCGAGAGGACGTGGTCGATCACTGCATTGATCTGGGCATCGTCCAGCGCGCCTTCGAACGGAGGCATCTGGCTGAAGCGGGTCTCGTCGTCGTCCGGCCAGCGAATCCCGTGGGTGATCGTGTACTCGATCGCCTTCAGGTCACCGCCCCACAGCCAGGCATCGTCGTTGAGGTTGGGGTAGCCCAGCTGCTGGTCGCCCGCACCGCCCGAGCCGTGGCACTGGGTGCAATGGACCTTGAAGGCCGCCTGTCCGCCCGCAACCGCGCGCGCCATCAGCGCGCTGTCGTCCGGCAGGCGTTCGATCGGGATATTCGCCAGTTGATCGCGGAAGCCCTGCTGGGCCATTTCGGCAGCGCTCATCTTTTCGGCCAGCTGGCCGCGGCTCGACCAGCCGAGCACGCCCTCGGTCGCCTTGTCGACCATCGGCCATGCCGGATAGAGGATGACGTAGACGATCGCGAAGATGATCGTGAGGTAGAAGGTCCACAGCCACCAGCGGGGCAGGGGCGTGTTAAGCTCCTCGATACCGTCCCACTCATGGCCGACGGTTTCGGTGCCGGTGGGTTCGTCGATGCGCTTATTTGCCATCGGTCTGATCCTCGAAAATCGAATGGGCTGCCTTGTTGATGCGGCGCTTGGCGCCGGGCCGGAACGGCCACAGGCACAGGAGAAGGTAGAACAGCAGCATGGCCATCAGGCCGAAGCTGTCGGCGAAGTGACGCAGCTCTTCGTAGAAGGTCATCGGCCTTTCTCCTGAGCGAGCTCTTCGAACGGTGCGGCGCTTTCGAAATCGACCAGCGTGCCGAGCATCTGGAGATAGGCGATCAGCGCATCCATCTCGGTCACCCGTTCGGGGTTGCCGTCGAAGTCGCGGATCTGCGCCTTGGGATAGCGCTCTGCCAGGTCGCCCGCGGCAATGTCGGGATCGGCCTGCGCGTAGAGATCGGCCTCGGCCTGCTCCAGATCGCGGTCGCTATAGGGCACGCCGACCGTCTTGAGCGCCTTGAGCATCGCCTTCGCATCGGCGACCTTGAGGTCACGCTCTTTCAGGAAGCCGTATTTGGGCATGATGCTCTCGGGCACCACGCTCTGCGGGTTCTCCAGGTGTTGGATGTGCCATTCGTCCGAATAGCGGCCACCCACGCGGGCGAGATCCGGCCCGGTCCGCTTCGACCCCCACTGGAAGGGGTGGTCGTACATGCTTTCCGCCGCGAGGCTGTAGTGGCCGTAGCGCTCCACCTCGTCGCGGAAGGGGCGGATCATCTGGCTGTGGCACGAATAGCACCCTTCGCGGATGTAGATGTCGCGCCCCGCCTGTTCGAGCGGGCTGTAGGGGCGCACGCCGTCGACTTCCTCGATCGTGTTGTCGATCCAGAAGAGCGGTGCGATCTCCACCACCCCGCCGATCGCCACCGTCACGAAGGTAGCCACGGCGAGCAGCGTGATGTTGCGTTCCAGCTTCTTGTGTTTTTCGGTCAGGCTCATCGCAGGTTCCTATTCGGCCGGCACGCTGTCGGGATGGGCGGCGGGCCGCGATCCGACGATTGGCTTGTCTTTGGCGGGGTCGTAGCTGGGGCTGGTCATCGGCGCTTCGTCGCGCAGCTTGCCTGCCAGCGTCATCCAGACGTTGTAGCTCATCACCAGTGCACCCGAGAGGTACAGCAGCCCGCCGGTCATCCGCATGATGAACATCGGATGGAGCGCGGCGACCGTGTCGGCGAAGCTGTTCACCAGGTAGCCGTCGGGCCCGTATTCGCGCCACATCAGGCCCTGGGTGATGCCCGCCACCCACATGCTGGCGGCGTAGAAGACGATCCCCAGCGTCGCGAGCCAGAAGTGCCAGTTGATCATCCGCAGGCTGTACATCCGCTCACGACCCCAGAGCCGCGGGAACAGGTAGTACAGGCAGGCGAAGGTGATCATCCCGTTCCATCCCAGCGCGCCGGAGTGGACGTGGCCGATGGTCCAGTCGGTGTAGTGCGACAGGCTGTTGACGCTCTTGATCGACAGCATCGGGCCTTCGAAGGTGCTCATCCCGTAGAAGGCGAGCGCCATCACCATCATGCGGATGATCGGATCGGTGCGGACCTTGTCCCATGCCCCGTTGAGGGTCATCAGGCCGTTGATCATCCCGCCCCAGCTGGGCATCCACAGCATGATCGAGAACACCATCCCCAGCGTCTGCGCCCAGTCGGGCAGCGCGGTGTAGTGGAGGTGGTGCGGACCCGCCCAGATGTAGAGGAAGATCAGCGACCAGAAGTGGATGATCGACAGGCGATAGCTGTAGATCGGACGTTCGGCCTGCTTGGGCACGAAGTAGTACATCATCGCGAGGAAGCCCGCGGTGAGGAAGAATCCGACCGCGTTATGGCCGTACCACCACTGGGTCAGCGCATCCTGCACGCCCGAGAAGGCGCTGTAGCTGCGCGAACCCAGGAAGCTGATCGGCACTGCGAGGTTGTTGACCACGTGCAGCATCGCGATGGTCACGATGAAGGCGAGGTAGAACCAGTTGGCGACGTAGATGTGCGGTTCGTTGCGCTTGAGCAGCGTGGCGACGAACACCGCGAGATAGGCGACCCACACGATCGTCAGCCACAGGTCGACGTACCATTCCGGCTCGGCATATTCCTTCGACTGGGTGACACCCAGCAGGTAGCCGGTCGCGGCGAGCACGATGAACAGCTGGTAGCCCCAGAACACGAACCGGGCGAGGCTGGGCAGCGCCAGCTGCGTGCGGCAGGTGCGCTGGACGACGTAGAAGCTGGTCGCCAGCAGTGCGTTGCCGCCGAAGGCGAAGATCACCGCCGAGGTGTGCAGCGGGCGCAGCCGTCCGAAATTGAGGTAGGGTTCGACGTTGAGCCAGGGGAAGGCCATTTGCGAGGCGATGAACACGCCTGCGAGCAGGCCGACAACGCCCCAGAACATCGTTGCGATCGCACCCCAGCGCACGATCTCGTCGTCATATTGAGACGGCGAGTCGGGCATCTTGAAGAACGTGCGACCGCCGCCGACCGGATCGAACCGGCCCGCGGTTATCCAGATCATCGCGAACGAGACGATCCCGATGATCACCGCGTGCGCGGCAAAACCGGCGTCCTTGGCGGAGACTGCCACGGCCAATGACAGGAGGAGAAGGACGAACCACAGTCCGGCCCTCGCGAGTGCTGCCTCAATTTGCATTAATTGCCCCTTCCGTTTGCGGGCCGGTTAGGACCGCCCGGATTTGAACGCATTGATCGAGATCAATTTCGTGAAATTATGCCGCGACCGGCAGTTGTCCCGCGCAGCGCGACAGGCCGGGCAGGTCGATCACCCGCAGGGCGGATCGCCCCTCGGTCTCGATCAGGCCGAGATCGCGCAGCTCGCTGAACTGGCGGCTGACGGTTTCGATGGTCAGGCCCAGGCTGTCCGCGATCTCGCCGCGCGACATCGGCAGGTCGATCCACCCCTCGCCTCGCGAATCCGCGCCAAGCCGGTCCCAGATGGCGAGGATGAAGGATGCCACCCGCTCCTGTGCGGAGCGTCGACCGAGGATGATCGAGGTTTCCCGGCTGCGCGCCAGTGCATTCTCCGTCTCGCGCGAGGCAAGCCGCAGCATGCCGCAGCTATCCGGGCCGGAGCGGTTCAGGCTTTCCGCCGGGATCACCAGCAGTTGCGCGTCGGTCAGCGCGGTCAGCGTGAAGCCGTAACGGCCCTGCGCGGGCACGTGGACGACGTCGCCGGTGAAATGGAAGCTGACGATCTGCTCGCGCGCGCTGGAAACGAAGGCTGCCAGCTTGCATGCACCTGCGCCCAGAAAGGCGAAGTATGCCCGCGCGGGATCGAGATCGAGCTGCTCGCCTGCCGCCAGCTCCCTTGCGACAGTGTCGTGGCGCAGCCGCAGGATCACCGCATCGGGTAGCCCCGGGGGCAGCACGGCGGCGTCGAATGCGTCGAACAGGTCGGGGAAGTTCATGGGGTAGTCCTTTCCTCTTGGGAATCGGACTAGCCGCAGGCACGCCGCGCTGCCTTGATCTGGATCAATGCCCCTGTGCCCAGCGGAGCCGATGGTGGCCCCGGGTCGCAGCCATCAGAGCGTGCGCAGGGGAGAGTGCCGGTGAGAATTCTGTTCGTCCATCCGAACTACAGATCGGGCGGGGCCGAGATTGCCGGCACCTGGCCGCCGGCCTGGGTCGCCTATCTCTCCGGCCCGCTGAAGCGCGCGGGTTTCACCGACATCCACTTCATCGACGCGATGACCGAAGAGGTCGACGACGAGGAGCTTGCCCGCCGCATGGCGCAGCTGCAGCCCGACGTCGTCGGCACCACCGCGATCACCCCATCCATCTACGCTGCCGAGCGCGTGCTGGAGCTTGCCGCGCTCACGATCCCCGACGCGGTGCGCGTGCTCGGTGGCGTACACGCGACCTTCATGTACCGGCAGGTGCTGACCGAGGCCCCGCATATCGACGTGATCGTGCGCGGGGAGGGCGAGGAGATCGCGCTCGACCTGTTCGGCGCCATCCGCGACGGTCGCTGGCGGCAGGATCGCGAAGGTATCAAAGGGCTCGCCTTCCGCGACGGAGAGCGAATCGTCGCGACACCGGCCGCCGATACGGTGAAGGACATGAGCACGCTGACCCCCGACTGGGATGTGCTCGACTGGAATTTGTACAAATATCTGCCCTTGGGCACCCGCGTTGCGATTCCCAATCTCGCGCGCGGGTGTCCATTCACCTGCTCGTTCTGCTCGCAGTGGAAGTTCTGGCGCGATTACCGGATTCGCGACCCCAAGGACGTGGTCGACGAGATCGAGCAGCTGCACGAGAAGCACGGCGTCGGTTTCTTCATCCTCGCGGACGAGGAACCGACCATCAACCGCAAGAAATTCATCGAGTTCTGCCAGGAGCTGATCGACCGCGGCCTGCCCGAAAAGGTCAAGTGGGGGATCAACACCCGCGTCACCGACATCTATCGCGACCGCGAATTGCTGGCGTTCTATCGCAAGGCGGGGCTGGTCCATGTCAGCCTGGGCACCGAAGCCGCCGCGCAGATGAAGCTCGACCGGTTCAACAAGGAAACCAAGGTCGAGGAGAACAAGCAGGCGATCCGCCTGCTGCGCGAGGCGGACATCTTCGTCGAGGCGCAGTTCATCGTCGGGCTGGATAACGAGACCCCCGAGACTCTCGAAGAAACCTACAAGATGGCGTGGGACTGGCAGCCCGACCTCGCCAACTGGGCGATGTACACGCCCTGGCCGTTCACGCCGCTGTTCGAGGAGATCAAGGACCAGGTCGAGATCCACGATTTCAGCAAGTACAATTTCGTCACCCCGATCATGAAGCCCGCCGCGATGGAGCGGGGCGAGCTGCTCAACGGAGTGATGAAGAACTACCGCCGGTTCTACATGCAAAAGGCGCTGTTCCACTATCCCTGGCGCGGGACGGGCTTTCGGCGGCGCTATCTGCTCGGCTGCCTCTACGCCTTCCTGCGCGCGGGCTTCAAACGCAGCTTCTACGATTTGGGCAAGGCGGGGTACTGGGGCCCGCAGACGCGCAAGAAGGTCGACTGGCACTTCGACGAGAGCCGCGAGGCTGCGGCCGATGCGGCGACCGACTGGCAGAGCAGTGCCGATCGCGCTGCGCAGGCCGCCGCCCGGCGTGAAGCGGTGCGAAAGCAGATGAAGGAGCGGGGCGAAAGCCGCGCTGCCGAACGCCACCCGGACCGGATCGATGTCCCCTGAGTCGGCCCTGGCCGCGCGGGACGCCGCCGGGCTTGCCGACGAGGCGGCTCCCGCGCTGATCGGCCCGCACGCGGTGATCCACCTGGCCGAGGTGATGCGCGAGGATTTCGGGCCGGTCGCCTGCGACACCGTACTCGCGCATGCGCAGATCGACGCCGTGCCGGGCGGCACCTGCATGATTCCCGAGATAGAGGCGCTGCGGCTGCATCGCTGGATGGCGGTGTGGGATCCGGTTGCGTGCTTCGGGATCGCGGAGGAGGCGGGGCGCAGGACGGCGGACTACATCATCGCCCATCGCATTCCCCGGCCGGCGGTGCGGCTGCTGGAGCTGAGCCCGGCGTGGGTCGCCGCGTCACTGCTGATGACCGCGATTCGTCGCCATGCGTGGACCTTCGTGGGCGCGGGCCGGTTCGCGAGCGATGGGAGCTGGGGCTTCACGATCGATCGCCGCCAGGCGGACGATTCGATCGCGCCGCAGCCGACATTGTTCGCCTGGTACGCCGCCGTGTTTGAACGACTGTACAAACGGCTGGTGGACCCGCGCTGCGTATGCCGGGCGCAAAGCTGCGGGGCGGAGAGCCTGATGGCCCGGTCCTACCGGATCGAACGGATGTAGTTATCGCGGCGCGCGCCGGGCGGGGGGCTCAGCGATCCGCCAGGTTGGTTCCGGCGAGGAAAAACTCGGTCCTGGCGCGGACCCGTTCGGGCGAATGGGTCCGCTCGCTGCCGTGGAGAATGGCCTCGACGTGAGGATCGCTCACGATCAGATCCAGGAAGATCTCGGCCAGCATCTCCGGATCGCCGACCATCTCCACCCCATCCTGCTGCCACTGGGCGAACATCCGCGCCAGCGCGCGGTCGGTGCGGGTGGCGGTACGTTCGTAGAAGAGTTGCGCAAAATTCCGGTCTTCGATGCTCCGCGAGATCACGATACGCACCAGTGCGACCATTTCCGGGTCGAGGAAGTACGCCCGCAGTTCCTCCGTCAGCCGATGCAGAACCGCAGCGGGTGAGCCACCTTGCGACATGGTGCGATTGATGATCGCCTCGCCCGAACCGGCTTTTTCGAACACCACCGCTTCAAGCAGTCCGTCCTTGCTGCCGAAAACCTTGTATACGGTTGACAGCGAGCCTCCGGCCTTCTCGACGATATCGCCCACGGTCGTACGCTCGTAACCTTGCTCGATGAAAAGCGTACGCGCAGCATCGACGATCGCCCGCTTGCGGCGGTCCAGACGGCAGAAATCGCTAACACAGGTCGTCATTTCAAGCTTTTGGCCTCCGCGCTCAAAACTCTAGCAAGGCGGGTTGCGTTGCAAGGGTGTAATCACTATTACACCTTCGCACCTGCACAAAAGCTGACTAAGTAAGAAGGCGTTCCCCCCATGAAGCCGATCCTCGCGGGCCTGGCGGCCTGCTTCATGCTCACCGCATGCTCCTCTAACGAAGAAGCGCCCGCGCCCCAGGCGGTCCCGGTCCAGACGATCACCGTGAAGCGCCAGAGCATCCCCAACGTCATCGAACTGCCCGGCCGGGTCGAACCGGTCCGCACGGCAGAGGTGCGCGCGCGGGTTACCGGGATCGTGCAGCAGCGGTTGTATGAGGAAGGGACGGACGTGCGCGCCGGCCAGCCGCTGTTCCGCATCGACCCGCGTGAACTGCGCGCGAGCTATGCGCAGACCCAGGCCGCGCTGACCCGCGCACGGGCGACCGCAGCCAATGCGCGTGCGGTGGTCGAACGCTATCGTCCGCTGGTGGAAGAGAACGCGATCAGCGGGCAGGAATACGACGCCGCACTGGCCGCCGCGCGTGAGGCCGATGCCAATGTCGCGCAGATCCGCGCCCAGCTCGAATCATCCTCGCTCCAGCTCGGTTACACCACCGTGCGCGCGCCGATCTCCGGCCGGGCGGGCCGGGCGCAGGTGACCGAAGGTGCGCTGGTCAGCCAGGGCGAGGGCACGCTGATGACGCGGATCGAGCAGATCTCGCCGGTCTATGTCAGCTTCGCTCAGGCCGCGAGCGAGGTGCTCAAGCTGCGTCGGGCAATCACCGGCGGGCAGGTCGATCTGGACGACAATGATCGGGTCGAAGTACGCCTGACCTTCTCCGACGGGACCGAATACCCCATTCCCGGCTATATCGACTTCCTTGCCTTCTCGGTCGACCAGGAGACCGGTACGGTCGAACTGCGCGCCGAATTCCCCAATCCCGACCGGCTGCTGCTGCCCGGTGAATTCGTGCGTGCGCAGATCTATGCCGGTCAGGTGCCCGACGGGCTGGTCGTGCCGCAGCGCGCGGTTTCGCTGACCGAGGATGGCGGAAGCGTGTTCGTGGTCAATGGCGAGGGTCAGGCGACCGTGCGCCCCGTCCAGCTGGGCGCGATGGTCGACGGCAACTGGATCATCGAAAGCGGGCTCAAGCCCGGCGACAAGGTGATCGTCAGCAATCTGCAGAAGATCCGCCCCGGTGCGCCGGTGAAGATCACCAACAAGGCCGCGGGCGGCAAGCCCGCCGCCAAGAAGCCCGCCGCCAAGCAGCAGCCTGCCCGTACCAGCGGAGCCGAGTAACCAATGTCACGCTTCTTCATCGACCGGCCCATCTTCGCATGGGTCGTCTCGCTCGGTATCCTGCTGGCAGGCTTCCTCGCGCTGCGCGCGCTCCCGATCGAGCAGTATCCCGAAGTCGCGCCGCCTTCGCTGACGATCAGCGTGGTCTATCCCGGCGCCGATGCCGAGACTCTGGAAGAAAACGTCACTCAGGTGATCGAGCAGCAGCTCAACGGGGTCGACGGCTTCCTCTACATGTCCTCGTCGAGCATCTCGAACGGCACCGCGACCATCACCGTGACCTTCGAGGCCGGGACCGACATCGATATTGCGCAGACCGAGGTACAGAACCGGCTGAGCACGGTCGAGGCGCGTCTGCCCGAAGAGGTTCGCCGACAGGGCATCACCGTGCGGCAGGCCAATTCCGGCTTCCTGATGATCGTCGCGCTGACCTCCAAGGGGGGGCAGTACGATACCAATGATCTGGGCAATATCGCCTCCACTCAGGTGGTCGACGAACTGCGCCGTGTGAACGGCGTGGGCGATGTGCAGCTGTTCGGATCGGAATATGCGATGCGCATCTGGCTCGATCCGGACGCGCTGGCCTCCTACAAGCTCTCGCCCTCTGCCGTTCTCGCCGCGATCCGCGAGCAGAACGCTCAGACGGCGGGCGGTTCGATCGGCGCCCAGCCGCTGGCCGACGGGCAGCAGATCACCGCCACCATCTCCACCGATGGCCGCTTCACCACGGCCGAAGAGTTCGAGAACATCATCCTGCGCGCCAGCAACGGCGCGGCAGTGGTGCGGCTTGGTGAGGTTGCGCGGGTCGAGATCGGCGCGCAAAGCTACGCCAGCTCGACCACGCTCAACGGTAAGCCGATGGCGGGTATGGCGGTCCAGCTGGCGACCGGCGCCAACGCGCTCGCCGCAGCGGAAGGCGTGAAGGAGAGACTGGAAGAGATCGCGCCGGGCCTGCCGGGCGATATCACCTGGTCGGTCCCCTACGACACCACGCCCTTCGTCGAAGCTTCGGTGGAAGAAGTGGTCAAGACGCTGGTCGAGGCGATGTTCCTCGTCTTCCTCGTCATGTTCCTGTTCCTGCAGAACTGGCGCGCGACGTTGATCCCGACGCTGGTCGTGCCGATCGCGCTGGCAGGTGCGTGTCTGGGCCTGTGGATCTTCGGCTTTTCGATCAACGTGCTGTCGCTGTTCGGCATGGTGCTGGCGATCGGCATCCTGGTCGACGACGCGATCGTGGTGATCGAGAATGTCGAGCGGATCATGCGCGAGGAAGGCTTGCCGCCGGTCCAAGCCACCCGCAAGGCGATGGGCCAGATCAGCGGCGCGATCATCGGGATCACGCTGGTGCTGGTCGCGGTGTTCCTGCCGATGGCGTTCTTCCCCGGCTCGACGGGCGGAATCTATCGCCAGTTCTCGGTCACGCTGGCGATTGCGATCTTCTTCTCCGCCTTCCTCGCCCTGTCGTTGACCCCGGCTTTGTGCGCGACCTTCCTCAAGCCGATCGAGAAGGGACACGACCACGCCACCGAGATCGAGGTCGATGAAGAGGCCGAGGCGCAGCCCGGCTGGCGTGGCCGGCTGGCACGTGCGCGGGGCAAGTCCGCCCGCTTCTTCGCCCGCTTCAACCGCTGGTTCTCGCGGATGCAGGAGAAATACGGCCGGGCCAACGACCGCATCCTGTCCCGCCCGTTCCGTGCGCTCGCGGTGTTCCTGGCGCTGGCGCTTGTCACCGTGCTGCTGTTCATGCGCCTGCCGACGGCGTTCCTGCCGACGGAAGACCAGGGTTACCTCATCACCGCCGTGCAGGCCCCTCCGGGGGCAACGCAGGAGCGGACCGACGAAGCGCTGGAGCCGATTGCCGATTACTGGATGCAGCGTGACGAGGTGGCGAACCTGGTCGTCGTGCGCGGCTTCAGCTTCTTCGGCCAGGGCCAGAACAACGCGATCATGTTCGCATCGTTCAAGCCGTGGAGCGAACGCACCGGCAAGGGTAGCAGTGCAGGGGCGATGCTGGAGGATGCAACTGGCGTGTTCAGCCAGGTCGAAGGCGCGCTGGCCTTCGTCATCCAGCCGCCTGCGATCCAGTCGCTGGGTGAGGCGAGTGGTTTCACGCTCAAGCTGCAGGACCGCGGCGGGGTCGGGCGCGAGGCGCTGACCGCAGCGCGCGACCAGCTGCTGGGGATGGCTTCGCAAAGCGACGTCATCGCCAACCTGCGGCCCGAGGATCAGGGGCCCAGCCCCGAGGTCGAGATCGATATCGACCGCGTCCAGGCCCGCGCGCTCGGCCTCTCGCTGAACGATGTGAACGCCGCCCTCTCGATCACCTTCGGGTCTGCCTATGCGAACGACTTCAACCGGCAGGGCCGCGTGCTTCAGGTGCTGGTGCAGGCGGATGCGCCCTATCGCATGACGCCCGAAGACGTGCTCGCGCTACGCATTCCCAACGATCAGGGCGAACTGGTGCCGTTCAGCGCCTTCGCCAGTGCCAAGTGGTCCGCCTCGCCGCAGAGCCTGTCGCGCTACAACGGCTATCCGGCGATGACCCTGTCGGGGATGGCCGCTCCGGGCAAATCCTCGGGCGCCGCGCTGACCGCGATGGAGCAGATGGCCGAACAGCTGCCGCAGGGCATCGGCTACGAATGGACCGGCATTTCCTACGAGGAAAAGCAGGCGGGCGGCCAGATCGGCCTGCTGCTGGGCCTGTCGGTGGTGATCGTGTTCCTGGTGCTCGCCGCGCTGTACGAAAGCTGGGCGGTGCCGCTGGCGGTGCTGCTGATCGTGCCGATGGGCGTGCTGGGCGCAGTGCTGTTCTCGATGTTTCGAGGGCTGTCGGCAGACGTCTATTTCAACGTCGGACTGATCACCATCATCGGCCTTGCCGCGAAGAACGCGATCCTGATCGTCGAATTCGCGATCGAGGAGGAACAGCGTGGCCTGAGGCGGATCGACGCGGTCAAGGCCGCTGCCAAACTGCGCCTGCGGCCGATCATCATGACCTCGCTCGCCTTCACCATGGGCATGGTCCCGCTGGTGCTCGCCAGCGGAGCGGGCGCGGCCAGTCGGATCGCGGTCGGCACCGGGGTGATGGGCGGCATGATCGCGGCGACCGTGCTGGGCATCTTCCTGATCCCGATGCTCTACCTGCTGGTCCGGCGCAAAATCAGCCGCAAGCAACCGCAGGCCGCCGGGCATCTGGACGATCCCGAAGACAGCAAATCCGGCCCTGAGGCAGAAGGGGAGAAAGCCTGATGAAACGCTTCATGGCTCTCGCACTCGTATCGACCGCGCTGGCCGGGTGTGCCAGCATGGCGCCCGAGCATGTCCGGCCCGAAGCCGCGACCGCGCCCGCCTTCGATCCGGACTACCGGCCCGATGGCAGCGTTGTGGCATCGCAGCTAAGCTACCGCGAGTGGTTCAACGACCCGCGGCTCGTCCAGCTGATCGGCACCGCGCTGGAGAACAATCGCGATCTGCTGGCTGCGACCGCGCGGATCGAGCAGGCGCGCGCACGCTACCGCATTCAGGACAGCCGCCAGCTGCCGACCGTGGTCGCCAATGCCAGCGGCACGCGCACCCGGCAGCAGCTGGGCGTCAATCCCTCGCTCGACACGGGCGATGTCGAAGGCGCGCCCGACTCGGTCACCTTCAATCGCTTCGACGTGGGCGTCGGCGTCAGCAGCTTCGAGCTCGATTTCTGGGGCCGCGTTGCCAGCCTGAGCAATGCGGCGCGGGCCGAGTACCTGTCTTCGGTCGCATCGCAGCGGGCCTTCTACCTCTCGCTGATCGCGGACACCGCAACGACCTATTACGAGATCGTCGAGACGCAGGAACAGATCGCGCTGGCCGAAGCGACCGCGGAGAGCCGCCGCGAAGGGCTGCGGATCGCCAAGCTGCGGCTCGATAACGGGGTCACCTCCGCGCTCCCATTTCGACAGGCGGAAACCCTGCTGACGCAGGCCGAACAGCAGCTTGCGAGCGAGCAGCTGGCGCTGGCACAGCTGCGCAACCAGCTGGGCGTGCTGGTCGGCGGGACGGTGCCCGACGCTTTGCCGGACGGTCTGCCGTTGGAGAGCCAGGCCGATGATCGCCGCCTTGCCGCCGGTCTGCCGTCCGACCTGCTGCTTGTACGGCCTGACATCATCGCGGCGGAGGAGCAGCTGCGCGCGGCGCGGGCCAATATCGGCGCGGCGCGCGCGGCCTTCTTCCCGACCATCTCGCTGACCGGCAATGCCGGGTTCGCCTCCGACAGCCTCGACGATCTGTTTTCGGGCAGCGGTTTCGGCTGGAGCTTCGGGCCGACGATCTCGCTGCCGATCTTCGACTGGGGCGCGCGCGAGGCCGATCTCGACCTCGCCAAGGCGCTCGAAGTGGAGCAGGTCGCGACCTACGACAAGACGGTGCAGACTGCGTTTCGCGAAGTGTCCGACGCGCTCGCCGGACGCCGCTGGCTGGCCGAGCAGGTCGCGACGCTGGAACGCGCGGTCGAGGCGCAAGAGCGGATCGCCCGCCTTGCCCGCCTGCGCTATCGCGAGGGCGTGGCGGACTATCTCGAAGTGCTCGATGCCGAACGCAACCTGTTCAGCGCGCGCCAGCAGCTGCTGGCGACCGAGCGGGCATGGCTGCAGAACCGCGCCACGCTGTTCGTGGCGCTGGGCGGCGGCAGCGAGAGGTAGCGGCGGGGCCGGGGCTGTGCTCCGGCTCCCCGGCTCATTTCGCCCCGGAATCAGGCGACGCCGCGAGGTCGCACGCGAAGTCGACCCCCGATTTGCAGGCCGAGGAAAGCAGCGGCACCGCGCGTTTTCGGTCCGCCGGGCCGCCTTCGCCGAGCAGCAGCATGGCACCCAGATTGCCGCAGGCATTGGCCTCGCGCGCCGCGCATGCCTGTTCGAACAGCGCGCGTGCAGCGGGCAGGTCTGCAGGGCCGCCTTCGCCGAATTTCAGCATCACCGCGCTGTTGTTGCACGACTGCGCAAACCCGGCTTCGCACCCTCTGGCGAACATTGCCCGCGCTTCGACGAGGTGTGCGGGATTCCCAGCGTAATTGTTATAGCGCAGCTGGCCGAGGTTGAAGCAGGCCCCGTCATAGCCCTGATCGCACGCGCGCCGGTAATTGCGCGCCGCCCCTTCCAGATCGTTCGGCCCGCCCGCGCCGTCTTCCAGCAGCGCGGCGAGCATGTTGCACCCCAGCACCTGACCCAGCGCGCACGCCTTGGCGGAGAAGCGGCGCGAGAGCCGGTGATCCATCGCCACCCCGCGCCCCTCGTAGCTCTTCATCGCCATCGCCATGCATGAATCCGCATCGCGCTGGGTGTCGCAGTCGGCGGTGAGGGCTTCGGGCGAAAGGCGATCGTCCACGAGGTCACCGGCGGTGAGCTCGCCAGCCGCGAGATTCTCGGTCGGGGCGGTCTGGGCAGGAGCGGCGGTGGCAAGGCTAGCCGCGATACCGATCGCAAGCAGTGGCAGGGCACTGCGCGCCGCCCACATTGCCGACCCTCGCGCCGCCCCGCCTCGTGCGATCATCCCGCGTCGTCCTCGACCATTCCCGAGGGGTCTTCGGGAATGGCTTCGTGCACCTCGCCGACCGGCTGCGTCCGTGTGAAGCTCACCCGGCTGACATTCAGGCTGTGGTCGGTCTGCTCGAAGTCGACATTCACCACGCCGCCTGTGGCGCAGCAGCCCGCATCGCTGTCGCGGCGGACCAGCGCGAACGCGCTGCCTTCCCGAAAATTGAAGCCGACCGGGGAGGCGATCCAGAACCCTTGCGGAAGCAGCCGGTCGACCTGGCGCATGATCTGCTCCGCGCTGGTCCAGTTCCAGCCATCGCCACTGGTGAACAGCACCAGGTCCACATTGCCGAGCCCGCGATTGCGCGCGGGCACGTGCAGGATGAACCGCCCATCGCCGTCCCGCGCGGCGACCGGCGGATCGAAATAGCCATCGACCTGCTGGCTGAGCAGCGTGGCGGGAAGGGGGCCGCCGATCTCGCCGAGGACGAGCATTTCGGCATATGGCCCGTCGGAGGGTTGCAGGCCGAGGATCTGCCAGTGCAGCGCCGGATCGTCCGTTGCGCGGTTGACCTGACCGCTCGCGATCACGCTGCATTCGGCCTCAGTGCGATAAAGGCACCGCTGGGCGAAGTCCGCCGCCTGCACCCCTTCCAGGTCGACCGCGCGCTCTATGTCGCTGGCATCGCAGCCGCTCTGGTATCCGCCGTCCGGGCACGCGAATTCGTAGACCGGATACTCGTCCGGGATCTCTCGCTCGGCAACCTGCGCGCTGGTAGGGGTAGCGGCGGCAAGCATCGCGCCCGCCAGAGCTGCAGCGATGCGAGATCTGGATGCGGTCATTGTCCCTCCGTTTCGATGTTCGCGCCATCGCGCTCGATTTCCTGACGCAGTTCGGCTTCGCGCGTGCACGATGGGCGGAACCGCTTCGCGCATCCGGCAGCGTAACCCTCCAGCGCCTTGGCCCTGTCCGGCTGCGTCATCCCGCGCCCGTCCTCCACCATCATCGCCGCGCGGTGGCAGTTGCGCCCGCCGTAGCCGCGCTGGCAAAGCCCGAGATAGAGCGCGAGCGCGCGGACATCCTCGACCGGGCCGCCTTCGCCAGCGACCAGCGCATCGGCCAGGTTCTGGCACGCTTCGAGCAGGTTCAGATCGCACCCGCGGGCAAAGGCCGCGCGGCCGCCTGCCTGGTCTGGCGCGCCGCCTTCGCCGGTCATCGCCATGACGCCGTAGTTCTGGCACGAAACATCGTCCGCATCGTCGAAGCACAGCGAGCGTAGCACCGCTCGGGCGGTTGGCGCGGCACCGCCTGCGATCAGCCGGTCGGCGTTTTCGCGGTCCTGCCGGATCTGCTGTTCGCTGCGCGTTTGCGGCGCGGGGGCGTCGGATGCCGCATGGGCGCCCGATACGAGGGCCAGCCACGCGCCTGCCGCGAACGCAGCGGTACGGGTTCGTGCTATCGACATATCGCCAGCCACTCCATCAGCCGGTCCGCGCCGCGTTCCTCGCCATTGGCGTAGGCGGCGTAGAGATCGTCGGCCTTCTCCTCAGCCTCGACCCGGTCATCACCGCGCTTCGCGGTCTTGTCTGCCTGCTTGCGCCAGAACCCCTCACGGCTGACGGCGTTGGCGGCGGAGAGTTCGCGGCGCAGGGCCTGGCGGAATTCGTCGCCCGGCGCGCTTTCGACGGCATAGTTCCAGCGGTTCCACACGGCCGCGCAGATCAGCCGCTCGCCGGTGGTTTGCGGGGATAGGGCCAGCCGCGTGCCCGCCTCGAACGCTGCGTTGAGCGTGGTCGCTTCCCTGAAGGCGGCGGCGCCATCCTCTGGCAGGGCGCAGGGCTCTCCGCGCGCCTTGCGCTCCTCCTGCTGCCGTGCCCAGGCAAGCTCGTCCTCGCCGACCTTGCGCGAGGCGGGGCCGGACAAGGCGTTGAGCGTGATCTCGGTATAGCGGAACTCGCACACCTGCTCGTCCGAGGGGCCGTCCTCGGGCTCGGCGGCGGGCTGAGCGATGGCCGCTGCCGCCGCGCCCGCCACTGGCAGCATCGCTGCAGGCCGCACGCCGGAGAGAATCATCAGCCGCCGATCTGGGCGGCCATGGTGCAGCCGTCCTGAATGCCCAGCTTGCAGCCCAAACCGAACAGCCGCTTGGCCGCCGCCGGATCGGCCGCGCCGCCCTGTCCGTCGCGCGCCATCATCCCTGCATTCATGCACGCACCCGCATTGCCGGTGTTGCATGCCTGGGCGAAGCTGCTGCGCGCACCCGCCAAATCCTGCGGAATGCCTGCTCCGTTATACTGCGCAACGCCGTAATCGAGGCACCCGTCGGACTTGCCCGCCTCGCACGACAGCTTGAAGGACTTTGCCGCTCCTGCGGCATCGACCGGCCCGCCGCCGCCATCGCGCTGCAGGATCGCCAGTGCGTAGCAGCCGTCCGCAGCCTGGCCGGGGCATGCCTTGGTGAAGTACTCACGGGCTTTGGCGTAGTCCGGTCCGCTCCCCACGCGACCGAAATAATAGGTCGCACCCAAGTCGTAGCATGAGGTGGCAAAGCTGGCATCGCACGCAGTGCTCAACGGTGTGATCGCGCCTGCGTAATCCTTTGCCCCGCCGCGCCCGTTGATCAGCATCGAACCATAGTTCTCGCAGGCCTCTGCCTGACCCTTGGTGCAGCCGATCTTGTAAGCGCGGCGGGCGGTCGTCAGATCGGCAGCTCCGCCTTCGCCCTTGGTCGCCATCGCACCCAGATTGGTGCACGCGGCGCTGTTGTTTTCGGTGAAGCAGCCGACTTCGTATTTCGCGCGGGCGGTGGCGAAGTCGCCCGCGTTATAGGCGGCCTGCCCAGCCATCGCGTTGCTGTCTCCGCCTGCCTCGACCTGCGCCGTCGCCGGTGCAAGAGCGAACGCGGCAAGGCCGGCAAACAGCGTGGCGGTAAGTGCAAGAACTTTCATCGGTAACTCCCTGATCTACTGGCAGGCCGGATGGCTGCTGGAGAGCCTCCGGGAGCCGGTGCAATTGTACGAACGGTATTTGTCGCGGGTCTGCTTGGCGATCGAGGCGCTGCTGGGCATCGGAGACGGGGTGTAGGAGGAGCCGCTTCCCGAATAGGAGCTGCTCGCTCGCCCGCCGCCCGCCGCGCGCCACCGCGCTTCGCTGGCACCGGGCGTATTGGTGCAGTTCCAGATGCCGCAATCATTGGCCTGCCTGATCTGCGCGATCTGCGAGGCGGCGATCTGCGCCACGGGGCCCGAGGGGAACCAGTATTCGAGGACGTAGAAATGGTCCCGGAAAATGGTCGAGAGCGCGCCCGCGCGCGCCGCCGCCATGATCGCCGTCTCCGCGTGGCTTTTCGAGCGCAGGTGATAGAGCGAATAGTACAGCGCGCCGTCATAATCGCGGCGGCCCATATACTGGTCGAACACCGCCTGTTCGCGCGCCTGCGCATTACGCGCGGCCTGGATCGCGGCCTCACGCGCGGCCTCCGCCTTGCGGCGCAGCGATTGCAGCCGCTGGCCGAAGGCGCACACCTGCGCGCTCGCCGGATCGCCGGGCACGCAGGCGGCCAGCGCGATCTGTTCGGCAGGCAGCGCATCGTCCATCGCGTAGAGGATGCGGGCCAGGTCGATGCACGAGCGGCGATTGCCGAAGGTGCAGTTGGCGCGGCGATAGCGCAGCGCCTTCTCGGCATCGAACTGCGGCGATCCGGGCTCGGCAAACACGGCTTCGGCAACCTCGCACCCGTCCCGGTCGTTTCCGGCGCATGCGCGAGTGGCGAAGTTGCCCGCGCTGGGCAGATCGCGCTCGACGTCGCCTTCGCCCGCGAAGAAGATCAGCGCCAGCCGTCCGCAGGCCGCTGTCTGGTTCGCGGCGCAGGCCTGCTGGAGGAAGCGTAAGGCGAGGAAGGGATCGTAGGCGCGGTTCTCCACGTCGGACAGCGCGAGCCCTGCGGCGAGGCACGCTGCCTGGTCGCCGCGATCGCAGCTTGCGATGCTCTGCTGGAGGGTGCCCGCCGTCTGCGCGAGCGTCGGTGTCGGGGTCGATGTGGCAAGAGCAATGCTCAGCGTAGCGCCCAGCGTGAGGCAGGCGGTCCTGATCCGGGCCAGCATCACAGGCCCGCCAGCCGCTTGTCGCACGAGCGCGCCCTGCGCAGCATGTCCTTATGCGCCTCGTCGCCGCCCAGAACCCGCGCGCGCTTGCGATATCTGGCCTGGACCAGATCGATCTGCCGGGTGGCGGAGACGCCGTGCGCGCGGGAATAGTCGACCAGCCACTTCTTCCAGTCGCCGGACGAATGGGCGAACGTCGCACCGCTGGTCTCGGCCACCTCCACGACATGCGCGCAGTCGGCCATGATTCTGGCGATTTCTCCAGGCGTATGGTCCCGCGCCGCGGCAGGGGCCGGGATCGTCGCCGACATGGCGGCCAGCGTGGCGACACAGCCAATCCTCGAATGCATCGGGCCCCTCCCACAAACAATGGCAGGCAGCCTACGCCGCTGGCGGGCCGGCCAGTATGCACGATTGCTGATAGTTCGATGACGATCGCTGTTAGGTGGTGGCTGCGCGAGGGGCGGAGGGTCGGCTGGGGGAGACCCTAACAGCGATCGTCACGGGAATATGGCCGCGCGGCTTGCTAGTCGCGAGAGAGTGCCGGGCGCTATTCGTCTTGAAGCCCGGCGAAAAACCGGGACAAATGGCGGCTTCGGCGCGGCTATGTGGGTCGAGGGGGAGGGAAGGAAGCGGCGATATGAAGATACTCTACGTCGAAGACGATCCGCGCGCGGCTCGCGAGATGGAAGACATCGTCCGCCGCGAAGGCGACACGATCGCGGTCGAGACCAACGGCGCGGACGGCCTCAAGCGGGCGGGCCTCGAATCCTTCGACGTGATCGTGATGGACCGGATGCTGGGCGATGCCGACGGGCTGGACATCATCCGCCGCCTGCGCGGCAGCGCGATCAGCACGCCGATCCTGATGCTGAGCGCGCTCGGCCGGACGAGCGAGCGGGCCGAGGGGCTGGAGGCAGGGGCCGACGATTACCTCGCCAAGCCGTTCGAGGCGATCGAGCTGGTCGCGCGGGTGCGCGCGCTGCACCGGCGCGCGTCGGGGCGCGAACACAGCGCGGTGATCCTGTTCGGCGCCTTCGAATGCCACGTGAAGGCGCGCACCGCGTTTCGCGACAACCGGCACATTCCGCTCAGCCCCCGCGAGTTCGAGCTGTTCCGCTATTTCATGGAAAACGCGGGCGAGGTCGTGACCCGCGAGATGCTGCTGCGCGATGTGTGGAACATGTCGTTCGATCCGCAGACCAATGTGGTCGACGTCAATATCGGTCGCCTGCGGCGCAAGCTTGAGGAGGGGTTCGACAGTCCTGCACTCGAAACCGTGTGGGGCACCGGATACCGCCTGTTGCAGGGGCGCGGCCAATAGTCGCCCCGCGCTCCATCTTTACCCGCATAGTGCTGCTCTCGGCAGTGCTGTCGGCAGTGCTGCTGGCGGGCCTGTGGTGGATCACCGACCAGACCATCCGCGACAGCTTCGCCGCCTCGACGCGTGAAGGGGTGGATGTCGATCTGACCGGTCTGGTCGATATCTACGCGAGCGGTGGGCAGGCCGAGCTGGAACAGCGCATTGCCGACCGGCTGGCGATGGTGCCGATCGACGCCGGGCGCGCGCACTATCTGCTCGCCGACCGGGCCGGAAACCCGATCGCGGGCGATCTGGCGCGCTGGCCCGATCTCGATTCGCAGATATCCGAAAGCGGAATGATCGCAATCGGCAGCCGCACGCAGGCCTATGCCCGCGCGACGCTGATCTCCGAAGACCTTGCGCTGCTGGTCGCGCACGAGCCGCCCGATCGCGCCTTCCTGCTAACCCGGGTGGGGCTGGTCTTCCTGCTTGGCGGGGCGGTGTTCGTCGGCTGCATCGCGCTGTTCGCGCAAGCCGCGAACGTGCGGGTGCGGGCAAAGATCGCGCGGGTGGGCGAGGCCTTTCGCCGCAGCGACGAGCCCGCGCTCGACCGGCTGGCCGCGCCCGAGCGGCCCGACGAGATCGACCAGATCGCCAGCCAGGCCTCGCAGGCGGTCAAACGCGCGCGCCAGCTGATGCTCGCCTATCGCGAGACCTCGGAACAGATCGCCCACGAAATCCGCACGCCGCTGATGCATCTCGACAGCCGTATCCAGAAGGCCATCGCGCAGGATCCCGCGCTGGCTGCGCGCGCCAATCTCGTCGAGGCGCGCGGGGACATCAAACGGCTGGTCGCGATGCTGGAGGCGCTGCTCGATATCGCCTCCAGCAAGGCGCAGACCGGCGACACGCGCGGGATGAAGCCGGTCGATTTCAGCGCGAGCGTGCGCCAGATCTGCGAATTGTACCAAGACAGTGCCGACGAAGCGGGCTATCGTTTCGAATGGGACGTCGCGGGAGGGGTGATTGTGCCGGGGGATGAAGCGCAGCTTGGCCGGATCGTGACCAACCTGCTCGACAATGCATTCAAGTATAATCGCCCCGGCGGCGCGATCCGGGTGACGCTGGAACCCGGCCCGCGGCTTGCCGTGACGGACGATGGCCCCGGCATCGCGCAGGCCGAGCGGGAGAAGGTGTTCGAACGCTTCTATCGCGGCAGGGATACGGATCCGGACATTCAAGGCAGCGGGATGGGACTGGCACTGGCGCGCGCGATTGCGGAGCGTCACCAGCTTTCGCTGCGCGTCGCGCCGACACATCCTGGCGCGACCTTCATTCTCGTCCCTGCGGCGGACATGCGAGACGCGTGATGGCGGTGCGTGGCGGATATCTGCGGGCGTGGCCCGCTCCGGCAGCGGCCATCGTCATGGCGGTGGGTCTGGCCAGCTGCGCCGTCCCGCCCGAGCCTGCTCCATCTGGCGTCGCTCCCGCGCCGAGCGGTGGCATGACCAGCACGGAACGGCTCGCCAACGACCTGATCGAGGCCGATACGGCCTTCGCGGCGAACCAGATGGAGCGGCTGGCAGAGCATGTCCGCGCGATCGAACTGGCCGGGGCGCGGCCATTCGATCCGCCCGGCGAAGCGGCGCTGCAGGCGTGGCGCAGCGCCCTGCCGCCCGAACAGCGGCCGATGCGCGGGCGGGTACTCGGCCCGGCCTATATCAGCGGCAGGCTTGCGCCCGGAGGCAAGCTGCGCACCGAGCAGGTGATGCTGGGCGGCAAGCCGGTCAGCGTGGCAGCGGGAACCGCACCGCGAACCGGACTGCGCCTGCGGATCGCGCGGGCGGATGGAAACATGGTGTGCGAACAATCGCCCGCCCACGCGCGCGAGTGCCGCTTCATCCCGGCCTATACGCAGCGCTACCGGATAGAACTGGTCAACTCGGGGGCACGCGATGCGCGCTATCACATCGTATTCGACTAGAGCCGCGATGCTGGCGTCGGCCTGCCTGCTGGTGCTGGCCCCGGCGGCACCGCTGCTGGCGCAGGAGGGCGGCAATCCCTACTCGACCGACCTGTCGCAATATGCGCAGCTGCAAGCGCTCGAAGACCGCGCGACCGATCTCCAGACGAATGGTGCGCAGGATGCGGAGGGCAGGGCGCAGATCATCGCCGCCTGGCAGGCGCTGCAGGAGGCCGCGCAGCGCACGCTGCTGGCCGACGGATCGCCACACCCGCTGGCGCACATCACCAAGATCAGCATCGCCTCCCAGCTCTATCGGCAGGGCGAGATCGACGAAGCGCTCGCCATGGCCGAAGCAGGGGTTGCGGGTGCACAGCCCTACCTCGAAGCATACCCGGCCAAGATGGCCGAGGGGGCCGCGCTGATCGGGCTGCTGCTGACCCAGAAGGGGGAGCCGGAACGTGGCCTCGCCATGGTGGAGAAGACTTATGCCGGGTTCCTGCGGCTGGACCCGGAGGGGCAGAGCGCGGGGTTCTTCACGGCGAAATCCAATCTCGAATTCTCGCTCTCGCAGACGGCCCTGCGCATCGGGCGCACGCAGGAGGCGGTCGATTACCAGAAGGCCAGCCTCGACACGCGCGAGGCCGCGCTTGGGGCCGATCACCCCGACACCATCGCCAGCTATTACAGCTATGCCCAGACGCTGCGCCGCGCGGGCCGGATGGACGAGGCGGAGAGCTTCGCGCGCACCGCCGTCGACCGGGCGATCGCCCATGTCGACCCGTCCGACCCGACCTACGCCCGCGCGTTCGAGATGCTGGGGATCATCCTCGCCAATTCGGGCAGGCCGGTCGAGGCGACGCAGTTCCTGACCCGTGCGCTGGAGCTCAAGCGAGAGCATGAGGGCGCGGACACGCTGATCTTCGGCTACGGCATCCACAATCTGGGCACGATCCTGCTCGAACGGCAGCGTTACGAGGAAGTGCAGCCGCTGTTTACCGAGGCTGAGGCGCTGATGGCGCGCTATCAGGGGCCGGCCAGCGCCTTCCCGATCATGGCGCTTGCCTACAATGGGCAGGCCTCGCTCGCGCTGGGCAAACCGGCCGAAGCGTCCGGGTTGCTGGAGGAAGGACGCACGCGGCTGGGCGAGGATAGCAGCGACGTGGAGGCGCTGGGCCGGGTCATCCCCGATCTGGTCCGCGCGCGGATGCTGACGGGCGACCGGGATGCAGCGCTGGCCGCTGCGCAGCAGTTCGACGATGCTGTTCGCGCGAGCGAGTCGACCGATGCCTTCGAAATCGCGCTCGCCACGCTGTTGCGTACCTATGCGCAGGGGGATGATTCGGAGGCGCTGGTGGCCGCTGCGGGGCACGTGATCGAGCCGACCCGCCGGTTCGTGAAGCTGGAGGACGGCGCGGCGCTGCCGGTGCGCCACCTGGCGGCCATCGATCTGGTGATGGAAATCGCCGCGCAGCAGGACGACCCGGCTCTGATGCTGTCCGCCATGGCGCTGGTCAGCGATGCCAACCTCGCCCGTGCGACGGGCCGAAGGGCGGCGAAATTGCGCGACGAAAATCCCGACCTCGCCGCCGGACTGCGCGAACTGGACGAGGCGCGCCAGACGCTCGACCGGGCGGACGGAGCGCTGTTGCTGGCGATCGCGCAGGGGCAGCCGACCGACGCACTGCGGCAGGACTTTGCGCAGGCGCAATCGGCCGGCGAGCAGATCGAACAAAGCCTGCAGCAGCGCTTCCCGCAATGGGCGGCGGCGCGGGTGCTGCCCGAACCCTCTATCGCAGACATGCAGGCGCGGCTGGGCGATGGCCAGGCCGTGCTGGCGGTCACCCCGATCTATTACGGCACCTACGCGCTGCTGGTCACACCCTCGGGCGCGCGGGCGATCCAGCTGTCCGCGACGCGCAAGGATGTGGTCGATCTGGCCAATGCTCTGGGCAGCAGCGTGCGGGTGGGATCGTTCGACGAAGCAGCCTCGCGCAAGCTCGGGCAGGCGCTGTTTCCGGCGGAGGTCATGGCGCAGCTGGGCGAGACTCGCTCGCTCAAGATCTACGCCAACGGTCCGCTCGCTTCGCTCCCCTTTTCGCTGTTGCAGGGGTGGGGTGGGGATGCCGGGAACGGCTGGCTGCTCGACCGTTTTTCGCTCAGCTACCTGTCCGGCCTGTCTGCGTGGGAGCCGGAGGAGCGGAAGCCCGATCAGGGCCCGCTGAGCCTGGTCGCCTTTGCCGCGCCGTCCCCGTTCACCCGGGCGGTCCCGGCCCTGGCCACCGCCACGCTCTCGCCCGATGGCGCGCCCGCGCGGATCGCCGACTATTTCTCGCGCACCGCGATCGACGTGAACGCTCTTGCCGCGCTGCCCGCGCTGCCGGGCACCGCGCAGGAGATCCGCTCGATCGCGGCATCCGCTCCGTGGCGCAGCCAGCGCCTCTATATCGGCCCGGATGCGAGCGAGGCGGCGATCCGGCAGGAAGCGACCGCCCGCGCGGAGATCGTGGTGATCGCGACCCACGGCATCGTCGCGGGCGAGATCGAGGGGATTGCGGAGCCCGCGCTGGTGCTTTCGCCCGGCGATGCGCAGGGCGACACCGGGGAAGACGACGGCGTGCTGACCGCAAGCGAGATCGCCCAGCTCGACATGCGGGCGGAATGGATCATCCTGTCATCGTGCGACAGCGCGGCGGGGATGGGCGGCGGGCTTCCGGCCTTTTCCGGCCTTGCGCATGCTTTCCGGCAGGCGGGCGCGCGCGATCTGCTGGTGTCCCACTGGAAGGTGCGCGACGATATTGCCGCCTTTGTCAGCTCGCAGGCGGTGCTCAATTACCGCAAGGGCATGTCCAAAACCGATGCACTGCGCGAAGCGATCCGGACCCTGCGAAAGGACAGCAAGATAGAAGGCGCGGACAGCCCGTTTGCCTGGGCGCCCTTCGTCCTGATCGAGGGGTAGCGGTGCGCGCCTAGTGGCGGCGCAGCGATGCCATGCCGAGCCGCTTGAGCAGCGAGCCGAGCGAGCCGTAATTGGCTTGCGGATAGGCCGAAGTCTCGGGCAGCGCGGCGCTCAGGCGGCGGTGCGCCTCGGGCAGCGAATGGTAGGGCAGGCGGGGCAGCAGGTGGTGCAGCGCGTGGAAGCGCAGGCCGACCGGTGCCCACAGCACGCCGGGGAAGGCGGCGGGCACGTTGGTGCTGTCGCGATACTGATCGGTCAGCGACAATTGCTCGCCATCATTCTCCCACAGGTGGGCGACAAGCGTGCGCGTCTGGTTGAGCAGCGCGACGCCCGCGACGACCGCGCAATACAGTGCAAAGGCACGCAGCGGCAGAATGCCGAGCGCGGTGGTCGCAAGGATGGTGACCGCGACCACGCTGGCCGCAGCCTCCTGCACCTTCCAGCGGCGCGCGAAGTCACCCTCGGGCGTGGGGCGGTGGTAGGCCGGGTTCACTTCGAGCGCGGAGAACCGCTCGACGATCACGCGCCGCAGCGGCGGGATCATCCACGACAGCGGGCCGAGAATACCGAAGCGCAGGAACATCAGAGCGGGCATCGCGACCGCGCCGATGGTGAACAGCGGCAGCGTCCACGGGCGCATGTGCGCGAGCGGGAGATATTCCGGATCGCGCTCCGTCCCGTAATGCGCACGCGAGTGGTGAACCGCGTGGATGCCTTCGTAGAGGAACGAGGGCAGCATCAGCGGCGCACCGATCCCGATGTTCCAAGCGAGGCGGAAGCCGGGCAGCTTGCGATGGTCGAGATGGGTGATCTCGTGAATGAACAGCGCCGCTCGATACAGCGTCAGGATCGAGACCAGCACGAGCGCGGCGGTCAGCCAGGCATTCCCGCTGGCAATCGCGCCGAGCAGCGCGGCATAGCCGATCGCCGCCGATCCGAAGCAATCGCCCCAGTACATCATCGGGTTGGGCGTATGCAGGTCGCGCGTCAGCATTGCTGCCTGACGCAGCATTTCCTTGTCTTCCGATCCGGGGGCAGGGGCTAACAGCATTGTCTTGTCGATCTTCCGTGGGGCGATGGTGGCACTTGCCATGGTCAGTGTCGCAACAGCATCCGCGAAATCGCGGTGTTGAGAGGGGCGAAATGCGCCGCCGCCTCCAGTGCGGCCCGCCGTGCGACATGCGCGCGGGGGCTTTCTGCGGTATATAGGTGCACCAGCAGGTTGGTGCCACTATAAAGCGGCCTGGTGGCCAGCCGATGGCGCGTTTCGTAGCGTCGCAGCAACAGTGGCGATGCGATGGGTCGGTCCTTTTGCGCCGCACCGCGCACCAGCCTGGCGAGCGTGGCCGCCGATTGCAGGCCGAGGTTGAAGCCGTGGGCGGTGACCGGATGCATTCCAACCGCCGCATCGCCGATCAAGGCTGAACTGTCGCTGACGAAGTGGCGCGCATAGGTGGTTGCCAGCGGATAGACGTGCGGTCCGGAGACGAACTGCATGGTCCCCAATCGGCGGTCGAACCGGTCCTCGATCTCGGCAGCGAGAATTTCGGTCTGGTAGGCCGCGATCCGCTCTATCGTGGCGCTCTTCAGGGTCAGCACGGCGGACGACATATGCTCGCCCAGCGGCAGCATCGCGATCGTCTGGCGATGATCGAACCATTCGGTCGCAATGCCGTGATTGGCCTTCTCGTGCGAGAGCCGCACGACCAGCATCGACTTGCCCAGCCGATTGATCTCCGCAGAAATGCCCAGCTGTTCGCGAACCGCGGAAAAGCGCGAATCGGCGGCGACCAGCAGCCGCGCGGTCAGGGTGCGTCCGTCGGCCAGCGTCACCCGCGCACCTGCGCGATCGGCATGGACATGTTCGACCCCGGTACCCGCGAGCAGGGTGACGCCATCCTGCCCCTCCATCGCGTCGAACAGGCTCTGGCGGATCAGATGGTTGGAGACGAGACACCCCAGCCGGTCCTGAGGCCCGCCGTCGGCATCGAAGCCGAGCGCGAGCGGAGAGCGGCCATTATAGACCCGTGCGGCGCGCAGCGCGAAGATCTGGTCGGGCGCGATGTGGCTCCACGCACCGAGCCGCTCCAGCGTGGCAACCGATCTGTGGGTGAGCGCGATTTCCCGCCCATCGACCGGCGGCTCCGCCAGCACCTCTGCCGGCTGCCGTTCGACCAGCGCGACGGTCAGCCCGCTGCCCTTCAGCCCACGGGCAAAGGCAAGTCCGGCGGGCCCGGCCCCGACCACGATGATATCGAAATCGCGCATTGCTGTATCCCTGGATCGCTCGTTTCGGGTGGCGCTAGCGCGGCTGCGGCGCGCGGGCATTGCGCAAGATCAATTCGGGGGTGTCGCGGGGCAGGTGCTTCTCTGGCTCCGGCCGATCTGGCATGGCCGCCGCCATGACCGCCCAACCGCGTAACTCCGTCCCGAGCGCAGCCGATGCTCCGCACTTGCTGGACAAGCTGCACGAAGTTTTCGGATTCCGGTCGTTCCGGGGTGTCCAGGAGCAGGTCGTGGACCGCGTCATGGCGGGCCAGTCGACGCTCGCGGTGATGCCCACAGGCGCGGGCAAATCGCTGACCTACCAGCTGCCCGCGACCATGCTGGAGGGGACCTGCGTGGTCATCAGCCCGCTGATCGCGCTTATGCACGACCAGTTGCGCAGCGCCAGCGCCAACGGGATTCGCGCGGCCACGCTGACCAGCGCTGACGAAAACCGCGCCGAAACCGTCCAGCGCCTGCGCGCGGGCGAGCTCGACCTGCTGTACGTCGCGCCCGAACGCGCGAGCCAGGGCCATTTCCGCGACCTGCTCGCGCAGTGCCGCATATCTCTGTTCGCGATCGACGAGGCGCATTGCGTGTCCGAATGGGGGCACGATTTCCGGCCCGACTATCGCCTGCTGCGCCCGCTGATGGACCAATTCGCGGACGTGCCGCGCCTCGCGCTGACCGCGACGGCGGATGCGCACACCCGGTCCGACATCCTGACCCAACTGGGGATCGCGCCCGACGGCCTCATCGTCGCGGGGTTCGACCGGCCCAACATCCGCTACACCATTCGTCCGCGCGATTCGCTGACGCAGCAGCTGCGCAGGTTGCTCGCGGAGAACCCCGGCCCCGGCATCGTCTACGCGCAGACCCGCGCCGCGACCGAGCGGCTGGCGGAGTCCCTGTCCGACGGGACGCGCGAGGTCCGCTGCTACCACGCGGGCCTGCCGCCCGAGGTACGCGCGGCGAACCAGGCGGCGTTCGTCGCGAGCGAGAACATGGTGATCTGCGCCACGGTCGCCTTCGGGATGGGAATCGACAAGCCCGACGTGCGCTTCGTCGCGCATGCGGGCCTGCCCAAGTCGATCGAGTCCTATTACCAGGAAACCGGCCGCGCGGGCCGCGATGGCGACCCGGCAACCGCGGAGCTATTCTGGGGTGCGGACGATTTCGCCAAGGCACGCATGCGCATCGGCGAGGTCGGCGAGGCCCGCCAGCAGGGCGAGCGCGCGCGGCTCGCGGCGCTTGGCGCGCTGGTCGAGACTGCCGGATGCCGCCGCGCGATCCTGCTGCGCCATTTCGGCGAGAACCCGCCCGAGACCTGCGGCAATTGCGACAACTGCCTCAATCCGCCCAAGGCGGTCGACGCGACGGTGGTGGCGCAGAAATACCTCTCCGCCGTGGCGCGCACCCGGCAGATGTACGGCGCGGGCTATGTCGAGAGCATCCTTATCGGCCAGTCGAGCGAACGCAGCCGGTCCCAGGGGCACGACAAGCTGTCGGTCTTCGGCATCGTCGAGGGGGAGGAAGCCGCGCTGCTCAAGCCGGTCCACCGCGCACTGCTGGTGCGCGGCGCGCTGCTGTCGACCGAGCATGGCGGGATGATGCTGGGCCCCGAGGCGCGGGGTTTTCTCAAGGGTGAAGAACCGCTCGATCTGGTCATTCCGCCCAAGCGGGCAGGCGGAAAGCGCGGCAGCCGGGCAGGCTCGGGTCAGGCGCTCAACCCCGTGGGCGACCCTCTGTTCGACGCGCTGCGCGCGCTGCGGCGCGACATCGCGAAGGAAAACCAGATTCCACCCTACGTCATCTTCCACGATTCGGTGCTGCGCGACATGGCCGGATTGCGCCCGCAGACCCGCGCCCTGCTGGGCGAATTGCCCGGCATAGGGGCGAAGAAGCTTGAGGCCTATGGGGACGCGTTTCTGGAGGTGATCCGCCAGCACGAGCGCTAGCTCGGCCAGAAAGTCCCGAATTCCAGCCCAACCGCGATTCCGGTCATTGGGGCCGGGCGACAGTGCTGCTATGGGCCCGCGATGCTTACGATCGACGGTATCACTGTCCGGCTTGGCGGCCGGCCCATTCTCGAACGCGCCAGCGCGACGATTCCGCAGGGCGCGCGGGTCGGGCTGATCGGTCGCAACGGGGCGGGCAAGTCGACCCTGATGAAGACCTTGATCGGCGAGATCGAGCCCGACGACGGATCGATCGGCAAGCCGTCGAAGGCGCGCATCGGCTATATCGCGCAGGAAGCGCCTGACGGAGCGATCACGCCCGAACAGGCCGTGCTCTCCGCCGATGTCGAGCGCGCCAGCCTGCTCGAAGAGGCGGACACCTGCACCGATGTCGACCGGCTGGGCGAAGTGCACGAGCGGCTGCTGGCGATCGACGCCTACACCGCGCCTGCGCGCGCGGCGAAGATTCTCAGCGGGCTGGGCTTCGATGAAGAGATGCAGCACCGCCCGCTGTCCAGCTTCTCGGGCGGGTGGAAGATGCGCGTCGCGCTGGGTGCGCTGCTGTTTTCCGAGCCCGACATTCTGCTGCTCGACGAGCCGTCGAACCACCTCGATCTCGAAGCGACGCTGTGGCTGGAGAACTTCCTCAAGTCCTATCCCGCAACGCTGCTGGTGATCAGCCACGAACGCGATCTGTTGAACAACGTGGTCGACCACATCCTGCACCTGCAGGGCGGGCAGCTGACGATCTATACCGGCGGCTACGACGCGTTCGAGAAACAGCGTGCCGAGCGCGCGGCGCAGCTGGAGTCGGCCAAGGCCGCGCAGGATGCGCAGCGTGCGCGCCTGCAGGACTATGTCGCGCGCAACAGCGCCCGCGCCTCCACCGCCAAACAGGCGCAGGCGCGCGCGAAGATGCTCGCCAAGATGCAGCCGATCGCCGCGCTGATGGAAGACCCCTCGCTCAGCTTCGAATTTCCCTCTCCCGGCGAATTGCGCTCTCCGATGATCACGCTCGACGGGGCGGCGGTGGCCTATGGCGATGCACCGCCGATCCTAAAGCGGCTCAATATGCGGATCGACGCGGACGACCGGATCGGTCTGCTCGGGCGCAACGGCAACGGCAAGACCACGCTCGCGCGGCTGCTGTCCTCGCAACTCGACCCGGTCGAAGGTGCGATGAACGCGCCGGGCAAGCTCAAGGTCGGCTATTTCACCCAGTATCAGGTGGAAGAGCTCGCCAGCGACGAGACGCCGCTGGAGCTGATGTCGCGCGCGATGGAAGGCAAGACGCCCGCCGCCGTGCGCGCACAGCTGGGCCGGTTCGGCTTCTCCGGCCCGCGCGCGACGCAGAAGGTGGAGAAACTCTCCGGCGGGGAACGCGCGCGGCTGGCACTGGCGCTGATCACCCGCGACGCGCCGCACCTGCTGATCCTCGACGAGCCGACCAACCACCTCGACGTCGATGCGCGCGAGGCCCTGGTGCAGGCGCTCAACGACTATTCCGGCGCCGTCATCCTGATCAGCCACGATCGCCACATGGTCGAGCTGACGGCGGATCGCCTGATGCTGGTCGATGGCGGCACCGCCAAGGAATATTCGGGCAGCATGGACGATTACATCGACTTCGTGATGGGCCGTAACCAGCCCAAGAAGTCGTCCGGCTCCATCCCCGCAAAGCCAGCCCCCGCGAATCCCGGCAAGACTCGCGCGAAGGCGCGCTTCCTCAAGTCCGAACTGGCTACGGCGGAGAAGGCGATGGCCAAGCTGGAGGCGAGCCTGTCGCAAATCGACGAGGCGATGTGCGATCCCGCCAGCGCGCCCGCGCATCTCGCCGGGATCGCAATGGACGACCTGCTGATCCGGCGCGCCGAGGTGAGCGACGCGCTGGCCAAGGCCGAAGCCGAATGGCTCGCGCTGGGCGAGCAGATCGAATCACTGGAAGACGCTTAGCGGCCAAGCGATAGGGCGCTTTGGCGTCGCAAAAGCCTGGCTGGGGTGGCAGGATTCGAACCTGCGCATGCCGGTACCAAAAACCGGTGCCTTACCGCTTGGCTACACCCCATCAGCAGGCGAGTGCGCCCCTATAGCGTTGCGAACGGCAATGTGAAGGGGTGCCATGGTGCAGCGGGCACGGTAAGCCGTGACGATGACCGATCTCGCCACTGCCCGCCAAATCCTCGACACGCTGATCGGGTTCGACACGACCTCTCGCAACAGCAATCTCGCGCTGATCGAATGGGTCGAGGCGTATCTCGCCCGCCACGGCGTCGAATCGCAGCGGGTGCCCAACGACGACGGGCGCAAGGCGAACCTGTTCGCGACCTGCGGGCCGAAGGTCGAAGGCGGGTTGATCCTGTCGGGCCACACCGACGTGGTCCCGGTAGACGGGCAGGACTGGTCGAGCGATCCGTGGACCGTGCGCGAGGCGGACGGGAAGCTCTTCGGGCGCGGGGTGGCGGACATGAAGGGCTTCATCGCCCTCGCGCTTGCCTTCGTGCCGCGCTTCGTCGCGGGCAAGCTGCCGGTGCATCTGGCGCTGAGCTATGACGAGGAGGTCGGCTGCCAGGGTGCACCTGCAATGATCGCGCGGATGGCGCAGGATATCCCGTCCCCGCGCCTCGCCATCGTGGGCGAGCCGAGCTTGATGGGCATCATCACCGGGCACAAGGGGATCGCGGTGCACGAAGTCAGCGTGCGCGGGCATGCCGCGCATTCCTCGCTGGTCGATCACGGGATTTCAGCCAACGCCGTCGCGGTCGGGCTGATGCACGAGCTGCTGGCGCTGGCGGAGGAATTGCGTGCGCGGGCGGACCCGGACAACGGCTTCGACCCGCCGCAGGCGACGCTGACCATCGGCGTGATGGAGGGTGGCACCGCGTCGAACATTCTTGCCGGGCACGCACGCTTCCAGTTCGACCTGCGCTGCCCGCCGGGCGAGGATGCCGCGGCGATCCTCGCGCCGTTCAAGGCACGCTGCGAGGCGCTGGATACCGAGTTGAAGAGTCGCTTCCCAGACGCTGGCGTGCAGGTGGAGCAGCACGCGGGTACCCCGCCGATGACGCCGCAGGGCAGCGAGGATGCGGTTGCCTTCGTCCGCGCGCTGACGGGTGAGAACAGCCCGCCCGGTCAGGTCGCCTTCGCGGCCGAGGGCGGGCAGTTTCAGGCGGCGGGGTTCCCGACAGTGATCTGCGGCCCCGGCTCGATCGAGCAGGCGCACCAGCCCGATGAATGGATCGCGCTGTCGGAGCTGGAGAAGGGTGCGACTTTCATGCAGCGGCTGGCGGAGAGGTTGGGGTAGTCCCCCGACATCGCACATGGTCATCCCGGCCCTCAAGCCGGGATCCCGCTTCTTCTGGCGCTGCACCCGAAAAAGCGGGACCCCGGATCAAGTCCGGGGCGACGAAGGGATTTGGAAGTGAGCTTAGACCGGCTTGCTGGGCTTCAGCACCTTGCCCTCGAAATCCGCCGCCGAATGCCGTTCACGCAGCCGCGAATCCTCATCGCCCCACACCTTGGTCACGATCCGTCCGCGCTGCACCGCGGGGCGCGCGGCGATCTCCTCGACCCAGCGCGCGACGTTGGCGTATTCGTCGATCGAGAGGAAGGTCTTCGCGTCGTTATAGATATTGCCTTCCACGAAGGGCGCGAGCCACGCGAAGGTGGCGATATCGGCGATCGTGTAATCTTCGCCCGCAAGGAAGCGGCTCTCGCCCAGCCGCTGGTCGGCGACGCTGAAGAGGCGTTTGGTCTCCATCGCGTAGCGGTTGATCGGGTATTCGAACTTCTCGGGCGCGTAGGCGTAGAAGTGGCCGAAGCCGCCGCCGATGAAGGGCGCGCTGCCGATCTGCCAGAACAGCCAGCTGAGCATTTCCGCACGTGCCTGCCCGGTGGGCTGGAAGGCGCGGAATTTCTCCGCGAGGTGGAGCAGGATCGCGCCGCTCTCGAACACCCGGATCGCTTCAACCCCGGTCCGGTCGACCAGCGCGGGAATCTTGGAATTGGGATTGATCGCGACGAAGCCGGAGCCGAACTGGTCGCCATCGCCGATATTGATCGTGTAGGCGTCGTATTCCGCCGGATGGCCCGCCTCCAGCAGCTCCTCCAGCATGATCGAGGCCTTCACCCCGTTGGGCGTTGCGAGCGAGTAGAGCTGGAACGGGTTGTCGCCCTTGGGCAGCTCGCGCTGCTCGCGCGCACCGGCGGTGGGGCGGTTGATATTGGCGAATCTTCCGCCGTTCTCCGCATCGTGGGTCCAGACCTTGGGGGGCGTATATTCGCTCATCGGGCAATTCCTTATCGCAAATGGGGCAGGCATCGATGGCGACAAGGTGGGCTCTGCGCAGGCGAGCGCAAGCGCGGCGCCCCGCCTGGGCCGGCAAGATGATCTGCGCAGCGCGCAAAGTTTCCTATCGCTTCCGCAACCGCGCTGGCTGCGAACGGCGATCGCCGGGAACCGCCGCGCGGTGAGGGAGTCGTTCCAACAACACCTCCTGCGGATGTAACCTCATGGAAAAGCTCATTTTCGTCGACGACAGCCTGCCCGGCATCACCCGCAAGGGTGCCGGGCGCGGTTGGGCCTATTACGACCCGGATGGCGAGCTGATCCGCGACGCGGCAGAGCGCGAACGTCTGAATGCGATCGCTCTGCCGCCCGCCTATAGCGATTGCTGGTTCTGCCCCGCGCCCAACGGGCACATCCTTGCCACCGGATACGACGCGAAGGGGCGCAAGCAATATCGCTATCACCCGCAATTTCGTGCCAGCCGGGAGAGCGAGAAGTTCGACCGCTGCCTCGCCTTCGGTGCACGCCTGCCGCTATTGAGGAAGCGGGTGGTCGACGATCTGGGTGCGCGCGATCTGGGTCTGGCGCGCGCGCTGGCCGGGGTGGTGCGGCTGCTCGACTTGGGCGCGATCCGGATCGGGAACGACACCTATGCGCGCGACAATGGCAGTTTCGGCGCGACCACGATCAAGAGCCACCATGTCACGGTGCGCGGCAAGACACTGCGGTTCCGCTTCCGCGCCAAGTCGGGCAAACACCGCGATCTCGAACTGACCGACACTCATCTGGCGAAGATCGTCCGCCAGATGCAGGATCTCGACGGGCAGGACCTGTTCTCCTTTGTCGATCCTGCCGCCGATGGGGAGGCTGCGGTGCGCGATGTCACCTCCAGTCACGTCAACGCCTATCTGCGCGAGACCATGGGCGAGGATTTCAGCGCCAAGAACTTCCGCACCTGGCATGCGAGCGCGATGGCATTCGGACTGCTGGCGGGGGCGAAGGATGATCTGACCATCAAGACCGTGACGGAGACGGTCGCCGAACGGCTGGGCAATACGCCCGCGATCACCCGCAAGAGCTATATTCACCCGGCGATCTTCGATTTGATGGACCGGCAGGGCGAATGGCGCGAGGGGTTGCAACTGCCCCGGCGGACCAAGTGGCTCGCGCGTGAGGAGCGCGGGCTGATCGAATTCCTCGAAGATGCGCCGTCCCCGCACGACATCCTCGCCGCCTGACGTTTTTTTCGCAAAACTAACATGGCGCAATCGCGTCCGCGTAAACTCGATGCTAGGGGTGGGGTAGCATTGTCAGCGCCGAATCTGGTGGGATAGGCGCGAAAGAGGGACGCATTTGCCCAACCATAAGCTGACCGCTGTCGACGCGGCCAATTTCCTGCCTGGGAATTTTCCACCGCTTGTCGCGCAAGTTCTGTTCGGTCTTGCGCTGGCGCTGGCGATGATCGGCCTTCGCACGCTCATCGATATCGTCGCTCCCAATGCAGGCCCCTTCGCGCTGGTTTACCCCATGGTGCTGATCGCCACGCTGTTCGGGCGGCTGTTGGCCGGCATCATCTGCCTGATCGTTGCCTTCCTGTGGGCGTGGTACGTCGTGCTGCCATTTCACGGGTCGTTCGCGTTCGAGGTGGCGAGCGATCAGTCGCGCGTGCTGATCAACTTCCTGTCATCCTGCGTCGTGGTCGCTCTCGCCGAGGTATTCCGCGCGGCGGTCCGCGTGCGCGAGGCCGAGCTGCACGAATCGCTGGAACGGCGGCGGTGGCTGATGGCCGAACTGCAGCATCGCACCAAAAACAACTTCGCGCTGGTCGCCAGCATGATCGAGCTGCAGAAGCGCCGGCAGAACAATCCCGCCGCCGCCGCCGCGCTGGAAGATGCCGCCAATCGCGTGTTCTCGTTCAGCCGCGCCTATGCGCAGCTGGCGGTGGACGGGGCCGACCGCAAGGAAGGCGCGATCGATATGGCGAGTTATCTGGAGGATGTGGTCGACCATCTGGTCCACGCGTCCTTCGACGATAACGTGAAGGTCGAATGCCGGATCGCGCCGATCCCGCTGCCGCGCGACCAGGCGGTGGCGATCGGCCTGTTCCTCAACGAAGCGCTGACCAATGCTGCCAAATACGCCTTCGGCGACGGCCGCGATGGGGAGCTGACCATCGTGCTTGCCGGGTCGACCAATGACTGGCGGCTGGAAGTGCGCGACAATGGTGCGGGCACCGCCGCCAACAGCGATGCCGATGGCGGGCTGGGCAAGAGCCTGATGCGCACCTTCGCGCACCAGGCCAGGGCCGAGCAGGACATCGAAGTCGACGAGCATGGCTGCCGCGTGACGCTGGCGCGCTTGCCGCTGACGGCCTAGCGTGCCCGAAGGGCCATTCGCGGATCGTTTCGTGCGGCGCCCCTTGTGTGAGCCCTTGTGCCCCGCGCGCCATCCGGGCACACGCTGAGCCAGCAATGGGCCAGAGCGCACACCCCTTCTTCGACCTGCACACGCACGGCTTCGTGCGCGTTGCGACCTGCACGCCCTGCGTGCGCCCGGCGGACGTCTCCGGCAATGCCAAGAGCATCGTCCAGATCGCGCGCGACGCGCACGAGGCGGGGGTCGACTTCGCGGTCTATCCCGAACTGTGCGTTACCGGCTACGCGATCGACGATCTGCATCTGCAGAGCGCGGTGATCGATGCGGCCGAAACGGCGGTCGCTCGGATTATTGAGGAAAGCGCCGGGCTGACCCCGGTGCTGGTGATCGGCGCGCCCGTGCGGCGCGGATCGCGCCTGTACAACTGCGCGCTGGCGATCGCCGATGGCCGCCTGCTGGGCGTGGTGCCCAAGAGCTACCTGCCCAATTACCGCGAGTTCTACGAGAAGCGGCAGTTCACGCGCGGGCATAATTGCCAGGGGCTCGAGGTGACGATTGCGGGGCACGAGGCGCCCTTCGGAACCGATGTGATCTTCGCCGCGGACAACCTTCCCGGCTTCGTCTTCGGGGTCGAGATCTGCGAGGATTTCTGGGCTCCGCAGCCGCCGGGCATGATGGCCGCGATGGCGGGGGCGACGATCCTCGCCAACCTGTCCGCCTCGCCCGTCACCATCGGGCGGGCGAGCGACCGCCACCTGCACTGCGCCTCCAGCTCCAGCAGGGGCATGTGCGCCTATGCCTATTCGGCAAGCGGGCACGGCGAGAGCACCACCGACCTCGCGTGGGACGGGCAGGGCGTGATCTACGAGCTGGGTGAGCTGATGCAGGAAAGCGTCCGCTTCGATCGCGGCGCGGAACTGTGTGTGATCGACATCGACACGCAGCGGATCGTCAACAACCGCACCCAGAACGGCACTTTCCACGATGCGAGTGAGGCGGCGGGCCGCCCCGAAGACTGGTATCGGCGCGTCACCTTCACCCACAATATGCGCGCTGCGGAGACGGTCGGCGGGTGGGGCCTCAAGCGCCCGGTGCGCCGTTTCCCCTTCGTGCCGGACGATCCCGATACCCTGCACGAGGATTGCTACGAGGCGGTCAACATCCAGGTGGATGCGCTGATGCGGCGGATCGAGGCGACCAGGCCCAAGAGCCTTGTTCTCGGCATTTCGGGCGGGCTCGATTCGACCCACGCGCTGCTGGTCGCGTGCGTCGCGTGCGACCGGCTGGGCCTGCCGCGCGAGACCATCCGCGGCTATACCATGCCCGGCTTCGGCACCTCCGACCGGACGAAGGACAATGCGCTCAAACTGATGGACGCGGCGGGGATCACTGCCGAGACGATCGACATCGTGCCCGCAGCGCAGCTTATGCTGAAAGACATCGGTCACCCCTTCGCCGACGGGAAGGAGGTGTACGACACCACGTTCGAGAACGTGCAGGCGGGGCTGCGCACCGATTACCTGTTCCGGCTGGCGGGCCACCACGGCGGCTTCGTGATCGGCACCGGCGACCTGTCCGAACTGGCGCTGGGCTGGTGCACCTACGGCGTGGGCGACCAGATGAGCCATTACGGCGTCAATTCGGGCGTGCCCAAGACGCTGATCCAGTACCTGATGCGCTGGATGATCGAGACCGACCAGTTCAGCCACGACCTGAACGAGGTGCTGGAGGATGTGCTGGGGACCGAGATCAGCCCCGAACTGGTCCCCGCAGGGGCCGACGGCGCGATCCAGAGCACCGAGGACCATATCGGCCCCTATGCGCTGCACGATTTCTTCCTTCACCACATCGCCCGCCATGGCCAGTCGCCCAGCCATGTCGCGTTTCTGGCGTGGCATGCGTGGAAGGACGCTGAGAGCGGAAAGTGGCCGCTGGGCTTCCCCGACGAGGCGAAGCAGGCCTACGACCTCGCGACGATCCGCAAGTGGCTGGCCGTGTTCTGCCGCCGCTTCTTCGGCTTCAGCCAGTTCAAGCGCAGCGCGATGCCCAACGGTCCCAAGGTCTCGATGGGCGGGGCGCTCAGCCCGCGCGGCGACTGGCGCGCACCCAGCGATGCGGTCGCCGACCTGTGGCTGGCAGAGATCGAAGCGAACATCCCGGAAAGCTAGCGGTTAATCAGCAATTCATGCGCCCGGGCGGAGTTTCGCGGCCAGCAGGGAGACCGTCATGAACAAGCCTCATCGCCTTCTGGTTGCCGCCGCTCCGGTACTCGCTCTTGCGCTTGGCGCGTGCGCCGACACCGGCATGGGCCGCGTCGCGCTCCCCAATACAGGCTCCTATCAGGAGCTGCGCAGTGCGCCGGGTCCGGACGAGAACGCCGTCGCGGTGCTGAGCGATCTGCGCAAGACCGACAGCGAGTTCGACAAGCTGCGCGAGAGCCGACAGCTGACCAAGCGCGAGAAGCGCAAGCTCGACCGCGCACAGGCGAGGATCGGCCTGCTGGCGGCGAGTTACGGCGAGGATGGCGTGGTGACGGACGCGGAACGCCGGGAGATGGATATCTACTCGCGCGCGATGCAGGATCTGGCCGCGATCGAGGCACCGAAGTCTCCGAAGAAGTAACGCGCCCACGCTCTGCCGGGTGGTCCGCTATGCGTGCGCCTGCCGCGGTAGGCCGATTTGCCCCGCACCCTGCCTGCCGCTAACGCGCGGACCATGCCCGCCCGCACGATTCTCCTGCTGATCCTCGTGAATTTGCTCTGGGCGCTCAACGTGGTGGTCAGCAAGGTCGCGGTGGACGATCTGGGAATGCCGCCGCTGTTCTACGCCGCGCTGCGCGCACTGCTGACCCTGCTGGTGCTGTTCCAGCTGCTGCGCCCGCTCCCGCGCAACTGGCCGCTGGTCGCTGCCGTCGGGCTTGCCATCGGCGGCGGGTCTTTCGCGCTGTTCGCGATCGGCCTGTCCTATGCCGATCCGTCGACCGCCGGGATCGTCAGCCTGTCGGGCGCACCGATGACCGTGCTGCTGGCGATCGTGCTGCTGGGCGAGGATGTCGGCTGGCGGCGCGGGGTCGGCATTGCGCTGGCGATCGGCGGGGTGGTGATCGCGATCTCATCCCCCTCGGGCCTTCAGAGTTCGGCCGGGCTCGGCTGGATCGGGCTGTCGTGCCTCGTCGGGGCGCTGGGGGCGGTCTACGTCAAGAAGATCGACGTTGGGGGCAAGCCGCTCCAGGCGTGGTCTGCGCTTGCATCTTTCGTGGTGCTGCTGCCGTTCTCGCTCGCGACCGAGCGCGATCTGGTCGCGCCGCTCGCAGCGCATCCGTGGCAGGTGCTCGGCTGCCTGATCTTCGCCGGGCTGGTGGTGTCGGTCTATGCTCATGTGATCTACTTCAACGCGCTGAAGGATCACGATGCCAACCTGGTCGTGCCTTTCACCCTGCTGCATCCGCTGATGACCGTGGCGCTGGGCGCGTGGCTGACGGGCGATCCTGTCGGCGTTCCCCTGCTCGTGGGCGGCGCGATCGCGGTGGCGGGGGTGTCGATTCTGGTCCTGCGGCCCAGCGAGACCTTCACGAAAAGGTTTCTCGTGCGCTCGAGACTCTAGCGCGAACAACGCCTTAACCAGTTCCCCGCTACAATGGGGCGATGCGACCTGAACTGGGAATCCACGCCACTCTCGACGAGGAGATCGAGCATGCTGCCGAAAGGGGGCTGCCCTTTCGTGCGTGGCCCGAACCGCTCAGGCAGATGTGGTATTCGCACAAGATGGGCCGCCGCCGGCGTGAGCTGGCGTTTCTGAACGCCATGGGGCTGATATGGTGTATTGGGTGCCTCCTGCTCGACTATACGGCCGGGCCCCGGGTTTTCGAGGCCGCGCTGCCCCTGCGGCTGGGACTCGTCGCTCCGCTCTATCTGCTGGCCATCGCAGCTGCATTCTATGGCAGCTGGCAAGCGCAGCGCTGGACCACGCTTCTTGCGGTTCCGGCATTCGTCGGCGTCGCGGGCTATCTCGGAATGCATGTCGCGATCCGCGAGATGCAGGAATATGTGATGGCATCGGGCCTGCTTTTGGCGATGGCGGTCGTCGTTCTTCCGCTGCGGTTGCCATGGCTGGCGCTGATGGCCGCGTTGTCGATCGCAGTCCTGTGGGGCGTGTGGGCATCGACCCCGGAGCTTGGGCAGGAGGCCGCCATCCTGGTCGGTTTCATAAGTGCCAGCGGAGCGATGAGCCTGCTGCTGCCGCTGCGCACCGCCCATTTGAAAGATCGCAACTTTCTCTATGCACTGCGCGCGCAAGTCGCCTCGCGCAGGCTGATGGAGGCGAACGAGCGACTGCGGGCCCTATCCGACATGGATGAGTTGACCGGTCTGCCCAACCGCCGCCACCTGGAGCGCGTGTTCCATACCGTCTTCGAAACCTCGCTCGCTGCCCACATGGAGCTGGCGGTGGTGATGATCGACGTCGATCACTTCAAGCGGTTCAACGATACCTACGGTCATATCGCGGGCGATCGCACGCTGGTGCAGGTCGCCCGGCTTCTGGAGAAAGATCTCTCCGGCGAGGGGCGGACAGTGGCGCGCTTCGGCGGAGAGGAATTCATCGCCGTCTTGGAAAACATGGATGAGCACGCGGCGCTGACTCTGGCAGACAAGGTTCGCAGCGCGATAGCGAAGCGCGCAGTAATCGGTGGCGACCGCCGCCGGTCCGTAACCGTCAGCATGGGCGTGGCGCTGCGCAATCGCGCCGATCGCTCGCCCACCGCAATCATCGAGCGCGCCGATGCCGCACTCTACGAAGCGAAGCAGGCGGGGCGAAACCTTGTGCGGCTTGCAGGGAGCCGAAAAGGCGAGGTGCCTCCGCCGACCTTGGAAAGCCGCGCGTAACGCTGCCTCTGCCTGGGGCGTCAGTTCCCCTAATCGTCTGGTCATGCGGGCCAGGCATGAATGTTGATCTAGCGTGCGACCTTCCACGGTGCTGTCGCCTCTGCGGCTTTCCAGCATGGTTCGAGTGCGCTGACCAGCTGGTTTGCCCACTCTGCCGGAGACCCTTCGGCCACAGGTCCGCTGTACCGGGCGGTCGCGCCATCCCACGAATATTCGACGGTTACGGTATCGGCATGCATTGGCGGCAGAGCGGGACGCGCGTCCGTGATTTCGAACGGGAACCAATCGGCACGTAGTCTGGGGAGGATCAGATGGCGGGCCGTCGGGCACGATGATACGTCGGCTTCCAGCCATCGTGCGCCTGCGTCGGACAGATGCTCGGCAATCGAAGCCCGGCTGAACGCGCCCCGCCGGCGAAGCTCGCCTAGCAGCGCGGTTGCTGCCCATCGCGGCCGCTGCTCGTTGGGGAGTTCGGCTGCGGGGACCATGCGGGCGGCGATCCTGGTTGCGCAGGTCCGATCGCTCTGCGGCCCTTGGCAAATCCAGTCGTATTTCAGGGCGAATGCATAGACGGGATAGTCGTAATCATCGCCACCATAATAGGCGGTAAGAAATGGTCTGGAGCCGCCTTCTGATTCAAAAAAGCGCCTGCTGTCGAATGCCAAGGCCTTCACCGTCTGCCCAATCTCGTACAGAGTGGGGCCCTCGGTTTCGAGCGGCGGCGTCTCCTGTGCATGCACCGGTGAAGTGGCTGCTATCGTGCACGAGAGTGCAGCAAGTCGGCAAAGAGCAGCGAGCGACTTCACCGTTTCACCATGCATCGGCATTGTGACGGGCGCACGACCTCAGTCCAGCTTCATCACCCAGCCATGCGGATCGGGCGCGGTGCCCATCTGCACGCCGACCAGACGGTCGCGCATCTTCTGCGTCAGCTGGCCGGTGCCTCCGGTGCCGATGGTGAATGTGCCGTCGGGCCCGTTGACGCTGCCCACCGGGGTGACGACCGCGGCGGTGCCGCAGGCGAAGGTCTCGATCAGGTCGCCCTTGGCCGCATCGGCGTGCCACTGGTCGATCGAATAGGGCTCCTCACGCACCTGCAGGCCTTCGTCGCGCAGCATCTGGATCAGGCTGTCGCGGGTGATGCCGGGCAGGATCGTGCCGGTCAGCGGCGGGGTGATCGCACTGCCATCCTTGAACACGAAGAACAGGTTCATCCCGCCCAGTTCCTCGATCCATTTCTTCTCGACTGCATCGAGGAAGACGGTCTGCTGGCAGCCCTGCTTCGTCCCCTCGGCCAGCGGCACGAGGCTGGCGGCGTAGTTGCCACCGGTCTTCGCTGCGCCGGTGCCGCCGGGGGCCGCGCGCGTGTGATCGCGGCTGACCCACACGTCGACCGGCTTCACGCCCGACTTGAAATAGCTGCCGACCGGGCTGGCGATCAGGCAATACAGATATTCGCGCGCCGGGCGCACGCCGAGGAAGGCTTCGGTCGCGAACATGAAGGGCCGCAGGTAGAGCGATCCGCCTTCGACCGTCGGCATCCAGTCGCGATCCTTGGCGACCAGCTGGCGGATCGATTCGAGGAACAGTTCCTCGGGCAGTTCGGGCATCGCCATCCGGCGCGCGCTGGCGTTGAGGCGGCGCGCGTTCTGTTCGGGCCGGAACAGTGCGACGGAATCATCCTCCCAACGGTAGGCCTTCATCCCTTCGAAGATTTCCTGCGCGTAGTGCAGCACGGCGGCCGCCGGATCGAGCGGGATCGCCTCGCGCGGGCACAGCTTCGCGTCGTACCAGCCATCCTCGCCGCGCTCCACGCGGTCCGCGTCGAAGCGAATCGTCACCATGTGATCGGTGAAGATCGACCCGAATCCGGGGTCCGCCAGCGCCTGGTCGCGGGTTTCGGACGGCACGGGGGCGGGGTGGGGCAGGTGGGCGAAATCGGTCATCGGCGCGTCGGCCATAGGGCTCATATCTCCTTGGCCGAGGCGGTTATGCGCGTGCACCGCCCGGGGCAAGGGGTTTTGCAAAAAATTTCACGATTGAGGCAAAAAACTTTTCATAAGTTACGCGCCTGCAGCAAATGAAAAGGGCAGCCTCTGCCCGTCGGAGAGACTGCCCTTTCATGGTCAGCGGCCAGGAAGTGCCGCTCACGAAGCCTCTAAGGGTATGCGACTTTACCGATAGTGCTCCGCGCGGAAACTTGCCGACCTCTCTGCTGAACCATGAGACATCGGATCACCTCCTTTCGCGCTTGTAAGCCAAGACCCGCACCGTATCACCGGGGGCCGAGAAGCGACGTGGGCCGTCGCCCTCAGACACCTTTTTGAGTCATGCGATTCGCCAGCACAAGCCTTGTAAATATGTTTTTCCCCGTCATACTTGTGCGCTCGCGAAATGAACGGCGACGCGGCGTAAATCGCGCCGGGCCGGCTTGCCTCACCTTGCCCAAATCGACGGTTCTTCGCCAGCAGCGCAGTGCGCCTAGCGGCAATCCTCGATCACCCGCGTCACTTCGGCCCAGGCGGGCACGTAGAGGCCGGGCTCGCCTTCCACTTCCACCGCGAAACGCCCGCGCGTGATCGCCATCGCGTCGAGCAGCGGGTCGCGCGCGTCCAGCGTCGTCAGCACCCGTGCAGGCGAGCCCGAGGCGGGCTTCGCCATCATCGGGCGCGAGGTTGTCTCGGTGCTGATCCGCATCGCGACTTCGCCCTGTTCGGCCACGGAAGTGGCGCGGACAATGCCGACCTTGCGGGTGGCGACCTCGCACACGATGGCCAGCTTGGTCGCGCCGGGCGTGCCGAAGATTGCCAGCGTTTCGCCAGGCTCGACCAGATAGCTCCAGTCGCCCGGCGTCTGCGGGCGGTCGATCCAGTTCTCCGCCGGCGGCGGGACGGGCTGCGGCGTGGGAGCCGGGGGCGGCGGCGGAGCGGGTACCGGCGCGGGTGGCGGAGGCTCTGGCGTCTGGCAGCAGGTCACCGCCAGCAGCGAGAGGGCCAGGGCGATACGGGCGGGGGAAAAGACGCGGGGTTTGCTCATGCCCCTGATAATGCGCTTGGACGCCGGACGGGTCCATGATTATCACGCCCGCCATGGCGAAGAAGATGCGTGTCGATCAGCTGCTGGTGTCCCGGGGCCTCGCGGAGAGCCGCGCGCGCGCGCAGGCGCTGGTGATGGCGGGCGTCGTCTTTGCAGGCGAGACCAAGATCGCCAAGCCCGGCCAGCCACTGGCCGAGGATGCCGAGCTGGAGGTGCGCGGGCGCGATCATCCCTGGGTCAGCCGGGGTGGGATGAAGCTGGCCCATGCGCTCGACGCGTTCGATCTCGACCCGGCCGGCGCGGTTGCAATGGATATCGGCAGCTCGACCGGCGGGTTTACCGACGTGCTGCTGCAACGCGGCGCGGCGCGCGTGTTCGCGGTCGACAGCGGGACCAACCAGCTCGCGTGGAAGCTGCGGCAGGACGAGCGCGTGACCGTGCTCGAACAGACCAGCGCGCGCATCCTCACGTCCCAGCAGATCGATGCATCCTGCGACTGGGTGGTGTGCGATGCCAGCTTCATCGGCATGGCCAAGGTGCTTGAACGCCCGCTGGAACTCGCCGCCCCGCAATGCCGCCTCGTCTCCCTCATCAAACCGCAATTCGAGGTCGGGCGCGAGGAAGTCGGCAAGGGCGGTGTGGTGCGCGACCCGGCGCTGCATGCGCGGGTGTGCGAAGAGGCGCGCGCGTGGCTCGAATCGAGCGGCTGGCAGGTGCAGGGAATCGTCGAAAGCCCGATCACCGGGCCCAAGGGCAATGTCGAATTCCTGATCAGCGCATCGCGCGGTTAATGGTAAACGCGGCCCGCGTGCCAATTCGGTATAATGTCTGCAACTTGCTTGTTGTTAAGGTATACGCCCGGCAAGGCGAATCGCAGATATTCCCCGTTTGGAGGTTTGATGACCACGCTGGCCTCACGCGCGCAGCTGCGCGCTAGCTTTATCCGCTGGGCGCTGTTCTGCGTTCCTGCCATTGTTTTGCTTGGCTTCCTTTCGGGCCAGCTGGCTGGAACGGGGGAGGGCGATCCTTGGTTCGCCGCGTTGGCCAAGCCCGATTTCTATCCCGATGCATCGCTGTTCCCGATCGTGTGGGGCATCCTTTACGTGATGATGGGCCTTGCCTTCGCGCTGGTCTGCTCCGCCTGGGGCGCCAAGGGCCGGGGCATCGCGATCGCCGCCTTCATCGTCCAGTTCGCGCTCAACCTCGCGTGGACCCCGTTGTTCTTCGGCCAGCACGAGATCACCTATGCGCTGATCGTGATCGTCGCGATGGCGGTGATGATCCTGATCACGATGATCCTGTTCCTGCGCGTACGGAAGATCGCGGCGCTGCTGCTGGTGCCCTATCTCGCCTGGGTCTGCTTCGCCGCGTATCTCAATTACGAGATACGTGAGCTCAATCCCCAAGCAGACGGAGCCGACACGACCGGCGCGATCCAGCGGATCGATCTTTAACGGGGGAGCGCGCGTGGCTCTGGACAAACCGGAGCCCACGCGCCATCTCTCGCCCCATGCAGAGCCAGAACCCCATGATCGCCGATTTCGTGAAGCTGGTGAACGGTGCCGCGGGCACCTTTGCCGGGATGACCCGCGAGGCGCAGCAGAGCGCGCGCGAGCGGATCAAGGAAACGGTCGGCGGGCTCGACTTCGTCAGCCGCGAGGAGTTCGAGGCGGTCAAGGCGATGGCCGCCAAGGCCCGCGAAGAGAACGAGGCGCTGGCAAAGCGGCTCGATGCGCTGGAAGGCAAGGGCAAGTAACTCTGCCCCGCTCGCGGGCGCGTAGCGCCGTTGTCGTCAAACCCCTCGACCGTGGATGGACACGCGCCGCCTATGCGCGCGCTGCTTCGTCGCGAGAGAATCCGGGGCGGAATGAACTTGGGATCAAGGACTAGTCGATCGCAGAGGCGGATTGCGATGGCCTGTCGAAGCGGGCAAGCAGCAGGCCGGTGGCCAATCCGCAGCAACCCAGGACCAGCAGAGCAAAGCGCGCGTTCGATGCGCTGGCCAGGATGCCGCACAGTGCGGCACCGATCGCTGGAACTCCGGTCAATTTCAACGTCAGCGCGGCCATCGTTCGTGCGCGCATGCTGTTATCGACCCGGTCTTGCAGAATCACGGGCACGATCGCGTGTGGTACGCCCAGGCCTATCCCGCAGATGAAGATCAGCACCAGCACGCTGACCTGCGACAGGAATGATGTGGCCGCTACGATCGCCGCGCAGGCCAGTAGGCTTGCATAGATCACCAGGGATTGCCGCGAGGGCGATTGCGCGAACCGGGTGCTCACGATCCCGCCGACCAGCGTGCCGAGCCCGAGCGCGACGAACACCAGGCCGCGGAAAATTTCTTTGCCCGGAAATGCGCTCGCGAGCATCTGCGGCATGACCGATTGCACCGGGCCGAGAACGAACAGCGTGGGAACGATGCCGAGTAGCAGTGCCTGCCAAAGCGACCGGTTGCTGAATATATGCGCCACGCCGTCCAGGATACCGCGCATTGCGCCGGACCGGTCGCCGCCGCTCGCTTCGTGCTGCCCATCGGGTTGCGGAAGGCTGAGCGCGGATAGCAGCAGTATGGCGGCGACGATCATCATCGCCGCGAAATCCCCGAACTGGACCCGCCCGACGGCATATAGCAGGGGGCCGAAGGTGAAGCCGAAAACCGTCATCATCGACAGGATGATCGTCGGCGTGGCCGTTCGCGACGTGACCAGTGCGACCATCGCGATCCTGTTGCCCGCGACGCCCCCCGCGGCATAGCCATAGAGCGCACTGGACAACAGCGCCGCAACAAACAGGACGGACGGGGCCGGGGAAAGGGGAACTGCCAGTGCAAATGCTAGCGCCGCCAGTGCCATACCGAACCCGCAGTTACGGATCAGGCGAGCGATTGGCACCACATCCCCGAGAAAACCACGCACCGGAGTCATCAGTCCCATCACCAGGAAGGCTACCGCGAAAACAATCGATGCCTGCAGCGCGCCGTCGCCGGCGTCGGTGAGGATCACCACGATACCGTAGACGAACATGGCGTGACCAATCGTCCCGGCCAGGGCCGAGAGGAAAAAGGCGAGCAAGGGCGGTGGCAGGCGCATGGAGTCCCGGGCTGCAGCCGGCTCACCCATGGTTTGCATCGGATGGTGGGAAAAGGTTGGCAACCATCGCATCATAACTGCTCTTGAGCGGACCGTCGTACTCATCGAGGCGGACGAGATGACAGTCCTCGCCATCGAATGTTTCGACGATTGGGATCAGCCGATACCCGGAAATCGCGCCCGTGGTTCGGCTCACGCTGACTTCGAGTAACCCGCTCAGGCAGCTACGCCACGATCGTCCGGGCTTCGCGATGTTCGACAAGGTGTAGGTGAAGTTGCCCAGACTATAAGCGCACAGCGTACCGCGCTGATAATCTAGCGGTTGCAGCATATGCGGGTGGCTACCGACAATCAGACCGAAGCCTGCGCGGCGCAGGTCGGTGGCCAGCTGACGATTGGCCGACAAGGGTTCTGTCCGCATCTCGTAACCCCAATGCGGCAGCGCGATCGCCAATCCGGCAAGCCGATCCGTCAGCTCCGCAGCGAGATCGCTCGCATCCACATGGAATTGGCGATTGACCCCCGGCCGTTCCCACTCGAAGGGATCGTCATTCATCCAGCGCGTCCACGCCAGAATGGCGAGCCGCAGCTCGCCGATCTGCACGATATCGGCCAGGCGACCATCCGCCACGTGCTCGCCGACGATCTGGAAACCCCTAGTTTTCAGCAGCGCGCAGCCATGATGGAATGCCTCGACACCCAGATCACCGGCATGATTGGCTGCGACGGACAGGCAGACGCGCTCCGGTGCCAGTCCGGCCAGCGCGCATTGCCGTTCGAGGAATTCCAGTGGCATCGCGAAAGGGGGCATTGTCAGCCCGCGCGGATAGCGCACCGCTTCATCCCGATCACGCGCAACGACAGGAGCCTCCAGAGCGCCGAAGAACATGTCTGCGGAGCCCAAGGTCTCCTGCAGAGAGGGGGCGAATACAACCGGCCGATCGCCGGTTTTGACCATCACATCGCCGCCGAAAACCAGCGTGATATCGTCGGCCGCACGCTGGCCCGCAGCTATCGGCGCGCGTGGAAAGGACGCGGGCAGTCGCCATTTGGGGAAGAAGAAGCGAATCTCCCAGAAAGCGCGCACCCACCAGCGATAGCGGCCGTAGCGCGCCAGTTCGGCTTGAGTTCGGGCCTGCTTAAGCGCTTTTGGCCATGGTTCTGCCGCGGCACGAGCGGAACGCGCAAGAGCCGGCTGCGGCCTCATGCATTCAGCTTTGCGATAAATCCTTCACCGGCCGGCGATACCGGCACCCCGCCGCCCTTGATCGGAAGGATGAAGTCGTTGTCGCCGACATCGACGCTGTGGTCGTCGACGTAGCGGCCCACCAAGGTCGAGCGGCGCAGGCCCGGCGCGGTGGGGCGCGAGCCGTGCAGGTTGAAAGATGTGAACGCGTAATACTCGCCTGGCTTTGCGATGAAGGGAATTTCGGTGAACTCGCCCTGGAACAAGTCCTCGTAGAAGAATTGCGCGAGGATCATCAGCACCTTCGACTTTCCCCGATGGCCGCCTCGGGAAAAGAGGAATATTTTCAGCATCTCCCGGATCTGTATGGGGGGGAAGAAGGAAACCGCATTCAACATGTGATCGATGTTGTTCAGGAAGTATTTCTGAAGATCGTAGGCGCGGGTGTCGACGAAACTCCCCGCCAGAATCGACATCGTCCCGGACTCGATCGTCGAGTCGCTCAGCGAAATCCAGATCGAGAGCGCCGAGTTCGGTTCGAACCGTTTCCCGGACCGGTGCGCAAACGAAGGGTGGCGGCTCATATCCGCAAAATCGACATTCTGATGATAGAAGGTGCGCGACCCGTCCGGCATCTGTCGGAAGATCTGTGAACGCCAGCAGGTGACGCGGTCCGTCGCGATGAGATCCTTGACCGTTCCAAGCAAATCCGGATCGCTGAAGATCGCGCGAACCCGCGTGTCGAACATGAACATGTTCACGCCCAGAATGACGTCTCGCTCTTCGAGCAGCAGGTCCGCTTCCGCGCGATCCCTGCCGGCGATAAGACGATAGACCGGGTTGTCGCGTGAGAAGGCCAGGTCTTCGATGTGGCGTTCCAGATCGCGCGCCTCGGCGTCGTCGATCAACCTGAAAGGGCCGGCAACGCCGTGCATGGAAAACAGATCGAGATCGGCTTGGGCGAGCCTTGCGGGGATGTGACCGTCAAGGTCTATCGCCTGCTTGCTGTTGTACTCGGCTCCCGCAATGTAGAAGCCGTGATCCTTAATCAGCGCCAGATTTTTCGCCTTCAGCGCCATGCAATACGCGAAAAGCGCATTGAGCTTGGCCGACTGGACCGGCGAGAGTCGCCCAATTGCCGCCAGCTCTGCGGTGATCTGGGTATCGTTGAGTTCTTCGAGGATCGCTTTCATCCCTGCCGCCCTCCGACGATGGTGGACTTTGCCACTGGCGCGGTTTGGGCGGACCACCACGTTCCGTGTCTGCGATTGCCCAAGTACCAGGATCGCAGCAGGCGCCACCAACCACGCGTGCGGCGAACATCGCGATTATCGAAAAAGTCGTGCAGCGCGGCGCGTGCGGTACGCATCCGGTAAAACGGCACATTGGGCAGAAAATGATGGATCAGATGATATTCGCCCGAATCGAACAGGAATAGGATCTCTTCGAACACACCGCAGCGAAATCTAGACGCGATCGAAAACGGATTATCGGGCTGAATCTCGGCATGTTCGATGAGGATGCGGATCGCATTGAGTGCGGGCAGGACCAGCAGCAAAGGCAGCAGATATCCGAACAGAATCGCCTTGGGTGCGAAGAACGCCGCGACAACCGCACCGACCAGGATCAGCGCCGACAAGGTCGCCTCCACGCGCGCGCGTGAAATCGCCCTCGCGGTGGGCCGACGGAGCGCGAAATAGGGCGCGCGTCCTACGCCCATCTTGCCGGATGCGGCCCATTTGGTGCCGATTGCGGTCATAAACAGATACCGCTTGAGCCGGGTGTCGATGTCGCTCTTGTAAGCTTCGGAATCCTCGGGCGTGACCACGTTCTCGTGATGTGCCCAGTGGGCATCGGCGTAGCGTGTCGCACTGAGCTGGATCGGGGCTGTGAAGAGCATGGACAGGCCATGACCAAACCGCCCGCCGACCTTGCGGTGGACGAAGAATTCGTGATTCAGCAGCCCGAACAGCTGGAAGATGGCGCCCTGCGCGAGTGTCAGAAGCACCAGCGCGACCGGCGACTGGACGAGGAAGCATGCTGCCAGAACGGCGATCGAAAGCGCCGGAAGCGCAATGATCATGCCGTAGTCCAGCACCCGGATCGGCCGCTGGAGCGCGCGCACGCGGTCCGGCCCCAGGTATTCGCGGACTTCGCGCTGGCGGTCGGGAAGACTGGTGTTTGCGTGGTTCATCAAGCTATCCGGATGAAGGGGCCAACCCGTCGGCGTGTCGTCGATGCGTCAGTGCACCAGGCGCACATCGATATTGATGCGGTCCATGATCTCTTCGTAGAGTTCGATCGCCTGCTGCCGGTAATCCTCGTCCAGTGCGCTGATCGACACCCCGAAATCGATCATGTCGGATACGGTAGTGGCCAGGTAAGAGCCCAGATGTTCCCGGTAGCCGCGCGCGATCTCGGTCGCGCGTTGACGCTGTTCTGGCTCATCCTCCAGAATCCGGCCGAGCACCTTCGCTCCGAAAGCCAGATGGGTTTTCTCGTCCTGGGCGATCTGCAGGAAATCTGGAAACAGTTCGGGGGCGTTCTTTCCGAGCTGGCGCAATTCCATCATCGCGAGGACGCCTTCGGCGTACATGTTGAGGCCGATCAGCACTTCGATCTCGTCATCGGACCGGAACAGCCGGTCGAAGCGATCCTCCATGTCCCTGACCTGGTATTTTTCGATTGCTGCTTCGTCGATCGTGCCCCCGAGGTTTTCGAACGCCTTCCTGAAGAGCTCGGCGTGACGAACCTCGTCGTTGGCATGATGCACCAGATAGTACTTCTCGCGCGTGATATGCCGCCTTGGTATCCACCTGGCGCACAGATCTATGATGCGCAGTTCGGAGAGATAGAAATTGACGTATATCGTGGCGACCGCGTCGTAGAGCGGATCACCCGGCTGGCCGATCGAAAGCGCGTTTGGCATTGAAACCTCCTAAGTCGGAGCCACAGGGCTCGGTTCATTCTCACCGGCTGAGTTCGCCGCGAAGAAAGCGCAGCATGGTCGTATCGGCACCGCCGACCAGCGAGCGCAAAAACATGCCCCGGCTGATCGCCATTGCGACGCTGGCCACTGGCGATCCCAGTTCGGTGTCGACAAAAGGTACGCCGATCTGCTCGAAGCCGATCTGCCTGAGCGGGCCTATCGGGCTGACTTGGGGATCGTCGAAGACATCGGCGATGATCATCGATGCATTGTTCGTCACCGCGAACTGCATCGAGCGCTGCATGATCAGCGACATCAGCCCAAGCGGGGCGGAGGGGAACCGCCGCGACCGGAAGCTGGGCCGGACCATGAGTTTCTGCACTTCGATGAGGTGCCGGTCTTCCTTGAGCGGGCCGAGTGGCAGGAAGCGCTCGATCGGAAGGCCTTGCTGCGAATCCTCCACGATCCGAGCCGTGGCAACCGGCATGATCGGCTCTCCGTCGCGGACCAGATCGATCAGCACATAGGTCGAGTATTCGTGGTATTCGTCGTTGTGACGGATCGCCTCTCCGGTGACCCAGCCGAGTTCGGCGACATAAATGTCCTGCCACAGCTCGCGCACGGCAGCGGCGAATTCGCCTGCGCACGCGCCCTCGCGAATGCGCACGTCGATCGTTTCCACCTGCTGATGCAAATCCATCGCCGCCCCCGCTAGTCGATCGTGCTGTCGTACATCGACTTGTAGTAGAATCCGGCGGTTCGGCATGCGTGCAGGAACCACTCGAACCCTTCGTCGTCGATCTCGATTTCGGCGATCACGTCCCACAGATCCTGGATGTGCTGCTTGTCGGTGGTGGCGTGAGAGAGGAAGAAGGAGAAATTCGCAGGCGTCAGGCCCTCCTTCTCCAGGAAGGGCAGAAGGTCTTCGGCCTTGAGCGCTGCACCCAGCCCTTCAAGGACCAGCGAGCTGGCGATGCGGGACGGCGGAAAGTGATGCGCGTTGTAGAAGTTGAAGGCGATATAGGCCTGCACATGCGGGCCGGGCAGAAGCGTGCGCGGGTCTGGGCCACAATAGCCTATCGAGCGCAGGTCGTCGGCGATCCACTGGTAGTGCAGCATTTCCTCTTCAGCGTGGTGGACGAGAAACTCGCGCACGGCGGAATGCCGGGTCGCGCAGTTCCCCGCGGCCAGCGCAAAGGACATTGTGCCCTGATGGACCTGCGGGAATATCGTCAAAAGTAACGACTGGTAATCCGCACGCGTCCATTCGCCCGCCTTGATGGCCTTTATTACCTTGTTGTCGGCGAAGTCTTCGATCGCCCGATCCGCTGTCGCGCGAAGCGACCGCACCTGTTCAGCTTGCATTGAATGCTCCCCCCGATCGAATGACCACAGGCTGGCGTTCGGGTTCGGTGGTGGCAACAGCAAGAAAGTCGATAATGAATGTTACTTAGCAACCGTTCCGGAGGTAATTATATTATATTTATTGCGCGCTCTTGATTAGGTGAAGTGAGAGGTTGTGATCTGAAAAATACATCGGAGGTGCCGGTTTGTCTGATTTCTGGCTCGTTTTCGAAGGTCGTTTGGCGCTTTATTTCGCGTTTGCGACCGCTGCCTGGCTGCTCGCCATCGCCGTGGGCCGCACTCGGTTCCGCGGAAGGGTGATCCGTCGGCAACGGATCGGGTGGCACGATTATCGCCGCGAGATCGGGCAGTCGCTGGTGTGTCTGGTCGTTTTCTCGCTTAGCGCGTATATTGTTCTGATCGGCTCATCACAGGGCTGGATGCATCTCGACACCAGTGGTCGGGCGACGATTTTGGAATGCGCCGGCGTATTCGTGCTGATGCTGGTGGTGCATGACGCCTATTTCTACTGGAGCCATAGGCTGTTTCATCACCCCAAAGTGTTCAGGCGTTTCCATCTCACGCATCACAAGTCCGTCACCCCGACGCCATTTGCCTCCTATTCGTTCGATATCCCGGAAGCGGTCGTACATGCGGCGTTCTTCCCGCTGTGGTTCGGGATCGTCAGCACGCCTGTGGCTGTCGTGCAGGTCTTCGTGATCTTCGCATTGACCCGAAACGTGCTCGGTCACACCGGCGTTGAAATCCTCCCCAGGTTTACCGTCGACAACGTCGTTCTCGATCAATTCACCACGACCACGCATCACGACCTGCACCACACCGGTCATTTCCGGCACAATTTCGGCCTCTATTTTACCTGGTGGGACCGGTTGATGGGCACCGAGCATCCGCGTTACAAGGAGGTCTTCCGCGAAGTAACCTCGCGAGACGGCGGTGATGCGCGGAACGCCATTGCGCACGACCGGAATGTACAGGACACGAGTGTGCAAGACAGGGGAGTCGAGATGTGGCGGGAACACGGGACGCAAAACCCGCGCTGAGGGGGAGCTGCCTTTGCGGGGCTATCGGGTTCGAGCTTGACCGGCTCGATGGGCCGATCGGCCATTGTCATTGCCGAACATGCCGCAAAGCGCATTCGGCACCCTTCGCAACTGTTGCCCGGGTTCGCCGTGACCAGTTTCGATGGACCCGGGGGGAGAACCGGCTCTCGCAGTTCGAATCCTCCGCAGGCAAGCATCGCATGTTCTGTTCGGTGTGCGGCAGTCAGCTGGCCGCCATGCTCGATGGTTCCGACCAGCTGGTATTGCGCGTCGCCACCCTGGACGACGATCCGGGAGAGCGACCGATCGCGCATATCTGGATGGAACATGACGAGCCCTGGCTCGGCTGGCAGGCGCTGGACGAATATCAGCAGTTTGCGACGCGCTGAAGCGCCGCGGCTCGATGCGCTGGAAGGCAAACGCAAGTAACTCCGCCCGCTGGCGGTAAGCCACCGCTTTTGCATCGAAATCTATGAAATGTTGGATCGGGTGCGCCCGGCCTTTGCGTGCGTTCTCTCGCTGCAAGAGAGGTTGTCGCGCCATGTTCACACAACTCGATCCCCCAATCCCGCTCCATGTCCTGGGCAAGGGAGACGGCTATGCGCTGGGCGTCATCGACTACGGGCAGGAACACAACCTGCTGTGGGTGACCGCGATCGACGCCACCGGAGAAATCTGGTGCGCGCCAAATCCGGAGGTGCGGATGCAGGCCAACTGGTCGATGGCCCGCCCGCGCTCGATGGCGGTCAAGGCGTCGAATGAGGCAATGGCGGGGTAGGCTTCGCGAAACAGATCGTCGCCCCTGCGCAGGCAGGGGCCCAACCGACCTTCAGGCCAGCACAATCTCGCCAAACCGGCAGCGACCCGCTAGTCCGCACCGATGCTCGGCGCTCGCTCCATACGACCACGAATCCGCCGCAGCGCGTACGCCGGTAACTCATGCAGCTGAAGGCCCCCGCAATCGTTCTCGCTGCGCGCCCGCATGGCGAGAATGCAGTGATCCTGCGCGCGCTTACGCAAGAGGCGGGGATGGTCGCGGCCTATGTCGCGGGTGGGCAGGGGCGGCGGCTGCGGCCCGTCGTGATCCCAGGCAACAGCGTGGAGGCGGATATCCGCGCACGCTCGGCCAGCCAACTGCCCTTCGGCAAGGTCGAGCTGGTGACCAGCCGCGCGCCGTGGCTGAACGAGCCGCTGCCCGCCGCTGCGATTTTGTGGGTCACGGCGCTGACCGCCTCGACCCTGCCCGAGCGCAATCCCTATCCCAGCCTCTACGATGCGCTGGGCGGATTGCTCGATGCGATCTGCCATGCGCCCTCCGCACGCGGCTGGGCACCCGCGCTGCTCTCCTACGAGGTGCTGCTGCTGCGCGAGCTTGGCTATGGCGGGATGAAGCCCGAGGCGGGCGATCTGCCGCAAACGCTCGCCGCGCTGGGTGCGCTCGGCCCCGCGCTTGAGCGCTACCTGCTTGCCGAGCGGCATGGCGATGCTATGGCCGCGCGCGGTCGGCTGCTGGAGCGGCTGGCGCGGATTGCCTGACTTTTCGGCCATTGGGGGTCACACCTGAGTGCTTGAAATCGCGGTCATCCTGCCCACGCTCAACGAGCGCGACAATATCGTCCCGCTGATCGAAAAGCTCGACGCGGAACTGGCGGAACTGCGCTGGGAAGCGATCTTCGTCGACGACGACAGCACCGACGGCACCGCCGATGCGCTGCGCGAGATCGCGCTCCACAACCGCAAGATCCGGATCATCCAGCGGATCGGGCGGCGCGGACTTGCCTCGGCGGTGATCGAGGGCGCGTGCGCCACCGCCGCGCCCGTGGTCGTGGTGATGGATGCCGATCTGCAGCACGACCCCGCGCTGATCCCGCACATGCTCGAACACCTGCGCGGCGGCGCGGCGGACCTGGTGGTCGCCTCCCGCTTTGCCGAGGGGGCGAGCGCGGATGGCCTGCCCAGCGCGCGGCGCGAACGCGGATCGCGGCTGGCCAACCGGCTCGCGCGGATGCTAACCGGGGTCGAGCTGAGCGACCCGATGAGCGGGTTCTTCGCGATGGAGACCGCACGGCTGCGCGCGCTCGCCCCGCGTCTGTCGGGGATCGGGTTCAAGGTGCTGCTCGACATCCTGTCCGCCTCGCCCCAGCGGCTGCGGGTGGCCGAGGTGCCGATGCATTTCGCCGCGCGGCAAGCGGGGGAGAGCAAGCTCGACCGGGCGGTGGCGTTCGAGTTTCTGGTCGGCCTGTACGAGCGGCATCTCGGCCGGATCGTGCCCACGCGTTTCGCGCTGTTCGGCACGGTCGGCGGGGCGGGCGTGCTGGTCCATCTGAGCGTGCTGGCGGTCGTCTACCGGATGCTGGGCAGCGGCTTCACCGCCGCGCAGGCGCTGGCGACCTTTGCCGCGATGAGCTTCAATTTCTGGCTCAACAACTGGCTGACCTACCGCGACCAGCGCTTACGCAGCGTGCCCGCCGTGCTGCGCGGCTGGGCGGTGTTCTGCGTGGCCTGCTCGGTCGGAGCGCTGGCCAATGTCGCGCTGGCCAGCCTGCTGCAGGCGCGCGGCACCTACTGGCTGCTCGCCGCGCTGGCTGGGATCGTGGTCGCCGCGGTGTGGAATTACGCGCTGTCGAACCGGTTTGTGTGGGGGCGGGTCTAAAGGGCAGCCGGTTCTGCCCTCTTCATGGGGAGGGGGTTCTTCGGCGTCAGCCTGGGTACACGCCTACCTGAGCTCTCCGTCAAGCGGGAGGAGGCCTTAACGCCACCCAGCCAGCCACATCCACTGGTTGAACGCCTGCTCGCCCCACAGCTGCGCCGCGCTCAGGATCGGGTAGAAATAGACGAACACGCCCACGCTGCCCGCCAGCACTGCCCAGTAGGCCCAGCCGAACCCCGTCGCGCGCAGCCGCGCGAGCAGCAGCGCCAGGCAGGCGAGCAGGAAGCAGCTGGGCAGGAAATAGTGGTAGTAGAACTGGATCGGCTTGGCTGCGACGATCCAGAAGCCGATGCTCGCCGCGTAGAGCGTCACCGCAAAGGCCGCGTCGGCCCGGCGCCGGAACGGCGCGGCGAAGGCGCACCATGCGGCTCCGATGAGCCCAAGCCACATGGTCAGCGGATTGCCGATCAGCATCACCCCGCGCTGCGCGCCGTCGGTGACCTCGTACAGGTACCAGATCGCGCGGGTGTTCAGCACCCACTGGTCCCAGGTCGACTGGTAGGGATGCGCTTCCTTCACGCTCTCCTGCAATTCCAGCATGTGCATATGCGCGCCGAGCAGGTCCATCCCTGCGAACGGCCCGTTCTCGACCTGGAAGGCGGGCCAGAAGGTCGCGGAGTAAACCGTCAGCGGCAACACGCCCAGCCACAGCGCCGCCTCGACCAGCGAGACCCCGCGCACCGGGCTGGCATCCCCGTCGGCGAAACGTTCGCGCGAGGTGCCAGCATCAATCCGCATCGCGAGGAAGAACAGGCCGAGGAGCGGGGCGAGCGGCACGGCGTTCCACTTGGCTGCCATCGACAGGCCCAGCGCGATCCCGCTCGCGATCAGGTCCAGCCGCGCGCGCGGTTCGCGGCGCTGGCGGCAGGCGCTCGCGAACAGCCACAGCGCGGTGAGGAAGAAGGCCGCCATGAAGATGTCCAGCATCGCGATCTGCGCGTGGACGAACAGCAGGAAGCCGGTCGCCAGCAGCACGCCATAGGCCAGCGTCGCATCGCGGCTGTGGCTCGCGTGCCACAGCGCGCGCATCCCGGCAAACAGCGCGAGCGCGCCCGCCAGCGCGGAGAAGATCCGCCAGCCCCACGGCCCGTCGCCCAGCAGCCAGATACCGGCCGCGATGATCTCCTTGCCCAGCGGCGGGTGTTCCGGGTTGCGATAGTCGAACCCTGTCAGCAGCTCGCGCGCGGCAGGAAGGTAATGGATTTCATCGAAGTAGGGCCCGCTGGGCAGCCACAGCCGCCACAGGCACAGCAGGAAAAAGCCCAGCGTCAGGCCGAGGCAGGCCAGCAAGGGATCGTCGCTTGCAGGAACGCGGGTCGCGTGCGCTCGGGTCATTGCGGGCCATGCGATACGGGCGACGAGGCACGGCGACAAGCGGGCCGATGATCATCGCGGTGCCCGCGTTGCCGATTGGCCACGCAGTGTGGCTTGGCTGCCGAGAAGCAATTTCCTTTTGCCCGCACGCGCGCACGGGCCTAGCCGGTGGCCCCATGAAGAAGACCACCGGAATGGATCGCTCCGTCACTTTCAAGTGGCGCCCCGCAACGCAGGCCGTGCGCGGCGGTACATGGCGATCCGAGCATGGCGAGACGAGCGAGGCGCTGTTCCTCACCTCGGGCTATACCTACGACAATGCGGCCGAAGTCGCCGCGCGCTTCGCGGGCGAGGCTGAGGGGATGACCTATTCGCGCCTCCAGAACCCCACGGTCGCGATGTTGGAAGAACGCATCGCGCTGATGGAGGGGGCCGAGGCATGCCGCGTGCAGGCGAGCGGGATGGCCGCGATGACCGCCGCGCTGCTGTGCCAGCTTTCCGCAGGCGACCACTGCGTTGCCGCGCGCGCCGCGTTCGGCTCGTGCCGTTGGCTGGTCGACCACCTGCTCCCGCGCTTCGGGATCGAGACGACGGTCATCGACAGCGCAGACAATGCCGCGTGGGAAGCCGCGATCCGCCCCAACACCAAGGTGTTCTTCTTCGAAACGCCTGCCAACCCGACGCTCGACGTGGTCGATCTGGAGCATGTCTGCGGCGTCGCGAAGACGCACGGGATTACCACCGTGGTCGACAATGCCTTTGCCTCGCCCGCGCTGCAGCGGCCGATGGAGTTCGGCGCGGACGTGGTGGCGTATAGCGCGACCAAGCTGATGGACGGGCAGGGCCGCGTGCTCGCGGGCGCGGTGTGCGGGACGAAGCAATGGATCGACGAGGTGCTGCTGCCGTTCCAGCGCAACACCGGGCCCAACCTCTCGCCCTTCAATGCGTGGGTGGTGATGAAAGGGTTGGAGACGCTCGACCTGCGCGCGCACCGGCAGAGCCAGAACGCCGTTGCGCTGGGCGCATTCATGGAACCGCGCGTGCCGCGCATCCTGCATCCCGGGCTGGAAAGCCACCCGCGCCACGCGCTCGCCTTGAAGCAGATGCGCGCCACCGGGCCGATCTTCGCCTTCGATCTCGGCAGCCGCGCCAAGGCGCACGCCTTTCTCGACGCGCTGGAGCTGGTCGATCTGTCGAACAATATCGGCGACTCGCGCAGCCTCGCCTGCCATCCCGCCAGCACCACGCATGCGGGCCTAAGCGAAGAGGCGCGCGTCGAGATGGGCGTGACCGAGGGACTGGTGCGGATCAATGTCGGGCTGGAGGACATCGAGGATCTGCGCGAGGATATCGACCGGGCGCTGGGCGCGGCGGGGTTCTGACCGGGGCTGAAGCCTCCACTTTTGCGGCCCCATCGCCGGGCTAATTCGACTCGCAGGCAATCCCGTCATCGTCGCGGTCCAGCTCCGGGCGATAGCCGGGTTGCCCGCGACGAATATTGCTGAAACCCGCTGCCCGGGCGGTGGTGCAGTTCGGGAAATAGACGCTGCCATCGACCGAATTTCCACTCGCGGGCCGGGTTGCACGCCGCTGCCGGTGGCAGTGATAGTCGCCGGTCTTGCGGTTGTTATGGCATCCCTTGGCATCGAGCCCGCCGGGGTGGGCGGATACCTCTACCGTGGTAACCGGGGTCGATAGAAGTGCGAGCGAGGCGAGAATAGTCAGCCGCATGGTGCGAGCTAAGCATGTTGCTGCGATCTTGAGAAATGAATTCCGGGCGCGGGCGGCAGTGGTACCGCACATGCGCGCAGGAAAAGCACCAGCTCCAGTCGGGCCCGGGGCTGGTGTTTCCCTTCTTCCCCTGCGCCATCGCCCCGCGAACCGCCGGAACGCCGCCGCGCCCACACGTTCTCTCCTGTGAATGCAGAAAAACAGGAGACGACACACATGGGCGAACTACTCGAAGCTGCGCAGGAGCGGATGACGCGGGCGGCGGAGATGGTCGGGCTCGACAAGGAGGTCGTCTCGCATCTGCTCAACCCGATCGAGACGCTGTCCGCCTCGGTCAATATCCGGCGCGACGATGGCTCGGCGCTGGCGCTCAAAGGCTGGCGCTGCCGGTACAACTCCGCGCTCGGGCCGACCAAGGGCGGCATCCGCTTCCACCCCAGCGTCCACTCGGACGAGGTCGAGACGCTGGCCTTCCTGATGACCATGAAATGCGCGCTGATGGGCCTGCCCTTCGGCGGCGGCAAGGGCGGGGTCGAGGTCGATGCGCACGACCTTTCGACCATGGAGAAGGAGCGCGTGGCGCGCGGCTACGTGCGTGCGACGGCCAAGATTCTCGGCCCTGATCGCGATGTGCCCGCGCCCGACGTCGCCACCGGAGAGCGCGAGATGGCGTGGATGGTCTCCGAATATTCGGAGATCGCGGGCTCGATCCAGCCGCATGCCTTCACCGGTAAACCCGTGTCGCTGGGCGGCATGCCGGGGCGCACGCCCGCGACCGGGCGCGGCGCGCATATCGCGCTGGAGGAGATGCGCGACCTTGCCGGGCTGGGCGAGGATGGCGGGCTGGCCGTCGCGCTGCAGGGCTTCGGCAATGCCGGGCTGTGGTTCGCGAAGGCCGCCGCCGATGCGGGGCACAAAATCGTCGCGGTTGCCGATTCCTCCGGCACGGTGTCCGACCCGGATGGGCTCGATATCGAGGCGCTGGCGCGGGTGAAGGAGGAGAAAGGCAAGGTCACCGCCTATGGCAAGGGCGATGCGCAGTCGTCCGACGATACCGAGGAGGTGCTGGCGACCGAATGCGACGTGCTGGTGTTCGCCGCGCTGGGCGGAGTGATCGCCGATGCGGAGGATGCCAAGGCGCTCAGGTGCAAGGCGATCGTCGAACTCGCCAACCGCCCGATCCTGCCCGCCGCCGACAAAGCCTTGCAGGATGCGGGGATCGAGGTGGTGCCCGATATACTCGCCAATGGCGGCGGGGTGACGATCAGCCACGCCGAGTGGGTGCAGGGCCGGCAGGGGATCGACTGGAACTCCGACGATGTCGACGACTATCTGGAAGACACGATCGCCGAAGCGTCCGAAAATGTGCGCGAGGTGATGCAGGAGTGCGACACCGACATGCGCACGGCGGCCTATGCGGTGGCGCTGCGCCGCCTGTGTGCCGCGATTTCCGCGCACGGGACGCGGGCGGATTTCGGCAAGAGCTGAGCTGTGGGGCGGGGCAAGCTGCGCGTCGGCCTGTGGGCAAGAAACGACGCACCGCCTTGCCCTCGGCCCAAATCGCATTACGCTCGCGAATCGTGATGAAGAACCTGTTCGACCACGCCGCCACGACCGAAGACATAACCGTCAGGGTCACGGTCAATTTCCTGCCCGAGCAGAGCGATCCTGCAGCGGGCAAGTGGTTCTGGATCTACCATATCCGGATCGAGAACGCCTCGCGCGAGCGGGTCCAGCTGATGACCCGCCACTGGCGGATCACCGATGCGCAAGGCCTCGTCCGCCATGTCGATGGCGAGGGTGTGGTCGGCGAACAGCCGGTGCTCACCCCGGGACGCAGCCATGATTACGTCTCCGGCTGCCCGCTGACGACGCCTTTCGGATCGATGGAGGGCTTCTACACCTTCCATCGCGAAGACGGCTCCCCGATCGAGGTGCGCATTCCCTTCTTCCCCCTCGCGGCGCCTGCCACCGCGCACTGAGAGCGCGCGCTCGGCAATCGTCGTTGCGACGACCGGCCGCAGATCGGGACTAGGCAATATGGTGCGATGGAGCGTTGGGCCAGCCCGGGTTGCTTCGCCTGTCGGCCGCCAGAAAGGCTGGATGTGGTGCCCCAAGCGCCGCGCTTGCGCTGTGCGTCCATAAGCGACCACCGATGGTGGGAGCCGAGGCCGCGCAGATGAATTCGCAGCGTTCAATGCATGTATGCTCATGGCAATTCCGGCGCAGAATACCGCTTCTGCCAAAACTAACTCGCTGGCTGCGAGACGGGCATTGTCGAAAGCTGGCTCTGTTGGCGAGACGTATGCTTTTCTTTCGGAACGATAATCATATTCGTGTAGCAACCTAGCCTGAAGGGAGAGGGGGCTTTGTTGACCAGGTTTTCCGTCCGCTTGATGTCTCTTGTCGCCTTGACGGCTTCGACATGCGCTTTCGCACAGGAGCTTGCTCGTCCGGGTGACGAGCCTTCCGCGATCGAACAGGAAAAGCCGACTTCTCCTGAAGAGAGTTGGCGTCCCATTATGCGGGGGCAACTGCCGAACGGATTGCGCTATGTCATTCTTCCGCGAACGTCAGCGGAACCGGGGGTGGCCATGAGAGTCCGGGTGAAAAGGGGGCTTCCTTGCCGAACACCGACCCGGGGAACGCGGGCTGGCGCACTTGATCGAACATCTCGCCTTCGCCAGTTCGACGCGATCCGCGCCCGACCAAATTCGTCGTTTCCGTCAGGTCGGCTTTCCCCTTTCCTTGCCCAGTCCGGCAGGCGGCACCACGACCTGGCGAGAGTCAGATTACTTTGTCGTTTCCCGGACCAACCAGACTGCCGATCTAGACGTATTGCTTGGTCTCTACCGTGAGGTTGCAAGCGAGCTCCTCTTTCCGGCACACATCATCGACGAGCAGCGCGACACCGTGATGCGCGAGATGGCGGACAAGCGGCTTGGCAATGATATCCATGCTGGTTTGATTGCGGCGATCGCTCCCGGATCGCCGACCGACTTGATCGATGCCCAGAACTCCGACGACGTGCCGACTGCCAGCCCAGACGCCGTTCGCGCGCTTTATCAGCGCCTCTATCGGCCGGAAAACACCACCATCGTGATCGTCGGCGACGTCGATCCTGACGAGATTGCGACACTGATCGACGCGCAGTTTGGCGATTGGCAGGGCGAAGGGCCCGCGCCGGAGCACGCCCCCGTCCCGACATTCGATAGCGGGCGCATCGCACCGGTCAGTCACTCGGCATTGCGCTACGCGCGCGAGGGCGCGACATTCTCGCTCACGATGCCATACGAGCCGCTCACATCGCGAGCGAGCCAGGCCGAAGCCGATCTGCTCGACCTGCTGATGATGCGCGTGATCAACAACCGCCTCGCGACAGGCCGCGAAGCCTACCCGGCTGGCAGCTACGGGTTCTTCATAGAGAACGGCGCGAACAATTTCCGCTTCCTGGTCATGTGGGACGACTTTGTCCCGGGTCGCTGGCGCGAAGCCGCCGCCAACCTCGTGCAAACCGCGTGCGACATCGGGCAGACCGGCTTCACCGAGGCCGAATGGGCTGCGGCGAAGCAGAGCCTGATCGCGGAACTCGAACAACGTGCGGGCCGCGCGAACGAAGCCGCGAACTTCGACTTGGCGTTGCAGCTGGCCAATGCCGCGACGCTGGATCGTGATCTGCTTCCGCCCGGCGAGATGCTGGCGGTTGCAAGGTCTCTGCTGCCAGGCCTGGATGCTTCCGAAGGGCGCAAGTGGTGGCTGGACCAAAGGGCGCAAGGCAGCCGGCACTTGCGTGTGACCTCAGCCGACCTCGCCTCGCAGACGAATGCAAACGCAGCCATTCGTAAGGCCATCAATGATGCCGTACCCGAGGAAGCGTGTCAGATCCCGCACTAGGCATAGGCATCTTGGCCGCGCCGCCGTTCCCACAGATGTGGCTCTGGCGTAACCCGGCTTGCCGCAAGCGCCCTCGCTGGCTAGCGATGCGCGCGATATGAAGCGCACGCTCCTGCCCCTCAACGCCCTGCGCGTATACGATGCCGCCGCGCGGCACCTCTCCTTCACCAAGGCGGCGGACGAGCTGGCGGTGACGCCCGCCGCGGTCGGCCAGCAGATCCGCGCGCTGGAGGATCACCTCGGCACCGTGCTGTTTCGCCGCACCAGCAAGGGGCTGGAGCTGACCGAGGAAGGCGAGGCCGGGCTCGACAATCTGCGCGAGGGCTTCCTCCGGTTCGAGGAAAGCGTCTCCGCGATGCAGGCGGGGCAGGCGGTCGATCGCTACGCCATCGGCGCGCCGCGCGGCATCCTCGAAAGCTGGCTCGCCCCGCGCCTCGCCGCGTTCCAGGCCGAGCGGCCCGGCGTGCGCTTCCAGCTGCGCGAGCGCGAGCGGGCGGATTTCTCCGAGGCCAATCTCGACCTCGCGATCTGGCTGGCCGAGGGGCCAGAAGAGTTTCCCGGCGAGCAGATTTCCAAGCCGCTGTGGGTCACCGTCGGCCCGGTCGACAGCCCGCATGCCAAGGGGCGCAGCGTCGGCTGGCCCGGCGATGGTCGCGATACCGACGCGGAGCCGTGCATTGCGGTTGGCAGTGCGGGCCAGGCGCTTGCCAGCGTGATCGCGGGGATGGGGTCTGCCCGGCTGCCCTTCGCTCTGGCGAGCGAGGCGATCGATGCGGGGCGGGTGCGCGTGGAGGAAGGGCCGGTCGAAGGCCGCCGGTCCTACTGGCTGGTCGCGCCGCCGCCGCAATGGCGGCAGAAGAAGGTCCGCGCGCTGGTCGAGTACCTCAAGGCGTCGATCTGATCAGCGCAAGCTGCGCATGATCGCGGTGCGCGCCTGCGGGTTCCACACGAAGCGGGCGAGATGCGCCTCGATCTCGGTGGCGTTGGAGCGCGCATAGTCGCGACTCTCGACCGCGCGGATCAGTTCGTCGAGCATGCCTTCCACATCGGCGGAGGATTCTTGGATCGGCCGGGTGCTGGCGAGCCGTTCGGCCGTGGCACGATCCTCCAGCGCCAGAACAGCGAGCATGACGTAGAGCTGGCTGAGCGGGTCGAGCGTCCGGTTGCCCCGCGACATCGCGCCGATCCGGGCGCGCCAGTCGCCGGCGGCCTGCGCGAACTCGGATCCGCAGGGCGCGGCCTCGGTCGCGATCATCCCTGCGAGCACGGGGTAATAGCCACCGCGCTCGATCATGTTGAGAAAATAGCTTTCGGCAGCGGCGCACTCCCCATCGGCGAGCACGATCCGCGCGGCGAGCGCATTGGCGTAGCTGTTGAAGGGATCGGCCTCCAGCGCGCGGGTGGTCAGATCCCAAGCCTCGCCCTCGCGGCGGATCGGCAGGCCCTGCCGCAGGTCCGCCTGATAGAGGAGGAGGGCTTTGCGCGCGAGCCAGAGGGGCGCGTAATCGCTGCGCGGATAGCGCGCGAGACAGCGGTCGAGCAGGGCGGGCAAGATATGTGTCGAGGTGACGGTCGGCCGCGCGGCGCTCTCTGATCGCAGGAAGCACAGATAGTCGCTCCTCGCTCTGTCATGCGCCTTGAGTTCGAGCTGCGCGACCAGTCCGTCCGGGGTCAGCAACTGGGCCAGCTCCCCGCCAAGCACTGCGTCGAGCGTCTCGCTGTTGGCGGGCAGGGCAAGGGTGGAAACATAGGCGCGCGCCCCCTCGCGATCGAACAGTTCGAGCCGCAGGCGATCCGGCGCGTCGAGGGCGGGCGCGCTGTGCAGCGTCAGCCGGTAATCGGCTGCGGTACCTGCGCGCGCGAGGGTGGCGATAAACGAACCGGCGACCTGGCTTTCCATGTCAAAGCGGACATGCTCGGCCAGTTGCGGGTCGCCGAGCTTGCCAAGCGCGGGCGGGGCGATGTCCACCTCGACCGCGATCCGCGGCGCTGCTGCGCCCGCCGAGCCTGTGCCGCCCCAGCTCCCGGAGAAGAGGTTGGACAGGCCGAAGGCGAGGATCACCAGCGCGGCGAGTGCGCCTGCCGCGCGCAGCAGCAGATCACGCGATCCGCGTGCCGGGCGTGCGGCATCGGAGGGCACGGTGCGCGCAGCGTCGGCATCGTCCTGCGGCTCGGCATGGCTGTTGCCCAGTCGTTCCGGATAGGCCTTCCCGGGCGGGGCAAGGTGGAGCCGGTAGTCCCCCTTGTCGAGATGGACCGCGAGCCCGTGTCCCGGCGCGATGCGGGTGTAGTAGTCGGTCAGGTTGCGGCGTAGGCGCGATATCTGAACCCGGGGATAGCTGTCGCTGGTCAGGTCGTAGCCTTCTTCGCGGCCCAGCCCGTCGACCGCGATAGCATATTGGCTTAGCGGACCTTCCCCTGCCAGGGTCTGTTCGCACAGATAGCTGAGCAGGCGCGATTGCACGGGTGCCTTTACGAATGCCGGATCGGCAAGAACCCGCGCGACTTCGGCGGAAAGTTCATCCGCGAAATCATATGCTGGAACGGGCTCTGCGGTCACATCGCAGCCTGCCTTTCCGGCTAGCCGACACGCTGTAACAGTTAAAATTCGCGTTAGTATTTGGCTCGCCTGCCATGGGCATATCACAATATTGGTTACGAAAATCCTTTTTTATCCGCCATGTAACGTGACGTTCGCCGTGAAACACTGCCTTGCAATGCTTGACCGATGCATAAGACAAACCATGGCAGGCGTTCCCGAACCCTTCCCCAAGGCCAACCCGGCGAGCCACCATCACCCCGTGGCTCCGGGGCGTCTGCCATCGTCGCTCCACCCGCTGCGATCTCGAGCGGGGCGGAGCATGGCTGCCCTGCAGTGCGTCCGGCCCCTTTTCGGCGTTCTGCAGGGCAGCCCCTGCGCCTCTCACCGGTCCGCGCTCGCAGAGAATTCGTGGCGGCAAAGCCTGCCACACAAATACCCATTCGGCCGGTTACCCGATCCTAACCATGGTCCGCTAGCAAAGCGGCGGGGGGGGCTTTGCGTCCGCCCGCCGTGCCAACCGAGACACCATGGGTTTCAGGAATGTCGAACTTGACGAACATCGCCGACTATCAGCGCGGCCAAGCGGTCGACGCGGGCCATGGCGAGGTGGCCGAGGGGGGCGATCGCCGCAAGAACGAACGGCAGATTGCGACCTTCAAACTCGCCTGCCTGATGGTTCGGGGAGAGGCGCACCCTGCGATCCTGCGCAATGTCAGCGATGGCGGCGCGATGCTGGAGGCGCTGGTCGCGGTGAATCCCGGCGACGCGGTCGTCTACTGGTGGGACGGGATCGCGCAGGTCGAGGCGCGGGTCGCCTGGGTCAAGGGCAACCGGCTGGGCCTCGCCAATATTTCCGGCCCGCCGCAGCCGCTTGCGGTGCCCCGTCAGCGCGCCACGCGCATCCCGGTGCGGGTGCCGGTGCGGGTGTGGGCCGCCTGCCGCGGCCATTGGGGCGAACTGACCGATATTTCGTTGACGGGTCTCGCGGCGAAGGGGCTTCAGGGCATTGCGCCGGGCACCTTGTGCACCATCGAATTGGGCGGGCAGGCGCTGCACAACGCCACGCTGGTGCGGATCGATGGAGAGGTTGCGGGTATCCGCTTCGAACGCCCGCTGCCCCCTGCCAAGCTGATGCAGCTGGTCGAAGGCGAGGGGCCGAGCGCGCGCGTGATGACCCGGCCGACCCCGGCCGACCCGGGCGCACCTGCCCCGCAGCGCGAGCCGGAGATGGACGACGAGGGGCCGCAGCCTCCGTCCGGCCCTAAAGTACCGCTGCGACGCTTCCTCTAGAACGCCGTCAGCAAGAGGCTGGCTGCCGCAAACCCCAAACCACCCGGGCCGATGGCCCTGCGTGGCAGTTTGCGTGGCGGCTCGTGTGGATGCGCCCGCCGCCAGCCGTTTGCGCGCGGTATCGTGGCATCAGCGATGCAGCGAGGAAGAAAAGACCGGCCCGTACCGAATTGGACTTGCACTAATGCTACGCACTCGCAATAGCGCCTCCCAGCTTCAGGGAGGTTTTTTTTGTCCGATTCCAATTTTTTCCGTGGTTCACGCCCGTCCACCCGCCGCTCCGCCGGTCGCCCCTCGGCCAGCGGACAGGGCACCGCGCTGCTCGCCGGCGCGTTCGGCGCGGCGTTCATCGCGGTTCCGGCCCACGCCGACGAGCAGCGCAATCCCGATATCGTTGTCACCGGCCAGCGCCCCGACGTGAACGTGAATGCGGAGCCCGAAGCGCCCTACAAGGCGGAATCGAGTGACGGTAAATTCACCGACTCGGTGCTCGACACGCCCAAGTCGCAGACGGTCATCACCAAGGAAGTGATCGAGGATATCGGCGCGACCAGCTTCCGCGAGATCGTCCGCAGTACGCCGGGCGTGACGCTGGGTACGGGCGAGGGTGGCAATGCTTTCGGTGACCGTATCTTCATCCGCGGGTTCGAGGCGCGAAACGACGTCTATATCGATGGCCTGCGCGATCCGGGCGTGACCAGCCGCGAGATATTCGCGGTCGAACAGCTCGAGGTGATCAAGGGCCCCAGCGCGGTGTTCGGCGGGCGTGGGACCACCGGCGGGCTGGTCAGCCTGCAGTCCAAGCGCGCGCAGTTCGGCAACGACTTCGTCGTCGCCGAGGGCGGCGTGGGGACCGAGAATTATTATCGCGGCACGATCGATGCGAACTACGAACTGAGCGATGCGGCTGCGATCCGCGTCAACGGCCTGTATCACGATGCCGATACGCCGGGCCGCGACTATGTTGGTGCGCGCCGCTACGGCGGGGCGATCGCGGGCACGCTCGCGATCACTGATACGCTCAGCATCAATGCCGACTACTATCTCTACCGCCTCGACGGGGTGCCCGATTACGGCCACCCGTTCGATTCGACCACGCAGCAGCCCTATCTGGTCGATCGCGACAATTTCTACGGCGTGGTGGGCCGCGACTTCATTTCCAACGGCGCGGACATCGGCACGGTCGAGATCGAATGGAGCCCGATTGCGGACCTCTCGTTCCACTCGATCACCCGCTATGGCGAGACCTGGAACCGCTACGCGGTGAGCGAGCCCAAGCTGTGCACCGTGCAACGCAATGCAAACGGCGACTGCCCGCGCAGCGGCGGCGTGCCGGTGCCAGAGAGCGAATTTACCGTCAGCCCGGCGATGAAGAGCAGCTGGCGCAACAATTCCTATTGGGCGAACAGCACTTACGCGACTGCGACCGCGCGCACCGGCGGGATTACGCACGAAATCGTGCTCGGCGGTGATTTCAGCGACGAGCGGATCGATGCCTACCGGCTCGACGTGCCGTCTGCGGTCGAGGATGCGCAGGGCAATGTCATCGCGGTGCCGGGCGGGTTCGTCTACGACCTGTTCGATCCGGACCCCGTGCTGGGCTACGAGATCCCGATCGGGCCCGATACCCAGACCGGGCCGACCGTCACCAAGGCGCGCAATTTCGGGGCCTATCTGGTTGACACGATCAAGTTTACCGACGCGTTCCGCGTGGTCCTGGGCGGGCGGCTCGATACCTTCGATGTCGATTATTACAGCCCCCCGTCGGACGGGTTCTTCGGCCCGCAGCCTGCGCAATCGCTCAGCTACAGCGCGGATTTCTTCAACTGGCAGGCTTCGGCGGTGTACAAGCCCTCCGCCTCCTCGACCCTCTATGTCTCCTACGCGACCAGTTCGAACCCCAGCGGCGAGCAGCTCGACGGGGCGGGGGCGAGCTATGACGGGATCAGCACCGACACGATCGACTTCCAGCCCGAACAGAACACCTCGTGGGAAGCGGGGGCCAAGGCGGAACTGTTCGGCGGCAACCTGCTGCTGACCGCGGCGGCGTTCCGGATCGAGAAGGAGAACGCGCGCGAAAGCGGAGGGCGCGGACAGCCCTACACCAATGTGGGCACGCTGCGCAGCCAGGGCGTGGAGCTGACCTTCGCCGGCTCGATCGCCGACACGCTCCAGCTGTTCGGCGGCTATACCTACACCGATGCGACGATCACCGAATCGGCCAACCCGGACAATGTCGGCCGCCGCTTCGCCAACATCCCGCAGCACACCGCGCAGCTGCTCGCCACGGTGATGGTCACCAGCCGGTTCGAGATCGGCGGCCAGGTGTACTACCAGGACGAGATGTACGGCGGCAGCCAGCTCGCAGGCACGGCGATGGTGCCGGGATACGCCCGGTTCGACGCGGTCGCGCGCTATCGCATCAGTGACAATCTGGAGGCGCGGGTCAACGTGCTCAACCTGACGGACAAGCGCTATTACGATGCGATCTATCGCTCCGGCTCGCCGTTCAGCTATATCGCGCCGGGCCGGTCGGCCTTCTTCACGCTGACCGCCAACTTCTGACAGGCGCAAGCGAGGCTGCGATGATGATGCTGCACATCCCCGATGTGCTCACGAGCGAGGAGGCGGCGGACCTGCGTGCCCGCCTCCTCGCCGCGCCGTGGGTCGATGGCAACGCGACCAGCGGCGCGGGCGCAGCCAAGGCCAAGCGCAACCGGCAATTGCCCGAGGATGGGCAGGCCGCCCGCGCCGCCCAGCAGGTGGTCAGCAGCGCGCTGATGGAGAGCGCCACCTTCCTTTCCGCCGCCCTGCCGCACACGGTCTTCCCCCCGCTGTTCAACCGCTACGGCGTGGGCGAGACCTTCGGCCTGCACGTCGACAATGCCGTGCGCTACCACGCGGCCACCGGCGCGCGCATCCGCACGGACCTGTCCGCGACCCTGTTCCTCACCCCGCCGGAGGAGTATGACGGGGGCGAGCTGATCGTGGAGGGCAACAGCCCCGCGCAGAGCCACAAGTACCCCGCCGGTTCGCTGCTGCTCTACCCCTCCACCACGCTGCACCGCGTGGCCGAGGTGACGCGGGGCGAGCGGGTGAGCTGCTTCCTGTGGTTGCAATCGCTGGTGGCAGACAACGCGGCGCGAGAAATGCTGTTCGACCTCGACACCAGCGTCCAGGCATTGAGCGCGGATCGCGGCGCGACCGACCACCAGGTGCTCAAGCTCACCCAGCTCTACCACAACCTCGTGCGCCGCTGGGCGCAGAGCTGAGGCGGGCCACTGTTGCGAGTCCCTTCGCTCTGAGCGCGCCTCCCCACCCACCGTTCGCCCTGAGCTTGTCGAAGGGCGTTGGCGCGGTCGCCCTTCGACAAGCTCAGGACGAACGGGTGTAGGGACGGGATCGCTCTGGCGCTAACTCCCCTCCGCAATCCCGTACCGCTCGCGGATCAGCGACAGCTTCTTTTCGAGCGAATCGAACACTTCCTGTTCGCTCACCGCGTCCTTGCGGCGCTGTTCCTCCAGCACCTCCTTGCGGATGCTCTCGTACACCGGATGGCCGGGGCCGAGATTCTGGATGCCGTAGCGCTGGGGCAGGCGATGCTGGAGGAGGAAGCGCAGCAGCTGGTTGTCCGGCTTGTCCCACGTGCCGAGCAGCTTCCCGCCCGAGACGATCGGCGTGGGCGTGCCCTTGAGCGCGCGTTCGAGCGCACAATCCTCCAGCCGCTGCATCCCCCGCTCCAGCGCCGCATCCCACGCGGCGGCGAACCCTTCCGCCCCGGGCTTGCTGCGCAGCTTGTAGAGCGCCTCCACGCTCTTCCCGATGGAACGCGCCGCCTGCGTGACGATCCCCGTCGCGGCGAGCGTGGCGACGAACCGCCGCTGCCGCTCGGGCGTGATCGAGTTGGAGCGCGGATGTGTGTGCAGGTAGGGCGCGAAGGAGAGCAGCGGATCGTCGTCCTCGGGCAGATCACCGGTATAGGCCACGGCGGAGGTCGCCTGGCGACCCGTCCGCCGGTGGCAGACGGCTTGCCCCGAAGCGGAACCTGTATCGCGTGGAGCCGGGGAGGGCGTGTTTGAGCGACGGTCCTCGGCGGACCCATCGAAAGACTCATCTGAGGGCATAGCCGCAGGTAGATTGCAGAACGTGGCGGAGTAGGACAGATGAAAATAATTCGCTCAGAGCGAATATAATCCTTGCAATGCGGAAAGCGTCCGCTATGTAGGGAATGTGAGTTCTTCGGAACAAGTTCTCATACTGAGCTTCGATTATGGAGCGAGGAGGCTTAGCCTCTACCGTTTTTTCCGCTCAAGGCCGGGCCCCGGGGGTCCGAGGGCGCGCGGGGGAAGCAGACGCGATAGCTAGAGCCGCTATCGCGTCTAGATATTTGGTGAAGTTGTCGGGTCCGACTCTTCGTTGGGTGAGAGCCCCCAGTCAGTGCAGTCCGCGGTGGGCTGTGTGCTGGGGCCAACGAAGAAAGGAATTAGATATGTCTGATTCTTCTGACTCACACCGACAACAGCGATCGCGTGATCGACCGAGTAAAATCGGGCGAGAGCGTAACGGGTTTCTGGGGCAGCTCAGAAATCCGCGAACTCTGAGACTGGCCCTCAAAGTCGGTTTCTGTGTCTATCGTGTCTTACGGTTCGCGCTGAGAGTTTTCGAATTCTTTGAGTGATCGCTAACCTATATCTAGCTGAGCTTGGAAAGGAGTTTACCATGTTAGGAGAGGCTCTCCGGCTCATTCGAGTTTTCAACGACCTGAAGCAGAATGAGCTTGCAAGTCGCCTAGGGGCTTCAAGTTCTCATATCTCTGAAATAGAGAAGGGAATGAAGAACCCTTCTATTGATTTACTGGAGAAATATTCTTCTGAATTCGGCATTCCGGTATCTGAGATAATCTTCTTTTCAGAGAATGTGCAAAGTGCGAAATCTGGCGAAGGAATTCGCAAAAACATCGCTTCAAAAGTTCTAAGCTTGTTGCAGCTTATTGAGGCGCGCTCGGAAGAGGGAAGGTGAAGGTAGCTTCACTTAGAGGAAATGCGCTATTTCGCATTTCAAATCGGAGGCTATTAGCTGAACGTTTGTTGCTCAAGCCTGAGGCACTGGCTGCTGCTTTAAATTTAGACTTGCCTTACGTCCGGCGATGGAAGTCCAAAAAGGGTGACGAGTGGCGCTCGGAAGAGCCGGATGCGGATGAGGCTCGCGCATTCCGGCCTATCGATATCCCGCATCCGCATCTCAAGCAGGTTCAACGCCGAATAGGCCGACTATTATCCAGTGCGCGCCCCCCTGATTGGCTCTTTAGTCCGGTCAAAGGTCGATCATATGTCGATAATGCGGCGAGACATCTTGGCTCGACCGCTTTCTGCATGCTGGATATTGCAGATTATTTCCCAAGTTGCACCACATCGGCAGTTGCCGGAATGTTTTTGAATGAACTCCACTGCCCGCCGGATGTTGCATCGATCTTGACGTCATTGGTCACCAAGGATGGTTCTTTGCCGCAAGGCTCGCCCTGTAGTCCGGTCGTAGCCTTCTACTCAAAGGTTGGAATGTGGAATGAGATCGCGCGTTTGGTTGACGAGCGGGGGCTCATTCACAGTGTCTACGCTGATGACCTAACAATTTCTGGCCCGGTGATCCCGGGTGAGGCCGTCTGGGGTGTGAAGAAAATAGTACACAAGCACGGTATGCGATTGCGCCGAGACAAGGAGGTTGGTCTCTTTTGCCGTCCCGCCGATATTACCGGCGTAATCGTGACCAACGGTGGTCTTCGATTGCCTAATCGTCAGTTCAAGCGGTTGGCGGAACTGCGAGCGCAACGCCAGGCTTCTCGCGAGAAGGAGCGGGAAATGATCGACCGGAAGATCGCAGGGCGTATTGCGCAGAGGCGTCAGGTCGAAGGGCATGATGGTCAGAGTGCGCCTTAACCCACCTCCAAATCCAATCACCCACACCGCCAACCGAGGCGATGGCTAGCTCCCGCGGGCGCCTATACAGCGGACCATAGAAAGTAATACCCCAAGCCCGTCGAGAAACGTAATAACCCGTTTTCTTTGCCTGTAGCTCCTACCAGCACCTTGTAACTGAGCGAATTGGCACCATTTATTAGTCAGCTACCAGTCGCGATCGACGGTCCCGAGGGCCAGTTGCCCTTCCTTCTTTCCATTTCGCCTCTTAGCCCGCGCACAAGCGGTCGCTGATGAACGCCTGCGCGAAATCGAAAGATAAAATCATGACTCATTATGGCAAGATTCACAGCTACGACACCGGCAAGGGCAGTGGCATGATCACCCCCGAAAAGGGCGGCGATGCGCTCGCTTTCTCCAAGGCCGACCTCAAGGATGACGCTGCCGAGCCCAAGCAGGGCCAGCGCTTCGGATACGAAACGAAGCAGGTCAGCGGTGCCAAGGCGCAGGCCACCAACCTGGAGCCCCAGAAGGCCTGATCCGATGGCGGCCCCGGGTCCGGCGCATGCGCTGCGCCCGGGGCCGCTGCCTTACCGGTTTGCACGGCACTTAGGGGGTTTTCCATGGAACTGAACGAACTGCTTCACGCGCACCAGGCCGCAGTCATGCGGGCCAGTGCTTCCGGCGATACCGCCGCGCGCGACGACCATTTCGCCAAGGTTGCCGAATATGCCGAGCGCATCCGCGCGTTGCGCGACGTGCGACCGAGTGCCGGTGCCGCCAGCAATCCCGCCCCGCCGCAGGGGCACGCGACCATCATCTATGGCTCCTACACCGAACCATCGGAGGCTGGCGAGCCAGCGGAGCCGATGAAGGCGTGGGAAGATGAGGGCGGCGCACTTGATCCGCCCGACCTGCCCGGGCCGACCCTGCCTTTCGGGGTGGCCGAGAGATCGGTACCCGAATATCACGTCGGCCCGTATCGCTACCAGGATCTGGGGTTGGCGCTTGCCGAACACTTGCGCCAATTGAGCGCCGCGCCGCCAACCGACGGCCTTGACCCAGCCCCCAAATCCAACTAAGCGCACCACCAACCGAGGCGAGGGCTAGCTCCCGCCAAGGCTTATAGAGCTGAACATTGCCGGTTTTGTCCCGGGGCTGTCGCGACTCGCGATGGCCTTTTCGTTTTTCGGAGCCCCACCAGGGCCGGGCAGCCGTCAGAGTAATCCGGATGGCCCCTTGCGGGCGTGTTCGGGTGGAGCGTTTCAGGCTCGTTTGTTCGTGATCCCCAGCGCACGCTGGGGTCTCGTGCCGCAGGCGCTGCGCCGGGCAGAGGCAAGGTCCCAGCTTCCGCGGGGACTCGCGATGGACGACCCCGATACACTTCATTCGAACGCACACGCGAAGCCATCCAGCAAGATGGACGGTCCCGCTCAAGCCCGTTTGTCCTGAGCCGGTGGCGCTTTCGCGCCGTATCCGGCTGTGAAGGGCAAACGGACCTGACGAGGCCGGTTAGTTTAACCGAAGGACTAATATGCCGACGATCAACCAGCTGGTCCGCAAGGGCCGCACCCCGCAGAAGACCAAGTCGAAGGTCCCTGCGATGGAGCAGAACCCGCAGAAGCGCGGCGTCTGCACCCGCGTCTATACGACGACCCCGAAGAAGCCGAACTCGGCTCTGCGCAAGGTGGCCAAGGTTCGCCTGACCAACCAGCGCGAAGTCATCAGCTACATCCCGGGCGAAGGCCACAACCTGCAGGAACACAGCGTCGTGCTGATCCGCGGCGGCCGTGTGCGCGACCTTCCCGGCGTGCGCTACCACGTGCTGCGCGGCGTGCTCGACACGCAGGGCGTCAAGGACCGCAAGCAGAGCCGTTCGAAGTACGGCGCCAAGCGGCCCAAGTAAGCCATTCCCCGTCACCCCGGACGCGATCCGGGGTGGTGCTTCTTCCTTTGCGCCCCATCGCATGAAGGCGATTCGCAGGAAGAATAAAGCACTGGCCCGGATCAGGTCCGGGCCGACGTATCTGAGATTTTGGAGACACTGAAATGAGTCGTCGTCGTCGCCCAGAGAAGCGCGAAATCCTGCCCGATCCCAAGTTCAAGGATCTGGTGCTCTCGAAGTTCATGAACAACCTGATGCTCGATGGTAAGAAGGCCGTCGCGGAAAAGATCGTCTACGGCGCGCTCGACACGGTCGAGACCAAGGCGAAGGCCAACCCGGTCGAACTGTTCCACGCCGCGCTCGACAACATCAAGCCGCAGGTCGAAGTGCGCAGCCGCCGCGTCGGCGGTGCGACCTACCAGGTGCCTGTGGAAGTGCGCCCCGAGCGTGCGCAGGCGCTGGCGATCCGCTGGCTGATCACCGCCGCGCGCGGTCGTCCGGAAACGACCATGGCGGCGCGTCTTTCGGGCGAGCTGATGGATGCGGCGAACAATCGCGGCAACGCGGTCAAGAAGCGCGAAGACACGCACCGCATGGCGGATGCGAACCGCGCGTTCAGCCACTACCGCTGGTAGGATCCGGGGCAGGGCGCGCCGCGCATACGGCGGGCGCGTCTTCAACCGGTCACAAAAGACCCCATATGGGGGTGGCTTATCCGGCTCCCCCCTCACTCTGACTCTTCCGAGGAATTGACAATGGCCCGCGACTATCCGCTGGAGCGCTATCGCAATATCGGCATCATGGCGCACATCGATGCCGGCAAGACCACCACGACCGAGCGTATCCTCTACTACACCGGCAAGTCCTACAAGATCGGCGAAGTGCACGATGGTGCCGCGACGATGGACTGGATGGAGCAGGAACAGGAACGCGGGATCACCATCACCTCGGCCGCGACGACCACGTTCTGGACCGCCGAAGATCCCACGATGGACCCGATGTCCGATCCCGAAGCCCTGCGTGCGAACCAGGAAAAGCACCGGATCAACATCATCGACACCCCCGGCCACGTCGACTTCACCATCGAAGTCGAACGTTCGCTGCGCGTGCTCGACGGTGCGGTCGCGGTCTTTGACGGCGTCGCGGGCGTCGAACCCCAGTCCGAAACCGTATGGCGCCAGGCCGACAAGTACGGCGTTCCGCGCATGTGCTTCATCAACAAGCTCGACCGTACCGGCGCAGACTTCTACTACTGCGTGAACAGCATCATCGAACGTCTCGGCGCGACCCCGCTGGTGCTCTATCTGCCGATCGGCGCAGAGAGCAATCTGCAGGGCGTGGTCGACCTGGTCGGCAACCGTGCGATCATCTGGGAATCGGAAGGTCTGGGCGCGAGCTACAAGCACGTCGCGATCCCCGAGGACATGGCCGACAAGGCTGCCGAATACCGCGAGAAGCTGATCGAGACCGCCGTCGAACAGGACGACGACGTCATGGAAGCGTACCTCGAAGGTAACGAACCCGACGTGGCGACGCTCAAGAAGCTGATCCGCAAGGGCACCATGGCCCGCGCCTTCGTGCCCGTGCTGTGCGGCTCCGCGTTCAAGAACAAGGGCGTGCAGCCCCTGCTCGACGCGGTGATCGACTACATGCCGAGCCCGCTCGACGTGCCCGCGATCAAGGGCGTGCTGCCCGACAGCGACGTGGAAGAAACCCGCCCGTCGTCCGACGACGAGCCGTTCGCCGCGCTCGCCTTCAAGATCATGAACGACCCGTTCGTCGGTTCGCTCACCTTCACCCGCATCTATTCGGGCAAGCTCAGCAAGGGCTCGGTCCTGAACTCGGTGAAGGAGAAGAAGGAAAAGATCGGCCGCATGCTGCTGATGCACTCCAACAACCGTGAGGACATCGAAGAAGCATTCGCCGGCGACATCGTCGCTCTGGCGGGGATGAAGGATACGACCACCGGCGACACGCTGTGCGATCCGGCCAAGCCGATCATTCTCGAGCGGATGGAATTCCCCGAGCCCGTGATCGAGCTGTCGGTGGAGCCCAAGACCAAGGCCGACCAGGAAAAGATGGGCGTTGCGCTCAACCGCCTAGCTGCCGAGGATCCCAGCTTCCGCGTCAGCACCGACCACGAATCGGGCCAGACGATCATCAAGGGCATGGGCGAGCTTCACCTCGACATCCTGGTCGATCGCATGAAGCGCGAGTTCAAGGTCGAAGCCAACGTCGGTGCGCCGCAGGTGGCCTACCGCGAATACCTCGGCCGCGAAGTCGAAGTGACCTACACCCACAAGAAGCAGTCGGGTGGTTCGGGTCAGTTCGGTGAGGTCAAGGTCGTCGTCACCCCGGGTGAGCGCGGCGCTGGCATCGAATTCGTCGACGAGATCAAGGGCGGTAACATCCCGCGCGAATACATCCCGGCGATCGAAAAGGGCTTCCGCGAGCAGGCCGAGAGCGGTCACTTGGTCGGCTTCCCGATCATCGACTTCTCGATCCGTCTGATCGACGGTAAGTACCACGACGTCGACTCGAGCGCGATCGCGTTCGAAATCGCCGGTCGCGGTGCAATGCGCGAAGTGGCCCAGAAGGCAGGCATCAAGCTGCTGGAACCGGTCATGAAGGTGGAAGTCGTGACCCCGGAAGACTATCTGGGTGACGTCATCGGTGACCTCAACAGCCGTCGTGGCCAGATCCAGGGCACCGACACGCGCGGCAACGCGCAGGCGGTCGAGGCATTCGTGCCGCTGGCCAACATGTTCGGGTACGTCAACGAGCTGCGTTCGTTCACTCAGGGACGCGCGCAGTACTCGATGCAGTTCTCGCACTATGACGAAGTGCCCGCAAACGTTGCGGCAGAGGTCAAGGAGAAGCTTGCCTAAGGCGAGCGATCGGTTTAGGGGCGGCGCCTGATTTTGAGCGGGCGCCGCCTTCTTTCCCGCACAAATTCCCATTTAAGACAGAGGTATTAAGAGAAATGGCGAAGGAAAAGTTCGAGCGGAACAAGCCGCACTGCAACATCGGCACCATCGGTCACGTCGACCACGGCAAGACCACGCTGACCGCGGCGATCACCAAGGTGATGGCTGAAACCTATGGCGGTGCGGCCGTCGATTTCGCAAACATCGACAAGGCGCCGGAAGAGCGCGAGCGCGGGATCACGATCTCGACCGCGCACGTCGAATACGAAACCGAAGCGCGCCACTACGCGCACGTCGACTGCCCTGGCCACGCTGACTATGTGAAGAACATGATCACCGGTGCGGCGCAGATGGACGGCGCGATCCTGGTGGTGAACGCTGCCGACGGCCCCATGCCGCAGACCCGTGAGCACATCCTGCTCTCGCGTCAGGTCGGCGTGCCCGCGCTGGTCGTGTACCTGAACAAGGTCGACCAGGTCGACGACGAGGAAATCCTCGAGCTCGTCGAGCTGGAAGTTCGCGAACTGCTGAGCGCCTACGACTTCGACGGCGACAACATTCCGATCGTCAAGGGTTCGGCTCTGGCCGCTCTCGAAGGTCGCGACGACAACATCGGCAAGGATTCGATCATCGAGCTGATGAAGGCCGTTGACGAGCACATCCCGCAGCCGGAGCGTCCGGTCGACCAGGCCTTCCTGATGCCGATCGAAGACGTGTTCTCGATCTCGGGTCGTGGTACGGTTGTGACCGGCCGTGTCGAAACCGGCGTTGTGAACGTTGGCGACGAAGTCGAAATCGTCGGCATCAAGGACACTTCGAAGACGACCGTCACTGGCGTCGAAATGTTCCGCAAGCTGCTCGATCGCGGTGAAGCCGGCGACAACATCGGCGCCCTGATTCGCGGCGTTGCCCGTGAAGACGTCGAGCGTGGCCAGGTCCTCGCGAAGCCGGGTTCGGTTACGCCGCACACCGAGTTCAGCGCCGAAGTCTACGTGCTGTCGAAGGACGAAGGTGGCCGTCACACGCCGTTCTTCGCCAACTACCGCCCGCAGTTCTACTTCCGCACCACCGACGTGACCGGCGAAGTGATCCTTCCCGAAGGCACGGAAATGGTGATGCCGGGCGACAACGTGACCATCTCGGTCAAGCTGATCGCGCCGATCGCGATGGATGAAGGTCTTCGCTTCGCAATCCGCGAAGGTGGCCGCACCGTCGGTTCGGGGGTTGTCAGCAAGATCACCGTCTAATATAGGCGCTTCCACCGGCGGGGGATTCGATTCCCCGCCGGTCAGATTTCACGAGGGCCGCCCCTCACCGAAAACTTCGGTTTGGTGGGGCGGTTCTTTATTTTTGAAGGGTGGCCCAGACGGGGTGGCTCTTCGTGGCTCTTTCGCATCGGTAGACTAGGACATGGACGCACAGAATATCCGTATTCGCCTCAAGGCCTTCGACCACCGCGTGCTCGACCAGGCAACGGGCGAGATCGCGGATACTGCACGCCGCACCGGCGCGCTCATCCGTGGACCTATTCCCCTGCCGACGCGCATCGAGAAGTTCACCGTGAACCGCGGCCCGCACATCGACAAGAAGTCGCGCGAGCAGTTCGAGGTGCGCACCTACAAGCGGCTGCTCGACATCGTGCAGCCCAACGCCCAGACGGTCGACGCGCTGATGAAGCTGGACCTCGCCGCGGGCGTGAACGTCGAAATCAAGCTGGCTTGATTTTGGCTGCCCGGCCAGGCCGGGCGCTGGTCCTTCCGGTCGGACGTTAAACGACCGGACGAGTTTTCAAGTCCGCCTCGTGCGGCACGGGTTCTCGCTTTTGCGAGGGTCGCGTTCGGAAGGTCTTCGGGTCTTCTTCACTTGAGATACCGCCGGAGCATGCTCCGGGCTGCGTCTCCCGTCTCGCGCTTCATGCCTTGTTGCATGGGCGCAATCAGCCCGGACGGGCGATGCATCAAAACTTCGGGCTGGGGTCGTTGATAACGGCCCGTCACGCACGGCGGGAATGGTCCCTTCGTGCCTCTGGTTTAGGAGTTTAACGATGCGCACTGGCGTAATCGCCAAGAAGGTCGGGATGACCCGCCTGTTTCAGGAAGACGGCCGGCACGTTCCCGTGACCGTGCTCGCTCTGGAAGGGTGCCAGGTCACCGCCAACCGCACCGCAGACCGTGATGGCTATTGGTCCGTCCAGGTCGGTTCGGGTGAAGCGAAGCAGAAGAACGTCAACAAGTCGCAGCGCGAAGCTTTCGCGAAGGCGGAAGTTGGCCTGAAGATGAAGGTTGCGGAATTCCGCGTCGAGGGTGAGGACGCGCTCCTTCCCGTCGGCGCGACGATCACCGCCGATCACTTCATCGCCGGCCAGAAGGTTGACGTGCAGGGCTACACGCAGGGCAAGGGCTTTGCCGGTGCGATGAAGCGCTGGGGCTTCGGCGGTCTGCGCGCCACGCACGGCGTTTCGCTGTCGCACCGTTCGCACGGTTCGACCGGTAACCGTCAGGATCCGGGCCGCGTGTTCAAGAACAAGAAGATGGCTGGCCACATGGGCGACCGTCAGCGCACGCAGCAGAACCTCGAAATCGTCCGTACGGATACCGAGCGCGGTCTGCTGTTCGTCAAGGGCTCCGTGCCCGGCGCGAAGAACAGCTGGATGCTGGTTGCAGACGCGGTGAAGCTGCCGATGCCGGCCGATGCGCCGTTCCCCGGTGCGATGCGCCGCAACGCCGACGAATTCTCGAGCGACGACGCCGATGCCGGCCTGGTCGAGAGCGGTGCGGAGCACGAGGTGCACACCGAAGTGACGCCCGAGCAGCAGGAAAAGCTGATGCAGCAGCAGGATGCCGGGGCTGACGCCGAAGGCACCGACGAAGGCAAGGAGTCCTGATCGTGAAGATCGCGGTACAGAAAATCGACGGCGGTAAGGCCGGCGAGATCGAGCTCAACGATGCCGTGTTCGGTGTCGAGCCTCGCGCCGACATCCTTCACCGCGTGGTGACGTGGCAGCTGGAAAAGCGCCGCGCGACCGCCCGCCCGACGCGTGAGCGTTCGGACGTGGCCCGCACCGGCAAGAAGTTCGGTCGCCAAAAGGGTTCGGGCGGCGCTCGCCACGGCGATCGCGGCGCTCCGATCTTCATCGGCGGTGGTAAGGCGCACGGCGCCCGCCTGCGCGACTTCAACCCGTCGCTGAACAAGAAAATCCGTTCGCTCGGCCTGCGCATGGCGCTGTCGAGCAAGGCCAAGGACGGCCTGGTCATCGTCGACAGCCTCGAGCTGAAGGACGCCAAGACCAAGGCTCTCAAGGGTCACTTCGAAAAGGCCGGTTTCAACGGCAAGGTGCTGGTGATCGACGGCGAAAGCGTGAACGACGGTTTCAAGATGGCTGCGGGCAACCTGCCCGGCGTCAACGTGATCCCGGCGATCGGCGCCAACGTCTACGACATCCTGAAGCACGATACGCTGGTCCTCACCAAGGATGCGGTCGAAAAGCTGGAGGCGCGCTTCAATGGCTAAGAAGCAGGAAATCGACGCGCGGCACTACGACGTGATCCTCGCGCCGCACATCACCGAAAAGGCGACGCTCGCGAGCGAGAACAACGCAGTGGTCTTCAAGGTGGCGAACGACGCCACGAAGCCGCAGATCCGCGATGCGGTGGAAGCGCTGTTCGACGTCAAGGTGACCGGGGTGAACACCATCGTCACCAAGGGCAAGGTCAAGCGCTGGCGGGGCAAGCCCTACCGTCGCAACGACATGAAGAAGGCGATCGTGACGCTCAAGGACGGCGATTCCATCGACGTCACGAGCGGCATCTGAGGAGCTAGGACGGAACCATGGCACTCAAGAATTACAAGCCGACCAGTCCGGCCCGTCGCGGCCTGATCCTGGTCGACAAGTCCGGGCTCTACAAGGGCAAGCCGGTCAAGGCGCTTACCGAAGGCAAGCGCAAGACCGGCGGTCGCAACAACAAGGGCCACGTCACCAGCCGCGGGATCGCGGGCGGTCACAAGCAGAAGTATCGTTACATCGACTTCAAGCGCCGCAAGTGGGACGTGGAAGGCACCGTGGAGCGGATCGAATATGATCCCAACCGCACCGCCTTCATCGCTCTGATCAAGTATGCCGACGAAGAGCTGGCCTACATCATCGCGCCGCAGCGCCTCGCCGTTGGCGACAAGGTGATCGCGGGCGAGCGGGTCGACACCAAGCCGGGCAACGCGATGCCGCTGGGCAACATGCCGGTCGGCACCATCATCCACAACGTGGAGATGAAGCCGGGCAAGGGCGGGCAGATCGCCCGTTCGGCAGGCGCCTACGTCCAGCTGGTCGGTCGCGACCGTGGCATGGTCATCGTGCGTCTCAACTCGGGCGAGCAGCGTTACCTGCGGGCCGATTGCATGGGTACGGTTGGCGCGGTCTCGAACCCCGACAACCAGAACCAGAACTTCGGCAAGGCCGGTCGCACCCGCTGGAAGGGCCGTCGTCCGCTTACCCGCGGTGTCGCCAAGAACCCGGTCGATCACCCCCATGGTGGTGGTGAAGGCAAGACCAGCGGTGGCCGCCATCCGGTGACCCCGTGGGGCAAGCCGACCAAGGGCGCCCGCACCCGCAAGAACAAGCAGACGGACAAGATGATCATCCGTTCGCGCCACGCGAAGAAGAAGAGGTAATCGCAGCAATGGCACGTTCCGTTTGGAAAGGTCCGTTTGTGGAACTCAGCCTTCTGAAGAAGGCCGAGGACGCACAGGAAAAGGCCAGCACCGCGCCGATCAAGACCTGGTCGCGCCGCTCCACCATCCTGCCGCAGTTCGTTGGGCTGACGTTCAACGTCTACAACGGCCACAAGTTCATTCCCGTGTCCGTCTCGGAAGAGATGGTCGGCCACAAGCTCGGTGAATTTGCGCCCACGCGCACCTTCCCGGGTCACGCCGCAGACAAGAAGGGCAAGCGCTGATGAGCAAGCAGAAAGCTCCCCGTCGCGTCGCCGATAACGAGGCGCTGGCAGTTGGCACCACGATCCGTGGGTCGGCCCAGAAGCTGAACCTCGTTGCCGAGCTGATCCGCGGCAAGAAGGCTGAAGAGGCGTTGAACATCCTCGCCTTTTCGAAGAAGGCGATGGCCAAGGACGCGAGCAAGGTGCTCGCCTCCGCGATCGCCAATGCCGAAAACAACCACGATCTCGACGTCGACGCACTGGTCGTCGCCGAGGCAAGCGTGGGCAAGTCGATCACGATGAAGCGGTTTCACACGCGCGGTCGCGGCAAGTCGACCCGCATCCTGAAGCCCTTCAGCCGCCTGCGCATCGTCGTGCGCGAAGTCGAGGAAGCGTAAGATGGGCCAGAAGAGCAATCCGATCGGTCTGCGCCTGCAGATCAACCGCACCTGGGACAGCCGCTGGTACGCCGAAGGGCGTGACTATGCCAAGCTGCTCAAGGAAGACATCGAGATCCGCAAGCACATCGTGAATTCGCTGCCGCAGGCCGCGATTTCGAAGGTGGTGATCGAGCGTCCGGCCAAGCTGTGCCGCATCTCGATCTACGCTGCGCGCCCCGGTGTCATCATCGGCAAGAAGGGCGCCGACATCGAGAAGCTGCGCACGACGCTTTCGCGCATGACCGAAAGCGAAGTGAAGCTGAACATCGTCGAGATCCGCAAGCCGGAAATCGATGCCAAGCTCGTTGCGCAGGGCATTGCGGACCAGCTGGTTCGCCGTGTGGCCTTCCGCCGTGCGATGAAGCGCGCCGTGCAGTCCGCGCTGCGTCTGGGTGCCGAAGGTATCCGGATCACCTGCGGCGGCCGTCTCGGCGGTGCGGAAATCGCGCGCGTCGAATGGTATCGCGAAGGCCGCGTGCCGCTTCACACCCTGCGTGCGAACGTCGACTATGCCGAAGCCGAAGCGCTGACCGCGTACGGCATCATCGGCATCAAGTGCTGGATCTTCAAGGGTGAGATCCTCGCCCACGATCCGACCGCGCAGGACCGCCTGATGATGGAAGCGCAGACTTCCGGCGTGCGTCCGGCGCGCTGATTGCAGGATTAGGAAAGAACCATGCTGCAACCGAAACGAACCAAGTATCGCAAGGCCTTCAAGGGCCGGATCCATGGCAATGCCAAGGGCGGTACCGAACTGAACTTCGGCTCTTACGGGCTGAAGGCGATGGAACCCGAGCGGATCACCGCTCGCCAGATCGAAGCGGCCCGCCGTGCGATCACGCGTCACATGAAGCGCCAGGGGCGCCTCTGGATCCGCGTGTTCCCCGACGTGCCCGTGTCCAAGAAGCCTGCCGAAGTCAGGCAGGGTAAGGGCAAGGGTTCGGTCGAATACTGGGCCGCACGCGTGAAGCCGGGCCGCATCCTGTTCGAACTCGACGGCGTGTCCGGCCCGCTGGCCGCCGAAGCGTTCGAACGTGCCGCCATGAAGCTGCCGATCAAGACCAAGGTTGTCGCGCGTCTGGGCGACACCTCGCACCTGGGAGGCGAATAGTGAGCACCACTGAAGATCTGCGCGCCAAGAGCGACGACCAGCTGACCGCGGAGCTTACCGAGCTCAAGCGTGAGGCGTTCAACCTGCGTTTCCAGGCAGCGACCAACCAGCTCGAGCGTCCCGCTCGTGTTCAGGAGGTCCGCCGGACGATCGCGCGCATCAAGACGCTGCAGAGCGAGCGCACCCGCGCCGCTGCGGCGAAGAGCAAGGCGTAAGGAGTAGACCATGCCCAAGCGTATTCTGATTGGTCGGGTCACTTCCACCAAGACCGACAAGACCGTGACCGTGCTTGTCGAACGCAAGGTGAAGCACCCGCTGTACGGGAAGATCATCCGGCGCTCGAAGAAGTATCACGCCCACGATGAGAAGAACGAGTACGAACTCGGCGACATCGTGCGGATCGAAGAGACCAAGCCGATCTCGAAGACCAAGACCTGGGCCGTGAAGGACCGGGTCGTCGCGGGTGGCGTGCAGGCGGTTGATGCCGACCTCGACGTCGAAGCCGCGAGCAACAGCTAAACAGACGTTTTAGGAACTGCCGGGCAACTGTCCCGGCAAGCCAAGAGAAGGAACCGGATCGATGATCCAGATGCAGTCCAATCTCGACGTCGCGGACAACAGCGGCGCAAAGCGCGTCCAGTGCATCAAGGTGCTGGGTGGCTCTAAGCGTCGGTTCGCGAGCGTCGGCGACGTGATCGTGGTTTCCGTCAAGGAAGCCCAGCCGCGCGCGAAAGTGAAGAAGGGCGACGTTCACCGTGCGGTGATCGTTCGCACGAAGAAGGATGTCCGCCGCCCCGATGGCAGCGTGATCCGCTTCGACTCGAACGCCGCGGTGCTCGTCAACAAGAACGAAGAGCCGATCGGCACCCGTATCTTCGGCCCGGTGGTGCGCGAATTGCGCGGCCGCGGCTTCATGAAGATCATCTCGCTTGCTCCGGAGGTGCTGTAATGGGCATGGCCAAGATCAAGAAGGGCGACAACGTCGTCGTGCTTTCGGGCAAGGACAAGGGCAAGACCGGTACGGTCGCCCAGGTTCTGCCGAAAGACGGCAAGGTCGTGGTGGAAGGCGTCAACATGATCGCCCGTCACCGCAAGCCCAGCCAGACGAACCCGCAGGGCGGGATCGATCGCTACGAAGCGCCGATGCACATCGCCAAGGTGGCTCTCGCCGATCCCAAGGACGGCAAGCCGACCCGCGTGCGCATCGAAGAACGCGACGGCAAGAAAGTGCGCGTCGCCGTGAAATCCGGGGAGACCATCGATGGCTGATTACACGCCCCGCATGAAGGCCAAGTACGAGAACGAAATCGTCAAGGCCATGACCGAGAAATTCGGCTACACGAACCGTCTTCAGGTCCCCAAGCTCGAGAAGATCACGCTCAACATGGGTGTGGGCGAGGCGAGCCAGGACAAGAAGAAGGTCCAGACCGCAGCCGAGGAAATGGCGCTGATCGCGGGCCAGAAGCCCGTCATCACCAAGGCCAAGAAGTCGATCGCACAGTTCAAGCTGCGCGACGGCATGCCGATCGGTTGCAAGGTCAACCTGCGTCGTGACCGGATGTACGAATTCCTCGATCGTCTGGTGACGATCGCGATGCCGCGCATTCGCGACTTCCGTGGTCTGAACCCGAAGAGCTTCGACGGCCGTGGTAACTACGCCATGGGTCTGAAGGAGCAGATCATCTTCCCCGAGATCTCCTACGACCAGATCGAAAAGGTCCGGGGCATGGATATCATCGTGACCACCACCGCGAAGACCGACGAGGAAGCACGCGAACTGCTGCGCCTGTTCGGTTTCCCGTTCCCGGCCGAAGCAAAGGCCGACGAAGAGAAGGAGGCGGCGTGAGCCGCTCTCCGCTGAAGCAAGAAACGAAGAGAGCTTAAGTCCAATGGCGAAACTGAGTTCCATCAACAAGAACGAGCGTCGCAAGAAGCTCGTCAAGAAGTACGCGGACAAGTACGCAAAGCTTAAGGCGATTGCCGACGATACCTCGCTCGACGAGAGCGAGCGTCTCATCGCGCGCCTGAAGATGGCTGAAATCCCGCGCAACGCGAACCCGACCCGGGTCCGCAACCGCTGCTCCACGACCGGTCGCCCGCGCGGCTACTACCGCAAGTTCGGCATCAACCGCATCGAACTGCGGAACCTGGGCAACAAGGGCATGATCCCTGGCCTGACCAAGTCGAGCTGGTGAGGAATCGATAGATGGCTATGACCGATCCCCTGGGTGACATGCTCACCCGCATCCGCAACGGCCAGCAGGCGAAGAAGGACTCCGTCCTTTCGCCGGCGTCCAAGCTGCGCGCGAACGTGCTCGAAGTGCTCCAGCGCGAAGGCTACATTCGTGGCTACAGCGAAGACGACACCGGCAAGCACAAGGCGCTGCGGATCGAACTGAAGTATTTCGAAGGCGAACCTGCGATCAAGCATGTCGCCCGCGTGTCCAAGCCGGGCCGTCGCATCTATTCGGCCAGCCGCGAGCTGCCGACGGTGCGCAACGGCCTTGGCATCACGATCGTCTCGACGCCGCGCGGCGTGCTTTCCGACGCGGAAGCCCGCAGCCAGAACGTCGGTGGCGAAGTGCTGGCGGAGGTGTTCTGATGAGCCGCATCGGCAAACGTCCGGTTGCGATCCCGAGTGGGGTCGAGGCCAAGATCGATAACGGCACCCTTTCGGTGAAGGGCCCCAAGGGCACCCTCACCATGGGCCTGTCGGACCTCGTGTCGTACAAGCTGGAAGACGGCTCGATCGCGGTCGACCCGGTCAACGACAGCAAGCCTGCGCGCAGCCACTGGGGCATGCAGCGTACGATGGTGTCGAACCTGGTCGAAGGCGTGACGGACGGCTTTTCCAAGACGCTGCAGATCAGCGGTGTCGGTTACCGTGCGAACGCCCAGGGCAAGACCCTGAAGCTGCAGCTCGGTTACAGCCACGACGTCGACCTCACCGTGCCCGAAGGCCTGAAGGTGGAAACGCCCGATCAGACCACGGTCATCATCAGCGGGATCGACAAGCAGGCCGTTGGCCAGTTCGCCGCTGAAATCCGCCGCTGGCGCAAGCCCGAGCCGTACAAGGGCAAGGGCATCAAGTACCAGGGCGAGTATATCTTCCGCAAGGAAGGGAAGAAGAAGTAAGATGGCAAAGCTTTCCCTCTTTGAACGTCGCCGCCAGCGCGTGCGCACCGCGCTTCGCAAGAATGCCGGTGGCAAGCCGCGCCTGTCGGTCCACCGCACCGGCAAGCACATTTACGCGCAGATCATCGACGATTCCGCCGGCAAGACCCTTGCCAGCGCATCGACGCTGGGCGTGAAAGGCTCGACCGCGAATATCGACGCCGCCAAGACGGTCGGCTCGAGCATCGCGGACGCCGCCAAGAAGGCGGGCGTGACCACGGTCGTCTTCGATCGCGGCGGGTTCCTGTTCCATGGCCGCGTCAAGGCGCTGGCCGATGCCGCCCGTGAAGGCGGGCTGGAGTTCTGATGATGGCTGACGAAAACAACACCGAAAGCACGCCCGAGCAGGCGCCCGGCGTTCCCGAAACCCCCGAAGTTGCGAAGGCCAAGGCCGACGCAAACGTCGCGGAAGCGGAAACCGAGCATGCGGTGACGAAGGAAGAGCCGGCGATCGCCGACACGCCTTCCGAAGCAGCTGACAACCAGAGCCCCGCACAGGGTGCCGAGGGCCAGCCGCGCCAGGGGCGTGGTGGTCGCGGTGGCGATAATCGTGGCGGTGGTAACCGCGATGGTGGCCGTGGTCGCGGTCGTGGTGGCCGCGATGGCAATCGTGGTCGTCAGGAAGAAGATGACGGCATCATCGAGAAGCTGGTTCACATCAACCGCGTCTCGAAGACGGTGAAGGGCGGTAAGCGCTTCGGTTTCGCCGCGCTCGTGGTGGTTGGCGACGGCCAGGGCCGCGTCGGCTTCGGCCACGGCAAGGCCCGCGAAGTGCCCGAGGCGATCAGCAAGGCTTCGGCCGCTGCGCGCAAGCACATGATCCGCGTCGCCCTCAAGGAAGGCCGCACGCTGCACCACGACGGTAAGGGCCGTTTCGGTGCCGGCAAGGTGACCGTCCGCACCGCGCCTCCGGGTACCGGCATCATCGCCGGTGGTCCGATGCGCGCCGTGTTCGAAAGCCTGGGTGTGGCCGACGTGGTGACCAAGTCGGTCGGCACGTCCAACCCCTACAACATGATCCGCGCAACCTTCGATGCGCTGCAGGATCAGAGCTCGCCCAAGTCGGTGGCGCAGCGTCGCGGCAAGAAGGTCGCCGACCTGCTGTCGCGCGGTGGCACCAGCGAAGCGGAAGCCGAGGCGGATGCCGCGGCTCTCACGGAGTAATCACTGATGGCTAAGATCAAGCTCAAGCAGATCGGCTCGCCCATCCGGCGTCCCGAAAGCCAGAAGAAGATCCTGATCGGCCTCGGCCTGGGCAAGATGCACCGGGTGGTCGAACTGGAAGATACCCCCGAAGTGCGCGGCGCGATCGCAAAGCTGCCGCACATGGTGGAGGTGGTCGAGGGCTAAACGGCCCTTCGACTGGAATTGACGGCGGCGGCCCGCTCGGTGTAGCGGGCCGTTTCCATTTTTATCAGCGCGAAGAAAAGCGAAAGCGAGTGCATCATGGCATTTAAACTCAACGAGATCAGCGACAACGAAGGCGCCCGCAAGGGCCGCATGCGCATCGGCCGGGGCATCGGCTCGGGCAAGGGCAAGACCGGTGGGCGCGGCCAGAAGGGCCAGAAGGCCCGTGAAGGCGTCGCGATCAAGGGCTTCGAAGGCGGCCAGATGCCGCTGCACATGCGTCTGCCGAAGCGCGGGTTCAACAACCCCTTCGGCAAGGACTACGCGGAAGTGAACCTGGGCATGGTCCAGAAGTTCATCGACGCCAAGAAGCTCGACGCCAAGAAGGACATCGACCACGCAGCGCTCAAGGCCGCAGGCCTGGCCCGCGGTGGCAAGGACGGCGTACGTCTGCTGGCCAAGGGCGAGCTGACCACCAAGGCGACCTTCACGGTGGCCGGCGCCAGCAAGGGCGCGATCGAAGCGGTCGAGAAGGCCGGCGGCAAGGTGGAAGTCATCGCCGCCAAGCAGCCCGAGCACGAGAAGAAGGCTGCTCGCACCAAGGCGAACAAGGAAGCGGGCTCCAAGGCCTGATTTCGGGTAATCGGGCGCGGGGGTTCGACAACCGCGCCCGCCACACCTATCTCTCTCTGCGGCAGCCGGCATAGCCCGGTCGAATTTGCAGGATCACGGTTTTCTCATGGCATCACGCGCCGATAATCTCGCGTCCAACCTCAGTTTGGCGAATTTCTCCAAGGCGACGGAACTGCGCCAGCGGATCTGGTTCACGGTCGTTGCCCTGATCGCGTTCCGCTTCCTCAGCTTCGTCCCTCTGCCGGGTGTGAACCCGCAGATCCTGGGCGACCTGTACGACCAGACGCGCGGAGGCGTGCTCGACCTGTTCAACACCTTCTCGGGCGGCAGCCTTGAGCGCATGAGCCTCATCGCGCTCGGCGTGATGCCCTACATCACCGCCTCGATCGTGGTGCAGATGGCCTCGGCCCTGCATCCCACGCTGATGGCGCTGAAGAAAGAAGGCGCGACCGGGCGCCAGAAGCTCAACCAGTACACCCGCTACGGCACGGTGTTCCTGTGTGTCATCCAGGGCTACTTCCTCGCCACCGGGCTCGAAAGCTATGGTGCGCAGAGCGGGCTGCAGGCGGTCGTCGACCCGGGCATCATGTTCCGCATTGGCGCGGTCATCAGCCTCGTGGGCGGAACCATGCTGCTCCTGTGGATCGGTGAACAGATTACCGCGCGCGGCATCGGCAACGGCGTCTCGCTGATCATTATGGCCGGCATCGTCGCCCAGTTCCCGAGCTTTGCGAGCAACATGTTCGAAGGCGGGCGGACCGGTGCGATCAGCGCGGGCGTGATCATCGGCTTCATCGTCATGATCATCGGCCTGATCCTGTTCATCAGCTTCATGGAGCGCGCGCAGCGCCGTCTGCTGATCCAGTATCCCAAGCGTGCGACCCAGCGCGGCATGATGCAGGCGGATCGCAGCCACCTGCCGCTCAAGATCAATACCTCGGGCGTGATCCCGCCGATCTTCGCCAGCTCGCTGCTGCTGCTGCCGCTAACGATCAGCCAGTTCGCTGGCAGCTCGGTCGACCCCAACAGCGGGGTGGGGCGCACGATCAACCAGCTGAACTTCTACCTCCAGCATGGGCAGCCCATCTACATGGCGCTGTACGCGATCCTGATCGTGTTCTTCTGCTTCTTCTACACGGCGGTGGTGTTCAATCCGGAGGAAACTGCGGATAACCTGAAGAAAAATGGCGGGTTCATTCCCGGCATTCGCCCGGGCAAGCGGACTGCCGAATATCTGGATTATGTCCTGACCCGTATTACCGTGGTCGGCGCGGCGTACCTGACACTGGTCTGCGTGCTGCCCGAATACATGATCGCGCAGACCGGCATTCCGCTGTTCCTCGGCGGCACCAGCCTGCTGATCGTGGTCAACGTGACGGTGGATACGATCAGCCAGATCCAGTCACACCTGCTGGCACACCAGTATGGCGACCTTATCAAGAAGGCGAAGCTGAAGGGGCGGTTGCGCTAAGGCGCCCGCTGCCTCTAAGCCGCCTGCGCTGATCGAGCGTGGCGAGGGGACACAGGCATCATGAACATCATTCTTCTGGGGCCTCCGGGCGCAGGCAAGGGGACGCAGGCGCACCGGCTCGTCGATCATCACGGCATGCGCCAGCTGTCGACCGGCGACATGCTGCGCGCAGCGGTCAAGGCGGGCACGCCCGTCGGCAAGCAGGCCAAGGCGATCATGGACGCGGGCGAACTCGTCTCCGACGATATCGTCTCTGCGCTGATCGACGACGAGCTGGCTTCCATGTCGGCCGATACCGGCGCGATCTTCGACGGCTATCCGCGCACCCGTGCGCAGGCGGAGCAGCTCGATGCGCTGCTCGCGAAGCATGGCCGCAAGCTCGACCGGGTGATCGAACTCCAGGTCGACGAGGAAGCGCTGGTCGACCGGATCACCGGCCGGTTCACCTGCGCCGCGTGCGGCGAGGGCTATCACGACCGGCACAAGCCGCCGCAGACCGAAGGCGTGTGCGACAAGTGCGGCAGCACCGAGTTCAAGCGCCGGCCCGACGACAACGAAGAGACCGTGCGTCACCGCATGGAGGTCTACCGCTCCGAAACCGCGCCGATCCTGCCCTACTATGAGGAACAGGGGCTGGTTGCGCGGGTCGACGGGATGGGCTCGATCGAAGAGGTTAGCTCCAGCATCGACGCGCTGCTGGAAGGCTGATCTGCCTCCTAGGCGGTTTCCTTTGCCGCGCGCCCGTGGAATAGCGGGCGCGTGAAAGGGAGCCTCTCGATGATCCGTACTGCCGCCAAAGCCCTGGCCCTGCTGGCCGCGCCGCTGATTGCCGCCGTGCCTGCTGGTGCCGAGGTGACCGAAAGCTCGCCCACCCATTTCGTTGTCCGTCACGCGGTGGATGTCGACGCCAGCCCCGAGGACGCGTGGCTCGCGCTGATCGCGCCGGGCGACTGGTGGAACGATTCCCGCACCTGGTCTGCCGACGCATCGAACATGACGCTGACGCCGCAGGCGGGGGGCTGCTTCTGCGAGAAGATCCCGGCCGAGGACGGGCCCGACAGCTACGGCCTGGAAGGCAGCGTTCAGCATATGATGGTGGTGCAGGCAGTGCCGCACAAGGTGCTGCGCATGCGGGGCGGGCTGGGGCCGCTGCAGAGCGAGCCGGTCGACGGGGTGATGACGATCACGCTTCAGCCGATTGAGCGCGAGGAGGGTGAGCCTGCGGGCACGCGGATCACGTGGGAATACGTCGTCGGCGGAACGATGCGGTTCAAGATCGACGAGATATCCAAGGCGGTTGACGGGGTGATTGGCGAACAGGTGCTCGGCCTGGCCAAGGCGCTGGGGGGCCCGATCGATGCAGCAGAGGAAGAGGACGGCGATTCGTTCGATTCGGCGTTCGGCGCGGGCACCGGGGAGGGCGAGGAGACGCCGACCACCGGCATTCCCGAAGGGCGCTGATCGTTCTCGTTCAGGGCGCGGTCGCAACCAAGCGGCGGCTGTGCCGCGCAGTTGTGGGGGACATCTGCCGCACGCCGGTTTTGACAGAGCCCCGCACACGGGCTAGATTCGGTCTCACGAACAGGGTCGCGTATGGTCGCTTTCGCGGCCGGCGCGATTATTCGCGCGTAGCTGTTGACGCTATGCGCTCTCACGCCTATGTGCGCCGTTCGTCCGATTCATTGCATCATTGCAGCACCGGCCCGGTCTTCGCGCCTGCCGGTTTTTGTCCGTCCGGATGGCGGTGATGCAGCGAACCGATGAAACTCGCGATGAGATAGGGGTGCACCGCTGTTGCGGATCGCCAAGCCCCTGTGGAGCATGGAGAAGTAAGTGGCTCGTATTGCCGGGGTCAATATCCCCACCAACAAGCGCGTGATCATTGCGCTTACCTATATTCACGGAATCGGCCGTACCAAGGCCGTCGAGATCGCCGACAAGCTCGGCATTGATCACAAGACCCGCGTGCAGGACCTCACCGACGAGGAAGTGCTGCGGATCCGTGAAACGATCGACGAAGAGCACACGGTGGAAGGCGACCTTCGCCGTCAGACCGCGATGAACATCAAGCGTCTGATGGACCTTCGTTCCTACCGCGGCCTGCGCCATCGCGCCGGTCTGCCCGTTCGCGGCCAGCGCACGCACACCAATGCGCGCACCCGCAAGGGCAAGGCCAAGCCGATCGCCGGCAAGAAGAAGTAAGCGCGCGAACAGCGCTTCACTTCGTCTCTCTTCTGTCTTCTTTCCTTAAGGGGAATATCCAATGGCACGCGAACCAGGCCGCATTCGGCGCCGCGAGCGGAAAAACATCTCCAGCGGCGTGGCGCACGTCAACGCCAGCTTCAACAACACCATGATCACCATCACGGATGCGCAGGGCAATGCGATCAGCTGGTCCAGCGCCGGGATGATGGGCTTCAAGGGCAGCCGCAAGTCGACTCCCTACGCCGCACAGGTCGCGGCGGACGATGCCGGCAAGAAGGCCGCCGAACACGGCGTCCGCACGCTGGAAGTCGAAGTGAAGGGCCCGGGTTCGGGCCGCGAAAGCGCGCTGCGTGCGCTGCAGGCGGTGGGCTTCACCATCACCAGCATCCGCGATGTGACGCCGATCCCGCACAACGGGGTCCGTCCGTCCAAGCGGCGTCGCGTCTGACCTGATCCTGCCCGGCGGTGGGAGCCGTTCCCTCCGCCGACATTTTCCGGGCCGGTCACGCTTCTTCCCCCCACCGAGAAGCGCCCGGCCCCAGCCGATCTTGCATTCCTAGGGGACATCCATGGCCGTCAACACCAAGAACTGGCAGGAACTGAAAAAGCCCACCTCGCTCGAATTGAAGGACACCGGCGCCGACAAGAAGCGCAAGGCAACCTTCGTCGCCGAACCGCTCGAGCGCGGATTCGGCCTGACGCTGGGCAATGCCCTGCGCCGCGTGCTGCTCTCCTCGCTTCAGGGTGCCGCGATCACCTCGATCAAGATCGAGAACGTGCTCCACGAATTCTCCAGCCTCGCTGGCGTTCGTGAAGACGTGACCGATATCGTCCTCAACGTGAAGCAGATCGCGCTCAAGATGGAAGGCGAGGGCCCCAAGCGCCTGCAGCTTTCCGCGACCGGTCCGGGTGCCGTCAAAGCGGGCGACATTGCCGTTTCCGGCGACATCGAGATCCTGAACAAGGATCTCGTGATCTGTCAGCTCGACGAAGGCGCGACGCTGAACATGGAACTGACCGCGGATACCGGCAAGGGCTACGTCCCCGCCGTGCAGAACCGCCCGGCCGATGCGCCGATCGGTCTGATCCCGGTCGACTCGCTCTACTCGCCGATCAAGCAGGTGAGCTACAAGGTCGAGAATGCTCGCGTTGGCCAGGAACTGGACTACGACAAGCTCAACCTGACCATCGAAACCGACGGCACCGTCACCCCTGAAGACGCCGTGGCCTACGCCGCGCGCATCCTGCAGGACCAGCTGACCCTGTTCGTCCACTTCGAAGACGGCATTCCGCAGCCTTCCAGCCCGATGATCGGGATGGCCGCAGAGCCGCAGGAATCGGACGCCAACCAGCTCAACCGCTACCTTCTCAAGAAGGTCGACGAACTGGAACTGTCGGTCCGCTCGGCAAACTGCCTCAAGAACGACAACATCATCTATATCGGCGATCTGGTCCAGAAGACCGAAGCCGAGATGCTGCGCACGCCGAACTTCGGCCGCAAGTCGCTGAACGAGATCAAGGAAGTGCTCTCCAGCATGGGCCTGCGCCTCGGGATGGACATCCCTGGCTGGCCGCCGGAGAACATCGAGGAAATGGCCAAGAAGCTCGAACAGGAACTGCTCGGCTAACTCCGCTTACGGGCATGGGCCGGACCCGCAATTCCGGCCCGTACCGGGGTACCTCGTACGGCCCCCTTACAAACGAAGGATTGAATAATGCGTCACGGTATTTCGCAGCGTAAGCTTGGCCGCAAGTCGGGCCACCGCACCGCCATGTTCCGCAACATGTCGGCCGCGCTGATCAAGCACGAGCAGATCGTCACCACGCTGCCCAAGGCGAAGGAACTGCGCCCCTACATCGAAAAGCTGATCACGCTGGCCAAGCGTGGCGGCCTTTCCAACCGTCGCCTCGCGATGGGCCGTCTGCAGGACGAAACCCAGCTGAAGAAGCTGTTCGACGTTCTGGCGGAGCGCTATTCGGACCGTGAAGGCGGTTACACCCGCATCATCAAGGCAGGCTACCGCGCTTCGGACAGCGCGCAGCTCGCGGTCATCGAATTCGTCGATCGCGACGAAGATGCCAAGGGCCTCGATTCGGGCCCGGTGATGACCGAGGAAGACGAATACGACGACGCGTAAGCGCTGCTCGCAAGACCAGTTCGAGAAGGGCCGCCGGGGCAACCCGCGCGGCCCTTTTCCTTTGGGCCGCGACACTTACGGAACCCAAATCGGCGAAGCGCGGTTTCTCTCACCAAGGAGAAACGACATGCGTATTGCAATCGCGGCGTCGAGCGCACTCGCGCTCGCGTTCGCCGTGCCCGTGCTTGCCCAGAACAACGGGAATGGAAACGGCAATGGAAATAGCCAGGGTGCCAAGGCCAATCCCGGGAAGGGCCCGGGCGCAGGCAAGCGCAATTCGGGCAACCCGCGCGGCGGCCCGCCCGCGATGCGGGGCAACGGAAACGGGCCGGGCAACGGCAAGGCCGAGCGCGGACAGGGCCCGGCTCCGGTGGCGCAGCGTGGCAATCCGACCGACCGCCTCGAGCGCGAGCTGGATCGCCGGGTCGATCGGCGGCTAGAGGATGAGGTCCGGCGCGGTGCCAACCGTGCCGCACGCGAGGTGACCGATCGCCTGGGCGGCGATGCTCGCGAAGTGCTCACGCGGTTCGACCGCGCGGATCGGCCGCTGCGCGGCTTCTGCCCGCCGGGGCTCGCCAAGAAGAACAATGGCTGTCAGCCGCCCGGGCAGGCCAAGAAGTTGCGGAGCGAGCGCTTCGGCGGCTACTACGGCTCCGCCTATCCGCAGCTTTCGGGCAGCGACTGGCAGTATTACGACGGCTACGCCTACCGCCCCTCGCGCGGGGGCGTGATCGATGCGCTGGTTCCGCTGGTCGGCGGGGCGCTGTTCAGCGGCAACCAGTGGCCGGCCGCCTATGATCAGTACCAGGCACCCACCTATTACGCGGACTATTTTGGGCGCAATTCGGATGCCCGCTATTACTACGCCGATCAGACGCTGTTCTCGGTCGACCCGAAGGATCAGGCGATCATGGGTATCGCCGCACTTCTGACGGGTGACGACATCACTGTCGGCCAGCGCCTGCCTGCCGGGTACGATGCGTATAATGTGCCTTACGCCTATCGCGACCGATATCGCGATGGACCCGATGCGATGTATCGCTACAGCGACGGCTATGTTTACCAGGTCGACCCCACGACCCGAGTGGTCGCTGCGGTCATCGATCTTTTGACGTGAGGACAATGATGAAGAAGACGATCATCCCCGCATTGGGGGCGCTTTCCCTCATGCTGGCCGGATGCGGTGCTGGAGACGAGGCGGCCGATCCCGTCGAATCCACTGCAACGGCAGGCTCGCAAGATCTGGCCGCCACCATCGCCGGGATCGATGACTTGTCGACCGCGGCCGAGGTGATCGGCAATGCAGGTCTGGAAGATCCGTTCGACGGGGCCGGTTCCTATACCGCCTTCCTGCCGAGCAACGCGGCCTTTGCCGCGCTGCCCGAGGGTGATCTGGAGCGGCTTCGCTCCGATGAAGGCCGGCCTGAGGTGATCGCGCTTCTGCGCGGCCATCTGGCGGTCGGTGCGATATCGCGCGAAGATCTGGACAAGGCGCTCGATGAGAACGGCGGGTCTATCGAATTGGCGAGCGTCGCGGACGAGCCCATCCAGGTGCGCAAGATCGACGGGCAGATCCTCGTCGGCGATGGCGATGATGCTCCCCACCTGACCAAGATCGCGGAAGCGGCGTCGAATGGCGTGGTCTATGTGATCGACGGATTCATCCCGCCCGAGAATTGATCCGATCCGCTGTGACGAGAGAAGGGGCCGGGGCATTCCTCCGGCCCCTTTTTCGTTTGCAGGCTTCCCTTTCGGAATCGCTATGGCACACTCGCGCGCCATGATCCGGACCAGCCTCGCCGCGCTTGCGGCACTCGCCCTGCCTGCCTCGCTCGCGGCACAGTCGACTACGCAGGAACAGCTCGATGCGCGTTACGACCGCGCGCTTGCCGCCGGTTACAAGGCGCTGTTCCTGTGCAGCGCTCTCGCCAATGCGCAGCGCAACGGGGTGGAGCGCGCGCCAGAGAGCGTCGAGGCATGGGAGCTGACCGGCATCTATCCGCGGATCGATGCGATCATCGGCGATCTGGATTACTCGATCCTGCCCGATGCCGCAGGACGCGTGGCGCTGGTCGAGGTCGAGTGGGCGGAGGACATGCCGCCGCGCTTTGCCGAAGCCTCGCACGATCAGGGCTGCCGCCTCGCGCCGATCGGGCTGGAGGCTCCCACGCCGGAAATGCGCGTGCCGCCCCGGCCGGGCGAGGAGCAGGCGAGCGCCGATGCGACGCGACGTGGCGCTGGTCTGACAATCCCGATCGTGGCGGTCGAGACAGGTGAGCGGACGCCGAAGGCCCCGCCAAGCGCGCTCGACAAAGTGATCGGGCGTGCCTTCACCCCGGACTATGGCGATGGCGCGAGAACCACCGCCGTTGTGCTTCGCCACGGGGATAGCGGCGATGGCGTTATCGGGCAGGGGCGATACGCCCCCGGCTTCGGCATGGACACGCCCCAGCGTACCTGGTCTGTCGCCAAGAGCATTGCCGCGACGCTGATCGGCGCGGCGGTCCAGCGCGGCGATGCGCAGGTGACCGACGGGCTCGCCTTCGACCAGTGGCGGTGGGACGCACGCCGGACCATCACGATCGACAATTTCCTGCGCATGGCCTCGGGCCGATACAGCGATACGCCGGGCAATCGGACCGACCCGCTCTACATGGGCGGCGCGCTGGTGGCGGAGAGCGCGACCGGATGGCCGCTGCTCCACGAGCCGGGGAGCGTGTTCCGCTATGCCAACAACGACACGCTGATGGCGGTCAAGGCGATCGAGGATACGTTCGATACCTATGATCCCGCCGACCTGTTCAGCGATATCGGGATGACCGGCACGGTCGCGGAGACCGACTGGGGGACGGACTATATCCTGTCGAGCCAGGTGTGGGCGACCGCGGACGATCTCGCGAAGCTCGGCCAGCTCTATCTGGACGACGGCGTGACGCAGAGCGGCAAGCGCCTTCTGCCCGAGAACTGGCGGGAGTATGTCTCCACGCCCAGCGGGCCGCAGCCCGATGGCGAGCTGGGCTATGGCGCGGGCTGGTGGCTGATGAACAAGAGCGAGGGTATCCCGCCGGACACCTTCGCCGCCATGGGCAACCGCGGGCAATATGTCGTCGTGGTGCCCAGCCGCGAGGTGGTGATCGTCCGGCGCGGGGAAGACCCTGTCGGCACTCGGTTCGACATCATCGCCTTCACCCGCGACATGCTCGCCGCGATGGAGTGATCCTGCGCAGCGAGTTGCACGCTGCCCGCCATCGACTAGATATCCTGCACCAGTTTCCCCGACCAACGAGAGGACGCCACCCCATGCTTCGCAACAGCCTTCTTACCGGAGCCGCCACCGCACTGGTTGCGGTCGCGATGCCCGCCGCCGCGCAGGATCTGACCGCGCCCGACTATCCCGAAACGCGCACCGGCGATGTCGTGGAAGAGCACTTCGGGCAGCAGGTCGCCGATCCCTATCGCTGGCTCGAGAACGATGTCCGCACCGACAAGGAAGTGGCCGACTGGGTCGCGCGCGAGAATGCCGTTACCGACGCCTTCCTCGCTCAGCTGCCTGGGCGCGATGTGCTGAAGAAGCGGATCACGCAGCTGACCGATTACGAGCGCTTCGGCCTGCCGACCGACAAGGACGGGCACTATTTCTACACCCGCAATAACGGCCTGCAGAACCAGAGCGTCCTCTATGTGCGCGACGGGCTGGATGGCGAAGCACGCGTGCTGATCGACCCTAATGAATGGTCGGAAGACGATGCCACCGCGCTCGCCGATTACGCGATCACCGATGATGGCACCAAGCTGCTCTACGCGATCCAGGATGGCGGCAGCGACTGGCGCACGGTCAAGGTGATGGATGTCGCCACCGGCACGGTGCTGCCCGATACGGTCGAATGGGTGAAGTTCTCCAATCTCGACTGGGCGAAGGACGGCAGCGGCTTCTACTACAGCCGCTTCCCCGCGACGGGCGAGGGCGAGACCTTCCAGGCGCTCAACACAAACCAGCAGGTCTATTTCCACACGCTCGGCACCGATCAGGATGCCGACACGCTGGTCTATGAGACGCCCCACCAGCCCGAGCTGAACCACACTGCGCAGGTGAGCGATGATGGCCGCTGGCTGGTCGTCACCAGCTCCAGCGGGACCGACGATCGCTACGAAGTGACGCTGATCGATCTGGAGCGCCCCGATGCCGACCCGATGACTTTGGTGCCGGGGTTCGAGAACAACTATTCCTATGTCGGCAACCTCGGCAGCCGGTTCTTCTTCGTCACCAACGATGATGCGCCGCTGAAGAAGGTGGTTACGGTGGATGTCACCGCGCCGCAGCAGGGCTGGAGCACGGTGATCCCCGAAAGCGAACAGACGCTCGACGGGGTGTCGCTGGTCGGCGGCAAGCTGATCGCGAGTTACCTGGTCGATGCCAAGAGCAAGATCGAGGTGTTCGGGCTGGACGGCACGCCGCAGGGCGAGGTCTCACTGCCGGGGATCGGTAGCGCGGGCGGCTTCGGCGGCGATCCGGAGCAGGCCGAGACGTTCTACGCCTTCTCCAGCTACAACCGCCCCACGACCATCTACCGCTATGATGTCGCGAGCGGCGAGAGCACGATCTGGGCCCAGCCCGAGGTCTCCTTCGACCCGGACGATTTCGTGGTCGAACAGAAGTTCTACACTTCGAAGGATGGCACCCGCGTGCCGATGTTCCTGGTCCGCAGCAAGGCCGTGGCCGAGAGCGGCAAGGCCGTGCCGACGCTGCTCTATGGCTATGGCGGGTTCAACATTTCGCTGACGCCGGGCTTCAGCCCCTCGCGCCTCGCATGGGTCGAATCGGGCGGGGCCTATGTGGTCGCCAACATCCGGGGCGGCGGCGAATACGGCAAGGCGTGGCACGATGCCGGGCGGCTGAACAACAAGCAGAACGTGTTCGACGATTTCATCGCCGCGGGGGAATACCTGATCGATGAAGGAATCACGCCGGAAGATGGCCTCGCGATTCAGGGCGGCTCGAACGGCGGCCTGCTGATCGGCGCGGTGACAAACCAGCGGCCCGATCTGTTCGCGGCGGGCAATGCTGCCGTCGGCGTGATGGACATGCTGCGCTTCGACCAGTTCACCGCCGGTCGCTACTGGGTCGACGATTATGGCTATCCCAGCAAGGAAGCTGACTGGAAGGTGCTGCGCGCCTATTCGCCGTACCACAACATCCGTTCGGGCGTGGATTACCCCGCGCTGCTGGTGACCACCGCCGATACCGACGACCGCGTGGTTCCGGGCCACAGCTTCAAGTACACCGCCGCGCTGCAGGCGGCGGATCTGGGCGACAAGCCGCAGCTGATCCGGATCGAGACGCGCGCGGGCCACGGTTCGGGCAAGCCGACCGACAAGGCGATCGAGGAAGCGGCCGACGTGCTCGCCTTCCTCGCCGCGTTCACAGGGCTCGAAATCGAGAAGTAGGGCAGGCAATTCGAGCGAAGCGGGGCCTTCGGGCTCCGCTTCGTGTTTCGAGCGCGCATCGCGAGTCGAAATGGCGCTTTGGCTTGCTGAACCAAGCTTAACGAAGCAGCATTGCGAGACGGGCCTCGGCGACGTTTCCGATACAAATCATGTTGTAAAACCAGCGGTAAACCACAGGAAACCGCGGAATTCTGCCCGTTCAGGTTTGGGGCAATTTGTATTAACAATGGCTTTCGCCGCAATTCAGTCACACCTCACCGGGTGGTCTCTAGAACAGTTGGTGTTCGGGCAATGGCGCTCGGCACCACAGTGAGGAGACACACAATGCAAAGCTTCACCAAGGCCGCCCTGTGCACCGCTGCCGCGGGCGCCATGGCCTTCACCACCGCCGCCCCTGCCGATGCCCAGCGCTATCGCGATCGCGACAATGACGGGATCAGCGCGGGCGAAGTCATCGCCGGCGCGCTGATCATCGGCGGGATCGCCGCGATCGCTTCCGCTTCCAACCGCGACCGTTATCGCGACGACCGTTATCGCGACAATTACTACCGTTCCAACGGCAACCCGCGCCGCGCGATCGACAAGTGCGTCCGCGTTGCCGAGAATCAGGCCCGCCGGGCCGGCTATCGCTACGCCAACGTGGTCGACATCAACCGCGTGCGCGACACCCGCCGTGGCTGGAACATCACCGGCCGGATCGAGGTCGATGGTGCGCGCGGCTATCGCGACCAGCGTCGCGGTTACGACCGGCGCGGCTATAACCGTCGCGGCGACAGCGGCCGGTTCAGCTGCGAGATCCGTCGCGGCCGGGTGGTCGACATCGATTATCGCGGGATCCGTGGTCTCAACCGGATCTGACCCGCGCCAGTTCGTCGCGACGTTCGCGTAGCGACAGGGGAAAGGCGGTTCAGCCCCATGACAGGGCTGGCCGCCTATTCCCGATTCCACGGTCGCGCCGGGGTTCTCTCCGGATTGCATGAAAGACAACAGGACAATGCGCCAACTGACCACGTTTTCGCTCGCCGGTGCCACTGCGGCGCTGGCTCTCTCACCGGTACAGGCAGCCCAGTTGCCTCCGGTGGCCCAGCCCGTTGCGCAGATCGCGCCTGTCGCGGTCGCCGGTTCTGACTTTGGTGTGGACGAGGCGCAGCAATATCGCCGCTATCGCTATCACCGTCGCCATCGCGGCGGTGGGGTGGATGCTGGCGATGTGATCGCAGGGGCGCTGATCCTGGGCGGCATCTTCGCGATTGCGAGCGCAGCGACCAGCTCCGACCGGGATGATCGGGACTATGTCCGCAACGACGCGTTCGACCGGGCGGTGGATCGCTGTATCTCCCGCGTGGAGCGCCAGTCGCGTGTCGGCTCGGTCGACAATGTCGGGCGGACCGGCAGCGGCTATTCGGTGACCGGCACGACCTATGACGGCAGCGGCTTTACCTGCCGGGTCAATCGTTCGGGGCAGGTTCTCGATGTCCGCTATGGTCGCGGCTACCAGGGCTATGATGGCTACCAGTCGGACCAGGGGTACGGCGACTCGCAATACTCGGACGAGGCCTATGCCCGCGCGCGCGGCAACACCTATTCGACGCAGAGCTATGGCTACCCCCCGCAGGGAAGCACCGCGCAGCCTGCCTATCCCGGCGGGCCGGTGCCGGGTGAGGATTACGACGACTACGATGGCGACCCGGACGATGGCTACGGCGAGCCGTATTGATCGGGCCCGCTAACACTTCCCCGTCGCCGGGATGATCGAGAGACCCCCGAACCTCAGACTCACGTCAGGTTCGGGGGGCTTCTTCCTGGGGCAGGGCCTCCTCTTCGAAGAAAATCCCGTCGCTCTCCGGCGAAATCGCTTCGGCCACCGCCTCCGCGCCGATCTCGGTCTCGCGGTCGCTGGCCATTTCACGTTCGTGGAACGCGGGCAGGCCTAGGTTGTATCGGATCGCCGCGCTGCGCAGCACCAGGCCGGCAAACGCCGCAATGGCCCAGACCACCCAGTCGCTCAGCCCGTGCGGGTCGAACAGCCACATCCCGAAGCTGCACAAGGTCGCCGACAGGGCGGCTGCCGTCACGTAAAGCTCGGGCCGCATCAGGATCGACGGGCGACCCGCGATCACATCGCGAATGGTGCCGCCCACGGTGCCGGTGATGATCCCCATGATCGTGGCCGAGATCGGCGGCAGGCCGTAGCTCATCGCCTTGGCCGCGCCGAGCACCGAATAGGCCGCCAGCCCGACGCCGTCGGCGTAGTCGAACAGCTTGCCCTGCCACCAGCGGGTCGGCGTGTTCCACACGATCGCGGCCATCGAAATACACACCGCCGCGTACCACGGATGGCGAACCCAGAAGACCGGCGCGTCGATCAGCAGATCGCGCACGGTGCCGCCCCCGACGCCGGTCATCAGCGCAAAGAAGCCCATCGTCACGAAAGTCTGCCGCTCGCGCGCGGCGATCAGCGCGCCCGACAGCGCGAACACGGCGACCCCGACCAGATCCAGCCAGTCGAGCACGGGGGTCAGGATCACGGCGGCTTCAGTTACGGGCACGGCGTTTGCTCCTTCTGCGCCGGAACAGCAGGACGATCCCCATCAGCGATCCGATCGCGCCCAGCGCGGCGAATGCGATCAGGATCGGGTGGCTGGTATCCTCGCGGGTTTGCAGATCCATGATGTGCAGACCCCACATGAAATCGAACAGACGCCAGAAGGGCGTGCGCACCGCCTCCACCGCGCCGCTCTGCCGGCCGATATAGACGCGCGTGCCATCCTCGTACTCGCCGCGCCACACGTCGACAGGGCGGCGGAAATCGAACGGCGGTTCGTCGGCGTCGAACTTGCGCAGTTCCTTGAGCGGACTGTCGGTCACGATCCTCCCGGCGAGTACCGCGCGTGCATCGCTTGCCGAGAGTTCGGGGAGCAGAGCGCCGTTTTCCGCCGAGAAGCGCCGCAGCGATCCGTCCGCAAACCTGGCCAGCGCGACGGGGCCGCTCTCGCCGTAGCGGATCGTGATCTCCACCGGGCGCGGCTGGCCATCGGGGATCGCGGGCAGCGCCAGCTGCTTGGGCAACGCACGCTCTGTCACTTCAGCGCGCAGGTGCTCGCCGCGCACTTGGTCGATCGGGCGCGCGACCATCACCAGCCCGGTCAGCGTCCACATCAGCAGCGGAACGCCGATCAGCCAGCCGAGCCAGATATGCCACTTGGCAAGGCGCATCATGATGGGTTTGCGGGCCATCCGCGCGCCCTTATCGCCCATGCGCGCCGGGCACAATCGGAGTGGACGGGTCCGCCCGCTCAGTCTTTGGCGAAAAGCTTGTCCGGGTCGGCCATCGCCTTGATTTCCAGCGCATTGCCGCTGGGATCGCGGAAGAACATCGTCGCCTGCTCGCCGGGCTGCCCCTTGAAGCGCACGGTTGGCTCGATCACGAACTCCAGACCTGCTCCGGTCAGCCGGTCGGCGAGCGCCTGCCACTGGTCCATCGGCAGCACTACGCCGAAATGGGGCACCGGCACGGCCTCTCCGTCGACTGCATTGCGATCCTCTCCCGCAGCGCGCGCGGCGACTGCGGCTGGCGCCACGTGAGCCACGATCTGGTGACCGTAGAAATCATAGTCGATCCAGTCGCGATCCGAGCGCCCCTCGCGGCAGCCGAGCAGCGCGCCGTAGAAATTGCGCGCCGCGTCGAGATCGTGAACGGGGAAGGCGAGATGGAAGGGGGGAATGCTCATGCGCGTTCTTGTGCCGCATCGGGCAGGGCGAACGCAACCGCGTGGGCCAGCGCGAAACCGATAATCGCAGCCGCGCCGTACCCAGCCAGCGGGGTCGGATAGTTCGACATCAGCGCGGCGAGCCAGAAGCCGAACAGGCTCATGCCCGTGGGATAGCGCGCGATCCGCGGCAGGCCGGTGCCGAACAGCATGATCAGGACTGCGCCTGCAAGCGAGAGCGCGATGAGGGCCGCCATCAGGGGCGCCGTATGGACCGCGTCGATAATGACCCGCTCGACAAAGGGCACGGCGGGCAATTCGCCCTGCAAGGCAGCGGCAATGGCGATAAAGAAGCCGCCGATCACCACCAGGCCGAAGCGCCAGTCGCTGCGCACCTGGTAGGCTCCGACGGCCCCGCCGGTGAGCGCAAAGGCGCTGGCAAAGTCGGGTTGGACAAGCGCAATCAGCAGCGCACCGGCCAGCGCCGGCGGGCCCAGCCGCTCATCGCGCGCGGCGAGCACCACCAGCGGGGGGATGGTGAGCATCCCGGCGTGGAGAATGAATGGACCCAGCGGCAGCCACCGCGCGATCCCGTTGGTCGAGGGCCCGGTCACAAGCGGCAGGGCGAAGAATACCAGCAGCACGATTCCCGCGATCAGGCGACCGCGCTGCTCCAGTTGCGGTAGCCCGATCAGCAAGATCAGCGCGGCGAGCACCAGCGCGCCGCCATTGACGATCAGGTAGTACTGCGGCGCTCCGCCCGAGGCCATATAGGCCAGGCCCGCCAGCACGGGCAGGGCGATGGCGAGCAGCGCCGGAAATCTCTCGCCCCAGCGCTGCGCCATCATCCTTCTCCGATCAGACGTGAATCGGCTTGCCCTGAACCGCCATCGCCGCTTCCTTCATCGCTTCGGAATGCGTCGGGTGGGCGTGGCAGGTGTAGGCGATGTCTTCCGACGTCGCGCCGAATTCCATGCCCAGCGCAGCTTCGGCAATCATCGTGCCGGCGGGCACGGCGATGGCCCACACGCCCAGCACCTTGTCGCTTTCGGCCTCGGCGATCACCTTTACGAAGCCGTCGGGCTCGTGGTTGGTCTTCGCGCGGCTGTTGCCCAGCATGGGGAACTTGCCGACCTTTACCGCCTTCTTGTCGCCGCCCATCTTCTCGATGGCTTCCTCGGTCGTCAGGCCAACGCCCGCGATCTCGGGCCAGGTGTAGACGACGCTCGGGATGATCGCGTGGTTCACGATGCCGGTCTGGCCGGCGATGTTCTCCGCCACGGCAATGCCTTCATCCTCGGCCTTGTGGGCGAGCATCGGGCCGGGGACGCAGTCGCCGATCGCCCACACGCCATCCACCTTGGTGCGGAAGTCGTGATCGGTCTCGATCTGGCCGCGCTTGTTGGTTTCCAGCCCGATCGCATCGAGGCCGAGCCCGTCGGTGTTGGGCTTGCGCCCGATCGAGACGAGCACGCAATCGGCTTCCATCGTCTCTTTGTCACCGCCCGCTGCGGGTTCGAGCGTCAAAGTCGCGGTCTTGCCCTTGACCGATACGCCGGTGACCTTGGTCGAGAGCTTGAACTCGATCCCCTGCTTCTTGAAGATCTTGCGCGCTTCCTTGCGGATGTCGCCGTCCATGCCCGGCAGGATCTCGTCGAGGAATTCGACGCAGGTGACTTCGGCGCCCAGACGCCGCCAGACCGAGCCGAGTTCCAGCCCGATCACGCCGCCACCGATGACGACCATCTTCTTGGGCACCTTGGGCAGTTCGAGCGCGCCGGTGCTGTCGACCACGATGTGCTTGTCGTTGTCGATCTCGACACCCGGCAGCGGGGTGACCGAGGAACCGGTCGCGATGACGATGTCCTTCGCGGTGACCGTCTCGTCGCCCACCTTCACCGTGTGCGCGTCTTGGAAGGTGGCGTAGCCCTTCTTCCAGTCGACCTTGTTCTTCTTGAACAGGAATTCGATCCCGCCGGTCAGGCCCTTCACCGCGTCGCGGCGCTGGGCGTGCATCTGGTCGAGGTTGAGCTTGGGCTCCACGTCGATGCCGAGTTCTTTCATCGCGCCGTTCTTGGCCGCATCGAAATACTCGGATGCGTGCAGCATCGCCTTGGAGGGGATGCAGCCGACATTGAGGCAGGTCCCACCCAGCGTCTCGCGCCCTTCGGCGCAGGCGGTCTTCAGGCCCAGCTGCGCGGCGCGGATCGCGGCGACGTAGCCGCCCGGGCCAGCGCCGATGACAAGGACGTCGTAATCGTAGTTGTGGTCAGCCATTTTCTTCTCTCGTCATCCCCCAGAAAGCGGGCACCCCGCCTTCTCCGTTGTGCTCCCGATATAGGGAGCGGGACCCCCGCTTTCGCGGGGGTGACGGCAAATAGTCTTACAGGTCGATCAGCATCCGGGTCGGATCTTCGATCGCTTCCTTCATGATCTTGAGCGCGGTCACAGCTTCCCGTCCGTCGATCAGACGGTGGTCGTAGCTGAGCGCGATGTACATCATCGGGCGGATTTCGACCTTGCCGTTGATCGCCACGGGGCGATCCTCGATCCGGTGGAGGCCCAGCACCGCGCTCTGCGGCGGGTTGATGATCGGGGTCGACATCAGCGAGCCGAACACGCCACCGTTGGAGATGGTGAAGGTGCCGCCCTTCATGTCGTCCATCGTCAGCGTGCCGTCCTTGGCGCGCGCGCCGAAGTCCGCAATGTCCTTCTCGATCTGCGCGAAGCCCTTCTTGTCGGCATCGCGGATGACCGGGACGACCAGGCCGTTGGGCGCGCTGACCGCGACCGAGATGTCGACGAAGTCGTGGTACACGATCTCGTCGCCTTCGATGTAGGCGTTGGCGGCGGGCACGTCCTTCAGCGCGAGGCACGCGGCCTTCGCGAAGAAGCCCATGAAGCCGAGCTTGATGTCGTGCTTCTTGGCGAACAGGTCCTTGTACTTCTCGCGCGTCTCGATGACCGCGCTCATGTCCACATCGTTGAAGGTGGTCAGCAGAGCGGCGTTGTCCTGCGCGCCCTTGAGGCGCTTGGCGATCGTCTGGCGCATCCGCGTCATCTTGACGCGTTCCTCGCGGCGTTCACCCGAAGCGGCCGTGGCGGGAGCGGACGGGGCGGGGGCGGATGCCGCGCTGTCGTCGCCCTTGTTCTTCGCGGCGGCGATGACGTCTTCCTTGGTCAGGCGACCGTCCTTGCCGGAGCCCTTGATGCTGCTCGGGTCGACCCCGTATTCCAGCACCGCGCGGCGCACCGCGGGGGAGAGCGTCTGGCCGGCGTCACCGGTGCCTTCGTCGTGGTTGCCATAGGCGGCCTGACCGGCATCGTCCTTCGCGGGGGCCGGTGCGGGGCTGGGCGCAGGCGCGCTCTTGCCCGAGGACGCTTCCGCGCCTTCCTTCACCGTCGCGATCACCGCGCCGACTTCGACATTGTCGCCCACCTCGGCGCGCAGTTCCTCGATCACCCCGGCAACGGGCGAGGGCACGTCGACGGCAACCTTGTCCGTCTCCAGGCTGGCGATCGGCTCGTCCACAGCCACGGCATCGCCGGGTTGCTTGAGCCATTCGGCGATGGTGCCTTCGGTGACCGATTCACCGAGTTGGGGGACCGTGATTTCGGTAGCCATGATGCGTCAGACCTTCTTTTCGGCGATTTCTTTTTTCTTCAGGGCGCGCTTGGCTTCGCCGCCATCGGCGAGGCCCAGCGCGATGGTCACCAGCGCTTCCTGCTGCGCCTGGTGCCGCTTGGCGAGCCCGGTGGCGGGCGATGCGGCTTCTTCGCGACCGGCATAGGTCGGGCGCATGCCGTCCTTGCCCGCAGCGGCCAGCGATGCCTCGATCCGCTCGTTCACGAAGAACCATGCGCCGTTGTTGCGCGGTTCTTCCTGACACCACACGACGCTTTCCAGATTGGTCATCCGTTCCAGACGGACGGCCAGAGGATCGCCGGGGAAGGGGTAGAGCTGTTCGATCCGGACGATCGAGACGTCTTCGAGGCCTTCCTCGTCGCGCTTCTCCATCAGGTCGAACGCCACCTTGCCCGAACACAGCACGAGGCGCTTCACCTTCTCGTCCGCGATCTCCTTGTTGTCCGAAAGGATGCGCTTGAACTGCGAATCCCCCATGAACATCGAGGCCGGGCTCTTGGCCATCGGGTGACGCAGCAGGCTCTTGGGCGTCATGATCACCAGCGGCTTGCGGAACGGACGCATCATCTGGCGGCGCAGCACATGGAAATAGTTGTGCGGCATGGTGATGTTGCACACCTGGATATTGTCGTTCGCGCACAGCTGCAGGAACCGCTCGAGCCGGGCGGAGCTGTGCTCCGGCCCCTGGCCTTCGTAGCCATGCGGCAACAGCATCACCAGGCCGTTGGCGCGCAGCCACTTGGCCTCGCCACTGGCGATGAACTGGTCGATCATGATCTGCGCGCCGTTGGCGAAATCGCCGAACTGCGCTTCCCACAACACCAGCGTCTTCGGATCGGCGAGGGCAAACCCGTATTCGAAGCCGAGCACGCCGTATTCGGACAGCGGGCTGTCGTAGACCTCGAACTTGCCGTGCGGCAGGGTGGTCAGCGGGATGTAGGTCTCACCCTCCACCTTCTGGTCGTGCCACACGGCGTGCCGCTGGCTGAACGTGCCACGGCCCGAATCCTGGCCCGACAGGCGCACGCCGTAGCCTTCCGACACGAGGCTGCCGAAGGCGAGCGCTTCTCCGGTTGCCCAGTCGAAGCCTTCGCCCTTCTCGAACATTTCGCGCTTGGCGTCGAGCACGCGGCCAAGCGTGCGGTGGATGGAGACATCCTCCGGCACGGTGGTCAGCGTGCGGCCAAGGCTGTCGAACAGCTTGGTCGAGATCGCGGTCTCGACATTGCGGCGCGAGGTTTCCGGATCGACCGGTTTGTTCAGGCCCGCCCAGCGTCCGCCGAACCAGTCCGCCTCGTTGGGCTTGTAGTTCTGCCCGGCGGTGAATTCTTCCTGCAGGTGGTTGGTGAACTCTTCGCGCTGCGCTTCGACGAAGCCGTCCTCGATCACCCCGTCGGCCAGCAGGCGATCGGAATAGATCACGCTGATCTTGGGGTGCTGCTTGATCGCGGCATACATTTGCGGCTGGGTGAAGCTCGGCTCGTCGCCCTCGTTGTGGCCGAAGCGGCGATAGCACCACATGTCGATCACGATGTCGCGGCCGAAGTGCTGGCGATATTCGACCGCCAGCTTGCACGCGAAGGTCACGGCTTCGGGATCGTCGCCGTTCACATGCAGGATCGGCGCCTGCACACCCTTCGCCACGTCGGACGGGTAGGGCGAGTTGCGGGCGAACCTGGGGCTGGTGGTGAAGCCGATCTGGTTGTTGATGACGAAGTGGATGACCCCGCCCGTGTTGTAGCCGGGAATGCCCGAGAAGCTGAGCGTCTCCCACACGATGCCCTGGCCGGCGAAGGCGGCATCGCCGTGGATCAGCACCGGCAGCACCTGCTCGTGCTTGACCAGATCGTCGCGGAACGCCTGCTGAGCGCGGGCCTTGCCCAGCACCACCGGGTCCACCGCTTCGAGGTGGCTGGGGTTGGGTACCAGGCTCATGTGAACCTTGATGCCGTCGAATTCGCGGTCGGTGCTGGTGCCGAGGTGGTATTTCACATCGCCCGAGCCGCCGACGTCTTCCGGATTGGCGCTGCCGCCGGAGAATTCGTGGAAGATCACGCGGTAGGGCTTGGCCATCACGTTGGCGAGCACGTTCAGGCGGCCGCGGTGGGCCATGCCATAGATGATCTCGCGCACGCCCATCTGGCCGCCATATTTGATGACTGCCTCCAGCGCGGGGATCATTCCCTCGCCGCCGTCGAGGCCGAAGCGCTTGGTGCCGACGTATTTCTTGCCGAGGAAGTTCTCGAACTCCTCGCCCCGGATCACCGCGGCCAGGATCGCGCGTTTGCCCTCGGGCGTGAACTGGATGACCTCTTCGGGGCCCTCGATCCGGTCCTGGAGGAAGCGCCGCTCCTCCACGTCGGAGATATGCATGTATTCGAGGCCGACCTTGCCGCAGTAATTGGCCTTGAGCACATCGTAGAGCTCGCGCGGGGTGGTCCACTCCAATCCCAGATTGCCGCCGACGTAGATCTCGTGATCCATTGCATCGGGCGGGAAATGCCATTCCAGCTTCAGGTCTTCGGGCAGGTCGCGCTTGGACAGGCCCAGCGGGTCGAGATCGGAGGCGAGGTGACCGCGCACGCGGAAGGTACGGATCAGCAGCATCGCGCGGATCGCGTCTTCGGCGGCCTGCGTGACGCTGGCCTGATCGGTGGGCTTGCCCGCCTTTTGCGCGGCCTGCTTCACCGCCAGCTTCATCACCGTCGGGTCCATCGCCTGGGTCAGGTCGCTTTCGCTGTCCAGACCGGTCAGCGGCCAGCGCGGATTGGCCCAGCTGGGGCCGGGTTGCGCGGCTTCCTGATCGCCGAGTTCCGGCAGGAAGGACTGGTTTTCGTTACCCATCGAACTTCACTCATGCATTCCGGGGAAAGAGGACGCTTCCATCATAGAAGCTTTTGCCCGGCATATAGGTCCCCCCCGCGTGGTTGGTGGCCCCGGCACACGCCAGGGCCACCATTAGGGACTCAGGCGTTTTCCTTGAGCAGCGCGGCCAGCGTGGTGCCCAGTTCGCTGGGCGACTGCGCCACGCGGATGCCGGCCGCTTCCATCGCCGCGATCTTGTCTTCCGCGCCGCCCTGGCCGCCCGAGACGATTGCGCCGGCGTGGCCCATGCGGCGGCCCGGAGGCGCCGTGCGGCCCGCGATGAAGCCGACGGTCGGCTTCCAGCGGCCCTTCTTCTTCTGCTCCGCGAGGAACTGGGCGGCTTCTTCCTCGGCGCTGCCGCCGATTTCGCCGATCATGATCATGCTCTCGGTTTCCGGATCGTCGAGGAACAGGTCGAGCACGTCGATGAAGTTGGTGCCGTTGACCGGATCGCCGCCGATGCCGACCGCGGTCGTCTGGCCGAGGCCTGCATTGGTGGTCTGGTGCACGGCTTCATAGGTCAGCGTGCCCGAGCGGCTTACGACGCCCACGCTGCCCTTCTTGAAAATGGAGCCAGGCATGATGCCGATCTTGCATTCGTTCGGCGTCAGAACGCCGGGGCAGTTCGGCCCGATGAGGCGCGACTTGGAGCCTTCCAGCGCAGCCTTGGCGCGGACCATGTCGAGCACCGGAATGCCTTCGGTGATGCACACGATCAGCTCGATCTCCGCGTCGATCGCTTCGCAGATCGCGTCGGCGGCGAAGGGCGGCGGCACGTAGATGCACGATGCGGTCGCGCCGGTCGCTTCCTTGGCTTCCTTGACGGTGTTGAACTGCGGCAGGCCGATATGGTCGGTGCCGCCTTTGCCCGGCGTCACGCCCGCAACCATCTGCGTGCCGTAATCGAGGGCCTGCTGCGTGTGGAAGGTGCCGGTATTGCCGGTCATCCCCTGGGTGATGACCTTGGTATCTTTGTTTACGAGGATGGACATGAACTGTCTCCGAAATGTCTAACCGTGTTTGGTGAGCCTGCGAGAGGCAAAGGCGAGTGCGAAAAGAATCCAGCCGAGAAAGATTGGCCCAGCTATCATCGCAAAAAGAAGCGGTCCGTAAGGGTCTGCCCACATGGGTGGTCCTGCGGTGTTGAATTCAACCCAAATGAGCACACCAAAGAACGGAGCGGTAAGCGCTAACCCCAACTGCCATTTGCCTGCCAGACCAAAGCGAATCATCGCGGTCCAAACCGCAATGATCGCCAGGATGACAACCCAGCCGGTGTAGGTTAGCGGCCCGATCACGCCAGCGAGCTATCCAGCCCCTTGCAGGCTTCGAGCAGTTCCTCGACCGCGTCGGTGCTGACCTTGAGGTTCTTCTTTTCCTCATCCGAAAGCTCGATCTCGATCACGTCCTCGGTGCCGCCCGCGCCGATGACGGTGGGGACGCCCACATAGAGGCCGTCGAGGCCGTACTTGCCTTCGACATAGCTGGCACAGGGCAGGATGCGCTTCTGGTCGCCCAGATAGGCTTCGGCCATGCTGATCGCGCTGGTCGCGGGGGCATAGTAGGCGGAACCGTTGCCGAGCAGGCCAACGATCTCGCCGCCGCCCTTGCGGGTGCGGTCGACGATTTCATCGATGCGGCTCTGGTCGACGCCCTTGATCTTGGCGAAGTCGTTGACCGGGATGCCGTTGATCGTGGTGTAGCTGGTGACGGGAACCATGGTGTCGCCGTGGCCGCCGAGCACGAAGGCGTTCACGTCCTTCACCGAAACGTCGAATTCCCACGCGAGGAAGGTGGCGAAGCGCGCCGAGTCGAGCACGCCCGCCATGCCGACCACCTTGTTGTGCGGCAGGCCGGAGAATTCGCGCAGAGCCCACACCATCGCGTCGAGCGGGTTGGTGATGCAGATCACGAACGCATCGGGCGCGTTGTTCTTGATGCCTTCGCCGACCGCCTTCATCACCTTGAGGTTGATGCCGAGCAGGTCGTCACGGCTCATGCCGGGCTTGCGGGGGACACCGGCGGTCACGATGATGACGTCTGCGCCGGCGATGTCGGCATAGTCGTTGGTGCCGGTGATCTTGGCGTCGAAGCCTTCGACCGGGCCGCACTGGCTAAGGTCCAGCGCCTTGCCCTGGGGCATGCCCTCGGCGATGTCGAACAGGACGATGTCGCCCATTTCCTTCTTCGCGGCGAGGTGGGCGAGGGTGCCTCCGATCATGCCGGAGCCGATGAGGGCGATCTTCTTGCGTCCTGCGGGAGTGGCCATGGGAGCGTATCAGTCCTTTTTGCCGGGGACGCCGCGGTTGCCGTTCGTTGGTGCAAGACTTTCACGCCCCTTCGGCGTCCCCGAGGGATTGCGCGCGAAAGCCTGCTTCTGGCAAGCGACGTAGGCCCGGGTTTGCGCGATTGCAACCGGCAAAAAGGACAAGGGGGCGAGTGTTTTAGATAATGATTTGCAGGAGCGTTTTGCTCTCTACGCAGCGCGCAATCCGTCGTCCTCGCGATCCTGCGCGAGCAGCATCGCGGCGAGGTAATCGGGCACCGCGCGGCTGAAGAAATAGCCCTGGCCCAGCGTACAGCCTGCATCCCGAACGGTCTCGACCTGGCACTGTTCCTCCAGCCCTTCGGCGACGATCTCCATATCCAGCCCGCGGCCCATGGCGGCGACTGCACGGATGATCGCGTGCGCGCGCGGGCCCACGTCCGCCCCGGAGACGAAGCAGCGATCGACCTTGATCTTGGAGAACGGGTATTTGTGGATGTACGAGAGCGAGGAATAGCCTGTGCCGAAATCGTCGAGCGCGAAGCGTACGCCCTTGGCGGCCAGCTCGTCGATAAACGCGGCGGTCTGTTCGTGGTCTTCGATGAACAGGCTCTCGGTCACCTCCAGTTCCAGCCGGCGCGGGTCGAGATTGGCCTCGCGCAGCGCCTGCTCGATTGCGAGGACCGCACCGGGCGCCTTGATCTGGAGCGGGGAGAGGTTGACCGCTACGCTGACGTCTTCGGGCCACTGCGCGCAGGCAAGTGCGGCCTGGCGGGTGATCCAGTTGCCCAGCGTCACGATCACGCCGGTTTCCTCGGCCACCGGGATGAACTCGGCCGGGCGTAGCTCGCCCTTGACCGGGTGGAACCAGCGCAGCAGTGCCTCGAAACAGCGGATGCGGCCGGTCTGCAGATCGATGATCGGCTGGAAGAACAGCGACAGCTCGTCGCGCTGGATCGCCTGGCGCAATTCCGCCTCGATCTCGCGCCGGTTGGCCAGTTCGCGGGTCATCTCGTCATCGAAGAAGCGCAGCTTGCCGCGCCCATCCTGTTTGGCATGGTACAGCGCAAGGTCGGCGGCCTGCATCAGCCGGTCGGCATCCACGCCGTCCTCGGGCATGGTCGCGATCCCGATCGAGCTGGAGACCTCGAGACGCTCTCCATCGAGGCGCATCGGGCGAGTGATCTGGTCGAGCACGCGGTTGGCCAGCCGCTCGCACTGGGCGCGATCGTCGATCTGGCAGAAGAACACGAATTCGTCGCCGCCGAAGCGCGCGATCCCCGCATCCACCGGCAGGCTGTCGCGCAGGCGACGCGCGATCTCGGACAGCACCCGGTCGCCCATCTGGTGGCCGAGCAGGTCGTTCACCTCCTTGAATCGGTCGAGGTCGAGCCAGAACAGCGCAATCCGCTGATCCGGACCGCCATGGCGGACCTGCGCGGCGAGCACATCGTTGAGCCCGGCGCGGTTGTGCAGGCCGGTGACGATGTCGGTATGCGCCAGCACCTCCATCTTGCGGGCCAGCCGCTCATTCGTCTCGGCCTCCGCGATCGATGTACGCAGCGAGCGGTAGACGTTGATGGTGATCGACACGGTCGAGGGGATGTGCAGCAGCGCGACGACACCCAGCACACGCACCAGCAGCGCATCGCTTAGCAGCAGGGCGCCGGTAAGCGGGGCCATGACCGCGAGCAGCTGGCCGATGGCGATGAACGGACGCCCGGCGTTGCGCGGCGCGATCGCGGTGGCGTAGCCGACGGCGTAGACCACCAGCACCATCTGCGCCTCGACGCTGACATTGTGGAGGATCGCCAGCGCGGCCATCAGGCTGACCGATCCGGCGTAGGCGAAGGCCCCGAATTCGAACAGCAGTTCCAGCGTGCTGCTCTTGGCGCGCAGGACATTGCGGACCGCGACCATCACAGCGACCCGCGTGAGCGCGACGCCGGCCAGGACCCAGGCGACGATCTGCAGCGCCTGGTCGTCGGAGACGTAGGCGGTGTAGGCGCACACCAGCACGCCGCACAGCGCGCCGATCAGAAGGCTCATCGGATTGGAGTAGAGCGAGTCCACCAGGGTCCGTCGGAGCCTCTGGTCGATCACACTGCTCGGCTTCGCGCCCTTGAAAATCTTGCCTGACCCAAAAATGAGAATTTTCCCGTGGTTCCGCAGGAACGGTAGAGGGAGAATGGTGATCAAGCGGTTAAGATTTGGGTCTCGGGACGCTATCTGCCCAATTCGCTACCCCCTTGCAGACGCATCGGGACACCGGGCGAGCGGGAACGGCCGCTAGTCTTCCTGCTTGGCGAGGAAGGCGTGCGGATCGATTCCTTCCTCGCGGAAGATGTCCATCACCTTATGATAGACGTGCGGCGCCGGCGTGTTGAACCGCGCCCTGACTTCTTCGAGCGGCAGCGCGAAGAGCTCCTGGATCGGTTGCTCGACGATCCTCGGGCAGCCTTTGCCATTGCGCCGTGCCTCGCGCAGCGCGCCGATGATCGGCGCGCGCGAACGCAGCGCCTGGGCCCGGACCATCAGTGCGCCGATCCACGCGAGATAGAGATGCCCGGGGCTGGGCCGCTGGTGATACATGTAGGCGAAGATGCACTGCTCGCCCAGAATGTCGCGCCCGTAGCCGGTCACGATATGCAGGATGTCGTGGAAATCGCGCAGACGCTCGATGTACCAGTTGACCCCGTCGTCGAAATAATTGGCGTCCTCGCGCGCCTTCGTGGCTTCGACCATTCCGGCGGCGGTCAGTCCTTCGCGTTCCATGAAGTCGCAATAGGCGTGGGCGAAGCTGCCCCTGGGTGTGCGCCGCAGGGTCTCGTGATCGTCGAGGAAGGTGGGCAGATACGGCTCGGCCCGATAGATCTCGCGCCCGCGCTCGGTCTGCAGGAAGGCCGCAGCCTCATCGTGCAACTCGCGCCAGGGCAGGTTGTCGAACACGGCGACGACCTCGTTGGTCTGTTCCTTGTCCTTGATGTAGCGTTTGAAGTGATACCACGCCTTGCCGACATTGCGCCGCGGCGGCTTGCGATCGGGATGGACGACCGGGCGGATGTCCACCCGTCCGCTGATCTCGCGCACCAGCACGTCGTCGCAGGGCACGCTGCGGCTTTCGGTACCCTCATGCAGCATGAAAGAACGCGCATCGCCGCCGTCGTCGTGCGGTGCCGCCTGCGCAGCGGGATCAAGAGCGGTGCCAGAGGAAGCCATGACGCCCTGATTGTCTAGCATGGTTAATTTTGTGTCAAACGCGTTAACAAATGTTATCGGGTCCAGCGACCGCGTGGCGTATCGGCGATCGGCGCGACGATCAGCCGGGAAGCCCCCAGACCTCGGACAGGGTCGCCGCCAGCCGCCGGTCGAGCGCGCGGCAGATATTGGCCCAGAATGCGAATTCCTCCCGATCCCCGGTGGCGAATGCAGCTTCGGCCCGCGCATGCGCATCCTGCGCGGCGTTGAGGTGGTGCTGCGCGAAATGGCCCAGCGCCGCGCGGATTTCCGCCTCGCTCTGCGGCTGGCGCCCGGGGCGCAGGTTGTCGTTGGCCGCCTCGGGTATCCGCAAGGGGGCGGAACCGGCCTGGCATATGCGGAAGGAGGGGCGGGTAGGGGCGAGGCCGCGACTCATTCGTGATGAAATCCTGCGTGGTTGGGGGGAATACGCCCGGGGTACGTGGCGGCGCGTTTAGCTTTCGCGGATAAGCAGGGTTTCCAGGTACTTAACCAGATGCTGCATGCAGGGGCGGCACCCGCGTGGGGCTCAGTTCGGCTGGCCGATCCAGCGCCCGCTATTGGCGTATTCGGGCCGCACGCTGCCGGATCCCTCCTGCGCTTCGGTGGGCTGCTGGCGGACGGGCTGGCTGCGCGGCTGGGCGATCTCTGCCTGCCGCGTATTCTCGCCATTCAGGCCCGTGGTCGTGGCGGTGCGGTCCGCGACTTCATATTGCCGGGCAATGGCGACCGGGTCCGGCGCGGGGTCGGCGGAACGGGCCGCGATCGCGGGCTGGGGAAGCGGTTCGCCGCCGCGATAGACATCGCTGAACGCCGCCGGTCGGCTTGCCGCGCCGGGCCAGCGGTAGAAGCGGTGCGCGCCGATCGTGCCGATATGCGCAAGGCTGGGTGCCCAGTACGGATTCACCCAGGTGGTGTGGTAATGCGTGGCGAGGCCTACCGGCGCATAGACTTCGCCCGAGAGCGCGCGCCGCGCCACCGAGAGCGCACGCGCCCAGTAGGTCGCGGATGGCTTTCGCCCCAGCGATCCGTCGCAGGTAAAGGTAAACTGGCACCCGGTGCGCCGCTGAGATCCCTGATAGACCACGCCGCACACCGTATCGGGATAGGCGGGGTGGGCGACCCGGTTGAGGACCACCTGCGCGACCGCGCGCTGGCCGCCTTCGCTTTCGCTCGCCGCCTCGTAATAGACCGCCTTGGCGAGGCAATCGAGCGCGCGCGCCTTGTCGATTCCCGTCCCCCGGCTGACGAAGCTGCGCGCTGCGGGCCCTGCGGTCTCGATCGCGATTGCGGCATCGGGGTCGCCGTTCCATGCAGCAATCGGGTTGACCCCGGTGCTGCTTTCCACGGGCATGTTCACCGTGCTTGCCGCGGCGGGCGGATCGGCGAGGAAATAGAGCGCCGAGCCGGGGAAGGTTGCGCCCGCCCGTTCGAACGGCATCGGTTCGACCTGATTGCTGGCCACGATCGCGCTCGCCTCGGGCGCAACCTCGGGCAGGCCCCATTCGGCATGCGCCGCCATCGCCGGCAGAGCGATCGCGCCGGTCAGCACCGCGATCCCGTGCCACGCCTTGCGACGCATCGGCGCGCGCCTGGCGGGCGTGTCGCGGTGCGAAGCGCTGGGTTCGGCCTGATGGCGGGGTTGGTGCAAAGGGGGCTTTCGGCAGAGAACAGACGGGGGTGGTGCGGCCAGCTTAGGCGTTAAGGGTTTGGGGGTCGCCCGGCACTGACCGCTTCGTATATATACGGGACACATCGCAGAAAGGCGTGAAAGAAAACGGTTAACGCGAACCTCCACCGGCACCCTGTCGCCGACGCGAGGTTGCGCGCCGGAAACGATGCTCTTATGCGCGGACCCAGTATCGCAGGTGTGGCTGCGGATACGGCTTGTCCGGGTCCGCTGCCGCCTAAGAGGGAATGGAGTCGAAAGCTCCAGCTGCCCCCGCAACTGTGACCGGGTAGCGGACCGCCCGAATTGCCACTGTGCCCAGCTTGTCGCGGCACGGGAAGGTGGGCGGAACCGTGCTGATCCGGGAGCCAGGAGACCTGCCCGCGATGCGTCGTTCGACCACGGGCGGGGTGCACCGGGGAAGCGGAGGAAAGGCGCAGGCAATTCTGGCCCACGCCTTCCGTCATGAGCGACAGCACTGCTTGTGATGGAGAAATTATGCGTACATTTCTGTTTCTTGGTGGCTCGATCCTGGGTCTGACCGCGCCTGCCTATGCGCAGGACGCGTCGGATGCAGATGCGGGTGCCGATGAGATGGTTCTGGCCTCCGACGCGTTCGAGATCGATGAAGACGCGATCACCATCACCGTCACCGGCAACCCCAGCGAGGTCGAGGATACCGGCCAGCCCGTGACCGTGATCGGCGCAGAGGAAATTGCGCAGATCCAGGGCCCCGATCTGACCCGCGTGCTGCGCCGCGTGCCCGGCGTCACCATAAACCGCACCGGCGGGCTGGGCGCGACCACCGGCGTTTCGGTGCGCGGTGCCTCGAACGACCAGCTGCTGGTGCTGATCGACGGGGTGCGCGTGGCCGATACAGCGTCGCCCGCAGGCGCGTTCGACTTCGGCACGCTGACCAGTTCGAATCTCGCCAAGGTAGAGCTGCTGCGCGGCGCGAACAGCGTGATCTGGGGCGCCGATGCGCTCGCCGGGGTACTCGTCGCCTCCACCGTGGAGCGCAGCGGGCTGGGTGGCTCGGTCGAGGCAGGCTCACGCAGCACGGTGGCCTCCAGCATCGAGGGCGGGCTTGCGGGCGATGCCGGCTTCATCGGCGGTTCGGCGAGCTATCTGACCACCGATGGCTTTTCCGCCGCAGCCAATGGTACCGAGCCCGACGGTTTCCGTCAGTTCGCGGTCAATGGCCGCGCGCGCGCCTATATCAGCCGCACGTTCGAGCTGATCGGCAGCTTGCGCTATGCCGAAGGAACGCTGGATATTGACGGCTTCCCCGCGCCGTCCTTCACCCTCGCCGATACCGACGAAATTCAGGAAACCAGCCAGCTTTCCGGCAATGTCGGCGCGATCTACGATGGCGGCGCGCTGTTCCTGCGCGGTGGCTACAGCTTCTCCGACACCGCGCGCGACAACCTGCCCGGGCCGGGTCAGGCGGCGACGTTCGAGAGCGACGGCCATTCCGACCGGCTGGAACTGCGCGGCGAGTGGCGCCCGATCGGGCCGCTAATCGTCAATTTCGGCGCGGAAAACCTGTGGTCGGACTATGAAAGCACCTCCTACGGGGCGACCAGCAGCGCGGACACCAGTATCTTCGGCGCTTATGTCCAGGCGGGGATCGAGTTCGGCGGCCTCGCCGGCCATGTCGGTGTGCGGCAGGACGAGCACGAAGATTTCGGCGGCGCGACCAGCTTCGGCGGTGACCTGACCTTCGAAATTGTGCCCAACCTGCGCCTGCGCGCCAGCGTGGGCGAGGGCTTCAAGGCCCCGTCGCTCTATCAGCTCTATTCGGATTACGGGAACGCGATCCTTCAGCCCGAGGAAAGCACCAGCTACGATCTGGGTATCGCCTATGGCACCCGGACCTCGCCCTTCTATGCGAGCGTGACGGCGTTCCAGCGCGACAGCGAGAACCTGATCGCCTTCGTCGGCTGCCCGGTGCAGACCGGGATCTGCGACAATCGCCCCTTTGGTACCTACGACAACGTGTCGCAGGCGCGTGCGCGCGGGGTCGAGGTCGAAGCAGGCGCAACGCCGGTCAACGGCCTCACGCTGCGTGCCGCCTATGCCTATACCGAGGCCGAGGATCGCAGCACCGGCACGGCCAATTTCGGCAATGAACTCGCCCGTCGGCCGAGCAATGCCGCCACCTTGTCGGTCGACTGGGCACCGCTGCCCGATCGGGTCGGCGTGCCGGTGATCGGCGGCGATCTGCGGATCGTGGGCGAGGCGTTCGACAACGCGGCCAACACCGTGGTGCTCGACGGTTACACCGTGTTCGACCTGCGCGTCTCCATGCCGCTGGGCAAGATCGCGGGCGAGCGTCCGGTCGAGATTTTCGCCCGGGCGGAAAACCTGTTCGACGAGGAATACCAGACCGCAGCCGGCTATGCGCAGGCACCGCGCGGGATCTTCGCCGGGCTGCGCGTGGGTCTGTGACCATGCGCGCGCGGGCGCTGGCCATCGCATGTGTGCTGGCGGCCTGTTCGCTATCGGGATGTGCAGTCCCGCCAGCTCCGCATGCACGGGGCGAGGGCCTGCGGATCGTCAGCCTCAACCCGTGCACCGATGCGATCCTTGCGAAGGTCGCGCCGGACAAGCTGGTCGGTGTCTCGCATTACAGCCACGATCCGTCTGCCGCCTCGATGCCGGTGGCAGAGGCGCGGCGCTGGCCCGCCAATGGCGGGTCGGTGGAGGACATCCTTGCTGCGCATGCCAATATGGTCGTCGCCTCCAGCTTCCTCCCGACGGCGACCCGCAAGGCGCTGGACGATCTGGGCATTCCGGTGGTGACGCTGGGCATGGCCAATGATGTCGATGGCAATCTGGCGCAGGTGCGCGAGTTGGCCGAAGCGGTCGGCGAGCCGCAGGCAGGCGAGGCGCTGGTCGGCCAGATCGAGGCCGCGATCGCCGCTGCCGCTCCGCAGGACGCACGCGCCGACCCTGCCACGATCCTGTGGCAGCCGGGCGGGATCGTGCCCGGCGATGGCGCGCTGGTGGTCGATCTCATGCGCCGGGTCGGGCTGCGCCCCGCCTCGGCCACGCGCGGGCTCGGCCAGGGCGACCGTCTGCCGCTGGAAGCAGTGCTGGTCGATCCGCCCGAGCTGCTGTTGCACGCAGGCCCGCGCGGAGACGAGCAGTCGCGCGCGCTCCACCATCCCGCGCTGCGCAAGCTCGGTCTGCGCAGCGCCGAATTCGATCCGCAGCTCTATTATTGCGGCGGCCCCAGCCTGATCCGCGCAGCCGAGCGGCTGGCGCAAATTCGGGATGAGGCGGCATGAGCCGCGCCAGCGCGATCCTGCTGGCGGCCCTGCTGCTGGCCATTCCGCTGTCGCTGGTCGCCGGGCGGACCTGGATTTTCGGGATCGAGGAATCGCGCGCGCTGCTGATTATCGCCGAGCTGCGCCTGCCGCGCGCCCTGCTCGCGGTCACCGTCGGCGCTGGGCTCGGCGCGGCGGGGGCGGCGATGCAGGGCTATCTGCGCAATCCGCTGGCCGATCCGGGCCTGTTCGGGATCGCGCCGGGCGCGGCGCTGGGCGCTGTCCTGAGCTTTTCCTTCGGCCTCGCGGCGAGCGGCTGGCTGCTGCCGATCCTCTCGCTGGCGGGAGCGGGCGCGGCGATGGCGCTGCTCGCGCTGCTGGCCGGGCGCGGCGGCGGCATCGCTCTGTTCACGCTCGCCGGGTTGATGATCGCGAGCCTTGCGGGCGCGCTGACCAGCCTCGTCATCAGCCTTGCCCCCAATCCCTGGGCGCTGAGCGAGATCGTCACCTGGCTGATGGGCGCGCTGACCGATCGCAGCTGGGCCGACGTGATGCTGGCAGCGCCGATGACGCTTGCGGGGATCGTAGTACTCGCCCGCGCCGCGCCCGCGCTCGACGCGCTGACCTTGGGCGAGGATGCCGCGCGATCGATGGGGGTGGACATGGAAAAACTGCTCATGCTGCTGGTCGCGGGCGTGGGGCTGACCATCGGCAGCGGGGTCGCGGTCGCCGGGATCATCGGTTTCGTCGGCCTGATGGTGCCGCATATCGTGCGCCCGCTGACCGACCGCCGCCCGTCTTCGCTGATCGTGCCTAGTGCGCTGGGCGGCGCGCTGCTGGTGCTGGTGGCGGACAGCGTGCTGCGCATGCTCCCGCTGGTCGGCGAGTTGCGGCTGGGCATCGCCCTGTCGCTGATCGGGGCGCCGTTCTTCCTGTGGCTGCTGCTGCGCCTGCGGCGCGGCGGAACGCTGGGGCTGACCTGATGGAGACGCCGATGCTGGAAGCACACAAGCTGGCCCTGAACGATCGGCTGCGCGGCGTCTGCACAACGATCGCGGCGGGCCGCGTCACCGCGATCTGCGGGCCCAATGGCGCGGGCAAGTCGACCCTGATCCGGCTGCTCGCCGGTGTGCTGGAGCCGACCGGGGGCGAGGCGTTGATGGATGGCGTGCGCCTGCGGGACTTGCATCCCAAGGCGCGCGCGCGCGAGGTCGGCTATCTGCCGCAGGAACCGCAGATCGCGTGGGACCTGTCCGCCCGCAATCTCGTCTCGCTCGGGCGGCTGGCGCATGGCGATGCGCGGCGCGAGCCGGTCGACGCGGCACTGGCGGCGATGGGGCTGGAGGCGCTGGCCGATCGCCCGGTCTCGACCCTGTCGGGCGGGGAACGCGCGCGGGTGCTGCTGGCGCGGGTGCTGGCGGGTGAGCCGCGCTGTATCCTTGCCGACGAGCCCTTCGCCTCGCTCGACCTGGCCTACCAGGCCTCGCTCGCCCAGCACCTGCGGACGCAGGCGCACGAGCATGGGCGCGCGGTGGTCGTCGTCGTCCACGGCCTCAGCCTGGCGCACAATCTCGCGGATCGGGTGCTGCTGCTGAACGACGGGCTGCTCCATGCAGAGGGTCCGCCGGAATACGCGCTTTCGCCCGAGCACCTGCGTGCCGTGTTCGGGGTGGAGGCGCACTGGCTGGGCGAGCCGGGGGCAAAGGTGCTGTCGCTCGCCGCCGGAGACGCATGACGGGATTTGTCATTTGAGTGTCCGCGGCGATGGCGGTTTATGATCTCTCGCCGACAATCGACGAGGATGCTTCGATGCTGCGCCTGCTTCTTGCCACGGTCCTGGCGGCCACCGCCATCACGCCTGCGCTCGCCCGCGAGGATGCCGATCTCAACAGCCAGTTGAGGGCGATGGCCAAATGGAGCAACGAGCCGTGGCATATCGCGGCCTATGAGAAGATCCTCGCCGATCCGGGGCTGACCGATATCCAGCGCGCGCGGGTGCTCAATTTCCGCGCCAATGCCCGCTATGGCGCGGGCGACAAGCTGGGCCAGCTCGCCGATCTGGACCTGCTGGTGGAGCGCTATCCCAACGTCCCCAATGCCGAGGCGTACCGGACCGATCGGGCCTATGCCTATGTCCAGGCGTGGCACCTCGCCGATCGCGCGCTCAAGGGATTGAACAGCCTTGGCGGCCCGAGCGGCAGCGAGCTGCGCGATCTGTGGGAACTGGGCTACTGGGAAGACGTCGCCGCCTTCGCGCTGAAGAACGGCGCGATCACCATCCGCAACACCGAACAGGCGCGCGACATCGCGCGCAAGCTGGCTGCGTCCGGGCGCGGTACGCCGCAGATGTGCGTCGCGGTGATGAAGGACAAGCAGCCGTGCGAGATCGGCCCCGGCGAACCCTCGCCCCAGCCGCTGCAGGGTGCAGGGCTCGCCGCGGCCCTGGCGGCCCTGCAGGTGCGCGCAGCGGTCTACAAGACAGACTGAGTCCGTATCCGCTGCACAGCTGACGCGAGGTCAGCGCCCGCGCTTCTCGAAATCGGCCTCCGCCTGGGTAAGCGTGGTGAGCGGCACATCGTCGACCAGTAGCTTCAGGACATCGGCGATCACCTGCCGACCATTCGCCCCGCTGGTGAACACAACGATTCCTAAACGCTTGTCAGGCTCGAACAGCGCGACGGTGCGTTCGCCCCAGTCCTTGCCGCTGTGCAGGTGGAAGCGGTTGATGCCGGTATCGAGGATGATCCAGCCAAGACCGAATCCGTTGGCCTTGGCGCATTTGTCCGGCGGGATCAGGCCGGGAGGGCAGACCTGCTGGGTCTGGTCGTCGTAGATCGTGCCGCGCGCTTCCACCAGTTCGGGCGTCAGGCCGTCGCCGCGCATCGCAGCGGCGACGAAGCGGGTGTAGTCGCCGATCGTCGTGTGGACGTTATCGGCCGCGTTCCCCTGGGGGCTGTTGTCCGGCAGGCGCAGGGAACCGTCCTCGCCGCGCACCATCGCCACCCGGCCTTCCCATGACGGGTCAGGGGTAAAGAAGGTATCGCTCATCCCGACGGGTGCGAACAGCGCCTGCTGCGCCAGCCGATCGAGCCGGGTGTCGGTCGCCGTCATCGCATAGCGGGCGGCCATGACGTAGTTCTCGCCCGAATATTTCGCCTGCGTGCCCGGCTCCCAGTCGAGGCGCAGCTTGCCGCCTTCCATCCGCTCGCGCCAGTTGTCGGGAATACCGGTGCGATGCGACAGGGCATGGCGCAGCTTGATTTTCTGCGCACGCGGTTCGTCGGTCAGGTCGCGGTCGACGAAATGCGTCGCCAGCGGGGTGTCGAGATCAAGCGTGCCCGCTGCGACCAGCCGCAGGATGGTTTCCGCGACCAGCGGCTTGGTCAGCGAGGCGATGTTGTACAGCGTGTTGTCGTCTGCAGGCTCACCCGGAGCGCGCTCGCCATAGACGGCAGTCCACGCGACTTCGCCATCCTCGATCCAGCCGACGGCAAGGCTGGGCACATTGTTCTGCGCCAGCATGGCAGGGGCGGTCTCGTCCAGCGCCAGGCGCTGCGGGTTCGCGACCGTCTGCGCCTCGACCGGCTCATCCATCGCCGTGCATCCTGACAGAGCCAGTGCGGCAACCGCCGCGGTCATACCGAATTTCACTCGATTTTCCTCCCCAATGTATTAGTGACATAATACAGTAGAGAGGCTGGCGAACAACCGCGACCATGTCGTTCGTCGAACGAAAAAGGCCGGGTGCAGAGACCCGGCCTTTCCCTTTGCAATGCAAAGCTTGCGTGTTGCGGCGTTCGCCTAGTCGACGCGGCCGTCCGAAGTGCCTTCCGCAGTCTGCTCGGGCGTGCCGGGCTCTTCGTCGGCCAGGCCCAGCGCGATCAGCATGTACTTCACGTCCGGATCGCGGCCCGCGAAGTTGCGGTACATTTCGCCGTAATCCTGCGTCCCGCCCTGGCTGAGCACGGTCGCGCGATAGTGATCGCCGTTCTCGCGCGTCAGGCCGCCGTTCTGCAGGAACCATGCACGGCTGTCGCGGTCGAGCATCTGGGTCCACAGATAGCTGTAATAGCCTGCCGAATAGCCGGTCGGACCGGAGAAGATGTGGTTGAAGTACGTCGTGCGGTAGCGCGGCGGCACCAGAGCGACTTCCAGCCCCAGTTCGGACAGCGAGCGATCGGCATAGGCCGTCACCTTTTCAGGCGTATCGATCGCAGCCGCTTCGTCCTTCGAGAGCGCGTGCCACTTCATGTCGAGCAGCGCGGCTTCCAGCACCTCGCCGAAATCGTAGCCCTGGTTGAACTTGGACGATGCCTTGATCTTGTCGACCAGCGCGGTCGGGATCGTCTCCCCGGTCTTGTAGTGCTTGGCGTAGTGCTGAAGCACTTCCGGGTAGGTCGCCCACATCTCGTTGACCTGGCTCGGGTATTCGACGAAGTCGCGCGCGGTCGCCGTGCCCGACAGGCTCGGATACGTCTGGTCGGCGAAGAAGCCGTGCAGCGCGTGGCCGAATTCGTGGAATGCGGTCTCGACCCAGTCGAAGCTGACCAGCTGCGGCTCGCCAGCAGGGGCCTTGGGAATGTTGAGCACGTTGTAGATGACGGGCTTTTCATTCCACAGGTCGGACTGGTCGACGAAATTGCTCATCCACGCACCGCCGCGCTTGGAAGGGCGCTGGAACGGGTCGAAATAGAACAGGCCCAGTTCCGAACCGTCGCGGTCCTTCACGGTGTAGACCCACACGTCGGGATGGTAGGTCGGCAGATCGTCGCGCTTTTCGAAGGTCAGGCCGTACAGCTTGTTGGCGGCGTAGAACACGCCATCTTCCAGCACCTTGTCGAGCTGGAAGTACTGCATCACCTTGTCGTCATCGACCTGGTAGCGTTCGGCCTTGATCTGGTTGGAATAGCGATACCAGTCCCACGGCTGGACTTCGAAATCGCCGCCATCCTCGGCGATCTTCTCGTTCAGCACACCCGCTTCGCGGCGCTGGGTTTCGGCCAGCGCGGGGACCATCTGGCCCATGAAGTCGAGCGCGGTCTGCGGGCTTTCGACCATCCGGTCGTACATGGTGTAGCTCGCCCAGTCGGGCTTGCCGAACAGAGCGGCCTTTTCGGCGCGCAGCTCCACGATCTTGGCGACCAGCTCGCGCGTGTCGATGTCAGTCGTGCCGTCGGCGCGGTGGTAGCTGGCCATGAACAGCTTTTCGCGCGCATCGCGGTTTTCCATGCTCGGCAGCAGCGGCTGCTGCGTGGTGTTCTGCAGCGCGATCGCGAACTTGCCCGGCTGGCCCGCTTCCTCGGCCAGATCGGCAGCGGCGGAAATGTCCGCTTCGGAAAGGCCGGCCAGCTCTTCCCGCGTGTCGAAGAACACCGGCTGGTCCGCCATCGCGGCGCGCGCGGTCTGCGCGAATTCGGTGGTGACGGTCGAAAGCTCGGTGTTGATTTCCTTCACCCGCTCACGCTCGGCATCGGTCAGCATCGCGCCTGCGTGGACCATGCCTTCGTACGTGTCCTCCAGCAGCTTGGCGTCTTCGGGCGTCATGCTCATCGCGGCGCGGTTGTCGTACACCGCCTTGACCCGGGCGAAGAGCTTGGGGTTCAGCGTGATCGAGTCCGAATGCGCGGCGAGGACGGGGCTGATCTCGGTATTGATCTCGTCCAGAGCGTCGGTGGTGTTGGTGCCGGTCAGGTGGAAGAAGACCGCGCCCACACGGCCCAGCATCCGGCCCGACTTTTCCAGCGCGACGATCGTGTTGGCGAAGGTCGGCGGCTCGGGATTGTCGATGATCGCCTGCACTTCGGCCTTCTGGATCGCCATACCCTGTTCGAACGCGGGCATGTAGTCTTCTTCGGCGATCTTGGTGAAGTCGGGCGCCTTGAACGGCAGGGTGCTTTCCTGCGCGAAATAGTTCTCGATGCTCTCGGCTTCCGCTTCGCCCTGGGTCATGGTGTCGCCTTCGCTGGTCTGGGCCTGTGCCGTCCCGTGATAACCGCCCGCAAGGGCAAGGGTTGCAGCAGTGGCGAGAAGAATACGCATGTAAATTCGCTCCGTTGTTACGGTGAAAACTGGGTTGGCTATGGCCTAGCAGAGCCTTCTTGAACAGCGGCTTGCCGAGGCTCGATGCTCTAATCCGGTGCTTGCGCAGGCTTGGCAGGACCCGCTTCGCCCAGCGCCTGCTTGTTGATTGTAACGATTCTTGGTCGGCCTCCTTTGCGATCGACCACCAGCCAGATCGATCCCAGTTCCAGGAAGGCACCCTGATCGGGCACTACGGTCAGCCCGTCGAGGTCGATCCGGCGCAGGAGGGCGAGTACGTCCTGGTCGAACACCTCGGAAAAGCGCGCATCGACGTCTGCTGGATCGGTCAACTCGCGGCGATTGCCCTCGTCGTCGATGTAGAGCAGCGGCAATCCGATCTCCTGCAGGATCGCCGCCTTGTCGTCCGCCTGCGCGGCCGCGCGGATTTCGCGCAGGACCTGTTCAAACTGGCTTGCGGTGGTTCCGGTGGAGCATGAGATTGCACCGCCCTCGGCCGAGTCGTGCTCAAGATCGAAGCGCTCGTCGCGCGTCTCTTGATCCTGCCACACCAGCAGCAGGCAATTGTCGGTCTGAGTTTCGGATGCCGCCTGCGGCGCAGGGAGCGGCGTATCCACTCCCGCCTCGCGCGCGGCAGGCCCCTGCGCGGGGTCTGCGGCAGGTGAGCAGGCGGAAAGCGCGCAGGCGGCAAGTGCGCCGCCGAGCCCGGCAAGCAGCGGGACCCTAGCCGGGGCGCACATCCGCATAATTGGCCTCAAGGAAAATCTGCGCGCGTCGTTCGGATCGATGGACGAGCCCGCCCGCGATCCGCCCGCCGGCGAAACGGTAATCAAGTTCTTCGGCAATGCCTGTATAATCCGCTAGGGCAATCGCCCGGTTGAGATCGGGGCTCTCGCTTTCGGAAAGCGTTCCTTCGCCCACATTATACGCCAGATCGACCAGCGCATCGAATTCGTGCTGATACAGCTTCAGATCGCCGACCACATCGACCACCGCCTGTTCGGCGGTTTTGAGGTCCTGCGCAAGGAACGCCATCGCCTGCTCGCGGGTGATCCTGTCGCCCACCTTCAGCCCGTCTTCGGGTCGCACCAAATGGCCGATGCCCACCGTGGGATAGCCCGCGACATCGCGATAGACGGTCAGCCGCATCCCTTCTTCCTGCGCTAACGCCTTGCGCATCCGCTCGCTGGTGGCGAGCAGGGCCGCGTTCACGCGGGTGAAGTTGGGATTGGTCTTGAGATTGGTTTGATACGACCAGCCGCGCACATCGTCCGAGGTCTGGCCCGGGGCGCAGCTTCCCAGCGATCCGGCGGCGACGGATACCGCGGCGAGCGCCCATGGAGCGCGCTTGAGCCGTCGGCGCAGTTTTGCGCTGCGGGGCGTGTTGTCGCCTGAATGCATGGCGCGCAGCTTGGCCCGGGCCCCGCGCTTCTTGCGCGCGATATTCGGCCCCGAGTGGTCGCGAATAGTGGTGGGGCCGGTCATTCCCGGCCTCCCACGGCATCTGCGCCCCTGCTGCTTGCTGTCGCCTCGCGGGCGATCATGCGGTTTCCTCCTGTTATCTTACTCTTTCAACGGGCGAGGCGTAGGATAGGTCCGCAACTCGTCGGGCCTCGTTAACGTTTCGGAGCGGTTGGCGACCGATTTGCGCCCTTTGCGAAGGCTGCCGCGCTGGGCTACCGGCTGGGCATGTCCGACGCCAAAACTCTCGCCGCAGACCCGCACTGGCTGCCCCACCGGATCGATCCCGTCGCGGGCACGATGGAGTTTCTGCGGGTCGAGCGCGCCGCGCTGGCCGATACCGGCTTTCTCGCCGATCGCACCGGGCAGGCCCGTGCGCTGCCGCTCGCAGAAGTGCAGGGCCTCTCGCCCGAAACCGGCCCGCTGCATTTCATCTTCCACACCGCCTTCTGCCGATCGACCCTGCTGGTTCGGGCGCTCGACATACCGGGCGTGTCCGCAGGGCTGAGCGAGCCGGGGATTATCGCCAGCCTCGTCAATGCAGGGCAGGCGGGCGAGCCGCTGATCGCCCCGGTGACGCAGCTGCTCGCGCGACCGTGGGGTGAGGGCGAGGCGGTGTTCGTCAAGCCCACCAACCATGCCAACCGGCTGGTCCCCGCGCTGATGAACGCGGCACCGCAGGCGCGCGCGATCCTCATGACCAACCCACTGCCCAGCTTCCTCGCAGCGGTGATCCGCAAGGGGATGATGGGGCGGCGCTGGGGGCGCCAGCTCTATCTTGAAATGATGGGCTACGCCCCGCTCGACCTCGGAATGGACGGGCGCGAGCAATTCCTGATGACCGACCTGCAGGCTGCCGGTCTCGCGTGGTTCCTCAATCAGCGCTATCTCGATGCGATCGCGCGGCAATATGGCGACCGTGTCCGTGTGCTCGACGGCGACCGCTTCGATGGCGCGCGGGCAGAGACGCTGGCTGCGATCGGCAGCTTCACCGGGGTCGCGATTGACCCCGCCCGAGCGGAGGAAATCGCGCAAGGCCCCGTCTTCGCCCGCGACGCCAAGACCGGAGCCGATTTCACCGAGAAATCCATCCGCGACCGCGAAGCCACCCACAGTGCGGTGGTGGAGGACGAGATCGCCAAGGTCGGCGAATGGGTCGGCATGATCGCGCAGCAAGTGGGGCTGACGGTCCCGGTGAAGCAGACGCTGTTCTGATGCGCTAATCCGTCAGGGGGAACGCGACCACCGGCTCGTAATGCGCGCCGCCTGCATCCAGCCGGCTCTCATAAAGATGAAACGTTTCGACCTGCCACACCGGCAGCGCGAGCCGGGAATGCTGCGCCAGCCACCCGCCGATCGGCCCGGTCGAGGCATTGACCCGCGCGATGGTCACATGCGGCACGAACTTGCGCTTCACCGGCTCCAGCCCGGCGGCGCGGCACGCACGCTCGACCCGGCGCTGGAGAATGTTCAGCGGCTCGCTTTCTTCGACCCCGGCCCACAGCGAGCCGACCCGGCCCTTGCGCTCGAAAGTACCGACGCTGCGCAGGTCCAGAGCAAAGCGCGGCGCACGCACCGCCTCCAGCGCGCTCGCCAGATCATTGGCCTGCGCCCGGTCGACCTCGCCGACGAAACGCAGCGTCAGATGCAGCTGCTCGTCTGCCTGCCACCGCGCGCCCTCGACGCCCTCCATGGTGTCGATCAGCGGATCGCGGATGGCCTCGGGCGGACGAAGGGCGACGAAGAGGCGGTGCATGGCGCTCCTGTCCTCTCCGCCGCCCGTTTCGTCAAATGCCGTGCGATTCCATCGGCACGACGCGGTTTTCAAGCGCAGCATCGTCCACCGCGCGCACCAGTACCGCGGCAAGGTCGCCGCGTGCGGTGGTGCCGTCGCCTTCGACATCGTCGCCGAGGCGGATGTCGCGCTTGCCGTCGTCATGCGTCAGCGCGCCGGGGCGGATGATCGCGTAGGGCACGCCCGAGGCGATCAGGTGCTCATCCGCTGCCTTCTTGGCGAGCGCGTAGTGATAGAGGTCCGAGTCCGGATCGGGATCGTCCACGCCGCGCGCGCTCAGCATCACGAAGCGCTTCACGCCCGCCGCCTTGGCCCGGTCGACCAGCGCCTTCGCGCCATCGCGGTCGACCTTGTCGGTCATCTCCGGCCCGGTCTTGCTGCCCGAGCCTGCGGCGAAGATCACCGCGTCGATGCCTTCGCAAACATCCTGCGGAAGGTCGGTCAGGTCGCCCTTGCGCGTGCCGCATCCATCGGGGAGCGACGAGGTGTCGGAACCGTCGCGCACCAGCGCGATGGGCGAATGCCCCGCTTCGATGAGCTGCGGGACGAGGCGCTTGCCGGTGTGTCCGGTTGCGCCGGAGACGAGTACTTTCATGGGTGTGGTCCTTCGAATTGGGAGTTCGAGGGCTCAGCGGTTGCGGGGCGGGGATGTTCCGGAAGCGTCTTTCACGCCTTCATACGAAAATGGCACGAAGGCACTAGCTGTGTATCGCCAGGGGAAAAGGACAGGCTCAGGTCCATTCAATGCACAAACTTGGATCGTCTTCATGGTCACTAACGATGCGATTGTAGCGGTTGATCACATCATACAGCGCGTCCGATATCGATTTATCCGAGAACACGCCCAGTTCATTAATGTTCAACGAGATGAATTGATCTGCCGAGTAGATTTCGATCCTTCCCTGAAGGCCCTGATTTTCGACTAGATTTTCTGCGCCCGAAACACCTTTGGGAGTTGTTACAATCATCGGACGAATACTAGAGTGCAGATTCTTACGGCACTTTTCTAGCAAGAGGTCGCTAGGTGAAGCAGTCACGTGAATGGCTGTGTTGCCAATATCGAAGTCGCCGCCGCGCGCATCATTATCGCTCACATTTGCGCCATGATGCTTTATACTCACGCTGCCTGCAAGCGCGGCTTCCAACTTTGCGCCGACGAGATGCTGCAGCATCGTGCCAAGCACCATTGCTCCGGCACCTTTTCTCTGTCGATCAAGAGCCTGTTCCATTAGGTCGCGAATAATGGACTGAATACTAGCGCCTTGTTCGCGGCGGAGCTTGAACGGCTTGGTTGCGAAATGTCGGTTTACCTGCTCGACCCAGAAGCCCTCGAATTCATCCAGATCGAATTGAGCTCGCTTTGATTCTTCGTTTAGGAACCCAACGTATGCCCGCATTTGCGCGACTGCACCGCGATTGGTGCGCCCCGCTTCGGTTCCAATGCTCTGGGTTACGCCGTGGTCGAAGAGAACCTTGTTTCCTGCTTTTCCATTCAGCCCGCGAACCTGCGATCCGCTCGGCGCGACATGATCGTCTGCATCTAGTGGTAGGCCCTCATCACGCGCACGCCGGGTCATCACGAGCCCCACGTTCAATGCTCCACGCGTGCTGAGCATCTCATTTTGCGCGGCGAACTCTCGTAGCCGTTCAAGCGGCTTCATGGGACAAATCCGCCTCAAGAACACACTCGATGATATGCTGGCTGATCCAGCGCACGACCGGTACGACGACCCCGTCTCCGGTCAGATGATAGGCGTCGTTATAGCGTTCGGGCAAAATGTAGCTATCGGACAATCCCATGAGCCGTGCGGTCTCCCGAGTGGACAGGAGCCGTGAACGAATTTCGCCGTCCCGGCAAACTAGAATGCTCTGTCTGCTGGAGCCTCCGCCTGGGGTTCGCAGGCATCCGGCCAAGTCGAATCTGACCTCTGCGCGTTGCGCTTTTACGCCGTCGACACGTCGCGTGCGTTTGTAGATTGCACCTATAGCTGTCTTGGAATTCGCACTGTGCAGATCGACTTTGGCGCGATTTGTCGGCGACATCATGTCGAGGAGTCGTCGTGTCTCGGCTTCGCTGTGCCAACAGATACCGGTTGGTTCGTCCTCAATGATATCGACCAGGTTCAGGTTGCGCTTCGCAGGCGTCGGAGGACAGAACCAAAGCCAGTTGGCTTGGATAGATGTCGGCAGCCGCGCGTATGCGGTCTGCAATTGCTTCGAGTGCCAGTGAGGCGAGGGTTGAGCTGACTGGACACCGCTGCGCAAGGGCCGATGCGAATCAACGGCAATCAGAAAGAGCCGCGGCCTGGACTGGGGGACAAAGTCCTTCGCGTCGGCAACTACCCCGCCAAGCCAATACCCGGCTCGGGCCACCTCGGCACAAAGGGCAGAGAAATCGTCCCCGTTTCGCGATGTGAGCAGACCGCAGACATTCTCCAGAACGACTGTTCGAGGTTTTCGCCTCTCCGCGATCAAACCCTCGATGACATTCCAGAACGGCCAGAATGCACCTGATCTTGAGCCGTTAAGACCCGTTCCATTTCCGGCGAGCGACAAATCCTGGCACGGGAAAGAAGCCCAGACCAGATCGGGATCGCCGGGAAGCTGGCGATGGTCGACATCCGCGACATCACCGCACCACATCTCTTCATCGCCCCAATTTGCGCGATATATTGCGGCCTTTTTCTGATCAAAGTCGTTGGCAAACAAGCATTTCCAGGCGCTGCCAAGCCCCGCACGAGCCATGCCGCCACCGGCAAAAAATTCGTAAAAGGTATGGCTAGCCATCAGTCGTACCTGCCTCTTTCCCCGTCACAGCTAAAGCTACGATTGCGGGTAGTCCCCTGAATCCTATCTTGGTGGTCGACAATGGCGCAGGTCGCGTTGCGCTTCAAGAACAGATATGGAACACGCCCACCATGGCACTTACCAAAATCTCCGTGCGCGGTGCGCGCGAGCATAACCTCAAGGGCGTCGATATCGACCTGCCGAGGGATTCGCTGATCGTCATCACCGGGCTCTCGGGCTCGGGGAAGAGCTCGCTCGCTTTCGATACGATCTACGCGGAAGGTCAGCGGCGCTATGTCGAGAGCCTCTCCGCCTACGCGCGCCAGTTCCTCGAGATGATGCAGAAGCCCGATGTCGAGCATATCGAAGGGCTCTCGCCCGCGATTTCGATCGAGCAGAAGACGACGAGCAAGAACCCGCGCTCGACCGTGGCGACCGTCACCGAGATCTACGACTACATGCGGTTGCTGTGGGCGCGGGTGGGCGTGCCGTACTCGCCCGCGACCGGGCTGCCGATCGAGGCGCAGACCGTTTCCAACATGGTCGACCGGGTGATGGCGCTGCCCGAGGGCACGCGGCTCTACCTGCTCGCGCCGGTGGTGCGCGGCCGCAAGGGCGAATACCGTAAGGAAATGGCCGAGTGGCAGAAGGCGGGCTTCACCCGCGTGCGGATCGACGGCGAGATCTACCCGATCGAGGACGCGCCCGCGCTCGACAAGAAGTTCAAGCACGACATCGAAGTGGTGGTCGATCGCCTCGCGGTGAAGGAAGGGCTGGAAACGCGGCTGGCGGACTCGTTCGAAACCGCGCTGCGGCTGGCCGAGGGGCTTGCTTACGTCGACCTCGCCGATGGCGTGGTGCCGGGGCGCGAGGGCGAAGATACGGGGGAGGGCAACCTCAAGGGCGCGGGCGTGCCCGCCAACCGGATCGTTTTCTCCGAAAAGTTCGCCTGCCCGGTCAGCGGGTTCACGATCGAGGAGATCGAGCCGCGGCTGTTCTCCTTCAACGCGCCGCAGGGGGCGTGTGCGACGTGCGACGGGATCGGCGAGAAGCAGCTGTTCGACCCGCAGCTGGTGGTGCCGAACGAGGCGCTGACGCTGAAGCAGGGCGCGATCATGCCGTGGGCGAAGAGCAATCCGCCGTCGCCCTATTACATGCAGGTGCTCGCCAGCCTGGCGAAGGAGTTCGGCTTCGACCTGACCACCCCGTGGCAGGAGCTGGGCACGGAGAACCAGGACGTCATCCTCTACGGCACCAAGGGGAAGCGCGTACCGCTGACCTTCAAGGACGGGCGCAAGCAGTACACGGTCAACAAGCCGTTCGAGGGCGTGATCGGCAACCTCAACCGCCGCCTGCTGCAGACCGAAAGCGCGTGGATGCGCGACGAGCTGAGCAAGTTCCAGACCGCGCAGCCGTGCGAGACCTGCCACGGCAAGCGGCTGAACGAGAAGGCGCTGGCGGTGAAGATCGGCGGGACGCCCGGCTCCGGCGAAGACGCGATCGACATCGCGACCCCGTCGCAGATGAGCGTGGGCGATGCGAAGGTGTGGTTCGAGAACCTGCCCGAACGCCTGACCGACCAGCAGCAGCAGATCGCCCGCGCGATCCTCAAGGAAATCAACGAGCGGCTGGGCTTCCTCGACAACGTGGGCCTCGACTACCTCAACCTCGACCGCAAGTCGGGCACGCTGTCAGGCGGCGAGAGCCAGCGCATCCGCCTCGCCAGCCAGATCGGCAGCGGGCTTTCGGGCGTGCTCTACGTGCTCGACGAGCCGAGCATCGGCCTGCACCAGCGCGACAACGACCGGTTGCTCGAAACGCTCAAGCGGCTGCGCGACCTCGGCAACACGGTGATCGTGGTCGAGCATGACGAGGACGCGATCCGCACTGCCGACTATGTGGTGGACCTGGGCCCCGGCGCGGGCGTCCACGGGGGCGAGATCGTGGCGGAGGGCACGCTGAAACAGGTGCTCAAGTCCAGGAAATCGCTCACCGCGGCGTACCTGAACGGCACGCGCGAGATCGAAGTCCCGGCCACGCGCCGCAAGGGCAACAAGCACAAGCTGACCGTCCACGGCGCGCGCGCCAACAACCTCAACAACGTCACCGCGTCGATCCCGCTGGGCACCTTCACCTGCATCACCGGCGTCTCCGGCTCGGGCAAGTCGAGCTTCACCATCGACACGCTCTACGCCGCCGCCGCGCGCGAGCTGAACGGCGCGCGGGTGATCGCAGGCGCGCACGACAAGGTCACCGGCCTGCAGCATTGCGACAAGGTGATCGAGATCGACCAGTCGCCGATCGGCCGCACGCCCCGCAGCAACCCGGCGACCTATACCGGCGCCTTCACCCAGATCCGCGACTGGTTCGCCGGCCTGCCCGAAAGCCAGGCGCGCGGGTACAAGCCCGGCCGCTTCAGCTTCAACGTCAAGGGCGGCCGGTGCGAGGCGTGCCAGGGCGACGGCCTGATCAAGATCGAGATGCACTTCCTGCCCGACGTCTACGTCACCTGCGAGGAATGCGACGGCAAACGCTACAACCGCGAAACGCTGGAGGTGAAGTTCAAGGGCCACTCCATCGCCGACGTGCTCGACATGACGATCGAGGATGCGGAAAGCTTCTTCAAGGCGGTCCCCCCGATCCGTGACAAGATGGCGATGCTGAACGAGGTGGGGCTGGGCTATATCAAGGTCGGCCAGCAGGCGACCACGCTGTCGGGCGGCGAGGCGCAGCGTGTGAAGCTGGCCAAGGAGCTGAGCAAGCGCAGCACCGGGCAGACGCTCTATATCCTCGACGAGCCGACCACCGGGCTGCATTTCGAGGATGTGCGCAAGCTGCTGGAAGTGCTCCACCGGCTGGTCGACCAGGGGAACTCCGTGGTGGTGATCGAGCACAACCTCGACGTGATCAAGACCGCCGACTGGCTGGTGGACCTCGGCCCGGACGGCGGTGTGCGCGGCGGGGAGATTGTGGCGGAGGGTACGCCGGAGCAGGTGGCTGCGGTGAGTGGGAGCTATACGGGCAGCTATCTAAAGCCGATGTTGGAAAGGCAGGCCGAACCGGCGGAGTGAGAATGTGATCTGAAGTTCGTCTGCGCCGGACTAAACCCGGTGCAGACTAGGTGCCCCACGGGCGTTAAGCGATACTCAAGATAATACGGGCGCTTAAAATTTGAAAAGCTAAACGTTTACCCGGTGAAAATAGATTAAGGCGATAAACCCGATTTAAAGAGCGCGAATAGTTTGAGGAATGGCGAAATTTCAAATTGGTAGAGATTTAAGTATCTCAAGTACCGACCTTAGAAGTGCGCCTATCTGTGAGTTAACGCTAAAATTTGCGAGGAGCCATGCTTCTTGAGCAAGCATCCATTTGGCGGTGGCGAGCAGCGCGCCACCTAAAGTTACAGAACCAGCCGCAAGAGCCTTTCTGTTTCTCCAAATCCACCCCGATGCTGACTGTACGACATTGCCAATAAATCCAAATGCCAACAATACTTTACTGGCTGAGTCAGAATCTGCATCTATTCCTTTTCGCAAAAAATCAAGAGTTTCTCTCGAGTTTTTATCAATTACAACCTTCGCTTGATATATTCGTGAAATTTCACGGAATATTTCTAACGGATCGGAATCTAGTCCCCGTAGACCTTCATTCAGTTGATCGTCGATTTTTCGGGTGTCTGGATGAATGGATACTGCGAAGTTGTGCGCCCGAACCAAGTTCTGGAAGCAGAATAAGGTCTGGTCAGAGATATCTGGGATATCTGATCCAGCGTCTTTTGCTAAATGAATGTCGAGAAGTCTCCTGAGGCGATCGCCTCTTATTGCGAAAGGGATGGGATTTTCCCACCCAGTTGAACCGAACGAATTATCGTAGCTATCAATATCATCTTTGAGATGAGAAGCGCTATTCTTATCGCACTCTGCTTTCATAGCGTTTAACGCATCTTGAAGCTCGGAAAACGCAATGTGGTTTTGGCCGCTTAACCGCGCAGTCGGAGGGTCGCTAATTTCAATAGTTCCATTTGAAACAGTTACAGACGGGGCGGTCTGTGAAAATTCAACGCTTGCTTGGTAATCAACCAGCGCTTCGACCTCTTCTAATATTTGTTCCGCAAATATTCCATTGATCGTCGTGACATCGTCAGAAGACATAAAGTCATGTCTAAGACAGAGTTTATTTTCAATAGATTTCCAAAGGCCGTTAGGAACCTTGCTCGATGTCTTTCCGAGAAATCGAAATTCGTACCACTCGATCCAAACGTTCCATGTTTCGCTCCTGGCTTGAAGCCTCTCTTTAAGGAGTAGCCAAGACCTATACAGTGAGTGGTTCGGATTCAGGGCTGGCGGAAGTGTACCCACTCCTCGCTTCGTGCGATAGATTCCGATTACATCGGAAAGATCCTTCTTTAAATAATTCCAAGTTTCATTTTTCAATTCATCTACCGCGACCATCCTGTCAGTGTAATTCGCAGGTGCGGGAATATCACTCAACTCGGAAGCGAAGTTGATCGAATTGTCAAAGGAGGATTGTGCGCAGCGCCGGAGTATCTCCATTCTCTGCGCTTTTGTTCGCGGGAGGGTCGATTCAAGTCCCGCTCTGAAGCAAATCATCAAGCGATTGTCTTGAAGATGCCTTTGTAGCTTTTTTAGATACTGATTCGCGACAGACGACAGCACCGGGTTTGAGCCGTTCAGCTGGCTACTACAGATAAGAAGGCTGCGAAAGGTGTCCTCCAATTGGACATACTGGCTGTCGACATGATCTCGTAATCTGTACGCGAGAAGCCCTAAGGACCTACCGGCGATACGGAAGCAGGCTCTCTGAACTGGGTCAAATTCGCATTTCGAAATTTCTAGTTCGAGATCTTGTACGATTTTCACTTATACGACCCTTCAGGCAATGGTCTTCATCTCGGTATTGGCAAGGATCGGACGTATGTAAAGATGTGTCCTACATCCCTCTCCCCCACTAGCCTCTCCGGTCCCCACCCACCAACCCGAGAGGCACCCTCATGTCCAAACCTGCCCCACAGCACCCCGACCTTATGGGCGGGCCACCGCTCTCGGCGCGCGTCGCGTATGAGGAGTGGCAGCGCCATGTCGACGCGGGCCGGATCGGGAAGCGCGCCTTGCAGACGCCTGCGCAGCTGCTGCGCCATATGCGCAACGAGGAAGTGCTGCTCGGGCGTGCGGTCTCGGTGACCGTGCATGTGCGGGAGGAATTGCGGGGGCGGTAGGTTTCGCTGCATTCTCTTAATCGTCGGCCCGGACTTGATCCGGGCCAAGGCTTTGTTTCCCTGCTTGGCTGGTTGGGGCTCAACAGCGGTTCAATCGGGGCGGCATTGGCGCGATTGGCCAGGCGAGGTGAAGAAGAAGCACTGGCCCGGATCAAGTCCGGGCCGACGATAGGGGGCGAGGGGGGAGGGCGACTACGCCCGCGCGATCTCGCGCCCTCGCACAAAACCTGTCCTACACGTGGTTTCGCCTCTAGATGATCCGGTCCGTCTCACCCCGCGCGCCGTCTGGGCTGCGCCAGCTTACGGACCGATGCTCCATGCCCGATCTCGCCGATACCGCCGATACGCCCGAAACCCGCCTCGCGCTCGCGCCGCAGGACGAGGCGGCTCTGCCCGCGATCCCCGAACAGTTCAGCCGGGAGCAGCAGGCCGATTTCCTCGATGCGCTGGCGCAGGGCGGCAATGTCCGCGCGGCGTGCGGGGCGGCGGGGGTCTCGCGCTCGACCGCGTACCGGATGCGGCGGGCGTGCGGCCGGTTCGAGCAGCTGTGGGATGCCGCGCTGCTGGTCGCGCGCACGCAGGTCGAGGCGGTGTTGGCGGACCGCGCGCTCAACGGGGTGGAGGAGACGATTTTTTACCACGGGGAGGCGGTGGCGACGCGCCGCCGCTACGACGCGCGGCTGCTGCTCGCGCATCTCGCGCGGCTCGACCGGCTGACGCAGAACCCGGCGACCTATCACGCGGCGATAGGGTTCGATACCGCGCTCGACGAGCTGCTCGATGCGCCCGAAATGGTCCAGCACTATGCCGATGAGGAAGGGGATCGGGCGGCCTGATGCACGCGGGCGGGGAGGGGGTGCGTTTTTAACCCCTGGACTGTGTGTCAGGTGTGTCAGGCCGGGCGCGGAACGCGCCTCAGATGAACATCCAGGGGGAGAATACGGCCAGCACCACGAAGTGCAGGTTGAGCACCACCAGCACCGCGATCGCCCACCGGCGCGAGCGGATGAAGGGCATGGCGAGGATCGCGACCGAGCCGACATTGTTGGTCCAGTCGACCGTGCTCACGATCCATGCGGGCGCGGTTGTCGGCTCCAGCGGCGGCTCGAACAGCGCGCGGCCGAAATCGGCGAGCAGTGCGACCGCGATCACGCCGAACCAGATGAAGCGGCGGTGGGCCATGTAGTAGGCGTCGAAATCGGGCCACGCCTCGGGCTCGTCCGGCCACAGCGCGGCGCTGATCAGGTAGTACCAGCCGATCACGCCGAGCACGCAGATCAGGCTGAGGAAGTTGAGCGGGACGTTGCCCTGCACGTCGAACATGAACAGCCAGAAGGTCGCCTGGTGGAACAGCACGACCGCGGCGGAGAGCGGGACGAGCCAGCCGATGCGAACCTGCTGGACCACGCCGTCGCCGCCCTGGTCGCCATAGGCCAGCCGGTTGTGGCGGATGCGGCTGCGCAGCTTGTAGGTGCGGGCATAGCCGGCCAGCACCTCGGCCATGGTCAGGCCCAGCAGCAGGGTGAACAGTTCGAATGTGATGTCGAATTCGCTCATACCGCCGCCCCCAGCTGCCGGGCAAAGTCTAGCCCCGGTGGCTTGGGGTGGCCAGCGGTTTGCGCGGTGTCGCGATGATGTCGCTGGTCGATGAGATGATGTCGTTCGCAGAGAAGGGCTTGCCTTTTGCGCGAAGGCCTATCGCGCGCCTTGCACAACCCCGCCGCGCCGGATAGCTATCGTGCGATCCGAAACGGCAATTGGGGGATTGCTACCATGGCGACAGCCAGCGCGCGGAAAGCTGCGGCGAATGCGGAGTACAGCGTCAAGCCGCTGTTCGCGGAGCCGGTGTTCGTGACCAATATCGGCCACGCGATCTCGCCCGAGCAGGTCGAGTTCATCCAGTCGGTGACGATGCTCGAAAACCAGATCAACCGCATTTCCGAGGATCTCTACCTGTTCGACCGGCGCGAGCTCAAAAGCATCAAGCAGGCGGTCCACGCTGCCTTGGAGACCTACGCCCACGATGTGATGGGTGTGAGCAGCCGGCTGGAGGTGACGCAGAGCTGGGCACTGATGAACCCCCCCGGGGTGGGGATGCATGCGCACACGCACTCCAACTCGCTGGTCTCGGGATCGCTGTATTACGCGCCGATGCCCGATCCGCCGGGCAACATGATCTTCGAGCGGACCACCGGCTACCGCCAGATCGAGTTGGGGATCGAGAGTGGGCGAACCAACATCTACAACGCGCCGCGCAATGCGGTGGTGCCCAAACAGGGCGATCTGGTACTGTTCTCCAGCTCGATCCTCCATTTCGTGGAGGAGAACCGGTCGAACCAGAACCGCTATTCGATCGCGTTCAACACCTTCCCGCGCGGCACGATCGGCGCCTTTCGCGATGTCAGCGAGCTGAAGCTGTAGCGTGAGTTGGATTAGCCAGTCTGCTTGAACTGCAGTCGAGGGGAACCTGCAGCAAGCGCTAGTCGATCAGCGCGAGCTCCACGGTGCCGTGGCCGCGCTGGATCAGGCCGAGCTCGACCGCCGCAGCGCGCGAGACGTCGATCTCGCGCCCATGCGCATAGGGCCCGCGGTCATTGATGCGCACCACCACGCTCTTGCCGGTGCGCGGATTGGTGACGCGCACCCTGGTGCCGAAGGGAAGTGTCTTATGCGCGGCGGTGAGAGCGTTCATATCGAAACGCTCGCCACTGGCGGTGGGGCGACCGTTGAAGCGCGCGCCGTAATAGGAAGCGACGCCGCTGCGCCACACTGCCGGTTCGGCTTCGATCGGCGGATCGATCTGGTCGAGATCGACCGCGCGCGCGCTCGCCTCCGGCATCGGCGGCGCAACATCGAAGCGTGCGAAGCTGGCGTCGAACTGATCGACCGCGGGCACACGCTCGTCGGTCAGCGAGACCGGGCGTGCTTCTGCCGAGAGGTCGGCGACCAGCGGCTGCTGGCCCGGCGCGTCCTGCGCTCCGGCGCCTGCGAGCGGCAGAGCGAGCACGGCAAGCGCGAGCGTGGGGAGCGCAGCGCGGCGAAGGGTCTTTTTGTTCCCGTCCATGGCGGGGCAAATTAGGCCCACTTCGCCAAGAAGGAATACGGCCGAAGGCGGCTCGCCGCGCTTTCGCCACATTTGAACGGAAAGCTTCGGACCTTTCGCGCTCCTTGCCGGTTATTGCGCGAATTCCCTAATTTCCGCTGCGCTGGTCGCGTTTTGCCAGCAATTTCAACCGCAAGGCGTTGAGCGAAATGAACCCTTGCGCATCGCGCTGGTCGTATGCGCCGGCGTCATCCTCGAACGTGACGTGCGCTTCGGAATAGAGGCTGTGCGGACTGCGGCGACCGACGACCGAGGCATTGCCCTTGTACAGCTTGAGACGCACGTCGCCGGAAACGCGTTCCTGGCTGTGGTCGATCGCCGCCTGCAGCATCTCGCGCTCGGGGCTGAACCAGAAGCCATTGTAGATCAGCTCTGCGTATTTCGGCATCAGCTCGTCCTTGAGATGCGCCGCCCCGCGATCGAGCGTGATCTGTTCGATCCCGCGATGCGCGCGGGCGTAGATCTCGCCGCCCGGCGTCTCGTACATCCCGCGGCTTTTCATGCCGACGAAGCGGTTCTCGACCAGATCGAGCCGCCCGATGCCGTGCTTGCGGCCCAGATCGTTGAGCGCGGCGAGAAGCGTGGCAGGGCTCATCGCCTCGCCATTGAGCGCGACGCCATCGCCCTTCTCGAACGAAAGCGTGATATATTCCGGGGTGTCCGGCGCATCCTCGGGATTGTCGGTGCGCGAATAGACGTAGTCGGGCGTCTCTTCCCACGGGTCTTCCAGCACCTTGCCCTCGGACGAGGTGTGGAGGAGGTTCGCGTCGGTCGAGAACGGGCTTTCGCCGCGCTTATCCTTGGGCACCTCGATCTGGTGCGACTCGGCCCAGGCGATCAGCGCGGTACGGCTGGTCAGGTCCCATTCGCGCCACGGCGCAATCACGGTAACGTCGGGATCAAGCGCGTAGGCGCTCAGTTCGAAGCGAACCTGGTCGTTGCCCTTGCCGGTCGCGCCGTGGGCGATGGCGCCGGCGCCGGTCTCGCGCGCGATTTCGACCAGCCGCTTTGAAATCAGCGGGCGGGCGATGCTGGTGCCGAGCAGGTAGTCGCCTTCGTAACGGGCATTGGCGCGCATCATCGGGAACACGAAGTCGCGCACGAATTCCTCGCGCAGATCTTCGATGAAAATGTGCTTGTCGGGAATGCCCATCGCCTGCGCCTTGCGGCGGGCAGGCTCCAGCTCCTCGCCCTGGCCAAGATCGGCGGTGAAGGTGACGACCTCCAGCCCGCGCTCGACTTCGAGCCACTTGGCGATGACGGAAGTGTCGAGGCCGCCCGAATAGGCGAGGACGACGCGGTTATTGGTGCTGGCGTTGTTGCTCATGCCGCGCGGCTAGCAGCGACCGGGGAACCGCGCAACGCGGATTGCGGCCAGCAACAGGCGCAGTTCAGCGCAACTGGCTGTCCTTGCTGCCGCGACGGTTGATGCCACTGCTGCGCACGGAAGCATCAAGGCCGGACTGGCATTGCACGCACCGCTTCACTCCGGGTAGCGCGGCGCGGCGCTTTTCGGGAATCTCTTCCCCGCACTCGACGCACCACTGCTCGCTCTCGCCGGTCGGCATCCGCGATCGCGCCGCGCTGACCGCGTCGGATACGGTATCGTCGATCTGGTCCTGAACCGCGCCATCGCGCGCCCATCCACCTGCCATGTGCCTGCTCCTGCAAACGTCCAGAACCCAATCTGGGGTCGGAAGCCGCCGAAATCAATCGCTTGGCCGGATCGGGACGCAGCGGGTCACCCTTTGGCGAGCAGATCCTTCTCCGCCTGCGCCATGTAATCGCGGGAGAAGGGCAGGGCATGGCGGTGGCGTGCAAATTGCAGCTGGTAGTTGCACATGGTCCCGCTTTCGAACGCGGCGGTGGCTCCTGCCAGATAGAAGGTCCACATGCGGTAGAACCTCTCGTCGTACATCTGCACGATCCGGTCCCGATTGGCTTCGCACTTGGCGTACCAGGCGCGCAGCGTGTGCGCATAGTGCAGCCGCCAGGTCTCGACATCGGTGGCGATCAGGCGGCTCTTCTCGCTCGCGGCGACGGTTTCGCTCAGCGCGGGGATATAGCCGCCGGGGAAGATGTACTTGCGGGTGAAGGCATCGGTCGATCCCGGTCCCCCCATGCGGCCGATCGTGTGGACCAGCATCACTCCATCGGTGTCGAGCAGCTTGCCGGTGCAGCGGAAGAAGGTTTCGAACTGCTGCTGCCCGACATGTTCGAACATGCCGACCGAGACGATCCGGTCGTACTTGTGGCCCTGGTCTGCGTGGTCGCGGTAATCGATCAGTTCGATGCTGACCTTGTCTTCCACGCCTGCCGCCGTGACCCGCTCGCGCGCCAGCGCGGCCTGTTCCCTGGACAGGGTGATCCCGGTGACGTGCACCCCGGCGCGCTGCGCGAGGAAGATTGCCATGCCGCCCCAGCCGCACCCGATATCGAGCACCCGCTGGCCCGGCTCCAGCGCCAGCTTGGCCGCGATATGGGCCAGCTTAGCCTCCTGCGCCTCGCCCAGCGTCATGCCCTCGCGCGGCCAGTAGCCGCAGCTGTACTGCATGTGCTCGGGATCGAGCATCAGGCGGTAGAGCGCGTTGCCGATATCGTAGTGATGCGCGACGTTCGCGCGGCTGCGGACCGCGTTGTTGAGCTGTTCGCCGTGGAAGGCGATCCGGTTGCCGAGTTTCCTGAGCGGGCTGGGTCGGTTGTAGCTCGCCCCTGCCTCCCACGGGGCATTGCGCGCGAACAGGTCGACCAGGCCCATCACATCGCCGCGCTCGATCACCAGCCGCCCGTCCATGAAGGCTTCCGCTGCGCCCAGCGCCGGATCGAGCAGGATGCTGCGCGCGACGCCCGAATCGGTCAGCCGGATCGCGATATCGAGTGAGTTGGAGCCGGGCGCGCCGAACTGCGCCCGGCTACCGTCTGCGAAGACCACTTCCAGCGCGCCGGACTTGATGTGCCCGTCGAGGAAGCGGCAGAACAGGAGGTTAGCGGGGCCGCGCGGGCGGCCGCTCCCGGTCGGTTTAGATCTCGTTTGATCGAGCAGTTTGCCAGTCCTTCTTGCGGGGCTCTGTGGGCACGCCTCGGCTATGCGCCTAGTCCGACTTGCGGGCAAGCATACGGTCCAGCAAGGGCGGCTTCGCGGTCTTGGGCGGCAGGCGGCCTGAAAGTTCGAACAGCACGTTGCCCAGCTGCACCGCCTGATCCTTGTTCAGAACCATGCGCGACACCAGCACGTCGTTTGCGTTCTGCGGCATGTTGGTGACGGTTTCCAGACGCAGGACCATGCTGGCCCCGTAATCCTCGGCCGTCCAACCGACCAGCACGCGCACTTCCTCGTCACTCCAGACGTTCGCCATGTTCGGTAGGCCCTGTTCGGTAAAGAGGGCTCGACTCTATCCAGCGGGCTTTGCGCCCGCAAGGCGGTCACATCCCGGCGTACCATTGATAGCCACCATAATCTTCCCAGTAACCGCCCTTGCCGAGGCCGATCGCATCGAGGCTCGCGACCAGTTCGATGCCGGTGAGATATTTCGCGTGCTTGTATCCCAGCTGCCGCTCCACCCGCGCGCGCAGGGGGGCGCCGTTCTTGACCGGCAGCGGCTCGCCATTGAGGCGATGCGCGATGATCGTCTGCGGGTGGTAGGCATCGTCCATGTCGATGCTCTCGTAATAGCGGCCGCGCGTATAGTCGTCGGCGCAGCGGAACACGACGTAGTTCGCGCCCTCGCGCACCCGCGCCAGTTCGAGGAAGGTCGACAGCTGCGGGCCGGTCCACTGGCCGATCGCGCTCCACCCCTCGACGCAATCGTGGCGGGTGATCTGGGTGCGCTGGGGCAGCGTCATGATCTGGTCGAGCGTGAAGGACAGCGGCCGTTCGACCAGGCCGGTGACGGTAAAGCGCCAGTCGGCAAAGCCATTGGTGACATGCTCGGGATAGCCATCGTTCTGCGGGTCGGTCGACCCGTTGCCGCGGAAGGTGGGCGAGATGTCCTCCAGCGCGTATTCCGGAACGAGCGCGTTGCGCGCACGCAGCGCGCGTTGCAGGCCCATCTGCCAGTCGTCGACGGTTTCGAAAAAGCGTGTCCCCGCCTCGCTGTCGCCAACCTTGGTGCACGCGCCAAGCATCAGCGCGCCCGAGCCGAGCAGGACGGAGCGGCGTTTCATCGTGAAGCTCATGCGCTCTCTCCCTCGGGCTTGGCTGGGCGGGCAAAGGGCGGGTTTGTCGGCTGGTGGTCTCCACCAAGGATCATCGCGCGCAGCTGCCCGACCGGACCGCTCAGCAGCACGAGCACCACATGGACCACGAAGAACCCGAACAGCCCCCATGCGCACAGGAAATGGAGGGATCGCGCGCTCTGCCGCCCGCCGAAGATGTCGACCAGCCACCACAGGCTCGGCTCCATTCCCGGGCTGATCGCCAGTCCGGTCAGAACCATGCCCGGCAGCAGCACGCCGAACACGGCACCATAGGCGATCTTCTGGAGGAAGTTGTACTTCCCCTCTCCATGGGTGAAGTCGAACCGCAGGTGCTTGGCAATGTCCGCCCTGATCGCGGACCAGCGCCATTCGCGCCGCGTAGTCTTGATATCGCGGCGGAAATGCCCGTTCCACAGCATCGCGATCCACATCCCCAGCAGGCCGAAGGCGAAGGGGAAGGCCATCAGCAGATGCCAGTCGCGCGCCTTGGCGAGGCTGTAGTAATCGGGGATGGTCATCCAGCCGGGAAAGCGGGGCACCGCCAGCCAGGCCTGCGTGGGCGAGAAGCCCCAGTCGCCCCAATAGAGGTAGGGGTGGGCGTTGGAGATGTTCAGCCCGCTCATGAACAGCACCACGATCGCGATCAGGTTGATCCAGTGCCAGATGCGGGTCGAGACGAAGTGCCTCATCGCGCGCCCTCCCGTTCCAGATAGATCACGTCGCGTGGCTGGCTGAGCAGGTGCTGCCCGTTATCGACGAACAGCGTCTCTCCGCTCGCCAGATCGCCGCCTGCCAGCATCACTGCCGCCTGCGCGACATCGCCCGGGGTGGTGCGGCGGCGGCGCAGATTGAGCAGGTGGGATCGCTCCGCCTCCTCCTCGCTCTGGTCGTGGCTCGCAAGGATTGCGCCGGGGGCGAGGCCGTAGACCCGGTCCTCGCGCCGCGTCGCACCCATCGCGAGCATCCGGATCGTCGCGTCGAGCGCGTGCTTGCTCATCGTGTAGCTGAAGAAATCGGGGTTCGGATTGGCGAGCTTCTGGTCGGTCACCTGGATGACATGGCGCCCCGATGATGCGCGCGCGTGCGCAAGATAGCTCTGCGCGAGCATCGCAGGCGCGCGCGCATTGGTCCGCATCGCCCGGTCATGAACCGCCGGGTCGAGCGCGGTCACGCTGTCCTGTTCGAAGATCGCGGCGGAGTTGACCAGCGCGCGCCAGTCTTCCAGCCGTGCCGAGAGGTCCTGCGCCAGCGCATTGGCCGCGCCGTCCTGCGCGAAATCCGCCTGTGCGATCTCGGCGGAGGGAAGCTCGCCGGCAAGCGCTTCGGCTTCCTCGCGCGAGGATCGGTAATGGATGACCACGTGCCACCCGGCCTCGGCGAAGGCGCGCGAGAAGGCCGCGCCCAGTCGCTGCGCGCCCCCGGTGATCAGCACGCTCGGCCTGCTCATACTCCCCTCCTTTCAGGCCGACCCATATCGGTCCGGGCGCATATTACAAAGGGGCCGCACACCGGCTTAGTGTGCGGCCCCAGCATATTGGGCGATGATCGCCTCAGCGGCAGCGCAGATCGCCGCGTTCGATCTCGCGGCCGAGCAGGCCGCCGCCGATCGCTCCGATGATCGCGCCAAGCGTCGAATCGGCGGCGATCTGCGAGCCAGCGAGCGCACCCACGCCAGCGCCGATCACCAGACCGGTCGACCCGTCGTTGCGGCGGCAGCGGTAGCGGCCGTCCTGCCCGCGCCACACGCGGTCGCCGCGATCCAGGCGCCGTTCGTGGCGCGCCTCGCGCCGCGCATCGCGGTAGCCGCGCCGATACTCGCGCCGATCGCGATAGTCGCGGCGCTGATACTGGTGCGCGCTGGCGGGCGTGGCGGAGAAGGGCGAGGCCGCAATGGTGCTGGTGCGGCTCTCGACGGGAAGCTCTGCGGCCAGCGCGGGGGCGGCGGGCAGGGCGAGGGTGGAAGCGGCGATTGCCATCATGGGGATCTTCATCGGGTCACTCCTTCGAATTGTTCTGTCCCAACCAATTCCGAAGCAGCGCCCCGGCTCCCCAACCTCAGATGAACGATACGTTGGCTTGGCGATTTGCAGACGAGCCGTGCGAAGTCCGCGATAGATTAACCGTGCTCGGTGCGCCGAACCGACCGACCGTCAGTCGATCTTGCGGACGGTCAGCGCGTACCAGTCGCGCTGGGTGCCGTCGGAGCCATTGCCCCGATAGCGTTCGGCCTCCTCGACCGCGAAACCTGCGTGGGCATAGGTCTGCTCGAGCCACGCAGGGCTGGGGAGGTTGGTCCACCGGCCCAGCAAATCGCGACCCTCGTCCGGGTGGGCATCGTCGCCCAGCTTGAAATTGGCAAAGTGCCACCCTGCGGGCTTCAGCGCGCGGTGAATGCGTCCGAGGATGTCGGGCAGTGCATTGCGCGGGGTGTGCAGCAGGGATGCATGGGCCCACACGGCATCATAGCTCTGGCACGCTTCAAGCTCGTCGAACCGCATGACGCGCGCGGGGATGTCGAAGCGTTCCCGCGCCTTGCGTGCCATCGCCGCTGCCGCGTCGGTTGCGTCGACCCGTAACCCGCGCTTGTGCATGTGGGCCGCGTCCGCGCCGCAGCCACACCCCAGTTCCAGCACCGACGCACCCGCCTCCAGCCGATCGAGGAACGGGTCGAGGTTTCGGTGCCGGCCCTGCGCGGTGCTGGCGGTGTAGTGCGGCGCGGCCCGCGCGTAATAGTCGATCGTGGCCTGATCGAAGCTCATTCGCCTTTGAGATGCTCGGCGAGGAAGGCGAGCGTCGCGGGCCAGATTTCCTGCTGCGCGGCGAGCGTGGCTTCGTCGTAACGGAATTCACCCTCGGTCCGCTGGACGCCGGTGCCCGACAGCGCGTGGCTTGCGCCCGGATAGATCATCGCGACCGTCTCCAGCCCGCCGGCCTCGGCCCGCCGCTCGGCGATATTCTGCGCCATTCCGCCCGAGTTCCAAGTATTGTCGGCATCGCCGCCCGCGACCAGTACGGGCTCGTCGATATCCTCCACACGAATGCGCGCGGCGGGCACCCGGTCGGGATTGGCACGGCGTCCTGCATCCTGCGGCGTGCGCAGGCGGACGACCGCGCCGGGGATCGCGTATTTCGCGAATTCTTCTTCCATGCCCAGGTAGGGCACGAAGGGCAGCGGCTCGCCGGCCCATGAGAAGCTGCTGACCTCACCCGGCTTCACCTGCGGCCCCCAGCCTTCCCAGATCACGTCGCTGGGCACGATCGCCACGACAGCTGCAAATCCGTCGATCCGGCTGGCCCCTGCAAGCACGAATTCCGCACCCTTGGATACGCCGTATAGACCGATCGCATCGGCCTGCACATCGTCACGCGCGCGCAACCAGTCGCGCGCGATCGCCAGCTTTTCGAGCGGAATGGAGTCGAACGCCTCGGGCAGGTCGGGCAGCTGTCGTGCGGGGGGAAGATAGCCGGGCGAGTAGTAGGGCAGGCCGAGCACGGCATAGCCCTGTTCGATGAAGCGTGGGGCCGAACTGCGAGAGCCCATGTCGCCGCCCTCGCTCCCGCCGAGTACGATGATGACGGGGAAGGGACCTTCGCCCTCCGGCGTGGCAAAATAGGCATAGGGCAGTTCCTCGCCGACCATGATTTCGGTCGGGGCGACCGGCGGGCCGGGATCGGCCGCGGCGCTGGTGGAGAGCCCCAGACCGAAAGCGGCAAGAATTGTCAGAAATGTGCGCAAGCATAACCTCCCTTGGTGTGTTATGCGAGTGTTACACCTCCAAGCGATTGTTTCAAGAGGCGGAGAGCCGATCGCGTCGATCAGGTGGCCGGGTGCTTGCGGCGAATGTCGTGGACCAGCCGATCCGATACGCGAGGGAGGCTGGCCAGTTCTTCCAGCTCGCCGCGATCCGGCTTTCCGCCCGCATAGACGAGGTGAAAAGCGCGCCGGACGGTCCAGTCGGCTGCCCCTTGCTCCATCGGGTCCAGCGAGTCTCCCGCCTTGGCCAGGCCGGGCTGGATCACGCGAAAGAACATGCCGCAGCGCCCGCTTTGGACGATCGCCTTGACGATGCCCTTGCGGCCCAGATGGCGTTCGATCGTCGCGCACGGCTGGCGCGGCTGGGAAACCTCGATGATCGCGGTGCCGAGGCGGAACCGGTCGCCGATGCAGACTGCGGTTTCGTCGACCCCGTGAACGAACAGGTTTTCGCCCATGCTGCCCGGCCCGGCCAGCGCGGATGAAGCGTCGAATTGCTCCTTAAGCCAAGCATAGTGGTCGGCCGGGTAGAGATGCACGGCCATCGCCGGAAAGCCGTGGTGCTTGCGATTTACCTGCTCGTCGCCCGCCACACCGCGCGGCCCGATTTCGACCGGGCCCTCGAGTGGCGATTTGGCGATGGCACTGCGTTTGTCGCCGGGAAGCAGGGCTGCGCGTCCGGCGCAGATCGCTTCGACCGTCAGGCTCACGCGGCGCTTTTTTCCTCGGCAGCTTCCGCGGCTTCGCGATCGCGCTGGGCGCGGCTCTTCTTCTCCGCTGCGGTCTTCAGCTGGCCACAGGCCGCACCAATGTCGCGCCCGCGCGGGGTGCGAACAGGCGCGCTGATGCCGCCTTCGAAGACGATGTCCGAAAAGGCGCGGATGCGTTCGGGGAGGGAGGTTGCGTAGTCGCTGCCGGGCCACGGGTTGAACGGGATCAGGTTCACCTTGGCGGGCAGATCATACTGCTTGAGCAGGCGGACGAGCTCGCGGGCATCCTCGTCGCTGTCGTTCTTGTCCTTGAGCATGATGTACTCGAAGGTGATCCGCCGGGCGTTGCTGGCGCCGGGATAGTCGGCACAGGCCTGCAGCAGTTCCTCGATGCCGTACTTCTTGTTGAGCGGAACGATCTCGTCGCGGATGTCCTTGCGCACGGCGTGGAGCGAAACCGCGAGATTGACGCCGATCTCCTCGCCGCAGCGTTCCATCATCGGGACCACGCCGCTGGTCGAGAGCGTGATGCGGCGCTTCGACAGGGCGAGCCCGTCGCCATCCATCACCAGCTTCATCGCGTCGCGGACGTTGTCGAAATTATACAGCGGCTCGCCCATGCCCATCAGCACGATATTGGTCAGCAGGCGTCCGTCTGACGTGTATTCAGCGCTGTCCTCAACCTCGTCGAGGCCGGCCATCGAACCCTTGGGCCATTCGCCGAGGCTGTCGCGCGCGAGCATGACCTGGCCGACGATCTCGCCCGGCGTCAGGTTGCGCACCAGCCGCATCGTACCGGTGTGGCAGAAGCGGCAATTGAGCGTGCAGCCGACCTGGCTGGAGATGCACAAGGTTCCCCGATCCGCGTCGGGGATGAAGACCATCTCGAAATCGTTCCCGTCGGCGGTGCGCAGCACCCACTTGCGGGTTCCGTCGGTCGAGTGATGCGCCTCGACCACCTCGGGCCGTCCGATCACGAAGCGTTCCGTCAGCCACGGGCGCATGGTCTTGGCGATATCGGTCATCGCCTCGAACTCGGTCACACCGCGGTGATAGAGCCAGTGGAACACCTGCTTGGAGCGCAGCTTGGCGGCCTTGGCGTCGAGCCCGGCGGCCTCGAAAAGCTCGCGAATGCGCGCCTTGGGCAGGCCGATGAGGTCCACGCGCCCGTCCGCCCGAGGCGTAATATCGCGCGGGGTCGGAACCGGATCGAACGCGCCGGGGGTGGGCATGAGGTCTGTATTGGCCATGGGAGAGCCGCACATAATCGCTTCTGCGGCGAAATTCCAGCGGCGCACGCACATGCCGCCGCCCGGTTCCTGCCGTTGATCGTGCGAAACCGTCAGCTGGGCGAACGAATGTTACCGGAATGCCACAGTTTCTTGTTGTGTGACATTCATGAAACTTCGTCGGCGGAGAACCATTTCCTTGCTGTGTGCCGCATCGCAGACGGCATGACAAAGAAGGAAGTATCTGAAATGAAAATCGCATTTGCTATTCTCGCCACGGGTTCCCTGGCTGCGCTCGCCTCTCCTGCCGCCGCGCAGGTGGATCCGGATTCGCCGTTCTCCGGCTTCCGTATCCAGGGCACGACCGGTTACGATCAGATCACCGCCGGCAGCAGCGTCGACGACGATGGCAACGACAATAACGACCAGTCGGCCGAAGGCGTCATCTACGGTGCCACGATCGGGTACGACGTCGATCTCGGCAACATCGTGATCGGCCCGGAAGCCGAACTGACCGGTTCGACCGCAGACACCGACTATGAGAACGGCGACTTCGAAGGCTTCGGCTTCGGCAATGTCTCCGCCGGTCGCGACGTCTATGTCGGCGCCCGCATCGGTGTGAAGGCCAACCCGAACATGATGTTCTACGCCAAGGGCGGCTACACCAACGCCAAGCTCAACGTGCGCAGCAATGACGGCACGACGGAGTTCGACACCGACTACGATCTCGACGGTTACCGCGTGGGTGGCGGCCTCGAATACGCCTTCGGGAAGAACATGTTCACCAACATCGAATACCGCTATTCGAACTATTCCGACGCGAAAGTCGACTTCAACGGCACCCTGCCGGATACCGACCAGTTCGACGTCGACACCGACCGTCATCAGGTCACCGTCGGCCTGGGCGTGCGCTTCTAAGCGTATCGGTCGCTAGTAAACGGAAAGGGCGTGGCCTTGGCGGGCCGCGCCCTTTTTGCGTCGGCTGCTAGTCGCGTGCGCAGGCGATGGTTGCCGCGTCGATCGCGGTGGCGACGCCCGACAGGCTGTAGCGATCGGTGAAGCGGTTGCCGCCGCGATCGGTGGCGGAGACGCTCATCCGGGTCCCCGACCGCATTGCGGCGACGATGGCCGCGTCCATCCGCTTGTCCTCAGCCCAGGCATCCGCCTCCCCGGCGGTCAGTCGATAGCTATCGCCGCCGACCCGCAGGGTGACCGAGGGATCGCTTGCCAGACGGCGCGACAGCCGCACATGCACCTGATTGCGGACCTTGCGGTTGGGCCAAGTGCCGATCGTCGCGTAAGGCTCGAACTCGCGCGCCGCCCGGCTGCGCTCCGCCTTGGAGATCGCATAGCAGCGCGGCAGGCGCGGATCGCGGAACGCGCCCCAGTCGTCGAACACGCCGAGCGAGGAGCGGGCCACAGCGGGGCTCGCCAGCGTGGCCAGTGCCCCCAGCAGAATGACTGCGCGCTTCATGCTGCCGCGCCCTTGCGTTCGGGATAGGAGATCTTGAGAACTTCCCATTCGCGCAGGCCCGTCGGGCCTTTGACCATCCGCAAATCGCCGACCTCTGCGCCGCGCAGCGCGCGTGCCATGGGCGAGCCCCAGCCGATCCGGCCCTCGCTCGCCTCCGCCTCATCGTTGCCGACCAGGGTGAGCACTTTCTCGCGGTCGTCCTCGTCCACCAGAGTCACGGTCGCGCCGAAGAACACGCGGTCACGGTTGGGCTGGTCGGCGGGGTCGATCACCCGCGCGGACTTCATCCGGCGGGCGAGATGCGCCAGTTCGCGGTCGATCTCGCGCATCTTCTTGCGGCCATAGAGATAGTCGCCGTTTTCGGAGCGGTCGCCATTGCCCGCCGCCCAGCTGACGATCTCCACGATCTCGGGCCGGGCGGTGCCCAGCAGGTGGTCGTAACGCGCCTTCATCGCGGAATAGCCCGCGGGAGTGATCGGATTGTCGCCTTTCATGCCCGCAGCCTAGCGCGGCTCAGCGCAGGAAGTCACCCGCCATTCTGGGCTTGCCGAACTGCGCGCGGTCGGGATTGAGCTGCTCGTAAACTGCGGCATTCTCGATCACGCGCTGGACGTAGTTCTTGGTCTCGTAGATCGGGATCCGCTCGATCCAGGTGACCCAGTCGATCCCGCCATCGCGCGGGTCGCCATTGGCGCGCAGCCACTTGTTCACGTTGCCCGGGCCCGCGTTATAGGCCGCGATGGCGAGCGGGTAGGACCCGCCATAATAGCTCATCATGCGGGCAAAATAGCCATCGCCCAGCTGCATGTTGTAGCTTGGGACCGCGATCAGGTTTTCACGGTCATAGCCAAGCCCCAGCTTGCCCGCCTGTTCGCGTGCGGTGCCCGGCATCAGCTGCATCAGGCCGCGCGCGCCGGCGTGGCTGATCGCATTGGCGGCGAATTGGCTTTCCTGCCGCGCGATCGCGTGAACCATCGTCCAGTTCGCGCCACCCGGCGGGGTGACGGTGGGGAAGCCCTGGCTGACGAAGCCGCGATGGCCGTCCGCCGCAGCGGCTTCGGCGACGTTGACCGCCAGATCGCGGCGGCCCGTCTCGCGCGCTAGTTCGGCGACCAGCGCGTGTTCCTCGGGCGTATCGGCCTGATCCGAAATCGCCTGGTAGAACTGGATCCCGGTGCGCCACGGAGCGCCGCGGGCCACTTCGCGCACCGCTTTGGTCAGCGCCGCATTCTCGAATTCGGCGCGTTGCTGCGCGGTGGGCAGGGCGACGCTGTCTCCGCCGAGCGGCGGGACTGCGCGGCCCAGCTTGGCGAGCGCCAGCTGGCCGTAGAAACGGTCGGCATAGCGCGCGGCCATCTCGTAATAGCGGTTGGCTTCGCTGCGGTCGCCCGCACGTTCGGAGGCGAGGCCTGCCCAGTAGAACCCCTTGGAGCGGGTCTGCGGGGTCTGCGCCGCCGCGCCATAGCGGTAGAACAGCGGCGCCGCGCGGCCCGGCTGGCCGAGATTCCAGTAGGCGTTGGTCCCGCCCAGCCACATCAGCGAGGTATAGTCGTCGCGCAGGCGATAGGCTTCCTTGCTGATATCGGTGCCCGGCGCGAACAGATCGTCGACCTTCGCAGCGATCTGCGCGGACGGGTCGGAGCCCGCACCGCGCGCAACGCGCAGCGCTTCGCCCACGAAATCTTCCGGGTCGAAGGCGGGGCGCTGGAACGAAGGACGGCTGGCGAGCAGCGTGATCGCCTGCGGCAGCTGCCGGTTTTCGCGGTAATACTTCGCCAGATTATAGACGTAGCCCGCATCCTGATTGGCATCGGGGGGAACCGGCAGGCCCTGGCTTTCGGGCGAATAGCCCTGGATCAGCGCGAGCCGCGCCATGAACATGTCGCGCTTGGCGGGCGAGACGCGGTTGATCTGCCGCTGCGAGGCTTCCAGCGCGCTCTGCCACAGCAGCGCGTCCATTCGCGCGTCGTCGTCTGCGGGCGAGAACTGGTTGCCGAAGATCGACAGCAGGTAGGGCTCGCTGGTCGCGCTCATGCTGCCGCCGCGCCATGCCTCGCGGGCAATAGTGGCGGCTTCGGGCCGCCCGACGGAGGACAGTGCGAGCGCGTAGCGGGCCTTGCCCGCATTGGTGAGCGGCGGCAGCGCGTCGAAAAAGGCGACCAAGCTTTCCGGGCTGGCAACGCTTTCGTCCAGCGCGTTCTCTGCCCGCACGCGCAGGCGATCGTCCTGCGGGAAGTCCGGGTAGGCGAGCAGGAAGCTCGCATATTCGGTGAAGGGCAGGCTGTCCTGACCGATCAGATAGTCCCACCGCGCGACGACCTGCGCCATCTGTGAGGGGGCGGACGCTATCAGGTCTGCGCGCGCACGATCCCAGCTCGACGCATCCTGCGCGTAGGCGGGGGGGACGATCGAGGTGGTGGAAACTAGCGCAAGCGCCAAAAAGGGGAGTCTGGTCATGCTGGACATTATGGCCGCTGGCTCCTTATCAGGCACTGAACGAAGGGATTGATGGGGCGATGAAAGCTCCGTTTCTCGCCCCTCATATAAGCTCAACGCAGGAGCGACTCAAATGTTCTCAGGCTCAATCCCCGCGCTCGTCACTCCATTTCGGGACGGCAAGGTCGACGAGGCGGCGTTCCGCACGCTGGTCGACTGGCAGATCGAGCAGGGCAGCGCCGCGCTGGTGCCCTGCGGGACCACCGGCGAAGCCTCGACCCTGTCCAATGCCGAACACCACCGGGTGATCGAGATGTGCGTCGAACAGGCGGCGGGCCGCGTGCCGATCATCGCCGGATGCGGCAGCAACGACACCAACAACGCGCTGCTGCACCTCAAGTTCGCCAAGAAGGCCGGGGTGACCGCCGGACTGTGCGTCGCGCCTTATTACAACAAGCCGAGCCAGGCCGGGCTGATCGCGCATTTCAGCCACCTCGCCGAACATGGCGACCTGCCGATCGTGCTCTACAACGTGCCGGGCCGCACGGTGACAGACATTCTGCCGGAAACGGTGTGCGAGCTCGCGGAAAAATTCCCCGAGGTGATCGTGGCGATCAAGGACGCGAGCGAGGATCTGTCGCGCGTTTCCGACCACCGCATGGGCATCAGTCGCGATTTCTGCCAGCTGTCGGGCAATGACGAGTTGGCGCTGCCGTTCAACGCCGCAGGCGGTTCGGGCTGCATTTCGGTGACCGCGAACGTCGCACCCGCATTGTGCGCCGAGTTTCAGAAGGCCTGCGCCGACAATGATCTGGTCCGCGCGCGCGAACTCAACGACCGGCTCTATCCGCTGCACTACGCGATGTTCGAGGATTCGAGCCCCGCGCCGGTGAAATATGCGCTGAGCCGCACGCAAAGCTGGATGACCGACGAAGTCCGCCTCCCGCTGGTCGCCTGCTCCGACCACGCCCGCCGCGCGGTCGACAAGGCGCTGGAGCATGCGGGGCTGGTGTGATGGCCTTCGGTATCGTTCTGGTGTTGGCGGGGAGCGTTTACGATCATAACGGCGCGCAGCCGAGCCATGGATGCGCGAGGGCGGATGCATATCGGTGAGGATCGTTTCTTCGAAGAAAGGCGCGCGCTTGCTGCCTATCCGCAGTTGCGCGACATGAGATTCCTCCGTTGGAGTGGCTGGCTGACTCTCATCTGTGGTGTGCTGCTGATTGCCAAGGATATCATGTGATCCGAGCCCTGCTTCTCCTCACCATAATGCCCGCGCTTGCGAATTGTGGTGGCTCCGTCGAGCCCGATCGTACAGCCGAAGAAGAAGTGTGGAATCTGAAGCAGGACACGCTGATCCATAGTGCTCCGTTCACAGAGCTGTCCGTCTCGCAGGACGGAAGTTTGGCCTTGGGCGGCAGAACTCTGGACAAAGCCGAATTGCCTGACGTTATGGCGCAGCTGACGCGGCTGGAGCCTGCGCCTGTTCTGGTCGTAACCTACGAAGGCGGAGAGACGCCCGAAGCATGGCCCGAGACGATCGCGATTGCCGAATCTGGTTATTGTGACTTGCCAGATACCTGGTGCTGGAAAGGGGCGGCTGCGGATGCGCCTCAGGAAATTCGCGAGAAACCCCGCAATCTGCACAACGAGAAATAGGCGGACCTAAAGCACCTCGTCCTCGTCCAGCAGCGTGGTCGGCGGGTGGGGCGGTTCGCTGACTGCCAGCGCATCGGCGATGCTGCGTGCGCCGTGACCGACGCCATCCAGCGTCTCGACCTCGGCGATATGGAACAGCGCGTCGCCCTGATGGACCACCGGCAGGGTTGCGTGGCCGATGATCACGCCGTCGACCGGGCTGACCAGTTCCTGCGCGTCCTCGCCGAACAGGCCGCCGACCACCGCCAGCATGTCGCCCTGCCGCACGACGTCGCCCGACTTGCGCACCCGGCGCGAGACTCCGCCGCGCGGCGCGCGCACCCAGCTTGAACGATTGGCGCGGGTCGGGACTTTGACCGCCGCGAGCCCGTCGTCGAGCTCGATCATCCCGATATGCGCGAGCACGCGCAGCACGCCGCTGACCCCGACATTGATCGCATAGCGATCGAACCGCAGCGCCTCGCCCGCTTCCAGCAGCAGCATCGGCGTTTCGCGATCATGCGCGAGCGCGCGCATCGATCCGGGCCGCAGCGGACTCTCGATGATGATCGGCGGGGCGAAGGCCATCGCCAGTTCGGTGAGGTAGGGGCTGCCCGAGGCGATGCGGATCTGCGGCAGGTTGTACCGGTGGACCGCAGCAGTGTGCAGGTCGATCCCGAGCGAGCAGCGGTCGATCACCTGCTCCAGAAACGTATGCGCCAGCTGCGCGGCAAGGCTGCCGTTCTCGTAACCCGGAAAGCTGCGGTTGAGATCGCGCCGGTCGGGCAGGTAGCGGCTGTGCGAGGCAAAGCCGTAGATATTGACCGCCGGCGCGAGGATGAGCGTGCCCGCCATCGCGCCCGGCATCAGGTGGTCGATCAGCCGCTGGATGATCGCGGTCCCGACAATCTCGTCCCCATGGATCGCCGCGCTGACGAACACCGCCGGGCCGGCCTTCGCCCCGTGCAGCACCTTCAGCGCGAGCGATGCGTCGAGCCCGGTGACCTGCTGGCTGACCGGGATGGTCAGGATTTCGGAACTGCCCGGCGCGATCGCGCGGTCGTGAATGCGGAAGGGCTCTGGCGCGCTGGATTGCATCGATCAGGAATAGCCACGCTGCGGCCGCGCTGTGCAAGCGCAGGCGAGATTTCATCCCCACTCCTTGCGCGGCCCCTTTCCCTTTCGTCCACGCCCCCCTACATCGCGGCCCCTTATGGCACGTCCCAAACCTCCTACCTTCGACAAGCGCAAGACCGTCGCCGAGAACCGGCGCGCGCGGTTCGACTATGCGGTCGAGGAAAAGTTCGAAGCCGGGATCGCCCTGCAGGGTACCGAGGTCAAATCGCTCCGCTCGGGCGAGGCGACGATCGCCGAATCCTATGCCGAGGTGCGCGACGGGGAGGCATGGCTGATCAACGCCAACATCCCCGAATACACCCACGGCAACCGCCTGAACCATGAGCCCAAGCGTCCGCGCAAGCTGCTGCTGCATGAACGCGAGATCGAGAAGCTGCTAGGTGCGGTTGAGCGCAAGGGAATGACGCTTGTACCCCTGTCGATGTATTTCAACGGGCAGGGTCGGGCGAAGGTCGAACTGGCGCTGGCCAAGGGCCGCCAGACCAAGGACAAGCGCGACTACATCAAGGATCGCGACTGGCAGCGCGACAAGGCACGAATCCTGCGCGATCGGGGGTAGTTTCAGGTGCGCCGGGAAGGGCGGATTTTGCGACGATCCGGGCCGCTTGATTAATGAACCAGCCACCCCGTTTCGGCTAGTGCTCCTGCGCCTCTACTATGGGGTAAAACGACGACCTCCGGCTTGCCCTTCGGCATGGCCGACACCACTATCGAACGAGCATTATGAGCCAGCCATCAGATAGCCTTCACAAGCCGTCCGCACGTTCGGCAACGTGGAGCTACCTGCGTCGATATACCGACCGGGAAAAGCTGGCCGAAAGCCGTGTCTTGCGGCCCATTGCTCACCGTTTCCTCAGCCCCGAACTATGGCGCTTCACCCGCCGCAACGTGCCGCGCGGCGTCGCGCTCGGTCTGTTCGCAGGGTTCGTGATTCCGTTCGGTCAGATTTTCCTCGCCCTGGTGCTCGCCTTCACCGTGCGCGCCAACGTGCCGATCGCCAGCGCGACCACGCTGGTGACCAATCCGCTGACCTTCCCGTTCTGGCTGTGGGCAGCCAACCGGGTCGGCCACAAGGTGCTGACCATCATTCCCGATGGCGGAAACGTGCTGTTGCCGCAGGACGGGCTGATGACGCTTGGCGGCCTGTTCGAGGCAGCGGGCGCGACCGTGTTCGGCTTCTTCCTCTTCGCGGCGCTGTTTCCCCCGATCGGCTATCTTCTGACCAAGTGGATATGGCGCGCCGCCATGGGCCGGCGGCGCAAGAAACGGCTGAAGCGCGGTGCGATCGCCCGCGAAGCTGCCGCTGCGCCATCGCAGGCAACGCCATCGTGAAGCCATTCGCTCAGCCTGGCGCCGGGGGAACCCCGCTCGGCTGGCTGGTCCTGCTGCTCGCGCTGGTGGTCAGCGTTGCGGCGGTATGGCTGCTCAGCGACCTGCCGATCCTGACCGCAGCTTATGCCGGCGGGCTCGCGACGCTGATGACCCTGCTGATCGTTCTGCGCGGCAAGGCCGCCGGCGCAGAGCGGGTGGAACTGGCACCGCCCGACTGGAGCGTTACGCTTACCGCGATCGACCAGCCCGGTGCGATGGTCGCGATCACCGACCGCGCGAACCGGCTGGTCTGCGCGAGCGCGTCGTTTTCCTCCCGCTTCGGGGTCGAGAAGGCACCGCCCAATCTCGCCCTGAGCGAGGAGGCCGCCGCCGAAGCACTGCTCAGAACTGCGCGCGAGGCCTGGCGCGAAGGGCGCGCACACGCGGCGCACCTCTCGCTGGGCAAGGACGATGTGCGCTGGGAGGTCGAGGCGCAGCGGGCGGGGCGGGGCGAGGATCACCTCGTCTGGCGCTTCCGCCCCGAATCGAGCGAAGATCTCGCCAGCGACATATCGCAGCTGGTCACCGGTGCGCTGGGCAGGATGCTTGGCCGGGCAGGGGTGGTTGCCGCGCTGGTTACCGCCGAAGGCACCGTACGCGCAGCGTCGACGGCCTTTGCAGAGCGCGCTGCGGGCGACCCTTCGGCCACGCTGGTCGGCCGCGAATTCGCCGATTTTCTCCGGCTCGACGAACGCGAGCGGATATATTTTGCCCGCGCGGGACGGGAGGGCGAGCCCTTCCAGCTGATCCACGTGCCGCTCAACGATATCGACGACGAATGGGCCGCCAACCCCCAGGATGCGCCTTCGCTGATGCTGCTGGTCGAGGCGCATGTTGCTCTGGCCGAGCATGTCTCCGCCGATACTGCGCCCAAGGTGGAGTCGCTGATCGAGGCCCTGCCGCTGGGCCTGGCGATGACCGATCGCGACGGACGCTTCCTGTTCGCCAACCCGTCTTTCCTGCGCGCGGTCGGACGGACAGAGAAGGGCCTGCCGACGTTCCCCTCCGATCTGGTCGTGCGCGAGGACAAGGGCGCGATCTCGGACGCGGTGCGCCGCTTCGGCAAGGGTGGGGTGGCGAGCGGCGACGTCGCAGTGCGGCTGGACAGCGCGCCGGGCGAGCCGATTTCGCTCGGTCTCGCCAGCGTGCGCGGGCTGGGCGAACCTGCCGTGCTGCTGTCGCTGGTCGATTCGAAGGAAGAAACCGAGCTCAAGCGGCAGATCGCGCAGGCCAGCAAGATGCAGGCGATCGGCCAGCTCGCAGGCGGCGTCGCGCACGATTTCAACAACGTGCTGACCGCGATCATCGGCTATTGCGACCTGATGCTGCTGCGCCACATCCCGGGCGACAGCGATTACGACGACATCCAGCAGATTCGCGCCAATTCGAACCGGGCGGCCAGCCTCACCCGGCAGTTGCTTGCGTTCAGCCGGCAGCAGACGCTGCGCCCCGAGGTGCTGCAACTGCCTGACGTCATCTCCGAGGTTAGCCAGCTGCTCAAGCGTCTTCTGGGCGAGAAGATCGAGCTGCGCGTGCGGCACGATCGCGATCTTGGTCCGGTCCGCGCCGATCCCGGGCAGCTCGAACAGGTGATCGTGAACCTGGCGGTCAACGCGCGCGATGCGATTGCCGCGCAGGGCGACGGCACGGGCACGCTGGTGATGTCGACCCGCAAGGTCTCGCTCAAGGAAACGCGCAGCCTCGGCCCCGACATGCCGCCGGGTGACTACACCGCGCTGATCGTGCGCGACACCGGGGGCGGGGTTCCGGCCGCGGTGATGGGCAAGATCTTCGATCCCTTCTTCACCACCAAGGAGCTGGGCAAGGGCACCGGGCTGGGCCTGTCGACCGTCTACGGCATCATCCGCCAGTCGGGCGGCTATATCTATGCCGAGAACGTGGGCCCTCGCGATGGGCTCGGCTCCGGCGCGGCCTTCACTGTCTATTTGCCGGTGCACCACGGCGCGCCCACTGCGGAAGAGCGCCGCGCCGATCCGGACGAGCCTGCGCGGCGCTGGTCCGGCGGTGGCCGCGTGCTGCTGGTCGAGGACGAGGATATGGTCCGCGCGGTGGCCGAGCGCGCGCTGGTCCGCGCGGGCTTCACCGTCACCGCCCAGCCCGATGGAGAGGACGGCCTCGCCGAGATAGCCAATGGCGGCGTCTTCGATCTGGTCGTCTCCGATGTGGTGATGCCGGGAATGGACGGTCCTGCGATGGCTCGCGCGATCCGCAAGCTGAAGCCCGACCTCCCGATCCTGTTCATGTCGGGCTATGCCGAGGAAACTCTGCGCAACGAGATCAGCATCGACAACATGTATTTCATCGCCAAGCCATTCAGTGTGGAACAGATCTCACGCAAGGTTGGTGAGGTGCTGGGCGCTGCAAGCGACTGATTCTAAACGTATTATCTGACGTTCCGCAAAATATTCGTTCCCCCCTTGTTCTATCGGAACATAAGCGGTACATACTGCTCATGTCGAAAAGGCGAGAGCCTCTCTAGGAACATGAAGGAGGGCGTGCGATGGCTGCTGCGAAACTGAAGCTGGTAGACGATAAGGAAACCAACGTGGACCGTCAAAAAGCGCTCGACGCGGCACTCGCACAGATCGACCGCGCATTCGGCAAGGGTTCGGCGATGAAGCTGGGCTCAAAGGAAACGATGAATGTCGAATCGATTTCGACCGGCTCGCTCGGTCTGGATATCGCGCTCGGCATCGGCGGCCTGCCGAAGGGCCGGGTGATCGAGGTCTACGGGCCGGAAAGCTCGGGCAAGACCACTCTGGCGCTGCATGTGATCGCTGAAGCGCAGAAGGCCGGCGGTACTGCCGCCTTCGTCGACGCCGAACACGCGCTCGACCCGGTCTACGCCAAGAAGCTGGGTGTCGATATCGACGAACTGATCGTCTCGCAGCCCGATACGGGCGAGCAGGCGCTCGAAATTACCGACACGCTGGTCCGCTCCAATGCGATCGACGTGCTGGTGGTCGACTCGGTGGCCGCGCTGGTCCCGCGTGCCGAAATCGAAGGCGAGATGGGCGATAGCCACGTCGGCCTTCAGGCACGCCTGATGTCCCAATCCCTGCGCAAGCTGACCGGGTCGATCAACCGTTCCAAGTGCATGGTCATCTTCATCAACCAGCTGCGGATGAAGATCGGCGTGATGTACGGCAATCCGGAAACGACCACCGGGGGCAATGCGCTCAAGTTCTACGCCAGCGTGCGACTCGACATCCGCCGCACCGGCCAGATCAAGGACCGCGACGAAATTATCGGTAACTCCACACGTGTGAAAGTGGTCAAGAACAAGGTCGCACCGCCGTTCAAGCAGGTCGAATTCGACATCATGTACGGGCAGGGCATTTCCAAGATCGGCGAAATCCTCGACCTCGGCGTGAAGGCTGGCGTTGTCGAGAAATCCGGCTCCTGGTTCTCCTACGACAGTATCCGGATCGGGCAGGGCCGCGAGAATGCGAAGACCTTCCTGAAGGAAAACCCCGAAATTTGCGACAAGTTGGAGGCTGCGATCCGCGGCAAGACCGACGACGTCGCCGAGGAGATGATGGTCGGCCCTGACGCGGAGGACTGATCGCTTCTTCTCAAGCGGGCGCAAAGGAAGCGCCCGGGAACCCGGAATGCCGGTTGCGGCGCTTCCCGATGGAAGCATCGCGACCGGCTTTTCCGTTGTGGCCCGCGTGACCCTTGGCGCACCACCGGGCGCTAAACGCGATCCCGACACGGAAGCCTTCGTGAAAGCTTGTCGGCCACGGCCTTCTTGCCTAACTCGGCTGGATCATGACCAGCACCAACGATATCCGCCGGACCTTCCTCGAATTCTTCGAATCGCGCGATCACAAGCGTGTCGCCTCGGCGCCACTGGTGCCGCATAACGATCCGACGCTGATGTTCGTCAACGCCGGCATGGTGCCGTTCAAGAACGTCTTCACCGGCCTAGAAACGCCCCCGGCGCCCCGCGCAGTCAGCGCGCAGAAATGCGTGCGCGCAGGCGGCAAGCACAATGACCTCGACAACGTGGGCTACACCGCGCGGCACCACACCTTCTTCGAAATGCTCGGCAATTTCTCGTTCGGGGACTACTTCAAGGAACAGGCGATCCATAATGCATGGACGCTGCTGACCGAGGAGTTCGGTCTCGACAAAAATCGCCTGCTCGCCACGGTCTATCACACCGATGACGAGGCGTTCGATCTGTGGCGCAAGATTGCAGGGCTCCCCGAAGACCGCATCATTCGCATCGCGACCAAGGACAACTTCTGGGCGATGGGCGATGATGGCCCGTGCGGACCGTGCTCCGAAATCTTCTGGGATCATGGCGATCATATCCCCGGTGGCCCTCCCGGTTCTCCGGAAGAGGATGGCGACCGCTTCGTCGAGATCTGGAACCTCGTGTTCATGCAGAACGAGCAGCGGGGCGGGGAGATCGTCGGCGATCTGCCCAACCAGAATATCGACACGGGCATGGGGTTGGAGCGGATTGCTGCTGTTCTGCAGGGTGTCCACAACAACTACGACACCGACACCTTCCGCACGCTAATCGAATCCACCGAGGCCCAGCTTCACGCGGATGCGACCGACCATACGATCGCCAGCTACCGCGTGATTGCCGATCACTTGCGCGCGACCGGTTTCCTGATCGCGGACGGGGTCCTCCCGTCGAACGAAGGGCGCGGCTACGTGCTGCGGCGAATCATGCGGCGCGCGATGCGTCACGCGCATCTTCTGGGCGCTAAAACGCCGCTGATGCACCGCCTCGTCCCGACACTGGTCGGCGAAATGGGCCAGGCCTATCCCGAACTCGGGCGCGGCCAGGCACTGATCGAGGAAACGCTCGAACGCGAAGAGACGCGCTTCCGCGAAACGCTGGAGAAGGGTCTGCGTCTGCTCGACGAGGCGACCGGCTCGCTGGGCAAGGGCGATCAGCTCGACGGCGAGGTCGCGTTCAAGCTCTACGATACCTACGGCTTCCCGTACGACCTCACCGAAGATGCCTTGCGCGGCCAGGGCATCGCGGTCGACCGTGAAGGGTTCGACGCTGCGATGGCGCGCCAGCGCGAGGCGGCTCGTGCCGCGTGGAAGGGCAGCGGTCAGGCTGCGGACAGCGAGGTCTGGTTCACTATTGCCGAACGTGAAGGCGCGACCGAGTTCACCGGCTATTCCGCCACGCAGGGCGAAGGCCAGGTGGTCGCGATCGTGAAGGATGGCGTCGAAGTGACCTCGGCTGCGGCTGGCGAAGATGTCGTGCTGCTGACCAACCAGACGCCCTTCTACGGCGAAAGCGGTGGCCAGAGCGGCGACAGCGGCAGCATCACCACGCACGATGGCCTACGTATCGCAGTGCGCGACACGGGCAAACCGCTCGGTCGGCTCCACACGCATCAGGGCAAGATCGAGGCGGGCGAAGTGCGCGTGGGCGACGAGGTCCGGCTGACCGTCGACGAGCAGCGCCGCAACCGAATTCGCGCCAATCACTCCGCGACCCATCTGCTTCATGCAGCACTGCGCCGGCGCCTTGGCGATCAGGTCACCCAGAAGGGCTCGCTGGTGGCAGAGGATTACCTGCGCTTCGACTTCTCCTACCCGGAGAAGATCGACCGCGAAGGGCTCGACCGGATCGAGCAGGATGTGAACTCCCAGATCCGTGGCAATTCTGAAGTCGGCACCCGGCTGATGACACCCGACGACGCGGTCGCTGCAGGGGCGATGGCGCTGTTCGGGGAGAAATACGGAGACGAGGTTCGCGTGCTTTCGATGGGGCGCGATGCCGACGCCGATTTCTCGATCGAGCTGTGCGGCGGCACCCACGTGGAACGGACCGGCGATATCGGCCTGTTTGCGATCATCGGCGAATCATCCGTATCCTCGGGCGTCCGGCGGATCGAGGCGCTGACCGGCAATGCGGCCAGCGAATATCTTCGCACCCGAGCGAACGCCCTAAACGAAATCAGCGGCAAGCTGGGCGCGACTCCCGATGCGGCGGTCGCGCAGCTCGATGCCCTGCTCGCGCAGCGCAAGACGCTCGAGCGGGAGCTGGCTGACGCCAAGCGCGCACTCGCCCTGTCGGGCGGGGGTGGCGACGGGCCGCACGTCAGCGACGAGACGATCAATGGCGTGACCTTCAGCGGTCAGGTCATCGAGGGGCTGGATCCCAAGGAACTGCGCCCGCTGCTCGATGCGGCAAAACAGCGCCTTGGGTCCGGGATCGCCGCGATCTGCGCCACCAATGACGGCAAGGCCGCCTTCGCGGTCGCTGTTACCGACGACCTGACCGATCGCTTCAGCGCTGTCGAACTGGTCCGCGCCGGTGTTGCCGCGCTTGGCGGCAAGGGCGGGGGCGGCCGACCGGATATGGCGCAAGGCGGCGGCCCCGATGCGGCTAGCGCCGGGGCCGCGCTTGATGCGGTGCGAGGCGCGCTGGCCGAGGCGGTAAACGCCTAGCCGTACGCGCGCTCGGACATTTTTTAGCGGGCGCCGCTGCCTGCTCGCCGCGCGTCTGGCTGACTGCCACGGTTCAGGTCCTCACCGCCGGTATCGGCAGGCCTGGAGGCGTCCCGGCGAGCGGACGGCTTGGCCTTGCCGCTTCCTTGCTGATTTTGCGGCTTGAACTTCTCGTCGTTCGGGATCGGCTTGGTCGGGTCGATGTCGGACATTTAAATTCTCCTTTCCCTACCAATGGTTGGCAGCGAAAGAAGGTCCGGATCAGTCGGAAGACAGATCTGCCGGGACACTTGAGGGCGCGGTTGCCGATACGGTGCTCGTGCGCAGCTTGGGCGCGTATTCCAGCGCGCCTTCGGTCTGAATCTGCTTGCGCATTTCATCCCGCTTCTCGTGGATCGAGGCGATCACCGGCCCCATGGCCACTCCGATATCCACCAGCACTGCCTCCGACAGTTGCAGCGAGCTTTCGAGCGTTTCCGGGACCGCGTGGCTCGCGCCAGCCTGATAGAGCAATGCGGCATGGCTGGCATCGCGGGCACGCGCGACGATCAGCAGATCGGGGTAATTGCGCCGCAGCCGTGCAACCAGCTGCTGGGCGAGTACCGGTGCATCCATCGTCAGCACGATTGCGGAGGCGTCTTCCACTCGCAGCGCACGCAGCGTTTCCAGCCGCGCGGCATTGCCGAAGATGACGTTGTAGCCATCGCGCTTGTCCTGCAGCGCCAGGTCCGCGTCGGACTCGATGGCGACATAGGGCTTCTCGTGCACGCGCAGCATATCCGCGATCAGCCGGCCGACACGCCCGCCGCCGACCACGATCACCCGGCCCGCCGGGGCGGACTGGTCGCGCGCGGGATCGGGCACCGGGTCCACCCTGCGGGCGACCGCGCGCCCGACGAAGGCCAGCAGCGGGGTTACGGTTAGACCGATCGCGGTGACGATCTGCCAGAACTGCGTCGTACCCGGCTGGATCAGCATCGCCGAGCTTGCGGCAGAAAGCACGATCAGCGTGGTTTCCGATGGGCTCGCCATCAGGATGCCGGTCTCGGTCGCCGTGTTGCGCCGCGCGCCCATCATCCGCAGCAGCAGCCCGGTGACCAGCGCCTTGAACGACAGCACCAGCACCACCGCGGTCAGGATGATCCCGACATTGTCAGCCAGCGCCTTCAAATCGATGCTCATCCCGATGGTGATCAGGAAGATACCGAGTGCGAGACCTTTGAAGGGCTCGATGATCGTCTCGACCTCGCCGTGGAAATCGGTCTCGGCGATCAGCAGCCCTGCGATCAGCGCGCCCACGATGGGGGAGAGGCCGGTGATCCCGGTTGCAAGACTGGCACCGATCACCACCACCAGCGTGGCGGCGAGGAACACCTCGGGGCTCTTGGTACGCGCAGCCTGCGCGAAGAGTACCGGCAGGGCATAGCGGCCCAGGATCAGCAGGACAGCGATCACCGCCGCGCCCTGCCACAGCGTGGTCCACAGCCCGGTGAGCCCGTCGGCCTGCGCATAAGGGGCGAGCGCGCCGAGCATGAAGATGATCGGGACGATCGCGATATCCTCGAACAGCAGCATCGAGAGCGCGGCCTTGCCGACCGGGGAGCTGGTGCCGGAAATCGGCAGCACGATCGCGGTCGACGACAGCGCCAGCGCCAGGCCCAGCGCCATCGCGCCGGTCCAGTATTGGCCCATCATCGCCAGCACCAGCGCGATGGAGGTGCCGATGATCGTCAGCTCGAGCGCGCCGAGCCCGAAGACCAGCCTGCGCATCTGCCACAATCGGTTGAACGACAGTTCCAGCCCGATCGTGAACAGCAGCAGGATGATTCCGAACTCCGCGAATATCGCGAGAGAATCCGGCTCGGATATGGTCACCGCCGTCAGCCATTTGATTTCAGGTGTCAGCGCGCCGAGCCCGTAGGGGCCGACGAGGATGCCGATCAGCAGGAAGCCGATCACGGGCGTAATCCGGAAGCGGGCGAACAGCGGGATGACGATTCCCGCTGCGCCCAAAATCACCAGCGCGTCAGACAGCGCAGTCGTCGGTTGAAGTTCACCTGCCACGGGCCGACCATATCAAGCCTGCCCAGCCGTTGAAGGCCTGAAATGAGCGAAAGTTCGGGATTACCCACCGCCCGGGGTGTGCGGGCCCCTGGGTGCGGCGTCCTGTCCGGCGGCTTCGGCCTCTGCCTCGCCGATCCGGGGGGAGATCTGGCCCACGCGCTTGTCCCACTCGATCTGGTAGAGATCGAAGCGGCGATCCGCGAGATTGCGGACCGTGCCTTCGGCGCGCGCCCAGCTGAGGTCCGCGAGATTGACGTCGCTGATCGTCAGCGTCTCGACATTCTCGCTCGCTTCGGCGGCGATCCCATCGCGCGCGAAGGGGAAGTCACAGGGGGTCAGGATGCAGCTCTGCGCGTACTGGATGTCCATGTTCGCGACATTGGGCAGGTTGCCGACATTGCCGCTGAGCACCGTGAAGCACTGGTTCTCGATCGCGCGGGCCTGCGCGCAATAGCGCACGCGCATATAGCCCTGGCGGCTATCGGTGCAGAAGGGCACGAAGATGATCCGCGCGCCTTCGTCGACCAGTCGGCGGGCGAGTTCGGGGAATTCGCTGTCGTAACAGATCAGCACCCCGATCGGGCCGCAATCGGTCGGGATGGCATCGATCGAATCGCCGCCCTTGATGTTCCACCAATAGGCCTCGTTGGGGGTGGGGTGGATCTTCTCCTGCGCATGGATCGATCCGTCGCGCAGGCACACATAGGCGACGTTGTGGATGTCGCCGTCGTCCATTCGCGTCGGGTGCGATCCGCCGATGATGTTGATGTTGTAGTTGAGCGCCAGTTCGGAGAGCTTCTGGCGGATTTTGGGCGTGTACTCGCTCAGCGCTTCGATCGCCTCGATCGGGCTGAGCTCCTTTTCCTCCGCGCTCAGCAGCATCAGCGTGAACAGTTCGGGGAAGAGGATGAAATCGCTCTCGTAGTCCGATGCGACGTCCACGAAATATTCCACGTGGCGCATGAACTCGTCGAAACCGGAGACGGCGCGCGCCTGCAGCTGGCAGGTCGCGATCCGTACGCTTTCGACATCGCGCGGCAGGCGGTGTTTGCGCGGCGCGTCGGCATCCACGTAAGGGTTGCGCCAGACCATGCGCACGGCGAACGCCTTGGAGCGTTTGTCTTCGGGCAGGTAGTTTTCGAGGATGCCCTGCGGCTCGAACCCGTTGGCCAGCTGGAAGCGCAGGACGGGGTCGTGGATCTTGTTGTCGACGACCTTCTCGAGATAATCCTCCGGCCCCTCCGCCCGGTTGCGCTTGCGCCGCATCGCGTTCGCCAGATTGGGCATGCGCCCGCCGAAGACGATGCCCGACAGGTCGAGTCGCTCGGCCAGCGCACGCCGCTCCTCGTACAGGCGTCGTCCGATCCGGGTGCCACGCACCTTGGGATCGACGCACATTTCGTAGCCGTAGAGCCAGTCGCCGGTGGGATCGTGGCGGCTGCCGAACCCGTTGCCGGTAACCTCGTCCCACGAGTGATCCGACATCGCGACATTCGCCTTAAGGCGCATCGACGCGCAGTAGCCGACGATGACGCCATCCAGCTTGGCGACGAAGCAACCCTCGCGGTAATTGTTCAGCTGCCCGCGGATTTCCCCCAGCTTGTAGGGCGGCAGGTCGACATAGGCGCGCCGGACCAGTTCCGCGATATCGGGCACATCCTTGAGCTTCGCCTGGCGGACTTCGAGGCGCGCCTTGGTCTTGTCGGTGGTCGAGATCGGATCGTCTCCTGTATGCTTGCGTTCAATGGACACTAGTGCCTGAACAAGGAAGGGCCGCCAAAGTGCCGCACAATTCCGAATTGCCCGTCGTTGTTGTAGGCGGTGGCCCCGCCGGAATCTTCGCTGGCATGTTGCTCGCAAGGGCGGGCGTCAAGGTCACCGTGCTGGAGAAGCACGAGGACTTCTTCAGGGATTTTCGCGGAGATACCGTCCATCCCTCGACTCTCGACCTGTTCCACCAGCTCGGCTGGCTCGATGAGCTGCTGGAGATCGAGCACAGCAAGGTCGAGCAGATCGGGCTGAGGATCGCAGGCGAGCAGCGTAAAATTGCAGACTTCCGGCACCTGCCCGTGCCTGCGCCCTACATCGCGATGATGCCGCAGTGGGACCTGCTCGATTTTCTGGCGGGAAAGGCGCGTCAGTATCCCGGGTTCGAACTGCGTATGGGGACAGAGGCGGTCGCCGCTCGTACCGATAGCAACCGGCGAATATCTGCGGTCGAAACAAAGGCCGGGGAGGTGCTGCCCGCGCGGCTGGTGATCGCCGCGGACGGCCGCCGCTCGATCATGCGCGAAGAGGCGGCGCTGCCGCTCAAGCGAATCGGCGCGCCGATGGATGTCCTGTGGTTCCGGCTCGACCGCCCCGAAGGGCTCGGCCCGGAGAGTTTCGGTTCGCTCGCTGCGGGCAAGTTTCTGGTTCTCATCAACCGGCGCACTTACCTTCAGTGCGCGTTCCTGATCCCCAAAGGCAAGGCGGACGAAATTCGCGCGCAGGGGATCGACGCGTTTCGCAATCGCCTGCTGGGTCTGGTGCCGGAGCTCGATGGGGCCATCGCCGCTTTCTCGGATATGGACGATGTGAAGATTCTGAGCGTGGCGCTCGACCGTCTGACACGGTGGAACCGTGACGGGTTGCTGGCGATCGGGGATGCCGCCCACGCGATGAGTCCGATCGGTGGGGTAGGCATCAACATAGCTGTGCAGGATGCAGTGGTCGCGGCGAACGTGCTGGCGGCACCGCTCGCACGCGGAGACAATCCCGATCCGCTGTTGCCGCGTGTGCAGCAGCTGCGCGCCCGGTCGGTCCATTACACGCAGATGATGCAGAAGCTCGCGCAGGATCGGATCATCCGGCCGATCCTCCAGCGCGATCAGCCGATCGACCGGGCGCCGCTGCCGGTGCGGTTGATCGATACGGTGAGCCCGCTGCAACGCCTGCCTGCCAGGCTCATCGGGCTGGGCATCGACCGACCGCATATAGAAAGCCCCGACGCCTACGAGTGAGGCGCCGGGGCGAGATTTTCACGGAAACGGTGTTCCGGATCAGGCGGGGGCGAGGCCCTGCTTCTTCATTTCGGTTTCGAGGTTGGTCACGATTGCCTCGAAGAACTGCTCGGTGGTCAGCCAGCTCTGGCCCGGGCCGATCAGCAGCGCGAGATCCTTGGTCATCTGGCCGTTCTCGACCGTCTGGATGCAGACCTTTTCCAGCGTCTCGGCGAACTGCACCACTTCGGGCGTATCGTCGAACTTGCCGCGATACATCAGGCCGCGCGTCCACGCGAAGATGCTGGCGATCGGGTTGGTCGAGGTCGCCTTGCCTTCCTGGTGCTGGCGGTAGTGACGTGTCACGGTGCCGTGCGCCGCTTCGGCTTCGACGGTCTTGCCATCGGGCGTCATCAGCACGGAGGTCATCAGGCCGAGCGAGCCGAAGCCCTGCGCCACGATGTCCGACTGCACGTCGCCGTCGTAGTTCTTGCAGGCCCACACGAACTTGCCGCTCCACTTGAGCGCTGCGGCGACCATGTCGTCGATCAGGCGGTGTTCGTAGGTGATTCCGGCCTTGTCGAAATCGGCCTTGAACTCGGCGTCGAACACTTCCTGGAACAGGTCCTTGAAGCGGCCATCATACTTCTTGAGGATGGTGTTCTTGGTGCTCAGGTACACCGGCCACTTGCGGTCGAGGCCGTACTGGAAGCTGGCGCGCGCGAAGTCGCGAATCGAATCGTCCAGATTGTACATCGCCATCGCGACGCCCGGGCTGGGGAATTCGAACACGTCGATGTCGATGTTCTCGCCATCTTCACCTTCGAAGACGAGGCGCAGCTTGCCCTTGCCGGGGATCAGCGTGTCCTTGGCGCGGTACTGGTCGCCGAAGGCATGACGGCCGACCACGATCGGATCGGTCCAGCCGGGCACCAGGCGCGGCACGTTGTCGATCACGATCGGTTCGCGGAAGACCACGCCGCCAAGGATGTTGCGGATCGTGCCGTTGGGCGAGACCCACATCTTCTTGAGGCTGAATTCCTCGACCCGCGCCTCGTCCGGCGTGATCGTGGCGCACTTCACGCCGACGCCGTACTGCTTGATCGCGTTGGCCGCATCGACCGTGATCTGGTCGTCGGTTTCGTCGCGCTTCTCGATCGACAGGTCGTAGTACTTAAGGTCGATATCGAGGTAGGGCAGGATCAGCCTTTCGCGGATCCACTGCCAGATGATTTTCGTCATTTCGTCGCCGTCGAGTTCGACGACCGGGTTCTTGACCTGAATTTTCGCCATTATCCGTCCCTGCTGGTCCGTGCGTTGCAATTTGGGGGTGAATCTGGCGCGGCTTTAGCAGAGGTCCGGGCGGGTGCAAGGATCGCGGACGCAAAGCGCGGTGCCGGTGGGGCGGGGCAATGAGCAATGCCGCGCTGGCGGCGGGGGAGGGGAGCTTGCAGCCAGATACGAAAAAAGGCGCCGCTCGCCGCGACGCCCCTCTCGAAAACCCCAATGGTGGGCGTAGGAGGATTTGAACCTCCGACCCCTACGATGTCAACATAGTGCTCTACCCCTGAGCTATACGCCCGCACCATGGGGATCGCCGTCTTGTCGGCGGAGGCGCCATCTAGCCGCGCCCGCTCGCCGTTACAAGAGGCTAAAGTTGCTTGTTACAGAAGGGCCTCTCTCGCGTCCGCAAAAACCCGGTCCACCTCCAGTACCAGATCGCGTAGATGGAACGGTTTCGAGAGCACCCTGGCCTGCGGCTGGTCGGCGCTTGCCTTCAGCGAAACCGCCGCGAATCCGGTGATGAACATCACCTTCGTCTCCGGGCTGATCTCCGCGCACCGCTGGGCGAGTTCGATCCCGTCCATCTCAGGCATCACGATATCGGACAGCAGAAGGTCGTAACTGTCGCTTTCGAGCAGGGGCAGGGCCGCCGTTCCACAATCGACCGAATCGACCGCATAGCCTGATTTTTCGAGCGCGCGGGTCAGATAGGTCCGCATTGCTTCCTCGTCCTCCGCCAGGAGGATTCGCCGCTGAAAGGTGGGTTTGCTCATAGACCCTCGTCCATAGCGGCCACCACTTAATGAATCTTTGGCGTGTCAGTGCCTTGCCCTGCTTTGACACACCCTGTGTTCCGGTTCAGCACGGCGAACATGGAAGGCGCGCGCGGCAGCGATTCGGGACAGGGCATTGCAGGCGGAATGATCCCCGGCAGCGGGGCGCCGGCCTTCACCCTCGAGAATCTTGAGAACGCGGCAATTCCGGTCCTGATCGCGGCGCCGCATGGCGGTCGCGCCTATCCTGCGCGGATTGCGGATGCGATGCGCAATCCGGCCATCGCCCAGTTGCGGCTGGAGGATCGCCACGTCGATCGGCTGGCGCTGGAGGTGGCGCGGCAGACCGGCGCTGCCTCGCTGATTGCACACGCTCCGCGCGCAATGCTCGATCTCAACCGGGCACCCGATGACATGGACTGGTCGATGGTCGCCGATGCGCCCGCGGACAGGCCTGCGCACTCAAGCGCCAATCGTCGCGCGCGAAGCGGGCTCGGCCTCGTCCCCCGCCGCGTTTCGGGGGTGGGCGAAATCTGGCGCACGGATCTGACCAGCGCCGAGGTGGCGGAGCGAATTGCGCTGATTCACGAACCCTATCACCGCGCTCTTGCCCGGGCGCTGGATGCGATCCGCAGGACCTGGGGCGTCGCCCTGCTGATCGATCTGCACTCGATGCCGCCGCTCGCCGCCAGCCACCCGGGTCAGCGACCCACCGAATTCGTGATCGGCGACCGTTTCGGAGCCTCTTGCGAGGATGGTGTGGCGGGGCGCGCGCTGCAGTTCCTGGGGCGCAGCGAGCGAGGCGTGACGCATAACCGCCCCTATGCCGGTGGCTACGTGCTCGACCGGCACGGCAGGCCCGGTCTGGGCATCAATGCCCTCCAACTGGAAGTGTGTCGCACGCTCTATCTGGATGCACGTCTGGCGGGGACGAGTGCCCGTCTGCCCGGGGTCGCGCGGCTGATTGCCGAACTGGTGCGCACGCTGGCGGACGAGGTCCTACCGGATCGTCGCGATTACGGGCTACCGCTGGCTGCGGAATAAAAAAACCACCCCGTGCACGAATGCACGAGGTGGCCAAGGTTCAGGGAGGAAGCACGCTCGAAAGCGTGCCTATCCGGAGCGGCTATGAGGGGGAATTCCGCCCGGACACGCTGAATCTGGGGTGCGTTGCAGCAAAGTCAAGCACTGTTGCAGCGCGCCCTGTCAGCCCTAGTTCGGGGCGCCGTCCTGCTCGGTCGGAGCGGGCATTTTGCCCTGCTGTTCCTGGCGGCCGAAGATGTTGCGCATCAGTTCGAGCGAGGTCAGGTGCGCGTAAATGATCGCGAGCATCCCTTCCTTGTTCCACTGCTTCAGGGTCTCCGCATCGATCTCGGCCAGCTTGGCCTGATCGATCATGCGAAAACCGCGATAGACGTAGGGCTTGCCCGGCAGTTCGGCGCGTTCGATCGAGACTTCACCATCCATCAGCAGGTCGTGCTTGAGCAGTTCCTGCGTCAGGTTGCGGGTGCGCTGACCGGCCTGCTCGAATTTCTCGCAGAAATCGAGGATCGCCTTGGTCTGTTCGGTGGTCGAACCGTCTTCGTTGAACAGAAGCTCGCCTTCGTCGAATTCGCCGACCGCATTCGAGGTCGGGTCGAAGCACAGCGACAGCTCGTCGGTTTCGGGCGTCAGCTTGGCGAGGATGAACGGATAGCGGCGGATGTAGGCGGGCACGTAGACCTGATCGATCAGCTTGCCTTCATCGTCGAAGAAGGTGTTCACGCCTTCGTTGAGACCCATCAGCGCCAGCGGCAGCGGGTTGTCGCCCGACGAGAAGATCACCGGGAAATGGCGTGCGGCCTGGATGAACTCGTCGCCGGTCAGCGGAACGACGTGCTGCTTGGACAGCCAGGGTGCCGTATCGAGCATGCGATTGCGAAACTTCAGGTGATCCCGCGTGTTGAGCGGCATCAGGTCGTTATAGAACATCGGAAGCTGGGGCTGTTGCGGCGCGCTGGCCATCGGTCTCTCCGTCATCGGGCTGAATGAGTGAGGGCGGTGATCGATGCAAGCCGCCCGGGTCGCGAAACCGCGCCTTTAGGCGGCCTGCGGGGAACTGGCAAGCGGGACAAGCTTGCCCGGATTCATGATCCCGAGCGGGTCGAGCGCCTGTTTTACCCCGCGCAGGATGGTCAGCCTGGCCGGGTCGGCGAGGCGCGCCAGCTCGTCACGCTTCATCTGGCCGATGCCGTGCTCGGCACTGATCGAGCCGCCCCACTGGGTCACCAGATCATGCACCGCGGCACTGATTGCCTTGCCTTCGCGCTCCTCCCATTCACCGCCGGTCGCGCCTGCGGGTGCACGAAGGTGGAAGTGGACATTGCCGTCCCCAAGATGACCGAAAGCCACCGCCCGGGTACCTTCAAACCGATCCTCCAGCGTTGCGCTTGCCTGATCGATGAAGTCGGGCATCCTGGCGGGCGGCACGGAGATGTCGTGCTGCACCGCCGGGCCATGCGCGCGCTCGGCGGAGGAAATGCCGTCGCGCAAGGCCCACAGCGCCTCGGCCTGAGTCTCGTTCGCGGCGATCGTCGCGTCTTCGACCAGCCCGTGGTCAAGCGCCGCTTCCAGCAGGGCAGTGGTCTGCTCGGCGAGGGGGGCAGTGTCGGGATCGTGGGTGACCAGTTCGATCAGCACATACCAGTGATGCCGACCTGACAGCGGGGCGCGGCTGGCGGGCTCGTGGCGCAGTACCGATTCGAGTGCGAGCCGCGGGATGATCTCGAACCCTTCGAGCGCGGCCCCCATTTTGTCGCGAGCGAGCAGCAGCAGCCGCCATGCCTGCTGGACCGATTCGACCCCTGCGAAAACCACCTGCCGTCCGGCGATTTGCTGTTCCAGAGAGAGCGTGGCAGCGGTCACGATGCCCAGCGTACCCTCCGATCCGATCAGCAATTGCTTGAGGTCGAAGCCCCGATTGTCCTTCTTCAGCGCGGCGAGGGTATCGAGCACCGAACCGTCCGGCAGCACCGCTTCGAGGCCGAGAACCTGCGCGCGCATGGTGCCGTGGCGCAGCACCTGCGTGCCGCCCGCATTGGTCGAGATCAGCCCGCCGATGGTGGCCGATCCGCGCCCGCCCAGTGTCAGCGGGAAGCGCAAGGCCCGCTGCGCGGCCGCATCATGCAACGTTTGCAGGATGACGCCTGCCTCGCACACGACCTCGCGAGCATCCTCGTCCCACAGGCGGAAGGAATCCATCCGCCGCAGCGACAGCAGCAGCGCCGTGCCGCTCGCATCCGGGGTTGCGCCGCCGGACATGCCGCTGTTGCCGCCCTGGGGCACGATCGGCACGCGATGCCGGGCGCATAGCGCGACAAGCGCGGCGACCTCGGCAGTATTGGCAGGAGAGGCGAGGGCGATCGCCTTGCCGCGATAGCGTCCGCGCCAATCGGTCAGCCACGGCTCCATCAGCTCGGCATCGCGGGTCAGGCCGCGCTCGCCCAGGATGGCCTGCGCGCCTTCCAAGAATGATCCGTCAGTAGCAGAGTTCATGTTGCTGTCATGCCACACTTAGGCGCGCCCCTGCCACCCCCGGACGTATTGCCGGGACACAATTAAGCCGCCATTCAAAAGACCAGGCTATCGCTTGCGCCCGGGTTGATCGAATTGGGCGCGCTGTAGATGTGCGTTCGCCCCGCAAGAGTTAGGCAGCATTTGATATCATGCACTTCGTGGCAGCATTTCTGGCACCGATTCTGGCGCTTAGCGCGCCGGTCGCGCCCGATGCTTCGTCGTCGAGTGCCAGCTGGCCGCTCGACGCGCCGGTGTTTTCAACAGAGCCGCCTGCAAATATTCGTACCGACCATTCGCCGGGGTGGATGGTCAGCCAGTCCTGGCGACGCGATCTCGAGGCGAACCAGGTCCGTATTCGGCAGCAGATTATGATCCGGGTATCCCCGCGCAGATCGACCACGAACGAACTGGTGGCCGATTGGCGGACTGCGATCCCACGCGAGTATGAACAGCGCAAGATCGGCAAGTGTCTGCCAGCTAAAGATATTCTAGCGGTGCAAACGGTCTCTTCGCGGGATCTCGTGCTGCACATGTCCGACCAGCGAATGATCCGAGCGCTGCTGCACAAGTCCTGCAATGCACGCGATTTCTATCTGGGCTTCTACGTGGAGCCGAGCGAGGATGGGAAGCTGTGCGTCGATCGCGATCTTCTGCGTGCGCGCAGCGGTGCGACTTGCAAGATTGGCGCGATCCGCCAGCTCGTCCCCGCCGAATAGCCCTCTAATCTTGACATTCGCGCGGGTTTGAGCGAAGCCGCGCGCGCTTACGCGGAGCTGTATTTTCCGCGGTCTTGGCGTTGATTGCCCTCCACATCCGGAACCCTGAATGAAATTTGCCGATCTCGGCCTCTCCGACAAATTGCTGCAGGCGGTAGAAGCCGCCGGCTACACCGAGCCTACGCCGATTCAGGCGCAGGCCATCCCCCCCGTGCTGATGATGAAGGACATCATCGGCATCGCGCAGACGGGCACCGGCAAGACCGCGAGCTTCGTGTTGCCGATGATCGACATTCTCGCCAGCGGTCGTCGCCGCGCGCTGATGCCGCGTTCCCTTATCCTTGCGCCCACGCGCGAGTTGGCCGCCCAGGTCGCCGAAAACTTCGAGAAGTACGGCAAGCAGCACGATCTCCAGCTCGCGCTCCTGATCGGCGGCGTGCAGATGGGCGATCAGGTCAAGGCGCTCAACGAAGGCGTCGACGTGCTTATCGCCACGCCCGGCCGGCTGATGGATCTTTTCGAGCGGGGCAAGATCCTGCTCAACGGCTGCGAACTGCTGGTGATCGACGAGGCGGACCGGATGCTCGATATGGGGTTCATCCCCGACATCGAGACGATCTGTTCCAAGCTGCCCGAGCCGCGCCAGACGCTGCTGTTCAGCGCGACCATGCCGCCGCCGATCGAGAAGCTGGCGCAGAAATTCCTCACCAATCCCAAGCGGATCGAGGTGAGCCGCGCGGCCTCCACCAACGAGAACATCACCGCGTTCAAGATTCCGGTGAAGCCGCGTGAAAAGCGCGAGACGCTGCGCTGGCTGCTGGCGAACGACCACGTTGAAACCGCGATCATCTTTGCCAACCGCAAGACGACCGTGCGCGAGATCAACAAGAGCCTGCAGAGCCATGGCTTCGCCAGCGGCGAGATTCATGGCGACATGGACCAGTCGAGCCGGATCGCCGAACTCAACCGGTTCAAGGCCGGCGAGGTTAATATTCTTGTCGCGTCGGACGTTGCTGCGCGCGGGCTCGACATAAAGGGTGTCAGCCACGTGTTCAACTTCGACACGCCGTGGCACCCGGACGATTACGTTCACCGTATCGGGCGGACGGGCCGTGCCGGGGCCAAGGGGCGCGCCTTCACTTTCGTCACCGATGACGACGCCGAGGCGATCGCCAATGTCGAGAAGCTGACCGAATCGAAGATCAAGCCGTTCGGCAAGGAAGACGTTCGGGTCGAACTGGTCGAGGCGGAGCCGAAGCGCGAATCGGATCGCAAGCGGTCGGACGAGCGCAAGGCGGACGCTCCCGAGCGTGACGATGACCGGGAATCGCGCAAGGCCAAGCCCGCGAGGGAGCGCAAGCCCCGCCGCGATGAGTCGCAGCGCGACGAAGCGCGACCGGGCCGTTCGGCAGAAAACAGATCGCCCCGCAGCAATGGTGGCCGTGGGCGTAGGGAAGATAACGAGGTGATCCCCGCCGGCGAGTGGAACGGGCCCAAGCCCGACTTCCTCTCCGTCAGTGCGACCTGACCAAAGAATCGGGCGTACTGTCTGCAAAAGCGGCGGGAGTTAGGCTGGTCTTAACCAGAATCGTGCACTCGTCGCGCGCCGAAGGAGCAGGGATGTCCGAAGAGAAAATCAACGTCGAGGCGATCCGTCACCGAACGCTCGTGGCGATGGAGATACTGGACACCGAAGCCGAGGGCGAGTTCGACGCCCTGGTGATGGCGGCCCGCCGGATTTTCGGGAGCCGCACGGCATATATTTCGCTGATCGACGGGGATCGTCAGTGGTTCAAGGCGCGGGAGGGCTTCGCGCCGAGCGAAGTTGCGCGCGAGTGTTCGATCTGTGCGACGGCGGTCGATGAAAACCGAGAGATCGTTGTCGAGAACCTGCAGGAGCATCCGGTCTACGGCCAGATGCCCGACATCGTGGCGATGCCACATTTCCAGTTCTTCGTGACAATCCCGCTGATGGGGCCGCCGATGGATGGCGTAAGCGTGCCGATCGGCACGCTCTGCGTCATCGACGACCGGCCGTGGGTGGCAAGCCGGGAAGAACTCGACGAGTTGCGCCGACTTGCGCACGTGGTTGAATCGCTGTTCCAGACGCGGCTCGATGCGAAGCTCGCCGAGGCGGCGCTCGAGGCGCGCCGACAGCTGATCGACGAGTTGCGCCGGGTGCAGCGCCAGTTCGAACTGGCGGAAGAGATGGCGCAGATCGGCCACTGGCGAATGGATCTGGCGACCGAGGAGCTTTTCTGGTCGCCTCAGACAATTGCGATTCATGCGATCGAGAATCCGACAAAGGCACACCTTCAGGGCGGCTTGGACTATTTCCCTCCGCATGAGCGCCCCCGTATCGCCAAGGCGGTCGAGGAGTGCGCCAAACATGGCAGGCCCTACGATCTCGAACTCGATTTCCGTGATGCCAAGGGTGTGCTCAAGCGGGTGCGCGCGATCGGCGAACAGGAAATCGCTGACGGTAAGCCCGTCGGGATTATGGGCGTGTTTCAGGACATTACCGAGCGCTATCACCTCGAGACGCGACTCCGCGCGGCGGCCCACGTGGATGAACTGACGGGCCTGCCCAATCGCGCCCGCCTGAACCAGTATCTCGACAGTACGATCGACACGATGCACAAGGCAGGCCGTCGAATGGCGCTGCTGCTGATCGACCTCGACCACTTCAAGGACATCAACGACCGTCTCGGCCATGAGGCGGGGGACCGCGTGCTCAAGGGCGTTGCTGCACAACTGGTCAGCGAACCTTTCGCCGGTCAGATGGCTGCGCGGCTGGGTGGGGACGAATTCGTGCTGGTGATCGAGAACGAGCAGTTGCTTGCCGATCTGCCCGGGACGCTCGAACTGCTGCTGGGCAAGCTGCGCTTCGAGGTCGGTCGGGAAGGTGAGACAATTCTGGCCAGCGCCACGATCGGAGCAACCTGGCTGACCGCATGCAACAATGATCGCAGCCAGCTGCTGCGCTGTGCCGACTATGCCTTGTACCAGGCGAAGCGGACCGAACGCGGCACTGCTTCGATTTGTCCCGATGCGATTGCGGGGCAGCACATTCGCGCCGCGCCGCAGCTGCGCGCGGTGAGCTAGTCGGCCGGCTTCACGAAGCTGTCGATCACCCGCTTGGTGCCGGTGGTTTCGAACTCGATTTCGAGCTTGTTGCCTTCCTGCCCCATGACGGTGCCGTAACCGAACTTGTCGTGGAACACCCGCGCACCCAGCGCGATGTCGCCGCGTGGCTTGGCCGCGAAGCTGGCTGCGCTGCGGCGGCTTTCCTGAACCCTGGCGGGCCGTGTCTCGTATCCCGTCGCCAGCGCACGCTGCCAGCCGGGGCCGCGGTTGTTCGAGCGCTCAGGCCGATCGCGGGTGACATGGGCGAAGGGGTCTTCGCTCTCGCTCCAATTCGCCCGCCAGAGGGAGGCGCCTCCGGACATCGTGGTCTCGCTCTCGACGTGGTCTTCGGGCAGTTCACCGATAAATCGGCTGGGTAGCGAGCTGGTCCACTGGCCGTAGATGCGCCGGTTGGCGGCGTGCAGAATCGTGCAGGCCTTCTTCGCGCGGGTGATCGCGACGTAAGCAAGGCGGCGTTCCTCCTCCAGTGAAGCGAGCCCGCCTTCGTCGAGCGAACGCTGCGACGGGAATACGCCCTCTTCCCACCCGACCAGGAACAGGTGGTCGAACTCCAGCCCCTTGGCGGCGTGGATGGTCATGATGGTGACCTTGGCATCCTCCGCATTCGCATCATTATCCATCACCAGCGCGACGTGTTCGAGGAAGTCGCCCAGCGTCTCGTAATCCTCCATCGCGCGCGCGAGCTCGGACAGGTTTTCGAGACGCCCCTTGGCCTCGGGCGTCCGCTCGTTCTCGAGCATCGCCTGATAGCCGCTTTCTTCCAGCACCTGCCGCAGCAGTTCGGCGGGGGCGAGGCTGTCCGCCTGTTCGCGCCACTGGAGAAACTGACGCATCAGCCCACCGATGGTCCCGCGCGCCCGCGCAGGCAGTTCGTCGCTGTCCGCCAGATCGAGTGATGCCGCAGCGAGCGGCATCCCGGTGCGCCGCGCGTGCTGGTACATCTTCTCCAGCGTCTTGGCGCCGAGACCACGCTTGGGCTGGTTGTAGATCCGCTCGAACGCGAGGTCGTCCGCCGGCTGCGCGATGACGCGCAGGTAGGCGAGGGCGTCGCGAATTTCGGCGCGTTCGTAGAAGCGAAAACCGCCGACGATGCGGTAGGCCATGCCGATCTGAATGAAGCGGTCTTCGAATTCGCGCGTCTGATACTGCGCGCGCACGAGGATCGCGATCTCGTCGAGGCCCACGCCGCCACGCTCGAGGCTCTCGATCTCCTCCCCCACGCGGCGCGCCTCTTCGGGCCCGTCCCACACCCCGATGACGCGCACCTTCTCGCCCGTGTCGGTCTCGGTCCACAACTCCTTGCCGAGCCGCTGGCTGTTCTCCCCGATCAGGCCCGATGCCGCGCCGAGGATGTGCGGGGTGGAGCGATAATTCTGCTCCAGCTTGATGACCTTGGCGCCCGGAAAGTCCTTCTCGAACTTCAGGATATTGGCCACTTCCGCGCCGCGCCACGAGTAGATCGACTGGTCGTCGTCCCCCACCACGCAGATATTCTTGCGGTGCTGTGCGAGCAGGCGGAGCCAAAGGTACTGGACCTGGTTGGTGTCCTGATATTCGTCGACCAGGATGTATTTGAAGCGGTTCTGGTACTGCTCCAGCACATCAGAATGCTGCCGGAAGATGTTGAGCATGTGCAGCAGCAGATCGCCGAAATCGCAAGCGTTCAGCGATTGCAGGCGCGCCTGATAGGTCTTGTACAGCTGAGCGCCGCGTCCGTTGGCGTAGGCTTCATTCTCCACCGCATCGAGATCGCCAGGGTTCAGCCCGCGGTTCTTCCACCGGTCGATCAGCCCGGCCAGCTGGCGCGCGGGCCAGCGCTTCTCGTCCAGATCGGCCTCCGCGATCAGCGTCTTGAGCAGGCGCAGCTGATCGTCGGGGTCGATGATCGTGAAGTTCGATTGCAGGCCGACCAGCTCGGCATGGCGGCGCAGCATCTTCGCCCCGATCGCGTGGAACGTGCCGAGCCACGGCATGCCTTCGACCGCGTCGCCGATATGGCGGCCCACACGTTCGCGCATCTCGCGCGCGGCCTTGTTGGTGAAGGTGACGCACAGGATCTCGCTCGGCCAGGCGAGCCGCATCGCGACCAGATGCGCCAGCCTTGCGGTCAACGCCGAGGTTTTGCCCGTTCCCGCACCGGCCAGCATCAGCACCGGTCCTTCGGTGGTGAGCACGGCTTCGCGCTGCGGCGGGTTCAATCGCGCGGCATAGGACGGGATATCCGCGTCTCCGGCGGCGGTTGCGAGGGGGAAGGCATCACTCATGGCTATGGCCGAACAGGTAGGGAACGCGGGCCGTCCGAGCAAGGGAAGCAGCACCCGCGCTCCCCAATTCGGAACCTCACGCCCGAGGTCTCGTTGGTTGGGCAAGGACGAGGGAAGAAGGAGACAGAGACATGAAAAAGCTTATTATTGCTTCGACTGCCGCCTGCGGCCTCGCAATTGCTGCAGCGGCTCCGGCACTCGCCGACCATCACATGGAAGCCGAATCCTACGCGATGACTGACGCGCAGGAAAAAATGTACCTTGATTGGTCTGCCGAACAGCGGATGACCTATCAGGAGTGGCCCATTGCCGCCCAGGAATATTACTGGACGCTCAACGATACTCAGAAGAACGTCTGGTGGAACACGCTGACCAATGATCAGCGCGTCAAGATCGTCAACATGGTGCCCGAGCAGCGCATGGCTGCCTGGCAGTCGATCAACAGCCAGCTGAGCGGCTCGGCGACGGCAACCACCACCAGCACGACTTCGGGAAGCGCCAAGATCAACTATACCAGCAAGGCGATGGTGCAGCCGACCCCTGGCGATGAAGGGCCGCCGCCGGCCGATCTGCCCATCTGCGAGCCGATGCAGCAGGATAACTGCATCAACCGCGGGGCAGTCTAATAAACAAACGTTATTCTGCGTGAAACCGTGTGGCGGCTCCGGGGTTATCCCGGGGTCGCCATATTTTTTCGAGAGGAAAGCAATAAGATGAATAAGATCCTTTTGACCGGTTTCGCCACCGCCCTTGCGGGGCTGTCGATCCCTGCCGCAGCGCAGACTGCACCCACGATCAACTACGTCAGCAAGGAGACGGTGCAGCAGGTCCCACAGGATGAGCAGCCCAAGTCCGGCGAGCTTCCGATCTGCAAGAAAGACCAGCAGACCAATTGCATCAACAGCTGGGAAGCCAACAAGACCGGCAACCGCCCGATTAACTACTGGCCGGGTCGCCCGGCGAGCGAGATCGACGAGCCGCTGCCGCTCAACGAACCCAAGAACTGATCGCCCGATCTGCGATCGAAAGAGGGCGTTCGCCATCGGCGGGCGCCCTTTTTTGATGGGCGTTGTCGCTAGCTGTCCAGCTGGAGCAGCAGCAGTTTCGCCTTGCCCACTTTACGCTCTGCATCGACCTGCATATCGCGCAAGTCCGGCGTTTCCTTCGCTGCCACCTCGAGCGAGACCCAGGTCGCGGGGCCGATCCAGCCGAGCCGGACCAGCCGCTCCAGCGCAACGGCGCCTGCGCCAGTGCCATAGGGCGGGTCGAGCATCACCAGATCGTGCGGCACCTTCGCCGGGCCCAGCCGCAAGGCGGAGGCCTGCTGTACCGTCGCCCGCGTCCCTGCACCCAGCGCCGCTACATTTGCCCGGATCGCGTCCACTGCACGCTTGTCTTCTTCGACGAACAGGCACGAGGCGCAGCCGCGCGACAGCGCCTCCAGCCCGAGCGCGCCCGATCCGGCGAACAGATCCACCGCGCTCAGCCCCTCGAAACTGCCGAGGCGGCTGCTCAGCATGTTGAACAGCGTCTCCCGGGTGCGGTCGGCGGTCGGGCGGGTGGTTTCGCCCGGCGGAGCCTTGATCGCACGCCCGCGCCAGTCGCCTGCGACGATCCGCATCAGTCGCGTCCCTTCTTCACCGAGGCGCGGAACTTGCCGATCTCGTGCTTGCGGATTTCCATCGCCTGCCCGCGCGGCAGATCGCCCAGCGCGACCGGCCCGAAGGCCACGCGAACCAGCCGGTTCACTTCGAGGCCGAGATGTTCGAGCACCCGGCGCACTTCGCGGTTCTTGCCTTCGGTAATCGTCACTTCGATCCACTGATTGGCACCGGTCCGCCGCTCCAGATTGGCGTTGATCGGGCCGTAATGCACGCCATCGATGGTGATCCCCTCGCTCAGTTCCTCCAACTGCGCCTGCGTCACCCCGCCATGCGCGCGCGCGCGATAGGTCCGCTCCACGGCGTTGGCGGGCAGTTCCAGCATGCGCTTGAACTCGCCGTCATTGGTCAGCAGCAGCAGGCCTTCGGTGTTGAAGTCGAGCCGACCGATCGGCATCACCCGCGGCGCATCCTTGGGCAGCGAGTTGCGCAGGGCGTCGTAGATCGTCGGACGCCCGCGCGGGTCATGCTCGGCGGTGATCAGCCCGGTCGGCTTATGGAAGGCGAACAGGCGCGTCGGTTCGGGCTTGGCGACCGGTTTGCCGTCCACGGTCACCCCGCGCAGGGATTCGAGCAGGGTTGCCGGGGTCTCCACGGTTTTCCCATCGATCGCGATCCGCTTGTCCGCAATCATCCGTTCAACCTCGCGGCGGCTCGCCACGCCTGCGCGCGCCAGCAGCTTGGCGATGCGATCGCCCTTACGTTCATCTTCGGCCATGTAGGCCCGCTTAGCGACCGGTCGACGATCCGCCAAATGCTTTGGCAATGTCCTGCGAGGGCTAGGCTTACCCGGACCACAGCGGCTAGAGAGCGCAAGGACGATTTATCGAGGGAAGGGTGTGTATGGCCGAGGCAAAGGCTGACAAGGCGAAGAAGCCGGGCTGGGGAACGCTGGCGCGCTCTCTGCGCAATCCCAAGAGCGGCTATATGGCGCTGTTCGGTTTTGCGAGCGGCCTGCCTTTCGCGCTGTTCCTCGGCACGCTCTACGCCTGGCTTTCCGAAGCCGAGGTGGAGCTGGAGACGATGGGCGTCTTCTCGCTGATCGGGCTTGCCTACGCGTTCCAGTTCCTCTGGTCGCCGCTGATCGACAAGGTTTCGATCCCCGGCTTCCGCAAGCTCGGCCGGCGCAAGCAGTGGATCGTGCCCGCGCAGATCCTGCTCGGCGTCATCCTCATCGCGCTTTCGCTGTCCAATCCGACGAACGAGGCGATCGGCTGGTTCAGCCTGCTCGCCGGGATCGGCGCACTGGCCAGCGCTACGCAGGACATCGCGATCAACGCCTGGCGCATCGACGTCGCGGACGAAGAGGCGACGATCGACATCCTCTCGACCGTTTATCAGATGGGCTACCGGCTGGCGGCACTGGTGGGCGGGGCGCTGGGCCTGATCATCGCCGCGCGGATCGGCTGGCCGCAGACCTACCTGATGATGGGCGCGATCCTGCTGGTGATCGGGATTGCGGGCCTGTTCGCGCCCGACAGCAAGGCAGGCGAGAATGTCGACGGCACGATCGACGACGAACTGCTGCTCAGCCTGCGCCGGAAGGGCGAGCTGAAGCCCTCGGTCCGCGCCAAGGCGCTGGGCGCGGTCGGCCTGCTGTGGGCGGTCGCCATCGGCACAGTGCTCACCTTCATGTACATGTCGCTGGCCTTCCCGCCGGAGGAGCGGCCCAATCCGACCGAATTCACGCTCAACTACGGCCCGTGGATCATCGTCGCCACGGTCGTCATCCCCGCGCTGATCGCGGGCTGGCTCGCCTCCAAGAAGGAGCGGGGCGAATATGTGATGACCGAGGACCTGCCCGAACGTGCGGGCCAATCCTATGCGATGGACCACCTCTACCGCGCCCTCGTGATGCCGCTGGTCGAATTCGTCGGGCGGATGGGCTGGTCTCTGGTGCTGATCCTTTCGCTGGTGCTGACCTACCGGATCTGCGACGCGATCTGGGGCACCTTCGCCTATCCGTTCTATCTGGGCGAGTTGCAGTACACGAACGACGAAGTCGCCTTCGCTTCCAAGTTCTTCGGAGTCGGCGCGATCATCGCGGGTCTGGCGATCGGCGGCTATCTGCTGACCGCGATCGGACGGATGGCCACGCTGACGCTGGGCGCGCTGATCGCTGCGCTGACCAACCTGCTCTATGCCGACATGGCGGCAGGCGGGGCGAACATGCAGGCGGCGAGCGACGCGATCGGCTTTTCCGCGCTGATCGGTTTCATGGCCCCGTTCGGGTCGGAGGCGCTGCCGCGGCTGACCTTCACGATCATGTGGGAGAACCTCGCGATCGGCATCGCGGGGGCCGCCTATGTCGCGTGGCTGAGCTCGATCGTTTCGAAGAAGTACTCGGCGGTCCAGTACGCGCTCCTTTCCTCGCTGACGCTGCTGGTGGGCACGCTGGGGCGCGGCGCGCTGGGGGAGATGATCGAGAAGCAGGGCTATTACGACGTGTTCATCCTGACGACGCTGATCGGGATGCTGGCGGTGGTGCTGTGCGTGTTCGAATGGATCCGCGTGGTCCGTTCGGGCCGCTCGCAGAACGCGCCGCCGCCCGGATCGGAAGCGGTTGCGGCGCAGTAGTCAGTCGGGCAGCGCGCCGCTCAGCCGCAGCACATCGCCCGCGAGGTAGAGCGAGCCTGCGATCAGCACAGGCAATCCGTCGTCGGGCAGGGCACGCAGCGCATGGGCGACATCCGCCGCTTCGCGTACGTCTGCTCCGTACATGCTCGCGGGGTGATACTCGTGCCCCGGCACCGGTACGGCGGTGATGCTCGCGATGGCGTCCGCCAGCGGATCGACCAGAGCGCGGTGATCCTTGTTGGCGAGCATGCCGAGGATGAGGTGGAAACGCTCACCCGTAAAGTGCTGCGCCAGCGCCTCGCCCGCGCTGGGATTGTGGCCGCCATCGACCCATACGATCCGCTCGCCCGTCAGCGGCGAGGCGGGCAGGCGTTGAAGCCGCGCGGGCCATGTCACGCTTCGCAGCCCCTGCGCCATCGCATCCCGCGACACGCTGACCCGGTCCTGATGCCGCAGCATCGCGATGGCGAGCGCGGCGTTCTCCGCCTGATGCGCGCCGGGCAGGGCGGGCAGGGGCAGCGCGAGCTCGCCCAGCGCATCGACGAAGTGGAGGCCCGTCTCGGTGACGCTTGAATGCCATTCGCGCCCGCGCATCGTTAGCAGCGCCTCACGCACGATCGCCGCATGCTCCACCTCCAGCGTTACGCCTTCGGGGTAGGACAGCGTGACCAGCGGCACGCCGGGCTTGCCGATCCCGGCCTTCTCGAACCCGATGCGTGCCAGCGGTTCGGCAGGCACGTTATCCTCCGGCGCGAGCAGGAAGCGTTCATGGTCCAGCCCCAGCGCGGCGATCCCGCACGCGGCCAGCACGTGCGAGCCCAGCACATTGGTCGCATCGAAGCGCCCGCCAAGGCCTACCTCGATCACGCAGGCATCTGCGGGTTCGCGCGCGAAGGCGAGGAAGGTGGCGGCGATGGTGACTTCGAAGAAGCTGGGGTTCAGATCTTCGCCGTCCTCTTCACTGGCATCCAGCACCTCGGCCAGCAGCGCGGCGAGCTGTGCGTCGCCGATCAGCGCGCCTGCGATCCGGATCCGCTCGTTATAGCGCACCAGATGCGGGCTGGTGGCGACATGGACCCGCTTGCCATCCGCCTCCAGCATCGCGCGCAGGATGGCGCAGGTCGACCCCTTGCCGTTGGTGCCTGCGACATGGAACACCGGCGGCAGTCGGTCCTGAGGATCGCCCAGCCGGGCCAGCAGAGCGCGGATCGTCTCCAGCCCCAGCCGGCCGTCGGGCACCGAGAGCGCGGCCAGCCGGTCGAGCTGGGCCTGCACGGCTGGATCGTCCGAGCGGGCGAAGTCCTTCATATCACAGCCCCTTCTCGTTCAGGGGGGGGCGTCGGGTGAAACGTCCCCCGGACGACCCGTCGCCGGTTGGGGGAGGGGTCTCGCGCCCAGCTTTCCCCCACCCCTCGATCCCCTCCCCTGAAGGGGAGGGGAGGATGATCGTCACGCAGCCTTCGATCCGCGCATATAGCGCAGCATCATCGCCAGCTCGGCCTTGAGGGCGTGGCGGTGCACCACGCGGTCAACCATGCCGTGTTCGTGCAGGTATTCGGCGCGCTGGAAGCCTTCGGGCAGCTGTTCGCGGATCGTCTCCTGAATCACGCGCTGGCCCGCAAAGCCGATCAGCGCGCCCGGTTCCGCGATCTGCACGTCGCCGAGCATCGCGTAGCTGGCGGTAACGCCGCCGGTGGTCGGGTCGGTCAGCAGCACGATATAGGGCAGGCCCGCCGCGCGCAGCTTGCGCACCATCACGGTCGCCTTGGGCATCTGCATCAGGCTGAGAATGCCTTCCTGCATCCGCGCACCGCCCGCCGCGGTCACGACGACATAGCCGCACTTGCGCCGCAGGGCTTCGGCAGCGCCGTCGCAGAAGGCCTGGCCCACCGCCATGCCCATCGAACCGCCCATGAAGTGGAAGTCCTGCACGCCCACGACCGCAGGCTGCCCGTCGATCGCCCCGCTCGCCACGGTGAAGGCATCGCGGTGCGGATTGTTGGCGCGCGCGGCTCTCAGCCGGTCGGTATAGCGCTTGGAATCGCGGAACTTGAGCGGGTCTTCCTTGACCTCGGGCTGGGGCAGCAGCGTAAAGCCCTCGTCCATCAGCATCGCGATCCGCGTGTCTGCACCGATCCGCCCGTGGTGCTCGCAGCGCGGGCAGACGTAGAGATTGTCGGCATAGTCGCTTGCGAAGATCATCTCTCCGCAGCCCTTGCACTTGATCCACAGCGTTTCGTCGGTGGAGCGCTTGGCCACGAAGGGCAGCGAATTGCGGACACGATTGAACCAGCTCATGCGCCAGACTCCTTTTGGGGCGTCCTTTCCGCAGAATGGACCGCCTTGGCAAGTCTTGCGGTGAGATCGCGCAGGTGTGCGGGTGCATCCGCGCCATGTTCGGCGACCAGATCGACCAGCGCCGAGCCAACCACCACGCCATCGGCCACCCTGGCGATGGCGCCGGCCTGTTCGGGCGTGCGCACGCCGAAGCCGACCGCGACGGGCAGGTCGGTCGCCGCCTTCAGCCGCTTCACCGCCGCATCGATCGAGTCCTGCGCGGCGCTCTGCTTGCCGGTGATCCCGGCGACCGAGACGTAATAGAGGAAGCCTTCGCTCCCCTCGATCACGGTCGGCAGGCGGAAGTCGTCGGTGGTCGGCGTGGCGAGGCGGATCGGGGCGATGCCCCGTTCGCGCAATGCCGGGCCGAGCGCTGAGTCTTCCTCGGGCGGGATGTCGACGCAGATCACGCCGTCGACGCCCGCGCCTGCGGCCTCCTGCGCGAACCACTCAGGCCCGCGGCGGACCATCGGGTTGGCATAGCCCATCAGCACCAGCGGCACGTCCGGGTGCCGCTCGCGGAACTCGTTGGCGATCATCAGCACGTCGGCGGTGGTCGTCCCGGCTTTCAGTGCGCGGATGTTCGCCGCCTGGATCGCGGGGCCGTCCGCCATCGGATCGGTAAAGGGCATCCCCAGCTCGATCACATCCGCGCCGCCATCGACCAGCGCATCGAGATTGGCGGCAGTATCGCCATCGCCCGCGGTGACGAAGCACACCAGCGCAGGGTGCGGCTTTGCGAAGGCGGCTGCGATTCGGTTCGCGTTGTTCATCGTAGGGCTCTCGGGGCTGAACGCTGACACACCTGACACACTGTCCTAGGTTAGAAAAACGGGCTGGCGATGCGCATGGCAAAGAACGGCGGGGTGGGGAAGGGCGCTGAGCGGGTCATGCGGCGATTATGCGCGTGGGGAGTGGGTGTAGGACAGGGTTTCTCGTGTTCGTCACCCCGGACTCGATCCGGGGTCCCGCTGCCTTGAGTGGCGCGCTCCGGAAGAAGCGGGATCCCGGATCGAGTCCGGGATGACGATTGTGGTTGGGGTCGACCCGGCTTTCGTCTTCCAAGCATGCGGCGGGCCTATCCCTCATCCTCCGCGCACACCACGCGCGCCGGCGTCCACCCCTTGCGCCGCCGTGCGAGGCGGTCGTCGGTCTCTTCCCCGTCGAAGGAGGCGGGGCTGGCGGGGGCGAAATCGCCCAACCGGTCCATCGTGTTGATGTTGACGACGCCCAGCAGCCGGTCGTCGACCATCCCCATCGCGACGCAGGGCACGCCGCAATGCGCGCAGATGATGAAGTCGGTAATGCCCAGCCCGAAGCGGTAGCGGCGGATGTCATCGGGTGCGCGATGCGACAGGACAAGCTCGCCCTGAGGATCGCTGGTCCACGCCGCGCCATGCTTGGTGCAGAAGGAGCACCCGCACGCGCGCGCCGCCGGAAGGGTCTTTGATGACGTCCGCAGCTTCACCGAGACCCTGCCGCAATGGCACGAGCCGGTGAGAGAGAGGGGAGCGCGTGAGGTCATGGTTGAGCCCCCTCACCTTCAGGGGAGGGGGTTGGGGGGAGGGGCATGGCGCAGCGCACACACGATCTCGCCCAGCCGTTGCAAAACGCCGTCCATGTTCTCGATCACCTCCGCATTGCTGAAGCGGACAACCCGGTACCCATGCGCTTCCACATAGCGCGTACGCTCTGCGTCGTATTCTGAAGTTGAAGCATGCGTATCGCCATCCAGCTCGATCACCAGCCTGGGATCGTTCGCCGCAAAGTCCGCGATATATCGCCCGATGACCTTCTGCCGCCGAAACTTGATCCCGTGAAAGCGACCGTCGCGCAGTTCGAGCCACAACCGCGTCTCCGGCTCGGTCATGCCCTTGCGCATGTCGCGGGCGCGGCTGGTCAGTTCAGCGTCGCGCAAGGCCCCTCTCCCAACCCTCTCCCCTGAAGGAGAGAGGGCTTTGGGCGTTTGCCGAGGGCGGAACGAAGTGCGTCACTTCGTCCCATTGGCCCAAAGCTGTCTTAGTTCGATGATGATCGCGACTGCAAATGCCAGCGCGACATTCTCGACTAGCGGATCGGGATCCTGCGAAAATAGCGCGTCGAGACCAGCAAACAGAGCTGTCAGGATGGTCGTCATGACAAGCACATTGCGCGCCAACACGAGTGCCTTGCTCAAATCTCCACCTCCAGCTTTTCAGCGGCCGTGAAAATATCCTTGTCCGCCCGCCCGCACAGGTTGGCAAGGATCATCGCGTCCTTGTCCATTTCCTTTGCGCGTTTCGGCTCGTCAAAACCTCTTAATCTGGATTGCCGCGTCGCCTTCCAGGCTCCTCGCAATGCCTAGTGAGTGAGCGGTTATTCCGGCTTCTTACCGCTTATGAGGAAGCTAAGAATTGTAGTGGCGGCAAGGAATACGAACGCCGTCGCGGCTATCGCGCCGGTCTCGCGCCACAGGCCGCTTGCCGCAAGGAACAGCAAGCCGACCAGCGCGAGAGCGATTGTGAGCCAGGCCAGCCTGCGGGGGCTCAAATCTCCACCCCCAGCTTCTCGGCCACGGTGAAGATGTCCTTGTCCCCGCGCCCGCACAAATTCGCGAGTATGATGGCGTCCTTGTCCATCTCCTTCGCGCGCTTCGCGACCGCCGCGATGGCATGCGAAGGCTCCAGCGCGGGGATGATCCCCTCGGTCCGGCACAGCAGCTGGAAGGCCTCCAGCGCCTCGTCGTCGGTGACGGCGGTGTATTCGACGCGGCCGATGTCTTTGAGCCAGGCATGCTCGGGGCCGATGCCGGGGTAGTCGAGGCCTGCGGAGATCGAGTGGCCTTCGGTGATCTGGCCGTCCTCGTCCTGCAGCAGGAAGGTCTTGTTGCCGTGGAGGATGCCGGGGGCACCGCCGGTCAGGCTGGCGGCGTGCTGGTCTCCATCGAGGCCGAGCCCTGCCGCTTCGACGCCGAGCATCTTCACGTCCGGATCGTCGAGGAAGGGGTGGAACAGGCCCAGCGCGTTGGAGCCGCCGCCGATGCACGCGACCAGAAGATCGGGCAGGCGGCTGGTGCGCTGCTGGATCTGGGCGCGCGCCTCGGTGCCGATCACGCTCTGGAAGTCGCGGACCATCGCGGGGTAGGGGTGCGGGCCCGCCGCAGTGCCGATGATGTAGAACGTGTCGTCCACATTCGCGACCCAGTCGCGCAGCGCCTCGTTCATCGCGTCCTTGAGCGTGCCGCGCCCGCTGGTGACGGGGACGATCTCGGCGCCGAGCAGCTTCATCCGGAACACGTTGGGCGACTGCCGCCGCACGTCTTCCGCGCCCATGTACACCACGCAAGGCAGGCCGAACCGCGCGCACACGGTGGCGGTGGCCACGCCGTGCTGGCCCGCGCCGGTCTCTGCGATAATGCGCGTCTTGCCCATCCGGATCGCGAGCAGGATCTGCCCGATGCAGTTGTTGATCTTGTGCGCGCCGGTGTGATTGAGCTCGTCGCGCTTGAACCACACCTGCGCGCCGCCCAGCGCTTCGGTTAGGCGCTCCGCAAAATAGAGCGGGCTGGGGCGGCCGACATAGTGCTCCAGCAAATCCTCGAACTGGTCGGTGAAGGCGGGATCCTTCTTCGCCTCGTCATAGGCCTGCTCCAGCGCGAGGATGTTCGGCATCAGCGTTTCGGCGACGTAGCGCCCGCCGAAATCGCCGAAATGGCCGCGATCGTCCGGCTGCTGGCGGAAGCTGTTGGGGGTGTCGGCGGTGTCGCCCGGGCTGGTCTGGGGTGTGCGCATAGGCCTGAGCGATTGGCAGAGCCGCAAAATCATGTCCACCGGTTTGCGTGGGTAGTGCGAGCCGGTTGCCACGCCCGCGCTGCCCAAAAAACCCGGCCCCCGGGGAATCGGGCGCGGCGCGTCCCTCTATGATGGAAGCCTTATGGGTCTGGTTCGGGCCGGCGCTCCGGCGAGTGCGCGGTGGCCCCTTGATGGGATGTTTCGATGATTAAGCCTGTTGTGTTGTCCGCTCTCCTGATCGCTCTGCCGGCGGCTCCGGCCTTCGCCGAAGAGGCAGCCGGTGGCCCGCGCGCGGAAGTTCGCGGCGGCGTCGCGTGGGCGGACGGGGAAACCGATCCGGTCCTCGGCATTGCGGCGGGCTATGATTTCGACCTTGGCGACACGGTGTTCCTGGGCGGCGAAGTCTCGGGTGAGAAGATCCTCGCCGAAGATACCTATGTGGAACTCGCGCTGACCGGCCGCCTCGGCACCAAGGTGAGCGAGAAGGGCAGTGTCTTCCTCGCGGGCGGATACACCTTCACCCACCACGGCGACGGGCCGCATGCAGGGATCGGCTACGAGTACCACCTCGGCCACAGCGGCACCTACATCGCCGCCGAATACCGCCACGTGTTCGTGGACCATCACGAAGCCAACGCCGTCACCATCGGCATCGGTACGTTCTTCTAACCGTCGTTTCCGTTGCCGGGCCGGGGCGCATTGCCGCTCCGGCCTTGGTACTCAGCGGTTCGCGTCCGCAGCGCGCACCGCGTCGCAGAAGGCGCGGATCAGGGCGGCGTCCTTCACGCCCGGCGCGCCTTCCACTCCGCTCGACACATCGACCAGCGGAGCGCGGGTGCGGTGGATCGCCGCAGCGACATTCTCCGGAGTCAGCCCGCCCGCGAGCCCCCAGGGCATGCCGATATCGACCTCGTCGAGCAGCGCCCAGTCGAAGCTCTCGCCATTGCCGCCGGGCAGCAATGTGGGCGGTGCATCGAACAGCAGGCGATCTGCGCAGCCCTTGTAGGTGGTCGCTCGGTCCAGCTTGGAGGCATCGCCCAGGCCGACCGCTTTCCATGTCTCGACATCGAATTGCGCGCCCGTCACCGCGAGCGCTTCGGGCGCTTCGCGGCCGTGGAACTGGATGATATCGGGCCGGACCTTCCCGACGATCGCGCCCAGCAGCGCTTCGTCCGGATCGACCACCAGCACCACCGTGGAGACGTGATCGGGCACCCGCGCGCGCAGCTCGGCTGCGGTTTCCAGACTCACATGGCGCGGGCTCTTTGCGAAATGGACCAGGCCGACATGGCTCGCACCTGCGTCCACTGCCGCATCGAGCGTTTCGGGCGTCGAGAGGCCGCAAATCTTGATCTGGGTGGGCATGTGTGTGCTCTTATAGCTTGGTCTTGCCGAGGCAAATGCTACTCGCCCGGCAATCGCATGGGGCGGACAAGTGGGGGACACGGCAATGCTGAAATGGATCGCAATGGTACTCGCCGGGGTACTGCTGGCCGGGTGCAACCCGGTGCAGCAGGCGAAGGATGCGCGCGCGCAGGTGGATGTGTTCCACGAGCGGCTGAATGCGGGCGAGGATCAGGCGATCTGGACCAATGCGGGCGAGCAGCTGCGCAAGGCGACCTCGCGCGAGGATTTCGTCCGCCTGCTGGGCACGGTGCGCAAGAGCCTGGGGCCGGTCGAGGAAACCTCGCAGACCAATGTCAAGATGAACACCAGCCCGCAGGGCAGTTTTACCACCTTGCAGATGGAGACCCATTTCGAGCGGGGGCGGGGCGTCGAGACCTTCGTGTTCAGCGGATCGGGCGATTCGCTGAGGCTGGTGGGCTACAATATCAACTCGCCCGACATGATGGCCGATGTGTTCGAGAATTACGCGGACGAGCCTGCGGAAGCCGCTGCGCCTGCCGACCAGTAGGCGCGGGCCTCAGGGCTCGATCGGGGGGAGCAACGGGCCGCCCAGCGATCCGTCGAACGCGATCCGTCGAACGCGATCCGGCGGACCGAGCGGCTGGCCAGATCATACTCGACCCCGAAGAACCTGAACCCGCCATCGCACAGACCGGTGGGCTGGGTGAGGTCGGCGTCGAACCCGGCGGGAAAGTAGTTGCCGTAAATCATCGCGCGGCCATCCTGATAATAGCCGGCATACTGGCGATGATAGAGCGCAGGATCGGCGGGCCAGTCGAACGGCGTCGGTTCATCCGCCGCGTTGCCGAGAGATGCGGCGTAGTCCCCGGCGCGTTCGCGCAGGAGCCGCATCGTGGCGGTTTCGGTCGCGGTGATCTGGCTGGGCGAGGGTACGAAGAACCGCTCCGGATTCTCAGGCCCGGGGCGCGAGCAGGGACGGGTCAGCGCGGCGCCCATCGCCGGATCGATCAGCGCGACTCTTTCGGATGCGCGCGGCGTGCCGACACATGCAGCAAGGGCAAGGGCGAATGCGGCGAGGGTAGCCCCGCGCTTCACAGCGTGCCTTCGATGGCCTTCGCTGCGGCGAGCGGATCGTCCGCCTTCGAAATCGGCCGCCCGATCACCAGTACGCTGGCACCGTCATTGCGTGCGGCGCGCGGGGTGACAACGCGCTTCTGGTCGCCGACCGCGCTGCCCGCGGGGCGCAGGCCGGGGACGACGAAGAAGCCGTGCTTCCAGCGCCTGTGCACTTCGCCCACCTCGTGGCCCGAGCATACGATCCCGTCGAGCCCGGCGTCCTGCGCCAGATCGGCAAGGCGCAGCACCTGATCGTGCGCGCTGCCCGAAACGCCCGTGCGCTCAAGGTCGCGCTCGTCGAGGCTGGTGAGCATGGTGACCGCAACCACCTTGGTATTCTCGCCCGCAGCCGCCTTGGCGTCTTCCATCATCGCGCGCCCGCCGCCCGCGTGAACGGTGACGATCGCGGGTTCGAGCACGTGAATCGCCTGCATCGCGCCGGCGACCGTGTTGGGGATGTCGTGGAACTTCAGGTCGAGGAAGATCGGCAGCCCGACCTGCGCGATCTCATGCACCCCGTGGTGGCCGTGCGCGCAGAAGAATTCGAGGCCGAGCTTGAACCCGCCGACATGGCCCTTCACCTTTTCGGCGAGGGCACGGGCCGCGTCGATCCGCGGCAGGTCGAGGGCGAGATAGACCGGGTTACTCACGAGCTGGCTGTCGTATCCTGTGTCGGTTTGCGATCATCCGCGGCGGGTGCATCGCCAGCCGCCGTGTCGTCGGCGGTCAGGCGGGTTTCCTCTTCCGCCGGGGTCTCGTCAACCGTCGGCGTGGTGTCCACCGCTGCCGGAGCGGGAGCGGGATCGGTAGCGGGCGCGGGTTGCGGTTCGCTGTGCGCCTCTTCCTGCCGCTCGGCCTCCTCGCGGTCGGATTCGCGTGCGGCGGCGGAGACGGAGCTCGCCTTGGCCGCGATTTCGAGGCTGCGGATCTTGCGATTGAGGCTCCAGATCACGCCGCGCGAATAGAGCCACACCGGCAGGAAGCCGATCAGGAAAGAGATGATGACCAGCGCGGGCACCTTGGTTTCGACAACCAGATTGTCCCAGATCGTCACTTCGACCGGGTTCCAGTTGGACCACGAAAAGATGATCACCGCCACCAGCAGGATCACCCACAAAATCATCCGCACGATTTGCACAGCACTTCCCCCCGTAGTTCCGGTCAAGGCCCGGCCAGAGCGCAGCCTAGGCCGCGCGTCCCCATGCGTCCAGCGGCTGGTCAGCCCCTTTCGAAAGGCTAGTCGCCGTCGAACACCCGCGCGAAAATCGTATCGACATGTTTCAGGTGGTAGTCGAGGTCGAACAGCGCGGTGAGGTCATTTTCGGACAGGGCCTTCGAGACGTCCTCATCCTGCTTGAGCAGGTCGAGCAGTTGCAGACGCCCGTCCGATTCCCACACCTTCATCGCGTTGCGCTGGACGATGGCATAGGCATCCTCGCGGCTGACGCCGTTCTGGGTCAGCGCCAGCAGCACGCGCTGCGAGTGGATCAGGCCGCCCATCCGGTTCATGTTGGCCTCCATCCGCTCGGGGTAGACCAGCAGCTTGTCGACCACGCCGGTGAGGCGGGCGAGCGCGAAGTCGAGCGTGATGGTCGCGTCGGGGCCGATGAAGCGCTCGACCGAGGAGTGCGAGATGTCCCGCTCGTGCCACAGGGCGACGTTTTCCAGCGCGGGCATGGCATAGGCGCGGATCATGCGCGCCTGGCCGGTCAGGTTCTCGGTCAGCACGGGATTGCGCTTGTGCGGCATGGCCGACGAACCCTTCTGCCCCTTGGAGAAGAACTCTTCCGCCTCCAGCACCTCGGTGCGCTGAAGGTGGCGGATCTCCACTGCCAGCCGCTCGATCGACCCGGCGATCACCGCCAGCGTGGCGAAGTACATCGCGTGGCGATCGCGCGGGATGACCTGCGTGCTGACCGGCTCTGGCACCAGGCCCAGCTTGTCCGCCACGTAGGCTTCGACCTGCGGATCGATATTGGCGAAGGTGCCGACCGCGCCGCTGATCGCGCAGGTCGCGATTTCGGTGCGCGCATCCCACAGGCGCGCGCGGCACCGGTCGAACTCGGCATAGGCCTGCGCCAGCTTGAGCCCGAAGGTGACGGGTTCTGCATGAATGCCGTGGCTGCGGCCGATGGTGGGGGTGAACTTGTGCTCTTCCGCCCGGCGCTTGAGCGCTTCGAGCAGGTCGTCCATGTCGGCCAGCAGAATGTCGGTCGCGCGGACCAGCTGGACGCTCAGCGTGGTGTCGAGTACGTCGGAACTGGTCATGCCCTGATGCATGAAGCGCGCTTCCTCGCCGACATGCTCGGCCACCCAGGTGAGGAAGGCGATCACGTCGTGCTTGGTCACCGCCTCGATCGCGTCGATCGCGTCGACGTCGATTTCCGGGTTGGTTTCCCACCAGTTCCACAGCGCGTCGGCAGCGCTCTGCGGGACCACGCCCAGCTCGGCCAGCTTGCTGGTCGCGTGCGCCTCGATCTCGAACCAGATGCGATATTTCGCCTCCGGCTCCCACAGGGCGGTCATTTCGGGGCGGGCATAGCGGGGGACCATCGGGCGGCTCCGGTTGGAATGGCGGGGATGGACGCGCGGCTAAGATGCATCGGGTCCGAAGGCAAGCATCTCGGGTGCCAATGCGCGCCGGGACAGTCCGAAGCTTCGCCTTGCACGCGCCCGTGTGCCCTGTAAGTCTGCCGGGCCAGGGCAAGTACAGGGATCATCGGGGGACCAATGCGTTATTTTCACGTCGCTTATGCGACCGGGCTGATTGCGGCCGCGATCGCCATGCCGGCCCATGCGGGCGAGACGATTCTCTATGGCGATGAAGGCGCGTGGATTGATGTGGCCGATCTGCCATCTGCCGAAGATGGCCGGGGCATGCCGCTGCGCCTGATGGAATCGCAGACCCGGATGGAGGATGGCGTCGTCTCCAGCTACGGCGATATCGCCTTCGCGCTCGACAGCACCGAAGCACTCGACGCGATGGGCACGATCTCGCTCGAATGGCTGCCCGACAAGGGCGACCTGACGGTCCACCGGGTCGAGCTGGTGCGCGGCGACAAGGTGATCGACGTGCTTGCCGATGGCGCCCGGTTCGAGGTTCTGCGGCGCGAGGAAGGGCTGGAAAAGCGCATCCTCAACGGTGCGCTGACCGCCACCATGTCCATTCCCGGCGCGCAGATCGGCGATGTGCTGCGCTACAGCTTCACCACCACCACCGACGAGCAGGTGCTCGACGACGAGATGGAATATGTGAACGTGGTGATGGCCAAGCCCGTGCCGCTCGCGGAAGGACGCATGATCCTATCGTGGCCGGTGGACGAGAGTGTGCGCTGGGCGACCACCCGGGTCGACGCGCCGGTCGATGAGACGACGCGCGACGGGTACAGGTACGTGACCATCGCGGTGCCGGTGGCCGAACCGGCCGAGATTCCGGCAGACGCGCCGCCGCGCTTCCGCCTGCCGCCGCAGATTCGCGCGACCACGTTCGACAGCTACGCGCAGATTTCCGCCGACATCGCGCCGTTCTTCGCCACCGAAGGGACGATCGAACCGGGCAGCGCGCTGGCGGAGAAGATCGCCGAGATCGGTGCGCAGACCACCGACCAGAAGGAGCGCGCGGCGCTCGCCACGCAATTCGTGCAGGACGAGGTCAGCTATCTGCTCAACGGCCTCAATGGCGGGAACTACATTCCGCAGAGTCCGGCGGAGACCTGGGAACTGCGCAGCGGCGACTGCAAGGCGAAGTCGCTGCTGCTGCTCGCCATGCTGCGCGAGTTGGGGATCAGCGCGGAGGCGGTGCTGGTGCAGAGCCAGACGGGCGATGCGCTGCCCGAGCAATTGCCCACGCTGACCAATTTCGACCACATGATCGTGCGCGCCGATATCGACGGCGTGCCCTACTGGCTCGACGGCACCAATGGCGGGTTGCGGGCGACCAATATGATCGAGGTCCCGCGCTTCCGCTATGCGCTGCCGCTGCGCGAAGGCGGGACGGACCTGCAGGAAATGGAGATGCGCCCGCAGGCCGTGCCCGACCAGACAGTGTCGGTCAAAATCGACCAGTCGGCAGGGGTCGGGCTGCCCGCGATCTACGACGTGCGGATCGCGATTACCGGCGCGACCGCCCGCCAGTTCCAGGCGCTCTCCCTGATCGACGATCCCGCGCAGAAGAAGGATGCGCTCTACGGCACCGTCTCGACGATCCTGGGCGATCACCAGCCGGTCGACATGGAGCTCGCCTTCGATTCCGACAGCGGCATTGCCACCGTCACCGCGCATGGCCTCGTCACCTCGCCGTGGGATACCAACGCCACCCGCGCCGAGCTCGACGTGCCATATCAGGTGGCCGACAGCTTCGGCTTCGATGTTGATCGCGCCCGCCCCGATATCGCGGACCTGCCGGTCAGCGTGCCTGGGCCGATCTACTTCCGCCGCGAGATCGAGTGGCTGCTGCCCGAGGGAGAGACGCTGTTCCGCCTGCTCGGCAATCCGCAGATCGACGAGGTGATCGGGGGCACGCGGCTTTCCTCGCAGACAGAGCTGACCGCGCCGGTACTGCAGATCACCGAGGAGGTGCAGAGCCTCGCGTGGGAATTCCCGGCGAGCGATCTGCCCGATGTGCGCCGCGCCAGCCTGCGCTTGAAGCGCAGCCTGCCGCGGCTGCGAGCGACCTCGCCCGTGCGCCGGGCGTGGGAATATCGCGGGGACGCGAGCGCCAGGCTCGAACCGATCGAGCGGATCTACACACAACTGGTCGCCGACGCGGACAGCGACGATACCAGCGCTCTGCTCAACCGCTTCGACTTCCGCTTCCAGACCGGCGATTTCGAAGGGGCGCTGGCCGATATCGACGCGGCCATCGCGCGCGATGCCTCGGCCGACAATTATCTGAGCCGGGGCGAGGTTCACTACAATCTGGGCGATTTCGACGCCGCGCTGGCAGATCACGTCGCGGTAGCGGATATCGACCCCGACTATACGATCAACAGCCGCCGGATCGAGCTGCTCGCGCTGCTGGGCCGGGCGGACGAGGCGGTCGCGCTGGTCGACGAGTTCGCCTACCTGTTCGAAGACCCCAAGAGCGAGGCGCAGTTGCGCTCCTACGCGCTGGGCTTCGCCGGGCAGGCGCAGGAAGGGCTGGACCTGCTGCGCGACGAGCTGTCGATCGAGCCCGAGGATGCGGGCCTGCTCAATTCGGCCTGCTGGCACGCAGGAATCTTCGATCTTGTCACCGAAGAGACGCTGGAGACCTGCACCCGCGCTGTGGAAGAGGCGCAGAACAGCTCGGGCGCGATCGATAGCCGCGCGCTGGCGCTGTATCGCATGGGCCGCGCCGAAGAGGCGCTGCGCGACCTCGACGTGGCGCTTGCACGTTCGCCGGGTCAGCACAGCTCGCGCTATCTGCGCGGGGTGGTGAAACGCTCGCTCGGCCGTGAGGCGGAGGCGCGCGAGGATATCGAATCGGCACTGCATGCCGCGCCGGGGATCGCCTCGCTCTACAGCCTGTGGGGCCTGCCGCCGAAGTAGGCGCTGCTAGGCGGGAGGGGCTAGATCAGCCCCTTCGCCTTCAGGCTGACATAGCGGCCCTGGCCGATGATCACGTGGTCGTGCACCGCGATGCCTAGCAGGCGCCCGGCCTCCGCGATCTTCAGCGTCACCGCAATATCGGCGCGGCTCGGCTCCGGATTGCCGCTGGGGTGGTTGTGGACCAGGATCAGCGCCGCCGCGCCCAGATCCAGCCCCCGGCGGATCACCTCGCGCGGGTGGATCGAAGCCTCGTCGATCGACCCGTCGCCCACGTGATGGTCTTGCACCAGCCGGTTCTTGGTATCGAGATAGAGCACCCGCACGCGCTCCACCGTAAGATGCGCCATATCGGTGGAAAGATAGTCGATCAGCGCGTGCCAGTTGGCGATCACCGGCCTGTCCACCACCTCGCTGCGCGCCATCCGCCGTGCCGCCAGCGCGACCGCTTTGAGCGCGGCAGCGCCCGCCTCGCCCATGCCCGGCGTCTTGGCGAGCGCAGCGGGTTCCGCCTCCAGCACCCGCGCCAGACTGCCGAAACGCGCCAGCAGCGCCTTGGCCAGCGGCTTGGTATCGCCGCGGCGGTTGGCGGCGAACAGCAGGTATTCGAGCACTTCGTAATCGGCCAGCGCCTCCGCCCCGCCATCCAGCAGCCGCTTGCGCAAACGCTCGCGGTGGCCGGCCGCAGAGGGAACCTGCGCTGCCCCCGCGAATTCGTCATCCACTTGCGCCATGCCCGCCCTATCCCGATAAGACCCCCAAGACGTGCAAGAGATGCCCGCTGGCGGCATGACGTGCAAGCGAGTGACCCGAATGGCGGACAGCGCAGAGGCAGATTTGGCCGCCGGTGAGGGCGAGGAGGGCGCACGCCCATCCTCCCGCCGGGCTCGCCTGCGACCCGGTCGCCGGGTAGGCTACACGCTGATCGCACTGGCCGCGCTGGTGGTGATCGCGCTGGCGATCGCATGGTTCTCGCGCGAGCGGATCGCGGATGATCTGATCCAGGGCCAGCTCGACCAGTATGATCTGCCGGCCACCTACGAGATCGAGTCGATCGGCCCCAACCGGCAGGTGCTGCGCAATATCGTGGTCGGCGATCCGGCGGCCCCGGACCTGACCGTTACGCGCGCGATCGTGGACCTGCGCGTGCGCCCGTGGGGCACGCGGTTCGGGCGCGTCACGCTCGAAAAACCGCGCCTCAAGGGCACGCTGGGCGAGGGCGGGATCAGCTTCGGCACGCTCGACCGGGTGCTCTTCCGCGATACCGGCGGGGAGGGCGGGCTGCCCGAGCTCGACCTCAAGATTATCGACGGGCGCGCGCGTATCGGCGGGGCCTATGGCGACATCGCGCTGGGGCTGGTGGGCGAGGGGCGGCTCGATGGCGGTTTCGCCGGACGTTACGACCTGCGGGCCGACGCGCTGGACTATCCCGGGTGCGGGCTCAGCAATGCGCGCAGCAAGGGGCGCATCGGCGTCGATGGCGGCAAGCCGACCCTGCGCGGGCCGCTGCGGGTGGCCGAGATCGCGTGCGAAGACCCTCAGGTGCAAGTGGTCGACCTCAGCAGCCCGGTCACGCTTGCGGTGGATGACACGCTCGATGGCTTGGAAGTGCAGGTCGACGGCAAGGTCGCGCGCCTCTCTGCCCCCAGCCTTGCGGCAGGTAGCAGCACGATCGAAGGCGCGCTCGCTCTGCGCGGCGGGCAGACGAGCCTCCACTACGACCTGCGGCTGGGCAATGCGCGCACCACCGGGCTCGCCGCGAGGTGGATCGGCGCGAAGGGCGTCGCACGGCGCGGGCGCGATACCGGATGGCGGGTGCAGACCAGCCTTGCTGGCGAGGGCCTGTCACCCAGCGCCGACTGGCTGGCGCGGCTGCGCGACTGGCAGGTCGCGAGCAAGGACACGCTGGCAGCACCGCTGCTGGCCCGCCTGCGCGAGGCGCTGTCTCGCGAGGCACGGGGGAGCTCGCTGGCGGCCGAAGTCACGCTGACGACGAATGCGGACGGCTTCTCGCTCGGCGTGCCCACCGCCACGCTCGACGGGGCGAGCGGGGCGCGCATCCTCTCGCTCTCGCGCTTCGCGGTCCTGCCCACGCAAGGCGCGCTGCCGCGCGTTTCGGGCAACTTCACCACCGCGGGGCCGGGCATCCCGGTCATGCAGGGCCGGATGGAGCGCAGCGCCTCGGGGCGGCTGGTGTTCCAGCTGGCGATGGAGGAATACCGCGCGGGCCAGGCCCGGCTGGCGATCCCGCAGCTGGCGGTGGCGCAGGCTCCGGGCGGCACGATCGGGCTGGCAGGCGCAATTCAGGCGAGCGGGCCGCTGCCGGGCGGCTTCGCGCGCGGGCTCAGCCTGCCGATCAAGGGCTCCTACGATGGCAACCGGCTGGCGCTGTGGCCCGACTGCACGCGGGTGAGCTTCGGCCAGCTGATCTACGCCAATCTCGCGCTCGACCAGCGCACGGTGACCCTGTGCCCCGCGAAGGGCCGGCCGATCCTGACCGCAGCGGGCGGCGCGGTGCAGCTGGCGGCGGGTGCGCCCAGCCTCGACCTGTCGGGCACGCTGGCAGACACGCCGATCGCGCTGAAGAGCGGCCCGGTGGGCTTCGCATGGCCCGGCCAGCTCTCCGCCAGCGCGCTCGACGTGACGCTGGGCAGCGGGGATGCCGCCCGGTTCCGGATCGACAATCTCAAGGCCCGGCTGGGGCGCGATATCGGCGGCACCTTCAGCGGGGCGGATATCGGGCTGGCCGCCGTGCCGCTCGACCTCACGGATACGGCGGGCGAGTGGTCCTACCGCGATGGCGTGCTGGCGCTGACCGAAGGCTCCTTCCTGTTGCAGGATCGGGCCGATCCGCCGCGTTTCGAACCGCTTGCGGCGCGCGGTGCCCGCCTGCGCCTGCGCGACAACCGGATCGTCGCCGAGGCGGGCCTGCGCGAACCCGAATCGGACCAGCTGGTGACCAACGTCACGGTCGAACACGATCTCTCCTCGGGCTCCGGCTTCGCCTATCTCGACGTGCCCGGCATCCGCTTCGGCAAGGATCTGCAACCCGACGATCTCACCCGGCTCGCCTTTGGCGTGATCGCGCAGACCGAAGGCGCGGTGACCGGATCGGGCAATATCCAGTGGGGCGCCGATGGCGTCACCAGCACCGGGCAATTCTCTTCCGACGGGCTCGACTTCGCGGCCGCTTTCGGCCCGGTCAAAGGCGCATCGGGCACCATCCGGTTCGACGATCTGCTGGGCCTGACGACCGCCCCGGATCAACGAATCGCGGTCGGATCGGTCAATCCGGGGATCGCGGTGGAAGGCGGCACGGTGCAGTTTGGCGTGCGCGACGGGCAGCTGATTGCGGTTGCCGGGGCCAGCGCTCCGTTTCTGGGCGGCACGATCACCCTGCGCAATCTGGATATCAATATCGGGGCGGAGGAAGAGCGCGCCTATGTGTTCGACATTTCCGGGCTCGACGCGGCGCGGCTGGTCGAGCGGCTGGAGCTGGGCAATGTCAACGCGACCGGCATTTTCGACGGATCGATCACCGTGCTGTTCGATGCCGAGGGCAATGGCCGGATCGTCGACGGGCTGCTGATCTCGCGCCCGCCGGGCGGGAATGTCGCCTATGTCGGCGATCTGACCTATGAAGACCTGACCCCGATCGCCAATTTCGCCTTCCAGGCGCTGCGTTCGCTCGATTACGAGCAGCTGGAGGTCGAGATCGAAGGCCCGCTGACCGGCGAGATCATCACCCGGCTGCGCTTCAATGGAATCGCGCAAGGGGCCGAAGCGGACAGCAATTTCATCACCCGCAAGCTTGCCTCGCTGCCGATCGAATTCAGGATCAACATTTCCGCTCCGTTCTTCGCGCTGATCCAGAACGTGCGGTCGTTCTTCGACCCCGCATTCGTCCGCGATCCGCGCTCGCTCGGCCTGCTGAGCGACGATGGCGTGCGGCTGCGCCCGGCGGTCACCGGCGAAGAGGTGCGCGCTGCGGACGAGGCGGCGGCGGAAGAGGCGCAAGAGGCGGCGCAGGCCGGCAAGAAGCCCGAACAAACCATTCAGCACTCGGAAAGCGAGAAAAGGCCATGATACATGCGAAGATGAAGGGCCTCGGCCTGGTCTGCGGGCTTTGCCTGCTGGGCGGATGCGTGAATGTGAACGCACCGTCCGACAAGATCGTGATCGAGCTCAACATCAACATTCAGCAGGAGGTGATCTATCGCCTTGCTGCGGATGTTGAGGACAATATCGACGCCAATCCCGACATTTTCTAGGTCGGGGCAACTCCGCAGGTTGCGGCAACAGGGATAGACGAGATGATGAAACGCACGAAGCTGATGCTGACCATTGCCGGCGGAGCGATCGGGCTGGCGCTGGCCAATCCGGCTGCGGCCATGTTCCAGCGCGATCCGGCCTATGAACAGGCGCGCGCCAATGGCCAGGTGGGCGAGCGGATGGACGGATTTCTCGGCGTGGTCGGCAATCAGCCGCAGGCGATCGTGGATCTGGTGTCGGACATCAATATCCGCCGCCGGGCCAATTATACCGATCGTGCGCGCTCGCAGAACGCCACGATCGATGCCTATGCGCTGACCCAGGGGTGCCTGCTGATCGCGCGGACCCAACCGGGCGAGAAATACCAGGCACCCGACGGTTCGTGGAAGACGCGCACCAGCGCACCGCCCGAACGCGACAGCCGCTGCCCGCCGATGTAATCGGGCCGCTTCAATAACGGGGACGTTCGACCGGCGCGCGTCGGCTCCGGTTGACTTGCCAAAAACCCTTTTCTAAGGCGACCGCGCCCTCGGCGGGCAGGTGTTGCCCGTGCCGCATGATTCTCACTTTTATAGAGAGCCTTGGCATGAGCGACGATAAGTCCGCGCGAGAGCCCATACCTGAGGATGCGCGGATCGACGCGCTCGAGCAGCGGCTTAAGGCCGCACGCGAGCGAGAGGAGAAGCGCAGGCCCACGGAAAGTGCGCGAAAAGCCGATGCGGATTACCGTGCCGGCAATCGTGTACTGGCGGATCTTCTGGGTGGGCTGCTTGGCGGTTCGGTGATCGGTTACGGCGTGGATGCGCTGGCCGGAACCTGGCCGTGGGGTCTGTTGGCCGGCCTGTTCCTCGGAATAGGCGTGGCTTTCAGAAATATGTTTCGAAATGCGGGCACCGGTGGCGGTGCCAGCAGCAAACCTTCTGACGAAGGCTGATTTTTCCAAGCCGCCGCGATTGAGCGGTAAGAGACGCGAACAGGATTTTCAGGTGGCCGGCGAAGAAGGCAAAATCGACCCGATGTACCAGTTCACCATCAAGCCGCTCTTCGGATCGGCTCAGTGGGAAGTGGCTGGCGTCAACATCGCATTCACCAACAGCGCGCTGTGGATGATGATCGCGACCATCGTGCTCATCCTCTTCGTGCGCGCAGGTACCAAGCAGGACCTGATTCCGGGTCGCTGGCAGATGGCGGTGGAAAGCCTGACCGGCTTCATCGAGAATATGGTGGAAGCCAATATCGGCAAGGAAGGGCGCAAATACGTGCCCTACGTGTTCACCCTGTTCACCTTCATCCTGTTCGCAAACCTGCTGGGCCTGATGCCGCTGGGGATCGTCGGGATCCACCCGTTCACCTTCACCAGCCACTTCACGGTCACCGGCATACTCGCCATTCTCAGCTTCTCGATCGTGCTTGCGGTCGGTTTCTGGAAGCACGGCCTCAAGTTCTTCGGCCTGTTCGTGCCGCACGGCACGCCCCTGTTCATGACGCCGCTGATTGCGCCGATCGAGTTCATCTCGTTCATGGTTCGCCCCTTCAGCCTCGCGCTGCGTCTGTTCGTCGCGATGATGGCCGGGCACCTTCTGCTTGAAGTTCTCGCCAGCTTCGTCGTCTCCGGCGGACTTGGCGGCGTCGGCACGGGCCTGATCGTCAGCCTGCCCAGCATGCTGCTGATGATCGCGATCTGCGCCCTGGAAATCCTGGTCGCAGGCATCCAGGCCTATGTTTTCGCGCTGTTGACCTCGCTGTATATCAACGACGCCGAACACCTTCACTGATCCCTTTTCAACACACGCATATTTTACCAAGGAGTATTCGAAATGGACGCAGAAGCCGCAAAGCTGCTCGGAGCCGGTCTTGCCGCAATCGGTTGCGGTCTCGCCGCGCTGGGTGTGGGTAACGTCTTCGCCTCGTTCCTCGATGGCGCGCTGCGCAATCCGGGTGCCGCCGACGGCCAGCAGGGCCGCCTGTTCATCGGTTTCGCCGGTGCGGAACTTCTCGGCCTGCTCGCGTTCGTCATCGCGATCATCCTCACCTTCGTGGCCTGAGGAAACCGATCGATATCTGAAAGGGCCGGGCGCGTCCCGGCCCTTGTATCGAACGCCTTCCACCTCCCACGCCGGATAGAGCAACATGCCCCAGATCGACCAATTGGCCGAAACCTTCTCCAGCCAGGCCTTCTGGCTGCTGGTGTTTTTTGGCATCTCCTTCTTCGTCGTCGGGCGCGGAATGGTGCCCAAGGTCTCGGGCACGATGGAGCGGCGTAGCAAGCAGATCGCCGACGATATCGCAGCGGCGCAGGCAGCTCGCGATCAGGCGGACCAGGAAGAAGAAGCCTGGCGCGTGCGCGAGAACGAAAATCGCGCGCGGGCCCAGGCCCTGATTGCCGAGGCCAAGGCCGAAGCTGCCGCCAAGTCCGAGAAGAAGATCGCCGCCGCGCAAAAGCGGCTCGACAAGAAGCTCGAAGAGGCGGACCAGGAACTGGCCGCCGCCCGGGCCCAGGCTATGGGCGAGATCGAAGCGGTCGCGACCGATGCGGCGCAGGATATCGTGGCCCGGATCGCCGGCATCACGGTGACCAAGCCCGCAGCCGGCAAGGCCGTGAAGGAAGCGATGGCACATGGCTGAATCTACCGAAATCTTCACCACGCAAGAGCCCGTCGAATATACCGAGGCGGCGCATGGCGGCGACGCCGCGCATGCGGAACCCACCCTGCTGGGCCTTCAGCCCTTCCAGTGGGTCTCGGTCGCGATGCTGCTGCTTATCCTGGTGGCAATTCTGCGCCTCAAGGCGCACAAGAGCATCACGGCCGGGCTCGACGGCCGGATCGCCGCGATCCGAGAAGAGCTGGACGAGGCGAAGCGCCTGCGAGCCGAAGCCGAGACGCTGCGTGACGAATATGCGGCCAAGATCGCCAATGCGGAGAGCGATGCCGAGGCAATGCTCGACAATGCACGGGCCGAAGCGGAGTCGATTCTGGAACGTGCCGAGGAAGACAGCAAGGAGCTGGTCGAACGGCGCAAGCGCATGGCGCAGGACAAGATCTCCGCTGCCGAGCGTGAGGCCGTTGCCGAAGTGCGTGCCAAGGCCGCTGCCGCTGCTGCCGCAGCCAGCCGCAGCCTGATCGGCGAGAAGCTGGACGCGGACGCGGACCGCAAGCTCGCCGACGACATGATCGCCGGGATCTGATTTCCCTGCCATGACGGCGCTATCGCCCGACAGAATCGTCGTTCGTCGCGACGATCTGACGGGCGAAGCCACCCGTTCCCTCATCGAACTGCACCTGCGCGGCATGCACGCGCAATCCCCGCCCGAAGCCGTATTCGCGCTCGACCTGAGCGGCCTGACACGGCCAGATGTGGAAGTCTGGTCCGCCTGGTTCGGTGATGCGATCGCCGGTGTCGGCGCGCTGCGGCTGCTCCCCGATGGAACGGGCGAGATCAAGTCCATGCGGACCCATCCCGATTTTCTCAAGCGCGGAGTCGCGGACGCCATCCTCGCTTCGATCGTCTCCCGCGCGCAGGTACTGGGCCTGCACCGCCTCTCACTGGAAACCGGTAGCGGTGCGGCTTTCGAGCCCGCGATCCGCTTCTACCGCGCTCGCGGCTTCGTGCCGGGTGCGGCTTTTGGCGACTATGTGAAGAGCGACTTCAACCAGTTCTTCCACCGCGACCTGACGCGGGCCGCCTAGAACGCGTCCTTGGCTGCGCGCAGCTTGGCAAAGGTGTCTGCGGGGCTCTCTCCGCCCCAGCGTGCCTGCATCTCGGGGGCATCGGCACGCAGGAAGGGATTGGTCTCCAACTCGCGCGAGAGGACCGTGGGCACGGTCGGCTCGTCCTGCGCGCGCTTGGCATCGATCTCCTGCGCATAGGCCTGCAACGCCGCGTTCTCCGGATCGGCGTGGAGGGCGAACTTCGCGTTGGCTGCGGTGTACTCATGCGCGCAGTAGAGCGTGGTTTCGGGCGGCAGTGCCTTGATCCGTTCCAGGCTGTCCCAGAACTGCTGCGGCTCGCCTTCGAACATCCGCCCGCAGCCCAGCGCGAACACGCTGTCACCCACAAAGGCAATGCCGTCTGCGGGCAGGTGGAACGCGATATGGCCGTTGGTGTGGCCCGATACGTCGATCACCTGCGCCGTGTGCTCGCCCAGCGTCACCGCATCGCCATGCGCCACCACCCGGTCGATAGGGGAGAGCTTGTCGACTTCCTGCGGCGCGATCACCTGCGCGCCTGTCGCCTCGACGATGGCCTTGTTTCCGCCTGCGTGGTCGGGGTGCCAGTGGGTGTTCCAGATGTGGCTGATCCGCCAGCCCTTGGCTTCGGCCTGCCTGAGGTATTCCGCGCCATCGGGCGTGTCGATCGCAGCGGTCTGCCCACTGGCGGGATCGTGCAGCAGGAAGCCGTAATTGTCGTTGAGGCAGGGGAACTGGTGGATCTGGAGCAGGGGGACTTCTCCGCTGGTTAGTAGACCGACACATCGAGCCGCGCGGGCTCGCCGTCACGGGTATAGACGTCGACTGCGACCAGCACGTTCCCGTCCACGATCTTGCGCGCCGACGCCTCGGTCAGGTTGCCGTTGGCGACCATGTCCTCGATCCGGTCGCGATTGGCGGCGGAAGCGAACACGGGGTCGCTCTGATCGGCGTCCTGCCGCACATCGCGCTCGTGGTAGTTGGCCCGGTCCTGTTGCAGCACCTGCCACGCCTGATCCAGCCGCGCGCCCGAGGCGCTGGTATGGTCCGGCCCGTAGAGGAACGCCTTGTACTGCCCTGCCAGCTTGAGCGGGGCGCGGGTGGGCTGGGCAGCGGCTTCGTCGGCATCCGGCTGCGGGGTGGCGGCTTCGTTGGTGCAGGCCGCGCTGGCGAGTAGCAGGGCGGCACAGGTAAGGAATCTCATCGTCGGCATGTGCCCGACGCTATGAGTGCGCGCGGCCCGATACAAGGGCACTGGCGCGCATGGTGGCAGGGTTGCCGGGGATACGAAAAAGCCCGCCGCTCCGGTGGGGAGGGCGGGCCGTTTCAAAGGTCACGCGTTGAGCGTGGCGAAGCTTAGTCCTGTTTCTTGAGCGCTTCGCCCAGGATGTCGCCCAGCGAGGCGCCGCTGTCGGCCGAACCGTACTGCTGCACCGCCTGCTTCTCTTCGGCGATCTGGTACGCCTTGATTGAGAAGGTCGGCTTCTTGCTGCGGTCGAACCCGGTGACCATCGCGTCGATCTTCTGGCCCGCCTGGAAGCGATCCGGACGCTGTTCGTCGCGGTCGCGGCCGAGGTCCGAACGCTTGATGAAGCCGGTCGCGCCGTCGTCGCCAACCTGCACTTCGAGGCCGCCATCGCGGACTTCGAGGACGGTGACGGTGACGGTTTCACCGCGACGCAGCGAACCACCGGCGGCGGCTTCGGTCGGCGCACCCTTTTCGAGCTGCTTCATGCCCAGGCTGATGCGTTCCTTGTCGATGTCGACGTCGAGAACGATCGCCTTGACCTCTTCACCCTTGCGGTGAAGCGCCAGCGCGTCTTCGCCCGAGATGCCCCACGCGATGTCGGACATGTGGACCATGCCGTCGACGTCGCCCGGAAGGCCGATGAACAGGCCGAATTCGGTGGCGTTCTTGACTTCGCCTTCGACTTCGCTGCCGATCGGGTGCGCTTCGGCGAACTCTTCCCACGGGTTGCGCTGCGCCTGCTTGAGGCCGAGCGAGATGCGGCGCTTTTCGGAATCGACTTCCAGCACCATGACTTCGACTTCCTGCGAGGTCGAAACGATCTTGCCCGGGTGGACGTTCTTCTTGGTCCAGCTCATTTCCGAAACGTGGACCAGGCCTTCGATGCCCGGCTCGACTTCGACGAAGGCGCCGTATTCGGTGATGTTGGTCACCTGGCCCGTCAGCTTCATGCCGACCGGGTACTTGGCGGCGACGCCATCCCACGGATCGCTTTCGAGCTGCTTCATGCCCAGGCTGATGCGCTGCGTTTCGGCATTGATGCGGATGATCTGCACGGTCACGGTCTGGCCGATCTCGATCACTTCGCTGGGGTGGTTGACCCGCTTGTAGCTCATGTCGGTGACGTGGAGCAGGCCGTCGATGCCGCCCAGGTCGACGAACGCACCGTAATCGGTGATGTTCTTGACCACACCGTCGACCACCTGGCCTTCGGCCAGATCGCTGATCAGTTCGCTGCGCTGTTCGGCGCGGGTTTCTTCAAGCACCGCACGACGCGAGACGACGATGTTGCCGCGGCGGCGATCCATCTTGAGGATCTGGAACGGCTGGGGCTGGTCCATCAGCGGGGTGACGTCGCGCACGGGGCGGATGTCGACCTGGCTGCCGGGGAGGAAGGCCACGGCGCCGTCGAGGTCGACGGTGAAGCCGCCCTTGACGCGGCCGAAGATGCGGCCTTCGACGCGCTTGCCTTCGCCGAATTCGTTTTCGAGGCGATCCCACGCGGCTTCGCGGCGGGCGCGGTCGCGGCTGAGCATCGCTTCGCCATCGGCGTTTTCGACGCGGTCGACATAGACTTCGACTTCGCTGCCGACTTCGAGGCCGTGCTCGTCTTCGTTGCGCATGAATTCGCGCAGGTCGACGCGGCCTTCGCTCTTCAGGCCGACATCGATCATCGCCATGCCGTTTTCGATGGCGGTGACGGTGCCCTTGACGACGCGGCCTTCGAAGCCGCCATCATCGGCATCGCCGAGCTGTTCGTTGAGTAGCGCTTCGAAATCGTCGCGCGTCGGGTTGGCTGCAGTTGCCATAGGTATGAGGTTCCTAGTTCACTTTTGCTACCGGCCACCGGTTGTCCGGGGTCTTTACCCGTCTGCCTGCACACCATTGCGCGGGCCGTACGGGGCAAGAGGGCCGTGTTCCGCGCGAGGCCGTATGCCACCGCGCGGGTCCGTCGAATCCATGAGAATGCGAGAACGGCGGGCAGGTACGCGCGAACCGCGGAAAATGCAAGCAAATTGGAGGCTTTGCGTGCCGGCGGCAATCCGCCTGAGTGCGGATCTCTTGCCGCGTGCTCAGCAACAGGTATCGTTTTTACAGTTCATTATGTCCTTAGCCCTATTTGTTCGACAGTGAAGGAGTAGGATTACCGATGGCTGGCTGTTCGCAGTGCAAATCGCCGCAGCACGAGTTCGCAATCGCGATGGCGTTCCAGCCGATCGTCGATTGCGAGACGGGCGCCGTGTTCGCCTACGAAGCGCTGGTGCGCGGCGAGAACGGCGAGAGTGCCGCCTGGGTCCTCTCGCAGGTCACTGACGAGACGCGCTACGCCTTCGATCAGCAATGCCGGGTGACTGCGATCGAGGGCGCGGTGAAGGCCGGCATTCTCGAGACCGACGCCAGGCTGTCGATCAACTTCCTGCCCAACGCGGTCTATTCGCCGCTCGCCTGTATCCAGCTGACCCTTGCGACCGCGCGGGCGTGCGACCTGCCGACCGATCGCCTGCTGTTCGAACTGACCGAGAACGAGCGGATGGACGATACCGAGCACGTGCGAAACATCGTCGAGAGTTACAAAAGCATGGGCTTCAGCACTGCGATCGACGATTTCGGCGCGGGGCACGCGGGGCTGGGGCTGCTTGCGAAAATCCAGACCGACTATCTCAAGCTGGACATGGAGCTGATCCGTTCGATCGACTCCTCTGTATCGCGCCGGGTGATCGTCGAGGGGATCGTGCGCATTGCCACAAGGCTGGGCATCACGGTTGTTGCCGAAGGGATCGAGACCGTGGAGGAGTGGACCACGCTCAGGCTCCTGGGCATCCGCTATTGCCAAGGATACCTGTTCGCAAAACCCGGCTTTCGCACCCTGCCGGAGGTGCATTGGCCGACGCCGCAAGAGCCTTCGAAGAGCGCGGTCGCCTGATCGGCTAGCGGATTTCCCCGCGCGCCTGTTCGACCGCTTCGATGGCGGCGGCGATGGCGGCGTCCTTGCCGAGCGCGGTGGTATCGAGGACGAAGGCGTCGGGCGCGGGCTTCAGCGGCGCATCCTTACGGTTCATGTCGCGCTCGTCGCGGCGTTCGATCTGCGCGTGGATTTCGTCGCGCGAGATCTCGCGACCCTGCGACTGCATCTCGGCAAAGCGCCGGTCCGCGCGCGCGTCGAGCGAGGCGATGACGAACAGCTTCACATCCGCATCGGGGCAGATCACCGTGCCGATATCGCGCCCGTCGAGCACTGCGCCGCCGGCCTGCTGCGCGAAGGCCCGCTGGCGTTCGAGCAGCGCCGCGCGCACTTGCGGGTGGATCGAGACGCGACTGGCATAGCCGCCGATTGCCTCGCTGCGTAGTTCCGGATCGGACAGCAGACTGTCGGGGAAGTCCGCTGCAGCAAGAGCATCCGCTTCGCTGTCGGGGTCCGTCCCGGCAAGCTGCACCTGCCGTCCAACTGCGCGGTAAAGCAGGCCGGTATCGAGATACGGCAGGCCGAAATGCGCAGCGATGGCCCGGGCGAGAGTGCCCTTGCCGCTGGCGGTGGGGCCGTCGACAGCGACGATCACGGTGCGTCGTGCCTCGCGAGCCAGGCGCGCAGGATCGCCTCGCTCTCCATCGGCCGGTCGGTGAAGAAGCCGTGCGCGGCTCCGGGGACCACGCCGAATTCGGCGCCCGGCGTCATCTTCACATAGTCCTGCACGGTGTCGATCCGCGCCTCGTCATACTGGCCGATCAGGAACAGCGTGCGCGAACCGTCGATTTCGCCAAGCAGCGGGACCGCGTCGTAGGTCTTGAGCGAACCCTTGGAGCGGAACTCGCTCGGCCCCCACATCGCGTTGTAGATCACCGGGTTAAAGCCCTGTCCGCCGATCCTTTCGGAATAGGCGCGCAGCGCGGCAGTCGCCGGTTCGCGGCGGTTGAATTCGGCGTAGAACGCATCGGTTGCGGCGGCGCATTGCTCCGCAGGCGGGGGGGCATCGGTCTCGCACGCGGCGATGGTTTGCTGGACATCCTGCGGCAGGTCTTCGAGCAGGATGTTGGCGTCCGCGATCCACCGCTCGGTATTGATATAGGTCCCGCCGAGCACGGTGGAGGCGACGTGCTGCGGGTACTTCGCGGCATATTCCAGCGCGATCGCCGAGCCCCAGCTGTGGCCGACCACGTGCCAGCGCTCGATGCCGAGCGTCCGGCGGATCGTCTCCAGTTCCTCGACAAACCGCTCGACCCGCCAGTTGGCGGGATCGTTCGGGTGGTCGGACTTCCCGCTGTCGAGCTGGTCGTAGAGGACTACCGCGCGCTCGTCCGCCAAGCCCAGCATCGAGGCGAGGCCGTTATGCGTGCCCCCCGGGCCGCCGTGGAGAAACACCACCGGGGGCGCGGCGTCGAGATCGCCGTTGACGCGTACGTAGACATTGCCGCCTTCTACCGGGACCATCAGTTCGCGGTCGGGCGCGGCGTAGGCTTCGAGCGCAACGGTCTGAACCGAGGCGGGGGAGGGTGCTGCCTCGGGCGGAGGAAGCGTAGCGCATCCCGACAGGGCGAGCGCGGCGGCGACTAGTATGGTGCGGATCATGGCTGCTTCGCGGCCTTCTTCTCACGGATCGCCTTGGCGATGCCCCAGATTGCGATCGCGGCCCAGAAGCCTTCGAGTACGAGGCTGGGCCAGTTGGTGTGGACCAGCAGGCTCACCGTCAGCAGCGCCGCACCCACAAGGTTGGTGCCGTGCAGGATATAGGGGTTCGCCGCCTTGCTGGCGGTGAGATAGAAATAGGCCCCGATGATGCAGGCCATCCCGACGAAGCCGACGAGGCTGTAGATGTCGAGCCCGGTCATGTCCCGGGGTAGCTTGCGAAGACCGAGCGGCCCTTTTCGCCAAAGGCGATCACCTGAAAAGCCTGCTTGTGACCACCCATATCCATGCCCGGCGAACCCATCGGCATGCCCGGCACCGCGAGACCCTTCACGCCGGCGGGACGCTCTTCCAGCAGGCGGGAGATGTCGGCGGCGGGGACGTGGCCTTCGATCACGTAGCCATCGACGATCATCGTGTGGCAGCTCCACAGATCCTGTGGCACGCCGTTGGCGGTCTTGATCGCTGCCATGTCCTGCGTCGGCACTTGCGCAATGTCGGCTTCGTTTTCTGTGCGAACATGCTCTGCCCACATCTCGCAGCATCCGCAGTTCGGATCGCGGAACATTTCATATGTGGCGGCCTGGACCGTGGTCGAGCAGGCGGCCAGCGCGATCAGCGCGGGGGCGATCAGGCGGAACATCATGGGCGGATCCCTTTTCTGGATACGATCACAGGGTTTGCGACGGAGTAGTCTGTTCGAGCAGGCTTTCAAAGCCGGGGAAGCTGGTTGCAATGGGGCTGGTGTCGTCCACTTCCACCCCGTCGCGGGTGACGAGGCCCGCGACGGCCATGCTCATCGCGATGCGGTGGTCGAGATGCGTCTTTACCCGCGCATTCGCGCTACCGCGCAGCGGCTCGCCGCCGGTGCCGTGGATCGTCAGCCCGTCCTCACGCTCTTCCACCCGCGCGCCGATCGTCTCCAGCGCGGCGGCCATGGTGGCGAGACGGTCGCTTTCCTTGACCCGCAATTCGTCTAACCCCCGCGTCACCGTGGTCCCCTCGGCCAGCGCGGCGGCGACGAACAGCACGGGGAATTCGTCGATCATGCTCGGCGCGAGGGCTGGATCGACCTCTATGCCGGTCAGAGGCGCATGGCGCACGCGCAGATCCGCGACCGGCTCTCCGCCGACCTCACGCGCGTCGATTTCCTCAATATTCGCGCCCATCTGGCGCAGCACGCCGATCAGCCCGGCACGGGTCGGGTTCATGCCGACATTGCGGATCGTCAGGTCGCTGCCCTCGACCAGCGTGGCGGCGACCATGAAGAATGCGGCAGACGAAGGATCGCCCGGCACGGTGAGCGTCTGGGGGCGCAGGTCGACCTGCCCGGTCAGGCGAATCACGCGCGCGCCGTTGTCCTCGCCAATCTCCAGCTCGGCGCCGAAGCCGCGCAGCATGCGTTCGGAGTGGTCGCGGGTCGGCACCGGCTCGATCACCGAGGTGACGCCCGGCGTGTTGAGCCCGGCGAGCAGCACCGCGCTCTTCACCTGCGCGCTCGCGACGGGCAGGCGATAGGCGATCGGCACGGCAGGATGCGCGCCTTCCAGCATCAGCGGCATGGTGCCGCCGGGGCTGGGGGTGAAGCGCGCACCCATCTGGCTCAGCGGATCGATCACGCGGCCCATCGGGCGTTTCGACAGGCTCGCATCGCCGGTGAAGGTCACGGCGATCCCGTGGCTCGCGACCAGCCCCATCAGCAGGCGGGCCGAGGTGCCGCTGTTGCCGCAGTCTATCGCCGCCTCGGGTTGCAGCAAACCACCGACGCCGACGCCGTGGACGTGCCAGGTCGCATCGTCGTCGCGGTAGACCTCCGCGCTCATCGCCCGCATCGCGGCGGCGGTCGCCAGCACGTCCTCGCCTTCGAGCAGTCCGGAAACGCGCGTTTCGCCCACCGCCATCGCGCCCAAGATCAGCGAGCGGTGGCTGATCGACTTGTCGCCGGGCACTGTGATGCTCCCGCGCAAGGGGCCGGCAGGGCGGAAGCGATGGGAGGCGGCGGTGTCATTCATGCGCGGGCGGCTTTGACACCGGCATTGGTGCATGGCAAGGCGCGCGCCATTCTTGATTCGGGGCGGTGGCGGCCCCAAGTCAGCCCTCACGGAAATTCACATCGGCGCGCGCGAAGATGGCAGCGCCCGCAACAAGGACATCTCTCATGGTCAAACCCGAATGGGGCACCAAGCGCACCTGCCCCAAGTGCGGCACGCGTTTCTACGATCTGGGCAATGAAGACCCGGTGACCTGCATCGAGTGCGAGAACACCTGGACGCCCGAGCCGGTGCTCAAGTCGAAGCAGCCGATTCCCTTCGAGGAAGAGAAGAAGAAGAAGGACGAGGAGGCCGACAGCGATCTGGCCGATGACGATCTGGAGGATATCGACGTCGATGACGACGACGATTCGCCGGATAACGAGGTCGATCTGGGCGGCGACGACGATCTGGGCGTCGCGAAGTCCAAGGGTGACGACGACGATAACGACGACACCTGATTTTTCGTATCGCGGGCGGATATTCCGCTTGCAAAGGGGCGCCGTGCTTTCTAAACGGCGCCTCCCACAACCGGCACGGGGCCTTAGCTCAGCTGGGAGAGCGCTACAATGGCATTGTAGAGGTCAGCGGTTCGATCCCGCTAGGCTCCACCACCGGTTTCAAAGGGTAGTTCGCTACCCTTGTGTGAGTTTCAGAAGGGGCACCGCCCCGACGCTGGCCGACGAGGTTTCGTCCGCCGGCGTTTTTCGCGTTTAATCCGGTATCGTGCCGGAGATGGAGTAAGCGGCTAGCATGTTCGACGCACTGTCGGATCGCCTTGGCAATACCTTCGACCGCCTGCGCGGGCGCGGTGCCCTGCGCGAACAGGACGTGCGCGATGCGATGCGCGAAGTGCGAATCGCTCTGCTCGAAGCCGACGTGGCGCTGTCCGTCGCGCGCGACTTCATCGAGAGGGTCACGCAAAAGGCCGTTGGCGAAGCGGTCCTCAAGTCGGTCACCCCCGGCCAGCAGGTCGTCAAGATCGTCAATGACGAGCTGGTCGCGATGCTGGGCGGGTCGGACAGCGAGGACGGCCACGTTCCGCTGACTCTCGACGCCAAGCCGCCGGTCGTCATCATGATGGTCGGCCTGCAAGGCTCGGGTAAGACGACCAGCACGGCCAAGCTCGGCAAGCTGATTCGCGAGAAGCACGGCAAGAAGGCCATGATGGCCTCGCTCGACGTCAATCGCCCGGCTGCGCAGGAGCAGCTGGCGGTACTCGGCGAGCAGGCGCAGGTCGACACACTGCCGATCGTCGAAGGCCAGCAGCCGGTCGACATCGCGCGCCGCGCGCTCGAATCGGCGAAGCTGCGCAATGTCGACGTTGTCCTGCTCGACACCGCAGGCCGCCTGCATGTCGACGAAGCGCTGATGGCCGAGATGAAAGCGGTCGCGAGCGTTGCTACGCCGACCGAAGTGTTGCTGGTGGTCGACAGCCTGACCGGCCAGGACGCGGTCAACGTTGCGCAGAGCTTCTCCGACGAAGTGCCGCTGACCGGCGTGATCCTGACCCGGATGGACGGCGATGCGCGTGGCGGTGCGGCGCTTTCGATGCGCGCGGTCACCGGCAAGCCGATCAAGTTTGCGGGCGTCGGCGAAAAGCTCGACGCGCTCGAAGCCTTCCACCCGCGCCGGGTCGCCGAACGCATCCTGGGCATGGGCGATGTCGTTTCGCTGGTCGAGAAGGCGGCGGAATCGATCAAGGTCGAGGAAGCCGAGCTTCTCGCCAAGCGGATGGCCAAGGGCCAGTTCGACCTCAACGACCTGCGCATGCAGCTGCAGCAGATGCAGAACATGGGCGGCCTCGGCATGCTGGCGGGCATGATGCCCGGCATGAAGAAGGCCAAGCAGGCGATGCAGGCCAGCGGCATGGACGACAAGGTGCTGGTCCACATGGATGCGATCATGGGCTCCATGACGCCCAAGGAACGCGCCAACCCCGCGCTGCTCAACGCCAAGCGCAAGAAGCGGGTCGCGGCGGGCAGCGGCACGCAGGTGCAGGACGTGAACAAGGTACTGAAAATGCACCAGGAAATGTCCCGCGCTATGAAGCAGATCAAGAAGATGGGCGGGATGAAGGGCCTTGCCGCAATGCTTGGCGGAGGCGGCGGAATGGGCGGCCTTCCCGGCATTGGGGGCAAGGGTATGCCCCAGATTCCGGGCATGGACGGTCAGGGCATGGGCGATGTCGACATGAGCAAGCTGCCGCCCGATCTTCAGAAATTGCTGCCCAAGAAGAAATAACCGAAACCGACTTAGATTAAGACCAAGGACGAACCGAAATGGCTATTGCACTCCGACTTTCCCGTGGCGGCGCCAAGAAGCGCCCCTATTACCGCATCGTGGCGGCGGACTCGCGCTATCCGCGTGACGGCCGCTATCTCGAGCAGATCGGCACCTACAACCCGCTGCTCGCCAAGGACGACGAGAAGCGCGTGCAGCTGAACGAAGACCGCGCCAAGTACTGGCTCGGCGTCGGCGCGCAGCCGAGCGACCGTGTCGCCCGCTTCCTCGATGCCGCCGGCATTCGTGAGCGTGCTGCGCGCAACAACCCCAACAAGGCCGAGCCGGGCGAAAAGGCCAAGGAACGCGCCGAGGAAAAGGCCGCCAAGGAAGCCGAAGCCGCCGAAGCGCTGAAGGCCGCCCAGGAAGCTCCGGCTGAAGAAGAAGCCAAGGCTGAAGAAACCGCCGCCGAAGCTCCTGCTGAAGACGCCGGCGAAGAAAAGGCCGAAGGCTGATGACCTTCGCTCCCCTCCCGCTAGCGGGAGGGGCCGGGGGTGGGCGCGTCACGCGATGACGCGCCCTGCCAGGCCCACCCCTAACCCCTCCCGCGAGCGGGAGGGGGACTCGCGTGCAAAACCCGTCACCAGCCCCGACATTGTTCTCGCCGCCGTCACCGGCGCGCACGGGGTGGCGGGCGAGGTCCGGCTCAAGCTGTTCGGCGATGATGTCGATGCGCTCAAGGCGCACAAGACCTTCAACGACGGGCAGCTGACCGCCTCCAAGATCCGCTCCGACAACAAGGGCGGGGCGATCGCCCGCTTCGCCGAGGTGCCCGACCGAACCGCCGCCGAAGCCCTGCGCGGCACCTTGCTGAGCGTCTCGCGCGACGCGCTGCCCCCGCTCGAAGAAGGCGAGTTCTATCATGCGGACCTGATCGGCCTGCCGGTGGTGACCACCGATGGGGCCGCAGTGGGCCGCGTGATCGACGTCGCCAATTACGGCGCGACCGACATTGTCGAGATCGCGCAGGATCCCGTGCCCGAAAAGGGCCCGAAGACCTTCATGGTCCCGATGATCCCGACCGCCGTGCCCGAATGGGATGACAAGCGCCTTGTGATCGCCGCCGAATTCGCGGATTAAGGACGCATGTTCGCTATTGTCGGCTTGGTCGCGTCTCTCGGGTTTGTGGTCGCGCTGACCGTCGGCATCGCGTTTCTGCTCGATATTATCGCCGCTTCGACCTCGTGGAAGGTGCGGTCCGTGTGGACGGCGTTGATCGCCGCCTTCGTGCCTATGTCGCTGCCGATCATCACGCTCGTGAGCGAAACCGGTTTCCGATCCGAGGTGGTCGCGCCGCTGGCGGCGCTCGTCATCGGTGCGCTGTTCATTGCCGTAGTGGTCTGTTTTCCGGTCGCCTATTTCTTCTCCAGGAAGCGCGCTGCTGGCCGAGAGCCGGTTTCCGAAAAGGTGTTCGACTGACCGGGAAGGCTGGTTGCTGCGACGGCGTGTTGCAGCGCAGCTTATCGGTAAGTGGCGCCGGGATCGCCGGAGATTTTCGGAACTCGACCCCCGCATTGCGCACTGATCGGACATGACGACATTCAGGAATATGACGAGCCTGCTCTGCGCGCCGCTGCTCCTGCTAGCCTGCGCCGGGCCTTCGGACGAGAATGGCGAAAGCGCCGATGCGCCGGGCGACGAGATGATCGCTGCGCCCGGTGACAACTCCAGTAACCCGGCAGCGGGCATTCGCCCCTCCGGGCAGCCGGACCTGGTGACGGTCGAGGGCAGGATTGGCAAAGGCGTCGAATGCCTGACGCTGAAGACGCCTGATGGCGAGACGTGGGCGTTCAACGCGGGCGAGGCGGATTTCCGGCCGGGTGACTATGTCGAGATCACCCGCGAGGTCGCCGATGCCAGCTTCTGCCAACAGGGGACGGGCACGCTGATCCCGCAGCGGATCGAGGCTAGGAGCCCGCCGGCGCGCGATCGCGCCCCGTCCCGAGCGGGCGGGCTTGCGGTGACGGGCGATTATGTCCGGGGCAATTGGGTGGCGAAGGGGCTGAACGCCAATTGCGCCAAGCCGGATTTCGCTGTCAGCGCCAATTCGCGCGGGATGAGCATCATCGAAACGCGGGTGAACGGCTACCCCGAAACCGGCGTGGTCGATGTCGGCCCGACACCTGCGCTGCAATTGGACGAACCGCTGCCCACGCTGCCGATCGAAACGCGCGGGCCCGATGGTCTTGCGGTGATGCCTGCCGCTGATGGCGAGGTGGTAACGCTTGCCGGGCACCGCATCGATGGCGATGGCGTGGTCTTCGTCAAATGCACGGATTGACGCTGGTCTGAGCGCGCCTGTGCCCCGATAGTGTACGGATGAGCGCGTTCGAAACCGACCTGTGGCAGCGGCTGGCCGGTTACGAGATCGGCCCGGCGGATGCTGCGTTTACCTTCGCCCAGCGCCTCGCCCGGGAGAACCGCTGGAGCGCGGACCATGCCGCGCGCGTCCTCACGGAATACAAGCGGTTCTGCTGGCTCGCCTGCGAGGCTGGTCACGAGGTCACGCCGTCGGACGCGGTCGATCAGGCGTGGCACCTGCACCTGACCTTCAGCCGCGATTACTGGGACCGCTTCTGCCCCGAGGTCCTGCGCATGCCGCTGCACCATGGGCCGACTGCGGGCGGGGCGGTGGAACGGACGCACTACTACGGTCAGTATGCGCACACGCTCGCCAGCTATGAAGCGCATTTCGGCGCGCCTGCGCCCGACGATATCTGGCCCGATGCGCGTCGCCGCTTCCTCGTCGATCCCAAGGCGGTGCGGGTGAACCCGGCGGACGCCTTCATCGTGCCGCGCGGCAAAGCCTATGGTTTCGCCGCGGCGATCGGGCTAGCGCTGACCGCGCTGGCACTGGGGGTGCTGCTGTGAGGAGTGGGGGGCAATGAATATCGATCTGGCGCAATACGGGGCGGCACAGTTCATCATGCTCTATGCCGGGCTGATCGTGCTCGGCTGGCTGCTCGCGCTGATCGTGCCTGCGATTCTGCGCCCGGCAGGCGAACCGGGCCGCCCGGGCAATGCTGGCCAGTTCGCCGCGCTGGCGAGCGGCAAGACGCGCTATGCCGAGGCGGTGATGGCCGACCTGCTCGCCTCGGGCCGGCTCGAGCTGGAGGGCAAGAAATTCCACGTGCGCGATCGGCAGGCCGCCACCGGCGGCGCGGAAACGCGGCTGATGTCGCTCGGCGACAGTTTCGGGTGGCGGACCTTCGCGCGGGCGATCGACGGGGCCTATCAGGCGGATCGCGACGCGCTGGTCGATGCGGGCCTGCTGACCGGATCGGGCGAGGCGCTGCCGGTGCGGATCGTGGCCGCGCTGCCGATGCTCGCGATCGTCCTGCTCGGGCTTTATCGCCTGCAGGCCGGGAGCGCGGAGGGGGAACCGGTCGGCATCTTGGTGATCCTGATCGCGCTGGGCGTGGTGGTGATCGGCTGGCGCCTGATCGCCGGGCTGCGCCGCACGCGTGAGGGCGAGCGCGCGCTCAAGGAGGCGCGGCAAGAGCATGTCGGGCTGAAACGCGCGCCGACCCGCGACCAGATGGGGCTCGGAGTCGCGATCTTCGGCACCGCCGTGCTGGCGGGCACACCGTTCGACCCGCTGCACGCGATGCGCCACGGCGGCGGCGGGGATGCAGGCTCTACCGCAGATGGTGGCGGCGACGGGGGCGGATCGGGCTGCGGCGGCGGTGGCTGCGGCGGGTGCGGGGGGTGAGCGGGCGCTTGTCCATCTGCGCAACGAACAGCAACACGAATGCAATGGTATCTCGATGGAAGTGATCGCGGTGATCGTCTTTTTCGTCGTCATGCTCGTCATGGCGACGCTCGGCGCAATTCTGCTTGTTCTGTTCGCCAGGCCTGCAGCGAGCACGCGCGTACGGACGCTGTGGGCAGCACTGTTGGGGCCGGGGCTGGCCTGCGCTCCCCTGATCCTGGTGATGGCAGCGGATGGCCGTGAATTCATGGTTGTCGGGTTTGCCGCAGCTTCGATTTTGCTGGCAGGCGCGGCGATCGTCGGGTGGCCGGTTTCGCACTTCGCGACGCGCCGTCTCGACAAGCTGACCCGCTTCGATGTGAGCACCTTTCAATGATCGCGACCGCTGCATCTGTCTCGGTCACTGTTTCGACCGCTGAGCCTTCGGTTTTCCCGGCGTCACACCTGCTTATCATCTTCGCCGTGATCCTTCTGATCGGCGCGCTGCTAAGCGCGGCCTGCGCTTTCGTTCTGAGGCGCAGAATGTCCCGGCGTTCGACCTTGGGCCTTACCATCGCGGGTGCGCTGCCCGCTTTTGTGCTTCTGGTCGCCCTGCCGATCGCCGCCATCGCGACGTTCGGCAGGCCGTCCCTGGCAGAGGCGATCGATCTCTTTTTGCGTATGAACACGCGCGGCCGGATGCTTTACGCCAGTGCCCTCGGCGTCGATCTGGTTGCCGCCTATCTGACCATCCGCCTGGTGCGCCCCCGAGACGGCGGCGCCCGGGTGCCCGATCCGGATGTTTTCGAGTAATTGCATGACCTTCACCGCCACCGTCCTGACCCTATACCCGGAGATGTTTCCAGGCCCGCTCGGCGTGTCGCTCGCCGGGCGTGCGTTGCGCGAGGGCGCGTGGTCGCTCGACACCGTGCAGATCCGCGATTTCGCGACCGACAAGCATCGCACGGTGGACGATACGCCTGCCGGGGGCGGGGCGGGCATGGTGCTCAAGTGCGATGTGCTGGCAGCGGCGCTGGATAGTGTGACTGATAAGCCCCTCCCCGTGCGGGGAGGGGTTGGGGAGGGGCGTGCTGCACCCGAAGCGTCGAACACCCACCCCTCAATCCCCTCCCTCAAGGGAGGGGAAGCTAGAGTCCCCGTCCTCGCGATGACGCCGCGCGGGAAACCGATCACGCAGGCGCGCATTCGCGAGATCGCGGAAGGGCCGGGTGTCACCATCCTGTGCGGCCGGTTCGAGGGGTTCGACGAGCGGCTGTTCGAGGCGCGCCCCTTTATCGAGGAAGTCAGCCTTGCCGACATCGTCCTGTCGGGCGGAGAGACTGCCGCAATCGCCATACTCGACGCTTGCATTCGGCTGCTGCCGGGAGTAATGGGCGCGGCTTCAAGCGGGACGGAGGAGTCGTTCGAGGACGGCCTTCTGGAATACCCGCACTACACCCGACCTCAGGAATGGGAAGGGCGCACGATCCCCGAAGTGCTGCGATCGGGGGATCATGCGAAGATCGCGGCGTGGCGAAAGCAACGCTCCGAAGAAATGACACGGTTACGCAGGCCGGATTTGTGGGAGCGTCACACCGATGCTCCGGTCCAGTCTGCCTCTGGCGCGCAGCGAGAAACGAAGGACCAGGACCAATGAACCTGATTCAGCAGCTCGAAGCCGAAGCGATTGAAAATCTCGGCAAGGATATTCCGGAATTCCGCTCCGGCGATACCGTCCGCGTCGGCGTGAAGGTCGTCGAAGGTACGCGTGAGCGTATTCAGAACTTCGAAGGCGTGGTCATCGCGCGTTCGAACCGCGGCATGGGTTCCAACTTCACCGTTCGCAAGATGAGCTTCGGCGAAGGTGTGGAGCGTGTGTTCCCGCTCTACTCGCCGATCGTCGACTCCATCACCGTGGTTCGCCGCGGCGTCGTGCGTCGTGCGAAGCTGTACTATCTGCGCGGCCGCACCGGCAAGAGCGCGCGCATCGCCGAACGCCGCGATGTGCGCCCCGCCAAGGGCGAGAAGAAGGACGCGTAAGCGCGGCTTTCTCCCAAGCGAAACAGGAAAGGGCGGTCCGGCAGGGCCGCCCTTTTTCGTTGCAAGCTTGTCATTCTCCCCCGTCATTGCGAGGAGCGTCAGCGAAGAAGCAATCCACGGCGGATCGCCCTGCATGTCGGGCGGTTGGCCACTGGATCGCCGTGCGCCCCTGCGGGTTGCGCGCGGTGACGACGGAGAGGACTTACATCAATGCGCCACCTGCTTGCCGCCGCAGCCATTCTCGCCCTTGCCACACCGCTTGCCGCGCAGGAGAGCGACGCCATGACCAGCCAGGCCACCCAGAACGCAGACCTCACCATCGAACGCGTCTTCGCCAGCCCCGGCCTCGACGGGCCGAGCCCGCGCCAGGCGAAGCTTTCGCCCGATGGTCGCTATCTCACCCTGCTGCGCAACCGCGCGGATGATCGCGAACGCTACGATCTGTGGGGTTACGACCGGCAGAGCGGCGAATGGACCATGCTGGTCGACAGCGAAGCGCTGGGGTCGGGGCGCGAGCTGTCCGAAGACGAGAAGATGCAGCGCGAGCGGGCGCGGGTCGGCAATCTCAAGGGCATCATCGCCTATCAGTGGAATGCGGATGGGTCGGGCGTGCTGGTGCCGCTGGACGGCGATCTCTACCTCGCGAAGCTGGACGGAACGGTCACCCGGCTGACCGATACCGAGGAAAGCGAGCTCAATCCCAAGCTCAGCCCCGAAGGCGAATTCGTCTCCTTCGTGCGCGACCGGCAGCTGTGGGTCGGCCCGGTCGGTGGCGACGCGCAGCCGATCACGCCGAAGGAAGGCGAGCTGATCCGCTGGGGCGAGGCGGAATTCGTCGCGCAGGAAGAAATGGGCCGGATGACCGGCTTCTGGTGGAACCCCGACGATAGCCGGATCGCGGTACAACGGACCGACGAGAGCCCGGTGGGCGTGGTCACCCGCGCGGCGATCGGCGCGACCGGGACCAAGGTGTTCGACCAGCGCTACCCCGTGGCGGGCAGCGACAACGCGATCGTCGAGCTGTTCGTGATGGACCCGGACGGCGCGAACCGGGTGAAGGTCGATCTGGGGGACAACCCCGACATCTACCTCGCCCGGGTCGACTGGGCACCCGATGGCAGCGCGCTCTATGTCCAGCGCCAGAACCGCGAGCAGACCCGGCTCGACATGCTCAGGGTCGATCCCGCAACCGGGGCAAGCGAGGTCTGGTTTACCGAAGAAGCGGCGCGGCCCGACTACTGGATCAACCTGTCGGACAATTACCGCTTCCTCGACGACGGGAGTCTGCTGTGGTGGTCCGAACGCGACGGTTACGGGCAGTTCTACCGCTTCGACGGTAAGGACTGGCAGCAGCTGACCAGTGGGGACGAACCCGTGACCTCGCTGGTCGGACTCAACGAAGAGACCGGCGTGTTCTTCTACCAGGCGACGACCAATGTGCTGACGCAGCAGATCTATCGTGCCTCGCTCGACGGGCAGGCGGATGGCGCATTGCTGACCGACCCCGGCTTCACCAACAGCGCGAGCATGGACCAGCAGGGCCAGACGCTGCTCATCAGCCGGTCTTCCCCCAGCCAGCCGCCGCAAAGCTACCTCGCCGATACCGACGGGCAACGCCTGGCGTGGGTGGAGGAAAACGCGCTCGACGCAGATCACCCCTATGCGCCCTATCTCGCCAGCCATGTGTGGCCGGAATTCGGCACGCTGCCTGCGGAGGATGGCACGCCGCTGCATTACATGATGCTCAAGCCCAAGATGGAGCCGGGCAAGAAGTACCCCGTCTTCATCATGCACTATGGCGGCCCCGGCCCGCAGATGGTGGATCGCGGGTGGAAGGGCGCGCTGGCGCAGGCGATCGTCGACAAGGGTTATGTCTACTTCGTGCTCGACAATCGTGGCTCGGCCAACCGGGGCGTCGCGTTCGAGCAGCCGATCTACCACGCTATGGGCGGGGTCGAGGTGCGCGACCAGAAGGCGGGCGCGGAGTTTCTCAAGTCGCTCGACTTCGTCGATCCTGACAAGCTGGCGATCTACGGCTGGTCCTATGGCGGGTACATGACGCTCAAGCAGCTGCAGGCCGATCCCGGCCTCTACGCCGCGGGCGTGTCCGGCGCTCCGGTCACCCGGTGGGAGCTGTACGACACCCATTATACCGAACGCTTCATGGGCGATCCGAACACAGTGCCCGAAGCCTACGAAGCGGCGAGCGCGATTCCCAAAGCGACGGAGATGACCGACCCGCTGCTGCTGATCCACGGGATGTCGGACGACAACGTGGTGTTCGAGAATTCGACCGAGCTGATCTCGACCTTGCAGGAAGCGGCGGTGCCGTTCGAGATGATGCTCTATCCGGGCTACACCCACCGGGTCAGCGGTCCGAAGATCAGCGTGCACCTGTGGCACACGATCTTCGATTTCCTGGATAGCCACGGGGTAACACCGCCGGAATGAGCGAAAAGCAGTCGACCGGGGGCCAGCTCGGTCTTGCAGCGGTCTGGGCGATCGCGGTCGGCGGGATGGTCGGCGGCGGGATCTTCTCGACGCTCGGCGTGGTCATCTCCAGCGCGGGGCACTGGGCCGCGCTCAGCTTCGTGCTCGGCGGGCTGGTCGCCTATGCCACCGGACACAGCCTTGCCGCGCTGACGGTGGCGAAGGACGAGGCGGGGGGCATCTACACCTTCCTGCGCGACCTCAAGTTCACCCGGCTCGCCCGCTGGTCCGCATGGGTGCTGCTGGCGGGATACGTGCTGACCTGCGCGGTCTATGCCTACACCTTCGGGGCCTATCTGGGGCAGGCGATCGGGGGGCCTGGCTGGCTCCCTCCTGCGATGGCCTCCGCGGTGATCCTGGCGATGACCGCGATCAACCTGCGCGGGGCGGGGCAGGCGGCGGGGGTGGAGATCGCCATCGTCGCGATCAAGCTCGCAATCCTCGCCGCGCTGGCCGCGTTCGGCCTTTCGCAGTTCGAGGTGGAGAAGCTTTCCATCCCTCAGCAACCGGGCCTGATCGGCATCGTGATCGGCGCGGCGTCGGTGTTCATGGCCTATGAAGGCTTCGAACTGGTCGCCTACGACTATGACGAGATGAAGGACCGCAAACGGGTGATGCGCCGGATCATGCCGCTGGCGATCGGCAGCGCGGCGCTGATCTACGTCCTCGTCGCGCTGGCGGTGCCGATGCTCACCGGCACGCAGGCGGTGATTGCGGATGGCGAGGTTGCGCTGTCGCGCGCCGGGCAGGCCGCGCTTGGCACCCCGGGCCTGATCGCGGTGACCATCGCGGCTGCGCTCTCCACCGCCAGTGCGATCAACGCGACGCTGTTCAGCTCGGCCCGGCTGGCGCGCGAAGTGGCGCGCGACGGCGCCTTGCCGGGCGTGCTGGGGCGGGAGAATGCGGAAGGATCGCCTTACTGGGCGGTGCTGCTGCTCGCGGCAGGTGCGCTCGCGCTGGCGGTGATGGGCGGGCTCGACGGGCTGGTGAGCGGGGCGAGCGTGGTCTTCCTCCTCGTCTTCGGCACGCTCAACGCGCTTGCGGTGAAGGAGAATGTCGGCCGTCGCTGGATCACGCTGCCCGGTACGGTGCTCGCATTCGGCGCGCTGGCGGTGCTGGTGCTGCACATGCTCGGAGTGATTTGACCCCGCTAATGCTTGCGGCGCGCGGCGCTTGGCCCCATGTGGCAGTGCAGCACGCACAGGAGTGATTGATGGGTTACAAGGTCGCCGTTGTCGGCGCGACGGGTAATGTCGGGCGCGAAATGATGCAGGTGTTGGCGGAGCGCGAGTTCCCGATCGACGAGATCGTGGCGCTGGCCAGCTCGCGTTCGCAGGGCACCGAGATCGAATTCGGCGACACCGGCAAGATGCTCAAGTGCAAGAACCTCGAACATTTCGACTTCACCGGGTGGGACATCGCGCTGTTTTCCGCCGGTGGCGCGATTGCCAAGGAATATGCGCCCAAGGCTGCCGCTGCAGGCTGCGTGGTGATCGACAATTCCTCGCACTACCGGATGGACCCGGACGTGCCGCTGATCGTGCCCGAGGTGAACCCCGACGCGATCGACGGCTACACCGCGAAGAACATCATCGCGAACCCCAACTGCTCGACCGCGCAGCTGGTCGTGGCGCTCAAGCCCCTGCACGATGCGGCGGGGATCAAGCGGGTCGTCGTGTCCACCTACCAGTCGGTTTCGGGCGCGGGCAAGGAAGGCATGGACGAGCTGTTCCAGCAGAGCCGCGCGATCTTCGTCGGCGACCCGGTGGAGCCAGCCAAGTTCACCAAGCAGATCGCGTTCAACGTGATCCCGCATATCGACGTCTTCCTCGACGATGGATCGACCAAGGAAGAGTGGAAGATGGTGGTCGAGACCAAGAAGATCCTCGACCCCAAGATCAAGCTGACCGCCACCTGCGTGCGGGTGCCCGTGTTCGTCGGCCACTCCGAGGCGGTGACCATCGAGTTCGAGCGTGAGATCACCGCCGAACAGGCGCAGGACATTCTGCGCGAGGCACCCGGCATCATGCTGGTCGATAAGCGCGAGGACGAAGGCTACATCACCCCGGTGGAAAGCGTGGGCGACGGCGCGACCTATATCAGCCGCGTGCGCGAGGACCCGACGGTGGAGCACGGCCTCAACCTGTGGTGCGTCTCCGACAACCTGCGCAAGGGTGCGGCGCTCAACGCCGTGCAGATCGCCGAGCTGCTGGGTCGCCGCCACCTCAAGAAGGGCTGAGCGATGCTCGGCCCCGATCCCGACCAGCAGCGCCGCATGGCGGGCGAGATGGACCGCTCGATCGAGCAGATCGAGCGTGAGACATCCGCCGTCCTGAAGCGTCTGGTCGTGCGTTGGGGGATCCGCTGGGCTGTCGTTTTCGCGGTCATCTTCCTGCTGACGCAAAGCGTCGACTGGCTCGACTGGCTGTGGTGGATCGCGGTGCCGATCGCGGTCGTCTCGCTGGCGGTGCCGCTGCTGTTCCGCCGCTTCCTGACCAGACGGCTGGAGCGGGTTCGCGGCCAGTTCGGCATGTTCGGCGGGCAGGGCGAGACGATCGACGGATCATGGCACGATGCGGGCCCGGCAAGGCGGGACTCGCCGCGCGATGAACCCGCGGGAGTGATCATCGACCAGCGCCCGCGCGAGGATGGCGACGACTAGTGCTTGTGGCACGCGGGCGGCTCTGACACTCTCGCGCCGGAACAACCTCGCTTGGGAGCGTGACATGACACATCGGTTCGGATTGGCCTTGGCCGGGATGGCGGCGCTCTCGCTCGCGGCGTGCAACGACGGCACGCAGGAGCCGCAGCCCAGCGAACCGGTGACGCAGGAGCAGATCGATGCGCAAACGCCCAATGCGCCCGGTGAAAGGTCGATCGACCTGCTGCCGGACGGGCTGGTGATCGCTCCACCGGAAGCAGGCGGCAATGGGGTGGTCCTCAACTTCGGCGAGGATGAGGACGAGGTGGTCGAAGCGTTGACCGCAGTCTTCGGCGGCCCGCAATTCGGCAGCAACGAGGAATGCGGCGCAGGCCCGATGACCTTCGCGACTTTCGACCAGTTCGTCGCCAATTTTCAGGACGACCGCTTCGTCGGCTGGATGGTCAACGGCCCGAGCGAGCGCGCGAGCTTCACCGGGCCCGATGGCGTGGCACTGGGCATGTCGGCGGCTGACCTGCGCAAGCTCTCGACCTATGCCGCGTTTGAAGACAGCACGCTGGGCGAGGAATTCACCGTCGGTGGCAACGAGATGCTCGTCTCGGGCCTGATCGAGGACAATCAGGTCGCGGTGCTGTGGGGCGGGGTGGCCTGCAATTTCCGCTGATCGGAGCGGGGCCGTGCTGACTGCCGATCTCTATTTCAGCTTCCGCTCGCCCTACAGCTATCTCGCGATCGGCCGCTATCGCGCGCTGATGGAGAGCCACGCGGTGGAGATTGCGCTGCGGCCCGTCTGGCCGCTCGCGATTCGCGAACCCGATTTCTTCGAGCGCAATCATCCCAACTGGCTTGCCTATACCGTGCGCGACATGATGCGTGTGGCCCAGTTCCACGGCATTCCCTTCGGCCCGCCGCGCCCCGACCCGATCGTGCAGGATATGGCGACGCGCCGGATTGCGCAGGACCAGCCTTTTATCCGCTACGTCACCCGGCTGGGGCAGGCGGCGGCGCGGCGCGGGAAGGGCGTGGCGTTTGCGCATGAGGCTGCGCAGCTGATCTGGGGCGGGGCGGAAAACTGGCACGCGGGTGATCACCTCGCCAATGCGGCGCAGCGTGCCGGGCTCGACCCCGAGGCTCTGGATGCAGAGGTCGCGGCGCAGGCCAACGCGCTCGATGCGGAGATTGCCGCCAACCAGCAGGCGCTGGAGGACGCGGGCCACTGGGGTGTGCCGACGCTGGTTTTCGAGGGTGAACCCTTCTTCGGGCAGGACCGGATCGAGATGGTCCGCTGGCGGATGGAGCAGAAAGGACTGTCTCCGCGCGCCTAGCCAGCACCCGCTACGTGCGGCCCTTGCGCATCAGGAAGACCATCGGGATCGCCGCCAGCGCGAGCCACATCATCAGGTAGAAATCGTCGATATAGGCGATCATCGCCGCCTGCCGGTTGACCTCCATATCGACCATCGAAAGCACCGTCTGGCCCAGCGGCTGGTAGCGGTCGACTGTCGAAAGGTCGATCGCGTCGATGGTCGCCGAAGTCACATGGCTGCCGAGGTCCGAATGCGCGGTCTGGATGTTCCTTGCGAGCAGCACGGTGGTGATCGAGATGCCGACCGACGCGCCGATCGAGCGCAGCAGGTTGAGCAGGCTCGACCCGTCGGTGCGCAGGTGGCCCGGCAGGGTCGAGAACGCGGTCACGTTGAGCGGGATGAACACCAGCCCCAGGCCCAGCCCCTGGATCAGCCCGGTGACGATGAAATGCCACTCGTCCGCCGCGAGCGACCAGCCCGCCATCATCCACTGTGAATAGGCCGCGATGGCAAAGCCCGTGGCGACCACGATCCGCGCGTCGAGCCCCCGCCGGATCAGCACGCCGGACAGCTGCATGCTCAGCATCACGCCGACCCCGCGCGGCATCAGCACCATGCCGGTGTCGATCACGCCATAGCCGAACAGGCGCTGCAGCATCGGCGGCAACAGCGCCATGTTGGCGAACAGCACCATCCCGATCACCACCATGAACAGCAGTGCGATCACGAAGTTGCGGTCGGCGAAAATGGCCTTGTCGAACAGCGGTTCGCGCGCGGTCGTGAAATGGACGATCGCGATCCACGCTGCGCTCCCCATCAGGAAGGTGTAGAACCAGATCTCGTAAGACTGGAACCAGTCGAGCTGCGACCCGCGGTCGAGCAGCAATTGCAGCGAGGAGAGCGCGATCGCCAGCATCACGAACCCGAACAGGTCGAATTTGCGCCGCTTGCCCTCGCGGTGGGGCAGCTGAGTGATCAGGAGCGCCAGCGCGAGTATGCCGACGGGCAGGTTGACGTAGAACACCCAGCGCCAGTTGGCGCTTTCGGTCAGCCAGCCGCCAAGGATCGGCCCCAGGATCGGCCCGATCATGATCCCCAGACCCCAGATCGCCATCACCTGCGGGTGGCGGCTGGGCCGGGAGCTGTCGAGCATGAAGCTCTGGCTGAGCGGCGGGATGAACGCTCCGGTCACCCCCTGCATGGCGCGGAACAGCACCATTTCGCCAAGGTTCTGCGCCATCCCGCACATCATCGAGGCGATGATGAAACCCGCGACCGAGAAGATGAACAGCCGCCGCGCGCCGACCCGGTCGCCCAGCCAGCCGGTGGCCGGCATCGCGACCGCGCTGGCGATGATATAGCTGGTCAGCACCCAGGTGACGCTTTCCGCATTGGCGCCGAGCGCGCTTTGCATGTGCGGGATCGCGACGTTGGCGATCGTCGTGTCGAGCACCTGGATCAGCGACGCGGCCATGATCCCGACCAGCAGCAGAGGCTGGTTGCGGACCTGGAGCAGAGGCTCGTCGGCGGCCGGAGGCGCGGCGGCTCCGGCAGCGGGTGAGGCAGGGCGGGCGGCGCTTGCCATTGCTTCAGCGGTCGTCGGTGAAGACGGTCACATCGGTAGAAAGTCCGGCGATCAGCCGTCGCGGGCTCTTGCTGGTAATGCGGATCTTGACCGGCACGCGCTGCGTCACCTTGACCCAGTTGCCGGTCGCGTTCTGCGCCGGGAGGACGGAGAATTCCGAACCCGTGCCCGCGCCGATAGTCTCTACCTCGCCCTTGAGCACCAGTCCGGGATAGGCATCCACACGGATTTCCGCGCGCTGGCCCACCCGCATGTCGTCGAGATCGGTTTCCTTGAAATTGGCCTCCACATAGGAACTGCCATCCTCGACCAGCGTGAGGACGGGCAGGCCCTGCACGATCTGCTGGCCGATCTGCAGCCGGTCGGCCTGCGTCACGGTGCCCGCCGTGGGCGCGCGCACTTCCATGCGGCTAAGGTTGAGTTCGGCTCCCGCCTTCTTGGCCTCGCCCGCCGCGATCGCGGGGTTCTGCCCCGGGACGGCAGGGCCGTCCGCCAGTTTGGCCTGCGCCGAGGCCTTGCGAGCCTGCGCCAGACGCAGCTCTTCGCGCGCCTGATTGACCTGGTGCTGGGCCGCGTCGTGCTCGGTCTTGGTCAGGAAGCCCTTCTTGTACAGCGCATCCTTGCGCGCGAAATTGGCTTCGGCGAAGGCGATATCTTCGCGCGCGGCGGAGATCGACGCACCGGTGAGGTCGGGATCGCTGGTCAGCGCAGTACGGCTGGCCTGCGCCTGCGCGATAGCGGCATTGGCCTCGGCAATCTGCACTTTGTAGGGGCGCTGGTCGATCCGGAACAGCAATTGGCCCGGCTTCACCCGATCCCCGTCGGCGACCAGCACCTCGACGATCTGCCCGCCGACCTCGGCCGAGATCGAGACCCGGTCCTGCTGGACGTAGGCATTGTCGGTCGCGACCTTGCCTTGCAGGCTGGACCAGTAGACGAACCCGCCGATCAGCAGCAGCAGGGGCACCACCGCCATCAGCGCGATGCGCCGCCAGCGGCGCTTCTTGGGCGCGTTTGCGGGCGCTTCCTCGGTTGCGGGAGTGTCGCTTGCGATGACGGGATCGGCTTCAGCCATGGGCGGGCTCTTGCATTTCGGGAGTGGTGGAGAGGTTAGCGGAAACCCGGTGAAGTATTCGTGAAAACGCTGCTTGCTCGCCCTCGTCGAGCCCGTCGACCATTTGGTCGAGCAGCCCGGAGAGCGCATCGCGAATGCGCGCGGCCTCGCCCGCGGCGCGCGGCGTCAGGAAGAGCAGTCTTGCGCGGCGGTCGCGCGGGTCGTTGCGCCGTTCGACGAGGCCCGATTCCTCCATCCGGTCGACCATCCGGCATAGCGTGATCGGTTCGACCTCCAGCAGTTCGGCATGAAAGGCCTGGTTCTCTCCCGGCGACCTTTCGAGCGCGAGCAGCAGACGCGCCTGCGGCCCGGTAATGCCGATGGCGCGCACCCGCTCGTCGAACGCACGGCGCAAGAGGCGCGCATTGTCGACCATCAGCCAGCCCAGGTTCTTGTCCATGCGCGCGCATATAATAAGCGTACTTATTACGTGCAACACCGTTGCCGGAGGAGGTCGCCATTTGATAGGCGAGAGGTCAATCTACCGGAGCATTTGCCCCCAATGAGCACAGAAAATTTCCAATCCTTCGACGGCACCACGCTGGCTCTCCACCGGATGGGCGAGGGCAGGCCGGCGGTGCTGTTGCATGGCCTGTTCTCCAATGCGGACATGAACTGGATCCGCTTCGGTCACGCGCTGCGGATTGTCGATCAGGGCTACGAAGTCCTGATGCTCGATTTCCGGGTGCATGGGCAGAGCGAGGCGCCGCATGAGGCGGAGAATTATCCGGCGGGCGTGCTGGTCAAGGATGTCGTCGCGCTGGTCGAGCATCTCGGGCTGACCGACTACGACCTTGCCGGCTTCTCGCTCGGCGCGCGGACGGCGATCCACGGCGTTGCCACCGGCAGGCTTGCCCCGCGGCGGCTGATCCTGGGCGGAATGGGCGTCGACGGCCTGCGCGAATGGGACAAGCGCGCGGCCTTCTTCATCCGCGTGATCGACGAATTCGATGCGATCCCCAAGGGCGATCCGGCCTATTTCTCGATGCAGTTCCTCAAGTCGCAGAAGGTCGATCGAACCGCCGCCCGGCTGTTGCTCGGGAGCATGGAAAACCTCGATCTGGCAGAGCTGGCCAACATCGCCTGCCCCGCGCTGGTGGTCTGCGGCGATGAGGACAGCGACAACGGTTCTGCTCAAGAGCTGGCCGGGATGCTGCCGGACGCAACCTATGCCGAGGTGCCGGGCACCCACATGAGCAGCGTCACGAAGCCCGATCTGGGCCGCGCGATGGCACAGTGGCTGGGCCCGGCAAAACGCTGACGGCCCCGCTTGCTATTACCCCGCGTGACGGTAGTTTCGCGGCCAATCTCAAACGCTACGACAGGATGCCGCCCATGAAATTGCTTCCCGTTTCGCTCGCCGCGCTCGCCGCCGCGTCTCTCGCCACGCCCGCGCTGGCCGACGATCATGGCGCCCAGACCGAGCAGGCGGCCGGGCAGTATCCGATGACGCCCGAAGGAGCCGCAAGCTGGGTCGCGATGGTCGAGAAGGACCTGTTCGACTATTCGGTGCACGCCAGCCAGATCTACTGGGTCAACGCGACCTACATCACGCATGATACCGATGCGCTGGCCGCCAAGGTCGGGGCAGAGGGGACCGAGAAGTCGGTCAACTACGCGCTCGAGGCGGCAAAATACGCCGAGATCGACGGGCTCGATCCCGAAGTCGCCCGCAAGCTCGACATCCTGCGCAACGGCATCGTCCTGCCCGCGCCGACCGCCGATGGCGCGGCGACCGAGCTGAACGAGATCGCGACCAGCCTCAACAGCCAGTACGGCAAGGGCAAGGGCACGCTGAACGGCGAAGAGATCAGCGGTTCGGACATCGAAGCGGAGATGGGCAATCTCGAACGCACGCCCGCCGAACTCGCGGAGATGTGGGCCAGCTGGCACACCAATGTCGGCGCACCGATGAAGGACGACTATGCCCGTATGGTCGAGATCGCCAATGAAGGCGCGAAGGAACTGGGCTTCGACAATGTCGGCACGATGTGGCGTTCGGGCTACGACATGCCGCCGGAGGAGTTTTCCGACCAGCTGGAGCGTATGTGGCAGGAGGTCGCGCCGCTCTACCAGTCGCTGCACACCTACGTGCGGACCAAGCTGAACGAGAAATACGGCGACGATATCCAGCCCGCGACCGGCCCGATCCGCGCCGATCTGCTGGGCAATATGTGGGCTCAGGAATGGGGCAATATCTACCCGCTGGTCGCACCCGCAGGCTCGGGCGATCTGGGCTATGACATCGGCGACCTGCTGACGGCGCAGGGCAAGGACCCGATGGACATGGTGAAGATCGGGGAGGGCTTTTATTCCTCGCTCGGCTTCAAGCCGCTGCCCGAGACGTTCTGGGAACGCAGCATGTTCACCAAGCCGGAAGATCGCGAAGTCGTGTGTCATGCCTCCGCCTGGGACGTGGACAACAAGGACGACATCCGCATCAAGATGTGCATCAAGGTGAATGCGGACGACTTCGTCACCATCCACCACGAGCTGGGCCACAACTACTACCAGCGCGCCTATAACGACCAGCCCTACCTCTACCTCAACGGCGCGAACGATGGCTTCCACGAGGCGATCGGCGATTTCATCGCGCTGTCGATCACGCCCGAATATCTGGTCCAGATCGGCTTGCTCGATCGCAATGACGTGCCCAGCGCGGACAAGGATATCGGCCTGCTGCTGCGTCAGGCGATGGACAAGGTCGCGTTCCTGCCCTTCGGCCTGCTGGTCGACAAGTGGCGCTGGGGCGTGTTCGACGGATCGATCACCCCGGCCACCTACAACACTGCGTGGCACGATCTGAAGCGCGAATATCAGGGCATCACCCCGCCGGTCGAGCGGCCCGACGACGCCTTCGATCCGGGCGCGAAATATCACATCCCGGGCAACACGCCCTACACCCGCTACTTCCTCGCACGCATTCTGCAGTTCCAGTTCTACAAGGCGGCGTGCGATCAGGCGGGCTGGGAAGGGCCGCTGCATCGCTGTTCCTTCTACGGCAACAAGGAAGTGGGCGAGAAGCTGAACGCCATGCTCGAAATGGGTGCCAGCAAGCCGTGGCCCGACGCGCTGGAAGCGTTTACCGGCAGCCGCGAGATGAGCGGCAAGGCGATGATGGAATATTTCGCCCCGCTCAAGGAATGGCTCGACAAGCAGAACGCGGGCAAGCCCAGCGGATGGTGATCGCACCGGCGGCAATCGCGTGGCTGGCGGTGATCGCATGATCACCGTCGGCTGGCGCGAACTGGTCGGGCTGCCCGAACTCGGCCTCAAGCGCGTGCCCGCCAAGATCGACAGCGGCGCACGCACCTCCTCGCTCCACGGCAGCGTGCTCGAAGAGTTTCGGCGCGATGGCGAGAAATTCGTCCGCTTCGAGGTGCTCTTCCCCGGCACCAAGGTGCAGCAGGTGTGCGAGGCGGTGCACGTCGATGTGCGCGGGATCACCAGCTCCAACGGCGAGACCCAGCTGCGCTATGTGATCAAGACCCCGCTCACGATTGGTGATATCACCTTCCGTGCGGAGATCAGCCTCGCGGATCGTAGCGACATGAAGTTCCCTATGCTGATAGGGAGGAGCGCACTGCGTCGACGCTTTCTCGTCGATTCGGGCAATTCCTGGCTCCAGACCCCCGGACGGGAGCCAGTGAAAGGTCACAAACCATGACATTCCGGCCCATGAGGATCAGGCCATGAAAATCGCGCTGCTCGCCCGAAATCCCAATCTCTATTCGCACAAGCGCCTGATCGAAGCGGCGGAGGCGCGTGGCCACCAGATCGACTGGCTCAACACGCTGCGCTGCACGGTCCACATCGCGAGCCACAAGCCCGAAGTCTATTATGATGGGGAGCCGTGCATCGGGTACGACGCGGTCATTCCGCGCATCGGGGCCTCGATCACCAATTACGGCCTCGCGATTCTGCGCCAGTTCGAAATGCGCGGCTGCTGGCCGCTGAACGAAAGCGTCGCGATCGGGCGCAGTCGCGACAAGCTACGGTCCCTGCAGATTCTCGCCAAGCATGGTCTCGGCCTGCCGCTGACTGCCTATGCCAATGACCCCAAGAAGGCGGAGGAGATCATCCGCGCGGTCAAGGGCCCGCCGGTGGTCATCAAGCTGCTGGAGGGCACGCAGGGCATCGGCGTGGTGCTGGCGGATTCGATGTCGTCGGCGAAGTCCGTGATCGAGGCGTTCCGGGGGGCGAACGTCAACATTCTGGTGCAGGAATTCATCAAGGAAGCGGGCGGCACCGATATCCGCGCGCTGGTGATCGGCGGCAAGGTGGTCGCCGCGATGAAACGCACCGGCGCACCCGACGATTTCCGTTCCAACCTGCATCGCGGCGGCAGCGCCCAGCTGATCAAGATCACGCCCGAGGAGCGCAGTACGGCTGTGCGCGCGGCCAAGCGCATGGGGCTGAACGTGTGCGGTGTCGACATGCTGCGGTCCAACCACGGACCGGTGATCATGGAGGTCAATTCCTCGCCCGGCCTCGAAGGAATCGAGGCAGCGTCGGGCAAGGACATTGCCGGGCAGATCATCGAATTCATCGAGAAGAGCGCCAAGATCGGCGCAACCAAGACCAAGGGCGCGGGCTAACCCGCCGCGTTCGGGATCGTGAACAAGAGGGGGCAAGTAATGCGGAAACTGGCAACGGCGGTAGTGCTGGCGGCGGGCCTTGCAGGCCAGGCATCGGCGCAGTCGAGCGCGCCGATGGTGGGCGCGCACGCGCCTGAAAGCGTGGTCAGCGCGCTTAGGAACGCAGGCTACCGGGCGGAGCTGGACACCGACGGCAATGGCGATCCCATGATCACCAGCGCCTTCGCATCGATGGTGTCCTTCATCTACTTCTACGGCTGCAACGAGGGCAAGGACTGCACCTCGCTGATGTTCACCACCGGCTTCGACAGCGAAAAACCGTGGAAGCCGGAGGACGCGCTGGCGATCAACCGGAACGTCCGCTTCGCCTCCACCTGGCTCGACGACGAGGGTGATCCGTGGATCTCGTGGGATGTCGCGACCGGGCTCGAGGGCATCCCTACTGGGTCATTTATCTACGGCCTGCGCAAGTACGAGACCACGGTCGATCAAGTGGCCGATCAGGTGTTCGGTGAAGAGGCCACGGAATAGGCTTCCTGCAAATCGTGCGGCTTTGCATCCGGCACGAAATTGCTATTCTGGACCTTCGGGAAAAGAGGGGGAAATCTTGAAAACACTGTTTCTTGCCATCGCCGCAGGGGGCCTCGCCCTGTCTCCGGTCGCCGCCAGCGCGCAGACCTATCAGGAAACGCGCCTGCTCAAGACCATGGACAATGCCGACCTGGAAGCGGTCCTCGATGCGATGGACGCGGCCTGGGAAAGCTCCCCGCGCGAGGATGATACCGACCTGTATCAGGTCACCTTCGCCAATGGTCTGAAGGCCTATGCCTGGTATCGCGTGTGCGAGGATGGCCAGTGCCGCGGGCTGGTGCTGGTGGCCCAGTTCTCCCGTCCGTCCGGCTACGACAGCGATGCCGCGCTGGACGACAAGCTGCGCGGCTTCAACGACACCGCGCCGGCGGCGAAGGCCTATCGCGGGACCGACGGAAACGTGGTCCTGCAATCCTACATCATCTCGGATGGTGGGATCATGATGGGCAACATGAAAGCCCAGATCGAGGTCTTCAGGGACTCCGGAGGCAGTTACCAGAACTACATCAGCCAGTAGGCCGCGCTCCGCACCCGTCGAGCAATCTTGAGGCGCCCCCGGTTCGTCCGCGGGGCGCCTTTTATCTGAACGGCGGTTCGTTGAACGCGCGCAGCTTGCGGCTGTGCAGGCGCGGGCCTTCCTCGCGCAGGTGGCGCACGGCGGCAATGCCGATCTGCAGGTGCGCGGCGATTGCCTCTTCGTAGAAGGTGTTGGCCTGCTTGGGCAGCTTGATCTCGCCGTGCAGCGGCTTGTCACTGACGCAGAGCAGCGTGCCGTAGGGCACCCGGAAGCGGAAGCCCTGCGCGGCGATGGTCGCGCTTTCCATGTCGATCGCGACCGCACGGCTGAGCGAGAAGCGCCGTGCCGACATGGCGTAGCGCAGTTCCCAGTTGCGGTCGTCGGTGGTGACCACGGTGCCGGTGCGCAGGCGCTGTTTAAGATCGCTGCCCTGCTGGCCGGAGACCTCTTCCGCCGCCGCTGCCAGCGCCTGCTGCACTTCCGCGATCGCAGGCAACGGAATTTCCGGCGGCAGCACGGGGTCGAGCACGTGATCGTCGCGCAGGTATGCATGGGCGAGCACATAGTCGCCGATCTTCTGGCTGGAGCGCAGGCCGCCGCAATGGCCGATCATTAGCCACGCCTCTGGTCGCAGCACCGCCAGATGGTCGCAGATGGTCTTCGCATTGCTCGGGCCGACGCCGATATTGACCAGCGTGATCCCGTCGCCATCCTCGCCGATCAGGTGATAGGCGGGCATCTGGTGACGCCGCCATGCCGCGTCGGACAGCTGGTCCTTCGCGTTCTGCGTCGGTTCTGTCAGGTAGAGTCCGCCGGGGCCGGCCAGCGCGCCGCATCCGTCCTCGCCCAGCCGTGCACCCGCCCAGTCGACGAATTCGTCGACATAGCGGTGGTAGTTGGTGAACAGCACGAAGCGCTGGAAATGCTCCGGATCGGTGCCGGTATAATGCGCCAGACGCGCGAGGCTGAAATCGGTCCGCAACCCGTCGAACAGCGACAGCGGTATCTGCTGGTCGGGCTCGTCCAGCTCGATCCCGTCGGCCAGCTCGTCGCCGATATCGGCGAGGTCGGTGTGCGGGAAGTGGCGCGCGATATCCTGCGGGCTGATCCCCTGAAGCCGCGCGGTCGCCTCCCCGTCCAGCACGTAGGGGAAGGGGATCTCTTGGTCGGAAGGCTGCACATCGAGCTGGATCGTGTAGTCGCTCTCGATCAGTTCCAGCTGCGCGCGCAGATAGGCGCGGAACAGCTGCGGGCGCGTAACCGTGGTGGAATAGGTGCCCTCGGTCCCCAACCGGCCGAACGCCCGGCTCTGCGAATCCTTGGGTTCGCTTCCGTCGTAATGGAGCAGTAAGCGTGGGTAGGTGTAGCGGTCCTTGCGCGCGCTTTCGGCGGGCAGCGTGCCGTTTTCTGCAAAGGCGATGATGTCGGCGCGCAGCGCGGCGATGCTTGCGTCGTAATGCGCCTGAAGCGCGTCGAGGGCCTGTTCGATGGATAGCATGGCGCGGCGTCTAACCTTCCCGGGGTAAGGGTCAAGCGGCGACGCGCGAGATCGCGCTCGGGCCGGTACGATCGCAGGCGGGCCGGGCGAGGGGCGCCCAGCACCGATCCCCAAGAAAAAGGCCGCTGCGCACCGGGGTGCGAGCGGCCCTTTTACTAGCTGCGCGATGCGCGAGGCTTATTCGCCCTTGGGCGCAACCTCGTCCGAGCTCGTTTCCGGCTCGGTCGCTTCGATCAGCGTTTCGGTGGTCGACTGGCCTTCGGGCGTGCTCACGCCGTCTTCCATCAGCTCGGCAGGGATTTCGCCCGGCTCGAGATTCGGGTCGATCTTGTTCTCGGAAGCCGCTTCCTCGATTTCCCGCTGTTCGTCTTCGAACATCTGGGCGAGGACGTCGACGCCCTGGCTCTGCAGTTCGGCTTCGTCGTCCGAACGGGCGACGTTGGCCTTCACGATCACGTGCACCTCGGGGTGCAGCGCGACGGTGACGTCGTGCATGCCGATGGTCTTGATCGGGCTGCCCATCACGACCTGACGCTTGTCGACTTCGTGGCCCTGGGCTTCGAGGCCTGCCACGATGTCGCGCACGTTGACCGAACCATACAGCTGGCCGGCGTTCGACGACGCACGGATCAGGACGATTTCGGCACCGGCGATCTTCTCGCCAGCCTTTTCGGCTTCGCCGCGACGTTCCGCGTTTTCCTTTTCCAGGCGTTCGCGGTTCGCTTCGAAGACCTTCTTGTTGGCGGCGTTGGCGCGCAGCGCCTTCTTCTGCGGCAGCAGGAAGTTGCGTGCGTAGCCGTCCTTGACGGTCACGACGTCGCCGATGCTGCCCAGATTGCCGATACGTTCGAGGAGGATGATATCCATGTCTCTGCTCCTCTTACTTCACGACGTAGGGAAGAAGGCCGATGTGGCGCGCGCGCTTGATCGCCTTGGCGAGTTCACGCTGCTTCTTCGCGCTGACGGCGGTGATGCGGCTGGGCACGATCTTGCCACGCTCGGACATGAAGCCCTGCAGCAGACGCACGTCCTTGTAGTCGATGACCGGAGCATTCTTGCCCGAGAACGGGCAGGTCTTGCGGCGGCGGAAAAACGGGCGGGCCATTAGTCGTCTCCCCGATCGGAGCGCTCGCGGCGCTTCTTGGAATCACGTTCGTTCTTGCGCATCATTGCCGAGGGGCCTTCCTCGTGTTCGTCCACGCGGATGGTCATGTAGCGGATGACGTCTTCGTTGATGCGGGTCTGCCGCTCGAGTTCGGCGACCATCGCACCGGGGCCTTCGATGTTCAGCAGAACGAAGTGGGCCTTGCGGTTGCGGTCGATCTTGTAGGCGAGGTTCTTCAGACCCCAGGTCTCCGTCTTGGTGACCTTGCCTTCGTTCGACTCGATAATTTCGGTGGCTTGCGCGGCCAGAGCGTCGACTTGCGACTGGCTCAAATCCTGGCGCGCAAGGAATACATGCTCGTACAGAGCCATGCCTTTTCCTTTCACATTGCTGCCGATCGCTGGCTTGTCCGCGCGGATCGCGGGGCCCCTCCGGCTTTCTTGGTTTCCCCACTGCGGGCCGTCACCCACAGCAGGGAAGCGGGGCACATAGCTGGATCGTGGGATAATGCAAGGCTTGCGGGATGGTGCCGTGGCGGGCAGTCACTGTGTCGGTCGCAAGCTCAGGGGATGTCCATGTCTAAACTTCCGACACTTGCAGTCACGATTCTCGCTGCATGTCAGCTCGTTGCTTGCGGGGCTCCCTCTCGAACCTCTTCGAGTGCGGTATTCCTTGCCGAGGCAACCGATCTGCCAACTGTCCAGTTATGTCGTGACTCCCACCTTTCTGAGGGTTTCCTGACCTTCGGTAGAGTCGGCAATGCGATGGTCTCGGCAGATCGCGCCCTCGAGGTATTCTGCACATTCGATGAGGCCGACAACCTTATTGCCGTGTTCAGGCAGACGCGACGTGCTGACGCAACGCACGTTTTTCAAAGCACGGTCGGAACGGACGCTCGAGGCCGCCGTCATACGCTTGAGATTATAGACTGAACTAGGAGAATAGCGTGCCCGGTGGCCTGGCAGCATTGCTTGACGACGTATCGATAATCGCACGTGCGGCGGCGGCCTCGGTCGACGATGTCGCGGCGGCGGCTGGGCGGGCGGGCACCAAGACTGCGGGCGTGGTGATCGACGATGCGGCGGTCACGCCCAGCTACGTCACCGGCTTTTCGCCCGCGCGTGAACTGCCGATTATCGGCAAGATCGCGCTGGGCAGTATCAAGAACAAGCTGCTGATCCTGTTGCCCGGTGCCTTGCTGCTGAGCGAGTTTCTGCCGCAGGCGATTGTCTTCATCCTGATGCTGGGCGGTTGCTACCTCTCCTACGAAGGGGCGGAGAAGATCGTCGAGAAGCTGACAGGCGACAAGCATGGCGAGACCGTGGATGAGCCGATCAAGGACGAGAAGGCGTTCGAGAAGAAACGCGTCGACGGCGCGATCCGCACCGACCTGATCCTGTCGGCGGAGATCATGGCGATCGCGCTGAACGAGGTGGCGGCGGAAACCTTCGTGACGCGTGCGGTGGTCCTGGCACTGGTCGGGCTGGCAGTGACCGTGGGCATTTACGGCGCGGTCGCGCTGATCGTGAAGCTGGACGATATCGGCCTGCACCTGATGAAGAAGCCCGGCGATTTCGCGAAGAAGGTGGGCAAGGTGATGCTCAACGCGATGCCGCATATCCTCACGATCCTGTCGGTTGTGGGAACGGCGGCGATGCTGTGGGTCGGAGGGGGGATCATCCTGCACGGCACGCACGAGCTCGGCTTCCAGCCGCTCTACGGCGCGGCGCACGGCCTGGAGCATGCGGTGGAGAGTACCACCGGCGCGCTGGGCGGGGTGCTTGGCTGGGTGGCCTATGCGACCTCGTCCGCGCTACTCGGGCTGGTATTGGGCGCGGTGATCTTTGTCGTGCTGCACAAGGTGTTCGGCGTGGGTCACGAGGATGGCGAGGAAAGCGGCGAGGGCGCGCACTAGGCGCCGCGCCACGGCTCCTTCGCAAGGTCCGTGCCGCAGCGGCTACAGGTCTTGTTCGGCCATGGCAGCATCAGCAGGCCGCGGAAGAACAGGTTCTTGCGGCAGTTCGGGCAATTGAAGCCGAGGATGCCGATATTGGCCATGAACAGGCCGAAGATCACGATCGCGAAGGCGACGCTCGAATGGCCGATCCACGCATCGACCGCGATGATGAACACCACGCCGATCGCAACGCCGAGCAGCATTTTGAGCGCATGGCGGCGGGCGCGTTCGTAGACGCTCAACCCAACCGCTCCAGCACATCGCGCGCGAAGGCGCTCAGCGTATCGTCGCGCGCGCCCATGATCGCGATGCGGTCGCCGGGCTGGGCGTTCGCCACCAGCCAGTCGCCACAGCCCCCGCGGGTGTTGATGTGGATCGCCTTGCCGCCGTGCTTGGCGATCAGATCGACGATCCTCTCGCTGCCCTCGGAGCGGTCGACCGTGCCGCCGAAATAGACCGGGTCGCACAGCAGGGTGACGTCCTCGGGGCCGAGTTCGCGGGCGAAGGTCTCGGCGAGTTCGGCGCCCATCTGCTTGAGCGGGCCGTAGCCATGTGGCTGGAAGAAGGCGAGCACGCGGCCCGGGTGCGATTTCAGCGTGCGCAAGGTCGCGGCGGCCTTCTCCGGGTTGTGACCGAAATCGTCGATCACGGTCACGCCTGAGGAGGACGTGCCGACGATGTCGAACCTCCGTGCGAGCCCCGCAAACTCGGCAAGCGCCGCGACCGCATCGGCCACCGGCACGCCCGCCGCATTGGCGCCCGCAATCGCCGCAAGTGCGTTGGAGAGGTTGTGGCGTCCCGGCAGGTTCAGCGTCAGCGGGTGCTGGCTATCGTCGCGCTTGTCGTGAACCATCGCCGCCTGCCGCGTCGGCCCCTCGGCGATGCTGCCCTCGACGATGCCGAGCGCGGCGCAGCCATTGGTCACACCGAAGGTAAGCGGGGCATTGGCGTGAGCGACAAGGCGGAAGGCTTCCTCGTCGTCGGCATTGACCACGCCGCGGTCCGACGCCTCGAGGAAATCTCCGAACAGCTGGCGCAGCTCGTCCATGCTCTTGTGGTCGAGCGACACGTTCAACAGGATGCCCACGGCAGGCTTGTATTGCGCGATCGAGCCATCGCTTTCATCGACCTCCGACACGTAGAGGTCCGCATCGCCGACCACCGCGCTGGCGAAGGGGCGGTCGTCGCTGACGAAGTTCTTCATAACCGCGCCGTTCATGATCGTCGGATTGCGGCCTGTGTGGTGCAATATCCAGCCGAGCATCCCGGTCACGGTCGACTTGCCGCTGGTGCCCGCGACGGCGACGCCCGTTTCGGCAGCGTTGAACAGCGCCGCGTTCAGGTCGGCGCGGGTGAGGCGGGGTAGGCCCAGTTCCTTGGCGCGGACGACTTCGGGAACCGTGTCTTCCACCGCCGCGCTGGCTACAAGCACTTGTTCGGGCCGGGTGATCCCGCTGCCGTCCTGCGGGAACAGCCGGAAACCCTGGCGCTCCAACGCGGCGAATTTCTCGGGCGTGCGACCCTGGTCGAAGCTGCGGTCCGATCCCGCGACCTCCGCCCCGCGCCCCTTCAGGATCGCGGCGAGCGGCTGCATTCCCGATCCGCCGATCCCGCAGAAGAACCAGGGGCGGGCGGTCAGGTCGGCGGTGGGGTCGGGCAGGTCGGTCATCCGGCCTGCCTATTGTCATTAGACCAACTCGTCACCCCCGCGCAGGCGGGGGTCCCGCTTTTTGCGGCTAGGCGCGGAAGAGGTGAGCGGGATCCCCGCCTGCGCGGGGATGACGGGGGTGGGTTTGGCGGGTACAGCGAAAACATGACCCGCATCGCCATCTGTGCGCCCGCCACCGCCATCACGCCCGATCATGCCGCCGCGATCGAGCAGCTGGTGGCCGACGAATTTCCCGAACACAGCGTTTACGTGCACCCGCAATGCTTCGAAAGCTGGGGGCACTTCGCCGGGACCGATCTGCAGCGCCTGACCGCGCTGCTCGAATGCGCGAACGATCCGCAATTCGACGCGGTGTGGTTCGCCAAGGGCGGCTACGGATCGAACCGGATCGCACAGGCGGCGGTGACGCAGATGAACGATGCCGCGCGGCAGAAGACCTATGTCGGCTTTTCGGACATGGGCTACATGCTTGCCGCGCTCTACCGCGCCGGGATCGGCCAGCCGGTCCATGGCTCGATGCCAGTCAGCGCGCGCAGCGAGCATGGGCGCGAGGCGGTGCGCCGGGTGCTGCGCTGGTTCTCCGGCGATGGCAGCGGGCTCGAGCCGAGCCTCGATGGCAAGACGCCGGTGGTCGCGTTCAACCTCATCACTCTGGCAATGATGGTCGACACGCCGATGCTGCCCGATCTTTCGGGCCATGTGGTGATGGTCGAGGAGGTGAGCGAGCATCTCTACGCGGTCGATCGGCTGTTCTTCAGCCTGTCCAACACCCTGCCGCGGGTTGCGGGGCTGAGGCTCGGCGCGGTCAGCAACGTGCCGGAGAACGACCGGGAATTCGGTATGAGCGCAGAGGAAATCGCGCAGTTCTGGTGCGCGCGGGCAGGTATTCCATACCTCGGCCGGGCCGAAATCGGCCATACCGCCGCCAACCGGATCGTCCCCTTCGGTCTTGCCAGCCCGGCGCGCGGTTCCTAGGCCGCAGCGGATAAGGAGATATTATGCGAGCTTTCATCTTCCCCGGGCAGGGGAGCCAGAAGGTCGGCATGGGTGCCGACCTCGCCGAAGCCAGCGCCGCCGCGCGCGAGACCTTTCAGGAAGTCGACGACGCGCTGAACCAGAAGCTGTTCACGCTGATGCGCGAAGGGCCTGATGCCGAACTCACGCTGACCTCCAATGCACAGCCCGCGATCATGGCCAATGCCATCGCCGCGCTGCGCGTGCTGGAGAAGGACTTCGGCATGAAGCTGAAGGATGCGGGCGATTGCGTCGCCGGGCATTCGCTGGGCGAATATACCGCGCTGTGTGCGGTCAACGCCTTCTCGCTGACAGAAACCGCCAAGCTGCTGCGCCTGCGCGGCATCGCGATGCAGGATGCGGTGCCGATCGGCGTCGGCTCCATGGCCGCGCTGCTGGGCTCCGATATCGAAACCGCGCAAAAGCTGGCCGAAGCCGCTGCCGAAGGTCAGGTGTGCGAGATCGCCAACGACAACGACCCCTCGCAGGTCGTGCTCTCGGGCCACGCGCAGGCGATCGACCGGGTGCTCGACATGGCGAAGGACCACGGCGTGAAGCGCGCGATCAAGATCGCGGTTTCCGCGCCGTTCCATTGCTCGCTGATGAAGCCCGCCGCGCAGCGGATGAAGCTGGCGCTGGAAAACACGCCTCCTTCGGCGATGGATTTGCCGCTCTACGCCAATGTGACGGCCGCGAAGGTGGCCGACTCGGACGAGGAAAAGGCCCTGCTGGTCGATCAGATCACCGGCCGCGTGCGCTGGCGCGAGAGCGTTCTGGCGATGCGCGCGGACGGGGTGGAGCAGTTCGTGGAGCTGGGCGGCAAGGTCCTCGGCCCCATGGTCAGCCGCACCGACAAGGACGCGAAGGTGACCAGTGCGATCACCATGGAAGACCTCGAAGCGCTGGCGAAGGAACTGGCCTGATGTTCTCACTTGAAGGAAAAACCGCGCTGGTCACCGGCGCAAGCGGCGGGATCGGGTCGGCGATCGCCCGTGCCCTCGCATCGCAGGGCGCGCGCCTCGCGCTGTCGGGCTCCAACGGCGACAAGCTGCGCGCGTTTCGCGACCAGCTCAACGACGAATACGCGCACGATGCCGGCGCGCATGTCGAGATCACCTGCGACCTGTCCAATTCGGCGAGTGTCGAAGAGCTGATCCCCGCGACGATCGACACGCTCGGCAAGGTCGACATTCTGGTGAACAATGCCGGGATCACGCGCGACAACCTCGCCATGCGGATGAAGGACGACGAGTGGGATCAGGTGATCCGGATCAATCTGGAAGCCGCCTTCCGCCTGATGCGCGCCGCCGCCCGCCCGATGATGAAGGCGCGCCATGGCCGGATTATCTCGATCACCAGCGTCGTGGGTGCGACGGGCAATCCCGGGCAGATGAACTACTCGGCGGCCAAGGCCGGCCTGACGGGCATGTCGAAAAGCCTTGCGCAGGAACTCGCCACCCGGGGAATCACCGTCAACTGCGTCGCCCCCGGCTTCATCCGCACCGCGATGACCGATGCGCTGGACGACAAGCAGAAGGCGGCCATCGAAGCGCGCATTCCGGCGGGCCGCATGGGCGAGGGCGACGAAATCGGCGCTGCCGTGGCCTACCTCGCCAGCGACGAGGCAGCCTACGTCACCGGGCAGACCCTGCACGTCAATGGCGGGATGGCGATGCTCGGCTAGGTGTTGCGGGGCGGGACTGGCGCGCATCGACAACACCAACGGCTAGCCTTACCGCCCTCAACCCCTTATCCCCAGCAATCCGGGTGGACTCGCGCTTGCAGCTTGCCCCTAAGTGCAGGCGCGATAAGGAAACCGGATAAGATTTCTCGCGCCAAGGCAGACTCGAGGGGGAGTCGCGCCGCATTCCAAGCGCTTATGAGACGAGAGAAGGACCGATGAAGGCCACCATCGAACGCGCCACGCTGCTCCGCTGCCTGTCCCACGTGCAGTCCGTGGTGGAGCGCCGCAACACGATCCCGATCCTCAGCAACGTGCTGATCGACGCCGACGCAGGCGGCGGCGTGAAGGTGATGGCGACCGACCTCGACCTGCAGGTGGTCGAAACCATGACCGCCGCGAGCGTCGAGAGCGCCGGGGCGATCACCGTCTCCGCCCACCTGCTGTTCGACATCGCGCGCAAGCTGCCCGATGGCAGCCAGGTCAGCCTGGAAACCGCCGACAACCGCATGGTGGTGAAGGCCGGGCGCAGCCGCTTCCAGCTGCCCACCCTGCCGCGCGACGACTTCCCGGTGATCGTCGAGGGCGAGCTACCGACCAGTTTCGAGCTGCCCGCGCGCGAGCTGGCCGAGATGATCGACCGCACCCGTTTCGCGATCAGCACCGAGGAAACGCGCTATTACCTGAACGGCATCTTCCTGCACGTGTCGGACGAGGCGCGCCCGGTCCTGAAGGCCGCGGCGACCGACGGCCACCGGCTGGCGCGTTACACGCTCGACCGGCCCGAGGGTGCAGCGGGCATGCCCGACGTGATCGTGCCGCGCAAAGCGGTCGGCGAACTGCGCAAGCTGCTTGAAGAAGCGCTCGATTCGAACGTCCAGATCGACCTTTCGGCGAGCAAGATCCGCTTCGCGCTGGGCGGCGAGGGCGGGGTGGTCCTGACCAGCAAGCTGATCGACGGCACCTTCCCCGATTACAGCCGCGTGATCCCCACGGGTAATGACAAGCTGCTCAGGCTCGACCCCAAGGCCTTTTTCCAGGGCGTCGACCGTGTCGCGACCATCGCCACGGAAAAGACCCGCGCGGTCAAGATGGGGCTGGACGAGGACAAGGTGACGCTGTCGGTCACCAGTCCCGACAACGGCACTGCGGCCGAAGAGATCGCCGCCGAGTACAAGTCCGAAGGGTTCGAGATCGGCTTCAACGCCAATTACCTGAAGGACATCCTTGGCCAGATCGACAGCGACACGGTGGAACTCCACCTCGCCGATGCGGGTGCTCCCACGTTGATCCGTCGGGACGAGAACAGCCCGGCGCTGTACGTCCTCATGCCGATGCGGGTGTAAAACCTAACCGCCCTTGTCACTGGCTCCGGCCGGTGCACCGGGGCTAGGTTTGCTGGCGAAAGGAATTTCGCCATGCCATCCGGCTTCCTCGTCTTGTTGCTGCTGTCGGGAGCGACGCCGGTCGGTTCCGACGACTGCCCGGCGATCGTCGCCTCGACCACCAGCGAAAACGTGGACCGCAACCCCGATGCGGTGCGCTGCCTCTCCTCGCGGATGAGCCAGACGGTGTACGAGGACACGGAGCGGTGCATCGAACTGATGATCGGCGTGTCGGATCTGCGCGAAAGCCTGAAGGGGATCGAGCGCTATTCCCATCTCGACAACGCCAAGTCCGACAGGATCGAGGCGAGCATGCGCAGTGACTTCGCGCGGATGAGGGCGCTGCCGCCGCTGGGGGTGGATCTGGATGCCGGGCGTCAGGTGGCGGAGGCAACCCGGGCACCCTTCGCCGTCGCGCTATCCTCGATCCCGGACCGCCGCTATGCCGTGTGGTACGCCAAGGCCGTCCCGCCCGAGCATTGTACCGCAGCGCTCGAATTTCGGACCGCGCTGCGCGTGCTGGAGGAAGACGAGCGGCGGCGCGCGCTGGCCAGATAGAATTTCATATGGGGAGCAGGATTTTCATGACCTTTCGCAAAACGGGCGTCGCCATCGCGACCTTGGCCGCGGCCTCCGCAGCATTGCCCGCACCGGCCGCCGCATCCGTGCGCGACGATGCGCAGTGTCTGATGGTGTACTCCATCTCGCTCGGCCAATATGAGGACGAGAAGGACCGCGACTACTCGATTGCGACCGGGCTCTATGCGCTGGTCGGTTACTTCTCCGGCAAGCTGACCTCGCAACTGGGCGTCGACAGCCTGCGATCGGTCATGACCGAGGAACTGGCAGCCGAGGTGGCGGAGGACTACGAGAGCATCCAGACCCGCTGCGTGGCCGAATCCGAACAGATGGCAGACGCGATGATTGCCGCCGGAGAGGCGCTGTCGGGGAAGTGATCCGGTCCTGCTGCGGCGGGGTGGTGGCCGTTTGCGCTAACCCAGAAACTCGCGCAGCAGGTCTATCGCCCGCTCGGGGTGGGTCATCAGGAACAGGTGGCCTGCGCCTTCGAACACTTCCAGCCGGGCATCGGGAATCGCACCGGCGAGCAGCCTGCCATTGGCGAGTGGCACGATCGGATCGTTCTCTCCCATCATCACCAGCACCGGCTTGTCGAGGAAGGGGAGGGCAGGCAGCGAGGTCCACCCGGCCAGCGCCATCAGCTGATAGAAATAGCCGGTGCTGCTGGGCGCGGTGATATTGCCGATGGAATGGCGCGCGCGCCTTGTCTCGTCCGCATTCTCCAGCGCCATCAGGTATTCGCTGCGCAGCATGGCGTTGATGCCAGAGAAGGGATCGGCCATCTGCGCCAGCATCGCCGGGTCGCCCGGGATCATCAGCATGCCTGGGGAGGTCGCGGCCAGCACCACGCGCCGTACGCGGCTGGTGTATTGCAGGGCAAATTGCTGCGCCATCGCGCCGCCCCAGCTCATCCCCATCACATCGACCGTCTCAAGCCCGAAGCGCTTCAGCACGCCTGCGGCGGTCGAACTCATGGTAAAGGGATTATACGGCAGCACCGGATCGGGCGATTCCCCCGTGCCCGGCATGTCGAACATGATAAAACCCCGGTCGGTCAGCGTTTCCGCCAAGGGAGCGACCGCTTCGATGTTCGCGCCGATCCCGTTGAAGAACAGCAGCGGGGGGTGCGCGCAGGGCGCATCGAGCCGCCAGCGCGCCACCCGCAGCTCAATCCCGTCAACCGTCTCGAACGATACATCCGCGCTCAACGGGCCGCCCGGCTTGCCCCGCAGGTGCTTGCTCGGCTGACTGCGCGCGGCACCGCCAAACAGGCCCCAGCCAGGCAGGCGCAGGTCCATGTCGGTAAAGCGCATCATTCTTCAAGGCCTTGAAAGTTATAAACAAAAATCGAAAAAGACGCCGTTTTTCGACGCTTCGCGCAGCCTGCAAAGGCGGTTTTTCCCTCTCGGGAGCGCAGTGATGGCGCTTGCTGCGCCGCAACACAAGCACGCGGCGTCTGTTGGCCCTTCATGGGCCGCCAAAACCGGCTTTAACCTGCCGCTAACCCCGATGGTTAATCCTTCTCCAGCCGGTTTCAGGCATAGGATTCAGGATGCAGCAGGGTACGCGTACGGAAAGACGGGCATTGGCAGCGGTGCGATCGCCTGAAGGCGACGCGACCGCTAGCGAGCGCCGTCGCAGCGGCCTGCCCACCAAAAGCAACGAAGCCGATGCTTTCGCGCGCGCGCGAGGGCTGAGCCTGAGCGACGACGCACCCGCGCTGCCCTCGCAATGGCCCGTGCTGGGCGCAATGGCTCTGGCAGGCGCGCTGGGCAACGGATTGATTGCCCAATCCTATCCGCCGATCACCTCGCTGGTCGCAGTGCTTCTTTCGGCGTTGCTTTTCTCCCTCTCCCGGCTCGTTCGCGACACAGGCAGGGTTCGGCGCCTGTCGGTGACCACCGCCTTCGGCCTGATCCCGCACCTGCTGGTCGGCTATGCCTATGCCGAATGGATGTTCCATGGAGGCCTGCCGCTGGGCTTCGGGATCGCTACGCTGATCCTTGCGGGAAGTATGGCCGCGGTGTTCCTTGCGGGGCGGCCGTTCCCGATGCTGTTCGTCAAGATCGGGATCTGGCTACCGATCGCGGTTCACTCCGTCGCCTATGACGATTACATGGCCGTGGTTGCGCTTCCGCTCGCGATCCTTGTCGCGGTGGGCATCGCCCTGTTTCAGGAACGCTACGACCGGCGCAGCGAGGAAGAGCGGCAGGCGGAAGAGCGCAGCCGCAATCGCTCGATCGACATCCTGCGCGATTATGAGGCGACCGGGCAGGGCTGGTTCTGGGAAACCGACAAGCATGGGCGGATCGTCTACATCTCCGAAGTCTTTGCCGAGCGCTATGGCTTCGATCACGAAGATCTGCTGGGTAAGGTGTTTACCAGCGTGTTCGAGGTCGATCCCAGCGACCGCGACGCCGAACGCACGATCAAGTTCCACTTCACGGCCCACTCCCCGTTCCACGAACTGCCGGTCAGGGGCGAGGGGCGCGCTGGCGATGGCACGGTGTGGTGGTCGGTCAATGGTCGGCCGATCTTCGATTCGTTCGAGAATTTCTGCGGCTTCCGCGGCTCGGGCACCGATCTGACCGAGCGTCGGCGTAGCGCCGAGCACGCCTCTCGCCTGGCGCTTTACGATTCGCTGACCGGGCTCGCCAACCGCCACGCGCTCAGCCAGGCGCTGTCCAAGCTGCTGACCCACCGCAATCCGGCCCAGCGGGTCTGCTCGATCCTGATGCTCGACCTCGACCGGTTCAAGCACGTCAACGACACCTTCGGCCATCCGACAGGCGATGCCCTGCTCAACCAGGTCGCGCGGCGGCTGGAAAAGGTGGTCGGCGATCTCGGCACGGTCGGCCGGATCGGCGGTGACGAGTTCCAGGTGCTGATCCCGAAGCGCTGCGAAAAGGCGCGCCTCGAACAGCTGGGCAACGATATCATCCACTCGCTCTCGCAGCCCTATTCGATCGATGGCAACCGTGCCGTCATCGGCGCGTCGGTCGGGATTGCAATCGCGCCGGAGCATGGCGGCACCAGCGAGCGGCTGGTCCGCAGCGCGGATCTTGCGCTGTATGCGGCAAAGGACGCTGGCCGCGGGCGCTATCGTGTGTTCTCCGACGATCTCCACGTCGCCGCGCGCGAGCGTAACCAGCTGGAAGAAGAGCTGCGGCTGGCGATCGACACCGGCGGCCTGCAATTGCATTACCAGCCGGTGGTCAACACGGCGACCGAAGAGATCAGCGGGTTCGAGGCGCTGATGCGCTGGAACCATCCCAAGCAGGGCTGGATCAGCCCGGAAAAATTCGTCCCCGTGGCCGAAGATGCGGGGCTGATCGTGGCGATGGGCGAATGGGCCATCCGCCAGGCCTGCAGCGATCTGGCTCGCTGGCCGAAATCGGTGCGCTGCGCGGTCAACGTGTCGCCGCTGCAGTTTGCCGATCCGGCGCTGCCCGGGGTGATTGCCGACGCCATTGCGAAGGCGGGCATCTGCCCCTCGCGTTTGGAGCTGGAGATTACCGAGAGCGTGTTCCTCGACGACAGCGAGGGTACCGATGCGACCTTCGCCGCGCTCAAGGCGGTCGGCGTGCGGCTGGCGCTCGACGATTTCGGAACCGGCTATTCCTCGCTCGGCTATCTGAAGAACGCGCCGTTCGACAAGATCAAGATCGATCAGGGCTTCGTGCGCGGGGCGACCATGCCGGGCAGCCGCAATGGCGCGATCATCGCGGCGATCTCCAGCCTTGCCAATGCGCTGGGAATGGACACCACCGCCGAAGGGGTCGAAACGCTCGACGAGCTAGAGCTGATCAGGATGCACGGATGCAGCCACATCCAGGGCTATATCTATTCCAAGCCGCTCTCCACTGCAGAGGCCGATGCGCGGCTGGAAGAAGGGCTGAAGGCCCGCCCCAGCGGCCCGCGCGCCGCGCGCGAGCCGCGCCAGGCGATGCTGCGCCGGGTGGTGCTGCAGCACGGCGAGGATTTCTACAATGGCACGATCCGCAATATCTCGTCGCAGGGCGCGCTGATCGAAGGTCTGTGGAACGTGCCCGAGGGCACGGTTTTCCGTGTCGCGCTGAGCGAGCGGCTGGCGGTCGATGCGGAGGTGCGCTGGTGTGCGGAGAACCGCATCGGTGTGCGCTTCGCCCAGCGTCTGCGGCGCGACCAGCGCGGCCAGTTCGATCTTCCGGCTCCCGAGGTCGAGCGCTCGATCCAGCGCGAACAGCGGCGCTCGGCCTGAGGGCGCACTCAATTGCCGCTGTCCTACACGGGACAGATCGTGCATGCCCTCAAACATGCTGACAGGCGCGGCGCGCGTGTCTATTGCGACGCGGTAATGACTGACCTTTCCAAGATCCGCAATTTCAGCATCATCGCCCATATCGACCATGGCAAGTCCACGCTCGCCGACCGGCTGATCCAGCTCACCGGCGGGCTGACCGAGCGCGAGATGAGCGAGCAGCTGCTCGACAACATGGATATCGAGCGTGAGCGGGGCATCACCATCAAGGCGCAGACCGTGCGCCTCAGCTACACCGCCAATGATGGCGAGACCTATCAGCTCAACCTGATGGACACGCCCGGCCATGTCGACTTCGCCTACGAGGTCTCCCGCAGCCTCGCCGCGTGCGAGGGCGCGCTGCTGGTGGTCGACGCGGCGCAGGGGGTCGAGGCGCAGACGCTCGCCAATGTCTACCAGTCGATCGAGCACGACCACGAAATCCTGCCTGTTATCAACAAGATAGACCTGCCCGCCGCCGAGCCGGAACGCGTAGCCGAGGAGATCGAGGAGATCGTCGGCATCCAGGCCACCGGCACCTGGCAAAACGGCGGCGCGGTGCTCACCAGCGCCAAGTCCGGCATCGGCGTCGAGGACGTGCTCGAAGCGATCGTCGCGCGCATCCCGCCGCCCACGGGCGACCGCGACGCGCCGCTGACCGCCAGCCTGGTCGATTCCTGGTACGACCCCTATCTCGGCGTCGTCATCCTCGTGCGCGTGATCGACGGCGTCCTCAAGAAGGGCCTCAACGTCACATTCATGCAGGGCGGCACGCAGCACCTGATCGACCGTGTGGGCGCCTTCACCCCCAAGCGCATCGACCTGGCGGAGATCGGCCCGGGCGAGATCGGCTTCATCACCGCGCAGATCAAGGAGGTGGAGCAGGCCCGCGTCGGCGACACCATCACCACGGTCAAGAACGGCGCCACCAAGGCGCTGCCCGGCTATCGCGAGCCGCAGCCGGTGGTGTTCTGCGGCCTGTTCCCGGTCGACGCCGCCGATTTCGACAAGCTGCGCGAGAGCATCGCGCGCCTGCGCCTGAACGATGCGAGCTTCACCTTCGAGACGGAAAGCTCCGCCGCGCTGGGCTTCGGCTTCCGCTGCGGCTTCCTCGGCCTGCTGCACCTCGAGATCATCCAGGAACGGCTCAGCCGCGAATACGACCTCGACCTGATCACCACCGCACCATCGGTCGTCTACCGCATCCACCTCGGCAAATCGAAGACCGAGGATGCCAAGGTGATCGAGCTGCACAATCCCGCCGACTATCCCGACCCCAACCGGATCGAGGTGATCGAGGAACCGTGGATCAAGGCGGTGATCTACACCCCCGACGAATACCTGGGCAGCATCCTCAAGCTGTGTCAGGACCGGCGCGGCATCCAGACCGACCTCACATACGTGGGCGGCCGCGCACAGGTGACCTACGAGCTGCCGCTGAACGAGGTGGTGTTCGACTTCTACGACCGGCTGAAGAGCATCAGCCGCGGCTATGCCAGCTTCGATTACGAGCAGATCGGCCTGCGCGAGGGCGACCTCGTGAAGATGAACATCCTCGTCAACAACGAGCCGGTCGATGCCCTATCGCTGATCGTCCACCGCGGCGTCGCCGAAGAGCGCGGCCGCGGCATGTGCGAGCGCCTGAAAGACCTGATCCCGCGCCACCTGTTCAAGATCCCGATCCAGGCCGCGATCGGCGGCAAGGTGATCGCCCGCGAAACCATCGCCGCCCTGCGCAAGGACGTGACCGCCAAATGCTACGGCGGCGACATCAGCCGCAAGAAGAAGCTGCTGGAGAAGCAGAAGAAAGGGAAGGCGCGGATGCGGGAATATGGCAACGTGAGCATTCCGCAGGAGGCGTTTATTGCGGCGCTGCGTATGGGGGAGGAGTGATCCCTAAAGCCCCCTCCTTTTCAGAGGAGGGGGTTGGGGGTGGTGCCTTGGCACAGATCGAGCCTGCCGGCTCGCAACCACCCCTCAATCCCCTCCTTTGAAAAGGGGGGGGAGGAATAGGCGGGGCGAAGCCCCTACGCGCCTAACGCAGGCGCTTTCGTAGAAAGCGACAAGTTAGAAGCCGGTGCGCGCAGCGCATCGCGCATTCCGGCCAGTGGGTCCGTCCTGAGCTTGTCGAAGGGCGGAACCCGACTGACGTCACGCGGCGCATGGAGCGTTTGCGTCAGCAAACGCGGAACGGCGCGGGACGGGGGAAGCAAGGAAGGGGCCGCGTTGTCGATAATTTTATGAGGATTTCGTCTCACAGCCACTGTACTTGATTGATCAGGCGCTTAGCCTTCGCGGGTGTGTGGAGGCATAATCATTCTGTGCATACGGAAATTCAGAGAACTTCCATTTCGCGCTCGTTCGGCGATATATCTCATCTCAACGATTGCGATTGAATTCATTTCACTCTGGAGCTAGATTGAATACTGCTTACGCGATTGAGCAATGGCCTGCTCGGTCTGGCGCTTCGCCGGACCTCACTAGATTGGCCGGTTTTATGGCACCGAAAGACAGCAGCGCGCTGTCTCCCGGCAAGCCGGTCGCTCCGCTAGACAGCGCGCTGCTGTCTTTCGGTGCTTAGGTAAGCCCTTATTTATGATAGACGAGTTCGCGGACGCTCTGGATCCATCAAAGGTCCACGTGTTGAGTCCGACGCAATTCGTATTCCTCTGCGGAGGAAGAATGACGGACTTGGGGGTTCAGCCGCCAGTTTCGCTCCGTGACGCTTTCTATAAGATCGTTGAGTTTGAACCACTCAAGGGGGCGGGCGTCGTTCGTGCTGAAGATATAGAAGCTCTTCATATAGCGCGCGCCAATTATTCTGACCTATTATCCTTCGAATTAGATCTCGCTCAATTAGCGAAATTGACCGTAATATTCTCGGAGAGTCATGGAAGCTTGGCTGAGCTTGGAGCATTTTGCCTGATTCCCGAAATCGCTAAGAGAATGCTCGTTTTGATTAGGAGTGACCATTACGAAGAATCGTCTTTTATCAGGCTTGGAATTGTTGATTTTATGAATGAGAAATATGGAGAGCTTAGCCATTTTGTAATGGATAAGGCTGGCCTCTCTCTATCAGGCTCGAGCGTTACGGAGGTAACGGTCAACGAATTGCAGAAAATGCTCTCCAATCCAGTGACGTTGAGAATTTCAGAGATTGAAAATCCAACCACATTCAATGCTGAGCTTGCTGGACATCGAATTAAGCTTGTCGTTGGCCTCATTCAGGAATTCGGTGCGCTAACCCCAGAGGAAATATCGACCCTGCTGTTAGCTTTCGAGCTGGACGTTTCGCCGCGGGAAATTGACCGCTATCTCCTTTGTGCTGAGGCGGTTGGTTGGGTGGTCCGGAAACGGAAAGGATTTCGGAATTTTGCAGCTGCTCGAGATCTTCCGCGAGATTCTGCGAATTTTCGTTTTAAGCCAGAGACGACTGATCGTACCGCTTCACGGCGTAGGGCGGCGAGGAGGTCAATGCTGAAAGACAGTGATCCTGAGAGATTCGCTGCAATCCTCGACGGTATGGGAATCGCACATGGGTAGCCTATACGACTTATTGAAGCGTGAGACGGCGCTTCCTGACCGGGATTTGCAAAAGATCATTGCCACTGCGCCGGCGCGATACAAAACATACAAAATTCCTAAGAGGAACAGCGAAAAAATGCGAGTTATCTCGCAGCCTGCTAAAGAAGTAAAATTGATGCAGCGCGTTCTGATGCGTGAATTTCTAAGTAATTTTCCAATACACAAGGCGGCTACCGCATACAAATCTGGCTCATCAATCAGGGACAATGCGGCCGCTCATGTCGGGCGAGGGCCCATATTGAAATTCGATTTCAAGGACTTTTTTCCCTCAATAACTGAAAACGATTGGAGGAAGTACGCGGAGGGGCGGGGTATTGCGGAATTAGATATTGAGATATCGACGAAGATATTTTTTAAGAAAGAGTTTAACAGGAGTCTGCTTAGGCTATCTATAGGTGCGCCTTCTTCGCCAATTCTTTCTAACATCCTTATGTTTGGAATTGATGAGAGGATTTCGGCGGAAATAGCGAGTGATGAGGTGTCTTACACGCGTTATGCGGATGACATAACATTTTCAGCCCCGAGAACTGGATATTTCAATGGATTAGAGCGGCACCTCAGGATGATACTTAGAGAAATAGAGTACCCGGCGCTAAAAATAAATTCCGAAAAAACGGTCTATGCGACGTCGAAGTTCCGCCGGCAGGTAACTGGCCTAGTACTCACCAACGACGGTCAAATCTCAGTTGGAAGAGATAGGAAGCGGAATTTATTCGCAGCGGTTCACCATGCTCTCAACGGCAGGCTCAATGACGAGCAGATCGAAGAGGTTCTTGGTTTGATTGCTTTTGTATCCTCTATAGAACATGATTTTAAGGACAGGCTTGAAAAAAAGTATGGTCCGGAGGTCGTCAGGAGGCTCTATAGATGCAAACAGAACTGAGGTTGCTTTGATGCTTGGTCGCCTTGGCGAGTTATTGGTACTGGTCTAGCGGTCCGAAGTACGCCGAATTCGACGCTTCCTCACTCCCACCCCTCATCCTTCAACCCGCGCCACTTGGGGTTCTCCTCCGGCTTTTCTTCCTCGGGCACACGGCACCGCCACCCCAACGGAGGCAGCGCCCGCTCCTCCCAGTCATCCCCGTCGTCCTCATCCTCTCCCGCATCGTACTTCGGATGCTCCGGGTCCTCCCACCAGCGGTAGCCTGCGGCCTCGTCCTCGGCCTCGATGGCCTTGAAGGCGTCCCAGGCCGCGCGGGCGCGGGGGCTCATGGAGTCGAGGCGGCGCTGGTGGAGCGCTTGCAGCTTGGTCTCGAGCGCTTCGTACACGCGGGCCTCGCCGCCCTGCGCGCGCTCGCGTTCGTACTCCTCGCGCCATTGCTTCTTGAGCCGCTTCAGCTCCATCTGGCCGACCGCGTTGAGGCCTTTTGCGCGCCCCTCCGTAAAGCGATCGGGCGCGCGGTTGCGGAGCATGAACATCAGCAGGCGGTCGTTATAGGTGGTCCGCGTGCCGACCAGCTTGCCGTAGGAGTAGACGGGCACGTCGACACCGTTGAGCGCGCGGTCCATCGCCACATCCTCGATCCGCTGCACGCCGAGGTCGATCGCCGCCTGCCATGCCGCGCGAAAGCTCTCCGCGCCCCGCTGGCGGCGCAGGTGGTAGGCGCCGGCCTGGCTCATGTTGACCGCCTTGCACGCGGCGTGGACGGAGCCCGTATCGGCGAGCGCGGCGATGAAGCGGCGCTGGCGATCTTCGGTCCAGCCATCGTGGCGGTCGGTCTGGCGGGGGACGGGGGTGAAGTCGGGCAGCTCGCCAGCAGGCACGGGCAGGCGCTGCTCGCGGTTGTCGGCTTTGCGGGTCATGGCCGGAAGCTCATGGGCGGCGGTCCTTGCGCGGCGGGGCGGGCGCAAGGCTATGCCCCGGCCGCGCGGCTGTAGGACAGCGATTTTCCGCGCCGCGCGGGTGCTGCGTGGCGGGGGGGAGCGGGCTGGCCGCGTCCGCCTAGAACCAGGCGCGCACGCCGAGGAGGACCTTGAAACCGTCCGGATCCTCGCCCCCCGCGCGCGCGAGGTCCGCCGTCTCGCCCAGCTTGGCCTCGTATTCGACGCCGATATAGGGCGCGAATTCGCGGGCGATCTCGTAGCGCAGGCGCAGCCCCGGCTCGACCTTGGTGACGCCTGCGCCGATGTCGCGCTCGGGAATGTCCTGCGCGGCGAACTCCGCCTCGATCCGGGGCTGGAGGATCAGGCGTTGCGTGATCTTCTGGTCGTATTCCGCCTCGATCCGCGCGGTCAGGTCGCCCCGGTCGGAAAGGAACAGCGCGCCGTCGACGTGGAACATGTAGGGCGCCAGCCCCGCCACGCCGAGCACCAGGTGCGTGCGGCTGTCCGGCTCGGGATCGAAGCGCACACCCGCCTGCAGATCGAAGAACGGCCCGATCGCGCGGCTGTAGAGCGCCTGGATCTCGGCATCCTCCACCGCGCCGCCGAACTCGCCTTCGCCCTCGGTCTTGAGCACGAAGCGGTTGAGGTCGCCGCCGTACCAGGCTTGTGCGTCCCACAGGTAGCCGCTCTCGCCCCCGTCGGTGGGAATGCGTGCCTCGAGCCGCTCGACCAGCACCATGCCGGTGGTCATGCCGCCATTCCCGCGGGCGAGTTCCCTGCGCGCGGGCGCCATTGCGTCCTCGCCCCAGATCGCATCGGCGGCATGGCGCGGCCCCTCCAGCGCACGCGCGGGGATGGCGCTTTCGGGGGCCGCGCCCGGCGCGGACTTGTCGGTCATCGCTCCGTGAGAGCCATGGTCCATGCCCGCCATGCCATCGTCCATCGCCGGGGTCGGTTCGCTCTCTTCCTGCTTGCCGCACTGTTCGGGCGGCAGATGGCCCATCGCGCAGTGATCCATCTCGGGCGCGGGCTCGCTCTTGCTGCCATGGCCCGAATGGTCCTGCGCGGCGAGCGGAGCGGGCAGCAGCACGGCCCCGGCGAGAAGCATCGCGCGGATCATGCGCCGTCTCCTGTGGGGAACGGGCGCACCGTGACCACCTGCATCATGCCGGCGTGCATGTGGTAGAGCAGGTGGCAGTGGAAGGCCCAGTCGCCCGGCTCGTTGGCGGTCAGGTCGAAGGTCGCGGTGCCGCCCGGCTGGACGATCACCGTGTGCTTCAGCGGCTGGTGCATATGGTCCGCGCCGTTGACCAGTTCGAAGAAATGGCCGTGCAGGTGGATGGGGTGCGCCATCATCGTGTCGTTGACCAGCGTCACGCGCACCCGTTCGTCGAACCCGAAGCGGATCGGATCGTCGGTGACGGCGGTGAACTTCTTGCCGTCGAAGCTCCACATGTAGCGTTCCATGTTGCCGGTGAGATGGATCTGCATCTCCCGGTCCACCTCGCGATGCGGATTCATCCGCTTGGCCTTGAGGTCGGTGTAGCGCAGCACGCGGTGCTTGAGCTTGTCGAGGCCGAGGCCGGGGAAGTCCATCCGGTCCATCGGCATGGGCGAGACCATGTCGAGCCCCGGGCCGACCTTCACGTCGGCCGGCAGGGTGGAGGTATCGCGCATGGAGTGGTCCATGTCTTCCATCCCGGCCATGCCGCCGTGGTCCATCATGCCCATGTCGGCCATGGTCAGCGTTACCGGCTCACGCAGCGCGGGCGGCGTGGCCCTGTGCCCCGCGTGGCTGGTCAGGCTGGCGACGCCCATGCCGCTGCGGTCCATCGCCTCGGCCACGATCGCGTGGCTGCCGTCGGGCGGGCTGACGATCACGTCGTAGGTTTCCGCGACGCCGATCTGGAACTCGTCCACCTCGACCTCGGCGACGTCCTGCCCGTCGGCGGCGATCACCGTCATCGGCACGCCGGGAATGCGCACGTTGAAGAACGTCATCGCCGATCCGTTGATGACCCGCAGGCGCACCCGCTCGCCCGCACGGAACGCGAATTGCAGATCGTCCGCCGGCCCGTGGCCGTTGATGAGGAAGGTATAGGTGCTGCCCGTCACATCGGAGATGTCGCGCGGGTTCATCCGCATCCGGCCCCACATGCGGCGCATTTCCCCGGACATTTCGCCCTCGGTCGCGGTCTGCATCTGGTAGTTGAAGTAGTGCTCGCCCACCTTGAGCTTGCGCATGATCTCGTGCGGATGGATCGGGGTGAACTCGCTCAGCAGCACGACGTAATCGCGGTCGTAGCGCGGGTCCGGATCGGCGCTTTCGACCACGATCGGGCCGTAGTGCCCCGCCTGCTCCTGCAGGCCCGAGTGCGAGTGCCACCAGTAGGTGCCGCTCTGGCGGATCGGGAATTCGTAGGTGAAGCGCTCGCCCGGGCGGATACCGGGGAAGCTGACGCCGGGCACGCCGTCGAACTGGAACGGCACCAGCAGGCCGTGCCAGTGGATCGAGCTGTCCTCGGCCAGATTGTTGGTCACGTGAAGGCGCACGTTCTGGCCTTCGCGCAGGCGGATCAGCGGCCCGGGCACGCTGCCATTGACCGCGACCGCGTGGCCCGAGCGGCCGCCGGTCATGAAGTGATGATCGCCGATGGTAAGGTCGATGTCCTCACCCGAAAGCTCGCCGAAGCCGTTCTGCGCGCGGCTCAGCGAGGCACCGCGTGCCCAGGCGGGCACGGGCAGGGCGCTTGCGGCGGCGAGCGCGACGGTGCTGCGGATAAGGTGGCGGCGGGAAAGGGATGCCATTGGTGGGGCCTGCGAAAGAGTGAGCCTGAGGCGAAGTCTATATATACCCCCACGGGGTATTTCAATCGAGGACCGTGCGTGCTTCGCTTCGCACGCCGCGCTGTCCTACACGGCTGTCTTTGCCTAGGTTGCCCGCCGCTCTTTCAAATCGTCGATCTGCGTGTTTCGCGCGCGCCTGCCCGTTGGACGATCGCGCGCAACCAACCGGCCATCTTCGTGGCGCATGGGGAGGGACTGGTTTTGCCCCTAGGACTGTGTGTCAGGTGTGTCAGGTAGCCTGCACGCGCGTTTGCGCGTTGCCCGGCAGGAAGGTGCTTGCCGGGTAGGGCCTAGGCGACCTTGCGCTCCGGCACGCCATCCGGCGAGACGGCGCATTCGACCGGCGGCACGGTGAGGGTTTCCAGCTCGTGCTCGTGCACCGTCCTATCGCGGCCCTGGCTCTTGGCCGCGTAGAGCGCCTTGTCCGCGCGGTGGTAGAGTTCGCGCCAGGTGGAATCGTCATGCAGCGCGCCTTCGGCAACGCCGATGCTGATCGTGCATCGCCCGCCATGCGGCATCTCCGCCTCGCGGATCTCCGCGAGCAGCTGCATCGCCATGCCCGGCGGCAGCGCCTCGCTCGTGCCGAGCAGGGCGAACTCCTCGCCCCCCAGCCGCGCCGCGCTGACCCCGTCACCGGCATGCGCCTGAATCAGCCGCGCGACCTCCTGCAGCACACTATCGCCAACATCGTGGCCATGCGTGTCGTTGATCACCTTGAAACAGTCGATGTCGATCAGCAGCAGCCGCGACTGCCCGCTCTGCTCGCCCAGATCCTCGGCGAAATCGAGCAGGGCGCGGCGGTTGAGAAGTCCGGTCAGCGGATCGGTCAGGGCAAGCTGCTGGCTCTTGCGTTCGAGCATCAGCAACTCGATCACCTGATTGTGGTGCGCGGTGATCATGCGCCACTGGAACACCCCGGCGACGCACAGGCTCACCGCGGTCGCGATGTCGAGGGTCGATCCGGTCAGCAGCATCAGCGTTGCGATGGCCCCGATGTCGATCACCAGATGGGTCACTGCGGCTGCGCGAATGCTCGCCATGCAATACGCGGTGGCGAGCGCGCCCATCACCAGGATGACGGGGAAATGCAGCCGCACGCCCGGGTCTGCGGCGGACCAGCAGGCGACCGCCCAAGTGGTGGAGATCACCGCGCCGATCAGCGACGACGCCCAGCTCTGGACCATGAAACGCTCGGCCCGCCAGGGCTTCTGCGGGAAATGGTTTTCCTTGAAGAGATCCTTCAGGCCCATCAGGCAATAGAGCGCCATCAGGGTGGGCAGGCCCCAGCGCACGAACCATCCGGCAGCCTCGGGCGTGGCGAGCGCGGCGAAGGGGCAGGTCAGCAGCAGCCCGACGAACAGCCAGCGCCCCTGCTTCTGGACAGTGGTCGCGCTGGCCACGACGAAATCGGTCCGAACCTCCTGCGGAAGATCGGGAATCGCGGCATTGCGCAGTATCGTTTTCACCCCGTCCATGGCCCCCAGATAACCAGCAACGTCTAAACAAAAATTAAGCGGGGTGCCCGGCCCGTCCGCCGTAATCCCCCTATTAACCATTGTGACGTAGCATTTCTGCGGTCTCAACGGAAATCGACGGAAATGGACGGAAATACAATGGCTCACCAGGCACCGGCTGATCCCACGCTTCCCCAGAACGTTACGCCCGCGCAGCGCAAGGCCCGCGAGGCGCAGCTCGCCGCCAGTCAGGCGACCTACGAGTGGACCGACGCGGTTCCGTCGCTCGAAGGCGTGCCGGTGGTGAAGACGCTGCCCACGGCAGAGATGCCGACGCTCGAATGGTGGCTGAAGCTGGTGAAGATCCTGATCGAAGTGGCGATCAACCAGATCGAGGTCGAGCAATCGCTGATCGAACAGGGCCTCTCCGCGCTCGACCCCGCGCTGGTCGCGGCGGACCGCGTGGTGGTCGCCGCGATCGAGAAGGATGTCGCCGCGCTGGAGGCGAAGATCGCGGGCGATGTCACGGGGGGCAAGGGCATCGTCGCTCTGGCGACCGACTGCGTTCACATGTTCGACGCCGAAGTCGCCATCGCGGACCTGAAGAACCACGCGACCAAGCTGAAGGGCGTCATCGAACTGCGCGGCGCGACCAAGGCGGCGCTCGGCAAGGAACGCCCGCGCACGCTCCAGACCTATCTCGACAACTTCAAGACGATCTCCGTCCCGCCGATCGCCTATACATTCCAGGACGATCTCGAATTCGCCAACCTGCGTGTCGCTGGCCCGAACTGCATGCTGATCGAAGCGGTGACCAAAATCCCGAAGAAATGCGCTGTGACGGCCAAGCAGTATGCGGCGGTCGTGCCCGGCGACACACTGGATGCCGCACTGGAGGAGGGGCGCCTGTTCCAGTGCGACTATTCGCCGCTCTCGATCATCGAGCCGGGCGAGTGGGATGGGTCGGCCAAGTACCTGACCTGCCCGGTGGCGCTGTTCGCGGTGCCGCCCGGTGCGCAGAGCCTCGTCCCGGTCGCGATCAACTGCGATCCGTCCAACGCGGCGAGCCCGGTGATGACGCCGAGCATGAGCACGGAAAAGCAGTGGGGCTGGGAAATGGCCAAGCTGGTCGTGCAGGTGGCCGACGGCAATTATCACGAGCTGTTCGCCCATTTGGCGCGCACGCATCTGGTGATCGAGGCGATTGCCATCGCCACGCATCGCCAGCTTCCCGATGCGCACCCGATCAACGCTCTGCTGGTGCGCCATTTCGAAGGCACGCTGTTCATCAATGATGCCGCCGCGAACAGCCTGATCGTCGCGGGTGGCCCGATCGACCACATCTTCGCAGGCACGATCGAGAGCAGCCAGCAGGCCGCCGTGCAGGCGCGGCTCACCTTCGATTTCGCCAAGGGGATGCTGCCGCAGGATATCGTCGCGCGCGGCGTGGGCGCGGACTCCGCGCTGGGCGATTACCCCTATCGCGACGACGGTCTGCTGGTGTGGAACGCGATCGAGAGCTGGGCGAAGGCTTACGTGCGCACCTACTACTCATCGGACAAGGATGTGACCGGCGATACCGAGTTGCAGGCCTGGGCCGCAGCAATCTCCGACAGCGGCAAGCTGAAGGGCTTCTCCGCGCCGAGCACCATTCAGGAGCTGGTCGATATCTGCACGATGACGATCTTCACCGCCAGCGCGCAGCATGCCTCGGTCAACTTCCCGCAAAAGGCGATCATGGAATATGCACCGGCAGTGACGGGCGCGTTCTGGCAACCGGCCCCCGACACGCAGAAAGGCGGAACCAAGACGGGCTGGCTGGCGATGATGCCGCCCGAGGTTCTGGCGTTGCAGCAGCTCAAAGTGCTCTTCCTGCTGGGCTCGCTCTATTACCGTCCGCTGGGCACCTATCTCTCGCCCGACTTTCCCTATCCGCAGTGGTTCCAGGACCCGCAGATCACGGGGAAGGGCGGCCCGCTGTCGCGCTTCCGTGCGGCACTACAGGACGTGGAAGAGCAGATCGTCGCGCGCAATTCCGAACGGATGCGGCCCTACACCTTCCTGCTGCCGAGCCTGATCCCGTGCAGCACCAATATCTGACGCGCACGAAAAAGCCGCCGACGCCCCGGGAGGCATCGGCGGCTCTTTTAGCGTAGGTCGCGTGGCTTACGGCCGCGTCTGGCCGTTACCGTGGACGAGGTACTTGAAGCTGGTCAGCTGTTCGAGGCCGACCGGACCGCGTGCGTGCATCTTGCCGGTCGCGATGCCGATTTCCGCGCCCATCCCGAACTCGCCGCCGTCGGCAAACTGGGTGGAAGCGTTATGCATCAGGATCGCGCTGTCGATGCTGGTCATGAACTTGCGCGCCGCGTCGTCATCCTCGGTGATGATCGCGTCGGTGTGGTGGCTCGAATAGGTGTCGACCCAGTCGATCGCCTCGTCGAGGCCGTCGACCACCTTTACGCTCGCGATTGGGTCGAGATATTCGGTGCCCCAGTCTTCATCCGTTGCGGGCTTGATGCTCGGCGCGATGGAGACGGCGGTTTCGTCGCCGCGAAGCTCGCAATCATCGCCGAAGATCGCCGCGATCTTGGGGATCGCCTTTTCGGCGACCGCCTTGTCGACCACGATGCTCTCGGTCGCCCCGCACACGCCGGTGCGGCGCAGCTTGGCGTTGCGGATGACTTCGGCTGCCTTGTCGAGGTCTGCCTTTTCATGGACATAGGTGTGGCAGTTGCCATCGAGGTGGAGGAGCGTGGGCACGGAGGCCTGGTCACGCACCAGCTCGACAAGGCCACGCCCGCCACGCGGGATCACGAGATCCACGAACTGGTCCGCCTTGAGCAGCTCGGCCACCGCGGCGCGGTCGGTCGTGCCAACGGTCTGCACCGCGTTTTCGGGCAGGCCGGCAGCCTTGAGGCCTTCCTGCATGCAGCGCACGATCACGCGGGTCGAGTTGCGGCTTTCAGAACCGCCGCGCAGGATCACCGCGTTGCCCGACTTGAGGCACAGCGCCGAGGCGTCCGCACCCACATTGGGCCGCGATTCGTAGATCATGCCGATCACGCCGATGGGCACGGCGACGCGTTCGATCTTGAGGCCATTGGGCCGGTCGATTTCGGCAAGCTTGCGGCCCACCGGATCGGGCAGTTCGGCGATCTGTTCGAGCGCGCTAGCCATGCCTTCGATCCGGTCGGGCGTGAGCTTGAGCCGGTCGACGAAACTCTCGGGCTTCTTGCCCGCAACGCTCTCGACATCCTTCGCATTGGCTTCGAGCAACTCGTCCTGGTGGTCGCGCAGCGCCTTGGCCGCTGCGGTGAGGGCGGTGTTCTTGGCCTCGGTGCTTGCGGTGAGCAGCCCTTTGGCCGCGGCGCGCGCGTTGCTGCCGAGTTCGTGGATGTGGATCGCCGGATCGAGTGTCTGGTCGTTCATGGTGGTCCTCTTCGGATCTGTTATTTTTGAAGCTCTGCTTGATAGACGGGCAAGACGTGCCCCGGGTTCCGAACGACCGCTACCTCAGCTCGACGGCGCGCTTGTAGGCCGCCTCCAGCGTTTGTTCGAACTTGCGCGATACGGCGCCGTCGCCGTTCAGCGCGTCGAGCCCGGCAGCGGTCGTCCCGCCCTTGCTGGTCACCGAATTGCGCAGTTCCTCCAGCGTCTGGCCGTCCTGGTCGATCGCCATCGCGATCGTGCCTTCGAGCGTGCCGAGCACCAGTGCGCGGGCCTGTTCGTGCGAGAAGCCGATGCCTTCGGCCGCCGCGACGTAGGCGCGGGCGAGTTCGAAGACATAGCCGGGGCCCGAACCTGCGACTGCGGTGACGCGGTCGAGCTGGTCCTCGTCGTCGACTTCGACCACGGTGCCGGTCCGCTCCATCATCGCATGCGCGTGCTTGCGCTGGTCTTCGGTGACGCCAGGGCCTGCAACCAGCCCATTGGTCGCCTTGCCCACGAAGGCGGGCAGGTTGGGCATGATGCGGATGACCGGAGCGGGCTGTTCTCCCTTGGCCATAACCTTGGAAATGCGCGCGATCCCTGCGCCTGCGGCCATCGAGATGACGTAGCCGTTATCCGACAGCACCGGCGCATAGTCGGGCAGGATGTCGTCGATCATCTGCGGCTTGATCGCGACGATGATCACGTCGAAGCGCTTGTCGCCGAGTTCGCTGCGCTCCTTGACGAGCGTAACACCCTCTGGCGCTTTATCCAGAAACGGGTCGACGATGGTGAAGCTTTCGCTACCCCGCTTCCAGTATTCGAGCAGCGCTCCGCCCATTTTTCCGCAGCCGATCAAAAGTATGTCTTGAAAGATAATATCTCTCCATCTGTTTTCCGAGGCGATCGGGGCGCGCGTGCTTTATGGCGCTCGATCGTGCCTTTTCAATGTGTTTATTCTTTTATAACACAGTCGTGCAATTTTTTCCAGTGGGTTGTGCGATGCAACACCCTTGCCTATGTCCGCGCCACTCTTTTGGCCGCCAAGATGGATCAAACATGCCGCAATCGAACACCGTTGTCGTCAAGATCGGTTCCACCCTGGTTGCGAACACCGAACGCCTGACGCCGCGTTTCGGGTTCATCCAGCGGATGCTGGAAGACGTTGCCAAGCTGCGCGAGCGCGGCACCAATGTCATCTTGTGCAGTTCCGGCGCGGTGGCGCTGGGCCTCAAGATCGTGGGTGAGCGGCCCGAGACTGCCGGGGTCAGCGACAAGCAGGCGGCCGCCGCGTGCGGGATGCCGATCCTGACCAATGCCTACAAGCAGATCGGCCACGAATTCGATTTCGAGATCGCGCAGGTGCTGCTGACGCTGGGCGATTTCGAGGATCACCGGCGCTTCCTCAACACCCGCAACACCGTGTTCCGCCTGCTGGAAGCCGGGGTGATGCCGATCATCAACGAAAACGATTCGATCACCACCGAGGAAATCCGTGTCGGCGACAACGACCGGCTGGCGGCCAAGGTCGCGCAGATGGTCGATGCGAAGAACTTCATCATCCTGACCGAGGTCGACGGCCTGTACGATCGCCACCCGGACGAGGAAGGTGCCGAGTTCATCTCGGAAGTCACCGATGTCGCGCCCTTCATGGAGGCGACCAAGGGCAAGAGCACGCTGGGTACCGGCGGCATGACGACCAAGCTGATGGCCGCCAACATCGCGCAGGAAGCAGGCGTCACTACCTATATCGCGCATGGTGAGCACGACAATCCACTCAGCTCGGTGCTCGACGGGGAGCGTCGCGCCACCAAGTTCATCGCCCACGACACGCCGACTACGGGGTGGGAGCGGTGGATCGCCAACCGGCTTCAGATGGCGGGCAGCATCGGCATTTCGGACGAGCTGGCGGACGAGATCGCCGACGGCAACCGCGCGATCCGGCGCGAGGACATCCTCTCGATCGAGGGCGATTTCAGCCGCGGCGACGTGCTCCACATCTACGACCAGCAGGGGCAGGAGCGGGCCCGCGGCCTGTCCGACTTCACCTCCGAAGAACTGCGCGTGCTGGCGGTGAACCCGCATCTCGATGCCGAACAGCTGCTTGGCTACAAGACCAAGGGCGAGGTCGTCCGGAACAAGAACCTTGTCGCGCTTGAAGGGCGCCACCTGCTGTGGGACGCGCCCGAGAGTGGCGAATTGTCTGGTCACGGGGAACGCCCTGCGAGCTGAGCAAGACTGGCCCAGCCTTTCACTTGGCGTTCATGGCGGTGGTCGCTATACCGCGCGACCATGACAGCCAACGCCAAGACCATCGCCGCCGCGCTCGCCCTCGGTACCATTGCCACTCTCGTGTCCGGTTGTGCCGGCAGCGGCAGCGGCGGCCCGGGTGATACCGCCTATGTCGCGCGCGACGTGGAAACGCTTTACGCGACCGCCAAGCAGCGGCTGGACCGCGGCAATCCTCAGCTGGCCGCTGCGCTGTTCGACGAGGTTGAGCGCCAGCATCCCTACTCGCCGTGGGCACGCCGCGCACAGTTGATGAGCGCTTTCAGCTATTATGTGTCGCGCGACTATTCGAAGGCGATCCAGAGCGCGCAGCGCTTCCTGTCGATCCACCCGGGTAACAAGGATGCGCCTTACGCCTATTACCTGATCGCGCTCAGCTATTACGAGCAGATCAGCGACGTTCAGCGTGACCAGAAGATTACCGAGCAGGCGCTGGTCGCGCTGCGCGAGGTTGAGCGCCGCTTCCCGCAATCGGAATATGCCGCCGACGCGCGGCTCAAGATCGACCTCGTGCGCGATCACCTCGCGGGCAAGGAAATGGATATTGGCCGCTTCTACGAGAAGTCGGGCAAGTGGACTGCCGCGCAGATTCGCTTCCAGAACGTGGTCGAGAACTATCAGACCACCAGCCACGCTGCCGAAGCGCTCTATCGGCTGACCGAAACCAGCCTGGCGCTGGGCATCCCGCAGGAAGCGAAGAAGTACGCCGCCGTTCTCGGCGCTAACTATCCCGGCAGCGAATGGTACGACAAGGCCTATGCGCTGGTCGAGGATCACGCGGCCGACACGCAGGTTGCGCTGGCCAACTGATCGCGCTTCTATCCCGGGGCGGCGTTAGATCGGGCCGCTTATGCACATCCATGAGCTGTGAGGATGCGTGCCTGCCGGTGACGTGCCCGCACGCGCACGCTATCCTGCCTCCGCGATGCTGACTCAACTCGCCGTCCGCAATGTCGTTCTTATCGAAGCGCTCGATCTCGATTTCGGGCGCGGTCTCGGCGTGCTTACCGGCGAGACGGGGGCCGGCAAGTCGATCTTGCTCGACGCTTTGGGGTTGGTGCTGGGCAACCGCGCGGAAACCGCGCTGGTGCGCAGCGGCGCCAAGCAGGCCAGCGTCACCGCCAGTTTCGAATTCGCCACGCTCCCGCCCGCGCTGGCAGAGGCGCTGGAGGATGCGGGGGTCGAAATCGAGCCGGGCGAACCGCTGATCATCCGCCGCCAGGTCAAGGCGGACGGGGGCTCCAAGGCCTTCGTCAACGACCAGTCGGCCAGCGTCGGACTGCTCCGCAATCTCGCGCCGATTCTGGTCGAGCTGCACGGTCAGCACGACGATCGCGGGCTGGTGAACCCGCGCGGCCACCGCCAGCTGCTCGACCGGTTCGCCGGGGCCGATACCGCCAAGGTCGCGCGCAACTGGCGCGAATGGCAGAAGGCGTCGGAAGCGCTGGAAGAAGCGCGCGCGGCGATCGACGCCGCCAGTGCGGAACAGGACCTTTTGCTCGCGCACCTCGCCGAGCTGACCGAGATTGCCCCGCAGGCGGGCGAGGAAGCCCGGCTGGCGGAGCAGCGCGCCGCGATGCAGAAGGGTGAGCGGCTGGCGGGCGACCTGGAGGAGCTTCGCCATATCTGGGAAGGGTCGGAATCGCCGCTGAGCGAACTGCGCACCGCCGCGCGGCGGCTCGACCGGATTGCCGGAGAGCACAAGCTGCTGGCCGAGGCGCTGGCGGCGCTCGACCGGGCGATCCTCGAAGGGACCGAGGCGGAGGAGAAGCTGGAGGAGGCGGCCGAGGCGCTGGTCCACGATCCCGCCGCACTCGATGCTGCGGAGACCCGCCTGTTCGACCTGCGCGCGCTCGCCCGCAAGCACCGCTGCGAGGTCGACGAACTGCCGGACAAGATGCGCGAGATGCGCAGCCAACTCGACGCGATCGAAGGCGGTGAGGCGCAACTCGATGCGCTGCGGATCGCCGAGCGCGAGGCGTTCGATGCCTATGAGGGTGCAGCGGTGCGGCTGCGCAAGGCGCGCAAGGCCGCCGCCAAGACGCTCGACAAGGCGGTCGCCGCCGAGCTTGCGCCGCTGAAGCTGGACGCAGCGCGTTTCCAGACGGACGTGCAGCCGCTGCCGCAGGAAAAGTGGGGCCCAACGGGCATGGACGCGGTCGAATTCCTGATCGCCACCAACCCGGGCGCGGACTTCGCACCGCTCAACAAGATCGCCAGCGGCGGCGAGCTGTCGCGCTTCATCCTCGCGCTGAAAGTCGCGTTGGCGGAGCAGGGCGGCGCGGCGACGATGATCTTCGACGAAATCGACCGCGGCGTGGGCGGGGCGGTCGCCTCGGCCATCGGCGAACGGCTGGCGCGCCTCGCCAGCGACGGGCAGGTGCTGGTGGTGACGCATAGCCCGCAGGTCGCGGCACGCGGGCGGGTCCATTACCAGATCGCCAAGGCGAGCAGCGGCACGGTCACCAAGACATCGGTGGAGCTGCTCGACGCCGGGGGCCGGCAGGAAGAGATCGCGCGTATGCTCTCGGGCGCGGAAATTACCCCGGAGGCGCGCGCGCAGGCGGATCGGTTGCTGGAGGGGGTATGATGCGGGCGGAACCTCGGGCCTCCATCCGGCCTTAGGCCTGCATGCACGCCCCGACCTTTCCCGACTGGCTCCACGCACTCTCGACGATCTCTTTACTGATTGCTGCAGCGTGTGCGCTGTGGATCGCCATCGACGTTATCCGGCATCCGCAGAAGATGGCGGTGATGAATTTCGTCTGGCCGCTCGCCGCGCTGTTCGGCAGCGTGCTGTGGGTTTGGCTCTATCGGGCTTTCGGGCGGCGCAAGGGGCGGGATGTCCATGCTCCGGACGAAGAGCTGCCCTTCTGGGCCTCGGTCGCCAAGGGCGCGTCGCATTGCGGGGCGGGGTGCACTTTGGGGGACATCATCGCCGAATGGTCTGCCTTTGCTTTCCCGCAGGTCGCGGTGTGGTTCGGTTGGCACACCCTGTTTGGCGAAAAGATCTTCGCAGTGTGGATTGTCGATTATATCGTCGCTTTCGCGCTGGGCATCGCCTTCCAGTATTTCACGATCAAGCCGATGCGCGACGTTTCGGTCGGGGAGGGAATCGCGGCTGCGGTGAAGGCGGATTTCCTCTCGATCACATCGTGGCAGGTGGGCATGTACGGGCTGATGGCGCTGATCCAGTTCGCCTGGTTCGCGCCCAGCTATGGCGGGCTGGCGCCGGTGAACACGCCCGAGTTCTGGTTCGCGATGCAGATCGCGATGCTCGCCGGGTTCGCGACCGCTTTTCCGACCAACTGGCTTCTGATCCGCAAGGGCCTCAAGGAGAAGATGTAGCGGGCAGTTGCAGCGGGCAGAAAATCGCTTCCGTAAGCTTGCCGGTGTGCCCTATCGCAGCGCCTTATGGACGACCCCAAGGACCTTGCCCAAACCCTCTCCGAAGCCGAGGCCGCGAACGAGCTGATGCGGCTCGCGCGGACCATCCGCAAACACAACCGCCTGTATCATGCGGAAGACGCGCCGGAGATTACCGACCAGGAATATGACGCGCTGGTGCGCCGGAACGAGGCACTGGAGGCGGCCTTTCCCGATCTGGTGCGGCCAGATTCGCCGTCGAAGGGCGTGGGACACGAGGTCGCCGCATCGCCGCTGTCGAAGGTGACGCACGCGGTGCGGATGATGAGCCTCGACAACGCCTTCAACGGCGAAGAGGTGGGCGAGTGGGTCGCGCGGGTGCGGCGCTTCCTCGATCTGGAAGCCGACACGCCGATCGCCTTCACCGCCGAGGACAAGATCGACGGCCTCTCCTGCTCGCTCCGCTACGAGAAGGGCCAGCTGGTCCGCGCGGCAACGCGGGGCGACGGGCAGGTGGGGGAGGATGTGACCGCCAATGTCGCGCATATTGCCGATATCCCCGCGCAGCTGACGGGCGATGCGCCAGACGTGTTCGAGGTGCGCGGCGAGGTCTATATGGAGCGCGCCGCCTTCGCCGATCTCAACACACGGCTGATGGACGAGGCGCGGGCGGCTGCGGCAGAGAAGGGGGAGGAGTTCGACCCCACCAAAGCTCGCCAGTTCGCCAATCCGCGCAACGCGGCGGCGGGCTCGCTGCGGCAGAAGGATGCGAGCGTCACCGCCAAGCGCCCCTTGCGCTTCTGGGCGCATGGCTGGGGCGAAGCCTCGCAGGTGCCCGGTGAGACGCAGACAGATGTCATCCGTGCGATCGAGGCGTTCGGCCTGCCGGTCTCGCCGCAATTTACCCGGGTGGAAGGGGTCGATGCGCTGCTCGACCATTACGAGACGATCGCGTCCGCAAGGCCCGGTCTGCCCTATGAGATCGACGGCGTGGTCTACAAGGTCGACCGGCTCGACTGGCAGGAACGGCTGGGTTTCGTCGCCAAGGCCCCGCGCTGGGCGCTAGCGCACAAGTTCCCCGCAGAGCGCGCGGAGACCACGCTGGAGGCGATCGATATCCAGGTCGGGCGCACGGGCAAGCTGACCCCGGTGGGGCGGCTCGCACCGGTGCTGGTCGGCGGGGTCACGGTCACCAACGTCACGCTGCACAACCGCGACGAGATCGCGCGGCTGGGTCTGTGCGTGGGCGACCGGGTGCTGATCCAGCGCGCAGGCGACGTCATTCCGCAAGTGGTCGAGAACCTTACGCCCGATGCGGAACGTGCGCGTTTCGAATTTCCCGAGACCTGTCCCGAATGCGGCAGTGAGGCGGTGGCCGAGGAAGACGAAGTCGATGTGCGCTGCACCGGCGGGTTGATCTGCCCGGCGCAGCGGCTCGAACGGATGAAGCACTTCGTCAGCCGCGGCGCGCTCGACATCGAAGGGATGGGCGAGAAGACCATCGCCGAATTTCTGGAACGCGGGTGGCTCGAAAGTCCGGCGGACATCTTCCGCCTGCGCAAGCGGCGTGACGAGATCCTCGCGCTCGAAGGCTGGCAGGACAAGTCGGTGGATAACCTGTTGGCAGCGATCGAGGCCAAGCGTGCGCCCGACGCCGCGCGGCTGCTGTTCGGCCTCGGCATCCGCCATGTCGGAGCGGTCACCGCGCGCGACCTGCTCAAGGGGCTGGGCGATATTCGCAAGCTGCCAGGCAAGGCGGCGGAGTTCCACCGCTACCGTATCGAAAATCCGCGTGGGCAGGACGAGAAGGTCAGTCCGTTCAATGCGCGGATGCTCGACGCGGTGCGGCGCATCTACGAGGTGCGGGCCGACGGGATCGGGACAGCGGTGGGCCACGCGCTCGCGGATTTCTTCCACGAGGAGCACAACCGCCAGGTGTGGGACGACCTGATCGGCGCAGAACCCGGAGCGGGCGAAGTCGATCCGCCGGTCTACGAAGTCGAGACGGTCGAAAGCCCGGTCGCGGGCAAGACGGTCGTGTTCACCGGCAAGCTGGAGACGATGAGCCGCGACGAGGCCAAGGCGCAGGCCGAACGGCTGGGCGCGAAGGCGGCGGGCAGCGTGTCGGCCAAGACCGACCTGCTGGTCGCCGGGCCGGGCGCGGGCAGCAAGCTGAAGAAGGCCGAGGAACTGGGCATCGAGGTGATCGACGAGGCGGGCTGGGCCGAGATCGTCGCGGCGGCTGGCTGAGGGCATTCATTTTCAACGGGTTGAGGCTATATGCCTGCGATGCGAACCCTCCTTGCCGCCCTGTTCTGTCTCCTCGCGTTCGGCACATTGGCGAGCTGTCGCCCGAGCGACGAGGCTGACGATGTCTCGGGCGTGCCCAGCTTCGGCGAGCGCATCGAGCAGGCGGCGGAAGACCTGACGGTCGAGCGTTCGGCGCAAGAGGAATGGCTCGACGATCAGCTGTTTGCGCTCGGCACCGGTCTCAAGGGCAAGGTCGGCATCGCGGTCTATGATCCGGCGCGCGGGCGGATGATGCATTTCAACGGCACGGACCTGTATCCGCAGCAGAGCGTGAGCAAGCTGTGGGTCGCGCTGAGCGCGCTCGACACGGCCGACGCAGGCCGGCTCGACCTTTCCGAGACGGCGACGGTACGAAACGGCGATCTGGCGGTGTTTCACAGCCCGATCCGGCAGAGCGTGGTCGCGCAGGGCAGCTTCACCACCAGCTATGCCGATTTCATCTCCCGCGCGCTGACGCAGAGCGACAACACCGCGAACGACATGGTCCTGCGCCGGGTGGGCGGGCCCGATGCGGTGCGGGGGGTGCTGGCGCGCAAGGGCTTTGCCGATATCCGCTTCGGCCCGGGTGAACGCCCGATGCAGTCGGCGATCGCCGGGCTGGAATGGCGCCAGTCCTATGCGCTGGGCGATACCTTCTTCGAAGTGCGCAAGACGGTGCCGCACGATGTGCGCGCAGCGGCCTTCGATGCCTATGTCGACGATCCGGTCGACGGGGCGAGCCCGGTCGCGATCGCCAGCGCACTTGCACGGCTGGAGGCGGGCGATCTGCTCTCCGACACCAGCACCACGCGCTTCCTCGGCTGGCTGGGCGAGGTGAAGAGCGGGCCGAACCGGCTCAAGGGCGGGCTTCCGGAGGGGTGGAGCATCGCGCACAAGACCGGCACTGGCCAGGTGCTCGACATCGTGGAGCCGGGCCAGCCTGCCGATCAGGCGGGCTATAACGACGTCGGCATCCTCACCGCGCCCGATGGCAGCGTCTATACAGTCGCGGTGATGATCGGGCGCACGCAGGTGCCGATCCCGGTGCGCATGGAGATGATGCACGGCGTCGTGCGCGCGGTGGCGGGCTATCACGAGATGGTCACGGGGGCGGGGGCTACGCCGCAGGACGATCCGGCTGGCACCTCGTAGAAAAAATTTTCGGAGCATGTCGAAAAGCGGGCGGCAGCGTCGTCTCGGGTGTAGAGTGTCGCCGCAGGGGCGATGCCGAGGCGGAGACATGCGATGCAATACATGCTGCTGATTCATGAGGACGAGAGCGCCTATATGGGCGAAAACGGCGCGGCGGTGATGGAGGCCACGCTGGCGGGGCACATGAAGCTGGCTGAGGAATGGCACGCCGCTGGGGTCGCTTTCAGCGGCAATCGCCTGAAGGGCGCGGACACCGCAACCACCATCCGCTACGAAAACGGCGGCGAGGGCACGCTGCACGATGGCCCCTTCGCCGAAAGCCACGAGGAACTTGGCGGTTACTACATTGTCGAGACCGCCGATCTCGACGAGGCGGTCCGTTGGGCGCGGAAAATCCCGATCCCGGGCAAGGGTGCGGTCGAGGTGCGGCCGGTCTGGCAGGACTAGCCGCTGGCCGCGCTGGCAGACCTGCTCGCGGCTGCGCGGCCGAGGGTCGTCGCGGCGCTCGCCGCGCGGTTCCGCGATCTTGACCTGGCGGAGGACGCGTTCTCCGCCGCGTGCGAGGCGGCACTGCGCGAGGCTGCGCCGATCCGCGACCCCGCCGCGTGGCTCTACGTTGCCGCGCGGCGGCGCGCTCTCGATGCACTACGCAGGGCCGATCGAGAGGCGCGTGTGCTGGCGGACCAGCCGGACTCGGACTCGGTGGGCGAAGTGATCGCCTTTCCCGAGCCGATCCCCGACGACCGGCTGCGGCTGCTGTTCACCTGCTGCCACCCGGCGCTCGCCCGCGAGGCGCGGATCGCGCTGGCGCTGCGGGTCATCTGCGGTGTATCGGTGGCGCGGATCGCGCGCGCCTTTCTCGTCGCAGAGCCCGCGATGTACCAGCGGCTGACCCGCGCCAAGGCGAAGATCAAGGCGGCCAACATCCCTTTCGAAACGCCACCGTCCTGCGAATGGCAATTCCGGGTCGGTGCCGTACTGGAAACGCTCAAGACCGCGCTGGCCATCGCCTATCGCAATGCTGCGGGTACCGGCGAGACCGAGGGGCTTGCACCCGAAGTCGAACGGCTGGCGGTGCTGCTGGTCGAACTGATGCCGCAGGAGGCGGAAGCGCACGGGCTGCTGGCGCTGGTCTGCCTCGTGCGCTCTCGCGAGGCGGCGCGGGTGGATCGCGAAGGCACCATGGTCCCCCTGTCCCGACAGGACGTTGCGCAATGGAATCCTGCGCGGATCGAGGTGGGGCGCGCTGCGCTCGACCGGGCGACCGCGATCGGCAAGCCGGGTCCGCTTCAGGTGCAGGCGGCGATTCACCTGGTCCACTGCCTGCGGCGGGAGACGGGGCGAACCGATTGGGCTGCGATCCTCCGCCTATACGATGTGCTTGCGATGATGCGTCCGACGCCGGTGGTCGCGGTCAACCGCGCGCTGGCACTGGCGCGCGCGACCTCGGCCGAAGAGGGGCTGGCGGCGCTTGATGCGATCGAGACCGGACGGCTGACGCAGTTCCTGCCGTTCCACGCGGTGCGGGCGGACCTGCTGGCGAGCACGGGAAGATTGAGCGAGGCGCGGGCAGAGTATGACGCAGCGCTGGCGCTCGATCCCGAACCGGCCGAAGCGCGCTTGCTGGCGGCACGCCGCGACGCGCTGGGATCTTAGGCCGGTGCGGCCCCGGCTTCGCGCGCCGCCCTGCGGGTGCGGGCGGTTACCGTCCGGAATTCCTCGCGATAGCGCGGATGCTCGGTTCCCATCCACCGGTCCCACCAGGTGAAATAGAGGCCGAAATTGGTGTTGCCAGAACTGTGGTGGAGGTCGTGGTGCGTGGTCGTGTTCCACCACCCGGTCCAGCGGTTATCGACCCAGCCCGCCGGATAGAGTTCCACGCCCAGGTGGCCGATCACGTTGCGGAAAATCATGTGCCACAGGAACAGGAACACGGCGAGACCGGTCATCGCGAAGCCCATCGTGCTGGTCGCCAGCATGAAGATCGGGAGGAACAGCGCCTCGGTCACCGCCTCCCAGCTCGAAAAGCTGTAGGCGGTCCACGGCGTGGGCGTGCGCGACTTGTGATGATGCAGGTGCGTCGCGCGGAACAGCCGCTTGTGATGCAGCGCGCGGTGCATCCAGTAGAAATAGGCATCATGCGCGAGGACGATCAGCACGAACTGCCACGCGACGGTGAGCAGGGTGAAGGTTTCCAGCTTGATCTTCACCAGCCCGATCTCACGAAGGCCAAGCGTCAGAAAGGTGGTCAGCGCGAACACGAAGGACGTGCGCAGCGAAGACGCGATCTCGCGCGTGTAATCCTTGCGCGTCGCGCGGCGGGTCTGGATACGCTTGCGGGTCGCCCAGCTGCGGAACACCAGCAGCGCGATCGTGAACAGGCCCGCCGCGACGAGATAGCGCTGCACGTCGAACACGACGACGCGGATCATGCGATCGGCAAAGACATCGAAAGCGGTCGGCAGGTCGATCATGGCTTACTTACACTGATGCAAGCAAGCCGCAGCGTCATCTGCTTTTTGATCGCATCAGGGCTGCGCCGCGCCCTGCGGGATCCACTTCATCACGCCGCCGGCGAGCGGGCTCCACAGGCCTATTTCGATTCCCGCCTCCGCCAGCGCGTCGGCGACCCACTGATTGCAGCTGTAGAACGGCGTGTAGTGGCCCGTGCTGTCGTAGATGCGCGCCTGCGGATCGAAGCTTGTCAGGCTGACGCGATTCTTCGGGTCCGCGATGGGCGGCAGGCCTGCTTCCACCGCAGCCACCAGCCGCGCATATTCCGCCTCGCGCAGGATAATCCAGCGATGGTTCGGGCCGCCGGAGGGGCGATAATAGCGCGCCACCCGCATCACCGCCGGGCCACCTCGGGTCGCGATCCGCAGTGCGGTGCCCGGCTTGAGATCGCCCCAAGTTGCCACCGTGCGGTACACTTCGCGGTCGCCCCAGCCGACCGAGATGTGAGTCGCGCGCCTGCCATCGGGCAACGGCTCTGCGGCGAACGGGATGGTCTCGCGCCAGTCCTTCACCGGGGTCGCTATCGGCATCACGATCCCGGTGTGGACGCCGTTGCTTTCGACCATGATCGGGATGCCGGTCTCGGTCTCGCTCCACCCGGCATTGCGCGGGATCGAGGATCCCGCCCATGCAGCGAGGAAGAAGCCTGCGATCAGCAGCGCGGTCGCGCCGACCAGGCTGCCTAGCGTCCAGCCGAGCAGCCTGACCGCTCTCATCTGGCGGGCATCCGCAGGCACAGGATCGACCAGTCGCCATCGACGATGCGATGTTCGCGGCGCAGCCCCTGTTGCAGGTATGCGCGCGTCACCCGCGCCTCCTGCGTGGTCAGCAGACCGGCCAGAACGACATAGGCACCCGGCTGCACCGCGCGCGCGAAATCGGGCGCGAGCGTGATCAGCGGGCCGGCGAGGATATTGGCGATCAGCAGATCGTACGGCGCGCGGGCCCTGAGCGCGGGATTGTCCATGCCCGGCGCGGTGACGTAATGCAGCGCGCCGGGCCGCTGGCCGAGCGGGACCGCGTTGCCTTGGGCATTCTCGCGCACGATCTCGTCGCACACCGGGTCGATGTCGCTGGCGATCACATTGGCGGTGGGGAACAGCTTGAGCGCGCCGATCGCGAGCAGGCCGGTGCCGGTGCCGATATCGGCGATGTCACGCGGGTGGACGCCGCGCGCGCGCAGCCAGCCGAGCATCGCGAGGCACCCCGCGGTGGTCTCGTGCTGCCCGGTGCCGAAGGCGCGGCTGGCGGGAATCACCAGGTCGATTCCCTCGGGCGCGGCCGCGTGGTCGGGGGTGCGGATATGGAACGGCCCGGCGCGGACCGGCTCAACCGCCTGCTGGCTTATCGTGACCCAGTCCTCCGGCTCGACCTTCTCCAGCGTGAAGTCCGGGGCGTTGCCGTCGAACATCGTGTCGAGCGTGGCGCGCAGCGTCTCGTCGGGCTTGCGCGGATACCACGCCTCTATCCGCCACAACCCGGCATTGATAGGATCGTAGCGATCCGCCTCCACCTCGTGCGCGCTCATCACCAGATCGCTGTCCCACGCGTCCTCCACACTCGCCGCGAGTGCGGCCTCGGCGGCCTTGCGGTCGACCAGTGCGGTCAGCTTCCAGCTGATTCCGGCTTCTTCGGCAGTGATGTCAGCCGACATGGGCGATATCTTCTTTCTTCGCGCGAGCGGGGGCCACGATCGGCTCCAGCGTTTCGGGATCGAACAGCGCGCTCCGGCGGCGGTCTCCGGAGACGATGTCCTTGACCATCCTGACGAAGAATCGCCGCATCAGCGTGTTCATCGAAAGGCGGGGAACCGGCTCCGTACATGTCGGGTCGTCATCGACAAAGAGGTGCCCGATCGGTTCCCCCAGCATCCGCGCTCGTGCCCCGGCGTCGCAATTGCCCACAAGCGTGGTGACATAGGGAATTTTGCCGTTCTTGTACGAGTTGAACAGCGGCGTGTCGCAACAGCCTGCGTACCAGCGCAGGGTCGCCTCTTCGGTCAGGTGGATGCATCGCAGCCGGTCGCGCCCACTCTCTATCCGCATCCGTGCGCAGCGGCTCTGGTAGAGCGGTGTGCCTGCGTCCTGATCGCCCATCACCCTGTCGCCCGCATCGAAGCGATTGGCGAAGGTCTGGCAATCGGTGCAGTGACAGACGACGAAATCGCCTTCGCGCGGGCCCGCTCTCTCGATCACCCCTTTCACCGCGCCGCAGCGGCAGGAGAAGGGCAGATCGGAACCCGGACCTGCTAGGTCACTCATTCGCCTTCTTTCGCCAGCCGCTCGTTCAGCCGTTTCTCGATCGCCCTCGCGTATTCTGCGCAAGCGGCCCCATCGAGCAATCCGCCATCTGCCATCCGGTCGAGCATTCCGCTTGCCGAGGGATGCGGCGTTGCGAGCAGGTCGCACGGAAGCTTGGCGACCCTGGCGATGCTGCGCCGGAAATCGGCCACGACTGCCGGGTGATCGCTGAAGCGGTAATCGTCCGCCGAGACGGGCGAGAGGCTGTCGACATAGGCGACGCGGCGGCACACCGGCGGTTGCCACGGGAGCGAGCAGGCATTCCACGTCCAGCTCATCGCGCCCGGCGTGTGGCCGGGGGTGACATGCGCGGTGAATTCCTTGCCGCCCAGCGTCAGCACCTCGCCATCGCTCACGATCCGGTCGACCTTCACCGGCGTCATCGCAGGGTGGATGTCGACCTGCGGATCGTCCGCGCTTGCCTCGCCGCTGGACAGAACCTGAGCCGCTATGGGCGAGGCGATCACCTCTGCGCTGGTCGCTTCGACGAGGGCTGCGTGCGCGCCCACATGGTCGAAATGCTCGTGGCTCATCAGCAGATAGCCCACATCGCGCGGGTCGATGCCGAGCGCGCGGATATTGGCGAGGATCAGCGGTGCCGCATCCTCCACGCCGCTGTCGATCAGGATGTGCTCGCCATCGCCGATCACGAGCAGCGCGGAAATGCCGCAGGTGCCGACGTACCAGGTGTCGCCAAGCAGCTCGAAGGGCGGGGCGGGTGTGTCCCACTCGTCCCAGTCTTCGCATTTTTCGAGAAACGCGGACTGCGGGAAGCTGGTGGCCATGTCCGGTGACGAGACGACGTCGTGCGCCACAGGATCGGCGGTGGCGGGCGACTCGGGCGCGGGCGCGCAGCCGCCAGCGACAAGTGCCAGCGCTGCCAGCACGGCAAGCCTAGCGGACATAGCTGGCTCCGTTGGCGTCGATCGTCGCGCCCGTCATCGAAGGCGGCGCTTCGAGCGCGCACCAAGTGGCGATGCTGGCGATTTCCTCCGGCTCGGCCACGCGGCCCAGCGGAATATCGGCGAGTAGGCCCGGCCCGCCCCGGCTCTCAAGATAGTCCCCCGCCATCAAGGTATCGGTAAAGCCCGGCGTGACCGCAAAGCTGTAGATGCCTTCGCTCGCATAAGCGCGCGCGATGGTCTTGTGCAGCGCCAGCATCCCGCCCTTGGCCGCCGCATAGTGCCAGTGCGCGGGCGAATCGCCGCGATGCCCGGCGCGGCTGGCGACATGGACGATCCGCCCTTCGCAGCCGCGTTCCTGCCAGTGGCGCACGGCGAAACGGCTGAGCTGGGCGGCGGCGGTCAGGTTGATCCGCAGCGTTTCCTCCCACGCATCGAGCCATTCGATGTCCGAGGTGTCGAGCGGGACTCCGTCGAACAGCCCGGCATTGTTGATCAGCACGTCGATTGCGCCGTCGGTCTGCCGCAGCGCCTCTTCCCACAGCGTCGACGGTGCGGAAGGCTCTGTAAAGTCGGCAGCAATCTCGCCTTCCTCGATCCCGCGTGTCGAGTGGCCGACCACGCGCACGCAGCGCGCCTCCAGCTGTTCGCGAATGGCGGCGCCGATCCCGCGGCTCGATCCTGTGACGAGAATGCCTGTCATGGAGCCACCTGTTAGGCCGATTGATGCGCGCGACCAAGCCCCGCGCTTGCGCTCACCCCATGGTCCGTGCTTTTGCACCCATGCTTTTGACTCGCTTGAACCTGACCGCGCATCCGCTAAGTGGAGGCGCAAGACCTACCGCACCGGCCAGATTGGACCCGCAAGCCACCATGTCGAACAGACCACTCTCTCCCCATCTCCAGATCTGGAAGTGGGGCCCGCACATGTTCACCTCGATCCTGCACCGTGTCACCGGTGACGGAATGGCGCTGGTCGGCCTCGCCGTGCTGCTCTGGTGGCTTGGCGCGATGGCAAGCGGGCCGGAGGCGTATGCCACCTTCTCCGCCGTTGCGACCTCGATCCCCGGCTATATCGTGCTGGTCGGCCTGACCTGGGCCTTCTTCAGCCACATGATGAGCGGTCTGCGCCACTTCGTGCTCGATATCGGCGCGGGGTACGAGCTGACGATCAACAAGACCTGGTCGACGCTGGCCCCGATCCTCGGCGTCCTTCTGACCATCGCCTTCTGGGCGATCATCCTCCTCAAGTAAGGCATTTCCCATGGGTAACGGAACCTCCATCGGCCGCGTGCGCGGCCTCGGCTCGGCCCACGAGGGCGCGCATCACTGGCTGCTCCAGCGGTTCACCGCGATCGGCAATCTGGTGCTGGTGCTGTTCCTGCTGGTCAGCTTCCTGCTGCTGCCCGCCTATGACTACGGCACGGTCACCGGCTGGCTCTCCTCACCGATCGCGGCGGCGGCGCTGATCCTGCTGATCGTCAGCACGTTCTGGCACGCGCGGCTGGGCCTGCAGGTTCTGATCGAGGACTATATCCACCAGGGCGGCAGCCGCTTCGCGCTGATCGCCCTTCTCAATCTCGTGGCGGTGGCAGGGGCCGTGTTCGGCATCTTCTGCATCGCCAGCATCGCATTTGCAGGAGCCGCCTGATGGCTGCCGATACTTTCGAAATCAACGGACGCGCCTATCCGATCATCGACCATGATTTCGACGTGGTCGTCGTCGGCGCGGGCGGTTCGGGCCTGCGCGCCACGATGGGCGCCGCAGAGGCCGGCTTCAAGACCGCCAACATCTCCAAGGTCTTCCCCACGCGTTCGCACACAGTGGCCGCGCAGGGCGGCATCGCCGCGTCGCTGGGCAACAACACGCCCGACCACTGGACCTGGCACATGTACGACACCGTGAAGGGGTCTGACTGGCTGGGCGACCAGGACGCGATCGAATATCTCGCGCGTGAAGCCCCGCAGGCGGTGTACGAGCTGGAGCACGCAGGCGTGCCCTTCAGCCGCAACAAGGATGGCACGATCTACCAGCGCCCGTTCGGCGGCCACATGCAGAACATGGGCGAAGGCCCGCCCGTGCAGCGCACCTGCGCCGCGGCGGACCGTACCGGGCACGCGATGCTCCACGCGCTCTACCAGCAGAGCCTGAAGTACGACGCGGACTTCTTTATCGAATATTTCGCGATCGACCTGATCATGACGGGCGAGGGTGCCAACCGTCGCTGCGTCGGCGTGATCGCGATGTGCCTCGATGACGGCACGATTCACCGTTTCCGCGCGCATGCCGTGGTGCTGGCAACCGGCGGTTATGGCCGCTGCTACTACACCGCGACGAGCGCCCATACCTGCACCGGCGACGGTGGCGGTATGGTGCTGCGCGCAGGCCTGCCGCTGCAGGACATGGAATTCGTTCAGTTCCACCCGACCGGCATCTACGGCGCGGGCGTGCTGATCACCGAAGGCGCACGCGGCGAGGGCGGTTACCTGACCAACTCCGAAGGCGAGCGTTTCATGGAACGCTATGCTCCCTCGGCCAAGGATCTGGCGTCGCGCGACGTCGTCTCGCGCTCGATGGCGCTGGAAATGCGTGAAGGCCGGGGCGTGGGCAAGGATGGCGACCACATCTACCTGCACCTCGATCACATCGATCCCAAGGTGCTGGCAGAGCGCCTGCCGGGCATCACCGAAAGCGGCAAGATCTTCGCCGGCGTCGACCTGACGCGCGAACCGCTCCCCGTGACGCCGACCGTCCACTACAACATGGGCGGCATTCCGACGAACTATCACGGCGAAGTCGTGACGCTGGGGCCGGACGGCAATCCCGACCATGTCGTGCCCGGGCTCTATGCCGCGGGCGAGGCGGGCTGCGTCTCGGTCCATGGCGCAAACCGCCTTGGCTCGAACTCGCTGATCGACCTCGTGGTGTTCGGCCGCGCGATCGGCCACCGTCTGGCCGAAACGATGAAGCCGGGCGCGAGCCATGATGCGCTTCCCGCCGACAGTGCCGAGCTGGCGCTGACCCGGCTCGACCATTTCCGCAATGCCAAGGGTAGCCTGCCGACCGCGCGGATTCGCGAAGACATGCAGAAGACCATGCAGAAGCATGCTGCCGTGTTCCGCGACACCGAAACGCTCGCGGCGGGCAAGAAGCACCTCGCCGAGGTCAACGCTTCGATGCAGGACATCCACGTGTCCGACCGCTCGCTGATCTGGAACAGCGACCTGATCGAGACGCTGGAGCTCGACAACCTGATGGCACAGGCCAGCGTCACCATGACCAGCGCCGACAACCGCAAGGAAAGCCGCGGCGCCCACGCGCACGAGGACTTCCCCGATCGCAACGACGCCGAGTGGATGAAGCACACGGTCACGTGGTTCGACGGCTGGGGCGGCGGTGCCAAGGGTTCGGGCAAGGGCGATATGAAGATCGATTATCGCCCGGTCCACGAATACACGCTGACCGACGATATCGAGTACATCAAGCCGAAGAAGCGGGTGTACTAATTGAGACGGCGGGCGGTTTCGCCCGCCGTTCATTTTTGCGGATGTAGCTTGGCAGCATGAGCTCCCGCTTTCTTGCAATCGCCAGCGTGGCGGCCTTGACCGCCTGCGCGAGCGTCGCCGCCTCACCCCCGCCACCCGCGCTGGGCATTCCCGACTTCTACACGCAGTACCGCGATGCGGATGGTATCCCCGTGGTCTCCTCAAGCGTCGTGTCCGAAGATGCGATGGTCGCGGCGGAGGCGATGATCGAGGATATGCTCGCCTTCCGGCCCGATCTCGCGGACTGGTTGCGCGGGGAAGGCTATCGCGTCGCGATCATCGCCGAGACAGAGGCGCTGCTCGACCTTCCCGAGAACGCGCACTGGAAAAAGCCGGCCCCCGACGATCCGCGCCTGACCCGGTGCGAGAAGAAGCATTATGACGAGCGGATCGGGCGGTTGACCGACCGCGCCTACTGGGATGCGCGCGCGCGCGGGATCGGCGGGCAGCATACGGTCGGTTCCGAAGAGGATGTCCTCGGCCTGCCGACCAGCCGCTATTACGGCGAGACGATCCTGGTCCACGAATTCGCGCACAACATCCTGTTCGCCATCCAGGGCGCGGACCCCGATCTCTACGCCGAGGTCGAGGCGGCGTATGCCAATGCGCAGGCCAACAAGCTGTGGTTCGAGGAATACAACATGACCACGGTCCAGGAATATTGGGCCGAAGGGACGCAATTCTGGTTCGATTCGAACCGCCTGCAGGTGTTCGACGGGCGCCGGATTCTGGGGCATCGGGATCTGGAAGCCTATGATCCGCAGCTAGCCGCCGCCTTGCGCGCCGCCTATGGCGACCGGCACCGGCTGGCGGCCGATCCTTTCTGGATGAGCGATGCGCGCGTGCCGCCGGGCCCGATTCCGGAGAACACCGCAGAAGTCTGCTGATCGCTTGTCCGGGCGAGGGCAAAGCGCCTCACGAACCGTTCATCCACCGCTCATGTTTACATCCGTAGTCGTTATGGCTACAGGTGTAGACGGATGAGGAGGGAGACGGTCGATGTCCGATTCGAAAGACGGCAAGGGCGAACGCATCAGCGAGGCTGAGCACGCGATCATGGAGGTGATCTGGGATCGCCATCCGGTCAGCGCGACGGATGTGTGCGATCAGGTCTGCGAAGCGCGCGGCTGGTCCATGCCCACGGTCAAGACGCTGCTGTCCCGTCTGGTAAGCAAGGGCGCTCTGGCGACCGAGCCCGATGGACGCCGGTTTCTCTACACCCCGCTGATCGAGCGTGCGGATTATGTCGGCGGAGAATCCCGGCGGCTGGTCGACCGGCTGTTCGGCGGACGCGCGGCCTCCCTGTTCGCGCATCTCGCCGAAAGCGAGGCTCTGACCGACGAGGATCTCGGCGAGATCGAACGCCTGCTGAAGGAGATGCGCAAATGAGCATCGACCTGCAAGGCTTCGCCTTCGACACGCTGCTGTGGACCGGCGCGCTCGTCGCCGTGGTGCTGGTGCTGCGCCGTCCCGTGTCGCGTCATTTTGGGGCGCACGCCGCCTACGCGCTGTGGGCGCTGCCGGTCGCGCGGCTGGTCCTTCCGCCGATTGTGCTGCCGGCATCGATGGGTCCGGAACCGACGGCGGTTCTTCTGCCAATAGGAGAGCACACGCTCGCCGAAACCGGGGGTGGCGCGCTGCTGCTGCAACCCATGGTGGCGAGCGAGCCTGCCACCGACTGGGCGCTGATCGGGATGGTGGTGTGGCTGACCGGTGTGCTGGTCTTCCTGATCCGCCGCTACACGCTCTATTTCGCCATGCGCCGCCAGCTTCTGCGGGCGAGCATCGGCGTCGGCACGCGCGGCAGCGTGCGGCTGATCGAATCGCCTGCCACCGCATCGCCGGTCGCGTTCGGCGTGTTCGACAAGGTGATCGCGCTGCCCGAAGGCTTCATGGCCAATACCGAGAAGACCCGCCGCGATCTCGCGCTGGAGCACGAGCTGGCGCACCACCGCGCACATGACCTGCTGGTCAACGCGCTGGTCCAGCCGCTGTTCGCGCTGCACTGGTTCAACCCGCTCGGCTGGGTCGGCTGGCGTGCGATGCGGCGCGATCAGGAAGCGGCATGCGATGCCCGTGTCGTCGCCCGCTGCGATGCGCGCCGGCGCGAAGCCTACGCAACCACGATCGCGTCCTTCGCGACCCGCAGCGACAGGCGCGCCAGCCTGGCGCTGGCCGCGCCGATGGCGTGCCCGGTGCTGGGGGACAAATCGATTATCCACCGTCTGAGGAGCCTGACCATGTCCGATATTTCCCCGCGTCGGCGGATTGCCGCACGCACGCTGATGATCGGTGCGCTCGCCGCCGTGCCGCTGACCGCATCGATTTCCTATGCAGAGGCGCTGGGCGTGCCCGAGGTTCCTGCGGCACCGCTCGCCCCGGTAGCGTCGGTGGCACCGCTCGCCCCCGTGGCTCCGGCTGCGCCGGATGCGCCTGCCGCGCCGGAGGCACCCGCCGCACCGGAAGCGCCCGCTGTCTTCGTGCTATCTGACGGAGACGATGGCGATGACGCAGAGCGTGTGGTCCGCGTCGAACGCAAGGTGACGACCGACGACTCTGGCAAGCGCACCAAGCGGACCACCTACACCGTCAATGGTCGCCCCGCGACGCCAGAGGAGCGGGCCAAGATCGAAGCCGGGCTCGACAGCCTGCGCGATGCAAGGGTCGATACCGACCGCATGCAGCGCGAGCTGCGGAGCGAGATGGAGCTTCTGCGCAAGCGGCTCGGAGAAAATGGCGACCTGCGCAAGCAACTGGATGAGATGCGCCGGAGCCTTGGCGAGAGCGGCATGATCGAGCGCGAGACTCGCCTCGCGCTCGCCCAGGCCGCTGCCGAGATGCCCGAATTCACCTTCGCTTGCGACGGGAGCGACCAGGCGGTGACCGAGCGTATCGGTCCCGATGGCAAGAAGGTGATGGTGTTCTGTCGCACCGCCATGATGGCGAGCGCAAAAGACGCGATTGCCAGCGCCCGCCGCGAGATCGAGAGCGATCGCGATCTGTCGCGGCGAGAGCGGACCGAGGCGCTGCGCGCGCTCGATGAGGCGATGCGCGAGGTCGGCAGGACAAACTGACGCTGGGAGCAGCATCAGTAAGGGCGGTGCACGTTTCCCCCAGACGTGCGCCGCCCTCTTTTTTCGGGGTCAGGCGGCTGCGGGTTCGCCCGCAAAGGCTTCTGCGGCCAGGGCCAGGCTGCGCTTGCGCGCCTCGTGGTCGTAGATCGACCCGGCGATGATAAGCTCGTCGGCCTGGGTGCGCTCGACGAAGGCATTCATCTGCTCGCGCACCTGATCGCGCGTACCGATCGCAGTGGCCGAGAGGACGCCGTCCAGCATACCCGAAAGCTGCGGCGGCAGGTTTTCGCGATAGCCTTCGACGGGCGGCGGCAGCTTGCCCGGCTGGCCGGTCCGCAGCCTCACGAAGCTCTGCTGCATTGAACTGGCGAGCAGCTGCGCTTCTTCCTCGGTATCCGCGGCGAAGACGTTGTAGCCGCAGATCGCATAGGGCTCGCTCAGCACAGCGGAAGGCTCGAACCGGTCGCGATATATCTTCAGCGCGTCATCCAGCGCCTGCGGGGCGAAGTGGCTGGCGAAGGCGTAGGGCAGGCCCAGCATCGCCGCGACCTGCGCGCCGAACAGGCTGGAGCCGAGGATATGGAGCTGCACATCGGCACCGGCACCCGGCGTGGCCCTGATCCCGGTGCGCCCGTCATCGGCGAAATAGCTTTGCAGCTCGACCACGTCGCGCGGGAAGGCATCGGGATTGCTGTCCAGATTGCGGCGCAGCGCAGCGGCAACCCGCTGGTCGCTGCCCGGCGCGCGGCCGAGCCCCAGATCGATGCGGCCCGGGTACAGCGCGTCCAGCGTGCCGAACTGCTCGGCGATCACCAGCGGGGAATGATTGGGCAGCATGATCCCGCCCGCGCCGACGCGGATCTTCTCGGTCCCCGCGGCGACATGGCCGATCACCACCGATGTCGCCGCGCTGGCGATCCCTTCCATCCCGTGATGCTCTGCGCACCAGTATCGCTCGAACCCCAGCGCTTCGGCATGGCGCGCCATGTCGACGGCATTGGCGAGCGAGCGGCGGACATCGCCACCTTCGGTGACGTGGAGGAGGTCGAGCAGGGAGAGTTTTGTCATGCAACCCAAGATGGCGGCGGGGCAGCGAAATTCAAACCTGCGCCTGCGTAGATTTGCTTTGCGCCGGGACAGCCGATGCTCAGACGACTTCGGCGATCAGGCCCATGGCCTTGGCTTCGCTGGCGGTGATGTACCAGTCGCCCGGCGCCTTTTCGCGCAGTTCCTGCACGCTGACATTGGACCCTTCGGAGATCGCGCGGAAATCGTCGTCTTCCTGATCGATCTCGCGCTGGATCTCGCGCCGGGCATGTTCCAGCTGGCTGGCCACGCTGCGCAGCGATCCGCCCGCCAGCTGGATCGGCTGCGCGCGCTTGTTCTCGGTAATCAGCAGCTTGGTCGCGCGGGTGAGGTAGCGCTGGCCGACGGGAAAGGCGGCCATGAACAGCACGCCTGCAGAATAGACCGCGGTCTTGCCAAGAAAGATGATCTCGCGCCGCCCGCGATCGCGCAGCAGGCGGATATCCTCGGCCATGCTGCGGGCGATTTCGGGGTCGCCGTCCATCGTGGTCAACGCGATCACGATCGGCCCGCCCGGTGCCTGTTCGGAGAGCATCTCGCTGAACTCGGCATACATCGCGGCGTCCATCGTGCCGTAGAGGCGGATGCCGGGGCTGGCGAGCGACTGGGAGGCGGGCTTGGTTGCCGGATTGCGCGGGTCGGCAGGAATGATCTCGACCTGCTGGCGATGTTCCGGCTGCGGCTCGGGGGGAGGGGGCGAGGGTCGCTCGCTTTCGGAAGTGGAGGGTTCTTCCTCCTGCGTTTCCTCCTCGCCGGACGCCTTGGGAAGCACGGCGGCGACGGCAGGAGCGGCAACGGCGGCAGCGGCCGCCCATTTGCGACCGTCATTTTCGGCGCCGTCGCTGTCACCGTCGCCCTCATCCTCGGAGCGCTGCTCTGTGTCGGCGTCAGGCGCGTCCCGCACCAGCGGTTCATCGCCTGACGGAAGTGGGATAGCGGAGCGGCTCGCGGCAGCCTCAGGCCGGTCTTCCTCGCTGCCGTCCTTATCGCCACCTTCCTCGTCGTCGCGGTCGAAGAAACGGTCCTTGATCGCAATCGCGCCCGCTGCGGTCGCGGCGGCGGCGGCCCCGACACCCGCGACCTTCAGCGCTGTGCCCTGCCATTCGTCGAGGTCGAACCACTCGTCGTCGTCGCCGGCTTTCGTCGCGCTGGCCTCTTTCGCTTCTGCCGGAACGGGCGCGGCGGAGGCCTCCAACGGTTCGGGTGGCACGGTCTCCTGCGGCTCCGATGCAGGCACGGGCGGAGTTGGGGCGGGCTGGGAATCGTCGTCCCACGTGACGGAGGCGGCGCTTACCTCCATCGACTCCTCGGGCTCGGGCTCGGGTTCAGGCTCCGGGGCGGAGGCGCGGGCCGGTTCGTATTTCGGCTCGATCGTGGTGTCTTCGGGCGGGGCGGAGGCGGGCTGGTAGTCGTAGTCTTCCTTTTGCAGCGGCGCGGCGGCAGGCTCGGGGAACTGCTCTTCGGCCTCGCCCGCATTGCGCGCGGGGGCCCGGGCAGGCTCGAAATCGGGCGTATCGCTGCTGCCTTCGGGCCTGCGATAGACCGCCGGTTCGGGCAGGTCGGTATCACGCGCCGCGCGGTTGCGGGCGGTCGCGCGAGAGGCCCTTTCGGGCGTGCCCTGATCGGCCTGTGCGCGCTTGCCCTGATAGATCGCAGGCCCGCTCGCCTCGCCTTCCTCTTCGCCGCCATTGCCGGTCACCTCGCGCACCAGAGCCATCGCCATGCCGGGAAGGTCGCCGCGCTTCTGCCCGTCGCGCACGATCGTCTGGAGCCGCTGGATCAGCGTGATGAGGTTACGGATGAAGTCCATGGCGTTGTCGGCCTGCCCCCCTTGGCGGAATCGCGCCTAGAACGACTCGGGCGCGAAATAGCGGTCGCAGGTCGTATCATCGCCGCTTCTTATGCCGAGCCGCAATGCCTCCATGCGCTGGGCGCTGGTACCGTGGGTAAAGCTCTCGGGCGAGGCCCTGCCGCCCATGCGTTCCGAAATGGCATCATCCCCGATCGCCGCGGCGGCTTCCATGCCTTCCTCGAAATCGCCCGGCTCGATAAGATCACTGTTCTTGCCCGCCCACACCCCGGCATAGCAATCGGCCTGCAGCTCCATACGCACCTGAAGCGCATTTGCGTCGCGCGGGGAGCGTTGCTGGAGACTGCGCACCTGCGCGGCGAGCCCGGTCAGATTCTGGATATGATGTCCGTATTCGTGCGCCACCACATAGAGCCGCGCGAAATCGCCGCCTGCACCCAGTTGGCGCTGCATCACATCGTAAAAGCCGGTGTCGAGATAGATGCCGCCATCCGCCGGGCAGTAGAACGGGCCGACCGCAGAGCTTGCGCTGCCGCACCCCTCGGTATTCACGCCGCCACTGAACAGATAGAGGAACGGTTGTTCGAAACCGACATTCGCCTGCGCGAAGACTGGCTCCCATGTCTTATTGAGCGATTGCAGCGCGTTGCACGCCTCGGTCGCGTACTGGCTGCTGCTACACAGCTCTTCCTCGCTCATCTTCCCTTGGGAATTGGCCACCTGACCACCATTGGTCGCCTGGTCGACGCTATCGAAAACCGCGATTGTCTGGCCGAGATCGGTACCGAACAGCAGCGAGACGATCCCGGCGATGATGATCGTGCCGCAGCCCAGCTGACCTGCACCGCCACCGGGGAAGCGGCTGCCACCGCCGCCGCGCACATCGATATTGTCGGTGTTGAATGGATTGAGCCGCATCGCGCTTGTCCCCCTGTCTTCTCCCCGCGCGCATTACGAAGAAAAACCCTTGCAATGTGCGCCTGCCAGCGGAACCACGGCACCCAGGCGGCGATTGGCTCCATACGCAGTGCTTAATACACGAAAGGCTAGCGATGTTCCTCGAAGGTAAGAAGGCTCTTATTACCGGATCGACCTCCGGCATCGGACTGGCAGTCGCACGCGCGCTGCATGCAGAAGGCGCGGCGGTGATCCTCAACGGCTTCGGGGACGAAAGCGAGATCGCGCAGCTGCGCAAGGAACTGGGCGGGGCGGACTATTTCGACAGCGACCTGACCGATGTTTCCGCGATCGAGGCGATGATGGCGCAGGCCGGCGGGGTCGACATTCTGGTCAATAATGCAGGGATGCAGCATGTCAGCCCGGTCGAGGAATTCCCGGTCGACAAGTGGGCCAAGATCATCGCCCTTAACCTGTCTGCGGCGTTCCACACCATCCGCCTGGCAGTGCCGCACATGAAGGAACGCGGCTGGGGACGGATCATCAACACCGCCAGCGCGCATTCGCTGGTCGCCTCGCCCTACAAGTCGGCTTACGTGGCGGCCAAGCACGGGATTGCCGGGCTGACCAAGACGGTCGCGCTGGAACTCGCGACCAGTGGAATCACGGTCAACTGCATCAGCCCGGGCTATGTCTGGACGCCGCTGGTCGAGAACCAGATCCCCGACACGATGAAGGCGCGCGGGATGAGCCGCGAGGAAGTGATCGACGAAGTGCTGCTGGCCAAGCAGCCGACCAAGAAGTTCGTCCAGCCGGAAGATATCGGCGAGATGGCGGTGTTCCTGTGCCGCGATTCGATGGCCAACGTGAACGGCGCGAACTGGAGCGTCGATGGCGGCTGGACCGCTGACTAGACCATGAGATCATGATCGCCCTTTCGCGCACCATCGCCGTGGGTGCGGCGGCGCTTTCGCTCGCCGCCTGCGCCACCGTGCCCGCGCCGCAGACCGGCCCTTCGCTCGACATGGTCGAGGAGCGGCTGGCGGAGGATATCGGCACGCTGGCAGCCGATGATTTCGGTGGCCGCTATCCCGGCAGCGAGGGCGAAGCGAAGACGCAGCGCTGGCTGATCCAGCGCTATTCCGAAATCGGCTTGCAGCCTGGTGCGGGCGAGGGCGACTGGACGCAGGATTTCACCCTCGTGCGCCGCCAGCCGTCGGAAGAAGCGGGGTCAAGCACGGCTACGGCCACGCGGGGCTCGCGCAGCGTGTCGCTTTCGCAGGGGCTGATTGCGGTCGATCCCGGCCGGGACGATGCCAACCTTGCCGACGTGCCGATCGTGGGCCTCGATCCCGACTCCGAAGAATTGCAGCCGCGCTCACTGGTCAATCGCGCAGTGCGGGTGCCTGCGGCCGAGCTTCCGCGATTGTTCTCCAAATTCGAGGCTGCAGCGCCCAAGGCGCTTATCGTCACTACGCAGACGGCCGAGGAATATGAAAAGACCGCCGGCCTGATCTCGCGTGGGCGCTGGCGGCTGGGGAGCGATACCTCCGGCCCTGCCGTGCTGCTTCTCTCCCCGCAGGCAAGCGCCGGCCTGAGCGACGCGATCGGCGCGAATGCGAAGCGGCATCCCGATGGCCTTGGCCTGATCGCCTATGACACGATTCTGAAGGCGAGCATCGCGCAGAAGGTCGAGCGGATCGAGACCGCCAACGTGATCGGCCGCCTGCCGGGCCGGGTTCCGGGCGCGGGCACAGTGGTGCTGCTGGCGCATTGGGATCATCTGGGCGATGATTGCGGGCCGCCCGATGCGACCGATCGGCTGTGCAACGGCGCGGTCGACAATGCGAGCGGCCTTGCGGTGATGATCGAGGCGGTGCGGATCGCGCTGCAGGGCGGCCCGCTCGACCGCGACGTGATCGTCCTTGCCACCAGTTCGGAAGAGCTGGGCCTGCTCGGCGCGAAGGCTTTCGTGGCCGATCCGCCGGTTCCGCTGCCCACGATCGCGGCGGCGTTCAACCTCGACACGATGGCGATCGCACCGCGCGGGACGCCGGTGGTGGTGCTCGGCGCTGGCAAGACCGCGCTCGATTACGGAATATCGGAGGTCGCGCGCGTGCAGGGGCGCGAGATTGTTTCTTCGGACCTGCAGGATGCCTTTCTGCCCCGGCAGGATGGCTGGGCGCTGCTGGTCGAGGGCGTGCCCGCCGTGCTGGTCTCCAGCGCGCTTGCCGACCGGGCTGATTTCGAAAGCTTCATGGGCAGCGACTATCACCGCGCGAGCGATGATCCGGCGAGAGGTGTCGAACTGGGCGGTGCGGCGGAAGATACGCTGTTGCATGCCGCGCTGATCCGCTATTTCGCGAGCCTGAAGACCTATCCCGGGGGCGGGGACTAGCGGCGCGTCTTTCCACCGTAGTGCATACCAAGCCGCAAATTAGCATCGAACGGCGTTGCATTTTGCCCGAACTGCGCCTAACTAGCGGCCATCCCGACATTGCTGGCACCGTGTTGGGCCGGGCCGAAAGGCACCGGCGCCAAGCCGCATGGCCATGCAGACCGGAAACGAAACGGAGACCGAATGGCAGATATCGCGCGACTGACACAGATTATCGAGCCCGAGGCGCAGGCCCTGGGATTCGAACTCGTGCGCGTGAAGATGATGCCGTCCGAAGCCGGCGATGGCACGCAGGCGCTGCAGATCATGGCGGAAGACCCGGCGACCGGGCAGTTGGTGATCGAACAATGCGCCGCGCTGAGCCGCGCCGTCTCTGCCAGGATCGACGCGCTGGAAGAGCAGGGCGACGTGCTGATCGAAGGGGCCTACCACCTCGAAGTCAGCTCGCCCGGGATCGACCGCCCGCTGACCCGTACCAAGGACTTTTCCGACTGGGCAGGGCACGAGGCCAAGATTTCCATGGCCAAGGGCTATGAAGGCCAGCGCAACTATCGCGGCATCCTGAAGGGGATTGGTGGCGACATCGTCACCATCACCGACCGCAAGGCGGGCGACGTCGAACTCCCGCGCGACCAGATCCATTCGGCGCAGCTCGTCCTCACCGACGAGCTGATCGCCGCGACCAGACCGCTCGACACCACGGGTGCCGAGGAAGTACAAGAAGACCAACAAGAAAAGGCTGACGACTGATGGCCACTGCCATTTCCGCCAACCGCGCGGAGCTCCTCGCGATCGCCAACTCGGTCGCTTCGGAAAAGATGATCGACAAGTCGATCGTCATCGAAGCGATGGAAGAGGCGATCCAGAAATCGGCCCGTAACCGCTATGGTGCGGAAAACGACATTCGCGCCAAGCTCGACCCGCAGACCGGCGACCTGCGCCTGTGGCGCGTCGTCGAAGTGGTCGAAGAGGTCGAAGACTATTTCAAGCAGGTCGACCTGAAGCAGGCGCAGAAGCTGCAGGACGGCGCCGCCGTGGGCGACTTCATCGTCGACCCGCTGCCCCCGGTCGATCTGGGACGCATCGACGCGCAGAGCGCCAAGCAGGTGATCTTCCAGAAGGTCCGCGATGCCGAGCGTGAGCGTCAGTACGACGAATTCAAGGATCGCGCGGGCGAGATCATCACCGGCGTCATCAAGTCGGTCGAATTCGGCCACGTGATCGTCAACCTCGGCCGTGCCGAAGGCGTGATCCGCCGCGACCAGCAGATCCCGCGCGAAGCCGCCCGTGTCGGCGAACGTGTCCGCGCGCTGATCAGCAAGGTGGAGCGCAACAACCGCGGTCCGCAGATCTTCCTGACCCGCGCGCATCCCGACTTCATGAAGAAGCTGTTCGCGCAGGAAGTGCCCGAAATCTACGACGGCATCATCGAGATCAAGGCCGCCGCCCGCGATCCGGGCAGCCGCGCCAAGATCGGCGTGATCTCGCACGACTCCAGCATCGACCCGGTCGGCGCCTGCGTCGGCATGAAGGGCAGCCGCGTGCAGGCCGTCGTGCAGGAACTGCAGGGCGAAAAGATCGACATCATTCCCTGGAGCGAGGAAGAGGCGACCTTCATCGTCAACGCGCTCCAGCCTGCCACTGTCAGCCGCGTTGTGCTGGATGAGGACGAGAGCCGCATCGAAGTCGTGGTGCCCGACGACCAGCTTTCGCTGGCGATCGGTCGCCGTGGCCAGAACGTGCGCCTCGCCAGCCAGCTGACCGGCAACCAGATCGACATCATGACCGAGGAAGAAGCCTCGGAAAAGCAGAGCAAGGAATTTGCTGCTCGCTCCAAGATGTTCGAGGAAGAGCTGGACGTCGACGAAACGCTGTCGCAGCTGCTCGTCGCCGAAGGCTTCGCCGAGCTGGAAGAAGTCGCTTACGTCCAGCTGGACGAACTTGCGATGATCGAAGGCTTCGATGAAGAGCTGGCCGAGGAACTCCAGAGCCGCGCGACCGAAGCGCTCGAACGGCAGGAGGCCGCGCACCGCGAGGCGCGCCGCGAACTGGGCGTCGAGGACGCGCTGGCCGACCTGCCGCACCTGTCGGAGGCGATGCTGGTCACGCTGGGCAAGGCCGGGCTCAAGACGCTCGACGATGTGGCCGATCTCGCCACCGACGAGCTGATCGCCAAGAAACGCGAAGCTCCGCGTCGCCGCAACAATGCGAACGCCGATGGCCCGCCGATGCGGCGCGACCGTCCGCAGCGCGAGCAGGACAAGGGCGGCGTGCTGGGCGAATACGGCCTGACCGAAGAGCAGGGCAACGAGATCATCATGGCTGCCCGCGCGCACTGGTTCGAAGATGAAGAACCGGCCAAGCCCGCAACCGCATCCGAGGGTGCAGACCAGGAGGCCGCCGATGCGGACTCCGAACAATGAGTCGCTGACGCCGACAACTGAGCGCACGCGCCCCGGCGGGAAATCGCCGGAGCGCAAGTGCATCCTGACCGGACGCCACGGCGAGCGGGACGAACTGATTCGTCTCGCGATCTCACCCGATGGTGACGTGCTGCCCGATCCGCGCGCGCGTGCGCCGGGTCGCGGCGCATGGCTGGGCGTTTCGCGCGACGCGCTTGAAACCGCGATGGAGAAGGGCAAGCTCAAGGGAGCGCTGGCCCGCGCGTTCAAATCCGCGCCTCCCCGCGTGCCCGACGATCTGCCCGCGCAGATCGATGCGGGGTTGCTACGCACCCTGACCGACCGGCTGGGGCTCGAAATGCGCAGCGGACACCTTATCTTGGGGTCCGAACGGATTGCCGAGCATGCGCGCGGCGGAGTGCTGAGTGCGCTCTATCACGCCAGCGATGCGAGCGATGGCGGTACCGCCAAGCTGGACCAGGCATGGCGTGTGGGGATGGATCGCGAAGGTTCGGGCGAGGGCGGTACGCGCTTGCCACTGGACCGTGCGGCGCTGTCTGTGGCATTGGGCCGCGACAATGTCGTCCATCTGGCGCTCGCCGACGAAGAGGCGGCAAAGCGGGTCGATCAGGCCCTGACGCGCCTGCTGCATTATAGGAATGCGTCTGCGGGTGCCCGCGAAGACGTGAGCGGGGACGGGGCCACCTAGACGGGGGCCTCTCTTTTCGCGACGATGTGACTGAAGGAAGAAACGAGTTTTATGAGCGACGACGAAAACAACACCCGGACCCGCAAACCGCTTGGCCTCAAGCGGAGCGTGGAATCGGGCGAGGTCAAGCAGACCTTCAGCCACGGACGCACCAACAAGGTCGCGGTCGAGGTGAAGCGTCGTCGCAAGATCCTCAAGCCCGGCGAGGCCGCACCGGCTCCGTCGTCCGCCGAAGAAGCGAAAGCGCCTGAGGCAGCGCCCGCGCCTGCTCCGGCCCCCGCGCCTGCGCCTGCGCCCGCTCCCAAGCCCGCGGCGAAGAAGCCTGCGCCCAAGAAGGCAGCGCCTGCCGACGAAACTCCGCAGGAACGCGTCGCCCGGCTCCAGCGTGAGGCCGAGGAAGATCGCCTGCGGATGGCTGAAGAGGCGCGCAAGCGTGACGACCAGAAGGCCCGCCAGGCCGCCGAGGACGAGAAGAAGCGCGCCGAGGAAAACCGCAAGGCAGAAGAAGAAGCTGCCAAGCGGGCCGAGGAAGAAGCCAAGGCTCCGCCCAAGGCCCCCGCAGCCGAGGTCGAGCCGGAAGCTGCGCAGCCCGAAGAGGCCGCCAAGCCCGCGTCCACCGGCAAGGCGGTGCCCGCAGCGCGCAAGTTTACTCCCGTGCAGCGGCCCGAGCCCAAGAAGCCCGAGAAAAAGGCCAAGAAGGAAGACAAACCCGCTCGCGCGGCAGAGCGGCCCGACAAGCGCCGTTCCGGCAAGCTGTCCGTCACCAAGGCGCTCAACGAGGACGAGGGCCGCCGCGCCCGCAGCCTCGCGGCGCTCAAGCGTGCGCGTGAGAAGGAACGCCGGATACAGGGCGGCGGCTCGTCCAAGCCGCGCGAGAAGCAGGTCCGCGACGTGGTCGTCCCCGAGGCGATCACCGTGCAGGAACTCGCCAACCGCATGGCCGAAAAGGGCGCGGATCTGGTGAAGGAACTGTTCAGCCTGGGCATGGCGGTCACCGTCAACCAGACGATCGACCAGGACACTGCGGAACTGCTGGTCGAGCAGTTCGGCCACAACATCCAGAAGGTCTCCGATGCCGATATCGACATCAAGGCCGAAGAGGATGTCGATCCGGAAGAAAGCCTGAAGCCGCGTCCGCCCGTGGTCACGATCATGGGCCATGTCGATCACGGCAAGACCAGCCTGCTCGATGCGCTGCGCGGCACCAATGTGACCCGCGGCGAAGCCGGTGGCATCACCCAGCATATCGGCAGCTACCAGGTGAAGACGAAGAACGGCGACAAGATCACCTTCCTCGACACGCCTGGCCACGCCGCCTTTACGGAGATGCGTGCACGCGGTGCCAACGTCACCGATATCGTGGTGCTGGTGGTCGCCGCCGACGACGGCATCATGCCGCAGACGGTCGAGGCGATCAGCCACGCCAAGGCTGCCGGGACGCCGATCATCGTCGCCATCAACAAGATGGATAAGGAAGACGCCAACCCCCAGAAGGTGCGCGAGCGCCTGCTGGAACAGGAAGTCATAGTCGAAGCGATGTCGGGCGACGTGCAGGACGTGGAGATTTCCGCGCTCAAGGGCACCGGGCTCGACGAACTGCTCGAAAAGATCGCGCTGCAGGCCGAGCTGATGGAGCTCAAGGCCAACCCCGATCGCATGGCCGAAGCCACCGTGATCGAGGCGCAGCTGGACAAGGGCCGTGGCCCGGTCGCCTCGGTTCTGGTCACGCGCGGTACGCTCAAGAAGGGCGACGCGCTGGTTGCCGGTACGATGAGCGGGCGCGTCCGTGCGATCATCGATGATCAGGGCAAGCAGATCAAGGAAGCCGGGCCTTCGATGCCGGTCGAAGTCCTCGGCCTCGGCGGGGTGCCGAATGCCGGCGACCAGCTGACCGTGGTCGAGAACGAGCAGCGTGCGCGCGAAGTCGCCGAATATCGTCAGGACAAGGCGAACGAGCAGCGCACCGCGCTGGCGCCGACCAATTTCGACGCGATGTTCGCCGGGCTTGCCAACAAGGCGATCGAGTTCCCGCTGCTGGTCCGTGCGGACGTGCAGGGCTCGGTCGAGGCGATCAAGACCGCGCTCACCAACCTGTCCAACGACGACATCAAGGTGCGCATCCTGCACTCGGGCGTGGGCGCGATTACCGAAAACGACGTGACGCTGGCGGCTGCCGGCAATGCGCCGATCATCGGCTTCAACGTGCGTCCCAACGCCAAGGCGCGCCAGCAGATCGAACGCGAAGGCGTGCGGATGATGTATTACGACGTCATCTACCACCTGACCGAAGAGATCGCGAAGGAGATGGCGGGCGAGCTGGGTCCGGAGCGGATCGAACACGTCGTCGGTCGCGCAGCGGTCAAGGAAGTCTTCAAGTCCGGCAAGAAGGACAAGGCGGCCGGTCTGCTGGTCGAGGAAGGCGTTATCCGCAAGGGTCTCCACGCCCGCCTCACCCGCGACGATGTCATCGTCTCGTCGACCACCATCGCCTCGCTGCGGCGCTTCAAGGACGACGTCGACGAAGTCCGCGCAGGCCTCGAATGCGGCGTGGTGCTGGAAGACACGAACGACATCAAGCCGGGCGACCAGCTCGAAGTCTTCGAAGTCGAGGAGCGTGAACGGACGCTGTAAGGAACGAGGTACGCCGAAGATCCGAGTTCGAAAGCGCAACTCCGAAGAGCGTGAAAAGAAGAAGACCTGGTGGGGGCGCAACTGGCGTTACGTCGATAGCGGCGTAACGCATGGTTGCCTCCCCATCGTCGTTATAGGCTTCGCTCTCCCCCTAGCTTCGGCGTTACCATGTGCGAACTCTTCATGACCGCTCATGCTCGGCTCAGCTGATGGCCTGGCGGCTCCGGAGCAAGCGCGCAAAGAAGCCCGGGCAGACGTTGTAGCCCCTCGTCCCAGTCGTTAGTCTCGATCGAAGGGTTAGGGACGTCAGGAGCAGGTCATGCCATTCGCAGCATTCGTAAGCGGGATGATATCCATCGTCTTCGCGCTGATCCTTATCTGGGGAATCGTTTCGATGGTGAAGGAGCAGCGTCGCCAATCTCTGCTTCTGTCCAGGATTCTCGATCGCCTGTCCGAGAAAGACCGCGATCGGTGACCGAACTCTTCAAGACCCGGCGCTCGCCGTCGGCAGAGCTCATGGGGTCGCAGTTCCAGTCATGGGATGCCGAGAAGGGCGAAGTGACCTTCACCTAGGATCCGCCACCCAGCTTCGCCTCGCCACGCGGAGCGGTGCAGGGCGGCCTGATCGCGGGCTTCCTAGACGAGGTGATGGGTGCCGCGCTGCTTGCGCATAGCGACAATGCCGCACTGCCGCTCAATCTCGATATGAACATCAGCTTCGTGGGTATGGTCCCGCTCGAGCGGATCACCGCCAAGGGACGCGTGGTGAAGGCGGGGCGCAAGGTCGCTTTCCTCGAAGGCGAGCTGTTCGATTCCGAGGGCCGACTGCTCGCCCGCGCCACCTCCACCGCGATTCCTACACACGTGCCAGGGCGCGACTAGCGCCGGGGGATTGAGCGCGCGCCCCCGCATGCCTATGTCGTGCGGCATAATGGCAAAACAGCAATTTTCCGCCGAACAGCAATCGGTCCGCGTTCTCAAGGTGGGCGAGCGGGTGCGGCACATCCTGTCCGAACTGCTCACTCGGGGCGAGGTGCACGACGAGACGCTGAGCGCGCACTCGGTCAGCGTCACCGAAGTGAAGATGACGCCCGACCTCAAGCACGCCAGCGTCTACGTAAAGCCGCTGCTGGGCGAGGATGAGGATGTCGTGGTCAAGGCGCTGCGCACCAATACCGCGTTCTTCCAGCGCGAAGTGGCCAAGCGCCTCGGCCTGAAATTCGCGCCCAAGCTGCAGTTCCGCCCGGACGAGAGTTTCGACGAGGCGGACCGTATCGAACGCCTGCTGAGCGACCCCAAGGTCGCGCGCGATCTGGACGACGATCCGGGCGACGGGGAAGAATAGGCGGCCCCGCTGCGACACCGCCGATGGCCAAGCTCTATTTCTACTACGCCAGCATGAATGCGGGGAAGAGCGCGCTGCTGCTGCAGACCGCGTTCAACTATCGCGAGCGGGGCATGGACGTCTCGCTGTGGACCGCCGCGGTCGATAATCGCCCGGCGTTCGGCGCGATCAACAGCCGGATCGGCCTGACCAGCGATGCGCACCGCTTCACCCCCGAAACCGATGTCGCCGCGCGCGTGCGCGAGGAGGCTGCGGGGCGCGGTCCGGCCGATCCCAAGCTCGCCTGCGTGCTGGTGGACGAGGCGCAGTTTCTGACCCGCGATCAGGTGTGGCAGCTGGCCCGGCTGACCGACCGGCACGATATCCCGGTGATCTGCTACGGCCTGAGGACCGATTTTCAGGGCCAGCTATGGTCCGGCTCGGCAGCGCTGCTGGGCATTGCCGACAAGCTCGTCGAGATGAAGGCGGTGTGCCACTGCGGACGCAAGGCGACGATGAACCAGCGGGTGGATGATGCCGGCGAGCCGGTGACGCACGGCGCGCAGACCGAGATCGGCGGGAACGAGCGCTATGTTGCGGTGTGCCGGATGCACTTCGTTTCCGCCCCCGCCGACCCCACATAGGCGGGCATGACCGACACCCTCACATTTGCCGCGCTGCTGATCCCTGCGCTGATCGTCGCGATCGTCTGCCACGAGGTGGCGCATGGCTGGGTCGCGATGCTGCTGGGCGATACCACTGCCTATGATCGCGGGCGGCTGACGCTCAATCCGATCAGGCATGTCGACCCTGTCGGCACGCTGCTGGTGCCGGGCTTTCTCGCGCTGGTCGGCGGGCCGATCTTCGGCTGGGCCAAGCCGGTGCCGGTGGTGCGTGGTCGGTTGAACAATCCGCGCTACGGGATGATGCTGGTCGCCGCCGCAGGGCCGCTGACCAACCTGCTGCTCGCGCTGATCGGCGCGGTGCTGTTCGGCCTGAGCGCGCCCGACGGCGCGATGCTCGCGTCGAGCGATACCGGCCTGCCGCAGGTTACCGGAGCGGACGGGGCAATCGCGCTGATCCCCAGTGCGCTGTTCTTCTTCATCCTGATCAACGTGTTCCTCGCCTTCTTCAACCTGCTGCCGATCCCGCCTTTCGACGGGTCGCACATTGTGGAAGGCCTGCTGCCGCGCAGCTGGGCGGTGTACTGGAACAAGCTGCAGCAGGTCGGGATGATCCTGTTCGTGGTGCTGATCGCGGTGGTGTGGGTGTTTCCCGATACCGGCATAATTTCCAACACCATCGGCCCGCCGGTCGAATGGATGCTGGAGCAATTCCTGCGCCTTGCCGATTGGATTGCGGGGCAGACCCCCGCCTAGGCGTCGAACCAGCGGGCGATGGCCGATCGGCCTGCTTCGTTCAGATGCAGACCCAGCTTGCTGCGCCGCCACAGCACGTCCTCGCCGGTACGGGCGAACTCGACATCGCGCAGGTATCGCAACTCTGCCTCGAACACGCCGGGCGCGATTTCTGCGCCAAGATCCGCCGGTGCCGCTTCGCTACCAATGATATCCGCGATCCGAATGCCGTAGGCACGCACGAGCCGCGCGAGGACATGTTCGGGCAGGCCCGACCACGCGCAGGCGGCGACCACTTTTGCATGGCCCGCCACCGGCATGTCTCCGCCCGGCAGACGCGCGTCGTGCGTCCACGGCTTGCCCCCGACGGCGAGCTTTTCGAGCGCATGTTCGGCGAGCTTGCGGAAGGTCGTGATCTTGCCGCCGAAGACCGACAGGATCGGCGCGCCGCCTTCATCATCGACTTCGAACACATAGTCGCGGGTGACTTCGGAGGCGCTGGCCGCCGCATCCTCGTACAGCGGGCGCACGCCCGAATAGCTCGACACCGCGTCCTCCGGGCGGACCTGTGTGGCGAGATATTCGTTCACCGACGCGCAGATATAGGCGGCCTCGTCCTGACTGATCGCGACCTCGTTGGGGTCGCCTTCGAACGCCTCGTCCGTGGTGCCCAGCAGGGTGAAGTCCTGTTCGTAGGGGATCGCGAAGCAGATTCGCCCATCGCCGTTCTGGAAGATGTAGCAATGCGCACCGTCCCACAGCTTGGGCACGATCAGGTGGCTGCCCTTGACCAGTCGCAGGTGGGCGGGGGTGTTGCGGTGGAGCGCGCGCTGCAACACCTGATCGACCCACGGCCCGGCGGCGTTGGCGACCATCCGCGCGCTGATCTGAGTCTCGCTAGCGCCGTCGTGCAGGGTTGCGCGCCACAGGTCGCCCTCGCGCGCCAGCCCGGTGCATTCGGTGCGCGTGCGGATATCTGCCCCGCGTTCCTTCGCATCGAGCGCGTTGAGCACGACCAGCCGCGAATCCTCGACCCAGCAGTCCGAATATTCGAACCCGCGCTTGAGAAAGGGCTTGAGGATCATGGCGTGCGGCGGCTCTCGCAGGTTCACGCTCTTGGTGGGTGGGAGCAGCTTTCGCCCGCCGATATGGTCGTACAGGAACAGGCCGAGCCGCAGCAGCCAGGCGGGGCGCAGGCCGGAATGGTGGGGCAGAACGAAGCGCATCGGCCAGATGATATGCGGCGCGTTGCTCAGCAGCACCTCGCGCTCCTGCAGGCTCTCGCGCACCAGCCGGAACTCGTAATATTCGAGATAGCGCAGGCCGCCGTGGACCAGCTTGGTGCTGGCGCTGGAGGTGTGCGCGGCGAGATCGTCCTTCTCCACCAGCAGCACCGACAGGCCGCGGCCCGCAGCATCGCGGGCGATACCGGCGCCGTTGATGCCGCCACCGATCACGAGAAGGTCGAAAGGCTCGCTCATACACCTAAGCAATTGGCCTATCCGGCGCGGTTTGGCTAGGCGGGTTTCGTGAACGACAAAGACAAGAAGATGCCGCCCTCGGGCTGGATCGTGCTCGACAAGCCGCGCGGAATGGGTTCGACCCAGGGCGTCAGCGCGGTGAAGCGAACCTTGCGCGAAGGTGGCTATGCCAAGACCAAGATCGGTCATGGCGGCACGCTCGACCCGCTGGCCGAAGGCGTGCTGCCGATCGCTCTGGGCGAGGCGACCAAGCTGGCGGGCCGCATGCTCGATGCGACCAAGACCTATGTCTTCACGATCCAGTTCGGCGAGGAGACCGACACGCTCGATACAGAGGGCGAGGTCATCGCGCGCTCGAACCGCTTCCCTCCGCTGGCTGCGGTGGCTGGCGTGCTCGACCGCTTTACCGGCCCGATCGAGCAGGTGCCGCCGGCTTTTTCGGCGCTGAAGGTCGACGGCAAGCGTGCCTACGACCTGGCGAGGGCAGGGGAAGACGTCGAGCTGAAGGCGCGCAAGGTGACGATTCACTCGCTGGCGCTTTACCGTCATGCTGAACTCGTTTCAGCATCCAGCCCGCGGACCGGAACGTCCGATGAGGATCAAGATCTCGAATCCACCTTCCAGACCACCACCGGCCGCCCGGACCCGTTCGATCCGTCCGCACCGCTCGAAGTTGCCGAGAGCGTTACACTGGAGGCGACGGTCAGCAAGGGCACCTACATCCGGTCCCTTGCACGGGATATCGCGCTGGCCCTTGGCACGCGGGGGCACGTTACCTACTTGAGAAGAACGCGCGCAGGCCCGTTCGCCGAGGAACAGGCGATTTCGCTGGACAAACTGGGCGAAATCGGTAACGGCGCGCAGCTTCAAGACCTACTCCTGCCGATAGAGGCGGGGCTGGACGACATCCCGGCCCTTTCCCTCGATCCGGAGCAAGCGCAGGCGGCCCGCCAGGGCCGGGTCCTTTCCGGATTGCCCCATGCCGACGGGCTCTATTTTGCGAAATCGGGCAGCGTCCCGGTTGCGCTGGTGGAGATCGAAGGCGGCACGATGCGAATCGTGCGGGGTTTCAACTTTCCAGATGTCGCGGAGTAGAATGAATGTCGGTTACTGCCGAGCGCAAGCAAGAGATCATCAAGGACAACGCCCAGGGCAACAACGACACGGGCAGTCCCGAAGTGCAGGTCGCGATCCTGACCGAACGGATCCGCAACCTGACCGAGCACTTCAAGGATAACCACAAGGACAATCACAGCCGTCGTGGTCTCCTGATGATGGTCAACAAGCGCCGCAACCTGCTCGCCTATCTCAAGAAGAAAGATGTCGAGCGGTACAACGCGCTGATCCAGAAGCTGGGTCTTCGCAAGTAAGAGTTTTCTCGGAGGGGCGGCTCGAATGGGCCGCCCCTTCGTCTATCCGTGATCCTGCAATCCGGCAGGGCGCGGTCAACTGGGGCATATGAAGCGCCCCGCACCGGACCGGGACGGTATCCCCGGCAGTAGGCCCCGCCGTGCAATAAGGCTGGCGGGTCAGAAGGATAATCAATGTTCGATACGAAAACAGTCAGTCTGGAGTGGGGCGGAAAGACCCTCACTCTGGAAACCGGCCGCATCGCCCGTCAGGCCGACGGCGCCGTGCTGGCCACCTATGGCGAAACCGTGGTGCTGTGCGCCGTGACCGCCGCCAAGAAGGTGAAGGAAGGGCAGGATTTCTTCCCCCTTACCGTCAACTATCAGGAAAAGTTCTCCGCCGCCGGGCGCATCCCGGGCGGCTTCTTCAAGCGTGAAGCGCGTCCGACCGAGAAGGAAACGCTGGTTTCACGCCTGATCGACCGCCCCGTGCGGCCGCTGTTCCCCGAAGGTTTCTATAACGAAATCAACGTGATCGCGCAGGTCCTCAGCTTCGATGGCGAGACCGAGCCCGATATCGTTGCGATGATCGCGGCCTCGGCTGCGCTGACCATCAGCGGCGTGCCCTTCATGGGCCCGATCGCCTCGGCACGCGTCGGCTTCCGCAATGGCGAATACGAACTGAACCCGACCCAGAGCGCCGCTCTGGACGACGAAGGTCGCCTCGACCTGGTCGTCGCCGCGACCAACGACGCGGTGATGATGGTCGAATCCGAAGCCAAGGAACTGACCGAGGAAGAAATGCTCGGCGCGGTCATGTTTGCGCATGACGAATGCCGCAAGGTCATCGGTGCGATCATCGAGCTGGCCGAGCAGGCCGCCAAGGATCCGTGGGAACTCGCCTCGGGCGACGACCATGCGGACATGAAGTCGGCGATCAAGCAGATGATCGGTGACGACATCGCCAAGGCTTACAAGCTGACCGACAAGTCCGCCCGTTCGGACGCGCTCAACGAAGCGCGCGAGAAGGTGAAGGCGCACTATTCGAGCGAAGAGTTCGACGGCCAGCAGAAGATGACCGCGATCAAGCTGGTCAAGAAGCTGGAAAGCGAGATCGTTCGCGGCGCCATCCTCAAGGACGGCCAGCGGATCGACGGGCGCAAGCTCGACGAGGTTCGCCCGATCGAAGCGATCGTGGGCCTGCTGCCCCGCACCCACGGTTCCTCGCTGTTCACGCGCGGTGAGACGCAGGCGATCTGCACCACCACGCTGGGCACCAAGGATGCCGAGCAGATGATCGACGGGCTCGAAGGCCTGTCGTACAATCACTTCATGCTGCACTACAACTTCCCGCCCTATTCGGTCGGCGAAGTGGGTCGCTTCGGCTTCACCGGCCGTCGCGAGATCGGCCACGGCAAGCTCGCATGGCGCGCGCTGCACCCCGTGCTGCCGAGCCATGAAGACTTCCCGTACACGATCCGCGTACTGTCCGACATCACCGAGTCCAACGGCTCGTCCTCGATGGCGACGGTGTGCGGTGGCTGTCTGTCGATGATGGACGCAGGCGTTCCGATCGAGCGTCCGGTCTCGGGCATCGCGATGGGCCTGATCCTGGAAGGCGACGACTTCGCCGTTCTGTCGGACATCCTGGGTGACGAAGATCACCTCGGCGACATGGACTTCAAGGTCGCCGGTTCGGAAAGCGGCATCACCTCGCTGCAGATGGACATCAAGGTCGCCGGCATCACGCAGGAAATCATGGCCAAGGCGCTCGAGCAGGCGAAGGCCGGCCGCGCGCACATCCTTGGCGAGATGACCAAGGCGCTGGGCTCGGCGCGTACGGGCGTCTCCAAGCACGCTCCGCGTATCGAGACGATGCAGATCGACAAGTCGAAGATCCGCGACGTGATCGGCACGGGCGGCAAGGTGATCCGCGAGATCGTCGCCGAAACGGGTGCCAAGGTGGACATCGACGACGAAGGCGTGATCAAGATCTCGTCGAGCAATGCCGACGAAATCGAAGCCGCGCGCAAGTGGATCGAAGGCATCGTCGAGGAAGCCGAAGTCGGCAAGATCTACACCGGCAAGGTCGTCAACATCGTCGATTTCGGTGCGTTCGTGAACTTCATGGGTGGCAAGGACGGCCTCGTCCACGTCTCCGAAATGAAGAACGAGCGGGTCGAAAAGCCGACCGATGTCGTGTCCGAAGGCCAGGAAGTTAAGGTCAAGGTCCTCGAGATCGACCAGCGCGGCAAGGTCCGCCTGTCGATGCGCGTCGTCGACCAGGAAACCGGCGAAGAGCTGGAAGACACCCGCCCGCCGCGTGAGAAGCGCGAAGGCGGCGGTGATCGTGGCCCTCGTGGTGACCGTGGCGGCGATCGTCGCGGTGGCCGTGGCGGTCGCGGCGGCGGCGGTGGTCGCGGCCGTGGCGGCGACGACCGTGGCGGCGACAAGGGCGGCGATAACGGCGGTGGCGACGGCCCCGCGCACATGCCTGCCTTCCTGCGCGACGACGACTAAGTCTCTCGCCAGAACACATAGAAAAGGCTGCGGGAGCATTGCTTCCGCAGCCTTTTTTCTTTGCGCCCGACTTGAAGCGCTGGCATTTGCCGGAGGTGTCGCACGCCGTCCCAACAGAATCGGTGAACCCGAAATCACCCGGCGTGGCGCGCCGTTTCGTCTCTCGCCTTCCGCTCGCGCGCAATCGCCCGTGGATCGGCTACGGTGTCGCCTTGCTGCTGACCTTCGTCGCGTGGGCGATCCGGTATGTCATCGGGGACGGGCTGCCGCCGGGCTTCCCCTATCTCACCTTTTTCCCCGCCGTCATCGTCACCGCCTTCTTCTTCGGAGTGGGGCCGGGGACGGTGTGCGCCGTGCTGTGCGGGATGCTGTCGTGGTTCTTCTTCATCGCGCCTTTCGGCAGCTTCGAACTGCATTTCGGTTCCGCGCTGGCGCTGGGCTTCTACATCTTCATCGTTTCGGTCGACATCACGCTGATCCACTGGATGCAGGTCGCCAATCGCGATCTCGATGCGGAGCGCCGCCGTAGCATCGCGCTGAAGGACAATACCGAGGTGCTGTTCAAGGAGTTGCAGCACCGCGTCGGCAACAACCTGCAGATGGTCGGCTCGCTCATCTCGTTGCAGAAGAACCGCATGACAGACGAGGGCGCGCGCGCCGCGCTGGACGAGGCATCGCGGCGGCTGGGCCTCGTCGGTCGCATCCAGCGCCAGCTTTACGACCCGGCAGGCGCGCAGGTGAGCCTGGCGGCCTATATCGACCAGATTTGCCGCGATGTGATAGCGGCCTCGGGTCGGACCGGGCTGGGATATGAATTCGTCGCCAATGCGGACACCGTGCTGCCGCCGGACAAGGCGATCCCCACCGCGCTGGTCGTGGCCGAAGCGCTCAACAATGCGATCGAGCACGGCTTCGGATCGCGTGAGGGCGGGCTGATCGTGGTCACCGTCGCGCCCTTCGAAGGCGGCACCGAGGTGATCGTGGCCAATGATGGGGTGGGGCTACCGGAGGGCTTCGACCTGGCACGTGCCGAAAGTCTGGGGCTGAAGATCGCACGCACGCTTGCGCAATCGCTCGGCGGGCGTTTTACCATGGCCGCAGCGCCGGTGGGGCCCGGCACGGTCGCGCGGCTGGAGATCGACGCGCCGCTCGGCGGCGTGCCCTCAGCCCCCTGACGCACATACGCACAGGACCGCGAAGGCTTTTGCCCCCGCGGCCCGGGCCAGTTGCGAACCGCCGTCCGTCGCCGGATCAGCCCATTTCGAGGATCGGCTTGAACACCTTGCCATCATGCAGGTCGGCGACCGCTTCGTTGATCTTGTCGAACGGGTAGCGCTTGACCAGCTTGTCGAACGGGAACTGCCCCTTCTGGTAGAGATCGACCAGCGTCGGGATGAACTGCTTCACCTTGGAATCGCCCTCGACGCAGCCGACGATCTTGCGACCCGAGAGGATCTGTTCGTTGGCGTCGAAGGAATATTCGGTGCCCGCGGGCGGTGCGCCGACCACCACCAGCGTGCCACGGTTGGCAAGCGAACCCCACGCACCGCGCGCTGCTGTGGCATTGCCGCTGCATTCGATCGCGTAGTCCACGCCGCCCGCCACGATCTTGCGCACGGCCTCGGGGACGTCGGTGTCCTTGGTGACATGCACGGTGTCGGTCGCGCCCAGTTCCTTCGCGAGCGTCAGCCGGTCCTCGTTGGTATCGACCGCGATGATCGGCGAGCATCCGGCCACCTTCGCGCCCATCACGGCGGCCATGCCGACGCTGCCCACCCCAGAGACCAGCAGGCTCGATCCCGCAGGCGGCTGCGCGGTGCGCATCACCGCGCCCGCACCGGTCTGGATGCCGCAGCCCAGCGGGCCGAGCAGCGAGATGTCCACGTCGGCCTCGATCTTCACCACGTTGCGTTCGTGCGCGATCGAGTAGGTAGCGAAGCTCGACTGCTGGAAGAAGGCGGCGTTGGGGCCGTCGTCGAACACCGGCGCATCGTCGCCCTGCCGCTTGTTCAAAAAGTTGAGCGGGTTGAAGTCGGCACAATAGGCAGGATCGCCCTCCTGGCAGGGACGGCAATGCCCGCACGAGCCGTAGGACAGCACCACATGGTCGCCCTCGGCAATGCCGGTGACGTGCGAACCGGTCGCGATGACCCTTCCTGCGCCTTCGTGGCCGAGGACGACCGGGAAATTGGTCGGCAGGTCGCCCGCCTGCACCGCGAGGTCGGTGTGGCACACGCCGGTGGCGACCAGCTCGATCAGCACCTCGTGCGGGCCGGGATCGGCGATCTCGCGCTCTTCGATGGCGAAGTCGGCTCCGGCTTCGGAGACGACGGCGATGCGGGCGGTGGTGGTCATGGGAATTCTCCTTCGGGGGTTGTCTCGATAACTTTTCCCGACGGGTCCGTGTTCCGGCCTATCCCCCGCGCGCGGTAGCGTTTATCGCAACGCCCATGCTGCCACGCGAAACAATAGCCACTGCCCAGATCCCCGACGGCAAGGAGCTGACGTTGGTCAGCCACGGGCGCGATTTCATCATCATGCTCGGCCGGGACGAGCTGATGGGCACCCGGATGCAGTTTTCCGAAGAACAGCTCGCGGTGCTTGCGCTGGCCGAGCTGGGGGCGAGCAAGCCGCGCATCCTGATCGGCGGCTTTGGCATGGGCTTCACCTATCGCGCTGCGCTCGCGCACCTGCCCGCAGGCGGCAGCGTGACCGTGGCCGAACTGGTGCCCGAAATCCTCGAGTGGGCACGCGGGCCGCTGGCGCATCTGAGCAGCGAGAGCCTCGACGATCCGCGCGGCGAGGTGATCCTGTGCAATGTCGAAGCTTTGATCGACGATGCCAATGATGGCACGACGCCCAAGTACGATGCGATCCTGCTCGACGTCGACAATGGGCCGGACGGGATCGTGGTCGACAGCAATTTCCGGCTCTACACCCGCACCGGCATCGCCAAGGCGAAGGATGCGCTCAACCCCGGCGGGATCATGGCGGTGTGGTCCGCCGCGCCCGACCACAAGTTCACCACGCGGCTGAAGGATGGCGGGTTCGAGGTCGAGGTGCGCGAAGTGCGCGCGCGGCCCAACAACAAGGGGCCGCGCCACACGATCTGGTTTGCGCGCAAGCGCTGAGGCGGAGCGTCAGCCCGCCGGTTTCAGGCGCAGCGCGCCGAGATAGTCGCGCTTGCCGATCTCCACGCCTGCCATCCGCAGGATGTCGTAGGCGGTCGCCGAATGGAAATAGACATTCGGGTTGGAGAAGCTGAGCAGGAAGTCCTGCACGGTGAAGTCCAGCCGGAACTTGTCGCCGATGGTGAACACCATGTCGTTTCCGGCGATCTGCTCAAGCGCGTCCTCGCTCGCCTGCTCGCAGGTCTTGCGCGCCGTCGCGATCATGTCGCGCAGGGACGCGAAATCCTCCGGGTAGGGGTTCATGTCGGGCGAGAAGTGTCCCTCGTGCACCGCGGTGAGCGCCAGGTGCGTATGCGTCCAGCAGCTTTTGAACTGGTAGGCCAGCGGCAGCATGTCGTCGGCGAGGCGCGTCTCCAGCAGCTCTTTCTCGCCTGCCTTTCCGTCCGCGACGTAGCCCTCGGCCTTGTCGAGCAGGCCGTCGACCGCGCCGAGCACCTGCAGCCAGTTGGGAATGATCGCCTGATGCAGCGATAGGGCCATGTGTATTTCCTCCTGTTCAACGCGAAACAGCCCGGCTTTCGCTGGTGGAGAGCCGGGCTGTCGAAATCTGATACTAGTGCGCGGCCTTTATTAGCGAACGCGCGGACCGCCATAGGGCAGCGGCGGCGGGGGGCGGCGGCTGCCGCGCGGCAGCTGCGCCTGATAGGCCCGGCCGCAATGTTCGACGCAGTAGGGGAAGCCGGGGTTCACCGCTTCGCCGCAGAAGTGGAAATCGGGTTCGCCCGGATGGCCCATCGGCCAACGGCACACCTTGTCGCTCAGATCGAGCAGGCTGGTCTTGTCCGCGATCGAGGGATCGGGCTTGGCCGGAACCAGCCGACGCGGCGGTGCGGGCGGGATCGGCGGCTGCTGGTCGCCGGGGCCCTGACGCAGGAAACCGCCGGGGCCGACCGAAACGACTCGCGGCATGTTGGAGCGGGGCGCGGCTTGCTCTGCCGAACCAGTGGGTGCCGCAGGGCCTTGCGCCGGTGCGGGGGCAGGGGCCGGGGCTGGCGAGGGCGCGGGGGCCTTGGCCACGGCGGGGGCGGGCTTGGGCGCGGCAGGCTTGGGCGCAGCAGCAGGTGCGGGCGCGGGAGCCGCTTTCTTCTTGGGCGCAGGCTTGGCCTTGCTGGCAGGGGCCTTCTTTTCCGCGGATTTGACCGGGGACGGGCGCGATTTCAGGCCCAGGCGGTGCGCCTTGCCGATCACCGCATTGCGCGACACCTCGCCCAGTTCCTTGGCGATCTCGGTCGCGGTAGAGCCGCCTTCCCACATGCGCTTGAGGGTCGCGGTGCGCTCTTCAGTCCAACTCATCGAAATTCCATCTGCTTTGTGCCCAGACAGGCAACTTAGGTATCCGGGCCGTGGGTTGCCACCCGTTTCGCCAGCGCTTAGGCCGCGCAGCATGAGCGATCAAGCACCGCCCGCACAACAGAGCCTCGCCGCAGCCTGCGCTGCACCCGACAATCTGCCCGGATGGGGCGAGCCGAAGATCCACGGGATCAACACCATCGGCCTGTGGAGCCTGTACCTCAAGGAGGTGCGGCGCTTCTTCAAGGTCCAGACGCAGACCGTGTGGGCACCGGCCTTCACCACACTCCTGTTCCTGGTGATCTTCTCGGTCGCGCTGGGGCGGGGTGGTCGCGAGATCCTCGGCGTGCCGTTCGAAAGCTTCCTCGCGCCGGGCCTGATCGTGATGGCGATGATGCAGAACAGCTTCGCCAATTCGAGCTTCAGCTTCCTCTCGGGCAAGATCCAGGGGACCATCATCGACCTGCTGATGCCGCCGCTTTCGCATGGCGAGCTGCTGGCAGGCATCGTCGGCGCGGCGGTGACCCGCGCAGTGCTGGTCGGCTGCGCGGTGGCGCTGGCGGTGTTCATCTATCCCGGTGCGAAGCTGATGCTGTCGCACGCCTGGGCGATCGTCTGGTTCGGCCTGATGGGTGCGCTGATGCTCGGCTTCTTCGGCCTGATGGCGTCGATCTGGGCGGAGAAGTTCGATCACAACGCTGCGGTGACCAATTTCGTGGTCGCGCCGCTCAGCCTGCTGTCGGGTACGTTCTATACGCTCGATCGGCTGCATGAGCCGTTCTACACGATCAGCCACTTCAACCCGTTCTTCTACGTGATCTCGGGCTTCCGCTATGGCTTCATCGGGCAAAGCGATATTGGCGGCGGCACGGCTGGCGATGTGTGGATGGCGGCGGGCGGTCTGCTCGCGCTCAACGCGGTGCTCGCACTGGCGACCTTCGCGCTGCTCAAGTCCGGGTGGAAGATCCGGCAATAGCCGGACGTACTATCCCGGTGAACGAAGGCGGACCGGAGGGCTGACACTCCGGCGCTCCAGCCTCAGTGGGTCATGCCCCGGCGCATCTGGTAGCGGCCGTCGGCGAATTCATCGAACATCTCGTCGATATTGGGATGGTCGACCGGGCCGCCGGTCCCATCGCCGACAAGGTTCTGCTGGCTGACATAGGCCACGTAGTACGCATCGTCGCTTTCGGCGAAGAGGTGGTAGTACGGCTGATCGCGTTCGGGGCGAATCTGTTCGGGAATCGCCTCGTACCATTCCTCGCTGTTGGCGAAGGTTGGGTCGATGTCGAACACCACGCCCCGGAAATCGAACATTTTGTGGCGCACCACGTCACCGACGCCAAAGCGCGCCTGGCGCTTGAACGGCACTTCGATCTGGCGGCCGGCCTGGTGGGAAAAGAACTGCGAAAGCGGCATTCGTGACAAGATAGATGTCCGGGGGGCGCGGCACAATGGGCAGCGGTGCGCCGGGCGAGAATCGGGCTTCATACAGGTGCGTAGCAAGAGGGGCTTGGCAGCGCCCGCGCATTAGGCTAGCTGCGCCCTCCCGGCCCTCCGGCACGCGCATTGCCTGCGCTGCCGTGCACCCCTTTTTTGCGGAGAGGTGGCAGAGAGGTCGAATGCGCCGCACTCGAAATGCGGTGTACGGGCAACCGTACCGTGGGTTCGAATCCCACCCTCTCCGCCATTGGCCAAGACGACTGGCTATTTCACCGAATTCGACGCCGGGGCCTACAGCCTCGCCTATGGCGACCAGCGGGTGGACAGTCTCTCCGCCAATCTGGGGCTGCGGGCGTGCGACACGATAGAGCTGCCCATCGGTCTGCTGCGGCCCGAATTGCGCGGGGAGTACGGCTATGACTTAGCAGGCCGCTCAAGCATGTTGCTCGGATATGCGAACCTCGGATGGCGGAGCTATTCGACCCTCGCCGGACGCACCGCGCGGCACAATCTCGAAGTCAGCCTGCTGCTCGATCTGCAAATGGCTGGTGGCTGGAAAATCGGGACGGGCTACCGCACCAGCATCGGGTCGCAATCGCAGCGCAGCCATCGGTGGACGTGCATGTCGAAGTGCGGTTCTAGGTAGGGGCAGCGGCACCATGAAGATATGGGGGCGCACTCGAACCCCATTCCTCCGCCCTATCCGAGGTTCATGACAACGTCATAAGTCGCCAAGGCGATCGAAATGCGGTACGTGTGCGCCATGGCAGTCGAGCACGAAGACTCGGTCGAGAAGGTCCTGCACTCTTCTTCCAGCGCCGCGCAATCGTTTGTTGCGGCCAGCTGGTGTCGTTCGGGCCTCAAGTACGGGCTCGATGCGGGGGCCGACCAGGGGCGGGAGCTTGTTTCCGGCAGCGAGCTTACGCAGCGGCGCGAACGCCACGGCCTGATGCTGGAGGTGGCGCGGCCGCTGCTCGACCAGCTGTTCCAGACCGTCGCCGCCACCGGCTGCGCGATCATGCTGTCGGACAAGGACGGCGTCATCCTCGAATCGCGAAGCCAGACGGGCGACCGGGCAATGTTCGACCAGGTCGGGCTGACCCCGGGCGGCGTGTGGAGCGAAAGCCGCGAAGGGACCAACGGGATCGGCACCTGTCTTGTCGAAGGGCGGCCGGTCACGATCCACCGCGACGAACATTTCGCCTCCCGCAATATCGGCATCAGCTGCATGGACGCGCCGGTGCGCGATGCGGCGGGACGGCTCGTGGGCGCGCTCGACATCTCCAATTGCCGCGACGATCACAGCGCGGCGATGGGCGCGCTGGTCCAGAAGATCGTGCAGGATGCCGCGCGCAGGATCGAAAGCGGCGTGTTCCGCAAGTTCTTCGAAGGGCACCGGATCATCGATGCCAACCTGCCGGGCGGCGATGCGGCGCTGCTGGCGGTCGACCGCGACGATCTGGTGATCGGCGCGACCTATGCCGCACGCCATCGCCTCAACCTGTCGGACGACTGCCTGACCGGATCGCGCAGCGCGGCGGAAATCCTCGGCGGAGAGGACTCCGCATCGTTCCGCGACTCGGAGCGTGCGGTGCTGCGGCGCGCGCTGGCGCAGGCCGATGGCAATGCCACACGGGCGGCAAAGGCGCTCGGCATCGGGCGCGCGACGCTCTATCGGCGGATGGAAAAGGTGGGGCTGGCACGCGGCTGACACAGCCAGCTCCAGAACTGTCTCGATAGCGAGACAGTTGCGCCGACGATCCGCCCGCCCGCCCTTTCCAGCACGGGCTTTTCAAGGAACCATCATCCTCACGACCGGGAGCACCCGGCACTTTCGAGAGGATCAACTGATGGACATGCAAACCAGCCCCGCCGCATCGATGACCGCCCCGTTCGCGGAGCGTTACGACAACTTCATCGGCGGCAAGTGGGTCGCGCCTAAGGATGGGCGTTACTTCGACAATATCTCCTCGATCACCGGCAAAGCGGTGGGTCAGGTCGCGCGCAGTCAGGCGGCGGATATCGAAGCCGCGCTCGATGCAGCGCATGCCGCGAAAGACGCATGGGGCCGCACCAGCGCGGGCGAACGCGCGCTGATCCTCAACCGGATCGCCGACCGGATGGACGACAATCTCCAGAAGCTGGCGATCGCGGAAACCTGGGACAATGGCAAACCGCTGCGCGAGACCATGGCCGCCGATATCCCGCTGGCGATCGACCATTTCCGCTATTTCGCGGGCTGCATCCGTGCGCAGGAAGGCAGCATTTCGGAAATCGACCACGATATGGTCGCCTACCATTTCCACGAGCCGCTCGGCGTGGTCGGCCAGATCATTCCGTGGAACTTCCCGATCCTGATGGCGGTGTGGAAGCTCGCCCCGGCGCTGGCGGCGGGCAACTGCGTGGTGCTCAAACCCGCTGAGCAGACCCCGGCTTCGATCATGGTGCTGATGGAGCTGATCGGCGACCTGCTGCCTGCCGGCGTGGTCAACGTGGTGAACGGCTTTGGCGTCGAAGCGGGCAAGCCGCTCGCCAGCAGTAGCCGGATCGCCAAGATCGCCTTTACCGGCGAGACGAGCACCGGCCGCCTCATCATGCAATATGCGACCGAAAACCTGATCCCGGTCACGCTGGAACTGGGCGGCAAGAGCCCCAACATCTTCTTCGAGGACGTCTGCCGCGAGGACGACGACTATCTCGACAAGGCGATCGAAGGCCTCGTGATGTTCGCGCTCAATCAGGGCGAGGTCTGCACCTGCCCCAGCCGCGCGCTGGTTCACGAGAGCATCTACGACCGCTTCATGGACAAGGCGATTAAGCGCGTCGAGGCGATCAAGGCGGGCAATCCGCTCGACATGGAGACGATGATCGGCGCGCAGGCCTCGTCCGAGCAGCAGCAGAAGATCCTCTCCTACATCGATATCGGCAAGCAGGAAGGTGCCGAGCTGCTGACCGGCGGCGAAGCGGCGCGGTTCGAAGGCGAGATCGCGGACGGCTACTACGTCAAGCCGACCGTATTCCGGGGCAACAACCGGATGCGCATCTTTCAGGAGGAGATCTTCGGCCCGGTCCTCTCGGTCACCACCTTCAAGGACCATGACGAGGCGCTTAACCTCGCCAACGATACGCTCTACGGCCTCGGCGCGGGCGTGTGGAGCCGCGATGCCAACACCTGCTACCGCTTCGGCCGCGCGATCGAGGCCGGGCGCGTGTGGACCAATTGCTACCACGCCTATCCGGCGCACGCGGCGTTCGGCGGCTACAAGCAGTCGGGCATCGGGCGCGAAAACCACCGCATGATGCTCGACCACTATCAGCAGACCAAGAACATGCTGGTCAGCTATAGCCCGAAGAAGCTCGGCTTCTTCTGAGGCGCTTCCCTCTCCCTCCCCCCTCGGGCGCTGCGACGCATGCCCTTCGCAGCGCCCTCCAGAAGTGAAGACTCAGGAGAATTGTCATGAGCAAGACCATGAAAGCCGCGGTTGTCCGCGCCTTTGGCGAGCCGCTGCGGATCGAGGAAGTGCCGGTGCCCGAAGTCGCGCCAGGCATGATCCAGGTGGCGATCCAGGCCTCGGGCGTGTGCCACACCGATCTGCATGCCGCCGAAGGCGACTGGCCGGTTAAGCCCGAGCCGCCCTTCATTCCAGGCCATGAAGGCGTGGGCTTCGTCTCTGCCGTGGGCAAGGGCGTGACCCACGTGAAGGAAGGCGACCGGGTCGGCGTGCCCTGGCTCTACACCGCCTGCGGCCACTGCACCCACTGCCTCGGCGGGTGGGAAACGCTGTGCGAGAGCCAGCTCAACACCGGCTATTCGGTCAATGGCGGGTTCGCTGACTATGTTCTGGCCGACCCCAACTATGTCGGCCACCTGCCCGACAATGTCGGCTTCAACGAGATCGCGCCGGTGCTGTGCGCGGGCGTGACGGTCTACAAGGGCCTGAAGATGACCGAGACCAAGCCGGGCGATGCGGTGGTGATCTCCGGCATCGGCGGGCTCGGCCACATGGCGGTGCAATATGCAGTCGCGATGGGGATGAACGTGGTCGCGGTCGATGTGGACGATGCCAAGCTCGAACTGGCGCGCAAGCTCGGCGCGGTGGAGACCGTGAACGCGCGGACCGACAATGACCCTGCAGCGACGGTAAAGCGTCTGACCGGCGGCGGCGCGCGTGGCGCGCTGGTGACCGCGGTGAGCGAGAAAGCGTTCGAACAGGCGGTCGGCATGGTCGGGCGCGGTGGTACGCTTGCGCTCAATGGTCTGCCGCCGGGCGATTTCCCGCTCAACATCTTCGGCATGGTTCTGAACGGCATCACGGTGCGCGGCTCGATCGTGGGCACGCGGCTGGACCTTCAGGAATCGCTCGACTTCGCCGCCGATGGCAAGGTCAAGGCGACGATTTCGACCGCCGGTCTGGACGACATCAATGCGGTGTTCGACCGGATGCGGCAGGGCCAGATCGAGGGGCGCGTCGTCCTCGACATGACCCAATGATGCAAAGTGCCGCGCCGGAGGGCCGCGTGGTCCGCCGCGTGGTCCGCCGCGTGGTCGCCACCGACGCGGCCACGGCCCTGCTGGGCCAGATCATCGAACGTCACGGCCCCGTGCTGATCCACCAGTCGGGCGGGTGCTGTGACGGCTCAAGTCCGATGGTCTATCCGCGCGATGAGTTCCGCCTCGGCGGGTCGGACGTGCTGCTGGGCACGATCGGCACCACGCCGGTCTATATCGGCGCGGCGCAATTCGCGGCGTGTAAACACACGCAGCTTATCCTTGATGTGGTGGAAGGGCGAGGCGGCATGTTCAGCCTCGATAATGGAACGGGCCGACGCTTCCTCGTGCGAAGCCGGGCCTATGGGGAGAGAGAAATCGCCATGTTGCACAAGGCAGACAGGCTTCGCGCCATGCAGGCATCGATCGACAGCGATGCAGACGCCTTCTGGCTGGACGAAGCGCACCGGCTCGACTGGAGCGTCTTCCCGGCGAAGGCGGACGAGAGCAGCTTCGACAAGGCCGATTTCGGCATTCGCTGGTTTGCCGATGGCGCGCTGAACGTCTCGGTCAATTGCCTAGACCGCCACCTCGATACGCGCGGCGACCAGCCGGCGATCGTGTTCGAAGGCGACGAGCCGGGCGAAGGGCGAACGCTCACCTATCGTGAGCTGCACGGGCAGGTCTGCCGCTTCGCCAATGTTCTGAAAGCCTACGGGATCGGCAAGGGCGATCGGGTGATCCTTTACATGCCGATGGTGCCCGAAGCGGCGATTGCGATGCTCGCCTGCGCCCGGATCGGCGCGGTCCATTCGGTCGTCTTCGGCGGCTTCTCGCCCGACAGCCTGGCCGACCGGATCGCCGATTGCGGTGCCACCTTGGTCGTCACCGCCGACGAAGGCACGCGCGGTGGCAAGCGTATTTCGCTCAAAGCCAATGTCGATAGCGCGCTGGAGCGGGCGAGCGGCATCGATACGGTCATCGTCATGCAGCGGACGGGTGGCGATGTGGCGATGCGCGAGGGGCGCGACATCTGGTGGGAGGAGGCCTGCGCAGATGCCGCCGCCGATTGCCCGCCCGAAGCGATGAACGCGGAAGATCCGCTTTTCATCCTCTATACCTCCGGATCGACCGGCAAGCCCAAGGGCGTGCTGCACACCACTGGGGGATATCTGCTGTGGTCGACGCTGACCTACGATCTGCTGTTCGGCCCTGAGGAAGGTAAGGATGTGGCGGACGATCTGTTCTGGTGCACCGCCGATGTCGGCTGGATCACCGGCCACACCTATGTCGTCTATGGCCCACCCTCCAACGGCGCGCGCACGGTCATGTTCGACGGTGTGCCCAACTACCCCGATCCGGGGCGTCTGTGGGAGACCAGCCAGCGCCTCGGCGTGACGATCTTCTACACCGCGCCCACCGCGATCCGCGCGCTGATGCGGCAGGGCGACCGGTGGGTGATCCGCCATGACCTGTCCTCGATCCGTCTGCTGGGCACGGTGGGCGAACCGATCAATCACGAAGCGTGGGAATGGTATCATGACATCGTCGGGCGCGGGGAGTGCCCGATCGTCGATACCTGGTGGCAGACCGAAACCGGTGGGGCGCTGATCGCGCCGGTCCCCGGAGCGACCGAGACCAAGCCTGGCAGCGCGACCCTGCCACTTCCCGGCGTCCACCCCGAACTGGTCGATGGCGAAGGGCATGTGCTGGCTGGAGCGACGGAGGGCAATCTGGTCCTCACCCGCAGCTGGCCGGGCCAGATGCGCACCATCTTCGGTGATCATGATCGCTTCTTCCAGACCTATTTCAGCACCTTCCCCGGCACCTATTTCACCGGCGACGGCGCGCGGCGTGACGAGGATGGCTATTACTGGATCACCGGCCGGGTCGACGATGTCATCAACGTGTCGGGGCACCGCATGGGCACCGCCGAAGTCGAAAACGCGCTCGACGAGCATGTGCTGGTGGCAGAGGCCGCCGTCGTCGGGATGCCCCACGATATCAAGGGGCAGGGCATCCATGCCTTCGTGACACTGAAGGCCGGCGAGGAGGGCAGCGATGCCCTGCGCCAGGAACTGCGCGATCTGGTGCGCAGCGAGATCGGACCGTTCGCCACGCCCGATGTCATTCAGTTCGCGCCCGACCTGCCCAAGACACGTTCGGGCAAGATCATGCGCCGGGTTCTCCGAAAAATCGCCGAGGGGCAGCCCGATCAGATTGGCGACATCTCGACCCTCGCCGATCCCGGCGTCGTCGATGCGCTTCGTGAGCGCAGTCCCGCATGATGGCCTGACGATCGATGCCGGCTAGTTTGCCTCCGGGCGGGGTGGGACGCTGTCCTACATCGCCTCGTCGCGCTAGAGCCGAAGCTGCTCTTTGACATGCCGCCAGGGTTCCCCGGCCTGCCCGTGGGGAGAGACAGTTTTCTCTCCCCTGGACAGTGTGTCAGGTGTGTCAGGCTAAGGGCTTCAGGGCTTCCAGTATTGGCGGAAGCTGGCGCGCGGATCGCTCTCCACCCGGAGGTCTTCGTCGAAGATCAGCGTCGTGCGCTCGGGCGGGGAGTAGGGCTTCCATTCGGGCATGCGCTCGTTGTTCGGGTCGCCATTGGCAGCGAAGGCCGCCCAGCTCGATGCGATGGCGGCGGCGAGCGTGTTGGCCTCCTTGCTCGAGCCGTTGAGCGCGCCGCGTGTGTTGTAGAGGCTGGGCGCGACGTCGATCCCGTGGACCGCGCCGAAGCGGCCGTCCGCCGCCGGGCTCGGCTGGGTCCAGAGGTAGGTCCAGACCGGCGCGCCGCCCTGCTTCGCCTTGAGCTCGGCCTGCGCGAAGGCCGATTTGCGGAAGGTAAGGTCGGATTCGAGCCGCGCGGCGAGCAGGAAGGGCGGGGCGTCCGGGTCTTCCGCGCGATAGGCGGCAACCGCTTCGGCGGCCCTGTCACCCAGGTGCTTGCGGGCGAACTCCGTAAGACGCGCCTCGTCCATCGCGAAGTCGCCCATGCGGTAGGCCCGCTCGTCGAGCACGGAGGACACGATCATGGGGACGTCGGCGGATACATCCGGCGCATCCGGGTCCCACGGGTGCCGGGGCAGGGCGATCCCGTCGACGACTGGCGCGAAGGATCGCGGTGCCTCGCCCTTGGCGCGGTCCGCGGCCTCCAGCTTGGCCTGCGTTTCGAGGAGGGTGGTCCACGGCACCTCCTGCAGCTTGCGGAAATCGGCGGGTGCGATGTCGAGCGCGCCCATCAGCCGTTTCGCGGTCGCGCTCGCCATTTCGGGCGGCATCATCCGCAGGGCGGAGCCGCTCATCACGCCCGCGCGGTGGAACAGGCCCTTGCCGCCGGGCATCGCCATCAGCACGCTGGTCTTTGCCCCGCCGCCCGACTGGCCATAGACGAGCACGCGGTCCGGATCGCCGCCGAACGCCGCGACATTCTCGCGCACCCAGCCCAGCGCGGCGACGATGTCCTGCATCCCCACCGTGCCCGAGGTGGCGAACTCCTCGCCCCCGAACTCGGCGAGGTGGAGGAAGCCGAACGCGCCGAGGCGATGGTTGATCGCGATAACCACGCTGTCGGTGAAGCGCGCCATCGCCTCCCCGTCCATGCCGACCGAGTTGCCCGAGCCGGAGTAGAACCCGCCCCCGTGCAGCACGACGATCACCGGCTTCTTCGCATTGGGATCGAGCCCGGGCGACCACAGGTTGAGCGAGAGGTTGTCCTCCCCCATCCCTGAGGGATTGCGATCGACCATGATCAGGTCGGCATAAACATGACGACGGTCGCCCGGGATTTGCGGGGCGACGTCGGTCCAGTGCAGCGCATAGCGCACGCCCGCCCAGGGCTCGACCGGTTGCGGCGGCATGAAGCGGTTCGCGCCGCTCGTGTCGGCAGCATAGCTCACGCCCCGGAAGATCGAGACCCCGCCCGATTCCAGGCCGCGCAGCTTGCCCTGCGCCGTCTCCACGATCGGGAACATGCCCGCCGCGAATGCTGGCCGCGCCATGGCGGTAGCGCCGAGCGCGAGTGCCGATCCGAGTGTCTGTCGCCGCGTCATCATCCCCGAGTCTCCCTTTGTCGTTTGCGCTGACACTAGAACCAATTGGACTTGCGTGTTAAGCCCTTTTCGTAAATGCGGTATGCCTGCAAGGTCCGGGTAAGTAAGGTGAATGGTTTTCGTTCAAATGCCCGGTTCCTTGATATGTGTGGTTCGATGAGTGGGAGAGGCAGGACTTGGAGCGATTGCGCATCACGCGGCGAAGTGCGCTTGCCGGGGCGGCTGCGCTGATGGCGGCGTCGACCTTGCGTGCGCAGCATCCGGCTGGCGGCCGGCTCGCGCCCAGAGCCGATTCGCCCCAGCGGGTGTGGGCGAAGGCGAACCTGCGCGGGTTGATGAACCTGTTCCTGCCGACCTTCCGCGAGGACGGGCGCACGCTGGACGAGGACGCGATCCGCCACGATGTGCGCCATGCGATCGCGCAGGGCTTTTCCGGCACGCTGCCGATGATCAACTGGACGCTCCCCGGCGATCCACGATGGGCGGAGTTCCATCGCATCCTGATCGACGAGGCGGGCGATGACCTGCCGGTCCACGGCATTATCGCCAGCGGCAAGGTGGAGTCGGACCTCCGCCTGCTTGGCGCGCTGGAGGAGATGGGCGTGCAACTCGTGCTGCTCGCCTCGACTTTTCCAACCGATAGCAGCGCCGACCAGCTGCACGATCTGATGGCGCAACGGATCACCGCCACGCAGCTTCCGGTCATGCTCTATGCCGCAACCGGGCGGCGCGCGTTTCCGGCGCTCGGGCCCGCTGGCCAGCCGCTCGACGTGTACGACCGGATTGCCGACCTCGACAACGTGGTGGCGGTGAAGATCTCGCAGCCGGTATCGCTGACATCGACCATGCAGCTGTGCCAGCGGCTGGGCGACCGTCTTTCGATGGGGCCGGTCAATCTCGATTTCCTGCCACTGCTCGCGCGTCATTTCGACATCAACTGGAGCGGGCAATGGAATGCCGAAGCAGTGCAGACCCCTGCGCAGCCAATCGGCAACCGCTGGCTCGCCGCCTCTGCCGCAGGCGACATGGCGCAGGTCGATGCGCTGGCCCGGCAGATACAGCCTGCGCTGTCGCACTTCTTCGCGATGCAGGCTCCGGTCATCCGCGCGGGCGGGCATCCGTGGCAGCACAACCGCTATTACCAGTGGCTCTCGGGCGGCAATGGCGGGCTGCTGCCGCCTGATCCTCATGCGCCGGACGGAGCGATCCCCGTGCTCGATGCCAGGGCGCGCGCCGCGATGCGTGCGGCCTACCGCGCGTCGGGCCTCGAGCCGACCGATGCGCCGGAGGAGCAATTCTTGGTCGGGCGCGCGGCATGGGCGCGCGGCGTGCGCGCCTCCGACCTGACCGCGCTGCCATATTACTCGCAAGATTGAGACAAGAGGGAGAGGGGAATGACGATCCGCAAACTTTGGGCGGGCCTTGCCACCGCCGCTGCGCTCGGGCTGTCGGCCTGCGCGACCACGGGTGCAGACGCGCCCGCTGCGCAGGCGGGCGGCGCACCGCTCCTTCGGACTAGTTACGGCCCGGTGGTCGGCTCGCGCGAAGGCGCAAGCGGCACGGTCAACGTCTTCCGCGGCGTTCGCTACGCGGCATCGACCGAGGGACGGCGCTTCCAGCGCGCGGCGGACCCGCAGCCGTGGTCGCAGCCGCTGGAGGCCGCCCGGTTCGGCAGCGAATGCCCGCAGATCCCTTCGCCCGACGTGCCCGTATTCGCCTCGTGGGCGAACACGGTCGGCACCAGCGAAGACTGCCTGTTCCTCAACGTGTGGACGCGGGGCCTTGGCGACGGGAAGAAGCGCCCGATCATGGTCTGGCTTCACGGCGGCGGCTACGTCACCGGTTCCGGCTCGAGCAATGGCTACGACGGGTCGCGACTGGCCGAGCGGGGCGATGTGGTCGTCGTCACGCTCAACCATCGGCTGAACGCGCTGGGCTATTCCTACCTCGGCGGGCTGACCGACGATCCGAAATATGCCGACAGCGGCAACCTCGGCAGTCTGGACATCGTCAAGGCGCTCGAATGGGTGCGCGACCATGCGGACGCGATCGGCGGCGATCCGGATAATGTAACGATCTTCGGTGAGTCCGGCGGTGCCGCCAAGGTCTCCACGCTGATGGCGATGGAGGGTGCGCGCGGGCTGTTCCAGCGCACCATTGCGCAGTCGGGTTCGATGTCGCTCTCAGGCTTTACCCCGCGCGTGGGCACGCCGCTGGCGAAGGATCTGATGGCCACTGCCGGTGCCTCCAGCGTGGAAGAACTTGCTGCCATGCCGATCGAGGACTTCATCGCCGCGATGATGAAGTCGCGCAGCCGCGGCGCGTTCTATCGCCCGGTGGTGGATGGCCGATCGCTGACCCGTCAGCCTTACGCGCCCGATGCCAACCCGGTGAGCGCCGACATCCCGCTGCTGGTCGGCACCAACAACAACGAGATGCGCCTGCAGGGCGGCCTCGGCAGTCCGGAGAACTTCGCGCTGACATGGGAGCAGCTTCCGGCGAAGCTCAAGGCATTTACCGGGGGTGCCGATGTCGATGAGGTGATCGCAGGCATGCGCGCGGCGCACCCCGATTACGACGCCAGCGACGTGTTCTTCCAAGTCGCGACCTTCCGCAATTATCGCGGCACGGCGCTGCTTCAGGCAGAGCGCAAGAGCGAGCAGTCCGCTCCGGTCTACATGTACCGGCTCGACTGGAAGACCCCGGTCGAGGGTGGGCGGCTGGAGACGCCGCACGCGCTCGATATCGCCTTCGTGTTCGACAATGTCGCGCGCTCGACCAGCTATACCGGGCCCGATACGGCGGAGACGCAGCGGATGGCCGACCTGATGGCCGATGCGTGGATCGCTTTCGCGCGCACCGGCAATCCGGACACCCCGGCGCTGCCGCAATGGCCGACCTACGACATGCAGACCCGCGCGACGATGATCTTCGATCTCGATCCGCAGGTGGTGCAGGACCCGGACGGGGAAGAGCGCGAACTGCTTCAGCGGCTGCTGCCCGAGGGACGCGGGCTTTAGGGCCTGGCGATTGGGGAGCGCCGCCTTTGCGCGCCGCGCTTCTCCTCAGCCCGCGGTGGCTGCTGCGGTCATCTGCATGATCTCGATCTCATGACCCTCGGGCGCGCGAACGAATGCGATGCGGGCGGGGCCGAACTGAACGGTCTCGCCCTTCTGCTTCGCTCCGGCGGCGAGGGCGCGGGCCAGGTCGGCATCGAGATCGCGCGAGACCATGCCCACCGGGCCGTAGCCGTTGCCGGTGTTGATCGCGCGGCCATCCTTCCAGTAGAACAGCACGATCGTGGTCGAACCCTTCGCGCCGGTCATCACGTGTTCGCGGAAGGTCGGCGTGTCGACCGTGTCGGCATGGGTCAGGCCGAAGCCGCTTTCGAAGAAGGCGGTCGCGGCGTCGATATCCGCCACCGTCAGTTTGACGAAGGTGAAGAGGGCGGGCTCGGTCGTGCTCATTGAGAGTCCTTTCGTGCATCACTTCTGGGTCGCATCAGGCTCTCCTGCGCGACGGTGGCAACCATCCGGCCATCCAGATCGTAGAAATGCCCGCGATTGAGGCCCCGTGCGTGGCCTGCCCACGGGCTCTCGGTCGCGAACAGATGCCACTTGTCGAAATCGGGCGTCTCATGAAACCACACCGCATGGTCGAGCGAGGCGGCCTGGACGCGATCGCTCCCCGGCCGGATGCCATGTGGCAGCAGCGCATTGCGCAGGAACATCATGTCCGACGCATAGCCAAGCAGCGCGCGCTGGAGCAGCGGGTCCTCCCCCGTCGGCTCGCGCATCCGCATCCACACCGCGGTCTTCGCTTCGCGGCCTTCGGAACCGAACAGCAGACCCGGATCGATCGGTACGATCTCGATCGGGCGCTTCTGCAGCCGCTCGACGATCGGAGCGCTCGCCGCCTGAGTATTGCCCGCGCGCCAAGCTTGCAGCCCGGCCAGTGCGGCGTCGATATCCAGCGGGAAGGGGGCTGGGGCGGCGTGTTCGAAGCCGGCCTCCTCAACATGGAACGACACGGTCATGGTGAAGATCAGCCGGTCGTCCTGAAAGCCATCGACCCGGCGCACCGCGAAGCTGCGTCCGGAAGATAGCTGGGTGACGGTGTAGCGCACGGGATGCGCGCTCGATCCGGCCTTCAGGAAATGGGCATGCAGGGAATGGGGCAGGCGGGCGCCATCCTCCACCGCCGATGCCGCGAGCAGCGCCTGCGCAATGGCGTGGCCGCCGAACAGGCGCGGCCCCATGGCCGGGCCGGAGCGCCCTTCGAAGGTCGCGGTATCGACCGCTTCGAGCGCAAGGATTTTGACAAGATCGACGATGTTGAGCCTCCCCCAAGTTCTCCATACCGGATATTCAGCCGCGCCCGCGATAGCAAGCCGCTGCGGCGAAATGTGCCAAACTTCGCTTTGCAGGCGCTTTCATTCACAACCGTTGACACCATAACAACTAGTGTGACAATGTGCGCCGGGCAACGCAGGGAGAAGCTGATGACCTATACCAAGGGCCGGATCGTGAACGACGCCGATTCACACACGATGGAAACGCAGGACTGGCTCGCCGCCCATCTCGAAGGCGAGTATAAGGAGATGTACTCGGAGGTGTACTCGAAGCGCGAGGGCGGTGATCGGATCGTCAAGATGATCGACGCGGCCAAAGCGCGGAAAAGCGATCCCGAGGCGCGTGCCAAGGCGCTGGAGAACCCCATTGAAGGTGCCAAAGGCTGGCTCGGCTATGGCGGGTTCGACAAGGAGGAACGCGTCGAAGCGCTCGACTGGCTCGGCTTCGAGCGCCAGCTGGTCTTCCCGACCTTCGGGCTAGGCGCGATCACCAAGGCGGAGAGCGACGACCAGCGCTATGCCGCGGCTACCGCTCTCAACAAGGCGCAGCAGGAATTCTGCGATGTCGATCCGCGGATGGACTGCGTCGCGTTCACTCCGCTCGACGATCCCGAGCGCGGCCTCGCGGAGGCAAAGCGCGCGGTCGGCGCCGGTGCGAAGGCGGTGATGTTCAGCGCAGGGCCGGCGGGCGACAAGAGCCCCGGGCACCCCGATTTCGATCCGTTCTGGCAGTTCCTGCAGGACAACAAGATCCCCTTCATGCTGCACATCGGACCGGGCACGAAGACCCAGCCGACCAAGTTCCGCAACAACGGGCGCGAGCGCGCGGCGGATCTGCACGGCGGGGGCGAGAACCTGCGTTTCCCCGACTTCATGTGCCTGTGGTACGCGCCGCAGGAATTTCTCACCGCGATGGTCTATGACGGCGTCTTCCAGCGCTTCCCCGATCTGCGCGGCGGCGTGATCGAAAGTGGGGCGGGCTGGGTGCCCGAGTTCCTGCGCATGCTCGACCACGGCTGGTACTCGTTCAACAAGACCGACCAGTACCTGAAGGACATGGACCTGATGCCTTCGGAGTACCTCAAGCGCGCGGTCCGCTTCACGCCGTTCCCGAACGAGGACGTGGGCCACATGATCCGCGATTCCGCGCCCGAGCTCTACCTGTTCTCGAGCGACTATCCGCACCCCGAAGGCACGAAGGATCCCTACGGCAAGTTCGAAGCCTCGCTCGAAGGGTTCGACGAGGAGGTGAAGGACATGTTCTACCGCACCAACTACGACCACATGATGTACCGCAAGAGCGAAGCGCTGGCCGAAGCGGCCGAGTAAGCTTCCTCTCATGTCGACTGGGGGAGCATCCGCGCGGTGCTCCCCCTTTTTTGTCCGTGGTCAGGCGCTCTCGAAGCGCATCAGCTCGATGATCGGATCGACGCTCTCGGCACTGTCCAGTCCGTCGCATAGCGCGACCAGGCGGTCTGCCTTGCTCGTGCCCAGCACCGGCTCGACCAGTTCGTGGGCCTTCACTTCCACCTCGGCTTTAGAGAGCGGGTGGGTGGGGAAGCCGGGGACGTAGGCCACGTAGCGTTCCTCGCGCGTCCCGTCCTTGCGGACCAGTGTGACCCGCGCGCTTTCGGTGCGATCCTCGCCTTCGCCGGTCTCCTGCGCCTCGTCGCGCACCACGGTGACCTTGCGTGCGAAGGCCTGCGCCGTCGTGTCGCTCTCCTGCCGCTCGAGCGATTGCGCGGAGACGAAATCGAGCCGTCCGTCGAGCATGATGATCGCGGCGAGATAGGGGATGTTGAGCGCAGGCATGTTGGCGCGCTCGAACGTGGCAGCTTCGCCCGGCATGGCGACGGTGATGCTCTCCACCTCGCCGGGCATCACACTCTTGCGCAGGTCGAGCAGCGCGCGAACCGCGGGCTGTGTCGGGCCACCCACCGGGTAGCGCTTCATCGCTGAGAGCGACAATTCGTAATGCTCGTGCAGGCCCTCGACCAGCGACGCGTGGTCCGCGCCTTCGCCCTGGAACGCGCGCCAGCGGAACCAGGCATTCTCGTTGTCGAAGCTCGCGGGCACGCCGGTGAAGCCCAGCTTCGCCATCTGCGCAGCCTGCATTCCGTTGCGCGCGCCCATGCCGCCGAAGACGAACGCCTTTTCGACATGCCGCACGTCGAGCAGCCATTGCCATGATCCCGATGCCTGCTGTGCGCAGTAAGCGAGCATGTGGTCGACCTGCTCGGGCAACAGCCCCATCGGCGCTGCCGCTGCCGCCGCCGCGCCGAAAGTGGGGGCAACGCCGTGGTTTGCGAGCCCGGCGAGGTAGAGATTGCGCGTGCCGATCGCTTTGGGGAGCCTGCCCGCAATCTCGTAGCCCGCCGTCACTGCGCCGACCAGATCGGCTCCGGTCCTGCCGTTCAGCCGAGATGCTTCCAGCGCAACGGGCACGATGGCCGGGCCGGGCTGGACATAGGCCGAGGGGATGAAGTCGTTGATCTCCGCCGCATGTGCCGTCATCGCCGAGGCGAACACAGCATCGACGGGCGAGGCGGTCTGGCGCGAGGCGATGATCGGGCTCTGGCCGCCCGGCGACATGGCGGCGGCATAGCTGCGCCCAAGCTTCGCCGCTTCGAGCGGCTGGCACGCCACGATCGCGGCCAGCGTATCTAGGATGTGGAGCCGCGCGCGCTCGCGGATCGCGGCGGGTATGCGGTGTCCCCGCGCTCCGGCGATGTAGCCAGTCAGAGCGGGGGTGATCTCGCGCCACTCCGATGCCTCGGCAACCGGTGCGGCGGTCGCCTGGCGAGCGGCCAGCGCCGGGGCCGTAACTGCCAGCGCACCCGCCGCCGATCCCGCCTTCATAAGCCCGCGCCGTGTCATGCCCCTGCCCTCGCTCACCCCGGTTCTCCCTCTCATGGCGTTCAGGGTGCCGAGACGGCCTCTGACAGTCAAACCAATAGTGATAAAGCGTGGGAGAGTGCGGGTGGCGACCTTGCCAATTTCGTGAGTGCGCGGCACAGCGGGGGCATGGAAGCCATGCCGGCAGAGGGTGATCGCGAGCAGCAGCTGCTCGACGCAGCGCAGACGCTGATCCGCGAAGGCCGGACACTCAACATTTCGCTCGGCGAGGTGGCCGACCGGGTTGGGGTCAGCCGCAGCCTCCTCTACGTCTATTTCGACGGTGTTCCCGCGATCATCGACGCGCTGTTCCTTCAGCATCTGGACCGGCTGGCCGCGCGTATCCTGCCCGAGCTGGCTTCCGGGGAGGCGGGCTATCGTGAGCGTGCCAGCGCGGCCTATGCTGCCTATCTCGACTACCTGATCGAGAGCGGGCCGATCCTGCAGCTGATCCTGCGCGAACGGCATCAGGACAGTCCGCTCGGCGCGGAGAGCCAGCGGCAGTTTCGCCGCCTGCTGCGGCGCGTTGCCGAGGATACGCGCCGTGCGCTCAGCCTCGCGCCGCGCGAGGCATTCGTCCTGCTCGAACTCACCGCCGGGATACCCGAGGCACTGGCGCGTCTGGTGCGCGGTGGCGAGATCGATCGCGAGACCGCGCATGCGACCTGCCGCCGGCTGGTCACCGCCTCGGTAGACGGGTTCGCTGTCGCCCCGACGACTTAACCGGCTTCCGCGGCGAGGGTGTCGCCGCTGTGGACCCCGGCCATTATCACGGTGAGGCAGATTTCCTCGACCATCGCGAAGGGCGCGCGCCTGCTGGCGACGATACCGCCCGCTTTCAGACTGACCGCAGCCAGTGCGGCGGTCGATGCGCGTGCGCTCTGCAGGTCCATCTTGCCCTTTCCGACAAGCTGCTGGAGGATCGGCGCGCGCGCCGCATTGCTTTGCGCCACCCATTCGGGCTTCAGCGCGTCGCGGACCTCGGGCGTGCGCAGCAGCATTTGCAGCAAGGGGCCGCGCTGCGCAGCTTCGTGCAGATAGCCGATGGTCGAGAGCATAACGCGGGTCTGATGGTTCGTGCCGCGCGCGATCCGCTTGCGCCGCTGGGTTTCCTGGGTCGCGATCTCACGCCGCGCGAGCGCCAGCAGCAGCTCGGTCCGTCCGCCGAAGCAGTTGTGAACCTGGGTCTCGCTGATCCCGGCAAGCCGCGCGACCTCGCGGATCGTCACCGCCGACAGCCCTTCCTTGAGCGCCAGCTCGCTCGCAGTGTCCATCAGGTGCTGCCGCCGCTCCTCGGCCGACATGCGCGTTCGGGTGCCGGGCGACTTGCGCGGCTGCCGTTGGCCGAGGGCGAAGGTCTCGCTCAGGCCGATCGGGGCGGGGGGCAGGTCGGGGCGCGGGTCGCGGGCCGACGCGCTGCGGGTCCAGTGCGATCGCGGCGGGCGCGGAATGTCGAGCCGGTCGCAGATCTTGGCGAGGCCATTGCCGGTCAGGCCATAGCGGCCGGCGACCGCGCCCATCGGCTCGGACCAGATTCGTTCGAACAGCTCGGCGCGGGTCAGTTCCATCCTCGCTTGGATATTCCCTTCATCACCGGTGTGTCCAGCCGCAGGAGCGCTGCGCGCCGATCGCCAGCCTGACACACCTGACACACTGTCCAGGGCGAGAAAACGTCCCCTTCCCGGGCCGCGCCTTTCGAACCCGATCCCGGGGCCATCCGGTGCACCCGTCCTAGCGCGAATGGCGAGCTGTAGGACAGCGCCCCGGTTGCTCCGCTGCACGCGCACGCCGCGGGTGGGCGTCAAAGTGTGTGCAGGCTTGTAAAAAATCCGTCTCGATATCGTACCCGATATTCAAATATGCTTGTTGTTAGATTGTAAACGGTGCGCTATGACAGCTGGAAATAAGGATGTGGAGGGGAGAATGGCGCGGTTTTTGGCGGCTTTGGCCGTTGTTGCCACCGGCCTGGTTCCGCAGGCTCTTGGCGCTCAAATGCCAGACCCGATTGACGGTGTGGAGGTCGATGCCGACGCGGGCACCCTCATGGGATCGCGCGAAAACGGCGTACAGGTTTTTCGAGGCGTGCCCTATGCCGCTGCCCCGACAGGCGAAAATCGCTGGCGCGCTCCGCAGCCGGTGGAGCCGTGGGCGGGTGTTCGCGCAGCGACCGCTCACGAACCGCCCTGCGCCCAGCCGGTCGATACCGACACCACGGTCGCGAATTTCGGCGGGGTGAACGGGGCCCAGTCGGAAGACTGCCTCTACCTCACCATTACCGCACCGGAGAATGCGCAGGGCGCGCCCGTGCTGGTCTGGTTCCACGGCGGTGCGTTCTTCCTCGGCGCGGGCAGTCTCGGCTCTTACGACGGGACGGCCAACGCGCAGCAGGGCGTCATCACGGTCAGTGTCAATTACCGGCTGGGGGCGCTGGCGAACTTCGTCCATCCCGCGCTCGATGCGCAGCACCCGGATGAGCCGCAGGGCAATTACGCGCTGCAGGATGCGGTCGCCGTGCTCGAATGGGTGCGGGGCAATATCGCGGCCTTTGGCGGCGATGCCGAACAGGTGACCGTCGCGGGCCAGTCGGCCGGGGGCGGGATCGTCGTCAACCTGCTGTCGCTGCCTTCGGCAAAGGGTCTGTTCGACAAGGCCATCGTGCAGTCGGGCAGCCTGCTGCTGCCGGACCGCCCGGAGGCGGATGCTGAGCGCATGGCGATCGAGGCGCTGGAGACGATCGGCATCGGCCCGGACGTGACAGCGGACGAGTTACGCAGCATTTCCGCGCAGACCTTCGCCGCTTCGGAGCCGCTGCGCGCGGGCTTCTTCTTCACGCCGGACCCGGCTTTCAAGCCGACATCGACCATCGCCGCACTGCGGGCGGGCAAGGAAACCGACGTGCCGGTACTGGTCGGCACCAACAGGGGCGAGAAGGGCTTTGCCGCCGCGCGCACGCTCGCCGCGCTGGCGGGCGACACCGGCGCACCGGCCTTCCTCTACCGCTTCGACCACACGCCCGCCTTCCGCGCGAGCGAATGGGGCGAAGGGCCGATCCACTCGGCCGAACTGATGTTCACTTTCGATTCGATCGACCGGTCGAGCTGGGGCGGGGAGCGCGCCGACGCCGCCGACCGTGCGCTGGCCGACACGGTCAACGGCTGCTGGGTCGCCTTCGTGAAGATGGCGCCCGGCGCGAAAGACTTCGCATGCGCCGACGGCTTCACATGGCAGGCCTATCAGCCGGGTGGCTCGGCGGCGCTGATCGAAACCGCAGGTCTGCGGATGGCCCCGGCGGACGCGCTGCCGGACGGCCCCGAGGAGGATGCCACCAAAAAGGACGAATAGTCCGACCGAATAAAAACGCCGGAAAACGGCGATGTTGGGGAGAGAGAAATGATTGGTAAATCGCACTTCATGGTGGGGACCGCGTGCGCCCTGGCGTTCGCGCCTGCGGCAATGGCGCAGACCACCCCGGACAGCGACGCGCAGAACCAGCCCGAGCTTGCCGAGCAGATCGAGTCCGAACCCGATGTGACGATCGTGGTCACCGGATCCTACATCAAGGGCCAGCGCGAAGACGGCGCGCAGCCGGTCGATGTGTTCGGTCAGGCGGAGCTGGAAGCGCGCGGGATCGACAGCCCGCTGGAGTTCATCAAGAGCCTCCCCTCGGTCGGCCCGGTGCTCGGCGATTCCAACCAGTACGGCGCGGGCGGCAGCCAGGGCGTCGGCTCGATCAACCTGCGCAGCCTGGGGCGCGAGCGGACGCTGGTGCTGTTCAACAACCGCCGCTTCGCAACCGAGCCGGGCGACGGCGCGGCGGACACCAACCTGATCCCGCTGTTCGCGCTGGACCGGATCGAGGTGCTCAAGGATGGTGCCGCCTCCACCTATGGCTCGGATGCCATCGCAGGCGTCGCCAACTTCGTCACCCGGCGCGATTTCACCGGCGTCGAGCTGGCCGGCGATTACGAATTCGTCGACGGGTCGGACAATAATTATCGCCTCAGCGCGCTCGCCGGGTTCGATCTGGGCGCGGCCAATCTGATGATCGGGGCCGGTTGGCAGCACAGATCCGAACTGCCCACGACCGCACGCGATTTCACCCAGGTGCCCTACGCGGACAATCCCACCGGCTATTCCTTCCTCAGCAATCCGGGCCTCTATGCACCGCTCGGGTTCATCCCCGGACGCGGGGTGACTTCGCTGGGCCTCGCGGTCGACGGCAATCGCGTGGATGCGTGTGAATCGCTGGGCGGAATCGAAGGTGCGTTCCCCCGCGCGGTCGGCGCGCCGCTCCCGGTCTGCCGCTACAGCTACATCCCCTTCGTCAACCTGATCGAGGAAGAAGACCGCTATCAGTTCTATGGCCAGCTGCTGGTCGACCTGTCCGACACGGTCCGTTTCACCGCCGAAGCGCTCTATTCGCATACCGAGCTGAAGGAACTTGGCTATTCGCCGAGCTATCCGATCACCCAGGGCCCCAACGGCCCGGGCAGCGCGAGCGCGTTCACCGTGCCCGCCAGCAACCCGGGCTATGCGGCCTTTCTTGAACAGACCTTCGCGCCGGGCACCCCGCCGCGCCTGTTCACCCCGGTGCTTGCGTCCATCGTATTGTTCCGGCCCTTTGCGCTGGGCGGAAATCCGCTCGACGAGCGCGGAGCCGGGCGGGGGCAGGCGATCAACGATGCGTGGCGGGTTTCCGCCGGGTTCGACTTCGACCTGACCGACAATCTGTCGTTGCAAACCTTCGGCACCTATATCCGCAGCTCGCGCCTCGCCTTCTCCTACGACATCGTCAGCGACCGCTTGCAGCGCGCGCTCAACGGCTTTGGTGGCGACAATTGCACCGGCACCACGCCGGGTGCGAACGGGTGCCTGTACTTCAACCCGTTCATCAATGCTGCGCCGGGCAATCCGGCGCTGGGCCTGACCAATCCGGCCTATGTTCCGGGGAACGAGAACTCGCAGGAAGTGATCGACTACCTCTCCCAGCAGAGTGGTACGCGTGCGACCGAAGAGCAGTTTATCGTCGATGCGGTGTTCAGCGGCGATTTCGAGGTGTTCGGGCGGAGGCTGGGCTATGCCTTCGGCGGCCAGTTCCGGCAGACCAATTTCGCGACCGATCCGCTCAACCGGTTCAGCGATCCCGAAGCGTATCCATGTGCGATCGATGGCGACCGCTCGTGCCTCGACGATCCGAACGACACCAACTTCCCGGTCGGCGCGTTCACCTTCCTCGGCCAGTATCCCGATGCGCGCCTGTCGCAGGATGTCTACGCCCTGTTTGCCGAGGCGCAGATGGAGGTGTTCGACGGGTTCGAGCTGACCGGCGCGGTCCGGTTCGAGGATTACGGCGGGCTGGTGGGCTCGACCGTCAATCCCAAGCTCTCGGCCCGCTGGCAGGTGACCGATTTCCTCGCCCTGCGCGGGTCTGTGGGCGATACGTTCCGCGGGCCGCTGCCGGCCGATCTGGGCACCGCCGGGGTTCGCGCGGTGGCGGGGATCAACGTGCTCGGTGGCAACTTCAAGGCGACCGACACCGTGGGCAATCCCGCGCTCGCGCCCGAAACCGCGCTGACCTATAATATGGGCGCGATCCTCGAATTCGGCGGGTTCAACTTCAGCGTCGACTACTGGACCTACGAATTCGAAGGGCGGTTCACCAACCTGCCGATCCAGGCGATCGCGGCCAACGTCGCGCCCGGCGGGCAGGACGGCACCCAGCTGGTCGACTGCTCCAGTCCTTTCGTGGACTACGTGGTCTTCGCGGGCGGAGTCTGCACACAGGGCACGACCATCGGGAACGACATCAGCCGACTGCAGACGCAGACGGTGAACGGCCCCGACGTGACCACCAGCGGTCTCGACTTCAGCGTCAACTACCGCACCAACCTCGGCCCGGTGCGGCTGAATCTGGGCGCGAACGCGACCTACACGCTCAAGTACGAATTCAGCGATTTCGAATTCAACGGGCTGCTGTTCAGCCCCGGCTACGATGCGGCGGGCTATGCCAATTACGACCGCGCACCGGGCACCGTGTCCAAATGGCGGGCGAGCGGATACGTCAACCTGCAGTTCGATCCGGTCAGCGTGACCTGGTCGAGCAACTATATCGGCGGAGTGACGGACAACCGTTGCGACGGCTTGCAGTTCTGCGCCGAAACGCCCGAGTTCGGCGGGACGAACTTCGGCCGTGAGATCGGCGACTTCTTCGTCCACGATCTCTTCGCCACGGTCGACCTGACGCTGGCAGGGGTCGAGGCGGAACTGCAGGGCGGGATCGAGAACCTCTTCGATACCGATCCTCCGGCCGCGCGGCTCGAATACAGCTACGACCCGTTCATCGGCACCGCCAAGGGGCGCACCTTCAAGGTCGGCGTGAAGCTGCGCTTCTAATCGTCAGCGACTGAACCAGTCGTGCGATGGGGCGGGGGCCGTGGACGGCTTTCCGCCCCTTCACGCGCGACGACACATCCAGGGGAGGAACCTTACATGACACGAAATGCCATGATGCTCGCATCGATCGCCGGGCTCGCGCTGAGTGCGCCCGCCGCCGCGCAGGATGCCGGGCCGCCCGCAGCGACCCCGGTGGTGAAGACCGAGGCGGGTTCGGTGCAGGGCCTGAAACAGGGCGGAATCGATGCCTTCCTCGGCGTGCGTTACGCCGCGCCGCCGCTGGGCGATCTGCGTTTCCAGCCGCCCGAGAAGCCGGAGGCATGGGAAGGCATCGCCGATGCGACGGGCTACGGCGCGCCGTGCATGCAGCTCTATTCGGCGAGTGGCCCCAACGAGTCCGAGATGACCCGCCGCATCCAGGCGATCTTCCCCACCTCGACCGAAGCGAAGATGGACAACGAGGATTGCCTGTTCCTCAATGTCTGGGCCCCGGCGGCGGGCCACGGGAAGAAACGGCCCGTGATGGTCTGGTTCCACGGCGGCGGCTACGCCTACGGATCGGGCAACTGGCCCGCCTATAACGGGCGCAACCTGGCGGAGAAGGGCGACGTTGTGGTCGTCACGGTCAACCACCGGCTCAACGCCTTCGGCTATCTCAACCTCGCGGAAAAGTTCGGCGAGGATTTCGCCGCCTCGGGCAATGTCGGCAATCTCGACCTCGTCCGTTCGCTCGAATGGGTGCGCGACAATATCGCTGGCTTCGGCGGTGATCCGGACAATGTCACGATCATGGGCGAATCCGGCGGCGGATCGAAGGTCAGCCACCTGATGGCGATGCCCGCCGCGGATGGCCTGTTCGACAAGGCGGTGATCCAGTCCGGGCCCGGCGTATTCAGCGGCAAGCCTGCCGAGGCAGCGGATTACGCGGCCAAGATTCTCGATGCGGCAGGTGTCGAGACGCTCGAAGACCTGCGCTACGTGCGCAGCGACGAGATCGTCGAGGCGGTGCGCAAGGCCACTCCGGCAGGCAGCGCGATGGGTCGCGGGCCGCAATTCGGGCCGATCGCCGATGGCACGATCATTCCGCGCGATCCCTTCCTGCCCGCCGCGCCCGAGCTGGCGCGCGATATCCCGGTGCTGATCGGCTACAACAAGGACGAGATGACCCTGTTCGTCGCCGCGCAACCATGGTTCGGGCGGCTGACCGAGGGCACGCTTACCGCGATGACCGGGGCGATGGGCGAACAGGCGGTTGCGGCGGTCGCCGCCTATCGCAAGCGCTATCCCGACTACTCGCCCACGCACCTCGCGGCGATCGCGATGGGCACGCGTTTCGCGCGCGGCACCTACCTGCTGGCGGACCAGCAGGCGAAGACCGCGAGCGCGCCGGTCTATGTCTATCGCCTGACGTGGGAGACGCCGATCGGCGGCGGGATGCTGCGCACGCCGCACACGCTCGACATCCCGCTGATGTTCGACAACGCGAAGGAAAGCGCGGCGCTGGTCGGCACCGGCGAGGACGCGCAGACAATGGCCGACATGATGAGCGACGCGTGGATCGCCTTCGCCAAGACCGGCACCCCGTCGAGCGCGCTGCTGCCCGAATGGAAAGCCTACACGCCCTCGGCCCGCAACGTGATGGAACTGAACGTCGAGCCCCAGCTGGTCGACGATCCCGAAAAGGACATCCGCGAACTGCCCAGCGAGCTTTGATCGCTTCCAAAAAAGATAAGGCCGGCGTACCGCGTGGGGTGCCGGCCTTTTCGTGTCCGGGTGAGGGAGAGCCTAGTTGAAGCTCTCGCCGGCCTCGGCCTTCTTGCGCAGGTAATCGCTCACCGGCAGGCCGTGCTTCTCCAGCCCGGTAACCACGGTGTCCAGCCCGATCGTGTCGGCCCAGAACATCGGGCCGCCGGTGTAGAGCGGCCAGCCATAGCCGTTGATCCACACCACATCGATGTCGCTCGCGCGCTGCGCCATGCCTTCATCGAGGATCTTCGCGCCTTCGTTGACCATCGGGTAAAGCAGCCGCTCGCGGATCTCGTCCTTCGAGATGTCGCGCTGTTCGTTGCCTTCCTTCTCCGCGAAGTCGGCGATGATCTGCTTCACCTCGTCCGACGGAGTGCGCTGGCGCGCTTCGTCGTAGTCGTAGAAGCCCTTGCCCGCCTTCTGGCCGAAGCGCCCCACCGCGCACAGCGCCTCGCGGATGGTCGTGACCTTGCTCGGGTCGCGGTGCCAGCCGATGTCGATCCCGGCGAGGTCGCCCATCTGGAACGGCCCCATGGGGAAGCCGAACTCGAGCAGTACGTCGTCCACATCCCAGTAGTTCGCCCCTTCGAGGATCAGCTGGTTCGCCTGCTCCTGCCGCTTGGAGAGCATGCGGTTGCCGATGAACCCGGGGCACACGCCGGAGACTGCCGCGACCTTGCCGATCTTCTTCGACAGCTTCATCGCGGTCGCCAGCACATCGTCGCGCGTATTCTCGCCGCGCACCACTTCAAGCAGCTTCATCACGTTGGCGGGGCTGAAGAAGTGCAGGCCCAGCACATAGCCGGGGCGCTTGGTCGCGGTCGCGATCTCGTCGATGTTCAGATAGCTGGTGTTCGACGCGAGGATCGCGCCGTCCTTCACCACCTCGTCGAGCTTGCCGAACACGTCCTTCTTCACGTCCATGCTCTCGTACACCGCCTCGATCACGAGGTCGCAATCGGCGAGGTCGCTGTATTCGAGCGTGGGGGTGAGAATGCCCATCGCCTGTTCGACCTGTTCGGCGGTCATGCGGCCTTTCTTCGCGGTCGCTTCGTAGTTCTTGCGCATCGTGGCGGTGCCCCGGTCGAGCGCTTCCTGCTTCATCTCGAGGATGGTGACCGGGATGCCTGCGGAGAGGAAGTTCATCGCGATCCCGCCGCCCATCGTGCCCGCGCCGATGATGCCGACTTTCCTGATATCGATCAGCGGGGTGTCGGCGGGAATGTCGTCGACCTTGTTGGCCGCGCGTTCGGCGAAGAAATAGTGCCGCATCGCCTTGGACTGCGTACCGGTCATCAGCTTGCCGAACAGCTCGCGTTCCTTCTTCACGCCTTCGGCATAGGACAGCTCGCCCGCCGCCTTCACCGCCGCGATTGCGGCGTTGGGCGCGTCGAAGCCGCGCATCTTGCGACCGTTCTTGGCGCGGAATTCGTCGAAGATATCGGGGTTCTTGATCCCGTCCTGGTTGGCGTCGCCCTCGCTGGAGCGGGGGACGGGCTGGCCGATCTTCGACTTGGCGAAGGCGATGGCATCGGCGGCAAGGCTGTCTTCGCCCACCAGCTCGTCCAGCAGGCCGATCTCCTTGGCCTTCTTGGCCGAGATCGGATTGCCGATCGCGACGAGGGGGAGGGCGGCTTCAGCGCCGACCAGCCGCGGCAGGCGCTGCGTGCCCGCAGCGCCGGGGATCAGGCCCAGCTTCACTTCGGGCAGGCCCATCTTCGCGCTTGGCACGGCGACGCGGTAGTGGCAGGCGAGGGCGACTTCGCAGCCGCCGCCCAAGGCGGTGCCATGGATCGCGGCGACGACCGGCTTGTCGCTCGCCTCCAGCTTGTCGAGCGCTTCGGGCAGGCTCGGCCCCTGCGGCGGCTTGCCGAACTCGGTGATGTCGGCGCCGGCAAAGAACGTACGCCCGTCGCAGCGGATCACCACCGCCTCGACGCTATCGTCGGACAGTGCCTCGGTGATCCCGTCGACCAGCCCCGCGCGGACCGCCTGGCCCAGCGCGTTGACGGGCGGATTGTCGGAAATGATCACCAGAACGTTGTCGTGGCGTTCGGTTCTAATGGGTGAGGTCATCGGGTCGATACTCCTTCAGGCGTTCGAGTGGGTGAGGGCCGAATAGATCAGCGTCTTGAGCTGTCGGCGGATGGGATAGATGGACGACGGGTAGAGCTGGGTCATAAAGACCATCGTGATCCGCTCTACCGGATCGACGAAGAAGGCGGTCGAATAGGCGCCGCCCCAGTAGAACTCGCCCTTGCTCGCAGGCATCAGCGTGCGCGCCGGGTCGGTCACCACCGCGAAGCCGAGGCCGAAGCCGGTGCCCGCATTGTTCGCCTCGCTGAACAGGCTCTGGCTCATTTGGGTGAGGTCGGCTCCGCCCGGAAGGTGGTTCGCGGTCATCAGGTCGAGCGTCTTGGGCGAGACGATCTGCGCGCCTTCGTAGGCTCCACGGTTGACCAGCATCGTGCAGAACCGGTCGTAGTCCGCAAGGGTAGAGATCAGGCCGCCGCCGCCCGAGTGGAACGTCGCCTTCTCCATCAGGCGCGACTCCGCGCCCTTGTCGGTCAGCCGCGGAGTATTGCCTGGGCGATAGAGATAGGCGTCCGCCAGCCGGTCCTGCTTTCCCGGGTCGATATCGAAGCCGGTGTCCTCCATTCCCAGCGGCGCGAAGATGTGTTCGTGGAAGTAATCGCCCAGCCTCATGCCGGAAATGCGCTCGACGCACACGCCCAGCACATCGGTCGCGACCGAGTAGTTCCAGCGCGTGCCCGGCTCGAACTCGAGCGGGATCTTCGCGAGCGTGGCGATATACTCATCCGAGGTGATCGCGCCGCGCGACAGGTCGAGCCGCGCCTTGCGGTAGGCCGCGTCCACGCTGGTGCGGTTCTGGAAGCCGTAGGTGAGCCCCGCCATGTGCGTCATCAGGTCGACGAAGCGCATCGGCTGACCCGGCCTGGTCGGCGCAAAGGGCAGGTCGCCCCCGCCGCCCGCATAGGCCCCCAGGCCTTCGAATTCGGGTAGGACTCGCGATACCGGATCTTCCAGAGCGACCTTGCACTGCTCGACCAGCTGCATGAACGCGATCGAGGTGACCGGCTTGGTCATGCTGGCGATGCGGAACAGCGCATCCTCGCGCATCGGCGTGCCGTCGTCGCGCAAGGTGCCGCCGTGGTAATAGTGCACGGGCTGCCCGTCGCGCGAGACCAGCAGCTGCATCATGGCGAGCCGCTCGGTTTCGAGGTAGGTCTCGTCCAGAAAACGGTCGATCCGTTGCAGTCTTTCGCTGTCGAAACCCCGGTCTTCCGGATTGCCCAGCTTCATCCAATGCTCTCCTTTGCTGGCCGGTCCATTTAGGCCGTACCTGATCTTTATCGGTGCCGGGGTAACGGATTTTACGGCGATGTGAAGGCTCATACCCTTCTTTCAGAAAAATTCTCGACGCGCTTGCCTGATCGGTGCGGGGCGGGCAAGATCGCAGCCAAGCCGCGACGAGTCGGCACGAGGGATAAGGAATGTCTGAGAAAATGCGCGACGCAGTCATCGTGTCCACCGCCCGTACCCCGCTTGCGAAATCGATTCGCGGGGCGTTCAACGCAACCCATCCGGTGCAGCTGGGGGCATGGTCGGTAGAGGCTGCGGTCGAACGCGCCGGGCTCGATGGCGGGGAGATCGAGGATGTGGTCTTCGGTGCCGCCAGCCAGGGCGGGGCCCAGGGCTTCAACATCGGCCGCCAGATTGCCTTGCGCGCAGGCCTGCCGGTGGACGTCGCAGGGATGACCATCGACTGCCAGTGCTCCAGCGGGCTGATGGCGATCGCTACCGCCGCCAAGCAGATCATCGTCGACCGGATGGATATCTGCGTCGCGGGCGGCGTGGAATCGATCACCGCGATCCGCAGCAACCTCAATCCACCGGCGCGCGACGAAGAGCTGCTGAAGATGCATCCCGACATCTTCATGCCGATGATCGGCACGGCGGAGGTCGTCGCCAAGCGTTACGGCATCAGTCGCGAGGATCAGGACGCCTACTCGCTCCAGTCGCAGCAACGCACAGCTGCGGCGCAGGAGAGCGGCAAGCTGGCGGACGAGATCGTCGAAGTCACCACGGTGATGGACGTGAAGGACCGCGAGAGCGGAGAGGTCTCGCAGCACGAAGTCACCATCGCGATGGACGACTGCAACCGGCCGAACACCACGCTGGAGGGGCTGGCGAAGCTCGATCCGGTGATGGGCGAGGGGCACACGATCACCGCGGGCAATGCCAGCCAGCTGGCCGACGGCTCTGCGGCGAGCGTGCTGATGGAGGCGGAGGTCGCCAAGGCGCGCGGGCTCACCCCGATGGGCCGCTATGTCGGCATGGCGGTCGCGGGCACCAAGCCCGACGAGATGGGCATCGGGCCGGTCTTCGCGATCCCCAAGCTGCTCGAGCGGTTTGACCTCAAGATCGACGATATCGGCTTGTGGGAGCTTAACGAGGCGTTCGCGGTGCAGGTGCTCTACTGCCGCGACAAGCTGGGCATCCCGGATGACCGGCTCAACGTCAACGGTGGCTCGATCTCGATCGGCCACCCCTTCGGCATGACCGGCGCGCGCTGCGTCGGCCACGCCCTGATCGAGGGCAAGCGGCGCGGCGTCAAATACGTGGTCGTCACGATGTGCGTCGGCGGCGGCATGGGCGCGGCCGGCCTGTTCGAGGTGCTGTGATGGCGAGCACGGCCAAACCCAAAGACCTCGCCTCCGCGATCGGCTGGACCCCGCCCGAAAACTGGCCCGCGCGCAGCCGTGCCGAGTGCAAGGCGATCCTGACCGCGCCGGGGATGCGGTTCGAGATGGAGGAAGTCGATATCCGCGGCGTCCCGACCCGCGTGTGGAAGAACGCCCCGCCGAACCTGCGAGCGATCGCGCTGCTCGGTCAGACGCACGGCGAGCGCGAGTTCATGATCTACCAGGGCGAGCGGGTGACCTATGACGCGTGGTTCCGCGCGGTCGCCACGCTGGCCCACGAATTCCAGTCTCTGGGTGTAGAGAAGGGCGACCGGGTCGCGCTGGCGATGCGCAACCTGCCCGAATGGCCGGTGGTGTTCTTCGCCGCAGTCACCATCGGCGCGATCTGCGTCCCGCTCAATGCGTGGTGGACCGGTGGCGAGCTGGCCTACGGCCTCGCCAATTCGGGCACCAAGCTGCTGGTGTGCGACGAGGAGCGGTGGGAGCGGATTGCCGAACTGCGCGGCGAGTGCCCGGCGCTGGAGACAGTGCTCGTCACCCGTCACGACGGCGATCTGGACGGCGCATCGCGGCTGGAAGACGTGATCGGCACTCCGACCGCTTACAAGGATCTGCCGTCCCGCGCGCTGCCCGAGGTGGAGATCCTGCCCGAAGACGACGCGACGATCTTCTACACCAGCGGCACCACCGGCAAGCCCAAGGGCGCGCTCGGCACGCACCGCAACCTGTGCACCAACATCATGTCGAGCGGCTTCGGAGCCGCCTGCGCGGTGCTGCGCCGGGGCGAGGAAATCCCTCTACCGCAGCCCAAGACGACGCTCACCGTCATCCCGCTGTTCCACGTCACCGCGTGTTCCGCCGGGCTGATGGGGGCGATCGCTGCGGGCAACACGCTGATCTTCATGTATCGCTGGGACCCGGTCGAAGCCTTCCAGATCATCGAGCGCGAGAAGGTCAATTCCACCGGCGGGGTGCCGACCATTGCTTGGCAATTGCTCGAACATCCCGAACGCAAGAACTACGACCTCTCCAGCATCGAGGCGATCGCGTACGGCGGCGCGCCCGCCGCGCCCGAACTGGTGCGCAAGATCCGCGAGGAATTCGGCGCACTGCCCGGCAATGGCTGGGGGATGACCGAGACGATGGCGACCGTCACCGGCCATTCCTCGGAAGATTACCTCAACCGCCCCGACAGCTGCGGGCCTCCCGTCGCGGTCGCCGACCTCAAGATCATGAGCGAGGACGGCACCCGCGAATTGCTGACCGGCGAGATCGGCGAGTTGTGGGCGCGCGGGCCGATGGTGGTGAAAGGCTACTGGAACAATCCCGAAGCCACTGCCGAGACCTTCATCGACGGCTGGGTGCGCACCGGCGACCTCGCCCGACTGGACGAGGAAGGCTGGTGCTACATCGCCGACCGCGCGAAGGACATGATCATCCGCGGGGGCGAGAACATCTATTCGTCCGAGGTGGAGAATGTTCTCTACGATCACCCGGCGGTGACCGATGCGGCGCTGGTCGGCATCCCGCACCAGCAGCTGGGAGAGGAGCCTGCTGCGGTCGTTCATCTGGCACCCGGGACTAGCGCGAGCGAGGCCGAATTGCAGGAATGGGTCGCGGCCCGGCTGGCCAAGTTTAAGGTGCCGGTGAAAATAGCCTTTTCAAACGAGACCTTGCCACGCAATGCCAATGGCAAGATCTTGAAGAAGGAGCTTTCGAGCTTCTTCTGAACCCTGTACCCGCGCGCTTCGAACGTGGGTTACAGGGGACGGGTACGGATGCTGGGGGAAGCGGATGGCGAAGAAGCCTGACGTCACGAAGAAGTTCGGCGAAAAACGCACCGCCATCGTGCGCGCCGCATCGGTGCTGATCAACGAAACCGGCGTTCAGGCGACTACGCTCACCAAGGTGGCGCGCGCGATCGGCCTGAACGCGACCAGCGTCACCTATTATTTCCCGCGCAAGGACCAGCTGATCGTCTCGGTCTATGCCGAAACCATCGCGCTGCTGAAGGCAATGGCGGAGGAGGCGCTGGCCGAAGATACGCTCGAAAAACGTATCGCCAGGTTCGTCCAGCTGCACGTCGCGCTGCGCGACCGCATTCGGCGGGGCGAGCAGGGGCTGATGGCTGCGCTGTCCGAAATCCGCTCGCTGGATCAGGAGCAGCAGGACGAACTGCTGTTCGCCTACCGCGAGGTGGTCAACGACGTGCGCGCCTTCTTCGGCGAGCCTGCGGATGAGAAGCAGCGCGCGCTCTTCTCTGCCCGCGCGCACATCCTGATCGAAGCGATGCTGTGGTGGCCGGTGTGGTCGCGGCGCTATTCGGTGCTCGATTTCCCGCGGGTCGAGACCAAGATCGTCGATATCCTGTGTTTCGGCATCCCCGCGCAGCGTGGCGAGTGGAACCCGGTGGCCCTCGAAGATGACGGCTGGCGCGTTCGCGAGGATCGCCCGCTGCAGCAGAACGACGAGTTCCTGCGCGCGGCGACGGTGATGATCAACGAACGCGGCTATCGCGGGGCGTCGGTAAACCGGATTGCCGAAGCGCTCAACGTGACCAAGGGCAGCTTCTACCACCACCACGACGCGAAGGACGATCTGGTGCTGAAGTGCTTCCAGCGCAGCTATGATCGCCTGTCGAAGGTGCAGATGGCGGGGTACGATCTCGAAGGATCGTACTGGACGCGCCTGTCGAGTATCCTGAACGAGCTGCTGCAATTGCAGTTCTTCGATTCCATGCCGCTGCTGCGCACCACCGCGCTGCAGGCGCTCGACAGCGAGACCAAGGTGGACGTCGTGATGCGCTCCAATCGCCTTGCTCGGCGCTTTGCCGGCTTCCTGATCGACGGGTTCGCCGACGGGTCGGTGCGGGCGATCGACCCGCTGGTTGCCAGCCAGATCATCATGTCCACGCTCAACGGTGCCTATGAGGCGCGGCGCTGGGCGGCCCGGTTCGACGATCAGGAAGAGGCGGTCGAAACCTATCTCTCGGTGCTGAGCGAAGGGATGCTGGCGGACCGCAGCTAGCGGCCCGTTCGCTAGACTGCCGCCACCCGGTTACGCGGCTCGCGCACCTTTACGATCAGCAGCCCCAGCGCCGCAATCTGTGCCGCAAGCACGATGAAGAACAGCGGCTGGAACCCGCTTACCGCCACCAGCAGGCCTGCAATCACCGGACCGCTCGCCGCGATCGCGCCCTCCAGCGTGGTCACGAAGGCGAGCCGCATCGGCGTGTCCTGCGGCTCCCCGAATTCGAGCACCATCGTGGTCGAGGCGAGCATCCAGCCCGATCCGCCGACGCCCAGCAGCACGAAGGCGGCATAAATCGGCACGGCAGTGCTCCCAAAAATCAGCAGCGTGACCCCCGCGACCGAGCTGCACAGCGCCAGCACGTAGATGATCTTGAAGCCGAAGCGGTCGCCCAGCGGGCCCCAGAGCACGTTGGAAAGCGTGTCCGAGCCGAGGAACACGAAGCTGAGGCCACCGATCAGCGCGCCGTCGAGGCCGAGCTGTGAGCCTGCATAGATCGTCCAGAACGGAGCGCCCACGCGGGCCATCGTGGAGAAGCACTGGACCGCCAGGAACCACGCGAAATCGCGATCCTGCAACAGCTCGGGAAACTGGCGGATGCGCTGCATCATCGGCATTTGCGGGCGGCTGACGGGCGCGGCAGGCTCGCGGATCATGGTCTTGAGCACCACCAGCCCCGCGCTGGTCAGCAGGAAGGCGAACAGGAAGGTGGTGGCGTAGCCATTGCCCAGCCATTTGTCCGCGATCAGGTAATTGCCCGCCGCCCATGCGAGCACCGCGGCGATCAGTCCGCCTGCGAAATTGCGATAGCCCTGTAGCCGCCCGCGTTTGCGGATCGGGATCAGCTTGCTCATCAGCATCTGGAACGCGACCCGCTGCGCGCCGGTGAAGAAGCCCAGCAGCACGAAGCAGGCGAAGGTCGCGACCAGCAGGATATTGCCGGTGAGGAAATAGCCGGTCAGCGCCAGCCCGAGGATCATCAGGCGCATCATCGAGCCGACGCCGATCGCGTAGGGCAGGATGTGGCTGCGATGCTCGATCCGCGATCCGCTGGCGATCGGGCTGATCGTCGCGCCGAGCTGCAGCAGCGCGGTGCCTAGCCCGACGGCGGCGGTGCTGCCGGTCAGCAGCAGCAGGTAGGCGGGGATGATCGTGGGCGCGTAGATCAGGCGGAAGCCGGTCATGCCCAGCACGCCGTGAATGAAATTGGCGGTATAGTTGCGCTTCAGGTTTTCATCGACGAAGCGCGCGTGTTCGGCCAGCGCGCGTCGCTGCGCGCCGGCCGTCTCGTCCAGTCCTTCGGGATCCTCCAGCGGATCCAAGGCGTCAGTAGCCGCCCAGCGTTGCGAAGCGGTTCTTGAGGTAGCTGCGCGTGCCCCACGCAGCCTCCAGCACGCGCGCACGCTTGAGATACAGGCCGATGTCGTATTCGTCGGTCATCCCGATCCCGCCGTGCAGCTGGATGCCCTCGTTACTGATCGTGTGCATCACGCGGTTCGCCTCCGCCTTGGCAACGATCGCCGCACGCGAGACACCGGCGCCGCTGTCGATCGCCTGCAGGCCTGCCTCGACCGCGGAGCGCATCTGCGCCAGATCGGCGAACAGGTCCGCCATGCGGTGCTGGAGCGCCTGGAACGAGCTGAGCACCTGATTGAACTGCACGCGCTGTTTGAGATAGGCGAGCGTCGTGTCGAACACGATCTGCGCCATGCCGAGCATTTCGGCCGCGGTCAGCACGCGCGCACGGTCCAGCACCTTGTCGAGCAGGTCGTCGCCGCCATTGACGAGCTTGTCTGCCGCAGCGCCGTCGAAAGCGATATCGGCATGGCTGCGCTGGTCGGTCAGGCGGCGGGTGGTCAGGGTGACGCCGTCGCCCTTTTCGACGAGGTAGAGCCCGTCCTTCGCGGCGACCACGAACAGGTCCGCCCCGTGCGCTTCGGCGACGAAGGCCTTGGTCCCGGTCAGCTTGCCGCCCGAGACGCTGGCCTCGATCTCTTCAGGCGCGTGATGGGGGCCTTCATCGATCGCAAGCGTGGCGATGGCTTCACCGCTGGCGAGTTTCGGCAACCACTTCGCCTTCTGCTCCTCGCTCCCGCCAAGGATGATCGCGCTCGCGGCGAGCGTGGTGGCGATCAGCGGGCTGGCGGTCAGCGTCTTGCCCAGTTCCTCGACCACGAGGCCGACCGACATGAAGCCGAAATCCGAACCGCCGTGCTCTTCGGGAATGATGATCCCGGCCCAGCCCATTTCGGCCATCGTGGCGTAGGCCGTACGGTCGAACGCTTCGGGCTCACCGCTCGCGCGCACCTTGCGGAATTCGGTCACCGGGCTTTCGTTGGTCGCCCATTCGCGCGCCATGTCGCGCAGCATTTCCTGCTCTTCGTTGAGAACTGCCATGTCTTTGTTTTCCGTATCTTGCAGCGAGTATCTTACTGATGATCGAGCATGCCGAGCACGCGCTTGGCGATGACGTTGTTCTGGATTTCGGTTGAACCGCCGTAGATCGTGGTGGCCTTGCCGTAGAGCCACGCGCGCACGCCCTGCAGTTCGACCGGGCTGAAGTTGTCGCCTTCCCAGCCCAGACCCTGCAGGCCCATGATCTCGATCGTCAGCTCGGCGCGTTCCTGCCCCAGCTTGGTGCCGAGTTTCTTGAGCGCGGAGCTGATTTCGGAGACGCCGCCAGCCGCCTTGCTTTCCTCGACCGCGCGGCGCGCGGTGTGGAGGAAGCTGGTCCAGCGGATTTCGAAATCGGCGATCCGGTCGCGCAGCACGGGGTCGGCCAGCGTGCCGTCTGTGTTGGTCCGACCGTATTTCTTCGCGATGTCGGCAAGGCTCGCTCCCGAGCGTCCGCCGGGTGCCGCGCCCGACAGATTGGTGCGCTCGTGCTGCAGTAGCCGCTTGCCGATGGTCCAGCCCTGGCCTTCCTCGCCGACGAGGTTTTCCTTGGGCACCTTCACATCGGTGAAGAAGGTTTCGCAGAACGGGCTGGTGCCGCTGATCATGGTGATCGGGCGCACTTCGACGCCGGGCGAATCCATGTCGATCAGCAGGAAGGAGATGCCCTTGTGCTTGTCGCTGCGATCGGTGCGCACGATGGCGAAGCACTTGTCCGCCCACTGACCGCCGCTGGTCCAGGTCTTCTGTCCGTTGACGAGGTAGTGGTCGCCCTTGTCCTCCGCCATGGTCTGCAAGTTGGCGAGGTCGGAGCCGGCGTTGGGTTCGGAATAGCCCTGGCACCAGCGGATTTCGCCGCGGCAGATCGGCGGGATATGCTCCTGCTTCTGCGCCTCGCTGCCATATTCGAGCAGGGTGGGGCCGAACATCATCACGCCCATGCCGCCGATGGGGTTGTAGGCACCTGCGCGCGCCAGCTCCTCGTTGAGGATCGCCGCCTGTTTGCGGTTCAGCCCGCCGCCGCCGTATTCTTTGGGCCAAGTGGGCGTGCCCCAGCCGCGCTGGCCCATCGCTTCGCGCCAGGCCTTCTGCGCCGGGGTTTCCTTCGTCGCGCCTTCGACCCCGCCCATGGAGAGGCCTTTGCCCTTCAACTCGGCGGGGAAATTTTCGGCAATGAACTGTCGCACTTCCTCGCGGAAGACGTCGACGCTGTCGCGCGCCTCGGGTTCAAGCTGGGTAGCCATGTTTGCTCCTTGGTCGGTCTATGGTTTGGAAGAGAGTGGCGAGGGCGGCTATTCCGCCGGTTCGGGAACCTCGTCCGCGTTGACGGCGCTCGCACGGTCTCGCCGGGCAAGCTCTTCCACGTTCGCTTCGTGGCTCGCGCGGTCGATCCGGTAGGCGAACAGGAAGCCAGCCCCGCCGATGTAAAGGACGATCAGCGTGGGCACATAGACCAGCGCCAGCATCCGAGGAATTTCGGGGTCGATCGTACGCGGGTCCGAACCGGGGACGATGCCCACCAGCGCAACCAGCATCCCGGCGGCGAAGACGCCTAGGCCCGAGGTCGATTTCTGCATCAGCGTATTGGCCGCGTAAAACAGCCCTTCGGACCGGCGGCCCGTGCGCAGCTGGCTCTCTTCCACGATGTCGCCGATCATCGCATGCGTCAGCACGGCGGAGGAAACGCCGCATAGCTGGAACAGCATCGAGAATGCGAAGACGGCGGCGACAAGGCCGGGATCGCCGTTTTCGGGCATCACTCCGGCAAAGCGCAGCAGGTAAGGCGCGCTGGCGAACATCACCGCGACGATCGCGAGCACGAAGGCGGCATTGCGCTTGCCCAGCCGCTTCGACACCAGCGGGGCGAAGAACAGCGCGAGGAACGCGCCCGCCAGTGCGTCCACCGTCAGCACCGCCAGCTGGGCAGAATTGAAGCCCCAGAAATAGGTGCCGAAATAGATGTTCAGTGCCGATGTCATCCCGACCGAGGTGTATTTGAGCACCCCGAAGGAGAGGATCGCGAGGAAGCCCTTGTTCGAGAAGGTCCGCCCCATCTGGCCCAGCGTCTTCACCGCGCCGATCTTCTCGGGCGCAGGCGGCATCTTGAAATACTTGACCCGGTGCAGCGTGCCGAAGCTCGACAGCAGGATCGCGCCCAGCATCAGCGCGGCACCGACGATCGCGAAGGTCTCGTACCCGGCGGGGTTCAGCTGGCCGACCGGATATTCCTCGGTCGGCGCAAGGAACACCAGCAGGGTCAGGAAGGCCATACCCACGCCGCCGAGATAGGCGAAGAAATAGCGGTAGCTCGCGATCGAGGTCCGCTCGTCGTAATTGCTGGTCAGCTCGGGCGCGAGGGCGGAGCTGGGGATTTCGTAGAAGGTGATGAAGGTCCGCACGCAGCACCCGACCACCAGGATGTACCAGAAGATCTGGCCGTCGCTCATGCCCGAAGGCGGGAAGAACAGCAGCAGCAGGCTGGCAGACGCGGGCAGGGCGGAGGCGAACATCAGCGGATGCCGCCGACCCAGCCGGGTGCGGAGCGAATCCGACCACTGGCCCACGATCGGGTCGGAGATCGCATCGACCACCAGCGCCACCAGGATCGCGAAGGAGACGAGCTCTGCCCGCACCCCCACGACCTGGTTGTAATAGAGCAGCAGGAAAGATCGGAAAGCGACGTCCTTGACGCCGTAGCCGATCGAGCCGGTGCCGTAGAGCAGCCTGGTGAAGAAGCCGAGCTTCGGTGCGGTAGGGTCGGTTACCATGGCGTAATCCTTCCTATCTTGCCGGGGAGCCGAAGGAGCCGTCGCGGATCTGCTGTTCGCGCGCCTGTGCCTCGCGCGCTTTCAGCCGTTCCACGTTCTCGCGGTGTGTTTCTTCGGTGATGGGGTAGAAGAGCAGGAACAGCGCGCCGATGATCCACAGGCCCAGCGAGGCGGGCACGTAGTGGGCGATCAGGCTGTCCTCCATCGCGGGGGTGATCTGCGAGACATCGGCCTTGGCCGGGAAGTCCGACAGTTCCAGCACGATCCCTGCGACCATGATCCCGAGCCCGGCCGAACATTGCTGCATGAAGCTGGATGCCGCGAAGAACACGCCCGCCGTATGCTGTCCGGTGCGCACAGCGTGGTCTTCCACCACGTCAGCGAGCATGGACGAGGTGTTGATCAGCGAGATCGCGATCATCGCGCCATAGACCGCGCCGATCGTGAACAGCGTGGGCAGCAGGCGCGGGTCGCCGGGCAGGAAGAAGCTGTCGAGCAGCGTCAGCAGCAGCGGCGAAATGCCCAGCGCGATGCCGAATATCGCCATCAACATCGAGGTATTGCGCTTGCCCAGCCAGCGCGAGAAGCGCGGGGCGAGGGGGGCGGCCAGCACAGCGGCGATCAGGCTGTCGAAGGTCAGCAATGCCAGCTGGTCCGCCTTCAGCTTGAAGACGTAGGTGCTGAAATAGACCGTCGTCGCGGCATACAGCCCGATGGCGGTATATTTGAACACTCCGAAGCCGAAGATCGCAAGGAAGCCGCGGTTGCGGAACGCCTGCCACATCTCCTTGAAGTGCGAGGCGGGGGTGGCCCCTTCGCCCGGCTCGTCGCGCTGGCGCAGGTAGGGCACACGGCTGAGCGTGCCCCAGCCGCACACCAAAATCGCGATGAAGATCAGCGCGCCGCCGAGCCACGCGAACTTGACGTAGCCCTCCGGGTTCAGCTGTCCGCGCGAAATCTCCGGCGTGGCGACGAAGAACACCGCGAGCGAGAATGCGGCGAAGCCGAAAGTGCCGAGATAGCCGAAGAAATAGCGCAGGCCGAACAGGCCGGTGCGCTCCGAATAATTGTCCGTCAGCTCGGCCGCCATCGCGCTGGTCGGAATCTCGAACGCGCTGATCGACATGCGGGTGAGCGCGGCGAGCGCAAAGATCCAGAGCCCCATCTGCATGTCGCTGAGGCCGGCTGGCGGGAACCACGACAGCACGAAGAAGGCCGCCGTCGGCAGCGCGGAGCCGAAGATGAAGGGATGACGCCGCCCGATGCGCGAACGCGTCATGTCGGACCAGCGGCCAATGAACGGGTCGGCAAAGGCATCGACCAGCAGCGTGAGCGCGATCGCGCCCGAGACGATCGCGGCGGGCACGCCCAGAACCTGGTTGTAGAACAGCAGGAGGTAGGTCGAGAACGCGGCGTTCTTCACCCCGTTGGCGACCGCGCCGAAGCCGAAGCTGAGCCGGTGGACACGCGTGATCGGCGGGGCGGAGGCGGGGGCCAAATCTGGCGAGGGGGCGGTAGTGGCCATCGCGCTACTCCGCCGCCTCGGTAATTTCCTCGATCGGATCGTACATCTGCTCGGCCCGCGCGCGCCGCTCGATCAGCGAATAGTCGGGGAACATCGGGTCTTCGATGTCGCGGTAGGCGCGCAAGTGCTGCTTCGCGACGGTCACCTTGTGAACTTCGGTCGGCCCGTCGGCGATGCCCATCACCATCGACCCGATCAGGTTGCCCACGAACGGCATCTCGTTCGACACGCCGAGCGATCCGTGGATGTGGATGCAGCGCTGCGCGATGTCGTGATAGACCTTGGGCATCAGCGCCTTGATCGCTGCGATGTCCTTGCGGACCTTGCGATAGTCCTGGTGCTTGTCGATCATCCACGCGGTCTTCAGGACGAACAGCTTGAACTGCTCCAGCTCGATATAGCTGTCCGCAATCTGCATCTGCACGCTCTGGTAATCGGCGATGGTGCCGGTGCGCGTCTTGCGGCTGACCGCGCGGCGGCTCATCGCGTCGAGCAGACGCTTGCAGCTGCCCACGGTCCGCATCGCATGGTGGACGCGCCCGCCACCCAGCCGGGTCTGCGAGATGGCGAAGGCACCCCCGCGCTCACCCAGCAGATGGTCCGCCGGGATGCGCACGTCGGTGTAGCGGATATAGCTCTCCGAGCCGTTCTCCTGCCCGTAGACGCCGACATTGCGCAGGATCTCGACACCGGGCGTATCGACCGGCACGATGAACATGCTCATCCGCTCGTGGCGCGGTGCGTCGGGGTCGGTCACCGCCATAACGATCAGGAAATCGGCCCACTTGCCGTTGGTGGAGAACCATTTTTCGCCGTTGATGACCCAGCATTCGCCGTCGAATTCCGCACTCGTCACGAAGCTGGTCGGGTCCGATCCGCCCTGCGGCTCGGTCATCGAGAAGGCGGAGACGATCTCGTTCTGCAGCAGCGGCTCCAGATACCGCGTTTTCTGTTCGGGCGTGCCGTAATGGGCGATGATCTCTGCATTGCCGGTGTCGGGTGCCTGGCAGCCGAACACGATCGGGGCGAAGCTGGCCCCGCCGAGAATCTCGTTCATCAGGCCCAGCTTGACCTGGCCGTAGCCCTGTCCGCCCAGTTCAGGACCAAGGTGGCAGGCCCACAGGCCCTGCCGCTTCACCTCGTCCTGTAAAGGCCGAACAAGCGCGTTTCTGCGCGGATTTTTGACGTCATAGGGATGAATGCCGAGCAGGCCGAGCGGCTGGACCTTCTCGCGCACGAAGCCTTCCATCCAGTCCAGCTTCTGCTGGAATCCGGGCTCGGTCTCGAAATCCCAGGCCATCGTTTTTCTCTCCCACGCGACGCACTTTGGTGCGTTCTGCGAGGCGAGCATACCTAGTTTTCAGAACGGAACAAGGGATCGCTTTGCGGGCAAGCAGAAGTTCGCGCTTGGGGAGGTGGGGCAAGATGCGATCATGCCCGCTGCACGGGCGGGGTCCGGCCGATGTCCGGGGGGCGACGAGGTGAAAAAAAGCCGCTTGCCCGCGCCTTTACTCGGAACAGACTTCGTCCTTACGGCCTTAACAAAGATTACGGAAAAGGGCGTTTTGGATGGTGGTGCGCGGTTTGTTTGCAGACAAGGGCCTGGAGCGAAATCTGGGTCTTTGGGTCCCTCTGGCGCTCACCGTCGCTCTAGTCCTTCTCGGCCTGTTTGTTCACGACGCTTTTTTCTGGGGCCTGGTCGCGGTCGTCCCGCTTTTGCTGATCGCGCTGTGGGACATGGCGCAGACCAACCATTCGCTGCGGCGCAATTATCCTCTCACCGCCCGCTTCCGCTGGCTGTTCGAGGATCTGCGGCCGTTCCTGCGCAGCTATATCGTCGAAGGCCCGCTGGAAGGCCGCCCGTTCGACAGGGTCTCCCGCTCGCTCGTCTATGCCCGCGCCAAGAAGCAGGAAGACGCGCATCCCTTCGGGACCGAGCTGGACGTCTACTCCGACGAGTACGAAGCGCTGTGCCACTCGATCAACCCGAACCCCAAGGCACCCAAGCGCACGCGGGTGCATGTGGGCACAGACCAGTGCAGCAAGCCCTATGATGCGGCGCGGCTGAACATCAGCGCGATGAGTTTCGGCGCGCTCGGCAACCACGCGATCGAGGCGCTCAACATGGGCGCGAAGATCGGCGATTTCTATCACGACACGGGCGAGGGCGGCCTCTCCAAATACCACCTCAAGCATGGCGGCGATGTCGTGTGGGAACTGGGCTCCGGGTACTTTGGCGCGCGCGACAAGGACGGAAACTTCGATCCCGAAAGCTTCCGCGACAAGGCGCAGCACGATGCCGTCAAGATGACCGAGATCAAGCTGAGCCAAGGCGCAAAGCCCGGCCATGGCGGCCTGCTGCCTGCCGCCAAGGTGACGGACGAGATCGCCGAGACCCGCCAGGTGCCCGCGCATCAGGACTGCCTGTCGCCTCCCGGCCACTCGGCCTTCTCGACCCCGCGCGAGATGCTGGAATTCGCCGCGAAGATGCGCGAACTTTCGGGCGGCAAACCGGTCGGGATCAAGCTGTGCGTCGGCATGCCGCACGAGGTGTTCGCGATCTGCAAGGCGATGCTCGACAGCGGCATCACGCTCGATTTCATCGTCGTCGATGGCGGCGGCGGCGGGACGGGCGCGGCTCCGCTGGAATTGTCCGACCATGTCGGCCTGCCGCTGCGCATTGGTCTCTATTACGTGAACAACGCGCTGATCGGCACCGGGCTGAAGGACAAGATCAAGCTCGCCGCGTCGGAGAAGGTATTCTCCGGCTCCGCCATCGCGATGAACGCCGCGCTGGGTGCGAACTGGTGCAATGCGGCGCGCGCCTTCATGTTCTCGCTCGGCTGCGTGCAGTCGCTGCGCTGCCACACGGGTACCTGCCCGACGGGCGTCGCGACCAGCTCGCCCGCCCGCCAGCGCGGGCTGGTGATCCCGGAGAAGGCGCAGCGTGTGGCCAATTTCCAGTCGAAGACGCTCGACAGCCTGCACGATATCGTCGTCGCCTGCGGTCTGGAATCGCCCGACGAATTCACCCCGCGTCATCTGCGCCAATGGAAGAACAATGCGCAGATGATCCCGTGGTCGCAGATCGTGCACGAGGTCGAGCCCGGCAAGCTGCTGAGCGAACCCGACGACACACCCTTTGCCGAATACTGGCGCATGGCGAACCCGGACACCTTCAAACCGACGCTGTGATCGCGCGATGATCACGCCGTTCCTGAACGCCAAGGCCAGTCCAACGCCGACCGCGACGCCATCACCCGTAGCATCCGACACCCCCAAGGCGGTGGTCGAGCTGACGCATTACATCGATCCCAATCACCTGTGGGGTGCGGTGGCGCTCGGCGTCCTGTTTCTCCTCTTCGGGCTGGCGCTGACCCGACTGCTGCGCCGCGCGATCCATGCGCTGATCGATCACGATCCCAAAGAGCATCTCGACCGGATGACGCTGAGCTTCATTTCGAACCTCGCGACGTTCGTGATGTGGATCGTGCTGGCGCTGGTCTTCTGCCACGCGGTGCCCGCGCTCAACAAGCTGACGACTTCGCTGCTGGCCGGGGTCAGCATCGTGTCGGTGGTGATCGGGTTTGCCGCGCAGTCGACGCTGGGCAATCTGGTGTCGGGCATCAGCCTGGTGATCTACAAGCCCTTCCGCCGCGGCGACCGGTTGCAGCTGACGACTCCCACGGGGCTGGAGACCGGCATCGTCGAGGACCTCTCGCTCGGCTACACCGTGCTCAGGACGTTCGACAATCGCCGCATCGTCCTGTCGAACGGGACCATCGCCAACCAGATCATGATCAACCTGTCCTCGGTCGATCTCAGGGTGATGATGACGCCGACAATTTCGATCGGCTACAATTCCGATATCGCGAAGGCGCGCGCGATCATCCTCGAACTGGCGCATGCGCACGACGATGTGCTGGAGGTGGTCGGTTGCCCGGTTGTGAACCTCGGTGCGTCGAGTGTGGACCTCTCGCTGCGCGCCTGGTGCGCCGATGCGGCATCGGCAAAAGGCGTCGAATTCGACCTGCTGGAACAGATCAAGACGCGCTTCGACGAGGCGGGGATCGAGATTCCCTACGCCTACCAGAACGTGATCGTGAGCGGTGCGATCTCCGAACAAAAGCGCGCCAGCGAAGGCGACAAGGACGAGGCCTGATGCATGTGTGAACTGTTTGCGATGAGTGCGTCGGTCCCGCACACGGTCCGTTACGAGCTCGACCTGTTCGCCGCCGAAGGGGGAGAGAAACATCGCAATCGCGACGGGTGGGGCATCCTCTTCGCGCAGGACCGCGATGCCTACCTGTTCCGCGAACCCGACCCTGCGGCGACCAGCGAACTAAGCCGCATGGTCGTCCGCGATGCGCGGCCCTGCAAGCACCTGATGGCCCATGTCCGGAGGGCCTCTGCGGGCAAGCCCGCGCTCGCCAACACGCATCCTTTCGACCGGGTGGTGAACGGCAGGCGGAATGCCTTTGCTCACAATGGCGACCTCCCGGGAATCGAGGATCGCGAAGACGCGCGCGAATGGATTGCCCACCGGATCGGCGACACCGATTCCGAACTGGCCTTCCTGATGCTGCTCGACCGGTTGAGCAGGGAGGGCGCGAGCGATGTGGAGGCCCGGCTCGACGTGTTCGCGCGTTTCGCCGCCGAGATGCGCGAACTGGGCAGCTCCAACTTCCTGTTCTTGGACGGCGAGTACCTGTTCGTCCACGCAGACCGGCGGCGCTTCGAAACCGAAACGGGCCTGACCGAACCGCGCGAACCCGGGCTCAATATCCGCAGCTTCGACGAACGCCATCGCGGCCACAAGTGGCAGACATCTGGCGCGACCATCGAGGAGATTTCCGGCCCGCTGCATCTCTTCGCCTCGGTGCCGCTCGATCCCGAAGGTTGGGAGCCGCTGGCGCGCGGTACGGCGATGGCACTGAAGGACGGCAAAATCGTATCACACTATGTGAGCTGACACTGCGGGCCGAGTGCAAGCGCCTGACCCCGGTCTCCCGAACGAAAGGAAGAATATGTCGAAGAAGGTGGCGGAGATCGTCGTCGATGCCCTGCAAAAGGCGGGTGCGAAACGGATTTACGGAATTCCCGGCGATACGATCAATCATTTCACCAACGCCGTCGCCAAGAGCGACCTTCGCTGGATCACCGTCCGCCATGAAGAGGTGGGCGCGTTTGCCGCTGGCGGGGAATCCTACATGACCGGCGAACTCTCGGTCTGCGCGGGCACCTGCGGGCCGGGCTCGCTCCATTTCGTGAATGGCATCTACGAGAGCCACCGCAACGGCGCCCCGGTGGTGCTGATCGCATCCGATGTTGCGCGCACCGAAAGCGGCTTCAATTTCCCCCAGGAGGTCGACCAGAAGAAGATTTACGAGCAGCACTCGCACTTCTGCGAATATATCTCGCACCCCTCGCAGGCGCGCCGGATCGTGACCAAGGCGGCGCAGGCTGCGCTGACCAAGAAGGGCGTGGCGGTCGTCATCGTGAACGGCGACATGTTCACCGAGACCGACGAGGATGCGATGGACTGGGAAGTCTATCGCCCGCAGCCGGTCAGCCGGCCGAACGATGCCGAGATGGCCGAACTGGCCGCGATGGTCGATGCCGCCAGCAAGGTCTCGGTCTATGCCGGGATCGGTGCCCGCGATGCGCGCGAGGAGATCATCGCCTTCTGCGAGAAGGTGAAGGCACCGATGGTGCACACCACCCGCGCGAAGGAGTTCCTCGAGCCGAACAACCCCTACAATGTCGGCGTGAACGGCATTCTGGGCAACAAGGCGGGCGTGGAAGCGCTGGAAGACGCGGATCTGGTCATTTCGCTGGGCTGCGACTTTGCCTACACGCAGTTCTACCCAGAGGCGAAGAAGATCGTGCAGATCGATATCGATCCCACGCATCTGGGCCGCCGGTCGGCGATCAACATGGGGCTGGTCGGCGATGCGAAGACGACCTTCGCCGCGTTGACCCCGCTCGTCGCGGCGAAGAGCGACGACAGCCATCTCCAGACGCACCTCAAGCAGTGGGCCGAAGACCTCAAGGGTTACGACCATGAGGGCGAGGAGCACGATCCCGATCTGATCCACCCGCAGTTCGTCGCCAACATGCTCGACGCGAAGGCGGCGGACGATGCGATCTTCGTGTCGGACGTCGGCACTGCGATGGTGTGGATGTTGCGCCACCTCAAAGCGAACGGCAAGCGGCGCTTCCTCAACAGCCTGTTGCACGGGACTATGGCGAGCGGGATGCCGCAGGCTATGGGGGCGAAGCTCGCTTACCCGGACCGGCAAGTGATCGCGATGTGCGGCGATGGCGGGCTGACCATGCTGATGGGCGACCTGCTGACGCTGGTGCAGGAGGACATTCCGCTCAAGCTGGTGGTCTTCCACAACAACACGCTCGGCTTCGTGGAGATGGAACAGCGGGTCGAGGGGCTGGTCGACCACTTCACCGGACTGCACAATCCGGATTTCGCCAAGCTGGCGGAGGCGTGCGGTTTTGCCGGATGGCACGTCGAGCAGGCGGGCGAGCTGGAAGCGGCGATGGATGCCTGGCTGCGCCACGAAGGGCCTGCGCTGCTGGACGTTCACGTCAACCAGATGGAGCTGGTCATGCCGCCCAAGGTCGAAGTGTCTCAGGTTGCATCGACCGCCATGTTCGGTGTGAAAGCCGTGCTCGATGGCCGTACGAAGGAGGTCGTCGATCTGCTGCGGAACAATTTCTTGCGATGACCTGCCATGCGGCTAGTTTGGCCGCGCCATTCAACGCCGGGCTGCGCCCGTGCAAATCAGGAAAACGATGATGACCTTCAAGATGAAATACGCCCTGCTCGCCCTGCCGCTGGCCCTCGCGGTGTCGGCCTGCGAGAGCCCGGCGGAAAAGCAGGAAGAAGAGGCGCAGGCCGAAACGGTCGCGCAGCCCGGTTTCGACGGCACCGCCGCCACGCCCTCCGAAGCGCGCGACGAAGCCTACTCGCTTGCAGCGAAGCTTTCCTCGGGCAACCTGGACCCGAACGAAGCGGTCAGGGTGCTCGAAGATCTCGACAACCTCGTCAGCGAAAACCTGACCGATTTCCCGGAAGATATGCGGCCGGCCCTGACCGAGGATATCGAGTCCGCGCGCGATGCGCTGGAAGCGGATGACGAGGCGGGGATGCGCGAGGCGGCAACCCAGTTCCAGAACAAGCTTTCCGACGCTGCGACGGGTTCTGAGGCACAGTAAGCGACGGCGCGCCGTCATGGTGGCGGCGCGCTGTCCCTGAATTCGGGCGGCTTTATTTGGACGGCTTTCACGGGGAAGCCGGGGGCTAGGTTTTTATGTCGTGGGCCAGACTGGCCGCAGGCTGTCTGCTTGCGTTGATCGCCACGGACGCCGCGCTGGCGTCCGGCGCGCTGCAGCAGAGCTTCCTCCAGCCCATGGGCCCCGTCGCGCAGGAGCAGGCGACCCACCTCATGCGAGTGGTGGGTATCACGATGATCGTGATCCTCCCGGTGCTGTTGGGGGTGCCCCTGATCCTGTGGCGCTACCGCTATGCGAAGCCGCGCGGCGCCTACGCGCCCGAGTGGGAGTTTTCCGGCAAGCTGGAATATGCCCTGTGGGGCGTTCCGGTCCTGATCGTGATCGTGCTCGCCAGCTGGCTGTGGTATTCTACGCACAAGCTCGACCCCTACGAGCCGCTCGGCCCCGACCCGCTGCAGGTGCAGGCCATCGGGCTCGACTGGAAATGGGTGTTTATCTATCCGGCAGAGGGGATTGCGACGGTCGATGAACTGGTCGTGCCCGTCGGTCGCCCGGTGGAACTGACGCTGACCACCGATACCGTGATGCAAAGCCTGCTGATCGCGCCGCTGACCGGGCAGATTTATGCGATGCCGGGGATGACGACCAGGCTGAACTTCGCCGCGACCCGCACCGGGCAGGCCGAGGGCGAGAACACACAGTTCAACGGCGACGGTTTCGGCCGCCAGAAGTTCACCGTCCGCGCGCTCGACCCGGCGGACTACATTGTGTGGACGGCGCGAGGCGACAACGGCCCGACGCTCGATGAAGCGACCTACGCCACATTGCGCCGACGCACCGTGCTGGCCGATGCGCGCGGCGATCTTGGGCTGGAAAAAAGCGCCGAGCCGATCGTCATGGCGCTGGGCCAGCAGGACATGTTCGGAGAGATCGTCGCGAAGTATCATGGTGATGGCGAGGCCGAGCGCTGGGGTGGCACCGGGCTGCCACAAACGGGCATGACCGGAGCCGCGGAATGAGCGGACAGACAAGCCCGATCTTCGGCAATCTCGACTGGAACGTCACGCCCTTTACCGAAGTGCTGCAGCATCCGGGCACCAGCACGATTATCGGAGCCTTTGCGGCGAGCGTGCTGGTCCTCGGTGCGATCGCCGCGGTGGCCCTGTTCACCCGCATGCGCTGGTGGGGGCCGCTTTACCGCAACTGGCTGACGTCGCCCGACGCGAAAAAGATCGGCATCATGTATATCGCGCTCGCGCTGATCATGATGGCCCGCGGCATCATCGAAGGCTTTGTCATGCGGGCCCATCAGGCGAGCGCGCTCGGCACGCTGACCGAGCCGGAAAGCGGCCTCGTCGCGCCCGATCACTTCGCGCAGCTGTTCAGCACGCACGGGACGATCATGATCTTCTTCGTCGCGATGCCGCTGCTGATCGGGCTGATCAATTTCGTTCTCCCGCAACAGCTGGGCGCGCGCGACATGGCGTTTCCGGTGCTCAATCAGGTGAGCCTGGGGCTGACCGCGGCGGGTGCGGCGCTGGTCATGATCTCGCTGCTGGTCGGCGATTTCGGCACCGGCGGCTGGACCATGTACCCTCCCTATACGGGCAAGATCTTCAGCCCGGGCGAGGGGGTGGACTATTGGCTCTGGGCGATCCTGATATCGGGCATGGGATCGACGCTGACGGGCATGAATTTCGCGGTGACGATCTTCAAGCAGCGCGCGCCGGGAATGCACCTGATGCGCATGCCGCTGTTCTGCTGGACCAGCCTGTGCGTCGCCATCATGCTGATCTACGCCATGCCGGCGCTGACCGTGTCGAGCGCAATGCTGGCGCTCGATCGCTATGCCGGTTTCCACTTCTTCACCAACGAAGCGGGCGGCAACATGATGAACTACGCCAACATCTTCTGGATGTTCGGCCACCCGGAAGTCTACATCCTGATCCTGCCCGCTTTCGGCGTGTTCTCGGAGATCAGCTCCACCTTCTCGGGTAAGCGGCTCTATGGCTACACCTCGCTGGTGATCGCCAGCATGTGCATCGCGGTGATCAGCTTCACCGTCTGGCTGCACCACTTCTTCACTATGGGGCAGAGCGCGGGCGTGAACATTGCCTTCGGTATCGCGACGATGGTCATCGGCATTCCGACCGGCGTGAAGATTTACGACTGGATGGCGACGATGTGGCGCGGCCGGGTGCGCATCACCACGCCGATTGTTTACCTCACCGGCTTCTTCCTGCTGTTTGTGATCGGCGGGCTATCGGGCATCATCCTCGCCAATCCGTCGATCGACTATCAGGTGCACAATTCGACCTTCCTGGTCGCGCACTTCCATAACGTCATCATCCCTGGCGTGCTCTTCGGCATGCTGGCGGGCATTCACTACTGGTTCCCCAAGGCGTTCGGCTTCCGGCTGAGCGAGACGTGGGGGCGGCGAACCGCGTTCCTGTTCGTCGGCGGGTTCGTGTTCACCTTCATGCCGCTCTATGTGCTCGGCCTGATGGGCATGCCGCGCCGCTCGCCCACGTTCCAGAACCCGGACTTCCTGCCGTGGATGTACATTGCCGCATTTGGCGGGGTGCTGATGATGTGTGCGCTCGCCAGCCTTATCTGGACGTTCTGGACCAGCTACCGGGGCCGCGCGGCTCTGGCGGTGCCGGGCGGCGATCCGTGGAACGGCTCGACCCTCGAATGGTCGACCCCCGCGCCGGTGCCCGAATGGACCTTCCCATGCATCCCGCATGTTTCCGCACGCCACGATTGGGGTGAGAGGAAGCGCGCGGGCGACCCTTGGCATGGGCCGACAGAATACACCGACATCGAAATGCCCGCCAACACCGCGCACGGCCTCCTGATCGCGGTCGCGGCCTTCCTGCTAGGCTTTGCGATGGTCTGGCATATCTGGTGGCTCGCGATCCTTAGCGTGCTTGCCATTCCCTGTGCGGTCGCCCTGCGCGGACTGCGCGTTATCGAGCCCAGGATCATCCCGGCAGCAGAGGTCGCCGAAGCCGACAGGCGCTTCCGTCAACTGGTGACGAGCCTTCCTGCCGCCACCCGCGCCGACGAAGAGACCGAGCGCAATCGCGGCGTCCCCGATATTTCGGAGTTCGCAGGATGAGCGGCAATGGCCTCTATCCCGGTCTCAACCTCGGCGCGACGCATGGGGAGGCGCACGAAGACGCCGAGAAGACCGTGTTCGGCTTCTGGGTATTCCTGATGAGCGACCTCATCATCTTCGGCATCCTTTTCGCCTCCTACGCCTCCTATCTCGATCCCATCGGGATGGTGGGCGGTCCGGGGCCGAAGGACTTGTTCGACCTGACCAGCGTGGCGATCCAGACCGCTTTCCTGCTGGTCGGCGGGATCGCCTATGCGGGCGTGTCGCTGGCGCTGAAATACGATCAGGGCCGCGCGAAGATCATCGCCTGGCTGCTGGTGTGCGCATCGCTCGGCGCGGGCTTCCTGTTCTTCGAAGTGAAGGACTTCATCGCCCAGGCGGGCGAGGGCGGCGTGCCGCAGGCGAGCGGCTGGCTCAGTTCCTACTGGGCGCTGGTCGGGCTGCACGGCATCCACGTGTTGTCCGGCATTCTGTGGATATTCGCGACGATCGGACAGATCGCGACGCGCGGGCTCGACGATGTGGTCAAGGTCCGCCTGTCGATGCTCGGCGTGTTCTGGCATTTCCTCGACCTCATCTGGGTCGGGATCTTCTCGCTCGTTTTCCTGGTGCCCCTCGCATGACCAGGCCCAATACTGGAGAACTCGATCCGCAGGGTAACGCGGCCAGCGAGATCAGGAGCTATGCGACCGGCTTCGTCATCAGCCTGCTGCTGACCGTGGGCGCGTTTGCCGCCCTGCTGTCCGACCTGCCGACGACATGGAAGATCGCCCTGATCTGCGGCGCGGCGCTGATCCAGATCGTGGCGCACCTGCGCAATTTCCTCCATCTCAGCCTCGCCGATGCGCAGTCCGAGGAGGATCTGCTGCTGGTGCTGTTCTCCGTCTGCCTGCTCGCGATCATGGCAGGCGGCACGTGGTACATCATGTCCGACCTTGGCGGGCGCATGCATCAGGCGAGCGGCGGCGATGCACCGATGCATCAAGCTCCCGCGCACGGGACGGGCGCACGGCAGTGATCACGCGCAAGCAGGCCGTATTTGCGCTCAACTTCGTGGCCGGTTGGGTGGACGCGGTCGGCTTTCTCGCGCTGGTCGGCCCGGTCCGGGCGTTTCCCTCTTTCATGAGCGGCAACTCGACCAAGGTCGTGACCGATCTCGTCTCGGGCAAGACCGCGCTGGCCGGCATGGTTGCGGCGGTGGTGCTCGTCTTCATCCTCGGCACGATCGTCTCGCGCCTGATCAATAATGGCGCGCGGCTGCGCGAGACCGCAGCGCTGGCGGCGGTGGCCGTGGTGCTCTGGCTGGCTGGCGCTGGTGCCGTGTCGCATTGGAGCGATTACGCCCTGCTGCTCCTGCTGGCATTCGGCATGGGCATGATCAACCGCGCCTTGCAGGGGAGCAACGGGTTCACCGTCCACACCTTCGTCAGTAGCGCGGTGGTGACCATCGGCTCCGACATTGCCGACGCGATTTCGGGACGCGGCGCGTGGAAGCAGGCGCTGCTGCCGCTGAGCATCTGGGGCGCGATCCTCTCGGGCGCGTTTGTCGGCGCGATCCTGACGCTGCAGCTTGGCCTGTTCGCCGCTCTGTTCGGCCCGGCGTTTGCGGTCAGCCTGCTGGCACTGGCCAACGCGGCGGGATGGCTCGAACCGGCAGCCGAGGCCCGGGACGGTCATATGGACACCATCGAAACGCACGGCTGACGCACGCAGCAAAGCTCTTTTTTGCGCCAAACCGGCGTTTTCCCGGTCGGTCACGCCGGACCATTTTTCGCGTCGGCCGGCAGCCAAGTATGGTAAACGGGCGATGATGGACCCGGGGGTGATCGGGTTGGTCTCGGGGGAGGCGACCATGCCAGTTTCAAGCTTCATCATTCAGTATTCAAACGTGAATTACGCAGATTTTTTGTCTGCCGACGCCGACCTCATCATCACCGAGGGTGATGGCGATGATTCGCCGCGGGTAACAGAGCAGCTAAGTGCGGAGCAGGCAGCCAATCTGATCGCGCAGGGCCGTTTGGTCGCGGGTTACGTCAATGTCGGGGTGACCGACACTGCGCGCGGATACTGGAATCCGGACTGGACTTCAGCGGGTAACTCGACTGATGACGATCTCAATCCCGTTGCCGCCACCGCGCCTGCCTTTCTTCAGGGTGCACCCACCAACGACTACGGGCGGCTGGTCGATTTCACCGATCCGGACTGGCAGCAGATCGTGGTCGATCAGGTCACGTTCCTGCTTACCGAGCGTGGCTTCAACGCGATCTTTCTCGACGATGTGAACACTTACTACCAGCGATATGTCTCGCTGAACGGAGAGCCTGCCACCGCTGCCGCCCGCGACGAACTTGCCGCGCAGGCACAGGCGATGACCGAGTTCGTCACCCGAATTCGGGGCGTGATGGACAGTATCAATCCGGACGCGGTGCTGATCGCATCGACCGATCCCTATATGCCCGACAACTCGCCGGGGGGTGCGAGCGGAGCGATCGCCGACCAGTATCGCGATGCGGTCGACTGGTATCTGCTGGACAATATGCCCAACCAGGCCGCACTCGACCGGGCCGCCGCTGTGTTCGGGGACCATCTCCTGGTTGTCCAGTCGGACGGGAGCTTTCCCACCGGAGCTAGCGGGCCGCTGCCCCTAAACGATCTGCACGGCTACGGGCCGGCCTTCTACGCCCCGTCATCCGCCTACGACACCTTCGTCCCGTTCGAGCGTCAGACCGCCACGACCGGCACCCTCATCGAAGGCGGCAATGGCCCGAACACGCTGCGCGGGGGCGATGGCGATGACATCATTCTGACCGGCGAGGGTGCGGACACAGCCTATGGCGGGGGCGGGAACGATCTGATTGCGGGCAGCACCAATACGGGCATGCGCGCCTTTTTCGCCGAAGGTGCCGAAGTCACCCGCCCCGCGCTTCACGGTCCTTTCGTGATCGAGAACGGACCAGACGCCCTTTACGGAGAAGGCGGCGATGATCGGATCTACGTCGGCTACGACAGTCTCGCCGACGGCGGCTCAGGCTTCGACACGGCCTATGTCGATATGCGGATCATGTGGGTTCCCTGGGTTGCCGGCTCGGTTCTTACCACCCACAACGACCTCGGAGTGAACGTCGATCTTTCGCAAGCGGACACCGGCTCCGTCGTGCTCAATGTCGGCGGGGTCGGGAACCTCGCGGTCACGCTGACCGATTTCGAGAGGTTCGTCATCACCTTCGGATCGGGCGACGACGTCGTCATCGGCGGCGCGGGCAATGATATCCTTCAGGGCGATTCCTACAACTTCCCTGGCGGGAACGACACGATCGACGGCGGGGGAGGAGACGACGACATCTATGGCGGTGCCGGAGCGGACATTTTGCGCGGTGGTGATGGGAATGATCGCCTCAACGGCGGGGAAGTGTCGCCGGGCTACGATGACTACTCCGTCGATCAGCTTTTCGGTGACGCCGGTGACGATCTCATCATCGGCCGACCGCTCGACATCATCGATGGCGGCAGCGGGTACGACACGTTGGAGCTGTGGCTGGGCGAAAGTGGGCTCGACTACACGATCGACCTGGCGGCCATCACTTCGGGCAGCACCGTAACCCTCATCGACGGCACATCGATTACCGGGATCGAAGAAGTCTCGGTGCTGCGCCTGGGGGATGGCAACGAAACCGTCATCGGCACTTCGGGCAACGACACTATTCACGCAGAGGGCGGCGATGACGTGCTCGACGGCGGTGCCGGGGTGGATACCGCAAGGTTTGACGGCAGGCGCAGCGACTACACGATCACACAGCTCGCGAATGGGCATGTGCAGGTTTCCGGGCCGGACGGGACCGATGATTTGGTTCGTATCGAGCAGCTGCGGTTTTCGGACGGCACCTATGTGCAGGAAATAACCACCGGCTCGGTGAGCCTGGGCTATGCAGGCTTCGGCTACGCGCCTGAGGCAGGCGGCTGGGCGGACAACACGACCTATCCGCGCGGCGTGGCGGATATCGACGGCGATGGCCGGGCGGACCTGATCGGCTTCGGCAGTGCAGGGCTGTTTGCGGCGCTTTCCAATGGTGACGGCACCTTCGGAGAGACCTTCCTCGCCTGTAACGGTTTCGGCGCGAGCAATGCTGCGGGCGGCTGGGCGAACGACAATCTCTACCCGCGCACCCTTGCCGATGTGAACGGAGACGGGCTGCAGGATCTGATCGGGTTCGGTTCGGCGGGCGTGTCGATCGCGCTCGGCCAGGCTCCGGCTTCGGGGCAGGCGGTCGCTTTCGGGCCTGCCACGCTCGCCTACGCAGGCTTCGGCGCGAGCGATGCTGCGGGCGGCTGGACCAGCGCGGACACCTACCCCAGAACCGTGGCGGACGTGAACGGCGACGGGCGCGGCGACCTGGTCGGCTTCGGCGGCGCGGGCGTGTATGTCGCGCTCGGCCAGTCGGATGGCAGCTTCGGCGCGACGCAGCTTGCGCTGAACGGGTTCGGCGCTTCGGATGCGGGCGGCGGCTGGTCGTCGGACGATCGCTTCCCGCGTGTGCTTGCCGACGTAAACAACGACGGACGCGCGGATATCGTCGGCTTCGCGGCCAACGGCACTTACGTCGCGCTGGGGCAGTCCGACGGGAGCTTTGGCAGCATGATGCTCGGCATAGCGGGCTTCGGCTATGCCGATGTTGGCGGCGGCTGGTCGACCGCAGACCGCTATCCGCGCACGCTGGGCGATGTGAACGGCGACGGGGTGGCGGATATTATCGGCTTCGGCGGAGACGGCACCTACGTAGCGCTGGGGCGCGGCGACGGCACCTTCGGCGATACCACGCGGATGGTCGATTCCTTCGGACAAAGCGATGCCGGTGGCAGCTGGTCGAGCAACGACCGGTTTCCCCGCTTCGTCGCCGATATCGACGGCGATGGACTGTCCGATCTGGTCGGGTTCGGCGGGGCGGGCGCCTATGTGGCGCGCGCCAATGTCGAGTGGGTGCGCCAGAGCCGGCAGATCGGGCAGGACGCCCAATCGCAGGCAGGCTCTCCTCTGCCGCAATGGGCCGAGCTCTTCGCCGGGCCTGTCGAGGCCGGCGCGGTTTCGCACGGAGCACATGGTTTTGCCGACCGGGCGCCGACCCTCCATCCTCTTGGCCCGGGGCCTGCGGGGCCGGACATGGACTTCGTCGCGATGCATGTCATGTAGCCGAAGGTGAAGCGCTTTCGTCACCGCCGTCAGCCAGTCCGACACCTTCGACGGATGGCGCGGCCATCGGCGCGACGGTGGCGTGGTGATCGAGATCGAGGGCGGCAAGGTGGTTGGGGGAAGGCCTGTTCATACCGCACTCTTTGCGCTGGCGCGACGGGCGGCTGTGGCTGCACAGCGGCGAAGGGCACTTCGGCTATGTCGATATGGACAAGGGCGCGTTCGTCCCGGCCGCCTTCTGCCCCGGCTACCTGCGCAGGCTCGCCTTCATGCGCGAGATCGCGGTGGTCGGCATGTCGCTCCCGCGCGACAACAAGACCTTCAGCGGGCTCAAGCTCGACGAGGAACTGGCTGAGCGCAAGATGACCCCGCGCACCGGCCTCTATTTCATCGACACCAGAAATGGCAGCATCGTCCACTCGATGAACTTTGAAGGTATCCTGACCGAGCTTTACGATGTGTGCGTGCGGCCCGGCATCCGCCAGCCCGCCGCGATCGGCCCCGCCTCGGAAGATATCCGGCGGACCGTCAAGGTCGCCGACTTCGAAGGCTAGGGCCGAGACGCGCGGGAGGTCCTACAGCCCGCGCGGGAGGTAGCCCGGCACCAGCGTGATTCCCTGGAAATACACGGGCTGGCTGGCGGTAGCTGCCGCCGTGTCGTGGTGCAGGCGCACGGTGATCTCGTAGCACTCCGCTGGCACCATCAGCCCGCAGATCGCCCACGGCACCCAGGCATTGCCCTGATCCTGCGCAAGCGGCCGGGTCGTGCAGGCGGCGGATCCGCCCGCAGGGGCCAGCGCCTCCAGCGTGATTGCGCCCAGCGTGTGCGGCGCGCCCGTTGGTTTGTACACCCAGCCGAACAGCGAGACCGGTTTGCCGCGCAGAGGTGCGTGGCCGTAATCGGGCAGGGTATGGGATATGCGGTTGAGGAACACAGTGCCGCCAGTGCTGGCGAGCTTGAGCGAATGGCCCAGCGCACGGTCGCGCACGATCCCCGGCTCCTTGCTGGCGGTCACCCCGGATGCGGCCACCCAGCCATCGGGCAGCGCGCCATCAAAGCGGGAGAAGTCGCCATTTGGAATCAGGTTGAGCGCCGGGTCGAGCCCGCAAAGGGTCGATGGCGGACCGAGCGCTGCCCGGGCGGGGGCGGCATCCCACAGACCACGGATCGCGGGCAGGTATGCCGCTTCGATACCCGCGTCGCTGGGGTGCACCGGATCGCCATCGGCAAACCACGCGGACGGCTTGCCCGCTGCAAGATAGGGCGTGTGCGCGTCGATCAGCGCGATATCGCGCAGTCGCGCAACCCGCCGCCACGCATCGACCGCACGGTCCATCGCGGAGCCGTCCGCGCGGGGGTTCTGCAGCAGCGCGACGATCGGCACACCGGGATGGGCGAGGCGGTAGTATTCCAGCGCGGTGAGGAATTCGCCCAGCACCTGTTCGTCGGTGGTGCCGACCACATGATTGTGCCCGTGGCAGATGGTCAGCAGGTCCGGCGTCTCATCAGCGAGGCCGCTGTCGCGCCACAGTGTGCCGAGCCCGTGGGCCATTTGCCCGCCCGCCACGGCGAAGTTGCGGATCCGCACGGTCGGTCCGCTGCCAACCGCTTCGGTGGTTGCGCCGCCATAGACACCGTCGGCCCAGGTCGTGACCAGCACGGTCGGCTGGCTGGGGTGGGTGGCGATCACGTCGGCGAGGCGGAAGATGAATTCGCGCGGGCTTTCACGCGAGTTGGACAGGCTGTCCGACCAGTTGACGATAGACACATCGCGGCCCTGGTCGAGCATGTGCTTGATGTGACCGAAGCCGTTGGCGGCGGCGATCGACGGAGCTTGCGCCGCGCTGGCGGCGGGACGAGGCTGGATCGTCTGGAGCATGGTGCGGGCCTTTCGTCAGTCGAGCAGGGTGAGGGCGGGGGCGAAGTCCGGGGCACCGGCGCTGATCCCGGCCACCGCGAAGGGCAGCACGGTCAGGCCCGGTTCGACCGGCAGATCGATCGCGCCGCCGCCCGCAAGCGCGAGCGTTAGCTGGCCGGTCTGCTGCGCGACGATCGCCAGCGCGCGACCGGGCTCCAGCACGCTGTCGAGCGCCGCAGGGCGCGCGGCGCGATAGCTGACCTCGCCGATCGGCAGGGGGCTGGCGGCGCTGGCGGTTATCGCCTCGCCCGCCTTCTCGAAAGCGACGGCGGAGGGAGTGACGTAAGGGGCGGGGGTCTGAATCGGTTTGGGCGGGGACGGGGGAAGGGCTTGGGGCATGGGCATCTCCGACAGGGAAATCGCGCACCCGCGCCCGCACCGCGGGGGCGATGCGACGGACGGCAAACAGGCAGCGACACGCGTCGTCTACGTCCGACAAACCCTTGTAGGACAGCGATAATTTGTAGGATTTTCGCGCGGCAGCGGATCGGTCATCGGATTTTGCGGTGATCCTCGCGGTCGAGCGTGGCGAGCTTTTCCTCCCACGCCAGCGCATGACGGATGATGGCTTCCAGCCGGTCGTAGCGCGGCTCCCACAGCAACATCGCGCGCAGTCTGGCACTGTTCGCGATCAGCATCACCGGGTCGCCTGCGCGCCGCCCTCCCGGGACCGGGGCAATTGGGCACCGGCTAGAGCCTGCGGGACATTTTTCTCCAAAACCGAGCAGCTGCCCTACGCGCGGATACCTAGGCTTTGGCTCTTTTTGGACGGAGCAAGCCCCTCAAATAGCTCCACATCCGCAATACCTCGTATTTCTGCGAGCCGGGAAAACGCGGATGACTGCGGTCGACCCTTAAGGGTTAACACGCAGAAAGGGGTGCCAAATGCGGGGAACATTGGCGGTTATCGACGCGGACGAGCAAGTGCGCGATCAGGTTGGACGACAGGTGGAGGCTGCGGGCGTAATCGCACAGCCATTCGACACGCTCGAACAGTTCGTGACGCGGCGCGCGGGCGACGAACAGGTGGTGCTGGTGGGGGACGATACGCCGATGGCGCTTGGCGTGTGTGAACACTTTCGCGCGCAAGGGTGCTGGCTGGCAGTGATCGCCTACGCCAGCCGGCCCAGCCTGCGGCGGGTGGTCGCTGTGCTGCGCGGCGGGGGGTACGACTATTTCTCGCTCCCGCTCGACACCGCTGCATTGCTCCGCAGCATCGACCAGCTGGGCGACGGGAATGGCCCCTATGCCGCCGCGCGCCAGCGTGCCGCCCTGGCCCGCACCCGGCTGGCCCACCTTTCCCCTCGCGAGCGCGAGGTGCTGGCGCGCATGGCGGGCGGCCATTCCAACAAGGTGATCGGAATCGAACTGGGGATCAGCCCGCGCACGGTCGAAATTCACCGCGCGAACATGCTCTTCAAGCTGGGGGCGTGCTCCTCCACCGAAGCGCTGCGGATGTATTTCGAAGAACACCTGCTCAACGGAGCGGCCGCGCGACCCGAAGGGTGACGCGCCCGGGAAGGGGCGCGCTCGTCCATCGGGCGACCGAGAAAGCACTTTACGCGAGCGTAAACCTGCGCCAGTGTCGTGCCCATAACAGCCGGTATGGGAGAGTGAACATGGCGAGCGTCGCCGAACCCGAAGCTAAAGCCGACCTGGACGCCTTCCGCGAGGAAGTGCGCGCCTTTCTGGCAGAGAATTTTCCGCCCGAACTGCGCGGCAAGAACAACCTCCTCAGCAGTGTCGAGGAAGCGGGCGAAGAAAGCCCCGCGGAGAAGGCATGGCGCCTCGCGATGGGCGAGAAGGGGTGGGGCACGCCCACCTGGCCCAAGGAATATGGCGGCGGCGGGCTGACCAAGAAGCAGGCCCGCGCGCTCGAAGAGGAAATGGCCAAGGTCGGGGCGTGGAACCCGATCGGCGGGATGGGCGTGATGATGCTCGGCCCCACGCTGCTCGAATTCGCGAGCGAGGAACAGAAGCACGAGCATATCCCGCCGATCTGCAAGGGCGAGATCCGGTGGTGCCAGGGCTATTCGGAACCCAATGCCGGGTCGGACCTCGCGAACCTGCAGACGATGGCGGAGGACAAGGGCGACCATTACCTCGTCAATGGGCAGAAGACCTGGACCAGCGGCGGGCAGTGGGCGGACAAGTGCTTCTGCCTCGTGCGCACCAGCCGCGCGGACAAGCACAAGGGCATCTCGTTCCTGCTGATCGACATGCACGCGCCCGGCGTCGAGGTGAAGCCGATCAAGATGATTTCGGGCATGAGCCCGTTTTGCGAAACCTTCTTCACCGATGTGCAGGTGCCCAAGGAAAACCTCGTCGGCGAGGAAGGGCAGGGCTGGACCATCGGCAAGAAGCTGCTGCAGCACGAACGGACCAATCTTTCGGGCGGCGGCGCGCTGGCCGCGCTCAATTCGCAGCCGCTTGGCAAGGTGGCGGAACGCTACATCGGGCTGGACGAGAACGGCAAGTTGGCCGACGCCGAACTGCGCGTGAAGATCGCCGATTTCGAAATGCGCTGGAACGCCTTCCTGCTGACCGCGCGGCGCGCGATGGAGGAAAGCAAGGCGCAAGGCGGCGTGTCGGAGATCAGCTCCATCCTCAAAAAGGCGGGCACCAAGCTGGGCCAGGAACGCGCCGAGCTGATGATCGCGATTCAGGGCTATCGCGGGCTCGGCTGGGAAGGCGAGGGCTTCGAGCAGAAGGAGCTGGACGGCACGCGCGCGTGGCTCTTCGGCAAGGCGACCACGATCTACGGCGGCTCGACCGAAATCCAGAACAACATCATCGCCAAGCGCATCCTCGGGATGCTCGACCACCAGTAAGGGGAGCGGGACTCATGGCGGTTCTCAACGACGAACAGGAAATGCTGCGCGACATGGCGCGCGAGTGGACGAAGAACGAGCATCCGGTGGGTGCCTGGCGCAAGGTGCGCGACGCGGGTGAGCCGTTCGACGCGGATGCATGGGGCGCAATGGCCGAGATGGGCTGGGCGGGGATCATCATCCCCGAAGAGCATGGCGGCAGCGATTTCGGCTGGATGAGCCTTGGCCTGGTGGTCGAGGAACTGGGCAAGAGCCTCGCCGCGAGCCCGCTGATCGCCTCCGCACTCGCCGCATCGGCGATCGTGCTGGGCGGCAGCGACGAACAGAAGGCGGAATACCTGCCCCGGCTCGCTTCGGGCGAGTTGATCGGCACGCTCGCCTTCGATGAAGGCCCGCGTCATATTGGGCTGAAGGCGAGCGCCGGTGTGCACGACGGGCGTCTGACCGGCACCAAGGCCTTCGTCCACGAAGCGAGCCGTGCCGGGCTGTTCGTCGTCCTGGCCAGCGATGGCGTCTATCTGGTCGAGCAGGGGCAGGGCGTTACGCTCTCGAGCCGCGCGCTGGCCGACATGCGCGACCATGCCGAGATCGATTTCAATGATGCGCCCGCGCAGAAACTGGCCGCTGGCGGGGATGATCTGGCGCAGAAGATCCTCGATCGCGCACGCGTGCTGACCGCTGCGGAAATGCTCGGCATGTGTCAGGCGGTGTTCGACACCACGCTCGACTATCTGAAGCAACGCGTGCAGTTCAATCAGGTGCTCAGCTCGTTTCAGGCGCTGCAGCACCGGATGGCAGACCTCTACAGCGAACTGGAAATGACCCGTTCGGCGGTCGAAGGCGGGTTGCAGGCGCTCGACAGCGGGTTCGCGGTGACCGAGGCGGCGATGCTCGCCAAGACGCGCGCGAACGATGCGCTGCACCTGATCAGCAAGGAGGGCATTCAACTGCATGGCGGAATCGGGATGACCGACGAATACAACGTCGGATTCTATCTTAAACGCGCGCGGGTGCTGGAGGCGGCATGGGGCGCGAGCAGTCATCTGCGTGACCTCTATGCGACGACCAAGGGCTACTGACGTTACGGAATGCAAGCGCGTGCCGCACAGTGTTACGCAACTGTCACAGTCGCACGACGACCGCAGGTCGCGCTTGTAGTTTGACGAGAACACGCGCAGAATAGCGCGGCTTGGGAGAGCATGCATCGGTGGGCGCGACAGGCAAAAGCTGCGCGCCCCCTTTAAAACCAACCACGTGATCGCCGCTGGCGGTGCGTCAAGGCGCAGTCTCTCTCCGCAAAAACATTGGGATTGGGAGACCTATGAAAGCCATTCTGACACGCTCGATCGCCCTCGGAGCACTTGCCGGAGGCCTCGCCTTCCAGCCGGTGGCCGCGCTGGCGCAGACGACCGATGCACAAGATACCGAAGCCGAACTGCAGGAAGAGCTCGACGGCGGAACGACGATCGTTGTTACCGCGCAGGGCCGCACGCAGGAACTGACAGATGTGCCAGTGGCGGTGAACGTGGTCTCCGCGGAAGAGCTGCGCAATTCGGGTGCCAGCGATATTCGCGAACTCAACCAGGTCGCGCCGTCCCTGCTGGTCTCCTCCACCGGTAACGAAGCCAATGGCTCGGCCCGTATCCGCGGCATCGGCACGGTCGGCGACAACCCCGGTCTGGAAAGCTCGGTCGCAGTGTTCGTCGATGGCGTCTATCGCTCGCGCTCGGGCAATGCGCTGAGCGAACTGGGCCCGATCGAACGGGTCGAAGTGCTGCGCGGCCCGCAGGGCACGCTGGGGGGACGCAACAGCTCGGCTGGCCTGATCAACATCTACACCGCGCCGCCCGAGTTCGAATTTTCCGGCTATGGTGCCTTCACCTACGGCAATTACGACGCGGTCAAGGTTGAAGCCGGGATCAACGCGCCGCTGGGCGACACCGTCGCGGCGCGCCTCGACGGGGTCTATTTCCGGCGCGACGGCTTCTACAACGATGTCGTCAACGACGTGGATGTGAACAATCGCGACCGGTACCTGATCCGCGGTCAGATGCTGTTCGAGCCGACCGACACGCTCTCCATCCGGCTGACCGGCGACTATTCGAAGAAGGATGAGGCGTGCTGTGCCGCGACCTTCGTGCAGCCAGAGTTCGCTCCGCTCGCGCGGGTCAGCCCGGGGCTCGATCCGTTTGCCCGGCCCGATGGCGGCCCGGCGCTGACGAGCACGCAGAACCCGATCGTCAACATCCTGCTCGGCCTGGGTCAGAACCCCAACGCGCTGACGCAGAGCACGTTCGACCGCGACATCTACGTGACCCCGGGCCGCAGCTATGATGGCGAGACCGAGGATTATGGTGCCGCTCTCGAGCTGAACTGGGATTTCGGCGGTGCGCAGCTGACCTCGATCACCGGCTACCGCGACTATTCTAACACGCAAGGGTCGGACACCGACTACACCCAGGTCGACATCCTCTATCGTGCGCCTGGCCCCAACGCCGGTGCGCGTGAGTTCAAGACCTTCAGCCAGGAACTGCGTCTGCAGGGCGAAGCGTTCGGCGGCACGCTGGACTGGCTGGTTGGCGGCTACTTCGCCAATGAAAAGCTGGAAACCCGCGACAACCTGCGCTTCGGCACGCAGTACGGCACCTTCGCCAACTGCCGCATCGCACTGGCGATCAACCCGGCACTGGCCAATCCTTCGGCGGCCAACTGCTTCGGTGCCAATATTGGTGCGCTGACCGCGGCCAATGGCGGTGCGGGCGCGTTCGGGGCGGCCACGCCGCTGATCATCGCGGGGATCAACAACCTCGCGACCGTCAGGGACCGGGGCAGCACGGGCGACGTGTACAACCAGGAAAGCACCAACTGGGCGCTCTTCACCCACAACATCATCAACATCACCGACCGTCTGAACCTGACGCTCGGCCTGCGGTACACCAACGAGAACAAAGACTTCTCGGCCAGCTTCGGCAACGACAACACGGCTTGCCCGACCAACCGGGCACTGCTTGGGCCGCTGCTCGGCGTGCCCGCGCTGGCGGGTCTGGCCGGCGGCCTGATCTCGCTGTCGTGCCAGGGCAACAGCACCAGCGAGCTGAACGGCGTTTCGATTGCCGACAGCCGCGACGAAGACGAGTTCACCGGCACCGCGATCATCTCGTTCAAACCGACCGATCGCCTGATGACCTACGCGAGCTATTCGCGTGGCTACAAGGCGGGCGGGTTCAACCTCGACCGCTCTGCGCTGCAGGCGAGCCCGTTGGTGGGTAACCCTGCTGTGACCGGTTCGACCGCGAACCTGCAGTTCGGCCAGGAAACCGTCGACGCATTCGAAGTGGGCGGCAAGTATGATGGCCGCGACTGGACGCTGACGGCCGCCGCCTTCTACCAGCGGTTCTCCAACTTCCAGCTGAACACGTTCAACGGCTCGGTCTTCCTGGTCCAGAACGTCAATTCGTGCGGTGCGGACCTGGGCGGGGCGGATCGCGATGCGAGCGGCACGACCGGTGCCTGCGCTGCCGACGATGTGCAGCCGGGTGTGATCGCCAAGGGTGTCGAGCTGGAACTGGGTCTGCGACCGGCGCGCTTCCTCAACGCCAACCTCGGCCTGACCTATGCCGACACCAGCTACGAGACCAACCTGATCGGCAACGACACTGGCGCACCGCTGGACCCGGCGCTGCGTCTGCTGCCGGGTGACAACCTGTCGAACGCGCCGGAGATCACCGCGACGGCATCGCTCTCGTACACTCCGCCGATCGGTAATAGCGGTCTGACCGGTCTGTTCTACATCAACACCCGCATGACCAGCGACTATAACACCGGCTCCGACCTGCTGTACGGCAAGGAGCAGGACGGTTATGTCCTCGTCAACGGCCGCATCGGTATCCGTGGCCCGGACGAGAAGTGGGCGATCGAACTGTGGGCGCAGAACCTGTTCGATCAGGACTACACCCAGGTCGCGATCAACACGCCGTTCGTGGCTCCGCAGCAGACCTATTCGGCCTACCTCGCCGAACCGCGGACCTACGGCATCACGGTGCGCGCGGGCTTCTGATCCGCACCACGCCGGACAGGCAAAACAGAGACGGCGCGGGGGGCAACCCTCGCGCCGTTTCTCTTTGTACGGGTGAAGAGCAGGTCGGCCTGACCGCGCGAGACGGATTACTGGACGACGTCGGCCCAGTCGGGATGGCGCATCGCCTGCGCTTTGAAGAATGGGCACAGCGGCACGATACGGAAGCCTTCCGCGCGCGCGTCTGCCACCACCCGCTCTGCCAGTGCCGAGCCGACGCCCTTGCCGCGCAGGCTATCGGGCACGCCGGTATGGTCTACGATGACGAGGGTGGGGCTGGCGCGCGAAAAGGTCAGTTCGCCGACCTCGTCGACCCCTTCGACCTGGGCCATGTAGAGCCCCTTGGTGTCGTTATCGACACGCGTGATCGTGATGCTGCTCATGATGAAGGTGGCTTACCGCAAAGCGCGCGGCGCGCAATAGCGCGCACGCCGCGGCCATCCCGATCGAGCTTGTCCGTCGAACGAAGAAGCCGCCGGATCAGCGCTTGAGTTCGATCATATCCTCGTGCCGCTCGACATGCAGGCCGTAGGCCGATTGCAGCAGGTCGAGAAATGCATCGGCGTTGTGCGTCTGGAACGAGCCGCCGATCCTGATCTGCTGGATGTCCGGGGCCACCTGGATCGGCTTGCCGGAATAGCGGTTGAATTCCGCCACTGCGGTGCGCAGCGGCGTGTTGTCGAACACCAGCAACCCCTCGCGCCACGCGGTCATCGCGTTGACCTCGTCTCCGTTGGACCCGACCACCAGCGTGTTCTGCTTGCGTATGTAGGCGACATCACCGGTCGACACGATCGCTGCACCCGCGCTTTCCGCGCTGGCGCTATCTTCGACCTTCACCCGTCCCGAAACCACGGCCACGGTCACATCGTCGCCGGAGCGTTTGACAGAGAAGCGCGTGCCGAGAACGACGATCCGCCTGGGTCCGGCATGGACGATGAACCGGCGATCCGGGCGGTGCACGATGTCGAAAAAGGCCTCGCCCTCGTCAAGCCACACTTCGCGTGCGTCCGGGCCGCTGGCGGCCCGCAGCCTGGTTGCGGTATTCAGTTCCACCGTGCTGCCGTCGGCGAGTTTTACCGCTTCGCGCGCCCCGCGCGCCGTCTCGTACCGGGCAGGCGGCTCGGTCGGGACCGGCGGACTCCACATCGCAATCCCGGTCAGCGCCAGAACGAGCGAGGCGGCCAGCGCGCCGACAAGCGCGAAAACCGTCCGGCGGGGGCCCGAAGCCTCCTCTTCCTCAACGCAAGACGGCGTGTCGCCCAATGCGGGAATGCGATCGGCCTCACGCCAGCCGTGCTCCAGCCGCCAATAGGCCGCCTTATGCGCCATAGAGCGGTCCATCCACGCGGCGAACTCCGCCTCGTCCTGGTCGGTCCAGCCGGGTTCCTCGCGTCTGATCAGCCAGCCGGCTGCGATATCTTCGATCTCTGCGGCGCTCATTGCAATTTGCTCCGCCGCGCACGCTGTGGCTCTTCGCGCTGGATCCGCCCCGATCCGCCGAGCATGGCATCGGCCATGGCACGAATGCCGAGCCGCAATTGCCGGTCGATCGTGTCGAGCCCGACGCCCATCGCCTCGGCCGCTTCGATCCGCGACATCCCTTCCACCTTGCGCAGGCGGACCACTTCGCGGCAACGCGGGGGCAGGCCTTCCATGCCCGCCTGGGCCCGGCGCAAGGCATCGCGCGCGGCAAGATGACGCTCCGAACCTTCAATATCGATGTGCGCGTTCGCCGCGCTTTCCAGATCGGCCACCTGTTCGAAGGAGACGATCCGGTCGCGCTTGGCCCGGTTGATCAGAATATTGCGCGCGATCGTGAACAGATAGCCCTGCGTGCGATCGGGCAAGCCGCGACGCGCGCCGTTCAGGGCGGCCTCGTATACGTCTTGTCGCAGATCGGTCACGTCTTCCTCGGTCCGCCAGTTCTTGCGCAAATAGCGCGTCAGCGAGGGTTCGAGGGGAAGAACCTCCTCACAGAACCATATCTGAAGCTGGGTGTCGTCCACCATTGCCCTGCCGACGCCATTTCCTTTGCGGTCACGAATGCCACGACAATCGAACGCGGCAAATCCGTAACATCTTTTTGCACCCGGCTTGAAAATTTCACGGCGGTGACATTTTTTTGAGATCGGCGTTACGGATCGATGACGCTCGCTTGTCCCAGTGTTCGAGGCCGGCCCAAAGCGCGTGCCGGCGAAAAGAACCGGGGGGTTACTTATGTCATTTTCGAAATCCGTCTCACTGCTGTTGGCCGGGGTTGCAGGCGGTCTCATGGCCATGCCGACGGCAGCCGTTGCGCAGGAAGAGGTTGCCTCCACCAAGCAGCAATTCGCCATTCCGGCAGGCACGCTCAAGAGCGCGCTCGACCGCTGGACGCGTCAGTCGCGCCGCGAACTGGTCTATCGCGAGGCGGATATTGCAGAGGTTCGCAGCCAGGGTGTCTCCGGGGTGTTCACGCCGGAAGAGGCGCTGATGAGGATTCTCGACGGGACGGGCTTCGGCGTTGCCTTCCACGAGAGCGGCGCGATCGCGATCGTCCGGCAGGAGGCGCGGGGAAACGCCACCCCCGAAATCCTCGTCACCGGAAAGCGCAACTGGTCGCTCAACACCGGCATCGAACGTAGCGAGGACGACAGTCAGCCGTTCATCGTCCTCACCCAGAAGGACATTCAGGAGTCCGGCGCGCCGGATCTCGACACATTCCTGCGCAACCAGCTGAACGTGAATTCCGCCCCTTCGACCAGCGATATGAGCGGGCGGACCAATTACACCCAGCGCGGCCTCAGCAATATCAACCTGCGCGGTCTCGGTTCGCGCGATACGCTGATCCTGGTCGACGGGCGCAGGCAGCCGGGGATCAATCTGGGGCAGGGGCAGATCAACCAGCCGCAAATCACCGGCATCCCGCTGGCCGCGGTCGAACGGATCGAGGTGCTCGCCTCCTCCGCCTCGGGCCTTTACGGCAGCGGCGCGAGCGGCGGCGTGATCAACATCATCCTGCGCCGCGACTATCAGGGTGCGGAGATCAGCGCCAACTACTCCGACACCTATGATTTCGCGCAGCCCGACTTCCGGATCGACTTCACCGGCGCGACCACGATCGAGGGTGGGCGGACCAACATTTCGTTCACCGGCAGCTGGCGCAAGCAGGCCCCGCTGCTCTACGGCGATCGTTCGGAACTGTTCGAGCGCGGGCGCCAGCGCATTCTCGAAAACGATCCCACGTTCTTCTACGGTGCGTTTCCGCCTTCCGGCGCGACCCCTAATATCCAGACCATCGACGGCAGCCCGCTCCAGCTCGACCCTGAATATGGCGGCACGCTGTTCGACAGCCCGATCGCCTATGTGCCCGACGGCTATCGCGGGGTGGCGCTGGACGGGGTCGATCCGCTGATCGCGACGATCGGCAGTTACAATTTCGACCAGCCGATCAGCGCCGTTGGCGAAGGCAAGCTCGCGCCGCTGCTCTACGGTGCGGAAAATCTCGCCGGCACGCTCGCCGTGCGGCGCGAGTTCAACGACTGGCTGAGCGTCTATGTGGAGGGCGCGGCCTCGCGGGCGATTTCGCGCACCACGGTCACGCGCGCTCCGTCGAGCGTGACGCTGCTTGCCGATGCGCCGAACAATCCCTTCGCACAGGACATCAGCGTCGCACTGCCGCAGGGCAATGCCGAGGCCGACGTATCGAGCCGGAACGACCAGCTGCGCGGGGTCGCCGGCGCGATCGTCAAACTGCCGTATGACTGGCAGGCGGTGGCCGACTTTTCCTGGGCCAAGAACCGTTACACCGCAGACAAGTCGCCTTCCAACTACACCCCCGGCCTTACCCTTCTGCTGGGGTCGGGATCGCAGGACGTGCTGCGCGACCTGCGGCTCGATCCGCTCGACTTGACCTATATCGACAGCGATTTCGGCTCGATCACCACCCCCGCCACCACCACCATCGCGACCCAGTCGCTGCGGCTGGCGGGGCCGGTGCCGATCGATTTGCCCGGCGGGCAGCCGCGTATGACGCTCAATGTCGAGCGTTCGGTCGAGGTGGCCGGCAGCGTGATCTCCGCGATCAATAGCGAGTTTTCGAGCGTGACCTACACGCCCGAGCGCAAGCAGACGATCCTCGCCGGGTTTGCGGAGATCGCCTTCCCGATCGTGGGGGTCGACAACGCGGTTCCGCTGATCCGCTCGCTCGAACTGCGGATCGCCGCCCGGCACGAGCAGTACAAGGGCGAAGGCGCGCTGGCCAATATCATCTGCCAGTTCGGGTTCGGCGCGCTGCCCAGCGACGACATTTATCAGGATTGCCCGCCGCAGGGTGCGGATCTCGGCTTGGCGACGACCGAGAACAGCCATACCGACCCGTCGGTCAGCGTGCGCTGGTCGCCGATCGAAGACGTGACCTTCCGCGGCTCCTACACCACCGGCTACCTGCCGCCCACGCTCGACCAGCTGACCAAGCTTCAGGGCATTCTGGGCGTAGAGGCCCGCGATCCGCTGCGCGGTGGGGAGCCGATCGGGATGCCGACCGCGTTCGGGTATGAGATTCAGGGGTATTACGGCGGCAACCCCGACGTGAAGCCGGAAAGCTCCGAGACCTGGACCATCGGCGTGATCCTGACGCCGCGCTTCCTGCCCGGCCTGCGGTTCTCCGCCGACTGGACCCAGATCCGCAAGGAAGACAACTACTTCACGCCGAACCTGCTCTATGCGTATGACGACGCCACGCAGGAGGCGCTGGAGATATTCCTCGAACGCTATCCGGACAGGGTGGAGCGCGGCCCCGCGTCGGACGGCTACGACGTCGGCCCGATCACCTCGATCGATATCTCGCTGGCCAACCTCGTCGGGTCGACGGCGGAAGCGGTCGATTTCGCGCTCGACTACAGCGACGAACTGTTCGGCGGGACGATCGATTTCTCCGCTTCGGCGACCTGGGTGCGCGAATTGTCTGTCGAGACCTATCCCGGCCAGCCCGAGGAAGACTACGCCGGTGTGAACACGGTGAGTTACGGGCAGGGCTATGGCGAAAACGGCGCGCTGCGCTGGCGCGGCAATGGCAGCATCCCGCTGGAGCAAGGGGCCGCTCTCGATCGCGTGGCAGGGCCGCTATGTCGACAGCTACTACCTCCAACTGGACCGGTCCGTCGTCGCAACCCAGGGCTCGGCCAAGGTGGATAGCGTATTCTATCACGATATCGCGGCAACCTACGATTTCGATCGCGGGCTCAAGGTTCGCGCCGGGATCAACAACGTGTTCGGCAGCAAGCCGCCGATCGACACGCTGGCCTCTCCGATCTTCTACAGCCGCAACGCCGATCCGCGGCTGACGAACTTCTATCTGACGCTCACCAAGTCCTTCTGATCCGTGGCTGCGGGCTGGCACGATCGCGTGCCGGCCCGCACCTGCGCGCATTCCCCCGGAGCCACACCATGAACCTCAAAGCCCTTTTCCTTGCCGGCTGCGCATTGTCGCTGCTTCCCGTCCCGGTTGCGGTCCAGGCACAGGAAGCCGCGCAGGACACCGCTGCGCAAGCGGCGGATGCCGTCGAGGCGACGACCCCGCTCGAAACCTTCGTTTCGCAGATCGACATCCCCTATGCCGAGTTCACGCTCGACAACGGCCTGACCGTGATCGTCCACACCGACCGGACCACACCCGAGGTTTCGATCGGCGTATGGTACGATGTCGGATCGAGGAACGAGCCCGAGGGCCGCAGTGGCTTCGCCCACCTGTTCGAACACCTGATGTTCAACGGCAGCGAGAATGTGCCGGGCGACTTCTTCAAGCCGCTGGAAGAAGCAGGCGCGACCGGGATCAACGGCACGACCAGTAACGACCGGACGAACTATTACGAGACCGTCCCGGCCTCCGCGCTGGAGCGCGCGCTGTTCATGGAATCGGACCGGATGGGCTACCTGCTCGGCGCGGTGACGCAGGAGGTGCTGGATGAACAGCGCGGCGTCGTCCAGAACGAGAAGCGGCAGGGGGAGGACAACCCCTAGTCGGTGATCAGCGACCGGATGACCGCGACGCTCTATCCCGCAGACCACCCCTATGGGCACAGCGTCATCGGATCGATGGCCGATCTCGATGCGGCCAATCTCGACGATATGAGGGGCTGGTTCCGAAGCCATTACGGCCCCAACAACGCGATCCTCGTGCTCGCCGGCGATATCGGCGAGGATGAGGCGCGCCGGGTGGTGACGAAGTATTTCGGCGCGATCCCGCGCGGGCCGGAAAATCCGGAAATCGTCGCGCCCGTGCCGACCCTTCCCGAACGGATCGACGAGACGGTGACCGCACCCGTCACCCAGCCCACCATCGTGCGCACGTGGGCCGTGCCGGGGTACGACAATACCGATGCCCTCGGCCTCGATGTCGTGGCGGGCGTGCTGGGGCAGATCGACAATGCGCTGCTCGACCGGGTGCTGGTGCGCGACCGCAAGCTGTTCGACGGCATCGGGACCGAGAATTCGACCCTCGCCCGGGGCGGTACCTTCACCATCCGTGGACAGGTGGCCGAGGGGGTCGATCCCGAGTTCGCAGGCAAGGCGCTGGACGAGACGATCGCACAGTTCCTGTCGCGCAAGCCGACCGAGGACGAAGTGACCCGGTGGGTGACGCGGTTCGTCGTCGGCTATGCGATGGGGCAGGAATCGCTCGCCGGACGCGGTCAGGCGCTGGCCAACGGCAAGGTGCTGATCGGCGATACCGACGCCTACCGCCGCGATATCGACTTCTACGCCCGCCAGACCCCGCAGGATGCGTTCGACATCGCGCGCAAATGGCTGACCCGCCCGGTCTACGCGCTGACCGTGGTGCCAGGCGCGCGGATCGTGGAAGAGGACGCCGCGACGCGGCCGGAAACGCCGTCGGCACAGACGCCGTCCGCAGAGGCGAGCACTGAGGCGACTGGGGTCGTGCGCAAGCAGCGCATGCCGATGCCGCCGCTGGGTGAGCCGAGCGGAACACGCTTCCCCGAAGTGACCCGCACGACGCTGTCGAACGGGATCGAGGTGATCTACGCGCAGAAGGACACCGTGCCCTTCACGCAGATCTCGCTCAATTTTCCGGTCGGCACCGCGGTGGACGCGCCCAGCGAGGACGGGCTGTTCGGGATGATGATGGCGACGCTTGATCAGGGCATTCCCGGTCGCGATTCCGCCTCGATCGAAGCCGAAAAGGAACGGCTGGGCCTCTCGCTCGGCGGCGGGGCCACGGTCGATGAAAGCTCGGTCTATGTCCTGACTCCGTCGATCAACCTCGCATCCGCGCTGGATCTGATGGGCAGCGTGGTGAAGGAGCCGACCTTCCCGCAGGAAGAGATCGACCGGCTGCGCCGCGATTATCTGACCCGCTATGACAACAGCCGGATCCTGCCCGACGCTCTGGTGCAGGAGGTCCTGCCGCGGCTGATCGATGCCAATTCGCCCTATGCGATCCATCAAGGCATGGGCGATCCCGCGGTGCTCGCCAGCATCACGCCCGCGCAGCTCGACGCGTCGCATGACGAATGGGTCCGGCCCGAAGGCGCCCGGATCTTCGTGGTCAGCGATCTACCGCTGGCGAAGCTCCAGCCCGGACTGGAAGAGGAATTCGGTACCTGGGAGGTCGCCGGTGCGGCGCCGTCCATGCCCACGCGCGCGGCGCCCGATCCGGCCCCGCCGCAGATCGTCCTCATCGATCGGGTGGATTCGGCCCAGACCACGATTGCGGGCGGCCAGCTGGTCGAAGGCGTGACCAGCGACGATCTCGTCTCTCTGGACCTCGCCGACCAGGTCCTGGGCAGCGGGTTCCTCAGCCGGATCAACATGAACCTGCGCGAGGACAAGCACTGGGCCTATGGGGCGAGCGGCAGCTTCGTCGATCAGCTGCAGGAGACATCCTATGTCGCCGCCACCAGCGTGCAGCAGGACAAGGCCGGCCCTGCAGTGGGCGAGCTGCGCAAGGAAGTGACCGATTTCGTCACCACCCGCCCGATCAGCCAGGAAGAGCTGGATTTCGTGCGCGACAGCCGCCTGCGTTCGATGAGCAGCTGGTTCAGTTCGGCTGGCGGCGTGCTGGCGGGCATGCAGGAAAACGTGCGTCGCGGACGGCCCGACGATTATTACGCGACGCTGGGCGAGGAGTACAAGACGGTGGAGCTGGACGAGCTACGCGCCGATGTGAAGGCCGCGCTCGCGCCATCGCAATGGGTGTGGGTCGTGGTGGGCGATGCCGATATCGTCAAGCCGCAGCTCGAACCGCTGGGCCTGCCGATCACCGTGCTCAAGCCCGAGGACGTGCTGCCGCCTTTCCGCAGCGGCGACTCGACCGATCCGGAAGTGCTGGAGGACTGATCGCCGACAGGCGCGACCCCGAGACAGCAAAGAGCGGCAGGCCTGCCTTGGTCTGCCGCTCTTTGCATGTCTGGCTGCCACGCGCTGCTGAAGAGCGGTGCGCTGGCGGAGCCGGGGTATGTGGCGCCGTCCCGCCTGGGCAAAATGGGTGAGGGGAGGGCGTCTGCACCGCCTGTGCAGGCCTGCCAGAGCGCTCTTCTGAAAGGGGACTCCCGACGGAAACCCGGCCGCAGCCGATATGGCAAGGGTTTGTGCGGGATGTGTTTTGAGAGGGTAATTCCACTGGTCGGGAAGACAGGATTCGAACCTGCGACCCCCACACCCCCAGTGTGATGCGCTACCAGGCTGCGCTACTTCCCGAGCAGTGGAAGGGGGCCTATAGGCGCGACATTCGCAGCTGGCAATGCCCGTTTGCCACTGTTTGCCAATCGCGCGTCAAAGCCGCTGTGCGCCGCCGATTGCTCTTGTCTGCCAAGGCTGCTAGGCGCGCGGGTCTGGAGTGGCGGTGACGCGGCAGGGGACGGATTCTTTCCGCCCGGCTTGCGGTCGCCGCATCGACGCTCCATTTCGACATCCGGATTTCAACAGGCACCCGTACCCTCATGCTCGACCTTATGACCGCCGCGGCCAGCGCATCAGCGCCCCCGGCCTGGATCCAGTTCCTGCCCTTCGTGGGCATGATCCTCATCTTTTGGTTCCTGATCATCCGCCCGCAGATGAAGCGGCAGAAGGAACACCAGGAAAAGATCGGCGGCCTCAAGAAGGGCGACCGGGTGGTCACCGCAGGCGGGCTGATCGGCAAGATCGTCGCCGTGCGCGACGACGAGGTCGAGCTGGAACTGGCACGCGATGTGCGGGTCAAGGCCGTGAAGAGCACGATCGGCGACGTGATCCTGCCCAAAGCCAGCAACGACTGAGCGCGAAGAGGCTTCTACCAATGCTCGAATTTCCGCGCTGGCGTAAGATCTGGTTGTGGGCGTTGACCCTGGTGGTGGCCGCGTGCGCCATCCCTTCGTTCTTCTCCATCGCCAACATTCCTTTTCCGCGCAGCCTGCCCGATCCGACGGTCAATCTCGGGCTCGACCTTGCCGGTGGCAGCCACATCCTGCTGGAAGCGCAGCCCGCGCAGGTCGCGGCGCAGCGGCTCGAAAATCTGGAGGAATCGGTTCGCACCGCGATGCGCGATGCGAGCCCGCAGATCCGCATCGGCGACGTTTCGACCCGGGGCGGGCGCCTCTCCTTCATGCTCGACGATCCGAGCGAGATCGACCGGGCGCGCGAAGTCCTCACCCCGCTGATGAACGGCACCGGGCTGACCCGCCAGTGGGAACTGAGCGTGGTCGACACCAGCCGGATCGTGCTCACCCCGACCGCACAGGGCCTCGACGAGGCGGTGACCCAGGCGATGGACAGCGCGACCGACGTGGTCCGCCGGCGGATCGACGAGCTGGGCACGCGCGAGCCGACCATCCTGCGCCAGGGCGACACCCGCATCGTGGTGCAGGTGCCGGGCCTGCAGGACCCCGAACAGCTCAAGGAACTGCTCGGCCAGACCGCAAAGCTCGAATTCAAGCTGGTCGATCAGGAAGCCCTGCCGAGCGACGTTGCCGAGGGTATCGCCCCTCCGGGCAGCGAGATCTTCCCCTTTGCGGAAGGGTCCGCTTTCGAAGGCACCAGCCTCGCGGTTCGCCGGCTTGGCGGTATTCAGGGCGACAGCCTGGTCAATGCGCAGGCCGGGGTCGACCCGCAGGACAACAGCAATATCGTCAACATCCAGTTCGACAGCCAGGGCGGCCAGCGTTTCGCCCAGCTGACAACGCAGAATGTGGGCAAGCCCTTTGCCATCATCCTCGACGGTGAAGTGCTGTCCGCGCCCAATATCAACGAGCCTATTCGTGGCGGCGCGGCGCGCATTTCGGGCGGGTTCACCGCCGACAGCGCCAACGCGCTCGCGATCAGCCTGCGTTCGGGCGCGCTGCCGGTCGATCTTTCGATCGTCGAGGAACGCACCGTCGGGCCCGATCTTGGTGCCGACTCGATCCGCGCCGGGCTGCTCGCGATGGGCATCGGCTCGATCCTGGTCGTCGCCCTGATGATCGCCACCTATGGCCGCTTCGGGGTCTATGCGACCTGCGCGCTGGTCATCAACGTGATCATGATCCTGGGCATCATGGCCGCGCTCAACACCACGCTGACACTGCCCGGTATCGCCGGTTTCGTGCTGACGATCGGCGCGGCGGTGGACGCCAACGTGCTGATCAACGAACGCATCCGTGAAGAGCGAAAGCGGGGGCGGCGCGTGGTGACCGCGGTGGAGAACGGCTACCGCGAGGCAAGCCGTGCGATCTACGATGCGAACATCACCAACTTCATTGCCGGGGTGCTGCTGTTCCTGTTCGGTTCGGGCCCGATCCGCGGCTTCGCGGTGGTCCTGATCATCGGCCTGTTCACCAGCGTATTCACCGGCGTGACCATGACCCGCATGTGGGTCGCGGGCTGGCTCAAGGCCAAGCGTCCGCGCGAAATCAACATCTGACGGGGCATCGAGTAACATCATGAAACTTCTCAAGCTCGTTCCCGACGACACCAACATCAAGTTCCTGCGCTGGCGCGTGCCGTTCTACATCGTCAGCGTGGTGCTGATGATCCTGAGCTGGGTCGCGGTGTTCACCATGGGCCTCAACTACGGGGTCGACTTCGCCGGTGGTCAGGAAGTGCGCCTGACCTTCCAGCAGCAGAACGAGGCCCCGATCCCGCAGCTGCGCGATCTGGTCGGCGATCTGGGTTATGGCGAGCCGGTGGTGCAGGAATTCGGCCAGCCCAACCAGGTCTCGATCCGCGTCCCGCTGCCCGAGGATGTCGAGAACACGCCCGGCGCGGCGACCGAGATCGGCAACAAGGTGATTGCCGCGATCGACCAGCAATATCCCGACGCTCGGACCGACGGTAACGACACCGTTTCCGGCAAGGTCGCGGGCGAATTCCGCGAACGTGCGCTGTGGGCGCTGCTGGCAGCGATGGCCGCGATCGCGATCTATATCTGGGTCCGGTTCGAATGGCAGTTCGGGGTGGGCGCGCTGTTCGCGCTGGTCCACGACGTGTCGCTGACCATGGGCTTCTTCGCGATCACCCAGCTGGAATTCAGCCTGCAGATCATCGCCGCGATCCTCGCCATCATCGGCTATTCGCTGAACGATACCATCGTGGTGTACGACCGTATCCGCGAGAACCTGAAGAAATTCCGCAAGATGCCCGTGCCCGAACTGCTCGACCTGTCGGTCAACGAGACGCTGGCACGTACCATCATGACCTCGCTGACGCTGCTCGTCGCGCTGATCCCGCTGCTGCTGTTCGGCCCTGCCAGCCTGTTCGGCATGGTCGCCGCGATCACGCTGGGGATCTTTATCGGGACCTACAGCTCGATCTACATGGCCGCACCGATCCTGATCTGGATGGGGGTGACCGGCACCAGCTTCGTGCCCCAGGAAAGCAAGGCAGAGCAGCAGGAAAAGGTCGCCCGCGGCGAAGCCTGACCGCGCACCTGCATCCCATCATACAGATTGAGGCCGTTCGTCCCGACAGGGGCGGGCGGCCTCGCTGTTTCTAGCGCCGGATGATCTCCGAATAGATCGCGTCGAGTGCCTCGGCGTGCTCGGCCCAGCCGAACCGCTCGACCATCTGCGCCGTGTCCCTCGGCGCTGGCGGATCGCGCAGGATCACCCGTACACCCTCGGCCACCGCATCGCCGTCGCGCGCAACCAGCGCGCCGGCAGCCGGGCCGCGCACCAGCTCGCGCGCACCGCCCACATCGCAGATCACCAGCGGGGTACCGCAGGCAAGCGCCTCGACCCATGCATTCGCAAGCCCCTCGCTGGCCGAGGGCAGCACCATCGCATCGGCGGCTGAGAGCACCAGCGGCAGCAGATCGTGGTCCAGCAGGCCCAAAAAGTGGACCCGCTCGGCCACGCCCAGCTCGCCTGCCAGCGCGCGCAGCTGCGGCTCGTCAGGGCCCTTGCCGACCAGCAGCAGTTGCGCATCGGGCAGCTGCGCCAGCGCGCGCACGACCATCTTCTGCCCCTTACGCTCGATCAGCGCGCCGACCGTCGCAATCAGCGGTCCTTTTTCGGGCAGCGCCACGCCCAGCCGCTCGCCCAGCATCCTGCGCAGCCCTGCGTTCTGCAGCGGGCGGAACCGGTCGCGGTCGAGCCCGGTGTAGTGGATCGCGATCTTGCCCCGATCCATCCCGAGAGCTGCCATATCCTGCGCCAGCGCCTCGCTCACGGCGAGCAGCCGGTCCGCCTGTTGCGCCGCGTCGAGCATCTTCGCCCGTCCAAAGCCGCGCGCACCCCAGTAGTGAATGTCCGCGCCGCGCGCCTTGATCGCCAGCGGCAGCTCCAGCGCCCGGGCAATCGCGGCAGCGGCCGGGCCGTCCGGGTAGAAGAACTGCGCGTCGATCATGTCGAAGGGCTGCCGTGCGTGCAGTTTGCGCGCCAGCGGCAGCACGGCTCTTGCGATCATCGCCGGGTTCAGCCGTCCGCCGACCTTGGGCAGCAGGGTGAAGCTGGGGCGATACACGCTCAGCCCATTGCTGCGCCCGTCGACCGCCGCCTCCTCCAGCGCGCGATATTCGCCCATCCTGACCGGCGGCAGGCCGATCGGGTTGATCACCGTCACTTCCCAGTCGGGCCGCGCGGCAAGCGCCTGCATCGAACTGGCCACAAAAGTGCCGAAGCGCGGGCGGGCCGCGTTAGGGTACAGCGTCGCGAGCGAGAGCAGCCGTTTCATGCGCGTGCCCGTCACAACGGCCGGACCAGCGTTTCGGCGACCGCGATCCACGCCGGGTCCTCAACGATAACCTGCTTGTGCCCCGGTTCGGGGGGCAGCAGCGCGATCCGCCCCGGTTCGCTATCCACCAGTCGGCCGAAGGCGAAGCGGCCCGCGCGGCGCGGCACCAGCACGTCGCGGTTGATCGCCTGGCCCGCCTTGGCCGGGTCGATCTGACGCAGCCATAGCTGGTCGCCGGTGCGATACGCCCCGGTGCTTGCGCTGACCTGCATCACCATCCGCGAGCCAGTTGCTCCCATCGCCTCGGGCAGGATCGCCTCGCGCGGGGTCTCCAGCGCCTGCGCGCCACTGTCGCCCAGCACGGCGACCACCGCGACCGGCTCCGCCTTGTCCGAGCGGACCAGCGTTTCGGGATCGACGCCCAGCGCGCTGCCGATCCGCTCCATCCATTTGAGCGAGAGGTTGCGTGTGCCCGTTTCCAGCCGGCCGATCGTCTGCGCGGTAGTGGGCGGGGTGCAGGCCTCCGCCAGATCGGCCAGGGTCCAGCCTTTCTGCCTGCGAATATCGCGGATCCGGTTTATCATCAGGGTGGGTCTTTCACCAAATCGGTAAAAACCACTTTCCTACACCTGCACCCGCTTGGCAAGCCGTCGCTCGATCAATCCGGGGAGACTATCTGCCATGCGACGCGAACTTGCCGAACGTGAACTGACCAGCGAAGGGCCGCGCCGCAGCGGTGGCCCCAGTGCGAGGCGCCGATCTGTCACCGTCAATCTCGCCGAAAGTCCGCTCACCTGGCTGCACGCGCGGGGACATCTGAGCGACCGCCTGTTCGATGCGGGCGAGCGTCTGCGCGCCGATTACGAGAAGGCGCAGCTGAGCCCCTCGGTCACGATGCGGTGGGACCCGGTGCGAATCAAGGGCGGGCCGGATGCCGGGCTTTCCCCCACGGAGCGGCAGATGGCAGCGAAGGAGCGCTTCGACGGCGCGCTGGCGGCGGCGGGCAGCGGCCTCTCGGACGTGCTGTGGCGGGTGGTGTGCGCGTGCGAGAACCTGCCGGATGCGGAGCGCGCGCTGCACTGGCCCGCGCGATCGGGCAAGCTGGTGCTCAGGCTGGCGCTGGAGCGGGTGGCCGATTTCTATCGCATCGGGTGAGGGTGCGTTCTTACCCCCTGGACTGTGTGTCAGGTGTGTCAGGCATGCTCGAGCCGACTGGCGATCCGCGCTCTCAGACGCGGCAGCAGATCGGCTTCGAACCAGGGGTGCTTGCGCATGAACAGGGTCGATCGCCAGGCGGGGTGGGGCAGGGGGATCGCGCCATCGAAGGCGGCGCCGTCGGTCTCCAGCCAATGCTCGACCCGCCGGGCCATGGTCCAGCCGCGCGTCTCGGGCAGGTTGGCCGCCTGGGCGTAGCTGCCGACCAGCAGCGTCAGCCGGTCGTCGGGCAGGGCGGCGAGCACGCGCTCGTGCCACAGCGGTGCGCATTCGGGGCGCGGCGGCCGGTCGCCGCCACTCGCCTTGCCGGGGTAGCAGAAGCCCATCGGGACCAGCGCGACCTGCTCTGCGTCGTACATCTGGTTGCGGTTCAGGCCGGTCCATTCGCGCAGCCGGTCGCCGCTGGCATCGTCCCATGGGATGCCGCTCGCGTGGACCTTGCTGCCCGGTGCCTGCCCGATGATGAGGATGCGGCTTGTGGAAGAGAACTGGACCACCGGTCGCGGTGCAAAGCCCAGCGCGGTCTCGCACACCCGGCAGGCGGCGATATCTGCGTGCAGCGTCTCTGTGCTCAACCCTCCACCCGCTCGGCAAGCATCAGCCAGCGTTCCTCGGCCTCGTCCTTCTCGCTCCGCGCATTCTCGATGCCCTTCATGATCGTGGCGAAGCGCTGCGGGTCCTTGCTGTACAGCTCCGGATCGGCGAGGATTTCCTCCCCCCGGGCGATGGCCAGCTCCAGCTCCTCGATCCGCTCGGGCAGCGTATCGTAATCGCGCTGATCCTTGTAGGAGAGCTTATCCGCTTTGGGCGGGGGCGGGGCAGGCGGCGGGCTCGCTTTAGCGGGTGCCTTGCTCTTGCCTGCGACGGGCTGGCGGCGCTTGGCGACCCAGTCCTCGTACCCGCCCGCGACCACATCGACCTTGCCCGACCCGTCGAGGCCGAGCGTGACGGTGACAGTCCGGTCGAGGAAGTCGCGGTCGTGGCTGACGATCAGTACGGTGCCCTCGTAGTCCGCGATGACCTCCTGCAAGAGGTCGAGCGTCTCGAGGTCGAGGTCGTTGGTCGGTTCGTCCAGCACCAGCAGATTGGACGCACGGGCGAACTCGCGCGCCAGCAGCAGGCGGCTGCGTTCGCCGCCCGAGAGGATATCGACCTTGGTGTCGACGATGCCGGGATCGAACAGGAACTCCTTGAGGTAGCCCTGAACATGCTTGCGATTGCCCCGCACATCGATCCAGTCGCCACCTTCGGCGAGCACCTGGCGCACGGTCTTGCCTTCGCCCAGCAGGCTGCGCTGCTGGTCGATCATCACCCCGGTCAGCGTCTTGGCGATGTCGACCGTGCCGCTGTCAGGCTCGATCTCGCCGGTCAGAAGCTTCAGGAGCGTGGTCTTGCCCGCGCCGTTCGCGCCGACGATCCCGATCCGGTCGCCGCGCTGGATGCGAAGCGAGAAGTCGCGGATGATCGTTCGGTCTCCATAGGACTTGGAGACATGATCGGCGACGATCACCGACTTGCTCTTGAAGTCCTCCGCCGTCGCCAGCTTCAGCTTTGCAGTGCCGCTGGTGTCAATCATCGAGGCGCGCTGGGCGCGCATCTGCCACAGCTTCTCCAGCCGCCCCTGGTTGCGCTTGCGCCGCGCGGTCACCCCGCGTTCGAGCCAGTGCGCCTCGAGCTTCAACTTCGCGTCGAGCTTCTCCGCCGCGCGCGCTTCCTCCGCATAGACCTGCTCTTCCCAAGCTTCATACCCGCCGAAGCCGACTTCCTTGCGCCGCATCGTGCCCCGGTCGAGCCACAGCGTCGCGCGGGTCAGGCGCTTGAGGAAGGTCCGGTCGTGGCTGATGACGACGAAGGCACCGGTGTAGCGGTCGAGCCAGCTCTCCAGCCAGTCGATCGCGGCCAGATCGAGGTGGTTGGTCGGCTCGTCCATCAGCAGCAGGTCCGGGTCCTGCGCCAGCGCGCGGGCGATCGCGGCGCGGCGCTTCTCGCCCCCGCTCGCGCCCTTGCACTCGCGGCTCATGTCGATGCCGAGCTGGCCTGCGATCGCCTCGACCTCGTGTTCGGCGGGCGGGTTCTCGCCCCCGAGTGCGAAGTCCATGAGAGTTTTGTGAGCCGAGACGTCCGGATCCTGCTCCAGCACCACGATCCGCGTGCCGGGCTTCACCTTGCGCTGGCCCTGGTCGGCATCGAGCTTGTCCTCGATCAGCCGGAACAGCGTGGTCTTGCCCGCGCCGTTGCGCCCGATCAGCGCGAGCCGGTCGCGCGGGCCGATGTGCAAGTCGATATTATCCTGGTTCGGGCCGCCGAACAGCCACCGGCCGCCCTGCTGGAGGCCGAGATTTTCCCAGGAAAGAATTGGAGGCTGAGCCATTGTTGCGGCGAGTTAAGGCGCGAAGAGCTAACTCACAAGCCTTCCGCGAGCCCATGCTTGCGGGTAACTGCTGGAAAACAGCAATCGTCTGGAGAATGCCGATGATCCGCACCGCCATCGTACCCACCGTCCTTGCCGCAACAGCTCTGGCTACAAGCCCCGCGATCGCTGCCGAAATTCAGGTTCAGGCCACCGGGCCGGTGATCGAACTGGTGGTCAACGAACAGGTCGAGGTGGAGCCTGACACGGTGACCATCAGCGCAGGCGTGACCACCCAGGCGCAAACCGCGCAGGAGGCGCTGTCGCAGAACTCCGCGCAGATGGAGCGAGTCATCGACCGGCTGAAATCGCTCGGCGTCCCCGAACGCGACATTCAGACCACCCGGATCAATCTGGGCGCACGCTTCGATTACGACCAGCAAACCCAGCAGCAGGTCTTTCGCGGCTATCAGGCATCCAATCAGGTGCGCGTGAAGCTGAGGGATACCGAAGAAGTCGGCGCGGTGCTCGATGCTTTGGTGAAGGCGGGCGCGAATGATATCAATGGTCCCAGCTTCTCGGTCTCCGACGATACCGGGCCCAAGGCAGAGGCGCGCAAGCGCGCGCTGGAACGTGCGCGCGGTATGGCCCTGGATTATGCGCGCGTCGCCGGGTACTCCAATGTCCGGGTTCTGCAGATCTCCGAAAGCGTGCAGGGTTCTGCGCGCGAATACAGCGCCGACGCAATTCGCGTGACCGGATCGCGCATCGGCGGTGCGCCGCCGGTCCAGGCCGGAATGGTCGAAACAGGCGTGACGGTCAGCGTGACCTACGAGGCGGTCAATTAAGGCGATTGTTCACAAATTGAGGCGGAAACCTGAACGGATGGTGGCGTGTCGTATTCACAGGCTATTCAATGGTTTCCGCCTATCGCTGTGCGCATCATGAAATCGCTCCTCGCCTCGCTCCTTCTGGGATGTGCGCTCGTCGCCGCACCTGCGCCCGCGTTTGCCCAGAGCAATCCCGCGCAGGAAGCGGCGCGGCGCGATACCCAGTCGGGCAGGGCGCTGCCACTGCGCCAGATCGAGGCGATCGTGTTCCGCTCGCTCGACGCGCCGGTCTGTTCCAACAGTGGCGGCGGGCGCGATTGCTACGAATATCTGGGCCCCGCGTACGATCCTGGCGCGATGGCCTATCGCCTCAAGTTCATGCGCAACAGCCGCGTGACCTTTGTCGATATCGATGCCCGCACGGGCCGCGTCCTGAGCCGCGCGCGCTAAGCGTCCGGCGGAAAAAGAGGCCCCGTTGTTGACGATGACGCGCCATTCGCTTCAAGGAGCGGCCTTGTTCAAGATACTTGCCAAGTGACAAGGACCACACGCCGATGCGCATCCTGATCGTGGAAGACGAGCCGACGCTGGGCCAGCAGCTCAAGTCGACGCTGGAACAGAACGGCTATGCGGTCGACCTGTCGACCGATGGCGAAGACGGCCATTATCTGGGCTCGACAGAGGATTACGACGCCGTGATCCTCGACCTCGGCCTGCCGGAAATCGACGGGCTGACCGTGCTCGGCATGTGGCGCAAGGAAGGCCGCAGGTTCCCCGTGCTGGTGCTGACCGCGCGCGACAGCTGGAGCGACAAGGTTGCCGGGCTGGACGCGGGCGCTGACGATTATCTCGCCAAGCCGTTCCAGACCGAGGAACTGATCGCCCGCCTGCGCGCGCTGATCCGCCGTGCTTCGGGCAATACGAGCAGCGAACTGACTGCCGGCGACGTGCGGCTCGACACCCGTTCGGGCCGCGTCACGCGCGGGGGCGACCCGGTCAAGCTGACCGCGCAGGAATACAAGCTGCTGAGCTACCTCATGCACCACAAGGGCAAGGTGGTCAGCCGCACCGAACTGATCGAACATATCTACGATCAGGATTTCGACCGCGATTCGAATACGATCGAGGTCTTCGTTACCCGCATCCGCAAGAAACTGGGCGCGGAAGTCATCACAACGATCCGTGGCCTTGGCTACAGCCTCGACGACCCCGCCGACGCCCCCCGCGCGTAACGGCGCGCCGCCGGCCGGGTCGTTGACGCGGCCCTCCGGCAGGCGCGATCCGCGTGCGCCCGATCGGGTGGCGGGGGAGGCCTATCAGGAGCCGCCGCGCGATTTCGTCGCGCCCCATACGGGCAGCCTGACGTGGCGCATGATCGCGATTTCCGCGATCTGGATCGTCGTCCTGCTGCTGGGCGGGGGGCTGGCGCTGGATCGCACGCTGACCAATCTGGTCCAGACCAATTTCGACACCCAGCTCAACAACAACCTGACCGCGCTGATAGCCTCGGCGGAGATCCAGCCCGGCGGTGAGGTGTGGCTGACCCGCCCGATGGGCGACCAGCGCTTTATGGAGCCCAATTCGGGCCTCTATTACCAGATCAGCCCCTCGGGAGAGCCGGTCGATCTGAACAATATCGACGTGCTGCCTTCACGATCGCTGTGGGACGAGGCGCTGGAACTCAGGACTTCGGCGAAGGACGAGCCGGTCTATTACGACAGCAGGCAGTTCCGCGGGGAGCCGCTGCGCATCGCCCAGCGCGATACGACCCTGCCCGGCAGAGACACGATGTGGACCTTCGCGGTTGCGCAGTCGCGCGCGGAGATCGACGAACAGATCGACCGCATCCGCCGCATCCTGGTGCTCAGCTTCGTGATCCTGGGGCTGGGCCTGCTGGTGCTCGTGCTGCTGCAATCCTATGTCGGCCTGCGCCCGCTGCGCCGTATCCGCACCGCGATCCAGCATATCCGCACCAGCGGCAGCAACCGGGTGACCGACCCGCTGCCGCTGGAGGTCCAGCCGCTGGTGCAGGAGCTGAACATGCTCCTCGAACATTCGGAGCGGCAGGCGGAAGAGGCGCGCACCCATGCGGGCAATCTCGCCCATGCGCTCAAGACCCCGCTGACCGTGGTCAACAACGCTGCGACCGCACACGCGCCCGATCTGGCCGATACGGTGATCCGCGAGGCGCGCACGATGCGCCGCCATGTCGACCACCATCTCGCCCGCGCCCGCGCGGTCGGACGCCGCGCGGTGGGTCATGCGCGAACCCCGGTGCGCGACAGCGCGGAAGCGGTCCGCCGTGCGATCGAGCGCCTCTATTCCGACGTGCGGTTCGACATCGACGGATCGAAGGACGCGCAGGTCTCGATCGAACGTCAGGATCTCGACGAAATCCTCGGCAACCTGATCGAGAACGCGGCGAAGTATGGTGGGGGCAGCGTGTTCGTGACGATCGATGCCGAGCCCGACGATCGCCGCTGCGTGATCTGGGTGGAGGATGACGGGATGGGCATCCCCGAGGAAAAGCGGGTCGAGATTTTTGATCGGGGTGCGCGGCTCGATACCGGCAAACCGGGCACTGGACTCGGCCTCGCCATCGTGCGCGACGTGGCGGAAATCTACGGCGGATCGGTCGACCTGGCGGAGAGCGAGGATCTGGGCGGCCTGCTTGTTCGCCTGTCGCTTCCGCGTAGCTGATGCGCTGCGGCGAGCAAGACTTAGCCAACAAAAAAGGGACGCCGAAGCGCCCCTTTTCCGTATTCGATCCTGTGCGTTAGGCTCAGGCGCTCAGCGGCGGTTCGTTGATGTCGCGGTCATCAGAAGTGACGACGGCAACCACGACCAGGCCGACCAGCGCTGCTGCGGCGATACCTGCAATGGCACCGCCACCGGCGAGGCTGTCTTCATTTTCGACCGGCGCGGCATCGCGGGTCTGCGCCTGCACGGCGAGGGGGGTGATGGCGAGCGTGGCACCGGCCAGCGCTGCGGTAAGCTTTCCGTACTTCATAGGTCTTTAAACCCCTTCTATTGAAACTCGATTAGCGAAAGGGCCAGAGACCAAGCGGTCACCAGCCCTTACGTACAGAAGGTGTCATCCTTAAGGAGGTTCCCTTCTTGCGACTATTTTAGGACGAATTGTGGCAATATCGCGTAGAACCGATACGAAAAAGGGCGCGAGTTGCCCCGCGCCCCTACCTGAAAAGGCAAATAATGCGTCGGCTTAGTTGCTGACGCTGTCGCTGTCGCCCGAAACCGCAATGCCGATACCCAGGCCGACGATGGCGAGGATGATCAGCGGAGTGTAGCCGCCGCCCATTTCGCTCTCATCCGAAACCGGCGCTGCGGTGCGGACGTCGGCCTGCGCCGCGATCGGCGCGACGGCGAGGGTTGCAGCAGCTGCTACGGCAAAGGTTTTGCCAAACTTCATCAGTAAATCTCCAAGTTCTTCCCTGAACGGAGAATTCTATGCGGTTTTTGCACCAGCCGCAACCTTGCGACGGCACAGGCGGCAATCGCGCCCGACCTGCGGCGAAAAGGGCACAGTGATTGCGACGCGGGCATGAGCGCGATGCGCGATGACGCTTGAAATGATCGCGGGGCTTGGCCATGGCCCGCTGTAATGACCGCCGAGATCGTCCCACTCCGTAAAGCGTCTGGCGCACCCGAAGCCTCGATCGATGCGATGCTCTCGCTCACCGCGTCGGGAATGAACGCGGTCAACACCGTGATCCTCGATCGGATGCAGAGCGAAATTCCGCTTATCCCGAGCCTTGCGGGTCACCTGATCTCGGGCGGAGGCAAGCGGCTGCGCCCGATGCTGACGCTCGCCGGGGCGGAGCTGGTCGGCTATAACGGCACGCGCCACCACAAGCTCGCCGCCGCGGTCGAGTTCATCCATACCGCCACGCTGCTGCACGATGATGTGGTCGATGGCTCCGAGATGCGCCGGGGCAAGGCGGCGGCGAACATCATCTTCGGCAATCCGGCGACCGTGCTGGTCGGCGATTTCCTGTTCAGCCGCGCGTTCGAGCTGATGACCGAGGATGGCAGCCTGAAAGTGCTGAAAATCCTCAGCTCGGCCAGCGCGATCATCGCGGAGGGCGAGGTTGCCCAGCTGACCTCGCAGCGCAAGATCACCACCAGCGAGCAGCGCTATCTCGACATCATCGGCTCCAAGACCGCCGCGCTGTTCGCCGCCGCCAGCCGCATTGCGGCGGTGGTCGCCGAATGCAGCGACGCGGAGGAGCAGGCGCTCGACGATTACGGTCGCAACCTCGGCATCGCGTTCCAGCTGGTCGACGACGCGCTCGACTATTCGTCCGACGCGGCCGAGATGGGCAAGGACCGGGGCGACGACTTCCGCGAAGGCAAGATGACCCTGCCGGTGATCCTCGCCTACGCCCGCGGCGACGCGGAGGAGCGCAAGTTCTGGGAGGCCGCAATCCTCGGCCACCGCACCTCCGACGAAGACCTCGCCCACGCGGTATCGCTGGTCGAACGCCACGACTGCGTCACCGCCACCCGCGACCGCGCCCGGCACTTCGCGCAGCGCGCGGCGGATGCGCTGTCGATCTTCCCCGACGGCAAGGCGCGCGAGGCGATGGTCGAAGCCGCGCATTTCGCGGTGGCGCGGGGGTTTTGAGGGCGGGAAAGCTGCAACGAAGCAACGGTCAGTAAGGAGTGGTTGACAAAAACGTAAAAAAATCGCATTTGGTTGCGCACGCCCAACTGCATCCGGATGACCCCATGCCGACCAACCCCCGCGTTTTCCTTGACGATCAATTTCCCACGGAACTGCGCCCCCTGATACCGTCGACCTTGAAGACTGCATATCGGGCGGCTGCAGACCTTATCGCCGACAACCCCCTATTGGAGTCAGCTGTAAGGCGGGGAGAGAGTGGGCGTATCATCGCTTGGTCGGTGGACGCGGCATTCAGCCGCCTTGTTGAGACTGGTGCGTTGCCGTTCGACAAGTCGTGGGAGTATTTTGAGCGCCCCACTGGTCGTTATCTTGCTTTGCGCGCCTCTCACTCCATTATCACGATCAGTCAGGTCGCGGACCCCGTAAAACAACCGCGGAATGTGCTGTTTCGTCAAAACAAGAGGTTGGCGAATGAGCCATTTCTTGATTTGCCCGGCTTCGAAGACGATCATGTGCTTGCTGGCGAGCCACACATTCTGCTGACACACGGGCATCAGAATTTGAATTTTGCCCACCTATGTATCCCTGATCCAGTTCACGGGCGAGACTACCGGTATCGCACGGCAAACCTGATGGGTGTGCCACATGTGGTAGAACCGGAAGGCCCACCCCTCGAAGACACAGATTTTGATGCTGATGCGTTGGCGCAGCTAAAGCAAGACGTTGAAAAGTTTAGGAGGGACCATGTCGGCAGCGAATGACAACATTCTTCGCTTCCCGAACGCCGCCCGCGAAGTTGATTCCGGGCGGCGATTGATTCCAGCAAGGCTTCAAGAAGCTCGGCTTGCGAAGCGCCTGAACCAAACAGAATTGGCAAATCTCGTTGGCGTAAAACGCCAATCGATTTCAGCTTACGAAAACGGGGCGAAGTTTCCTGAGCCAGAAACGATGTCTGCTATCGCACACAATCTCGGCCAGCCGATTAGCTTCTTTACGCGCGAGGAACTGCCCACTTTTGGAGAGTCAAGCGCGCTATTTTACCGGAAGGTTGGGCAGGACACGAACCGCCGCAATATGGCTTGTTCGATCTACTCGAAGTGGCTTGGCGAGTTGGCTTATACTTTCGAGCCATTGGTCAACTATCCAGAAGTAGATTTGCCGTCGTTCGAACCAGATGCGCCAGATGGGCGATATTCCGAGGAAGAAATCGAAGAAATGGCCGAAAGAGTAAGGGCGCACTTTGGTCTAGGGCTCGGGCCGATTTCGAACGTGGTTCGTTTATTGGAGGCGAAGGGTGTAATCGTATGTCGTGTCGAGGTACCCGGAGAGAACATTGAAGCATTTTCTTTTTGGCACGGTGATCGTCCCTTCATTTTCTTGGCTTCCGATAAAGGAAGTGCCGTTCGCTCGCGCTTTGATATTGCCCATGAGTTAGGTCATCTGTGCGCCCACAGGTGGATCACACAAGAAGACATTGAGGACCCGGCAAGTCTAAAGGCTATTGAAAAAGAAGCGGATCGATTTTCAGCGGCCTTTTTGCTGCCTCGTAAATCATTTCCCAACGAAGTATATTCTCCGCGCCTTTTGGCGTTTGTTGATTTAAAACGGCGCTGGAAGGTCGCGATTCAGGCAATGATTTATCGCTGTAAGGACTTGGGAATATTTGACGACCGCCAAGTGACCAACCTTTATAAAGAGATTTCTCGTAAGAAATGGCGCACTAGAGAGCCGCTTGATGGACCGGAGGGCATCCCGCTAGAGCAGCCTCTCCTGCTCCGAAAAGTGGCGGATCTTGCGCTGCAGTCAGGGAAGCTTTCTGTGGATGAACTGAAGACCAGTTTTCGACTGTCGCCTGACTGGATTGGGGCGCTCTCGGGCCTTCCTGAAAGCACATTCGCTCAAACCTCCGAGCCAAGGGTCTCTCCAACCTTGAAGTGAATTCCGTTGCATATGTGAACCGAATGATGTCGAAAATGTTCGACATTATCCCCTTGCGACAAGTAGGCCAATCTGCTACATAATGGGTATGCCCAAACAGCCCACCCTTCGCCAGTTTCAAGACCGCTTCCCCACCGAGGAAAGTTGCTTGGAACACCTAAAGATCGTCCGCTTTGGCGAGCGTCACGACTGCGAAGCGTGCGGCGTTGAGGCCAAGTTCTATCGGGTCAAGAAGCGCCGCTCGTATGCTTGCGAGCATTGCGGCCACCAAGTCTATCCGACCGCTGGAACGCCCTTCCATCGCACCCGCACGAGCCTGCGCGATTGGTTCTACGTCATGTTCCTGTTCTGCTCGACGCGGAACGGTGTCGCGGCCAAGGAAGTCGAGCGCCAGATCGGCGTCACCTACAAAACTGCATGGCGCATGTGCCATGAAATCCGCAAATATATGGCGATGGTGGACGGTGACGATCCGGTGGGCGGCGAAGGCTCGGAAGTCGAAATCGACGAGACGTTCATCGGCGGCAAGAGCCGCACCGGTCGCCAAGGCCCGAACCTTGCGAACAAGATCGTCGTGCTGGGCATGGTGGAGCGCGGCGGCAACCTGATTACCCGCGTCGTTCCGAACCAGCGCCGTGCAACCCTCTTGCCGCAGATCGAGGCGGCAGTGCGTAAGGGAACGCTCATTCACACCGACCACCTGCACAGCTACCGCGTGCTGGGCGAGCTTGGCTACAAGCACGAGCGGGTGAATCACAACGCGGGCCAGTACGTCAGCAGCACCGGCTCGCATGTACAGTCGATTGAAGGCTTCTGGTCGCAGCTAAAGCGCGGCATCAACGGGACGCATATTCATGTCAGCGCGAAGCATCTTCCGAAGTATCTGGGGGAGTTCGAGTTTCGTCACAATCGCCGCCACCGTCCTGAGACGATGATTGACGAGTTGATGCTGGCTTTTCCGCGTTAGCGCCGGTCATGGCCGCAAGCAGGCGGTCGAAGCGGGTCCGTTCATTCATGTGAACCAAAGGCCTTCTGTCGGGTGTCTTCAATCTTTCTCCGAAGATCATCTCGCATGGCATCTAGCGGCTCAATTGCCGCTTTTGCTTTCGTCCAAATGGCCATCTTCTGTTTCACGCCATCGACCTCCGGGTCGGCCTGCCAATCCCCCATTATCCCGAACTTTTCTCGGGTTTCGCTGATTTTTCGACAAGTTAATGTAACATCGAGATTAATGGAACCGACCATCCCCGCTTTATCAACTCCCGTCTCCCCTTCTGCAATCATCTGCTTCACCTTCGCAGGAACGGCAACTCTTTGCTTTTCCAAACTTTCTAAACGATTAGGGCTATAGCGCAAATCTTCAAAAGCGCGGTCCAATTCTACTCGTTTCGTTTCCAAGACATAGAGTTCGGAAAGCGCATCAAGCTTGTCGAACCCGTCGGACATATACTCGCGAGACCGAGTGCTTCCCTCAAGGGCTATTCTTTTACTTTCCGATAGCTGCCTTTGGTAATCCTCTTTGACCTCGCGCGCTGCGGACCAGAGAAAATAACCTGCTGCGAAAAGGCAAAGAATCTGAAACCAGTTTTTGTCGGGAAGCGAATACAAAAACTCGGCGTTAGAAGTAAGGGCCTCAATCATGCCAGCGCCCTCCCAAAGTTTCTTGAGAGTTGGCCCAAATGCGATTGCGACGAAGCCGGAACCAACGAGGGCTTTCGGCTTTTTGATGATGTCAAACGCGATGTCAGTTGGCGTTCGTTCGGCGTTTCCCATCCCCCCCTCATATCACCGGGCTCCCGAAAGAGTCGAGCGATACTTGTCGCAATGGGATAATGTCGAAAATGTTCGACATCCGCCTCGCGCGCTCCTATGTAGAAAATGTTCTACATAACGGAGGAGATTTGCGATCATGTCGTTCAGGGAAAAATCCGCGTGGGTCATGGGGGCGATCATGCTCGCGACCGGGGTGTTCTACGCGCAGCTGGTGGCGGGGGCACCGCAGGCTCCGGTGATCGAGCCGCTGATCCCCTATGTGCTCGCGGTGGTCGTGTTCTCGGTCGTCGCGCAGATCGGGCTCGCGATTGCCTCTCCCAAGGAGGCAAACGCCCCGGCGGACGAGCGGGAGAAGATCGTCATCGACCGGGCGGGGCACTGGTCGGGCATGGTGATGGGCGTGCTGGCGGTTGCCGCCTGCGCGACCTACGTCGCGCTGCCCAGTGGCGGGATGCTGTTCCACCACATCATCGGTGCGCTGATCGTCGCGCAGCTGGCGGAATATGTGTTCCAGATCGTCCTGTTCCGTAGGCCGATCTGATGGGAGGCGTCTGATGGGCCGGTCCGATGGGTAAGCGCCCGCCGATCACCAACCGCGTGCGCGAGCTGCGCGAGGAGCATGACAAGATGAGCCAGGCCGCGCTGGGCGAGGCGGTGGGGGTGACGCGCCACACGATCATCGCGATCGAACAGGGGCGCTACTCCCCCAGCCTGGAAACCGCCTTCCGCATCGCGCGCCTGTTCGGCGTGGGGGTGGAGGACGTGTTCGGCTGGGAGGGGGAGTGATCCGCGAAGGACGCCTTCGCAGGGGTGACGGACTGGGTTAGAGGCGGGGGAATGCCCGACGATTCCAGCCTCCCTATCCACGCCGTATTGCCGCAGCTGAAGGCCGCGCTGGCGGGCGGGCCCAACGCGGTGCTGGTCGCGCCGCCAGGGGCGGGCAAGACGACCGCGGTCGCGCCCGCGCTGCTGGGCGAGGACTGGTGCACCGGCGAAATCCTGCTGCTCTCGCCCCGCCGCGTTGCCGCTCGCGCTGCGGCGGAGCGGATGGCGGCGATGCTGGGGGAAAAGCCGGGCGAAACCATCGGCTACCTCACTCGGCTCGACTCGAAACGCTCTGCAAAGACGCGCGTAACCGTCTTGACCGAGGCGATTTTTCTCAACCGCATCGTTGCCGATCCCGAACTGCCGGGCGTTTCCGCCGTGCTGTTCGACGAAGCGCATGAGCGGCATCTGGACAGCGACTTCGGCCTCGCGCTCGCGCTGGAGACGCAAGGCGTGCTGCGCGAAGATCTGCGCCTGCTGGTGATGTCCGCCACGCTCGACGGAGAGCGGTTTGCCGGGCTCATGAACGAGTGCCCGGTGATCGAGAGCGAGGGGCGCAGCCATCCCTTGCGGATCGAGTGGCTGGGATCGAGCGGCACGCAACGCTTCGAGGATGCGATGGCCGATGCGGTGGCGCAGGCGTGGCGGGCGGAGGAGGGCGACATCCTCGCCTTCCTGCCCGGCGTGCGCGAGATCGAGCGGGTGCGCGAACGGCTGGAGGAGCGCTTGCGCGGCGCGGTGATCCTGCCGCTGCACGGGCAGGTCGATCCCGCCGGCCAGCGCGCCGCGATCCGCCGCGATGCCGAGGGTCGCCGGCGGATCGTGCTGGCGACCGCGATTGCGGAAACCTCTCTGACATTGGACGGTGTGACCGTGGTGGTCGATGGCGGGCTGTCTCGGCGTGCGGAGTACGACCGCGCAGCGGGCGGGAACCGGCTGGTGACGGTGCAGGCATCGCAGGCCTCCGCCACCCAGCGGGCAGGGCGCGCGGCGCGGCAGGCTCCCGGTGTAGCTTTTCGCCTGTGGGCCGAGGCCGCGCATGCCGGTCGCCCCGCGTTCGAGCCGCCCGAGATCGCCACTAGCGACCTCGCGCCGCTGGTGCTGACGCTGGCCAAGTGGGGCGAGAGCGAGCCTGCCAATCTGCGCTGGCTCGATCCTCCCCCGGAAGCTTCTCTCGCGACGGCGCGCGAGGAGTTGCGGGCGCTCGGTGCTCTCGATGAGGAGGGGCGAATCACGCCGCAGGGTGAGGCTATGGCGCAGCTGCCGCTCGACCCCGCTGGCGCGGCGATGGTGCTGTTCGGCGCGCGGCATGGCTGTACCGAGCACGCGGCGCGGCTCGTGCTGCTGTTGCAGGAGCGCGGGCTGGGCGGTCGCGGAGAGGATTTGGAGGCGCGACTCTCGCGCTGGAATGGCGAGCGGGGCGGGCGTGCCGACGCGAGCCGCAAGCTGGCGGGGCGATGGGCTGCGGCTGCTCAAAATCTAACTTCCGTTCGCCCTGAGCCTGTCGAAGGGCGTGGGCGCGAACGTGCTTCGACAAGCTCAGCACGAACGGTTCTTGAGGTTCCACTCGCCATCATCCTCGCCGCCGGTCGTCCAGGTTTTATAGCAAAGCGCCGAGATAATTCGGGCGAGGACTGGCTGGCGGCGAACGGTCGCGGTTACCGGCTCGACCCGACATCCTCGGTCGCGCGCGCCGAATATTGCGTGATCGGCGATGCGCAAGGTTCGGCGCAGGGCGCGCGGATCACCGCCGCCGCTGCGCTTGAAGAAGCGGATCTGCGCCAGTGGCTGGGTGAGCGGATTGCGCTCCATCGGACGCTGCGCTGGACCGGGGAACGGGTCGAGGCGCGGCGCGAGGAGCGGCTGGGGGCGTTGGTCCTGTCGAAGGGGCAGGACCAGGAGCCGGACATGGATGCCGTGCAGGCGCTGCTTGTGGACAAGGCTCTGGACAAGCTGGGGGAACTGCTCCCCGCCGCACTGCTCGCCCGCGCGCGTTTTGCGGGGATCGAGGGGCTTGCGTCCGAGGCTTTGCGCGAAACCGTCGAGCTATGGCTCGCGCCGCTGCTGGCAGGTCGTCGCGATCTCGCGGTAAGCAAGGGCAAGCTGGTCGATGCAGTCTTGGCTCAGCTCGACTGGAACGAGCGGCAGCGGCTGGACGAAGCTGCACCGCGCGAATTCGTCTCGCCCGCAGGTACGCACCACCCGATCGATTACGAGGGGCAGGATGCACCCGCGGTCGAGGTGCGGGTGCAGGCGCTTTACGGGCTTGATCGCCATCCGATGATCGGTCGCACACCGCTGCTGCTCAAGCTGACCAGCCCGGCCGGCCGCCCGGTCCAGGGGACGCGCGATCTGCCCGCTTTCTGGCGCGGTAGCTGGGCCGATGTGCGCAAGGATATGAAGGGCCGCTATCCGAAACATCGCTGGCCGGACGAGCCGTGGACCGAGGTCGCAAGCCTCAAGACGAAGAATGCCTTTTCACGCGGCCAAGGCTGAATTAGGGAGATCGCCATGGCAGCACGTATTTACCAGCGACCCAAGAACGCGATGCAGAGCGGCAAGGCGCGTATCGACGAATGGGTGCTCGAGTTCGAGCAATCCGAAGCGCGGCGGCCCGATCCGCTGATGGGCTGGACCGGCAGCGGCGACACGCAGGCGCAGGTCATCCTGACCTTCCCGAGCAAGGATGAGGCGAAAGCCTATGCCGAAAAATACGGCATTGCCGCGCGCGTCCATGCAACTCCGCCCAAGACGCTCAAGCTGCAGTCCTACGCCGATAATTTCCGCTGAGCGGATGATGAAAGTCTTCCTCGGGGCGATTGCGCTGGCGACGGCCGGCTGCGCTGCGCATTCGACGCCGTCACAGCCGACCGAGGTTTCGACCGAGCAGCTCGCCGCGCAGATCGACGGTGTGGAGGCTGCTTCCGGCGGTCGGCTCGGCCTGGCGCTGTTCTCGCAGGATGAAGGCCTCGTTTTCGCGCATCGCGGGGCGGAGCGCTTTGCCATGTGCTCCACATTCAAGCTCGCGCTTGCGGCGATGGCGCTGGAGACGGCGGGTGTGCGTGAGGAACGGCTGGATTTCGGGGAGGACGATATCCTCTCCTACGCGCCCTATGCGAAAGAACGCGCGCAGATCGGCTGGATGTCCGGTTTGGAAGCGGCGCACCACGCGGTGACGCTGAGCGACAATACGGCGGCCAATCTTCTGCTCGCCCGACTCGGTGGGCCGGAGGCGTTCACCGCATGGCTGCGCAATACTGGCGATGGGGTAACGCGGCTCGATCGTAACGAGCCCACCTTGAACGAGAATGCGCCCGGCGATCCGCGCGATACGACCACACCCGAAGCTAAAGCCGAACTGGTCGGCAATCTGCTGTGGGGCGACCGGCTCTCCGCAACCGACCGCGGCATCCTGCACGGCTGGCTGGTGGAGACATCCACAGGCATGGCGCGTCTGCGGGGCGGATTGCCGGACGGCTGGAACGCCGGCGACAAGACCGGAACCTGCGGCGGGGAAGGGCAGCCCGAGTTCAACGACATCGCGGTGTTCGAAACGCCGACCGGCGCACGGTACGTTCTGGCGGCATTTCTCGACCGTCCGACAGGCACCAGCGCCGAGGCGGATGCCGTCCTTGCCGATGCAGCGCGCGCGGTCGCCGAGTGGATTCGCAAAAGCGGCGCTTGAAATCCTGAGCCGAGTTCGCCATGTGGCGAGCGGGAGTCGGGTGGACGTTTGCGTTCGCTCACCGGGTCAGGTCCGGAAGGAAGCAGCCCAGGTGAATTGCGGCGGGTCGCTCGGCTCCTTTTCCTATTCTGCCGATGTCTTCATGCGCGAGCGTGCCTCGCTGCGCGATCCCGCGGCGTCGGTGACCCCTGACACCTTACCGAGGCCCCACGCGGGCATGTTGGCGTAGATCGTTTCGTGACGACCTGCGTCGACCGCATAGGTCTCGTGGAAAATACCCACTGTCCCGTCGCCGCCCACCGCCTTGTTGAACGCGACCCAGGCCGGCCAGTGCTGCCTGTCGCGCGAACGCGCATAGGCTTCGAGACTGTCGAAATCGCGCCAGTATTGCAGCAGGCAGACCTGTCGCGGCCCGGCAAGCATGTTCTGGGAGCCGAGAAATCCGCTGTCCGGGTCCTTCGCCAGTTCTTCCAGCATCGGCGGCATGGCCCTGAGAACTGGCAGCCACTTGCCGACCTTGTGGAAGTGGTTGATCCGCATCCCGATGACGAAAACCACCAGCGGACCACTGAATTGGGCAGTCTTGCGCCCTGCGATGATGCTCATGTGCCGTTCTCCCCGATACGGACTAAGTTGCGTTTTAAAACTTAAAAGTCAAGCTTCGACAAAGCCGCTCTGCGTGCCTAGATTGGGTCCTCATGCCTGATACCGATCTGCCCGATAGCGAAACCGAAGCGCCGACCGCCGCCGAACTGGAGGCTGCGGGCCAGAGCGCGATGTTCGGAGGCGAGCCAGCCAAGCCCGAATCCGCGCCCGAATCCGGCCCATCGGAGGCCGCCGAGGCTGCGCCTAAGCCCGCGCCGCCTGCCGTCGCCGACCCGGCGCAGCCCTACCGCGTGCTCGCGCGCAAATATCGTCCGCAGACGTTCAGCCAGCTGATCGGTCAGGAACCGATGGTGCAGACGCTGGCCAACGCCATCCGGCGTGACCGGCTGGCGCACGCCTTCCTGATGACCGGGGTGCGTGGGGTGGGGAAGACATCCACTGCACGCCTGATCGCCAAGGCGCTCAACTGCATCGGGCCGGATGGGCAGGGCGGGCCGACCATCGATCCCTGCGGCGTGTGCGAACCCTGCCGGGCAATCGCGGAAGGCCGCCATATCGACGTGATCGAGATGGACGCTGCCAGCCATACCGGTGTCGATGACGTGCGCGAAATTATCGAGGCGGTCCGTTATGCGGCCGTCAGCGCGCGCTATAAGATATACATTATCGACGAAGTCCACATGCTGTCTCGCAATGCTTTCAATGCCTTGCTCAAGACACTTGAGGAACCGCCCGCCCACGTGAAGTTCCTCTTCGCGACAACCGAGGTCGACAAGCTGCCGGTCACCGTGCTCAGCCGAACCCAGCGCTTCGACCTGCGCCGCATCCCGACCGAGCGGTTGGGCGAGCATTTCGCTTGGGTCTGCAGCCAGGAAGGCGTCGAAGCCGAGCCCGAAGCGCTCAATCTGGTCGCAGCGGCGGCCGAAGGGTCTGTCCGCGACGGGCTCTCCATCCTCGACCAGGCGATCGCCCACGCCGATCTGGACAGCGATGCGAAGGTTACCGCAGCGCGCGTGCGCGACATGCTCGGCTTGGCCGATGCAGGCGCGCAGCGTCGGCTGCTCGGCGCGATCCTCGAGGGCGAACCCAAGACGATGCTGGATACGGTGGCAGACCAGTATGCGCTCGGCGTGGAGCCGCTCGCGCTGATGCGATCGCTGATGGAGATCGTTCACAGGATCACCGTGATGCAGATCGGTGGCGCGATGCCCGATCTGGCGGGCGAGGAAGAGCGCGGGCAATTGTCCGAATGGGCCGCGCGGCTCACCCCCGGCCAGCTTCATCGCCTGTGGCAGATGCTGCTGAAGGGGTACGACGAGGTAAAGACCGCGCCCGATCCGCTGGTGTCGGCGCAGATGGCGCTGTTGCGGTTGATCCACGCTGCCAACGCGCCCGACCCGGGCTCGCTGGTCAAGCGGATGGAGGAACTTGCCAAGGGCATCCCCGCAGCCTCCGCCGACTCGCCCGCACCCGCCCTTGGCTCCGGCGACAGCCCCGAAACCCGCACCCGGCCAGCCTCGCTCGCACGCCCCGATTTCGCCAGCCTGGTGGCGAAGGTGGAAGATGCGGGTGAATATATCGCGGCGAGCATCATGCGGCTTCAGCTGCGGGTTGTCTCGCTGGAAGACGGCGCGCTGACTTTCGCGCGCGCGCCGGAGTTCAGGGACAAGATCGAAACCGAACTGCGCGGCGCTCTCGCCAAGGCAACGGGGCGTTCGTGGGTGCTGACCGAGGTCGAGGACCCTGCTGCCCCGCCAAGCATGGCCGAAGCCGCGCAGGCAGAGGCTGCCGCGCTGCGCGACGCGATGGAAGCACATCCCCTTATGCAGGCGGCGCGCGCCGCCTTCCCCCAGGCGGAACTACTCGACGAGAAAGAGCAGGCCGCCGCCAACAACGCCCGCCAATGGAGCAAGCAAGCATGAAGTCGATGGAAGAAATGATGGCCGCCGCGCAGAAGGCTGCCGAGACGATCCAGAGCCAGATGGGCGATGCGCAGGCCAAGCTCGATTCGATCGAGGTCGAAGGCACCGCCGGGGGCGGGCTGGTGACTGTGAAGTGCACCGCGCGCGGGCGGATCCTGGGCGTGTCGATCGACGAAAGCCTGATGAAGCCGGAAGAAAAGCAGATGGTCGAGGATCTGGTCGCCGCCGCGTTCAACGATGCGCGCGGCAAGGCCGACCGCGTTTCCTCCGAGGAAATGCAGCGCATCCAGTCGGGCATGGGCCTGCCCCCGGGCTTCAACCTGCCCGGCATGGGATAAGGGTTTTCTGGCGGCCGTAGGGAGCACGGCCGCCGATTGCGCCGTATCCATACACCTCGGACCACCGGCATTGCAGCCCTGCAGGGTCCGACCCATATTGATTGACAAGGACGGGTGCGCGCCCAATCCGCGCGCCAAAGAACATCTATGACTCAGCGCTTTCCCCTGCTTCCCCTCCGCGACATCGTCGTCTTTCCCGGCATGGTCGTACCGATCTTCGTGGGCCGTGACCGCTCGGTCGCCGCGCTCGAAGCCGCGATGGAGGGTGACAAGGACATTTTCCTGCTCGCCCAGATCGACCCCTCTTGCGAGGATCCGGACGGGTCCGACCTGTACGACATCGGCGTGGTCGCGCAGGTTCTCCAGATGCTCAAGATGCCCGACGGCACGGTCCGCGTGTTGGTCGAAGGTCGCGAGCGCGCGCATCTGAGCGCGCTGCACGATCAGGGCGAACTGACCATCGCCGAAGTTCGCCGGATCCAGCCGACGACAGTGTCGGGCAGCGAAGTGACGGCGCTGATGCGTTCGGTGGTCGAGCAGTTTGCCGAATACACGAAACTTTCCAAGAAGAACGAAGGCGCAGCCGAAGAGCTGGGCGATGTCGACGATGCAGGCGCGCTGGCCGATGCGGTGGCTGCCTCTCTCTCGATCAAGGTTGCGGACAAGCAGGCGTTGCTGACCGAGCCCGATCCTCGCAAGCGGCTCGAAATGCTGCTCAACTTCATGGAAGGCGAGCTTTCCGTGCTGCAGGTGGAGCGGCGCATCCGTGGCCGCGTGAAGCGGCAGATGGAGAAGACCCAGCGTGAATATTACCTCAACGAACAATTGAAGGCGATCCAGAACGAGCTGGGCGGTTCGGGCGAGGGCGGCGAAGGCGACGAGATCGCCGAGCTGCAGGAAAAGATCGAGAAGCTGGAGCTGACGGACGAGGCACGCGCCAAGGCCGAGAGCGAGCTCAAGAAGCTCAAGGCGATGCAGCCGATGAGCGCTGAAGCCACCGTGATCCGCAATTATCTCGATGTGCTGCTAGACTTGCCTTGGGGCGAAAAGAGCGAGCTCAACCGCGACATCGAAGATGCGGAGAAGGTGCTCGACGATGACCACTATGCGCTTGAGAAGGTCAAGGAACGGATCATCGAATATCTCGCCGTTCAGGCGCGGACCAACAAGCTGAAAGGCCCGATCCTGTGCCTCGTCGGCCCTCCGGGTGTCGGCAAGACCAGCCTCGGCAAATCGATCGCCCGCGCCACTGGCCGCGAGTTCGTGCGCCAGTCGCTGGGCGGGGTGCGTGACGAATCAGAGATTCGCGGCCACCGGCGGACCTATATCGGCTCGATGCCGGGCAAGATCGTCAAGAACCTGACCAAGGCGGGCACCAGCAATCCGCTGTTCCTGCTCGACGAGATCGACAAGCTGGGCCAGGATTTCCGCGGCGATCCCGCCTCGGCCCTGCTCGAGGTGCTCGACCCTGAGCAGAACGCTCGCTTCCAGGATCACTACCTGGAGGTCGACTACGACCTGTCGGATGTGATGTTCGTGTGCACCGCCAACACGCTCGACCTGCCGCAGCCGCTGCTCGACCGGATGGAGATCATCCGGCTGGAAGGCTACACCGAGGACGAGAAGGTCGAGATCGCGCAGCGCCATCTGCTGCCCAAGCAGATCGCCGACCACGGGCTGGAGGAGGGCGAATTCTCGCTCGCCGAAGACGCCCTGCGCGACCTGATCCGCTATTACACCCGCGAAGCCGGCGTGCGGACGCTGGAGCGCGAGATCGCGCGGCTGGCGCGCAAGTCCCTGCGCAAGATCCTCGAAAAGAAGGCCGAAACGGTCGCGATCACGCCGGATAACCTCGGCGAGTTCGCAGGCGTGCGCAAATACAAGCACGGCCTTGGCGAGGAAGAGGCGCAGATCGGCGCGGTCACCGGTCTCGCGTGGACCGAGGTGGGCGGCGAACTGCTGACCATCGAGAGCGTTACCACGCCGGGCAAGGGCGAGATCAAGACCACCGGCAAGCTCGGCGAGGTGATGAATGAAAGCGTCGCCGCAGCGTTCAGCTTCGTGAAGGCGCGGTCGCCCGCCTATGGCATCAAGCCGTCGATCTTCCGCCGCAAGAACATCCACATCCACCTGCCCGAAGGCGCGGTGCCGAAGGATGGGCCGAGTGCGGGTGTGGGCATGGTCACCTCGATCGTTTCAACGCTCGCCGGGATTCCGGTGCGCCCGGATATCGCCATGACCGGCGAGGTTACCCTGCGCGGGCGTGTGCTGGCGATCGGTGGGCTGAAGGAAAAGCTGCTCGCCGCACGGCGCGGCGGTATTCCCAAGGTGCTCATCCCTCAGGAGAACGTGAAGGACCTGGCGGAAATTCCCGATCGCATCACCGATGGGGTCGAGATCGTCCCAGTGGCCCATGTCGACGAGGTTCTGGCCCACGCACTGGTCCGCAAGCCGGAAGCGATCGAGTGGACTGAGGCGGACGACCTTGCGAGCCAGCCGATCAGCGAACCGCCGTTTGCGGAAAGCGGGCAGACTACGCATTAATCCGGGGGGGAGAGCTTCGTCTGTGCCGCGCAGGGACGGGGTTTTTCCCCAAGGTTAACGTATGTGAACCAAAAAATCGCACAAATCGGGGCTTTTCCGGCAATTTGCCTTTGACAGACTCGTGACGAAGGTATCAGGTGGGTCCATTCGCACTATCGCGGATCACCACTTTGAATGTCTGGGACTGAGGGGTTTTTCCGAATGAACAAGAATGAACTGATCGGCACCGTCGCCGAATCCTGTGGCCTTTCCAAGAGCGATGCCTCGAACGCCGTCGAAGGTGTTTTCGACGCGATCCAGAAGGCCCTCGCCAATGGCGATGAGGTTCGGCTTGTCGGTTTCGGCACGTTTTCGGTCGCCAAGCGCAAGGCTTCGACTGGCCGTAACCCGCGCACCGGCGAACCGATGGAAATCAAGGCGTCGAACCAGCCGAAGTTCAAGGCCGGCAAGGGCCTCAAGGACGCTGTAAACTAAGCCTTTTTCGGCTTGGTGCGTCGAGCAATCGGCGCATGAAATAAGAAACCCCGCCGGGTGGTGGACCGGCGGGGTTTTTTGTTGTCTTTTTTCGGGAGAAATCAGTCGGCGCTGGTGGCCAGCGCGTAAAGCGCGATCGCCGCTGCGTTCGACACGTTCAGGCTCTCGATTGCGTCCGAGATGGGCAGCTTTGCCAGTGCATCGCAGTGGCCCGCGATATTGTGGCGCAGCCCGGCGCCTTCGGCACCCAGCACCAGTGCAACCGGCCCGGTCGGAATCGCCTCTGCCAGCGTCATCTCCGCCTCGCCCGCCAGGCCGATGCGCCAGAAGCCGCGTTCGGCCAGATCGTCGAGCGCGCGCGCCAGATTGACCACACGCACCCATGGCACGGTTTCAAGCGCGCCCGATGCAGACTTGGCTACCACGCCGCTTTCCGGCGGAGCGTGCCGGTCCTGCGTCACGATCGCCGCTGCATCGAATGCGGCGGCAGAGCGCAGGATTGCCCCGACATTATGTGGATCGGTGACTTGGTCCAGCAGCACGATGGGGCGGCCCGGCTCGCCGCTCTGAATGACTTCAGCCAGATCGCGCTCTTCTAGCGGCGCGCATTCGAGCACCAGCCCCTGGTGCGGCGCATCGCGCGCAACCAGCCGGTCAAGATCAGGAGTATCGGCATACTCGACCGGGAAATCGGGGGGCAGCTCGCCGTCGAGCGATTCGATTCCCTCGCGGGTCGCCCACAGCTTGCGATGCTTGCGTTCGGGGTTGAGCAGAGCCGCCTCGACCGCGTGGCGGCCCCACAGGCGCACCTGTCCTGTGCTCGCGCGCCCGCTTCCGCGGCCACCCTTCATTCGTCCTGCACGTCCGCGCAGCGCTCTTTTACGTTCCGGTTTTGCCATTGCCGCACGCCCTGCCACCGCGACCATTGACAGGCAAGCGCGGCTTCTCCAAAGGGGCGCTCCTCGGCAGACGATGGCCGCTTCCGGTACATCGTTTCTTGCAATGCCTCACGCATACCAGCCCTGTGGACAGGTGGCCGAGTGGTTAAAGGCAGCAGACTGTAAATCTGCCCGCGCAAGCGTACGCTGGTTCGAATCCAGCCCTGTCCACCATTTTCCTCTGCTCCGTGATGGAGCGCGCTTGGGCGCGCAGATGGGCGGTGTGGTCGCTGTCCACATCTGCAGAAAAGCGGAAGGACGCGAGCTCCTGCCATCCCGCTTGCCGTGCCAACCCAGCGCCGCTAGGTCTCACCCTTCAATGAACGCGCAACGCACACAGCAAAACGAGCAGGCGGGCGGTCGCCCCGTCATCTCCGCCACCGGGCTGTTCACGCCCTCCGACAGCATCAGCAATGCCGAGCTTGTCGAAAGCTTCAACGCTTTCGTAGATCGGCACAATGCAGAGCACGCCGACGCGATCGCGTCGGGCGAGGTGGAGCCGCTGGTCCACAGTTCGGTCGAATTCATCGAGAAGGCGAGCGGGATCAAGGCCCGCCACGTTATCAACAAGGCGCCGTTGATCGACCCGGCGATCATGGAGCCGCGCCACGAGCCGCGCGGGAACGACGATCTGTCTATGATGGCGGAAATCGGCGTCGCCGCGGCGCGCGACGCGCTGGCACGGGCAGGGCGTGATGCCGCCGACGTCGATGCGGTGCTGTGCGCCGCTTCCAATATGCAGCGGCCCTATCCCGCGATGGCGATCGAAATCCAGCAGGCGCTCGGTATCGACGGATTCGCCTTCGACATGAACGTCGCGTGCTCGTCCGCCACCTTCGGCATCCAGACCGCGGCGGACTATATTCGCTCCGGCAATGCCAAGAGCGTGCTGGTGGTCAGCCCCGAAATCACCAGCGGGCACCTCAACTGGCGCGACCGTGACAGCCACTTCATCTTCGGCGATGTCGCGACTGCCGTGCTGGTGGAAGATGCTTCCATCGCGCCGGCAGAACACTGGGACATTCTGGGGACGCGGCTGAAGACCGTGTTCTCCAACAACATCCGCAACAATTTCGGCTTCCTCAACCGCGCGGAGCCGGAGACGATCGGCACGCCGGACAAGCTGTTCGTTCAGGAAGGGCGCAAGGTCTTCAAGGAAGTGGTGCCGATGGTCGCGCAGATGATCGTCGACGAGGCCGATCGGCTATCGCTCGATCCGGCGGCGCTGCGCCGCCTGTGGCTGCACCAAGCCAATGCGGGTATGAACCGGCTGATCGCACAACGCGTGCTGGGACACGAGGCGAGCGAGGATGAGAGCCCGACCGTGCTCGACACATACGGCAATACCTCCAGCGCAGGCTCGATCATCGCCTTCCACCTCAACAATTCCGATCTGGCTGCAGGCGATACGGGGCTGATCTGTAGCTTCGGCGCAGGCTATTCGGCGGGCACGGTGTTCGTGCGCAAGGTGGCATGATGATCCTGCTGCAAGCGTCTGTACCAGAAGCGGGGGCGAAACGCCTTGGCTGGTGAGATCATGGACAATCGCGGTCGCGGAGAAGCGCGCGGCGGTCTGCCGTCGGTCCACCCGGAAGGGCGCAAGTACGCGCTGATCTGCGCTGGGGTTTCACTGATTGCGGCGCTGCTCGCGTGGGAGACGATCGCCTGGCCACTGGCTTTCCTGTCCCTTTGCATCCTCGCATTTTTCCGCGATCCGGAACGCGTGGTTCCGCGCGGTGACGACCTACTGGTCTCGCCGGCTGACGGGATCGTGACGCAGATTACGCAGGTCGAGCCGCCGCTGGAAATGCGCGGTGATGACGGCGGGCTTGGTAACGCGCCGCTGACCCGGATCTCGATCTATCTCAGCGTCTTCGACGTGCACATCAACCGCAGCCCGTGTGCGGGTACGATCGGGCGGATGAGCTATATTCCCGGCAAGTTCGTCAATGCCGAGCTCGACAAGGCGAGCGAGGAGAACGAACGCCAGCATCTGGTCGTGATGCGCAGCGATGGCGTGGTGATCGGGATGACGCAGATCGCCGGGTTGGTCGCGCGGAGGATCGTGCCCTTCGTCAAGCCGGGCGATATCGTAGCGGCGGGGCAGAGGCTCGGCCTGATTCGTTTCGGCAGCAGGGTCGATCTCTACCTTCCGGCAGGAACTTCTCCCCAGGTGCTGATGGGCCAGCGGGTGACCGCGGGCGAGACCGTGCTGGGGCGGCTGGGCGTTTCCGCCGAGCTCGAAGGCCTCCAGCAGTAACAGTCGGCAACAGATCAGGCGGCGGCGCGCAGCCCTGCGGGCGTGGCGCGATGCGGCGCGTTCTTACGACGGGTACGAAGCGAAGGGGCGGGGCGGTTGCCGCCCGTGATCGTTGCGGCACCACTTGCCTGGCCGTTATCGCACCGCAGGGTCCGCAATTGCGCTGCGAGCGCACGATAATGGCGTGCGCCGCGCAGCAGGCTGTCGGTCGCCGACAGCAGCGCAACAACGATAGTGGCGACAAGCAGGCAGGTAATGGCGAACGCGATCATGGTTTGTACTCCGACCTTCATTCTCCAGAGAGCCGGTGCAAAAGAGCTGGACCGGCTGTGGAAAACGTGGTGATAATCCATCAGCGACTCACGATGTTCCGCTGATGAACGTCAATGTTCTCCATTTGTTCTCGTCTGTCAAGGCAAATCGGGTCGATCGCCACCACAGGTGCGCCGAATTGAGGCTGGATTTTCGATCCGGTGATCGCTAAGTGCGCGCCTTCCGCGGAAGGATTCGCGGGATAATCCACATGGAAGGCATCATAAACCGGTGCTCAAGGCGGGCTCTCCGCCGCGGGTTACCGCCTTCCAGAGGTTCAACCGGAAAGGAAATACCTATGGCGGCTCCTACCGTCACGATGCAGCAACTGATCGAGGCCGGCGCACACTTCGGCCACCAGACCCACCGCTGGAACCCGCGCATGAAGCCGTACATCTTCGGCGCGCGCAACGGTGTCCACATCATCGACCTGTCGCAGACCGTGCCCCTGATGGCGCGTGCGCTCGACTTCGTCGCCGCGACCGCGCAGGCGAAGGGCAAGGTCCTGTTCGTCGGCACCAAGCGCCAGGCGCAGGAGCCGGTGGCGGAAGCGGCCCGCATGAGCGGCCAGCACTTCGTCAACCACCGCTGGCTGGGCGGCATGCTGACGAACTGGAAGACCATCAGCGGTTCGATCAAGCGTCTCAAGACGCTGGAAGAACAGCTTTCGGGCGACACCAGCGGCCTGACCAAGAAGGAAGTGCTCAACCTTACCCGCGAGCGTGACAAGCTGGAGCTTTCGCTCGGCGGCATCCGCGACATGGGCGGCATTCCCGACGTCATGATCGTGATCGACGCCAACAAGGAAGATCTCGCGATCAAGGAAGCCAACGTGCTTGGCATTCCCGTGGTTGCGGTGCTCGATTCGAACACCGACCCGACCGGCATCGCCTTCCCCGTTCCGGGTAACGACGATGCGGCACGCGCCGTGCGTCTGTACTGCGATGCTTTCGGCGAAGCGGCGCGCCGCGACGGCGCGAACGATCCGGGCGTTGGCGAGATGGAAAATCCGCCTGCCGAGGCAGCCGAAGCAACCGCGTAATCGCGGCTTCACAATCGCTGACTAGCGACCCGGAGCGGATCGACCCGTTCCGGGGACGCTGACCACATTCAAATTCAAGGATACGATCGATGGGCGCTTTTACCGCCGCTGACGTAAAGAAACTCCGCGAGAAGACCGGCGCGGGCATGATGGACGCCAAGAAGGCTCTCGAAGCCGCCGATGGCGACGTCGAAGCCGCGGTCGACGCACTGCGCGCCAAGGGCCTCGCCACTGCACAGAAGAAGTCGAGCCGCACCGCAGCCGAAGGCCTGGTCGGCGTGGCCGTCGACGGCACCAAGGGTGTCGCGGTCGAGGTGAACTCGGAAACCGACTTCGTCGCCAAGAACGACCAGTTCCAGGATTTCGTGCGCAAGACCACGCAGGTCGCGCTGGGCGCGAACAGCGACGATGTGGAAGCGCTTAAGGGCATGGATCACCCCGATGGCGGCACGATCGGCGACAAGCTGACCAACAATGTCGCGACCATCGGCGAAAACCAGCAGGTACGCCGGATGAAGTCCGTCTCGGTCGAGAAGGGCCTCGTCGTGCCCTACATGCACAACGCGGTCTCGCCGAACCTCGGCAAGATCGGCGTGCTCGTCGCGCTTGAGAGCGAGGCGGATGCCGCCACGCTCGAAACGCTCGGCACCAAGCTTGCGCAGCACATCGCCGCGGCGTTCCCGCAGGCGCTCAACGCCGAAGGTCTCGACGCCGAGCTGATCGAGCGCGAGCGTGCGATCGCCAAGGAAAAGGCTGCCGAAAGTGGTAAGCCCGAGAACGTGCAGGAAAAGATGGTCGAAGGCGCCGTGGCGAAGTTCGCCAAGGAGAATGCGCTGATGAGCCAGATCCTGGTGCACGACAACAAGACCCCGATCGAGCAGGTCGTCGCGCAGGCCGGCAAGGATGCCGGCAAGCCGATCGTCCTGAAGGACTACGTCCGCTTCCAGCTCGGCGAAGGCATCGAGAAGGAAGAAAGCGACTTCGCAGCCGAAGTCGCCGCGGCGGTGAAGGGCTAACGCCGCTTCGTCATCGACGCTTTATTTCGCGGCCGTCGGGTTTCTGCCCGGCGGCCGTTTTCATATCTGTGCACCATCTGCGCGTAGGCTGTCGACGCGCAGGGCTGTGGCTTTTGCGGAACCCTTTCTCAAACGCTTGTTAAGCCAAGTCTGGCTTGTTGTGGCTTCGTTCACCGCAAGTCACACGCGCATGAAGGGAAAGGTCTCAACCGATGTTCAACGCGCCTCAAGACGCCTTTCCTGGCGCTTCACTGGATGCCAATTCTATCACCGTGGTCAACGCGGTCGGGCTCAATGGCGACGACCTCGCGATAAGCCTGCTCGAACAGAGCGACGATTGCATCAAATTGCTGAGCATGGACGGCCATCTGGAGTTCATGAATTGCGGCGGGCTTGGAGCAATGGAGATCGATCGCCCGGAACGGGTACTTGGCAAGCTGTGGTGGGATCTGTGGCCGCTGGAGTCGCAGGGCTATGTGCGGGAGCAGTTCCGCAAAGCGATGCTGGGGGATCCGGTGACTTTCGAAGCCTCCTGCCCGACCTTCAATGGCACCCCGCGCCGCTGGTCGGTAAGCCTGAAACCCATGCTGGCCCGCGACGGGCCGGTCGTTTCCATTCTGGCTACCTCGCGGCAGATTTAGCTCCTGCCAGGGGGCTGGAATTTTATCAGCCATATTTCGGGCTGTGTGCCGAAGCGGATCGGCAGCAGGCTGGTGCCGAGCCCCGCGGCGACGATGGCGGTCCCGGCGGGATCGTCGGTCCTGCCGCAGGCAAAGCGGTCGCCGTAGCGTGACTGCGTTGCGATCGCGCCGACCAGCGGCAGCCTGATCTGGCCGCAATGCGTATGACCGGCGAGGATGATCGAGTCTTGTGGCAGGTCCGGCAGCGGATCGGGACTGTGGCTGAGGATGATTCGGCCACCCTCCAGCCGGTCCATCGCGGCCAGCGTTTCGGGTATATCGTCGCGGCCCGTGTAATCGTCGTCGAGCCCGCCGATCAGCAGCGGCCCGGCTTGCGCTGCTGCGTTCTCCAGCACGGTGATTGGCGTCTTGGCCAGCTCCCGCTTGAGTGCGGGCCAGCCGTACCAGTGATCATGGTTGCCGGGGACGAGGAAGACACCCAGCGGCGCCTTCAGTCCGGCCAGCGGAGCGATGATCTGGTCCGGGCGATAGACATGCGAAGCGCTGCGCTTCTCGCTTACCAGATCGCCCGCGATCAGCAGTGCGTCTGGCCGCAGCGCGTTGATCTGCGCCACGATCCGCTCCACCCGTTCCGGCGGCATGTCGGGCCCGGCTACGTGAATGTCGGAGATCAGCGCGACGGTTACGGGCGCGCTGTCTGCGGGCATGTCGGGCAGGGTCACCGTGGTCGCGCGCACGACCGGATCGCCGAGCGTGTTCTGCCACGCCTTGATGCCGGTGATCGCTGCGAGCACGGCTAGCGGCAATAACAGCCAGCGCAGCCGCGGGAGACGTGGGCGAGAGATCGGCTCGGACGGATCGGGTAGAGCAGGCATTGGTGCGATCTGTCCTAAAGCTGGCCGGGCGACAAGCCGATGCCCGCGCGATGAAAACCGCGTGCGCCGCCGTTGCCACCCGCCTGCTTGCGGGTTAGGGGCAAACGCCTGCCTGTAGAGTCGAGAACCTATCCCCATGCCGATCAAGAACGCCAAGCGCATCCTCCTGAAACTCTCGGGCGAAGTGCTGATGGGCGAACAGGAATTCGGCATCGACCCGGCCTTCGTCCTCGAGCTGGCGCAGGAAGTGAAGCAGGCGAAGGACGAAGGGTGGGAAATCTGCCTCGTCATCGGCGGTGGGAACATCTTTCGCGGCATGGCCGGCGCTGCGCAGGGAATGGACCGCGCGCAGGCCGATTACATGGGCATGCTGGCCACGGTGATGAATGCGCTGGCGATGCAGAGCGCGCTCGAACAGCTGGGCGTGCCCACGCGCGTGCAGTCCGCCGTGCAGATGGATCAGGTGTGCGAGCCGGTGATCCGTCGCCGGGCGGAACGGCACTTGGAGAAGGGCCGCATCGTGATCTTCGCCGCAGGCGTCGGCGCACCCTATTTCACCACCGACAGCGGGGCCGCTCTGCGTGCCGCCGAAATGCGCTGCGATGCGCTGTTCAAGGGCACCAGCGTGGACGGGGTCTATGATTCCGATCCCAAGAAGAACCCGCAGGCAAAGCGTTACGACAGCGTCACCTACGACAAGGTGCTGGCAGACAATCTGAGGGTGATGGACGCGAGCGCCGTGGCGCTGTGCCGCGACAACAACATCCCGATCGTCGTCTTCTCGATCCGCGAAAAGGGTAATCTTGCCCGTGTTCTCGCAGGCGAAGGCGTGCAAACGATCGTTCAGGAAGACTAGAGTTCACAAGGGTACGAGGAAGGCCGATCATGGCGAAATACGACAAGAGCGATATCGAGCGCCGGATGCAGGGCGCGGTGGAAAGCCTGAAGGGCGATCTGGCGGGCCTGCGCACGGGCCGTGCGAACACTAGCCTGCTCGATCCCGTGGTGGTCGAGGTCTACGGATCTATGATGCCGCTCAACCAGGTGGCGACAGTCTCGGCTCCCGAACCGCGCATGCTCAGCGTGCAGGTATGGGACAAGGGCAATGTCAGCGCGGTAGAGAAGGGTATCGCACACGCGAACCTTGGCCTCAATCCGATGCAGGACGGCCAGACGCTGCGCATCCCGATGCCCGACCTCACCGAAGAGCGCCGCAAGGATCTTGCCAAGGTCGCCGACAAATATGGCGAGAGCGCGAAGATCGCGATCCGCAACGTGCGCCGCGACGGGATGGAAGCGCTTAAGGAAGACGAGAAGAAGAAGGATATCTCCGAAGACGATCGCAAGCGGTCGGAGGACGAAGTCCAGAAGCTGACCGACAAGTACGTCGCCGACACGGATGCGGCCGTCGAGCACAAGAAAAAGGAAATCCTGTCGCAGTGATGGGCTGCCCAGCCACCGGTCGTGCGGTGCTGGTGGCGCTGTGCGCCGTCCGCGACTGCAAGGGGCCAGCCCGCGCTCGCCCCTTGTGCTTCGACCGGTTGATCGAGGGCAGGTTCTGACGATGCCGGAAGAAAACCAGGCCAGACATGTCGCCATCATCATGGATGGCAATGGACGCTGGGCGAAGCGCCGCGGCCTGCCGCGCGCGATGGGTCACAAGCGCGGGGTGGAGGCGGTCCGCAAGCTGGTCCGCAGCTTGGAGGGCACCGGGATCGAGTGCCTGACTCTCTACGCCTTCAGCTCCGAGAACTGGAAGCGCCCGGAGGAAGAGGTGTCCGACCTCATGAACCTCATGCGCAGCTTCATCCGCTCCGACCTTGAAGAATTCGTGGCCAACGGCGTGCGGCTCAAGATCGTCGGCGACTGGCGCGCGCTCGATCCCGATATCGTCGCGATGCTGGAGGATGCGCTGGAGCGTACCGCTGGTGGCACGCACACCGTGGCGGTCGCGCTCAATTACGGCTCGCAGCAGGAGATCGCAGGCGCGGCGCGTGCGGCGGCGAAAGAGGGTGAGATCACCCCCGAGGCGATCGAGCGTCACCTGTTTACCGCCGACCTGCCGCCGGTCGATCTGCTGATCCGCACCAGCGGCGAGGTGCGCCTGTCGAATTTTCTGCTATGGCAAATGGCTTATGCGGAAATGATTTTCGTCGATACGCTGTGGCCGGACTTTGGCCCTGAAGATTTGCGCAAGGCTTTGGACGTCTTTGCGAAGAGGGAGAGGCGCTATGGAGGCCGCTGAGAGCGAAGGCACGCACGAGCCGACGCTGGAAGAGGTGCGTGAGCATTCGCGGCGCAAGACTCTGGGCATCAGGGCCGCCTCCGCAGCGGTGATGATTGCGATCGCCGTCGCAGTCTACTGGGTGCTGGGCGACCGTGGGCTCGACATCATCGTCGGGGTGGTTGCCGCGATCTGCTTTTTCGAACTGCTGTTCCTGATCATCAAGGCGACCGACAATATCGCCTTTCGCCTTGCCGGAATTCTGGCGGGTGCGGCCTATATCGGGCTTGCTGCGGTAATCCTGATCGATTTCGACATTCAGTCGTTCTACATCTCGCTCGCGGTGGTGATCCTGGCGGACACCTTCGCCTATGTGTTCGGGACGCTGATCGGCGGCCCGCGGATCATGCCGAGGGTCAGTCCCAACAAGACCTGGGCGGGGCTTCTCGGCGGTATGTTCGGCGGCTTCCTGGCGCTGACCCCGCTAGTCTATCTCTCTTCGCGCATCATGGGCGTCCTTGACACGCAGGCCCTGCTCGTCGCTGCAATTGCGGGCCCGGCGCTGGCGATCATCGCGCTGGCCGGCGACCTGTTCGAAAGCTGGCTCAAACGTCGGGCGGGGGTCAAGGATTCCAGCCGCCTGATCCCGGGCCATGGCGGCTTTCTTGACCGTTTCGACGGCCTGATCCCGGTCGCGATCGTGGTCGGCGTGCTGACTACGATCGCGATCTGACCGCGATGCGTTCCATCTCCATCCTCGGCAGCACCGGATCGGTTGGCGATTCGACGCTCAAGCTGCTGCGCCAGCACCGCAGCGAGTGGCGGGTCGAGGCGCTGACCGCGCATTGCAGCGCTACTAAGCTGGCCGAGCTGGCCCGCGAATTCGATGCGAAGATCGCCGTGGTCAGCGACGAGGCATGCCTGCCCGAACTGCGCGAGGCACTCAGCGGGAGCGGGATCGAGGCTGCGGGTGGGCGCGCTGCGCTGATCGAGGCGGCGAAGCGCCCGGTCGATATCACCATGGCCGCAATCGTTGGCTGTGCCGGCCTCGCTCCGGTGATGGCCGCGATCGAGCAGGGCGGCACGATCGCGCTGGCCAACAAGGAAGCGCTGGTTTCCGCAGGCCCGGTGATGACCGAGGCTGTCGCCAGGCACGGCGCGACACTGCTGCCCGTCGATTCGGAGCACAACGCGATCTTCCAGTGCCTCGCGGGCAATCGCCTGTCCGAGGTGCGGATGATCACGCTGACCGCCAGCGGCGGCCCGCTGCGGCTGCTCAGCGCCGAGGAATTGCACCGGGTCACCCCGGATCAGGCGGTCGCGCACCCCAATTGGGACATGGGCGCGAAGATCAGCGTCGATTCGGCGACGATGATGAACAAGGGCCTCGAACTGATCGAGGCGCACCATCTGTTCCCCGTCGGGCTCGATAAGATCCGTATTATCGTCCATCCGCAAAGCGTGATCCACTCGATGGTCGAATATCTCGACCACTCGACGCTCGCCCAGCTCGGCCCGTCGGACATGATGGTGCCGATCGCTTCGTGTCTCGCCTGGCCCGAGCGGATGGAAAGCCCATGCGAACCGCTCGACCTGGCGAAGATCGGCGAGCTGAGCTTCTTTGCCCCCGACGAAAAGCGCTTTCCGGCAACGCGCCTTGCGCGCGAGGCGTGTGAAGAGGGCGGGGCGGCCCCGGCGGTTCTCAATGCCGCCAACGAGATAGCCGTTGCGTCCTTCCTTGCCGGTCACATTCCGTTCACCCGGATTGCCGCACTGGTGGAAGACGTTCTGGAACAGTCGAACCGGCCGCCAAGGCCCGCCACGCTCGATGATGTGCTGGCGATCGACGAAGCTGCCCGCAGGCAGGCCCAGGCGATTCTGGAGAACGCATGATCGAACAGCCTCCCTTCTGGATGTGGATAGTCGGCTTCCTGCTGGTGCTGGGGCCGCTGGTGACCCTGCACGAGCTGGGCCACCTGCTGATCGGCCGCTGGCTGGGCGTAAAGGCAGAGGCTTTCTCGGTCGGTTTCGGCAAGGAACTGGCCGGTTTCAACGACAAGCATGGCACACGCTGGCGCATCTCCGCGCTGCCGCTAGGCGGCTACGTCCAGTTCAAGGGCGACATGAATCCGGCGAGCATGCCCGATCGCGATGCTCCGGTCGAAGACGGCGCGTTCCAGCACGCATCGCTGTGGCGGCGCGCGCTTATCGTGTTCGCAGGGCCCGCGACCAACATCCTGATCGCAGTGGGTATTTTCGCCGCCTTCTTTATGTTCATCGGGCGCCCGGTTCCGGTCGATCCCAACGCCCAGCTGACCATTGCGAGCTTTACCGAGGATTCGGCGGCGCGCGAGGCGGGGCTGCAGGTCGGTGACCGGCTGGTGTCGGTCAATGGCGCAAAACTCGAGTCGTTCAGCGAATTGCAGAATACGATCATGCTGCGTCCCGAAGAGACGATGACCTTCGAGATCGAACGTGACGGGGCGCTGAGCACGGTCGATGTGACCACCCGCAGCACCGAGGTCGAAGACCGTTTCGGCAACGAAATGCGGATCGGGATGATCGGTGTGGCCCCGCAGGAGGTCCAGTACGATTATCGCGCGCTCGGCCCGATAGAGGCGATCGGGGCAGGCGTCGACCAGTCGATCAAGACGGTCGACATGATGATTACCGGTATCGGCCAGATCTTCACCGGAAAGCGCTCGGTCCAGGAGCTGGGCGGGCCGATCTCGATCGCGAAGTTCTCGGGCGAGCATCTCAGCCTCGGGCCGCTCGCGTTCATCAGCTTTGTTGCGCTGATCTCGCTTAATTTGGCATTCATTAACCTGCTGCCAATCCCGGCGCTCGACGGCGGTCACCTGGCTTTTTACGCGGCGGAAGCGATCCGCCGTAAACCGGTCGGCCCCCGGACGACGGAAATGGCGTATCGCACCGGTGTGGCCCTAGTGCTGGCATTGATGCTATTCGTGACTGTTAACGACCTGGTGAAGCTGTTGCCCTTCGGGTGATGGCGATCCGGGAAGCATGAGAGAGGCGGACCCAGCAGCGATTTCGACCTGCTTGAAAGGGGCGCGCGTATCGGGCACAGGGCGCCGGATCGTTTGGTCCGGTTGTCGATACGACAAAGCAAGGTCCGATCCGGGGTCAGAAATTTTGACGGGACAACTTCGCCAATGACGGCCATTCAGACGGGCGCATCGCGCCGCAGCTGCAATATTCGCAATTATGCGTTCGCGCTTCTTGCCGGCACCACGCTGGCCGGGCTTCCCCAGGCGGCTTGGGCCCAAGCGGAGGATGACGCGCAGCAGACCGATCAGACTGCCGAGCAGGCCGATCCGGCTGCGGACACGACCGGCCCGGTCGCGGCGCTTCAGCAGGGCGACGTGATCCGGTCGATCTCCGTTCAGGGGGTCCAGCGGCTCGAGCCGAACACCATCCTCAGCTACGTACGGCTGCGCCCGGGCGATACCTACACCACCGCAGCGGCCGACCAGGCGCTGAAGGATCTCGCCGCGACCGAGCTGTTCGAGAGTTTCTCGATTCGCAACGATAACGGCGATGTCGTGATCGAGGTCGAGGAAAACCCCGTCATCAACCGCATCATCCTCGAAGGGAACGAGCGGCTGAAGGACGACAAGATCGTGCCGGAGATCAAGCTCGCCCCGCGGCAGATCTTCACCCGCTCGAAAGTCCGTGCGGACGTTGCCCGGATCATCGAGCTGTACAAGCGGCAGGGCCGGTTCGCCGCGACGGTCGAGCCCAAGACCGTGCAGCTGAGCCAGAACCGTGTCGACCTTGTGTTCGAGATCACCGAAGGGCCCAAGTCCAAGGTCCGTCAGATCAACATCATCGGGAACGAGGAGTTTTCCGATGGTGATCTGAAGGGCGAAATGGTCACCAAGGAAACCGGCCTGTTCAGCTTCCTGAGCGGAAACACCGGTTACGATCCGGACCGTCTGGCATTCGACCAGCAGAAGCTGCGCGAATTCTACCTCAAGCAGGGCTACGTCGATTTCCGCGTCGTCTCGGCTGTTGCCGAGCTGACGCCGGACAAGCGCGACTTCATCATCACCTACGTGGTCGAGGAAGGCGAGCGCTACAAGTTCGGCGATGTCGAGGTGACCAGCGAGATTCGCGATTTCAATGGCGAGACGCTGACCCAGGGCCTCGGGATCACCAGCGGCGACTGGTACGATGCGCAGCGCATCGAAGATACGGTCGAGCAGCTGAGTGAGCTGGCAGGCCGCTTCGGTTACGCCTTTGCCGACGTACGACCGCAGTTCCGCCGCAATCCCGATGACCTGACCATGGATGTCACGCTGGTCATCAACGAGGCACCGCGCGTTTACATCGAGCGGGTCGACATCAACGGTAACACGCTGACGCAGGACAAGGTGATCCGCCGCGAATTCCGGTCCGCCGAAGGCGATCCGTTCAACTCGCTACAGGTGGAACGAACTACCGCTCGCATCAACTCGCTCGGCTTCTTCCAGGAAGGCTTCGAGGTCGAGCAGAAGGAAACCGGTGAAGACGACCGGATCATCCTCGAAGCCAATGTCGTCGAGCAGCCGACCGGCGAATTGCAGCTGTCTGCTGGCTTCTCCTCGCTTGAGAGCTTCCTTTTCTCTGGCTCGATCCGGCAGCGCAACTTCCGCGGTCGCGGTCAGACCGTCGGGGCGTCGGCGCAGTTCTCGCGCTATTCGCGCTCGTTCAATCTGAGCTTCTCCGAGCCTTACGTGTTCGATCGGAACATCTCGGCCGGCGTCGATCTCTACCGTCGCGACGTCAGCAGCTTTAACTTCCTTGGCAATGATCGCGAGCCGAGCTTCAAGCAGGCGACCACCGGTGGCTCGCTGCGGCTGGGCGTGCCGTTGACCGAATATTCGACCATCGTCGGCAGCTATACGCTCAACTACGATCAGGTCAGCGTCGACGAGCGGCTCTATTTCCGCGATCTCGACGGGGATGGCACGACCGAGTGCGACCCGCTGCAGGCGAGCCGCTTCCTGTGCGATGTGATCGGAGACCGGGTCAGTTCGATCCTCGGCCTGAACTACGTCTACAGCTCGCTCAACAGCTATTATCGCCCGAGCCGGGGCGAGCGGATTACGCTTGGTGCCAGCTATGCGGGCCTTGGCGGCGACGTGAAATATGCCAAGTTCACCGCCAATGCGTCCAAATACTGGTCCGTGTTCGGTGGCTTTATCTTCTCGCTGTCGGCCGAAGGTGGCTACATCAAGGGGCTTGAGGATCGCGGGCCCGGCGTGGACGATGTCCGCCTGACCGACCGCTTCTTCCTCGGTGAGCCGCAGTTCCGGGGCTTCGATATCCGGGGTGTCGGTCCGCGCATTCTGCGCCAGCCTTATGTGGACGGAGAAAACGGGCCGGAACTGATCACCGATCGCGACCGCGTCAGGGACGATGCGCTGGGTGGCAGCGCCTATTATCTGGGACGTGCGGAGCTCGAAATCCCGCTCGGCTCGGGTGCGCGTGAACTTGGCCTGCGCCCGTCGATCTTTGTCGATGTCGGTGCTCTGTTCAATGTGACGACGCCGACGCTGATCGATTACCCCAACGGGCTTCAAGGCACCGATGCCGACGGCAATCTGCAATATGTCGAGGGTGGCCTGATCGTGACCGACCCGCTGGATGACGAGGGCAATGCCAACACCCCTTACATCCTGCCCAACTCGCGTGTTCGCGAAGTCTTCCTTGGCGACAGCGCGAGCCCGCGCGTGTCGATCGGCGCAGGCGTGGACTGGAACTCGCCTTTCGGCCCGTTCCGCATCGATTTCGCCTATGCCCTGCGCAAGGAGCCGGGCGACGACACCAAGACACTCTCATTCAACGTAGGGACGCAATTCTGATGAAACTCGCCAAAGCAATGCTCGCCGGTGCGACCATCCTGGGCGCCACGCTGGCCGCCGTGCCCGCCGCCGCTCAGGTCAACGGCATCGCAATCAGCAACCCCGAAGCGGTGATCCTGCAGAGCGCCGCGCGTCAGGCCGCCTATCAGCAGATCAGCCAGCAGTATCAGGCGCAGCTCCAGCAGCTCAGCACGGTCCGTCAGGAAGCCTCGCAGCTCGAGCGCAGCCTCGACACCAATTCGGACAACCAGGTGAGCGACGCGGAAATCCAGGCTAACCCGACCGTGGTGGCCCAGATCCAGCAGAAAGAGCAGCAGATCGCGCAGATCTATCAGCCGATTCAGCTGGCGCAGGCCTATGCGATCGAGCAATTGGTGGCCGACTACGAAAACGCACAGAATCAGGTCATCCAGCAGAAGAAGATTCAGATGCTGCTGAGCCCGGATGTGGTTCAGTATGCGCCGGAAAACGCCAATGTCACGCAGGACATCCTGACCGTGCTCGACCAGCGTATGCCCAGCGTGCAGACCGCGCCGCCGGCAAACTGGCAGCCGAGCCGTCAGGCAGTCGCGCTGCAGCAGCGCATTCAGCAGATCCTGCTGGGCCTCGCGCAGCAGCAGGCGATGCAGGCCGCGCAGCAGCAGGGCCAGCAGCAGCAGGCCCCCGCGCAGCCGTCCGGGCGCTGATACCGTCGCCGACATGGATAATAGCGAAACAGCCGACACGCGGAAAATGGATGTGCGGCAGGTCCTCAAGGCCCTGCCGCACCGTTACCCCATGCTGCTGGTCGACCGGGTCGAAAGCCTGACCAAGGGCGAGGAAATCCACGCGGTGAAGGCAGTGACCTTCAACGAGGATTTCTTCCAGGGCCACTTCCCCGGCGCGCCGATCATGCCTGGCGTGTTGCAGATCGAAGCGCTGGCGCAGGCCGCCGCGATCCTCGGTATCGAGACGCTGGAACTCGCCGGCAGTGGCAAGCTGGTCTATTTCATGGGCATCGACGGAGCCAAGTTCCGCGCGCCGGTGACGCCGGGTTGCCTGCTCGATCTCAAGGTCTCGTTCCTGCAGAAGCGCAGCCGGGTCTACAAGTTCGCCGGCAAGGCGAGCGTTGACGGCAAGATGACCTGCGAGTGCGAGTTCACCGCGATGATCGCCGATCCGCCCGAGTAAGCGATCAGGCTTGCCAATCGGGCGCGTTGCGACTATCCGCGCGCCTTTCCCACCCAACAGCTGGACCGGTCGGAACCGTTCCGAGGCTATGGAGACATGACATGAAGGCCGAAGGTCACCCCGATTATCACACCATTACGGTCAAGATGACCGATGGTACCGAATTCCAGACCCGCTCCACCTGGGGCAAGGAAGGCGACACGCTGACGCTGGAAATCGACCCGACCAGCCACCCGGCATGGACCGGCGGCAAGCAGCAGCTTCAGGAAGGTGGCCGCGTGGCCGCGTTCAACAAGCGCTTCGGTGGGCTCAGCCTCAAGAAGTAACGCGATTTTACGCGCTTTGCGGCCTCGTGCCGCGAGGGAAGGGCGGTCCGACGGGGCCGCCCTTTTTTATTGGCCCAATCTAGCTGGCGCAGTCGACGCAGCGTGTCGCTATGGGCCGCGCTTCCAGTCGCTTGCGAGCGATCGGTTTCCCGCATTGGCTGCACCTGCCGTAGGTGCCTTTCTCGATCCGCAGGAGCGCCATGCGGATCTGTGCGATTTCCTGGCGCAGGACGCCATCGACGCCCTCGAGCGCCTCGTCGTCGGCCAGATCGATCGCCTGCTCGCTCGAATCGGCTTCGAGGGGGTGGCGCAGATCGTCTTCGATCACGTCAGCCCGCTCGAGCAAGTCCGCGAGCCGCTGCTCGAGCTGTTCGCGCAGATCGCCATAGTCGGTCATTGCCACTCTCCTGTAACCGTTGTTTCGACGGTCTAGCAGGAAGCGGCGGGCCGAAGATTGATCTCAGTCAACTTGCACACGGTCGAGCGCCGTTTCCTCACTCCGGATTTCGCCTCACCAGCCCCACGGCTTCTCGCGATACCACTTGGTGATCACGTATTTGGTCCCTTTGCGCACCTTCATCCCGTGATGCATCGTGTTGGGGTTGGTCGACTGGTCGGGGCGGCGGTTGTTCCAGCACAGCAGCTTGCCCGTTTCGGGCTGGAAGCTCTTCTTGAGCACCTTGAACCGCGTCGCGCCTCCCGCCTCGGGCTCGTTGAGATAGATCATGAAGGTCCAGGTGCGCTGGCCTGCGACGGAGCAATACTTCTCCCAGTCCTGCCCGTCGGGATTGAAATAGTCGCAATGCGCCTTGAACTCCTGCCCGACCGCATAGCGCTGTCCCTGCAAGGGCTCGCCATGCGTGGGGTCGATGCCTGAGAGTTCCGCCAGCATCGCCTCGAGTCGCTGCGTGCGCGGGTCGTCCATCGGCAGATCGCAGGTCTCGCTGGTGCGGAAATACATGTCGCCGTCGTGATCGGCGAGGGTGGAGGGGCGCCGGTCCGCATCGATCATCGCGATCAGCTCCCCGCAGAAATCCGGATCGAGGAAGCGCCGCATCTGCAACAGCTCGATCTTGGGGAAGGGCAGGCGCTGCATGCCCCGCGCCGCGAGTTCGTCTGAATCGGATTCGCCCGGATCGCGCATGCGCGCCTCATGCGAAGCGGTGGACTATTTTGCAAGCCGCGCAACAATGATGCGTGAAGACAATGATTTTGCGTTTTTCACTTCCCAAATCGCGCTCGGCGTGCAAGCGAGCCTCCACACGCAAGTTCCGCTCTTGACGCGGCGATTCGTGTACGTAACTGCCCTGCGCCTGGCGTGGCCGCGTCGGGGCATATGGCGATCGTAGCTCAGTTGGTTAGAGCGCCGGTTTGTGGTACCGGAGGTCGGGGGTTCGAGACCCCTCGATCGCCCCATTTTCCCCTGCGGGTCTAGGGTTCGAGAGAACCGGCGCTGCCGGGTTCGTGCGAGCCCGGGTCACTCTTGCAGGGATGATGCACAAGCCGATGAGCGCTTTCTGGACCGACCCCGATTTCGACGACCACGAGGTCGTCCACTTCGTTCATGACGAAAAGCGGGGGCTGACCGCGATCATCGCTCTCCACTCCACCCATCTCGGCCCGGCAGCGGGCGGCACGCGGTTCTGGCATTATGCCGAGCCTGCCGCCGCGATGCGCGATGCGCTGCGCCTCAGCCGCGGGATGAGCTACAAGAACGCCATGGCCGGCCTGCCGATGGGCGGGGGCAAGGCGGTGATCCTCGCCAATCCGGAACGCAGGAAGACGCCCGAGATGCTCGCCGCGTTCGGCGATGCGGTCGACGCTCTGGGCGGCAAATACGTCACCGCCGAAGATGTCGGCATCACCGTGGAAGACATGGTCGCGGTCAACCAGCGGACCGATTACGTCTCCGGCCTCCCGGTCGCGGAAGGCGAGGCGGGCGGTAACCCCGGCCCGTTCACCGCGCTCGGCATCTATCTGGGCATCAAGGCCGCCGTGCAGCACAAGCTGGGGCGCGACAGCGTCGAGGGTGTGCATGTTGCGATGCAGGGCGTCGGCAGCGTCGGCGGCGGCGTCGCTCGCCTGCTCGCCAAGGATGGCGCGAAGCTGACGCTGGCCGACATCGATACCGACGGCGCGCAGGCGCTGGGGCAGGAACTGGGTGCCGACGTGGTCGCTCCCGATGCGATCATGTCGCTGGGCTGCGATGTGTTCAGCCCCAATGCGCTGGGTGCGATCCTCAATGACGAGGGGATTGCCCGGCTCGACTGCGCGATCGTTGCAGGCGGCGCGAACAACCAGCTCGCCGGGCCCGGAAACGGTGCCGCACTGGCCGAGCGCGGGATTCTCTACGCACCCGACTACGTGATCAACGCGGGCGGTATCATCAGCGTCACGATGGAGTATCTGTGCCGCCGCGACAGCGCGCCGTGCGACATCAACGAGGTGCGCAAGCGCATCGCGCAGATCCCCGAGCGGCTGACGAAAATCTGGCAGGACAGCGAGGCGAGCGGCTCCTCACCCGACCAGGTCGCCGATGCGATGGCGCAGAAGCTGATCGGCCGCGGCTGATCCGATCCGGCTGCCCCGATTGGCCGGGGGATGATCCCGCGGCCTGCGGGCAAAAAACGCGACGAATCCTTGCGCACACCCCGCGCGGGCGGCATAGGGGCAGGCGATAAAATCATGCATGGTTTCGCTAATCCCCGCCGGTTTCTCGGTCTCGCGAAAAGGCTGACACCGATCCTCCTCGTTGTGGGCCTGCTGGCCTCGACGGGCGCGATCGTGTGGGGGCTCGTCATGGTGCCGCCCGACCGCCTGATGGGCGAAACCGTGCGGATTATCTTCATCCATGTGCCGACCGCGTGGCTTGGCATGGCTGGCTGGATGACGATCGCGGGGTCGAGCCTTGCGCTGCTCGTCTGGCGCCACCCGCTCGCGGCTCTGGCCGCGCGCGCGGCCGCCATTCCAGGTGCGGTATTCACCGCGATCTGCCTCGCCACCGGGTCGATCTGGGGGCGGCCGACCTGGGGCACCTGGTGGGTGTGGGACGGGCGGCTGACCAGCATGCTGATCCTGCTGTTCCTCTACCTCGCCTACATTGCGCTTAGCCAGGCGGTCGACCGCGAGGGTGCCTCGTCGCGCCTGCCCGCGATCTTCGGGCTGGTCGGGGCGGTCAATATCCCGATCATCAACCGCTCGGTCGTGTGGTGGAACTCGCTTCACCAGCCGCCCAGCATCACCACCGGCGGCAGCAGCATCGACGGGGTGTTTCTGTGGCCGATGCTGATCGCGATGCTGGGCTTTACCTGCCTGTTCGCCGCGACCGTGCTGATGAACATGCGCGCGCTGCTGGCGCAGGCGCAGGCGGAGGCGCGATTGCGCCGCCGCGCGATGGAAGCGGAGCCTGCCTGATGGTTCGTGAAGCCCTCTCCCAATGGGACTATGTGATCGCCGCCTATGCGATCGCGATCCCGGCGATTGCCGCGCTGCTGATCTTCAGCTGGCTGCGGATGCGCCGGGCAGAGCGTGCGCGCGACGAAGCGCGGCAGAAGGGTCGCAAGGGATGAATACGCAAAAGACCGGCCTCGCTCCCAAGCATCAGCGGCTGATTCTGGTGGTCGTCGCGCTGCTCGTGCTGGTCGCGGCAGGAATGCTCGCCGCGTGGGGCCTGCGCAGCCAGGCCGACTATTTCTATCTGCCCGAGGATATCGCCAAGAACCCGCCAGAGCCGGGCCGCGCGATCCGCCTTGGCGGGATGGTGCAGCAGGGCTCGATCCGCACGCTGTCGGACGGCGTGACCATCGCCTTCCGGGTGACCGGGCGCGAAGGCAATGCGATCCCCGTGACCTATCGCGGGATCGTGCCGGACCTGTTCGTGGAAGGATCGGGCGTGATCGCCAACGGCCGGCTGGCTACCAACGGCACTTTCGAGGCCGAGACCCTGCTCGCCAAGCATGATGAGAATTACACCCCGCGCGAACTCGAAGGGCTGAGCGATCAGGCCATGCACGAAGTGCTCGAAGAAAGCGCAGCAGGCACGCCGTGATTGCAGAGATCGGTCTTGCTGCCCTGTGGCTCGCCGCAGGGCTCTGCGCATTGCAATTCATCGCCGGGGTTCTCGGGGTGCGTGAGGCGGGCGCGGACGGCGCGGTTCATCCGGTCAGCGCGCTCGCGCGGCCTGCGGCGGTGGTGCAGGGCCTGCTGTTGCTGGTTGCCTTCGCCTGCCTGCTGCGCGTGTTCGCGGTGACCGACCTGTCCGTGTCGCTGGTCGCGGACAACAGCCATGTCGACAAGCCGTTCATCTATCGCCTGGCCGCCGCCTGGGGGAACCACGAAGGCTCGATGCTGCTGTGGGTGACCATCCTGGGCCTGTCGGGCGGGCTGGTTGCGCTGTTCGAGCGGCGGATGGACGATCGCTTCATGAAGGCGGTGCTGGCTGCGCAGGCGTTCATCGCGCTCGGCTTCCTTGCCTTCCTGCTGTTCAGCTCCAACCCCTTCGCGCGGCTGAACCCGCCCGCCGATTTCGGCGCCGGGCTCAACCCGCTGCTGCAGGACATCGGGCTCGCGTTCCACCCGCCCACGCTCTACCTCGGCTATGTCGGCCTGTCGGTGGCGTTCAGCTTCGTCGTCGCCGGGCTGGTGACGCGCCAGGCGGGCCCCGAACTGGCGCGCGTCATGCGCCCGTGGGTGCTTGCGGCGTGGGTCGCGCTTACGCTCGGCATCGCGGCGGGCAGCTACTGGGCCTATTACGAGCTGGGCTGGGGCGGTTGGTGGTTCTGGGACCCGGTCGAAAACGCATCGCTGATGCCGTGGCTCGCCGCGACCGCATTGCTCCATTCGGTCAGCGTGCTGGCGGCACGCGACGCGCTGCGCACCTGGACGATCATGCTGGGCGTGGTCGCCTTTTCGATGAGCATGGTCGGCACCTTCCTGGTCCGCTCCGGCATCCTCACCAGCGTGCACGCCTTCGCCGTCGATCCGGAGCGCGGGGCCTTCATCCTCGGCCTGCTGGCGATCTATGTTGGCGGTGGCTTCGGGCTGTTCGCGCTGCGCGCCGGTGCGCTGGCCGAGGGCAAGCGCTTCGCCTTGGTCAGCCGCGAGGGCGCGCTGGTGTTCAACAATGTGATGCTGAGCGGCATTCTGGCAGTGGTGCTGCTGGGCACGCTGTACCCGCTGGCGGCCGAGGCGCTGGGCACGCGCGTGTCGATCGGCCCGCCCTATTACAACCCGGTCAGCGCGATCTTCGCCGTGCCGATGCTGCTGGTCCTGCTGGTCGGGCCGCTGCTGCGCTGGAAGCGCGACAGCCTGTCGCGCATTGCGGTGCCGCTGGCGATCGTCGGCGCGCTGCTGGCCGCCTCTGTCACCGTGCTGGTGCTGTTCACCGATGCCGGCGTGCTGCCGGTCCTCGGCCTTGCCATCGCGGTTGCGCTGGCGCTGGCCAGCTGGCTGCCGCTGCGCGGGCGCAAGCTCAAACGCGTTCCGCTGGCGCTGTGGGGATCGATGCTGGCGCACTTCGGCGTCGCGGTGAGCCTTGCCGGCATGGCAAGTGAAACCGCCTTCTCGATCGAGCGACTGGTTGCGGTCGAGGCTGGGGAGAGCGTTGCGGTCGGGCCTTACCAGGTCACGCTGCAGGAAGTGGACCCCGTGGCGGGCCCGAACTGGACCGCGCTGGAAGGGCGGCTGGCGATCACCGGGGGCGGCGTCGACACCGTGCTCCGCCCGCAGGCCCGCTATTTCACCGATCCCCCGCAAAGTACGAGCGAAAGCGCGCTGCTGACCCGGTGGGATGGGCAGTTCTACGCCATCCTCGGCGATGCGGCGGGTGAGGGGCGCTGGCAGCTGCGGCTGTGGTGGAAGCCTTTCGTCACGCTGATCTGGTACGGCGCGCTGCTGATCGCGCTGGGCGGATTGCTGTCGATCTTCGGCCACCTGCGCGCCAGTGCACGTTCGCGCCGTATCCGCGAGGAAGTGGCCCGTCGCCGGGCGGAAAAGGCATTGCTGTGAAAAAGCTCTGGCTCATCATTCCGCTGATGCTGTTCGCCCTGTTCCTGGGCGTTGCGGCCTATCAGCTGACCCAGCCGCGCGACACGCTGGTCCGCAGCACGATGATCGGCAAGCCGCTGCCCGCGTTCGATCTGCCCGGCGCGACCGACGACGCACCGCGCGTCGCCTCGGGCCTGTTCGCCGACGGCCAGCCGCGCCTGCTCAACGTGTGGGCGACCTGGTGCGTGCCCTGCATCGCGGAGGCTCCGCAGTTGGAGCAACTGGCGAAACGCGGCGTGCCGATCATCGGCATCGCGATCCGCGACGAGCCTGAGGCAATCGCGCAGTTCCTTGAACAATATGGCGATCCCTACGCCGCGATCGCGCGCGACGATATTGCCGAGGTGCAGCTGGCGCTCGGTTCCAGCGGGGTGCCTGAAACCTTCGTGATCGATGGCAAGGGCATCATCCGCCACCAGCATATCGGCGATATTCGCGAGAGCGACGTCGACGACATTTACGCCAAGTGGGAGGCCGCAAAGTGACGCCATTTGCGCTTCTGGCCGCAGCGATGCTCTCGCTCAGCGCACCCATCGCCGGGCCGCCGGCCGGGCAGATGACCTCCGCCGCGCCGCTGGCGAACACCCAGCTTGCCGATCCGCAGCAGGAGGCGAGCGCACAGGCGCTGATGGAAGAGCTGCGCTGCCTCACCTGCCAGTCGCAGTCTATCGCCGATAGCAATGCGCCGATGGCGGGGGACATGCGCCATCAGGTGCGTAGCCGGATTGCGGCGGGCGAAAGCCCCGAACAGGTCCGCGCCTGGCTGGTCGAACGCTATGGCGACTACGTGAGCTACCGCCCTGGGCTCGATTCGGCGACCTGGCCGCTCTTCGCGCTGCCGGTGCTGTTCCTGCTGGTGGCGGGCGCGATCCTGTTCCGGCGGCTGGGGAGGCGCGGCGAATGATCGGCACCTGGATCGCAATCGGTGTGCTTGCACTCGCCGCGTTCGGCGTCGCCTGGCTGGTGGCGGGCGAGGGACGCCGCGTGTGGACGCTGATCGCCTCCGCACTGGTCTTCGCGCTGGCGGGCTATGCGTGGCAGGGCTCACCCGACCTGCCCGCAAGCCCGCGCTCCGCGAAGGTCGAGGTCTCACCGACATCGGAGTCGCTGATCGATCTGCGGCGCAGCTTCTACAATATCGAAGGCATCATGCCCGCGCGCTTCGTGGTGACTGCGGATGCGTTCTCGCGCCGGGGCAAGCATCGCGACGCCGCTGGACTGCTGCGCAACGGGGTGCACGAAAACAGTGAGGACGGGGAGGCGTGGCTGGCGCTGGCGCTCGCTCTTGCCGAACAGACCAAGGGGCGGGTCACGCCGCCGGTGGAATACGCGTTCGAGCGTGCCCGCGCAGCTTCGCCGGGCAATCCCGCGCCGTCCTATTTCCGTGGCATCGTCTCGATGCGCGGCGGTGCACTGGGCGAGGCGCGCGAGTTCTGGGCGCAGGCGGTCGAGGATGCACCCGAAGGTGCGCGCGGCCGCGATTACGTCGCTGCGCAGCTGGAGCGGCTGGACGGCGTGATCCGCGTGCTCGGAGAACGTGCGATGGAGGAGCGCCCCGCGATGCAGGGTGCGCCCGGAATGCAGCCACCCGGGTCGCAGCCGCAGATGGGCCCCGCTCAGCCGGGGCAAGAGCCGACACGCTGATCGCAACCGCGCGCGATGTTGCACTTGCACACGGGCACTGCTAACCGCGCCCGTCGCACCCGACAAACGCACTGGTTCGTCGACGCCGGGTCCGCAACAGGTTGAGCATCGCGAAGATTTTATGAGCGGAGCATCCGTCCAGCCGGGCCTGGCACCGGAAAAATTCACCGAGTCGCACTCCAGCGGCTCGAAGGCGGCGCTCGCTGTGGGCGCGGTCGGCGTGGTCTTTGGCGATATCGGGACCAGCCCGCTCTACGCCTTCCGCGAAACCTTTCTGGGCGAACACAGCCTCACCATCGACAAGCTGCACATCTATGGTGTGGTCAGCCTGATCTTCTGGTCGATGACGCTCATCGTCTCGATCCAGTACGTCACCATCCTGATGCGCGCGGATAACAAGGGGCAGGGCGGCACGCTGGCGCTGGTCGCGCTGCTCTCGCGCTATATCGGCAAGTCGCGCTGGGGCTTCCTGACGGTCGTGCTGGGCGTGTTCGCGACCGCACTGTTCTACGGCGACTCGATGATTACGCCCGCGATCTCCGTGCTTTCGGCGGTCGAGGGCTTGACCGTGGTCAACACCGGGCTGGAACCGCTGGTCATTCCCATCGCGCTGGTCCTGCTCGTCGGGCTGTTCCTGATCCAGCGACGCGGCACCGCCGCCGTGGGCAAGCTGTTCGCGCCGATCATGATCGTCTATTTCAGCGTGATTGCGGTGCTGGGCACGATCCAGATCGTCCAGAACCCCTATATCCTGCAGGCGCTCAACCCTTGGTATGCGGTCCAGTTCTTCCTCATCGACGGCTACATCGCCTTCCTCGCGCTGGGTTCGGTCGTGCTGGCGGTGACCGGGTCGGAGGCGCTTTATTCCGACATGGGCCATTTCGGCCGCGGCCCGATGCGGCTGAGCTGGTTCGGCTTCGTGATGCCCTGCCTGCTGCTCAACTATTTCGGGCAAGGGGCGATGATCGCGGCGATGGACCCGGCGGAAACGCTGGAGGCGATGAAGAGCCCGTTCTTCGTCATGGCCCCCGACGTGCTGCGCCTGCCGCTCGTCATTCTCGCTACTGCTGCCACCTTCATCGCCAGCCAGGCGGTCATTTCCGGCGCGTTCTCGATCACCCACCAGGCGATCCAGCTGGGCTTCATCCCGCGCCTGTCGACCGAGCACACCAGCGCGACCGAGCGCGGGCAGATCTACATTCCCTTCGTCAACAACGTGCTGATGGTTTCGGTCATCCTGCTGGTGCTGATGTTCCAGTCCTCGACCAACCTCGCCAGCGCCTATGGCATCGCGGTGACCGGCGCGATGTTCATCGATACGCTGCTGATGGGCGTGCTGCTGATCGCGGTGTGGAAGTGGAAATGGTGGCTGATGGTGCCGGTGTTCCTGCTGTTCGTCTTCGTCGACGGGGCATATTTCGCGGCCAACTTGCCCAAGGTGCCCTCGGGCGGCTGGTTCCCGCTGGTCGTCGGTGCCTTCGCCTTCCTGCTGCTGACCACCTGGTCGCGCGGGCGCAAGCTGATGCGCGAACGGATGGGCGAGGTCGCCCTGCCGATCGAGATTTTCGCCAAATCCGCGCAGAACAGTGCCACCCGCGTACCGGGTACCGCGATCTTCATGGCGTCGAGCACCGCCGGTGTGCCATCTGCGCTGCTGCACAACATAAAGCACAACAAAGTGCTGCACGAACGCGTGGTGATCCTGACGGTCGAGATTCAGGACGTGCCCTATGTCGATCCTGAGCAGCGCTGCGAGTTCACCGAGATCGGCGACGGTTTCTACCGTGCGGTGCTGCGCTATGGTTTCATGGACGAAACCAACGTGCCCGAAGGGCTGAAACACATGAGCCGTTGCGGCGGCAAGTTCGACATGATGGACACCAGCTTTTTCCTCAGCCGCCAGACGCTGCTGCCGGGAGACAAGCCGGGCATGCCCGTATGGCGAGAGAAGATCTTCAGCTGGATGCTGCGCAACGCGGCGAGCGCAATGGAGTTCTTCAGCCTGCCGACCAATCGCGTGGTCGAGCTGGGTTCTCAGGTGCGGATCTAGAGTTCTGCAAGACGCCATCCGCACGTAGCGGGTGTACGGCATCGACGGTTTCCCCTTGTCACCTTGCCGGTGATCGTCTTTCACGGGCCTATGCTGAGCCTTAGCCCGGAAGTCGCGCTCCTCGTCCTGGGCATCCTCCTTCTCGCCACGGTGTTCGCGGGCTCGCTTTCGAGTCGTTTCGGATTGCCCGCGCTGATCGGGTTCCTGTGCCTCGGCATGCTGGCCGGGGTGGATGGACCCGGCGGGATCGCGTTCGACGATTACCTGCTGACCCAGGGCGTGGGCATCGCGTGCCTCATCTTCATCCTGTTCTCCGGCGGCATCGACACCGACTGGCGCGATGTGCGCCGTGTTGCCACGCCCGCGCTGGTGCTGGCCACTGGCGGCGTTCTGATCAGTGCGGGGATCATGGCGCTCGCGGCGAACCTGCTGCTGGGGTTCAGCCCGTATCAGGGCTTCCTGCTGGGGGCGATCATCGCATCGACCGATGCGGCCGCGGTGTTCGCCATCCTGCGGTCGACCGGGCTCGACCTGCATGGCGACGTCCCAGCGCTGATCGAGGTGGAATCGGGCTCCAACGATCCGATGGCGATCTTCCTCGTCGGAGCGGCACTGATGTTCATCACCGTGCCGGACTTCTCGCCGATCACGCTGGTCCCGCAATTCCTGCTCCAGATGGTGCTGGGCGCGGCGGTCGGCTTCGGCGCGGGATATCTGCTGCCCGAGATCCTCAAGCGCTCGCAATACCGCCACGGTGGGCTGGCTTTTGTGATTTCCATCGCCGCCGCGCTGATCGCCTACGGGCTTGCAGCCGTCCTTGGCGGAAACGGCTTCCTCGCCGCCTATGTCGCAGGTCTGACCGCAGGCAACCGGACCTACCGCGCGAGTACGATCGTCTCGACCTTTCAGGACGGGCTGGCGTGGCTGGCGCAGGTGGTCATGTTCCTCACGCTCGGCCTGCTGATTACGCCGTCCAACCTGACCGGCGTGATCGTGCCCGGCCTCGCCATCACCTTCATCCTGATGTTCATCGCCCGCCCGGTGAGCGTGTTCGTGTGCCTCGCGCCGTTCCGCCAGTTCGGCTGGCGTGCCAAGCTGTTCGTGTCATGGGCGGGGCTGCGCGGCGCGGTGCCCATCGTGCTCGCCACGTTTCCCATCGTTGCGGGGGTGCCGAGCGCGTTCACGATCTTCAACATCGTGTTCTTCGTGGTCCTGCTGTCGAGCGTCATCCAGGGGCCGACGATCAACTGGCTGGCCAATCGACTGGGCCTGCGGGCAGAGCAGGATGTGGCCGGCCCCGTGCCTGCGGATGACGCGCAGCTCTAAGCGCCCGTCTTCTAGGCGCCCGTCGGCGGTTCTTCCTCGACCAGACCTTCCTTGCGCTCGGGGTCGAGGCCGTTCCTCAGCAGCATCGGGATCTGGCTGAAGGTGAACGCGAAGCTGAGCCCCATGAAGACCCACAGCTTGGACCACAGCCAGTCCTCGAAGCTCAGGTTCATGCGCAGCACTTCGTTCAGCACCGCCAGGAACAGGAAGAAGAAGCCCCAGTTGCGCGACAGTTTGAGCCAGCCTTCCTGGCTCAGCCCTTCGAACGCGGCCTCTAGCAGCCATTGGAGGAACGCCTTGCCGCGCAGCCAGCCGATCAGCAGCACGACACCGAAGAAGGCGTAGAGCACGGTCGGCTTCACCTGCACATAAAACGGATCGCGCAGCAGGATCGTCATCCCGCCGAAGCCGACGATCAGCACGGTCGACAGCATCAGCATCTTGGAAATCTGCCCGGTCAGCAGCTTGCTTGCGATCAGTGCGGCGATTGCGGCAACGATGAAGGCGCCGGTCGACTTGATGATGGCGATGAGCGTGCCGACGGAATCATCGCCATCGGGCCGGAAGAGGTAGAACGAGAGCAGGAAGACGATCAACGGGCCGTAGTCGATCGCGACGTTGAGCCAGCCTGATCTGGTCTTCTTGGGCGGCGTTTGGGTGTCGGTCATCAATGTCTTCCCGTGTCGTTGCGAGCGGCGCAGCCGCGCGGCATTCCATGCTTCAGGTCGGTCGCAAAAGCGAATCGCAATGACGACCTGTCAGGCCACCCCTGCAATCACGCGCGCGACCAGATCGGGGTCGAACGGGCGCAGGTCGTCGAGCTGTTCGCCCACGCCGATGGCGTGGATCGGCAGGCCGTATTTCTGCGCTGCTGCCACAAGGATGCCGCCGCGTGCGGTGCCGTCCAGCTTGGTCATGATCAGGCCGGTGACGCCTGCGACCTCCTGAAACACGTCGATCTGGCTGAGCGCATTTTGGCCGTTGGTCGCATCGAGCACCAGCACGACATCGTGCGGAGCTTCGGGGTTCAGGCGGCCCAGAACTTTGCGGATCTTGGCGAGTTCATCCATCAGCTCGCGCTTGTTCTGCAAGCGGCCGGCGGTGTCGACGATCAGCGCGTCGGTGCCCTCATCGGTCCCGCGCTTGACCGCGTCGAACACGATGGAGGCGGGATCGCCGCCCTCGGGCCCGCGCACCAGCGGCACGCCGACGCGGTCCGCCCAGGTCTGCAGCTGGCCGATCGCGGCGGCGCGGAAGGTGTCGCCCGCCGCCAGCATGACCTCGTAGTCGTCTTCCATGAACAGGTGCGCGAGCTTGGCGATGGTGGTGGTCTTGCCGCTGCCGTTGACGCCGATCACCAGGATCACCTGCGGGCGCGGGAAGGCAGTGACTTCGAGCGGCTTTGCGACCGGGCGCAGGATCGCGGCGATTTCCTCCGCCACCGCCTCGCGCAGCTGGCGTTCGGTAATCTCCGCACCGAAGCGCTGTTCGCGCAGCGCCTCGCGCACGCGGCCCGCGGCTTCGGGGCCGAGGTCGGACATGATCAGCGCATCCTCGATCTCGTCGAGCGTGGCGTCGTCGAGCCGCGTGTTGCCCCGCGTCTGGCTGACGGGCGCGATATTCTCGCTCAGGCGGTCGGAAGTCTTGCGAAAGCCGCCGAGCAGGCGGTCGCTCCAGCTGGAGGAGCTCTGTTCGCTCATGCGAGCATCCCTTCGATGATCCGGGTGGGGGTAATGGAGGCGATGGTGCCCGGCGCGGTGCCTTCGGGCAAGGCGACGCGCGCGAAGTGCGGGGTGTAACCGCTGCCGTCCTTCTCGGCGAGCACTGTGTGGCGCTGGCCGATCAGGCTGGCGAGCCAGCCATCGCGGCTGCGGCGCACGGCGGTACGCAATTCGGCAGCGCGCGCCTTGATCGTGGCGACATCGACCTGCGGCATCCGCGCGGCAGGCGTGCCCGCGCGGGGCGAGTAGGGAAAGATATGTCCGTGAACGATCCCGCATTCGGCAATGATCGAGAGATTGTCCGCATGATGCGCGTCGGTCTCGGTCGGGAAGCCGGCGATCAGATCCGCGCCGATCGCGATCTCGGGCCGCCGCGCCTTCAGCCGCGCGACCAGATCCACCGCGTCGCCGCGCAGGTGCCGACGCTTCATCCGCTTGAGGATCAGGTCGCTGCCATGCTGGAGCGAGAGGTGCAGGTGCGGCATCACCCGCGGCTCGTCTGCGATCAGATCGAACAGCGCATCGTCGATCTCGATCCCGTCGACCGAGGACAGGCGCAGGCGCTGCAATTGCGGGAATTCAGCCAGAATTGCAGAGACCAGCGCGCCGAGTCGCGGCTCGCCCGGCAGATCGTGGCCCCAGGAGGTCAGATCGACCCCGGTCAGCACCACTTCCTGCGTGCCCTCGATCAGCCGCGCCTCGACCGCGCGCAGCACGGTGGCGATATCGTCGGACCGGCTGGTGCCGCGCCCCGCCGGTATGCTGCAGAAGGTGCAGGCATGGTCGCAGCCGTTCTGCACGCCGATGAAGGCGCGGGTGCCCTGCTGGCGAAGCGCCACGCGGGGCTCGGGAACGTTCCAGCTGCGCGCGTCGAGCTTGGCTTCATTGGCGACGAACCCGTCGACCTCTTCCATCGCACCCAGCGCCTCGCGCTCGGTCTCCGCGGCGCAGCCGGTCACCAGCAGGCGCGCTGCCGGATGCGCCTTGCGCGCACGCCGGATCGCCTGCCGCGTATGGCGCACCGCCTCGCGCGTGACCGAGCAGGAATTGACCACCACCAGATCGGGCTGCGCCTCTACCAGCGCGGCGATCCGCTCGCTCTCGGCATGATTGAGGCGGCAGCCGAGAGATATGACACGGGTTTCGCTCAAGAATAATCGTCCAGCTCGAAGGTGCCGCGAAACGCTTCGCTGGCAGGGCCGGCCATGTGGATGCCGCCTTCCTCGTCGTGGCGGATGGTCAGCGTTCCGCCGGGCAGCGTCACCTCGACCTCGGCATCGATCAGCCCCTGGCGATAGGCGACGGTCGCGGTGGCGCAGGCCCCGGTGCCGCACGCGAGCGTGAGCCCGGCACCGCGTTCCCACACACGCAGCCGGATCGCCTTGCGCGACAGGATCTGCGCGACATTGACGTTGATCCGTTCGGGAAACAGCGGGTCGGTCTCGATCTCAGGCCCGAGCGTCTCCAGCGGCACGGCGCGCGCGTCGTCGACGAAGAACACGATGTGCGGGTTGCCGACATTCACCGCGCTCGGCCGTTCGAGCCTGTCCCAGCCCAGCGGCATCTCACGCGTGTCCATCGCGTAGGCGAGCGGGATGTCCTGCCAGTCGAACCGCGCGCGGCCCATCGCGGCTTCGGCCATGTTCTCGCCTGGGCGCACGCGCAGCGTGCCGCCGGCGGTGGCGATGCTGGCGGGCTGGCCATGCAGGACCGCGACCGCGCGGGTCGCGTTGCCGCATGCCTCCACCTCGCCGCCGTCGGCATTGTGGATCCGCATCGCGAGGTCCGCCTCGTCCGACGGGCCGAGCACGATCAGCTGGTCGAAGCCGATCCCGCGATGCCGGTCCGCCAGCGCGCGGATTTGCGCGGTGTCGAGTGAGGGCAGGTCGATCTCGCGCCCGTCGAGGATCACGAAATCATTGCCCAGGCCGTGCATCTTGATGAAGGGAAGGCGCATAGTTCTGCGCACTTATGGCGGGGTGGGGTCCGCGTAAAGGCCGGGCGCGCATCGTGCACCGGCTGAAGCCGCGTCAGCGTCAGGCGCTTTTGCGATGGCCGGGGTCGGGCGCGGGTTGCGCGGCTGCGGTTTTCGCACTCTCGGACAGCATGTCGAGCTCGCTCAGGCGCTTGACCACGGCTGCAGCATCCTCCGGCTTGCCGTAGAGATAGCCCTGGCCCTTCATCTCGCCCATGCCGCGCAGGGTTTCGAGGATCGAGGCATCCTCGATCCCCTCTGCGGTAATCGGAATCTGCAGGCCCTGACCAAGCGAGACCAGCGCGTTGACGATATGGTCCTGCTGCGCACGGTCACTGATGAGGTCGGGCGAGGCCTGGGCGACACGGCGCAGCTCGCCGACGAAACTCCGGTCGATCTTCACCCTGTCGAAAGGCAGGGTGCGCAGCTGGGTGAGGGTGGCGAAGCCGGTGCCGAAATCGTCGAGGCTGACGCGCACGCCCAGATTCTTGAGGCTGACGATCATCGTCTGCACCGCGGCGAGGTTTTCCTGCAGGCAGGCTTCGGAAATTTCCACGTCCAGCCGGTTGGCCGGGAAGTCGCTGCCCAGCAGCAGCTTCAGCAATTTCTGCGGCAGCCACGGATCGCGCAGCTGGACCGGAGAAATATTGATCGACAGGGTCAGGCTGGGGCTCCAGCTCCGGGCGTCGATCAGCGCGCGGCGGATCAGCATTTCGGACAGCGGGCCGATCAGGCCGCAATTTTCCGCGATCGGAATGAAAATATCCGGGCTGACTTCGCCGAGTTCCGCCGAGTTCCAGCGGGCGAGCATTTCGAAACCGACCAGTCGGCCGGTCTCCAGATCGATTTGCTGTTCGTAATGAGGGGTGAACTCGCCGCGTTCCAGCCCGGCGCGAATCGCCACCTCCATCTCGCGGCGCAGGCGTGCCTCCGCCTCCATCGACAGATCGAACCAGCAGAACCGGTTCCGGCCTTCCTTCTTGGCGTGGTACATCGCCAGGTCGGCCCGATGCATGAGCTTGCGCGCCGCGCCTTCCAGATTGTCGATCCTCTGGTCCGGCCGGTGCACCGCGATGCCGGCCGAAATGGTCACCTCCAGCGCGCCCATTTCGGTTTGGATCGGGCGCGCGACATTGCCTGTCATCTCGCACGCCCAAAGTTCGAGACTGTGCGGGTCTTCGTTCTCGAGCGGCATGATGAAGGCGAATTCGTCGCCTCCCAGGCGGGCACAGTGCCCTTCCGACGGGGCGATCGCCTTGAGCCTGCGCGACACTTCCAGCAGCACTTCGTCGCCGGCCTGGTGGCCGTTCTGGTCGTTGATCTCCTTGAACCCGTCGAGGTCGATCATCACGAAGGCCACGGCCCGGTGGGTGTCCGCCATCGCGGCGAGCGCTTCCATCAGCCTCTCGGTCGCACAGCGTCGGTTGAGGCAGCCGGTCAGTGGATCGATCTGCGAAAGGTGGAGCGCTTCCTTTTCCGCTTCCCGGCGCTGCTCGATCTCCTTGCGCAGGTCGACATAGCGACGCCAGCCGAAGATGATCAGCGCGATATTGAGGAGCAGGGCATTGACCAGTGCAGTGTCGGGCGGTGCGGCGCTGCTGTCGAGCCAGTGCCGGGCAACCTGCGGCATCACCGTGCCGCCGATGCCGACGAACAGGATAATGGCTGCCGTGGCGATGCCCAGCATCACCACGTCGCGCTGCGCCTTGTCGAGGCGGGGCAGATCGTTGACCTTGTCACCCATGAGGCGTGGCAATCTTCATCCTGAGAATGGGGTTTCCCGTCCGGTTCGACTCACTTTTGGCAGCAGGTCTTGAAAATCGGGTAAATGCGCCGTGCGAAAGTCGCACCGATTGTCGCAGGCGTGCCATGGACCCTAGGCACGATCATGCGTTCTCCCAGAGGACGCCACAGATTCAAGGGAGCAGACATTGCGCTACTGGCTGATGAAATCGGAACCCGACGTTTACGGGTGGGACGATCTGGAAAAGGAAGGCACCGGCGTGTGGGACGGTGTCCGCAGCCATCAGGCCAAGAACAACCTTGCTGCGATGGAGGTGGGCGACCAGGCGTTCTTCTACCATTCCAATATCGGGCGCGAGATCGTCGGCATCGTGGAGATCGTCGAGGCCCACATGACCGACCCGACCGACGAGACGGGCAAGTGGGCTGCGGTGCGCGTGAAGCCGAAGACCAAGCTGCCCAACGTCGTGACCCTGAAACAGGTCAAAGCGGAGCCCCAGCTGGCGGATATGCAGCTGGTCAAGCTCTCGCGCCTGTCGGTGGCCGAGGTGATGCCAGACGAATGGTCGCTGATCCTCTCCATGGCAGGAGTCTGAGGCGCTTTCCGCTCATTCCGACAGCCGCCATTGGTTCCGAAATTATGATAGGTGGAGCGTTACGAAGCTCTGGTCGCAAGTGGCACTCGCTTGGGCGCATTCAGCACTATTAAAGGGAACGTAAGCCCCTGTTTCTCTGTTTCTTTATTACATCGGCGATGATGCCGACGCACGAAATGGAGAAAGATGATGGGTGAACTGAAGAGCAAGGTCGAAGGGAACGTCAACGAAGCGATTGGCAAGGCCAAGAAGCAGTCCAACGATCCCGAAACGCGCGCCGAAGGCCGCGGTCAGGAAGTGAAGGGCAAGGCCCAGCAGGCCAAGGGTGAAGTCCAGGGCGCGCTCGGCGACGACATCTGATCGTCACGTGCTGAAAACGAAGAAAAGGGCGGTACCATCGCGGTGCCGTCCTTTTCGTTTGTGCTCATTCGGTCCGCTCAGGCCTTGGCGCGCAGCCCGCTGACGGTCGCGCCGCTCGCGGCGAGTTGCTCGATGTCGATCTTCGCGTGGATCAGCCGCACACCACTGCGCCCCTTGGCTTCGACCAGCGCGTCCTTGAACTCATCCGTGGTGGTCGCACTCGCGCTCCACGCGCCGAAACTCGCGGCGAAGGCAGCGAAGTCCGGATTGACCAGCCGGGTCGCAGAAACCCTCTCGGGAAACTCGCGCTCCTGATGCATCCGGATCGTGCCGTAGCCGCTGTTATCGACCACGATCGCCAGAAGATCGCAGCCCGCCTGCGCCGCGCTCGCCAGTTCCTGTCCGTTCATCAGGAAATCGCCATCGCCCGCCACGGCGACCACGGTCCGCTCCGGAAAACGCTGCGCCGCCGCGACCGCTGCGGGCACGCCATACCCCATCGCGCCGCAGGTCGGCGCGAGCTGGCTGGGATAGCCCTCGTAACGCCAGTAGCGGTGCCACCAGCCGGCGAAATTGCCCGCACCGTTGCAGATGATCGTATCGGCGGGCAGCGTATCGCGCATGAACTGCACGCAGGCCGCGAGGTCGAGGGGGTAGGTGTCGCTCGGTGTCGCTGTGGCCCACTCGGCCCATTCCTGGTGCGCTTGTGCACCCGCGTCGAATGGCAGCGGATCCTCGCCCGCCCATAGCGCCGCGCTCTCTGCGAATTCGTCCATGCTGGCGCAGATGGAGAGGTCGGCTGGGTAGACGCTGCCGATTTCCGCGGGGTCGGGATGGACGTGGATCAGCGTGCGCTCCTTGTCCTCCAGCGGCGGGATCCGGTAGCCGTCGGTGGTTGCCTCGCCCAGCCGAGCGCCCACCACCAGCAGCAGATCCGCCGCATTGACCCGCTCGACCAGCTTGGGGTTCGGGCCATAGCCCAAATTCCCCGCGTAGACCGGAGAGGACGGCGAAATCGCGTCCTGCCGCCGGAACGCTGTCGCCACGGGCAGGCCCAGACGCTCGGCAAACAGCTGGAAATACTCGCGGGATTTGGTGTTCCAGCCCGCTCCGCCGATGATCGCGAGCGGCGCCGCGGCATCGCCGATCAGCGCCATCATCGCCTGCATCGCATCGGGGCAGGGTGCCTGCGCGGGCCGCGTCACCGCCGCCCGGGGAAGCGCTTCGGTCGCGTCGTAAAGCATGTCTTCGGGCAGGGCGAGCACCACCGGGCCGGGCCGCCCGGAGATCGCGGTGGCATAGGCACGCGCGATATATTCGGGAATCCGGTCTGCCCGGTCGATCCGCGCGCTCCACTTGGAGATCGGCGCGAAAAATGCCGGGAAGTCGATCTCCTGAAAGCCCTCGCGATCGCGCATGTCGCGCCCGACGTCGCCGATGAACAGGATCATCGGCTGGCTGTCCTGCATGGCGACATGCACCCCGATGCTGGCATTGGTCGCGCCCGGCCCGCGGGTGACGAAGGCAACGCCGGGCCGCCCCGATCCCGCAGCATTCATCGCGCCGTCGGCACAGGCCATGAACGCCGCGCCGCCTTCCTGCCGGCAGGTCGTCACATTGATCTGCGGTACGTCGACCAGCGCGTCGAGCACCGGGAGAAAACTCTCGCCCGGGACGGTGAAGATGCGATCGCAACCCTGCGCAGCAAGGCAATCGACGAGCAGGCGCGCGGCCTGCGGAGTTTTGTGGTCAGCCATCCGCCCGCGTCTAGAGCGCGCTGCGGCGGTGGGCAATCGTCCGGCGCGTTAACGCTCCAACGCGGGCAGTGTCCCACCGGCGGACGGGTGGGAGGGGCCGCTCGCCAATCCTTACCAAAAGGTTAAGCCTCGTTGGCATGAGACGTTCGCTTGTCCTTACCAACGAATCGGCGCGGCACCCTTTCCGCGCCTCGCTGCCCGTGCGGCCCGATCTGAGGCGCGACCTGATGGTCCGGCGCACGCGCTGGTCCTTCGGGAGAAGCGACTGGGCCGGCTTTCTCGGCGCCTATGTCGTGTGCCTTGCTGGCGCGCTGATGTTCATCTTCTAGTCGAGGTGGACGCTCGGCAGATGCTCCTCGGCGTGGAGCTTGCGGGCCATCCAGCAGGTAATCAGGCATAGCGCCACGCTGGCGAGCAGCTGTTCTGCGATCGATATGCCGAGGTAGGTCATGACCAAGGCCAGCACCGATCCGAACACCATGTAGCTGGAACTGATCACATTGGTCGCAGCGATGGTGCGCGATGCCATGTTCCCTGCCACCCGGGTGGTCAGGAAGGCGTAAAGCGGCACCACGAAGATGCCCCCGGCGACCGAGATCATCAGCAGGTTGACCAGCAAAACCCACGCCAGCGGGTAGGTCAGAAACTCGGGCACGGTCAGGAAGGGGCCTTCGAGGCCGGTCGGCCACTGGCGCACGAACACGTAGAACAGGACGAGGAAAAATCCCATCGCCACCACCCCTGCGGGGGCATGGCGGGCCGAAACCTCGCCCTTCAGCAGGTGATTGATCACCACCGATCCGATCGCGATCCCGATCGAAAACATCACGATGAACAGCGTCGCGACTTCCTTGTTGGCGTGGATCACGTTCTTCACCAGCGGAGGGAACTGGATGAACAGGATCGCCCCGACCATCCAGAACACGCTGATCGAAAGCGTGGCCAGCCAGACGACCCGGTCTTTCCGGACCGAGCGGATGAGCGCGATGGAAGAGCGCAGGATGTTCCAGTCGATCGGTTCGATCTCGCCCAGCGCCGGGGCTGCCGGAATCTGGCGGCTCATCGCGTAACCGACCAGCGCGGTCATGATGATGGCCACCATCGCCGCCTCCACCGGAATCCAGCCTGCGATGATCGTGCCGAACAGGATCGCGACATAGGTGCCCGCCTCGACCAGGCCGGTGCCCGCCAGCACCTCGGTCTTGCGCAGATGCTGGGGCAGGATCGCGTATTTGATCGGCCCGAGGAAGGTCGATTGCAGCCCTGCCAGAAACAGCGCAAACAGCATCAGGGGCACCGCCACGCTGTGCACCAGCGTATCCTGCCAGGCCAGGAAAAGCCCCGCTGCGCCGATGGTCATGATGCCGATCTCGCACAGCTTGACCGTGCGGATGATCTTCGCCTTGTCGCGCATGTCCGCCAGCTGGCCGGCGATCGCGGACACCAGGATGAACGGCCCGATGAACAGCCCGGTCGCGATCGCGCTGAAGACGGTTTCCGTCTCGGGGTCGCTGTAAACGGCGTAAACCACGAACAGGACCATCGCGGTCTTGTAGAGATTGTCGTTGAAAGCGTTGAGCAGCTGTGTGCAGAACAGCGGCAGAAAGCGCCGCCGTCGCAGCAATCTCAACGTCGTCATAAATCCACTCCGGCGCGCTTGGCCGCACCACTTGCCTGCGCCGCGTTAGAACAGGCCAGCGGCATGCGCAAAGGGTGATGACGCTTTTTCTGGGAGCCTGCATCGACTAGGGGCATTCACCAAGAGATGCTGACACTTCCCAACCTGCTCACCCTGTCGCGGATTTTCGCCGTGCCCTTGCTCGTCCTGTTCCTGTGGTGGCCGGACTGGCAACTCGGGTATGCGCTGGGCTTCGTGCTGTACTGCGCAGCGGCGATAACCGATTATTTCGACGGCATGCTCGCCCGTTCGCAGGGGACCGTGTCCAAGCTGGGCCAGTTTCTGGACCCGATCGCGGACAAGATCATGGTTGCGGCGGTAATCCTGATCCTGACCGCCAAAGGCGGGCTCACGGGGCCGATCGTCGGCGACGCCCACGTTATTGCGGGGCTTATCATTCTGATGCGCGAGATTATCGTGTCGGGTCTGCGCGAATTTCTCGGCGGAATTCAGGTTTCGGTCCCGGTCAGCAAGCTCGCCAAGTGGAAGACCACGCTGCAGCTGATCGCGCTGGGCACGCTGATTCTGGCCGGGGTGTTCCACGAGATCGAACCGATCCGGTGGGCCGGGCTGGGCGCCTTGTGGGTTGCCGCAGTCCTGACCTGTGTGACCGGCTACGATTACCTGCGCGTCGGGCTGCGCCACATGGATACGTGATTCGCACGCAAGAAATTGTGCGACTCACAGCCCGACTTCTTTCGGTTTTGTCTAAGTGACCGTTCCAAAACGGGTAAAAATTCTTCGTGCGGTTAGCATCGATTAAAGCTTCTTCGCGCCATAAAGGGGCATGGCGACGAACCCTACGATAGAGGCGAACCAACCTGTAGCGACCTTGTTGCAGCGAATCGGGCTGCCGCGCCTGCGGTGGCCGCGTCTGGTGGCAGAAAACTCCGAAATGCCGGCATCTGCGCAACTCGATCCGCGTGCGCGTCGTCGGTTGCTGGACGAAATCAGCAACTTCCTGATCGAGAGTGATCTTGAGGTCACTCCGTCCAACCTGCTTGCGGCGCATGAAGCCTGTTCGGGCATCAATCCACGACTGGCACGCAGGATCGAGTGGCGTCGCGAACAGGGCGAACCGATCACCCAGACATGGCTCGAAGAGGTGACCGCGGTCGACCCTTTTGCTGGCAAGAAATCGATAGAGGACCTGGCGAAGGATATGGAGCGCGGGATCGACGAGCTGTCGCGCACGTCCACGTCGATGCGCCGGGCGACCTCCGACTATGGCGACGAGCTTGAGCGGCGGGTCGATGACCTGCAGGGGCCTTGCGACACTGCAGAGCTGATCTCCACGCTCTCGAATTTTGCCGAGGCGATGATCGCGCGGTCGCGCCAGACCGAGGAAGAGTTGAAAGCGAGCGAGCGCGAAACGGCCAAGCTGCGTAAGAATCTGGACCGCGCTCGGCACGATGCGCAGGTCGATTATCTCACAGGGCTGCCCAATCGCCGGGCCTTCGAAGAAGTTCTGGAAACATCCTATCTCGAGGCGCAGGACACGGGCGAGCCTCTGAGCGTGGCCTTTTGCGACATCGACCAGTTCAAGGCGATCAACGACACACACGGCCACGAAGCGGGCGACCGCATCATTCGCGAGATTGCAGAGACGCTGTCGAGTCTTTGCACGAAAGACTGCTACATCGCGCGGCATGGGGGCGAGGAATTCGTTCTGCTCTTCAGGGGCGTGGAGCCACAAGAGGCACTCGCTCAGCTTGATGAAGCGCGCGAAGCGCTTGCATCGCGGCGAATGGTCAATCGGCGTACAGAAAAGCCGTTCGGCATGGTGACCTTTTCAGGCGGCATAGCCGATGTGCTGCAGTGCGCCGATCCGCGCGAGGCTCTCGCTGCTGCGGATCAGGCGCTTTATTGTGCGAAGCGAAGCGGACGTAACCGGATTCACCTGGCAGGCGGGCAATCGCGCGCTGCCTAGGCTATAGTGCGTTGCTGATCGCCGCGCGGAAATCCTGCCGCGTCCGGCGCAGCACGCGCGCTGTGGGTCGGTTGCTCACAGACGTGCGCTCCCGCTTGTCGAACGACAGGTTGAGATCGTCGAGCAGGCTCGCAATCTCCTTGCGGCTCGATTCCTGCGGCCGGATCATGTCGGGGATCAGCCCGAGATCGAGATGGGTCAGGCCGAACTGGAACAGTTCACGAAACGCCACCCTCTCCGTCAGGCCCTGACCGATCCGGAAATCATGCGCGATCGAGAGCCGTTCCAGCGCGTCGTCGACTCTGCTTATGTGGCGCTTTTCTGCGCTGCGCACGCGGTTCTTGACCACGATCCACTCGATCGGGCCCATTTCCTGCGTCAATCGCTCTTCGCGCAGTGAGGCGACCGTCTGGCCGAAGCAGCCGGCCCGTTCGGGCACCCCGCTGACCGGGTTGAGATGCCCGAGCAGTTCGAGATCGAGGAACGACGCGTTGACTGGCGTCACCAGCGTGTCGGCAAGCGCGACCGCCCGACGAAAGATCGCCGAGTCAGATCCGGCGGCGTCCAGAATCACGAAATCCGCGTCGCCGCCCAACCGGTTGATGGTCTGAAAAAGCGACGCCGTGCTCGGCTGTTCGAGCACGGCGAACTGCGGTGTCGGCAGCCTGATGCCAAGGTTGTTGGCGGTGCCCTCGCGATAGGTCAGCCCGCGTTCGAGCGTGCGCTGGCGCCGGTCGAGATCGACCGCAACGACCTGCTGGCCAACATGGGCGAGCGCGACTGCGACATGGAAGGCCAGGGTCGACTTGCCGACGCCGCCCTTTTCGTTCGCAAAGGTGATGACGTGGGGATGCAGTCTGGGGCGCATGGCCAGATCGGCGACGACGTTACGCGGAATTTCCTCGTCGGACCAGCGCGGGTTGATCCGCGCTGCCAGGGGTGGCTTGGCCCCTGAACCTTTCCACATTGCCGTCATCCCGTACGCCCGCCCCGATTGCTGTGGTCCGGATGTGCGGTGATCCTGGTGCGCTGCGACCCGCCCGAAATCTCTATTTGTAACGCCTGCCGATCACCGACGGATCGAACACCTGCCATAAAATCCCCGCGTCAGTCACGGTTTTTCTGGACTTTTCGGGCATTCAGTGTGCGCCGATCGGTCGATCAGCCGGCCCGTAATTCATCGGCCAGCAGGCGGAAGTCATTTTCTCTAGGGCTGTTCTTTCGCCAGATCAGGGCGATGTCGCGCGCCGCAGCAGGCGCATCGAGCGGGCGCGCGATTACGTTCGTGCCCTTAAGAATACCCGCCTCCAGCGCCATCTCGGGCAGCATGGTGACCCCCAGACCGTTGTCGACCATCTGCACCAGCGTGTGGAGACTCGTGCCGATCATGCTGGTCGCGGCGCGCAATTCGGGCCGGTTGCACGCGGCCAGCGCGTGTTCCTTCAGGCAATGCCCGTCTTCCAGCAGCAGCAGGCGCCCGTCCTCGATCGACTCGGGCCGGATTTCCTTCGGCAAATCTCGCGGCTCGTCGCCGGGGTAGGCGACGTAGAAGCGGTCTTCGCCAATGATCTCCTGCTCCACCTCGCCGGTGGGGAAGGGGAGGGCGAGCAGCACGCAATCGACCCGCCCGTGGTGGAGCGATTCCACCGCGTCGCTGCTGGTCTCCTCGCGCAGGAACAGTTCCAGCTCGGGCCGTTCGCGGCGCAGGCGTGGCAGGATGCGCGGCAGCATGAACGGCGCGATCGTGGGGATCACGCTCATCCGCAGTGTGCCGGTGAGTGGCTGGCCAGCGGCGCGCACCAGGTCCGACAGGTCTTCCGCCTGCCTGAGGAGTGCGTGCGCTTTCTCGACCACCTGCTGGCCAAGCGGGGTGAAGCGGACCACTCGCCGGCTGCGCTCCACCAGTGTCACGCCTAGCAGCGTCTCCAGCTCGCGGATGCCTGCCGACAGGGTCGATTGCGAGACGAAGCTCGCATCCGCTGCGCGACCGAAATGGCCATGCTCGTGCAGCGCGACCAGATATTGCAGCTGACGGATCGTCGGCAGGTAGGTGCTCATCCCGGGCTAGTCCTCGACATCGTCGATATGGGTCATCTTCAGCTTGCCCTTCTCGACCGCGAAGGCGAGCTTGCCCTCGACCAGGTCGAGCGCGTCGCGGCCGAAAACCTCGCGCCGCCAGCCTTCAAGGATCGGCAGGTCGCGCACGCCTGCCGCCAGCTGCTCCAGCTCGCCCGAGCGGGTCAGCAGGCGCGGAGCGACGTCGATTTCGCGCGCGCGGATCTTGAGCAGCAGCTTGAGCAGGTCGGCGACCAGCGCCCCTTCCTTGCCCAGTGGTGCGCCGCGACTATTGCGCGCTGGCATCTCGCTATCGGGCAGCGGCTCGGCGTTCTCCAGCACGTCCATCAGGCGGTTGCCGATCTCGTTGTCCTTCCACGCGTTGGAGAGGCCGCGCACCTTGGCAAGGTCGGCCTGTTTCTTGGGCGGATGGGAAGCAATGTCGGCCAGCGTCTCGTCGCGCATGATCCGTCCGCGCGGGATATTCTTGTGCTGCGCCTCTCCCTCGCGCCATGCGGCAACGGCCTTCAGCCGCCCGAGCGCCTGTGCGTTGCGGCCCTGCGCGCGGATGCGCTTCCACGCCTTGTCGGGCTCGATCGCGTAATTTTCCGGATCGGCGAGCTTTTCCATCTCGGCGTTGAGCCACATACCGCGATCGGTCTTCATCAGCTTCTTGAGGATGCGGGGAAAGATCTTGGCCAGGTAGGTCACGTCGCCGATCGCGTATTCCAGCTGACGGTCGGTCAGCGGGCGGCGGCTCCAGTCGGTAAAGCGCGCGCCCTTGTCGATCGTCTTGTCGAGCCAGTGTTCGACCAGATTGGCATAGCCGATCTGTTCGGACTGGCTGATCGCCATCATCGCGATCTGCGTGTCGAAGATCGGGTGCGGGGTCTTGCCGGTGAGGTTGTAGAAAATCTCCACGTCCTGGCTGCCTGCGTGGAAGATCTTCAGCACGTCCTCATTCTCGGTCAGCAGGTCGAGCAGGGGTTTGAGGTCGATCCCGTCGGCCAGCGGGTCGATCGCCGCAGCCTCGTGCTCGTCGCCGATCTGGACCAGGCACAGCTCGGGCCAATAGGTGTTTTCCCGCATGAACTCGGTATCGACGCAGACGAAGTCGCCTTTGCCGAGCCGATCGCACAGGTCGGCCAGTGCATCGGTGGTCGTGATCAGGTCGTGGATTTTCATATTCGATCTTTCTTTGCCGGGCGGAGTGCCGCCCTCGGGCCGTGGTGGCCCCTCCAATCGAGCGCGCCCGGCTTGACAAAACCGGGCCATTCGCGTGTTAGCGCGCGCAAGCTTTCAGGGCTTTCGCCGTCCAGCTTCGGCACGCCCCTAGCGCCTAATCCCCGAACCGGAAAGTTCCACAATGCACGCCTATCGCACCCATACTTGCGCACAGCTTCGCGAAAGCAATGTCGGCGAGACCGTTCGCCTGTCCGGCTGGGTCCACCGCAAGCGCGACCATGGCGGTGTCCTGTTCATCGACCTGCGCGACCACTACGGCATCACCCAGATCGTCGCGGACGAGGATAGCGAGGCGCTGAAGCTGCTCGACTCGCTCAAGTCCGAAAGCGTCATTACGATCGACGGCGTGGTGAAGGCGCGTTCGCAGGAAACGCGCAACGCCAACCTGCCGACCGGCGATATCGAAGTCTTCGCCAAGTCCGCCACCGTCCAGTCGATGGCGGAAGAACTGCCGCTGCCGGTCGCGGGCGAGCAGGAATATCCCGAGGACATCCGCCTCAAGTACCGCTTCGTCGATCTGCGGCGCGAGCGGGTTCACAACAACATCATGCTGCGCAACAAGGTCATCACGAGCCTGCGCCGCCGGATGATCGACCAGGGCTTCTCCGAATTCCAGACGCCGATTCTCGGCGCGTCGTCGCCCGAAGGCGCGCGCGATTACCTCGTGCCCAGCCGTCTGCACCCGGGCCGCTTCTATGCGCTTCCCCAAGCGCCGCAGATGTTCAAGCAGCTGCTGATGGTCGCCGGCTTCGACCGCTATTTCCAGATCGCGCCGTGCTTCCGCGACGAAGACCTGCGCGCCGATCGCAGCCCCGAATTCTACCAGCTCGACTTCGAGATGAGCTTCGTCACGCAGGAAGACGTCTTCCAGGCGATCGAGCCGGTGCTGGCTGGCGTGTTCGAGGAATTCTCGGGCGGCAAGAGCGTGACGCCCGCGGGCGAATTCCCGCGTATTCCCTATGCCGAAGCGATGCTGAAATACGGCAGCGACAAGCCCGACCTGCGCAATCCGATCATCATCACCGACGTCACGCATCACTTCGAGAAGAGCGGCTTCGGTATCTTCGAGAAGATCGTCGGCGGTGGCGGCATCGTGCGTGCGATCCCTGCGCCGAACACCAACGAGAAGAGCCGCAAGTTCTTCGACGAAATGAACGACTGGGCGCGGCGTGAAGGCTATTCGGGTCTCGGCTACGTCACCCGCAAGGGCGGCGAGTTCGGCGGACCGATCGCCAAGAACCACGGGCCCGACGAAATGGCCAAGCTTTATGACGAGCTGGGCCTGGGCGAGAACGACGGCCTGTTCTTCGCGGCAGGCAAGCCCAGGGAAGTCGAAAAGCTGGCGGGTGCCGCGCGCACGCGTGTTGGCGAACAGCTCGAACTGATCGAACAGGGCTGCTTCAAGTTCTGCTGGATCGTCGATTTCCCGATGTTCGAATACGACGAAGATCAGAAGCGCATCGATTTCAGCCACAACCCGTTCTCGATGCCGCAGGGCGAGATGGACGCGCTGGAGAACCAGGACCCGCTCGAGATCAAGGCGTGGCAATACGATATCGTTTGCAACGGCTACGAGCTGAGCTCGGGCGCGATCCGGAACCACCGTCCGGACATCATGTACAAGGCGTTCGAGCTTGCAGGCTATTCCAAGGAAGACGTCGACGCGAACTTCAGCGGCATGATCGAGGCGTTCAAGCTGGGCGCACCGCCGCACGGTGGCTCGGCCCCGGGGATCGACCGGATCGTGATGCTGCTGGCGGACGAGCCCAACATCCGCGAAGTCATCGCCTTCCCGATGAACCAGCGCGCGCAGGACCTGATGATGGGCGCGCCGTCGATCGTCAGCCCGAAGCAGCTGCGTGAGCTTTCGATCCGCACGGTCGAGCAGCCGAAACCGGACGCGCCCGAAGCAACCCGGGTCGATCGCGCCGGCGACGCCTGACGGGGCCGGGTTACTCCCCATCTTGCCGCTTCGCCCGATGCCTGTAAGGTTGGGCGAAGCTGGTGAGGAGGGGAACTCATGCGGACTTTGAAGATGGTCGTGTTCGGGCTTGGCCTGGGCGCGCTTGCCATGCCGGTTTCGGCGGAGACATTGCGGGTCGTCGGGGTGTACCCGGCGCATAATGGCGATGCTGCCGAAGTGCAGTCGATCGGGATCGAGCAGTTCGGCGGGATCGACGGTCCCACGCTTTCCATCAAGGCCGCCGACGCACTGCGCAGCGCGTCGATCGATGGCGAACCCTATTTTCGCATCGCCCCGGCAAGCGTGATGCGCGATGGCGACGCGGTGCTGAGTGGCAGCGTGGCAACCGACGTCGATGTCTACCGCGCCTCGCCCAAAGAGGTGGAGACCTGCGTCAAGCGCGACGACAAGAACAAGTGCCTCGAAAAGCGCAAGGAGAAGGTTCCCTGCGAGCAGCTGACGCTGTCGGTCAGGCCGACGATCCGTCTGTACTCATATGACGGCGCGCTGATCCACGACGATGATGCGGAGTCCCAGCGTCAGGTGCGCTATTGCGCCGACGAGAGCGAGCCGGCGATCGACCCGATGGTCGACGAGGTGCTGGACGAGATTGCCGCAAGGCTGCGGTACGCGCTCGCACCCCAGCAGCGTGCGGAGGATATCCGCGTGCTCGAAACGCGCAAGGGCATGGAAAAGGAGCCCGGCCGTGCGTTCCGTGACGCGATCGCGATGACCAAGCGCGACGAGGAAATGGCATGCGATGCCTTCGCCGCGCTGGAGCCGACCATCGGCGAGCATGTCTCGCTGCTGTTCAATATCGGACTATGCGCGGAAGCCGGCGGCGATTTCGAGCGCGCGCAGGAATATTATCGCCGCGCAATCAAGGCGGACCCCTCCAAGTCGAATGCCGGTGAGGGGCTCGACCGGATTCGGGCACGGCAGGAGGCCGAGCGGCAACTGGCGATCCACTACGGCGACTGATTGGCGAGAGCCGGCTGGCCTGCCGCAGCTACAAACAGAAAGAGGCGGCCCGCATCGGTGCGAGCCGCCTCTTCTTTCGTCATCTTGGACCCGGCTTACTGCGCGAGCGGCGCGTCCTCTGCCGCGTCGTAGGGCAGGCCGCCCATCTCATCGACCAGCTTGGTGTATGCGTCGAGATAGGCGAGCACGATCACCTGACCGATCTGCGTGTTCTGGTAGCTGCCGCCACCCGCACCGGCGAGACCGCCCCACCAGCCTGCGCCACCGCCGGCAGCCCAGCCGAGGTCGGTCTTGCGGGCATAACCTTCGACCAGCGCTTCCTCGACCGTGGTGCGCGAATTGACGACCACCAGCGTGACGTTGGCCTCTTTCTTCTTGATATTGATCCCGCCGACGATGCCGCCGATCGCGCCGCCCAGCAGGCCGCCCAGAATGCCGGTCACCGCGCTGCCGCCCGAGTTGGAGTTACCCGAAACGATATCCGGCTGGAGGAAATAGTCGGCCACCTGAACCTGGCCGCGGCCGAGGTTGGAGCCTTCCTGCAGCTCGCCCTGGTCCGCCAGCGCGCGTTCCATTGCGCGGCTCTGCATCGAGCGGCCGCGGTTGACCATCGTGAAGCAGCCCGAACGCTGCACGAACAGGCGCAAAATGGCTTCGGGGCTGCCGAGGTTGTATTCGCGCCACCACTGATCGTCGGGCTCGACGATCGCGATCGTGCCGAGATTGCGGCTGCACCGCGGAATCTGCTGCTGGCCGCGCTCCTGCTCCTTGCGTCCCGAAGAGGCGCCGCGCGTGGTGCCGTCGCGGTTCTGCGCTCCCGACGACCTGCTCTGCGCGCTTGCTTCCGCCACCGGCGCGCTCAGCATCGCGGCCGCCGCAAGGGCCATGACAATCTTTCGCATAATTCTAAGGCTCCCATCCAAAAAATCACACGGGAGCCCCTACGCGATCCAGCGCAGCCCCCCGTTTCTTCAATGTGCGACCCTGATGAACAGCCTATAACACCACGGCGGGCTTTGCACCACGCAAGGATTTGGGCCTAACAGAGTTTTTCACATGACGGGGCGCGTAGAGGGGATTGCCCCCCTTGCGCGGGGTCGAGGGCTTGGATAGGGCGGTTGGCGATTAGCAACAGCAAGATGTCGAGAGGACATAGGTAATGAGCGATACCGCCGAGCGCGTACAGAAGATCGTTGTCGAGCATCTGGGCGTGGAAGCCGACAAGGTGACGCAGGATGCGAGCTTCATCGATGATCTGGGCGCGGACAGCCTCGACATCGTTGAGCTGGTGATGGCGTTCGAAGAAGAATTCGGTGTCGAAATCCCCGACGATGCGGCTGAGAAGATCAGCACGGTCGGCGATGCGACCAAGTATATCGAAGAGCACAAGGGTTAAATCCTTCGGGGCTAAATCCTTGATGCTCTTGCGGCGGCTAACTGCCGCCGCCATTTGCAGGCCCGACCCGGTTAGCGGGCCGGGCCTGTGCTGTTTTTGGAGATAAGTATGCGCCGCGTCGTTGTAACCGGTCTTGGCCTTGTCACCCCGCTGGGCGGCGATGTCGAAACCTCGTGGAAGAACCTTATTGCCGGCAAGAGCGGGGCGGGGCCGATCACCCGCTTCGACGCTTCCAACCAGAAGGCGACCATCGCCTGCGAGGTGAAGGGCAAGGATCACGAATGGGGTTTCGATCCCGACAAGCGGGTCGACACCAAGATCCAGCGCCAGGTGGATCCCTTCATCATCTACGGCCTCGATGCGGCAGGCCAGGCGATCGAGGATGCGGGCCTTACCGAAATGGACCAGGCCACCAAGGAACGCGCCGGCGTCTCCATCGGTGCGGGTATCGGCGGCCTTCCGGGCATCGAATATGAATCGGTCAACCTGCACGAGCGTGGGCCGGGCCGGGTCAGCCCGCACTTCGTCCACGGGCGTATCATCAACCTCATCAGCGGCCAGGTTTCGATCCGTTACGGCCTGATGGGCCCCAACCACGCGGTGGTCACCGCGTGCTCGACCGGCGCGCACTCGATCGGCGACGCGGCCCGCATGATTCGCGATGACGATGCCGACATCATGCTCGCGGGTGGTTCGGAATCGACCATCAACCCGCTGGGCATTGCCGGCTTCGCGCAGGCACGAGCGCTCAACACCGGTTTCAACGACCGACCCGAGCAGGCGAGCCGCCCCTATGACCGCAACCGCGAAGGCTTCGTGCTGGGCGAAGGTGCGGGGGTGGTTGTGCTGGAAGAATACGAGCACGCCAAGGCGCGCGGTGCGAAGATCTACGCCGAAGTGGTCGGCTACGGCCTGTCGGGCGATGCCTACCACGTCACCGCGCCGCACCCCGAAGGCAAGGGTGCCGAACTTTCGATGCGGATGGCGCTGCGCAAGGCAGGGCTCGAACCCACCGATATCGACTACATCAACGCGCACGGCACCTCGACCATGGCTGACACGATCGAACTCGCCGCGGCCAAGCGCGTTTTCGGCGACGATCTGGGCGGCGCTTCGATGAGCAGCACCAAGTCCGCCATCGGGCACCTGCTCGGCGGCGCAGGCGCGGTCGAGAGCATCTTCTGCATCCTCGCCATGCGCGACCAAATCGTTCCGCCCACGCTCAACCTCGACGATCCCGACGAGGGCACCGAGGGCGTCGATCTGGTGCCGCACACCGCGAAGAAGCGCGAAGTGAACGCCGTGCTCAACAACAGCTTCGGCTTCGGCGGCACCAATGCCAGCCTCGTGATGCGGAAGATCGACTGATGTTTCGCGCGCTCGCAGCGCTGGTGCTGATTGCGCTCGCGCTCGGCGCAGGCTGGTTCGCGTGGGGCTGGTATGGTGCCGGCCCCACGCAGCAGGATACGTCGTTCATCGTCCGCTCGGGCTCTACCCTGACGGGCGTCGCGCAGCAGCTGGAAGACGAGGGGCTGATTCGCAGCCATGAAGCCTTCCTGCTGCGGGCGAAGATCATGGGCGGCGACGATCCGATCAAGGCGGGCGAGTTCCTGATGCCGGGCGCCGCCAGCCCTGCAACGATCCTCGACACGCTACAGCATGGCGAGGTTATCCGCCGGTTCGTGACCATTCCGGAAGGCACGCCTTCGATCCTGGTCTACGAAACGCTGATGGCGGAGGATCTGCTGACCGGGGAAATCCCGGTGCCCAAGGAAGGCAGCGTGCTGCCCGACACCTATGATTTCGAGCGTGGCGAAGATCGCGCAGCGGTGCTCGCCCGCATGCAGGCGGCAATGCGCAATTACCTCGCCGAAGCATGGCCGCGGCGCGCGAAGGACATCGCGGTCGACAATATCGAAGATGCGGTGACGCTCGCCTCTATCGTCGAGAAGGAAACCGGCGTCCCCGAAGAACGGCGGATGGTCGCCGGGCTCTATTCCAACCGGGTGAAGGACGGGATGCTGCTGCAGGCCGATCCGACGATCATTTACCCGATCACCAAGGGCAAGCCGCTTGGCCGCCGTATCCGCCAGTCGGAAATCGCGGCGGTGAACGGCTACAACACCTATACCAGGGTTGGCCTGCCGACGGGGCCGATCACCAATCCGGGACGCGAGGCGATCGCGGCGGTACTCAATCCGGCGGAGACGGACGCGCTGTTCATGGTCGCCGATGGTACTGGCGGGCACGTGTTCTCCTCTACGCTGGAGGAGCACAACGCCAATGTCGCCAAGTGGTACAGGCTCCGCCGCGAACGAGGCGAAATGTAGCCGCGCTCGATGGGCGATTCCCCGCTGATCCTGACCGCGCAATTGCCCGCAGACCTGCAAAGTTGGGCGACCGCGCTGCGGACAGCGCATTTTCCGCCCGAGCGCAGTTATCTCGCCGCGCACGTAACGCTGTTTCACGCTCTGCCGGGCTTCTGCGAGGGCGAAGCGATCCAGCACATGCGTCAGCTTGCGGGTGAATTTGCGCCGGTGGAGGGCCGAATCGCCGGGGTGATGTCGCTCGGCGGGGGCACTGCCATCCGGCTCGAAAGCGAGGGCATGCTGCGCCTTCGTACGATGCTGGCAGAGCATTTCCACGGTCTGCTGACCGAGCAGGACCAGGGCGGCAAGCGTCTCCATGTGACTGTGCAGAACAAGGTCTCCAGCAGACAGGCGAAGGCGCTGCAGGCCGAGCTTGCCCCGCAGGTCGAACCGCGCGACTTCGCCTTTCGCGGCCTTGGCCTGCACCGCTATCTGGGTGGTCCGTGGGAGTTGGTGGAGGACGTCAATTTCCGGGGAAGGGCACGCGCCTGATCGCGCATCAACACAGCGCCTTGACCGCCGCGCAACCGCGCCCTAAGAGCGCCGCCTGCCGTCGAGCTAACCGCTCCGGCAGGCCTCATACCTTACTTGGTATGGCAAGATTGGGGCGGAGTAGCTCAGGTGGTTAGAGCAGCGGAATCATAATCCGCGTGTCGGGGGTTCGAGTCCCTCCTCCGCTACCATTGGATCGGATTGATTTTCCCTCCCAATGGCGTTGAAGTGTCCGCCGTTGCCAGTATTCCGACGCTGCGGGCGAGCGGGTGTGCAGAACTGAAACAACCGTGTTCCGCCTTTCGTGATGAGGGACTAGGGCGCTCGCGCGCCAGATCGCGGCGTGTCCTCATCGACGAGTTTCTTATGAAATCCTCCGGTTACGCCGTCTTCTCGCTGGTTGCCTGCGGCATCCCCGCTGGTGCCATGGCGCAGGGGGCAAACGAGGAGCTCCGCGCCGACAACGAGGCGATCGTGGTCACTGCCACGCGGCGGCCCCTGTTGATCGAGCGTGTCCCCGGCTCGGTCCTGCTGCTCGATGAAACCGCGCTTGAGCAGGCGGAGGGGGCCACAGGTGCCGAAGACCTCGCCGAACTGCTCCCCGGGGTCGAAGCTGCGGTGGCGAACGGTACGCAGGTTGCCTTCCAGATTCGCGGCATCGGGGCGGTCGACCATCAGGCGCTGACCCCGACCGCGGCAGCCGTTTATGCCGATGGCGTCTTTCAGGCGACGAATGTCCAGACCAGCGCGCTGCTTTACGACCTCGAACGGGTCGAGGTGCTGAAGGGGCCGCAGGGCGCGCTTTACGGGCGCAATGCGTCTGCCGGGGCGGTCAATCTCATCAGTCGTCGGCCCGATGCCGAGGGCGCGAATTACGCGCGTCTGGGATACGGGAATTTCGATCGCGTCGATCTCGATGCCGCGTTCGGCGGACGCATCGGCGAAGGGGCCTATGCGCGTCTAGCGACCACTTATGTGCGTCGCGCCCCGGTGCTGGAGAATGTCGCCGGTCCGGCCGAGGCTGGCGGAGAAACCGACGAGTTCGGCATTCGCCTTTCGGCATTGCTCGACCGCGGCGGGCTGAGCCTGCTGCTGCGCGGGCACTACGAGCAAGACAGGGGCATCAACACGATGCCTCGCAACTCCTCGCTCGAGCTCGGGAAGCATCAGATCGAATCCGCAGGCGATGGTGTGCAGGACAGCGACAACGCCTTCTATGGCGTGTCGGCGGAGTACACGGCGCCTCTGGGCGATTGGGAGCTATTCTCGCTCACCGCGTTCGAGGGCTATCGCCAGAACTACGGGTTCGACTTCGACGGAACGGCTGCGCCTTTCGGCGACCCTTCGCTGAACGCCAACCTCTCCTACGCGCGCGACTTTGCGCAGTTTTCCGAGGAAGCGCGGCTGAGCCGGCAGTTTACCGGCGGGTCAGTGCTGCTGGGCATCTCGGCCTCTCTGGAGGACTTCAGCCAGCGCTACACCATCTGGTGCGGCGAGCTCGATCCGCAGACGCTGGTCGGCTCGTGCGACTATGTCGGTGCACCAGGTCGTGTGAGGCCGACACCGGCCAGCACTTCGCCCGCTTCGACGTTGGTGACCGATATTGCACAGGAGCGCGTGTCGCTCGCCGCGTTCACCTACAACACGCTCGAACTGACCGAGCGGCTGACGCTCACCGCGGGGCTTCGCCTGACCTACGAGGATATTCGCGGGCAGGGCGAGGGTGTGCATGTCTTCCGCGACGGGGTGCGCGCGCTCAACAACCGCGATGGCTTGGGGCCAGCAATTGGCGGCAATGTGATCGAGAAGACCCGGCTTAGCGGTAACGCCGCGCTGAGCTACGCTTTCGGAGACGCAAACGCCTATGTCTCCATCGCCAATGGTTACAAATCGGGCGGCTTCAACGGCGAGATCGCGAACAACGCACTGCATTACGCCGACGAAGGGCTGTTCGCTGCCGAGACCGTCACGACGATCGAGGCGGGAGTGAAGGGCAAGGCGGCCACGCTGCGTTATTCCCTCGCGGGTTTCTACAGCGATTATCAGGACCCTCAGGCGAGGATCTTCGTCGAATTCGCATTGCCCGACGGATCGAGCATCGTTTCGAACTCGCTCTCCAACCTCGATGCGGCGCGGTCCTATGGTGTCGAAGCGCAGCTGGGGTGGGCGCCCCTGTCTGGCCTCGAGCTTGAGCTGGGAGGGGTCTGGAACCGCGCGCGTATCCGGCAGGATAGCGCGGTGGGCGGGAATGCCGACCTGTATGATGGCCAGCCGCTTCCATTCGCACCGGAATTCTCCGCCAACGCCCGGGTCGCTTACCAGACCCAGGTGAGCCGTGACGTCCGGCTTGGGCTCAGTGGAAGCGCCAATTTCCGCAGTCGCTTCTATCTCGATCCGTCGGGCTTGCCCGAGCGCAGCCAGGACGATGTGCTCACGCTGGCAAGCCGTGCAAGCCTCGCCTTCGAGAGGTCCGGGATCGAGATAAGCATCTGGGGCCGCAACCTCACCAACCGCGACTACGCAGTCTCGGGCTATGGCTTCATCGGTTACAACACCTTCCGTTCGGACCCCCGAACCTTCGGAGGTTCGGTGTCCATCACGTTCTAGGTCAATGCGCTGGATCGAGGGGGCTCGCCGTCATCCGGCTCGCCACCAATTCAGCGATCCCGCGGGCGAGCCTTCTTCGGCGCGCCCTTGCCTTTCGGGCCGGGCCGTGCGCCCGCGTCGTTGTTCTTGCGATGCGGCTTGGGCTTTCCGTTGTGCCGGCCCTGAGGCGGACCCTTGCGGTTGGCGCGCGCGGCATCTCGCGGAGCCTCGGCCGATGCTTCGATGCGGATGTCGTCGCCATCGGCCCCGTCATCGGCGGTGCGGGCGACGGCAGCGGAGAACTTGTCCGCTATCGTGCGCGGGATCTGGAAGAACGTCTCGTCCGGGCCGATCCGGATCGCGCCAACCTCGTTGCGGGTGATGTGCCCGCGGCGGCATAGCAGCGGCAGGATCCAGCGCGGGTCGGCATTGCGGCGGCGGCCGATGTCCATCTTGAACCACACCGTATCCTCGAAACCGGGGCGGTGCTTTTCCGCCTGTGCAGCGCGCCGTGCCTCGGGCGTGTTGGCGATCAGGTCTTCCGGTTCGGGCATCTTGGCCCGGTGCGAGGCGACCAGCATCGCCGCAAGTTCGCGCGGGGTGCGCTGCGCGAGCAGGGCGTCGACCAGTTCGGTATCGCCTTCATCGGGCTCCACTGCCGTCAGCAGGGTCTGCATCAGGCGGTCGCGGTCCTTGGCCCTGATCGCCTCGCGATCGGGGGCGTCGGTCCACTTGGCGTCGATCTTTGCATTGCGCAGCATCTGCTCAACCCGGCGGCGGCGCGAGAACGGCACCACCAGCACCGCAGTACCCTTGCGGCCTGCACGACCGGTGCGGCCCGAGCGGTGCTGCAGCGTCTCCGCATCGCGGGGAATTTCGACATGGACCACCAGGCTGAGCGTGGGCAGATCGATCCCGCGCGCGGCGACATCGGTCGCGACGCACACACGGGCCCGCCGGTCGCGCAGCGCCTGCAGCGCCTGGTTACGCTCCGACTGCGAGTTCTCGCCCGAAAGCGAGACGACCGCAAAGCCGCGTTCCTGCAAGGTCGCGTGCATGTGACGGACCTTTTCGCGCGTCCCGCAGAACAGGATCGCGGTTTCGGCCTCGTGATAGCGCAGCAGATTGACGACCGCGTTCTCGACCTCGGGCGGGGAGACGACGACCGCTTCGTAGGAGATGTCGCCGTGGCCGCGATCGGCACTGACGGTCGAGATGCGCAGCGCGTTGTTCTGGTAACGCCGGGCCAGCGCTTCGATCGGCTTGGGCATAGTCGCGGAGAACAGCAGCGTGCGGCGGCCTTCGGGCGTCGCGTCGAGGATCGTTTCCAGCTCTTCGCGGAAACCCATGTCGAGCATCTCGTCGGCTTCGTCGAGCGTCACCGCCTTCAGGGCCGAGAGGTCGAGCGCGCCGCGCTCCAGATGGTCGCGCAGGCGGCCCGGGGTGCCGACGACGATCGTCGCGCCCGAGCGGAGCGCCTTGCGCTCTGCAGAAGGGTTCATCCCGCCCACGCAGGTCGCCACGCGGCCACCCGCCTTGGCGTAAAGCCACGAGAGTTCGCGGCTGACCTGCAGGGCAAGCTCGCGCGTCGGGGCGATCACCAGCGCGAGCGGCGCGACCGCGAACGGCACCTTGCCGTTCTCGTCGAGCAGCTGGCGGGCGACGGCCAGCCCGAAGGCAACCGTCTTGCCCGAGCCGGTCTGCGCGGAGACGACGAGGTCGCGACCGCGCGCTTCGGGCTCGAGGACGGCGGCCTGCACGTCGGTCGGCTCGGAATAGCCGCGCTCTGTAAGGGCGGTCTGCAGGGTGTCGGGGAGTTCGGAGAAATTCATATTAAAACCTTGGCAAGCAATGCACGCGCGGCAGACGCCTCATGCGGCTGAAAGTGGCCATCGACTATATGGGATGGGGTATCGTCGAGCGTCTGCCGGTCGGCGATGTTGAAGGCCCCTTACGCTATTATTGTTCTTTTGGCTTGCGATTTCTTGCGCGGGGGTTCGGGCGCGCGGGAGGGGGCCCACGCACCGGTGCCTGGTGAGGGTTTGAGATGAGCGAGAGAGGCGGGGAGGGGCGCATGCAAAGCCCCTCCCGGGCCCGGTCAGAAGCTCAGATTGACTTCGATACCTGCTACCCGCGGTTCGGCTGAGCGAGCGTCGCCCTGCGGCTGGAGCTGGGTGATGTACTGCTCGTTCAGCAGATTGCGCGCGAAGGCGTAGACCGAGAAGAACGAGCCTTCGTAGCCCGCCTTCAGGTTGGCCACCACGTAGGAGGGAATCGCGACCTGCCGGCTGTTGCACGGGCTTGCGGTGCATGTCTCGATGCCGCCCACGCTTGTCGAGCGGGCCGGATCGTTGATGAAGTCGGAGAAGTGGTCGTCGACGAGGTTGACGTCGCCGAGCAGTCGGAAACCCGCTGGATGGCGATAGTCGAACCCGGCGGAAACGGTCACCGGTGGTGCGTAGGGGAAGGCGTTGCCATCGAATTCGGCATCGTCGGTGACGTAGTCGGTAAACTTGGTGTCGAGCAGGCCGAGCCCGCCATAGATCGTCAGATTGCGGGTCGGGCGTGCCTCGAACTGCAGTTCCGCGCCGTAGAAACGCGAGGCACCTGCGTTCACCGCGATGGAATCGTTCGGTTGGCTGGGATCGATCAGCTTGTTGACGATCTGGTCCGACCAATCGGTGTAGAACACGTTGGCGGTGACGCTGAACTTCCGGTCGGGCGTATGGACGCGCAGCGATCCCTCATAGGTCCAGGTGTGTTCGGGATCATAGTTGTAGACGGTCTGCGAGATCGCGCTGATCCCGCTGCCGCCCGCGCGATAGGCCTTTTGTGCAGTGAACCCGATCGTCGCGTTGTCCGAAAGGCGATAGCGAAGCCCTGCCTTGGGCAGGAAGGCGCTGTAATCCGTATCGGTTTCCAGCAACACGTCGGGGGCGAGCCGCGAGATGATCTGGTCGAGAAATGGCTGGAACGCCGCGTTGTCAGCAACCGCAGAGGTCGAGGCGAGCGAGGAGTTCTGGCGGGTTTCGCTATCGTAGCGTGCGCCGGCGATCAGGGTGAGGCGCTCGAAGACGTCGAACTCGACCTCGCCAAACAGCGCCCAGTTCTCTTCGTCGTTGGCGATCTGCCGATCCTGGAAGACCGATCCTGCAGGCAGCGCCGGGTTCACGAAGCTGGTCGGGACCTGCACCGTGTCGGCCACGTCGCTGCTGTAGCGGCCGTAGAATCCGCCGATCACTGCCCTCAGCGGTCCGCCCGCGTCGTAGTTCAGGCGGATTTCCTGCTGGAAATTCTCGTCGTCCTGGGTGCGGTTGATATTGCCAAGATCGGCAGGGCTGAGGTCGAAATCCTCCTGCCGCAGATAGTCCTGCGTGTAATAGGAACTGATCGAGGTCAGCGACAGCGCATCGTTAAGGTCGAGGCCCAGTTCCAGCGTGTGGATCCAGCTTTCGGCTCCTTCTCTGGCGGGGTCGTTGGAGAGGTTGACGCGTTCTTCCGGAAAGCGCGCGTAGTCGATCAGGTCTTCGCCGCCCGTGTTGTCGGTGTAGTTGAGGGTATAGATCGCGGTGAAGTTGCTTCCCGGGGCGAACAGCACCTTGCCGCGCAGATTGGTGAATTCGCGCTTGTCGTAGTCCTCGTCCCGGGTGGGATTGTAGACATACCCATCGCTCGCACGGCGATCGGCAGCGAAGCGCAGCGCGATGCTGTCGCCCACCGGAACGTTGATCGCGCCTGCTGCCTGGTAGGTGTTCAGCTCTGCATAGGAGCCGCGCACCTTGCCCGAGAATTCGCCCAGCACCGGATCGGCAGTGTTGACGATGATCGCGCCGCCAACCGCGTTGCGCCCCTGTGTGGTGCCCTGCGGGCCACGCAGAATCTCGACCTGCGCGACATCCCAGGTCGAATAGGGGCCGAAGAAGGTCGACTGGTTGTTGGGCATTGCTGCGCCATCGACCACCGTGGTCACCAGCAGGCCCGCGCCCGCGCCGAGCCGCTGGTCGATCCCGCGGATCGCGAAGCCCTTTTCGCCAAAGCTCTGGACGACGTTGGGGGTACGCAGGGCGACATCGTAGAGATCGTCGATGCTGCGCTCTTCCAGCTGCTGTCCGGTATAGACCACCACCGAGGAGTTGGTTTCGTCGAGCGTGCGGCCCAGCTTTTCAGCGGTGACGATGATCACGTTATCGTCGAGCGGAACGACGTCTTCGCTAACCGTCTCGCGATCTTCAGCGTCGACTGGAGATACCTTGTCCTGCGCAAGGGCTGGCGGCGCCGTGGTGGCGGCGATGGCGAGCACGGATGTGCCGAGGAAGCGGATGCGCAAAAATACCTCCCTGTCTGGTCAAATGCGAATCGTTTGCAATCCGGTATTGCGAATGAATGTCATTTACAAGCAAACCTTCTCCCTTTAGCCATTTCGCGATAGGGATTCGGGAGATGCATGTGTTCGCCTTTGCAGGTTTTGGGGCCCAGCTTCTGGGCATTGCCGCATGGCGCCAGGCGAGGGGCGGGCATGCGCCGGTGATGCTCTTTTGGCTGGGGCTTGCCCTGCTGGTGGCCTCGCTCGCCCTGTTGATTGCCGCCTTCGGTACCAGTCTGGGCATCAGCTGGGCGCTGGTGGCGGCGTCGATAGCGGCCTATGCGCTGTTCGTACCGCGCCTGGTGACCACCGGTGAGATTGGTCGACCCATCCGCCGCACCCGCGCTCCTCGCAGCAAGGCGGGGCGTGGCGGCGCGCTGGGACTGGGTCTTCGATTGCTCTGTGCCGGACCGCTCTACCTGATCGCCGCGCTCGGCGTGGGGACGACTTTCGCGACGAGCCTGCCATGGGAAGAGGCCAACCGGCTGATGTTTGGCGGGCTCATTATCCCGGCGGTGTGGGCGCTCGGCGCGCTGCACGCGACTGCGGACCTCGATCTGCGGCGCGTTCTCGCGGTCCCGATCGCCATCATTCTCGTCACCGTGGGACTCTATCTTCTGTGACCGATCCAACAGCACCCGAGCCAGCGAGCAGACTTCCGAAAAGGGCGGGCAACAGCCGTTTCGTGGCACGAATGATCGAGTCCCACTCGATCCTCGGTCTGACCTTCGCAGCACTGATCTACATTGTCTCGTTGACCGGTGCCTTCACCTTGTTTGTCGAAGAGATTGCGGTGTGGGAGAACGCTGATGCGCCCATGGCAGAGCGCGTCTCGGCTCAGGCCTATCAGGCGGCGCTGGAGAACGCCTACGGCGAGCGGGGCGAAGGAAGCGATATCCACTCGCTGTTGACCTTCGGCCCGACCGAGTTTGCACCGGCCTTGATGGTCCGGCTCAACGAGACGCTCGCTAATGGTGAAGAGCGGCATACGGACTGGATCGCAGACCCGCGGACCGGTGCCCTGCTGGGCGAGGCCGACACGCCGCTCTCCCATTTGATCGAGCAGTTGCACGTCGCGCTGCACCTGCCTGCGCCGTGGGGTCGCTACCTTGTCGGTCTGCTCGGCGTTTGCATGTTCAGTCTGGTGATTTCGGGCATCCTTGCGCACCCGACGATCTTCAAGGACGCCTTCAAGCTACGCTTCGATCGCAACCGGCGGATCGCATGGACGGACCTGCACAATCGGCTGTCCGTCTGGGGCCTGCCTTTCCATCTGGTGTTGACCTTCACCGGCGGGTTTCTGGGGCTCGCCGGGCTGATCATCGGGGCGGTTGCGATGCTCGCCTACGATGGCGATCGGGAACGTGCGCTTGTCAGTCTTCAGGGCCCGCAGCCGATCCAAGGCGCACAGCTGGCTGGGCTGCCGCCCGTCGGGCAGATGGTGCGCCAGATCCGCGAGGTCCGCGAGGACGGCCACCCGATCGAACTCATCATCGTCCGTGAACCCCACAATTCCGGCGGAATTACCGCGATCAACATGCTCGACGACAGCATTCTCGACAGTCGTTACTCGCTGATCTTCCGCAACAGCGGTGCTTTCGTGGAGACTTATGGCGGTGAAGGCGCGCCGGCGGGACTTCGCGCGCTAGCAATGCTCCAGCCGCTGCATTTCGGCACCTTCGGTGGTTACCCGATCAAGTTTCTCTATTTCGCCATGGCGCTGGCGCTGACCTGGGTGACCAGTTCGGGGATGAAGATATGGTTCTCCCGGCGCGAGCAGCAGGGGAGGGCGGTCCCTCGAATGCGCGCGGCATGGCACGGGATGACCGCCGGGCTGACGCTGGGCCTGGCGGGTGCGACGCTGGCCAGCGCGGCGGGTGTGGGCGAGCTTGTCCTGCCAATCTGTCTGGCAGCGTGGATTGCTGCGATTGCAGCATTTCTGCTCGCGCCTTTCCGCTGGGAAACCTTCTATCCGGTTGGCCTGATCGCATCGGCAATGCTGCTGCTGGGGGCAGCAGGCATTGCGACCGTGACAAGTGGTGCCACGACCGGCCTTCCGGCGGTGGTCAGTATCGCAGTGCTGGTCATCGCGCTGATGCTTGCCGGGTTTGCCTTGCGTCGTTGGCGCAGAGACGACTCATTCGCGCACTGGGTGGCTGCGGGCACTCAACCCGGTTGATCGTGCTCCCCTTGGAGAAGACCCGCCAGCAGGGGGTTGGGAAAGCGCCGCCTGAGCGTGATGGCGTAGAATATCTCTTCGAGGCCTGACAGGCGGTCGACCTCGACCAGCGCGGCACTCTCCAGCTCGTCCTTGACGACGATCGGCGGCACGATGGCGAGGCCCACACCCTCGCGGGCAAGCAGGCGGATCATCGCCATATCGTCCACCTCCGCCGCGATCTTCGGGCGTATGGCGAGCCGGTTAAACAGAGCGTCGAGGCTCGAGCGAATGCTGGTGTCGATCGTGGGCAGGATCAGCGGGCGCTCTGCCAGCAACGTGTCCAGTTGCGCATTCTTGCCGACAAGCTCGGGGGTTCCGATCAGGCTGACCGGCTGGTCCGCGATCGTATGGGTAATCCAGGGGGTCGCCGCGTCGCGCTGCGGGGCAATATTGGCGAGCACGATATCGATCCGGTGCGCCTCCAGCCCGGCAAGCAGTTCGCCCAGCGCGCCGGAGCGGATCACGATCTCGACATCGTCGCGCCCGATCAGCGGCTGGAGGAAACCGATCTGGAAGTTGCGAGACAGCGTCGCCTGCGACCCGACCCGCAGGACTTGGCGCTGGCGCGAATCGCGCTCCCCCAGAGTATTGAGCAGCTCATCCCCGGTCTCGAAGATCGCGTCCGCGTGATCGAGCGCGATCCGCCCCGCCTCGGTCAGGATCAGCGCACGCCCGCGCCGTTCGAACAGCGGGTGGCCCAACCGTTCTTCCAGCAGGCGGATCTGCGTCGAAACGGCGGACTGCGACACGTTGAGGCGCTGCGCGGCGCGGGTCAGGTTACCCTCGTGCGCGACCATGTGAAAATAGCGCAGGTGATGGAAGTTCAGTTCGGCCACTCGTTCTTCTAAACAGAACGAAATACTCAGAACAATGTATTTTTCTTATTCTCAACGCGCGCATAGCTCCCGCCCCGTAGTTCACAGCCACGGGAAGCCACCTGCTCATGATCCTCGATTTCCTGCTCCTTGGCGCGCCGGCGCTGCTGTTGCTCGCCGCCGCGATCGCGCCCTTCGCATCAAGGCATCGCTGGGGCCTTATCCCACGCTTGGTCGAGGCCGCATCGCTCGGTGCGCTGGCCATCAGCGTGGCGGCTCTCGCGTTGCTGGTCCTCCACGCCCCCCAGACGGGGGTATTGTTGGGCATCGGCGGTCTGGGCTTTGCGGCGCGGCTCGATGTGGTCAGCGCGACCATGCTGGCGCTGGTCGCCTTTGTCGGCTGGATCGTGCTGCGCTATTCCATCTCCTATCTCGATGGAGAGGCACGGCGTGGGCCATTCCTCGGCTGGATGGCCGCAACTCTGGCGGCGGTGCTGCTGCTGGTGCAGGGCGGCAACCTGTTCCATTTCGTGGTCGCCTGGATCGCGACCAGCCTGTGCCTCCATCGCCTGCTGCTGTTCTACCCGGACCGGGTGCAGGCCGTGCGCGCCGCCCGCAAGAAGTACCTTGTCGCCCGGGTCGGTGATGCAGCGCTGATCGGAGCCGCAGCGCTGCTGTTCTTCGGCTATGGCACCGCCGATATTGCCGCGATCGCGGACGCTGCCCGCGCGGGCGTAGCCCCCGGGGGATCGGGACTGGCAGCCGCGCTGCTGGCGCTCGCCGCGATCCTCAAGTCCGCACAGTTCCCCGTCCATGGCTGGCTGACCGAGGTGATGGAGACGCCGACGCCTGTCTCCGCGCTGCTCCACGCAGGCGTGGTCAACGGCGGCGGGTTCCTGCTGGTGCGCTTCGCCGATGTCATGCTGCTGAGCCCCGGCGTGCTTGCGGTGCTGGTCATCATCGGCGGCTTTTCCGCCCTGCTTGGCGGGCTTGCGATGCTGACCCAGTCGGCGGTCAAGAACTCGCTCGCCTGGTCGACCATTGCGCAGATGGGCTTCATGATCATGCAATGCGGCCTGGCGTTGTTCCCGCTCGCGCTGCTGCATATCGTCGCGCACTCGCTCTACAAGGCGCACGCGTTTCTGTCCTCGGGCGGAGCGGTGGAGGTGGTCGCTTCTATCCGCCGTCCCGGGCCGATCGCGATCCCCGATGGATGGGCGGTCGCGCGTGCGTTCGTTCTCGCGCTGGCGATCTATGCCACCATCGGCCTTGTCTTCGGTATCGGGCACAAGTCGCCCCAGGCGATAACGCTGGGCGCGATCCTGATCTTCGGAGTTGCTTACCTGCTCGCGCAGGGGCTCGCCGATGCTGCCCCACGCGTGCTCACCCGACGCACCGCAATTGCCGCCGTGACAGCCTCGATCAGCTACTTCGCGCTCCAGACCATCACCGAGTGGCTGCCCATGGGCGCGCTCCCGCCGACGCCCGCGCCGGGGCCGCTCGAATGGGCGCTGCTGGTACTGACCGTGTGCAGCTTCGGCGTGGTCGCGGTGGCGCAGGCGATGTTTCCTATCTGGTCGAACCACCCTGCCGCAGCAGGCCTGCGCGTCCACCTGTCCAACGGGCTCTACGCCAATGCCGTGTTCGATCGTCTGATCGGCAACTGGACCACCCCGCGCAGCCCGCGGTGAAGGAGAGAAAAGCAATGCTGATGTCCTGCCAAGACCCCGTGAACGAGGCCCTCGTGTCCCGCGCGGCCGAGGCCGCTGCCCGGCAGATCCCTCCGCTATGGCCGCTGTCGTCCTCGGTCGCGGTCAATCCTTTCCTCGGCCAGAGCGAGGCCACGCTGGCCCAGGCCGCAGCCCGCCTGTCGCGGGTCGGAGAGGTGCCGGTGGTCATGCCGCGCGGCTGGTATGCAGAGCGGATCGCTTCGGGCGAGATCGCGCAGACCGATCTGGCCGCCGCGCTCGTCAGCTCCCCGCACGAGAGCAAGCCGCGCGATCTCGCTATGCTTGAGGCTGAGCTGGACAAGGATCTTCCAATCCCCAACGCGCTGCGGACCGTGGCGGACCTCGTCGCAGAGCGCAGCGGGACAGACTGGCCGGGCGTTATCGCAGAGCGGATCGGCGTCTGGGCCGGCGGCTATTTCGATCGCGGCCAGGCGCTGTTGGCCGCCCCGCGCGACCGCTCCGCATGGGCTGCGTGGCGCGCCTACGCGACGCACGATCTCACCCCTGAAATCATGGGGCTGAAGGGGTTCGCGCGCTTCGTCGCGGAGGCGCCCGAGAACGCGCGCCACGCCATCGCCCGCTCGGTCGCGCGGCTGGGGCTGGGCGAGGCGGCGCTCGACACGGTGTTCCATCAGCTGCTGATGTCGCTGGGCGGCTGGGCGCAGTTCGCGCGCTACGAATTGTGGCGCGCGGAGATTGCCGGGACGACCGACAATACGCTGATCGATCTGCTCGCGATCAGGCTCCTGTGGGAAGAGGCGCTGTTCCTCCAGCATGAAAATCAGATCGACGAAGACTGGACGACCATGCGCGCCGCGCACTCCGCACCCATCAGGCCCTCGCGCCGACAGGTGGTGGACGAGATCCTGCAGGAGGCCGCCGAACGCGCCGCACAGCGCAAGCTCGCCGCGACGCTCGCCACCCCGCTGCCTGGCCGCGCGTCCGATCGCCCCGCACTGCAGGCGGCGTTCTGCATCGACGTGCGCTCCGAAGTCTTCCGGCGCGCGCTGGAGTCGGTCGATCCCGCGATCCGCACGCTGGGCTTCGCAGGCTTCTTCGGCGTCGCTGCCGAACACCGGCGGTTCGCATCCGATGTCGACGAGCATCGCCTGCCCGTGTTGCTCAACCCTGCCGTCACCTCACGCGCCGGCGGCGTGCAGGATGCGGAGGGCGATCTGGCTCAACGCTATCGTGCCAGGGCTAAGCGCGCCTGGGGCCGCTTCAAGCTTGCTGCAGTGTCTTCCTTCGCCTTCGTCGAGGCGATGGGCCCCGTCTATATCGGCAAGCTGGTGCGCGACGGATTGGGCATCGCCTCGGCCTCGGCTCGCGATGATCCAGCCCCGCGCTTCGATCCCGACCTTGCGCCCGAGGCGCGGGTCGATGCGGCGGAAACCGTGCTGCGGGCGATGTCACTGGTCGACGGGTTCGCGCTGATCGTCCTTCTGGCAGGACATGGTGCCAACGTGGTCAACAATCCACACGCCAGCGGTCTGCACTGCGGTGCCTGCGGCGGCTATTCGGGTGAGGTAAACGTGCGGCTGCTGGCGCAACTCCTCAACGATCCGGCGGTTCGCGAAGCGCTGGTCGACCGAGGCATCGCCATCCCGCACGATACGCTGTTTGTCGCCGCGCTGCACGATACGACCACCGACCGGGTCACGCTATACGATCAAGACCAGTCGAGCGATCCGCATCACGCTCAGCTCGACCAGGTGCGACAGTGGCTGGCGGCGGCTGGCGAGATCGTGCGGGGCGAGCGCGCGCTGCGGCTTCCCGGTGCAGAGCGGGCACGGGATGTGTCTGCGCGCGCGCATAACTGGGCCGAGGTGCGGCCCGAATGGGGGCTCACCGGATGCCAGGCGTTCATCGCCGCGCCGCGTCAGCGGACCTCCGGCCGCAACCTTGAAGGGCGCACGTTCCTGCACGATTACGACTGGCGGCTGGACGAGGAGCGCGGCTTCCCCGTGCTCGAACTGATCATGACCGCACCGGTGGTCGTGGCGAGCTGGATAAGCCTACAATATTATGGCTCGGCAGTTGCTCCGCAGGCGTTCGGTGCGGGTAACAAGGTGCTCCATAATGTCGTGGGCGGGGTGGGCGTGCTGGAGGGAAATGGCGGCCCCTTGCGTACAGGCCTGCCGTGGCAATCCGTGCATGATGGGGAAAAACTGATCCATCAGCCGCTGCGTCTGTCGGTGTGCATCGAGGCACCGTGCGAGGCGATGAGCGATATCCTTTCCCGGCACGATGGGGTGCGCAGCCTGTTCGACAAGCGCTGGCTGCATCTCTTCGCGATGGGAGCGGAGGGCCTGACCCATCGCTATCTCGGCGGTTCGCGATGGGAGGCATTGCCCGCGGACAAGGAGGCATACGATGCCGGTCGATTAGTGCGCGCAGGAAGTCAGGCTGGTCAAGGATCGGCTCGCCTGGGCGCTGGGGCATCCTGCTGTCAGCGATTGGGTCAAGCGCGGCCTGGAAAGCGCGCGGCAGCGCGACCCGGTCGAAGTGCTCAACGATCTGGAACTGATGACCAACGTCGTCAGGCAGTGGGCGAGCGCCGACGCCAAGAGGGCTGAGACGATGCGCGCCGAGTCGCTCCGACAGGGTGGGCAGACACTGCCCGGCCGGTCGCAATAACCCATCGCATCGTCATTCGGACATCCGGTGACGCTCTGTCGCTGGGTTCGCCTTCGGCGGCGAGGAAGGGGCGAGCATCTGTCCGGTGGCCCGGATGCTTTCACCTTGCGGCGCTCGTGATATTGTGCGACGTAAATGTAAATGGACACTATATTGTGTCTTATATGTTGTACATTTGCCGAGGGGTCGTGCCGTGTCGATGCTCAGTTTCGAGCGGAAATATCGCGTCGCGGGGGGCACGCTGGTTGGCGGCGATCTCTTCGACTTCTGGGTCGGGCCGTTCTACGTCGGCTTCTTCGGTGTCACGACCGCGTTCTTCGCGCTGCTCGGCACCAGTTTGATCGTCTATGGTGCGGCTATCGGTGGCACGTGGAATATCTGGCAGATCGACATCGCGCCGCCCGCGATCGAGTATGGTCTTGGCCTAGCCCCCTTACGCGAAGGCGGGCTGTGGCAGATCATCACCGTCTGCGCGATCGGGGCGTTTGTTTCATGGGCGCTGCGGCAGGTCGAAATATCCCGCAAGCTGGGCATGGGCTTCCATATCCCGATCGCGTTTTCCTTCGCGATTTTCGCCTATCTCAGCCTCGAAGTGTTCCGACCGATCATGCTGGGCGCCTGGGGCCACGCCTTTCCCTACGGCATTTTCAGCCATCTCGATTGGGTCTCCAACGTCGGCTACCAAGGCCTGCATTTCCATTACAACCCGGCGCACATGCTGGCGGTGACGTTCTTCTTCGGCACCACGCTGATGCTCGCAATGCATGGCGGCGTCATCCTGTCGGCTGTCAATCCGCCCGATGGTGAGGAGGTCAAGCACGGCCAGCACGAGAACCAGTATTTCCGCGACACCATCGCCTATTCCATCGGGCCGCTAGGCATTCACAGGCTCGGCTGGTTCGCGGCGATCAATGCGGGCTTCTGGAGTGCGATCTGCATCCTGATCAGCGGGCCGTTCTGGGTCAGCGGCTGGCCCTATTTCTACGACTGGTACCTGCAACTGCCGTTCTGGAACGACATGGGGCTGGGGGGACTCGGTTGATGGCTTCGTTTCACTCTCTCTATTCGCAGATCCAGATCCACGGGCCTTACGACCCTGGGCTGCCGCTGAAGGGCCATGAGCCTCCGCGCATTATCAAGCCGGTCCTCAACCGATGGATCGGCAAGATCGGCGACCCGCAGATCGGCCCGACCTATCTGGGATTCTGCGGTATCGCCTCGCTGATCTGCGGCTTTATCGCGATCGAGATCATCGGCCTCAACTTCTGGGCATCGGTCCACTGGAACCCGGTCGCCTTCATCGAAGGGATGGCGTGGCACCGGCTTGATCCGCCGGAGGCGAAGTGGGGCTTCACCCCCTTCGTTCCGCTGACCGAAGGCGGCTGGTGGATCTGGGCGGGCTTCTTCCTGACCGCCTCGATCCTGCTGTGGTGGTGCCGGATGTACCTGCGCGCCAAGGCACTGGGGATGAGCACGCATGTCGCGTGGGCCTTCGCCAGTGCGATTTTCCTTTATCTCAGCCTCGGCTTCATTCGCCCGATGCTGATGGGATCTTGGCACGAGGCACCGCCTTTCGGGATCATCCCGCACCTCAACTGGACCGCCTCTTTCTCCGTCCTTTACGGCAATTTCTACTACAACCCGTTCCACTGTTTCTCGATCGTATTCCTGTACGGATCTGTGCTGCTGTTCGCGATGCACGGCGGCACGATCCTCGCAGTGTCGCGCTTCGGGGGCGAGCGGGAGACGGAGGAAATCGTCGATCGCGGCACTGCGGCGGAGCGCGGTGCGCTGTTCTGGCGCTGGACCATGGGCTTCAACGCGACCTTCGAGTCCGTCCATCGCTGGGCCTACTGGTTCGCCATCCTGACGACATTCTCGGGCGCGATCGGCATCCTGCTGACCGGGACCGTGGTCGACAACTGGTATCTGTGGGGCGTCAAATGGGGTCTCGCGCCCGAGTACCCTGCGACCTATCCCGACATGACTCTTCCGCCCGAGATTGCAGAGCAGATTCGCGCGGCCACCGGCGGAACGAGCGCCTCGCTTGATCTGTCCGCAGCACCTGCGCCCGCTCCTTCGCCGGAGGTATCCCAATGACTCCTCTGGAAAAGCGCCCGCGGTCTAGCCTCCTCGGCATCTTCGCGCTCGCTGCGGCATTCGCGACGCTGCTGTTCGTCCTGCTGGTGCCGACCTGGGATGCGCCCTGGGATCCGATCGAATCGCGCGAATGGGGCTGGCGCGGTATCGCGATGAACACCTTCACCTCCGAACGGACCCGCAGCGACCCGCTCAATCTCGTCCCGGCATCGATCGAACCGTTCGAGGCACGCGGAGTATCCGCTGGAGAGGCGTATGAGAACGTCCAGGTATTGGGCGATCTGCACGCTGCGCAATTCGATCACCTGATGCTGTCGATCACCGAATGGGTCGCGCCCGAGGAAGGCTGCGCCTATTGCCACAACCCTGACGCGAGCTTCGCGGCGGACGACATGTACACCAAGAAAGTCGCCCGGCGGATGCTGACGATGGTCCGCGATATCAATGCGAATTCCAAGCACATCGGCGATGTCGGGGTCACCTGCTACACCTGCCACCGCGGGCAGGGCGTGCCGCCTCGTCACTGGTTCAAGGCAGTCGCGGCCAAGCCGCCGATGGGTGGTATCGTCGGTAAGCCCCCGCCGTGGAACAGAACGGCCAAGACCATGCGCGATTTCTTCCCGCGCGCTGCGTTCGAAAACTATCTGCTGGACGATCAGCAGATCATGGGGGCACAGGCGCGCTCCGTATCCGGTGAAGTCACCGATCTGGCCGATCTGGAGAACATCTACATTCTCATGATGCAGATGTCCGACGGGCTGGGGGTCAATTGCAACTTCTGCCACAACAGCCGCGCCTTCGCCGACTGGTCGCAGAGCACGCCGAAGCGGATTACCGCGTGGTACGGCATCCGCATGACGCGGGGGATCAACCGCGACTACCTGGTCCAGATGCATGACCTGTTTCCTGCCGATCGGCTCGGTCCGCTCGGCGACGTCGCTAAGGTCGATTGCGGCACCTGCCATAACGGCATGTCGCGCCCGCTGGGTGGGGCACCAATGGCACGCGGTTACGAGGGATTGCGGGGTCCGGGTTCGGGCAGTGCGATCACACGGGAGACGGCGTTTGAAACCCGACAGCCGTACGAGGCCGAAATTAGCGAACCCGCGCCAACGCCCGCCGGTTTGCAGCAGGACGGCGAGTAGCGGCCCAACCCTCGGCCAAGTGCCGCGAATACGGCATGGGCGTATAGCGGGTTGGAGAGATAAGGGTCGTTACCTGAGCCCAGCCACAGTGATCAGGCACGCTCAGCCCGGTGCGTGCTGCCTGTCGGCGGCGTCGAGATAACGGGCGAAGGCCCTGGCGCTCGCCTGGCCGAAGCCCTGAAGCTTAACCGTGCGCCCGGTATCGGGATCGGCCAGCTCGACATGCCCGGCACCATCACGCTGGACGAGCAGGCGAAACTCGTGCGCGAACTCCCGATCGTCGCGCTGCATGGCGAGGGCGCGGACGGCTGCCATCGCGAAGGTGTCTCCCTCGATCACGAGATGCGCGACCGGCTTCCGGCGTTCGCTCAAAACCATCATTTCGCCGTTGGGAAGCGGCTCGAAGATCAGCATGCGGCGTTCGCCTGCCTGTGCCGTCTGCACGGTCAGTCGTCCGACATCGTAATGCCGCGAGGTGGTGATCGCGGTCACGGTAAAGCCGATCAGAAGCGCCGCACCGATCAGCGCGCCGCGCGGAACGGTGATCTCAGACATGCTCCGGCCTTGCGTTTATCCCGACGGGGCTTCGCTCAATGCGGGGAACGTGGACAGCGCCTGCGCCCGCCCGCCTGACTGCGTCGGCAAGGATCGCTGCTGCCGGGCTTGCGGGTGGTAGTGCGCGCAGCATCGGCACCGGTGCTGACAACTTCGTGCTACGCGCGTGGGGCCACAGGGCAAGCCACGCGATCTTGTTGGGCCGGCGCAGCGTCAGCGCGATGTCGATTCCGCGCTTGCGCTCCCGCGAGGATACGTCTGTCACCAGAGCCAGCGGAATGTTGATCGTACGGGTAAAGGCCACGCCGACCTGGAAGACGACCCGCCTGTCGGTGATGACATAGGTGGTGGTCCGCGACATGAGCCAGGCGAACAGCAGTACCAAGCCCGCGATGGGCAGTGCGACGGGCAACAGCAGCAGCGGGCTGAACGCGATCTGCGCGACGCTGGCGCCAGCGCGGGCAGTGGCGGCAATCGGCAGCAAGGCGAATAGTGCGAAGTACCCGGTCAGCCATGGCCAGCGAAAGAGGTAGCGTGCCAGCGCGGCGCGATCGGGTTTTCCATGCCACAGGATCTGCTCGCCATCGGGCAGCGGCCCGGGCAAGCCCAGAGCAATGTCGATCGGCAGATCGTTCGGATCGTCACTGCTCGAAAGCTCGGTCTCGCGCGTCCCACTGGTGGCCGTCGCAAAAGGCATCACCGTTGCCATCAGACGGGATCGTGTATCTGGCCGTGACCGGTGGAGAACCGGAGGCCACCGGCAAAGAAACCGTTGAGCCGGTCTTCCTCGCGCATGGTGATGCAGCTGTCGTCGGCGCGTATCGGCGCGCGCCGCAGATCGCGCGCGATCAGCGTCGTTGCCCGAACGGCGCTGTCGCGCGGCAGGGCCTCCGCGAAGAAGGATGGGATCAGCCGCCGTCCCTCTGCTCCGTCGATCGAGACCTCGAAATAGCGCAGGAAGAACTCGGCGCGGTTGAACCACAGATCATGGACCTTGCCGACAATCTTCTCGTCGGCGGAGATCAGAACCCAGCCGCGTGGGTCGGGATCGCCGGTCGGGATGTAATATTCAGGGTGATCGTTGAGCGAAATCAGCTTGGGTTCGCCTTCTACGTCGAGATCGGGCTCGTCCTCGCGCAGGGTCGTATAGGCGGCAGCGCCGATCCCTTCTTCGAGCGGGTCGGGCCCGGGATCGAGCGGGAAGGCCATCGGCGGCAGCGTCTGCCCGGGGCGGACCGTTTCCGGTTCCTCCACCCGCGGGGCCTGCGCCACGCCGCGGCCATGCGGGCGGTAGAAAAGCTTGGGCCTGGGCACTGCCGGAAAGCCTTCTGCGGAGTACGTGCGGCCCATGAAGCCCGATCCCTCGACAGGATATCCCTCTCGCTTGTCCTCGCGTCGCAGGTACACGACCAGACCGACAAAGAAGGTCACGAAGGCGATGACGCACAAGATGGCGACATCCAGATTGCCGACGACGTTGCTTTCCATGCCTCGGATATACTCTACCCCTACTCGGGTGTAAATATAAACGGACATAGCAAAGTGTCAGAATGGAGGATCGCCCGGCGAATTCCGGCTGCCATTCCAATTTCGTGGTGCGCGCCACATGCGGGTCTGGCGGGCGCACGCAGATCGCGATAGGGCCGGGGCATGATGTCTCTGCTCGCTGGAATGACCGTGGTCGAGGGTGCGGCCTTCGTCGCCGGCCCGTCATGTGCGCTTTACCTCGCGCAGATGGGCGCGCGGGTTATCCGTATCGACCAGATCGGCGGAGGGCCCGACGCGCGCCGCTGGCCGCTCGGCCCTCAGGGGGAGAGTCTCTATTGGCAGGGTCTCAACAAGGGCAAGCTGTCGATCGCGCTCGACTATCGTAGCGCAGAGGGGCGCGAGCTTGCCCAGCGAATTGCCACGGGTGGGGAGGGCCTGTTCGTGACCAATTTTCCGGTCGACGGCTTCTTCGCACACGAGGCGCTGCAGGCATTGCGCGCGGACCAGATCACCCTGCGCGTGATGGGCTGGCCCGATGGCTCGCCTGCGGTGGATTACACGGTCAATGCCGCCGTCGGACTGCCGCTGATGACAGGCCATCCGGACGACGATCGACCGGTCAATCACGTCCTGCCCGCGTGGGATCTTCTCACCGGAGCCTACGCCGCCTTCGCACTGCTCGCCGCCGAGCGGGAACGGCAGGCGAGCGGCCAGGGGCGGGAAGTGCGCGTTGCGCTGTCGGATATCGCCGCGACCAGCCTCGCGCATCTGGGCAATGTGGCCGAAGTGATGCTTTTCGGGCATGATCGCGAGAAGACGGGCAACAACCTGTTCGGTGCCTTCGGCCGCGATTTCTCCGCCAGCGATGGCGCGCGTTTCATGCTCGTCGCGATTACGCCCAAGCAGTGGCGAGGGATGGTGGACGCGCTGGAGATAGCCGATGAGATCATACAGCTGGAGCGAGCGCTGGGCGTCGACTTCGCGGCGGATGAAGGCGCGCGCTTTACGCATCGGGACAAGCTCGATGCGGTGATCGAACAAGGCTGCGCCCGGTTCAGCTCTTCCGAACTGGAAGCGCGGTTCGATCGCGCAGGTGTGACCTGGTCACGCTATCGCAGCCTGCACGAGGCGGTGACGCAGGACGCGCGGCTGGTGGCGGGCAATCCCGTTTTCTCGACGGTCGAGCATGCCGGTGGCGCAGCCTATCCGACGCCCGGCGCGGCGGCGTATGATCCCGCCGTACCGCGCGAGCCTGCTAAGCCCGCGCCCACGATCGGTGCCGACACCGACCAGATTCTTGCCGAGCATCTCGGCCTTGGAAGCGGCGAGATTGCGCGGCTGCATGATCGGGGGATCGTTGGGTGAGCGACATTATCGACCTTTCGCGAGAGGCGTGTGCGGCAGGCCAGCGCTATATCGAAGCGGCGCGCGCTGCGACCGCCGGGATCGTCGCGCCGGAAGGCTCGCCCGACCCATCGCTGGTTGAGCGCGAGCAGCGCCGGGTGCACGGTCTGGCATGGGCTGCAACCACGCTCGCTGCATTGGAGGCGCTTGCCGACTGGGCCGCGCGGGCCCGGCGCGCTGGGCGTTTCGGTGCGATCGAGGAACTGACGCTGCGGATCGGCTTTGGCGAATATCTGCACCAGCTGACGTCTGCCCTGCCGATGGGGCAGGGCGAGTTCGTGCGCCCGGTCGATCTGGACGCGGGCACCGCTGCCGACGCGATGCGCGCCGAACCGGCGGTCATGCATTTCCTGACCCACGGCAACACAGCTGAAACTCGCGCCGAGCTGGCTGCGCTGCTTGCTGAGGGCACGCTGCCCGATGAGGCTTTCGGCGACGAAACGCTCGACATGATCCGCGACCAGTTCCGTACCTTTACCGCCGAGAGGATCGCGCCGCACGCGCATCAATGGCACCTCGCGGATGCGCTGATCCCGATCGAGGTGGTTCAGCAGATGGCCGATCTGGGCGTCTTCGGCGTGTGCATCGCGGAGGAATATGGCGGCCTCGGGCTTGGGAAAACCGCGATGTGTCTCGTCTCCGAAGAGCTGTCGCGCGGGTGGATATGCGCAGGCTCGCTCGGCACCCGGTCGGAAATCGCGGGCGAGTTGATCGGAGAGAACGGCACGCCGGAGCAGAAGGCCGCGCTGTTGCCCAGGCTTGCCGATGGATCGATCCTGCCCACTGCCGTCTTCACGGAGCCCGATACTGGCTCAGACCTGGCTTCGGTTGCGACGCGCGCACGCATGCAGGATGACGGTAGCTGGCAGATCACCGGCGCGAAGACCTGGATCACCCACGCCGCGCGCGCCGATCTGATGACCGTGCTGTGCCGGACCGATCCCGACACACCCGGCTATGGCGGCCTCTCGATGCTGCTCGCACACAAGACGCGCGGCACGCAGGACGATCCTTTTCCCGACGAAGGGCTCTCGGGCAGCGAGATCGAGGTGCTCGGCTATCGCGGGATGAAGGAATATGCGCTGGGGTTCGACGGGTTCGCGGTCGCTGCGGACGGTCTGCTCGGCGGTGCGCAGGGTCGCGGCTTCAAGCAGCTGATGCGAACCTTCGAAAGCGCCCGGATCCAGACTGCCGCGCGCGCAGTCGGGGTGGGGTGGAACGCCTTCGATCTCGCGCTGCGTTATGCGCTGGAACGCAGGCAGTTTGGCAAGCCTCTGATCGTCTTCCCCCGCGTGGCGGACAAGCTGGCGATGATGGTCGCCGAATTGGTGATGGCGCGAGAGCTGACCTATTCCGCCGCGCGCCACAAGGATGCGGGCAAGCGCTGCGATATCGAGGCGGGGCAGGCCAAGCTGCTCGCCGCAAGGGTCGCGTGGGCCGCTGCCGATAACGGCGTGCAGATCCACGGCGGCAATGGCTATGCCCTGGAATACCCGATCAGCCGGGTGCTGTGCGATGCGCGGATTCTCAATATCTTCGAAGGCTCTGCGGAAATTCAGGCGCAGGTGATCGGGCGGGGGCTGCTGGTCGGCCAGCCCTGAATGTGCAGGCCGCGCTGCCCTCGTCTCACAGAACAGGGGGCGCGCACGGTCCCGCACACGCCCCCTGCAAAGTGGTCTGCGTATTCAGATCGAACCGATCAGAACGCCGCGGCCAGAGTGAACACCACGGCCCCATCCTGGCCCGCAATGTCGGGCAGGTCGGTATCGACATAGGCAACTCCGAAGGTGAGGATGTCGTAAGACACGCTCGCCCCCAGCGACCAGTCGAGATAGCCGCCCGACCCGTAGTCCAGGCTGCCGTCCGAATAGCCCAGATGCGCCGAGAGGCTGATCGGGGTATCCGGAATGCCCGCGCCCAGATCGCCGTAGACGTAGATATTGTCGTCGGTCAGCGCGCTGCCCTGTTCGGGTGCGTAGGCCGCGCCGACGGTTGCTTCGACCGGACCCAGCGCCGCAGTGATCGAGGCGTAGGGTTCGAAGTAGTCGCTGTCGCCGACAAGGTCGTTGCCGTTGGGATAGATATAGTAGAGCACACCGGCATCGATGCTCAGCCCGGTGGCGACATCGCCCGACCACCCTGCATAGATGTCCAGCTCCGAGTTGCCGTACAGCGCGCTATCCTCGAGCGAGGAAGCCCATGCGCCGACGTAGAAACCGCTCTCGTGAGCGACGTCGAAACCGCCCTGGATCGCGATGTCTTCGCCGCTGAAGGAAACGCCGCGGAAGCGGTAGTCGGTGGTCAGCGCGACGTTGGCGCTGATTTCGATCGGACCGCTTTCCTCAGCTTCGGCCTCTTCGTCCTGAGCCAGCGCTGGGCTGGCGAACATCGTGGTGGCGAGCAGCGCCACCGGGGCAATTCTGGAAAAACGCATTTTCTTTTTCTCCTTGAACAATCGCCCTCTCCCCCCTCATCCGGTGGGGGCCGCGTCCCGATCTGGTTTGCCGGGATCGCGGACCCCTCCGGTCCTAAGTCTCACTCAGTAATTATAGGCGCGTTCGCCATGTTCGCTGAGATCGAGGCCGTCGCGTTCCTTCTCTTCGGAGACGCGTCCGCCGGTCACCAGTTTGGCGATGAACCATGCGATCGCGGCGCCGACAGCGGCCCAGCCGATCGCGACGCCGACACCCATCGCCTGGATGATGAACTGGGCACCTGCGTCGTATTCCGCATCGCCCGGTCCACCGATCGCGGGCATCATGGTGAAGGCGGTGCCGAGCGAGCCGACGATGCCGCCGATCCCGTGGATGCCGAACACGTCTGCGGTATCGTCCAGCCCCAGCTTGGGCTTGATCATGGTGACGAACCAGAAACACACCAGCGCGGCGGCGGCACCGATCAGGATCGCGCCGAACGGGCCGCTGTTGCCCGCCGCAGGAGTGACCGCGACCAGACCTGCAATGGCGCCCGAGCAGCCGCCCAGCAGCGAGCCCTTGTGGCCGGTCACCTTCTCGCCCAGCATCCAGAAGAGCACGCCCGAAGCGGTTGCCACGAAGGTGTTGAGCACTGCGAGCGAGGCGACCCCATCGGCTTCCAGCTCGGAACCGCCGTTGAAGCCGAACCAGCCAACCCACAGCAGGCCGGTGCCGATCAGCGTCATGGTCAGCGAGTGCGGCGGCATCGGCTCTTTCGGGTAACCGATACGCTTGCCGAGGATCAGGCAGCCGACCAGCGCGGAAACGCCCGCGTTGATGTGAACCACGGTGCCGCCCGCGAAGTCGAGCGCGCCCCATTCGAAGATCAGACCGCCGGTCGCCCACACCATGTGCGCGATCGGGAAGTATACGATCGTCAGCCAGATGGCGGTGAACACCATCATGGTGGAGAACTTGGCCCGCTCCATCGTGCCGCCCACGACCAGCGCGGCGGTGATGGCCGCGAAGGTCATCTGGAAGGCGATGAAGATGTATTCGGGGATCTCGACGCCGTCGCTGAAGGTCGCCGCGCCGGAATCCGCGGTGACGCCTTTCAGGAAGACCTTGCCGAAATCGGCGATGAAGGCGTTGCCGGTGTCACCGAACGCCATCGAGTAACCGTAGGTGACCCAGATAATCATCGCGAGGCACGCGACGCCGAGCACCTGGGTGAGGACCGAGGCCATGTTCTTGGTCCGGGCGAGCCCGCCGTAGAACAGCGCAAGGCCGGGCACGATCATGAGCATCACCAGCACGGTGGCGATGATCATGAAAGCGGTATCGCCCTTGGCGATGGTCGTGGCAGCCTCGGCCGCGGCCATCGCAGGTCCGGTCGGTGCCGGTGCTTCGAGCGCGAAGACGGGAGAGGCAGCGAGCGCGGTAAGCCCCGCTGCAGCAAAGTACTTTATCTTATCCATCATGTCTGGCCCCCTCAAAGCGCGGTGTCGTCGGTTTCGCCGGTGCGGATGCGCAGCGCGGACGAAACGTCGATGGTGAAGATCTTGCCGTCGCCGATGGCGTCGGTCTTGGCAGCGGCGGAGATCGCTTCGACCGCCTTGGGGGCGACTGCGTCGTCGACCACGGTTTCGATCCGCACCTTGGGCACGAAACTGGTCGAGTATTCGGCCCCGCGATAGACTTCCGTGTGGCCTTTCTGTCGCCCGAAGCCCTTGGCTTCGGTAACGGTCAATCCCTGTACCCCCACACCGGTCAAAGCTTCGACGACCTCGTCGAGCTTGAACGGTTTCACGATTGCTATGATCAGCTTCATCGATTCCCTCCGCAACAAAACCTCGTGTCCGCTCTCACAAAGCTAAAAAGCTTGCTTGAAACGTAACTCCTTTGTCATTTATGGTGCATCGCACAACAGGGCGTGGATCGTCAATCGCTCATGAGCGGTCGAGTAAATGCGCCGAGAAGGCTGATAAAAAAGGGGAAATCGAGCATGAGTGCAGCGCCAAACCCGCGTGAAATGTTCACACGACCCGATTGCAGTGCACAAATCGCTGCGGGTGCGAAGTTAACGGGCGGACGCGACGCCATGCTCGTGTCGATGCATCCGGAGGAACTGCGCGAGACGATGGAGGCGTTGGGATGCACCACGCAATCGGCGCTGGCCGCCGCGATCGGGGTCGACCGTTCGACGATCAGCCTGTGGCTCGACGGGCGGGTCGGCGTGCCGCGCCCGGTTTCCAAGCTCCTGCGACTGATGCGCGCGCTCTGACCTGCATCGCTAGCCTGTCAGGTGCGTCTTCACCGGTGCGCACAAACGCACACAGGGGTGGTCTCACTTCACCTAAGTAGGCTCACCGGGGGTTTACCGGTCTGTAGGGTGCTGTATTCGTCCGCACTCGACGGATGCCATTGAAACAAGGGCCTCCATCGGACGGGAGCGGTTAATGAGACGAGGGGTGCGCTGGCGCCAGGCAGGGCGGGGCGACAATTCGCCACGCACGTGCCGCAGGGTGCGGGGCGCGGCCATGTGGCTGGCGACTTGTGCGCTGGTGGCGTTCATACCGCTGCCCGCAGCGGCGCAGGACGCGATCGTCGGGCCGGCTGCAGACGATTCCGACGATCCCGTGCTTGCCTTTGCCCGCGAAGCATCGGACCTTGAGGAACTGCGCGCAGCGGTGCTTTCCGCGATCGAGCGCAGCGGTTCGCTGGGCGAGGCGCGGGCTGCGCGGGACGAGGCGGAGGCGCGCCGCAACGAGGTGCGCACGCAGGAGACGCCGACCCTCGAACTCGGCGTCAGTTCCTTCCGCGTGATCTCGCGCGATTTTTCCAACGATCCGCAGAACTTCCTCGAGCGTTCGCGTCCGTCCAAGCGGACTGATGCCACGCTGCGCGCGAGCCAGCTCCTGTTCGATTTCGGCGCGACGGTGCAGCGGATCGAGGCGGCCAATGCGCGCATCGAGGTCGCCATCGCGCAGATCGACGACACTGCCAACCAGACCGCCCTGCGCGCGGTTTCCGTCCAGAGCGACGTCCATGGCCGGCGCACGCTGGTGCAGCTGGGCAGCGCTTTCATCGCGAGCCTGTACGACCTGCGCGCCAAGATGGTCGAGCGGGTCGGCGAAGGCGTGTCCTCCGAAGTCGATCTGGCGCAGGTCGATGGCTACATCGCGCAGGCCGAGGCGCAGCAGGCCGATTTCGAGCGCGGGCTGGCCGCCGCCGAAGCCGCCTATTTCGAGCTGGTCGGCACCCCTGCGCCGCCTGGGCTGGGGCGCCCCCCGGTGCCCTTCGTGCTCGCCGGATCGGTCACCGCAGAGGGTGGGCAGACTGCCGCGCTGCTCGACACATTGCCCCAGGTCCGCGCCGCCAGCGCGGGCCTGCGCGCTGCCGAGCGGGAGGCGAAGGCGGCCCGGGCCGACATTCTGCCCAAGGTGACGCTGTCGGTCGATGCAGGGCGCTACGACATTATCGAGAGCACGCGGGACTACGACATTCGCGCCACCGTCAACCTCAATTTCCGGCTGTTCGGTGGTGAGAAGCAGCGCGCCGACCAGGCCGAGGCACGGCAGGCCGGGGCGCAGGCGCGGCTCGACCGGCTGCGCGACGAAGCGCTGCGCAATGCGCGAATTGCCGCGACCGACGTGGCCGCGCTGGAAAAGGCCGAAGCGGCGGTGCGGATGAGCTATCTGTCCAGTCGCCGCGCGAAGGGCGCTGTTTTCGAGCGGTTTCAGGTGGCGCGCGCAGCATTGCTTGATGTACTGGTCGCCGAGTCGAACTATTTCGATGTCGCCACGCGCTATCTGCAGACCGTCACCGAGCTTGATGTTGCGCGCTATGTTTTTCTCGCCCGGACCGGTAGCCTTCAGGATGCACTGGGTATCGACAGCGCGATGATCGCGGACACACCATGACCGACAGTGCGATCCCCGATCCCAAGCCGCGTTTCGCGCGCTGGCTGATGGAGCCCATGCTGGCCAACAAGGCGATCTACATAAAGGTCGGCCTGGCGGCGACGATGATCAACCTGTTCGGGATCGTCACCTCGCTCTACACGATGACGGTCTACGACCGGGTGCTGCCCAACAACGCGTTCAATTCGCTGCTCGCGCTGTCGATCGGCCTGGGCATAGTGATCGTGTTCGATTTCGTGCTGCGGGTGCTGCGCGCCTATTTCATCGATTTCGCGGGCGTCGATATCGATGCCAAAGTCGGGGCGCAGGTGTTCGACAAGCTGCTGACCATGCGGCTCGACGGCAAACGCCGCTCGACGGGTGCGATCACCGGGGTGATGCGTGAGCTGGAAACGCTGCGCGATTTCTTCGCCTCGGCAACGATGACCGCGCTGGTCGATATCCCTTTCATCCTGCTGACGCTGGTGATCATCGCGATGATCGGCGGGGTGGTGGTGTTCGTGCCGCTGGTGCTGATCCCGATCGTGATCGCGGCGGGCTGGATCACCAGCCCCGCGCTCGACCGGCTCGCCGCGCGCTCGCTGGGCCAGGCGCTCGACAAGCAGACCGTGCTGGTCGAGACGGTCGGCTCGCTGGAAATGGTCAAGAGTGCGGGTGCGGGCGGTCTTCTGACCGAACGCTGGCTCCGCTCGCTCCAGATGCATGGCGACTATTCCTCGCGCCAGCGCCTGATCTCGACCATGTCGGTGACCGTCGCGGCCTCGGCCAACACCATCTCCTATGCCGGGGTGGTCATCGTGGGCGTGTTCCAGATCGCGGACGACAAGATGACGATGGGCGCGCTGATCGCGTGCTCTATCCTCGGCGGTCGAGCGATGCAGCCGCTGGCGCAGATCGCCTCGCTGCTCTCGCGCATCTCGACCACGCGGCTGGCCTATCGCCAGATCGACGAGATGATGGAGCAGAAATCGGAGGCGGGCGGGGATGATGCGCTCCAGCCCGCCCGGCTGGATGGCAGGGTGGAGTTGCGCAATGTCACTTTCACCTATCCTGGGGCTGCGGAAAAGACGCTCGACGGGCTGTCGCTGACGGTCCAGCCGGGCGACCACATCGCGCTGCTGGGGCGCGTGGGATCGGGCAAGTCGACCATCGCGAAGCTGCTGCTCAATCTCTACGATCCGCAGGAAGGCCTCGTGCTGGTCGATGGCACTGACGTGCGCCAGTACGATGCCAAGGCCGCGCGCCGCCATGTCGGCGTGGTGCTGCAGGACCCATCGCTGCTGACCGGCACCGTGCGCGAGAATATCGCGCTGGGCCGGCCCGAGGTCGACATGGAAGAGGTGCTGCGCGCGTGCAAGGTATCGGGCGCGCACGACTTCCTCGGCCGGATGGCGAATGGCTACGATCTGCGGCTGGCCGATCGCGGCGACAGCTTGTCGGGCGGGCAGCGCCAGTCGATCGCGATCGCCCGCGCGCTGGCGGGCAAGCCGCCGGTGCTGGTGTTCGACGAGCCGACCAGCGCGATGGACAATGCCACCGAATACGAGATGATCGTCCGGCTGGAGCAGGAAATCAAAGGGCGTACCTTCATCCTCATCACCCACCGACCCGCACTGCTGCGGCTGGTGAACAGGGTCGCGGTGATCGAGAACGGGCGGGTCGCGGTCGATGGTCCGCGCGATGCTGTCCTGAAAGAACTGCAACGGCCCAAGTCGGCTACGGTATCCGCATCGTGAACGCGAATACCACTCCTCCTCCCGCAGACGGCTCAGGCCAGAATCGCGCGGCAGCCGAGCCGGCACAGCTGCTGCGGTCCCCCTTTGCGCCCGGACCCGAGGTGCGCGAGGTGGGCGCAGCGCCGCCTGAAGATCAGGAACCGAGCGGGCTGGAAACGCTGATCGAACGGTTCAGGCCGGGTGGGGCGGCCAACCTGCTGCTGGTGATGATCCTGCTGTTCACCGTCGCCGCGGTGACATGGGCTGCGGTGACCGAACTCGACCGTACCGTGCGGGCCACCGGTCGCGTCATCCCGCTGGGCCGGTTGCAGGTCGTCTCCAACCAGGAGGGCGGGATCGTTTCGGAGATTCTGGTCGAAACCGGCGACCTGGTCGACAAGGGGCAGCCGATGGTCCTGCTCGACCTGACCGAAGCGGGGTCCGATCTGCAAAGCAAGCAGGCAACGCTGGACGCGCTCAACGCCAAGATCGCGCGGCTGGAGGCGGAGATCGCCGGGCGGCGGCCGGTCTATCCGGTGGCGGATAATCCCGAAACCGCGGCCCAGATCCGGATCGAACAATCGCTCCATGCCGCGCGGCTGGCAGAGCTGGCCGATGCCGAGTCGGTGGCGCGCGCACGGATCGGCCAGGCGCAGCGCTCGGTGACGCAGGCCGAGGCGGCACTGGCGGGGCGGCGCACCGCGGCGCAGCTTGCCCGCAGCGAGGCGGAAACGATCGCCGGGCTGGTTGCGAAGGGCATCGAGCCGCGCCTCGCCGGGCAGCAGGCGGAAGCACAGGCGTCGATGGCGCAAAGCGAGGCAGAACAGGCGCTGGCCGCGGTCACGCAGGCGCGCGACGCGGTGTCCGAAGCGCGCGCCGGGCTGACCCAGGTGCGCAATTCGTGGCGCGCACAGGCGGGCGACGAACTCGCCACCGCGCAGGCGGAACTGGCGAGCCGGCAAGAGGTGATGCCCGCGCTGGTCGCCCGCGTCGAACGCTCGACCATCACATCGCCTGTGCGCGGACGGGTCAACCGTGTGCTGGTGACCACGATCGGCGCGGCGGTCGCGCCAGGTGCGGAAATCGTCGAGGTCGTCGCGTCGAGCGAACAGCTCGCGATCGAGGCGAGCGTGGCACCGCAGGACATTGCCTCCGTGCGGCTCGGCCAGCGTGCGACGATCGACATCAGCGCCTATGATTCAGCGGTATACGGCTCGATCCACGGAGAGGTGATCTCGATCTCTCCGGACGCCACCGTCAACGAGCGTACGGGCGAGAGTTTCTACGCGGTGCAGCTGCGTGCCGATCTCGACGAGCTACGCGAGAAGACGGGGCGCGAGCAGCCGTTGACTGCGGGTATGACTGCCTCCGTAAACTTACTCGGCGACAAGCGATCGGTTCTGTCCTATATCCTTACCCCGATCACGCGGCTGAGAGACCGTGCATTCCGCGAATAGACCCGAGGCGTCAGCGCTCGTCTGATTGGCGGATATCGGCCCGGGGAGTGGGATAGCTATGCGGACATTGCGGCCATCCAGGCAGCCGAGACGGATCGCCCGCCAGCGTCTGTTTGCGACCGGGCTTTTTCTGGGGGTCTTGCTTATGACGACCGGCTGCGCCGCCGCGAAGCTTCCGGGCGATACCCGCTTCTACTGCACAGTCGAGGGGGCCAAGCTGTTCGAACAGCGGATGACCCGCGACCAGGTCTGCGCCCGGCTGAAGGATCGGCTGGATGCCGCGCTCGGTCGTCAGACGGTTATGGCCGAGGGCAGCGCGCCCGCCGCAGGCGGCGGTAACTGGGTTCAGGCGAGCGCGAGCTTTTTTCCCAACGGGATCTCCAGATTGAATATCGTTCTGTCCCAAGACGGAGACAGAACCGAATTGCCGGAAATAGAGTACATGTTGATGGATCGCCCGGCGGACGGGTACCTGATCGATCAGCTGGCCGATCAGGGGGCCAACGCCATTTCGGCGAATCGATAACCGTGTTATCCACGGTCAGTTTTTCTTTGAGGGGAGAGTAAGATGCCCGATGGTGTGCAAGGGTCCAGTGCGACGACAACCAACGTCTCGGTGCCTGGGTCTTATACTGGGGAAGCGATCGACACTTCGGGTGACCATGACTGGTATCGGGTCTTTCTGACTGCGGGGCAGACGTACTCCTTCACCACCAGCGCGCCGCAGAGCGGAAGCGGTGTCGATACGATCCTGACCTTGCGCGATGCCAACGGCAACCAGATCGCGACCAACGACGACATCGCCTATCCCGGAAATACCTATTCGCAGATCAGGTTTACCGCGACCACTTCGGGCGGATATTATCTCGATGTCGGCGCCTACAGCACCGGCACCGGCGGCTATACCCTCACGACCGCGCTTGCCGAAGCGCTGCCGATCTTCACCAATGACCAGATTTCGGATCAGCTGACCTCGGGTTACTGGGGCGGTAGCACCCGCCGCTGGAACGTTGCCCCGGGCGGTACGATTACCGTCAACCTGACCGGTCTGACGACGGAAGGGCAGTTCCTTGCCCGCGAAGCGCTTAACCTGTGGACCGACGTCACCGGGATCAATTTCAGCGAGATCACGACCAGCGCGCAGATCACCTTCGACGACAACGAGTCCGGTGCCTTCGCCGGCGGCTCGACGTCCAACGGGTTCTTCACCGGCAACAGCAGGGTCAATGTCTCGACCGATTGGCTGACGAATTACGGCACCACGCTGAACACCTATTCGTTCCAGACCTATATTCACGAGATCGGCCATGCGCTGGGGCTTGGTCACGGTGGCAACTATAACGGATCGGCCGACTATCCGGCCGACGCCCTGTACCAGAACGACAGCTGGAACACGACGATCATGTCGTACTTCTCGCCGGGCGAGAACACCTATTTCAGCCAGCAGGGCTTTACCTATCAGTACACCATCACGCCGATGGTGGCCGATATCATCTCCACCAATGGTGGGCTCTACGCGAGCTATTCTGGCACTCGCACCGGCGACACGACCTACGGGTTCAACAACACCTCGGGTCGTGCGGTGTATGACGCATCGGTCAATGCCAACGCGACCGTGGCGATCATCGACCATGGCGGGATCGATACGCTCGACTACTCCTTCACCAATGCTTCCTACACCCAGCTGATCAACCTCAATCCCGAGGTGTTCGGCAACACCCGCGGGCGCGTCGGCAACCTCGTGATTGCGCGCGGCACGGTGATCGAGAACGCGATCGGCGGGGCCGGGGCGGACACGATCATCGGCAATAGCGCGGACAACATCCTGCGCGGCAATGCAGGCAATGACACGATCGACGGCGGCGTAGGGACCGATACGGCGGTGTTCTCCGGCAACCGGGCGGACTACACGATCACCAACCTCAGCGGTGGCCGTGTGCAGGTGTCCGGGGCCGACGGCACCGATACGCTGAGCAGTATCGAACGGTTGATGTTCAACGATATGGTGCTCGCACGCAGCGGTTCCAGCTTCGGCAACGCTACGCAGGCCTATGCCGGCTTCGGCTACAGCCAGTCGGCCGGTGCCTGGTCCGATGACACCACCTATCCGCGCATCGCGCAGGATATGAACGGCGATGGCCGGGCCGACCTGGTCGGGTTCGGCGGAGATGGCGTGTACGTCGCCTTGTCGAACGGTTCGGGCGGCTTCGGCAATGCCTTTCTCGCCTATAACAGTTTCGGTGCCAGCCAGACCGGTGGCGGCTGGAGCAGCAACGACGTCTATCCGCGCACCATTGCCGACGTGAATGGCGATGGCCGTGTCGACCTGATCGGTTTCGGTTCGGCGGGCGTGTACGTGGCGCTCGGCCAAGCTCCGTCGGGTGGGCAACAGCTTGCCTTCGGTGACGTCGCGCTGGTCTATAACGGCTTCGGTGCGAGCGATGCGGCCGGCGGGTGGACCAATGACTCCACCTATCCCCGTACGGTCTCGGACGTGAACGGCGATGGTCGTGCGGATCTGATCGGCTTTGGCGCTGCAGGCGTTTACGTCTCGCTCGGTCAGGCCAATGGCACTTTCGGCGCAACCAATCTGGCGCTCAACGGCTTTGGTGCGAGCGATAGCGGCGGCGGCTGGTCGTCGGTCGATCGCTTCCCGCGGCAGATCGCCGACGTCAACGGCGATGGCCGCGCCGACATCGTCGGCTTCGGCGGCAATGGTGCCTACGTATCGCTGGGTCAGGCCGACGGCACGTTCGGCTCCACGATCCTGGGCATTGCCGGCTTCGGTTATTCCGCTGCCGGTGGTGGCTGGGCCAGCGACGATACCTATCCGCGCCGCGTGGCCGACGTGAATGGTGACGGATATGCCGACATTGTCGGCTTCGGTTCGGGCGGGGCTTTTGTTTCGCTGTCGCAGGGCGACGGCACCTTCGCCTCTCCGGTCCTCGCGATCGCTTCTTACGGGGCCAGCGATGCCGCAGGTGGCTGGACCTCCAATGATCGCTTCGTGCGCACCATCGCTGATGTGGATGGTGACGGTCTGGGCGACATTGTCGGCTTTGGGGGTGACTACACCTATGTCTCCTACGGCGGGTCCGACTTCACCCAGGTCCAAGCGACCTCTGGTGAATTGCAATTCGCTGCCGAGGCGGCGGCGAATGCCGCAAACCTTGCCAATCGCGGAGTCGAAATCGAGCCCGATCTCACCATCCCGGTCGAACAATATAGCGGTTGTCCCTGTGGTGCGGGCTCCTGCAGCCATGGTTACGACGATGCGGTGGGCGCGTTGCAGAACCTGGGCGAGGGTGACGGTGCCTTCGTGGCGGAGAACCCCGCAGACGTCTTCTACCCTGTGGCAGACTATGTGCCCTCGCAGGCGGTCGAAGGCATTATGTTTGCCGATGGCAATTTCGCGGCACCAGGCATGATGTTCATGGGCGGCGGCCGGGGCGGGATGATCGATCCCGATCCGGTGTTGATCTACTAAAGCCGCATCCCATTTCTCGGGGCGACCCCACCGGTTGGCGCAGGCCGACCGGTGAGGTCGTTTCGTTCTGCCGCGCTCAAACTCCCTTCGACCGGTCGCATCTCTATCGGTGTCGCGGCTTGACGGTCGGCGCGCGGGTTGCAAACTTTCTCCTGCGCGGGGGGGCTGCGAACCGCCGCGAAGGGGGAATGGGAATGGCTCACAAGATCGCACCGGCTGCGGTGCTGGCGGCGCTATGCGCCTGCCCGTCGATGGCGCAACAACCGCAGAGGGCCGAGCTGGTCCGGGTCGAGCGCGGGGTGGAGAGCGCTTTTTTCAGCGACACCAGCGAGGCGCGGCGAGAGCTGGCGGCGAAGGTGGAGATGGCTGCGCGCATGGCCTGCGCGGATTCGTGGACGCCGCGCACCACGATCTACGAATCGATCGATTATCAGGTCGACTGGTCGGAGGGCGACCGTGCGCATCCGGACAAGCGCAAGGCGATCGCGCGCAATATCAGCGTGCGCTGTCGCCTCTAGCGGGCGCTCTGGTTACTAGGCCGCGGCCGCGCTAGAGCCGTGCGGATGAACACGCATGCACTGAAGGCGGCCGCGATGCCCGCCGCGACCATCCGCCCGTGGACCGCACGTTCGCTCCTGTTCGTGCCCGGAGATTCGCCGCGCAAGTTTGAAAAGGCGCTGGCGGGCGAAGCCGACCTGATCATCCTCGACCTGGAGGATTCGGTCGCCGAGAGCGCCAAGCCTGCCGCGCGCGAGCATGTCGCCGGGGCGCTGGCGGAGCAGGGCGAGCGGGGCAAGCCGCTATGGGTGCGGATCAACCCGATGGATACGGCCCACGCGCTGACCGATCTGGTCGCGATCGTGAAGCATCGCCCCGACGGCATCATGCTGCCCAAGGCGACGCCGGACGAAACGCGCCTGCTGGGCCACTACCTCACCGCGCTGGAGGCCGCCGCCGGGCTGGAGGCGGAGAGTATTCGCCTTATCGTGGTCGCGACCGAAACCGCGCCCGCGCTGTTCCGGCTGGGCGACTATGCCGGTGTGCCCCGGCTCGACGCGCTGACCTGGGGTGCGGAAGACCTCGCAGCGGCCTTCGGCGCGGCGGCCAACCGCGACGCGCAGGGCAATCTGCTGGAACCCTTCGCACTGGCGCGCACGCTGTGCCTCGCGGGGGCAAGCGCGGCAGGCATTGCCCCGATCGAGACGATCGACCCCAATTTCCGCGATGAAGAGCGGATGCACCGCACCGCGCAGGCGGCCCGCACGCTCGGCTTTCGGGGCATGATGTGCATCCACCCCGCGCAGATCGGGCCGACCAACCGCGCCTTCACACCCTCGGACGAGGACCTTGAGCGGGCACGCCGGATCGTCGCCCTGTTCGAGGAGAACCCCGATGCAGGCGCGCTCCAGCTCGATGGCGAGATGATCGACATTCCGCACCTGAAACAGGCGCGCGGGCTGCTGGCGCAGGCGGGCGAATAAACACCCGCCCGCGCGGTATATCTCGCGCGGCGACTAGCGCCCCTTGAACTGCGCCTCGCGCTTGCCGAGGAAGGCCTGAACGCCTTCCTTGAAATCCTCGCTATTGCCCGCGATCCGCTGTGCCTCGGCCTCGGCATTCATCGCGTCGGACAGGCTTTGCGATTGCGCATTGCGGACCAGCCGCCGGATCTGCCCCATCGCAACGGTCGGGCCATTGGCCAGCCTGGTGGCCAGCGCCTGCGCCTCGTCCATCACCGCCGCATCCTCGACGCAGCGGTTGACCATGCCCAGTTCGTAAGCGCGCTCTGCGGGAATGCGCTCGCCCAGCAGCATCGCCTCCATCGCCGCCGGGATGCCCGCCGCCTTGGGCAGCACCCAGGTCGCGCCGCCATCGGGCACCAGGCCGATATTGACGAAGGCCTGCAGGAAATAGGCGGACTTGCCCGCCACGATCAGGTCGCCCGACAGCGCCAGCGTGCAGCCGATACCGGCAGCCGCGCCGTTGATCGCCGTCACCACCGGAATGTCTAGCCCGGCGAGGCTCAGCATCAGCGGGTTGAAACTGGTCTGCAGCGACCGGCGCGAGGCATCGCCCGGATTGCCGCCATCGAAGGTGCGCCCGCCCAGTTCCGCGCCGGAACTGAACCCGCGTCCCTCTCCGGTGATGATCAGCGCGCGTGCGCCCATCGCGGGCAGCGCATCGAACGCTTTGAGCATTTCGCCGACCATCTCCGGCCCCATCGCATTGAGCTTGTCCGGCTTGTTCAGCGTCAGGGTCACGATCCCGTCGGTCTGTTCGACGCGAATGGTCTGGTAGTCTGCCATGCTTTGCTCCTCGATCCCGCTTTCGTTTGGGCCATCGGTTCGGGCAAATGAGCGGATTTGGCAAGGGTTGCGCTTTGCAATTTGTCGTCGGTGGTTGCGCGCACCCGGCGCTCCTGCCAACCGATCCTGCATGAGCACCGATAGCGACGCCACCTTCCTCGCCACCGAGGGGATTCACAATTTCCGCGATTATGGCGGTTATCCCACGCAGGGCGGGGGGCGCGTGGTGAGCGGGCTGCTCTATCGCTCTGGCCAGCATGTCGAAGCGAGTGACGCGGACCTGCGGACCTTCGCCGATCTGGGCATCCGCACCGTGATCGACCTGCGCGGCAATGGAGAGCGGGAACGCCACCCATGCCGCCGCCCCGATCTGTGGGATGGCGAGGTCGTGTTCTACGATGGCGAAACCAGCTCCAGCCCGCCGCACGTCCCACAGGAGAAGCGCGAGCTTACGCCCGAGACCGCGCAGGAGCGGATGCTGACGCTGTACACCCGTATGCCCGAGAACCCGGCGATGCAGGTGATTTTCGGGCAGTACCTGCGCACTCTGGCGGATCGCGACGGGGCCAGCCTGGTCCATTGCTTCGCGGGCAAGGACCGCACGGGGATAGCGGCTGCGTTGCTGCACCATATCCTTGGCGTATCGCGTGCCGACATGGTCACCGAGTTCCTGCGCACCAATGACGCGCCCACCTACGACATCCTCGAGAGGCAGTCCCTGCCGGGGATCGAGGCGCGGCTCGGCCCGCTCGACCGGCCGACGATCGACGCGCTGATGCAGGTGCGCGAGAGTTATTTCGACCGCTTCATCGGGACGGTGGATCGGCGCTGGGGATCGCTCGATGCGTTTCTGGCGCAGACGATTGGTGTGGATGACGCGCTGCGCGACCAGCTTCAGGCGCGCTTCGTGGCGTGACTCTGCGCGCCATGATCCCCATATTCGCCGCAAGACTTTAGACTGACAGGAGACGCTTCGCACATGGCGACGCACCGCACCAAGATGCTCATCATCGGTTCCGGCCCGGCGGGCTACAGCGCGGCCATTTACGGCGCGCGCGCGATGCTCCAGCCGATCATGGTCCAGGGCCTGCAACCGGGCGGGCAGCTGACCATCACCACCGATGTCGAGAACTATCCCGGCTTCGCCGATGTGATTCAGGGCCCGTGGCTGATGGAGCAAATGCGCGCGCAGGCCGAGCATGTCGGCACGCAGATGATCTGGGACACGATCGTGGAGATCGACCTCAAGTCGGGCCCGCCGTTCCGCGCCAAGGGTGATAGCGGCGACGAGTATATCGCGAGCACGGTGGTGATCGCGACCGGTGCCTCGGCCAAGTGGCTCGGCGTGCCGGGCGAACAGGAGCTGGGCGGGAAGGGCGTGTCGGCCTGCGCGACCTGCGACGGCTTCTTCTACCGCGGCAAGAAAGTCGCGGTGATCGGCGGCGGCAACACCGCGGTCGAAGAGGCGCTGTACCTCACCAACCACTCCGACGACGTGACGCTGATCCACCGCCGCGACGAGTTGCGCGCGGAGAAGATCCTGCAGGAACGGCTGTTCGCTTCGGACAAGATCACGCCGCTGTGGAACAAGGCGGTCGAGCGGTTCGTCCCGGGCGAGAACGGCGCGCTGCATCATCTGGTCCTCAAGGACACGCAGACGGGCGAGGAATCTACGCTGGAGGTCGACGGGGCCTTCGTCGCGATCGGCCATGCCCCCGCGACCGAGCTGTTCCAGGGCCAGCTGCCGCTGGAAGACGGCGGTTACCTGAAGGTCGAGCCGGGCACGCCCAAGACCGAGATCCCCGGCGTGTTCGCATGCGGCGACGTGATGGACCACACCTATCGCCAGGCGGTGACTGCTGCGGGCACCGGCTGCATGGCTGCGCTGGATGCGGAGCGGTTCCTGTCAGGGATCGAGATCGACCTGCACGGCCACGTCGAGGAAGCCGAAGCAGCCGAGTAGGGCGCGGGCCGGATGCCTTCCTGAAAAGGATCGCACCCGCCAGCTTTCCGATTCTCAGCCTCCAAACACCCGCGCTGCGGCGATCCCGATCAGCGCCATCAGCACGATGCTGGACACCGCGAACAGCACGAAGCGGACCAGCACGCGGTTTGCAGTGACCTGCACGATCGTGTGGATCACCCGCAGACCGGCGTAGATCCATGCCAGCAGAGCCGGAACGCCGTCGCCCGCGCCGATAATCGCGAGCACGATCCCGACTGCGTAGAACACCGTCGGCTGTTCGTGCAGGTGGTTGTAGTTGTCCGCCTTCCAGTTGACCCGTTCGGGCAGCATCGCCCGCAGGCTCGCGCCGGTCGCGCCGACCAGCCGGTTCGCGTCGATATCGGGGTTCTTCTGCATCGCCGGAATGCGGGTCGCGTACATCCAGACCCACATGATCATGGTCCAGATCATCAGCGCGACGACGGGTTGCAGGATATCCATGCCGATCATGAGGGCGCTCCGAGAGTTGCAATGAGGGCCATGACCGCGAGCGCGATCAGGGCGAGGGTAGAGGTGATGAACAGCAGGAAGCGAATCGCCACGATGTTGACGGTCGCCTGCCAGACCGAGTGCACGATGCGCAGCCCCACGTAGATCCACGCCAGCAGGATCGCGAGCGGGCTGGGGGCGAGGATCGCGAGGATCACGATGGTGGCGTAGAACAGCGTGGGCTGTTCCATCAGGTGGCTGTAGTTATGTGCCTTCCAGTTGACCTTGTCGGGGATGACCCCTTCCAGGTCCTGTCCCCGGCCACCGCGCTTGGCACCTTGCACCTGGTCCGCGATCTTCGCCATCGCGGGAAGGCGCACCGCCGCCATCCACAGCAGCACCACGAGCGACCAAGCGACGAGCACCGCGCCCGGAGCGAGCATTTGAGCCTGCATTCATTCCCCCTGAGATTTTGCGCCGAGCGTGGCGCTGGGCAGCGGGCCTGTCAATCCGTGGCCCCGGCCTCGCGGGTCAGCCGCTCCAGCCGGTAATAGCCGCCCATTCCGTCGCGCCCCTCGCGCCGCCAGCCGGGCTGTGCGCCAATTTCTTCCGCGACCTCGGGCAGGTCGAGCCTGGGGGAGACGTGGAACTGCTTGAGCCACCACTTCAGGATCCGCGCGCCCAGCGTGTCGCGCGCGCTGTAGCTGCCGAAATCGACCACGTGCAGCGACCCGCCCGGCGCGACCAGTGTGGCCGCATGGCGCATCGCGCGCTCCCAGTCGGGAATCATGGAGATCGAATAGGACAGGATCACCCGATCGAATGTCGGGCGGCCGAGCATGGCGCGCGCATCGAACTGGCGCGCATCGGCCGGTGCGAGGATCGCGTTGGTACCCAGCTTGGCCTGCGCACTGCTGAGCATTTCCGCCGAAATATCGATCCCGAACAGCTTGGTGCCGGGGTAGGCGTGCTGCACCTTGGCAAGGTTGCGCCCCGTGCCGCAGGCGATTTCCAGCACCGCATCGCCGGACGCGCAATTCAGCCCACGGATCAGATCGTCGCGCCCGAACAGGTAGTACTTGCGCGTGACGTCGTAGATGTACTTCTGCCCGCGATAGATCGAATCCATCAGCGCGGCGTGATCGTGGTTGCCCCCCGCGTCGGCCATCACGTCAGCTCGTAGAGGTGCACGCCGCCGTAGATCGAGCTGCGGTCGCGCTGGGTCAGATCTTTCGACAGCTCGTCGTGATAGGTCCACTGGTCGAGGATCTCGTTCGGCACGCGGCCCGGCAGCAGGCTGGGCTCGGCAGCGGTGCGGAACAGCACCCGCGCACCCTTGCGTGCCGTGCGCGTGACTTCGCGCCACAGATCGGTCAGCTGGTGATCGTCCATCCAGTCCTGCGCGTCGAGGAAGACGTAGCGATCGAGGCTCATCGCGGGTTGCGAGGAGAGGAATTCCGAAAGGTTGGCGCGCTGCACGCTCAGCCGGGCGACCCGCTCACGCAGGTCGGCGTAGTTCTCGCGCTGGAGGTAAGGCGGCAGCGAGGCGTTTTCGTCCTTCGAATAGCCGCGATTGAACGCCTGCCATGCGAAGTAGTTGTCCTTCACGTCGAAATCGCAGGCCAGCTTCTCCAGCCGCTTGCGCAGCACTTCGGCCATCTTCTCGTCACCTGCCAGCGCGTCGTACTGCGCGGGCGGAATGCCGAGGCCGAACAGAGAGGCGGGCTGGTTGGTCACCCAGCGGACGAACTTCTTGTCGAACACCGGGGCCAGCTCGTTCTCGAACACCTCGCGCTGTTCTTCCACGCTGGGCGCTTCCAGCACCTTGCGCAGGTCCACGCCGTACAGCTTGGCGAACAGGTGGGCCATGCCGATGAAGTTGCCCAGCAGGCCCTGCTTGTAGATCCCGCGCTGGAACTGGGTGATCCGGCGGCGGCCGCGAATGTCGCGCCCCTCCCAGTACTTGCGGCTTTCCGCGTCCAGCAGCGGGGCGATCCGGTCTTCGTAGATCGACACGTTTTCCTTGTAATCGGAATGCGCGAAGAAGCGGCGGAACAGGTCGTAATTGGGAAGGGCGTTGATCGCGGCGATCTTCAGCCGGCCCAGCGCGATATGCGCGCGGTTGAGATCGACCGCAGTGATCGCGGCAGGGTTCGCCGTGAGGTAGCTCAGCGCGTTGCAGCTGCCGCTGGCGATGCACAGCACGCGGCTGTCCTCGTTGATCTGCAGGCCTTCCATGTCGACCACCGGGTCTTCCCAGATCTGCGCGTAGACCAGCCCGCGAAACGCGGTGGCGAAGGCCTTGTCGAGCAGCGTGTCCTTGAGGCCCGAGCTCTTGCGGACCACCGAACGGTCGATGATGTGGGTATCGCCTTGCGGCATGGGGGGTAGTCTCCGGTTGCGGTGTTCAGGCTGCGTCGGGCGCGATGGTCGCGGCATAGGCCGTGGGGTCGACATTGCGTCCGGTCAGCATGATGACGGTATCATCTTCCAGCGCTAGCTTACCGGCAAGGGCTGCCGCAAGGGCCGCCGAGCCGCCGGGCTCTGCCACGAGGCCGAGTTTCGCAAAGGCGAAGCGCTGTGCGGTGCGCACGTCTTCGTCGGAAACGGTCACGCCGGGCTGCGCACGACCGCGCAGCACATCGAGGTTGATCTGCTGGGTCGCCGGCGGCTGGAGCGCATCGCAGATGGTTGTCGGCGCATCGGACGCGACCTGCACGATCTCGCCTTGCGCCAGCGCCTGGCCGACCATGTCCCACCCTTCGGGCTCGACCGGCACGACCTTGCTTTCCGGGCAGGCCAGCGCCAGCCCCGCGGTCAGCCCGCCGCCGCCGCAACAGGCGAGGATCATCGGCGGCTGCTTGCCCAGCTGCTCGGTAAACTCGATCCCTGCACTGCCTTGTCCTTCGATCACCCAGGCATCGGCAAAGGCGTGTACCAGCACTGCGCCGCGCTTTTCGATCTCGCGCGCGGCGACCTCGTCCCGGTCTTCGCCGGGGCGATCATAGAGGATGATCTCCGCGCCCAGCGCTTTGGTCGCTTCAAGCTTCACTCTGGGTGCATTGCGCGGCATCACGATCGCCGCCTTGATCCCGAGCTTCCTCGCCGCCCAGGCGACGCCCTGCGCATGGTTGCCGCTGGAGACCGCGACCACGCCGCGCGCGCGTTCCTCTTCGCTCAGACACGAAAGCCGCCACCAGCCGCCACGGATCTTGAACGCGCCGATCGGTTGCAGGCTTTCCGCCTTGATCCAGCAGCGCACGCCGCCGATCTCGACCGGCAGCAGCGGGGTGGGCGGCAGGATCTGCGCGATGCTGCGCGCAGCGGCGATCACGCCATCGCGAGTCGGGGTGCGCATGTCGGGCATCAGCTCGTCGCTCCTGCGGGGCGGCTGACACACCTGACACAGTGTCTTGAGGCGAAAAATCCGGCCGGGTCACGGCGCCCCGGTTCAGGCAGGTCGATGATGGGGTTTGGCGCGCTCATGCGCCCCCGTTAGAACCCCCGACCGGGTTAGGAAAGCACGCTTTGCCGCAATGCGCGCCGGATCGTTTGGAGGCGCGCGTCCGTTTGGCTAAGGGCGCGCGCAAAGATTCGTATTCGAAAGGAAGACACACATGGCGAAGGTTCTGGTGATCGGGGCAGGGGGCGTGAGCTCGGTCTGCGTCCACAAGATGGCGATGAACAAGGACATCTTCAGCGACATTCACCTTGCCAGCCGCACGAAATCGAAGTGCGATGCGATTGCCGCCTCGGTGAAGGATCGCACGGGCGTGGAGATTTCGACCTACGAGATCGATGCCGAGGAAGTCCCCGCGATGGTCAACCTGATCAAGAAGATCGGGCCCAAACTGGTCGTGAACCTCGCGCTGCCCTACCAGGACCTGCCGATCATGGATGCGTGCCTTGAGGCGGGCGTCGATTACCTCGACACCGCGAACTACGAGCCCAAGGACGAGGCGAAGTTCGAATATCACTGGCAGTGGGCCTATCAGGACCGCTTCAAGGATGCCGGGCTGACCGCGCTGCTCGGATCGGGCTTCGATCCGGGCGTGACCAGCGTGTTCACGATGTGGCTCAAGAAGCACAAGCTGAAGACCATCCGCCAGCTCGACATTCTCGACTGCAATGGCGGCGATCACGGGCAGGCCTTCGCGACCAATTTCAACCCCGAAATCAACATCCGCGAAGTGACCGCGCCCGCGCGTCACTGGGAAAACGGCGAATGGGTGGAAACGCCCGCGATGCAGGTGAAGACCGAGTTCGACTTCGAGGAGGTCGGCCCCAAGAACGCCTACATGATGTACCACGAGGAGCTGGAAAGCCTTGCGAAGTTCGTCCCCGAGCTGGAGCGCGCGCGCTTCTGGATGACCTTCGGCGATGAATACATCAAGCATCTCAGCGTGCTGCAGGCGGTCGGCATGACCAGCATCGAACCGGTGAAGTATCAGGGCCGCGAGATCATCCCGCTGCAGTTCCTCGCCGCCGTGTTGCCCAAGCCCGAAAGCCTGGGCGAGACGACCAAGGGCAAGACCAATATCGGCGTCATCGCGACCGGCGAAGCGCTCGACGGCAGCGGCGAGAAGACGTTCTACATCAACAACATCTGCAGCCATGAAGCCGCCTACGAGGAAACCGGCAACCAGGCGGTCAGCTACACCACCGGCGTGCCCGCGATGATCGGTTCTGCGATGATGGTGCAGGGCACGTGGGACGGCGACGGCGTGTTCAACATGGAGCAGTTCGATCCCGATCCCTTCATGGAGATGCTGAACCAGCACGGCCTTCCGTGGAACGTGAAGGAGCTGGACGGGCCTGTGAAATTCTGATGGTCAGCAGGTCGGCAGCGGCGGCTTTTCTGGTCCTCCTGCTGGCGGCCTGCGATCCACCTGACCAGCCATCCACCTTCAGCGAGCAGGCGCCAGCATCGCAGGCGCCGGCCGGTGAACCTATGCCTGGCGCCGGACTGGCATCCGATTTTAACAAGAGTTGCCGATCCCGTTCGGATTGCGAGCATTTTTGTCGGTCGCGCGATCCGTCGGCGGAGATAGGCGAGGAGGTCGATGGCTATTGCACCTCTGACGGTTTTTCACAGGGATGCTTCAACCTCGTGCATGAAGGGAAACAGTCCGGCGAGATCTGCGCGATGTGACGCACAGACCATTCGCTGACCCGGTCGGCGGATGGATCGCGCAGATCGAATCCGGTAACCTGCTCTCTTCGCACGGGAGCAATTGCAATGGGCGGAGCTATGGGTCTGACCGCTATCGACGTTGAAGCGGGCGATATTACCACGATGCAATTCGATGCCATCGTCAATGCTGCCAATTCCTCGCTGCTGGGCGGGGGCGGCGTGGATGGCGCGATCCACCGGGCGGCGGGGCCGGACCTTCTGGAGGAATGCCGCTCGCTGGGTGGGTGCGAAACAGGACAGGCGAAAGTCACCAAGGGCTATCGCCTGCCCGCATCGCACGTCATCCACACCGTCGGCCCGGTCTGGCGCGGCGGCGATCATGGCGAGCCCGAGCAGCTGGCGAGCTGTTACCGGGAATCGCTCGCCCGCGCGGTCGAGATCGGCGCGCGCAGTGTGGGCATTCCCGCCATCTCGACCGGGATCTACGGCTATCCGCTGGATCGCGCGGCGCAGGTCGCGGCCCGAACGGTCGCGGACGTGGTGGCGGAGAAACCCGACGCGTTCGACCGCATCGCGCTGGTCTGTTTCGACGCCGAGGCGCTGGCCGCTTTCGAGACTGCTCTGGAGAATGTGCAGTGAGCCCGAAACTTGCGCTGCTGGCACCGATCGCCCTGCTGGCGCTGTCGAACATCGTGATGAACGTCGCGTGGTACGCCAACCTCAAGGCGCCGGAAAAAACGCTGGTGTGGGCGATCGGCGTGTCGTGGCTGATCGCACTGGGCGAATACGTGTTCGCCGTTCCCGCGAACCGGATCGGCATCGCGGCCTATTCGCTGGCCGAGCTCAAGACGATCACCACTATCTTCTCGCTAGTCGGCTTCGTCATCGTCGCTTTCTTCATGTTCGGAGAGAAGCCCGGTCTCAACCAGCTGATCGGGTTCGCGCTGATCGGCGCGGGGTCGTTCTTCATCTTCAAGCCGTGATGGCGCAATCGGTGGGCGGGCCGGTTCGGGCCGGTTGACACACCCTTGGCCGACTGCGTTTGGCTGACCGCCGAACGAACGAAACAGCCGGAGACTTTCAGACCATGCGCAAGATCGCCCTCGGGTGCCTGCTTCTCGCCTCGCTGGGCGCGTCCATGCCCGTTGCCGCGCAAGACGCTGCGAGCGAGTCCGCGTCGAATGTAGCTGCCTTCGATGCGGCTGCGGCGTGGGACGAGTTCGAGCAGCTGCTGCGTGACAAATACGCTTATCTCGAGCGCGACGACATCGACGTCGAGGCGCAGCTGAAGCGGTCGCGCGCGTTGGCCGCGAAGGCGCCCGACAAGGCGGCGCTGCGGCGGATCATGCACCGTACCGCGCTGACCTTCATGGACCCGCATCTGATCGTCGGCCCGTTCGAGGATGACGACTACGCGATCGTGATGACCGCCGCCGATCTCGATGCCCGGTTCGAGGATGGCAAGGCGGTGATCGTCGATGTGCGGCGTGGATCGCCCGCGTTCGACGCGGGGTTGCGGCCGGGGGACGAGGTGCTCTCGGTCGATGGCAAACCGGTGAAGACTGCCGCACAGGCTCCGTTCGACGAGGTGCTGGCCGATCCCACCGCCGCACAGCTCGACTACGGGCTGACGCTGGCGGTCAACGGGCGGCGCAAGGGCGATCGCACGCTGGAGATTCGGTCGGCCAAGGGGCAGGTCCGCAGCTTTGAGCTGGCCTCTACCCGCGACTGGGCCAATTCGCTGAACGACCGGAAACTGGTCGACCTCTCCTTCGTCGGCACCGGCGGCGATGTTGCTGTGCTCACGCCGCTCAATTCGCTGGGCGACAACGGCACGATCACCGCCTTCGATACGGCGATGAAAGAGGCCATCGGGGCCGGCGCGCGCGCGATCATCCTCGACATGCGCGAGACGCCCAGCGGCGGGAACACCGAGGTCGGCCGTTCGATCATCGGGCACTTCACCGACCGGGTGAGCCCCTACCAGATGCATCGCATCCCTGCGCTGGAGCGCGAGTTCACCGTGCCGCGCCAGTTCGTCGAATATGTCTTCCCGCGTGAGCCGCGCTTCGATGGCCCCGTGGTCGTGCTCCACGGTCGGTGGACCGGCAGCATGGGCGAGGGGATCGTCATCGGGATGGACGCGGCCAGCGATGCGACCACGATCGGCTCCAACATGGGCGATCTGCTGGGCGGGCTGTGGAATGAGCAGCTCGAACTGAGCAGCGCGCGCGTCGATCTGGGCGGCGAGGCGCTGTTCCACGTCGACGGAACCCCGCGAGAGGACTACGTTGCCGATGTTGCTATCGAGCCTGCGAGCACGGCTGCCGATGGCTCGGACCCCGCGATTACACGTGCGCTGGAGGTTCTGGAGAAGCGGTGACGCTGGCCACTGGTCAGCCGGTTGGCGGACGCCCGCTATAGCCTATTGCCAGCCGTGTCACCGCCCACACCAGCCCGAGAACCGCGGTTGCCAGCAGCAGCAGTGCCATATCGGGCTGGTACTCCCGCAGTGTCGATAGCGAGACGCCGAATAGCTGCGGGATCAGCGCGATGCAGACCCACGCCAGCGCCGCCATCGCGGGCAGCGGGAACCACAGGCTGAACAGGCCGAAGCGGTTCGCTCGCTTCGTCCGCAGTGCGCCGCGTTTCCACCACGCCCAGATGATCGCCAGCAGGAAGATCACCGGCGCGGCGGCGAGGGCGAGGAAATTGGCCTTGCGCATTGTGGCGCCGGTATCCTCGGCCTGCGGCAGGTCGAGCGCGCGGGCGATCAGGCCGAGGCGCAGGTCGGTGCTCTCGGCGAACCCCATCCCGCTGCTGCCGTTGGTCAGCACCACCACGCCGCGCCGCTTGGCCGGGATCATCGCGGCGATCGTATCGAAGCCGGGGCTGGTGCCGGTGTGATAGGCGCTGCCCTCCGCGCCATCGAGCATCCAGCCGAGGCCATAACCGGGCGTTGCCTCGCTCGCGGGTTGCAACATCCGCGCCTTACCCGCCGCGCTCAGAATATCGTCCCGCCCATTCATCATCATCCGCAGATAGCGCGCCGTGTCGCCTGCGGTGGAGACGATCCCGCCTTGCGGGGCCGAGGCCAGCGTTGCGCCTTGCGCGGCAACCGGGCGCATCGACCCGAACCACGGCGTATGCCCCCGGGCCATCGCGCGGCGCTCTCCGGCACCCGATACGAAGCTGTGCTCCATCCCCAGCGGCCCGAAGATCTTCGTGGTGATATAGTCGGGGTAGGGCATGCGGCCGACAACCTCGATCAAACGGCCGAGGATCAGGTAGTTGGCGTTGGAATAGGCCCATCGCGCTCCCGGCGCGTAGGCTGGCGACTGGTCTGCATACCATGCCGCGCGGTGGGCAATCGTAGCGGCCCCTGTGCCGCTGTCATCCGGCGTGCTGTTGCCTTGCAGGGTCGAGTATCCGCTGATGTGGCCGAGCAGCTGACGCACGGTGATCGCCCCCGCAGGCTTGCCCGCAAACTCTGGCAGATAGCGCGCGATCGGCGCGTCGAGATCGACCTTTCCTGCCTCGACCAGCTGCATCACCGCCAGCGCGGTGAAGCTTTTCGAGATCGAGCCGAGCAGAAACGGCGTGTCCTCGGTCACCGCGGCATTGCCGCCCGCCTCGATCTTGCCGTGCGCGCCGGTGGTGATCGCGTCGCCATCGACCACGGCCCAGGCGACGCCCGGCAGAGGCGTGCGCTCCATCTGCGCATCGACGAACGTGTCGAGTTCGCCCGCGCTCGCGCCCGCCGATGCCACCAGCGCCAGCAGGCAAAACAGCATTGCCGAAAAGCGCAGCATCTCGCGTCCCCCGCAGGTCCCCAAAGCCAGGCTGGTCTAGCACCACACGGCGCGCGCGTCACAAATCCTCGATCGATGCATGACGCCGCCCGATGACAGCACCCGAAAGCTTCCCTATCTGGTGATCATGGAAACAAAAGCCGGTGACCCGGGCGCCTTCGCCCATTTCGATCTCAACCGCGTGGATACGCCCGCCTTCGTGGTGGATGCGGCGAAGCTGCGCGAGAATTGCCGTATCCTTGCCGAGATTCGCGACGAGGCGGAGATCAAGATGCTCAGCGCGCTGAAAGCCTTCAGCATGTGGAGCACAGCGCCGATCATCGGAGAATATCTGGATGGCGTGTGCACCTCCGGCCTGTGGGAAGCGCGGCTCGCCAGCGAGTTCTACGATGGCGAGATCAGCACCTATTGCGCGGCCTACAAGCCCGAGGAGCTGGAGGAGGTCGCGCGGCTTTCCGACCATGTGATCTTCAACTCGCCCGGCCAGATGCAGCGCGCCGCGCTGATCCTGGAACAGGCGAGGGCAAGCGGCGGGGCGTTCGACGTAGGCCTCAGGATCAATCCGCAGGTGCCGACCGGCGAAGTGCCACGCTACGACCCGTCTTCGCCCGGCAGCCGCCTCGGCTTCCCGCTCAGCCAGCTCACCGAAGAGCATATGGAGGGCGTAGAGGGCATCCACTTCCACAACCTGTGCGAACAGGGCTTCGAGCCGCTGCACCGCACCTGGGACCGGGTGTTCGACGCGATCGAGCCGTATTTCGGCCAGCTCAAGTGGATCAACATGGGCGGCGGGCACCACATCACCCGCGCCGATTACGAGCGCGAGGAGCTGATCGAGTTCCTGCGCGATGCGAAGGACGATACCGGCGCGGAAATCTACCTCGAACCGGGCGAGGCGGTCGCGCTCGATGCCGGCATTCTGGTGGGCACGATCCTCGATACCGGAGAGAACGACGGCCCGATTGCGATCACCGACATCTCCGCCACCTGCCACATGCCCGACGTGATCGAAGCGCCGTACCGGCCCGCCATGCTGCACGAGAAAGCGGGTGAGCCGCCCGTGCGCCTCGGCGGCCCGTCATGCCTCGCCGGCGACGTGATCGGCGAATATTCGCTGCCCGTGCCCAACGAGGCGGGCCAGCGGATCGCCTTCCTCGACCAGGCGCATTATTCGATGGTGAAGACCAACACCTTCAACGGCGTTCCGCTTCCCTCGATCTGGCTGTGGGACAGCGAAACCGACGTGCTCGAATGCGTGAAACGCTTCGGGTACGAGGAATTCCGCAACCGCCTGTCGTAACGCGACAAGGGCGGTTTCCTGCCCGCTCATGCCGGGGGCGACCGGGGTTGCGGAACCCTCTTCGGAACTCCTAGGCTGGGCAGCGTTGAATCATCAGATGCTGCGCATACCGATTTCTCTTGCATCATGCTGCGGAACGCCTATTTGCGCGCCTCCGCTGCCCCAAGGGGACTCTAACCGCAAGGCAGCCCTTGTCTGAAACCTAACCGTTTTGGGGGTCCCTTGAATTGGCCACTTATCCCGACGCTCGATCCGTAGTTGCGGCGCTTTCGCCTGACGAACCGGTTATCCTGAACCGTCCGCACGCTGCGGCACGCGCTGCGCGTTTCTTCGTGGACGGCTTTCGCGGGCGTGCACTCTACGCGGTAAAAGCGAATCCTTCGCCCGATCTGATCGGTATCCTGTGGGACAACGGGATCACCCATTACGACGTCGCCTCGATCGCCGAGGTCCGCCTCGTGCGCGGGCTGCTGCCCGATGCGGAGCTGTGCTTCATGCACCCGGTCAAGCCGCGCAGCGCGATTGCCGAGGCGTATCACCAGCACGGCTGCCGCACCTTCAGCCTCGATAGCGAGGAAGAGCTGGCCAAGATCGTCGATGCGTGCCGCGCGCCCGACGGCAGCCCGGCAAAAGACCTCAAGCTGCTGGTGCGTCTGCGCGTCTCTTCCGAATTCTCCGAGCTGTCGCTCGCGAGCAAGTTCGGCACCGATCTGATCGACGCGCCCGTGCTGCTGCAGCAGACCCGCCAGCATTGCGACTGGCTGGGCGTGTGCTTCCATGTCGGCAGCCAGGCGATGACGCCGTTTGCCTATGTGCAGGCACTCGAGCGCGCGCGCGCCGCGATTGCTTCGTCCAGCGTGGTGATCGACATCATCGACGTGGGCGGGGGCTTCCCGAGCATCTACCCGGGGATGGAGCCGCCGCCGCTCGAAGACTATTTCGACGTGATCTTCCGCGCATCCGAATCGCTGCCGATTTCCTATTCGGCGGAGCTGTGGTGCGAGCCCGGCCGGGCGCTGTGCGCGGAATATTCCTCGCTGCTGGCGAAGGTCGAAAAGCGCCGCGGGACGGAGCTGTACATCAACGACGGTGCCTATGGCGCATTGTACGATGCCGCGCACCTGGGCTGGAAATTCCCGGTCCGCGCGCTCGGCCATGACGAGCATGCCGCTAGCGAAGACTTCTCGCTCTACGGCCCGACCTGCGACGATGCGGACTACATGGAAGGGCCCTTCGCGCTTCCGGCCGACATCAAGGCGGGCGACTATGTCGAGATCGGCATGCTGGGTGCCTATGGCGCGGCGATGAAGACCGACTTCAACGGCTTCGGCGCGAACATGGCGATCGTGGTCGGCGACGATCCGATGCAGACTCTCTACGATGGTCGCCGCGAGCGCCCCGAGACGGACAACGTGGTCAACCTGCGGTAGTTTGTGCTGCGGGGCGGTGGGATGGCCTGCCGCTCCGCCGCCTTCTGCGCTTCCCATTCCGCCATGCGCATCGCCTGATAGCGGCGCAGCAGCTCGACCCTGCGGGGGCGGAAGCTCGTCTCGCCCAGCTCCAGCCGTTCCATCCGCGCGACCTCGAAGGTGCGGTATCCTTCGCGCAGCAGGCACCAGCCGACGACCATCAGCGTCGTCGGGCTGTAGGAGAGGCCCAGCGGGAGGATTTCGCGGGTCGAGTGCCGGTCCTGCCGGTCGCGATAGGTAATCGTCACGCTCATCTCGTCCCAGCAGGCCTGGCGTAGCAGATCGACATCGACCGCGATTTGCGGGCGCTCTGCGGGCATGCGCCACGATCGCATGATCGCGTGCATGGACTGGCGCGCCTGACGGTCGGGCAGGGTGGCGATGATCCGCGCCATTGCGTCGCGGCCCGCCTTGGCGAGCCGCTCGTCACCCAGCTCGTCCAGACTGCCCACCGCCAGCATCAGCGCCTCGGTTTCCAGGCGCGTGAAGCTTTGCGGCGGCAGCGCGGGGTCTTCGGTCAGCGTGTAGCCAAAGCCTGCTGCACCATCGATCAGCACGCCGCCGGCGCGCAAGGTGGCGATGTCGCGATAGAGCTGGCGCTGCGAGATTTCGGTTTCCGCCGCCAGCCGCGCCCCCGTGACGGGCGAGGGCAGCCGCCTGAGCGCGGCGAGCAGTCGCATCAACCTGTCCTGCCGTGCCATCGCTGCTGCCTCTTTCTGTCAGGAGGGCGGGCATATCCCTGTGTCATCGCAAACGGAAAGGAAAAAGCACATGCTTACGCTCTATCACTCGCCCCAGAGCCGCTCCGATACGGTGGTCCATCTGGTCCGCATGCTCGGCGCCGATGCCGATATTCGCGAGGTCACCATCCGGCGGCAGGATGGCTCTGGCGCGCCGGACCCGGACAATCCGCACCCGGAAAAGAAGGTGCCCTACCTCGTCGATGGCGACGAGCGTGTGCGCGAGCGCGGGGCGATCATGCTCTACCTGACCGACAAGTACCCGCAGGCGAAACTGGGCCCGCTGCCGGGCGAGGCGGGGCGCGGGGCGTATCTTTCGTGGCTGTCCTACTATCAGGGCATCATGGAGCCGCTGCTGATCCTCCAGTGGGCAGGCATCGACCATCCGGTCGTCACCGACGGGCTCGGCGACATGGAGCGGATGCTGGAGACGCTCGCCACTCCCCTGCGCGTCGGCCCGTGGCTGCTGGGCGAACGGTTCAGCGCGGCGGACATGCTGCTGAGCTCGCCGTTCCAGTGGTTCGGCGATGCGCTGCCCGCAGGGCCGGAGGTGAAGAGCTGGGTGGAGCGCTGCGCCGCCGAGATGGCCGAAGTTACCGCCTAGGATCGGTGGGGGGAAGGCCTGCGCGGGCAGGCTCTCCCCTCAGCCGTCGAACCCGACGAAGCGGACGGTTTCGTCCAGCGGCTTGCGTTCGGAGACGACCGCGTTGGCGGGGAAATCCGGGTCGGGCCAGCCCATCGCGACGCAGATCATGATCACCTGATCCTCGGGGATGTCCGCATGCTCGCGCACCACGGGGCTCTGCATGATCCCCTGCGAGTTGATCACGCAGCCCAGCCCGCGCGACCATGCCGCGTTGACCAGCGCATTGGTGATCGCACCGCAATCGAACGGCGCAATGTCGCTGCCGAGGATCGCGCGGTCGTAGGTCACCACGATGGAGACGGGCGCATCGAACTGGCGAAAACCGCGCAGCGTCCAGTCCTGCCTGCGCTCCTTGTCCTCCCGCTCGATCCCCATCGCACCGAACAGCTGCTTGGCGACGTCGATCTGGCGGCGGCGATGATGCTCAGGCGGATCGCCCTCGGGCCGGCGGAACTCGCGCGTGTCGGGATTGCCGGCAAGGATGCCCTCGGTGTTGCCCCGGCGGATCGCGTCGAGCGGGTCGCCGGTCACCACGGTGAAGTTCCAGCACTGGTTGTTGTAGCTGGACGGCGCGCGGGTCGCGAGCGCGACGATCTCCTCGATCAGATTGCGCGGCACCGGCTTGTCCAGAAAGCCGCGAATGCTTCGGCGGCCGGTGACGACCTCGTCATACGTCTGATTGCGATTGCCGCCCACGCGTGTCTCTCCCTGTTTCGGCCCGTCCGGGTAGCGCGGGTGTGAGGGCGCGGCAAATCCGTTACGGAAGCGCGGGTCAGGGGCGCGCGGCGGGCAGGCAGCGGCCGGTCGCGGGCTGGGCGAACAGGCGGCAATCGAAGAACACCGCCTCCGGATTGCCGTTGCGCGGCGCGAGGTAGCTGAAGCGCAGCTGGCGGCGTGCCTCGTTCGAAAGCGGCAGTTCGCTGGGGATCGCGCTCGCCTCGCTCCAGCCATAGACCTGGCAGAACCTTTCACCCGGGCACAGCGTGCGTGCCTGCGCGACGATCGCCGCAGGATCGTCGCCTGCGCCGACCAGCACGAAATGCGCGCCGGGGCCGGGTCCTTGCGGGGCCGCTGGTGCGGGTGCGGCGGAGGTGCTCGCGGAAAGCTCTGTCTTGTCCGCCCCGCCGACATCCTGCTTGGCGGTGATGCTGCGCACCGCGCGCTCGTCACCCAGCAGGTGGGGCAGCAGCGTTTCGTCGCGCACGACCGCCTGCGCCGTGCTGCGCAGCGCCATCGGATCGGGCTCGCCCCCGCGATAGGTCGCGTTGAGCGCGGTGCCGGTGCCCCAGAAGCCGCGCCAGCGGAAGAACAGGTGCGGGCCGACGGTGGCGATCTTGTCCAGCTTGGGGCTCCACCAGGGATAGACGTAGTTCGCGTGGTAATGTGTCGCGATGCCGACGGTTTTGTCGACCCGTCCGCCGAGCGCTTCCTCCGCCCGCTGGCGCGCTGCGCGCCACTGGCTTTCGGGGTAGCTGCGGGCGAGCGATCCGTCGCAGGTAAAGGTGAATTGGCACCCGGTGCGCCGCTGCGATCCCTGATAGACCACGCCGCACACCGTGTTGGCGAAGGCGGGGTGGCGCGTGCGGTTTAGGATGACCTGCATAACCGCGCGCTGGTCCGCATCGCCATAGCCCGCCTCCGCCATCGCGGCGAGCGCGAGGCAATCGCGCGCGCGCGTGCGGTCGGCGGCGCTGCCGGTGAAGCGGAAGGGCAGGGCGATGCCCGGGCCGCCTTCGACGATGTCGACCGCAGCATTCTGGGCCTGCGCATCGTCGGGCGCGAGCTGCGATTTCAGCGTGTCCGCCTCTTCACCGCTGGCGGGGAGGGCCTCGACGCTCTCGGGCGGCGGGACGTCTGCTTGTGCGACCGCATGCGACGGCTCAGCCGAGGGGCTGCCTGCCAGTGCCAGACCGGCAAAGGTCGCCAGCAGGATCGCCAGCACGCCGACCAGCGGAACATTCTCCCGAAACCAAGCCGATCGCAGCAAATCCATTGCGCCTATTTAGAGTGCGCCCACGGCAATACCATCGCCGATGGTGCGAACCTGCGCGATCCATCGACGAACTTCGTCGGGCAGTCGCGCCGATCTGCCTAGCTTTGCGTGGGTTGGTCCCGATGCTTCTGCAACGTGCCCGATACCTGGCCGAGCGCGGCGCCGATCTTTTCGGGAAACTCGCCATCGGCAAAGCTCACCGTGGTGTTGTGTGCGGTGGCAACGCGGCGGGCATCGGCCCAGTCCTGCGCCATCCCGATCGCCCATTCGCGGAAGGCGTCGGCGGCATAGGGGTTGGGCTCCAGCGCCTTGGCCAGCGTCGGGTGGAACGCCAGCTTGCCGGTGAAGGGCAGCAGCGAGAGCGGGAAGGGTGCCTTGATGCACGACAGCGTGTCGTCGACGAAGATCGTCTTGCTGGGCCGGTGGTAGGCCAGCACGGACGAGAAATGCACGTTCTCGTCGTCGCATACCATCTGCACGCCTTCGGGGACGGAGAAGGTCAGCGCATCGCCGAACAGCCCGTCGAGCGCGCCTGCCTCGCAGAAGTCGCTTTCCCAGTTCAGGCCGGGAAACTTCTCGTGATGGCGGCGGGTGCCGTACAGCTTCGCTTCGGGGTAGGCTTTTGCCATCCACTCGATATGCAGCGTGTGGAAGGGGTGAACGTTGATGATTGCGGCGACCTTCTTGCCGCCATCGGTCAGCGCGTCGACCTTCGCTTTCAGGTCATCGTCGAGCGTGTAGCTATCGAGGAAGACGAAGCGCCCGTCGGGCAGCTCGACCAGCGCGCAATGCGTGCCCAGGTCGACCACGCCGCCCAGCTTGAACGATCCGCGGATGTGGTAGAACCCGTTCCCGAAATCGGTGAGAGTTCCGGGCTTCACTTTTGTTATCTCTGCCATGGTAGCCAAGCGATCAAACAACCGCTCGGTTCCGCAATGCAGCAATTGGCCCGCAGCTATGCCGCCTTGAGCAGTTCCAGTTCCAGCCGGTCCCAGATCTCGGCCAGCGCATCGACCAGTTCGCGCATCATTTCCTCGGTGTGCGCAGGGCCGGGGGTGAAGCGCAGGCGCTCCGTTCCGCGGGGGACGGTGGGGAAGTTGATCGGCTGGACGTAGACGCCGTATTCGGCGAGCAGGATGTCGCTGATCCGCTTCGCCTTGACCGGATCGCCGACCATCAGCGGTACGATGTGCGTGGTGGAATCCATCACCGGCAGGCCCGCATCGCGCATGATCTGCTTGAGCATGGCGGCGGCGGCCTGCTGCGCGTCGCGTTCCTCGCTGCTGGCCTTGAGGTGCTTGACCGAGGCGAGCACGCCCGCGACCAGCACCGGCGAGAGCGAGGTGGTGAAGATGAAGCCCGGGGCGTAGCTGCGGATGCAATCGACGATCCGCTTGTCCGCCGCGATATAGCCGCCCATCACGCCGAACGCCTTGCCCAGCGTGCCTTCGAGAATGTCGATCCGGTGCGCGGCCTCGTCCCGCTCCGAAATCCCGCCACCGCGTGCGCCGTACATGCCGACCGCGTGGACTTCGTCGCAATAGGTCAGCGCGTTGTACTTTTCCGCAAGGTCGCAGATCGCGTGAAGCGGGGCGACGTCGCCATCCATCGAATAGACGCTTTCGAAGGCGATCACCTTGGGCGTGTCGGGATCTTCCGCCGCCAGCAGTTCCTCGAGATGTTCGAGGTCGTTGTGCCGGAAGACGCGCTTGGCGCAGCCCGAATTGCGGATGCCCGCGATCATGCTCGCGTGGTTGAGCGCGTCGGAAAAGATCACGCAGCCAGGCAGCAGCTTGGCCAGCGTGGAGAGCGTCGCATCGTTGGAAACGTAGCCACTGGTGAAGATCAGCGCCGCTTCCTTGCCGTGTAGATCGGCGAGTTCCGCCTCCAGCTCGATATGGTAGTGCGTGTTGCCGCCGATATTGCGCGTTCCGCCGGAGCCCGCGCCGACATCGTGCAGCGCCTGCTCCATCGCTTCGGTCACCTTGGGGTGCTGGCCCATCGCGAGATAGTCGTTGGAGCACCACACGGTGATCGGCTTCGGGCCGTTATGGCCATGGAAGCAGCGCGCATTGGGGTAGGCACCCTTGTTGCGCAGGATATCGATGAAGACCCGATACCGGCCCTCTTCGTGCAGGCGATCGATCGCCTTGTCGAATATATGGCTGTAGTTCGTCACGGTGGGCACCGTTTAATGGTCAAAAACGGCAGTTTCCAGCGCGATCTTTGCGAGTGATTCGCAAAGGTGACGGTTATATTGCAATCAGAATTGCGCTGCGTGCATCAGTCCGTGGCGTTCGAGCATGGGGGTGAGCGTGGTCAGGCTGTCCGCGCTGCCCGTCGCCACCGCGAAATCGCTGCCCTCGCGGGCGAAATCCTGCCCCTGCGTCAGCGAGGCGATCCTCCGGGCGATGCCCTGTGCGCCGTCGACCAGCTGGATGTCCTGCCCGAACACCGCGCGCAGTTCGTCCGCCAGCAGCGGGAAGTGCGTGCAGGCGAGCACCAGCGTATCGAGGTCTTGCGCCTGCGGGTCATCGCGAAGGCCAGCGACAGCTTCCGCCACCGCACCTTCGGCCAGAGTTTCGCCGCGCATCTTCGCCTCGGCCAGCGGGACCAGCGCATCGGCGGGGTGGCGGATCAGGTGCTTGGCGGCAGCGAACTCCGCCTCCAGCCGGTCGACATAGGGCTGGCGTACGGTTGCGCCTGTGCCGAGCAGGCCGATCACGCCGGTTTGCGTAACGAGCGCGGCAGGCTTGATCGCGGGGACGGTGCCGACGATCGGCACCTCCAACACGTCGCGCACCATCGAAAGCGCGATGGTGCTGGCGGTGTTGCACGCGATGCAGATCAGGCGCGGCTGATAGCGCTCCGCCATCCGGCCGAGCAGGCCGCACACGCGCGCGGCGACCTCGGCCTCGCTCTTGGTGCCGTAGGGAAGGCCGGCGAAATCGGCGGCGTAGATCACCGGCGCCTGCGGCAGCGCTTTGCGTACCTCGGCGAGGATCGTCAGCCCACCGACGCCGGAATCGAAGATCAGGATGGGGGCGGCGGGGTTCATGCGCTGGATCGCATGGCCCCGCGTGCCCTCTTGGTCAATTCTCCGAAGGTTTCTGGATCTTCAGCACGGTGGAGATCTCGATGCCGAGTTCCGCCAGGCGCGCCCGGCTCCAGCTGGTATACTCGCGAAAGGAAATGCGTCCGTCTTTGTCAGTGTCTGCAGCGTCGTAGAATTCGGCAAGCTGCACCTGATCGCTCGCATCGCCCAAGGTCGCTGTGCCAGTCAGCATCTCGCCCTGCTCGGCATCGGTGAAAACGGCTGCATCCGTCGTGCTCTCTCCGCCATCGGACATCGTGTCCCGGTCCTCGAAGACGAGGGTGACGAACGGCGACTCGGGCTTTTCCAGAAAGCCACTGCCGTTCTTGTCGAGCTCGTCGAAAATCTTCTCCGAGTTGCCGTTCAGCTCGATCTCGCGGGTCTGATCCACGGTTTCTGGAGCGGGGGTGGTCGGGGCGAGGGCGAGCGCGGCTACGAGTGTGACAAACATGGCAAGAGCTCCAAAAACAATGGTTGGGAGTTGCCTCGATTTGCGCGTGACGGGCGGCGGAGGAAGGTCCGGTGAGCCGGTTACGGGCCGGTCGTACCCTTCGGCCCGGGCCAGAACGCGCGCCGCTTCCAGCGATGTGGCGACGCCCAGCTTGGTGCGCGCCATCTTCAGCCGCTTCTCCACCGCGTGATGCGAGACATCGAGTTGCAGCGCGATTTCCTTGGCCGTCTTGTGTTCGAGCCACAGGCGCAGGCACTCGCGCTCCTTTTCGGTCAGCCGCTCAATGGCGGAAGTCGGGATGGAGGGCTGATCGGCTGGCATCGGGCGAAGGATTGCCGCTGGAGATGCTCAGGGCAAGGTACGGTCGGCTGGTACCGCCGAATTTATCCGGTGTGGTTGCGGTGTGGGCTTCGACAAGCGGCGCCGAGGGGCTATGGAACCGGCATGGACGTTTTGCTCGCTGCCGCGCTCGGCTACCTCCTCGGTTCGATTCCCTTCGGCTACCTGCTCACCCGCGCGGCGGGGCTGGGCGATGTCCGCGCGCAGGGCAGCGGCAATATCGGCGCCACGAATGTTCTGCGCACCGGCAGCAAGAAGCTGGCGGCGGCGACGCTGCTGCTCGATCTGGCGAAAGGCCTCGCGCCGGTGCTGATCGCGCGCTCGCTGTTCGACCAGCCCGATCTGATGCCGGAGGCGGCCTACGGTCCGGTGCCTGTCGCGGCGCTGTTCGCAGTCATCGGCCACTGCTTCCCCGCCTGGCTCAAGTTCAAGGGCGGCAAGGGCGTGGCGACCAATGCGGGCGTGTGCTTCGGTCTCGCCTGGCCACTGGGCCTGACGTACGCGCTGGTCTGGATCGGCGTTCTCGCGACCTTGCGGATCAGTTCGCTCGCCGGGATGAGCGCGGTGGTCTGCGCCGCGATCGCCGCCGCGCTGCTGGGCTACACCGCCTTCGTGCCGGTGCTGGTGCTGATCGCGCTGCTGGTGATCTGGCTCCACCGCGCCAACATCGCGCGGCTCGCCAAGGGTGAGGAACCCAAGGTCGGCGCCAAGAAATGAGCGCGCTGTCGCAGGCAGAAGCGTTCGCGCGCATCCGCCTGCTGCGATCCCCGCGCATCGGCCCGGTTTCCTTCGCGCAACTGCTCGCCCGCTATGGCAGCGGAGAGGCGGCGGTCGAGGCTCTGCCCGGCATCGCGAAGAAGGGCGGCGGGCACTATACGCTCGCGAAGCAGGACGCCGTCCGAAGCGAGATCGACGCGGTGAAGCGCCACGGTGCGCGTTACCTCTTCCATGACCAGCCGGACTATCCGCAGGCGCTCGCCGAATGCGACGGCGCGCCGCCGATCATCACCTACAAGGGCGACCTGTCGCTGGCGAGCAAGCCGGTGGTGGCGATGGTCGGCGCGCGCAACGCCAGCGCGGCGGCGGTGAAGCTGGCGCGCGATTTCGCTCAGGCACTGTCTGCTGAAGGGTTCTTGGTCGTCTCAGGGCTCGCACGCGGGATCGACGGGGCGGCGCATGAAGGCGCGATGCCGCACACCATCGGCGTAATCGCGAGCGGGATCGAGATCGCCTATCCGCCGCAGCACATCGAGTTGCAGGAGCGGATCGCCAGCGAAGGCCTGCTGATCGCCGAGCAGCCGCCGGGCACCGAGCCGCGCGGCAGCCACTTCCCCAGCCGCAACCGGATCATCGCAGGCCTCGCGCTGGGCACGCTGGTGGTGGAGGCGGCGGTCAAGTCCGGCAGCCTCATCACCGCGCGGCTGGCGGGCGAATACGGGCGCGAGGTGATGGCGATCCCCGGCAGCCCGCTCGACGCGCGCAGCCATGGATGCAACCACCTGATCCGCGAGGGTGCCGTCCTCGTGCAGGAGCCGTCCGACGTGGTCGAACTGCTCAGCACTTTCGACGGCGCGCCGCGCAGCACCTTCCGCGAACCTTCCGCCGCGTTCGAAGCCGTGCCCGAGGATCTGGCCGAGGCAGAGCCTGCCGAAATCGCGCAGCTTCTCACCAGCGCGCCGGTTTCGGTGGACGAGCTGATCCGCCAGTCCGGCGCAGGCTCCGCCGCCGTGCAGCTGGCGCTGCTGGAGCTGGAGATCGCCGGGCGGCTGGAACGGCACGCCGGGGGCAAGGTCAGCCTTTCCTAGCATTCCCCCTCGCGGTAAGCCCCGGGCGAAATCGGGCGAAAGGGGGCACGCGACGATGGAACGGGAAGCCGACGTAAGTGGAATTTTGAGCCAGACGGTCGACGTGATCGGCGCGGCGGGCCGCGCAGTGCTGATCTACGTGGTGGTGCTGGGGCTGTTCAACGGGATCGGCGGGCTCGCGGGGCTGGCCGAGATGGACGACAATGTCTTCTCCGTCGGCATCCGCAGCGGAGTGCTGAATGCCCAAACACTCGGCCTTGCAGCCGTGCTGTATCAACTGCTCGGGCTGGTACTCTACGTCGTCGCGGCGTTCTTCCTGCTGCGGCAGATGCTGGAGCAGATCGGGCGACCAGCGCGCGGCGGCAACCTGCTGAGCTATGTTGCGATGTCGGTCCTCGCGATGATCGGGCTGATGATCGGCTTCGTACTGCTGGTCATCCCCGGGCTGATCCTGCTGGTCCGCTGGTCGGCCGCCAACGGCTTTCTGCTGAGCGGCTACAAGGGCATTACCGGCGCGCTGGGCGCCAGCTGGGAGGCGACCGGCAGGCGCGGCTGGTCGATCTTCGGCGCGGGGCTGGTCCTGTGGATCGGGCTCGCGGTGCTGAGCAGTATCGTCGTCGGCATCGTCGCAGCGACAGGCTTCACGACGTCGGGCGGTTTCTCGCCGCTCTTCGGGGTTGCGATGACCGTGTCCGGCCTGATCGAGGCATTCAACAACGCGGCCAGCTTCGCTTTCAGCATTGCGGTGTTCCACCTCGTCGCGCCTGCCGACACCAGCGTGGCGGATGTGTTTGAGTAGGGGACGTGTCAGAAACGCAAAGATAAGAGCTGAAAGATAAAGTCGTGAGATACTTAGCTTAGCAAAATTCGATCAAGGGGCGGATCAATTCTTGCTCGGGGAGGCTGGCCCTCTTCGCAACTCAGCAATAACCTCTGGCGAGGCGTGACGCATGAGATCATCTGCAGTTAAGCTCGGTTCATTTTCATCCAAGAGGTAGGTCCGGGCCTTGATAAGTGCGTCGGAGAAGTTTCCCCCGGGTCGGTGGGAGGAGACTAGCGATCTATATATGTCAGCGGGAAGATAAATATAGAGCTCGAAAGCGAGTCGGGTTGCCGCGCGATAATCTTCCTCAGAGCTCTTATCATTTAGGTCACAAGCGATAGCGAGATATTCGGCGATCTTCTCCGCTTTTGCCTTGATCTCTTGCTCATTTCGATAGTCTTCTAGTGCCAAATCGAATTGATGACGCACTGCGTTTTCAAGAAGGGATTTTCCGAAGATTTTTGCAATCGCGATAAACGCTGCCACGGTCGTCACTGAACTTAGCGCCGCTATGCCAATCAGGTCCAATCCCATCGCTCCCGCTCCTGAATGCCTCGCCGCCCAGTGCGCGGCCAGCAATTCCTAAACACTCCTTGACGAACCGCCTAGCCGATTCCCACTCTCGCGCGTACGTACACGTGAAGGAACGCCCCCACTCTTATGCAACTGGTCATCGTCGAATCGCCCGCAAAGGCGAAAACCATCGAGAAATATCTCGGCAAGGACTTCAAGGTTCTCGCCTCCTACGGCCACATCCGCGATCTGCCGCCCAAGGACGGCAGCGTGCGCCCGGACGAAGATTTCGCGATGGACTGGGAAATCTACTCCGATCAGCGCAAGCGTGCGCAGGTCAAGGCGATCGCCGATGCCGCGAAGAACGCCGACCGCCTCGTTCTCGCGACTGACCCTGACCGCGAAGGGGAGGCGATCAGCTGGCACGTGCTGGACATGCTCAAGAAGCGTAAAAGCCTGCCCACGAAGGTCGACCGGGTGACCTTCAACGCGATCACCAAGGGCGCGGTGACCGAGGCGATGAAGAAGCCGCGCGCGCTCGACCAGGATCTGATCGACGCCTATCTGGCGCGCCGCGCGCTCGATTACCTGTTCGGCTTCACGCTCAGCCCGGTGCTGTGGCGCAAGCTGCCCGGTGCGAAGTCGGCGGGCCGTGTGCAGTCGGTCGCGCTGCGCATCATCGTCGACCGCGAGCGTGAGATCGAGGCGTTCAAGGCCGAGGAATACTGGAGCATCATCGCCAATTTCGAGCAGGACGGCACGCCGTTCACCGCGCGGCTGGTAAAGCTCGACGGCAAGAGGCTCGACAAGATGACGCTGGGTGACGAGGGCGGCGCCATGGCCGCCAAGACGGCGGTCGAGGAAGGGCGCTTCACGGTCGAGGGGATCGAGACCAAGCCGGTCAAGCGCAATCCCGCGCCGCCGTTCACCACCTCGACCCTGCAGCAGGAGGCGGCGCGCAAGCTCGGCTTCTCCGCCAGCCACACGATGCGGTGCGCGCAGTCGCTCTACGAAGCGGGCGCGATCACCTACATGCGTACTGACGGCGTGCAGATGGACCAGAGCGCCATCGACGCCTGCCGCGATGCGATCACCGATCGTTACTCCGCCGAGTATCGCCCGGAACAACCGCGCTATTACAAGACCAAGGCGAAGAATGCTCAGGAAGCGCACGAAGCCATCCGGCCGACCGACTTCCGCAAGGACAAGGCGGGCTCGGGCGACGAGGCGCGCCTGTACGACCTGATCTTCAAGCGCGCGCTCGCAAGCCAGATGGCGACCGCGCAGCTCGAACGCACCACGGTCACGCTGACCGAGGGCAGCGGGCAGCACTCGCTTCGCGCGACCGGCCAGGTGGTGAAGTTCCCCGGCTTCCTCGCGGTCTACCAGGAAAGCTTCGACGACAAGGACGACGAGGACGGCGGCCTGCTGCCGCACATGCGCGAAGGCGATGCCCCGGCGCGCAAGTCTGTCGAGGCGAACCAGCACTTCACCCAGCCGCCGCCGCGCTATTCCGAAGCATCGCTGGTCAAGCAGCTGGAGGAGCTGGGCATCGGGCGCCCGTCGACCTACGCCTCCACCATCCAGACGCTGCGCGATCGCGAATATGTCCGGATCGAGAAGAACCGCTTCTTCGCCGAGGAATCGGGCCGTCTGCTGACCGCCTTCCTCGAACGCTTCTTCCCCACCTATGTCGCCTACGACTTCACCGCGGGGATGGAGGAAGAGCTCGACGACGTGTCCGGCGGGCGCGCCGAGTGGAAGGCGATCCTCGAAGCGTTCTGGAAGGACTTCAAGCCCAAGTCGGACGAGGTGATGGAGCAGAAGCCGTCGGACATCACGGCGGTGCTCGACACGTTCCTGTCCGACTACCTCTTCCCCGAACGCGCCGACGGCAAGGACCCGCGCTTCTGCCCGCTGTGCGACCAGGAAGGGCGCGCCGGTGGCCGCTTGCACCTGCGTGGCGGGCGCTTCGGTGCGTTTGTGGCGTGCGAGAACTACCCCGAGTGCAAGTTCACCCGCCGCTTCGCGCAGCCGGGTTCGGATGCGGACGAAGTCGCCGAGGATGCGGTGCTGGGCAACGACCCGGAAACGGGCCTGCCGGTCGAGCGCAAGACGGGCCGTTTCGGCCCGTACCTGCAACTGGGCGAGGGCAAGGAAGCCAAGCGCGCGAGCATTCCCAAGGATGTGCCCGAGCTGGACCTGGAGATGGCGCTCAAACTGCTCTCGCTCCCGCGCATCGTCGGTCAGCACCCGGAGACCGGTCAGGATATCGAAGCGAGTATAGGGCGTTACGGCCCGTATCTGCGGCACGATGGCAAGTACGCCAAGCTCACCACCACCGCCGACGTGTTCGAAACGGGCATGAACGCCGCGGTCACCATGCTCGCCGAAGCGGCGCAGAAGGGCGGCCGCGGGCGCGCCAAGGCGGAGCCGATCAAGGTGCTGGGCAAGCATCCGACCTCCGAGGCCGAAATGAAGGTGATGCCCGGCCGCTACGGCCCTTACGTCACCGACGGCACGACCAACGCGACCATTCCCAAGGATGTGAAGCCCGAGGATGTGACCGAGGAGCAGGCGATCGAACTGATCAACGCCCGCGCCGCCAAGGGACCGGCGAAGAAGAAAAAGGCAGCGCCCAAGAAGAAGGCTCCGGCCAAGAAAGCGGCGGCCAAGAAGCCCGCAGCGAAGAAGGCACCTGCTAAGAAAGCCGCCGCCAAGAAGGCGGACGACTGATGGCGAAGGACAAGTTCGAGCGGCACAAGCAGCCCTGGACGGGCGAGGAGGCGGGGCAGCTGAAGACGCTCGCCTCCAAGGGCCAGGGCCTCAAGCAGATCGCCAAGGCGCTGAACCGCAGCGAGGAATCGACCAAGGATTTCGCGAAGAAGAACAAGATCGCGATCGCGAAGAAGCGGTAACGTGGTGAGGTGGGTGGTGGTGCTGGTCCCTGAAGCAACAGCGGTCGCGGAAGAGTACCTCGCTGGCGTCCAAAGTGACCTCGCGGCGTTCGGAGGCGTCGATGTGGGACGGATCGAACCACTAAGGAAATCCAAAGACTTCGCGATTGCTGCTTTCGATGCCGTCGCGGTGCTGTTGGCGAGGCGCTACCACGCCGGCGAACTCGACTACGAGACTGCGGATTGGATCGCAAACGCTATCGATACCGATATGCTGGAGCTGATGATTCAACTTCAGCCGGGCGCATCCACCATCGATACCCCCCAAGCCTGGCAGGAGGTGTATGATGCATTCGATGCGGGCGAATTTGATCACTTCGGTCGATCCGAAGATTCGGTGAGGGAATTCACCAATCCAGAGATAGAAGCTTTTTTAGCGCGCATAGACGCGCAGGACCGGTCGCTCCGATAATCGGAGCGACCGAGACGCCTTACTGCACCACCGGCACATCCTCGATCCTCGCCAGTGCCTCACCGCCGCATGTGATGATGATCTCGCGGATCTGGGGGTAGGGGGTCGGGCCGTCGAAGCGCACGGGGGTGGGGGTGATGACCTGTGTCACCATGCCGTCGGGCTTCCTGGCATCCAGCTGGAAGCGCCAGCCGGGCGGCTGCATGCGGTCGGCGGGGCCTGCCACCAGCTTCACCGAATAGCCGGGCGTGGGCATGTCGACTTCGCCGGTGATGTGCAGCGTCGGGCGCGCGCCGGGTCCGGGCATGGTATCGATCCACGCCTTGAAGTCGCGCGCCTTGTAGGCGGGGCATCCCGCAGCCGGGGGCGTATCGCCCGGCTCATCGGGGTAGGGCGCACAGGCCGACAGCGAGAGTGTGGCGGCGGCAACGCCGGTGAGACTAGCAAGGGTGCGCAAGGTCAGATCTCCAATAACTGGATTGCAGCAATGGCTATCCCGCCCGGTCCATCCGGTCGAGACGTCATGGCTTTCATACCGATCTGACGGAGACGAGAGCTGAATGCCTTTGTTCCGCGCGGGCAAGGCGCGGGGCTGCCCCTACTTGGTCCAGTCGAGCCCCATTTCCTCGAACATTTCCTTGTCCTCAGCCCAGTTTTCCGTCGCCTTGACGTGCAGGAACAGGTGGACCTTGCGACCAAGCAACTCACTGAGTTCCTCGCGCGCCGCCTGACCGATCGACTTGATCTTGCTGCCACCCTTGCCGAGCACGATCATCCGCTGGTTGTCGCGCGCGACGATGATCTGCTGGTGGATCTCGACGCTGCCATCCTTGCGTTCGACATATTTCTCGGGCCGCACCATGGAGTCGTAGGGCAGTTCCTCGTGGAGCTGGCGATAGAGCTGCTCGCGGGTGATTTCCGTGGCGAGCAGGCGTTCGGAGGCGTCGGAGACCTGGTCTTCCGGGTACATCCACTCACCCTCGGGCATCTCGGCGGCGAGCGCGTCTTTCAGCTCAGTCACCCCGTCGCCGGTCAGCGCGGAGATGAAATAGATCTCCGCGAAGTCGACCTTGGTCGAAAGCTCCTGCGCCAGCGCCAGTAGCGGTTCCTTCTTGGCGATGTCGACCTTGTTGAGGACGAGGATCTTCTTCTCGGGCCGCTGGGCAAGCTGTTCGATCAGCGGCTCCAGCTCGTGTCGGCGCTGCTTGATCGGGTCGACCAGCAGCAGCACCGCATCCGCACTTTCCGCGCCTTCCCACGCTGCGCTGACCATCGCGCGGTCGAGCCGCCGCTTGGGCGCGAAGATGCCGGGCGTGTCGACCAGGATCATCTGCGTGTTGGCGTCGTCGTTCTCGTGCAAGGCGATGCCGAGCATCCGCGCGCGGGTGGTCTGCGCCTTGGCGCTGACGATCGCGACCTTCTGGCCGACCAGTGCGTTGACCAGCGTGGATTTGCCGGCGTTCGGAGCGCCGAGCACGGCGACGACGCCGCATTTGGTAGATGTATCAGTCATAGAACCTTTTCTGCTCCCCTTCAGGGGAGGTCGGGTGGAGGTGTGCCCCACACTTCGCGGGGTGGTATATCCACCCCCGCCAATCTCCTGCACAGACAGGGGAGTCGAAGCGGTCAGCCATACTGCTCCATAAACGCTTTTGCCGCCGCCGTCTCGGCTTCCTGCTTGCTGTTAGCGGTCGCTTCCGCATCGCCGACATTCTTCACCGAGACGCGCACGGTAAAGCGCGCCGCGTGATCGGGGCCGGAGCGGTCGATCAGCGCGTATTCGGGAGGGCGGCGGCGGTTGCCCGCAGCCCATTCCTGTAGCGCGGACTTGGGATGCTTGGCCCGGCCCGCATCGCCTTCGACCGCGTCGCGCCACAGCGCACGCACCAGCGCCCGCGCGCTTTCAAAGCCATCCTCGCGCAGTTGCGCGCCGAGCAGCGATTCCATCACATCGCCGAGGATATTGCTGCTTTGCGCCCCGCCATCCTCGCGCGCCTGCCGGCCCAGCCGCAGGTGGTCGGGCACGCCGATGCTGCGGGCGACCTTTGCGCAGGCACCCTTGCTGACCAGCGCGTTCAGCCGCTGCGCCAGCGTGCCTTCGCTCGCGCTGTTCTGGTTTTCGAACAGCCACTCGGCGATCGCGAGGCCGAGCACGCGGTCGCCGAGGAATTCCAGCCGCTGGTAATCGCGTCCTTCGCCCAGGCTGCCGTGGGTCAGCGCCTCGGTCCACAGGGCCTCGTCGCGCGCGGCAAAACCGTTCGCGATCAGCCACGCCTTCGTCTCTTTCCAGTCAGTCATTCGGCCTCAACGCTCATAGGGCTTGCGCGGTCCTGTTGCTTCGCAGGCTGGAGAACCAGCTGCTCGGATCGGCCCACCGCGCGCTGCCATCGGTCGACCAGAGCACCGCGCCGGGCTGGCCGATCAAAAGATCCTGCCTGACGAAGCCGACCCCACCGCCGGGCAGCGCGGGGAAGCGGCTGTCCATCGAATTGTCGCGGTTGTCACCCAGCAGGAACAGCGATCCTGAGGGTACGGTGCGCGGGCCCCAGTTGTCCTGCGGGGTGGGGCCGAAATCGAGCACCTCGTAGCTGACGCCCGACGGCAGATATTCGCGGTTGCGGCGATAGCGGCAGTCTGCGCCGCCGGCAGGCCTCGCCTCCTCGCGTCCGCCCCAACCGCATGGCGCATCGGGGGTGACCGGGATGATCGCATCATCGGTCGCCGACTGGCTCAGGATCTGGCCGTTGAGGACGACGTACCCATTGCGCAGCTCCACCTCGTCGCCCGGCAGGCCGATCACGCGCTTGACGTAATCGCTGCCGTCGACCGGGTGCTTGAAGATCACCACATCGCCGCGCTGCGGCTGATGCGCGAACCAGCGCCCGGGGATCAGCGGCAGGTCGAAGGGCAGCGAGTTGCTCGAATAGCCGTAAGGCCATTTCTTGGCGATGATCGTGTCGCCGGGCAGCAGGCCGGGCATCATGCTCTCGCTGGGAATCGTGAACATGGAGAATGCGAAGGTGCGCAGGGCCAGCGCGACGATCACTGCCAGGAGCACCAGTTGCAGCAGCCTGACCAGCCCGCCATCCGAGCCACGTTTATCCGCGCCCGCGTCGTCCGCAGCCCGGTGCGCCTCGCCTGCTTCGCCCTTTTCAACCATCGCGCCAGCACCTAGTCCCGCCGGACAGGCAGGCAACAGGATTTTGAGTACATGAGCGATAGCAGGACAGCAGCGTGGCAGCAGATCGAAGCTTTGCCGCAGGAAAGCCTGAGCGATCTGTTCGCCGGTGACGATGCGCGGGTCGATCGCCTGTCCGGCCGGATCGGCTGGGGCGAGGGCGAAGACGCGGCGGGCATCCGCTTCGACTGGTCCAAGACGCACCTGACCGACGATCTGCTGGCAGGGTTCGAGGAGCTGACCGAGGCGAGCGACTTCACCGCCAAGCGCGCCGCGCTGTTCGCGGGCGATCCGATCAACGTCACCGAAGGCCGCGCCGCCGAACATACTGCACAGCGCGGCTTCGGCAGCGAGGCGAGCGTGGAGGAAGCGCAGGCGCTGCTCGCGCGGATGCAGATGCTGGTCGAGGCGATCCGCGAAGGTGCGCTGGGCCAGATCGAGCACCTGATCCATATCGGCATCGGCGGCTCCGCGCTCGGCCCCGCACTGGCGATCAATGCGCTGACTCGCGACCTGTCCTATGTCGATTGCCACGTGGTCTCGAATATCGACGGGGTGGCGCTGGAGGCCGCGTTCGAGGCGTGCGATCCGGCGACGACCATGATCGCGGTCGCCAGCAAGACCTTCACCACGATCGAGACGATGACCAATGCCGACAGCGCGCTCACCTGGCTGCGCGAGAACGGCGTCACCGATCCGCACGGGCGGGTGGTCGCGCTGACCGCCAATCCCGAAGCTGCGGTCGAGTGGGGCGTCGACGAAACGCGCGTGCTGCCGTTTATGGAAAGCGTCGGCGGGCGCTACTCGCTATGGTCGAGCATCGGCTTCCCCGTCGCGCTGGCCGCCGGGCTGGACGAGTTTGCCGCGATGCTGGACGGCGCGGCGGCGGTCGACGAGCATTTCGCCAATACCGACGGGCGCGACAACCTGTGCCTGCGTGCGGCGTTCGCGGACCAGTACTATGCCTGCGTGCGCGGCTGCCAGACCCGCGCGGTGTTCGCCTATGACGAGCGGCTGGCGCTGTTCCCCAGCTATCTCCAGCAGCTGGAGATGGAGAGCAACGGCAAGCGGGTGACCTCCGAAGGCGAGCCGGTCGACGGGCCCACGGCCCCGATCACATGGGGCGGGGTGGGCACCGACGCGCAGCATGCGGTGTTCCAGCTGCTGCATCAGGGCACGCACATGGTCCCGGTCGACTTCATCGCCAGCATCGCGCCCGGAGACGCGCTCAACCCCGCGCATCACCGCATCCTGCTGACCAACTGCTTCGCGCAAGGCGCGGCGCTGATGGCGGGCGGCAACATGAGCGCCGACGGTAAAGACCCCGCGCGCGAATTCCCCGGTAACCGCCCCAGCGCGACGATACTGTGCGACGATCTCGACGCGGCGACGCTGGGCGCGCTGATCGCCTTTCACGAACACCGCACCTTCGCCAACGCGGTGCTGATGGGGATCAACCCCTTCGACCAGTTCGGCGTCGAGCTGGGCAAGAAGATGGCCAAGGACATCGACGGCGGCGCGGCGGAGTTCGATGCGAGCACGAAGGCGCTGCTGGAGGCGAGCGGATTGGGGTGAGGCCGTGCGCCTGACACACTTGAGACACTGTCCAGGGGAAGGAAAAACTCCGCACCCTGGGCAGCGGTTCTGCTGAGCGATTTTCGACGATCCAAAGAGCCGGAAGAGGGCCTAGCGGATCATGCCGAGGTAGGAAAACGCGCTCAGCAGGGATATCGCACCGACCGCTGGAGAACCTAATAATTGTGATCTTTTGAAAGACTTGGCGTGCCGCGCGTTGGGGGCACGTACTCAAGCGAATTCGAAGGATGACACGATGAAGCATCGTATTGCGCTCACCGCGCTGATTTCCACCGCCTCGCTCGCGCTGGCCGCGTGCGATTCCGAGGATGTCGAGAACACCCCAGTCGACGATATCGACGAGATCGTGGACGAGGACGCGAATCAGGGCATGGACGACGATGCCTACCCGGTCGGAGGGGATCTCGATACGGACCAGCAGTCCCGCTACGACGAGATGGACCGTCAGGCGGTCAGCGACGAATACGACCGCAATCGCGATACGATGAACGAGGAAATGCAAGCGGGCGGCGGGATGGCCGATGGCTCGATGGGCGATGACGCGATGGCCGGGCAGGCCGACGGTGGCACCAGCGCCGACGCCAGTGACAGCAGCGGCGACATGGCCGATGCGGGCACCTCGGGCAGCACCGGCAGCGCGTCAATGATGATGCCGCGCAGCCGAATGGACTTCGCCTTCCTCGACCGCAACGATGATGGCGAACTCTCCGTCGCGGAATACGCGATCTGGGCCCTGCCGACCGACCCGGGCGAGCCTGCGCGCAACGATGCCAAGGCGCCCTATCTGACGCAGAGCCAGATCAACGAGGCGGGACAGACCTTCTTCTATTTCGATGAGGACGGCGACAGCTACCTCTCGCAATCCGAATTCCAGGCCGCGCGCAATTCGGCGCGCACGCCGTAAGCGATATGCGATAACGGGCTTCCCCGGGTCCGGTGAGTTCGGTTTCGACCGGGCGCATCGGGCCACACAGGAGGGCGCAGGGTTCATGACCTGCGCCCTTTTTGCATGGGGCGGGTTGCCTGGTGCAGCCGCCGGGAGTGGCGGTGGCTAGTCCCCGTCGAGCGTGCGGTCGTTGTGGCCGAACCAGCCTTCGACGAAGCGCATGATCGTGATCATCACCAGGCTGATGATCGCCAGCACCGCGACCAGCGGCCACTGGCCGAGCCCGCACGCAAGCCCGATTACGGTCGCCAGCCACAGGTGCGCGGCGGTGGTCAGGTTGTGCACCTTGCCCCGGCTGAACACGATCAGCCCCGCGCCGACGATGCCGATGAAGCCCGCTGCAGCCTCGAACATGCGGAGCGGATCGATCCGCAATCCGCCCAGCTGGTTGTGCAGCGCCATCACCGAAACCGCCATCCCGGCGGCGGCCACGCAAACCAGCCCGTGCGTGCGCATTCCGGCGGCATGACCGCGCCATTCGCGGTCGAACCCGACGACCAGGCCGAGCAGGGCGGCGACGCCAAGCCTAAGAACGATCTCCGCGTCGAGCAGGGCGAGGGGAACGGGGGTATTGAGCTCCATGACGATTATCCAGCGTGCTGCATCGCATTTGGTTTCAAACCTGCGCCATGTGGCGTAGGCTGGCGTCCATGACCTTCCCGATCATCTTCGCTGTCGTCTGGGCGCTGATCCTTGCTGGCGGCGGCGGGCTGCTGACCAGTATCGGCGAGTGGTATCACAACCTCGAAAAGCCCAGCTGGCAGCCGCCCGACTGGCTGTTCGGCCCTGCGTGGACGATCATTCTCGCGCTGGCCGCATGGGCCTTCGTGCTGAGCTGGAATGGCGCGCCCGAGGCGGATCGCCCGTTGCTGATCGGGCTCTACCTTGCCAACGGGCTGTTCCATTTCCTGTGGTCGCCGCTGTTCTTCACTGCCAAGCGGCCCGACTGGGCGCTGATCGAAGTGCCGTTCCTGTGGCTCTCCGTCCTCGCGCTGACGATTTTCCTGCGCGAATGGTCGGTCGCGGCGAGCTGGATGATCGTGCCCTATCTGGTGTGGGTCAGCTTCGCGGCGATCCTCAACTGGAAGATCGTGAAGCTGAACGGGCCATTCGGGCGCAAGGCTGCCGCTTAGGCGTTCTCTGCGTCGTCGGCGGCCTCCACCAGCCGCAGCTTGGCGAAATCCTGCGGGCGGTTGTCGGCCAGCCATTCCATCATCCCTTCGCGGATATCGCAGCGAAGGTCGAACAAAGTGGGCGAGTTCTTCGCGCTCATCAGCAGGCGCACTTCCTTGGAATCGCGCGTGGTGTCGGTCACCTGCACCACCTTCACCCGGCCATCCCAGCGCTCGTTCGCTTCGACCTGCCGGTAAAACTCCTCGCGAATCGGACCGATCTTGGCCTTGGGGTCGAGATGGAGGAACACCGTGCCGAGCAGGTTGGCGGTCTGCTTGGTCCAGTTCTGGAAGGGTTTTTCGAGGAAATAGCTCGTCGGCACCACCAGCCGCCGCTCGTCCCAGATCTTCACCACCACGTAGGTGGTGCGGATATCCTCGATCCAGCCCCATTCGCCTTCGAGCACCACGGCGTCGTCGATATTGATCGGCTCGGTCAGCGCCATCTGCACGCCCGCGATCAGCGATTTCAGCGCGGGCTGGGCAGCAGCACCCACCGCGAGGCCTGCAAGACCCGCCGAGGCAACCAGCGTCACTCCGATATCGCGTACGCCGGGGATCGCCAGCAGCATCAGGCCGACGGTGACGAACACGATGATGAAGGTCGCGATGCGGTTGAACATCGTCAGCTTGGTGCGCTTGCGCCGCGCCTTGAGGTTGTCCGCGACCGAAATATCCGCCTTCAGCTTCGCCGCCTCGACCAGCGCACGCACGATCGCCAGCACCATCCAGCCGACCACGGCGGGCAGAACGAAGGTCGCGATGTCGGCCCACACCTCGCGCAATTCGGGGACGTAGCGCGCCGCGCCCATCAGCGCGAGAACGACGATGGCGAGCCGGGTGGGGCGGTAAAGGTGCCGCACCACGATATCGTCGCTCGACTGGTCGGTCCGGCGCGCGATCCGGCGCAGCACGAAAAACAGCAGGGCGTGCAGGCCCAGCGCAGCGGCCACCGCGATGCCTGCGGCGAGCGCCGCGTGGAGCGGATCGGCGAGCAGGCCGGCGCTTTGTTCGACCGTGTTCTCTATGCTGTCGGTGATGGACCCGATGGCTCCCGCCTCCCTCGATGCGTCTCGACCTGTCAACGCGGTGCCAGTGCGAGCGTTTCGCGCGGGCAACGTCTTCGATTGACTTTTTTGCCGCGATGCACCATCTGCCGCAAGACCGAAGCGCAACTGCCAGCGTGAAGCGTCCGCCGCGCGATGCGAGCGGCCCCGGCAGCGCTTCGATTATTTCCAGACTTCCCTTTTCACGCGGGCGGTTACAACCCCTGCGATCGCGCGCGGACTCCGTTTGTATCGGGTGTGCGGCGCGAAACGCATTTAATGCGAGTCACATACCTCACATGACCAAGTTTACAGACCTCGGGCTGTCGCAGCCCGTTCTCCAGGCCCTCGACATGAAGGGCTATACCGAGCCCACGCCGATCCAGGCGCAGGCCATTCCCCCCGTTCTCGAAGGCCGCGACCTGCTCGGCATCGCGCAGACCGGCACCGGCAAGACCGCCGCGTTCATGCTGCCCAGCATTGATCGTCTGCGCGAGGCCGAAAACCAGACCCCGTTCAAGTCGTGCCGCATGCTGGTGCTTGCGCCGACGCGCGAACTGGCCGGGCAGATCGCGCAGAGCGCCAAGGATTACGGCGCGCTCGCGGGCCTCAAGGTGCAGTCGATCGTCGGCGGTACCTCGGTCAACAAGGACCGCAACAAGCTGCACCGCGGCACCGACATCCTCGTCGCGACGCCCGGCCGTCTGCTCGACCTGATCGACCAGCGCGCCTTCACCCTCGACAAGGTCGAGATCCTGGTGCTCGACGAAGCGGACCAGATGCTGGACCTCGGCTTCATCCACGCGCTGCGCAAGATCAACGAACTGACGCCCAAGGATCGCCAGACGCTGTTCTTCAGCGCGACGATGCCCAAGGCGATCAAGGATCTGGTCAGCCAGTATTGCCGCAACCCGGCGCAGGTTTCGGTCACCCCCGAAAGCACCACTGCGGAGCGGATCGAGCAGTTCCTGTTCATGGTCCAGCAGGATGAGAAGCAGAGTCTGCTCGAACTAATCCTGTCGGGTCGCCATGAAATTCCTGGCAAGCTCGAACGTGTGCTCGTCTTCGCGCGGACCAAGCATGGCTGCGACCGTGTGGTGAAGAAGCTGGCGCAGGTCGGAATCCCCGCCAACGCGATCCACGGGAACAAGAGCCAGCCGCAGCGTGAACGCGCGCTCGACGAGTTCAAGCGCGCCAAGACTCCGGTTCTTGTGGCGACCGATGTCGCCGCGCGCGGGATCGACATTCCGGGCGTGTCCCACGTCATCAACTACGAACTGCCCAACGTGCCCGAGCAATATGTGCACCGGATCGGGCGGACCGCACGTGCGGGTGCCGATGGCATCGCCATCGCGTTCTGCGCCGAGGACGAGCGCCAGTATCTCAAGGATATCCGCAAGACGACCGATGCCGAGTTCGAGCGTCTGCCGCTGCCGGATAATTTCCGCGCGGTGGTGGAAGGCGTCGGCCCGACCAAGCCTGCGCCCAAGCAGCAGCGCGGCCAGCGCGTGACGCCCCGTCCGATCGGCGACGGCGCGCGCAAGCCCAAGGCCAAGCATCCCGCACGCAAGGGCAAGCCGCAGGGTGCCGGTCAGGGCCGTGGCGGTCCGGGTGGCGAGAACCGTGGCGGCCAGCGCCGCCGCAACAACCGTTCGGGCGGAGCCCGCTCGGGCGGCCAAGGCTAGACTGCTTAGCTTGCACGCACCGCGCGGCTGGCTGATAGGCGTTCGGGATGAACCCAGAGAATAACGGACTTCCCGCCGACGCGCAGCCGATCGAGCGCGTGCAGCAAAACATGCTCGCGCGCGGCGAGCGGTGGGTGCTCAACCGCCTGTGCGCCCGCATGCCCCGGTGGGTCACGCCCGACATGCTGACCTTCACCGGGATGGTTGGCGCGCTGGCGATCTTTGCCGGCTATGCCGCCAGCAATCTTGGCGATGGCTGGCTGTGGCTGTCCATCGCCGGATACGTGGTCCACTGGTTCGGCGACTCGCTCGACGGGAGCCTGGCGCGCTTTCGCCGGATCGAGCGGCCACGTTACGGCTATTTTCTCGACCATAGTTGCGACGGGCTGGCGACCACGCTGGTCGTGCTGGGGCTGGGTGCGTCGGGCTATGTCCAGCTGGAAGTCGCGCTGGTGGCACTGGCGGGGTATCTGCTGATGTCGATCCACGCATTCCTTTCGGTCAGGGTTATGGGCGAACTGCGCCTGTCCTACCTCAAGGCCGGGCCGACCGAGCTGCGACTGATCCTGATCGCGCTGACGCTTGCCATGATCGTCCTGGGGCCGACTCCGCTGATCGGCGTGTTCACGGGTTTCGACATGTTCGTGGGCGCAGTAGGCGTGCTGCTGATCGGCCTGTTCGCGGCGCAGACCGCCTCCACGGCGCGCAAGCTTGCGCTGGAAGAACCGCCGGTTCGATACCCGCGCTAGGCAAACGCAGGACGCTGCCGGTTGGCAATCGCCATCCGCAGGGCCATATCCCGCGCTCTTGCAAGCAGGAGCGCACATGCCCGACACCCAATATGATTACGACCTCTTCACCATCGGCGCAGGCTCCGGCGGGGTCCGCGCATCGCGGGTCAGCGCCGCGCATGGCGCCAAGGTCGCGGTGGCCGAAGAGCACCGGGTCGGCGGCACCTGTGTGATCCGGGGCTGCGTGCCCAAGAAGATGCTCGTCTATGGCGCGCATTTCGCGGAAGATCTGGAAGACTGCCAGCGGTTCGGCTGGGACATCGGCGAGCGCAAGTTCGACTGGAAAACCTTGCGCGACAACGTGCTCGACGACGTCACCCGCATCGAGGGGGCTTATACCAACACGCTTGAAAGCCATGACGTGGAGATCTTCAAGGAACGCGCCGAAATCACCGGCCCGCACGAGATCACGCTGGCGAGCGGGCGGCAGGTCACCGCAAAGCATATCCTGATCGCCACCGGCGCGCGCCCGCGGATGCCCGAATGCCAGGGCGCGGAGCACGCGATCTCGTCCAACGAAGCCTTCCATCTCGATGAGCTGCCCAAGAAGATCATCATCGCCGGCGGCGGCTATATCGCCAACGAGTTCGCGGGTATTTTCAACGAGTTCGGCTGCGATGTTCACATCGTCAACCGGGGCGACCGCCTGCTGCGCAGCTATGACGAGGCGGTGCGCGACCGTCTGCTGCAGATCAGTACGATGAAGGGGATCAAGTTCCGCTTCAACACGCACTTCGAATATATCAAGCCGTGCGACGAAGGCGGCTATTTCGTGAAGCTGTCCGATTGCGACGAGGAGAAGGCGGATCTGGTGATGTTCGCCGTCGGCCGCATTCCCAACACCGAGGGTCTGGGGCTGGAAAACGCCGGGGTCGAACTGGGCGAGGGTGGCGAGATCAAGGTCGACCGGTTCAGCAAGACCAATGTCGACCACATCTACGCCGTGGGCGACGTGACCGACCGTGTGCAGCTGACCCCCGTGGCGATCCGCGAGGGCCAAGCCTTTGCCGACACCGTGTTCGGCGGCGGGGATCCCGTCGCGGTCGACCATTCCTGCGTCCCCAGCGCGGTGTTCAGCCACCCGCCGATCGCCGCCGTCGGGATGACCGAGGGTGAGGCGAAGAACCAGCTGGGCAGCGTCAAGGTCTACCTGTCGGACTTCCGCCCGATGAAGAACGTGCTGGCCGGCCGCAACGAACGCAGCCTGATGAAGATGGTGTGCGACGGCGATTCCGGCCGGATCGTCGGCATCCACATGATCGCGCCCGAAGCGCCCGAAATGATGCAGGCCGCCGCGATCGCGGTGAAGGCCGGGCTGACCAAGGCGGACTTCGATTCGACCGTCGCGATCCACCCGACCATGGCCGAAGAACTGGTCCTGATGCGCTGATCCGGCCCGCAAGTCCGCTTCCCTCATCGAACTGTCTGTTTCGACAGGGAAGCGGACTTGCGGGGCCGCCCAGCTTGACGCTGCGTTACCTCCATGCCTAACCGCTTGGGCAAAGCGGAACACAGGAGCGCACGCGCGTATGTCAGCCAATATTGCCGAAATGGAAAAGCGCCGCGAAGCCGCCCGCATGGGTGGTGGTCAGAAGCGGATCGATGCACAGCATGCCAAGGGCAAGCTTACCGCGCGCGAGCGGCTCGACGTGCTGCTCGACGAGGGGAGCTTCGAGGAGCTCGACACCTATGTGGTCCACGACTGCACCGATTTCGGCATGGAAGACCAGCAGATCATGGGCGACGGCGTCGTCACCGGGTCGGGCACCATCAACGGCCGGCTGGTCTATGTCTTCAGCCAGGATTTTACCGTCTTCGGCGGATCGCTGTCGAAACGCCATGCGGAGAAGATCTGCAAGGTGATGGACACCGCGATGAAGGTCGGCGCGCCGGTGATCGGCCTGAACGATTCGGGCGGTGCGCGCATTCAGGAAGGTGTGGCCAGCCTCGGTGGCTATGCCGAGGTGTTCCAGCGCAACGTGCTCGCCAGCGGCGTCATCCCGCAGATCAGCGTCATCATGGGGCCGTGCGCGGGCGGCGCGGTCTATAGCCCTGCGATGACCGACTTCATCTTCATGGTGAAGGATAGCTCCTACATGTTCGTCACCGGGCCCGAGGTGGTAAAGACCGTCACCAACGAGGTCGTCACGCAGGAAGAGCTGGGCGGGGCGATCACCCACACCACCAAGACCAGCGTGGCCGACGACGCGTTCGAGAACGACATCGAAACGCTGATGGCCACGCGCCGCTTCTTCGACTTCCTGCCGCTGTCGAACCGCGAGCCGGTGCCCGAAATGCCGAGCAACGACCCGTGGGACCGGCGCGAGGACAGCCTCGACACGCTGATCCCCGACAACGCCAACCAGCCCTACGACATGCACGAGGTGATCTCGAAGACGCTCGACGATGGCGACTTCTTCGAGATCCAGCCCAAGCATGCGGGCAACATCATCTGCGGCTTCGGCCGGGTGGAGGGCCGCACCGTGGGCGTGGTCGCCAACCAGCCGATGGTGCTGGCGGGCGTGCTCGACATCAACTCGTCCAAGAAAGCCGCGCGCTTCGTGCGCTTCTGCGATGCGTTCGACATTCCGATCGTGACCTTCGTCGACGTGCCCGGCTTCCTTCCCGGCACGGCCCAGGAACTGGGCGGCATCATCAAGCACGGCGCGAAGCTGCTGTTCGCCTATGCCGAGGCGACCGTGCCCAAGATCACCGTCATCACCCGCAAGGCCTATGGCGGCGCGTATGACGTGATGGCGAGCAAGCACCTGCGCGGCGACCTCAACTACGCCTGGCCGACTGCCGAGATCGCGGTGATGGGCGCCAAGGGCGCGGTGGAGATCATCTTCCGCCAGGACCGCGACGATCCCGAAAAGATCGCCGAGAAAACGAAGGAATACGAAGACCGCTTCGCCAACCCCTTCGTCGCCGCCTCACGCGGCTATATCGACGAGGTCATCTACCCGCACTCGACCCGGCGGCGGATTGCGCTGGGGCTGCGCAAGCTGCGTGGGAAAGAGCTGAGCAACCCGTGGAAGAAGCACGATAATATTCCGTTGTGATTGTCGTTAAACTCTTTCTTGCCGCGGTCTTCGTGTCGACGGGCCTCTGGTTTTGGAGGATGGCAAATCGCTGGTCGGCGAACGGTGAAATACCCAAGGATTGGGTAGAAGCAGCCGAGCCCCAGCCGGTTTCTCTGGGCGAGAGGGGTTTTCGGGATGTGGTGATCTGGCAAAAGATCTTGGCGGTCTTGGCATGGTTTTTCGCCGCACTCTTTGTCATCTCGATTGGCCTCGAACTGACCGGTTTTCTCGATTGAAACTCAGCAGTCTCAACCGTCATTGCGCAGGTACACAGTCCCCGCATCCCGTCACCCTGAAATTGTTTCAGGGTCCAGCTTTGGGAACGCGCGGGCACTGCAGGAGGAAGACTGGATGCTGAAACAAGTTCAGCATGACGAATTGACAGGAGCAGACGCATGAAACTCGGCCGTCTCAACCATATCGGCGTCGCGACGCCTTCGATCGCGGACTCTATTCGCTACTACCGCGACACGATGGGCGCGGTGCGGATCAACGAGCCGTTCGACCTGCCCGAACAGGGCGTGAAGGTCTGCTTCGTCGATACGCCCGACAGCACAGGCGAAGTCGGCAAGGGCACGCAGATCGAGCTGATCGAGCCGTTCGACGAGGCGAGCCCGATCAACGGCTTCCTCGCCAAGAACCCCGCCGGGGGCCAGCACCATGTCTGCTACGAGGTGGAGGACATCGAGGCGGCGCGCGAGTGGTTCGAGGGGAAGGGCAAGCGCATCCTCGGCCCCACGCGCATCGGCGCGCACGGCACGCCGATCTTCTTCCTCCACCCCAAGGACATGATGGGCCAGCTAACCGAGATCATGGAAACGCCGAAGGACGGCGCGCACTGGTCGAACTGACCCGGTAGCCCTCTCCCCATGTGGGGAGAGGGTTGGGAGAGGGGAGTTCGACGCAGCGAAGGCTGTAAGCCCCTCTCCAAGCTCCGCCAGGCCGCTTCGCGACCAGGCTATGCTATCCTCTCCCCGCACGGGGAGAGGGATAAGAGAGAGGAAATCGCGATGCTTTTTTACGACAGCGCCATGCCCGCACCCAATCCGCGCCGCGTGCGCATCTTCGCCGCCGAGAAGGGTATCGAGCTGCCCTCCACGCAGGTTTCGATCCCGCAGCGCGAGCAGAAGGCGCCCGACTATCTCGCCAAGAATCCGCGCGGGCAGACCCCGATCCTCGAACTCGATGATGGCACGGTGATCGCCGAAAGCGTCGCGATCATGCGCTATCTGGAAGGGCTTCATCCAGAACCGCCGCTGTTCGGCACGACCCCGCTGGAAAGCGCGCAGGTCGAGATGTGGAGCCGCCGGGTCGAGATGATCCTGATGACCGCAGTGGGCGCGGTGTGGGTCCACACGCATCGCTTCACCGCCGCGCTGCCCGGCCGGAACGAGGCGTGGGGCGAGGCCAACCGGCCCCGCGTCGCCGACGCGTTCCGTTTCTTCGACCAGTCGCTCGCAGGGCGGGACTTCCTCGCCACGGATGGTTACAGCGTGGCCGACATACTGCTGCTGACCACCGCCGATTTCGCAGAATTCATAGGTTGTGGAATGCCGCAGGATTGCGAAAACCTGCGTGACTGGCACCAGCGTGTGTCCGCCCGACCAAGTGCACAAGCCTGAGTGGAATTATGACCGACAAGACCCCGACCCCCGCGGCAACCTACGCAGACTGGCAGGCCAAGGCCGACAAGGAAGTGAAGGGCCGCGACCTCACCTGGCACACGCTGGAAGGCTTCGACATAAAGCCGCTCTACACCGCCGAGGATACCAAGGGCATCGACCCCGGCCTGCCCGGTTTCGAACCGTTCACGCGCGGGCCCTATGCGAGCATGTACACCGGCCGCCCGTGGACGATCCGCCAGTATGCGGGCTTCTCCACCGCCGAAGAATCCAACGCCTTTTACCGCCGCAACCTCGCCGCCGGGCAGAAGGGGCTGAGCGTTGCGTTCGATCTCGCCACCCACCGTGGGTACGACTCGGACCACCCGCGCGTGGTCGGCGATGTCGGCAAGGCGGGCGTCGCGATCGACACCGTGGCGGACATGCAGATCCTGTTCGATCAGATCCCGCTCGACACGATGAGCGTTTCGATGACGATGAACGGCGCGGTGATCCCCGTGCTGGCGTTCTACATCGTCGCGGCGGAGCGGTCGGGCGTGTCGCAGGACAAGCTTTCCGGGACCATCCAGAACGACATCCTCAAGGAGTTCATGGTCCGCAACACGTATATCTACCCGCCCGAGCCGAGCATGCGGATCGTGAGCGACATCATCGCTTACACCTCCGACCACATGCCGCGCTTCAACTCGATTTCGATCAGCGGCTATCACATGCACGAAGCGGGCGCGACGGCGGTGCAGGAGCTCGCCTTCACCATCGCCGACGGCAAGGAATATGCCCAGCGCGCGATGGATACCGGGCTCGATATCGACGCCTTCGCCCCGCGCCTTTCGTTCTTCTGGGGCATCGGGATGAACTTCTTCATGGAGATCGCCAAGATGCGCGCCGCGCGCCATCTGTGGCACGACGTGATGGAAGGGCTGGGCGCGAAAGACCCCAAGTCCAAGATGCTGCGCACGCACTGCCAGACCAGCGGCGTGTCCCTGCAGGAGCAGGACCCCTACAACAACGTGATACGCACCACGATCGAGGCGATGGCGGCGGTGCTCGGCGGTACCCAGTCGCTCCACACCAATGCGCTGGATGAAGCGATCGCGCTGCCGACCGACTTCTCCGCCCGCATCGCGCGCAACACGCAGCTGGTGCTGGAGGAAGAGACCGGCATCACCAATGTCGCCGATCCGCTGGGCGGCTCGTATTATGTCGAGGCGCTGACCGCCAAGCTGGTCGAGGAAGCCAAGAAGATCATCGACGAGGTCGATGCGGCGGGCGGGATGACGAAGTTCGTCGCGACCGGGGAGCCCAAGCGGCGGATCGAACAGGCGGCTGCCGAGAAGCAGACCAATGTCGACCGCGGCGAGACGGTGATCGTCGGCGTGAACAAGTACCGGCGCGAGACCGAGGACGAGATCGACACGCTCGATATCGACAACCACAAGGTCCGCCAGTCGCAGATCGCGCGGATCGAGAAGGTTCGTTCACAGCGCGATGACATTGCCTGCCAGGCCGCGCTCGATGCGCTGGCGCGCGGCGCGGCGCAGAAGGAAGGCAACCTGCTCGCGCTGGCCGTGGAGGCCGCGCGCCACGACGCGACGCTGGGGGAGATTTCCAGCGCGATGGAAGATGTCTTCGGCCGCTACGACACCAAGCCGACCCCGGTGAAGGGCGTCTATGCCAAGGCCTATGCTGCGGATAGCCGCTACCAGCAGGTCGTGCAGGGCGTCGATGCGGTGGAGCAGCGGCTCGGCCGCAAGCCGAAGATCATGATCGCCAAGATGGGCCAGGACGGCCACGATCGCGGCGCCAACGTCATCGCGAGTGCCTTCGCCGACATGGGCTTCGACGTCGTCTCCGGCCCGCTGTTCCAGACGCCTCAGGAAACGTTGGAGATGGCGCTTGCCGAGGGCGTCGACGCAATCGGCGCGTCGAGCCTCGCTGCGGGCCACAAGACGCTGATCCCCGAACTGATCCGTCTGCTCAAGGACGCAGGCCGCGCCGATATCAAGGTGACCGCCGGCGGCGTGATCCCGCAGAGCGACTACCAGTTCCTGCGCGATGCAGGCGTGCAGGGCATCTACGGCCCCGGCAGCAACGTGGTCGAATGCGCGGCGGACATGCTCCGCCTGCTCGGCCACAACATGCCGCCTGCCGATGAGGAGATCGACGAGGCGGCGGAGTGACGTTTGCCTCCCTCGTCACCCCGGACTTGATCCGGGGTCCCGCTTCTCCTTCGGTGCTGTTTGAAGGAAAGCGGGGCCCCCGCCTTCGCGGGGGTGACGAAGTGAAGGCGATAACGGCGTGATTTTTTCGGCGTTGCGAAATCTTTTCAAGGGCGCGCTTTTGGCGCTGCTCAATTTGCCACTGATACTCCTTTTGACCGCCGATGTTGACATCGCCTGGAAAATTGGCGGCACAATTGCTTTCCTCGGAATCGCCTTTGGTATCGGAATGATGATCTCGACCTTCCAATCAAATCGGCGGTCTGGGAGACTTCAAAGATGATCCAACCGTCCAAAAACTGATCCCCTAAGGCGCTGCCGTCCAACCCGACCACCCCGACCGAAACGGAACCCCTCCATGACCGATCTCCACCCAGAAACCCTCGCCGTCCACGCCGGGTGCGAGCCCGATCCGACCACCAATGCGCGGATTACGCCGATCTACCAGACGGCGAGCTACGTGTTCGACAGCCCGGATCACGCGGCCAACCTGTTCTCGCTCTCCGAATTCGGGAACATCTATTCGCGCATCATGAACCCCACCAACGACGCGCTGGAGAAGAAGGTCGCGGCGCTGGAGGGTGGTGTCGGTGCGCTGGGCGTCGCGTCGGGCCATGCGGCACAGCTGATCGCGTTCCACACCCTGATGGAACCGGGCTGCAACATCGTGGCGGCGAGGAAGCTGTATGGCGGATCGCTCAACCAGATGGGCGAGGCGTTCCTCAAGTTCGGTTGGGAAACCCGCTTCGTCGATGCCGACGACCCCGAGAACATCCGCGCCGCGATGGACGACAAGACGCGCTGCGTCTTCATCGAAAGCCTCGCCAATCCCGGCGGCGTGGTCAGCGATATTTCCGCGATTGCGGACGTCGCCCACGCGGGCGGCGTGCCGCTGATCGTGGACAACACCATGGCGACGCCTGCGCTGTGCAGGCCGTTCGATTTCGGTGCGGACATCGTCACCCACTCGACCACCAAGTTCCTCAACGGGCATGGCAATGCGGTCGGCGGCGTGATCGTCGACAGCGGCAAGTTCGACTGGAAGGCGCAAGGCGACAAGTTCGCCTCGCTCACCCGGCCCAACGGATCGTACCACGGTGCGGTGCTGGTCGACGCGCTGGAGCCGGTCGGCCCGATCGCCTTCATCATCGCCTGCCGCGTACTGGGCCTGCGCGATCTCGGCCCCGCGCTCGCGCCGATGAACGCCTTCCTCGCGCTGACCGGCATGGAAACGCTGCACCTGCGGATGGACCGGCATTGCGACAACGCGCTGGAGCTGGCCGAATGGCTCAAGGGGCACGAGAAGGTCGCCTGGGTTTCCTACGCCGGGCTGCGGGACAGCGATTATCACAGCCTCGCCAACAAATACCTTGGCGGGCGCGGCGGCGCGGTGTTCACCTTCGGCCTCAAGGGCGGCTATGAGGCGGGCCGGGCGCTGGTCTCCAACGTCAAGCTGTTGAGCCACCTCGCCAATATCGGCGACACCCGCTCACTCATCATCCACCCCGCGTCGACCACGCACAGCCAGCTGGGCGAAACCGAGCTGATCGCGGCGGGCGCGGGGCCGGACGTGGTCCGCGTCTCTGTCGGGATCGAGAATATCGAGGATATCAAGGCCGACCTGGACCAGGCGCTCGCGGCGGGCTGAGGGGCTGTCAGGTGAGCCCGATCCGTTTCACCCTTCTGCATGTCGGGCTTCTGATCGCGGGCTTCGGCAGCGCAGTGCATGCCGAAGTGCGCGTCGCTCCCAGTGAGTTTCGGCCCGATGTAACGGTCGAATTCCTGTACAATCAGGACATCGAGGGCGTTTACAGCACCACCTGGCTGGGCAGGGAGGAGAAGCGCGAGGGCAACTGGCGCGACATCTACTTCGAAACCTCGGAGAAATATGTCGCGAAAGGGATCCTCAGTTTTCAGTGCTTTGCCGACGATACGAATGGCGATCCGACCATCGGGATCGTCGAGTATGGCTGGGGCGAGTTCGGCGATCCGGCAGCGAAACGGGTGACCACGATCGATTATTCGCAAAGGCAGGCATGGATGAATGGCGAGCTGGATGCGCTGATGGGCGAGAGCCCTCCATACGAGCTGTTCGTCGTCGCCCACTACCGGTTCTGCGGCGACGAGCGGGAAGCGGCGAACTGACAACAGGCTGGGCAAGCCGATCAGGTAAAACGTGATTTCACCTCTTTCCGTCACCCCGGACTTGATCCGGGGTCCCGCTTCTTCTTTGGTACCACTCGTAAAGAAGCGGGGCCCCCGCCTGCGCGGGGGTGACGAAACGAGTTCACTCCATATTCGAGGTATCGAGTTGTCCCACATCCGCACCCACTCGACCTGCGAGGCCACAAAGTGAGCGCCCCCCAAAGCGGCGCAAGCTTCCTGCCCATCGCCGCGATGATGTTCGCGGCGGGGCTGGGCATTCCCGTCTTCGCCTCGCTCAATGCCGGGCTGAACCAGCAGCTCGGCAGCCCCATTGCCGCCACTGCCGTCACCTTCGGCATCGGTCTGGTTATCTCGACGACCGTCCTCGCCTTCGTCGGCTTCCCGAGCGCGTCGGACTTCACCCTCGACAGGCCCTGGCTCTATGGCGCGTCGGTCTTCATGCTGTTCTACGCGACCGCGATCGCGTTCTCCGCGCCCAAGATCGGGCTCGGCAACGCGATCTTCTTCGTCCTCACCGGCCAGCTCATCGCGGCTGCCACCATCGACCATTTCGGCCTGCTCGGCGTGATCCAGACTTCGCTGACGCCAAAGCGCATCCTGGGCATCGCCGTGATGGCCGTGGGCCTCTATCTCGCCAGGAAACCCGTATGACTCAAATCCGCACCGATGAAGTTGAGGAGGTGGTTGAGTGAGCGTCCTGGCGATGGCCCTGTTGGCCTTGGCGGTCGAACCGGCAAGCGTGCCTGCCGGATGTGAAGCAGATTCACCCGTGCGCGATCCTCAGGTCTGCGAACCCCTCTACTCGGGACCAGACATTACGATCTACAGTTTCGAGAGCGTCGCGGTCGGTTCAGTGGCTGAAATGAAGCGGATCCGAGAGATGACGCAACATTGCGGATTATCGAACCGTATCGATGGCGTCGGAGGTATGGACCTTGCGGTCTATGACATAGTCGATGCCACTAATGAGTCGAGGGCATGTGTTCGCGACTGGATCGAAGAAAACGTGCCCGATCTTTCGTTCTCTGAAGAGCGCTTCAATGAAAAGTTCGAGAGCCTTGCCTCTCAAGGAAAGTGAGCCTTTGAAGTGACCCAAATCCGCACCGATTGGACCCGCGAGGAAATCGCAGGGCTGTTCGACCTTCCCTTCACCGAGCTGCTGTTCCGCGCCGCGAGCGTCCACCGCGAGAACCATCCGCCCGAGCAGGTCCAGCTGTGCACGCTGCTCAGCATCAAGACCGGCGGGTGTCCGGAGGATTGCGGTTATTGCTCGCAGTCGGTGAAGGCCGATAGCGGCGTCGAGGCGACCAAGCTGATGGATGTGCGCGCTGTGCTGCAAACCGCGGCGCAGGCGAAGGATGCGGGCAGCCAGCGGTTCTGCATGGGTGCCGCGTGGCGCAACCCCAAGGACCGCGACATGGCCGCGATCATCGAGATCGTGAAGGGCGTGCGTGACATGGGGCTGGAGACCTGCATGACGCTGGGCATGCTCACGCCCAAACAGGCGGACATGCTGAAAGAGGCGGGCCTCGACTACTACAACCACAATGTCGACACCGGGCCCGAATATTACGAGCGGGTGATCTCGACCCGCAATTATCAGGACCGGCTCGATACGCTGCAGAACGTGCGCGATGCGGGGATCAACGTGTGCTCCGGCGGGATCGTGGGGATGGGCGAGACGCGCGAGGACCGCGTCGGCTTCGTCCACACGCTCGCCACGCTGGAGCGGCATCCCGAGAGCGTGCCGGTCAACGCGCTGGTCCCGGTCAAGGGCACGGTGTTGGGCGACATGCTGGCCGACACGCCGCTCGCCAAGATCGACGATATCGAATTCGTCCGCACCGTCGCGGTCGCGCGCATCTGCATGCCGATGAGCATGGTGCGGCTCTCCGCAGGCCGCGAGTCAATGTCCGAGGCGACGCAGGCGCTGTGCTTCCTCGCCGGCGCGAACTCGATCTTCACCGGCGACAAGCTGCTGACCGCGCCCAATGCGGGCGACGACAGCGATGGCGCGCTGTTCGCCAAGCTGGGGCTCACCCCGCTGATGCAGGAAGAGCCCGCACGCGCCTGCAAGGTGGCGGAGGCGGCCGAGTGATCGGCGCGCTCGCCGCGCTGCTGCTCGCCTCGGGCCAGCCTGCGGCTGTGCCGGAGCCCGAGCCCATCGTGGTGGGCGAGAGCTATACGCTCGAGGCATTGGGTGCGGACCGCGCGGTCAACGTCATCCTTCCGCCCGATTACTCTGACCAGCCCGACACAAGCTGGCCGATTGTGGTTCAGCTCGACGGCGGAGCGGATCAGGACCTGTTCCTGGGCAACGGGCTGGAGAAATGGAACCGCCTGTGGGGCCGCAGCCAGCCTGCAATCCTGGTCGGCATCCAGACCGTGGATCGCCAGCGCGAGCTGTTACCCGCTACGTCTATTGCGGGTGAAAAAGCGGAATATCCCACCGCAGGCGAGAGCGAGGCCTTTCGTAAATGGCTGGCGGACACAGTTCTCCCGCTCCTGCGTGAGCGCTATCGCAATGATGGTACGATCATCCTGCTGGGCGAGAGCGCGGCGGGGCATTTCGTGGTCGAAACCTGGCTGGAGCGGCCTGATCTTTTCAGCGGCTATGCGGCAATTTCCCCCAGCCTTCAGTGGGATGGCCAGTCGCTTGCCCTGACCGCGAGCGCCCCTGTGGCAGGGCGTCCGCCGCTTTACCTGTCGCTCGCCGACGAGGGTGGCGAGACCGAGCAGGGCATGTTGGCGCTGCTCGGCAAGCTGGGGGAGGGGCAGGCCTACTGCTTCTCGGACCGGCGCGCCGACCTGCATCACTCCAACAGCCTGCACGCTCTGATGCCCGAGGCGCTGCAATATCTCCTGCCGACCGATGCGGACTGGCTGGAGGAATACGGGCTGGGCCTTCGCTGCGACCGGGGTGGGCCGGCGCTTTCCGCGCAGTGAGCCTCGGCTTCTCCGTCGACGAGTTGCTGCCCCGTGCGCGCGGTGGCGGGCAGCTCAAGATGGGGCTGGTCAAGCTGGGCGGGAACGAGTGGCTGCAGTCCGATCCCGACCTGGCCGCGCGTGCGGAGGGTTTTGCGCAATTCCCCGAGGGCATCCAACTGACGCCCGAGGGGGAGGCGGCGGGGCGCGAGCTTGCCACCGGGCTTGGCGTGTCGAGCGGGCTGGCCGAAGCGGCCCATGCGCATCACGAGGATATGTGCCTGCTCACCCGCCGCGATGACGAGGAGCACTATCGCCTCGTCGGGGCGGCAGTCGCGTGGCCATCCGACTGGACGCCTGCGGACAAGATGGGGCTGCCGTTGCGTGCGCTCCACGCGCCGATTCAGGGCTATGAGGAACAGCTCGCCACCGGGGTCGACCGCTTCATGGAAAAGCTGCGACCCGGCCCGATCTATGGCCGCGCCAACTGGTTCATCGCCGCCACGCCCGACATGCGCTGGGTCGCGGAGCCGCCCGAGCGTGCCTTCGCGCATGTGACGGCTGAGAACGCCGGGAGCACGCTGTTCGTGCGCTCCGAACGGCAGACGCTGCGTCGCCTGCCGCGCACTGGCGCGATCCTGTTCACCATCGGCATCTACGTCGCCCCGCTGGGCCAGCTTTCGACCGCCAATGTCGGCAGGCTGGCGGGCGGGCTGACAACCTTGCTCAATGGTGAGGTGGAGCGCAGGGGCGTGGGGGCTTACGCTAGGGCACTTATCGGCTATGCGAAGGCACGAGAAGAGGAGACGGACGCATGATCCTGACCGCATTGCTGCTGATGCAGGCGAGCGCGCAAGCCGCGCAGCCGCAGGTCGATTGCGAAAACGCGATGACGCAGATGGAGATGAACATCTGCGCAGGGCGGGAGTATCAGGCCGCCGACCGCGAGCTCAACGCGGTGTGGAAGAAAGCGTCGCAGCGCGCCAAGTCGGTCGACAAGGATGTCGGCGACGGCACCCAGCATCGCGAGCTGCTGGCCGCGCAGCGTGCCTGGCTGACCTTTCGCGACGCACAATGTTCGTTCGAGGCGAACCAGTACCGCGGCGGTTCGATCATGCCGCTGATCCGCTCGACCTGCCTCACCGCGCTGACCGAGGCGCGCACCAAGCAACTACGTGAATATCTGGAGTTTCCGGGCTAGTGTTTTCCAAAATCCTGATTGCGAACCGCGGTGAGATTGCCTGCCGCGTGATCCAGACGTGCAAGCGGATGGGGATCGCCACCGTGGCGGTCTATTCCGATGCCGATGCGCGCGCGCCCTTCGTGAAGATGGCGGACGAGGCGGTCCATATCGGTGCCGCTCCCGCAGCCGAATCCTACCTGCTGGCGGACAAGATCATCGAGGCGTGCAAGCAGACCGGGGCCGAAGCAGTCCACCCGGGCTATGGCTTCCTGTCCGAACGGGCGAGCTTCGTCGAAGCGCTCGACAAGGAAGGCATTGTCTTCATCGGCCCGCCGGCCAAGGCGATCGCCGCGATGGGCGACAAGATCGAATCGAAGAAGCTGGCCAAGGAAGCCGGCGTCAACACCGTGCCCGGCTCCAAGGACGCGATCGACACCACCGAGGAAGCGCTCAAGATCTCGAACGAGATCGGCTATCCGGTGATGATGAAGGCGTCGGCAGGCGGCGGCGGCAAGGGCATGCGCCTCGCCTGGAACGACAAGGATGTCGAGGAAGGCTTCGAGGCGACCAAGCGCGAAGGCCTCAACTCCTTTGGCGACGACCGCGTGTTTATCGAGAAGTTCATCGAAGACCCGCGCCATATCGAGATCCAGATCCTGGCCGACCGGCAGGGCAACACGCTCTACCTGAACGAGCGTGAGTGCAGCATTCAGCGCCGCCACCAGAAGGTGGTCGAGGAAGCGCCATCGCCCTTCGTAACGCCCGAAATGCGCAAGGCGATGGGCGAGCAGGCGGTCGCGCTGTCGAAAGCGGTTGGCTATTTCTCCGCCGGGACGGTCGAACTGATCGTCAGCGGCGCGGACAAGACGGGGGAGAGCTTCTACTTCCTCGAAATGAACACGCGCCTGCAGGTCGAACACCCGGTGACCGAGGCGATCACCGGCGTCGATCTGGTCGAATGGATGATCCGCGTGGCGGCCGGCGAGGAACTGCCCTTCAAGCAAGACGATATCAAAATCGACGGCTGGTCGATCGAAACGCGCGTCTATGCCGAAGACCCCTATCGCAACTTCCTGCCGAGCATCGGGCGGCTGGTCCGTTACGAACCGCCGGTGCCGGGCTGGACGGGCGCAAGCGGCCCCGCCGGGCGGCGCGGGCACGAGATGGGCGGCGGCGGCATCCGCGTGGATGACGGCGTGTTCGAAGGCGGCGAAGTCTCGATCTTCTACGACCCGATGATCGCCAAGCTGATCACCTGGGGCCCTACCCGCGATGCCGCGGCGGACCTGCAGGTCGAAGCTCTCGACGCCTTCCGGGTCGAAGGCCCGGGGCACAATATCGATTTCCTCAGCGCGATCATGCAGCACCCGCGCTTCCGCTCGGGCGAGCTGACCACCGGCTTCATCGCCGAGGAATATCCCGAAGGCTTCCAGGGCGCAGCGGTGGACGAGCCGAGGCTGAAGCTGGTCGCGGCGCTGATTGCCGGGGCGCAATGTTCGGTCATGGCGCACGAAGGGCAGATCTCTGGCCGCCTCGATGGCGCGCCCAAGGTGCCGTCCGACTGGGTGGTGAAGATCGACGGTCGCCAGTTCGACGTCGTTCTGGGCGAAGGCGGGGCCACGGTCGATGGCGAGTGGATCACCGGCACGACCGACTGGCAGCCGGGCATGGTCCTCGCCGCGGCCAACGGCAATGGCGAGAACCTGGCGATCCAGCTGCGGCGCAAAAGCAGCGCGATCTGGGCGCTGACCACGCGCGGCAAGACGCACAAGGGCCTTGCCGTGCCCGCACGGCTCGCCCCGCTGCTCGATCACATGATCGAGAAGGAGCCGCCCGATCTTTCCAAGATGCTCATCTGCCCGATGCCCGGCCTGCTGGTGAAGCTGCACGTGGCCGAGGGTGACGAGGTCCAGCCGGGCCAGCCGCTCGCCACGGTCGAGGCGATGAAGATGGAAAACATCCTGCGCGCCGAGAAGGAAGGCACCATCTCCTCCATCAACGCCGCAGAGGGCGACAGCCTCGCGGTCGACGAGGTGATCCTGGAGCTGGAGTAGTGCACCTCTCGCACGAACCCGATGCCCCTGCGGGTGAGGAGATTGCGTTCGACGACTTCCTGAAGGTCGATATCCGCATCGGCACGGTGGTCGCCGCGCATGAATTCCCCGAGGCGCGCAAGCCTGCCTACCGGCTGGAAATCGACTTCGGGCCGGCGATCGGCGTCAAGAAGACCAGCGCGCAGATCACCGCGAACTACGCGCGCGAGGAACTGGTCGGGCGGCAGGTCGCGGCGGTCGTCAACTTCCCGCCGCGGCAGATCGGGCCGGTCATGTCCGAAGTGCTGACGCTCGGCTTCGCGGACGAGGCGGGCGACGTCGTGCTGTTCTCGCCCGATAAGGCAGTGCCCGACGGTTCGCGGCTGTTCTAGGCCAGCGCGTCGAGAATATACTTTGCGCATTCCTCGGGTGAGGCTGCAGTCGTGTCCATATCCTGATCGTACGCGATATCGTCGTGCAGGTTCATCGCCTGCGCGCGCGCCAGACCAACCAGCCGGTCACCGCGTTCGCGCTCTCGTTGTTCGATCTTGCCAAGGTCACCTGTGACTTGGACGATTTGCAGCCGGTGGCCGTCCAGAAGTGTCCGATAAGCGTCAATACCACGAGATCTGCAGACCTCATCGACGATCACATCGAAGCCGCTATCGGCCAGTTCGGCGACGAACGCGCGCATTTGAAGGAGAAGGCGCTCGCCCATTGGGCCGTTGCCGATCCGCGTCAGGGGCCCGTGATCGCTCGCTACCGTTTCGACTGGAAACCACTCCGCATTGAACTCTCGTCCATCGGGTAGCATCGCGATAAAAACGTCCATCGAGACATGCAGGAAATCCCGATCGGCAAGCTGTTGGATGGCCTTCGCGATTGTTGTCTTACCCGCGCTGCTAACGCCGTTGAGGATGATGACGCGGGCCATGGGAATGTATCAATGCGCCTGTAGCTGCTCGTCCATGAAGGCGGCCACGTCCGCCAGCTCTATATCGCGCGCGACATAGGCCTCTCCGAGAGCGCGCAGCAGGATGAAGGGGACGGTGCCGCCGCCCGCCTTCTTGTCGTGCCGCATATGATCGCCCAGCACTGTGCCGTCGCAGTCGAGCCCCAGCGCGGAAATCTCGGTCGGCAGGCCTGCACGGGCCAGCGCATCGGCCACACTTTCCGCGTCTGCCAGCGAGATCAGATCGCGCCGGGCGGAGAATCGCGCTGCCAGCACCATGCCGAGCGCCACCGCCTCGCCATGCAGCAGTCTGTCGCCGAAGCCCGTCACCGCTTCAAGCGCATGACCGAAGGTGTGGCCGAGGTTCAGGAGCGCGCGGGCGTCCTTCGTCTCGCGCTCGTCCTCCGCGACGATCCGCGCTTTCATGTCCACGCAATGCGCGATCGTCGCTTCCAGCACCGCGTTGTCGCAGGCGAGGATCGCGGCGCTCTCGCTATCGATGCGCGCGAAGAATTCCGCATCGCCAAGCAGCCCGTATTTGAACACCTCGGCCAGCCCGGCGCGCATTTCGCGCTGGGGGAGGGTGGCGAGGCAGGCTGTGTCGGCGAGCACCAGCGAGGGCTGGTGGAACGCGCCGATTAGGTTCTTGCCCGCGCTGGCGTTGATCGCGGTCTTGCCGCCGACGCTCGAATCGACCTGCGCCAGCAGCGTGGTCGGCAATTGCACGAAACCGCAGCCGCGCTTCAGGATCGCGCAGGCGAAGCCGACGAGGTCGCCGACCACTCCGCCGCCCAGCGCGAAGACATGATCGGACCGGGTGACGCCGCGCGCCAGCAGCCAGTCGGTCAGCCGCTCCAGCTCGGCCCAGCTCTTCGAGCCTTCGCCGGGCGAGACCTCGTACCAGTCGATCTGGTAGCCATCTGACTCGAGCGAATGCGCCAGCCGTTCGCCGTGCAACCGACGGGCATTGGCGTCGGCAACGACCGGCACCTTGCGGCCTGACCATGGCGCGATGAAGTCGCGTGCCTGAACGATCGCGTCGTCGAGCAGCCCGGCGCCAACCCGTACCTCGTAGCTGCGCCCGGCGAGCGCGACATTTACGACAGCCACTTCTCAAGCTCCTCGATAATCGTCCACGCGGTGCGGGTGTGCGGGCCTTGCTGGCCCTCGACGCGGATCTGCGCCTGCGCATAATGCGGTGCGCGTTCGGCCAGCAAGCGTTTGAGGATAGCCTCGGGATCGCCGTCGCGCAGCAGCGGGCGCGTGTTGCGGCGTCCGGTCCGCTCGACCAGCGTGGCGATGTCGCAATCGATCCACACCGCGACCGCCTTTTCCAGCACCAGCGCGCGCGTTTCCGCATTGACGAAAGCCCCGCCGCCGGTCGCGATCACGCCGTGCCCTTCCTCGATCAGACGGGCGATCACCCGGCGCTCTCCATCGCGGAAATAGTCTTCGCCGAATTCGCTGAAGATCTCTGCGATGGAGAGCCGGGCGGCATCCTCGATCGCGTCGTCCGCATCGACGAAATTGCATTCCAGCAGGGTCGCCAGCCGCCGGCCCACGGTCGATTTGCCCGCGCCCATCAACCCCACCAGGGTGATCGGCCGGTCGAGGCGTTCCTTAAGCGCGCGGATCCGCGCCCGGTCGGCAGGGGAAGGCACTCGGTCCATTGCCCGGTGGCGTAGAGATGGGCTAGGGCGATGGCAACAAAGGGTATCGGACGCGTGCAGATAGACATTTCGCAGACCGCACGGCGGCGTATCGGCGTGGGTGCGCTGGCGATCATCGCGATTCTCGCCTGGGCCTGGTGGGATGGCGGCGAACAGCCGATGCGGCCGATCACGCAAACCATAGAACTCCCGGGGACCGCGCAATGATGCTGCAACGCAAGGCTGCCTTGCTGGCTGGCGCGGGCCTGCTCGTGCTCGCGGCACCGATCGCACTGGTCGCAGCCAATCCGGCAGCGGTGGTTGCGCCCGTCGCGCCCGCTCCCGCACCCACTGCTGTACCCGCACCGGCAGAAACCGCTGCGCCTGCGGGGGAAAGTGCCAGCGATGGAGCGGACGCGGATAGCGAGGCGGGCTCCTCCAGCAGCTCCGACAGCCGCCGTCTGCCCACGCTGGAAGAGCTCGAAGCCCTCGATACCGACGAGCTGGACGAGCTGTTCGGCCTCAGGCCCACCTATGACATCCCGAACGCGCAGCGCCGCGCGACGACCCGCGTCGGCATTCTGGCCGAGGACGAGGGCGGACTGCCCGCGACCTCGCTGGCGCGGCAACCGCAATCGATCGTCCGCGCTGCGCTGACGGGGACGCAGGGGCGGCTCGTCTCGCGCTGGGGCCATATTGCGCTGCGCCGCGCGCTCGCCAGCCGTCTGGCAGCGCCCGAAGGCATGAGCGGGGTCGAATTCGCCGGCCTGCGTGCCCAGCTGCTCAACCGTATGGGCGAGTTCGGTGTGGCCCGCGCGATCGCGCAGGATGTCGATGTCGATGTGTGGAACGCGCGGCTCTCCAACGCCGCGATCGACGCCTATATCGCGACCGGCGATATCGTGGGGGCGTGTCCGCTGACCATGCTACGCGCGGGATATCGCGACGATGTCGAGTGGCAGATGCTGCGCTCCATCTGCAGCGCCTATGCCGGCGAAGCAGCGCGGGCGCGCAACAATCTGCTGCGGCTGCGCGATCGCCAGAGCGGCGAAGATGGCAACGTGATCGACGTGCTGCTGGCGCAGCGCTTCGCCGGCGCGGCGGGGCTGGGCAACAGCGCGGTCACCATCGAATGGGACGATGTCGACGAGCTGACCCCGTGGCGGCACGGCCTCGCCGCGGCGCTGGGGATCGACATCCCCGACCGTCTGATCGACGATGCCGGGCCCTATTATCAGCGCGTCTCCGCCTCGCTCCCCGCATTGCCGCTGTCGCAGCGGGTCGAGGGTGTCCGGCGCGCCGCTCGTGAGGGCATTTTCTCCTCCTCCGCTTTGATCGATGTCTATGCGCAGGGCTACGCCGCCAGCCGCGAGGAGGGCCCGCTGGGCACCGATGCGGCGCTGCTGCGCGCGGCCTATGTCGACCCCGATCCGGCCGCGCGGGTGACCGCGATCCGGACCCTGTGGGGCGATGCGGATACGATTCCCTACGACCGGCAGGTGCTGACCGCCTATGCCGCCGCACGCATCCCGGCGAACGATGGTTTCGCCGCCGACGCCGGGCCGCTGATCGCCTCGATGCTTACCGCCGGGCTCGATCGCGATGCCGCGCGCTGGCGCGAGATCGTCGATGAAGGCGATGCGGGCTGGGGGCTGCTTGCCGTCGGCCTGCCGGGCAATAGCGGGCAGGTTTCCAGCGGCGAAATCGATTCCTATCGCGACAATGACCCCACCACGGGCACGCGCCGCACGCGGATGCTGGTTGCCGGGCTCGCCGGGCTGGGCCGGATTTCCGACGGCACGCGCAATGCGTGGAATCGCGATCTGGACCTGGAGCTGGGCCGCGAAACCCGCTGGAGCGCGCTGATCGACCGCGCGGGCGAGGTGCGCAATGCCGCGCTCGTCGCCATGCTGATGGGCGTGGGGATGCAGGGCGACGACTGGAGCCGGATGACCCCGCGCCACCTCTACCACATCGTCTCCGCATTGCGCCGCAGCGGGATGGAAGCCGAAGCGCGGATGATCGCGGCGGAGGCGCTTGCGCGCACCTGACATGGGCGCGCGGGCGATAGAGGATTTCCTTGCCGCACTGGCGGTCGATCGCGGCGCGGCGGCCAACACGCTGGCCGCCTATCGCCGCGATCTGGAAGGCGCGGCGGGGATCGTCGGCCCGCTGGAGGATGCCACCCGCACCGACCTTGGCCGGCTGGGCGCGGCCTGGGCCGATCTCGCGCCCGCGACCGTAGCGCGCAAAGCTTCGGCGCTGCGCCAGTTCTTCGGCTTTCTGGAAGACGAGGGGCTGCGAAACGACAACCCTTCCGCCGCACTGCCGAGCCCGACGAAGCGCCGCTCGCTCCCCAAGATACTCGGCCATTCGCAGGTCGAGGCGCTGTTCGCGCAGGCCGAGCGCGAGGCGGAGGAGGGCGATCCGGCCGCGCTGCGCCTGCTGGCGATGATCGAACTGCTCTATGGATCGGGCCTGCGCGCGAGCGAGCTGGTCACCCTGCCGCTCTCCGCGGTGCCGCGCGATGCGCCTTTTCTGACCATCACCGGCAAGGGCGGCAAGGAACGGCTGGTGCCGCTGGGCACCCGCGCGCGCGCCGTGCTGTCGCGCTGGTTGGCGGTGCGCCCCGAAGGGTCGCCATGGCTGTTCCCCTCGCGCGGCAAGCACCTCACCCGCATCCGCCTGTATCAATTGCTCAAGGCGCTTGCCGAGCGGTCGGGAATCGACCCCGCGAAGATCAGCCCGCACGTGCTGCGCCATGCCTTTGCCACGCACCTGCTCGAGGGTGGGGCGGATTTGCGCGCTTTGCAGACGCTATTGGGCCATGCGGACATCGCGACCACGCAGATTTATACCCATGTCGAATCCGCCCGGCTGGTCGCGCTGGTGAACGAAAGGCACCCGCTTGCCGATCAAGGGCGCTTGCGCGGCGGGCGACAGGGGGATAGCAGCCGCGAATGCTGACTTTTCTGGATTTCGAGAAGCCTGTGGCCCAGCTGCAGGCGCAGATCGCCGAACTTCGCGCCGCCAATCAGGGTGCCGACGGGGGCGATCAGATCGACATGGGCGACGAGCTTGCCAAGCTCGAGGCGAAGAGCGCGGACATGCTCAAGGGGCTCTACGCCTCGCTCAGCCCGTGGCAGAAGACGCAGGTCGCGCGCCACCCGCAGCGCCCGCATTTCCGCAACTATGTGGAACACGCCTTCACCGACTTCATGCCGCTCGGCGGAGATCGCTATTTCGGTGAGGATCACGCGATCATCGGCGGCTTCGCGACTCTGCGCGGGCGCTCGGTGATGCTGATCGGGCACGAGAAGGGCCACGACACGCAGAGCCGGATCAAGCACAATTTCGGGATGGGCAAGCCGGAAGGCTATCGCAAGGCGATCCGCCTGATGGACCTTGCCGGGCGATTCGGCCTGCCGGTGGTCACGCTGGTCGATACCTCGGGCGCGTTCCCGGGGATCGAGGCGGAAGAGCGCGGCCAGGCCGAAGCGATCGCCCGTTCGACCGAGGCGTGCCTTGCGCTGCCGGTGCCGATGGTCGCGACGATCGTGGGCGAGGGCGGCTCCGGCGGCGCGGTGGCGCTGGCCAGCGCGGAACGGGTGCTGATGTTCGAACATGCGATCTATTCCGTGATCTCGCCCGAAGGCTGCGCCTCGATCCTGTGGCGCACCGCCGAAAAGGCTGCCGACGCTGCCGAGGCGATGAAGGTGACCGCGCAGGATCTGAAGGAACTGGGGGTGATCGACCGGATCGTGCCCGAACCGGTCGGCGGCGCGCATCGCGACCCCAAAACCGCGATCCGCAATCTTGCCGACACGATCGACGACGAACTGACCACACTTGCGCGGCAGGACGTCACCTATCTGCAGGAACGGCGCGCGGACCGCTTCCTCGCCATCGGTACCTGACGCGGACGGGTCTGGTTGGCCAGCGGGCGACCGGGAACCGTGCGGCAACCCTGAAAGTTGAGGCAGTTAACTCGCGTGAGCGCACCCAGCGCACGCGCGACATGCCACCGACAGGGGAGAGAATACCGCATGATCCGCCGCAAGACGCTCGCACTCGTTTCGCCCATTGCCATTGCGTTCGGCCTGTCCGGCTGCGCTGGCGTTGGCGGGGGCAACATCCCTTCTGCCAACACCCCGATCACGCAGAGCGAGGCGCAGCAGGGGCGTGAATATCATACGCAGATCCTGCAGGAATTCGGCGGCGCGATGCAGGGCAACACCGCCAATTACGTGCGCGGCGTTGGCCAGCGGATCGCGGTAGAATCGGGTCTGGCGCGCACGCCGGACGCGTTCACCGTCACCCTGCTCAACAGTTCGGTCAACAATGCCTTCGCGACCACCGGCGGCTATGTCTACACCACCCGCCAGCTGGTCACGCTGATGAACAACGAGGCGGAGCTGGCGGGCGTGATGGGGCACGAGGTCGGCCACGTTGCCGCGCGCCATGCGCAGCGCCGCCAGCAGACGCAGCAGCAGAACACGCTGCTCGGCGCGGCGGGGGCGATCCTCTCTGGGATCCTGCTCGGCGACAGCCAGCTCGGCTCCACGCTGGGGCGCGCGGCCTTGCAGGGCTCGCAGCTGCTGACGCTCAGCTTCTCGCGCTCGCAGGAAGAACAGGCGGACCAGCTCGGCGTGCGCTACCTCTCGCAGGCGGGCTATGATCCGATGGCGATGAGCACCGTGCTCGAAAGCCTTGCGCGTCAGTCCGCGCTCGATGCGCAGTTGCAAGGGCGCGATAATGCCAACCTGCCCGAATGGGCCTCCACCCACCCGGACCCTGCGTCGCGCGTGCGCGATGCGGCGACGATGGCGGCGGGCCTGCCGGGCACCACGCTCAACCGCGATGTCTTCCTGCGCAATATCGACGGGCTGACCTATGGCGACGACCCGTCGCAGGGCGTGGTCGAAGGGCGCGAGTTCATCCATCCCGACCTGCGCTTCGCCTTCACCGCGCCGCAGGGCTTCTATCTGGTCAACGGGTCGGACTCGGTCTCGATCAACGGCCAGTCGGGCCAGGCGGAGCTGCGGGTCGCGCAGTCGAGCGGCAGTCTGACGCAGTTCGTCAGCCGCGCGTTCCAGTCGCTCGCCGGGCAGGGCCAGTCGATCAGTCCGCAGATCCAGACCACCACGGTCAACGGGTTGCCTGCAGCCTACGGGATCGCGCGCGCCAATTCGGGCGGCAACCAGCTGGATGTTATGGTGTTTGCCTACGACATGGGCGGCGGGCAGACCTACTATTACCAGGCGATCGCGCCGGCGGGCCGGTCGGGCGTGTTTACCCCGATGTTCGAATCCTTCCGCCGGATCAGCACGGCAGAGGCGAACCAGGTGGTCCCGCGGGTGATCGATGTGGTCACCGTGCAGCGTGGCGATACGGTTGCCTCGCTCTCGCGCCGGATGGCTTACAGCACCGGGCAGGAGGCGCGCTTCCGGGTGCTCAATGCGCTGGATAGCAATGAAGGGCTGCAGGCCGGGCAGCAGGTCAAGCTGGTGGTGCGCGGGCGCTGAGCGAGTCCGTGGCCGCAGATATGCAGCGCACAAAAGAAAACGGCGGGGATCGCTCCCCGCCGTTTCCTTTGTCTGTTCGCTTTCGCAAGAAGGCTTAGTTGGCCTTCGGCGCCATGTCGGTCGACACGGTCGTGAAGGTGTTGCTCAGCTGGTTGCCGAGGCTGCCCATCGCGGTGATCGCGGCGACGGCGATAAGGGCTGCGATAAGGCCATATTCGATGGCGGTCGCGCCCTGGTCGTCATTCATCAGTTCACGGAAGAATTTCATGATCGGTCTCCTGTTATCGTCTTCGTTACCCGGCTCTGCCCACGTCCCCTTGGAAAGAGCAGGTGCCGGTCTAGGGATCATTCGTTGAAAAAGAGCTAAGAGCGCGCGGTTTAGCTGTCGCTGCGGGCGACCGCGTCGGCCGAGGTCGTGCGCACGGTGTCCCACGTGCCGATTACACCGTCGGAAAAGGTGCCGATCGCGCCGACCATCGCGAGGAACACGAGTGCGAGGATCAGGCCGTATTCCACTGCGGTTGCGCCACGTTCGTCGCGGGTCAGCCGGTACCAGAAGCGGTTCATTGTGCAGCCCCCACGAATATGTGCTTTCGAGCACACCCTCCGCTCGCATTGAGCCGAGAATAGGCGCATTCATGGCGCACCAGGGTTAAGGCACCGTAAAGCAGGGCACCAAGGTGGCAAATATTCCGACATACCTGCCCGTAGTGGCTGCCGCGATCGGTCCGCAGGAGGGTCGGTGGCTGATGCACCGTCGGCCCGAGGACAAGGCGCATGGCGGCCTGTGGGAATTTCCCGGCGGCAAGATCGAGGCGGGCGAGGGCGCCCGTGCGGCGCTGGTGCGCGAGATTGCAGAGGAGTGCGGGCTGGAGGTCGATCCGGCGCAGATGGTCGAGGCGGGCTTTGCCGCTCAGGACCCTGCGCAGTGCGACGGTGGCCGCCCGATCCTCCTGCTGCTGTTCCGCTGTCCTGCGTGGACGGGGGAGGCCACCTCGCGCGAAGGAGGGCAGTGGCGCTGGTGTACACGGGGCGAGATCGAGGGGCTCGCCATGCCGCCTCTCGACCGGGTTCTCGCCGCGCAATTGTTCGTCTGACCCGCCCTGTGGGAAAACATTCCGGATTTTCGTCACAAAACCATTGCCAAGCCGGTCTGCCCTGCTATGTGCGGCGCCTCACGGGCGCCCGTAGCTCAGCTGGATAGAGCACCAGACTACGAATCTGGGGGTCAGAGGTTCGAATCCTTTCGGGCGCGCCATTAAAAAAGGCCCAGTTCCTTCACCGGAACTGGGCCTTTTTTGATTGGTGCCGATTGAGGCTGCGCTGCGCGGCATGGCACCGTTAGCCGCTGCGCAGGGTGCGCCGGCAACCGCAGGCCTGCGGCAAGCTTTCAGGAATGTTCTGTAAGAGCGTGAGGGCCCGCGCTCTAACGAGCCTCAGCCCCGTTTGGCGTCGTCCAGCGGAACGGAGGTCACGGGATAGCCGCAACCCTCTGGAATGCACAGGCTGCGGCCTTCCGGCCGTTCTTCGATCCATGGGACGATCGTGGGGAGCGGCGTCGTCTGTGCGTGCTCCCTAGCCTGACCGAAATCGTCGAACTGCGCCAGCCGCTCAAGGTTGCGGCGGGTGGGAAAGATGACGTCGATCTCGCCGCGATCGGCACCTGCCAGCGCATCGCGCGCGCTGGTCCAGAACAGGCGAGTGTTCTCCTGCGCATCGACCGCGATATCGACCGCGCCGGTGCCCAGATCGGCGATATAGAAGCGCGTGTCGAAAATGCGGGGCAGGCGCTCGTTCTTTGGAAACCAGCGCGCGAAGGGGACGAGATCGTTGAGCGCGATGCTCCAGCCCATGCGCTCCAGCACCGCAAGGAGGCTTTTCTCTTCCAGCAGGATTGCGCGCGCCTCGGCAGCGGATTGTGCGTCGATCGTGCCGCGCAGGCCCAGTGCAAGGCCGGTTTCCTCCAGCGTTTCGCGGATCGCGGCGATCTGGTGCGCGGCTTCATCGATGTCGACGTAGCCGGCCTCACGCGCGAGGTCGTAATCGCTGGGGTCGACGCGGCCGCCGGGAAACACCGCCATGCCGCCCGCAAAGGCGAGCGAGCGCGAGCGAACCTGCATCAGGATCTGCGGCGCGCCGCCATCGGGCGCATGGCGGAAGATCACCACCGTTGCGGCGGGGATGCCATCGCGCGGGGCATCTTGTTCTACGCTGCCAGCCATGATCCGTTGCCTAACCTGCTGTCGGGATTTCTTACAATCCCCCTGGTGGTGCCAAATGCGTTAACCACCGCATGCCGCAGGCGGGCTGCATCGGGTAAAACTGGCACGGGAGGTGCATAGGAATATGCGTCCCTGTACTTCGTACAAGAGGCGGGGCCGATGGTCTCCCGGCCCCGCCTCCCCGAAGTTTTCCATATGGTGCGCCGACAGGCGCGGCCCGCCGAATGGCAGGTCATGCCGGCTCAATCGGCCGTCTTCACGCCCTTGTCGGTGAACATCTGCTGGAGTTCGCCGGCTTCGAACATCTCGGTCATGATGTCGCTGCCGCCCACGAACTCGCCCTTCACATAAAGCTGGGGGATGGTCGGCCAGTCGGAATAGGCCTTGATCCCCTGGCGGATTTCCATGTCCTGCAGCACGTCGACGCTTTCATACGTCACGCCGCAATGATCGAGGATGTGAACCGCGCGGCTGGAAAAGCCGCACTGGGGGAACAGAGGCGTGCCCTTCATGAAGAGGACGACCTCGTTTTCACCGACAATGCCGGAGATGCGTTCTTTGGTATCTGCCATGATTGTAAACCGCCGTTTGCTTTAGCTCTTGGGGGTCACTTGGGAGGCTCGGTGGTCAGTTGCAAGGCGTGGAGCACGCCGCCCATCTTCCCGTCGAGCGCCTCGTACACCAGCTTATGCTGCTGAACGCGGCTTTTCCCCGCGAATTGGGGCGCGACGACCTTGGCTGCCCAATGGTCGTTATCCCCGGCAAGGTCTCGCATCTCGACCTCGGCACCGGGCAGCGCGTCCTTGATCATCGCTTCGATTTCGTCGGCTGCCATCGGCATGACGCTTACGTCCCGCTGATCAGCTGGCGGCGTGCCTCGACTTCGCACTCGGCGAGCTTGGCGCGCACTGCGGCTTCGTCGACATCGCAGCTGGCTGCGGTGAGATCGCCGAGAACCTTGCGGATCACGTCTTCTTCGCCCGCTTCCTCGAAATCGGCCTGAACGACAGCCTTCTTGTAGCTGTCGGCCTCTTCCTCGGTCAGATTCATGAGGTCGGCGGCCCACTCGCCGAGCAGCCGGTTGCGCCGCGCGGCGATCTTGAAAGAGGTTTCCTCATCGAACGCGTACTTGGCTTCCTCGCCGCGTTCCCGATCCTTGAAGCTGGTCATGTGTGTCGTTGCCTGTTGATAAGCGCCCCCTCAGGGGCCGGAGATCTTGTCTCGCAGATAGTCGCGGGCGACCGAAGCCGCAAGCGAGCTGCTATTTGTCCATTACCACCACCAGCTTGCCGATGGCCTGCCGGTTCTCGAGCTTCTCGATCGCACGGGCCGCATCGTCGAGGCTGAAGGTCTCGCTCACCTGAGGGGCGATCTTGCCGTCCTTCCACATCTCGAACAGCTCGGCGATGTTCTGCGCATTGCGCTGCGGTTCGCGCGCGGCGAACGCACCCCAGAAGACACCGCGAATGTCACAACTCTTGAGCAGGGTTAGGTTGAGCGGCATTTTCGCGATCCCTGCGGGGAAGCCGATCACCAGGAAGCGGCCTTCCCAGGCGATGGAGCGCAGCGCGGGTTCGGAATAGTCGCCGCCGACGATATCGACCACGATGTCGGCGCCATTCGCACCGACCGCTTCCTTGAACGCGCCAGCTAGCGCCTTGGACTGGTCCTTGTCGAACGGCGCGCGCGGATAGACCACGGTTTCGTCCGCGCCTGCATCCTTGGCGACCTTGGCTTTCTCATCGCTCGAAACTGCCGCGACCACCCGCGCACCATAGGCCTTGGCCAGCTCGATCGAGGCAAGGCCAACGCCGCCTGCCGCGCCGAGCACCAGCACGGTATCGCCGGGCTTGATGTCGCCGCGATCCTTGAGCGCGTGGATCATGGTGCCGTAGGTCATCAGCAGCGCGGAGGCTTCGACCAGATCGACCCCTTCGGGCACCTTGAACAGCTTGGCGGCGTCGATCGCGACCTGTTCGCGCAGGCCGCCGCTGCCGATACCTGCGAGCACGCGGTCGCCGACCTGCCAGCCGTCAACGCCGTCACCCACGGCGGAAATCGTGCCCGAAATCTCGCCGCCTGGCGAATAGGGGCGCTCCGGCTTGAACTGGTACATGTCGCGGATCATCAGCGTGTCGGGGAAATTGATCGCGCACGCGGCAATATCGACCAGCACCTCGCCCTTGCCGGGCTGCACTGCATCGATCTGTTCCACGACGAGCGTTTCGGGCCCGCCCACTTCCTTGGTAAGCACGGCTTTCATCGGGTCTCTCCTCCCAGTTTCTGGCTAATTGCGTTGGATCAGTCTGTCTGCGGATCTTCGCCCGAGGGGATCGGCGGCAGCTGCTTGGGCTCAGCCTCTCCATCGCCCGATTTGCGGCGCTTGCCCGCGTATAGCAGGGCGGCGGCGATAGCGGCGGATCCGATGGCGGCACCGGTCGCGATGGCGACGCCGGTCAGGCTCTTGTTGCTCTTGCTCATGCCTGTCCTAGTGCATGGGCCGCCAAATCGTTGCAAGCCGCGCGGGCACGGGCTGGAAAAAATCCTGCCGAAAGCACGCTCCGGTCATGGTAATGTAAGGCATTAGGGGCTAACTTACAGTTATGTCAGCAAAGCCATATGCTCATCCTATCGATATCCAGCCCTCCGATATCGACTTCATGGGGCACGTGAACAACGCGCGCTATCTCGGCTGGGTGCAGGACGCCGTTCTGGCGCACTGGCAGAAATTCGCGCCTGCGGAAGCCGTGGCGGAGCGTGCGTGGGTCGCGCTCAAGCACGAGATAACTTACCGCAAGCCCGCCTTCCTCGAAGATGACGTGATCGCGCGCACCGTGCTGGAAAGCACGCGCGGTGCCCGCGCATTCTACCACACCGTGATCGAACGGGGTGGGGAAGTGCTGGCCGAGGTCAAGTCCAGCTGGTGCTGCATCGACGCCAAGAGCCTGCGCCCCGCACGCATCGGCGAAGAGATCGCCCGTCACTTTTTCCCGCCTTCGGAATAGGTTGTAGCCGGGGGAGCATGATGCGGTTCGTTTTCGCGGCTGTGCTTCTGTTCGCAGCGACGCTCTCACCACTGGCCGCTCAAGAGCCCGCAATGCCGGGGGTTTCGGATGCGGAACGCGAGGCGCTGCAAGGCGCTCTCAATCGCGGCCTGACGCTGTACCAGTATGATCGGGCGGCGTGGCATACCACCGACACGATGCTGGAAGACGTGCCCGAGGATCGGCTCCGCACGATCGGCGGGTGGATCGTCGAGCCGGTCGGGGACGGTTTGCGCGTCATCTATTGGCGGCAGCGCGCGGATGCGTTCTTCCCGGTCTATTCGGCCGATTATTCCGCAGATGGCGTGTCTTCGCGCACGCTTCACCCCGACAATGCGCCTGCACTCGACCAGGCGCAGTCCGCGCTTGTGAAGGCGCGCCAGATTGCATTTCCCAAGGACGTCGACCGGTGCAGCGCCAAGCCTTTCAACTCGGTGGTGATGCCCACCGGGAAGGGTGACAGCAGCGTCTATGTCTACTGGCTGACCCCGCAGGAATCGCTCTCCGCCATGCCGCTGGGTGGCCATTACCGGTACGAGGTTCGCGGCGGTGAACTGGTGGACCAGCGGGCGTTCTCGAAAAGCTGCATCGATCTGCCGACGGCGCAGGGCGGCGCTGACGGGAAGACGCCCGCAGCTGTGGGGATCGTCCACATTCTCGACCCCGTGCCGACCGAGATTCACGTGTTTTCAGTGTTCGCTGGCGGTCTGCCGATCTTCGTGAGCACGATCGAACCGAAGCGTACCTGGGCGGTGGAAGTCAGCGGCGGACAGCCGCGCGCTCGGTTGATCGATCCGGAGGAGTGAGCCTCGCGCTCGCATTTCGATAAATGCTGGACTACATCGGTCCCATGCAGGTGCTGATCCCCATCGCAATCGTCATCGCGACCATCGCCTTCATGGAATGGGTCGCGTGGGCGAGCCACAAGTACATCATGCACGGCTGGGGCTGGGGCTGGCATCGCGACCATCACGAGCCGCATAATAACCGCTTCGAGAAGAACGACCTGTATGGCGTGGTCGGCGCGGGGATGAGCATTTCGATGTTCATGCTCGGCAGCCCGCTGGTTGCGGGTGACTATGCCTGGCCGCCCGCGACGTGGATCGGGCTCGGCATCCTTGGCTACGGGATCATCTACACGCTGGTGCACGACGGGCTCGTCCACCAGCGCTACTTCAAATACGTGCCCAAGCGCGGCTACGCCAAGCGGCTGGTGCAGGCGCACAAGCTGCACCACGCGACCATCGGCAAGGAGGGCGGGGTGAGCTTCGGCTTCGTCTGGCCGCAGGACCCGGCCAAGCTGAAGGCGGAACTCAAACGCCAGCGCGAAGCGGGCGAGGCGGTGGTGCGCGAGAGCGCTGGGGGCTAACTCCTTGAGGTGGCGGATTTGCAACTCACAGAGTTTCTTTGGCTTTTTTCAGGATTGGGGGCGGCAGCACCCTGGGTTACAATACTGATTGCAAGCAGCGCATTATACGTAACTGCGCGTCAGTATCAGATCACTCTATTTAAAAGCATTATCGAGGAGATCGGAGCTGAAGATGTGCGCCGTATCAGGCGCCAGTTTTATGAGAAGGGTGTCATTGAAAAGACCGACGCAGCTCGCTTGTGCGTAGGATATGACCGGGTGTCGTTTTACATCATTGCTCACGCCAAGATTCCGATATTCGGGCGAAAAATGTATCGGCTCCTCGAGGGTCTGCATGGAGATACGGTGCGAAAGATTGGCCCCGATCTGTTTCGTATGCTTCTGGTCTTGCGGGAAATTCATAGGAATCCAGATTATTGCTACTCTTTAGAGCAACTCTTGAGACGGTACAAAATTCAACCATCTGCTAATTCCTTGTTGACCTCGGAGTAGCTCGCAATCCGTAGATTGACCCTACGGAATTCGCGCAGCGTGCTCTCGCCTCGGAGCCATATCGAACACGCTTACGCGCTTGCCCCTCCGGCGCAGGAAACCTATCCAGTCGCCCCGGCCTGCGACTTTCGCCCGGCTCCTTCCCCCGAGGCCCGTTGCCCCAAGCACAGTCCCTTCGCGACCACCCGCTGTTCGAGCCCTTGCGCAGCGAGCGTGGGCGGCGGGTGGTTGGGCTGATCGCCGCGTTGCTGATCGAGGCGATCCTGCTGATCGTCCTGCTTACCCTGAATATTCACGACGAGCCGGACGCGGCGCCGGGCAGCCTCACCGTGGTCGACCTGAAGGCGCAGGACGATTCCCCGGATGAGAGCGAACAGGCCGAGCAAAAGCCGAGCGAGAGCGCCCCGCAGTTCGAGCAGCGCACCGAGCCTTCGGACCCGCAAATCGAGCGACCCGAGGCGGTGCAGCCCGATGTCGTGCCGCCGACCCAGCCGGTGCCGCAGCCCGTCATTCCAAGCCCGTTCCAGCTACCAACGCCCAGCCAACCTGCGCGCCCGGCGCAGCCCGCTGCGCCCAAGCAGGTGTATGGGCCGGTCGACACTGGTTCGCGGTCGGGCGTCGCGGATTCCGAAGTGGTCGGCACCGCGCCCGATGGGCAGCCGCTCTACGCAGCGCGCTGGTATCGCGAGCCGGACGACAGCGAGCTGGCGGGCTATCTCTCCACCGCATCCGGCCCAGGCTGGGGCCTGATCGCGTGCAAGACCGCGCCCGAATTCCGCGTGGTCGACTGCGTACCGCTCAGCGAATATCCGCAAGGATCGATGATCAACCGTGCCGTCCTGGCCGCTGCATGGCAGTTCCGCGTGCGCCCGCCACGGCGCGGCGGCAAGTCGCTGGTCGGCAGCTGGGTGCGTATCCGGATCGACTATACCGATCGGCGCTAAGCCGGCGCGCTAGCCTTCCGCCAGCGGGTCGAGCGGCTCTTCCGGCGGCGGCTCGGGGGCAACCGGCACATCGGATTCGATGAAGCTGAGCGCGGTCTGGTCCGCACCTTCGCCGCTGCGGGTGATCCCTACGCCCAGCACCTTGCCGGGCCGGGTCGGGTCGCGGCCTTCCAGCATGATGGTCGCGCTTTCCTCGCCGCCCCTTTGCGACACCTCGCTCCAGCCGAGCCGTTCGAGTTCGCTTTCGTAGAACTCGGCGATTTCCTGCTGGCTTGCGTCGGAGCCAATGGTGACGGTCAGCCCCTGCTGGAAACTGTTGAGCACGCGCGCGTCGGGGAACAGCCTGAAGCCGAAGGGCAATTGCTGCGCGGTCTCGCCGGCGGCGGAACCGTCGCCCGAATCGCTGCCGGGGGAGGGGGAATAGGCATCCTGGCCAGAGCCGCACGCGGCCAGCGCGAGGGCCCCGGCAATGGCGAACAGCATGCGGGTCATTGCGCGGCAATCCTTTGTGCGTGTTCCTGAACCAGCGCGATCATGTTGGGCACCCCTTGCGTCCGGTTGCTGGAAAGCTGGTTTTTCAGATCGAAGGGTTCGAGCGCGGCGGTCACGTCCATCTGCGCAACTTCGGCGGCCGGGCGGTCCTGCACGGCGGCGATCACCAGCGCGACGATCCCCTTGGTGATCGCTGCGTTGCTGTCCGCCAGAAAATGCAGCTTGTCGCCTTCCCCTGTGGGATAGACCCATACCGCCGCAGAACAGCCCCGCACCAGCGTGGCGTCGGTCTTGAGCGCGGCGGGCATCTCTTCCAGATCGCGGCCCAGCTCGATCAGCAGACGATAGCGTTCGTCCCCTTCGAGAAATTCGTATTCTTCGCGGATGTCGTCGAGGCTGCGCATGCGGTCGCATGTAGCGATAAACCCTCTCCCCTCAAGGGGAGAGGATACGCAGACCCGGCGCCGTAAGGCGTCGCGGTCGCAGTTGGAGAGGGGGGTGCCGTGTTGGCGAGGGGCAGGGCCCCTCTCCAAGCTTCGCTAGCTCCTTGCGGAGCAATCTGCGCTATCCTCTCCCCGAACGGGGAGAGGGATATTATCCGCTCAGCCCGCCGGGCCGGGTGAGCGCGTAGTAGATCACGTAGAACCAGCTGAGAAAGCCGTGGATGATCGCCCATACGATCGACTTGTGGAGCGACCACGAGATTGCGACCGCGATCGCGCTGCCGAGGCCGATGCCGGCCTGTGCGGCCTGGCTTTTCGCGCCGCTCACAGGTCCATTCCGTTCGCGATGGCTTCCAGCTTGCGGATGCGTTCGCGCAGGTCGGCGAGCGCGATGCGGCCCGCGCCGCGCGTCTCCTCGCCCGCGTCGTGTCCGGCGGCGATCGCGTCCAGCTCGCGGCGCTTGAGCGCCAGCCAGCCTTCCCATGCGCGCAGCAGCGCGGCAGCGACCAGCCCGAGGCCGAGAAGCGAGGTGGCGGCAATGACGAGTGTCGGCTCCATAACTTCAATCCTCCTGTCGTGCTCTCGTTGGGGCGCCCGGTAAAATCAGGGGCGGCGTCAGTCCTGGTTGTCGCGCAGCGCGTCGATCTCGGCGGAAATCCGCTCCCGCTCGCGCGCGGTACTGGTGTTCTTGTCGTAGGCAATGCGTTCGAGCACCGCGATCCGCTCCTTCAGCGCGGAAATCTCGCGCTGGGCCTCCTCGTCGGCCTGCGGTGCGGGATCGGGCCGGTGAGTGATCGACTGATTGCCCATCATGTCCTCCGTAATGCCGTTTGCGGCATTGTTCCGCGATCGCAGGACACTGGCGACCGCACCGATCAGCACGATCAGGACGACGGCGCTCCAGAAACTCATCAGTTGGTCTCCTGCTTCTCGCGCAGCGTCTCGATCTCGTGGGTCAGGTGATAGCCGCTATCGGTCACGATCCGCTCGACATTGCCGAGCCGGTCCTTGATCGATCCCAGTTCGGCGCGCAGCTGGGCGTTTTCCTGCGTCAGCAGCTTCACGCGCTCTTCGCTGTCCTTGGGATAGACCGCCTTGCCCCAGCTGTTTTCGAGCGGATAGCCGTGCTTGATCCGCATCCAGGTGGTCAGCACCCAGGCTGCGACAACGGCCATGCCGACCAGGACGATTACTTCATCGGTCACTTCGAAAGGCATCAGACGCGTTCCTTCTTGCCGGTGTTCAGCGGCACTCCGCTGCTGTCATCATGGCGCAGGGCTTCGATCTCGTCGGACAGCGAATAGCCGCGGTCGGTCACGATGCGTTCGAGCACCTTGAGCCGGTCTTCGTGCGCATTGAGGCGCTCGACCAGCTTGGCGTTTTCGCCGCGCAGTCCGTCCAGTTCGGCGGACCTGTCCGCGCGGGAGGTCTTGCCGCCCCATTCGTCTTCCAGATCGTAGCCATGCTTGGCGCGAATCCAGTTGTTGATCAGCCATCCGCCGGTGGTCAGCGCGATGATGGCGACGATCATGCCCGGGCCGCTGAAGAAATCACCCATCACGCACGCTCCCGCGAACCGGAGGTCAGCGGCACGCCGCTGTCGCGATCTTCGACCGAGCGGCTGTCACGCAGCGCTTCGATCTGGGTGGCGACGTCGTATCCGCGATCGGTCACGATCCGTTCGAGCACCTGGACCCGGTCTTCGAGCCGCTGGATCTGGGTCGCGTATTGCGCGGCCTTTTCCGCGGTGGTCTCGGCGGTGGATTCGACCTGCATCTTGGCGATCTTTTGCTGGTGCGACGTCCATATCGCGAGCAGTGGGATGCCGAAGATCAGTACGACCGCAGCAAGGCCGATCAGTTCTCCCATTGGTAATCTCCCCTAATTCGGTTGGTGTCAGCGCAGGCGTTCGATCTCGGCGTCGAGGCGCGGGTTGGAGCTCACATAGTGCTCCTCCACATTCGCCAGGCGACGGTCGATCTCGCGCAGCTTGCCGCGGATTTCCCGCGCGGTGCGCTTCGGATTGGCACGCACGCCCTGCCAATATTTCTGCTCCTGCCGGTCGGCGGTGTAGAACTGCTCGGGCTTGTGGTTCAGCAGCAGGCCCATGATGAGGTAGGCGGGCAGGGTAACCGGGGCGGCACCGGCGATGGTCGAAACCGCCCAGGCGAGCCGCCACCACAGCGCATCGATCCCGGTATAGTCGGCGAGCCCTGCGCAGACGCCCATCAGCTTGGCGTTGTGCTTGTCCTTGTAGAGCGTGGTGCGGGACGTGTTCATGCGCGGGTCTCCCTGTGTTCGGCGCGCTTGCGGGCGAGCAGCGCTTCCAGTTCGTCGAGTTCCTCGTTGTCGGCCTTGTTGTCGGCGATCAGGCGGGCGGGCTTGAAGTCGGCGTGGTCGTGGGCGACCAGTCGCTCGACCGTATCCATCCGGTCGTCGAGCCGCTTGGTGAGCGCGTAGAGCTCTTCCAGCAGGGCCTCGTCATCGGTGGTGATGCCGCCTCCGGCGGTCTTCCACTTGGTGATGTAGTGGAAGATCAGCCACGGCAGCCCGATAAAGAGAATGCTGCAGATGATGATCGGCAAAAAGATCCCTTCCATGGCTCAATTCCCCTTCTTCGCGTCGTCGGCTCCCTTGCCGAGCGCGCGTTTCATTTCTTCCAGTTCCTCGTCGACCTTGTCCGATCCTTCGAGGGCGGCGATTTCGTCGGACAGCGACAGCTTGCCGCTCTCGCTTTCCATCTTGAGCTGGTCGGCGCGGCCTTCCGCGTAATCGACCCGGCGCTCGAGCGCGTCGAAGCGGGTCAGCGCCTCGTCGACCCGCTCGGTCGTCATCAGGCTGCGCAGCTTCACGCGGTTTTCCGCGCTTTCGAGCCGGGCCGCGATCTGCGACTGGCGGCTGCGCGCTTCGCGCAGGCGGCTCTGCAGCTTATGGATGTCTTCCTCGTAAGCCCGCAGCGAGTCGTCGAGCACGCTGATTTCCGCCTTGAGCTGTTCGCTCATGTCGGCGGCCTTCTTGCGCTCGACCAGCGCGGCGCGGGCGAGGTCTTCGCGATCCTTGCTCAGCGCGAGCTGCGCCTTCTCGCCCCAGTCGGCCTGCAGCTTGTCCAGCTTGACCGTATGGCGGTGCATTTCCTTCTGGTCGGCGATGGTGCGCGCAGCACTGGCGCGGACCTCGACCAGGGTTTCCTCCATTTCGAGGATGATCATCCGGATCATCTTCGACGGGTCGTCTGCCTTATCCAGCATTTCGTTGAAATTGGCCGCGATGATGTCGCGGGTGCGGCTGAAGATGCCCATGAAGGGTGCTCCGTATGAGATGAAGGTGTTGAGCTTCTCGTTGACCTTGTCCGGGTTTGTCCAGTCGGCAGCGCGTTCGGCGCTCGACCGGCCGCCCTGCGTCGGGGTCGGGCTGCGGCGCAACTGCTCCATCTCGGCGTCGAGGCGCGAGAGGCGGCGGTCGCGGCCGGGGGGATCGGTGTGGTCGGTCATGCGATTTCCACCACCTGTACCACATACCCGCTGCCCACGTGCGGCGCATCGTTGGACTGCGGATTCAGCAGGACGAGCGCCCCGATGCCGAGGATGGTGACCAGCACGGCCTTGCCGATGTGGCGCTGCGATTGGGTCTGGTCGGGCATGTCAGTGGCCTCCTGCCGGGTTGGTTTCGATCTGTTGCCCGATACTTTGCAACCGGCGTGCCAAGTTTGGAAAAGCGCGGTTTTCCGACGATCTCGCGAAATTCGACGAACAGCATGTTGGGAATAATTGCCAAGGCTTGGGCTGTGGCACTATATTGCGGCGTATGGAGCGGGAGAACCAGTTCGTCGGGCAATCGCTCGCCTTCCTCGATGCGGTCGAGCGGACCAGCCGCGCGGCCGCGCTGCAGCGCCCGGTGCTGGTCATCGGCGAACGCGGCACGGGCAAGGAACTGATTGCCGAGCGTCTCCACCGCCTGTCCCCGCGCTGGGGCGAGCCGCTGATTACCATGAACTGCGCCGCACTGCCCGAAACGCTGATCGAGGCCGAGCTGTTCGGCCACGAAGCGGGCGCTTTCACCGGCGCAACCCGCACCCGCCAGGGCCGGTTCGAGGAGGCCGACGGCGGCACGCTGTTCCTCGACGAACTCGCGACGCTCTCGATGGCCGCACAGGAGCGGCTGCTGCGTGCGGTCGAATATGGTGAGGTCACCCGGATCGGCTCCAGCCGCCCGATCAGGGTCGATTGCCGGATCGTCGCCGCGACCAACGAGGATCTGCCCGCGAAGGCGGAGCGGGGCGAGTTTCGCGCCGACCTGCTCGACAGGCTCAGTTTCGAGGTGATCACCCTGCCGCCGCTGCGCGCGCGCGAGGGCGATGTGCTGGTGCTGGCCGACTATTTCGGGCGGCGCATGGCGGCCGAGCTGGGGTGGAGCGCGTGGCCGGGCTATGCCGAGCATGTCCAGGCAGAGCTGGAGGAATACGCCTGGCCCGGCAATGTGCGCGAACTTCGCAACGTGGTCGAACGCGCGATCTATCGCTGGGACGATCCCGAACGCCCGGTCGCCCATATCGTGTACGATCCGTTCGACAGCCCGTGGAAGCCGGCCTCCACGCCCGCACCCGCCCGCCGCGAGGATGGTGCCGGGGCCGCGCCACAACCCGCGCAGCGCCTCGATTTCGACGATATTGCGGACCTGCGCGCCGCGGTCGACAGCCACGAACGCGCGATCGTGGAACATGCGCTGGGCAAGCATCGCTGGAACCAGCGGCAGACCGCCAAGGCGCTGGGGCTCAGCTACGATCAGCTGCGCCATTGCATCAAGAAGCACGGGTTGATGGAAGAGGGCGGCTGATAGTTGCTCTGCGCCCACTGGCGGATTGCCGACAGGCTCGCTAAGGGCCGCCTGCAAGACAGTGGTTTGAACCTCCCGCGATTCTCCGAGTCGCCCGCCAATAGGCCGGGGCTCGAAATCGCAGACCAGCTTGCGAAAGGTGCCCCCCCGTGGCCTTCAAGGAAATCCCCCTCGCCCTGACCTTCGATGACGTGCTGCTGCGCCCCGCCGCGAGCGAGGTGCTGCCCAGCATGGCCGACACGCGCACCCGGCTGACGCGCGAGATCGCGCTCAACATCCCGGTCATCTCCTCCGCGATGGACACCGTGACCGAGGCGGACATGGCGATCGCGATGGCCCAGCTGGGCGGGATGGGCGTGCTCCACCGCAATCTCGATATCGAGGAACAGGTCGCTGCGGTGCGCGCGGTCAAGCGGTTCGAAAGCGGGATGGTGGTCAACCCGATCACGATTCATCCCGACGCGACTCTGGGCGAAGCGCAGGCGATCATGAGCGCCAATCGCATCAGCGGCATCCCGGTGACCGATCGCGGCGGCAAGCTGGTCGGCATCCTGACCAACCGCGACGTGCGCTTCGCGGAAAACCCCGCGCAGCCGATCCGCGAACTGATGACCACCGACAACCTTGCCACCGTGCCGCTGGGCACCGGACAGGAGGAGGCGCGGCGCACGCTGCACCAGCGGCGGATCGAAAAGCTGATCGTGGTCGACGACGAATATCGCTGCATCGGCCTGATCACGGTCAAGGACATCGAAAAGGCGGTGACCTATCCCAACGCGACCAAGGACGCGGCGGGCCGCCTGCGTGTCGCCGCGGCGACCACCACCGGCGACAAGGGTTTCGAACGGTCGCAGGCGCTGGTCGATGCGGAAGTCGACGTCATCATCATCGACACCGCGCACGGCCATAATCGCGACGTGCTCAAGGCGGTGGAACGGGCCAAGACCATATCCAACTCGGTCCAGATCATCGCGGGCAATGTCGCGACCGCCGAGGCGACGCGCGCGCTGATCGATGCGGGCGCGGATGCGGTAAAGGTCGGCATCGGGCCGGGCTCCATCTGCACCACGCGCGTCGTCGCGGGCGTGGGCGTGCCGCAGCTGACCGCGATCATGGACGCTGCCGAGGAAGCCGAGAAATCGGGCGTTCCGGTGATCGGCGATGGTGGCCTGCGCACCAGCGGCGATGCGGCCAAGGCGCTGGCCGCGGGGGCGAGCTGCGTGATGGTCGGCTCGATGCTGGCGGGCACCGAAGAGGCGCCGGGCGAAACCTTCATATACCAGGGTCGCAGCTTCAAGAGCTATCGCGGCATGGGCTCGGTCAGCGCGATGGCGCGCGGCAGCGCCGACCGCTATTTCCAGCAGGACGTCTCCGCGATGAAGCTGGTCCCCGAAGGGATCGAGGGGCAGGTGCCGTACAAGGGCCCGGCCAGCGCGGTGATTCACCAGCTGGTCGGCGGGATCAAGGCGGCGATGGGCTATACCGGCAGCCGCACGATCGAGGATCTGCGCAAGGGTGCCCAGTTCGTCCAGATCACCAATGCCGGCCTGACCGAAAGCCACGTCCACGACGTCGCGATCACCCGCGAGGCGCCGAACTACCCGACGCGGTAGGGGCGATGGCCATCGAAAAGCATGTCGCCGACGCCTTTCGCCTCGACGAGGAAGGCTGGGCGCGTCATGCCAATCCCTGGAGCGCGTGGTCGCGCTTCGCGACCGGGATACCGATGCCCATCGTCGCGATCTGGAGCCGGGAGTGGATCGGTTGGTGGGCCGTGCTCGCCTTTGCGGCCGTAGCGCTTTGGCTGTGGCTCAATCCGCGCCTTTTCCCACCAGTCGATGACGATCGCGGCTGGATGTCGCGCGGCGTTTTCGGAGAGCGCGCCCTGGTCGAGCATCGTGACCTGGCGAATGATCTCATCTCGATCCGGCGCGCCAATGGCTTCAATATCGTCGCGGGCCTCGGTCTAATCCCGCTGGCTTACGGTCTGTGGATGCTCGACCCGGTCGCCACCATCGCAGGTGCGAGCATCAGCGTGGCTGGGAAGATGTTCTTCATCGGAGAGATGGTGCGGTTGTACGATCGGCTGAAGGTCGCGCACCCCGAACTGGCCTATCGGGGCTGGGAGCGATCCTAATCCCGTTTTTGGCGAGGCAAGTTGCGCTTTCCTAAAGACACTCAAGCGTGCCATGGACGGCGCATGAGCCTGGTCCATTCCTTCGCCCGCCACACCGTCTTTTCACCTTTCTCCGGGCAGCCAGATATTTCTCCTCTGGACACTGTGTCAGGTGTGTCAGGGCAACGGGAAACCGGGCGATGACGCCCGCTGCACGCGTAAAAGCGGCAATCGACATCCTCGACAAGGTGATTGACGCGGCAAAGGGGCAGGGCGCTCCGGCCGACCGGATCGTGGCCGACTGGGCCAAGGCCAACCGCTATGCCGGATCGAAGGACCGCCGCGCGGTGCGCGAGCTGGTCTATGACGCGATCCGCCATTGCGGCCCGGTGCCCGAAAGCGGGCGCGCAGCGATGCTTGCGCTGGCGAAGCGGGACACCACGATCTCCGCACTGTTCGACGGGTCGCAATATGGCCCCGCAGCGATCCAGCCCGAGGAGCCTGTGGCCAAGAGCGGGTTCGCACCGGCCTGGTTATCCAAACGCCTCTCCGCCTCGGATGTGAAGGGCGCGGAAGGGGCCGCGCTGATGGGCCGTGCGCCGCTGGACGTGCGGGTCAATACGCTGAAGGCAGATCGCGCGTCGATCGACCTGCCCGAGCCGGGCGAGCCGCTCGCCGCGCCGCACGCGCTCAGGTTCGAGGCTGGCACGCAGATCGAGCAGTGGCCCGCCTATCGCGAAGGGCGGATCGAGGTGCAGGACCACGGCAGCCAGATCGCCTGCCTCGCGGCAGAGGCGCGCGCGGGCGAAACGGTGATCGATCTGTGCGCAGGCGCGGGCGGCAAGACGCTGGCGCTTGCTGCGGCGATGGAGAACCGCGGTCGGCTGATCGCGTCGGACACGGACAAGCGCCGTCTCTCGCAGCTCGGACCGCGTGCAGAGCGTGCCGGGGCGAGCAATGTGGAACAGCGCCTGCTCGATCCGGGCAGGGAGATGGAGGCGCTGGCCGATCTGGCAGGGCAGGCCGACTGCGTGCTGATCGACGCGCCATGCTCTGGCACCGGCACCTGGCGGCGCAAGCCGGAGGCCAAGTGGCGGCTGACGCCCGACCGGCTGGCGCGCTTCTCTGCGACTCAGGACGCGCTGCTGGCGTTGGGGGCGAAGCTGGTGAAGCCGGGCGGGCGGCTGGTGTTCATCACCTGCTCGCTGCTGGACGAAGAGGGGGCGGATCGATTCGCGCGCTTTCTGGATAGACATAATGGCTGGCGTGCGGACCTCCCGCCGCTGCCTCTGGGGAGGCCGCGCGGGGGCGAGAATGCGCAGGGAATCCGCCTGTCCCCGTTCCACGACGGCACGGACGGATTTTTCGTCGCAAGGGGCCGTTTGCCGTGATAGCCTGCGGTTCTATGGACGAACCGTCGCCCACTTTTCCGGCATCCCTGAAGGAGACCGCCATGCGTTTCGCACCCGCCGCCGCCGCCCTTTCGCTGCTGGTCGCGGTGACCGCGAGTGTTGGCTCGGCCAAAGAGGCTCAGGTCGATCCGCGTGCGGGCATGCTGATCGCTCAGGCGCAGACCGCGCTGGAAGACGGCCAGCCGCAGCGCGCGGTCGACCTGCTGGAGGCCGCCTTCGCGGTCGATCCGCAATACACCCCGATCCTGCTCTCGCTGGCCGAGGCCGCGCGTCGTGAAGGGCTGCAGGGTAAGGCGATCCGCTATTACCGCGAAGCGCTGACCCGCGATCCGGGCAATTACGCCGCGATCGCGGGCGAAGGTGCGGCGATGGTGGAAAAGGGCGCGATCGAGCGGGCACAGCGCAATCTCGCGCAGCTCGAATCGCTGTGTGGCGGCAGCTGCCCCGAGACCCGCGCGCTCGCCACCGCGATTGCGCAGGGTCCACGCAGTAGCAAGGTGCTGACTGCCGAGGCGGTGATGCCCGATGCGGTGGTAACGCAGAACCTCGCCAAGCCGGACGGCGGCGCGCGGTAGGGGCCTGTAAGGCTCGGACCTCCCGTCCCGCCAAGGCGGAGCGGGAAGGGCGCTCAGATCAGGTCCGCGAACTCGGTCACGATGGCGCGGTAGACGCGCTTCTTGAAGGGTACGATCAGGTCGGGAAGCGTGGATGCGGGCACCCAGCGGAACTCGCAGAATTCCGGGGTTTCGTGCGCTTCCAGATCGACATCGTCGTCGGTCCCTTCGAACCGGGCGAGGAACCAGTGCTGCTCCTGCCCGCGATAAAGGCCGCCCCAAAGCTTGCCGATCAGCTCGTCCGGCAGGTCGTAACGCAAAGGTTCGCGGGTCTGGCCGATGATTGCGATCTTGTCCGCGATGACGCCGGTCTCTTCCCACAGCTCGCGCAATGCGGCTTCGCGCAGGTCTTCACCCTCGTCGACGCCGCCCTGCGGCATCTGCCAGAAGTCGCCTTCCTTGGTGTCGATCCGCCGGCCGACAAAGGCGTCGCCTGCTGAATTGACCAGCATCACCCCTACGCAGAGGCGATAGCCGAGCTGGTTGATGTCGCGGTCCTGAGTCATGGTCATTTGCGTCGTTCCAGTGCTGCGCCAACCGCATCGATAAAGGCCTCGACGTCGGCCTGGCCGCTGGGGATTGCCTTTCTCATGGTGAAGAATCCGTGGATGATGCCGGGAAACTCCAGATAGGTAACCTCGGTCCCATTCTTCAATATAGAGGCCGCATAGCTCCGACCCGAATCGCGCAGCGGATCGAGCCCGGCGGTGCACAGCACGGTTGCCGGGGCATCGCTGCAATCGCCCAGCATGGGCAGATTGCGCGGGCTCTGAGGATCGGCGGCATAGCACTTGGTGAACCAGGCCATGGTCGCGCCGGTGAGGAAGTATCCGTCGCTGAAGAGGCGGAAGCTCTCGTGCTGTCCGGCCTCGTCCGCGACCGGATAGATCGGCGCTTGGACCAGCACGGGCACATCCGCCGGCTTGTCGCGCAGCGCATTGGTGGTGACGATCGTCAGGTTTCCGCCCGCACTGTCGCCAGTGATGACCAGCCCGGTGATCTCGCGGCCAAGCTCTTCTGGCGAGGAGGCCAGCCAGCGCGCCGCAGCCTCGCAATCGTCGGGCGCCGCGGGGAAGGGGTGTTCGGGTGCGAGTCGGTAATCGACCGAGAGCACCGGCAGGTCGAGCCGCGCGGCAAACTCGGTACACAGGGCATTGTAGACTTCCAGATCGCCGATCACGAAGCCACCGCCATGAAGGAACAGCACCACCGGTCCGGCTTCGCGCGACTCGCGGGTATCGTAAAAGCGGCAGGGGATATCGCCTGCCGGGCCGGGGACGGCGACGTCCTTCACCACCGCCATGTCGCGCGCCGGAGCCTCGCCGATCTGCGCCATCGCGCGCATGCCTTCGCGTCCTGCGACTGCGCCCGCTTCCTCCACCGGAGGGCGGTTCATCGCCTTGAGCATATCGAGCAGGGCGCGCGTGTCGGGCCGCACGAAAGGTTCGCCATCGACATTGGTGCTGGAGACGTCGGCCATGGTCGTATCCTTCGATCAATCGGGCCGGGCTGGATAGGCTTTCGCACATGAACCTGTCCACCGATCTGCTTACCCCGGATTAGAAAAACTTGATTGCTCGGCTGCGGACGGCCACGTAGGCGGCGGTTCAAGGCGCGTCTCCAAAGCGCCACGAAGACCCGAAGGATAGTTAGAAAATGGCGACTCAAGCGCCTCCCGCTTCCACCACTACGCAAACCGACGTTCCCGATGCGATCGTGGTCCGCTTCGCCGGCGACTCCGGCGACGGCATGCAGCTCACCGGCGGGCAGTTCACGCTGTCGACCGCGCTGGCGGGCAACGACCTTGCGACCTTCCCGGACTTCCCGGCGGAGATCCGCGCGCCGCAGGGCACGCTGTTCGGCGTCTCCGCCTTCCAGATCAATTTCGGATCGAGGGCGATCAACACTGCGGGCGATGCGCCCGATGTGCTGGTGGCGATGAACCCGGCGGCGCTGAAGGTGAACTTGCCCGCGCTCAAGCCCGGTGGGCTGGTGATCGTCGACACGGGCGAGTTCACCAAGCGCAACCTCGACAAGGCGAAGTACGACGCGAGCCCGCTCGACGACGATACGCTTGCGCCGTTCGATGTGCTCGCATTCGACATTTCCGCGCGCACGCTGGAAGCCGTGGAGCCCTTCGGCCTTGGCAAGAAAGATGGCCTGCGCTGCAAGAACATGTGGACGCTGGGCCTTGCGTTGTGGATGTTCGACCGTCCGCGCGAACCGCTGCATGACTGGCTGAACAAGAAGTTCGCCAAGGCGCCGGATATCGCCGCTGCCAACATCGCCGCCCTCGACGCAGGGCACGCCTATGGCGAGACGGCGGAGCTTTCCGCGCCGCTCAAGCAGGTCCACCTGCCGCCCGCGCCTTCGGAGCCGGGGCTTTATCGCACGATTACGGGCGCGGAAGCGGTCTCGCTCGGCCTCGTGGCCGGCGCACAGCTGGCCGAGCTGCCGATGTTCTTCGGCGGCTACCCGATCACGCCCGCCTCAGCGATCTTGCATCACCTCGCGCGGCTGAAGGAATACGGCGTCACCACCTTCCAGGCGGAAGACGAGATTGCCGCCGTGTGCGCAGCCATCGGCGCGAGCTATGCCGGCCAGCTGGGCGTCACCTCGTCCTCCGGGCCTGGCATCGCGCTCAAGACCGAGGCGCTAGGCCTGGGAATCATGACCGAGCTGCCGCTGGTGGTGGTCAATTCTCAGCGCGGCGGGCCGTCGACGGGCCTGCCGACCAAGACCGAGCAGAGCGACCTCTATCAGGCCGTCTATGGCCGCAACGGCGATGCGCCGATGCCGGTGATCGCCGCGCGCAGCCCCGGCGATGCCTTCGAGGTCGCGATCGAGGCCTGCCGACTGGCGGTTAAATACATGACCCCGGTGATGTTGCTGACCGATGGCTACATCGCCAATGCAGCCGAGCCGTGGAAGGTGCCCGATCCGAGCAGCTTCGAGCCGTTCCCAGCCACGTTCCTGACCGAACCGCGCGGCGATGTGCTGGAGCCCTACAAGCGCAACGAAAACGGTTCGCGCCCGTGGATCAAGCCCGGCACTCCGCACATGATGCACCGCATCGGCGGGATCGAGAAGGACGCCACCACCGGCAACATCTCCTACGATCCGGCCAACCACCAGCTGATGACCGACACGCGGCGCGACAAGATCGCGAACATCCCCGTGCCCGATCAGGAAGTCGCGTTCGGCGAGACGACCGGCAAGCTGGCGGTCGTCGGCTGGGGCAGCACCTACGGCCCGATCAAGCAGGCGGTGCGCCGCAGCATCGAGAAGGGCTGCTCGGTTTCGCACATCCACGTGCGCCACATCTGGCCGCTGCCTGCGAACCTCGGCGAGCTGCTCAGCGGGTTCGAGCGCGTTCTGGTGCCCGAAATGAACACCGGCCAGTTCAAGACGGTGCTGCGCGACCAGCTACTGGTCGATGCCGAAAGCCTGACCAAGACCAGCGGCCAGCCGTTCCAGATCGCCGAACTTGAAGAGGCGATCTGCGCCTATTTCGATGACATCGAGGGTAACGAGGGCGGCGAGGTCGCGGCGAACGACCAGCAGCTGCCGAGCCCGGTGGAGAGCGAGTGATGGGCCGCTCCAAAGGGCAGGGTGTAAAGCGGCGACATTTGGTCCAGTTTGCCATTTTTTGTTTGGCGTGGATTCTGGCCAGCAGCGCGGGCATGCTCACCGATAATGTACTTGTCGCATCGCTAACCGGCATGTTGCTCGGAGCGGCAATCATCCCCGTCGTCGGTTATACGCGCGACGAGATGTACGACGATCTCCATATCGGTTTTGCTCAATATGACGCCGAAAAGCGCGTTGCGATGGGGCTCGTGACGACCTGCGTTGGGGTGCTGTTCTGCATTGGGCTAGTGGCCGCGATGATCCTCCTGCCTCTCGAGGGCGGTCGGATGGCCGGTGCCTCCTTAGGTGGCCTCATGCTCCCTCATTTAGTAAATGTTCTCAGCAAATTGCGCAGCATTAAGCGCGAAGGTGTGACCACATGAATGCACCCGTTAAAATCGAAACCACGCTCAAGGACTGGGAAACCGACCAGGAGGTCCGCTGGTGCCCGGGTTGCGGGGACTATGCGATCCTCAAGGCCGTGCAGCGCACGCTGCCGCAGCTTGGCTGCGATCCGGCGAACACCGTGTTCATCTCGGGCATCGGCTGCTCCAGCCGCTTTCCCTATTACATCGAGAGCTACGGCTTCCACACGATCCACGGCCGCGCGCCTGCGGTGGCGACGGGTGTGAAGCTCGCCAATCCGGACCTCGATGTCTGGCTGGTGACCGGCGATGGCGATGGCCTGTCGATCGGCGGCAACCACATGATGCATGTGCTTCGACGCAACGTGAACATGCAGATCATGCTGTTCAACAACGAGATTTATGGCCTCACCAAAGGCCAGTACTCGCCCACCAGCCGCGAAGGCACGCGCTCGCCGACCAGCCCGATCGGCTCGGTCGATCATCCCGCCAACCCTTGCGCCTTCGCGCTGGGCAGCGGCGCGCGGTTCGTCGGGCGCGGGATCGACGTGTCGAAGAACCTGCCCGATGTGCTCAAGGCCGCACACGCTCATCAGGGCGCGGCCTTCGTCGAGATCTTCCAGAACTGCATCGTCTACAACAAGGATGTGTTCGATGCCTTCGCCGCCCCCAAGGGTGCCGAGGGCCAGCAGCTGTGGCTGGCCGACGGTGAGCCGATGCTGTTCGACAAGGGTGCGAAGGGCCTCGCCTTCGATGCCGAGAACCTTCACTTCACCGTGGTCGATGTCGTCGATGGCGACTGGCAGGCTGCAGGCGTGCGCGTCCACAACGTGAAGAACCGCGTAATGGCGCACATGCTGGCAGAACTGCCCTTCGGCGAATTCCCCATGCCGCTGGGCGTGCTCTACGACGATCCTGCACCGACTTACGAAAGTGCGGTGATTGCGGAGCGCGAAGCTTCGGTCAGCGGCAAGGAAGCCAACCTCGCCAAGCTGCTCAGCGGCGGCCAGACCTGGACCGTCGACGGGACGGCACAGGACCCGGTTTAGCGGTGACCCAGCGGATCGAGCCCGTGCGCTGCCGCGCTGTCGGCAGCGCGCTTGGCCGGTTCGTATAGCAGCGCGGCGGCGGTGAAGGCCCACGCCGCGCCGCCGGACCATCCGGCGATCACGTCGCTGGGGAAGTGCACGCCCAACATCACCCGGCTCCACGCGATCATCGCGGAGATCACCATCGCGCTTCCGATCAGCGTATAGCGCACCGAGTGCCTGCCGCTGAACGAGGCGAAGGCCAGCGCCATGCCGATATAGATCATCGCCGAGGTAAAGCTGTGTCCGCTCGGGAAGCTGTAGCCCGCCGCCTCGGTCAGATGCGGGACGAGGGTGGGGCGCTCCCGCCCGACAAGCGTTTTCATGAGTGCGTTGAGCCCCCAGCCTAGGACGACGGTAAGCGTAAACAGCATCGCCTCGCGCCGCATCCGCAGGAAAAGAAGGGCGATCGCCGCTGCCCCCGCCGCGAGGGTTGAGAGGAGGAGCCCGCCCAGCGCGGTGATATCGCGCACCGCCTCTTGCAGCATGTTGCCGCCCAGCGGCTGGAGATCGATGCCCGCGCGATAGAGCATCAGCCCCGAATGGTCGAAGTCGGCAGTGCGGCCCTGTGTGACCAGCCAGATCATCAAGCCCCAGATCGCCCACAGCACGCCCGCGGCAATCAGTGCCTTGCTGCGGTTGATCGTGAAGCCACGCTCGGGAAGCGCAACGGTCTCGGCGGGGAGAGTCGCCTGGGGCTCGTGTCCGTGTCCGATGTGGATATGATCCATGCGAGCAGGAACAGCCTGTTTGGTGCGAGGTTCCTCTCGCATGGCTTCTCCTCAAATCGTCTGGCTGCGGCGCGACCTGCGGCTCGCAGACAATCCCGCGCTCTACGCAGCGGCCCAGGCCGGGCCGATCATCCCGGTCTTCGTGCTCGACGACGAGCGGACGGGGGATCGAAAATACGGCGGTGCCTCGCGCTGGTGGTTGCACCATTCGCTGGAGAGTCTGGCGAAGAGTTTCGGACGGCACAACGCGTCGCTGATCCTGCGGCGTGGCGACAGCGTGGACATCCTCGCAGACCTCGCGGCGAAGACCGGGGCGAGTGCGATCCACGCCAACCGCCATTACGAACCGTGGTGGCGTAAGGCACAGGGCGATCTGAAGACGGCGCTGCCCGAGGGGTGCGACTTAGAACTGCACGACGGGAATTACCTGATGCCACCTGGCACCGCGACCACGGGCTCAGGTGACCCCTACAAGATATACACCCCATTTTCCCGAACGATGCGCGACCTGATGCCGCCGCGCGACGACCTGCCTGCGCCGGAGACGATTTCCCAGCCCAGGGACCTGCCGCCGAGCGACGATCTGGCGGATTGGAGCCTGCTCCCAACCAATCCCGACTGGTCCACGCAGATGGCGAAGTTCTGGTCGATCGGCGAAGACGCCGCGCACGAACGGCTCGACTGGTGGGCCGATCATGTCGGCGAGTACGACGAAGGCCGTAACCTGCCATCGGTCGATCAGACCAGCCAGATGTCGCCGCACCTGCACTGGGGCGAGATTTCCCCGGTCCAGATCTGGCATCGGATGAAGGACAAGCGCAGCGACGGCTGGCGGACTTACGAGAGCGAGCTGATCTGGCGCGATTATGCGCAGAACATCCTGTGCCAGTTCCCGCGCTACCCCGAAGAGAGCTACCGCGACGCGATCGACGACGCCAAGCTCTGGCGCAATCCCAATCGCGGGCACGTGATTCAAGAAGAGCTGGAGGCCTGGCAGCAGGGCCGTACCGGCTACCCCATCGTCGATGCCGGGATGCGCCAGCTGTGGGCGATCGGCTGGATGCACAACCGCGTGCGGATGATCGCGGCCAGCTTCCTCATCAAGCACCTGCTGATCGACTGGCGCCACGGCGAGCGCTGGTTCTGGGACACGCTGGTCGATGCCGACTACGCCAGCAACGGCACCAACTGGCAGTGGGTCGCGGGCACCGGTGTGGACAGCAACATGTTCCCGCGGATCATGGCCCCCCTAAGCCAGAGCGAGAAGTTCGATGCGGCCGGCTATATCCGCGAATGGGTGCCCGAACTGGCGGACCTGCCCGACAGCGAAATCCACGATCCCTCGGACAAATGCCGCCCCAGCGACTACCCGGCAAAGATCATCGGCCACAAGGAGGCGCGCGAACGGGCGCTGGAAGCCTACCGCGCGATGAAGGACGATTGATGGCGCGCGCATGACGGGTTGTCGCCCACGGGGCTGCGGGGCATAAGCGGGCCTCAATGGGGGTAAGCGAAAACCAGCGCGGGGGCGATTTGCTCGCCGCATCGCAACGCTTCGAACGGAAGCCGGGCATCTTCGCCCGCCTGCTCGCCCCCGGATTTCACAAGCTGCTCGACAAGATGGACGAAGGCATCGCACGTGGCGCGGTGCTTGGGCGCTTGCCCGATGGCAGCACGCGGCTGCTCGGCGGCCGCTCACCGGGTTTCGAGGCGGAGGTGACGATCCACAACTGGCGCGCGCTGGTGAGGGTCGCGACCGGCGGTTCGGTGGGCTGGTATCAGGCGTGGGAGGCGGGCGAATGGTCGAGCCCCGATCCGGTGCCGCTGTTCGCTCTGTTCATGCAAAACGCGGCTACGTTGGGCGATACCGCCCGCGCCAAGGGCGGATGGAAGCGCGCGCTGCGCAGCGCGCATGGCAAGCAGCGTAACACCCGCAAAGGGGCGGAGAAGAACATCTCCGCGCACTACGACCTCGGCAATGATTTCTACGCCGCATGGCTGGGCGAGACGATGACCTATTCGGCCGCGCTGTTCGATGAAGGCAGCGCGCCCCAGACGCTCAATATGGCGCAGCGGGCGAAGATCGATGCGATCCTCGACCGCGTAGCGCTCAAGCCCGGGGAAACACTGCTCGAAATCGGATGTGGCTGGGGCACTCTGGCACGCGCGGCGGCGGATCGCGGGGCGAAGGTCGACGCGATCAGCCTGTCGGAAGAGCAGCTTGCCTGGGCCCGGCGGCAAAGCGTCGGCGATGCGCGCTTCCTGTATCAGGATTACCGCGACACCAACGGCCAGTACGACGCGATCGCCAGCGTCGAGATGGTCGAAGCGCTGGGCCGCGAATATTGGCCGACCTTCATGGATTGCGTTGCGCGGAACCTGAAACCGGGCGGGCGCGCCGCGATCCAGTTCATCGCGATCGACGATGCGCTGTTCGATTCCTACGCCGCCAGCGCGGACTTCATCCAGGCCTATATCTTCCCCGGCGGCCTGCTGATCCGCGCGTCCGAATTCCGCGCGCTCGGCGAGGAACGCGGGCTGCGCTGGACGGACGAGAAGCGCTTCGGGATCGACTACGCCGAAACGTTGCGGATCTGGCGCGAGGCGTTCGATCGGGCGGCGGCGGAGTCGCTATTGCCCGAAGGCTTTGACGAACGCTTCCGCGCCCTGTGGCGCTATTACCTGATGTATTGCGAAGGCGGTTTCCGCGGTGGCGGGATCGATGTGTACCAGGTGACCCTGGTTAAGGAGAGATGAGATGACCAAGTACCTCGCGCTGATCGGGGCGCTCGCCCTGCCGCTCGCCGGATGCGCGACCGCTCCGGTCGATACCGCGCGCGGCGTCACCGCGAGCATGCCCTCGGACCCGCTGCCAGTGGTGGGAGCAGAGGTGCTGTTCTGGGACGATGCCACGCGCTCGGCCCGCTTCCGCTCGATGGAAACCTTCTTCCCGGGTCAGGAGGTCGCTCTGCCCGCGACGCCCCGGGCGCTTCCGCAGGGCGAGGCACTGCCCGCCAAGACACAGGCCGCGATCCGCGCCTATATGGCCAGCCAGAACGCAGCCGGGGTGATGGTGCTGCAGGACGGCAAGGTCCGCTTTGTCGACTATGGCCTCGGCTTTGGTCCCGATGATCGCTGGACCAGCTTCTCGGTCGCCAAGAGCTTTACCTCGACCCTGCTGGGCGCGGCGCTGAAGGACGGTTTCATCGCCAGCCTGAGCGATCCCGTGTCGCAGTACATTCCCGGGCTGAAGGGCAGCGCTTACGACGATGTGACGGTCGAACAGCTCGCCACGATGACCTCGGGCGTGAAGTGGAACGAGGACTACACCGATCCCAATTCCGACGTCGCGAAAATGTTCAACGTCACCCCCAAGCCGGGTCAGGACCAGGTGGTCGAATATATGAAGACCCTGCCGCGAGAGACACCAGCGGGGGAAAAGTGGGTCTACAAGACCGGCGAGACCAACCTGATCGGCGTGCTGGTGGAAAACGCGGTGGGCGAGACGCTGGCCGAATATGCCAAGCGCAAGATCGTCGACCCGGCCGGCTTTGCGCACCCGCTGTTCTGGCAGACCGATCTGTCGGGCCGCAGCGTTGGCGGCTGCTGCCTGTCGGCCGCGCTCAGCGATTATGCGCGGATGGGCCAGTTCGCGCTGGAAGGCGGGGATGGCGTGGTGCCTGATGGCTGGTTCGCCGAAGCGGGATCGCCGCACGTCGATTTCGGCAACGGCTATGGCTACGGCTATCAGTGGTGGACCTATCCCGGCGACAATTTCGGCGCGCAGGGGATATTCGGCCAGTCGATCACGATCCTCCCCGCCAGCCGGGTGGTGATCGCGATTGTATCCAACTGGCCGGCCGCGACCGGCAAGGACCTCTCCGCCGAACGCGCCAAGCTCATGGCGACGATCGGGGCGGGACTCTAGCCGCTCAGAACAGGCAGGATCGGGTCACTCCGCCACCTTTCGGGGCCCGCCAGACGGACAGCAGATCGTCGAGTACTTCGGCGGCGAGCATGTTTTCGAAGGCGGCCCCCGCAATCGAGTGGTTCCACCAGACGACCCGCGCCTCGATCGGCTGGAGGCTCGGCAGTGTCAGCCAGCAGGCCTGTTCGGGATGCAGCCGCCCGATCGATGATGCGCTGAAGCCAGCGATCGACAGATCGTGGACTACCGTGCGGAAAGTGCCGCCCCCGCTGACGCGCAATTGCGCCGGTATTGCAAGCTTCGTGCGCGGCGCGCACCGGTCTTCCTGCACCGCGTCGGCATAGCCGTGCTTCAACGCAACCATCTCGATTCACCCGTCCTAGTATTTTTCCCTAGACGGGTTTCGCGCAGACCTGCTTGCGCGAATATGATGAGGGTTGGCTAAACCGCCTTAACCAACTCTTTCCCGGTGACCGGTCTCGAAATCGCCTTCGAAAAGCTCCGCGATCCGGCTGGCCACTTCCTCGGGCGGCTTGACCGTTTGCGGGTCTTCGCCTGGATAGGCTTTCTCGCGCATGGCGGTTCGGGTGGCACCCGGATCGACCAGCGCGACGCGGATCGCGCCTGTGTTGGCGACTTCCTGCGCGTAGCATTCCAGCAGGTTGTCGAACGCGGCCTTGGTCGATCCGTAGGCAGACCAGTAGGCGCGCGGGGTTGCGCCCACGCTGCTGGTCAGGCCGATCACGCGGCCGGCGTCGGCGCGCTTGAGCATCGGGTGCAGCCCGGCGAGCAGCGCCTGCGTGGCGAGCAGGTTGACCGTGATCGCATTGTTGAACTGCTTCGGCTCGATCTGCGTCACGGGAGTCAGGGTGGGCAGGTAGGCCGCGCTGATCACCAGCATGTCGAGCGCGTCCCAGCGGCTGGAGATCGCCTGGGCGAGTCGCGCAACGCCATCGTTCTCGGTCAGATCGACGGGCGCGATCGTGGCAGTGCCGCCGTCATTGTGGATCGCATCCTCGACCCGCTCAAGCGCGGCATCGTCGCGCGCGGTCAGGATGACGTGCGCGCCTTTAGCGGCGAGCGCTTGGGCGGTGGCAGCGCCGATTCCGCGCGATGCTCCGGTGACGAGCGCAACGCGCCCCTCGAACGGCTTGTTCTCTGCCATGTCAGGCGACCTTGTTGGCTGGCTTGTTTTCAGGGAAGGAAAGCTGCGCTGCGCCCTGCTGGTTGCGCGTAAAGTCGGTCAACCGGGTGGGGTAATCGCCCGTGAAGCAGGCATCGCAGAACTGCGGGCACGCCTTGTCGCGCGATTCGCGCCCGACGGCGCGGTAGAGGCCGTCGATCGAAATAAACGCGAGGCTGTCCGCCTTGATGAACTCGCGCATCGGCTCAAGCTCCATCCGTGCGGCGAGCAGCTTGCTGCGCTCGGGCGTGTCGACCCCGTAATAGCAGCTGTGCGCGGTCGGCGGGCTGGCGACGCGGAAGTGAACCTCCGTCGCGCCCGCATCGCGCATCATCTCGACGATCTTCATGCTGGTCGTGCCGCGCACGATCGAATCGTCGATCAGCACGATCCGCTTGCCCTCTACGAGCCCGCGATTGGCATTGTGCTTGCGCCGTACGCCCGAATGACGCGCGCCATCGGAGGGCTGGATGAAGGTCCTGCCGACATAGTGGCTGCGGATGATCCCGAGTTCGAACGGGAGGCCCGATTGCTGGGCGTAACCGATCGCGGCGGGCACGCCCGAATCGGGCACCGGCACTACCAGGTCCGCTTCGCATGGGGCTTCGTTGGCCAGCTCCGAGCCGATTGCCTTGCGCGCCTCGTAAACCGAGCGCCCGGCGAAGATCGAATCGGGCCGGCTGAAATAGACGTGCTCGAAAATGCACGGGCGGGGCGGGTTGTCGCCGAAGGGGCGATGCGAGCGGATCGTGCCGTCGAAATCGACTTCGATCAGTTCGCCCGGCTCGACCTCACGTTCGAATTTAGCGCCGACCACGTCGAAGGCGACGGTCTCGCTGGCAAACACCACCGCATCCCCCATCCGGCCCATCTGCAACGGACGGATGCCCAGCGGGTCGCGGCACGCCGCCATTCCGCGCGGGGTCGCCACGATCAGCGCATAGGCGCCTTCAACCAGCCGCAGCGCGTCGGTCAGCTTGTCGAGCATGGTGGGGTAACGGCTGGTCGCGACGAGGTGGATGATCACCTCGGTATCGCTGGTCGACTGGAAGATCGCGCCCTTGCCGACCAGTTCCTCGCGCAGCGTCGCCGCGTTGGAGATGTTGCCGTTATGCGCGATGGCGAAGCCGCCGCTCGCGAGATCGGCGTATAGGGGCTGGACGTTGCGCAGCCCGGCGCCGCCGGTGGTCGAATAGCGGACGTGGCCGACGGCCATGAAACCGGGCAGTTCGGCAATCGATTCCGCGCTCGAGAAATTCTCCGCCACATGGCCGAGCCCGCGCCGGGTGTAGAAGTGCGTGCCGTCGAAACTGCTGATCCCGGCGGCCTCCTGACCGCGGTGCTGCAGGGCGTGGAGGCCCAGTGCGGTGGTGGTCGCAGCCTCGCTGCCGGCATTGATCGCGCCGAACACCCCGCATTCTTCATGCAGGCTGTCGCCGTTCTCGTCGTGGAAGGGGTGTTGCAGGTCCATGGGTGGGGGCGCCCGATTGCCTCGATAGGTCGCCCGCTCCATTGGCGATGTGACGGATGAATTACAAGGCTTGTGGGGTCGGTTTGCCTCCGGAGCCGCAGTCCGAAATCGTGCCCACGTTCATCCCCGTGCACAAAGCCGCGCCGTTTTCATTGCGCAGAAAGGCGCGGCCCCCTAACGCCCGGGGCCGGGATTACAAAAACGGACTGCTCCTTGTTTCTCAACCCATTCGAATGGACCATCGCCAAGCGTTACCTCTGGCCCGGCAAGGGCGAGGGGTTCATCAAGCTGGTCGCCGGAATTTCGATCGGCGTGGTGATGCTGTCGGTCGCGATGCTGGTCATCGTGATGAGTGTGATGAACGGTTTTCGGGCCGAACTGCTCGACAAGATCGTGGGTCTCAACGGCCATGCCATCGTACAGGCCTATGGCGGGCGGCTGGACGACTGGAAGAGCGTGCTGGCCGATATTCGCGAGAGCGAGGGCGTGGTCAGCGCCTCGCCGCTGATCGAACAGCCGCTGCTGGTGACCTTCGATGGCCGGGTCGAGGCTGTGCTGGTGCGCGGCAACACGCAGGAAGATATCGACGCGCTGCAGGACAAGACGCTGATGGGCAGCATGGCTGAGATCAAGCCGGGCGCGGACAAGGTCGCGATCGGATCGCGGCTGGCGGAAAATATCGGCGCACGGGTCGGCGATGTCATCACGGTGATCAATCCCGCCGGGCGCTCCACCCCCTTCGGTACGGTGCCGCGCCAGGTCGGCTACGAGGTCGGTGCGATCTTCGAGGTTGGCCTGTACGATTACGACGGTGCCTTCATCATCATGCCGATCCCGCAGGCGCAGACCCTGCTGCTGACCGGCGACACGATCGGGATGATCGAGGTGACGACCGAGGATGCCGACCGTGTCACCGAGATTATGGCCCCGATCGAGCAGCGGCTTCAGGGTATCGCGATCGTGCGCACCTGGCAGCAGATCAACAGTTCGATCTTCGAGGCGTTGCAGGTGGAGCGGGTCGCGATGTTCTTCGCGCTCAGCTTTATGGTGGTGGTCGCCGCGTTCAACATTCTCTCCAGCCTGGTGATGCTGGTCCGCTCGAAGACCCGCGACATCGCAATCATGCGAACCATGGGGGCGAGCAGGCAGTCGATCCTGAAGATCTTCGTCACGACCGGCTTTACCGTGGGTGCGATCGGGACTGCGGCCGGCCTTGCGCTGGGCGCGCTGGTGCTGATTTTCCGCCAGCCGATCGTCCACGGGATCGAGATCGTCACGGGGCAGAATCTGTGGGATCCATCGATCCGCTTCCTGACCACGCTGCCCGCCCGGACCGACCCGTGGGAGGTGTTCGGCATCGTGTCGCTGGCGCTGGTGCTGAGCTTCCTTGCGACGCTCTATCCCGCGTTCAAGGCTGCAAACACGGACCCCGTGCAGGTGCTGCGCTATGAGTAATGCCATTATGCAACCGGTGGTCGAACTCCGCCGCGTGACCCGCAGTTTCGAGCAGGGCGGCGTGCGGATCGACGTGCTGCGCGGTGTCGACCTGAAGGTCATGCCGGGCGAAATCGTCGCGCTGCTGGGGCCCTCCGGCTCGGGCAAGTCGACCATGCTGCAGGCGGTCGGCCTGTTGGAAGGCGGCTTCGGCGGCACGATCGTGATCGCGGGCCAGGCGGCGGAGAAATCGGACAGCCAGCAGCGCACCGCACTGCGTCGTGAGCATCTGGGCTTCGTTTACCAGTTTCATCACCTGCTGCCCGATTTCAACGCGGTCGAGAACGTGGTCCTTCCCCAGCTCGTCGGCGGTGTCCCGCGCGCGGAGGCAGAGACGCGGGCGAAGGATCTGCTCAGCGCGCTTGGTTTGGCCGAGCGGCTGGAGCACCGGCCCAGCCAGCTTTCGGGTGGCGAGCAGCAGCGCGTTGCAGTCGCCCGCGCTCTCGCCAACCAGCCCAAGCTGGTGCTGGCGGACGAGCCGACCGGCAATCTGGACGAGGCGACCTCGGAAAAGGTGCTCGCCCAGTTCCTCGAACTGGTTCGCGGGCAGGGTAGTGCAGCGCTGGTCGCCACGCATAACGAACGGCTGGCAGCGAAGATGGACCGCGTGGTCCGTCTGCATGACGGCGTGCTCGCCTAGGATCGATCGGTCCGGACCCGCGGGGCCACCCCCGCGTTGATCAGAACAACAAGGAGGCAACAGCAATGAGCGATCATCCCACAACCTATAACGCGGAAGCTGCCGAGGGCGGCATCGCATGGGACGACCGGGCGGAAATTCATCGGAAAGACGACGGGCAGGGCCTGCTCGATGGGGCCAAGGGGCTTCACGACGGCAGCTTCCTAGAAATGGTCAAGCTGATGATGTCGATGGCACCCGAAGAGCGGCGCGGACATGTGATCCAGAAGCTGGGCGACCGCATGTATGATGCGGGCGAAGTCGAAGCGATCGCCGCCCGGGGCGACTACCCCGGCTAACCGCCCATCCGACGCTCGCCACCATGGCGGGCGTCGCAACCGGCAACAGGGGAGGCGCACCGATGCTCGAATCGATCAACGACTGGATTCTCGCGCAGGGCGCGCAGTACAACGTCAATCCGTACATATTCGTCGCGATCTATGTCGGCGCGATCCCCTTTTTCCTTGCTTCCATCGCGTGGCTGGTGAAGCGCGCGCGGGCCGGTCGCTCAACCGTTTTGCCGACGATGCTGGCGGGGTTCTTCTTCGTTTCTGCCTATCTCTATCTCGCCATTTTCGGGCAGGATATTCCGTTGTGGGTGTGGATCTTCCTCGCCGCACTGATTGCCTACGGCACCTGGTCGCAGGTCCGCGAAACGCGGCGCAAGATCGCCGCGGCGAAAGCGGAATCCGGCGCTCCCCCGGCGGTCTGAAACCGTCCACCGCTTTTCCCCGTCAGCATGCGCGTGCTCGCTTGAACGGGCGATGCGCGTCGTTAGCTTAGCCTGATGGCCTTCGCTCCCTTCGTCCCTCTTCGCGTGCTCTCCGCCTTCTCCATGCTCGAAGGCGCGATCGAGCCCAAGGCGATCGCCAAGCTGGCGACCGAGCGCGGCTTTCCCGCAATCGCGATGTGCGATCGCAATGGCCTGTATGGCAGCGTACCCTTCGCGCAGGCCTGTATCGAGAACGGTGTGCAGCCGATCGTCGGCGCGCTGCTCGGCGTGGCGCGTCCTGACAGCGATCAGATCGATCACCTGCCGCTTTACGTGCAGGACGATGCCGGGTGGCTCAACCTGTGCAGGCTCGTCAGCGCGGCGCACCTCGAACGTCCACTGGAGCAGGTGCCGCACGTCCAACTGGCTGCGCTGGAAGGGTATACCGACGGGCTGATCGCGCTGACCGGGGCGAGCGAGGGGGCGGTCACCCGGTTGCTGGCGCAAGGGCAGGGCGATCACGCCGCGCGCTATCTCGACCGGCTCGAGGCGCTGTTTCCGCAGCGGCTCTATATCGAGCTCGCACGGCGGGGCGAGCCGACCGAAGTGGCCGCAGAAGAGGCGCTGCTCGACCTTGCCTATGCGCGGGATCTGCCGCTGGTCGCGACCAATCCCGCCAATTTCGCCGAGCCCCATTTCTACAAGGCGCACGATGCTATGCTGTGCATCGCGAACAGCCGCAAATTGTGGGAGGAGGATCGCCCGCGCTCGGCCAAGGCGGCCTACGTCAAATCCGCGCCGATGATGCAGGAGCTGTTCGCAGACCTGCCCGAAGCTCTGGCGAATACGCTTACCATCGCGCAGCGGTGCGCCTTCGCCCCGCCGCAGCGGGCGCCGATCCTGCCCAGCCTTGCAGGCGATCTGGAGGGCGAGGCGAAGATGCTGGCCGAGGATGCGCGGCGGGGTCTCGATGCACGCCTCGCGATCTATGAAGACCTCTCCGACGAGGAACGGCAGACCTATTACGAGCGGCTCGATTACGAAGTCGGGATCATCCACAACATGGGTTTCCCCGGCTACTTCCTGATCGTTGCCGACTTCATCAAATGGGCGAAGGACCACAATATCCCCGTGGGGCCGGGGCGCGGCTCGGGCGCAGGCAGCCTGGTCGCATGGTCGCTGACCATCACCGATCTCGATCCGATCCGGCTGGGCCTGCTGTTCGAACGCTTCCTCAACCCCGAACGCGTGTCGATGCCCGACTTCGACATCGACTTCTGCGAAACCCGGCGTGGCGAGGTGATCCGCTACGTTCAGGAGAAATACGGGGCGGACAAGGTCGCCCAGATCATCACCTTCGGCAAGATGAAGGCGCGCGCGGTGCTGCGCGATTGCGGGCGCATCCTCGATATGAGCTACGGCCAGGTCGACCGGCTGTGCAAGATGGTGCCCAACCACCCGACCGACCCGTGGAGCCTGCCCCGCGCGCTCAACGGCGCGGCGGAGTTCAAGGGCGAATACGACAACGACAACGAAGTGCGCACGCTGGTCGATCTTGCGATGCAACTCGAAGGCCTGCCGCGCAATTCCTCCACCCATGCCGCCGGCGTGGTGATCGGCGACCGTCCGCTGGCCGAACTGGTGCCGCTGTACCGTGATCCCCGGTCGGACATGCCGGTGACCCAGTTCGACATGAAGGTGGTCGAGGGGGCGGGGCTGGTGAAGTTCGACTTCCTCGGCCTGAAAACCCTGTCGGTGCTGCAAAAGGCGGTCGATCTGCTGAAACGGCGCGGGATCGAGTGCGATCTGGGCACTGTCTCGTGGGACGATCAGGCGGTTTACGACCTGATGCAGCGCGGCGACACGGTCGGAGTGTTCCAGCTGGAATCCGAAGGCATGCGCCGCACGCTGACCGCGGTGAAGCCGACCAAGTTCGAGGATATCATCGCGCTGGTCTCGCTCTATCGGCCCGGCCCGATGGACAACATCCCGCTGTTCGGGAAGCGCAAGGCGGGGGTCGAGCCGATCGAATACCCGCACGCCAAGCTCGAAGGGATCCTGAAGGAAACCTACGGGATCTTCGTCTATCAGGAACAGGTGATGCAGGCCGCGCAGATCCTCGCGGGCTATTCGCTCGGCGACGCGGACCTTTTGCGCCGCGCGATGGGCAAGAAGAACCAGGCGGAGATGGACAAGCAGCGCCAGCGATTCATCGACGGGTGCAAGAAGGTCTCCGACATCGAGGCGAACGAAGCCTCCGCCCTGTTCGACTTGATCGACAAGTTTGCAGGCTACGGCTTCAACAAGTCGCACGCCGCCGCCTACGCGTTGCTCGCCTATCAGACCGCATGGCTCAAGGCGCATTACCCCGAGGAATTCTACGCCGCTGCGATGTGCTTCGACATGGACCAGTCGGAAAAGCTGGCGGTGTTCGTGGACGATGCGCGGCGCAACGGGATCGAGGTGGCTGCGCCCGACCTCAACCGCTCCGAAGCCGAATTCTCGGTCGAACGGACCGATGACGGTTACGCCGTGCGCTATGGCCTCGCCGGGCTGCGCAATGTCGGCGAGAAGGCGATGGATGCGATCGTTGCCGAGCGTGAGGCGCATGGCTGGTTCGAAAGCCTCGACGATTTCTTCTCTCGCCTGCCCAAGGGGGCGATGAACTCGCGCCAGCTGGAGGCGCTGATCGCGGCGGGGGCGTTCGATCATCTGGAACCCAATCGCGGTCAGCTGACTGCCAATGTCGACCTGCTGTTGGCGGTCGCTGACGCGGCGATCCGCGAGCGGTCGAGCGGTCAGGAAGGGCTGTTCGGCAACGAGGACAGCGCCAACCAAGGCCTGCGCATGAAGGATGCGGAGGACTGGTCCCGTGCCGAGCGCATGGCCAAGGAGCGCGAGACCTTCGGGTTCTACTTCTCAGCCCACCCGATCGAGCAGTTCCGCGACGTTGCCAGCGCCAATGGTGCGCGCAGCTATTCCTCGCTGATGGCCGGCGGGCCTCCGGGCGAAGCGCGTGGTCGTGCGGTGATCGCGGCGATGGTCGAGGGCGCGAAGCGCGGCCAGACGCGGCGGGGCAAGGACTTCATCCGTGCCGATTTCTCCGATTCCACCGGTCAGTTCAGCGCTGCCTGCTTCGAGGAAGGTCTGGTGCCGCAGTTCACCAAGTGGGCCCAGGAAAGCACCTGCATTCTGCTGACGGTCGAACTCGACAGCCCCTCTCCGGACGAGCCGCCGCGCGTGACCATACGCGGTGCCCGCCCGCTGGCCGAGGTCGCGGGCGGCCAGCGGATGCTGCTGACGCTGGAGGTGTCGAGCGAGGCGGCGCTGGGTGAACTGGCGCTCGCGCTCCAGCCTGGGCCGCCGGGGCATGGCGAGGTGCAGATCGCGCTCGACCTCGGTCAGGGGGAGCGTCCGGTGATGCGGCTGGGGCACGATTACAAGGTCGACGGCAAGCTCGCCGATGCGCTGGAGCGGATCGAGGGTATCTCGAACATCACTCTCGTCCCCAAGACGGGCCCCAAACTGCACCGCGCGGCCTGATTTTTCGTGCCTGCGCTCTTGCGGGCGGGCGCTGCCTTGCGCATTCTCTCCTGCAAAACAGGGCATGAGAGGACAATAAGATGCTGGGCAAGATGCAAGACTGGGACCTGCTGGTCACCAACGTGATCGACCACGCGGAGCGCGAAGCACCTACCCGCGAGATTGTGACGCATTGGGCCGATGGCAGCGAGACCCGCACCGACTGGACGGGTATCCGTCGCGATGCGCTCAAGATGGCGCAGGCGCTGGAAGCGCTCGGCATCAAGAAGGGTGACCGGGTCGCCAGCCTCGCGATGAACCATGCGCGCCACCTGGTCAGCTGGTACGGTGTAGCCGGGATGGGCGGGGTGCTGCACACCATCAATCCGCGACTGTTCGAGGATCAGCTGGAATACATCGCGAACCATGCGGAAGACCGCGTGCTGCTCTACGACGCGGCGTTCCAGCCTATCGTCGACAAGATGCGCTCCAAGTGGACCAGTATCGAGCATTACATCTGCTACGATCCGCCCGAAGGCTCCGATGCGCTCGGTTTCGAGGAATGGATCGGCGCGCAGGATGGCGACTACCATTGGGCGACGATCGACGAGCGCGATCCGTGCATGCTGTGCTACACCAGCGGGACCACCGGCAATCCGAAGGGCGTGCTGTACGAACACCGCTCTACCGTGCTGCACGCGCTCGCCGCGATCCAGCCTGCCGCGTTCGCCTTCGATGCCTCCTCGGTCATGCTGCCGGTGGTGCCGATGTTCCACGCGGCGAGTTGGGGCCTGCCGTTTGCGGGCGCGATGGCTGGGATCAAGTTCGTCTTCTCCGCAGTGAACGAGCCGGCGGTGCTGTGCGACCTGATGGAGCGCGAGAACGTGACCGACAGCGCGGGCGTGCCGACCGTGTGGCTCGCAACCTTCCAATATTGTGATGCCAACGACAGGCCGCTGCCCAAGCTGCGGGCCGCGACCATCGGCGGATCGGCTGCGCCCAAGTTTATGATCCGGCGCCTGATGGAGGCGGGGATTCGCGTCCAGCACGCCTGGGGGATGACCGAAACCTCTCCGCTGGGCACGGTCGGCGGGCCGACCTGGGACTGGGACCAGCTTACGCTTGACCAGAAGGTCGACAAGGCGGCGATGCAGGGCCGCCCGGTCTTCGGCGTGGAACTGCGCACGGTCGATCTCGACGATCCGAGCAAGGTCCTGCCGCGCGATGGCGAAGCTTCGGGCGCGCTTCAGATCCGCGGCCCGTGGGTGATCCGCCGCTACTTCAAGGCGGACGAGGACGCGCTGACCCCGGACGGCTGGTTCGACACCGGCGACGTCGCGATCCTGCACCCCGACGGCACGATGCAGATCACCGACCGGACCAAGGACGTGATCAAGTCGGGCGGCGAGTGGATCAGCTCGGTCGAGCTGGAGAACGCCGCCGCCGGCCATCCTGCCATCGCCGAAGCCGCCGCGATCGGCATGTACCATCCCAAGTGGGACGAGCGCCCGGTGCTGTTCTGCATCCGCAAGGAAGGCCAGCAGGTCACGGGTGAGGAGCTGATCGACTTCCTCAAGGATCACGTCGCCAAGTGGTGGCTGCCCGATGCGGTCGAGTTCGTCGACGACATCCCGCACACCGCCACCGGCAAGATCAGCAAGAAGGACCTGCGCGACCGCTTCGCCGACTACCAGTTGCCCGAAGCGAAGGCTGCGGCCACTCCCGAATCCGGAGCGGCCGAGCCTGCGATGGCCGATGCCAGCCCGAGCCCGGCGACCGAGGTCCAGAACGGCGATGTGCCAGACGGTGGCGATAGCCAGAAGCGCGGCATCTTCTCGCGCATGCTGGGCAAGGACTAGGCGCGCATGTCGATCAGGACCGGATTTGCGATCATGATCGGGCTGGGCCTCGCGATGGTCGCGTTTCTGGTCCTGGCGCTGGCGCTGCGGGCCGCGCGCGGGGAGGAGTTCCTCACCCCGCAGGCGATGACGCTGATCGGCGTCGGCTGCCTGCTGGTGGTCGCGCGGCCATCATGGGCGATCGCCAAGCGGATCGTCCCCGACAAGGAGTAGGCAGTGACCCCCTATATCGACCCCAGCCGGGAGACTTTCGAGGCGTTCAAGGCGCTGCCGCGTGACACGCCGATCCAGATGCTCAACCTGCTGCTCTATCGCGACCAGGCGGAGTATCCCGAAGGGCACGAGCATGCGGGCAAGGGGTGGAGCGGTCGCCGCGCCTACGAGGAATACGGCGACACCAGCGGGCCGATATTCGCCCGCGTGGGCGGCTCCATCGTGTGGCGCGGCACCTTCGAGACGATGGTGACCGGTCCCGCCGAACGGCACTGGCACGACGGCTTCGTCGCGCACTATCCCAATGCGGGCGCCTTCTTCGAGATGATCAAGGACCCGGCCTATCAGCAGGCCGTGGTCAACCGCACCGCCGCGCTGCTCGACAGCCGGCTGATGCGGTTCGCACCCGGCGAAGGTGGCGATACCTTCGGCTGAGGGCCTGACACACCTGACACACAGTCCAGGGCTTGAAACTCACTCGATCAGCGAAACGTCACTGATCGAGTGATGCGATTGGTGGCGCGGGCCGCATGTCGACAATGGCAAAGAGCTGCCCGCCTTCTAGTCCCGCGCGCGCCTGTAGGACAGCGCCCTGTATCGCTTGGAGCAGCGGCGGCGCGATCTCACTCGCCGTAGACGTAGTCCGGAAGTTTCGCCGCGCTCAGCGAGAAGAGGGCGAGCTGCCGCTTGTAGTTCGCCATGGTGATCCCGCCATCGGCGATGATGTACATGCGCAGGGTGATCTGCCCGTCCGGGTCGAGATAGGCCCGGCCGAAATTCTGGCGATAATTATATTCGTTGATCGCCTCGCGAACCTTGGCGGGCGTGGCGTCGTCCGGCGTCTCGTAGGTCACGAGGATCGAGGTGCCCAGGCAATTGCGCGAGGTCTGCTGATCCTCACACGCCATCAGCAGCGCATCTCCCATCAGGCCATTGTCGAAAGTGACCGAGATATTGGGCTTTCCAGACTGCTCTTCGGTCTCTGCATCGATGCCCGACAGCGCCGAGAGCAGCGCGCTGCGGGTAAACTGCGTCATTGGCCGATCGGACGAGTTTGCCTGTGCATTCGCGCCGGAAACCATCCCGCAGGCCAGCACTGCGCCAAGAACGAAAGCCTTCATCGAAATTCCCCCCATTCGGTCTAGAACTTGCTGCGACCCTATCGCGCAAGCGACGATGTGCAAGGCCGGACTGCTTGCTGCCTAGGCGGGCATGGTGCCGGGGCGCAGATAGCCGAACATATGCGCCACATAGTCGGCCTTGCCCAGATCGACGCCCTTGCTGCGCAGGATCGCATAGGCGGCCATCAGGTGAAAATAGAACTGCGCCAGCGCCCAGTCGCGCGCCTACTGGTCCACCGTCAGATCGAAGATCATGCCTGTGGGTAATGCATGCGCGATCATCCGGTCCGCATCTGTCTGTTCTGCGCCTTCCGCGAGCGAGCGGACCATTGCGATGGTCTGTTCCAGCCGCGCCTGCGCATCATCAAGCGATCCGGGCACCTCGCCAGCATTGCGCCCTTCGTCGAGCAGGTCGTCGATCACCGGCGGGAAGGCTTCGTCGCGCAGGCGGTGCATGCCTTCGATCGCCTGCACGCAAGCGAAGCGGAGCTGGGTCGCAAGCGGAAACATGTCCGGTGCCAGCCGCGCGGGCAGCAGCGCCTCGGCATCGGATGCTCCAAGCTGCGCAGATGCCTTGTCGAGCCACTGTGACAGGGCGCCGAGCATCTGGATATAGGTTGGGGCGAGTACATCGCTGGGGCTCATCGACTTTTCACTCCTGATGGCTGAGGCCATCCACCAGTAGGCTGCTCTGTCTCCCCGCTACAAGAGCCGCAACTGCCCGCCGGTGGTGGGCGCGCGGAAGCGTGAGCAATCGAGCGCGAACTTCGCTTTGCCATCGCCTATCCCGGCGCGCCTGCAGGCGACGCGGAAGCGGGCGCGGAAGAGGTCGGCCCACACGCCTTGCGGTTTCAATCGGCTGAAGAAATCGGGGTCGTTGTCTCGCCCGTTGCGGATCGATCGGACGATTCCCATCACCTTGTCCTTGCGGTCCGGAAAATGCGTTTCCAGCCATTCGCGGAACAGCGGAGCGACCTCGTGCGGCAGGCGCAGCGGGATCCATCCGGCGGAGGTCACGCCCAATTCCGCCGCGCGCGCGACGATGCCTTCCATCGCGTCATCGGTGATCGCGGGGATGACCGGCGCGATCGAGCAGTGGGTGGGTACGCCCGCCTTGGTCAGCGTGCCCAGCGCCGCGAGCCGTTTGATGGGGGAGGGCGCGCGCGGTTCGACCAGACGCGACAGGGCCGGGTCGAGCGAGGTGACCGAAATCGCCACCGCGATCAGGTCTTTACGGGCCATCTCTTCGAGGATGTCGAGATCGGCAAGCACCCGGTCGGACTTGGTGGTGATGGTCACTGGATGGCGCGCATCGAGGCACACCTCCAGCATCGCGCGGGTGATGCGATACCGTCCTTCGATTGGCTGATAGGGATCGGTGTTGGTCCCCATCGCGATCGGGCGCGGTTGGTAGCCGGGCTTGGCCAGCGTCTCGGCAAGCAGCTTCGCCGCGTCGGGCTTGGCGAAGAGCTTGCTTTCGAAATCGAGGCCGGGGGAGAGGTCCAGATACGCATGTGTGGGACGCGCGAAGCAGTAGATGCAGCCATGCTCGCACCCCCGGTACGCGTTGACCGAACGGTCGAAGCCGATGTCGGGCGACTGGTTGAAGCTGAGGATCGAGCGCGGATGCTCGACGGTCACTTCGGTGCGCAGCTTGGGGGCGGGGCCGTCGATGGCCTCGCGCTCGTCCCGCCAGTCGCCATCGGCTTCATGCGTGGCGAGGCCGAAGCGCGTGGATACGTCGCCGCTCTGCGCTCCTCTGCCTTTGACCCGTTCCATGGCGCGGAACATAGAGCGAACATGGATAAGAGTCGATGCGGATTTTTTTGGCCGCGTTACCGATCACCTCTTCAGTCGTCCGCTCTCAGGCTTTCGCGAAATTCGGATCAATGTCTCAAATGGGGTGGGCAGCGGACGTAGACGAGATTAGAAAAAAGGAATGTGGAGAGCGATTACGAGCGGTCTGTTTGCTTGTTTTTGCTGTGCTGGCTGCAATCAAGAGCAAATACCACAGCCGGAACTGCAGCCCGCGGAATCGGCACAACAAGCATTCGATGAAAGCGCGGCCCCAGGTCCAGACAGATTCGGCGGGCGAGATGGTATCGCTAGGGCCCGCGAAGCCGGTGAACGTGCGGCCCCAGATCCAAACAGATTCTTTGGGCGAGATGGCATCGCTGAGGCCCGCGAATCCATTGCAGCCGGAAATCCACCGAAGCTCTATATGCATGTTTTCAATGGATATGCGCCGGGCTGGGCAACGCCGGGGATCGCCTATTGTCAGCCGTGGTCAGATGACGTCGTGAGCTTCGAGGATATTCCTGAACTTGCTTGGAGCGAGGGGAGTGCCCCCAATCCTCCGGAGCCACCAAACGCACGATCATTCGCGACCGATTTCAACAAGACAATGTTTGAAGCTCACGAGCGGCAAATCAAAATGGTTTGCCCCGATGCGGAAGTGATTTGATCTGTTCCATGTCCGCAACGGGGTCGAAAGCGGAATTGCGGCATTCGGGGGTTAGCGAACTTGAACCAGCCTATCTGAAAACGCCTGCAAGTCCCCACCGTTTTGGCCGACTCACCCCAGCGCCACCTGCAGGACCGCCGCCCCCAGCCATAGCGCGAGCAGGATGACCGATTCCCAGCCGATCCCGCCGGGCCCCTGCTTCTCGCGCCGCAGCAGGCCGAGGAGCAGTACGCCGGTCATCAGGCACACCAGCGCCATCCAGAACAGCGTGCGCTCTCCGATTGCGTGATAGATCGAGCCGTCGCGGTAGGCGATGTCGCTCGCCGAAACGAACAGCGCATCGAACATGTTGCCGCCGATGATCCCGCCGATCGCCAGTTGCAGCGCGCCGCGCCGGACGGCTGCGATGGTGGTCACGAGTTCGGGCAGCGAGGTGACGATTGCGGTGCCCAGCGCACCGACCACACCTTGCGAAATGCCGAGCTCGCCGCTCAGCGCCAGGCCGCTTTCGCCGACCACCCAGCCGCACGCGCCGACGATCAGCACCAGCCCGGCGAACAGGCTCGCGAGCAGCGGGGTGGAGCGCGGGTCGTTTTCGATATCGTCGGCCTCGACGCGCAGGCCCGGCGTTTCCTTGGGCTGCCACATCGGCTCCTGCCGGATGGAATGCGCGTTGTGCAGGCCGATCAGATAGACCGCGATCATGATCGGGCTGACCGGGTGGACGCCGAAAAACGCGATCTGCGGCGCGGCGTAGGCCATGATCGGCATGACCGAGAGGATGATGAGCACGGTCGCCTGGCCCAAGTTCACCGTGCTCGCGCCCGCGTGCTCCAGGTTGACCTTGCGGTAGAAGATGTCCGCCAGAGCGAGGAACATCGTCTGCGCCGCGATCCCGCCCATGGCGTTGGACACCGCAAGCTCCGGCGCGCCGCTGGCGGCGGTGGTGATCGAGGTGACGATGCCCGAAATGCTCGTACCCGCGCCCAGCAGGACCGCGCCGATCAGCGCTTCGCCGAGGCCCGTTCGGTCGGCCAGCACGTCCGCGATGGCGGCCATCTTGCTGCCGAAAAAAGCGATCAGCAGCGCGCTCGCGATGAACAGCGCGGCCAGCCAGGGGAGGGGGAGGGACTGGATATCGGGCATGGGGCTTGCTGGAAGAGCGGCCCCGACCGGCTATCGTTCCAATAGGCGCGGCATCAGTTCGACGAAGTTGCAGGGCCGGTGGCGGCTGTCGAGCTGGTCCTTGAGGATCTTGTCCCACCCGTCCTTCACCGCGCCGTTCGATCCGGGCAGGGCGAAGACGAAGGTATCGCCCGCCAGCACCGCGCAGGCGCGGCTCTGGATCGTGGAGGTGCCGATGCTTTCGTAGCTGATCCAGCGGAACAGCTCGCCGAAGCCGGGGATGTCCTTGTCCTTCACCCGGTCGAGCGCTTCGGGGGTCACGTCGCGCCCGGTCAGCCCGGTGCCGCCGGTGGTGATCACCGCGTCGACATCCTTGCTCGCGATGAAGCGGCGCAGCACGTCGTAGATCTCGGCGGCATCGTCGGGGCAGATGGTGCGTTCGACGAGGGTGTGCCCGGCCTCGCGTACCCGTGCCTCCAGCAGGTCGCCCGAGCTGTCGGTCGACGGATCGCGCGTGTCCGATACGGTGACCAGCGCGATCCCGATCGGCTGGAAGGTGCGGGTTTCGTCGATCGCCATCAGCGGCGGGTAAAACGCTGCGTCGGTTGCCCCGCCTCGGGGAAGGCGGGCCAGCGGTTCATCGCCAGCGCCTGCCTGCTGGGCGAGGGCGCGGCGGCCTGCCGCTCGTACATCCAGTAATTGCGGGTGACGATCGCGACATAGCCGCGCGTTTCCCAATAGGGGATCGACTCCATGTAGAGCAGCGGGTCGCCCTGGTCGTTGACCTCGGTATTCCAGCGGCCCACCGGGGTCAGGCCGGCGTTATAGGCGGCCATGATCTTGGGCAGCTTGCCCTGCGTCGCGGGATGATCGCGCAGCATCTGCAGGTGCCGCTGGCCGAAGGCGAGGTTGACGCTCGGCTGGTTGAGCGAGCGGGGATTGCCACTGACGCCCAGCGAACCGGCATGGTCCTGCGCGGCGGCGGGCATGATCTGCATCAGCCCGCGCGCACCCGCGGGGCTGACCACCGCGGCGCGGAAGTTGGATTCCTGCAAGGCGTGCGCATAGGCGAGTGCGGGGTCGACCTGCCATCCGGTCACCGGCTCCCACCGCGCGACGGGGAAGCGCAGCGCCGGGTCGGGCGTGCCGCCACGCGGGGCGTTGTGCGCCATCCACAGCTGGGTCGAGGGAAGGCCAAGCTCCCGCGCGAGGCGCGAGAGTGCGGTGAACTCGGACGGGTCGCCGATCCGTGCCTGGTGGCGCAGCACTTCGTCGGCCAGCTCGTCATGGCCCAGCTCGGCCAGAGCGACTGCGACGCGGACATTCTCCTCGCGGCTCAGCTGCTGCCAGTCGGCGGGGCTGAGATCGGGCGTCTGGCCTGCACGCGGCAGGTGCTGGCCCAACTGCTCGCGGGCGAGCATGCCATACAGCGTCTCGTCCATCATCGCCGCGCCGCGCAGCTTTTCCGCCGCCTTTTCCGGCTGGCGACAGCGGATGTAGGACCGGCTGGCCCAGTAATAGGCGGCCGCCGAGAGTTCGGGGTTGATCGCGGTTGCGGCCGCGCGGTCGAAGCCGTCGGCAGCGGTCGCGCAGTCGCCCATCCGCCATGCGGCAATGCCGACCACCCAGTCGCCTTCGGGCACCCAAGCCCCGCTGCCATCGCGCACCGTGCGCGCCATCGCGAGCGCGGCGGCATCGTTGTTCTCGATGTAATAGCTCCACGCGACGCGGCGGCGCCATTCGGCGCGCGCTTCGCTGCTGAGCCCGGCATCCACCCCATCGAGAAGCAGGCGCGCGCCATCGGGATCGTCATTGCTGATCCGGTCGAGGATCGCCGCCTTGATGTCGCCCGGCATGGTGCCGTCATTGGTGTCGCGCGGCAGGATCCGCTTGCTGGCGTAGCCCTGCGGCAGGAAGCTCTGTTCGGGCGGCAGGTAGGGCGCGCTCATCAATCCGCGCTTGGACGCGAGGTCGGTGATCTGCTGCGCCTGCGGCAGGCGGCTGCCCTTGGCGAGCCATTCCTGCAGCGCGGGCAGTTCGATCCGCGGGCTGTTCGCGTCGAGGTAATACTCGGCCTGCGCAATCAGCTTGAGCGGTTCGTCGCCCCGCTGGGCGAGCAGGCTTTCGACCTCGCTCCAGTTGCCATTATCCAGCGCGGCGAACACGCGGGTGTAGAACTGCCGGTCGGCTTCGCTGAGCACCTGCGGGATATTGGGGTTGGCCGCGCGTTCGCGGAAATATTCCGCCGCGCTCTGCGACTGGGCCATCGCGGGCGCGGCCACGGGCAGCGCGGCCAGCGTGGCGGCGAGGGGGAGGAGAATGCGTTTCATCGTCGGTTGTCTCATTGGGCGGGGGCGCTCCGGTTGAGCCATCGGGTCCATGTCTGTGCGCGCTTTGCCGGGCTGCGGAGCAGGCTCGCGAAATCCGGCATCGCGAAGACAGGCGCTTTACCACCGCCGTGCGAAATTGTGGTTAACGCTTTGTCTTCCTGCGCCATCTCGTGCGCAAGAAGCGACCAGACGCGTTCGCCCAGCACGATCACCTGCGCCGGGCGCACCAGCGCGACGTGGTGCTGCGCCAGCTTGCCATAGCCTGCGCGCCCGACCGCATCCCATTCGGGCCGCAGGGTGTGGCGCGGCAGCACGCTGGCGAAATAGGCCGCATCGCTGGCATAGCCCATCGCGCGCAGCATGTTTGCGGCGAGCATTGCAGCAGGCTCGCCAAGCAGATCCTCGCCCACAGGCTGGTCGACCAGCAGCATGACCTGCGCCTGCGCGGGGCCGCGCGGGGCCACGCGGGGGTAGGAGCCGGGCGGGTCGAGCGCGTCGCTCTCCATCCACCAGGCGCGGAATGCGTCGAGATCGTCGGGCCACTGCGCCGGATCGCCCGGGTGCGCAGCACCGTCGCTGCCGCTGGCGATGAAGCGGCTCAGCGCCGTGCGGTTGGGCGGTGGCGGCGGAGGTGGCGGCGGTGCAGAGGGCGCATCCGTCGCCCGATCGCTCTGCGCAGCCTGCGCATCGCCCTTGCCGTCGGCCTCTTTCAACCACGCGGACGGCGCATCCTCGACATGCTCCAGCACCCCGGCATCGGCCCACCAGTCGAGGCTGGCGGCGAATGCTTCGCGCAAATTTTCGGGGTGGAAGGAATGGTCGGCCATTTCGCACAGGGTCTTGACCTGTGGCGCGCAGGCAATCAAGCCGGAAGCAACGCTAATTCGGCCCGAAAAGAGCTTCGAGGATATTATGATCGAACGTGAATCCATGCCGTGCGATGTGCTGGTGGTCGGTGGAGGCCCCGCCGGGCTCGCCGCAGCCATCCGCCTGAAGCAGATCAATGAAGAGCTTGAAGTCGTCGTCCTCGAAAAAGGGTCGGAGATCGGCGCGCATATTCTTTCGGGCGTTGTCCACGACCCGAAGGCGCTGAACGAGCTGTTCCCCGACTGGCAGGACATGGACTGCCCGATCGGCGACGTTCCGGTGACCGACAACTGGCACTGGGTGCTGCGCAAGAACGGCAAGTTCCCCATGCCGCACCTCTTCATGCCCCCGCTGATGAGCAACAAGGGCAACTACACCGGCAGCCTCGCCAATCTGACCCGCTGGCTGGGCGAACAGGCCGAAGGGCTCGGCGTGATGGTTTTCCCCGGATTCCCCGCCGCCGAAGTGATCTACGGCGATGACGGCGCGGTCGCGGGCGTCATCACGCAGGACATGGGCATCGCGGCGGATGGTTCGCAAAAGCCCGATTTCCAGCCGGGCATGGAAATCCACGCCAAGTACACTTTGTTTGCAGAGGGCGCGCGCGGCAGCCTGACCAAGCAGCTCAAGGCGAAGTTCGACCTTGAGAAGGATTGCGAGCCGCAGACCTATGGCCTGGGCATCAAGGAATTGTGGGAAATCGACCCCGCCAAGCACGTGCCGGGCCGGGTGATCCACACGCAGGGCTGGCCGCTCGACAACGATAGCTGGGGCGGCGGCTTCCTCTATCACATCGGCGACAATCAGGTTGCGCTCGGCTTCGTGACCGCGCTCGATTACGCCAACCCCTATCTGTCGCCCTATCAGGAATTCCAGCGCTGGAAGCACCACCCCGATATCCTCGACATTATCGAGGGCGGGAAGCGCGTCGCCTACGGCGCGCGCGTGATCAACGAAGGCGGCTGGCAGAGCGTGCCGCAGCTGGCGTTCCCCGGCGGGGCGCTGGTCGGCTGCTCGGCAGGCTTCGTCAACGTGCCCCGGATCAAGGGCAGCCACACCGCGATGAAGAGCGGGATGCTGGCCGCCGAAAGCGTCGCGGCGGCGATCGCTGCGGGCAAGGAACACACCCAGCTGAGCGAATACGACGAAGCCGTGCGCGAAAGCTGGATCGCGACCGAGCTCAAGAAGGTGAAGAACGCGCAGCCCGCGATCGCGAAGCTGGGCGGCGATTTCGGCACCGTGCTGGCGGGCATCGACATGTGGATGCGCACGCTCAAGATCGGGCTGCCGTTCACGCTGAAGCACACGCCCGACTACACGCACACCAAGCGCGCCGACCTGTTCGACCCGATCATCTACCCCAAGCCCGACGGCGTGATCAGCTTCGACAAGCTGACCAGCGTTGCCTACAGCTTCACCAACCACGCGGAAGACCAGCCCTGCCACCTGAAGGTGAAGGACATGGAGCTGCAGAAGGAAAGCGAGCTGAAGGAATACGCCGGCCTCTCGCAGCGCTATTGCCCGGCAGGCGTGTACGAATGGGTCGAGGACGAGGATTCCGGGGAGATGAACTTCGTCATCAACTCGCAAAACTGCGTCCACTGCAAGACCTGCGACATCAAGGACCCGAACCAGAACATCGTCTGGACGGTGCCCGAAGGCGGCGGCGGGCCGAACTATCCGAATATGTAGCGGGCCTCAGTAGCTTCGTCTTTGCGAGGAGCGTGGCGACGAAGCAATCCAGGGCCTGATGCGAGCCACCCTGGATCGCTTCGCTTCGCTCGCGATGACGAGGTAATCGAGATGGGCGAGCCCTCTGAAACGACGCTCAAGTATCGGATGCGCCTCGGGATTATCCAATATCTGGCCACCGCTGCATCGCCTAAATTGCAGCGGAAGTACCAGAAAGGCTTGCGCGATGCCCGAAGTCCGGGGTGCGTACCAACGGAAATGATCTGCCGGTGGGAAGACGTTTTCCAAATTGAGGATGCGGATTGGTATAGCGAGCCAGTATTCTCTGGCGACGAACAGCGGGCGGCGCTCAACTTTCATCGAGTTTGGGATAAGGTGGCGGAAGGAGCCCCCGATCCCATGCCTCCAGACATTGATGACTTGCTCGGAACTGCAATCTGGCAGGAATTGATCGACGCCGCTGGCGAAGCCCTCGCCATATTCGAAAAACGAGGCGAACTTTTGCATCTCGCACGGATCGACGAGCCTTAAATGCGCGAAACCGCCTACGCCAAGCTCAACCTCGCGCTGCATGTCCGCCAGCGGCGCGAGGATGGCTATCATGAACTCGAGACGCTGTTCGCCTTTTGCGAGCATGGCGATGTGCTGAGCGCGTCGTCTGCCAGCCGGGACGAGCTGCGCACCGTCGGCGAGTTCGCGGGCGGTGTCGGCGATCCGGGCGACAACCTCGTCGCGCGCGCCCTCAATGCGTTGCCGCATTCCGGCGGCCTTGCGATCACGCTCGAAAAGAATCTCCCCGTCGCGGCGGGGCTGGGCGGCGGTTCGGCCGATGCAGGGGCAGTGTTCCGCGTTGTCGAACGCATGCACGCTCTGCCCGGCGACTGGCAGGAGCGCGCGCTGAAGCTTGGTGCGGATGTGCCGGCCTGTGTCCGCAGCGAAATGGCGGTCGGGCGCGGGATGGGGGAGAAGCTCGCACCGCTTGATAACGACCTGAGCGGGACACCGGTGCTGCTGGTCAACCCACGCGTCGCGCTTTCGACCGGTCCGGTGTTCAAGGCGTGGGATGGCGAGGATCGCGGTGCGTTGCCGGAAGGCGCGGCGCGCGAGATAGCGCTGGGCGGCCGCAACGATCTCGAAGCGCCCGCCATTGCGATCTGTCCGGTCATCGCCACTGTGCTCGACGCGCTGCGCGAAACCGCTCCGATACTCGCCCGCATGTCCGGCTCGGGCGCGACCTGTTTCGCGCTTTATCGCGACGCGAACGCGCGCGATGGGGCAGCCGAAACCATTGCGAAGACGCATCCGGACTGGTGGCGGATGGCCACCGCCCTTAGATAGCCGCCATGACCGACGCACCTTTCCTACAATACGGCACCCCGCAACGCGGCGGGATCATCGCCGTCGCCGACCATGCCAGCAACCGCGTGCCCGACGGCATCGAACTCGGCATTCCCGCCGAACTGATGGAACAGCACATCGCGATCGATATCGGCACCGCCGGGATCGCGGAGCGGCTCGCGCGCAAGCATGGCGTCGCGGCGCAGGTCGCCAATGTCAGCCGGCTGGTGATCGACCTGCACCGCAACGAGGGCGACGACGCACTGGTAGTCACGTCGAGCGACGGGCACACGATCCCCGGCAATATCGGGGCCGATATCGACCGGCGGATCGCCGAGTATCATCGCCCCTATCACGAGGCTTTCGCGGCGATGGTCGCCGAAGCGCAGCCATCGCTGATCCTCGCCATCCACAGCTTCACGCCCGTCATGGGATCGACCGGGGAAGAGCGCCCGTGGGATGTCGGCCTGCTCTACAACCAGGAGGACAGCGCAGCGCGAATCGCGATAGATGCCTTCACCGGGATGGGCTTCACCGTGGGCGACAATGAGCCCTATTCGGGCAAGCAATTGAACGCGACGATGGATCGCCATGCCGAGGGTAACGGAATTCCCTACCTGACCATCGAGCTGCGGCAGGATCTCGTCGCACGCAAGAGCCACCAGGCGGTGTGGGCGGATCGGATCGCGCAGGTCGCGCAGGAAGTGCTCGCCGCGCTCGCCAGCCGGACGGCAGAGTAAACGCATTGCTTACCAATTGCGGGTAGGAATGGCGCTTCTCCGGGTCGCAGGAGACGATCGAAAGGTGAAGCGGATGCGGATCGCTGGAGCACTCGCCGTTGCCGGCCTGGCCTTTGCCCTGGTCGCGTGTGGCGGCGACGGGCCCGCCTCGGCCGCCAGTGGCGATACCGGCACGGCCGATCCCACGCCTGCACCGAGCTCTTCCACCGGCACCACCATCGCCTGCGCCCCCGATGGCGCGCAGAGCTTCGATGCGACCTGTTCGGTCGAGCGGGTCGAGGTGGAGGGCAAAATCCTGCTCACCGTCTTCCATCCCGACGGCGGATTCCGCCGGTTCGAGCAATTGCCCGACGGTTCCGGCGTCGCAGCGGTTGCAGGAGCGGACGCGGTGACGCAAACGCTGTCGGGTGACATCCTCGAAGTATCCCTCGCCGGAAACCGATACCGTTTCCCCGCCACCACTCGGTGAGCATGACGCGCAGCGACGCGCGCAAATCCTGACGACCGACCAGATGCGCGCTGCAGAGGCGGCGCTGTTCGATGCGGGCGTGGAGGAATGGGCGCTGATGAGCCGAGCCGGTCAGGGCGCAGCGGAGTGGATCGCGCGGCTTGCGGCCGGCGGACCTGTCACCGTGCTGTGCGGGCCGGGCCATAATGGCGGCGACGGCTATGTCGCGGCGGCTGCGCTCAAGGCGCGCGGGCTGACGGTGAGGGTGGTCGCGCCGATTTCTCCCCAGACCGATCTTGCCCGCCATGCCGCGAGCACGTTCGAAGGCGAGGTTCTGTCCGACGGCGAGGGATTGAAGGGGACGGTGTTCGTCGATGCGATGTTCGGCATCGGCCTGTCGCGCCCGCTCTCGGACGAGCATCGCGCGCTGATCCGCGATCTGCACGCCTCGCATGACCGCGCGGTCGCGCTCGATGTGCCCAGCGAGGTGGATTCCGACACTGGCGATGTGGTTGGCGGCGAGGGCGATAATGTGCCCCGCTATGCCCTGACGCTGGCGTTCGGCGCGTGGAAGCCTGCGCATTTCAGCGGCCCCGCGCTGGCGAGCATCGGTGCGGCGCGGCTGGTCGATATCGGCGTGCCCGATCGCGGCGGGCCGATGCGCCTGTCTCTGCCCGAGCGAATCGCGCCGCCCGCTTTCGACGCGCACAAATACACCCGTGGCCTGGTCGCTGTGGTCGGCGGGGCGATGGCGGGCGCCAGCCTGATGGCGTCGCGCGCCGCCGCGCTGGCGGGGGCTGGCTACGTCAAATGGCTGAGCGAGCATGGCCATCCCGGCCACCCGCCCGATCTGGTCAAGGACGATGCGCCGCTGGCCGACGCGCTGGGGGACGAGAGGATCGGCGCTGTGCTCATCGGGCCGGGGCTGGGCCGCGACGATGCCGCGCACGAACGGCTTGAGACGGCGGTGCGCAGCGGCCATCCGCTGGTGCTCGACGCCGATGCGCTGGTCCTGCTGACGGCCGAGATACTCGCCGCGAAGGGCGATGCGCCAATCCTGCTGACCCCGCACGAGGGCGAACTGTCGCACCTGTGCGATGCCTTCGACGTCGCGGGCGAGACAAAGCGGGAGCGTGCCCTCGCGCTGTCGCAGGCGACCGGCTGCGCCGTACTCGCCAAGGGTGCCGACACGCTGCTGGCATCGGGCGAAGACGTGCGCTTCTTCCCGCCCGCCTCGCGCTGGCTGTCGGTCGCGGGCAGCGGCGATGTGCTGGCCGGAATCTGCGCCGCGCGTTTGGCGGCGACCGGAGATGCAATGCAGGCCGCATGCGAGGCGGTCCACCTGCATGGCCGCGCGGCGCGTCATGCAGGTGCGGGCTTCACTGCCACGCTGCTCGCCGAAGCGGTCCATCCCGCGCTGGAGGACATGCTGTGAGCGAGGCCGTGGAGCAGATCATCCGTATCGCCGCCAAGGGCGATGGCGTGACCGCGAGCGGTCGCCATGTGAAGGGCACAGTGCCCGGCGACATGGTGGGCGCCGACGGGCTCGTCGAGCATGGTCCCCACCATATCGACCCGCCCTGCCGCCATTTCCCGCGCTGCGGCGGGTGCGAGTTGCAGCAGGCGGACGAGGCGGCGCTGGCCGAGTTCGTCGGCCAGCGGGTCGCGTTCGCTGCCGAATCGCAGGAGCTGGTGCCGGACACGCTCACCGCGCCGCATCTCTCGCCGCCGCGCAGCCGCAGGCGCGCGACATTGCATGCGCGGCGCGCGGGCAAGAAAGTGGTGATCGGCTTTCGCGAGCGGGGATCGCACCAGATCGTCGATATGGCCGAATGCCACATCCTCGCGCCCGCATTGTTCGCGCTGGTCGATCCGCTGCGCGCGCTGCTGGCCCATTGGCCGGGCAAGCTGGCGGTGGATATTTCGCTGACGCTGGCGGATCAGGGCGTGACGGCGGAAATCCGGGGTATCTCGCCCGAGAACCTCGCCCAGACCGAAGCACTGTCCGATTTCGCCCGCGAGCAGGGCCTCGCGCGCCTCTCGATCGACGACGGCTACGGCCCGGAGCCCGTGTGGGAGCCTGAGCCGGTGACGGTCACGCTGGGCGGCGTGCCGGTCTCCGTGCCGCATGGCGCGTTCCTCCAGCCAACCCCCGATGGCGAAGCCGCGCTGCTGACTGCTGCGAAGGAATGGTGCGGCGATGCTGCGACCATTGCAGACCTGTTTTCGGGGCTGGGCACCTTCGCCTTCGCACTGGCCGGCCCGGCCAAGGTGCTGGCGGCGGAGGCGGACCGCGCGGCGCATCTCGCCTGTCAGGCGGCGGCGCGCGCGTCGGGCACACCGGTCCATTCGCTGCACCGTGACCTGTTCCGCGATCCGCTCACCGCTGACGAAATCTCCCGCTTCGATTGCGTGCTGCTCGACCCGCCGCGTGCAGGCGCGCGCAATCAGGCGGACATGATTGCTCAGAGCAGCGTGGCGCGCGTCGTCTATATCAGCTGCAATCCGCAAAGCTGGGCGCGCGATGCGCGGCGGCTGGCCGATGGCGGCTTTCGCCTCGCAGAGCTGCGCCCGGTGGGCCAGTTCCGCTGGTCGACCCATGTCGAGCTGGCGAGCCTGTTCGTGCGGGATTAGTCGGCGCGGTTTTCCCCTGCCGCTTGCAGAGGGGAGGAGAGAAGGGGGCTAGCCCCGCAGCATGTCCACGATCTTCGCGTCGAGCCATTCGCGCGCGCGCGGTTCCACGAAGGCATGGCTCGCGCCTTCGCAGCGCGCCACGCGGACATCGTCCTTCTCCCAGATTCCGTCGAACACCTGTGCGGTGCGGTCTGCACTGGCGAGCAGGATGCTCACCGGTCCGTCGAACGTCGCCAGCCCCTTGCGCATCCGGCCTGCCAGATCGCTCGCCGCAGGGGCGGGGCGCGCGGCGCGGATCAGACCGCCCGCCAGCTTGCGCAGGTTCACGCCGCCGCGCAGCAGGCGCGCCACTTCAGACGGGTTGCCCAGCTTTTGCAGATAGCGCGCGCGGATCGCCTGCGGGGGCGGGGTGTCGTCGTCCTCGTCCTCGATCGTCCAGGGGTTGCTCAGCACTAGTGCGTCGCAGCCCGCGCCGCCCGCCAGCATCAGCGCGCTCGCCGCGTCGCAATTGCCATAGGCCACGATCCGCTTCACCTGCGGAGCGATCGCGCGAAACGCCTCGATCGCGGCGCGAATATCCGGTTTGGACTGGGTGAAGCCCAGGTTCTCGCCCTCACTGTCGCCGACCCCGCGGCGGTCGTACCGGAACACGGGGAAGCCGCGCTTGGCGATCGTCTGCGCCAGCCGCGCCTGCCCGCGAAACGCGCCGCTGCGCAGCTCGTTGCCCCCGCTCACCAGCAGCAGGCCGGTGGTTAGCGGCGCGGTGTCGAGCGTGCCGGCGAGGGTCGATCCCTCGCAATTGAAGGTCAGGTGCAGGCGGCGGCTCATCCCACGTCCCTCATCGCGACCGAGATCGTCGTGGCGAGCGCGTCGGCCTGCGCCGCATCGAAATCGGGTTCGGCGCGCAGCCACAGGGGCCGTCCGCCGAGCGTTTCGTGGTCGATCAGGGTGACGCGATCATCGCGCGCAGGCACCTCGGCGCTCTCCAGCGCAGCGAACAGCGCGGGGCCGATCGACCATCCGGCGAGCTGGACGCCCTCGCTGCGGCCCGTCGCCTCGATCTCCTCGCGCGTTTCGGGCGCGCCGGCCTCTTTGGTCGAGATGATCCGCGCGCGAACCATCGCGCGCAGGATCTTCGGCCCGTCCTGCGGGGCGTAGTCCCATCCGGGCAACCCGGCAGGCCGCAGCAATGCGCCGCCGCGCAGGCTCAGCACGTGAGTCGCGCCGAAATGCTCCACCGCTGCGGCAGCGCCTGCGCGCCAGCCTTCTAGAGTCTGCTGCGCGAGCAACGCGCGGCTTTCGTTGCAGCCGGGCAGGTCGGGCAGCATGCTGTCGATGCCCGCATCGTCGAGCCGGCGCATGATCTCCACGATCTGCCGGCGCAGCTTGTTCGCTTCCTCGAACAGCGGCGGGATGACCAGCAGGCGTGCGTCGCGCGCGCGGTTGAACACGAGCGCGGCTTCGCTGCGCGTCTCACCGTCAGCGGCAGGACACGGCCATTCGACGAACTGGAATGGGGTTGTCACGCCAGCAGCATGTCAGTTGCTGGCGGTCTTGGCCTCGGCAAGGGCGAGCAGCCCGCCATAGGTTTCCAGATGGTCGCCATCGACCTCGTCATCTTCGATAATGATGTCGAAGCGGTCTTCCATCTCGGTCAGCAGGTCGGCGACCGCCTGGCTGTCGAGTTCGGGCAGATGGCCGAACAGGCCGCTATCGGGCGTCAGGTCGGCGGCGCGTTCGTCCGACAGGCCGAGTACGTCGCGCAGGATTGCGCGCAGGGTCTCGTCGATCTTGCTGCGGGCGGGCCCGGCCGGGTCCGCAGGCGCTGAAGTCTGGGCGGTCATAGATACCGTTAAGCTGCCGTAAAAGTCGCGGTTGCCTAGCGGGGGGTGTTCCCTCTTGCAAGGATCGCGCGTGCTGCGCGTTTTGCGAGCGGGGCCCAAGCGGCGGGCTGCGCCGGGTCCAGCGCATCGAGCAGGAAGCGCGGACGCACCTGTTCCATCCAGTCCGCCTTGTAGGAATCGGAGCCTGTGCCGAAGTCCACCAGTGTGACATTATCACGGTCGATCACATGCTCGAACAGCGCAGCCGACAGCGTGGTGCCGGGCGAAATCGGCTTGGCGCTTTCCAGATGGGCGAGCTTGTGGATGTAGGCGATGCCGTTTTCCACGGTCCAGAATTGCGCCGCGACGGCCACGCCATCGGCGCGCGCGATGCCCAGCCGGATGCGCCCCGCCGCGCCTTCGTCCTGCGCGAAGCGGCGCAGCAGATCGGGTTCGTCCTCGCTCGGCTTCCAGCTCTCGGCGTAGATCGTTTCGTAATCAGACCAGAGCTTTGCGTCGAAATGCTCGACGATTTCGACCTCGACCTTCTTGGCCTTGCGCTTCAGCGTGGTGCGCAGGCGACCGGGGCGGGTCGCCCAGTATTCGGCGAAGCTGCGGCCCGCGACCGGCAGCACATGGTTCTCGTCGCACTGGGTCAGCGAGACCTGCCAGCCGACCTTGCGGAATGCGGCGGCGAGGCGGGTGGCGGAGCCGTCTTCGTCGGGCAGCGGCCAGAGCGTCACGCGCGGCTCCTCGTGCTTCAAATCGCGTGCCAGCGCCTCCAGCATTGCATCGCCTGCCTCTCCGGCAGGCACCACCGGACGCCAGGTGAAGGCGTACCAGTTGCGTAGCGCCTCGATACGTCCGTCGGTGCGGTTGAGCGCGATGGTTGCGTGGCTGCGGCCCGTCTCGACCCGCTTGAAAAAGGCGTGCGGGCGCGAATCGGCGAGCAGGGCGTACCACTCGGGCCGCTCGAACGGAGACGGGCAGGCGCACCCACAGGCTTGCTGCGGTGTTGCTTGCACAATGGTAACCTCCTTGTGATAGCCACCTGTTTCCGCGTTCACGAGGCGTTGTACTCCTATCTCCATGACCCAGCCCGACCCGACCCCTTTCCCGATCGACCATGTTATCGAACACGGCGGTGATGCGGACCCGGCGCTGGCTCTGCGCGACGGCACCCTTAGCTATTCCGACTTAAGAACCCGTGTCGGTCGGTTGGCGGCGTGGCTGAAATCGCAGATTCCGGAAACGGGCGCGCGGATCGCGAGCTGGTCCGCCAAGGGCGAGCTGACCTGCCTGCTGCCGCTGGCCGCGCCGCGTGCCGGGCTGGTCCATGTGCCGATCAACCCGATGCTCAAGCGCGCGCAGGTGGCGCATATTCTGGCGGACAGCGGCGCTGCCATGCTGATCGGCACGCCCGCGCGGCTTTCCACGCTGGAGCAGGGCGATCTGCCCGCCGGATGCGCGCAGGTAGAGGAAAGCGCGGCGCTGGAGGCGGCGCAGGCCTGCGATTCGCTGCCCAAATCCGCCGCCGATCCGCAGACCATCGCCGCGATTCTCTATACCAGCGGGTCGACCGGCAAGCCCAAGGGGGTGGTGCTGAGCCACGCAAACCTGTGGTTGGGCGCGGTCAGCGTGGCGCATTACCTCAGGCTGCACAGCGACGACGTGACGCTCGCGGTGCTGCCGCTGGCGTTCGATTACGGGCAGAACCAGCTGCTTTCGACGTGGCGCGCGGGCGGCTGTGTCGCCCCGCTCGACTATCTGATGCCGCGCGATGTGACCAAGGCGGTGGCGAAACATCGCGCCACTACGCTCGCCGCCGTGCCGCCGCTCTGGCGCCAACTGGTCGAAGCGAAGTGGGAAGAGGGCGCTGGCGACAGCCTCAAGCGCCTGACCAATTCGGGCGGCGCGCTGACGCCCGATCTGATCGACGCGATGCGCGCGACCTGGCCCGCTGCCGATATCTACCCGATGTACGGCCTGACCGAGGCGTTCCGTTCCACCTTCCTCGATCCCGACCTGGTCGCGACGCACCCCACCTCGATGGGCAAGGCGGTGCCCTTTGCCGAGGTGCTGGTGGTGAACGCGGCGGGCGGCCCCGCCGCGCCGGGCGAAGAGGGCGAACTGGTCCATTGCGGGCCTCTGGTCGCAGAAGGGTACTGGCAGGACCCCGAGCGGACGGCGGAGCGATACAGGCCGGCCCCCGCACACTCCGAATATGGCGGAATGGCCGTGTGGTCGGGCGACTATGTGAAGCGCGATGCGGATGGCCTGCTCTATTTCGTCGGACGGCGCGACGCGATGATCAAGAGCGCGGGCAACCGGATCAGCCCGCAGGAGATCGAGGACGCGGCACTCGCCACCGGGCTGGTCGCGGATGCGGTGGCGTTCGGCGTGGCTGATGCGAAGCTTGGCCAGGCGGTTCATCTGGTGGTGCGCGGTGCGGGCGAGGTCGATGCATTGAAAGCCGCGCTCAAACGCGATCTGCCCAGTTTCATGCAGCCTCACGCAATCGAATGGCGCGAGGACCTGCCGCTCAACCCCAATGGCAAGATCGACCGGCCTGCGCTGTTTCGTGAAGTCAGCGAAAGGCTCGCCGCATGAGCATCGAACGTCGCAGGCGCGATCCCAATGCGGCCAAGCCGCTCGGCCCGATCCCGCAGGGGTTCGAGGCGATCGACGGCGAACTGGCGATCGGCGGGCGCAAGGCGAGCGATCTCGTCGCCGAAGCGGGCGACACGCCGCTGTTCGTCTATTCGCGCGATATGCTCGACGCGCGCATGGCGGCCTTGCGCGCGGCCATGCCGGAAAGCCTCGCGATTCATTACGCGGTCAAAGCCAACCCGCACCCCGATGTGATCGCCCACATGGCCGGGCTGGTCGACGGGTTCGATCTCGCCTCGGGCGGGGAGCTGGCGATCCTGCAAGGCGTCGGGATCGACGGGGCGCACATCAGTTTTGCCGGGCCGGGCAAGCGCCCGCGCGAGATTCGCGCGGCGATCGAAGCGGGCGTGACGCTCAACTGCGAAAGCGAGACCGAGGCTGAGCGTGCCCTCGAAATCGGGCGGGATCTGGGCATTCAGCCGAAGGTCGCGGTGCGGGTGAACCCCGATTTCGACATGCGCGGATCGGGCATGAAGATGGGCGGCGGGGCCAAGCAGTTCGGGCTGGATGCGCAGCGCGTTCCGGCGCTGATCCGCCATCTGATCGATGGCGGGGCGCAGTGGCGCGGCCTGCATATCTACACCGGCAGCCAGACTTTGGAGGCCGATGCGGTGATCGAAACGCAGGGCCATGTGCTCGACCTCGCAGCCCGGATCGCGCGCGAGGTGGGCCAACCATGCCCCGCGCTTAATCTGGGCGGCGGTTTCGGCATCCCCTATTTTGCGGGCAACGAACCACTCGACATCGGCGCGATCGGCGCGGCGCTGGGCGATCGTTTCGCGAATTTGCCCGAAGAACTGGCCGACACCGAGATGGCGATCGAGCTGGGCCGCTATCTGGTCGGCGAGGCGGGGGTTTACCTCACCCAGATCGTCGACCGGAAGGAAAGCCAGGGCGAGATTTTCCTGATTACCGACGGCGGATTGCACCATCAGCTGGCCGCATCTGGCAATTTCGGGGCGGTTGTCCGGCGCAATTATCCGCTCGCCATCGCGACGAAGTTCGACGCTCCTGCCGTCGAGGTCGCGAATGTCGTCGGGTGCCTGTGCACCCCGCTGGATCGGCTGGCCGACAAGGCAGAGCTGCCGCGTGCCGAGGTCGGCGATCTGGTCGCGGTGTTCTGCGCCGGGGCCTATGGGGCGTCCGCTTCGCCGATGTACTTTCTCGGCCAAGGGCCTGCGCTGGAGATACTGGTCTGACGGCTGCGCCAGCGCGCGGCGTTTACCTCTCGCTAACCCGGCGTCCCAGATCGGGATCGGGTGCGATCAGATCCCTTAGCTAACGGGATATTCACCCTTTTTGGCGAGGAACGATCCCAAATCGTCGGCCAGTTGTGGCGGCGCGCTTCGCGGGCGTGCCGTCCGGCAGACACGAATGGAAGGATCGATCCCATGCGCTCTCGCGCGATTGCCCGACTAACAGCGCTCTTTCTGGGGCTTTTTGCTCTCTCCGCCTGCATGAGCAGCGGCGGCCCGCAGCTGCCCCCGGCAGCCTTCGTCGCCACGCAGGAAGGGCCGAGCCAGGAATATGTGATCGGGCCGCTGGACGAGCTTTCGATCAATGTCTGGCGCAATCCCGAACTCAGCGCGCAGAACATCCAGGTCCGTCCCGACGGGCGTATCTCGATCCCGCTGGTCACCGACATGCCTGCCGTGGGCAAGACCCCGGCCATGCTGCAGGAGGATATCCGCCTGCACCTGTCGCAGTTCATCGAACAGCCGATCGTCTCGGTCATCGTGAACAAGTTCGCAGGCACGTTCAGCCAGCAGGTGCGGATTATCGGCGCGACCGAAAAACCCGCCTCGATCCCCTACCGCGCCAACATGACCGTGCTCGACGCGATGATCGCGGTCGGCGGCCTCAGCGAATTCGCGGCGGGCAACAAGGCCAAGCTGATCCGCTTCGATCCGCGCATCGGGCGCCAGCGCGAATATGCGCTGCGCCTGTCCGATCTGCTGCGGCGCGGCGACAGCAAGGCCAACGTCATGCTCGCGCCCGGTGACGTGATCATCATTCCCGAAAGCATGTTCTGAAGAGGCTGACGCGACGTGAACGATCTCTTCGACGAAGTGCGCTCGGCGCTCTATTCGGCCTGGAGCCGGAAATGGCTGGCGCTGGGCGTGGCCTGGGCGGTGTGCCTGGCGGGCTGGCTGTTCGTCGCCTCGATCCCCAACACCTATGAAAGCCATGCGAAGATCTTCGTCCAGCTGGACGATGTGCTGTCCAAACAGATCGGCATTGCGGGCAGCGACATGACCGATATTGCACGGGTCAAGCAGCGCATCGCCAGTGCATCGACGCTGGGTGAAGTGATCAAATCGACCAAACTGGGCGAGAACGTGCGCACCCCGCGCGACATGGAAAATGCGATTGGGAGCCTTGCCCAGCGGGTCCAGGTGCGCAGCCAGGAAGACAACCTGTTCGAAATCACCGCGGCCATGGGCCGTAGCGATTACACCGATGCCGAGAACGCCAAGCTCGCGCAGGACGTCGTGGTCAAGATGCTCGAGATCTTCCGCCAGGCCAATGTCGAGGGCACGCGCGGCGAAGTGAGCGACGCGGTCGCGCTGCTCGACCAGCAGCTCGACCAGCGCGCCAAGGAACTGGAAAAGGCCGAGGCGCGGCGAACCGAGTTCGAGGCCCAGCATCCCGAGCTGATCGGCGGATCTGCTGCGATCTCCGGCAGGTTGCAGAACGCGCGCACCGAAATGCGCGGGGTCGACGCCGATCTGGCAGCGGCGCAGAGCGCGCTCGCGGCGATCACCGGCCAGCTGGCGAGCACGCCGAAGACGATTTCGGGCGGCGGTGTGAATGGTGGCGGCAGCGCATTGCAGCAGGCCGAAACGCAGGTTGCGCAGCTGCGCGCGCGGGGCCTCAAGAACGATCATCCCGACATGCAGACCGCGCTGCGTCAGTTGCAGCTGCTGCGCCAGATGGGCGGCGATGCGGCCACCGCGGGCGGCATGCCGAACCCGGCCTACAGCTCGCTCGTCTCCATCCGGGCGGAGCGGCAGGCCAATGTGCAGGCACTGCTGGCGCGCAAGGCCGCGTTGCAGGCCGACATCTCGATGACGATGGCCGATCAGATCAGCGAGCCGGGCCTGGCTGCCGAAGCGCAGCGGGTCGGCCGCGATTACGAGGTGCTGAAGAACAAATACGACGAATTGCTGCAGGACCGCGAGGAGATGGAACTGCGCAGTCAGGTAGAGAGCGAGCGTAGCTCGTTCCGCTTTGACATCATCGATGCGCCGGGCATCTCGACCAAGCCGGCCGCGCCCAATCGCCCGATCCTGCTGGTCGCGGTGATGGTGCTGGGCGTGGGCGCGGGGCTGGGCAGTGCGATCCTGCTGACCCTGCTGCGCTCGACCTTCTCGACCGCCGACGGACTCAAGAAATCGCTCGGCCTGCCGGTGCTCGGGACGATCTCGAACATCGTGCCGCCCGAACGCAAGGCGGTCGAGGATCGCCGCATGCGTCTGTTCTACGCAGGTTCGGGCGCGCTCGCGGGGCTGCTGGTGGTCCTGCTGGGGATCGAATTCATTCAAGTCGGTCAGGTGATCGCATGAGGACCCGCCGATGACCGAGCATAATCCAATCAAACCGCCCAAGCCCGAGGGTGGCGAGGAAGAGAAGAGCTCGCTGCTGGAGCGCGCAAGCGGCGCGTTCGGCCTGAGCAATCTGGGCGCAGCCCCGATGCCGCGCAGCTTCGACGACGTGCCGATGAAGCGCGCGCGTCCGCTGCGCAAGACGGGTGCACCCACACCCGCGCCTGCGCCCGAGGCGACACCCGCGCCCGTTCCCGCACCTGCACCCGCACCGGTCGAGATGTCGGTCGAAGCGGCGCGTGAAGAGGCGAGTCTGCCGGTCCCGGCACAGCCGTCCGCACCGCCGCCTGCGGTGATCGATGGCACCGCCAACCCGATCGCGCTTGCGGGCGAGCGGGTAGAGGTCGACTTCGCATCGCTGCGCAAGGCCGGATTTATCGATCCCGAGGGGCAGGCATCCGCGCTGGCGGAGGAATTCCGCATCGTGAAGCGCCAGATCCTCGACGCGATCCGGCTGGCAGGCACCGCAGCCGCGCGCCGCATCCTGATCACCTCGCCGCACGAGAACGAGGGTAAGACCTTCTGCGCGGTCAATCTGGCGCTGTCGCTGGCGGCAGAGCGCGATCTCGAAGTGGTTCTGATCGACGCCGATCTGGCCAATCCTTCGGTCAAGCGCGTGCTCGGGCTGCCCGAACGTGCCGGGCTTATGGACGTGCTCGCAGATGATCAGGCGCGCGTCGAAAGCCACGTGCTGCGAACCGATATCGACGGCCTGTGGGTGCTGCCCCCGGGCCGCCAGTCCAGCCACGCGAGTGAGGCCCTGTCGAGCCGCCGCACCGCCGAGGTGTTCGAACGGCTGACCGCGCAGGCGCCCAACCGGATCGTGCTGGTCGACAGCCCGCCCGCGCTCGCCGCCTCACCCGCTGCCGAAATCGCCAAGCATGTCGGCCAGACGATCCTGGTCGCCCGCGCGGACCGCACCGGCAAGACCGCGCTGGAAGATGCAGCGCAGCTGCTGTCGGCCTGCCCGGACATCAAGCTGGTGCTCAATGGTGCCAATTTCAGCCCAAGCGGTCGCCGTTTCGGGAGTTACTACGGATGAGGTATTCCCCCATGAACCGCATCTCCGCCATGGCCGCACTGCTGTGCGCCGGCGCGACGCTGCCTGCGCCCGCGCTGGCGCAATATGGCTGGAGCGACGACGAAGTCACCAGCAGCAGCGGCGCCGGCGAATTGCAGCCCGCACCCGCCTATCCGGATGGCTATGCCGGCGATGTCGAGGCACAGGATGTCGATGGCGATCGCGGCAGCGCGCGCCCCAGCGGTGCGCCCGAACGTCAGCGCCTGCGGATCGAGCCCTATATCGAAGCCAACCAGATCGTTACCCAGCGGATCAAGCCGGACAGCGAAACGGCCGTGTATGGCGGGGTTGCCGCCGGGGTCGATGCGTCGGTGCAGGGACGCCGCGCGGGCGGCTCCGTCTCGCTGCGGTATGACCGGGTGATCAGCTATGGCGACGATCTGTCGGGCGATGTGTCGGGCGGCGACAGCGTCACCGGCGTGGCGCGCGGGTACGTTGCGGCAGCGCCCGGTATTACGCTTGAGGCGGGCGGGCTTGCCGCGCGCAGCCGCGTGGAAGGCGGCGGCGGCGCGGCGATCGCCAGCGGCCAGCCGATCGACCCGGACAGCGAATCGCGGGTCTATTCCGTTTATGCCGGGCCGAACGTGTCGACGAAGGTGGGCGTGGCCGACGTGTCGGCCAATTATCGCTTCGGTTACAACCGGGTGGAAGAGCCCGGAGTGGGCGTGGTCGATGCGACCGTCACCCCGATCGACGTTGCGCAGGAAAGCATCGTCCACTCCGCCAATGCCCGCGTCGGCGTTGCCCCGCGCACCGTGTTGCCGGTCGGCGTGGCAGTGGGCGGGGGCGCCTATCAGGAAGAGGTCTCCAATTCCGACCAGCGCGTGCGCGACTTCTATGGGCGTGGCGATGTCACCGTGCCGCTCGCGCCCGGTCTCGCCGTCGTCGGCGGGGTCGGCTACGAATATGTCCAGGTCGCCAACCGCGATGTCGTGCGCGATGCCAACGGCGATCCGGTGGTCGGCGAGGATGGCCGGTTCGAAACCGACACCAGCGGCTCGCGCAGGATCGCGTTCGAGACCGAAGGCCTGATCTGGGATGTCGGCGTGGTGTGGAAGCCTTCGCGCCGGACCCAGCTGGAGGCGCATTATGGCCGCCGCTACGACAGCGACACCTATTACGGCACGTTCAGCTGGCAGCCTTCGTCGCGTACTGCGGTGAGCGCGAATGTCTACAACACGATCAGCGGTTTCGGCGGCGCGATCACCAATTCGCTGGCCAATCTGCCGAGCGGCTTCGTCGCCACGCGCAATCCGCTGACCGGCAATTTCACCGGCTGCGTCACCGGCAGCGGGGCTGACGGATCGGCCAACTGCCTCGGCGGTGCGCTCTCCTCGGTGCGCAGCGCGATCTTCCGCAATCGGGGCGTCAACCTGGGCTATTCGACCACGCAGGGCCGGATCACCACCGCGATGAGCATCGGATACGACCGGCGGACCTATTTCGGTGCGGAAGGCACCGTGCTGGCGGCGGCGAACGATATCGTCGACCAGAGCTATTACGCCAATGTCAGCATCGGCGCGCCGCTCGGCCCGTTTGCCGCGTTTAGCGTGGCCGGTTACGCGAGTTACCTCGACGAGGGGACGAGCGAGCTGAACGACGCGCTTCTGCTTGGCGCATCGGCGGCCTACAGCCGCACGCTGTGGCGCAACCTGTCTGCGCGCGCTGCGGTCTCTGTCGACACGGTCGACAGCGACCTGCTCAACGAAACCAACGCGTCGGCCCTGCTGGGCCTGCGTTACGACTTCTAGTTACCCAAGGGACCGCACCACATCATGTTCGACCAGTATTACGGTTTCTCAGGGCGACCATTCCAGCTCACGCCCGACCCCGCGTTCTATTTCGAGAGCATCACGCATCGCAAGGCGCTGAGCTATCTCGGTTACGGGATGGCGCAGGGCGAGGGCTTCATCGTCATCACCGGCGAGATCGGGGCGGGCAAGTCGACGATGGTCGCCCACCTGATGAAGAAGGTCGATCCCGACCAGATGACCGTCGGCCAGGTCGTCACCAGTAACCTCGATGGCTCCGAACTGGTCCATCTGGTGGCGCAGAGCTTCGGGCTCGACGTCGCAGGGCAGGACAAGGCCAGTGCGCTCGGTTCGATCGAGTCTTTCCTGCACGAGGAAGCGCGCGATGGCCGTCGCTGCCTGCTGATCGTGGACGAGGCGCAGAACCTCAGTTTCGAAGCGCTCGAAGAGCTGCGGATGATGTCCAACTTCCAGCTGGGCTCGCACCCGCTGCTGCAGCAGCTGCTGCTCGGCCAGCCCGAATTCAAGCAGACGCTCGCCCAGCACGACCGGCTGGAACAGCTGCGCCAGCGCGTGATCGCGGCGCATCACCTGACCCCGATGGAGGTGCACGAGGTCGCGCCCTATATCGAGCATCGCCTGTCGCTGGTGAACTGGACGGGTTACCCTTCCTTCGACCCCAAGATCTTCGCGAAGATCCACGAGGCGAGCGGCGGGATTCCGCGCCGGGTCAACCAGATCGCCACCCGCCTGCTGCTGATGGGCGCGGTCGAGCAGCGCAGCCAGATCGATTGCGCGATGCTGGATCAGGTGGTCGAGGAGATGGCGCGCGACAACCGCCCGGACCTGGCAGAAACCGGCCAGCGTCTTTTCGCCAATCCCGCGGCGGAGCTTTCCGCCCCGCCTCCACCTCCGACACAGCGGCCGCCCGAGCATTCGCCAGCACCCGCTCCGACACCAGCACCGACACCGGCACCTTCGCCCACCGCTTCGACCGAGCGCCCGGAGCACGAAGACGAGAAGTCCGACCTGCGGGCGGCGATCGCGATGCTCTCGCGCGCGATCGAAGGATCGGCCAGCACCGAAGGCGATCTCGCCAAGCGGGTCGAGGCACTCGAGGCGCGGCTCGAAGAGCAGGAGCAGAGCGTCCGCTACCTCCTCCAGCTGCTGATCGAATGGCTCGACAAGGACGGCAGAAAGGCCGCCTAGGATGGACCTCGCGCCCGCCCGGCATCCGCAGCCTGCGCCGGACCGGATCGTCAACGGCCTGTCGGTCGATGTCGAGGACTGGTTCCAGGTCGGCGCGTTCGAGAACACGATCGCGCGCGGCGACTGGGACGGCTGCGAGCTGCGCGTGGAGCGCAATGTCGAGCGGGTGCTCGCGCTGTTCGATCGCGCGGGGGTCAAGGCGACGTTCTTCACGCTGGGCTGGGTGGCCGAGCGCGTGCCGCACGCGATCCGCGCGATTGCCGATGCCGGGCACGAAGTCGCCAGCCATGGTTACGACCACCAGCGGGTCTTCACCTTCTCCCGCGAGGAGTTCGCGGAAGACCTGAAGAAGTCGCGGGCGATCCTGGAAGATACCAGCGGCACGAAAGTGACCGGCTATCGCGCGCCCAGCTTCTCGATCGATGCACGCAATCCCTGGGCGCATGAGGAACTGGCCGCGCAGGGCTATATCTACTCCTCCAGCGTCGCGCCGATTGCGCACGACCATTACGGCTGGCGCGATGCGCCGCGCTTCGCGTTCCGCCCGGTTGCGGGGGCCGCGATGATCGAATTGCCGGTGACCACCGCGATGCTCGGCAAGCGGAGGCTGGCGGCAGGCGGGGGCGGGTTCTTCCGTACGCTGCCCTATGGCTTCTCCCGCTGGGCGATCGCGCAGGTCAACCGTGAGGATGCGCGCCCGGCCGTATTCTATTTCCACCCGTGGGAGGTCGATCCCGGCCAGCCGCGCGTGGCCGATGCCCCGCTGCGCTCGCGCCTGCGGCACTACACCAATCTTACCCGGATGGAGGCCAAGCTCGAACGCCTGCTGCGCGACTTCGCATGGGGCCGGGTGGACGAGGTCGTGCAGCTGGAAAACGCGCAGGAAGCGGCATGAACGCGCCCTTCGCTCCCGACGCTCGCGCAGCCGACACGGTCACCCGGGTCGACCTGCACAATGCCGACGAAGCGCGGCGGATCGCCGCTTTCGTGGAAGAGCAGGGCGGCAGTCCGTTCCATCTGCCCACCTGGCTGAATGCAGTCGAGCGTGGAACGGGCCAGAAGGCCTGCGGTCTGCTGGCAGAGCGGGCGGGGCGGATCATCGGCTGGCTGCCGCTGACGATATTGCGTTCACCGCTGTTCGGCCGTGCGCTGATCTCCAGTGGCTTCGCGGTCGATGGCGGTATCCTCTCCACCGATGCCGGCAGCGAGGCGCGGTTGGCGCACGCAGCTGGCGAGCTGGCCGAGCGGTTGTGCTGCGAAGAGGTCGAGCTGCGCGGCGGCAACGTGCCCAGCGGATGGGATGCGGTGACCGGCAAGCATTCGGGCTTCGTGTGCGATCTGGCGGAAGACGACGAAGCGCAACTGCTCGCGATCCCGCGCAAGCAGCGGGCAGAGGTCCGCAAGAGCCTTCAGGGCGAGCTGCACGTCACCGTGGGGTCGGACGAACCCGACCGCGCGGCGCATTACGCGTGCTACGCTGCCAGCGTTCACAATCTCGGCACCCCGGTCTTTCCGCGCAGCCTGTTCGACGCGGTGCTGGACGGGTTTGGCGAGAGCGCCGACATTTTGACAGTGTGGGACGGGGATGCGCCGCTCGCCAGCGTGCTGACGCTCTACCACCAGCGCATCGCCTACCCCTTCTGGGGCGGGGGTGTGTGGCGCGCTCGCGCGGCGCGCGCGAACGAGCGGATGTACTACGCGCTGATGTGCCATGCGCGCAGGACAAAAGCCTGCATCCGGTTCGACTTCGGACGCTCCAAGACCGGTAGCGGGCCGTGGAATTACAAGAAGAACTGGGGCTTCACGCCCGAGCCGATCACCTATGCGCGGTGGAGCGCACCGGGCGCGGCGCCGCGCGATGTGGACCCGACCAGCGATGCCTACAGCCGCAAGATCGACCTGTGGAAGAAGCTGCCGTTGCCGATCGCCAACGCCATCGGCCCGGTCATCGCAAGGGGGCTGGCATGACGGGTGAAACCCTGTTTCTGGCGCATCGCGTGCCGTTTCCGCCCGATCGGGGCGACAAGATCCGCTCGCACAATGTGCTGCGCGCGCTGGCTGCGCTCGGCCCCGTGCATGTCGGCACGTTCGACGATGGTTCGGGCTATGGCGACCAGTTCCTCTCCGGCATTGCGGCCAGTCATCACCTCGTCCCCCGGCGCAAGCACGACATGCTCGCCGCGGCAGAGGCGATGGCGAAGGGGCACCCGGTCAGCCTCTCCGCCTTTGCGAACGAAGGCCTGCGCCAGTGGGTTGCGCAGGTGCTGCATTACCGGCCGATCGACGCGATCTACGTCTTTTCCGGCCAGATGGCGCAATATGTCCCGGTCCACTTCCCGGGCCGCACCGTGCTCGACCTGTGCGACGTCGATAGCGCCAAGTTCGAAGCCTATGGCGAGGCCGGCCACGGCCCCAGGGCCTGGGTCCACGCGCGCGAAGCACGGCTGCTCGCGGCGGCGGAGGAGCGCTTCGCCCGCATGGCGGACACCACTCTGCTGATCAGCGAGAACGAGGCGAACCTGTTTCGCACCCGCGTCTCGAGCATGAACCACATCGATCTGCGGGTGATGCGCAACGGGATCGACGCGCAGTTCTTCGCGCCCGACGCGTGCCCGCCGCAACCCACGCTTTATGGGCCGGGGCCGAACATCGTCTTCACCGGACAGATGGACTACGCGCCCAATGTCTCTGCTGTGGAGCGCATGGTGCAGCGCATTCTGCCCGGCATCCGCGACGTGCACCCCGGTGCAGAGTTCCACATCGTCGGCCGTGCGCCGACCCCGGCGGTCAAGGCGCTGGGCAAGCACACCGGGGTGACCGTGTGGGGCGAGGTCGCCGATGTGCGGCCATACCTCGCCGAAGCGGACATCGTCGGCGCGCCGCTGACCATCGCCCGCGGCATCCAGAACAAGGTGCTCGAAGCGATGGCGATGGCGAGGCCCGTGCTCGTCTCGCCCGAGGCGGCGACGGGGATCGAGGCCGAGGACGGCAAGCATTTCGCGGTCGCCGAGGGTGACCGGATGATGATCGGCCGCGCGCTCGCGCTGATCGATGATCCTGACAAGGCCCGCGCGATGGGCGCGGCGGCGCGCGAATTCGTGCTGAACGAGCAGAGTTGGCCAGCAATGCTCGCCGGGCTGCCTCAGCTGCTGCGTCCGTCCGATGCGGACCCGGTGCGCGATGCCGCCTGAACTGATCCGCAACCCCAGACACTCGCCGATCGCCGCCACCCTGTCGCGCGTTCCCGCCGCTTGGGCGAAAGCGCTCGGCTGGCTGGCGCTGGTGTGGGCCGCGGCTTTGCTGCTGACCGGCGGCCAGTGGTTCGCAATGGCCCATCAGTGGCTGACCGTGTCCGCCTATCAGCACATCCTGTTCGTGCCGCCGATCATCGGCTGGCTGGTGTGGAACCGCCGCGCAGCGCTCACGCAGATCGAGCCGCGCGGCTGGTGGCCGGGCCTCGCCCTGATGATCGGCGCGCTGGCGGTGTGGCTGGTCGGATTGCTGATCTCGCTCAATATCGTGGCGCAGGCGGGGGCGGTGATGCTGTTGCAGGCGGCGACCCTGACGCTGCTCGGCCCCCGCGCGGGCGCGGTGCTGCTGTTTCCGCTCGCCTTCGCGGTGTTCCTCGTTCCGTTCGGGGAGGAAATCGTCCCCCCGTTGCAGATGCTGACTGCCGAGATTGTCATCGCGCTGACCCATCTGAGCGGGATCGAGGCGCATATCGATGGCGTGTTCATCGACACGCCTGCGGGCCTGTTCGAGGTCGCGGCGGCCTGCGCGGGCGTGCAGTTCGTGGTCGCGATGGTCACGCTGGGCGTGCTCGCGGCGAAGATCGGGATGGACCGCTGGCCGCGCCGGATCGCGCTGATGGCGCTGTGCGTGGTGGTGCCGATCCTCGCCAATGGCGTGCGTGCCTGGGGCACCATCGCGATCGCGCAGGTGATCGGGGCCGAACGTGCGGGCGGGGTCGATCATATCATTTATGGCTGGGTTTTCTTCGCCGTCGTCGTCGCGCTGGTGCTGGCGCTCGCGTGGCGCTGGTTCGACCGCGATCCCGATGCCGAGGCGCTCAGCGCCGCGCGGCTCGCGGACCATCCGCTGGTTGCGAAGCTGGAGCATCATTCGCTCTCCGCGACCACGCTCGCCCCGCTGCTGATCTCGGCCATCGTGCTGGTCGGCCTGTGGAGTGCGCTCGCGACATCGAGCGCGGCGAACGTGCCCGCGCTGCGCGCGCCGCCGGTGTCGGGCTGGACGCAAGTCGCCGATCCCGCGACGCCCGAATGGCGTCCGGCGGGGAAGGCGGCGAGCGCGATCCTGCTGACCCGATATCGCGATCAGGAGGGGCGGTTCGTGGACCTCTACCTCGCCGCCTATACCGGCGACGCCGATCCCACTGTGGGCGAAGAGGGCGCGGTGCCGCCCGAGACGCCGTGGCGCCATGTCGAGGCTGCGCCTGCGCCCGACGCCATGCGGGGCGATCGGCTCATGGCCTATGGCCGCGACCGGCGTGTGGCGTGGACCAGCTTCGTCACCAATGGAACCAGCCAGGCCAATCCGCTGCTGTTCCGCATCTCCACGCTGGGCGACCGGCTGCGCTTGCGGGCAGAGCCGCGCTGGATCGTGATCGTCTCCGCCCCCGAACCCGGCGCTGCGCCTGCGCTGCAGGCCTTCGTCAGCGCCGCCGACGGCCCTGCCGCGCTGGCCCAGCGCAGCCAGACCCGCTAGGCAGCGTTGCATGTGCGGGATCGCCGGTCTGTTCGCGCGGGAGGCGCATGCCCAGGTCGATCGCGATCTGCTGGTGCGGATGCGCGACCGGATGGTTCACCGTGGGCCAGACGGCGCGGGGCTGTGGTGCGATGATGGCATAGGGCTGGCGCACCGCCGCCTGTCGGTGATCGACGTAGAGGGATCGCCACAGCCGATGCATTCGCCGGATGGACGCGCGGCAATCGTGTTCAACGGTGAGATCTACAATTATCGCGCGCTGCGCAGCGAGCTGGCCGGGCTGGGTCATGCCTTCCGGACCGAAGGCGATACCGAGGTGATCCTTGCCGCGTGGCGGCAGTGGGGCGCCGACTGCCTCGCCCGTTTCGACGGCATGTTCGCCTTCGCGCTGTACGATCGCGAGCGCCGCCAGCTGTTCCTCGCCCGCGACAGGTTCGGCGTGAAGCCGCTGTTCACCGCACTGCTGCCGGACGGCACGTTTGCCTTTGCCTCGGAGCTTAAGGGCCTGCTGGCGCATCCCGCGCTCGACCGGACGATCGATCCGCTGGCGATCGAGGATTACTTTGCATGGGGCTACGTGCCCGATCACCGATCGATGCTGGCAGGCGTCGATAAGCTGCCCGCCGGCCACTACCGCATCGTCGAACACGGCAAGCCGCCGCACCCGCCCGTGTGCTGGTACGACATCAGTTTCGAGCGGCGCGAGACGATGTCGGCTCAGGAGGAAGCAGAGGCGCTGCGGGCGCATCTCGGCACCGCGGTTGCATCGCGCATGGTCAGTGACGTGCCGATCGGCGCGTTCCTCTCCGGCGGGGTCGACAGTTCCGCCGTGGTCGCGCTGATGGCCGATCGCGCGAGCCAGCCGGTCACCACCTGCTCGATCGGGTTCGACGTGGCGGATCTGGACGAGACGGCGCACGCGCGGCTGATCGCCGAAAAATTCGGCTCCGCGCATCACGAACGGATCGTGGACCCGGCGATGTTCGACCGGATCGACGCGCTGGCGGCGATGTTCGACGAGCCCTTCGCCGATGCCTCCGCCTTGCCGACCGCGGCGGTTTGCGCGCTCGCACGTGAGCATGTGACGGTGGCGTTGTCGGGCGACGGCGCGGACGAGGCCTTTGCGGGCTATCGTCGCCACGTATTCCATGCCGCCGAGGAACGCGCGCGCGGTGCACTGCCGCTGCCGCTTAGGCGAGCGGTGTTCGGCCCGCTCGCCACGCTCTATCCCAAGGCGGACTGGGCCCCGCGCCCCTTGCGCGCCAAGACCACATTCCAGTCGCTCGCCCTCTCGGGGGAGGAGGCGTACGCGCGCGCCCTCGGCGTGATGAGCCCCGAACTTCGCGGGCGGATTTTTTCGCCTGCTATGAAGCGCGAGCTGGGCGGCTATCGTGCCGAGCAGCCGCTGATCGAGCTGATGCGCAATGCACCGGCGCGCAGCGGGCTCGACCGGGCGCAATATGCCGACCTCAAGTTCTGGCTGCCGGGCGACATCCTGACCAAGGTCGACCGCACCAGCATGGCCGTGAGCTTGGAGGCACGTGAGCCGCTGCTCGACCATCATCTGGTCGAACTGGCCGCACGCCTGCCCGATACGCGGCGGGTTTCCGGAGGGCAGGGCAAGCTCGCGCTCAAGCAGGCGATGGAGGGTACGCTGCCGCAGCAGATCCTTTACCGGCCCAAGCAGGGCTTCGTCCTGCCCATCGCGCAGTGGTTCCGCAGCGAGCTGAAAGAGGCGGCGCGTGCGGCGGCGCGCAGCGAGCGGTTGCTCGACACCGGATGGTTCGACGCGGCCGCGCTTTCCCAGCTGGCGGAAGATCATATCGCGGGCCGACGCGATCATGCGCGCGAGCTTTGGCAATTGCTCATGCTGGAGAGAAGCGTGAGTCTTTTGAGCAACAATTAGACTCGGACCATCGCAAAAGTGATTCAAAATGGGCCAGTATGGTAAATAAAGCGTTGCCCGCGACTCCGCCGATCGGTTAGCACTTGCAGCACGGGTCGGATCGTCGCGTCCCGTATGGTGGCAACGGGGGTCTCTATGAATCGCGTGAGCACGAATTTCGAGAGGCACATCATCCTTGATGAGGCGGGCGATCCGATCCTCGCCGAAGATGCACCCCACATTCAACCCGCGCTTTTTGCGCTGGAGGGGCTGCGGGTCGAATACGACGCCGATACCAAGGCCTTGTGGACCAACATGGTGCCAAAGGGCAGGGCCAGCTTCACCCCCGCGATGCTCGCCGATTTCGAACACTGGCAGGATCTGATCGAGGGCAGTTTCGGCCCCGACGACCTGCGTTTCCTCGTCCTTGGCAGCCACGCGCCGGGCGTATTCTGCTACGGCGGCGACCTTGAACTGTTTCGCCAGCTGATCATCGAAGGCGACCGCAAGTCGCTGGTCAGCTACGGGCACCGCTGCTGCCGCATTCTCGACCGCAACATCGCGGGGCTGGGCCTGCCGATCCTGACCATCGGCCTGGTCCAGGGGGCTGCACTGGGCGGTGGGCTGGAGTCATTGCTGTCGTTCGATTTCATCATTGCGGAAGAAAGCGCGACCTTTGGCTTGCCGGAGATCATGTTCGGCCTGTTCCCCGGGATGGGTGCGCATGCGCTGCTCAGCCGGATGATCGGCACCGTCGCGGCGGAGCGGCTGATTACCTCTGCCCGGACGTATACTGCGGCAGAGATGCACGCGCTCGGCCTGGTGCACGAGGTCGTGCCGGACGGGGAGGGTGAGGCTGCGGTGCAACTCTTCATCACCAAGAACAGCCGCCGCCACGCAGGCCTGCTGGGCTCTCGCAAGGCGACCAAGCGGACCTGGAACCTGACGCTGGCCGAACTCAACGAGATTACCGAGCAGTGGGCCGATACCGCGCTCCAACTGACCGAGCGCGATCTCAAGCTGATGGGCCGGCTCGTCGCGCAGCAGCGGCGCGCGGGGCGCACCCCCGTTCCCGCCTGATCTACCGCCGGGGCCGACCCGGCGTCACTCGACCCCGTGGCCGCGCGCCATATAGTCATCGCTCTGCATTTCGCGCAGGCGGCTGACGGTGCGTTCGAATTCGAAGCTGCCTTCGCCCGACGGATAGAGCGCTTCGGGATCGGCCGCAGCGGTCGCGAACAGCTTCACATTATGCTCGTACAGCGCGTCGATCAGCTTGGTGAAGCGGATCGCCTCGTTGCGGTTCTCCGGCGAGAGCACCGGAATGCCGACCACGATCACCGTGTGGTAGGTCCGCGCAATCGTCAGGTAGTCCGCCGCGCCGCGGTTTTCGCCGCACAGCCGCTTGAAGCTGAACACCGCCACGCCTTTGAGGCTCTTGGGCACGTGCAGGCTGCGCCCGCCGCCAAGGTCCAGCTCGCCGCTGGGGACGTGCTCGGCATCGTCGGGGTCGAAATCGGTCAGCCGGAAGAACGCCTCACGCACCTGCGCGGTGGCGGCATCGCCCAGCGGCGTGTGCCAGGTTTCCAGCCCGGCCAGCCGGTCGAGCCGGTAGTCGGTCGGCCCGTCGAGCGAGAGCGTGTCGAGCTTGCGCTCGATCAGCTCGATGAAGGGAATGAACAGCGACCGGTTGAGCCCGTCCTTGTAGAGGTCGTGCGGCGGGCGGTTGCTGGTGGTGACGATCGTGACGCCGTGATCCTCGATCAGCGGGGTGAACAGCCGCGCCATGATCGCCGCATCGGCGGTGTTGTTGACCACCATCTCGTCGAAGGCGAGGCAGCGGACATCCTCTGCGATCCGCGCGGCAACGCGGCGCACGGGGCCTTCCTGCTGCTTCTTGCGCTCTTCGCCGATCATCTTGTCGACCTCGAGCATGAAGGCGTGGAAATGGACCCGGCGCTTGCGCTCGATCGCGAGGCATTCGAAGAACAGGTCCATCAGCATCGACTTGCCGCGCCCGACGCCGCCCCACATGTAGAGCCCGCGCACCGGCTCGCTCTTGCGACCGCGCAGCCGGGCGAGCAGGCCGGGGGCGGAGTGGTCCTCCAGCGCTTCCTGCACCTGAGCCAGCCGCTCGACAGCCGTGCGCTGGTCCGCATCCTCACGCAGTTCGCCCGCCGCAAGCAGCTCTTCGTATCGCGCAACGACGTTGGTCATCTCAGAAGTCACCGGTGAGAGAGTTTGCGCAGAATTCCCGAGTAGGCGGCGACGGTATCGTCGTCCTGCACCACTTCGCCGCGCACGAAGGCGAGCTTGCCCGTCTCGCGGACCAGCTCGGTCATTGCGTCGAGCGGGCGGGTCTTGTCGCCTGCGCCAACGAACTGCGTCGAAAGCTCCAGCGTCACCATCGGGCCGTCGTGGCCGCGGCCCAGCGTCTGCGCGCCGGCAAACAGGGCGATGTCGATCAGGCCCAGAGTGGCCGCTCCGTGGACCATGTCCTGAATATTGGTGTGCTTGTGCTCCGGAATCATCCGCAGCCGGGTATAGCGCCGATCGCCGACCTGCTCGTGGCGAACCTTCAGCGGCCCGAGAACCACGCCGTTATAGCGCGTCGCGTCCTTCAGGTTCCAGCTGAACCAGCCCTCTTCTCCGGGAATCGGGTGGTAATCGACCGGCGCGAATACCCGCTCCATTCAGATCGCGCGCTCGGCCATCATCTTCTTGGTTTCGGCGATAGCCTTGGCCGGGCTGAGGCCCTTGGGGCACACGTTCGCGCAGTTCATGATCGTGTGGCAGCGATACAGACGATACGGGTCTTCCAGCGCATCGAGCCGTTCGCCGGTCATTTCGTCGCGGCTGTCGGCGAGCCAGCGATAGGCCTGCAGCAGGATCGCCGGGCCGAGGAACTTGTCCGAATTCCACCAATAGGACGGGCATGCGGTCGAGCAGCACGCGCACAGGATGCACTCGTACAGCCCGTCGAGCTGCTCGCGCTGCTCGGGGCTCTGCAGCCGTTCCTCGCCGCTCGGCGTCGGGGTCACGGTCTGCAGCCAGGGGCGGATCGAGGCGTATTGCGCGTAGAAGTGGGTGAAATCGGGCACCAGATCCTTCACCACTTCCATGTGCGGCAGCGGGGTGATGCGGATATCGCCCTTCAGATCTTCGATCGCGGTGGTGCAGGCGAGCGCGTTGGACCCGTTGATGTTCATCGCGCACGACCCGCAGATGCCTTCGCGGCAGGAACGGCGGAAGGTCAGCGTCGGGTCGATCTCGTTCTTGATCTTGAACAGCGCGTCGAGGACCATCGGGCCGCACGCATCCAGATCGACCTCGAACCGGTCGTAATGCGGATTGCTGCCGCTGTCCGGGTTGTAGCGGTAGATCTTGAACTTCTTGACGCGGCCAGCCCCCTCGGCGGCGCGGTGCACCTCGCCCTTGTCACGGATCTTGGAATTCTTGGGGAGGGTGAAGGTGGCCATGGCAATGTCCTGAAATCTGCTTGCGTCTCACCTAGCGTTTGCAGCGCAAGGTGCAAGGGTCGTAAAGGGCACAAAAGTGTGCCCTGACACACCTGGCACACTGTCCAGGGGGTGAAAAAGCCGTTGGACCCGGGCGGGCGGGGAAAAATCGGGCGGCATCGAGGAAAGGCTACGGCACTTGGAGCGAGTAGGACAGGGCATTGATCGCGCGATCATCTTCGGCGCAAGCGGGGGAATCGGCGCGGGTCTGGTTGCCGAGCTGATCGCACGCGAGGCGGGCACCGTGTTCGCCGCATCGCGCTCACGGCCCGAAAACCTGCCCGACGGGGCGCAATGGGTGCGTTTCGATCTGGACGATGAAGACACGATCGCTGCAGCCGCCGAGACTGTCGGCGCGCCGGTCGATTGCGCCATCGCTGCCAGCGGCCTGCTGACCCTGCCCGACGGTACGGGACCGGAGCGCAGTTACAAGCAGATCGACGCTGATGCGATGGCGCGGGTGTTCCATCTCAACACGATCGGCCCCGCGCTGGTCGCAAAGCATTTCCTCCCGCTGCTGCCGCGCGACCGGCGCAGCCTCTTCGCGGCGCTCTCCGCGCGGGTCGGCTCGATCGGCGACAACCGGATCGGAGGCTGGCATTCTTACCGCGCGAGCAAGGCGGCGCTGAACATGCTGATCCGCAATTATGCCATCGAGCTGGGGCGTACGCACAGCCAGGCGGTGTGCGTCGCGCTGCATCCCGGCACGGTCGACACGGCGCTGTCGGAGCCGTTTCAGGCCAATCTGCCCGAAGGTCAGCTGACTGCGCCTGCGCAGGCCGCGCGCAATCTGCTCGATGTGCTCGACGGGTTGGGGCCTCAGGACAGCGGCCAGTTGTTCGACTGGGCTGGCAAGCGGGTGGAGTTTTGAGCCACTGGGCTCCTCCCCCTTGAGGGGGAGGTTGGGTGGGGGTGTACGGCGCTTGAGGTGAGGCCGCTCCAAGCCGCGAGCGCCGAACCCCCACCCCCAGCCCCTCCCCAGGGGGAGGGGAGTAAGGTGCGCTAAACCCCCGCGCGCATCGCGGTTTCGATGATGGCGGAGGCGAAGCCTTCCGGGTCGTCTTCCTGAATGAAGTGATGGCCCTTCAGCGTGCGGTGCAACGGATTGCCCTTGGCACCGGGGACGCGCGCCCGGAATTTCGCGTCGCCGCCACGCGTGATCGGGTCCCTGTCGGCAAAGGCGCAGGTGAAGGGTTTCTCGAACCGGTCGAGCACTTCCCACGCCGCCCTCTGATCGGGCACCGCCGGGTTCTGGCCAAGCGGGACGAGCGAGGGGAAGATGCGTGCGCCCGCCTTGCTGCCACGGGTGGGGAAGGGCGCATCGTAGGCCGCGACCTCCGCCTTGCTGAGCGTGCGCGCGGTTGCCTTTTGCAGGATTTTGCCGATCGGAAAGACCGGGCTGTAGCGGGAGAACCTGCGCCACTTGTCGAACGCAGGCGGTGCCGGTTCCCCTGCGGGCAGGCCGCCGTTCGACAGCACCACCGCAGCGAACCTGTCGGGCATGTCCGCCACCAGCCGCAGGCCGACGAGCGAGCCCCAGTCCTGGCAGGCGAGGACGATGTTATCGAGCTCTAGCGCGTCGAGCCAGTCGCGCATCCACGCGACGTGAAGGGCGTAGGAATAGGCACTCTTCTTCGTCAGCTTGTCCGACTTGCCGAAGCCGATCAGATCGGGCGCGAGCACGCGATAGCCCGCTTCGACCACCGGGCCGATCATGTGGCGGTAGAGATAGCACCAGCTCGGTTCGCCATGCATCATCAACACGGGGGGCGCATCGCGCGGCCCCTCGTCCAGATAATGCACGCGAAGGCCTTCGCTGAGCGTGTGGTAATTGGGCCGGAACGGGAAGTCCGGCAGATTGGCGAAACGGCTGTCGGGCGTGCGGTAGGCAAGGCTCATCAATGTCGATCCTTGTGATTATCCTACCGCACGCGTCCGATCATTGCTGGACGCCGAAGGTGGCGCCGATCAGGCCCCGAAGGTCCGCTGCCACCAGCCGCCGCGACGCGGCTTGTCGTCATCGCCGTTGCCGTCATCCGAACCATCGGCGGAGGCCGAGGGTGCCGGGGCCGGAGCGGGTGCGGGTGCAGGTGCCGGGGAGGGCGACTTTTCAGCCGCTTCCTGCGGGTCGGTCGGGGTGTCTTCCGGCCCGGCAACGACCGCGATGTCGTCGGTCAGCTGCGCTTCGGTCTCCTTCTTGGCCGCTGGTTTGGCAGGCGTCTTGCGAGCGCGGGGCTTCCTGGCGGGAGCCTTCTTCTCGCCGGCATCGGCCTGTTCGGCCTTCGCGTCGCTCTGCTCATCGCCTTCGACTGGCTTCTTGGCGCGGCTGCGGCGCTTGGGTGCAGGCTTTTCCTCGGCCTGTTCCTCTGCCTTGTCGTCACCGGTAGCATCCTGCGAAGGCGTGTCCGCCTTCTTGGCGCGGCTGCGACGCTTGGGTGCGGGCTTGTCTTCGGCCCCATCCTTCACGGCATCCGTGCCCGCTTCCTGACTGTCGCCAGCCTCGGTCGGCTGCTCGGCATCGGCCTTCTTGGCGCGGCTGCGGCGCTTGGGCTTGGGCTTGGGCTTCTCGGCGGTCGCAGCATCGGCGGTGGCCGGTGCGTCGTCCGGTCCGGCGACGACGGCCATGTCTTCCACGACATGGTCGGATACGTCCTGCTGAGCCTCGCCGGCGTCGTCCTGCTTCTTGCGTCGACCGCGACCACCGCGGCTGCGACGCTTCTTCGGCTTGTCGTCGCCGTCATCGCTCGACGATTCGTCTGCGCTGTCTTCGCCAGCCCGGTCATCGTCGGACTGCTCTTCGCCGGAGCGGTCGTTCGACCGGTCGTCGGCGTTTTCGCCGTCGTTATCGCGGCGCTTGTTGCGACCGCGACCGCCACGCCGCCGCCGGCGCTTCTTCTTGGGACGGTCGTCGTCATTGTCGCCATCGTCGGAAGACCTGCCGCCCGAGCGGCCCTGATCCTCGTCCTCGGTGTCGCTGTCGTCCGCCTCGTCCTCGAAGTCGTCCTCGGCTTCGTCGATCACGATCGGCTCGAACTTGGGCGCCTCGGTGGGCCGGGGGCCGGAACTGGCGACGCTCATCTTGGCGCCTTCGTCCTCACCTTCGGGCACGATCTCGACCTTGACGCCATAGCGTTCTTCGATCTCGACCAAGTCGGCGCGCTTGGCGTTGAGCAGATAGACCGCAGCTTCGGTGCTGGCCGACAGGGTGATGGTGGTGCCCTTGCCCTTGGCCGCCTCGTCCTCGATCAGGCGCAGCGCGGAGAGACCGGCGCTGGATGCGGTGCGGACCAGGCCGGTGCCGTCGCAGTGCGGGCATTCGCGGGTGGTCGCCTCGAGAACGCCGGTGCGCAGGCGCTGGCGGCTCATTTCCATCAGGCCGAAGCCCGAAATGCGGCCGACCTGAATCCGCGCGCGGTCGTTCTTGAGCGCGTCCTTCATCGTCCGCTCGACCTTACGGATGTTGGAGTTGTGCTCCATGTCGATGAAGTCGATCACGACCAGACCCGCCATGTCGCGCAGACGCAGCTGGCGGGCGATTTCCTTCGCCGCTTCCAGGTTGGTCGCGGTCGCGGTCTGCTCGATCCCGTGCTCCTTGGTGGAGCGGCCCGAGTTGATGTCGATCGACACCAGCGCCTCGGTCGGGTTGATCACCAGATAGCCGCCCGATTTGAGCTGCACGACCGGTTCGTACATCGCGCGCAGCTGGTCTTCCGCGCCGTAGCGCTGGAACATCGGGACCGGGTCCGAATAGGCCTTTACCCGGCGTGCATGGCTGGGCATCAGCAATTTCATGAAGGCGCGGGCGGACTTGTAGCCTTCCTCACCCTCCACCACGACTTCCTCGATCTCGCGATTATAGATGTCGCGGATCGCGCGTTTGATCAGGTCGCTGTCCGAATGGATCAGCGATGGCGCGCTGGAGCCCAGCGTGCGCTCGCGAATCTCGTCCCACAGGCGGGCGAGATAGTCGAAGTCGCGCTTGATCTCGGTCTTGGTGCGGCTGAGCCCTGCGGTGCGCACGATCAGGCCCATGGTGCGCGGCAGGTTGAGATCGCCGACGACCTGCTTGAGACGCTTGCGGTCCGATGCGGAGGAAATCTTGCGGCTGATCCCGCCGCCGTGCGACGAGTTCGGCATCAACACGGTGTAGCGGCCCGCGAGGCTGAGATAGGTGGTCAGCGCCGCACCCTTGTTGCCGCGCTCTTCCTTGACGACCTGCACCAGCAGCACCTGACGGCGCTGGATGACGTCCTGAATCTTGTACCGGCGACGCAGCGCCTGGCGGCGGGCGCGTGCCTCGTCCACTTCCTTGGCGCGACTGCGCGGCTTGCCCTGACCCTGACGGCGCGGACCGCCGCGACCGCGACGCCCGCGGCGGCGGTTGCCACCCTCGGAAGCATCGGCATCGTCGCCATTGCTGTCGTCATCATCGTCGTCGTCATCATCGTCCGAGGAAAGCTGGCCTTCCTCGATCGTGGAGACCTTGTCCTTGTCCGAGGTGTCGATTTCCTCGAGCCCGTCTTCGGCGAGGTCTTCGGCCAGGGCTTCGGCGGATTCATCGTCTTCCGCGTCGTACTCATCGCCGGGCATGTGCCCGGCTTCTTCTTCCTCGGCCCGCAGACGCTCTTCCTCTTCGGCGGCTTCCGCCTCTTCGGCGAGCAGTGCGTCGCGGTCTTCCTTGGGAATCTGGTAATAGTCCGGGTGGATTTCGCTGAAGGCGAGGAACCCGTGCCGGTTGCCGCCGAAATCGACGAAGGCCGCCTGCAGCGAGGGTTCTACCCGCGTAACTTTCGCGAGGTAGATATTGCCCTTGATCTGCTTGTGTTCGGCCGACTCGAAGTCGAATTCTTCTATCCGGTTGCCTTTAAGTACGGCCACACGGGTTTCTTCCGTGTGGCGCGCATCGATAAGCATGCGCTGTGCCATGTCTGTGTCTCCACGCGCTTCGCCTGCGTCAGCCTGGTGGGGCGGTCGCGGCAGGGCGCGCTATCTGTCGTGAAAAATCGCCGGCCTTCGCGGGCCAGGCGGGATGGGAATTCCGCCACCGCCCCGATCGGGGGCATATGGGGAGCGTCTGCGTCTGCGACCAAGCGGACGGCTGCCATGTGCTCGGCCCCGACCATGCGTCCGCCCACCCGGCCTTGCGGCGTGGCAGGATCGAACGGGTGGGGAGTGCGCATTGGTCGCATCAACCTGTTAGTTTGCGGGGTCGGCCATGCAGGGTGTAATCCGAATGGCCGGTCTGTCGTCCCGATCGCGAGCCCAACTGCGAAAGCGGACAACCCGCTGATCGAAAAGGGGCTCGCGCCTCGAGACTGGAAGGGGCTAGCATCGCGCGAAGGGCGCGGCAACTCTATTGCGCAAGCATACCACGTCTATTGCGCAAGCGAGGCGCGACATCTTACTAGGGACAGGGATGGGCCGCTTTTTTCAGATCCTCGCAATTTTCCTGCTGCCGGTGGTGATCGTCGGCGGGGTGTATGTGCTTGGGCTGACCATTCCGGTGCCGCATCTGGGACGCGACTACGTGATCAGCCTGGTGCTGCCGAAGGCGGGCCAGCCGGTCGATCTTCCGACAATCTACGGCCCGCCCGACAATTCGCGCCCGCTGGTTGTGATCGACGCCGGTCACGGCGGGAAGGACCCGGGCACCGTCTCGGGAGACCGGTACGAGAAGGACGTGGTGCTGGAACTGGCGCTGGCGCTGAAGGATCGCCTGATCGAGGAAGGCGGCATCCGCGTGGCGCTGACGCGCGAGGACGATACTTTCCTTGTCCTGCAGGAACGGCCGGAGATCGCGCGGCGGCTCAATGCCGACCTGTTCATCTCGCTCCACGCAGACAGCGCGGGCGATTCCGAAAGCGCGTTCGGGGCCAGCGTCTACACCCTGTCGCGCGAAGCATCGAGCGAGGCCGCGGCGCGGTTCGCCAATCGCGAGAACAATGCCGACCTGCTCAACGGCGTGGTGGTCAGGAACCAGAGCGATCCGGTGAACGACATCCTCGTCGAACTCTCGCAGCGCCGCGTGCAGGAAACCAGCCGCGAGTTCGGCGAGCTGATCGAGCGTGAGGGGAAGGGCAGGCATCGCTTCCATTCGCAGACCCAGCGCTCCGCTGCGCTCGCGGTGCTGCGTGCGCCCGATGTGCCCGCAGTGCTGTTCGAAGTCGGCTTCCTGACCAATCCGGACGATGCCGCGCGGCTATCGTCGGACGAGGGGCGCGAGGAATTTGCCGGTTTTCTTGCCCGCGCGATCCGCGTGTTCTTCGCCCGCCAGTCGGTCGGCTAAACGACCCCGTGCGAATGTTCACCATTGGTTATGGCGGTCTGCGCGAGGAGCGTGCTAAGGGCGCTGCCGCATCATGACCGAGCTATCAGTCGAACATATCCGTTACCGGATCCAGCGTGGATCGCAGGACGCCTTCGCCGAGTTCAAACAGACGTGGCGGGACAACTGGGCGGTCCGCTGGATCGTCTATGGCACGATCGCCTTTCTGGCGCTGGTCGGGATCGCGTGGTTCCTGATCGGACGCGACCTGCCCGATGCGAGCGCGCTGCAGGATTACGAGACGCCGCTGCCCACCGTGGTACGCGGTGCCGATGGCGAGATCGTTGGCAGCTATGCACGCGACCGGCGGGTGCAGCTCGATTACGTCGATTTCCCGCGTCCGCTGGTCAACGCATTCCTCGCCGCCGAGGACGAGACCTTCTGGCGGCACAACGGGGTCGATATTACCGGCACGCTCAACGCGGTGCTCGACTATGCGCGCAAGGCCGGGACGGACGAACGTGCGGTCGGCGGGTCGACCATCACCCAGCAGGTCGCCAAGAACGTGCTGCTGAGCGATGAGTATTCGATCACCCGCAAGCTGAAGGAAATGCTGGTCGCGCGGCGGATCGAACAGACGCTGACCAAGCAGGAAATCATCACCCTCTATCTCAACGAGATTCCGCTCGGCCGGCGCAGCTTCGGCGTGCAGGCGGCGGCGCGCGCCTATTTCGACAAGGATGTCGGCGATCTCGACCTGCATGAGATGGCGTTCCTCTCGATCCTGCCCAAGGCGCCCGAACGCTACGGGCGCTCCAAGTACGAAGAGCTCGCGATCACGCGCCGCAACTACGTGCTCGACAAGATGGCGGAGAATGGCTGGGCGAGCGAGGCCGATGTCGCCGCCGCCAAGGCCAAGCCGCTCGGGCTGACTTCGGGCGCGGCCTCGATCCGCAATGCCGATGCGGGCTATTTCATCGAAGAGGTCCGCCGCCAGCTGCTCGACCGGTTCGGCGAGACGGCGGATGATGGGCCCAACAGCGTTTATGCAGGCGGCTTGTGGGTGCGCACCTCGCTCGACCTCGAATACCAGCAGGCCGCGCGCGATGCGCTGCGCAAGGGAATGCTGCGCTATCACGGCGGCCGCGGATGGAGCGGCCCGGTCGCCACGCTCGACCCCAGCAAGGGCGATCTGGGCAGCCAGCTCGCAAGCGCGAATATCGGGATCAATTACAAGGACTGGCGGGTCGCGGCCTTCACCGGGTCTGGCCAGATCGTATTCTCCGACGGGCAGACCGCCACGCTGAGCGGTGCGCCAAGCTCGCTCAAGGAGGGGGACGTGCTCGCGGTGCGCCCCTCGGGCAATGGCTGGCGGGTGGCGGTTATCCCCGATGCGTCGGGCGGGATCGTGGTCGAAGACCCGCAGACCGGTCGGATCATGGCGATGCAGGGCGGGTGGGACAGCCGCCTGGAAAGCTTCAACCGGGCCACGCAGGCCAACCGCCAGCCGGGCTCGACGGTAAAGCCCTTCGTCTACGCCACCGGGCTGGACAACGGGATGACCCCGGCGACGCAGGTCGATAACAGCAGTTTCTGCGCCTATCAGGGCGCACAGCTCGGCCAGAAATGCGTGCGCGGTGGGCGCGCGGGGACCTATACCCTGCGCTACGGCCTCGAAAATTCGCAGAACGTGATGACCGCCAATATCGCCAACGAGGCGGGCATGCCCAATGTGATCAAGACCTACGAGCGGGTCGGGATTGGATCGTACGAACCCTACATCGCTTTCGCGCTGGGCGCGGGCGAGACGACGGTCGAGAAGATGACCAACGCCTTCTCCACCCTCGCCAATCATGGTCGGCTCAACGATCCGACCGTGATCGATTACGTGCAGGATCGTCGTGGCAAGGTGATCTGGCGTGCCGACCAGCGCGAGTGCGAGGGCTGCAACATGCCCGAGTGGGATGGCTCGGCCATGCCCCGGCCCGGCCCGATGGGGCGGCAGGTGATGGATGCGCGGACCGCGTTCCAGATCACCCACATCCTCGAAGGCGTCGTTAGCCGCGGCACCGCCAAGGTGCTGCGCGGCACCGGCCTGCCGCTGTTTGGCAAGACGGGGACGACCACCGGGCCCAAGGACGTGTGGTTCATCGGTGGTACGCAGCAGCTGATGGTCGGCACCTATCTGGGCTTCGACCGACCGCGCAATATGGGCGGCTATGCGCAAGGTGGCACCATCGCAGCGCCGATCGTGAAGGATTTCATCGAGGAAACGCGCGAGCGGTGGAGCGCCAATCCCCCGGTCGCCCCGGCAGGCGTGCGGATGGTCCGGGTCGAGCGGCGCACCGGTGGCCGGGTGTTCGATGCACCCGCCAGCACCGATGATAACGCAGCGGTTATCTGGGAGGCGTTCAAGCCCGATACCGAACCGCCACGGTCCACCCGCGCATCCGAAATCGCGGCCCAGCGGCAGGAGTTTCTGGACCTGATCCGCCGCGCCCGCAGGGCGAAGAACGAAGCCGCGCTGGCGGCCGAGCGCGAGGAGCCGCCAGAGAGCTTCGTCGAGGAACAGGGCGGGATTTACTGATCCCGCGCCTTGCCATGGGCGCGGCGCGTCCCTAGCGCTGCCTGCCCGTTTCTGTGGAGAAAAAAGCAATGCGTGCCGAAGGGCAGGCCCATATCGACCGGATCGAAGCCGCGCTGGCGCTGGTGCGCCAGTCGCTCGACTGGGAGCGCGCGCTGCGCGAACTGGACGAGCTGAACGCGCGGGTCGAGGACCCGACCCTGTGGGACGATCCCAAGCAGGCACAGGCGATCATGCGCGAGCAGAAGCGGCTCGAAAGCGCGATCGGCACGGTCAACACCATCTCGTCCGAAATGGCCGACGCGATCGAGTTCGTCGAACTCGGGGAGGCGGAGGGCGACGACGATATCGCGAACGAGGGGCTCGCCAGTCTCGAAAAGCTCGCCGCGCGCGCCGATGCCGACAAGGTTCAGGCGCTGCTCTCGGGCGAGGCGGATGCCAACGACGCCTATCTCGAAGTTCACGCCGGGGCCGGTGGCACCGAAAGCCAGGACTGGGCCGAAATGCTGATGCGGATGTATGTCCGCTGGGCTGAAAAGCGCGGTTTCAAGGTCGAGACTGTCGAATACCAGTCGGGCGAGCAGGCCGGGATCAAGTCGGTCACGCTGCATATCAAGGGCGAGAACGCCTATGGCTATGCCAAGACCGAAAGCGGCGTGCACCGGCTTGTGCGGATCAGCCCCTACGATTCGAGCGCGCGGCGGCACACCTCTTTCAGCTCGGTCTGGGTCTATCCGGTGATCGACGACGATATCGAGATCGAAATCAACGAGAGCGACCTCAAGATCGATACCTACCGCGCGTCGGGCGCGGGCGGGCAGCACGTCAACACGACTGATTCCGCGGTTCGCATCACCCACCAGCCGACCGGTATCGTCGTGGCCAGCCAGAACGACCGCAGCCAGCACAAGAACCGGGCGACCGCGATGAGCATGCTCAAGGCGCGCCTGTTCGAGCGTGAGATGGCCGAGCGCGAGGCGGCGGCCTCGGGCGAATATGCCGAGAAGACCGAGATCGGCTGGGGCCACCAGATCCGCAGCTATGTCCTCCAGCCCTATCAGCTGGTCAAGGACCTGCGCACGGGCGAAACCTCTACCGCACCGGGCGACGTGCTCGACGGCGCGATCGACCCGTTCATCTCTGCCGCGCTCGCGCAGCGGGTGACGGGCGAGGCGGTCGAGGTGGAAGACGTCGAATAGGGCAAAAGCCGCTTTGCCAAGTCTGGCATGCGCGGTTAAGTGCCGCCCGATGATGGCACGCACGGCATTTTCCCTGTTGGCATGCACCACGCTCGCGCTTGCGGCCTGCGGCTCTTCTTCCGAAGGGGCGCAGCGGCCTGAAACCGCGCGGGCTTTTCCGTTACCCGATCGCCCCGTCTCCAACCTCGGCGCGAACGCGTTCTCCGATGAGGAAACGCGAGACAGCCAGGGCGAGGCGCGCAAGGTGATGGACATGGCCTCGATCGAGCCGGGCATGACGGTGGCCGATATCGGCGCGGGCGAGGGCTATTACACGGTCCGGCTGGCGGAGCGCGTGGGCGAGCATGGCCGCGTGCTGGCGCAGGATATCGATCGCGGCGCGCTGGAGCGGCTGGGCCGCCGGGTCGAGCGCGAACGGCTCGACAATGTCTCGATCAAGGCTGGCGCGCAGGACGATCCGCGCCTGCCCGAAGACAGCTTCAACCGCGTCTTCATGGTCCACATGTATCACGAGGTGGCAGAGCCCTACGCCTTCCTGTGGCGGCTGTGGCCCTCGCTCGAAGACGGCGGCAAGGTGATCGTGGTCGATATCGACCGCCCGACCGACCGCCACGGCATTCCCCCCGCCTTGCTCGCCTGCGAATTCGAACGGGTCGGCTACCGGCTCGACCGGATCGAGCAGGCACCCGAACTTGCGGGATACTTTGCACAATTCTCTCGCGGCGCTACAAGGCCCGACCCAAAGGACATCGTGCCCTGTACCGGGCAGAAAAGCGCGTCCGATGCCGATAATGGCCAAGCCAATGGGTAAAGGCGCGCCCAGCTGATTAATTGGAAGTTTGATGGCATTTAAAGGACTGCGACCCATCCAGTACGGCGGTCGCGAGGTGTGGCCGCTGATCGAAGGCGGGAAGGGCGTTTCGGCGACCAATCACGCAAGCTCGGGCGCATGGGCCGCCGCGGGCGGCATCGGCACCGTGTCGGCCGTGAACGCGGATACCTATGACGAGGACGGCAATCCGATCCCGCAGGTCTACCCGCAGGCGACCCGCAAAGAACGGTTCGAACAGCTGGTCCGCTACGCCATCGATGGTGCGACCGAGCAGGTTAATCGTGCTTACGAAATCGCCGACGGCAAGGGCGCGATCAACATCAACGTCCTGTGGGAACAGGGCGGCGCACAGCAGGTGCTGGAAGGCGTGCTGGATAATTGCGCCGACAAGATTACCGGCGTCACCTGCGGTGCGGGCATGCCCTACAAGCTGGCTGAGATCGCCGCACGCTACAACGTGCATTACCTGCCGATCGTCAGCTCCGCGCGGGCCTTCCGCGCGCTGTGGAAGCGCAGCTATTCCAAGGTGCCGGACCTGCTGGCGGCGGTGGTCTACGAAGACCCGTGGCTGGCGGGCGGGCACAACGGCCTGTCCAACGCCGAAGATCCGACCAAGCCGGAAGATCCCTATCCGCGCGTGAAGGCACTGCGCGAAACGATGCGCAAGGAAGGCGTGTCGGAAGACACCGCCATCGTGATGGCTGGCGGCGTGTGGTTCCTGCGCGAGTGGGAAGAGTGGATCGACAATCCCGAGCTGGGCAAGATCGCGTTCCAGTTCGGCACGCGCCCGCTGCTGACCGAAGAAAGCCCGATCCCGCAGGTGTGGAAAGACATGCTGCGCACGATCGAGCCGGGCGACGTGCTGCTGCACAAGTTCAGCCCGACCGGATTCTATTCCAGCGCGGTCAAGACGCCGTTCCTCTACGACCTCATGCACCGCTCCGAACGGCAGATCCCGATCTTCAAGCGTGATGAGGAAGAGGGGACCATCCCGCTCTCCGATCACGGCAAGGCCAAGTATTTCTTCGTCCACCCCGGCGACCAGCGCAAGGCGCAGGCGTGGATGCACGAAGGCTTTACCGAGGCGCTGAAGACGCCGGACAACACGGTGGTGTTTGTGACCCCCGAAAGCGCCGAGCAGATCCGTGCCGACCAGCAGGGCTGCATGGGCTGCCTGTCGCACTGCCAGTTTTCGAGCTGGAAGGATCACGACGATCACACCACCGGCCGTCTCGCCGATCCGCGCAGCTTCTGCATTCAGAAGACGCTGCAGGATATCGCGCATGGCGGCGATCCGGACGAGAACCTCGCCTTCGCCGGTCACGCCGCGTACCGCTTCAAGCAGGACCCGTTCTATTCCAACAACTTCACCCCGTCGGTGAAGCAGTTGGTGGAGCGTATTCTGACCGGAGACTGACGCAATGCCCCAGCCGAAAGACGCGCTGCGAGACGACCATCTGGCACCGCCTTTCGGCTATTGGCTGCGCGAACTGCCGAACCTGCCCAAGATATGGTCGAGCCCGGTGCGCCGGGTCCGGCTGCCGGAGCATGTGCGACCGGTAGAGCGTGAAGGCCCGCGTCCTCCCGTCCTGGTCATCCCCGGGATCATGTCGAACGACGGCGCGACTTCGCTGATGCGGCGCACGCTCGATGCGGCGGGCTACGACGCATACCCTGCGCGGATCAGCGCGATGATGACCGGCATCACCCAGGCCTTCTTCGACCGGGCCGAGGCGCGGCTGGACCAGATATGGCGCGAAACCGGTCAGCCGGTGGCGCTGATCGGGATCAGTCTGGGCGGCCTCTATGCCCGCGTGCTGGCGCAGCGCCATCCGCACAAGGTCGCGCTGGTGATGACGCTGGGCACGCCCTTTTCGGGCGACCGGCGGGCTAATAACGCGTGGCGGCTGTACGAGGCACTCAACGACCACAAGGTCGACAATCCGCCGATTTCCGACGACCCCCGGCAGAAGCCGCCGGTGCGCACGATCGCGATCTGGTCGCCGCGCGACGGGATCATCGCGCCCGCCTGTTCACGTGGGGAAGAGGGCGAGTGCGACCGCGCGATCGAAGTGCCCGAGCGGCATTTCGAGTTTTCCGCCAGCCGCGCCTCGATCGAGCGGATCCTCGATATCCTCGGCGAGGAACTGCCGCGAAGCCGCTAGTCGGCGAAGTACCAGCCGCGCTCGCCATGGCTGGTCATGTCCAGCCCCTCGATCTCGCGCTTGCGCTTGACCCGCATGGGGATGAGGATGCCGATGACCAGCGCGAGAATGCCGGTCATCACCGCGCTCCACACCGCGACCGCAGCTACCCCGATCGCCTGCGCGCCGAGCTGCGTGGCCGGGGTCATCCCCGCAGGATAGCCCGTGCCGCCGAGCGAGTAGGAGACGAACAGGCCGAGCAGCAGCGTGCCCAGCATTCCGCCCATGCCGTGGACCGCAAACACGCTCAGCGTATCGTCGATGCCCCACTTTCGCACCTGCACCAGCGCGCCGTAGCAAACGACCGGGGCGAGCGCGCCGAACAGGATTGCCGCGCCCGGTGCGATATAGCCCGCCGCGGGCGTGATCGTGGCGAGGCCCGCGACCGCACCGGTCGCCCAGCCAATCGTGGTGCATTTGCCCAGCGCGATCCGCTCGATCAGCAGCCACACCAGCGCCGCAACACAGGCTGCGAGATGGGTGTTGATGATGGCGCTCGACGCATCGTCGGTCGCCGAGAGGGCGGAGCCGCCGGTGAGGCCGAACCAGCCGACCCACAGCAGGGCGGCGCCGATCATGGTCAGCACGGGGGCGTGGGGCAGTATGGGCTTGTCCGAAAAACCTTCTCGCGGGCCGATCAGCGCCGCCGCGACCAGCGCGGAGACGCCTGCGGTGGTGTGGACCACCAGTCCGCCTGCAAAATCCATCGTGCCGAAAGTGCTGACGAGCCAGCCGCCGCCCCACACCCAGTGCGCGACGGGAGCGTAGACGATCAGGCTCCAAGCGGCGCAGAACAGCACGACCCAGCCAAGGCGTGCACGCTCCGCCCACGCGCCGACCATCAGCGCGGTGGCGAAGATCGCGAAGCCCATCTGGAACAGCACGAAGGCGCTTTCGGGCACGGTGGTGCCGTAACGCACATTGGTCAGCTCGATCAGCATCCATGCGCGGCCATTGCCGAACCAGCCATTGCCGATGTCGCCGAAGGCGAGCGTGTAGCCGGTCATCACCCACAGAACCGAAATCACCGCCGCGACAGCGCCGCATTGCAGCGCGACCGACAGCACGTTCTTGGCCCGCACCCGTCCGCCGTAGAACAGCGCGAGGCCGGGCAGCGTCATCAGCAGGACGAGCGCGGAGGAGATAAGGATCCACGCGGTGTCGCCGGTATCGCTTTCCACCAGAGTGCCCGCGTCCTGTGCGAAGGCCGGGCTGGCGAGCAGCACGGCCAGCAGCATGGCGGAAACGAATCTGGTCATCGGGGTGGGGTCTCCAGCAAGTCAGCCCGCAAATGTCGGCAGACGGCCGCGGGCGCGAAACCCTATAGCCCGGCTTTTGCGCATAACTGGTAAACCGGGGTTCACCTTTTCCCGCGCGCGGTCAGATCAGCGCGTCGAGCACCTGGTCGGGCGGACGGTGCCCGTCGGCCCAAATGTGGATATTGGCAATCACCTTGTGACCCGAATCCTCACGCCCTTCGAGCGTGGCGGAGCCGATATGGGGCAGGGTCATCACGTTGGGGTGGCGGATCAGCCGCTCGTCGACCCGGGGTTCGTCCGGGTACACGTCAAGCCCGGCGCCCGCGAGGCGCCCGGCTTCCAGCGCCTCGATCAGCGCTTCCTGGTCGACCAGATCGCCGCGCGCGGTGTTGATCAGGCAGGCACCATCCTTCATCCGCCCTATCGCCTGCCGGTCGATCATGTGGTGGCTCTGCGGGTTGGAAGGGCAGTGCAGGGTGAGGATGTCGGCCGCCTCCAGCAGTTCGCCCAGCGTTTCGACATAGGTCGCGCCAAACATCCGCTCGACCGCTTCGGGCTGCCGCTTGCGGTTGTGATAGACGATGTCGAGCCCGAAGGCCTTGGCGCGATAGGCGACGGCCTGGCCGATCCGGCCCATCCCGACGATGCCCAGCACCTTGCCCGCCAGCTTGCGGCCCAGCATCGCGGTCGGCGCCCAGCCGCTCCATTCACCGCGCCGCACCAGCGCAATCCCTTCGCGCATCCGGCGGGGCACGCCGATGATCAGCGCCATCGCCAGGTCGGCGGTATCCTCGGTAAACACGCTCGGCGTGTTGGTGACGGTGATCTTGCGCTTGGCTGCAGCAGCCAGATCGAGATGATCCGTTCCTGCGCCGAAGCTGGCGATCAGCCGCATCCGCTCGCCGCCCGCCTCGAGCATCTCGGCATCGATCCGGTCGGTCACCGTGGGCACCAGCACGTCGCAATCGCGCATCGCCTCGATCAGCTCTTCGCGCGAAAGCGGCGTATCGCTTTCGTTGAAGCGGCAGTCGAACAGCTGCGCCATGCGCTCCTGCACCGAAGGGACCAGTGCGCGGGTCACGATGACGCGGGGAGTGCCTTGAATGCGGCGGGCGGGATCTGCGGGTTTGCTGGCCATCGCCGCCGTGCTTGGCGTGTGGCGCAAACCCGGTCAAGCGGTGGCACCATCCAGCTTGCCAGGATCACGGCGCTTGCGGTATCTCGTTCCCCCATGCCGAGACGCCCTTTCCTGCTCGCCACGGGGCTTGCCCTGACCATCGCCACGCTGACCGCGACGCCTGCCGGCGGGGCGAACCGCGACACGCCTTACTGGGCGACGATCGACGTGACCGAGGCGAACATGCGCGTCGGGCCGAGCGCGGAATACCGGATCGAGTGGGTCTACAAGCGCAAGGGTCTGCCGGTGAAGGTGGTGCGCGTGCGCGAAGGTTGGCGACTGGTCGAGGACCCGGACGGCGATCAGGGCTGGATCGCGGCGCGGCTGCTCAGCCGTACGCGCGGTGCGATCGTCGTCGGCAAGGGCCTGGCCGAGATGCATGATTCGGATGCCGCCGGTTCCGCGATCAAGTGGAAGCTGGAGCCCGGGGTGGTGGGCCGGTTGGGCGACTGCGAGGAAAACTGGTGCGAATTCTCGGTCGGAGAACGCTCCGGCTTCGTCGAAGCGAATCGCCTGTGGGGCGCGGGCGAGCCTTAGGGCGCGCCGGTCCCCTCATCCAACAAATCCCCTCATCCAAGCTGCAGTAGCGAGCGGTGCTCGCAACCTACGCTATCCTTCTCCCACAGGGAGAAGGACGCGCCTTTATCCTTCTCCCATGGGGAGAAGGATGCTGGAGCTTGTGAGCGACGCGAACTAGCGAAAGCTGGATGAGGGGTAAGCCCCCTCAGACCATCTCGACCGCAACGGCCGTGGCTTCGCCGCCGCCGATGCACAGCGAGGCGATGCCGCGCTTCTTGCCCTGCTGCTTGAGCGCATTGAGCAGCGTCACGATGATCCGCGTGCCGCTCGCGCCGATGGGGTGACCCAGCGCGGTGCCGCCGCCGTTCACGTTGATCTTGTCGTGCGGGATGCCGATGTCGCGCATCGCGAACATCGCGACGCAGGCGAAGGCTTCGTTGACTTCCCACAGGTCGACGTCTTCCGCGCTCCAGCCGGTCTGTTCGAGCAGCTTCTCGATCGCGCCGATGGGCGCGACGGTGAACTTGCTTGGCTCCTGAGCGTGCGCGGCGAGCCCGACGATCTTGGCCACCGGCGTCTGGCCGTTTTCCTTGGCGACGCTTTCGCGGCTGAGGACCACGGCGGCCGCACCGTCGGAGATGCTCGACGAGGTCGCAGCGGTGATCGTGCCGTCCTTGGCGAAGGCGGGGCGCAGCTGCGGGATCTTGTCGGGCTTGCCCTTGCTGGGTGCCTCGTCATGCTCGACCGTGGTTTCCCCCTTGCGAGTCACGATCGTCACGGGGACGACTTCGCCATCGAAGGCACCGCTTTCGATGGCGGCATTGGCGCGGCGCAGCGATTCGATGGAGTAGTCGTCCATTTCCTCGCGGGTCAGCTGGTATTCGTTGGCGGTTTCCTGCGCGAAGGTGCCCATCGCGCGGCCTTCCTCGTAGGCATCTTCCAGCCCGTCGAGGAACATGTGGTCATAGGCGGTGTCATGGCCGAGCCGTGCACCGCTGCGGTGCTTTTTCAGCAGATAGGGCGCGTTGGTCATGCTCTCCATGCCGCCCGCAACCACGTAGTTCACCGTGCCGCTGGCGAGCGCTTCGGAGCCCATGATAACGGTTTGCATGCCGGAACCGCACACCTTGTTCACGGTCGTTGCCTGCACCGACTTGGGCAGGCCTGCCTTGATCGACGCCTGACGGGCAGGGGCCTGGCCGAGCCCGGCGGGCAGGACGCAGCCCATGTAGGTCCGGTCGAACTTGTCCACCGGCACGCCCGAGCGGTCCACCGCCGCCTTCACCGCCGTCGCGCCGAGGTCGGTCGCAGTGGCATCGGCCAGTGCGCCCTGCATGCTGCCCATCGGGGTGCGCGCGTAGGAGAGGATGACGATCGGATCTGCTTCGGAAAACTGGGGCATTGGTAAGTACGTGCCTTTCTGTTGTCGCAACGCTTTGGCTCAATTCGCGTTCGATGTAATAGCACTGCCAAGAAACACAATCGGAGAGCCGAGACATGAGCGAGACCGCACCCCAGACCCTTGAGCGCATTCTGGAATCCCAGCGCCGGGCCTTCACCGCGGCGCGGCCAGAGCCGCTCTCCATCCGGCGCGACCGGATCAAGCGGGCGATGTCGATTCTCTCGCAGCACGGCGAATCGCTGGCCGAGGCGATGAATGCGGACTTCGGCAGCCGCAGCTTCGAAGGCTCGATGATGACCGATATCGTCAGCACGATCGGCTTCGGGAAATACTGTCTCAAAAACATGGACCACTGGGCAGCGCCCGATAAGCGCTCGGTCCGCTTTCCTCTCGGCCTGATGGGTGCGAAGGCGGAGGTCCGCTACGAACCCAAGGGCGTGATCGGGATCATGAGCCCGTGGAACTTTCCCGTGAACCTGAGCTTCGGGCCGCTGATGCAGGTGCTCGCCGCGGGCAATCGCGCGATGATCAAGCCGAGCGAATTCACGCCCGCGACCAGCGACCGGATGCGCGAACTGGTCGCCGATGCTTTCGACGAGGACGAGGTGAGTGTGATCACCGGCGGGCCCGACGTGGCGCAGGCGTTCTCCTCGCTCCCCTTCGACCATCTGGTGTTCACCGGATCGACCGCGACGGGCCGCAAGGTGATGGAAGCGGCAGCGAAGAACCTCGTCCCCGTCACGCTGGAGCTGGGGGGCAAGAGCCCGACGATCATCGGCAAGGGTGCCGACCTGACCCGCGCGGGCGAGCGGATCGCACTGGGCAAGATGCTCAATGCGGGGCAAATCTGCCTCGCACCCGATTACCTGCTGGTGCCCGAGGATCAGGAGGAAGGCGTGGTCGCGGCGGTCCAGCTGGGCGTGCACCAGATGTATCCCACGCTGCTCGACAACGAGGATTACACCGCGATCATCTCGGACAAGCATTTCGAGCGACTCAAGGGCATCGTCGAGGATGCCAAGGCCAAGGGGGCCGAGGCGATCGAGGTGAACCCCGCGAACGAGAGCTTCTCCAGCGCCAACACCCGCAAGATGCCGCTGACGATCCTGCGCAATGTCACCGACGACATGAAGGCGATGCAGGAGGAAATCTTCGGCCCCGTGCTGCCGGTGAAGACCTACAAGGCGATCGACGAGGCGGTCGATTACATCAACGATCACGACCGTCCGCTGGGGCTCTACTACTTCGGCAGCAATGCGAAGGAGCAGGAGCACGTGCTCGACCGCACGATTTCGGGTGGGGTCACGGTCAACGACGTGATTTTCCACATTTCGGTCGAGGATATGCCGTTCGGCGGGGTCGGCCCCTCGGGCATCGGCAGCTATCACGGGCCGGAAGGCTTCCGCGAATTCAGCCACGCGCGCAGCACCTATCAGCAGCCCAAGATCGACATCGCCAAGCTTGCGGGGCTCAAGCCGCCCTATGGCGATGCGGCGAAGAAGGCGATCGCGCGCGAGATGAAATAGGCGGCGGGCAGGCGTGCTGCCTGTCTGTTGCGGAAAAACCAACGTGAGTTGCGTCGCGGGCTCCCTTGCGCCCGCGCGGCGTGCGGCCTAGAGGCGGCACCGACAAGCGGACTGATGGAAACTGCGCGTGATCGATCTCGGACAATATCTGCCTATCCTCCTGTTTCTCGGGGTGGCCTTGGCCATTTCCTGCGTCTTCGTGTTCCTGCCGATGGGCGTCTCGCGCCTGACCGGCACGCACAACCCAACCGCCGAGAAGCTGAGCGAGTACGAATGCGGCTTCCCCGCCTTCGAGGAGCCGCGCAGCCAGTTCGATGTGCGCTTCTACCTCGTCGCGATTTTGTTCATCATCTTCGATCTTGAGGCCGCGTTCCTGTTCCCCTGGGCGGTCAGCCTCGACTTCACCGGCTGGTCGGGCTGGACCACGATGATGATCTTCATCGGCGAACTGGCCATCGGCCTGATCTATGCATGGAAAGTGGGCGCGCTGGAGTGGGAGTGATCCTGCCCGGCGGCGCGCGCGATTGGAATTGAGATGAGCGAGAACCAGACCATCACCCCGGCGGGCCACAACCCGCAGATGCAGCCCGCGGCGCAGCCCGGCGAGGTGCGCCAGCCGGATTCGGACTATTTCAACGCGCTTCAGACCGAAGTGAACGACAAGGGCTTCCTCGTCACCTCGACCGAGGAACTGTTCCAGTGGGCGCGCACCGGCAGCCTTTGGTGGATGACCTTCGGCCTTGCGTGCTGCGCGGTCGAGATGATCCATGTGAACATGCCGCGTTACGACATGGAACGCTTCGGCGTGGCCCCGCGCGCTTCGCCGCGGCAGAGCGACGTGATGATCGTGGCGGGCACGCTGTGCAACAAGATGGCACCGGCGCTGCGCAAGGTTTACGACCAGATGTCGAACCCCAAATACGTCATCTCCATGGGCAGTTGTGCCAATGGCGGCGGCTATTATCACTACAGCTATTCCGTGGTGCGCGGCTGCGACCGGATCGTGCCCGTGGATATCTACGTGCCCGGGTGCCCTCCGACCGCCGAAGCGCTGCTCTATGGCGTGATGCAGCTGCAGCGTAAGATTCGCCGCAGCGGGACGGTGGAGCGCTAAGAATGGCGACGGTTCTGCATTCCGCACCCCGCTTCACCCTGATCGACGGGCTGAAGGACACGCTGTCCGGCGCGCTTGGCGAGATGCTCGTCGAAGCGAAGGAAGAGCATGGCGAGCTGCTGCTGAGCGTGCAGCGCGACCGGCTGGAGGACGCGCTGCGCCTGCTGCGCGACGATCACGGCTACCAGCAGCTGATGGAGATCGCCGGGGTGGACTACCCGAGCCGCGCGGAGCGGTTCGAAGTGGTCTACATGCTGCTCTCGCTCACGAAGAACAGCCGCATCATGGTCAAGGTGACCGCCAGCGAAACGACGCCGGTGCCCACCGCGACGACGCTGTGGCCCAATGCCGGCTGGCTCGAACGCGAAGTGTTCGACCTGTATGGCGTGGTTTTCGCAGGCAACATGGACCTGCGCCGCATCCTGACCGACTATGGTTTCGAAGGGCATCCTTTCCGCAAGGACTTCCCGCTGACCGGCTATGTCGAGCTGCGCTATTCCGAGGAAGAACAGCGCGTGGTCTACGAACCGGTCGAGCTGGCGCAGGATCTTCGCCAGTTCGACTTCATGAGCCCGTGGGAAGGCGCGGATTACGTGCTTCCCGGCGACGAGAAAGCGCATACCCCGCCGGTCGACGAGGCCAAGACCACCGACAGCCCGAAAGACACCGGCGCCGGTGCGAAGACCGACGCGAAGGCCGAAGACAAGGTCAGCGCCGATGCTCCGGCGGAAGCGAAAACCGTCGAGGATCGCACGCCTGCGCCCGAACCGACCGAGGATCGACCGGGCCGGGCCGAGCGCAAGGGCGATGCCAAGGATACCTCCGCGGCGACCGAGCCGAAGGACAAGGATTGAGCGAAGCGGGGCGGATCTCTCCGAGTGCCGCCCGCGTCGATGGAGCGATGGAGAAAGCGACTATGAAGCGAGTGCTGATGGTTTCTGCCGCCGTTCTGCTGGCGGCCTGTTCGCAGGGCGATGGCGACGCCGAGAGCGGTGACGACTTCGCCGCGCGCGTCGGGGCGGGGCAGAGCGAAGCGACTCCTGCGCCCACCGGCACCGTCGCACCGCCCGAAAGCACCATGGCGCGCGGCTCCGCCGTGCCCGAAGGTGCGGACCCGATGGGTCTCGAAAAGCTCGGCAATATCGCACGCGTCGATCTCGGTCCGCGCGACGGCGGCTGCACCTTCTCGCTCAATGCGCAGGAACTGCTGCTCGCCGGCGCGCCCGATGACGAGGCGGTGAAGGGCAAGGGTGTGGTCCGGATCGGCGGCGAGCTGATCAACCTCACTGCCGAAAATGGCGGGCTGGGCGCGATCTACGCCGGACCGACCATGACCGCCGATGGCGTGACCGTGAAGGTCGTGCCCGCAGCGGGGAATGATGCGATGCGGACTGCGGACCTCTACGTCGCGGCCGATGGCAAACAGCGCAAGTTCGCTGGCGGGCAATGGGCCTGCGGATAGGAATGGAATAATGGCACACGGGCTGACGATCGAAGAATCGCCGACCACCGGCGACGAGCAGATCACCAACTACACGATCAATTTCGGGCCTCAGCACCCTGCGGCGCACGGCGTGCTGCGCATGGTGATGGAGCTCGACGGCGAAATCGTGGAGCGGGTCGATCCGCATGTCGGCCTCCTGCACCGCGGCACCGAAAAGCTGATCGAGCACAAGACCTACCTGCAGGCGCTGCCCTATTTCGACCGGCTCGATTACTGTTCGCCGCTGTGCATGGAGCACAGCTACGTCCTCGCGATCGAGAAGCTGCTGAATCTCGAAGTGCCGATCCGTGCGCAGTATCTGCGGGTGCTGTTCGCCGAGCTGACGCGCATGTCGAACCACTTCCTCAACATCGGCGCGCACGTGATGGATGTCGGCGCGATGACGCCGAACCTGTGGATTTTCGAGCTGCGCGAAGACTGCATGAACTTCTTCGAGCGGGCGAGCGGCGCGCGCATGCACTCCGCCTGGTTCCGCCCCGGCGGCGTGCACCAGGACGTGCCCGAGAAGCTGCTGGTGGATATCGGCGAATGGCTCGACAACCGCGTGCCCGAACTGTTCGGCGACGCGATGAGCCTCGTGATGGACAACCGCATCTTCAAGCAGCGCAATGTCGATATCGCTGTGGTCAGCCGCGAAGACGCGATCAAGTGGGGCTTCTCCGGCCCGATGCTGCGCGCGGCGGGCGTGCCTTGGGATCTGCGTAAGTCGCAGCCCTACGACGTCTATGACCGGATGGACTTCGAAGTGCCGGTGGGCACCAATTCGGACTGCTACGACCGCTTCATGGTTCGCGTGCAGGAAGTCTACCAGAGCATGAAGATCATCAAGCAGTGCCTGGCGGAAATGCCGACCGGCCCGATCGCATCGGACGACCGCAAGGTCGTGCCGCCCAAGCGCGGCGAGATGAAGCAGTCGATGGAAGCGCTGATCCATCACTTCAAGCTCTACACCGAGGGCTTCCACGTGCCCGCGGGCGAGGTCTACGTCGCGACCGAAAGCCCCAAGGGCGAGTTCGGCGTGTACCTGGTCAGCGACGGCACCAACAAGCCGTACCGCTGCAAGATCCGCCCGACGGCGTTCTCGCATCTGCAGGCGATGGACATGATGACCAAGGGCCACATGCTGCCCGACGCCACCGCCATCCTCGGCGCAATCGACGTCGTGTTCGGGGAGTGCGACCGGTGATTGGCGTTGGTCTCTTGCTTGCAGCGGGCATGACCAATCCATGTCCGGTGCAATCATCTGATTTTGTCCCGACTGAAGAAGTCGATCGGTTTTTTGCTGAGCGCAGCGTTGCCATAATCGCTGCCGCAAAACGCGGTGATCTGGAATCCGTCTCGGTGGCGGTCTCACCCGACGTAAAGAGCGTCAGGCAAGCTCACATTGGTACGAGCTATGACGGGCCGGAAGGCTTAATTACCTTCGTGTCGTGGTTGGAGGCCGACAGCTACGTTTGGCGCTACCAACCTTACCGAGCGCCATCACCAGCCACTGCTTATTGTGCCGAGCGACAAACGGAGATTGAGTTCATTCCGGCTGACCGATCTTATGGATATCTTGTGACGTTCACCTACCGAAATGGATTGCTCGTACACATGACCGGTGCGAGCCATGAATTGATTGAGGGCTCGTTGATGGAGGTGACCAATGGCTGACCGTCAACCCGCACCCGATACTCCCGAACTGCGCGAGCGGTGGGGCAATTTTGCGTTCTCGCCCGAGTACGAGGCGAAGGCGAAGAAGGCGATCGCGCGCTACCCGGAAGGCCGCAGCAAGTCGGCAGTGATGCCGCTGCTCGATCTTGCCCAGAGGCAGGTCGGCGAGGAAACCGATACGCAAGGCTGGCTGCCGCTGCCGGTGATCGAGTATGTCGCGAGCTATCTCGACATGCCGGTCATCCGCGTGCTCGAGGTCGCGACCTTCTACTTCATGTACAACCTCAAGCCCGTGGGTAAGTACCACGTCCAGGTGTGCGGCACGACGCCGTGCATGCTGCGCGGCAGCGACGACATTATCGCCGCGTGCAAGGCGAGGGGGATGAAGAAGGGCCACGTCTCGGACGACGGGCTGTGGACGCTCACCGAAGTCGAATGCATGGGCAATTGCGCGACCGCGCCGATGGTCCAGATCAACGACGACAATTACGAAGACCTGACGCCCGAGCGGCTCGACGCCGTGCTCGATGCGCTGGCCAAGGGCGAACAGCCCAAGACGGGTACGCAGGAGCCCGGTCGCCACACGTCCGAACCCAGTGGTGGGCCGACCACGCTCAAGGACATGGTCACCGAAAACCACGATTACCGGGGCGAATGGTAGTGGGTGCGACTGCCCGTAAAGGCTTCCCCGCCGTCGGGGTGCTGTTCCTGGTGCTCGCGCTGGTCGAGTTCCTGCGGGGCGACGATTGGGTCATGTGGCTGATCTTGGGCGTCGTGTTTGGCGGACTGGGGATTTTCAGCCGAAGCAATGGGGCCGAGGAGGCGATCGATGGAAACTAACATCGTCACCATCATCGTGGCGCTGATTGCCATTGCTATCGCGTGGAAGGTGCTGAGCGGCATTTTCAAGACGCTCGCGCTGCTCGCGATCCTCGCCGTGGCAGCCTATGTTGTGTTTGGAGTTATGGCATGAGCCTGGCCGATAAGGACCGCATTTTCACCAACCTCTACGGGTTTCAGGACTGGGGCCTGAAGGCCGCGCAGGCGCGTGGCGACTGGGACGATACCAAAGCGCTGCTCGCCAAGGGGCAGGATTCGATCATCGACGACATGAAGGCCTCGGGCCTTCGCGGTCGCGGCGGTGCGGGCTTCCCCACGGGCATGAAGTGGTCCTTCATGCCCAAGGAAAGCAAGGACGGCCGGCCCAGCTTCCTGGTCATCAATGCCGACGAATCCGAACCCGGTTCGTGCAAGGACCGCGAGATCATGCGGCACGATCCGCACAAGCTGATCGAAGGCGCGCTGGTCGCGGGCTTCGCGATGCGCGCGCGGGCCGCCTACATCTACATTCGTGGCGAATATATCCGCGAGGCGGAGACGCTGCAAAAGGCGATCGACGAGGCGTACGACGCCGGGCTGATCGGCAAGAACGCGTGCGGTTCGGGCTATGATTACGATGTGTTCCTGCATCGCGGTGCGGGCGCATATATCTGCGGCGAAGAAACCGCGCTGATCGAAAGCCTCGAAGGCAAGAAGGGCCAGCCGCGCCTCAAGCCGCCGTTCCCGGCGGGTGCGGGCCTCTATGGCTGCCCGACGACGGTGAACAATGTGGAGTCCATCGCGGTCGTGCCCACGATCCTGCGGCGCGGCCCCTCGTGGTTCGCCAGCTTCGGGCGCGAGAAGAACGACGGCACCAAGCTGTTCCAGATCAGCGGGCATGTCGAAAAGCCCTGCGTGGTCGAGGAAGAGATGAGCATTCCCTTCCGCGAACTGATCGAGCGGCATTGCGGAGGCGTTCGCGGCGGGTGGGACAATCTGCTCGCGGTGATCCCGGGCGGCTCGTCCGTCCCGCTCGTCCCGGCCGAACAGATCATGGACGCGCCGATGGATTTCGACGGGCTGAAGGAACTGGGCTCCGGCCTCGGCACCGCCGCCGTGATCGTGATGGACAAGTCGACCGACATCGTCCGCGCGATCAGCCGCATTTCCTACTTCTACAAGCACGAGAGCTGCGGCCAGTGCACGCCGTGCCGCGAAGGCACCGGCTGGATGTGGCGCGTGATGAAGCGGCTCGAGACGGGTGACGCGGACATCGATGAGATCGACATGCTCCACACCGTCACCAAGCAGGCGGAAGGCCACACGATCTGCGCGCTGGGCGATGCCGCCGCGTGGCCGATCCAGGGCCTGATCCGTCACTTCCGCCCCGAGCTGGAGCGGCGCATCGCCGAGCGTGGCGAGGCGATGGCGGAGGCGGCGGAGTGATCGCTCGCGCGCTTCTTCTTCTGGCTCTGGTTGCGGGGCTGGCAGCACCGGCCCATGCGCGAGATAAAGAGCCCGAAGCTGACGCGCGCAAGGCAATGTCGGCCTATGTCGACTGTTTGCTGAACCGGTCGGGCTATAAGTTGCGCAAGGCGATCGATATCCCTGTGGGTGATCCTTCCCTCACGGCGACCTTGGCAAAGCTCGCAACCTCGAGCTGTCTTGGCGACACTTCCGGCGATGTGGAATTGCGCATGCAGCCCCTGGTTCTTCGCGGCGCTGCGTTCGAGAGTTTGTATCGAAACAAGTTCGGCGATGCTCTCGAGATCGAAGACTTTTCGCAGCTTGCCCCACTCGAATATCCTGTTGCGACCCCAGAGACGCAGAATGTGGACGGCGATGCTGCGAGTTATTTGCTGATGATGGCGGTGGGCGACTGCCTGGTCAGAGCTGATGCGTCCGCCTCGCATGATCTGGTCATCTCGGAAATCGCCAGCACAGGCGAAACCGATGCAATCGAATCACTGATGCCGATGCTGCCAGTGTGCATTCCGGCAGGCAGAACGCTCGAACTCAGCAGGTCGATGTTGCGTGGGGCAATCGCCGAGCCACTCCATCGGCTCTCCGTCCAGCAATCGGAAACGGGCCTGTGATCGCTCGCATCGTCGCCCTGTTAACGCTCGCCGCCGCCATCGCGGTGTTCGCTACTGCGCCGCTCGAAGCGCAGCGGACGGGTACGCGGCTGGGCGGCAATGCGAAGAAATCCGACCCGGAGGCGGTCCTGCGGGTGGTTGCGCAGTGCGCTGCTGACCGCAAGCCCGCCTATGCCCTTGCGCTGCTCGACGCGTTGCCGGGCAGTGACGAGGAAAGCCGCCAGTTCAGGCGCGGTCTCGGCGATCTGAGCAATTGCATGGATTACGACCGTAATCTTGCGGTTGGTAGTGACATCATGACGGCGAGCGCTCTGGCGTTCCGCCTGATGCTGGTCGAACAGATGGTTGCCAACCGGCTCAAGTCGCCCGTCGATACGGCGGCGATCGGTGGCGGGGAGCCGTGGTTTCTCGCCCTGATACCCGAGGGCGAGAGCGAAGTTCAGGCCGACGCGCGCTACATGGTGCTGATGGAATTCGGCGATTGCGTCGTATCGGCAGCGCCCTCGCAGAGCGTCGCGTTCATCTCCGCGACGCCCGGAACCGCGGGCGAGCAGACTGCGATTCAGGGCCTGGTCCCGTTCCTCGGCCCGTGCATCGCGAGTGGTGAAGAAATCCAGCTCACGCCTGCAATGCTGCGCCGGGCGCTGAGCGAGCCGCTTTATCATCGCATGGCGCAGGCCGGGTAAGGGGGCAGGGATGTTCGCTATCAGACATTTTTCGCTATCGATGGCGGGGGCAGCCTGTGCGCTTGCCCTTGGCATCGCCGTGCCTGCGGCTGCGCAGCCGAGCGCGAAAGAGACCAGACAGGCGCATAATGTGCTGGTGGATTACAGCACCTGCGTGGCCGACGCCGAGCCAGAAATTACGCGGGCCTTCGTCCTCACCGATGGTGCCGATGCGGCGCGGGTGGACGGAGTAAAGCGGCTGTTCGATTCGCGCTGCATGGGCTTCAACCACGGCAAGCTGAAGATGGAGGATTTTCTCTTTCGCGGTGCGCTCGCCCAGCGGCTTATCGAAAAGACGCTCGCTTCCGATGCGCTGGACAATGTCGCGGATCTCGAAGCGCTTAACGCGACTTACGCGGGTGGCGGCCCTGCCGCGCAGGGCCACACGCTGATGTATCGGATCGGCGAGTGCATTGCGCGGGCCGATGCTGCGGGCGCGCGAACGCTGTTTGCCACCCGGATGGGTAGCGACAAGGAGAAGGCCGCGATTCGTGCGCTTGCTCCTGTCATCAGCGGCTGCGTGCCTGCGGGGCAGGAGGTACAGATCGACCGGGCCCGGCTGCGGTTCGGCCTTGCCACAATGTATTACCGGCTTGCGGCTCGGCTGACCGGGCAGGGTGCCGAATGACCCTGCGCAGCGCCGCCCTATCTGCCGTTGCTCTGCTTGCTGCGAGCCTGTGCGGCAGCGCGCCTGCACTTGCGCAGTTGAGCCCGAGTACCTCGGGTTTTTCGAGCGCGCCCACGTCGGCTAACGACGAGGAGTATTTCTATATGCTCCGCCAGCTCGGCCCGTGCCTGGCGAGCAACAAGCGGGATCGGTCGATCGCCTTCGTCGATGCGCCGATCGATTCGCCGCAAGAGGCCGACGCGTTCGACGCGCTGTTCGGCGACACGACCAACCGCTGCATGCAGAACTTCGTCAGCGCGACGCTGGTGCGTGCATGGGTGCGCGGCGTGGTTGCCGAAGGGCTGTTCAAAGACGCGATGCGCGACTGGCCGGAGGGGACCGTGCCTGCGATCGAGGAACCGGAGAGCATCGCCTCTATACATGACTTCGCACGCTGCTATGTCGCGCAAGACTTCGCGGCGGCGCGCGGGCTGATCGAAGAGACCAGGCTTGGCGACAAGAGCGAACTGGCCCGCATGCGCGAGCTGGCACCGACCTTCGGCCCCTGCATGCCGCAAGGGTCGCAGATCGCGCTCAAGCCGATGAACATTCGCATGGCACTTGCCGAAGCGCTGTACCACGCAACCCGCAATCCGGGCGCGGCGCGCTTGCCGGGCCAATCGGACTAGGACTGAGACAGAATGCCTAAAGTCACCGTAGACGGACAGGAAATCGACGCACCGGAAGGTGCCACCGTGTTGCAGGCGTGCGAGCTTGCGGGCAAGGAAATCCCGCGCTTCTGCTATCACGAGCGGCTGAGCATCGCGGGCAATTGCCGCATGTGCCTGGTCGAAGTGAAGCCCGGGCCGCCCAAGCCGCAGGCAAGCTGTGCGCTGCCCGCCACCGAAGGCCAGGAGATCCGCACGGATACGCCGATGGTGCGCGCGGCGCGGGAAGGGGTGATGGAGTTCCTCCTCATCAACCACCCGCTCGATTGCCCGATCTGCGACCAGGGCGGCGAATGCGACCTGCAGGACCAGTCGGTCGCCTATGGTCGCGGTGGATCGCGCTATCACGAGAACAAGCGTGCGGTGACCGAGAAGTACATGGGCCCGCTGATCAAGACGATCATGACCCGCTGCATCCACTGCACCCGCTGCGTGCGCTTCTCCGAAGAGATCGCGGGCGTGGACGAGATCGGCGCGCTCTATCGCGGCGAAGACATGCAGATCACGACCTATCTCGAACAGGCAGCCGCCCACGAGATGAGCGCCAACGTGATCGACCTGTGCCCGGTCGGCGCGCTCACCAGCCGCCCCTACGCGTACGAAGCGCGTCCGTGGGAGCTGAAGAAGACGCTGAGCATCGATGTGTCCGACGCGGTCGGCGCGAATATCCGCCTCGACAGCCGTGGCCGCGAGGTCATGCGCGCGCTCCCGCGGATCAACGACGACGTCAACGAAGAGTGGATTTCGGACAAGGCGCGCTATCAGGTCGACGGCCTGACGCGGCGCAGGCTCGACCAGGTGTGGATGCGCGCGGTCGGCGGGGCGAACGCGGGCAAGCTGCAACGCGCGAGCTGGGAAGACGCGTTCGACGCGATCGTGAAGGCTGCGAAGCAGGGCGGGGAAGGCTCCATCGCGGCGGTCGCGGGCGATCTGGTCGATTGCGAGACGATGTTTGCGGCCAAGCGCCTGCTGGCAGAGCTCGGCTCTGACAAGCTCGAAGGCCGCCAGACCGGTCTCGACTATGACTGCTCCAGCCTCGCCGGAATCGCGTTCAACTCGACGCTGGCGGGTATCGAGAGCGCCGATGCGATCCTGATCGTCGGCAGCCAGGTCCGCCACGAAGCGCCGCTGATCAATGTCCGCCTGCGCAAGGCGGCCAAGCGCGGCGCGAAGATCTTCCTGATCGGGCCCGAGTGGGACACGACCTTTGCCTGCGAATTCCTGGGAGAAGACGCAGCCCTGCTGCACGATCTGCCCGGCCACGTGGCCGATGCGTTCAAGGACGCTGCGCGGCCTGCGATCATCGTCGGCCCCGGCGGTCTGGCGGCGGGCGCGCTGCACCCGGCGCTGGCGCTGGCGGACGAGTGGAACATTGTGCGCGACGTGGACGGAACGGCCTGGAACGGATTCAACGTCATCCACACCGCCGCAGCCCGGATGGGCGCGGTGATGCTGGGCTACGCGCAGAAGGGCGGGATCAAGGATGTGGTCGACGCCGCGCCTGCCGTGCTGCTCTCGCTCGGCGCGGACGCGCTCGACTACGGCGCGTTCGAGAAGAGCCTAAAGGTCTATATCGGCCACCACGGCGATGCCGGCGCCCACGCGGCGGATATCATCCTGCCCGCGGCCAGCTATGCCGAGAAGGACGGGACCTACGTGAACACCGAAGGCCGCGTGCAATTTGCCGAGAAGGCGGTGTTCGCCCCCGGCGATGCGCGTGAGGACTGGACGATCCTGCGCGCCCTTGCCGATGCCTTCGGCGTGAGCGTGGGCTTCGACAGCTTCGCACAGCTGCAGTCGGCAATGATCGAAGCCGTGCCCGCGCTGGGCGAGGAAGGCATCGCGCCGCTGGGCAAGCTGCCCACGGGCAAGAAAACGCCCAAGGCCAAGGGCGCGATCGCGTACCCGATCGCCGACTTCTACCTCACCAATCCCATCGCCCGCGCGAGCGAGACGATGCAGCGCTGCTCGGCCGAACTGGTCCACGGTGACGAGATTCTGGAGGCTGCGGAATGACCGAATTCTTCCAATCCCTCGGCATGAACTACGAATGGGCGTGGTTCGTCGCGACCATCGCGGGCATCCTGCTGATTGCGCTGCCGCTGATGCTGGCGGTCGCCTACGTCATCCTGATCGACCGCAAGGTCTGGGCAGCGATCAACCTGCGCAAAGGCCCGAACGTGGTCGGCCCGTTCGGCCTGCTGCAGAGCTTTGCCGATGGTCTGAAGGTGTTCCTGCAGGAAACCATCATTCCGAGCGCGGCGAACAAGGGCATCTTCATCATCGCGCCGATCGTCACCTTCACGGTGGCGCTTGCCGCTTGGGCGGTGGTGCCGTTCGCCGATGGGGTGGTATTGGCGGACATCAATGTCGGCCTGCTGTACATCCTCGCGATCAGTTCGCTGTCGGTGTACGGCGTGGTGATGGCCGGGTGGGCGAGTAACTCGAAGTACCCGTTCTTCTCCGCCATGCGCGCCGCCGCGCAGATGATTTCGTACGAAGTCTCGATCGGCTTCATCCTCGTGTGCGTCGTCCTGTGGGCGGGTTCGTGGAACCTGACCGAGATCGTCGAGGCGCAGCGTGGACACGGTTTCGGCATCGTAAACGGGTTCTATTTCAACCTGTTGCTGTTCCCGATGTGGGTGGTGTTCTTCATCAGTTCGCTCGCGGAAACGCAGCGCGTTCCGTTCGACCTGACCGAGGCGGAAAGCGAGCTGGTTGCCGGGTATCAGACCGAATATTCCAGCATGGCTTTCGCGCTCTACTGGCTGGGTGAATATGCCAACATCCTGCTGATGTGTGCGCTCAACACGCTGCTGTTCTTCGGCGGTTGGCTGCCGCCTGTCGACTGGGCGCCGCTGTACTGGGTGCCCGGCATCATCTGGTTCCTGCTGAAGACGCTGTTCTTCTTCTTCATGTTTAGCTGGGTGATGGCGACCGTACCGCGCTACCGCTACGACCAGCTGATGCGGCTTGGCTGGAAGATCTTCCTGCCGATGAGCCTGATCTTCGTTTTCGTCATCAGCGGCTACCTGATGGCCACCGGGCATTTCGGAAGCGCAGCATGAGCATGATTTTGGCCCTGGCCGCCCTGGCGGGCACCACTTTCCAGTGCAGCGCGGATACGGCGACTTTCACCATATTCGCGCCTGACGAGGAGCAAACCGCGAACGTCATGGGAAATGTGCTGACGCTGTACAGCGTGACCGGCGATGGCGAGATCGTGCCGTCGTCCGCACGTATCTCCCAGGTTTTCGACGATATGCCCAACTCGCTCTACATCGAGATGAAGAGCGACGAAGCGACGATCGAATTCGAGATTTCCGAAGTCGATATGGCGGCAGCCACCGCTAGAGCGGCGGTTACCGGCACGCTGCCTTCGGGTGAGGTGATGGCCGTTCCCGGCTCCTGCACGATCGGCACAATTGCTCGCGAGGAAACTGACGCATGAGCATCGCACAAACCATCAAGGCCTTTACCCTCTACGAGTTCGTGAAGGCCCACGCGCTGACCCTGAAGTATCTCTTCAAGCCCAAGGTCACGATCAACTACCCGTACGAGAAGAACCCGATCAGCCCGCGGTTCCGGGGCGAGCATGCGCTGCGCCGCTATCCCAACGGGGAAGAGCGCTGCATCGCGTGCAAGCTGTGCGAGGCGGTGTGCCCGGCGCAGGCGATCACCATCGAGTCGGAGCCGCGCGCGGACGGTTCGCGCCGCACCACGCGCTACGACATCGACATGACCAAGTGCATCTATTGCGGTTTCTGCCAGGAAGCGTGCCCGGTGGACGCGATCGTCGAGGGTCCGAACTTCGAATATTCGACGGAAACCCGCGAAGAATTGCTTTACGACAAGGCCAAGCTGCTCGCCAATGGTGACAAATGGGAACGCGCCATCGCAGCCAACCTTGAAGCCGACGCGCCCTACCGCTAGGCGCGCCACAGACCACTCGCGGGGCACTTTTTCAAAGCCATGATCCAGGCCATAGCCTTCTACCTTTTCGCAACGATGGTGATCGCCAGTGGCGTGCTCACCATCATGAGCCGCAATCCGGTGCATTCGGTGCTGTGGCTGATCCTGGCGTTCTTCAACGCGGCGGGCCTGATGGTGCTGCTGGGCGCGGAGTTCATCGCGATGCTGCTGGTCGTCGTTTACGTCGGTGCGGTCGCGGTGCTCTTCCTGTTCGTGGTGATGATGCTCGACGTCGACATGGCGGAGCTGCGCGCCGGCTTCATCAAGAACTTCCCGCTGGGGATCGCGATTGCGCTGGTGCTGCTGGCGGAGCTGGTGCTGGGCATCGGCGCGCTGGGGGCAGGGCCGCTGGAGCTGGGCACGGCGAGCGGCGCGAACGCGCCCAATCTGGCCAACAGCAACATCGAGAATATCGGCGCGCTGCTCTATTCGAAGTACATCTTCGTGTTCGAGGCGGCAGGCCTGATCCTGCTGGTGGCGATGATCGGCGCGATCGTGCTGACCCACCGCGACCTCAAGACCACGCGCGGCCACCAGAACATCACCAAGCAGGTTCGTCGCAACCCGAAGGAAGCAACCCAGATGAAGCAGCCGACCGTCGGCGAGGGGGTCGAGATATGATCGGCATCCAGCATTACATCATCGTCAGCGCGATCCTGTTCGTGCTCGGCGTGCTTGGCATCTTCCTCAACCGCAAGAACGTGATCGTCATCCTGATGGCGATCGAGCTGATCCTGCTGGCGGTGAACATCAACCTCGTCGCGTTCAGCGCCTTCCTCGGCGACCTGACCGGGCAGATCTTCGCGATGTTCGTGCTGACCGTGGCGGCGGGCGAAGCGGCCATCGGGCTCGCGATCCTCGTCATCTTCTTCCGTGACCGTGGAACGATCGCGGTCGACGATGTGAACCGGATGAAGGGCTGAACCACCCGTGCAGTCTTCGATCCTCCTCATCGTCTTCCTGCCGCTGGCGACTGCCATTGTCGCCGGGCTTTTCGGCGGCACGATCGGCAAGACGCCGGCCAAGGTGCTCACGACCGTCGGGCTGTTCGCGTCCTGCGCGCTCAGCTGGCCGATCTTCCTCGACTTCCTCGGCGGCAATGCCCAGGCGCAGGTCGTGCCGGTGCTCCAGTGGGTGCAGTCGGGCGATCTCTCGTTCGACTGGGCGCTGCGCGTCGACACGCTGACCGCGGTCATGCTGGTGGTGATCACCAGTGTCTCCGCGCTCGTCCACCTGTACTCCTGGGGGTACATGGACGAAGACCCCAGCCAGCAGCGCTTCTTCGCGTACCTGAGCCTGTTCACCTTCGCGATGCTGATGCTCGTGACGGCGGACAATCTGGTGCAGATGTTCTTCGGTTGGGAAGGCGTCGGCCTCGCATCCTACCTGCTGATCGGCTTCTGGTATAAGAAGCCCAGCGCCAACGCCGCCGCGATCAAGGCCTTCGTGGTCAACCGCGTGGGCGACCTCGGCTTCATGCTCGGCATTTTCGGCACCTTCCTGGTGTTCGGCACGGTCTCGATCCCCGCGATCCTCGAACAGGCTCCGGCGATGAGCGGCAGCTCGATCACCTTCATGGGCATGCGCCTGATGACGATGGACATCCTGTGTCTGCTGCTGTTCGTCGGCGCGATGGGCAAGTCGGCGCAGCTGGGCCTGCACACCTGGCTGCCCGACGCGATGGAAGGCCCGACCCCCGTCTCCGCGTTGATCCACGCCGCCACCATGGTGACCGCAGGCGTGTTCATGGTCTGCCGCCTGTCGCCGATGTTCGAGACCGCACCTGTGGCGCTGACCGTGGTGACCGTGATCGGCGGCGCGACTTGCCTGTTCGCGGCGACCATCGGCACCACGCAGTGGGACATCAAGCGGGTGATCGCCTACTCGACCTGTTCGCAGCTGGGCTACATGTTCTTCGCCGCTGGCGTGGGCGCCTACGGCGTGGCGATGTTCCACCTGTTCACGCACGCCTTCTTCAAGGCACTGCTGTTCCTTGGCGCGGGCGCGGTGATCCACGCGATGCACCACGAGCAGGACATGCGTTACTACGGCGCGCTGCGTAAGCGCATCCCGATCACCTTCTGGGCGATGATGGCGGGTACGCTGGCGATCACCGGCGTCGGCATCATCGACGTGTTCGGCTTTGCAGGCTTCTATTCGAAGGACGCGATCCTCGAAGCGGCCTATGCGCGCGGCACGGGCGCAGCCAACTTCGCCTTCTGGGCGGGTGCGATCGCGGCGATGCTGACCAGCTTCTATTCCTGGCGCCTGATGTTCCTGACCTTCTGGGGCAAGCCGCGCTGGGCCGATAGCGAGCATATCCAGCACGCGGTCCATCACGGGCATGACGAGCCGGAGGATCACAATCCTGCCGCGCAGGAAGATTCGGGCGAGGCCGTGGCGCACCACGTTCCCTCGATCGAGGAGAAGGACGGCACCGCCGGCTATCATCCGCACGAGGCACCGTGGGTCATGCTGATCCCGCTGGTCGTGCTCAGCCTTGGCGCAGTGTTCGCAGGCTTCGTGTTCTACGAACCTTTCGTGGATGCCGAAGGCTTCTGGCAGGGCTCCGTGTTCTTCAACGAGAACCTCGTCCACACGATGCACGGCGTGCCGCTGTGGGTGAAGCTGACCGCGACCATCGCGATGCTTCTGGGTCTCGCGATCGCCTGGCTGTCCTACATCCGCAATCCGAAGCTCCCGGCCGCTGCAGCCGAGCAGCTGGGCCCGATCTACCGCTTCTTCCTCAACAAGTGGTACTTCGACGAGCTGTACAACTTCCTGTTCGTGAAGCCTGCCTTCTGGCTGGGCCGCGTATTCTGGAAGGTGCTCGACATCGGAATCATCGACAGGTTCGGGCCTGATGGCGCGGCCTGGGTGGTCAGGCAGGGATCGGTCGGAGCCAAGCGCTTCCAGTCCGGCATGCTCAACACCTACGCCCTGATCATGCTGCTCGGCGTTGTCGCCGCTATTACCTGGGTGCTGCTGTAATGGAGGGCTTCCCAATCCTTTCGCTGATGCTGCTGGTGCCGCTGGTCGGTGCGGTGCTGTGCATGTTCGTCAACGCGTCGACCGCTCGCTGGGTCGCGCTGATCGCCACGCTGATCGATCTGGTGCTGGGCATCATGCTCTGGCTCAATTTCGACATCGGCGGCGCGCAATGGCAGTTTACCGAGCGCGCGAACCTGTTTGCAGGGTTCGAATATGCGCTCGGCATCGATGGCATCGCCCTGATGCTGATCATGCTCAGCGTGTTCCTGATGCCGATCTGCATTCTCGCCAGCTGGACCAGCGTGACCAAGCGCGTCGGCGAATATATGGCCGCGTTCCTGATCATGGAACTGCTGATGATCGGCGTGTTCGCCGCGCAGGACATCCTGCTGTTCTACATCTTCTTCGAAGCCGGCCTGATCCCGATGTACCTGATCATCGGCATCTGGGGCGGCGACGACCGGATCTACGCCAGCTTCAAGTTCTTCCTCTACACCCTGCTCGGCTCGGTCGTGATGCTGATCGCGATGCTGTGGATGATCCAGGAAGCGGGCACCAGCTCGATCCCGGTGCTGCTGCAGTACGACTTCCCGCCGGAAGCGCAGACGTGGCTCTGGCTTGCCTTCTTCGCCAGCTTCGCGGTGAAGATGCCGATGTGGCCGGTCCACACCTGGCTGCCCGCTGCGCACGTTCAGGCACCTACCGCCGGTTCGGTCATCCTGGCGGGCGTGCTGCTGAAGCTGGGCGGATATGGTTTCATCCGCTTCAGCCTGCCGATGTTCCCCGAGGCGTCCGCGCAGTTCGTGTGGCTGGTCTTCGGCCTCAGCATGATCGCGGTAGTGGTCACCAGCCTGATCGCGCTGGTCCAGCACGACATGAAGAAGCTGATCGCCTATTCCTCGGTCGCGCACATGGCGATCGTGACCGCGGGCCTGTTCGCGTTCAATTCGCAGGGCATCGAAGGCGCGATGGTCATGATGCTGTCGCACGGCCTCGTCTCGGGCGCGCTGTTCCTGTGCGTGGGCGTGATCTACGACCGGCTGCACACGCGTGAGATCGCCCGCTACGGCGGCCTCGCCACCAACATGCCGCGTTACGCGCTGTTTTTCCTGCTGTTCACCATGGCGAGCATCGGCCTGCCGGGGACCAGCGGCTTCGTCGCCGAGTTCATCAGCCTTGCGGGTATCTACCAGATGTCCAGCACGACGACCTTCGTGCTGACCACGGGCATCATCCTTGGCGCGGGGTACATGCTGTATCTGTACCGCCGGGTGATCTTCGGTGAGCAGAAGAATGCCGATGCCGCCGCGATGCCGGATATGAACGCACGCGAATGGCTGATGCTGGCACCGGTGGCGGCGGCGGTTCTGTGGATGGGCGTCTATCCCGAGAGCTTCCTTGCTCCGATGCGCAGCGACATTGCGGCCATCGAAGCCCGGATCGCGCGTGCCACTCCGGCAGGTGATGCGATGCTGGTGGCAGGCACGCCCAACGAACATGCGGCCAACTACATGGCAGGCGAACATGGCAGCGGCCATGGTGCCGAAGGTGAACACGGCGCTGCGGAAGAAGGCGGCTCTGAAGGGGCCGAACACTAATGGATTACGCAACTTCCTTTGGCCGGATCATTCCCGAGCTGCTCCTGACCGGTTCCAGCCTGGTGCTGCTGATGATTGCCGCGTTTGGCGGTGAGAAGGCGAGCCGTCTGGTCTCGATCCTCGCCGCAGTGGCAATCGGCGCGGCCGGCTGTCTTGTCATTCCGACGCTGGCAAATGGTGTCGAGGGCGAGGCTGCGACCGCCTTCTACGGCCAGATCAGCGCCGACTCTTTCTCCGCGTTCGCGAAGCTGCTGGTCTATCTCGCGGCGATCGGCTGCCTGATGATCGCGCCCGGCTTCTTCATCCAGCGGCGCGCGATGAAGCCCGAATATCCTGTGCTGGTGCTGTTCGCCACGCTGGGCATGAGCATCATGGTCTCCGCCACCGATCTGATGACGCTCTATATCGGGCTCGAGCTTAACAGCCTCGCGGCCTATGTGCTTGCCAGCTTCCTGCGTAACGACAGCCGTTCGGCGGAGGCGGGGCTCAAGTATTTCGTCCTCGGTGCGCTTGCCAGCGGCATTCTGCTCTACGGGATGAGCCTTACCTACGGCTTCACCGGCACGACCAGCTTCGCCGGCATCCGCGCGGCGCAGGAAGCGGGGCTTTCGACCGGTGCGCTGTTCGGGCTGATTTTCGTGCTTGCCGGTCTGGCGTTCAAGATTTCCGCCGTGCCGTTCCACATGTGGACCCCGGACGTTTACCAGGGCGCGCCGACCCCGGTGACGACCTTCTTCGCCACCGCGCCCAAGGTGGCGGCGGTTGCGCTGACCGCGCGGGTCGCGCTCGACGCGTTCGGTTCGCAGGCGGATGCCTGGCGGCAGATCGTGATCTTCGCCGCGCTCGCCTCGATCATCGTGGGTGCGCTCGGTGCGATCGGGCAGAACAACCTCAAGCGGCTGCTCGCCTATTCCTCGATCAACAATGTCGGCTTCATCCTGATCGGCCTCGCTGCGGCGACGGTCGAAGGGGCGAGCGCGATGCTGTTCTATCTGACGACGTACGTGGTGATGTCACTCGGCAGCTTCGTCGCGGTGCTGATGCTGCGTAATGGCGAGGGTGAGAACCTGGAAACTTTCGAGGATATCGCGGGTCTTTCCAGCACGCGCCCCGGCATCGCGCTGTGTCTGCTGGCGCTGATGTTCAGCCTCGCAGGAATTCCCCCGCTGCTGGGCTTCTGGGCCAAGGTCGAGGTGTTCAACGCAGCGATCCAGGCCGGCCTGGTCCCGCTGGCTGTGATCGGCATCGCGGCGAGCGTGATCGGTGCGTTCTATTACATCAAGTTCGTCAAGGTGATGTATTTCGAAGAGCCGGTAGGCCGCGCCACCAAGGGTGGCAGCGCAGCACACTGGGCGATCCTGATCATCTGCACCCTGCTGATCTCGCCGCTCGGCTTCCTGCTGACCCGCGGACTGCAGGCGATGACCGACACGGCGGCGGCGGGCCTGTTCCCGGGCGTTTGAGCCCGCGAATGCCCGGCGCGACGTCTTGATACGGACCGTACCCGAAACCGGCTCGACCAATGCCGACCTGCTCAGCGCGCTGCGCGCCGGCGAGGCCGTGCGCGAAGGGGACTGGCTGGTCGCCGACCGGCAGGTATCGGGGCGGGGCAGGCAGGGCCGTGGCTGGCATGACGGCCACGGCAACTTCATGGGCTCCACAATCGTGCGCCTTTTGCCCGGACAGCCGCCTGCACACACGCTGTCGTTGCTCGCCGGGGTTGCCCTGTTCGAAGCGGTTCAGGGCGTAGTCAACGCCGCCGACTGCACCTTGCGCCTCAAGTGGCCCAACGACGTGCTGGTCGGAAATGCCAAGCTTTCGGGCATCCTGCTCGAAGCGCAGGGCGATGCGGTGGTGATCGGGATCGGCGTCAATCTGGTCGCCGCGCCCGATCTGCCCGACCGCGAGACGATCGCCCTGACCGCGTTCGGCCCCGCACCCGATCGCGATGCCTTCGCCAGCAGCCTCGCCGCGCACTTCGCGACTGAACTGGAGCGCTGGCGGACTTACGGCCTCGAACCGCTGTTACGCAGCTGGATCGCAGCAGGCACCCCGCGCAGTACGCAGGTGAGCGTGCATGAACCCGATGGCGGGCGCGTCCACGGCCTGTTCGACGGGCTTGAACCGGATGGTTCGATGCGACTGCGCTTGGAGGATGGGGCCTTGCGTGTCATTCACGCAGGCGATGTGATCTTGGCGGAAAGGTAGCCGATGCTTCTCGCGATCGATGTCGGAAACACCAACCTCGTCTTCGCACTGTTCGACGGGGATGAGTTGCGCGCGCGTTGGCGCATCTCGACCGATGGGCGGCGCACGGGCGACGAATACGCGGTGTGGCTGTTCCAGCTGCTCGGCATCGAAGGCGTCGCCCGCGAAGAGATCACGCACATCATCTTCGGCTCGGTCGTCCCGCGTGCGGACCACAACCTGACCGTGCTGTGCGAGAAATATTTCGGCATTACCCCGATCATCGCCGGGCAGGGCGAGGCGGCATGGAATTTCGAGATCGACGTCGATCTTCCCAGTTCGCTGGGTGCAGACCGTGCGCTTAACTGCATCGCGGCCCATTCGCTGGTCGGCGGCGACCTGATCGTGGTCGATTTCGGCACCGCGACCAAGTTCGAAGCGGTCGATTTCAACGGGGCCTACAAGGGCGGGATCATCGCGCCGGGAATAAACCTGTCGCTCGACGCGCTGGTCGGCAAGACGGCGAAACTGCCGCGCATCGCGATCCACGCCCCCGATACCGACAGCGTTATCGGGCGCAATACCGAGGATCAGATGCTGATCGGCGTGTTCTGGGGCTACGTCGCGATGATGGAAGGCCTGATCGCGCGGATGAAGAAAGAGATCGGTCGCCCGAGCAAGGTGGTCGCTACTGGCGGCCTCTCGGTCTTGTTCGACGACCATACCGACATATTTGATGTCGTAGACACTGACCTGACGCTGCGCGGCCTGCACCTGCTGGCCCGGCGCACGGTCGACAAAGGATAGCATGAAAAAGAACTTCAAGCCGGAGAACGAACTCCTGTTTCTTGCGCTCGGTGGCTCGGGCGAAATCGGGATGAACGTCAACCTCTATGGCTGCGACGGCAAGTGGCTGATGGTCGATCTGGGCATGACCTTCGGCGCCAATGAATACCCTGGCATCGAACTGGTTTTCGCGGATCTCGAATTTATCGAGGAACGGACGAAGGACCTGCTCGGCATCGTCCTGACCCACGCGCACGAGGACCATATCGGCGCCGTGCCGTACTTCGCGGCCGACCTCGGCGTGCCGCTCTACGCGACGCCTTTCACGGCCGAACTGGTGCGGCGCAAGCTGAAGGAAGCCGATCTGGTCGACGAGGTGCCGCTGCATATCGTGCGCGAAGGCGACCGGGATATGCAGATCGGGCCTTTCGGCATCCGCTACCTCCCGCTCGCCCACTCGATCGCAGAGGGCAACGCGCTGCTGATCGACACGCCTTACGGCAAGGTCTTCCACACCGGCGACTGGAAGCTGGACGAGGACCCGATCATCGGCGAGCCGACCACCGAGGAAGAGCTCCGCGCGATCGGCGACGATGGCGTGCTCGCGCTGGTGTGCGACAGCACCAACGTGTTCAATCCGAACGAGAGCGGCTCCGAAGGGGCGGTCTTCAAAGGCCTGCTGGAGGAAGTGCACAACTGGCCCGACCGGCGCGTGGTGGTGACGACCTTCGCCTCCAACGTCGCGCGGCTGCACACGCTGGGCGAGATCGCGAAGGAAACCGGGCGCGAGCTGGTGATCGCCGGGCGCTCGCTCGAACGCATTTTGGAGGTGTCGCAGGGCTGTGGCTACCTGACCGATTTTCCCCAGCCGATCGACTGGGACACCGCGATGAACCTGCCGCGCGGCAAGGTTCTGATCGTGGCGACCGGCGGGCAGGGCGAGCCTCGCGCCGCGCTGGGCCGCATGGCGGACAAGAACCATCCGCTGGAGCTGGCTCGCGGCGATGTGGTGCTGTTTTCCAGCCGCCAGATCCCCGGCAACGAGATCGCGATCGGCAAGATCATGAACCAGCTGGCCGAACGCGGGATCGAGATGGTCACCGACCGGCAGAGCATGATCCACGTCTCCGGCCACCCCGGGCGGCCCGAACTGCAGGCGCTGTACGAATGGCTGCAACCCGAAGTGCTGGTGCCGGTACATGGTGAGATCCGCCATATGCAGGAACAGGCGCGGCTTGGCCTTTCCGAAGGCATCCCGCATGCGGTGTTCCAGAAGAATGGCGACATCGTCAGCCTCGCGCCGGGCGAGCCGGGCAAGATCGGCAGGGTGCCCACCGGGCGTCTCGTGCTCGATGGAGATCTGATCGTGCCCGCCGATGGCAGTGCGGTTACGGAGCGCCGCAGGCTGTCGCGCGATGGCGTGCTGGTGGTGGTCGTGACGGGCCGCGACGATGTGACGATCCGCGCGCTGGGCCTTCCGCTGGACGAGGATTTCCCCGACTTCGTGGCCGAGGCGACCCGCGACGTGAAGGAGGCCTTGCGCCGCCTGCGCGGTCGCGACGCGAAGGATGCAGGTGCCCGGCAAGAAGCTGCGCGCCTCGCCGCGCGCCGCGCCGCCAATCGCTGGTCGGGCAAGCGCCCGCAGGTTCAGGTCGTCATTCCGGAGGCCTGAGGGAGGGCAACACGATGGGTTTCTGGTCGATCGTCGCGATTTATTTCCTGATGTGGATATTCGTCGCGTTCACGATGCTGCCCTTTGGCGTGCGCACGCACGAGGAGATGGGGCTGGACCTCGTTCCCGGTCAGGCGGAGAGCGCGCCAGCCAATTTCCGTCCCGGCAGACTGGCGCTGCGCGCGTCGGTGATCGCCGCAGTGCTGACCGCCGTATGGGTGCTCAACTGGGAGCATGGCTGGGTGACCCGCGACATGTTCGACTTCATGCTTCCGCCCAGCCAGCGGGGCGCATAACGCTATCGATGGGGGGCGGGGCGAACTGCTCCAGCAGCCTCAGCTGGTCCGCAGCCGCTCCAGCGCCTGCGCCATCGCGACATAGAGCTTGCCGACTTCGGAACCGAGCAGCGTCACCGCCAGCGCATTGCCGTCGCGGGTCGACAGCAGCGTGCGCAGCATGGCCTCGAAATCGTGGATGTAGCGGTTTACGTTGTTCCGGAAATCCGCGTCCTCGTCATACAGCTCGGCGATTTCGCGCGCCTGCCGATTGTCGAGCAGGCGCACCGCGCGCCGGGTGAACACGCCGCGATCGCCGCGCAGATAGCTGGCCCAGGCGGTGTCGGAGACGTCGCCGGATAGCGACTTGGCGATGTCGATCGCGTTGGAATTGAGGCTTTCGGTAATCAGCGCCACGCGCCGTGCGAAGTCGTTGTCGACCTGCTCCTCGGCCCGCTCGCGCGCGACCGAGACGCGGTTTTCGAGATTGCCTGCCAGCTCGTTCACCAGCGCCAGCTGATCGCGCAGCTGGCGTGCGGCATCGCGTGCTGCATCCGCGGAGCGCCCGGTCGCCTCGCGCAGTTCGGCGAGCGCCTCGTCCGCCTGCGTGCGAACCGCATCGCCCACTGCACGGGCCGCCTCCTCGCCGATCTTGGTCCCGAGCTGCTCGCCTTCGCTCTCGGCATACTCCGCCAGCAACGTGCGCGCTTTGTCGGCGGTCGTTTCGAGCTGCGAGACCGCTTCGGCCAGCCGCTCGCTGGTGGCCTGTGCGACCACGCCGGTCTCTTCGTCGAGCGCCGCGAGCGTGGTGCGCAGCGCGGTGATGCCCTCGGCCATGTTTTCGCGCGTTTCGGCTAGCCGGTCGTCGATCCGGTCGGCGACGGAGAAAATCTCCTCGCCCTTCTCGCGGGTCTCGATCACGTAGGCGGAGAGGCGCTCGCTCTTCTCGGCGCCTTCGTCGATCGTCCGGCGCAGCTTTTCGGAATTGTCCCGCAGCGCCTGCAGGCGTGCCTCGGCGGCTTCCATCGCGGTGGGCAGGACTTCGCGGCTGTGCTTGGCGCCTGCCTGGATCAGTTCCAGCAGTCGCACTCCGGCTTCGGTCACTTCGTCCAGCGTGGTGCCGAGCGCGGCGAGCCCTTCGCGCCCGCTGCCGAGCCGGGTTTCGAGATTGTCCGTCGCCTCGAGCAGATTGTCGCGTGAGGATGTAGTAGTGCTTGCGATCTCGGCCAGTCGCTCGCTCGCCTCGGCCAGCCGCTCGGCCGTGCTGTCGCCCGCTTCGGCAATTTCGCGAGCGATCTCGCCATGCTTTTCGCGCCGTTCCTCGACCGCGGTGTCGATCGCGGAGAGCCGGTCTTCGAGCGAGGCAAGCGCCAGCCGCTCCATCTCTTCCAGCCGGGTCCGCCGGGCGTCGACCCACTCGACGAATTCGCGATCGCGCTCCTTCATCGACTCGTCGATCCGCACCGCCTCGTCACGCAGCGAGGCAAGCCGTGCCTGCGCGGATTCCATCGCATGCTCGTCGATCGACTGAACTTCGTCGATCGCGTCGGTCAGCCGTTCGCGCAGCTTGTCGATCCGGCCCTGAGCCGCCGCCAGTGCCTCGACCTCGCGCCCGTCCAGATCCGCGCGGAAGCTCTCGCTGCGTTCGCGCAGCGCGGTGAAGCGCGCATCCGCCATCGCCTCGAGTTCGGCGACCCGGTCGCCCAGAGTGGTCAGGGTGCGATCGACCTGAGTGCGGAAATGCTCGACATGCCGCTCACCCGCCTCGCCGAATTCGTTGAGTTTGGTGAGGCCGCTTGTCAGGCCGTCAAGCGCGCCCTGCGCGCGTTCGCCCGCCGAGCCGACGGCGTTGGCGGCATCGCGCGAGGCATTGGCGATCACCGGCAGATCGTCACGCAGGCGGGCCATGTTGGCCAGCGCGGTTTCGGAGACGCGGGCGATCCGTTCGACCTCTTCGCCGTTTTCGGCCACCAGTGCTTCGATCCGGTCCGCATTCTGCGACAGGCGCGAGGCGGCGACCCGGCCGTGCGATTCCAGCTCACGGGTCTGCTGGGTCAGGAACTCGCGCGCCAGGCTAAGCTCGCGGTTGATCGCGGTGAGCCGGGTTTCTAGCTCCGCAATATCCACCGCAGCAGCGCGGGCCGTCGCCCGGAAGCGCGCGCTCTGGCGGCCCATGCGCTGGCTCGCGGCGAACCATACGAAGGCGATCAGAAGGGCGGGGACGGACCAGGCGATGATTGCATCGGCCCACATGCCCGGGGCCATCCGGGTGAAACTGTCAGGCCCGCGCGCGATCACGAACAGCGCGGTCCACCCGGCCAGTGCGATCAGCGCAATGGCAGTGACCAGCGGGCTGGCGATGCGGGGCATGCGTTCTGCAGGCGAATCCTCTTCGTCCACCAGCCATTCCTCGTCCGGAAAAGTGACCGGTTCGCGGGGAGGGCGCGCGGCATCCTCCGCCTTTGGCTCCGCCGTGTCCTTGCCGACTACTCTGATCGAAGAACCCCCACTCATGATCAGTGGCTTACCACGTTTCCAGGCCGGTTAAACCCCACGTTAACGCACCGCTCGCTAGAATAATCCACATGGCTTTCGAGAATGCTGCCTTTACCGCCACGCTCACCGCTGCGGCGGGTGACGATCCTGCGCTGCTCAGCGAGCTGCGCGGCGCGTTTCGCGAGAGCCTGGCCCAGCAGATCGACCTGTTGCACCGTTCGCGGTGCGACGGGAACTGGCTGGTCGCGGCGCAGCGGATCAAGGGGCTGGCGGCCAGCTTCCACGCAGACGAGCTCATCGTGCTGGCCCAAAGCGCGATCGATGCCGCCCCGGGAGACCCGGTGGCGCTGCGCGGACTCGACCGTTTTCTCACGGAATTCGATAGGGTTACGCCCGATTGATCCGGCGCCCTGTGGGGTACGGGACGAATTGCGCAAAACCGCTGCATTTCCCCCCAAATCTTGCGCATTTCAGCCGTTCGGGGCCTGCATACGCGTGTCCGCTGTGCTAGACGCTGCACATGGTGGCAAACGATCAGGGATAATCGCCCCTTAACGATAGGCGGCTAAGCAGGCAGCGTGACCGATAGCTCGATGAACAGCGTGCCGGATTCTATTCTGGACGACCACCCGGTCGACGCGGGCCTACGTGCCGAGCTGGCGCGCGGCGACATGGCGCTGTCCACCCTCACGCCGGTCCTGACCCACTTCCTGAGCACTCACGACCGGTCGCTGTTCAGCGATTCGATCATCGCGCGTGTGCGCGGCATGATGCGCAGCGCCGCCTACCGCCTGCTGCGGGTCGAGGCGGAGGAGATCGGCGCGAACGACGTATTCGCCTATGCCGAAAACCGCGCCGACGCGCTGGCCGAAGACCTTGCCACGCACGCCGCGTTTCTGAGCCATTGCCATGCGCTGTCGATCGAATGGCAGCTGGCCGACCGGCTGCGCGGGCGCAACGGGATCGATCCGGTGCTCTCGCCACTGCTACAATCGCTGATCGCGTCGGGCGATGGCGATCTGCCGGACGCGGCGATGGCCACGCTGGCCGCGCAGGCGCGCTTTATCGAGCAGCAGAAGCGCATGGAGATGCCGCTGGCCGAGTTGCCGGAGGATCAGTTCGCCCACCTGATCGGCGTCTGGCGCCGCCAGCGCGAGGATGTGAGCGATGGTCTGGCGAGCACGGTGGAAAGCCGCATCCGCCAGATGCGCAGCGAGAACGAGGCGCGGCTTTCGTTGCTCGACCGCACTTTCCACGGGCTCGGCGCGCGCAGCGACGTCGCGCTGTCGCTGACCCATGCGGGCGCGGCGATGTTCCTGACCGCGCTGGGGCATAGGGCAGGGCAGGAGCGGGATATCGCGGTCGTCTCTACCAATGATCGCCAGCTTGTCCGCTTTGCGCTGTCTCTGCGCGCCGCGGGCCTCAGCCCGGCAGAAGCGCGGGCGCAATTGCGCTGCCTGCATCCCGACGCAACGCTGCCCGCCGCGGTCGATCAGTTGACGACCCATGATGCGCGCGCGCTGCTATCCTCCTCGCCCTTCGGGCATGTCGAGTAAGCCCATGGACGAGAGTACAACGACCTATATCGCGCGTGCGCGCACCGATGCGAAAGACCGCCTGATTGCGGCGGACGAGCCGCTCGCCTCGCTCCAGCGGCGGGCGGGGGGCGAGATCCCCGGCACGATCGCCATTCCGGAGCTGCGCGAACAGGTGCGCAAGGCGCGCCGCACGAACCTGCGGCTCGGGCGCACGATTCATGCCTTCGACGGGACCGACCGGATCAAGTCGTGGATGGAGATCGTGCCGTTCGAGGGAGACGATCGGTCGGAATCGGGCTGCTCGATCGGCATCGTCACCTGGCAGGCGAGCCCGCCGCCGGTGGAGCGTGACGACGAGGCTGCCGCGCGGCGCGATGCGATCGACGATGCGCTGGCGGAACTCCACGCGCGGCTCGACCCCGCGCAGAAGGTCCTGACCGTCCACACCGACGCCGAAGACCTGCAACCGCTGCTTCGGCGGATGAGCGAGAATCTCGGCCAGCCGTGGACCGATTTCGTCAATATCGCTGGCAGCCAGCACGCCCAGCCGCTGCATTGGCGCCTGCTCGATCAGTCGCGCGTCTCGATCGATGGCAGCCCGCGCCAGTGGACCGCGCGGCTGATCCCGCTTGGTGAGCCGACCCCCGGATCGCAAGGCTTCGAGCTTTATCTGATTGCCAATCGCGCGTGGGTCACGCGGGCGCAGCGGCGCGACCGGCGGACCGAGGACGGCGCGTCGATCGGGCGCGATCTCACCCCGATCCTGCGCCAGCCGATTGCCCGCATCGTCGCCAATGCGGAGACGATCCGCGCGCGGCTCGCGGGGCCGCTGGGCGACGAATACAGCGAGTATGCGCGCGATATCGTCAACGCGGGGCAGCATCTGCTGTCGCTGGTCGATGATCTGACCGATCTCGAAGTGGTCGAGGCGGACGGTTTCCGCGCCGCGCCGGACCCGATCGATCTCGCCGATGTCGCACGCCGCGCTGCGGGCATTCTGGCGGTTCGCGCGCAGGAGAAGCGGATCAAAATCAGCGCGCCACCTGCCGATGCGAGTCAGCCCGCCACCGCGGAGTTTCGCCGTGTGTTGCAGGTTCTGCTCAATCTGATCGGCAATGCGATCCGCTATTCGCCCGAAGGCTCGACCATCACGGTGAAGTTGGGCGCCGACGAAAAGCGCGCGCGCGTATCGGTGATCGATCAGGGGCCGGGGCTGGACCAGCAGGCGCAGCGCATAGTGTTCGACAAGTTCGAACGGCTCGGCCGCAGTGGCGGCGGCGGCTCGGGGCTGGGTCTCTACATCTCCAAGCGCCTGGCACAGGCGATGGGCGGCGACCTCACCATTGCGAGCACTCCGGGCGAGGGGGCCACCTTCACCCTGTCGGTGCCCGGACGTAGCGAATAAAAAAAGGCCGCGCAGATCGCGCGGCCTTTTCATTCAGAATAACGCCTCAGCGCTGTTCGACGGGCACGTAGTCGCGCTGCGTCGGGCCGGTGTAGAGCTGGCGCGGACGGCCGATGACCTGCGCGGGATCGGAGATCATCTCGTTCCACTGCGCGACCCAGCCGACCGTGCGGGCCAGCGCGAACAGCGCGGTGAACATGGTGGTCGGGAAGCCGATCGCCGAGAGGATGATGCCCGAGTAGAAATCGACGTTGGGGAACAGCTTCTTCTCGATGAAGTAGTCGTCGTTCAGCGCCATTTCTTCAAGCCGCAGGGCGGTTTCGAATACGGGATCGTCGACCTTGAGCGCTTCGAACACTTCGCGCACGGTCTTCTGCATCACGGTCGCGCGCGGATCGTAGTTCTTGTACACGCGGTGGCCGAAGCCCATCAGGCGGAACGGATCGTCCTTGTCCTTCGCACGCTCGATATAGTGCGGGATGTTCTCCGGACGGCCGATTTCACGCAGCATGTTGAGCGCGGCTTCGTTGGCACCGCCATGCGCGGGGCCCCACAGGCACGCGATCCCGGCGGAGATGCACGCGAACGGGTTCGCACCAGACGAACCGGCCAGACGCACGGTGCTGGTCGACGCGTTCTGTTCGTGGTCGGCGTGGAGGATGAAGATCCGGTCCATCGCCTTTTCGACCTCGGGGATCACCTCGTAAGGCTCTGCCGGCACGCCGAAGGTCATGCGCAGGAAATTGCCCGTGTAGCTGAGCGAATTGTCCGGCTGCAGGAAGGGCTGGCCGATCGAATACTTGTACGCCATCGCCGCTATGGTCGGCATCTTGGCGATCAGGCGGTGGCTGGAAATCTTGCGATGTTCCGGGTCCGCGATGTCGGTGCTGTCGTGGTAGAAGGCCGACAGCGCGCCGACCACGCCGCACATGATCGCCATCGGGTGCGCGTCGCGGCGGAAACCGCGATAGAAGGTCATCAGCTGCTCGTGCAGCATGGTGTGACGGGTGATAGTGTAGGAGAACTCGTCCAGCTCGTTGGCGGACGGCAGTTCGCCGTTCAGCAGCAGGTAGGACACTTCCATGAAGCTGGAATTCTCGGCCAGCTGCCCGATCGGATAGCCGCGGTGCAGCAGCACGCCTTCTTCGCCATCGATGAAGGTCAGGGCGCTTTCGCAGCTCGCGGTCGACTTGAAACCGGGATCGTAGGTGAAGCGGTTGGTCGATCCGTAGAACTTGCGGATGTCCACGACCTCGGGCCCGCAAGTGCCTTGCAGAACGGGAAATTCCTGAGTGTCGCCGGCAATCTCCAGCTTGGCGGTAGTATCCGACATGTGGGTCTCCTTAGTCTTGAGTGGGGTTCGCCGAAACAGCCTGCGCGTCTATCCGCGCAAGCGACTCCTCCTTGCCGAGGAGGGCGAGAACATCGAAAATTCCAGGGCTCGTCGTGGTCCCGGTAAGGGCGGCACGAAGAGGTTGGGCGAGCTTTCCGAGGCCCACTTCCAGCCGCTCCGCAAGCGATTTGGTAGTGGCTTCCAGTGCCTCGATTGTCCAGTCGCTTTGCCCGGCGAGCTCGGCAGATACCTGCGCCAGTCGCGCCCGTGCCTCGTCGTCGAGCAGGCCGGCGGCCTTCTCGGTCATCGTGAGGGGGCGCTTGGCGAACAGGAAGCGCGCATTCTCGGCCAGCTCGTGGGTGTCTTTCGCGCGGGTCTTGAGCACGGGCATGGCCCGGGTCAGCAGATCCTGGTCGATCTCTCCATCGACGCTGCCCGTCAGCTCGCCCGCGACGATCCCCGCCAGCCGCGCATCGTCGGCCTCGCGAATATAGTGGCCGTTGAGGTTCTGCAGTTTCTTGATGTCGAAGCGCGCCGGGCTGCGGCCCACGCCGTCCAGATCGAACAGCTCGATCGCCTCGGCCTGGGTGATTTCCTCGCGGTCGCCATGGCCCCAGCCAAGCCGCAGGAGGTAGTTGAACAGCGCCTCGGGCAGGATGCCCAGCTCGTCGCGATAGGCTTCCACGCCGACCGCGCCGTGGCGCTTGGACAGCTTGGCCCCGTCGCTGCCGTGGATCAGCGGGACATGGGCATAGACCGGATCCTCCCAGCCGCCCTCGATCGCGTTCATCGCGCGGTAGATGGGCAGCTGGCGGAAGGCGTTGTTGAGGTGATCGTCGCCGCGGATCACATGGGTGACGCCCATGTCGTGGTCGTCCACCACCACCGCGAGCATGTAGGTCGGCGTGCCGTCCGCGCGCAGCAGGATGTAGTCGTCGATCTCTTCGTTCCTGACCGTCACGCGGCCCTGAACCTGATCCTCGATCGCCGTTTCGCCGTCCTTGGCCACCTTCAGGCGGACGGTAAAGGGCGCGCCTTCCTGGTCGGGGCCAGGCTCGCGGTCGCGCCAGCGGCCGTCATAGCGCATCGGCTGCTTGTTGGCGCGCTGCTCTGCGCGCATCGCCTCGAGCTCTTCGGGCGTGGCGTAGCATTTGTAGGCGTGCCCATGGGCGAGAAGAATGTTCGCGACTTCGGCGTGCCGCTGGGCCCGCTGAGACTGGAACACCGGCTCCTCGTCAAAGGAGAGGCCGAGCCAGTCGAGCCCTTCGATGATCTTGTCGATCGCGTCCTGCGTGGAGCGCTTCGCGTCGGTATCCTCGATCCGCAGCAGCGCCTTGCCGCCGTGGTGGCGGGCGTAGAGCCAGTTGAACAACGCGGTGCGCGCGCCGCCGAGATGCAGGTAGCCGGTCGGAGATGGGGCGAAGCGTGTAATGATCGTACCGGTTTCGCTTGCCATCCTGGCGCGGTTCCTTTCCATTTCGGTTCATGACGACGCAGCCTTCGTCCACCGTTCCGTCTGACGACGCAACGAGCGGCAGCGACCTTCGATCCGATGGCGGAACAGGTGCGGCCTATGGTGCAGCGCAGCGCAGGCTTTGGCAGGTGGTCGCGGCGATGTCCAGCCCGCTCGCGAGGGTCGCGCAGGGGCTCGATCGCAGCCTCGGCGACGCAGCGCTGGAGCGCGGGCCATGGGTGATCGTCGGCGTCATCGCGGGGATCGCGGCGTGGTTCGTGCTGCCCGGGCCAGTGGCGTGGATGGCCGCAATCGGGGTGGCACTTGGCGTCGCTGTCGCCGGTGTGCTGCTGCTGCGCATGGACCGCGTGCCCGATCTGGCGCTCGCGCTGCTGGCGCTGGGTCTGGCGGTGGCGTTCGGTATCGGGCTGATCTGGGCCCGCTCGATCAGCGTGGGCGAGCCGGCGATCGAGCATCCGCAGATGCTGACCATGCACGCGCGCATTCTCGAGCGGGAGGAGCAGCCCGCGCGAGAGCGTGTGCGTCTGGTGCTGGCTGCGCGCGATGAGCAGGGCGCGGCGATCAAGCTGCGGGTCAACGTGCCGCTGGAGCAGGCGAGCCCGGCGATGCAGCGCGGCGCGGTCATCGGTCTGACCGCGCGGCTGATGCCGCCCGCGCCTCCGCTGGTGCCGGGCGGGTACGACTTCGCGCGCGCCGCGTGGTTCCAGGGCTTGGCGGCGACCGGATCGGTGGTCGGCCCGGTAGAGGTGATTGCGCCCTCGCCGCAGGGGTGGGGCGGGATCGCTGCGGTCCAGCACGATCTCTCCGCGCATGTCCGCAGCCAGCTCGGCGGATCGGCAGGCTCGATCGCGGCCGCGTTCGCCAGCGGCGACCGGGGCGCGATTGCCGAGGCGGACGAGGTGGCGATGCGCGATGCGGGGCTGACCCATCTGCTCTCGATCAGCGGGCTGCATGTCAGCGCGGTGGTCGCGGCGGCGTATTTCCTCGCGCTCAAGCTGCTCGCGCTGTGGCCGTGGCTGGCATTGCGCGTGCGCCTGCCGGTGGTTGCCGCAGCTCTCGGCGCGCTGGCGGGGATCGGGTACACGCTGCTGACCGGCGCGGAGGTTCCCACGGTGCGCAGCTGCGCGGCCGCGGTGCTGGTGCTGATTGCGCTGGCGCTGGGGCGAGAGCCGCTCACGTTCCGTCTGCTCGCCGTGGCGGCGGGCTTCGTGCTGCTGCTGTGGCCCGAGAGTGTGGCGGGGCCCAGCTTCCAGATGAGCTTCGCAGCCGTGCTCGCGATCGTGGCGTTGCACAACAGCGCGCCGGTGCGCGCCTTTCTCGCCCCGCGGGAGGAGGCGTGGTTGATGCGGCCCCTGCGCGGCGGAGCGATGCTGCTGGTGACGGGCCTGGTGATCGAGATCGCGCTGATGCCGATCGTGCTGTTCCATTTCCACCGGACCGGGATGTATGGCGCGCTGGCCAATATGATCGGCATCCCGCTGGTGACCTTCGTGTCGATGCCGCTGATCGCGCTGGCGCTGCTGTGCGACCTTGTTGGCGCGGGTGCTCCTGTGTGGTGGCTGGCGGGGGCCTCGCTCGACCTGCTGCTGGGCATTGCGCATCTCACCGCGAGCCAGCCCGGCGCGGTCAAGCTGGCGCCGCATATGGGCGGCCTCGCGTTCGGCCTGTTCGTCGCGGGAGGTCTGTGGATCGCGCTGTGGAGCGGGCGAGGGCGGTTCTGGGGCTTCGTGCCGGTGCTGATCGCGACCATCCTGATGCTCTCCACTTCGCGGCCCGATGTGCTGGTTGCGCGTGATGGCCGCGATGTCGCGATCATCGAGGGCGGGCGGCTGATGAGCCTGCGTGAGAGCCAGTCCTCCTACCCCAGCGACACGCTGGCCGAGCTGGGTGCGCTGGATGGGCCGCCGCTGCCGCTGTCGCAATGGCCGGGTGCGCGGTGCAGCGCGGAGTTCTGCGTCGCGACTGTCGAGCGCGAGGGGCGGCGTTACCGCCTGCTGCTGGCGCGCGGGCGTGAGTACGTGACCGAGCGCGATCTGGCCGCGGCCTGCGCGCGGGTGGACATCGTGGTCGCCGACCGCTGGCTGCCCTACAGTTGCCGTCCGCGCTGGCTCAAGGCCGACCGGCGGATGCTTGAGAAAACCGGCGGGCTGGCGATCCGGCTCTCTTCACGCGAGGTCGAAACAGTCGCGCAGGGGCAGGGCGCGCATGGCTGGTGGCATGGGGCGGGCGGCGTTCCGCGCGAGGCGGAGCGCCGCACTCGTCCCGATCAGTGATAGCGGCGCAGCAGCCCCGCCAGCTTGCCCTGAACCTGCACGGCACGCGCGTCGTAGACCTGCGGTTCGTAGCTGGGATTGGCGGGATCGAGCCGGACCCGGCCGCCTTCACGCCACAGGTACTTGAGAGTCGCTTCCTCGTTCTCGACCAGCGCGACCACGATGTCGCCATCGCGCGCGGTGTCGGCGCGGCGGATCAGCGCGTAGTCGCCATCGAAGATGCCTGCCTCGATCATCGAGTCGCCGGAGACTTCCAGCGCGAAATGCTCGCCCGGGCCGAGCAGCGCGGCGGGCACCGGCAGGCTCTGGTGATCTTCCAGCGCCTCGATCGGGGCGCCGGCGGCGATCCGGCCGTGAAGCGGAATGTCGATCACGTCGTTTGCCGCCTCGGGCATCCGCGCAGGCACGCTGGTCGTCTGCGCGCCCAGATCGTTCGCCGCTTTGGGCGCCGATCCGGCGACCGCACTCTCGGGCATCTTGAGCACTTCGAGCGCGCGGGCACGGTTGGGGAGGCGGCGGATGAAGCCGCGTTCCTCGAGCGCGGAAATCAGCCGATGCACGCCCGACTTGCTCTTGAGGTCGAGCGCCTCCTTCATCTCTTCGAAAGAGGGCGAGATACCGGTTTCTTCCAGACGTTCATGGATGAACCGGAGCAATTCATGCTGTTTCGCCGTCAACATCGGACTTCTTCTCCGCATTACTTGTTCGCGGGCTCATGCGAACGAATGCGGAACAACTAGGCAACCATCCGGAACAAGTCAAGCATATGTGCGGGTTTCCAACAGGAACGCCGGAACAAACGCCCCCGCTTCGGATGCTTCGGTATCGGCGGGCCGGTCTATCAGTACTTGCGCCTGTGCGAGCGGGGTCAGCGCAGAGCTGTCCTGAAGCTCCGCCGCGACCAGCCCGTCCTGCGTCCACCAGGCCCGCAGAAACTCACGCCTGCTGCCGCCGGGGGGCAGATCGCAGGCGAGCGGCATGGGGATCGCGCGCGGCAGGCAGTCCTTCGCACCGGCCATGCGCAGAAGTGCGGGGACCATGAACAGCAGACCGGTCACGAAGCTCGACACCGGATTGCCCGGCAGCCCCAGCACCACCGTACCGGCGCGGCGTGCGACCAGCAGCGGCTTGCCCGGCTTTATCGCGATCCGCCAGAAGTCGAGCGTGAAACCCGCCGCTTCCAGCGCCGGCTTGACCAGATCGTGTGGACCCACCGAGGCGCCCCCGCTGATCACTACCAGTGCGGCATCCTCGCTCGCTGCAAGGATCGCGCGCGTGATCTCCTCCGCATCGTCTGCCAGTGGCCCGAGCTGGCGGACCTGCGCCCCGGCCTCGCGCGCCATCGCGGCGAGCATCGCACCGTTGACCGCCGGCGTCTGGTGCGGCTCGCAGGCGGTCGGATCGGGGGCGAGTTCGTCGCCGCACTCGATCACCGCGACGCGTGGTGCATCATGCACCACGACCTCGGCCAAACCGCCCACCCGCGCCAGTGCGATCTGCGCCGCGCCCAGGCGAGTGCCCGCAGCCAGAAGCGTGTCGGATGCCTTGAAATCGAGTCCGGCGCGGCGGATGAAGCGGGCGGTCGGCTGCCCGGTCGCGGTGAGGCGCGTCCCGTCGACCTGCGCCTCCTCCTGCACCAGCACCGCATCCGCCCCCAGCGGCATCTGCGCGCCGGTCGAGATGCGGATCGCGTCTCCCTTGCCCAGCACCATGTCGAACGGGGCGCCCGCGCGGCTCTCGCCCTTGAGCAGCCATGGGCCGTCGCCAGAGGTGGCATAGCCGTCCATCGCGGAGAGGTCCGTCGGCGGCTGCGTGCGGCGCGCGATGACGGGCCGTGCCAGGAACAGGCGGGCGCTTTCGTCCACCGGGCAGGGGCCGGCAGGGGTTGGTGAGAGCAGGTCGAGCAACCGCGCCTGCGCCTGCTCCAGTTCCAGCGGTGCGCTCATGCCGGTGCCCTATCCGCGTGCCAGTCGCCGGACTTGCCGCCGGTCTTGGCCAGCAGCCGGACCTGTTCGATCACCATGCCCTTATCCAGCGCCTTGGCCATGTCGTAGATCGTCAGCAGCGCGATGTTGCACGCGACCATCGCTTCCATCTCGACCCCGGTCTTGCCGGTGAGCGAGGCGGTCGCGGTCACGCGCACGGCCTGATCATCGACCGCGCAGTCCACGCTGACGCTGTCGAGCGCCAGCGGATGGCACAGCGGGATGAGGCTGGCGGTCTGCTTGGCGGCCATGATCCCCGCAATGCGCGCGGCGGCGAGCACATCGCCCTTGGGCACGGTGCCATCGCGGATCGCGGCCAGCGCGGCAGCGTTCATCGCGATCCGACCGGTGGCGGTGGCTGAACGGGCGGTTTCAGCCTTGGCGCCGACATCGACCATGCGGGCCGAGCCATGCTCGTCCAGATGCGTGAGGCCGCTCATCTCGTCGCTCCTGCAGAACGGCTGACACACCTGACACACTGTCTAAAGGCAAAAAAGCCACCCGCCCGCATCACGTCGGACGGCGATGGGAGAGCGTGCAGCAAGGGCAGGGAGCGGGCCATGCGCCGATCATGCCATGCAAGACGCGTGTAGGACAGACTCAGCGTGTCAGCAGATCGCGCGTCGCCGCCTCGACGTCGGCCTGCCGCATCAGGCTCTCGCCGACGAGGAAGCCGTGCGCGCCCGCCGCTTCCAGCCGGGCGCAGTCAGCTGCGCTGCCGATCCCGCTTTCGGAGATGAGAAACGCGCCTTCCGGAGCGAGCGGGATCAGTGCTTCGGTGGTGGCGATGTCGGTCGTGAAGCTGCGCAGGTCGCGGTTGTTGACCCCGATCAGGCGGGATTTCAGCTTGTGCGCACGCTCCATCTCAGCAGCGTCGTGGACCTCGACCAGAACGTCCATGCCCAGTTCGTCCGCCGCAGCTTCGATCTCGGCCGCCTGCTGGTCGGTGAGCGCGGCGACGATGATCAGGATCGCGTCTGCGCCCATCGCGCGCGCTTCGCCGCACTGCCACGGATCGACCATGAAATCCTTGCGCAATGCGGGCAGGGCGCAGGCTTCGCGCGCGGCGACGAGGTAGTCGGAGTGGCCTTGGAAGTACTTCTCATCCGTGAGGACGGAGAGGCAGCTTGCCCCCGCTGCGGCATAGGCTTTCGCGTGCTCGGCGGGCTGGAAATCCTCGCGGATCAGGCCCTTGGAGGGCGAAGCTCTCTTGATTTCTGCGATCAGCGCGCGGCGGCCATCCGCGTGGGTCTGGCGCAGCGCAGCCTCGAATCCGCGCGGCGGGGCCTGCGCGGTGATACGGGCGATCAGTTCGCTGACCTGCGTGGCGGACTGGCGTTCGCGCACTTCGACGCGCTTGGTGGCGCAGATTTCTTGGAGTTTGTTCAACCGTCTAACCTCAATGTCCGCTCACCCTGAGCCTGTCGAAGGGTCGTACTTGTGTTTGGGCTGATGCGCAGAAGAAGGGCGGTCCTTCGACAGGCTCAGGACGAACGGAGTTCTATGGAACTCACTTCGCCATCTCAATCCACCGCTCAAGCAGGTGCTGCGCCCCGCCGCTGTCGATCGCCTCGGCTGCGGTCGCCACGCCCTCTTTCCAGTCCTCGGTCTCGCCCGCCGCGATCAGCGCGGCGGCGGAGTTGAACAGCACCGCGTCGCGATAGGGGCCGGGTGTGCCTTGCAGCAGCGCGCTCAGCGCCTTGGCATTGTGCTGCGGATCGCCGCCCCGGATCGCTTCGACCGGCGCGTGTTCGAGGCCCGCCATGCTGGCATCGACGCGGCGCATGGCGAATTCGTGGCCGGTCACGTCCGCCATTTCGTTCCCGGCGGCGAGGCTGAGTTCGTCGAGCCCTTCGTCGCCCGAGACGATCAGCGTGCGCTCGGTGCCGAGGCGCGCGGCGGCCTCGCCATAGATCGAGACATAGCCGGGGCGTGCGATGCCGATCAGCTGGCGTTTGACGCCGACCGGGTTGGACAGCGGGCCCATCAGGTTGAAGATCGTGCGGCGGCCAAGCTGTTTGCGGATTGGCTGAATCCGGCGCATCGCGGGGTGGTGGTTGGGCGCGAAGAGGAAGCAGATGCCGATCTCGTTCAGCGTCTTTTCCGCCGTGCGCCCGGCGGCTTCCATGTCGAGGCCGAGCACCTCCAGCGTATCCGCCACGCCCGAAAGCGAGGAGATCGCGCGGTTGCCGTGCCGCGCCACGGGCACGCCGCAGGCCGCGACTACCAGGCCCACGGCGGTCGAGACATTCAGGGTGTGGTGCCCGTCGCCGCCCGTGCCGCACACGTCGATCGCATTGTCGGGGCCGTTCACCGGGATGTAGCGCGCGCGCAGGGCCCGCGCCGCACCCGCGATCTCGTCGGCGGTTTCGCTACGCTCGGTCATCGCGAGCAGGAAGCGCGCAATTTCCGCGTCGGAAGCTTCGCCGTCGAGAATCCAGCCGAAGACCTCCTCGGCCTCGGCCTCGTTCATGTGTGGAACGGCTAGGGGGAGAGACTTCATGCCGCCTGCCTTTCGCGCGCTTCGATCCTGCACACGCGCATGAAGTTGGCGAGCAATGCGTGGCCATGCTGGGTGGCGATGCTTTCGGGGTGGAACTGGACGCCGTGGATCGGCAGCTGCGCATGGCGGAAACCCATCACGCTGGTGCCGTCGAGCCCGGGCGTCTCGCTGGTCGCGTTGACCGCCAGTGTGTCCGGGATGTCCTCGACCACCAGCGAGTGATAGCGGGTCGCGTCGAAGGGGCTGGGCAGCCCTGCAAACACGCCGCTGCCATCATGCGTCACCGCGCTGGTCTTGCCGTGCATCAGCCCGCCCTGAACCACGCGCCCGCCGAAATGCTGCCCGATCGCCTGATGGCCGAGGCACACGCCCAGCAGCGGCAGCCCGGCATCGGCGCAGGCGGCGACGGTATCGAGCGTAATCCCCGCCTCGTTCGGCGTGCGCGGGCCGGGCGAGAGCAGGATGCCCTTCGCCCCGCTGCCCACCGCCTCGCGAGCGGTCAGCGCATCATTGCGCTCCACGCGCACCTCGGCGCCCAGTTCCTGCAGGTAGTGGACCAGGTTGAAAGTGAAGCTGTCGTAATTGTCGATGACGAGGATCATATAGGGCACTCTTGGCAATGCGGAGGTCCCTTAGCAATGATCCCATATCTCACAACCGATCACGTTTCGGCATTCGGCGATCTCGGGGTAGCGTTGGCCGCTCTTTTCGCCGCTTGGCAGGGAGTTAAGAGCCTGAATGCGTGGCGTGCTGAGCGTCTTGGGGGCCGGAAAATTGAGTTAGCTGAAGACGGACTTACTCAGTTCTACAAGATTGAGCATGCGTTTCAGGCAATTAGGTCTCCGTTCGGTGACGCGTCTGAAAGCGCCGATCGCGACGTCGAAGATCACGAGTCACCGGCAGAAAGGCACGGTCGTGATTTGGGTCAAGCGACGTGGAAGCGCCTGCAAGCAAAGCAAGTAACATTTGAAGATTTCTATGTTCTCGGCCTCCAGTTGAAGGCGCACTTCGGTGAAGAAATTTATGAAGAGTGCCAAGCGATGAGGCGCTGTTTTGCTCGCATTAGAACTGCTGCGCAAATGATGTATTCCACTCCATATGAGGGCTACGAAGACAAAAATTTCAGGAGGAGGTTAGAAGCCGATATTTGGAATATGGATAGCGATGACCCAGACTCAATTGAGATGAAGGTTCAAAACGCGGTCAAAGTGGCTGAGCGCATTCTAGGGAAAGAACTTAGATAGACGTTAAAGTTCAGCCAGCTTGTCCGTCGCGCGAACGAGGCCGTCGATGATCCCAGGCTCGCCCGCCGAGTGGCCTGCGTCGTGGACGATCCACAGTTCCGCTTCGGGCCACGCCTTCTTCAGCTCCCATGCGGAGACGGGCGGGGTGCAGATGTCGTGGCGGCCTTGCACGATGATGCCGGGAATGCCCTTCAGCTTGCCGACATCGCGCAGCAGCTGGCCTTCTTGGAGGAAGAAATTCTCCAGGAAAAAGCGCGCGCAGATGCGGGCGAAGGGGACGGCTTTGGACGGATCGGCGAAACTGCTCAGCAGGTCGTCATTGGGCAGCAGCGTCGCGACATTGCCTTCCCACATCGACCATTCCTTAGCCGCGGCAAGGCGGGTGGCCTCGTCGTCGCTGGTCAGGCGGGTGTGGTAGGCTTTGACGAGGTCGTCGCGCTCGTCCTCGGGGATCAGGCCGGTGAACTTGTCCCATTGTTCGCCCATGATCTCGCTCGCGCCGTAGGAGTAGAGCCAGTCCTTCTCCTTCTGGCGGCCGAGGAACACGCCGCGTAGCACGATCTCGCTGGTGCGTTCGGGATAGGTCTGCGCGTAAGCGAGCGACAGGGTCGCGCCCCAGCTGCCGCCGAAGACCTGCCATTTCTCATGCCCGCACATCTGGCGTAGACGCTCGATATCCTCGACGATGCGCCAGGTGTCGTTGTTCTCGATCTCCGCGAAGGGCAGCGACTTGCCGCAGCCGCGCTGGTCGAACAGGAGGACGTCGTACTTCTCCGGGTTCCACTGGCGGCGGTGCGCGGGCGACATGCCGCCGCCAGGGCCACCGTGGAGGAACACGGCAGGCTTCGCGCCGGGCGTGCCCACCCGCTCGTAATAGAGCGAATGGCCTTCGCCGACATCGAGCATGCCGGTCTCGTAAGGTTCGATCTCGGGATAGAGGCTGCGTTCGTATTCCATCATCATTCCTTGAATTCGACGACGACCAGCGGGCCCAGATCGGCGCGGGTGTCCATCCGCCCGCGCGCAGGGTCCCACAGGCTCGATACCGTCCCGTCGAGATAGAGCGCGTTGGGCGTCTTCGCCACGTCGCGGAAGAAACGCGCGAACTGGCCGAAGCTCACCGGGCGGCTCGAAATCACGAAATGCGCCTTGCCGTCCTTGTCTACGCCTACGCCGTTGCGGATGCGCTTGGAGGGGCCGTCCGCCGAAATCTCGGGATGGACCTTGCCTTCGATCAGCAACATCGGCCCGCTTTGCGTGCCGAAATCGGGGCGATCGCCCACGGTGCTGTAAAAGTTGTCGCTGGTCTTGATCCGCCACGTGCCGCCAGTGCCGTAAAACACGCCGTTGGGCTTCAGGTGGAAATTGCCCGAACCGTCATTGCGGTTGAGCTCCTGCAGCCGATCCTTGTTCTGGACGTAATAGCCGATCGGCTTGCCTTCGCCGTCATACATCCCCGCATTCATCGCGAAGGCGACGCGCGGCGCATCCTTGGGCCGCGATACCGAATATTTGGCGAGGCTGCGATAAGGCGGATTGCCGAGGACCATTGCCACGCGATGCTTTGCCGGATCGGCGACGCATTCGGTAAAGACGACATCCTCGAAGCGGACCGGCTGGCACGCCGAATCCTCGGGCGCGGTGGTCTCGCTGGGTGTCGGCGTGGGCGTCGGGCTGGCCGAAGGCTTCGCCTCGGCCTGCTCGGCGCGCGCGATTTCGACGCCCTTCTCGCCGCTGATATCGGTGCGGATCACGGGATCGCCCGCGGCAGGCTGGTCGCAGGCGGTCAACGCCAGGAGCGAAAGGGCGATGAGGGGGAGGCTGCGGCGCATCACTGGCCGAACCCCGCTTCGCCAGCCACCCGCACCGCTTCGCGCGCGGCGGCGAGCAGTGCGCCCGCCTTCGCCTCGCACTCGCGCTGTTCGGAGGCCGGATCGCTGTCCGCGACGATCCCTGCGCCTGCGGTGACGTGCAGCGTGCCGTCCTTCACCAGCCCGGTGCGCAGCACGATGCACGAATCGAAGCTGCCGTCGGGCGCGAAATAGCCGACGCCGCCCGCATAAGGTCCGCGCTTCTCGCTCTCCAGCTCGGCGATGATCTCGCACGCGCGCAGCTTGGGCGCGCCGCTGACGGTGCCCGCGGGGAACCCCGCGAACAGCGCGTCGAGCGCATCCTTGCCTGCGTCGAGGCGGCCCTGAACATTGCTGACGATATGCATGACGTGACTATAGCGCTCGACCATGAAGCTGTCCGTCACTTCGACACTACCCGGTGTGGAAACACGACCAGTGTCGTTGCGCCCGAGGTCGAGCAGCATCAGGTGCTCGGCGCGTTCCTTGGGATCGGCGAGCAGCTCGCGCTCCGCAGCGCGGTCCGCCTCGGGCGTCTTGCCGCGCGGGCGGGTGCCGGCGATCGGGCGGATGGTGATCTGTCCGTCTCTCAGCCGCACGAGGATTTCGGGGCTGGAGCCGACCATGCCGACTTCGGGCAGATCGAGCAGGTAGAGGAAGGGCGAGGGGTTCACCCGCCGCAGCGCGCGATACAGCGCCATTGCGGAATGGGGGAAGGGGGTGGTGAAGCGCTGGGCGAGCACCACCTGGAAAATGTCTCCTGCAACGATGTAGTCCTGCGCGCGAGCGACCCGCGCGGCGTAATCATCCCCTGCGACGGTCGGGCGCAGGTCCATCGTCGCCGGGTCGAGCGTGTCCGGTGCCGCATCGCCGTGCGGAACAGGCTGGGACAGGCGCCGCAGCGCCTCCTCGATCCGTTCTTCCGCGGCGTCCAGCACATGAGCTGCCTCAGCATCCGAGGGCCAGACCGGCGCGATCACGAACACCTCGTCGGTCAGCGCATCGAACACCAGCACCAGCCCGGGGCGGGTGAACACCATGTCCGGCAGGCCCAGCGGATCGTCGCTGGCGCGCGGCAGCTTCTCGACCAGCGCGAAGGTCTCGTACCCGAAATAGCCCACCAGCAACGCGAGTGCAGGCGGCAGATCCTCCGGCGTGGGCATCGCGATCTCGCCCAGCAGGCTGCGAAGCGCGGCTAGCCCGTCGCCTTGGACCGGGGCGAAGGCATCGCGGTTCCGCCGCCAGTCGCGATTGACCTCGGCGCTCTCGCCATCGGCGCGCAGCACCAGATCGGGATCGAGCCCGAGCATCGAGTAACGCCCGCGAATCTCTCCCCCCTCGACCGATTCGAGCAGGAAGTCTCCGCGCCCGTCCTCCATCAGCGCGCACGCCGCGCCGACCGGGGTCAGCGTATCGGCGATGCGCCGCTGCCAGACGAGCGCGGGCAGGCCCTGCGTCAGCCGGTCGTGTGCGGCATCTCGGTTACGCAGCATCTCGCGCCGACTAGTTGGCGGACTGGCCGGTGAGCTGGCGGCGCACGGTTTCGATCGCGTCCGCATTGCGCTCGATCCCCACTTCGGTGCGGATCGCATTGCGCAGCTGATCGCCATATTCGCGGCTCAGCAGCTGCCCATAGCCGCGCCGCGCCTCACCCATCAGCGGATCGTCCTTGGCGACCTTGCCTGCGGTAATCTCGTCCAGCTGCACGAGGAAGAACCCGGCATTGCGCGGTGCTTCGAGGCGCTTGGCAGTGCCTGCGGACATTGCGAACATCAGCGAGATCGGCGGGTTGGGACGCTGCATCTGCATCATCTGCTCACGCGTCAGGCTGAGCGGCTGGGGCGGGGGCAGGCGGGTCTCTTCGGCGCGGATTGCCTCGGCCAGCGATTTCCCATCCTTCACCCGCTTGAGGATCCGGTCGGAAGCCGCCTTCGCAGCCTTGGCACCTTCGGCCATGGTCCAGCGTGCCGTCACTGCATCGCGAATTTCCTTCAGCGGCGGGACTGCGGCGGGTGAGATTTCAGACGCTTCGTAGAGCGCGAAAGTCTCGCCCGTCTCGACCTCGGCGATTTGCGGCTGGCCTTCGCGCATCTGGAACACCGTCTGGATCAGCGGCTGGACCACTTCGGGTGCCGTCTCGCCCTGCTGGCCACCATAGACCCGGCCATCGGCGAGCAGCGGCCGGGTGGTCTGGATGTCGAGGTCGAGTGCCTCGGCGATGTCGGCGAAGGATTCGCCGCTGGTCACGCGGGCATCAATATCGCTGGCCAGCTCGGTCAGCGCACGGCGCTGCTTGTCCGCACGCAGCGCATCGGCGATCTCGTCGCGGGCCTGCGCGAGGGTACGGGCGGGGATCGTTTTCACATCGTCGATCCGCACAACGTGATAGCCCAGCGGGCTGCGTGCGATCGGCGCAATTTCGCCCCGATCGGCGGAGAACACCGCCTCGGCGACCGCAGCATTGGCCTGCTGGGCGTAATCCTCGCGCTTGATCGGGCCGATCTGCTGCGTTTCGAGACCTGCCTCTTCGGCGATCTGGGTCAGCGATGCACCATCGGCCACGCGCTCGCGGAAGCTTTCTGCCGCCTGCCTGGTGGGCACGATCAGTTGGGTGAAGGTGCGGTCCTCGCTCGCGCGGTAAAGATCGGCATTGTCGTCGTAGCGCTTCTTGATCTCCGCAGCGGTCGGCTCGACCGAGTCGGCCAGCTGATCGGCGCCAAACAGAGCATAGCGTACCTGCCGCCGCTCGGGCCGCATGAAGTCGGTGCGGTTTGCGTTGTAATATGCCTGCAGCTGCTTGTCGGTCGGGTCGTCCTTGGGCGCGAAGAGTTCGGCGGGCACCAGCGCGATGGAGCCCTCGCGCTTCTCGCGCAGCTGGGTCGCGTAACGCGCGACGATGCTGTCGGGGAATTTTGCGCCGAACACCGCGGGCACCAGCACCTGCTGCGCAATCAGCCCGTCGGACAGGTCGTCGCGCACGATCTGGTCGGTCAGTCCCTGCTGTTGCAGCGCGGCGCGGTAGGCTTCGGTGCTGAAGCTCCCGTCGGGGCCGCGGAACGCGGAGATCATGCGGATCTCGCTGTTGATCAGGTTCTCGCCCGCGCGCACGCCCAGCATCTTGCCGAATTCGGAGACTGCGACCCGGTCCAGCAGCGTGTCGAGCACCTGCATCAGGCCGCCGTCTTCGACGAACTCGGCCATCGAGAGCGTCGGTTCATCCTGCTGCACCTGGCGGAAGGCATTGTCCGCCGACTGGCGCAGTTCGGCGGTGGTCACGTCTTCATCGCCCACCACGGCCACGCTGTTGGTCCCCGAAAGGCCACCGAAAGAGCCCGAATTGCCGACATCGCCGGCGGCAAAGGCGATCGCGATCAGGACCAGGAAGCCGATCGTCAGACCGAGGCCGATCTTGGACTGGAAGAAGGACCGGAAGAAGTTGATCATGGGTGCGGGGGCCTTACGGGTGGAAGCTGGCAGATTGCTGGTAAGCACCGGCGCTGTGTTGCGCTGGCGCATCGCGCGCAAGCCTTAATTCGGCGAAGAGCGTGCCGCAAGGCGAGCATGGTTTTGACCTTCGGGCTGTCCTTCGCTACCGAGCCGCGTCTGCGTAACGGGAGAAACCCGTTGCGCGACGTAATTTCTTAGAAAAATAGCAGGAAACCTATCGGAATGGCGATCCGCCCTTTCATCGTTGGCAATTGGAAGATGCACGGCACGCGTGCGATGCTGTCCGAAGCGCGCGCGATCGACCGCGCCGCGCAGCGGCTGATGCAGGTCGAGATCGCGCTCGCGCCGCCCTACACCCTGATCCATCCCGTCCGCCGCGAGGCCGAGCAGATCGGGGTCGGCGCGCAGGATTGTCACCCCGCCGATGGCGGCGCGCATACCGGCGATATTTCCGCCGCGATGGTCGCCGATGCGGGCGCGGGCTTCGTGATTCTGGGCCACAGCGAGCGGCGCCAGGGTCATGGCGAGAAAGATTCGCTGATCTGCGAGAAGGGCACCGCCGCGCTTGCCGCCGGGCTCAAGCTGATCCTGTGCTGCGGTGAACCGATGGAGAAGCGCGAATCGGGCAAGGCGGTCGATTTCGTCCTCCGCCAGCTCAAGGCGTCGCTTCCCGCGACGATCGAGGAGCCCGGCGAGCGGCTGACCATTGCTTACGAACCGATCTGGGCGATCGGCAGCGGCCGTGCGGCGAGCATCGACGAAATCGTCGAGATGCACAGCGCGATCCGCGCCTTCCTGGTCAAGACCTATGGCGAGGAAGAGGGCGCAGCGGTCCGCATCCTTTACGGCGGTTCGGTCAATGCCGAGAACGCGGCAGAGATCATCGCCGGGGACGAGGTTGGCGGTGCGCTGGTCGGCGGGGCGAGCCTGTCTGCCGAAAGCTTCATGAACATCGTGCTCGCGGTGCAGGAAGTTATCACCAACCGCGATTGAGCCGGGGCCGGGCGCAGGCATTGCTTGCCTAACGCGCGCCAAGATCCCATCTGGCACCAAGATATCAGCCGAAAGCAGCCATCATCATGTTTCTTTTCCTCACCGTTCTCCAGGCGATCATCGCAGCCGCGCTGGTCGGCGTGATCCTGATGCAGCGTTCCGAAGGCGGCGGCCTCGGGATCGGCGGCGGTGGGTCGCCTGGCGGCATGATGAGCGCACGCGGCGCGGCGGATTTCCTGACCCGCGCGACCCGCTGGCTGGCAGTCGTCTTCGTGGTCCTGTCGATCGTTCTCGCTTCGCTCGCGGTGAACATGACGGGCACCGATTCGATCGAATCGACGCTCGACCGCAATGTCACTCCCGCCGCGCCGGCCGATCCGCTGGCGCAGGGCGGTGCAGCAGCACCTGCTGCAGCACCCGCACAGCAGGGTGACGCGGCCGATCAGGGCGACGCGGCCGACCCGCTCGCAGGCGCAACCGAATAAATTTTCTCAAAAGGCGGTGATGGAGACGGGCCGGCGCGTTGCAACGGCTTGCCTTCGCACGCCCTTAACCCGTAAGGCCCACCTCCCATGGCGCGGTATATTTTCATCACCGGCGGCGTGGTTTCCTCGCTCGGCAAAGGTCTCATGGCGGCATCGCTCGGCGCGTTGCTGCAGGCGCGTGGCTACAAGGTCCGCATCCGCAAGTTCGACCCCTATTTGAATGTCGATCCGGGGACCATGAGCCCCTACCAGCACGGCGAGGTCTACGTGACCGACGACGGCGCGGAGACCGACCTCGATCTTGGTCACTACGAACGCTTCACCGGCGTTTCGGCGCACCAGGGCGACAATATAACCTCTGGCCGCGTCTATCAGGACATCATCGCCAGGGAGCGCCGCGGCGACTATCTGGGCGCGACGGTTCAGGTCGTTCCGCACGTCACCGATGCGATCAAGCAGTTCGCGCTGGCCGATCAGGGCGACCACGATTTCATCCTGTGCGAAATCGGCGGCACCGTCGGCGACATCGAATCGCTGCCTTTCATGGAAGCGATTCGCCAGCTGCGGAACGAGCTGGAGCCGATGCAGACGCTCAGCGTCCATGTCACACTGGTGCCCTACATTGCCGCGGCCGGAGAGCTGAAGACCAAACCGACGCAGCACTCGGTCCGCGAACTGGCCAGCCTCGGGATAAAGCCCGACGTGCTGCTGTGCCGCGCGGAGCATCCGATCCCGGATAGCGAACGGCGCAAGATCGCCAATTTCTGCAACGTGCGCCAGCAGGCAGTCATCCCCGCGCTCGATGCGAAATCTATCTACGCGGTGCCCCTGCAATACCATGAGGAAGGCCTCGACGCCGAGGTTCTGCGCGGTTTCGGCATCACCGACGCGCCCGAGCCCGATCTGGACCCGTGGCGCGAGGTCACCGATCGCTATTTCCACCCCGAAGGCGAAGTCACCATCGGCGTGGTCGGCAAGTATGTCGGCCTGAAGGATGCGTACAAGAGCCTCAACGAAGCGCTCGTCCACGGCGGGATGGCGAACAAGGTCCGCGTGAAGCTCAAATGGATCGACGCCGAAGTGTTCGAGCGTGACCCGTCCGACATCGCCGCCCAGCTGGAGCCGCTGCACGGTATCCTGGTGCCCGGCGGATTTGGGGAGCGCGGCAGCGAGGGCAAGATTGCCAGCGTCCGCTTTGCGCGGGAGCGCAAGGTGCCGTTCTTCGGCATCTGTCTGGGCATGCAGATGGCCTGCATCGAAAGCGCGCGCGCTGCAGGCGTCGAAGGCGCATCCTCCACAGAATTCGGTGACACGGACCAGCCGGTGGTTGGCCTCATCACCGAATGGATGACCAAGGAAGGGCTGGAAACCCGTGCCGCCGACGGCGATCTGGGCGGTACCATGCGCCTGGGCGCCTATGATGCCGAACTGCAACCTGGCAGCCGCATCAGCGAGATATACGGCGGCGCGACCGTCGTTTCGGAGCGTCACCGCCACCGCTACGAGGTGAACAACGCCTATCGTGAGCAGTTGGAGAAGGACGGCCTGATTTTCTCCGGCATGTCGCCCGACGGCCTGTTGCCGGAAATCGTCGAACGGCCCGACCATCCGTGGTTCGTGGGGGTCCAGTCGCACCCGGAACTCAAGTCGCGCCCGTTCGCGCCGCACCCGCTGTTTGCCGGTTTTGTAGCGGCTGCGCTGCGTCAGTCGCGTCTGGTTTAGCACTGCTGCAACTCAACTTGGATCGCTCCAAGTTAAAGTTAACATCGAACAGTCTTTATCTTTCAGAATTTATCCGTCATAGGATTCCAATGCGTTGTGGGGGCAACGTGAGGATTTTATGGGGGGGCCCATCTATCCAGCTTGTCCCGGGTTTGAACGTCTTCTGCGACCCGGACGGGCAGACTCGGTCAGGGCGGCCATGGCCGCGGGGCGGTCCTTTATTGGGCCGCCCCAAACCCCGCCCAAACTTATAGAAATAAAGAAAAAGCCCGCCGCTCCATTGGGGTGGAGCAGCGGGCGACTGGTTTGCGCAATAGCCTGTCAGGCTATCCGTGCCGCGTCAGGCGGCGTCTTTTTCCGACTTGTCGGAGCTGTCATCGACGAGGCTCAGCGACGACTTCTGGCCGTTGATCGCGATCTTCTTCGGCTTCATCGCCTCGGGCACTTCGCGCAGCAGGTCGATCACCAGCAGGCCGTCGGCCAGATCGGCGCCGGAAACGCGAACGTGATCGGCCAGTTCGAAGCGCCGCTCGAACCCGCGGTTGGCGATGCCGACATGCAGCATCTCGCTATCCGCGCCGCGCGCCTCGTCCTGCTTGCGACCGGTGACGGTCAGCAGGTTCTGCTGCGCGGTGATGTCGATATCCTCGGGCTTGAACCCGGCGAGCGCCAGCGTGATGCGGAACTCGTCCTCGCCACGCTTCTCGATGTTGAAAGGGGGGTAGTTGTCGCCGCTGTTGCGGACCGAGCTTTCGAGCAGGTCGAACAGGTGGTCGAAGCCGACGGTGCTGCGGCGATAGGGGGTGAAATCGATACGTGCCATTGAAACAAATCCTCCATTGAGCGATTCTGTCAGTTACATGGTGTCCGGATCGACCCGTTGTGGCATCGCCGGACAGATCGAATGTAGGGAGCGTGCGAAGGCGCGCAAGAGCCCTCAAACACCGAAAGCGCGAGGAACAAGCAGTGGCAGCCAAGATCGATATCTATACCAAGTTCGGATGCGGATACTGCTTCCGCGCCAAGTCCCTGCTGGAAAAGAAGGGCGTCGAGTTTAACGAATACGACATCACCATGGGCGGCCCCAAGCGCGACGAGATGCGCGAACGCGCGCCCAATGCGAGCACCGTGCCGCAGATCTTCATCGGCGATACCCACGTGGGCGGATCGGACGAGCTGCACGCGCTGGAGCGGCAGGGCAAGCTCGACGCGATGCTGGAAGGCTGAGCACTTCAGTGAGTAAGATCGCCGTCCTCCAGATGACCTCGGGCGTCGATCCTGAGGCCAACGCCGATACGCTGATCGCCGGAATGGCGCAGGCGCGCGAGGGCGGGGCGGATATGCTGTTCGCGCCCGAGATGGCGCTGCTGCTCGACCGGGATCGCAAGCGTGCGGGTGAGACGATGGCGGCGGATGGCTATCCCGCGCTGGTCGACCGGTTGCGCAATGCCGCGCGCGAGCATTCGATCTGGGCGACCTTCGGCCTGCCGGTCAGGCTGGAGAGCAGGATGCTCGCCAACCGCTCCCTGCTGATCGCGCCCTCGGGCGAGATTGCGGGCCAGTACGACAAGCTGCACATGTTCGACGTCGATCTCGATAGCGGGGAGAGCTGGCGCGAATCCAACGCCTACCAGCCGGGGGAGGCGCTGTCGGTGACGGGCGATACACCCACTGGGCGGCTCGGCCTGACGATCTGCTACGACATCCGCTTTCCCGCGCTGTTCGATGCGCTGGGCCGCGCAGGCTGCGATATGATCGCGATCCCCGCAGCCTTCACGGTGCCGACCGGCTCTGCCCACTGGCATACGCTGGCGCGCGCGCGGGCGATCGAGGCGAGCGCCTTCGTCGTCGCCGCGGCGCAGGTGGGCGAACATGCCGACGGTCGCCGGACGTATGGCCACAGCCTGGTGGTCGACCCGTGGGGCGAGGTGCTGCTGGATATGGGCGAAGAGGCAGGGCTTGGCTTTGCCGAGATCGACGCGGACCGGATCACCACGGCCCGCGCGCAGGTGCCCAGCCTTGCCAATCGGCGCGCTATTCCGGAATACCGCGCGTCATGATCGTGTTCGACCTTTCCTGCGATGGTGGCCACCGCTTCGAAGCGTGGTTCCGCTCGTCTTCCGCGTTCGAGGATCAGTGCGCGCGGGGTCTGATTGCGTGCCCGCATTGTGGCAGCGGTGAGGTCGGCAAGGCGCCGATGGCCCCCGCCGTGCCCGCCAAGGGCAATGCCAGCAAGGTGGAGGTCGCGCGCACGTCCGAGGACGCGACCGGGCAGGGCGGCGCACCGCCTCCCGCGCTGCAGGAAGCGATGCGCAAGCTGGCGAAGCTGCAGGCCGAGACGATCAAGGACAGCACCTATGTCGGCGATCGTTTCGTCGAGGAAACCCGCGCGATGCATTACGGCGAGAAGGACGCGGCGCTGATCCACGGTAAGGCCGATGCGCAAGAAGCGCGCGAGCTGCTGGAGGAGGGGATATCCTTCGCCCCGCTGCTGATCCCGTTCACTCCCCCCGAAGACGCGAATTAGACGACCTTCCCAACCGCTTTGACAGCACCGGACCGTGCGCTAGGATTTCCGCCGGGTCGCTTTTTGGGGGAATTGCATGAAAATCAGGATTTTGACGACGCTAGCTGCGGCGATCGGTACGGTCGCGACAAGCGCTCCGGTTCAGGCGGCAGAGTCGCCTTATCTCGGCGAAATCATCATGGTCGGCTACCCCTTCTGCCCGTATGGCTGGGCCGAGGCCAACGGCCAGTTGCTGTCGATCAGCCAGAACACCGCGCTCTTCTCGCTCTACGGCACCACCTATGGCGGAGATGGGCGGACCACGTTCGCTCTGCCCGATCTGCGTGGCCGTGCGCCGATCCATGTCGGGGATCGCAACCGGCTGGGAGATCGCCGGGATGGCGGGCCGACAATGGCCGATCGCGCCGAAGGCAGGCTCGATGTTCCCGGCACGCAGACCCTGCGTTTCTGCGTGGCGCTGCAGGGCGTCTATCCTTCGCGGGGTTGACCGGGATTGCGGGCGCGCGAGGCGGCGGTTAAGGCTTCCCACCGGCGCGCCCGTAGCTCAGTCGGATAGAGCATCAGATTCCTAATCTGGGGGCCACAGGTTCGAATCCTGTCGGGCGCACCAGTTTTCCCTCTCCGCCATCCATTTGGTGCAAAAGCGCGA